>OZ242383.1:0-4258857 GCA_965209155.1 bacterium | reverse complement strand
AGGATTTATTATGAAAACGATCCGTTTCTGTAGTCGATGGCATTTTTCATTGATGGTCTTCCTCGTTTTTCAATGGGGATATTCATTCCACTCGCAGGCTTCCGGTTTCCCGGTTTCGATCGTCAGTTGCGGGGAAACAACCATTTACAGGCAGGCTCCCGAACGAGCCGTTGCCAATGACATCAACATCACGGAAATCATGCTCCGTTTGGGATTGGAAGAGCAGATGGTGGGTATCAGTGGAGTGGAAGGATCTCGCCACCAGGTTTTGCCTTCGCTCGAAGCCGCATATCGAAAGGTGCCGCAGGTCTCGGCGAATTATCCTTCCATGGAAGTCCTCTTGGGCGCTGACCCGGATTTCGTATTCGCCGGTTGGAATTATGGATTCAATGAAGGGGGCATCACCCCGGCAAAATTGAAGAAGATGGGGATCAAGAGCTACGTATTGAGCGAGTCGTGTATACGTATTATGAAACTGAAATCGGTCACCATGGAGGACACTTACCGGGACATCATCAACATCGGGAAAATTTTTGGAATCGAAGAAAAATCGCAAAAACTGGTGGAAGAACTCCAACAAAAAGTGAAATCCGTGGAATGGGCGACGCGGTTGAAAGAAAAGGTAAGAGTTTTTGTTTACGACAGCGGGGAAGACATGCCTTTTACATCCGGAGGCTTTGGCATTCCCGACACGTTGATCCGGCTTGCGGGGGGTGACCATATTTTCAAGAACCTGGACCAGAATTGGACCACGGTGAGTTGGGAGCAAATCGTGAGCCGTAACCCGCAAGTGATTGTGATTGTCGACTATGGAAGACCGGACGCCGGAGCAAAGAAAAATTTTTTACTGGAGCACTATGCGTTGCAGGGGGTGGAGGCGATTCGACACAAACGATTCGTGGTCCTCCCTTATGCGGCGGCCACTCCCGGGATTCGTAATGCCGACGCCATTGTGGAGCTCGCGAAAGCTTTTTACCCGGAATTGTTTTAATCACTGACGTCCGGTGAACCAGTCATCACCACCGGCAGAGCCGGTGGCTTGAAGAGGCCCCCAGTATGAGGGCAAAACGTGTTCGTCATCGTAAGACGTGCTCGTGCTCGTGAACGAAAAAGGCTGCCATGTCAGATCATGAAAAACTCGATGTATACCAATGTTCCATCGAATTTTTAGCGTTATCTGTCCAAGTCATCGAAACATTGCCAAAAGGATACTCAGCCTTAGTTGACCAACTGAAAAGGGCCTCATGGTCGATTCCTCTCAATATCGCAGAAGGCTGTGGAAAAAATTCCTTTCCTGACAAGCAACGATTCTATGCATTTGCCCGAGGTTCCGCAATGGAATGCGCTGCTATTCTTGATGTTTTAAACGTGTTGAAGATCATCCAGCCTCCTTTATTTGACGAAGGGAAACAGTGACTTCATCGCATTGTTTCAATGTTAACCAAAATGTGCCGTCGAATTCACTGACCGTTCACGAGCACGAGCACGGCTCACGGACACGGATACCTTTCTCATGTCTGATCGGCAAAGCCTATTAGGTTCGCACCAGCAGAGCTGGTGGTTTAATGAGATCAATTAAGAGCTCCATTCGGGATTCATGGAACATTTTTTTGCCAGGCACAAAGGCGCAAAGGCGCAAAGGCACAAAGGCGCAAAGGTGACTGCGGTATTGGTAATCGGGTTGTTGTTGTCATTTTCACTGGCCGTCGCCATCGGCTCGGTCTCTATTCCGGTCGTCCGGGTTTGGGAAATCGTACTGTACCCGTTTTTTCCGGATTGGATCGCAAAAGACTGGCCGGATTTTCAGGATGGGATTGTCTGGAATATTCGCTTGCCCCGGGTATTCTTAGGGGCCATTGTCGGGGCGGGTTTGACGTTGGTGGGAATCACCATGCAAACGCTGGTGCGCAATCCCCTGGCCGATCCCTACTTGTTGGGAATCTCCTCCGGGGCTTCGGTGGGCGCCGTTTGCGTGATTCTTTTCGGCGCCTCGATGCTCGGGCCATTCGCGCTTCCTCTCGCTGCCTTTTCAGGCGCATTGCTGGCCCTGGTGGTGGTATTCCTGATTGCCCAACAGTCCGGACAACTTTCCCCCGTTCGATTGATCCTGGCAGGGATTGCGACGGCATTCGTGTTTTCATCGGTCACCAATTTTCTGATTTTCCAAGCGAGTAACCACAGTGCCGCGCGTCAGGTCCTGTTTTGGATGTTGGGGGGGTTGGGCAACGCGCAATGGGAACAATTGGGAGTCCCGTTGCTGGCATTGGCGCTGGCCGCTTTTTTTTTGATGACCCGTTCCCGGGCGATGAATGCCTTGCTCATTGGTCCGGAAACGGCGTCTACGTTGGGAGTCGACGTACCGCGCTTGCGCAACCTGCTCTTCGTTATCAGCGCTCTACTGACAGGCGTGTTGGTGGCCGTTAGCGGCACAATTGGATTCGTCGGACTGCTGGTGCCCCATATCGTCAAATTGTGCTTCGGCTCCGACCACAAAAAAGTGCTGCCCATCGGCTTTTTGTTTGGTGCGATCTTTCTTATCTGGGTAGACGTGCTGGCCCGGGTGATCTTATCGCCCGAGGAACTCCCGATCGGCATCCTCACTGCTTTTTCGGGAGCACCTTTTTTTATCTGGTTGATGCGTTTCAAAGGCAAAATGCTACAGCGGAGCTGAAGCGGCGTTACATGCGACAAGGAGAGGCGTGATGAGGTTGGAATTACAAAAGGTCAATTGCTCCAGGGAAGAAAAACGCATCATTCAAGACCTTTCCATGGAAGTACGACCCCGGCAATTCGTGGGACTGATCGGTCCCAACGGCAGCGGCAAAACCAGCTTGTTGAAAACAATCTATCGCGTCCTGAAACCCGATTCCGGTCGGATCGACATCGATGGCAAGGCCGTATGGCGATTGAAATCGCGTGACGTGGCGCAAAGGATGGCGGTTGTCGTCCAGGAGTCGGAAACGGAGTTTGATTTCAACGTCCATGAAATGGTAATGATGGGACGCTTGCCTTTCAAAAAGACTTTTGAAACCGAATCGGAAGAGGATTTGTCGATAACGGAAGAGGCGTTGAGGCGGGTGGATTTATGGCAATTCGCCAGTCGTCGTTTTCTTTCCTTATCCGGTGGTGAAAAGCAACGGGTCCTCATCGCACGGGCCCTGGCGCAACAACCCCGACTGCTGCTGATGGATGAACCGACCAACCACCTGGACATTTACCACCAACTGGAAATTCTCGATTTGATCAAACAACTGAACATCACGGCCTTGGTGGCCTTGCACGACTTGAACCTGGCAGCGCTTTATTGTGACCATATCTACGTACTCAAAGAAGGAAAGATGGTTTGCGGAGGGGAGCCGCAGGCAATCCTGACGCCCCGCTTGATCGAGAAAGTTTACGGGGTTCATGCCGAGGTGCGTCCTCTGCGGAATACGGGGAAGTTGCGCATCACCTTCCTGCCCGAACGGATGAAAAGAGGAGGATTGGGTTTACTGCCGGCGAGGCTGCCGCTCCGGCGCAATAAAAAGTATTGATTTTATGCATTCTTTTTGTTAGTTAAGCTATATTCGACATGAGTCTTCAATAAGAGGAGTATCCTGGTGTAAAGGACAAGGTTGCTCTGAGATATCCGGGAACTTCCCGGGAATTCGAAGCCCGGCATCGCCGCCATACCATAAGGAAGGGGTCGGGTTTCCTTCAAAGTCGGGGATTCACACTCAATGCTACTTCATTGAATAAAGAATTAATATGGCAGATATTGGATACATGATGATGGTGATGGCATTGGCCGTCGCTTTATATGGCAGCATCGTTCCCTGTGTCGGGGTGCGACGCAACAATTGGAACCTGGTTCGCTCTGCCCAGTATGCCACAACCTTCAATTTTTTCTTACTGCTTTGCAGCAGCGTCCTGCTGGTCCATGCTTTCGTGAACAATGATTTCAGACTGATTTACGTCTGGGAAAATTCGAGCACCGACATGCCCTTGTTTTACAAGGTCACCGCGTTTTGGGGGGGACTCGATGGTTCCTTGCTCCTCTGGGCATTCGTGCAGAGTGGATTCGCCATGATCGTGGCCTGCCGGTACCAGCATACCAACCGTCAGGTCATTCCCTATGTCATCGCCGTGCTCAATTTCATCATGGTTTTCCTGCTCGCCTTACTGGTGGTCTGGTCCAACCCCTTCGCATTGCAAGCGATTGCTCCCCTGGAAGGCCGGGGATTGAATCCCTTACTGCAACACCTGGCCATGATCGCTCATCCTCCGTCTTTGTACCTGGGGTATATTGGTTTCAGCGTACCCTTCGCTTTCGCAATGGCCGGGTTGATGCGGGGAAAACTGGACAACGAATGGATTGTCACCACACGGCGTTGGACGCTGTTTTCCTGGTATTTTCTCTCTTTGGGATTGATCCTGGGGGGACAATGGGCTTATGAAGAGCTGGGATGGGGTGGCTACTGGGCATGGGATCCGGTGGAAAATGCCGCCTTGATGCCATGGCTCACGGGTACCGCATTTTTGCATTCGGTGATGGTGCAGGAAAAACGGAACATGCTCAAGATCTGGAACGTGGTGTTGATTATTATGACTTTCGGCTTGAGCATCCTCGGCACCTTTCTCACTCGTTCCGGGATCGTGAATTCGGTCCATTCCTTCACCCAGTCCGAAATCGGTCCTTTTTTCCTGGGATTCCTCGCCTTTGTGCTTCTTTTTGCCATGGTCTTGCTTTTCAAGCGAATCCGCGTGCTGGAATCGGACCACCGGCTCGAGTCCGTTCTTTGCCGGGAAAACGCCTTCCTCGCCCAAAACATCCTTTTTGTTGGTATCGCATTCACCGTGCTGCTGGGGACGACATTCCCACTCATCGCAGAAGCCATCCGGGGCACCAAACTTTCCATCCAGGCGCCTTTCTTCAATACTGTGACCGCGCCGATGGGCTATCTCTTGTTTTTTTTAATGGGAATCGGGACTTTGATTGCCTGGAGAAGGAGCAGTTTCACCAGTTTACGAAAAAACTTCCAAACCCCCATGCTGCTGGCCGCAGCAGGCACCTTGGTTCTTGCCATATTCATTACCTGGAAATGGCAAACGTTGTTGATTTTCTGGATTGCGTTTTTTGTGACTCTGACCATCGTTATCGAATTGTACAAAGCGACTTTGCTCAAGGTTCGACAGCTATCGGTGAACATCGGAACCGCTTTCCTGTACGTCATCCTGCGTAATTCCCGGCGTTACGGAGGATTGACGATCCACTTGGGAATCGTGTTGATGTTCATCGGGTTTGCCGGCAGTTTTTTCGACTTTGAAAAAGACATTTCCATGGAATTGAATCGCTCCGAAATGGCGGCGGGTTACCAACTCGTATTCCGTGGAATGGAAGAATTCCAGGTCCGTAACGCGACCCATCGAGCTGCCGTTGTTGAAGTGTTCCGGGACGGCCGGAAATTGGAAGTAATGAAACCCGCCAAGAGTTTTTATCCGACTCAACCGGACCCCCTGACGGAAGTGGCGATCCGGCGAAGTTTTTGGGAAGACTTGTACCTGGTCCTGCACGACGAAAACCCGGAAATGCAGAGGGCCGTGCTCAAAGTACGCGTCAATCCCCTGGTGGGTTGGGCCTGGATGGCATTGCCTTTCTTCACCTTGGGAGTGGCCTTGTCGATGACGTATCGTCCCCAAACCATGAAGGTGCCGCAAGAAGCGGCGGGTCTGCCCTATCTTCCAGGAACGAAGCGGCCTGTTTGAATCAATTTAGTGCTTATTCAGGATGTGGTTCCAATCTCTGAAATTCTGGTGCGCGATTGCCGTCGTTCTCGGTTTTATCGGATTGCTGGCTTTTGGCCTGACTTCCAACCCCAAACACGTGCCGTCTCCCCTGGTCGGTAAGCCGGCTCCGGAATTCACGGTAGTCTCAATGGACGGCAAGGCTTCCCTGCGACTCAGTGATCTCCGAGGGAAACCGGTCGTCCTCAATTTTTGGGCTTCCTGGTGCCTTGCCTGTCAAACCGAGGCCAGGATCCTGAAATCCTATCACCTGAAATTTGATAAGCAGGAGGGTCGTATTCGCGTGCTCGGTATTGCCATACAGGACCAACTCTCAACAGCGCGTGCCTTTGCCCTTCGTTTTGGGAAAGAATATTTTCTCGCATTGGATGACGAGAAAGGAAGCATCGCGCTCGATTATGGCATTTATGGGGTTCCCGAAACTTTTTTCATCGATGCCCGGGGAATCGTCCAGGACAAACATGTCGGTGAACTGACTGAAGCCGTGATGGCGCAAGAGGTGCAAGCGCTCCTGGAAGCGACGACTCCCGCTAATTAAAGCGATTTTAACTTTTTGTCGACACAGCTCATGACGCGTTTATTCGTATGGATGGCAGGACTCCTGGTGGCCTTCGTCTTTGAAGCAACTGCCCTCACGGAAGCCGAAATGGAATCGAGATTGAAAGATTTATTCAATCAATTCCGTTGTCCCACCTGTCAGGGATTGTCCGTGAAAGATTCCGAGGCTGGTTTTTCCGTACAGATCCGCCATAAGATCGAAGAAATGCTGCAATCCGGGGCCACGGATGACGAAATTCGCGCATATTTCGTCGAACGTTACGGCGAATGGATCCTGCGCAGTCCTCCCAAGCGCGGTTTCAACTTGCTCCTCTGGATTCTGCCTGCACTGGGGATGACCGGGGGGATGGCCTTCTTGTTCCATAAAAGCCGGCAATGGGCAAAAAAACAACAAGAAGATGAACTGCGCCAAGACCTCCCACTGACGCCTGAAGAAGAAAATATCCTGGAAAAAGATATGCACCGGTTCCAAAATCAGTGAACTGCCAGGACCATAGGGATCTGGATTCCAGGGCAAGCCGGGAAGGACTCGCAGGGATGGCGCGGACCTGCGGCGAAGGACTCTGGATTCCCTCTTTCGCGGGAATGACATGCCGGGAGGCGCGGATATGCAGTGGTTCTAATACCGGTGAAGTGCTAGGGTTTCAGTTGGAATGCATGGAAGTTGTCAAAATCCACCCGTTGCGTCACCCAGTCTCGCACTTTGTATTTCTGCAGGTAATCTTCATACAACCGCCCGTCATTGCGCTCGTACTTGCGGATAAATTCAGGATCGAAATTTTCCCGTTCATCGAGGCCAAAAAGCCGGGCGGTGGCTGCCTTTGGCGACATTTCCAATAAAATCCCGGTATCCATGATATGCTGCAGGGGTGGGACAAAGAGTGCAGTCCCCCAAACCACCAAAACCATTTCAGGGGCCAGGAAGAAGGGGTAAACATTGGTTTCATAGGGTTCCAGGAACGCAGGCGGATTCTCCATGAATACGCGACGTCCTTCTGAAAAAGGAAGCAGGCACTCCTGCATCATCCATTGCTCGATCTCATCCGAACGCCAGTAATGGCGGGCATGGAACTCCGTGGAAACCAGTTCCGTCAAATCCAGTCCTTCGACCAGGACATCGCGTTTTTCCAATGCATCGATCAGGGCCTCGATAAAATAGGCGTGCCCGCATTCATCCGGTCCCCCGATGCCAACGATCAAGGGTTGTCGAGGGGCTCGAGATTTCAGCTCGACAATCCTTTCACTCAACCGCATCACCGTATGCTGGCTTGGATTGAAAAGCTCGAGCAAATCCCTGAGGTGCTTGTAGTGAATCCCCGGCGCCTGCTCGGAGCGGAGACTGTCATACGCGAACAAACATTTTTTCCCGGCCAGGTACGATTGGATGTCCGGATTTTCGGTAACCCAGAAATACTCCGGGGAAAAGAGGATCTGGTTTTCAAAGATCAGGGTCGCCTTGCTGCGAGGAATACGAACCACCGTTAATTTTTTTTGATTGCGCCACTCTGCGGGATAATCGGGATTCTCCCAAACGACGGTCAAATGATAATCCCGCTCGAGCAATACCTGAAAAAATGGCGTGAGGAATTCCCACTCTCCTCCGGATTGCATGGCTGGCAAGCTGTTGAGATCGAATACCAGGCAACGCACTCGATGGAGCAATGCGACCAGGTCCGAAGATTCTTCAAGGGTCGATAAAAGCATGGAGGATTTTCCAGGTGGAAGGGGGAGAAGCCGGGAGTGGCCATTCCGTGTGGACCAGGGCTTCAATTCGATAAGGACTCATTTTTTTCAATACTCCGGTCGACAATGCGTTCCAATTTTTTTTTCCAATTTTCCGGTAAGGCTCGAGAAGCGCCAGCATCGATCCCCATTCATGCGCTTGAACGATCATCGTTCGATTTTGGACGCCCGGATCGAAAAGGGGATTCTGGGAATGCCCGTCAACAATTACGTCGGCATTTCCAATGGTTTTCAGGGAGCCAAATATCCTTTTTGCACGGATTCATCAATTATTTCAATGGCCAAATGCCAGAGCTTTGTCGAACCGGCTTGAATTTGCCCGTTATGTCCCATGACCTGTGATCGAGTGATCGCATGCTCTTTCCATCCCTTGCCCTGGCTATGGTAGTTGTGCAACAAAGGCATCAGTCGATCCATGGCGCTCGCAAATTTCGCTTCCGGGGTTCGTTTCGCCTCGAATTCCTCCCAAAGCGCTCGCAACTCGTCTCCCTGGTCGTCGGGCAGTAAGCCGAAAATCCGATCGGCTGCTTCTTTTTCGCGTTGTTCTTTATCCAAAGCGCTTTGCGGATCATAACAAAAAGTGTCTCCTGCGTCGATTTCCACGATATCGTGGATCAAGAGCATTTGGAGAACCCGGAGTGGGTCGATGGCTTCCCTCGCATATTCGCAGAGCAAGATGGCCATCATGGCGACGTGCCAACTATGCTCCGCAGAATTTTCACGACGAGGCGTATCCAGTAAATGGGTTTGCCTCACGATGCTCTTCAATTTATCGATTTCTACGAGAAAAGCCAGTTGCTCCTTCAATCGATCGCTTCTCATTCAACCTTTCCGCGTTGTTGGCAATGATCATTCATCAACGTCTTTCTTTTGCCTGAAAAAAGGTAGCATTGCCCACTCCAAAGGCCAGAAGGTGTGCAATACGATCAGGATATCGGGTGGGAAACGAGCAGACAGCGTCGAATTTCTGAGAAAATACCCGCTCCCCAGACTTCCGGTGACGTAAAGTAAGAAGAGGAGGGCGCCGCTCCAGTGAATGAACAAGATTCGTCCTTCCGACAATGCTTCGCTTGCCTCCCGGGATGGCGGGGGTTGAATGAAGTCAGCCGGTTCATCGTCACTCCCTTCGTCATCCCAATTGATACTTTGCAAGCCGGAAGTCGAGGATTCATCCAGCGTGCCGGAGGTCGCGTCTTCGACAGCCGCTTCCTCGGGATCTTCCTGGTCCCAGTTGATGTTTTGCAGGTCGCTGACAGGGGTAGTTCCGCTGTCTTCGTTCTCCTCCGCATCCCAGTCCATTTCCGACAATTCGACATCGACTTGTTTTTCTCCGCTGCCTGTGGATTGATTTTCCGTAAGGGGTTGCGAAGATTTGGTTTGCGGGAGCACATTTTCTCCGTACAGGAACAGGCAAAAGAGGAAGACCAGAAAACTTTTCAGGGGTTGCATATCGTACCTATTTCGACTGCGTATAGGGTATTCCATCGGCTGCCGGGACCCGGGCCCTGCCAATCAGACCGGCCAACACGATCATCGTCAAGACGTATGGAAATATCTGGATAAACTGTACGGGAATGTCCACGGCCCCTTGAACGCGGATTTGAAATGCGTCGGCAATTCCGAACAAGAGACAACCCACCAGGGTCAATTTGGGGTTGTATCTTCCGAAAATCAAGGCGGCCAGGGCAATGAATCCTCTTCCTGCGGAAATATCACGTACGTAAGCGCTGCCGTGCGCAATGGAGAGGAAGGCTCCTCCCAATCCCGCCAGGATACCGCTGAGCCACACTCCGTAGAAGCGCATCAGGTAGACGTTCACTCCTGCTGTTGCCGCAGCATCCGGGTTTTCCCCCACGGAACGAAGACGCAACCCAAAACTCGTCTTGAACAAAACGAACCAGGAAAGAGGCACCATCAAAAAGGCGAAATAAACCAGGAAGGAATATTTTCCGATCAATACGTTCAATACCGGAATTTCCGAAATCAAAGGGAGTTCGATAACCGGCAAGGGCAGCTCCAGGTTAGGGGTGATGCTGGTCGAACCATATAATGCGTTCGCCAACATGGCCGGCACTCCGATTGCCAGCAAGTTGATGGCGGTTCCACTGACGATTTGATCGGCCTGGTAGCGGATGCTCGTCACCCCATGCAAATGGGCGATCAATCCCCCCACGATGACTGCCGCCAACAAACCCATCCAGGGGTTATTCAACTCATAGGCCACTGAAGCCGCAGCGAATGCCCCGAAAATCATGATCCCATCCAAGGCGATGTTGACCACGCCCGAGCGCTCCGAAAACATCCCACCCAATGCTGCCAGGATCAATGGAGTCGACAACCGTACGCCGGAACTGATTAACTCCAAATCGAATATTTCCCACATACCTTCAAGCTTCCAATTCGGGAATTCCTTCCGTTAACTGTTCATAGTAGTCGATGCATCGACGGACGTATTGACGTTTCTCCAGATAGCTTTTCGGAAAAAAACTCCGTTTGAAGCCATAAGTGATGCAATTTTTCAAGGAGTTTTTTTCTAAACCGAATCCTTCCATTGCCAGGCATATTTCATCCGTAACCGTTGTTTTACTGACCGTGCGATTGTCCGTACAGAGGGAAGTGCTCAACTTGTTATCCAGCATTTTACGAAAATTGTGATTTTCCACCCTGCCAATCGTCGGGTTGGTTTGCAAGTTGCTGCTGAGACAAACTTCGATGGAAATCCGCCGGTCGGCGATATACTGGCACAAATCCGAAATATATCGTTCCTTGTCATGAATGCGCGGATCCCTGATTTTCGAGGAATCGAAGAGATAGTATCCATGGCCGATGCGGTCTGCGTGCAACTCGGTTATTGCCTGGAAAATGGATTCGGGCCCATAAGCCTCCCCCGCGTGCACCGTCTTGTGCATAAAGGATTCATGCGCATATTGATAAGCTTCCCAGTGCTCCTTGGCCGGGTAACCCGTTTCCGCTCCTGCCAGGTCGAACCCGACAATGGGAATGGCCCGTTCGTCGCGAATCCGCACGACCGCCCTGGCCAGTTCCATAGACGCCAGTTTGCGGATTTCCAGCATCTCCGAATGCGCAAGTAACTCGATGAGGGTCTTATAATAATCCGAAACGGGACCAAAGTTTCTCATCGCGCAGGCTATCAGGCCAAAGTAAAATGGGGGAGCCTGCCCGCAACGCACCTCGGGCCGGTGATTGAATTCTTGCTGCGCTTTCGACAATCCTTTGTTGACGCGCTCGAGGACCGTCTCCAGGTCCTGGTGACGGTTGACCAGCAATTGAGGCGCAAAACGCACTTCCACGTAGCGCACCCCTTCGTTTTGATTGTCCAATGCGAATTCATAGGCAATTTGTTCCAAATATTCCGGCTTCTGCATCACCGCGCATGAATAAGCGAAGGTCTCCAGGTATCCTTCCAGGTTTTCATGGCGGGATTTGAATAACATTTCGTTCAGCCCCTCCCCCGTGAAACTGGGAAGATCGAGCTTCTCTTTCCTGGAAATTTCGATCAGGGTTTCCAAACGGATCGAACCATCGAGGTGGACGTGGAGGTCGCTTTTCGGAAGCCGTTTGATGATTTCCCGGAGATTTGATGAAACATTTTCTTTCATGGAGCCATTGCGTATTTACAAGCGGAATAATTTTTTAAACAACTGGTCTGTGGCCACGAAGAGGACGATCACTCCTTGCAAGACCATGACGAAATCCCGGGAGAGGCTTTCGAACTGCAAATCCAGGAACAAACCTCCCCGGCTGAGCGCGCCGAAGAGCAACGATGCGAGAATAATTCCCACCGGGTGATTTCTCCCCAAGAGCGCTACCGCAATGCCGATGAATCCTGCGCCATTGGAAAAATTGTCATGGTAGGTGAAGCGATATCCCATCACTTCATGCACCCCGACCAACCCGGCAAAACCGCCGGAGAGAAACATGGCGAGAATCATATTTCGCTTGACGGGGATCCCCGCATATTCCGCAACCGAATTGCTGGTCCCCACTGCGCGAATTTCGTAGCCCCACCTGGTTTTCCACAACATCAAATAAACCACCACGCACATCGCCAGCGCTACCAGGAAGCCCAGGTTGAGCGGTAACGATTCCGGGACGCTGGGAATCCAGTCGTGCAGTCGCGGGATCCGTGCTTCTTCCGGGATAAATTCGGTTTCCAGAACCTGCGTTCCCTTGCGATGGAAAGGTCCGACCACCAGGTAGTTGGTCAGACCGAAGGCAATGAAATTCATCATGATCGTGTTGATCACTTCATGCCCCCCGAACCTGGCTTTCAAATATCCTGGAATTCCTCCCCAGATCCCTCCTGCGAGGAATGCGGTGAGAAAACAAAGTGGGACCAGGATCCATGCCGACGCTCCATTCAGCCAGATCGCTACCAGGGCCAGCATCATGGTACCCATGTACAGTTGACCTTCGCCCCCGATGTTGAACAGGCCGCAATGGAAACCGAAAGCGACCGCCAGCCCCGTGAAAATCAAGGGGGTGGCATAAAACAAGGTGTAGCCGATGCCGCTCAGGGATAAAAGTGAATTCTGCAAGAAAAACCAGTAGGCTTCCAGTGGATTTTCTCCCACGGCAAGGATCAAGACGGCCCCTACGACCAAGGACACCAACACCGCCAGTAGCGGAAGGATGATCACTTCATATTTTTGAAACATTCTTATTCCGGTTCGGGAAAATACTGATTCAAGCTGAATTCGACATAAATCTGCAATGATGGGAATATCCTGGCGTACCTGTCATCCTCTTCCCCTGTCTTTTCAGTCAGTTTTTCAAAGTCATGCAATCTTTTTCATTTGTCCGGTCATCATGAGCCCTATTTCCTTTTCGTCAAAATGCTCCAGGTCGATTTCGCCCGTGATGTTACCTTCGAAGAATACCAGGGCCCGGTCCGACAAAGAGCGGATTTCTTCGAGTTCCGCGGAAATCAGCAGCACCGCCTTTCCCTGGTCCCTCAAGTCGAGAATTTTTTGATGAATGAACTCAATAGCGCCAATATCCACTCCCCGGGTGAGTTGGGAAACGATCAACAACTCCGGGTCCCGGCTGAATTCGCGGGCGACGATCAATTTTTGCTGGTTGCCTCCCGACAATTTGTCGGTGGGCAATTCGCTGAAAGGAGGCTGGATATTGTATTCCTGGATCAGCTGCCGGGCATTGTTTTCGATGGCCTCGAAATCAAAAAAACCATTTTTTCGACAACAAGGGGGCAGGTAATGAAATCCGAGAATCAGATTTTGGGCATTGCTGTAACCGGGTACGTAGCCGTGCGTTTTTCGATCTGCCGGCACGTGGCCGATTTTGCGTTCCTTGATTTGCCGGGCGGAGACGTTGGTGATCGACCGCTCCCGGTACAAAATTCTACCGGAATCCGAGGCACGCAGGCCCGTGAGGATTTCAACAATTTCAGTCTGACCGTTGCCTTCCACTCCAGCAATCCCCAGGACTTCTCCTGCTCGTACTTCAAATGAAATATTTTTCAACCGTGCCTGACCTTCCACTTCCACCGAGACGTTTTCCACCTTGAGGAGCGCCTCTCCGGGATTAACCGGTTTTTTGTCCACTTGCAGCAGGACGTCCCGTCCGACCATCATCGTCGCCAACAATTCCGGGTTCGCGTCTTGGGTAGACAGCTGCGCCACTTTTTTGCCACCACGCATCACGGTCACTTCATGGGAAATTTCCAGCACCTCGTTCAATTTATGGGTAATGATGATGATCGTTTTTCCCTGCTCCACCAAGCGACTCAGGATGTGGAAAAAACTTCGGACTTCCAGCGGCGTGAGCACGGAGGTCGGTTCGTCCAAAATCAGGATCTCGGCCCCGCGGTAAAGGGCTTTGAGAATTTCAACCCGTTGCTGCAGACCCACGGGCAGCGTTTCTACTTTGGTCGAAGGGTCGATTTGCAGACCATATTCTTTCGAGATTTCCTTGATTTTTTCCACGGCTTCCTGCATTTTCAGCAACCCGCCATGGTGGATCGGCTCCATCCCCAATATTATATTTTCGGTAACCGTCAAGGGTGGAATCAGCATGAAATGCTGGTGGACCATTCCAATGCCCAGGTCAATCGCTTTGTGCGAATTTTCGATGCGGACGGGTTTGCCGAATATACTGATTTCCCCGGAATCCGCTTGATAGAAACCATAGAGGATTTCCATTATGGTGGTCTTCCCGGCCCCGTTTTCACCAACGATGGCATGGATCTGCCCCGCTTTGACGTTCAAGTCCACCGCATCGTTGGCCCTCACTTCTCCAAAATTTTTGCTGATGGATTTCATTTCGACGGCATACATGGATCCCCCTGCTCTTGACAACTCACTTCAACTGCCTGGAACTCGATAAGAGGGAAGGAGCGCTCCGCACGAGCGCCCCTTCCAATGGCCCGGCTACCGCGCCTGAGCTATTCGGCAGTGGGGTCATGGACCATGATTTCACCATTGATGATTTTCATCCGGTACTGGTCCACCACTTCCTGCATTTTTTTGCTCACCAGGCGTCGATTGTGCTCATCCAAGGCATAACCCACTCCGTTGTTCGTCAAATCAAAGACATTGATACCACCCTGGAAGCTCCCGTCGTCCACGCGCCGGATGGTTTCGAATACGGCAACGTCCACGCGTTTGAGCATGGAGGTCAGCACCTGCCCGGGGACGATGTAATTTTGATTGGCATCGACTCCAATGGCGTAGACGCAAGCATCCATGCGTTTCATATTCTCTGATTCGGGAAGACAGGGTCCTTTGGGATTGGTTTCTTTGATCGCATCGAACAACCCATTTCCGGAAGCGCCGGCTGCCGCATAAATGACGGAGGCGCCTTTCGATATTTGCGAATTGGCGATCTCTTTGGCCTTGGCCGGATCATTCCAGGCAGTCGGCGTGTTTCCCACGTAATTGGCAATCACCTCGATACCCGGTTGCACTAATTCCGCCCCTTGACGATAACCTTGCTCGAATTTGTGAATCAAGGGAATGTCCATCCCTCCGATAAAACCCACCATTCGTTTGCCCTCGATTTCCCGGGAACGCATGGCGGCAATCATCCCAACCAGGAATGAACCTTCGTGTTCCTTGAAGACCAGGGACGCCACGTTTGGTAAATCGACCACGCTGTCCACGATGGCAAAATTGACGTTGGGGAATTCCATGGCCACTTTCTCGACACTGGGGGCATTGGCAAAACCAACGCCAAACAATATGTCGTAACCTTGCCCTGCGAAAGCACGGAACGCTTCTTCAATCGCGCTCGTGTCTCCGGGCTCTACGTCTTTCAACGTGATCCCCAATTCGTCTCTTGCCTTGACTGCCCCCTCCCAAGCAGACTGGTTGAAGCTCTTGTCGAATTTTCCACCTGCATCAAAAATAAGAGCCACTTTGGTTTCGGCCCAAATTTGCGCAGAGAAAAATAAAATCAAACCCGCCAATATCCATGTTTTTTTCATAAATTACTCCTCATTATTCATATTTTACCGGGGTCCTGTCAGTAAAAAACCGTTATCCATACGAGAAACACTCTGGGACTTCCTGCGGGAAACGAAATGGTTTACTGGTTCAGAACCGACTAGAAGAAGAATAATTTGTAGCACACTTGAAATTGCAAATTCAATTCTTTTGAACGAGAGGGCTCCTTTTATTGACAGTTGGAAAACTGACGTCAGGTGCCAGGCACAAAGGAGAGGCGCAAAGGCGCAAAGGGGATTGCAGGAAAGCGGCACGAAACCCGGATACCGGATCCAGTCCGGTATGACAATTTTCTATGTGTCATTCCTGGATTGAACAGGAATCCGGACGACGTGCAATCAAGCTGCTGAAGGAATGGCGATTTTCTCTCCGGAGCAATCCTTTTCGGGTTCTGCAGGCGGAGGTGGCGCTGTTAAATCAAAATCCACTCGTTTGGAACCCTTTACCAGAAAACGAAGAATATGGCTGCGGATCTCGATGTAATCCTGTGAGTCGATCAGGCGTTCCCGGGAGCGAGGCCGGGGGATGGTGACTTCCAGGGTTTCGGCCAATTCAGCATTGGGACCATTGGTCATCAAAGCGATACGGTCGGAAAGCAAAATGGCTTCATCCACGTCATGAGTGACCATAAAGACTGTGTTCCGGGTTGCGGTCCACATACGAATCAATTCCTCTTGAATGGCTCCTCGAGTCAAAGCATCGATTTGCGCAAAGGGTTCATCGAGGAGCAGCACTTTGGGTTCCACTGCAAATGCCCTGGCCAAACCGACCCGTTGTCGCATTCCCCCCGACAAAAAGGCGGGCTTCTTGCGCTCCGCGCCTTTGAGACTCATCATGTCGATATATTTTTGCGTCCAGTCTCTCACTTTGGTTTTACTCCAATCCGGGTGGGCCGAACGCACCGCGATGCGAACGTTCTCGAAGGTTGAAATCCATGGCATCAAGGCAAAGTTTTGAAAGACCACCATGCGATCCAAACCGGGTTTGGTAATTTCCTTGTCGTCCAAAACAATTCCTCCTTCCGTGGCGCTGTCAAAACCTGCAATGATGTTGAGCAAGGTACTTTTGCCACAGCCGGAATGGCCGATCATGGTGACGAATTCACCCTCCTTGATCTTCAAGTCGACGTCCTGGAAAACCACGAAGGTCTCACCTTGATTGATTTTACTATCCAAGAGTGGAAAGACCTTGGTGACATGATCGATATTTAAAAATGACATCGGATTCTCTCCTTTATTTATCGTGAAGTAACCAACCTGAATTCGGTGTATGTCTTCAATAATTAATCTCATTAAACCACCAGCTCTGCTGGTGCGAACCTAATAGGCTTTGCCGGTCAGACATGAGAAACGTATCCGTGTCCGTTAGCCGTGCTCGTGCTCGTGAACGGTCAGTGAATTTGACGGCACATTTTGGTTAACATAGAAACAATGCGATGAAGTAACTGTTTCCCTTCGTCAAATAAAGGAGGCTGGATGATCTTCAACACGTTTAAAACATCGAGAATAGCAGCGCATTCCATTGCGGAACCTCGGGCCAATGCATAGAATCGTTGCTTGTCAGCAAAGGAATTTTTTCCACAGCCTTCTGCGATATTGAGAGGAATCGACCATGAGGCCCTTTTCAGTTGGTCAACTAAGGCTGAGTATCCTTTTGGCAATGTTTCGATGACTTGGACAGATAACGCTAAAAATTCGATGGAACATTGGTATACATCGAGTTTTTCATGATCTAACATGGCAGCCTTTTTCGTTCACGAGCACGAGCACGTCTTACGATGACGAACACGTTTTGCCCTCATACTGGGGGCCTCTTCAAGCCACCGGCTCTGCCGGTGGTGATGACTTACCATTTACGATAGGGTAAAAATTTTCCATCAAAGGTGACCACCACCCGGTCTCCTTTGGGATCTTCTTTTTTGCTGATATCGATACTGAAATCGATTGCGCTCATGATACCGTCCCCGAACATTTCATGTATGATGGCTTTCATACTGCTCCCATAGCACTGGGTGATTTCGTAAAAACGATAAATGAGGGGATCGATGGGAACCGTCTGGTTCAGGTCCCCTTTCATCGGACATTCCTGGATCGATTCGGCAACGTCGCTTCCCAGCTCCAGGTATTCCGCGAGATTCCTCGCTTGTTCCGCTTCCATGCTGTTTTGTCCGAACATCACCGACGCGATCCACACTTTGTCTCCTCCGACCACAGCTGCGATTTCTTCAAAAGTGACGCCTTTTTTCTTTTTCGCGTCCAACAATTTTTCAGTTACTTCTTGTCTCGACATAGTTCCTCTTTCTATTATTTCATTATTAAGATTCAGGATAGCTCACTGCGTTTGCCATTTTGACAAAGGCGCTATCCAAGAGAAATCCCATGGCGCCCACCATGATGATGGCAAAGATCACGCCGCTGATGTCCAGGTTATTCCATTCAATCCAGCTGAGATATCCAATGCCCAGTTCTCCCAAGAGCATCTCGGCAGGGACGACCGCGACCAACGCGCTACCAAACGAGATTCGCAGACCTGCGATAATGGCAGGGGCTGCCGCAGGGAGGATGACTAAAAAAAGCCGGCGAAAAAAATTCATCTCGAGCAGACTGGCAACACGGAGATAATCTTGCCGCATCGTACTGACGCCGAATGCGGTGTTGGCGACAGTGGGCCACAAGGCTGCCATGAAAACCACCAGGATTGCGGTCCAAACCGGATCTTGCACGCTGTAGAGCAACAATGGCATCCAAGCCAGGGGCGAGATGGGTTTGAGGATTTGAATAAAAGGATTGAGCGCCGTGAAAAGAGCCTTGGACAAACCAATGATCACCCCTAAAATGACCGCAACCACGGAGGCCGCCACGAATCCGCTCAGGAAACGTTGAATGGTGTATAGCATCAAAAAGCCAATCCCGTGATCATTCGTCCCTTTTTTGTGAAAGGGTTCCTGCAGTTCCTCCACCGACTTTTCATAAACCTTGGCCGGTCCCGGGATTCCTCGAGGCTTATCTGGGTTATAAATATACTGGTCGTTCGCGTCACGAACGAGGTCGCCATTGAATTCCATCGTCACCAGTTCTTCTTCCGTGTAGCCGGATGGATCGAAGGCCGGTGCCTTGGTCACGACATGCCAGGTTCCCAGGAAAACCAATAAGATGACGAGTGAAAGCAACAATGGACCGAGATACTCTTTATATATTTTTATCAAATATTGCATGACAGGGCTTCTCTATGGTACGATTTGATGGATTGCAGGAAGAAGTGCGATCCCTCTCAAGATAAATTATTGATCGGAAAACTCTTCATATACTCTTCGGGTTTGCCCGGATCGAACTCTTTGCCCATGATGACGTGTTTCCGGTAAGTCTTTCCCCGTTTTTCGTAACCGAGTTCTTCAATAAATTGATCACACTCGCCAGCCAGGTAGACCTGTTCCGCCACCTGGTGATAGTCAAAATCGCTTTCGACGTGTTTCCAACGTTTCATTTGGGTCAGAATCCAGACGGCCATCGAATGCCAGGGGAAGGGATCGAAATCGATACGATCCGGTACGTTTTGAATTTTGCCCAATCCATCGGCAAAACGCCCGGTCAACACTTGTTCGAGGACAATGACGGGCTGGTTCAAATAATTTTTGGGAGCAATTGCTTTGGCGATATCCCTCCGGTTGGATTTGTCCGAGGAAAAATGAGTGGCATCGACAATCGATTTAAAAAGGGCATGGAAGGTATTGGGATAGGTGGTCGTGAATTCTTTTGAAATGGCAAAGGCGCAACAAGGATGTCCATCCCAAATGTCTTTCGTCAGTTTGTAAATGTAACCCACATTTTCATAGACGGCCCTTTGGTTGAAAGGATCCGGCGCGAGGTAACCGTCCACGTTTTCCGCTTTCAGGTTGGCCACCATTTCCGGAGGGGGGACCACGCGGATTTGTACGTCTTTGTCCGGGTGAACTCCACCTTCCGCCAGGTAGTAGCGCAACAAGTAGTTGTGCATCGAATAACGAAAGGGGACGCAGAATCGAAATCCTTTCATGTCTTTGGCTTCCTTCACTCCGGAATGCTTCTTGTGGAGGGTAATCGCCTGTCCGTTGATGTTCTCCACGGCAGGCATGAAGAAAGGCACTTTTTTAGACCCTGCCCCCAAGGAAATGGACAGCGGCATCGGGCTGAGCATGTGTGCGGCGTCCACGTCTTTATTGATGGCCCAGTCTCTCACCATGGCCCACCCGGCTGCGCGCCGGACTTTGGCATTCAATCCATACTTTTCATAAAATCCCATCGGTTCCGCCATAATGATGGGCGTGGCGCAGGTAATGGGGATGAATCCAATGCTGAGATCTTTCTTTTCGATATCTTTTACCGGTTCCGTTGCCAGGGTCCTGGCCGCGTCCAACGGAAAAAAAGAAGCGACCAACGCCGCTGCCGCTCCTTTTCCCAGGCGGTCGATCAACGTTCTGCGAGTCATCGCATCCGGTATCACGGCTTTCATGATAGAATCTTCAATCACGTCTCCCATGATCGCTTCGGGTGACCGGGCGTGTTCTTCATGATGATCTTCATCAGGATGGCTGGAATAACATTCCATTTCCGTGAAATCATTTTCCAGGTTTTGTTCGAAATCTTTTTTCAGTTCGCTGTCCACTTCGTGATTTGTGTGATCATGCAAATGCAACTTCGTTTTATCAGACATTTCATCCCCTTATTTCATGGCAAGATATATGGTAATAGCGATTTCCCTTCCACCCTTTCTTTGTCTGGAGCTCGCTTGTTCAAAAGCGCAACCCCGGCTGAAACCGGTGGGATGGGAATTTCAACAGTCAATGTTCTTTCTACAAAAGCCATACCAAGCGCGTTATTTATGGGAAAAACAAAGGAAGTCGCTGAAATGATTGATTAAAATAATTTCTCAAAATCCATCGTCCCGAACTTGTTTTCAAAGAAGTGATTATTTTTTAAGACGCCTGCTTATTTTTTGATCCTCGAATTTCAATGAAAATACCGTAGGGCTGAAGGGCGTACGAGGTTTTCTCGTTCATGCTATTTGCTGCGTTGTCATTCCGGGCACAGACCCGGAATCCAGGGGATGTCAGTGTTGTCATTCCGGGCACAGACCCGGAATCCAGGGGATGTCAGTGTTGTCATTCCGGGCACAGACCCGGAATCCAGGGGATGTCAGTGTTGTCATTCCGGGCGCAGACCCGGAATCCAGGCGGCGTTAGTGTTGTCATTCCGGGCACAGACCCGGAATCCAGGGGATGTTGGGCTTCTCTCTTTGGGAATTCGAGGACGGCTTGCGCTTTTATGTTTGCCGGTCAAAATTGACCTGCCAGTTTATGCCGAACTGGTCGGTGAGCGAACCGAAATAGGAACCCCAAAAAACGTCCTGTATGGGCATGGTGACCGACCCACCTCCGGAAAGCTCAGTGAAGAGCCGGTCCGCCTCTTCCTTACTTTCCGGGCTCACGGATATTGAAAAATTGTTGCCGAAAACACGTTCCGGACCAAAATTGGAAGGCATGTCGCTGCCCATCAGGACGCTGGTTCCTATTGGTAGCGAAACGTGTAATATTTTATCCAGCTCCTCTTCGGCCACTCCCATATCAGGGGGGCCGTTCCTGAAAGTTTGTATCGTGGTAAACTCACCACCGAACACGGAGCGATAAAAATTGAAGGCTTCCCGACAATTGCCGTTGAAGTTGAGATAGGTATCCAGTGTCATAATATTCTCCCGTGAATTGACTGAATGACTTGAAAAAACATTTTTTAACTCATGTCAGGCGTATGGAACTTGCAGAAGATCGATTTTATTCCTGAAGCTCTTCAGAAAGAAGGTACAAAGGCGCAAAGGAGCTTGTCCCGCTAATGCAAATTGACCGTTTCCTGGAATGCGCATAGGCGCTCTTAATGCAAAATTTGTTCACCTGACATCAGTTTTTAACTTGCCGTCAAAGCCTATCGTACCCGATAATCGAGGTCAAGCATTTTTCTGAAAATAAGACTCCGTAAATATTGACAATTTTTCCTGCAATCATTTATACTTCAATACTTCGCACGTAAGTAAAAACAACAGAAAGGAAAAAAATGGGAAATAAACTATTGTTGGAGGAAGAAGTACCGGTCAGCGAAGCGATCATACGTGCCATCGAAGAGATGGGAGTGGACCTGGTAATTGGCATCCCGGGCGGCAACACGGGTATTTTATTCAATGCGCTGCACGATCATCGGTCCACGATCCGCACGGTCCTCGTGAGACAGGAAACGTTGGCAAGCATCATGGCGGAAGTGTATGGACGATTCACCGGAAAGCCCGCAGTCGCCGTAGGGCAGGGAATGTTCATGCTTTCCAACAGCATGCTTGGAACCCTGGAGGCTTTTTGCGGCAGTTCGCCCTTGCTGATATTAACCGACCTGTCCGACGGGGCGCCCTTTTCCCACCACGCTCCTTATCAATCCGGAACCGGCGATTACCGTACATGGGATGCGAAATCGGTATTCAAAGGCTTGACGAAAGCGACCTTTCTTCCACATGGGCCGGCTGAAACCGTGCAAAGTACGCAACTGGCCATCAAGCATGCCCTGACGGGGGAGCGTGGGCCGGTGGCATTGCTTTATCATGGAACGGCGCTGAAGAGCCGGGTGGGTCCGGACTCCGTGCCGAAACTGTATGCAGGCCGGTCTTATTTACCACCACCCCCGGCGCCCGCCGATGCGGAAAGTATCGAGAACGCCGCCCGGGCCTTGTTGTCTGCCGAATCTCCCGTTATTCTCGCAGGAAATGGAGTGCGCATCAGCGGCGCTTATGATCCCCTGCAGGAACTGGCTGAGTTGATTGCCGCTCCGGTGGCCACCACCGCCTCCGGCAAAGGGGTCTTCCCTGAAAACCATCCCCGGGCGCTTGGCGTCTTCGGTAATTTCGGCCAACGCGTAGCCAACCGGACGATGGCGGCCGCCGATACGATTTTCGTAGTCGGTTCGAAATTATCACCGAGTGATACGGCGGGTCAAAATCCTCGATTTCTCGACGCGACCCGTCAAAATTTCATCCAGTTGGACATCGAAGCGAAAAACGCCAGTTGGACTTTCCCCTGTGATCATGTCGTCATCGGAGACGCCAGACTGGCGCTGCAACAGCTTTGCCGGCGTATCCATGAACTGGGACCGCCCCCTGGGGAAATGCTCCAGGCAAGGAAAACCCGACAAGCAAGCAACCGGAAAGAATATGGTTTCTTCGACAGCCAGGAAGCGATTTCCGAAGAAGTTCCCTTGCTGCCACAACGCATCATCAACGAGATCCGCAATGGACTGGCCGATGACGCGATCGTGACTTGCGATGCCGGTGAAAATCGCCTCTTCATGACCCACTGGTTTCAAACACGACAGGCCGGAACCCTGATATCACCCGCGGCCACCGGAGGCATGGGATACGCAATCCCCGCTGCGATGGGAGCGAAACTGGCAAATCCGACTCGACGTGCCGTGGCAGTGTGCGGGGATGGAGGTTTTCCCATGTCGATGAACGGACTGATCACGGCCTGTGAGGAAAATATTCCCATCACGGTTGTCATCTTCAACAACAGCGCCTTGGGATGGGTTCGCAGTGGGCAAGGGGAGCGAAAGATCGCTTCCGAATTTTCAGACATCGATTATGCCGGCATTGCAAAAAGTTTGGGTTGTCGTGGATTTCGCATCGAAGAACCCGGAATCCTGGAAACTACCTTGAAAGACACTGAGGGGAGTGAGGTCCCCGTCGTGTTGGACGTGGTCACTTCAAAAAAATTCACGTTCATGGAAGTCTCCTCGCAATTTTAATCACTCGACTCCTGAAGCCTTGAAATACCAGACGCGATTCTGGGATTTTTCGTAATAATTTAAAAAACTCAAATACCTGTATAAATATTCAAAGATTAATATGAAAGCCGTTTTGTTAAAAGAACCCGGAGGTCCCGAACAACTTTATTTGGGTGATGCGCCGTTGCCGGAATGCGAGGAAAACGAAATCATGGTCAAAGTCAAGGCCACTGCCATCAATCGCGCCGATACGGCGCAGCGCCGGGGAATGTACCCGCCTCCCCCGGGTGCCAGTTCTATTTTGGGATTGGAAATGGCAGGCGAAGTGGAAAGCGTGGGGGCAAAGGTCAAAAAATGGACTAAGGGTGACCGTGTTTTCGCCTTATTACCGGGCGGGGGTTATGCGGAATTCGTGGCTGTTCCCGAGGAAATGGCAATGCCGGTTCCCGAAAACCTGAGCTTTGAAGAGGGAGCCGGAATTGCTGAAACGTACCTAACCACCTACCAATCCCTAATCTGGCTGGGAGAATTGCATCCCCGGGAAAAGGTCTTGATTCATGCAGGGGCCAGCGGAGTGGGAACCGCAGCGATCCAAACCGCCAAAGTGGAGCAATGTACCGTGATGACCACGGCAGGCTCCGAAGCCAAGTTACGAGTCTGCCGCGAACTCGGGGCCGACCTGGCCGTCAATTATCGAGACTCCGGATTCGCGGAGGCGGTTTTGGAGGCGACCCGAGGTCATGGCGCGGACGTGATTATCGATTTTGTTGGAGAACCCCATTTCCGGCAAAACCTGAGCTGTATCGCGCAGGATGGTCGTCTCGTCTTCCTGGCCATGCTGGGTGGCGCGCAAGTGGAATCGTTCGAGTTGGGTCTCCTGATGCGAAAACGTATCAAATTGATGGGCTCCACTTTACGGAATCGCCCCATCGATTACAAAATTTCACTGACCCGGGAATTCGCGCAATCCTATTTAAGCAAGTTTGAAACGGGGGAACTGAAAGTGGTCATCGATCGAGTGCTGCCCTTGGAGGAGGTGGCAGCCGCCCATACGGCGATCGAAGCGAATGAAAATATCGGCAAGATCATCCTGACGGTCTGAAAAGCAGGTTCCCACACGATTAACCCTCAAGAGAGCGGAGGAGGAGCCCTATGGAAAAAAAAGAGTTCCAAGTCATGGTCGATGCCCACCAACGATGGCTCGAGACGAAAAAAGTGGAAGGACGTCGAGCCGATTTCAGTGGTCTCGATTTGAAAAAAGCGGACTTGCGGCAGGTGAACCTCCAGGAAGCGAACCTGCAGGAGGCCGACCTTCAAGGGGCCAACCTGAGCCAGACCGATCTCAACCATGCCGACCTGCGTAAAGCCAATTTGAGTGATTCCAACCTGGAAAGCACGAACCTGCGCAAAGCCAATCTCGCCCACGCGGATTTGAGGCGCGCCATCCTGAAAAACACGAATCTTCGCTATGCCAACCTCAAGGGCAGCAATCTCAGCGGCGTGCATTTCGTTGGAGTCGATTTGAACAATGCGAATCTCGAAGAGGCCAACCTCGAGGGCAGCGACCTCAACAAAATCAATTTGAGCAATGCGGACCTCAAAGGGGCGAACCTGCAGCAAGCCGATCTCAGGCAGGCTTACCTCGGCGACGCTTACCTGGCTCATGCGGATATGCGAGGAGCCAACCTGACCGGTACCTACCTGAGAAGAGCCGACCTCAGCGGCGCCAGACTGCTCGGCGCGGATCTCAAAGGAACGGATTTGGAAGAAGTGGACCTGCACCAGGTGGAGTTGGAGGCAGTCGATCTCAGTAGCGCCATCAACCTGGAAAGCGTGAAGCAGGATTGATGCGATTTTTTATTAATTCACACGCTTTTTTTTCCCTCTCCAATAGGGTTCGCGCAGCTGGCTCTTGAGGATTTTACCTGCCCCGCTGAGAGGCAGAGGTTCGCTTTGAAAGCGCACGCTGCGCGGACATTTGTAGCCTGCCAGCCGTTCCTTACAGAATGCGATGAGTTCCGCTTCCGTTGCGGAATGACCTGCTTTGAGCGTGATGACGGCATGCGCTTTTTCACCCCATTGATCATCCGGGATTCCGATGACGGCGCATGATTCGACCGCAGGGTATTCATAGATAACGTTTTCCACCTCCGCGGAATAAACGTTTTCTCCTCCGGAAATGATCATGTCCTTCATCCGGTCGGTGAGAAAAATAAAACCATCTTCATCCATGTAACCCAAATCCTGGGTGCGCATCCAACCCCCTCGCAGGGCATTGGCCGTTTCTTCAGCCCGGTTCCAGTAGCCAAGCATGACATTGTCCCCGCGTACCGCCACTTCGCCCACCGTATTTCGAGGGACTTCCCGGCCCTGCTCGTCCACGATGCGTATTTCGACGGAAGGGACGGCCCTTCCCACGGATCTCATCCTGGGAGAAGGATTTTCCAACTGGTGATATTTTTCTTCGAGTATCGTTGCAATTGGAGAAAGCTCCGTCATCCCGTAACTTTGGGCAAAGCGGCATCCCGGCATGACTTCCATCGACTTTTTCAAAATCTCCGTGGGCATGGGAGAAGCGCCATACCAGATTCTTTTCAGGGATGACAAATCATAGTCTTCGACTCGTGGAAAGTTCACCAACATATTGATCATGGTGGGTACCAGCGTCACATTGGTAATCTTTTCCTCCTCAATCGTTTGCAAAGTGGTTTCAGAACTGTATTTTGGTATAAAAACGTGGACTCCCTGTACCATGGTGAGACCATAGACGGAAGTGGCGTCCGCCATGTGGAACATGGGGGCGGTGTGCAAATAAAGCGAATCCGAACAATAGTCGGATACGATCAGGGCGTTGAGGGCATTGAAAACCAGGTTGTCGTGGCTGAGCATGACCCCCTTGGGCAGTCCGGTGGTTCCACCCGTGTAATAGATTGCTGCCAGCTCCGAACCCCCGATAAGCGCATCCGGTATGGGATCGGCAGCACCCAGGATCGTTTCGTAATCGAAGGCGCCTTCTTGCGTGGTTTGGTCGCTGATACGAACGATACAGCGTACCGTCTCCAATTTTTCCACCATCAGGGGCAGCATTGAAGCGAATTCGTCGTCCACCAAAAGAATATCCGTGCCGGAATCATTCAAGAGGAATACCAGTTCGGCAGGAGCGAGCCGGAAGTTCAAGGGGACAAAAACACCTCCGGCCCAAGGCACGGCGTAGTAATACTCGAAATAGCGATCGCTATTCAAAGACAAAATGGCAACGCGGCCTCCTTCAGACAGCCCCAACGCTTTCAAAGCTCCCGCGAATCTCGCTACGCGAGTCCCCAGTTCCTTCCAGGTCCGTCTACGCTTGCCGTCGATGGTGGCAACCGCATTACCTTTCAGTTGAATTGCGTTCTTAAGCCCTTGCGTGAGATACACGATGTCTCGAATTAATCGGTAACCAGGAACTGAATTGCAGGAATCAGCTTGCGCCGATAATGCAAATCGCTGCCACGTTCTGGTGGGGCGCACCCCCTAAATTGTGCGTCAGTCCCATCGCAGGACTGGCCAATTGACGTTTCCCGGCGCGACCATTGAGTTGCAAATACATTTCATAAAGCATGCGCAGGCCGGAAGCTCCAATAGGATGACCGAAACACTTCAACCCACCGTCTATCTGGCAGGGGATTTGGCCGTCCGCATCATAGAATCCCTCCATCACATCTTTGATCGCTCCGCCTTCCGGGGAAATATAAAGGTCTTCCATGGTCACCATTTCGGTGATGGAAAAGCAATCGTGTACTTCGAACATGTCGATTTCTTCACGAGGATTTTCAATCCCGGCTTCCTCGTATGCTTTTTTCGCCGCAATCCGGGTGGTATGAAAATAACTGCCATCCCAGGAATTGTGACCCGTTTCACTTCCACTGGACAAAGCGAGTTGCAGGGCCTTCACGGTGATGATATTTTCTTTTCCCAGACTACGGGCGATGTCGGGAGTGGTGACAATTGCCGCCGCCGCGCCATCGCTGACCCCGCAACAATCAAAGAGCCCCAGGGGCTCGGCGATCATCGGAGCGTTGATTGCTTGTTCTTCCGTGATCTCTTTCCGTAAATGCGCTTTCGGATTTTTTGCGCCATTGGCATGACTCTTCACCGAGACATGGGCGATGGCTTGCTTGAGATCTTCTTTCTTCACTCCGTGTTTTGCTCGATAAGCGCTGGCCAATTGAGCAAAATTCCCCGGGGCGGAACCCGTGGCTTGCCACTGGGGGGAGAGCGTGCCGGTTCCACTGGCAGGCAATCCTCCATAACCGGTATCCTTCAGTTTTTCGACTCCGAGGGCAAGGGCGATGTCCGCTGCCCCGCAAGCCACCGCATAGACCGCGCCCCGGAAGGCCTCCGATCCGCTGGCGCAAAAATTTTCCACGCGGGTCACGGCAATATTGGGCAACCGGAGCGCCATGGAAAGCGGCAGGCCGGATTTACCGACATGCACGTCTTCAATGGCAGTGGAAAACCAGGCGGCATCCAGTTGCGAGGTTTCGATCCCCGCATCCGAGATAGCTTCCAGGTATGCCTCCACCATCAATTCATCCGCTCCTGCGTCCCAGCGCTCTCCAAATTTTGAACATCCCATCCCCAGGATGGCCACTTTGTCTTTTATTCCACTTGCCATTTTTTCTCCTTTTTCAATGATGATCAATTAACGGATTGGTACCGCTTTCCAGAAGTAACTTACAAAATTCCGGCGTTCGTCAAAACCTTTGATTCTGAAAACCATCCTGACTGGCATACCGACTTCGACTTCACCCACCTGAACATCCGTAAAATCTGTCATAAATCGCCCGCCTTTGTCAAACACTATCATACCATAATGAGAGGGGGGATCGATGGTATAGGTCAAATAGTCCGCAGACCAACTTTGGATGGTGGCGGTTTCATTGACGAAACTGTAGGGTTCCTGACAATGCGGCGCGTTACAATCCGGATTCACGCAGACTTCGCTGCGCGGAAATTGAGGAGTGCCGCATTTTGAGCAGAGGCCGCCTGTCAGTCCGAGGAGCATATCCCGTTTGCGGTAGAGTACGCTCAAGGCGGTTTTATTGTCCCGCTCCGCCCTCATACCTTTTTCCAGGGCAATCAATCCGTTGAAAGCCAGGAAGCGTTGGTAGTTGTTCTCTTGCTGGCGATTCAAGAGGGAAGCTTGAATGCCTCCTGCTTTTTGAAAGGAAGCGAGGTGTTCACTGACCCGGAAAATCAACACGTCACAGCCCTGGCCAAACCCAACAACCATAATGATTTCGCCTGCTTGAAGGTCCTCTTCGAGGGCATGTAAAAGCATGAGAAAGGGATGCGCCACCCCGGTGTCTCCACAAGTTTTGCTCAAGTTGTCACAAACGGATTCCATGGAAATGCCCGTCTTTCTGGCGACCGAGTCCACCGCGCGGCGGATGGCGCCGGGAAGGACGAAACGAGAGACAGCGGAGGACGTTAAATTGGTTTTGGCCAGTGCTTCGTCGATGGCGCGGGGTATGAGTTTTCCGTACCCTTCGTCCCGGATCCAGCGCTCTTCCCAGGCATAGTCGTAAGATTGCCCTTCTCCACGGAAATGGTCTACGAAATCAACCGTGGTGGAATGCCCACCCACGTATTCGAGGAGGACCCGTTCATGGCCTGCGGTGACGGCAGCCGCTCCATCTCCGAAGGTCAACTCCTGGGGACTGGCTGCTTTGGTTTTCCTGTGTTCCGAAGCGACTACCATAATGTTGCGGTAGGTTTCCCCTTTCACGGCAGCGAGCGCTTGCATCAAGGCCGAAGTGCCTGCCCGTTGGGAAGCCGTCACGTCCAGGGAGGCCATATTTTCTCCAAGAGTCAAAGCCTCTACCAGGATTCCCGCATTTTGCCGGTCCTGGAAAGGCATACTGGTCGAGGCGAAATAAATCGCATCGGGATTTGCCACTCCTGTCGACAAACAATCACGGGCCGCTTCCACACCCATCGTCACCGAATCCTCGTCCCAATTGCACATGGAACGTTCATCCCTGGCTTTACCACGGAGCGAAGGGTCCGACCACAAGTGCGCGTCCACGATGGATTTGCGCGTCAAACGGAGACGGGGGATGTAACCGCCAAACGAAGTGATTCCTACCATTTTTCGTCGATTCCTATGTATTTAACCCGAGTTCGAGATTAGAATTTAGAAGAATTACTATTGGTGATTTTTAAAAAAAATTCAAGAAAATTTTCCAGATCATCACTCTTGCGACAATTCTGAGTGGAAATGCTATCATGAAGAAATACGAAGTAGCCAATCGAGTCGATTCTCCACAGGGGTGGATTTTGACAAAGGTGGATCGGTTCGATATTTAGTATTCATCGACATTCTTGCCAAATTGAAAAGAACGCAGTGGAAATCTATATCACGGACCATCAAAGCGCAATCCGCCTGGGCTGCTTTTTGGGGCTTTTTTTCATACTGGCCCTCGGTGAATTACTGAAGCCTCGCCTGGTTCCGACGGTTTCCAAAGCATCCCGTTGGCGCAGCAACCTGGGATTGACGCTGTTGAACGCATTGTTGGTCTGGTTTCTGGGTTGGATCACTCCCGTTGTGGTCGCCCACCTTGCCGAACAGCGGCAGTGGGGTCTCCTGCAACAAGTGGAGGCAGCGGAACCCATCAAAATTGTGGTTGCTATTCTTTTCCTGGATTTTTTGATCTATGGGCAGCACGTGCTCTTCCACAAAATACCGCTTTGTTGGAGACTGCACCGGGTCCACCATACGGATTTGAATTTTGATTTGACGACGGGAGTGCGTTTCCATCCCTTTGAAATATTGCTTTCCCTGTTGATCAAAATAGTGGCGATAATTCTCATCGGCGCCCCGGTCCTGGCCGTCTTGATTTTTGAAATCCTGCTCAATGGCTCCTCCATGTTCAATCACAGCAACTTCTTTCTTCCATTGAACGTGGATCGTATCGCGCGGAAATTCATTGTCACTCCGGACATGCACCGGGTTCATCACTCCGTCGTTCCATACGAGACCGACAGCAACTATGGATTCAATTTTCCATGGTGGGACCGTTTGTTCGGCACCTACCGGGATCAACCGGAAGCGGGTCATGAAGGAATGAGCATCGGGCTGAAAGAGTTCCGTGAACCCGGTTCCCTGAAATTACCCGGATTGCTGGTACAACCTTTTATCCGGGTGACCCGGGAAAAAAGCTGAGTAAAGGACGTTTTCGGGAGAGTATCATTCCTGGCCCAGACCCGGAATCCAAGAGTGAGTCATTCCTGGCGCAGACCAGGAATCTAAGAGTGAGTCATTCCTGGCCCAGACCCGGAATCCAGGGGAACGAAAATGTCCTGGCCCCTGCAATCGGGAATCCAGGAGTGTGTCATTCCTGGCGCAGACCCGGAATCCAGGAAATCCTTACCAACACTGGATTCCTGGTCAAGCCAGGAATGACAAGGCGACGATGCCGATGGGAGCACAAGGAGAGGTTCGCGATGGGAGGACAGAACGACCGTGCTGATGGGAGGACAAGGCGAGGTAACCGATTTCAGGAAGAGCATTCGGCATTGGTCCATGAAGCGTCTCCGTTCTTATGAAGTTCATGCTTGGAATTCCCAGGGGATTTGATAAAATGTCAGCATTCGTTGAAAAAACGGGATTCTCGGATAATCATCAGAACCAGGAGCATTTATGAGTGAGCACGAAGCAAAAGATAAAATTAAAAAGGAAAAAGAAACGGTCTTGCACAACATGAAGGAGCGGATAGGAAAATTGACCGTGATTTCCCAGACCATGTTGACGGAGGCCCAGGAACGGGTGAAGAAGGATTTGTCCGTCCTGGAGAATAAATGGGAAACGGCTCGAGGAAGCCTGGAAAAAATCGGAAGCAAGGCCGCATGGCAGGAAATAGCCAGCAGTTTTGAAGAAGCATGGGAAGATTTGAGCCAGCATTTCGGTAAAGCCATCAACCAGTTCAGAAAAGAAGGCATCTCTTTCCGGGATCATTGGAATTTTTACCAGGACACTTCGCAGAAATGGCGCTGGCGTCGATCCGACCTGGATGACCAGATTGTCGGGTCTTCTCATACCGGTTTTCCCACCCGGGAAGCCTGTTTGGACAACGCCCGTCGTCACGGTTATGATGGCGATTGAAATCTTCGAGGGTTGGAGAGTCGTCCATCCCTACGCCAGGTTGGCATATTTACCTTGCGCGAACAGCAAGGGCTTGCCTTCTCCCTGTTCAAATCGTAACACCCGTCCCAGCAGGATCACGTGATCTCCCCCATCAATACGCGTGCGGATTTCGCATTCGAGGGTAGCCAGAGAACCCGGTATGGTCGGACATCCGTTCTCTCCATATCGCCAGGAAAGTCCGTTGAGGTGACGGTGGTTGTCGGGATCCGCGAATCGGACGGATAGCGCCACTTGGGATTCACGGAGGATATTGACCGTGTAGTGGGTGGCGATCGCAAAGGTCTCGTAAGAGGACGAATCCCGCGCCAGGCTCCACAAAACGAGGGGAGGTTCCAATGAGACGGAGGCGAAGGAATTGGCCGTGATTCCGATCGGGTCAAGGCCTTCCGGGGCGGTGGTGACGATGGTTACGCCCGTAGCAAAACACCCCAGCGTGTTTCTCAATTCTCGCGTATCGAGTTTCATACAACCATCCCCTTGTTACGCGTGACGCGTTTTTCCACGATTAGAAAGCTCCGCTCCCGACGGGATCCTTGCCACGTCGGTGTTGGTAAAAATATAACCGATCCTCACCAGCGATGCAAAGCAATAAATAATGAAGAAACGCAGTTCTGTTTGGCAGTTTGTCGAGTTCGTGTTAGCTTAATGCATTTTTTGGAGCAATTATCATTATAATTAATTCCGAGGCCTGGTCCGAGAGGATAACGCGCCAGACTCTATTCTCCCAGTGAAAGGTATGACCAAAACGCTGAACGATTTAGGAAAACTGAAACGAGAACTCGTCATCGAGATTCCCTTTGAGGAGATAAAGCCCTCTTATGACGAGGTTTTTTCCCAATTGAAAACCGTCACCCTGCGTGGGTTCCGTCCTGGAAAATTCCCCAAGGGATGGCTTTTGAAACGCTTCAGCGAACAAATGGCCGTGGAAGCGCGGGAAAATGTGATCCCACGATACTTCAACCAGGTTGTCGACGAAATGAAGCTGCACCCGGCAACGCAGGCAATCATTTCAGACCTGTCATTTGCCGCGAAAAAACCAATGAATTTCAAATTGACCTTCGAAGTGCAACCCGCACTCGAAATCGTCGATTATAAAAAACTGCAACTGGAGAAGCAGGAGATCGTCCTGGAACCTGGAGAAATAGAGAAATCGATTGCCGATTTGCGAGACGCCCACAGCATTTATGAAACCAAACCCGAAGACAGCACAGCGGAAGAAGGAGACCAGATCACATTCGACATGACCCGGAAGATTGGAGATGAAATCAGGGAAGAAAAAGATCTCACGCTCAAACTGAATGAATCCGCCGTACACGAATTCAAAAACAATGTGATTGGCATGAAGTCCGGGGAACGCAAGACTTTCTCGTTTGAAATCACCGATGACTCCACGCCGGAACATATCGGAGAAACTGCCAGTTTTGATGTGACCTTGAAAAAAGTGGAAAAGGTGATCCTTCCGGAATTGAATGCCGACTTTTTCAGGCGCTTTGAAGACTCGGAAAATGAAGAAGAATTCCGACAGTACGTGATCAATAATATGAAAGAAGAAAAGGCGAGTGCATGGCGTTTTACGAATCACCAGGAATTGAAAAAGCAATTGCTCGAGTGTTATGATGAATTCGAATTGCCGGAACAATTGATCGAGAACCGGAAAAAAGATATCGAAAAGGAGCGGCGCAAGTCGGAGAAGGAGGACGACGAAGCGAAGCCGAGGGAATCGGAAGAGGAGGAATTGGATCGTTACAAAAAGCAGTTGCGCACGGAGTATATCCTTCAAAACATCGCCATGGCGGAGTCTTTGCAACCCGATGAAGAGGCGGTTGCCAAGCGATACACGGCAATGGCGCAGCTTTGGGGGGTCCATCCCAATGAATTCTTCGAAAGTGCGGTCGGTCCTTATTTTTATCGTCAAATCTATCAACAGATTTCCGAAGAGCAAGTGCTCGATTTCATAGTCGATCGTCTTCAGGGACGGTCTGCGGAGTAAAACCGGGAAGGAGAAAACCCTATGTCTTTAGTGCCGATGGTGGTGGAACAAACGAATCGTGGCGAACGCGCTTATGATATTTATTCGCGTTTGCTGAAAGATCGTATCATCTTCCTGGGGACGCCCGTGGATGACAACATCGCCAACCTGATGATCGCCCAGTTGCTTTTTCTGGAAGCGGAAGATCCGGAAAGTGACGTTTTTCTCTACATCAATTGTCCGGGGGGATTCGTCACCGCCGGGCTTGCCATTTATGACACGATGCAATATCTTAGGCCGGACATCCAGACCATTTGCTTGGGACAAGCGGCGAGCATGGGAGCGATTCTCCTGGCGGCGGGTACGCGAGGCAAGCGGTATGCGTTGCCCCATGCGCGAATCATGATCCACCAACTCACCGGGGGATTTTCGGGGCAGGCGGAAGATATCGACATTCAAGCCAAAGAAATGATACGCTTGAAAACGACGGTGAACGAAGTCCTGGCCAGGCATACCGACAAGACCCTGAGGGAAATTGAAAGCGATACCATGCGTGATTATTATTTCTCCAGCGAAGAAGCCAGATCTTATGGCCTGGTCGACGCGGTCATGGTGAGCCGGGATATTCCGAGGAATAAGGATTGAACTGATCTCCGCGAATGCGTGGAAAGGAAATTCGATTTATGAAAAACCAAAAAGACAACCACCTGCGCTGTTCATTTTGTGGAAAAAACCAGGATGAAGTGAAGAAAATCATTGCCGGACCGACGGTTTACATTTGCGACGAATGTATCGAGCTTTGCAACGACATCATGGAAGAGGAATGGCACCGGGACCAGGTCATCGACCGTCGTCAACTCCTGATGACTCCGGTCGAGATCAAATCGGTGCTGGACAACTACGTGGTGGGACAGGAAAAAGCGAAAAAAGTGCTGGCCGTTGCCGTCCACAACCATTACAAACGCTGTCAGGCGAATTTCAACAGAAACGACGTCGAACTGCAAAAAAGCAACATTCTCCTCATTGGTCCGACGGGTACCGGGAAAACGTTGTTAGCTCAAACCCTGGCCAAGATTCTCAACGTGCCTTTCGCCATGGCCGATGCGACGACTTTGACGGAGGCGGGTTACGTGGGAGAGGACGTCGAAAATATCATCCTCAAATTGCTGCAGAATGCCGATTACGATATCGAACGGGCGGAACAAGGAATCGTTTATATCGATGAAATCGACAAAATCACGCGTAAAACCGAAAACCCCTCCATCACCCGGGACGTGTCCGGCGAAGGAGTGCAACAAGCCTTGCTGAAAATCATAGAAGGCATGGTGTCCAACATCCCTCCCCAGGGAGGGCGCAAACACCCCCAACAAGAATACCTGCAAGTGGACACCACCAATATCCTTTTCATCTGTGGAGGGGCCTTTATTGGTTTGGACACGATTATCAACAAACGGATCGGAGACCATTCCATCGGCTTCGGCGCGTCGATTCCCAACACGAAAGGACAATCCAACTATGAAACCTTCGAGCATCTGGAACCCGAAGATTTGCTGAAATATGGACTGATTCCCGAATTCATCGGACGCTTGCCGGTCATTACCACCCTGGAAGACTTGGGAGAGCACCACCTGGTTCAAATCCTTCAAGAGCCCAAAAATGCCATTTTGAAACAGTACCAGAAACTTTTTGAATTGGAGGATGCGGAGTTGACCTTCACTCGAAACGCGATCCAGGCGATCGCCCGGGAAGCCATCAAGCGAAAAACAGGAGCCCGGGGACTTCGTTCCATCCTGGAAAACATCATGCTCGACATCATGTATGACATCCCATCGAACCCGGATATCAAGGAATGCGTGGTGACGGAATCGACCATTTCTCAAAAAGCATCCCCCAAACTGGTCATGCACAAATCCACAGGCAGACGGGCCAGGGCGGGTTGAGCGCTCGCGGGGACGGCAGGGTAACCCGGCGCATCGGTGGGTACCGTTCTTCCCGGCTCTTGCCGTAATGCGCTATCCCATTCCCGAGACATACCGGTTCAACCATCCATGAAAACATTCGACGTATTTGGTATAGGCAATCCCCTGGTCGACTTGCTCGCTCACGTTCCCGATCAATTTCTGGATGCGCAGGGGTTGGAGAAAAACCGCATGTACCTGGTCGATTTGGAAAGACAGCAAAAGATCCTTTCAGAATTGAAGAAAAACGACCTGGAAGTCTTGTACACGCCCGGTGGTTCTTGCGCCAACAGCATGATCGGAATGGCGCAACTCGGAGGAGCCACGGTTTTTGGCGGGAAAATCGCCAGGGATGAATACGGAACGATTTACAAGACCAGGCTGGTCAAAGCGGAGGTGGTTCCCTCCTTGGGAGAAAGCGAAGGAGCGACGGGGAGCAGTCTCATCCTGGTAACGGATGATGCTTCGCGAACCATGAACACGCACTTGGGGATTTCGCAAAATTTTCAGTTCCGCGATATTTCCCGGGATTTGCTGAAGGCGGTTCAAATCCTGTACATCGAAGGCTATCTCTGGGACACGGACGCGCAAAAAGAAGCAATCCTCCGTACCATCGACCAAGCCAGGGAATATGGCGTGAAGATTTCCCTCAGCCTCTCCGACCCTTTTTGCGTGGAACGTAATGCGGTCGAATTCAATAAACTGTGCCGGGACTGCGTGGAGTTGTTGTTTTGCAACCAGGAAGAGGCCTTTGGTTTGACGGGGAGCGCGATTTCACAGGATGCGTTGCAACGCTTGAATGAACACGTCGAAACGGTGGCCATGACGATGGGTTCCCGGGGCGCCTTGATTGCTCACCGGGGTCGGATCACCTATGTCGACCCCTTTTCTTTGCCGGTGGTGGACAGCACGGGAGCGGGAGACGCCTTTGCCGCCGGGTTTTTATATGGAATCACGCAAAACAAGAACATCCTGGAAAGCGGAAGAATTGCGGCGGCCATGGCGGCCTTGGTCATCAGCCAACTCGGACCTCGCTTCCAAGGGGATTTGCGAACACGACTCCACCAATTGCTGTCTGCGCAGGAATCGTTCGAGTAGGCCGTGGGCCGGTTTGTTTTCTTATTCCGTGTCATTCCTGGCTTGACCAGGAATCCAGGGAGATTCAGCGCAACCAAAATCTGCTTTCCCGATTGGGAGAGAATGACATACTCAAAAGGACACTCGGATTCGAAGAGTAACATCGAACCCAGGTTAAATTACGCCGACAATCGAGACTTGGAATGAAGCCCCAGGCAATCCCCGAATTGCTGGCACCGGCCGGCAACCTGGAAAAATTGAAAATTGCCGTATTGTACGGAGCGGATGCGGTCTACCTGGCCGGGCCTTGCTTCGGCTTGCGTGCCGGGACGGATAATTTTTCGGACGAGGACATGGAGGAAGGAGTCGCGTTTGCCCAACAACGAGGCGTGAAAGTTTACGTTACTTTGAATTCCTTCCCCCACGATGAAGAGTTGCTCGATCTCCCGGATTACGTCAAATTTCTGGAATCTTGCGGTGTCGACGCCGTGATCGTTTCGGATGCGGGAATGCTTTCGGTGGCGCAACGCCATTCCAACCTCGCCATCCACCTCTCCACCCAGGCTTCCTGTTTGAACTCCCAGGCGGCCGTGCTATGGAAAAACCTGGGAGTGAAGCGTATTGTTCTGGGACGTGAACTTTCCATCGACCAGGCGCGGGTCATCCGGGAACGAGCCGGCATCGAAGTGGAAATGTTCATCCACGGCTCGATGTGCATGGCCTATTCCGGCAACTGCACCATTTCCAATTACACCCTGGGCCGGGACAGCAATCGAGGAGGTTGCGCGCAAAGCTGCCGCTTTTCTTATTCCATCCGGGAGAATAAAAAAGATCAAGAGCGCGGACGGGACCCTTCATTCGAGAAAACGACTTTCATGAGTTCCAAAGATTTACAGGGTCTGGCACTCCTCCCTCGATTCGTGAAGGCGGGGGTTTGCAGTCTCAAAATTGAAGGACGCATGAAAAGCAATCTCTACGTGGCCACGACCGTCCGGACCTATGCCGCCGCATTGAGAAAGTACCGGGAACGACCAGGGGAAATGGAGGTCGACCTGCCCCCCCTGTCCGCGGAACTGGAAAAAGTCCCTCACCGCCCGTATACGCAAGGCTCCTTGACGCAGCCTGCAGGTGCGGACAGTATTTATAACGACAATGAAGGGCTGGGAATAAACAATGCACGCTATGAAATGGCGGGAACCCTGGTTGAAGTAAAATCTCGTTACATGACCCTGCTCGCGCAAAATCCGTTCTGCTACCAGGACTTTCTTGAAATTCTTTCCTTTGATGGAAGCACCATCCCTTTGCCCGCGGGTGACTTGAAGAATATCCGCCACCAACCGATTCCCAACTGCCAGGCGAGCAGCCTGGTGGTGCTTCCAACCGCCGGCAACGCGCAACCCCTCAATCTCGTCCGCAAATTCGTCCGCTGAGGCAGAAACCCTTCCGGCTATTCGCAGCGTTGTCATTCCTTGCACAGATCAGGAATCCAGGAACGTGTCATTCCTTGCGAAGACCAGAAATCCAGGAACATGTCATTACAAACGAATACCACTAATCCAAGAATGTGTTATTCCTGGCGAATACCACTAATCCAGGAGGATGTCAATCCTGGCGAAGACCAGTAATCCAGGAACGTGTCATTCCAAGCGAAAAACACCACACCAAGAATGTGTCATTCCTGGCGAAGACCAGTAATCCAAGAATGTGTCATTCCTGGCACAGACCAGTAATCCAAGAATGTGTCATTCCTTGCACAGACCAGGAATCCATGAACGTGTCTTTCCAAACGAATACCGCTAATCCAGGAGGATGTCATTCCAGGCGAAGACCCCGAATCCAAGAATGTGTCATTCCTTGCGAAGACCCGGAATCCAGGGGTCATTTCGATTCCCTGGATTCCCACTTGCACAGGAATGACATAGAGAGGATCTACGGACTCACACCAAAGCGTACCAGGATCAAATCATAGGGAATGTAATGGATAATATGTAAACGACCGTCTGCGGAGTCCATAGGCCCCGGGACATTGATATTTCCAGGCAATTGCCTTCCACTCAGTAATGCTCACCGGAGTCGAGCGTCTTTTCGTAAAATAAAGATTATATTTTTTTGGAAAAGTATATTGACATCTCTAAATCATTCATTCATAGTGTGAACAGCAACGCGACTTAATTTATTTGTCGGGTTACCCGATGAATAGAATAGTCCCTAATCTGATTGGAGTTTGGCCACTCCATTCTGGACAAATAGTCGGGCCTTCCTCCTAGATTAGGTTGCGTTGCTATAACCCGGCGTCCCCATACGGACGTCGAATGCAACCTTTTTATCACAGCGCCATCGAGAAACAGATTGCCACGTAAAAATGAAATTCCAGGAAGAAGATACACGCGCATGAACCACGTATGCCATCTTCAAAGGGAAACACTCGGTCGGTGGGACAGCCAACTCGGATCAGGGATTCCGACGATTGGGTGACAAGTTTGACAATATGGGACCAGGTGACAAAACCTCAAACAAAAGCTTCGCCAACATTGAAATCAGGTTGGCTGGCCTCATCAATAACCTGGCAACCAGATCAAAACCAGATGAGTTTGGCACCCAGTCTTCAATGAAAGGAAAGGCATGACAGGATAATAGGAAGGCCAAAGGAGGAGCAGCACACCCATCATATCCTTGAGAAACACGGCAATGTTTTTCAAGAATTTCCCCATGAGGGAGGACGGGCTTTTTTATTTCCTCCTTTGGCAACCAAGAATACTAACCCTCTCAATCCTGTTTTGCAAACTTTTTATAGTTTTCCGAGTTGCAAGAAAGGTCGCTAAGTGATGAGAAAAAAGAATCCCTCGCCTGTATTGGCGGGAGAATATCGTATCGATGATTGGATGGGAACCCTGAATTCTTTGCATACAAACAGCCATGGAATTTCACTGGATAAGCACGTGAGCCTTTCATGAGACTACTTTCCTGGAACGTTAAATTTAATACCTTGCCTAAAAACTTACATCTGGTTGTTAAAGCCATTGGCGCCGTAAAGCCGGACCTGGTCACATTGCAGGAGGTCAAGTCGGAGCTCGCGGATGAGATGGCGAAGTGCCTCGCCGGACTTGGACTCAAACACTCCTTGAACAGCGGCAAAGATGCGCCTGATAATCCAAAATGGCTGATTAAGTATAAGAAGAAATATCAATGTCTCATCGCGAGCAAGTGGCCATTAAGTCCTGTCGACGATACATGGCGCAAGGGTGCGCCTTACCCGGAGATACTGGGGCGAGCGATGATCGAACTACCGGAGGGAGACGTCGAGCTCTTCACGGTCCACATCCCCAATGGTTCCGGCAATGGCTGGTCGAAAATCGACACCTTCAACGTCTTGTTGGCGGCGCTTCGCGAGGGGAACGACTCGCCACGAATCCTGACCGGTGATTTCAATGAGCCGCGAGAATTTCGCAGTTCCGGACAGGTTGTGACTTGGGGCGAAAATATAGACAAAAATGGGGTCCCATACCTTTGCAAAGAATGGGCAGACGGTTACGGTCGCAGGGGTTCGGGTAAGGAATGGGACGACCCTGTGCGTTCCGTCCTCGCCGGCGCATCACGGCATGGTCTGCGCGACGCCTATCGCGCTCTCCACGGTTTTGCCAGAACCCCAGTCACCCACGTCACAAAAGGCTCTCCGAAATGTTACGACCACACTTTCGTATCGAGACATTTCGATCTCAAAGCCTGCGGTTACTGCCACAAATACCGGAAGTCGGGGGTGAGCGATCACTCGCCCATGTGGACGGAGCTTGAATTGAACGCGGATCTACCGCCTTTGGTCCTGTGGGATGGTTATAAAGGCGATCTTAAGCCTGATTTTGATCCAGATTTGGAGAGATTTTTTCAATATCCATCATTAGGAATTGTATTTGATTCTGAAGGAAGGATAAAAGCTCCTAAAGATCCGGTTTTGCAGAAGCGCGCATTGCAGTTGATGCTTGCTTGGCAAATGCATTCGTCTTAGAGGAGATGATAGTTTGTTGATTGAGCTGGGGATTTTTCCAAAAAAAAACAATTGAAGCTAAACGTTGGGCGAATCCGATTTCAAGCAGCTCAGCCAAAAATAATTTTTTCTTCAAATTGAATAGCTTCAAGAACAATTTCAATTTTTACTATGCTGACCATATTCATTTGCAATTATTTTCATGGAGAATGTCTTATGAGGAAGATTGTTTGTTGTATAAAATTACTAGTAATATCTTTAGTTATAGCCAGTTGTGATATTTTTATTGATATACCAGTTAATCTCAATCTATTTACTGATGATGGTAAATCAACTCTTATAAAAGGTCGATTGGCAGTGGAAGTTAATGTGTGTGATAGTGATGATGTCAGTAAATTAAAAGAACAATTACTTTATGTCTTCAAATGGGCAAAATATGAGGATTGTGATCGTTCGGGTTTTGACTATTACTTGTTATTTGAAATTCCAGTTTATATTGATAATAATGACAATGACAAACCAGTGGATGATGAAATATCAAATTTAGAATATTTTAAACTTGAAAATGGTGAAAGAGAATTAATTTTTTCATTTCCTCCAGGATTAAAAGGGAAATTGAATTTGTTAATATCTGCGTCTGATGAAATAAAAATGGATGATATTAATATAAAATTCCAAATCTTACCCGATTTGACTCCATTGAATGTAAAAGGAATGGGAGTGTATTTGAATGATAAACCATACCAATTTATAGATACTACACTGAATTCTGAGTTCTCTGTAAGAATACCCCATTACGGGACAAGGGTTTTGTTATCAAATGAAATGAAGGAATTTGTCGTATTCAGTACTCAATCATACAATTTTTAACAATTTCAATGACAGAAAATTTCTGAAATGATTCATCGGAAAGCGGAAGAGATTGCGAAAGATTTACAAAGATGGAAGCCAAGTTTGCTGGCAACATCGATAACCTGGTAAACAGGGAAAGACACGGTGAGTTTACCGCCCGGTCTTTAAGGAAAGGAAGGAAATGACAGGATAGCAAGAAGGCCAAAGGAGGAGCAGGACACCCATCATATCCTTGAGAAACACGGCAATGTTTTTCAAGAAATTCCCAAAGAGGGAGGACGGGCTTTTTTATTTCCTCCTTTGGCAACCAAAAATACTAACCCTGTCAATCCTGTTTTGCAAACTTTTTAAGTATTATTTGATAAATTATATTTGGAGTTTGATATGAAAAAGTCAATTTTCAGCATATTGGGTTTGTTATTAATTGTAGTTTTGATTTCAGGTTGTGATCTAGATTTATTTATGGAAATCGACCTCGCTAATTTTGCTAAAGAAGGGACAGATCCGATAGAGGTTAATGGAATTATGAATATTGAAGTTCAGGGATGTACTAAGAGCAAAAGTAATTTGCCAGAAGATACAGTTTTTGAATTACAAGCAAAAATTCCTTTTATTTTCAAAGGGGCAGAATATTTAGGATGTGAAGAAAAAGGACTATTTAAACATATGGTCTCTTTTTCGATTCCCGCTTTTTTAGATAAAGAAAGGGATGGTAAATATGTTGATGAAGAAATAATTAATATTACTTATTTCCCTAATGATGAAGGCGTTAGGACGCTAGGTTTACATTTCCCCCCCGAACTACGTGTGAAAATGGAAAGTTTTTTTGAATCATCTGCTGCATCATTTATTCAATTATCAGATTTTAAAATCCGATTCAAAATAATTCCGTATGAAAGACCTCTATCAATCGGTTATTTTGGTGTTTATATTAATGACGTTCCTACTCAAACAAATTCTATGGAGGTTCGTTCTGATTTTACTATAGGCATCCCTACTTATGGAATTGAAAAATTAATTAAATATGATGGTTATTTCATTCTATTCATTACAGGTCTTTAAATCTCTTTAGTTTTCATATTGAAAAGGGGGCAGGCCAGAAAGTTTGAAACTTCAAGCAAGTATTTGACGTTTCAGTTTCTCTAATTGAAATTGGAGACCCTCGGATTCCTTCAATCTTGGTCTCAACCGACGAATTCCAATGCTGATCATAGAATCATCTCGATTGCAAATTTTTTGATCTCCCAAATCGTTGCGGACTTCCAATCGAAAGCCAACGAGCCAATCATCGTGCGGGTTTTACTCAACTCCTTCAAAAGTACAGAGAAAAATTAATCAATATCGATTTCAAAAAAAAAGAAGATAAATATGGATAAAAATTCACAAGTAACGTTGAATGTTAAATTTGAAGCAGATGTCAGTATTAAAGAAGATGAAGAAAATTCTAAAATGCTTTTGATTCGGCCCAGGAAGCCACTCTCTCATCCTGTACCCATGTCAAATATTCCTTATGGGGAATTTTCAATTCCAATTTCATCGGAACAGGTATCGGATCTGAAAGATAAATTGAACCAGATTTCTTAACTTCTTTTTCCTTAACAAAAGGTTCACCAACACGGAAACCAAGTTTGCTGGCGTCATCGATAACCTGGTAAAAAGGGAAAGACCCAGTGAGTTGGCCGCCCGGTCATCGATGAAAGGGAGGAAATGACAGGAAAGCAAGAAGGCCAAAGGAGGAGCAGGACACCCATCATATCCTTGAGAAACACGGCAATGTTTTTCAAGAATTTTCCCATGAGGGAAGACGGGCTTTTTTTATATCCTCCTTTCGGCAATCAAAAATACTAACCCAGCTCAATCTCCTTTTGCAAATTTTTTCAAGTGTTTTTTTATATTCAAATCTTAATTCTAAGGAGTACCAAGCAGATATCAAAACGTTTTATATCTGCTTAAAATCCTAAGGAAAAATCTTAAAGATAAAGGAGAATTATGAAATATTCAGAAATCTTAAATCGTCTTCAGGAATTAAAAGAGGAAAAGCCTGTCGAAAAGCGTGAGCCACCTACGGAGCATAAACAATCAGCATTTCGACAAGCATGGTTTGGAAAAGGAATATCAAGATTAAATCCGAATAACCTCACGTGGAAAAGTCTGGGTTACGAAATGGGCAAGTATTTTAAAACTCAAGATCCGGAAGATATTGACTATGTCTATCGCATCCTGGCTGATGAATATTCAAAAAATAATAGGGAATAATGAGATATCAAAATGTATTAAATCGTCTTCGGGAATTACAAGAGGAAAAATTTGCCGATAATCGTGAGCCACCTACGGAGGATAAACAATCAGCATTCCGTGATGGCTGGAAAGGGAAAAGATTGGATACGGTTGATTTAAATTATATTACGTGGATCAGTCTGGGTTACGAAATGGGCAGGTATTTTAAAACTCAAGATCCGGAAGACATTGACTATGCCTATCGCATCCTGGCTGATGAATATTCAGATAAATCATGAATATATACCTGAAAAGAACGGAATTCAAATTCACCGGGAAATAAGTCATTTTCGCTGTCTCCACGATAAAAGAATTAAAGCGCTTGGAAGAAGTAACACGAGATAAAGAATGCCGTGAAGCAAAGATTATTCAGGAAATACTAATAAATGAATTGTGAAAAGAGGTCAAAATGCATCGAAAAGTGACTCACCTGCAAGTGTTGGCTGAACTGGAACGCCTGGCTGAGGATGAGTGTGTGCATAGCATGAGAAATGAAGTTTCCCCACAGCCGAAAACATCAACTTGAGATCCATTCTGACCCGAACTTCCATGAATTTGATGATCAAATGCTTATATCTCAATGATTCGATTCCTTGGGCACAATAATCATCTGAAAAATCCATTTCTTGAAAAGAATCGCTCAATTTAGGTTGTAATAAAAACAGGTAATTTATGGAAGAAATAAGCATTATTTTAGTATTTGTCTGTATGATCATTGGTATAATATCGTTTATTTGTATGTTGTACCCCATTTCTCGTTTGTACTTGCCAACTCGAAAGCGGGCATTTGTTGTTTTTATTTGTTCATTTGTTCTTTTTTTTATTAGTGTCCAATTACCACCTACAATGGAAGAAATAAGTATTATTTTAGTATTTGTCTTTATGATCATTAGTATAATATCGTTTATTTGTATGTTGTACCCCATTTCTCGTTTGTACTTGCCAACTCGAAAGCGAGCATTTGTTGTTTTTATTTGTTCATTTGTTCTTCTTTTTATTAGTGTCCGATTATCACCTACATATGATCCTGATATGACGTATGAAGAATTTAAAATGAATTCCAGAAAGAACATGGTTGAATTAGATAAAACTATACAAGAATTAAAGATTGAATTTAAGAGATTTAAAAAAATTATTCAGGAAATAGTAAAAAATGAATTGTGAAAAGAGGTCAAATTGAATCGAGAAGTGACTCACCTGCAAGTGTTGGCTGAACTGGAACGCTTGGCTTTGGATAAAGAGTTTGTAAAGGATGTTACGAACAAAAATCCAACTAATAAGCATTTAGAAAATTTTATTTTTTCTTGGAATAATCTAATTTTAAATAAAAAAGAAATTGGGAAACTGGCATTAAAAAAATTGACGTGGACTAATCTCGGTTACAGGATGGCAAAACGTTTCGGGAAAAAGTCTGAGGACGAGATGAGATACGTGTTCCGGGTCATCAAAGAAGATTTCAAAAGGAGAAAATAATTCGTGAAGTAGAACTTCTGGCAGAATCGAATGGATTCTATTGACGCAAAAATAACAGAAAGGAGATGATATGAGAAAAGCAGGAGGAATTATTGCAATAATTGCAGGTATTTTCAGTGTATTTGCTGCCGGTGCAACTTTATTCATAGGTGGAATAGGCGGTGCCTTTCAAGCGGAAGGGGCGAATACAGTAATCGGTCTCGGCTGGGGTGGAGTTCTCTTTTCTTTTCTTACCATAGTTATGGGAGCAATTACTTTAACTTCAAACAGCCGAATCCCGGGAATTATAACATGTCTTTGTGCGATTGTAGGTGCAATTTTAGGTGGTACGATAGTAGCGATTTTTATGGTTTTAGCTTTTATAGGTGGTGTCCTGGCAATAATTGAACCTAAGAAAAAAAAAGAATCAATCTCAGTTTGAATTGATAATTTTGGATCGATTTTGAAATACCTTCAATATGGAGAATACAATATGAAACGTTTATTTGTCTTTAAATATTTTAATCGGTTTAATTTTTGTAAATATTATTCAAGCCGAACCTTTTAGAACCACATTAAAGGACTATACCTTTGATTTTGCGTCAATAGGATACGAGATTAAATTTGCAGGAACAACAAGTTATTTTGCTGATAAATTATCAGTAAATGATTATTTTGATGTACAATCTGATGGATATACACTTCGAGCAAGTGCCGATATATTAAGCCGAATTGGCCGAAAAAATTTTATGGATTATTTTAATAAAAATTGCCGTTCAGGACTATTCAGTAGTAATGATTGTATAATTATTTTATCAGGTGAAGTGAATTAGATGAAAATTTCAGAATGTTTATTTTGGCAACTACAATTGAGGTCTATGATAAAAAGACTGATTCAATAATAGGAACATTTAAATAAATTGGAAATAATGCCGGATGAAGGAATATCGTTCCACCCGGTCAGATATCGCGGGGATTGGTGAGTACCAAGGTCTGGTTTGAAAGTTTGGAACTTCAAGCAAGTATTTGATGTTTCAGTTCCTCTAATTGAATTTGGAGACTTTCGGATTCCTTCAATCGTGGTCTCAAGCGGTGCACTCCAAACCTAATCGTTTAATCATCTCGATTGAAAACGTTTCCGACCTCCCGAATTGTTGCGGACTTCCAATCGAATGCCAACAGGTCAATCATCGCGCGGGCTTCACTCGACTTTCGTGACTGCAGAGAAAACGTGTCATTCCAGGCTTGACCAGGAATCCAGAGGTATGCAGCCAGACTGAAACCTGGATTCCGGGTCTTCGCCCGGAATGACATAAACGCCAGGATACTCCTATTATTGAAGATTTATGTCGAACTCGGGTTAATTCATTCTCCGGTAGTTGATAAACTCGAGCCTCTTGATGAATGATCCGTCCTCAAAGAGGAAGAGAGCAGGGAGGAACATGATTGCTCATTAAGTAAAAAGCGTGAATCCGGTGATAATGAAAAAGGAGTCAGGCCTGAAAGTTTGAAACTTCAAGTAGGTATTGGACGTTTCAGTTCCTTTAGAATGTGTTATGAAAAAGATTATTTGTTATCTGTTGATTTCAATTTTATTATCGTTTTCTCAAATTCATGCAAATCGCTGGTTTTATCAAATTTATGGAGATAGCGAAAAAGAATAAATTCGATTTCTAACTATGCTCGCTAGTCCAGCGTCTGGGGTCTCTTGTGCAGTAACGAAATATTTTATAAGAAGGATTGATTGGAATACTGCTGCATTATATATTGCAGTTAAATGTAAGAATGGAGAAGAGTATCATTTAAGTATTGAAGATGATAAAGGCGGTTCATCAAGAATACTTGCTTGTGATGTATTTGAAGCAGTAACGAACACAACTTGTTGGGAGTTTATTGATGATTGATCACATGGCCTACAAATCCCTTTTTATTAATGGTACGATAACAGGAGTTTTATGAGAATTTTTTATTTGTTATTTGTAGTGGTCTTTTTGTTTGGTTGTGCGATGCCGGTTCAAGAGACTGCTCCGGTTGCTGGTGTTCAAGTGGATGATGGTATTCAGCAAATTCCTACTGTCAAAGATTCAGTGGTAGTTCCTGTATTACCTGAGGTGGTCGAGGCAGAAATTGAACCTGATATGGAGTTAACTTTTTTTGAAAAAATTGAGCGAGTTTTTCCTGAAGGTTGCGTGATACAGATTGAGGAATATGATGTTTCTGGTCAACCTATAATGGGTTATCATTCAAGGTTTTACGAAGAGAAAAAATATCCTGATGATTCAAGAGTGATAATAGTGGCTCGATGGAGTGATAATGTGAATAAGCGTTGTGGATTAGGGGCATATTATTATGATCGAGAGTGGAAGGAACTTATCAGTTTAGTACGTGAAGAAGAATTAATCTCTTTGGATTTTATTAGCTTTGATATTAGAAGAGATTCTTATGGTTATGATCAATTAGTGTTATTATCAGGGTCCAATCAACAACATACTATCATTAAAGTTGTTGTGGATCGTATAAATTTGGATCGTTTTGATGAGTTATACCTTTCTAATTTTGTGACTCCTAATGTTGCGATGGTACAAAAATTAAGAGATGATTATTATGGAGGATATGAGATTCATAAATTTATGGTGGATTTTGTTTTTAAGCGTTGGAAAGCTATGAAAGAGAATTGATTTAGATTTATTTTCTGATTGAAAGGGAAAGTGTTATGGCGAAGAAACGAGAAATAAAAATACAGTCCGATTTTGTAGACAACCAAAAGCGAGTTGAGAAAGACAGTCGCCCCGGTTACTCAAGCGATTTGGACGGGAATTTTTACATGGGCTATAACGGCGGTTTTCAGAACTACATAGGCCAGACATCTACTTCACCTTATGAAATTCTTTATAGGAGTGAAAAAAAAGGAGTCAGGCCTGAAAGTTTGAAACTTCAAGCAAGTATTTGACGTTTTAGTTCCTCTAATTGAATTTGGAGACCCTCGGATTCCTTCAATCGTTGTCGCAACTGGTGCATAGCAAAGCTGATCGTCAAATCATCTCAATTTAAAATTTTCCGACTACTCGAATAGTGGCGGACTTCCAATCGACAGCCAACAGGCTAATCATCGCGCGGGCTTCACTCGACTTTCGTGACTGTAGAGAAAACGTGTCATTCCTGGCTTGACCAGGAATCCAGAGGTATGCAGCCAGACTGAAATCTGGATTTCGGGTCTGCGCCCGGAAAGACATAAACGCCAGAATACTCCTATTATTGAAGATTTATGTCGAACTCGGGTTAATTCATTCTCCGGTAGTTGATAAACTCGATCCATTTGATGAATGATCTGTCTTCAAAGAGGAAGAGAGTAGGGAGGAACACGATTGCTCATTAAGCAAAAGGCGTGAATCCGGTGATCAAAGCATTGGGAACCATCTGGGAGCAAGTGATAAAATTGTCGATAGTAGGAAGGACAGAAAAAAAGGTTTGCCCTCCATGGCCACGAAGATTCACATGCTAAAGCGCGCCAGGATAGTAAAGGCGTGGTTGACGAGCCATTTTCAGAAACAAGCGAAAAGGAAAGTAAAATCGATTTGAATAAGAAAAAAACGCTACTTTTCCAAACTTTCTAGCCAGAACGCTTTCATATGAGATTCAGCGGGGGAGTGATCTCATTCGGATGATTGTACTGAGTGAGATCGCTCATGCGGAGCATAATGCGATTTGGCATTTATTCAGTGGCATTCCCGGAGAAGTGGAATTTGCCTCGCGTCAATACCGAGGGCATACCCGGGAAATCAGTACGATATTAAATCAACTCTTTGAGAACTATCAATTGGAGGGATTAGAGATGGCCTATACGATGGAAGATTTTCAAAAAGATTATGTGCGTGATCATTTGGGTGTGCTTTCGACCGATGAGGTCCTCAAACGCTTTTCGACTGATGAAGTCCTCAAACGCTTTTCGGCCGATGATCGCCTGAAAGGACTTTCGCCCGTTGAGATCCTCAAACGGATTTCTCTGGAAGAGATTCAGCGCTATCTTGAAAAACAAAACAAAGACTGAAACGAACCACAACAAAATCGAGGAGACCAAGAAACACAAAATATAAAAACCATCAAATTCTTCAACCGGTCACCCTTTGATCGATCCAGCCAACAAGCCGATTTCTTCTGAGAATTGAGCCCTTTCTTTGCATTTTCGTTAGTGAATGATTCTTTCATCATCGTTTTGCTCCGAAGGCTCCGACGATGTTTGACTGCTCGAAAATTCCAGCAGCCTCAATGTGATCAGGACCGTAGAAACCGCCCTGGATGCGGTTGCCAGCATGGCCTGCTTCAAACGTCCCACTCGAACTGATTGGAACGTCTGCGAATAGCACTGTGGATGTCGTGTGCGCCGTGCCACGGTCGATGTTCTTGATACTGCTGAAACCGACGTCGAGCCCACCGCCGGCGCTCATGTCGTAGTTCAAGGCCGCATCTCCCTGCAGCCTGTCTCCGAGGTTATCCCCTGTGGCAGGCGTTCCAACCATAAGACCGATCCACGTTGCGCTCCCTCTTGGACGGCTGCCCGTGAGATCACCCAAAGCGAGGCCGGAGACGAGGTTCATCCTGATATCATCCGGGATTACCACACGCGCGGTCTCAACCTGAAACCCGCCATGCGCCATCCATGCTCCAAACGTAGTGAACTCATCGTCCATGCGCCGGCCGGTTACCGACATCAGGGTGATGCCGTGCTTGGTTCCAACTGCTTCAGGAGAGCCGTCCACGATCTCGAGTTCAGACAGGGTTATGGTCTCGAGTTCAGACAGGGTAACGGTCCTGACGTATCCGATCCTGGGCTCCGATATCGTGCACCGAGTACCGGCGCACTGCGCCCCGAAGCTAAAAGTGGGAAGTTCATCGTCGCTCGTTTCCACGTACGTCGTAGAGATGATCAGAGAGTCGGATCGCGAGGCAATACCTGGTGCTCGTGCTTTTTGCGCCGCGGGCTTCTCTACCGGTGCCGTCATGCCAGTCAGTTCTCTGATGCTTTCAAGGCTACTAAGGGGATCCGATCCTGATTTTCCACCGCCGCATGCGGCGAGGCCGACCGCGACAAGCGTTAATGCTACGAAAATGATCCGGTATTTATTCAAAACGAACTTTGCAGGAAGCATATCCTGATTATGATCTTGAGGAGTTGCATGTGGCGTATCCGTCATAATAATTTCTCCAGGGAAAGGTATTTTAACAAAAGTTACGCTAAAATGAATTATATTTCAGTAAGTAAAAACGTAACTATTCAGGTCTCTGAAAAACCCGTTCAGTTAAATATCATTAAAAAAGATTTCCGGAGAGGACCGATCGTTTTCAAGTCCTTCCACGATATTGCTCAATCGATCGGGAACCTTTTCTTTCACTAAAACAACTTAGTAAAGGCATGATTTTGGCAATATATCTTGCAAAATGTCAACCTCCAAATGAAAAAATGCAGGATTCGTAAAAAAAATAAACAAACACCGTCCGAAGATGGAGGGTTTAAACTCAAGTACTGAAAGTACGGATACGGGTCATTTCAGACCCGTTTAGGCTTCGGTCTGAAAATCATCATCAGGATTCGATTCAAAATGATGCTCCAAATAACTTTTAATCATTTCATCAATAACTTGACCTGCCGTTGCGCAAAAATATCCTCTCGCCCAAAAGTGTCAGCCCCAATAGCGTTTTTTGAGGTTTAAACCTTGTGGAAGACTCATTATTCATAAAACCTCAAAACAGCCGCGAGAATTTCCTGGGTTATTCAATGCCGCAAAAGAGAGAGTATCACCCGCTTGTCTTTAATTTTATCAATCGCCCAGACCATGATGGTACATACCGAGGCGTATGTTACCGACTCGGAAAATAAACCATCCGCTGCGATAGTGATTCGGCTTTTTAGTCATTGCTTTGCCTTTCAATCGAACGCTTGTGGACCACGATGTGGAGACCTGAGAGCACAAGCATGCAATTTTTTTTGAAAATCATCGTGGATTTTCCTTCATTCGGTTTCAAAAGGGGGAGCAAAGCCGTCCTTTCCTTCACCGAGATCCGGCAAGTGCATTTGAAGGACACTAAAAGCTTCATTTTGCGCGCGTCAGAATGTTTTGGACGGGGGCGTACTCGATCTTCGCCTGACCGAGTCGACCAGGACCTTCAAGGTGTACTGCTTCTTCAAAGGGCAGGGATTGTTGGATCGAGCTACTCATGATTTAAACTCCTCTCCATACAACGGTGTGGTGATTTGACGGATTCCATTGCACGGGATTTTTCAACAATCCAATGAATGCAACGATTGACCTCTAAACAACAATATCGAAAGGCAAATCACTTATGTCACGAAGTCTACTACCTTCGACCATGACTGCCAGCATTTCTGATTGATCTTTCACCTTGGGAATGGCTTCACAGACTTGGCGCAACTCATCCAAAGCGAAGTGATATACACAATCTATTATTCCATTTGCAATGAAAACGCTGGATTGACTGCTGCCATCGGCAAAGTTTGGATAAAGCAAGCGATTTCTCTCGGAGAATCGGACTATTTGCGAGCCAATTTTGGAGTGATAACTTCGCCGTAATTCTGAAAGTGTACTCATGGCGCAATTTATCGGAGCTAAACAGCTAAGGTTTGCTGTACGCCCTTATTTATCCGGGTTTCGGATTGTGTCGCATATTCTTCGTTCAATTCAATAAGGACGACGCGACGATTTGACTCGATCGCTGCTATGCCAGTAGTTCCCGACCCTGAAAACGGGTCAAGAATCACATCTCCGGGACGGCTACCCAAGATTATGCAGCGCCGTGCCAATTCTTTTGGAAAAACGGCGGGATGCAGCTTGTCACCAGCATCCGTCCCCAACAGCCAGTAATTCCGGAGATTGGCGCCGGTTTCTTCTCGCACTGCCTGATTGTTGTAGTAGTATTTTGCACTTTTTGAGAACAGAAAGATTTCCTCTGTGGCGTTTGACGGTCGGTTCTTGACGCTTTCGGGCATAGGAGCTTTCTTCAGCCAGGTGATTTTTGAGCGCAGCAACCATCCGTCGTCTTGTAATGCAAATGCTACTCGCCAAGGCAATCCCATCAGGTCACGATCCTTCAGTCCCCAACAGTCCGGGACTCTGCAGTTACGCCTAATGAAAGCATACAATCGGCAATAAAAACTTCAAGGGGTTAACCGGGCAGCATGTCTCTTTCTTCTGCCTCAGAACTATCGGAATAAATCGCTTGTTGGATGATGCGGGTGGTGATCTCATCCAGGTGGGAAACCAACGCTTCAGACAAGTCTAAAAAGACCGGCCAGAGAGTTTGATCCACAAATGATTTCGATATTCGAGTCATCACTGTCGTGTGACGTTGCCCTCGATAACGATAAGGACGAAACCCGTAACGTCTCAGCAGAGCAACAAACAAACGCCGCCTCCAGAAGTCGGGAAAGGTGAATTTGTATTCAACCACAGGATCCTTCTGTTGAATCTTGCGCAATCTTTCCCCGATCCGTTGCAGAGCTTCTTCAGCGGCAAGGCGTTCCCCTTCTGTGATGGCTCCTTCATAAAGTCGCTCAATGCGTTGGAGCTTTTCAATCAGAGAAGTTTCTGAGGACATAAGGCATCTATAAGGTCAAAAGACTGACAAAAAAGAAAACATTGGAAGGACTCTAAGAACCCTCTTTCACGCGAGTGCGGGCATTGAGGAAATCCAAAACCTCTTGCCAAATCCCTCTTTGATTCCAGCGGCGATAATGATCGTAAACGGTTTGCCAGGGAGGAAAATCGTGGGGAAGCAGTCTCCACTGACAACCCGTTTCCAACACATATAAAATCGCATTGACGATGGTATGTTTGCTATGAATACTTTTGGCACCTCGGGGATCGGAACGTCTAAAAAAATGTTCAATCTCAGACCATTGCTGATCGCTTAAATTGCTTTGATACATCTACCTCCTTTTTAAAAAAATGGACATTAAAAAGACATGCAATTTTATTGCCAAACAGCTATTGACTTAAAATAACTGACAAAAGAAAATATTCTGGAAGGACTAAAGGTAGGAAATGTCCAAAAATTAGTTGAAAACTGAAAAATGAACTCACATTCGTTATGTTGTGGTTTCATGGACCACGCAAAACTTTAACCCAACGAAGGGAGATCGTATGAAAAAGGTACGCAGATCCCGAGAAAGAATCAATGCGAAAGATCGGGTGGAGACTTATAAAATGATTGCAGGACAATTTTGAACAGCTGTGGAGGGACATAGGAGCAAGGAAATTTGATGAAAAGGAGAAAGGAGACAGATGAGTGAGAAAATCAAAATGCAGAAAAACAGCGAGGTTCCGGGGGTTTTAAGGAGGAAAAAAGGTGAAGGGACGGAAACGACATATTGTGATGGATTGTGGAAAGAACCATTTCTTGGTTTGGATAGTATCATCGACAAAATACCGATTATGAAAGATATGCTCACACTGCTGAAGTCATTGTCTATATCGCTATGATTCGACTCATGTTAAAACGCAGTACGTAATTTTTAAACAGGTTCTTAAATCTGAGCAAAGATTGCGTAAGATTCAACACTGCTAATTTGAATCAATGAACAGTTAAAAAAATATTCAAAAATCACTGTCAAACTTTTTCTGATTTTTTTGCTTGCCTATTTTCTCAAAAAACGGTTATAAAAAACACTATTTTAGTCCCTAAGATGTAATGGTTCGTTAGGTTATATCCCATTTAAAAATGTGTCATTTCGAACGAACGTGAGGAATCTTGGGATCTCTCCATGCGGTCGAGATGACATCAAGGTTATAACTCAACAAACCATGACAAGGCTGGGTTGTGGGAAAATGAACGGAAGCAAAGGGGTAGATAATGACGAGCTTTGAACGGGCCTTCAGTGATACGGAAAAAGCTGCAAATTCAACAATGAAATCTGCATTAGAACTTGCAAAGTTGGCCGGAGTTTTACGGAATGCAGCAAAGAAAGGGGATATCAGCGCACTAAAAAAGGCTGCTTCAAAGTTAAACAGCGCTCTATGTTCTCTAAGGCAGGAGGTGGAAAACGCGGTAGAAACATGGCCTTTTGAGGATGGAAAAGAGATAGAATACCTCAAGGAACACTATGCTGCCGAGCTATGTGACACAGCGGAAAGAAAGGGATTGAACCTCTATGAAAGAGATGGCGCATTGATTTCTCACCCGTCTATTGTTCAAATCTTACCTGAGAGTCAGGTAGTGAGAATTGATCGGAAAAAAGTATCGACGTTGAGACCGTCTTACCTTGCTGACATCCTGACCAATAACCAGAAAAAACCACCCCGATTTCGTTCAGACCGCTTCTTGGAGGCTTTGTACTTTAATTACAAACTCTGCGCTAAACCCTCCTCTGTCGGTTCTTCAATCAAAGAACCTGTGGTACCTCTAGAGGAAATCTATAAGGCATTCACCTCTCTTCCCGGGGCCAGCAATGATTATAAAAAGCTGGATTTTGCAAAGGACCTTTATTTCTTGGAGATCAATGGTCCGTCCAGTACAAAGTCTGGCGCACGCGTAGCTTTTCCCTCTTCTACATTGGCAAGGAGCGCGCGAGGCAGTTTTCCCATCGTAGGTTCCGACGGGCAAGTGGTGTCATATTACGGAATCCAATTCATTGGAGGCAAATAATAATGAACCTATCCCTTCATGATTGGCTGCGACGTATCGATTCCGAATACTTATCGTCTTTCATCCCGCAGGGCGGCGCGTCCATAAAATTTGCAGTGACCCCGGAAAATTTGAAACCGACCTTATATGAAACAGTGGAGAATCGAGGCAAGGAACAGGATTATGTCGTTGTCAAGCTGGATGCGTCAGATATCAGAATCCATATGCCCCAAGACATCTTTTTCGAGATGGCCAAGCAGGTTGACTGGCGGAAATTGGCCCGTCGCTTGCTCTTACGCATGGCCAAGGAAATTGGCTATCGGGTTGATTCCATTGATTCGCATCAAACCGATAACATTTATAAGGCTATGGGAGAAGTCAATGATCTCGAGTTGGAATCCGTACTGCAGGAGCTGAGACCTCAAATAGAAAATAAAGTTACCAAAAAATATCGTATGACTAAAGATTTCAGGGTTGCTATGACTCATCTTTGCCGATACGAGAACAACCGTGGAAATCAATCCTACGAAGGTCAAGCGCTGATTGATTGGCTAACAGGAGAGGCCAAACTTGGCGCGGTCAGGCCATTTTCGATCTACACCAGCATCAACCGCAAAACAGCGAGGTATTTCATTGAATCGGCACTTTACTATTTCCAGTATACGGGACATGCAGGAACCGTGATTCTGCTCGACAATTCCCGTGTGACGCTTGCCCGTAATCCGGTAGATGGGCTCAGATACTACACTAAAAGCATGACGACGGATCACTACGAACTTTTGAGGCAATTAATCGATAGAACTGAGCAATTGGTTAGTACTTTACTTGTGATCGTGACGGATGGCGCATTTCTTGAGCAGGATGCTCGTTCCCGGGGGTTTGGTATTTATCCTGCCCTTATGACAAGAGTTATGGATGATGTTCGGGATAAAAATCTGGTGAATCCTATAGCTCCTTTGGTGCAACTCTTTTAAGAAGGGACAAATCCGTATGGGTACCGATATAGATAAAAGTGCTTTTTCTTGCAGGCAGGCATTGGAAGCCCTGCGGAGTGGCGTGCCCAATGAGGAATCGGTAAAACGATTGGGATGTGGTCAGTCTCAAGTAGTAAGTCAGTTCACTGAACTCTTGGCCAAGTGTACGGATCCGGATAATCCTCCTTCCCGTTCCTTGGGGATATTGGTTTCCGGAGATTTTGGCACAGGCAAGTCTCACCTGCTTTCCTATCTGGAACACCTGGCGTTGAAGCGGGGTTTTGTGTGTAGTAGAGTAGCTATCAGCAAAGAGACGCCGCTCTATGACCAGGCTAAGGTATTCACATCCGCGATAGACAACGGCCGGATACCAGACCGAACCGGGCAGCTTATGGAAGAAATCGGACTCAGTCTTGAACAGGAAACAGATGCTTATGCGCATTTTTTTCAGTGGGCCAATCGAAGTGGACAACTGCACCCTGTTTTCCCGGCAACCTTGATGCTCCATGAAAGGACAAACGATCTTGAACTGATTAATGAAGTCAGAGCGTTCTGGTCGGGAGAGCGGATTGCGATGGCTAAGGTAAAAGATGGCCTCAAAGCAATAGGTCAGTTACAGAATTTTCCCTTCAAAGCGCCGAAAGCGAGAGAATTACCTCCACTACGGCTACGGTTCGCAACAGAGTTGATCAAGGCGGCAGGCTACAATGGTTGGGTTGTTTTGTTAGACGAAGTCGAATTAGTCGCTTCTTATGGACCACTTCAAAGAGCTCGTTCCTATGCAGAGCTGGCCTTCTGGTTGGGAGAGGTTTCTGCTAAAGCATGTCCAGGACTGGTTGTTGCTGGCACGGTAACTGACGACTTCGCTACAGCCATTTTAACTGGCAAGCGGGACCTCGACTCGGCAGGTTCCCGTTTGCGTTCCCGTGGAAATATTGACGCTGCGGACAGAGCTGAAGTGGGTATGCGGAGCCTTGAGCAGGAGACTATTGCACTAGAACCCCCGACCGCAGAAGACGTGAAAGCGACCGTCGAAAAACTTCGGGAAATCTACAGCGTTGCCTATGGATGGGAAGCCCCACCATTAAAGAGCATGGTAGGTGGGGCGGGATATCGAAACAGGATGAGATACAAGGTCCGAGCGTCGATAAATGAATGGGACCTGTTGCGTTTGTACCCCAATTCACACCCCGAAACAGAGGGAACCGAATTCAGAGTCAGCTATGAAGAAGTTCCTGAATCGGAGCAGGAAACTGAGAAGGATGAAGATGTCTAGAAGGATTCGCCAGGCGGATGATTCCGTCTCTCGGGAAATACAAAGTCCTGGATCAACAAGGAAGCAGCCTCTTTTTCCAGGTCATTAGTCGCAGACATCAGAGAAAATCAACTTTTCTCACCACGATTCCCCACCTCGAGGCTCTTCAAGAAGCCAGTCCACTCTTTGAAAAAGAACGAGAGCCATGGAAGCAAGAGCGCTTAGAACGTGGATCTCCCTGACTGATAGATTTTTCATTTTTTTTACGAATCCTGCATTTTTTTTTAATATGGGGTTGACATTGCGCAAGTAGTAGTAGTGCTAAACTCATGCCTTCACTGAGTTGTTTTAGTGAAAGAGAGGGTTCCCGATCAATGGAACAATATCGTGGGAGGATTTGAAAACGATCGTTCCTCTCCGGGAATCTTTTTAATGATATTTAACTGAACGGGTTTTTCAGAGACCTGAATAGTTACACAAAAACAAATAGAAAGAAAAGGTAATATGAAAACTATAAAAACCAGTACAATCCGATCATTCAAATCATTATTCATGATAACCCTCACCCTGATGGTGGCCGCTTTTTGGGTCAGCCCGGCTGCCGCCCAGAAATATGTGACCGACCCGAGCACGGGTAAGGTCGTGACCGCACCAGAATACGGCGGGACATTGACCTATCCCTACGTATTTGTAGGGGAGACTACTGACCCGCTAAAAAGCTGGGTCAATGCGGGCTACCAAATCGCCCAGGTTAATGAGCGTCTCGCCTGGGGGGACTGGGGAGTAGATAGGGAGGTATATGACTTTAGAGACTCCTACGTCCCTGATTTTGCCATAACAGGGAGCCTGGCGGAAAGTTGGGAAATGCCTGACCCACTGACTTACATCTTCCACATCCGCTCGGGAGTACACTACGCCCTTGATCCAGACAGTGAGGCCAGCCGCTTAGTAAACGGGCGGGAACTCACAGCCGATGATGTCGTATATAGCTGGCAGCGTCATAACGCTCTGGGCGACTTTACCGAACGTCCCCAGATCCCTGCCAAAACGATCGACCTGCCGTGGGAATCGATCGAGGCCACCGACAAATATAGGGTTGTTATGAAGATGACGGAGCCATCCCTCATTGCGCTAAGGGCTATCCTCATCGATGCTATGCAGTGGATATTACCCCCCGAAGTAATCGAGAAATACGGCAACTATGAGGATTGGAAGAACGTGGTCGGCACCGGGCCCCTTATACTGACTGACTATGTCGAGGGCGTCTCTATCACCTGGGAAAAGAATCCTGACTACTGGCGCTACGACGAAAAGTACCCGGAGAACCGCCTCCCCTATATTGACCAGATGAGGGCCCTGCACATGGAAGAAGAAGCAACACGTATCTCGGCACTACGCACGGGCAAGGTTGACATATTCAATAGCCAGGGCACTCATATAAGGAACCTCGACGTGGTAAGGAGCCTCCAGCGTACCAACCCCGATATCCAAGTGAGCAGCAATTTCCTGCGGTCCGACTCCACCTTTAGTCTGAACATTAAAAAGCCACCCTTTGACGACATCAGGGTGCGCCACGCAATGCAGATGGCACTGGACCTCGAGACGATTAACGATACCTACTACGGCGGGCTTGCAAGGTGGGAACCTATGGGGGGGATTGCCAGCAAGCCATATGTCAACACATTTGAAGACTTTCCCGAAGATCTCAAGCAATACTATGCTTATGACCCGGAAGGTGCCGAAAAGCTGCTCGATGAAGCTGGATATCCGCGGGGCGCGGACGGTGTTCGATTCAAGGTCGACCTCGACCACCGCGACATATATGATTTGGGCTATCGAGAAATAGCTGTCGGCTACTGGGAGGCGATTGGCGTTGAGGTAAAGATTGAGATATATGACACGCAAGGTTGGGCGTTCGATCGCAGGGGTGTGGGCGAGCGTACCGAGGATGTCCCTCAAGAAGACCTAATTCAGTGGGACATAAGCGATGGCGACGGGGGCATGTATAGTGACCCTGTAGTTTGGGTAGCTAATTATCGCCAGAGGCTGCAGATATGGCGCGACAACGTGGGGGGAGTCGAGACCCCCGAGCTGACCGCCGCCTATGACGCCTTTTACGCCGCTACCACCCATGAGGAGCAGCTGAGGGCATACAAAGAGTGGGATATGCTCATTCTAAAGCAGCACAATCAGATATGGGGTCCTATGTCTCCAATTTTTATAGCGAACCAGCCGTGGGTCAAAGGTTTTAGCGGTGAAATGAGACTGGAAGAGTTCGGCGAACGTGAAGTTCTCGCCCGCCTTTGGATTGACCAGGAGCTGAAGGACAGAACCCAGTAATAGGCCGACTGGAAGCACTTGTGGAGCGGGCAGTACTGCCCACTCCACTCCAGGATACCCCGCGTTTCCACACCAATTTCAAAAATGATGAGGTCCGTCCCATGAATGCCTATATCATCAGGCGGTTATTGCTGATCCTCCCCACCCTGTTCATCCTGAGCATCCTGGTCTTTCTCTCGGTCCGCTTCATCCCCGGCGATGTACTAGACGTAATGGTGCTAAGGGCTGAAGGACAAGCCGGCAAGATTGACCGTGAAGTGCTGGAGCATATGCTGGGATTAGACGTGCCTGTCTACGTGCAGTATGGACGCTGGATCGGCGGCATCCTCCTGCGCGGCACCCTGGGTGAATCCCTGGTGGGGAGTTGGCGGATCGAGGAGCGGCTCTTCGATCGTTTGCCCGTCACCCTGGAGCTGGGCGTCCTGGCCATCCTCATTGGGCTCGTGATCGCGCTGCCCGTCGGCATCTACTCGGCAATCCGCCAGGATACGGCCGCGGACTACCTGGGGCGCTCCATCGCCATCATCGGCCTGGCAACTCCTAACTTCTGGCTCGCCCTCATGGTCATGATCTACCCGGCCATCTGGTGGGGTTGGTCGCCCTCGATGGAGCTGGTTTCGTTCACCGAAGACCCGCTGGGGAATCTCGGCATGTTCCTCATTCCCAGCCTGATTCTGGGGACGGCCTCGGCGGCTGCCACCATGCGGATGACGCGCACCATGATGCTGGAGGTCTTAAGGCAGGACTATATCCGCACCGCCTGGTCCAAGGGACTCCGGGAGCGGATCGTGATTATCCGGCACACCATCAAAAATGCCCTCATCCCGGTCGTCACCCTGGTCGGCCTGCAGTTGCCGATCCTGGTAGGTGGCTCCGTGATCATGGAGAACATCTTTAACCTGCCGGGGATCGGTCGCCTCTTGCTGGATGCCCTCGAAGTCAGAGACTACCCGGTGGTCTCCGGAGTGAACCTGTTTTTCGCCACCGGAGTGGTGGGGTTCAATCTCCTGATCGACTTGATTTATCCCTATTTGGACCCCAGGGTGCGGTATGAGTGAACCCAAGCGACGGGTCCGGCTGGCTGCATTCTTTATCAGGCTGGTCAGGGAGAAGCCCTTGGGGACTGCCTGCGGGATGATCATATTGATCTTGATTCTGGTGGCGATCTTCGCCGATGCTCTGGCTCCTTATCGCTATATGGAAATACACCTGGTAGACAGGATGCAGGGCTCATCAGCCCGGTATCTGCTGGGGACCGACTACGTGGGGCGAGACTTATTGAGCCGCCTGATCCACGGGGCTCGTCTTTCGTTAACGGTCGGTCTGGCAGCGACCACGCTTAATCTTGTGGTCGCTGTTCTGATCGGCGGCATTTCCGGATTTCTGGGAGGGAAATGGGACCTGGTGGTGCAGCGCTTTGTCGATGCCTGGATGGCTTTTCCGGGACTGCTGCTGTTGTTGACGATCATGTCCATCGTGGGACGGGGTGTCTTCCAGATCATCGTCGTCCTGGGGATTGCCGGCGGCATCGTCAGCTCAAGAGTCGTCAGAGGCGCCGTGATTGACATCAAAGAGAATGACTATTTTCTGGCAGCCAAAGCCGTGGGCACCCCCACAGCCCAAATCCTGGTCCACCATGTGCTTCCCAATATTATGGCGCCCCTCATCATCATCTTCTCCATCAACATCGGGGGGGTGATTATGTCTGAAGCGTCGCTGAGCTTCCTCGGATTCGGTCTGCCCGTCGACTTTCCCAGCTGGGGAGGGATGCTCAGTCGGGAAGGGCGCAAATACATGGAGGCGGCGCCTTGGTTAGCGCTCTGGCCGGGGCTTTGTCTGACGATTGTCGTTTACTCCCTCAACATGTTCGGCGACGCCCTCAGGGATCTGCTCGATCCCCGGATGCGGGGCGGTCAAGGTAGTTATGGCGCCAGGAAACGCAAACGAGGCCTCCTCGCCCGGCTGATCAATCCTTTCAAATATTAAAGAATTTCTGCTGGTTTTTCTTTTTCTTTTTTGATAGATTTCAAGAAATCGCTTTTGGCTGAGGGTTTTATTTCAATTTCGCGAATATTTATTGAGCCGAAAGTCATGTAAAGTATCATATTTAAGAGGTGAGCAATGTTCAAGTTCAAACGATTGGATCACATCGGATTAGCAACGGCCGATTCCGAAAGATTCCTCGATTTCTACTGCGGAATCCTCGGCTTTGAAGTCCGGGAGCGGTGGACGGTGAAAGGCATGGAGCGGTTGAAAGAGGTGGCCAACCTTTCACTCAACGCCCCGAAGGCCGGGGAAGATGGCTCGATCGTCGAGCTGTTTTCGATCGACCCGGATGCACCGGCCAATCCCGATTACAAGGAACCTGCCCTGGAGCAGACCGGCTTTCGGCTTCTCGCGCTTGAAGTTGACGACATGGACGAAGCGATTGCCTATCTCGAGAGTAAAGGCATCGAAGTCCATTCGGCGCACCCGACTAATCCAGCTCGCTGGTTCAGGGACCCGGACGGGAACCAGATCGTCGTCTTCCCCTCCAGCGTCTATCAGATGTACGAGAGACTGGACGAAACCCATTAGAGGACTTTCTATGACAGGGACACTGGAACAACGCCCCTTCGGGCGTACAGGGGAGACGGTCAGCCTCATCGGGCTGGGTGGCGCCGCGCTCCATAAGCACAGCTATCAGCATGGGCTGGCCACCGTCAAACATGCGCTGGATCTGGGGATCAGCTATTTTGATACCTCTCCTGGGTACGGCATCGGGGGTTCTGATGGGAAATGGATCAGCCAGGGTGAGTCGCAGCGAATTGTGGGTGAGGGGCTCAAGGGGACGAGCAAGCCGCATCTACTGGCCACGAAGATCAATGCCTGGCGGGCCTCCAATCATACGGTAGAAGATTGTCTCGCGCATGTACGAGACAACCTCCGTGTCCTGCGTCGTGACCGGGTCGACGTGCTCCTGGGCCACGATATGGAGCAGAGACGATTCTGGAAGCCAGAGGCGAAAGAAGGGGAGCAGCTGGAGATCGAGGAGTCGTTCGACTACGAGAATGCGCCGGTGATGCAAGCCCTGCATGAGGCAAAGGCCCAGGGGTTTTGCCGCTACCTGGGGCTCAGTACCAACCGCTCGGAGCCCCTGGCTCATGTGTTGCAGCGGGTCAAACTCGACATGTGTCTGTCTGCCAATGAGTATTCGTTGAGGGACCGTACTTCTCCGCGTGTGATGCTCCCGGTCATTCGTGAACAGGGAATAGCTTACGTGATTGGCGGCATTTTTTGCGTTCCGGGCAAAGGTGTCTTCAACGGAGCACTCTTCCAAGATGCGCGCCTCCTCGAGTTGGCCCGGGCCACGGGTCTTTCGATTGCGGCGATGAGTGTGCGCTTCTTGATGGCTAATCGGGAGATTGCGACCATCCTGGTAGGCGCATCCACACCCGATGAGATTGAGGAGAGCGTCGTGGCCGCCCAGGCCGGACCGCTCCCGCCCGACATTCAACACACCCTGGAAGCGCTCGCACCGACTTGATCTCCTCGGCATATTAAACTACCGCGAGCGTTAATGTATAATAAGAATCATTTATAAATTTCATCGATATGCATAATTAATCTCATTAAACCACCAGCTCTGCTGGTGCGAACCTAATTGGCTTTGCCGGTCAGACATGAGAAACGTATCCGTGTCCGTTAGCAGTGCTCGTGCTCGGTCATTGAGATCGTCGGCACATTTGTTTCGATGACATGGACCGATAATGCTAAAAATTCGATGGAACATTGGTATACATCGAGTTTTTCATGATCTAACATGGCAGCCTTTTTCGTTCACGAGCACGAGCACGTCTTACGATGACGAACACGCTTTGCCCTCATACTGGGGGCCTCTTCAAGCCACCGGCTCTGCCGGTGGTGATGACTTATCGATGTTAAACTAAAATCTCGAACACCTATCAGACAGAAGGAACACGAATGACAGATGATTATTTTGCAGGGGGAGAACAGCGTGCTTACGAACTGGGCAACCGGGGTCCCATCAAATTTGATGCCATGGGCATGTTGCGAAAGGACATTTCGGAGGCATACTGGCGCACGGGTTTTTATGTCTTCGAAGGGGTAGTTCAGGGTGAGGAAATCGACGAACTGATTGCAGAATTCGAGCACCTGATGACACGCGCCCCGACATCGAGTAAGGCCTCGACCGATGCAGCAGGGCGGCCTGCGATCGGTGCTGAATTTGAGAAACCGAGCTTTAAATTCGCCAAACCCTTAAGCGATCCCTATGGCGGCACGTGGCGATACGGAGGGAAGATGACGGAATTCGAAGCGCCTGCCGACGCTCCAGGGGAAATCGTACTACAAATCATTGGCGTTTTGCAGCTGATGGATTCTTGTCTGCGGCTCTATGCTCATCCCCAACTCTTGTCGGTTGTGGAGCAAATCAACGGACCTGATTTCGCAACGTTCAATGAAACCATCTGGGTCAAGCACGCCGGCTTAGGCGCCTCGGTGGCGTGGCATCAGGATGGCACAACCCATTGGGACAACCCTGCGTTGGATCGGGGCACCCACGGTTTCAACTTTTTTGCCCAGCTATACCCTACCAATCCGATGAATGCGTTGTGGGTGGTTCCCGGGACACACTTGCAGGGTAAGCTCGATATCGCCGCCCTGATCCAATCCAATGGGGGTTCGGACCGTCTCCCGCAAGCCGTCCCGATGCTGTCTCAACCGGGCGATGTGGTGATCATGAACCGCCAGGTGTTGCATGGCTCTTTTCCCAACATCTCACCGGCTATGCGGGCGACGTACCAGTTTGGCTTTCACCGCCGGGCATCCCTCCTGGGCGTGAAGGGATGGGGTGCCCAAAAAGAAAGTGGATTGGGTTGGGCTTCGGACGAGCCCTACGACGAAGCGAGGATCCATGAACGTTCCCGCATCATCGCCCTGGCTATTGATGCCCGTCACCAGCGATTTCCCCATGAACCGCGCTACCATTATCAGCCATTGGCCGATGAACCGGATACTCTCCGCTGGAACGATTTCACACGCGAGCACCTTTTGAAAAACTACAACCTGAAAGACATGTCGATCTGAATATAGCCGTTGGGGAGGCTCGGGCAAAAACTGGTCTCCCGCCAGACGGCTATGTTCAGCTTGATCTCCTTTTATGTTCAGCAGTTTTTTTGCAGAAAGGCCACGAAAAATAAAAAATGAATGATAATGAATGCCCCTTTTTGCCGTCAATTTTTTGAGACGGGCTAAAGACACGTTTCGTGTTGTCAAAGAATGTCGCTCCGCTTGGAACAGGTCAAGACGCCCTCCAGAGCCAGGGCCACTTGCTCACTGGCTTCGTCAGACGACATTATTATCTTTAAACACCTGTTCCCAGGTGCTATAGTCTTGCTGATATTGATTTTCCAAGTTGGAAAACATTGCAAGTCATCTTCACAATCAATCTATTCTCTGCTGACGCAATCCGATGTACTGGAGAAAAAAGAGTTGTATTTAACCAGTGATGAGAGCCGACACATAACTGGACATGATCTGGTGATCAATGCGGGTGTTAGCGTGAGGATGGCCACTCTTCGAAATGGGTCGAAGAGATAGATGTAAAAATAAACAAATAGCCGGAGAGTGAGGCTTAATTTGAAACACTGAATTTAAATTCATTAAAATAAGGAGCACCTATGGAAACAAAGGGGAATCAAAAAACGGCAACCACAGTCGCGCAACGTCGGTTATTTTATCCGGATGGCCCGTTCGTCAGCGAGATAGGCTTTGGGGCATGGCCGATCGGCGGTGCCTTCGGAGAGGTTGAGCGTCAGAAGGGCATCGAGACGGTGCAGGCTGCCGTGAAGCTCGGAGTGACCTTCATCGACACGGCCGACTACTACGAGAACGCCCCTGCCTATGGAAACATAACCAACCGTCAGGGCGGATCCGAGACGGTTATCGGGCTGGCACTGAAGAATGATCCCACGTTGGAGGGATTTGTGGCGACAAAGGTTTCGATGCCGCCGCACACGGCGGAGAGGATCCGTACCAAGTGTGGAGAGTCGCTGCGCAACCTGCAGTTGGACACTATCCCGCTCTACCAGCTGCACTTCTATGATGAGAGCACTCCGATACAAGAGCGCATGGGAGCTCTGAAGGCACTCCAGGATGAAAGTCTCATCCAATACATCGGCCTCAACAATACGACTGTGGAACAGTTGGAAGAGGCATGGGCCACGGGTGTGCGCTTTCATACCCTGCAGATCCGGTACTCGATGTTTTCCAGGCGCTACGTCGAGGCGCACATCCTGCCTTGGTGTGAGGCGCACGGCGTAGGCATCCTGGCACACTCGGTGCTGGGCAAAGGTTTGCTTAGCGGACGGTACCAACCCGGGCACGTGTTCGCAGACAACGATGAACGCTCCAACTTCGTGGACTTCCATGGGGACAATTTTGAACGGTTCTGCCATGCAGTCAGCCAACTGAAGGAGATAGCCGATCGGAAGGGCGCGACGATGACCGAACTCGCCACCGGGTGGGTCCTTCGTCGTCCGGAAGTATCGGTGGCGCTGGTGGGGGGCAAGTCGCCTGAACAGGTGGAAGCAAATACGCGGTACGTCAATGATTTCTCTGAGCAAGACCTTGCGGAGATTGGAGCCATCCTCGAGGAGGCACCCGAAATCAGCTGGGAGGTCACCAATGGCGGGGCGGACACCCCGCTGAACAATGATGCCCGAGCAAAAGTTGGACTCCCTCCACTCTGAGTGGTGTGAAGAGATAATCAAAGGGTCCGTTTCACTTTCGTACCAATGAGCAAGCTCGATCGCCTGGTCAGGGCATTAGTGATTTTTCGAACGAGGGGGGTCAGGAAGACCACGTTCACCGATCAAGGGGGAGTATGCATTTCTCAATACCCTTTTTCCGAGAGATTATGAACTCGAGTATAAAATTATCGATCCTCCTCATAGGACTGTGCTTTTCAGGCAGCTCAGCCGCTCAGAATTTTGATCTCTCTCTCTTTCCCGTATATGGGGGTTTCATTACCTCCGCGCAGAGGGATGGCCAAACGGGATTCGATCCGGTGGGACACCTCCCCGATAACCCTTTTGCCCAACCCGCTTATGATTCTTTACTACAGGTAGACTGGTCTCGCGGGCCGGCAGGGACCGGCGAATTTTCATATAACTCCTGGGGTGTTTCTTTTGAAGTATTCAGCGGCGCTTTGGCTGAATCTTATGTACGCCCTACTCCCAACAGTCTGATCTTTAAGATTCGCCAGGGAGTCCATTTCTGGGACAAAGCACCTGTCAATGGTCGGGAAATGGACGCCTACGACGTGATTGCTTCATGGAATGCGGTGAGCTCCAATCCTCTGACCCAACAAAGCGTGATGAAAAAGGAATATACCTGGAATGCTTTGGATCAATGGACGGTTGAATTAAACTGGAAAAATCCACTTGCGGATCTCACCCCAATGGGAGCGCTGCTTCTGGAATGGATGGTAGCGCCTCGTGAAGTATTTGAGCAGAAAATAGACCGGAACAATTGGGAATATGTTGTGGGTACCGGTCCGTTTCTGATTTCCGATTATGTCAAGGGGATCCAAACCGTTTATAAACGAAATCCGAATTATTGGCAGAATGATCCCTTGCGTACTCAAAATCAACTTCCTTATCTTGATGGATTTCGCTATGTTCAGTTGGGGGAGGCTTTAAAAGTCGCTGCCTTGCGTACAGGAAGAGTGGACACCAGTCCCGCGGTGTTACCGGTGCATTACAAGAGCGTTCTACTAAGGAACAATCCTCGTCTCAAGTTATCACAACAACCCCTGCAACACATCACAATGACGGCAAACATCACCAAGGCTCCCTTTAATGACAAAAGGGTGAGACGAGCTTTGATGTTGGCCGTCGATCATCAGCAGATGCGAGACGAATTCTACGAGGGAAACGCGATCTACCCCGTCTTTCCGAGCCTTCCGGGACTTGCCCCTTTTTACGTATCTTTTGAAGAAATGAAAAAAGAACAACCCGATCTTGCTAAATTGTTTGAATATCATCCAACTGAAGCGAAGCGACTCTTAGCGAAGGCGGGTTATCCCAACGGTTTCAAGAGCAAAATAATTGCCGGTGAGGGCTACTTGGCTGAATCGGCGCACGAGATTTCCAACTATCTCAGGTTGGTGGGGATTTCATTAGAAGTCGAGGTGGTGAAAATGAAAAACCTGTATCAACTGACAATGACCCGTAAACCAGACCCTGTTTTCAATGGTTTGGCACTCACTGATAATCCATGCCCCTTTCTATACGGCGCATGTCAATATGAGTTTTTTCTCGATCCACGTAGTTCATTGACCTGGCAAGGACAAGGAAACGAAAAATTTGAAGAAAGCCAACCCGGTCAAACATACATTAAAATGTGGGATGACTTGAAAGCCACTATGGACCTGAAAGAGTATCTCGAAAAATGGAGAACTTTGACTTACTGGGCCCTTGATGAGTTGTGGTTCATGCCTTTGATGGTAACCACCGGTCACCATTACTGGCAACCCTGGCTTTATGGATTGGAAGGAGGGCAAGGGTTTATGGATAAGTTCATCCATATTTACAAGTACGCTTGGATCGATGCTGAAATGAAGAAGCGACTCAGCGGTAGAGATGCCAATGAATAAATTCGGGATTGAGTAAAATGGAGCAATTGGAATCCGTCAACGCGCAGCGTGTCCGCTATCGTAAATTTTTTAAGACTCTGAAAAAAAAGCTGATTCGACGCTTGTTGAAGCAGGAAAAGGACCTGGAAAATTGTCAGGACAGCGAAAAAATACGACGATGGGGAGAATTGCTCAAACCTCATCTCCACCAAGTAAAAACAGGACAAACAGAGATCACGGTGACGAATTATTTTGACGAAAGTTTTCCAGAAATCGTGATTCCTCTGGATCCCAGATATAGCTCAGCTGGAAACATGACTCGTCTTTTTCAGAAAGCGGATAAATTGAAAAAAGCATTGCCGTATGTGCAGGAAAGAATCCGGCAAACTCTATACGAACAAGAATTATTGGATCAACAACAGGAAGAGTTGGAAAAAAAGGAATCGGTTGAATCATTTCACCTCTGGGAAAAAACGCTTCCCCAATTCCTCAAAATTCCTCAACACAACACACAATCCACAAGAAAAAAATCCGCTGCGACTTCCACGCCTTTGATTCGTCTGAGTTCTGATGGATTAATGATTATGGTAGGGCGTAACGAGCAACAAAATGCATATGTCACCTTTAAAGTCGCGAGAGGCAATGACTGGTGGTTTCATGCCCAGGGAATCACAGGGGCTCATGTAATTGTTAAAAACAAACAGTCCGCATTACCTTTCCAAACACTTTTGGAAGCCGCGCATTTAGCAGCATATTATTGTAAAGCTCGAGGTCGTGGAAAAATAGAAGTCGATTACACCCAGCAAAAATATTTGCGAAAAATCAAGGGAGGCGGACCTGGAAAGGTGACCTATGCGCAAAACAAATCCATTCTCGTCGACCTCGATAAAGTTTTGTTGCAGAAAGTTCTGGGAAACGAAATAGAGGTTTTTTAACCATATTTTTAAAATGGCCAAGAGAGGTTTTTCTGAAAAAACAATTTTCAGCAACTTGGGCAATCCCATATTTGTGATCAATCAAGGAATGGAAGTGATCTGGTGCAATGACGCCGTGACGCAGTTTTGGGAGCGAGATAAAAATAAAATGCTGGGCAAATCCATAAAGAAGCTTTTGTGGGAAGACCAAGTCGTTCTCGTCCCTCTCCTGAAAGTGCTGCAAGACGGGAAAGATTTTTCTATCAATGACCATCCGATGCAGATTTCTCCGCGACAACAGAGGGTGGTCAATATTTCCTTGAATCCGGTTTTCAATAAAAATCGCAAAATCAATCATGCAATTATCAGTTTTCATGATTTGACGCACCATTATCAAATCAAAGCCAAGGAACGGGAAAAAGACATTATGGATTCCATTGGCGACTTTGTCTCTTCAATTGCCCACGAGATTCAAAATCCCATGAGCGGAATAAAAGGCGTGACTCAACTACTACAGCGGGATTTGAAAAAATCTCAAATACCAACCACTTCCACAGAAATGATCTTGGGAGAATTAGACCGTATTGACCGCATGGTGAAAGAATTGTTGTTGTACTCCCAACCTGTTCCGCTGCAAGCCTCGGTCTTTAATTTGCACGAACTGCTCGATACGGTGATTTGGTTCGAGGAAAATTCTTCAAATTCCGCATTGACATTCAAACGACATTTTGATCCCTCTCTGCCAGAAATTACTGCAGACCAGGACAAACTTCACCAGGTCTTCCTCAATTTGATTAAAAACGCCGCAGAAGCTTCCCCGGAAAAAGGAAAGATCACCATTCGATCCAGTTATTGTCCTGAATGGAAAGTAGTTGATAAACGATTGGACTGGCGCCAGGAATATTTTCTCATCGAGATCGAAGACCAGGGAAGCGGCATTGCAGCAAAACATCGGGACCAGATTTTTAAGCCTCTCTTCACCACCAAACGCCAGGGAAATGGTCTGGGATTGTCCATCTCTTTCCAGATCATTGCAGGTCATGGTGGATTGTTGCAATACAAACCGGCAAGTCGGCAAGGATCTATTTTTCAGGTTTATATCCCTCGTACCTTCTCTTCGGGTTGAACACTCGGAGTGTTTCTCCTGATCAAATATGATGACAGGCCACTCGTTGCCGGTTGATTGGACGCAATTCCGGCATGGTTTGGAAGCAAATTTCCGTGGCCAGATTGCAGCGTGACTTGAAGGGGCAACCCGTATTCACATCTTTCCTCCGTACTGGAACCGGTGGATTTTTTTTCTTTTTATGTGATGGATCAGGTACCGGTATGGCGTTTATTAGGAGACGGGAGTAGGGATGCAATGCATTTTGAAATAAGTCGCGAGTTTTTCCCATTTCAACAATCCTCCCTGAAAAGAGCACTGCTGTTTCATCGCAAAGGTATTCCACAACACTTAAATCATGGCTGATAAACATATAAGTCAGTTCGTATTTTTCCTGTAAGGCCATCATCAAATTCAAGACTTGAGCTTGCACCGAAACATCCAGAGCGGAAACCGCTTCATCTGCCACAATCAAGAAGGGGTGAGTGATCAATGCTCTGGCGATGGCAATCCGTTGTCGTTGGCCTCCGGAGAATTCGTGTGGGAACTTGTCCAAGTCACCATCGGTCAATCCAACTTCTTGCAATAGAGATCGTACTCTTTCCTTTTTTTCCTTCATACCCGGTTTTTCAGCGAGGGTGTCAAGAGGTTCGGAGACAATACGCAAGACAGTATGCCGGGGATTGAGCGATCCATAAGGATCCTGAAAAATCATCTGAAATTGACTGCGTAAACGTCTCAGTGTTTTGGCTGGTATACGAAAAATATCTTGATCTTCAAAATATACGGTCCCTTCAGTCGGAGTATCCAGTCCCGATGCAATACGGGCTAAAGTGGATTTGCCACACCCTGATTCTCCCACGATTCCAAAATTGGTGCCCTTGGGGATTTCAAGGCTCACACCATGAAGAGCGCGAAAAACAGGAGGAGGCTGAAACAAATGAGTTTTTGGAAGCAAGTAGTCTTTTTTGACATTTTCAACTTTCAGCAAGACCCCACTCATTATGCACCACTTTTCATCAAAGGGTGATAGCAAGCCACTTTGTGTTCGTGAGTCAACACCTGCAGGGGTGGTTTGTGTTGCCGACAATCTTCCTTTGCTTTAAAACAGCGTTCGATGAATGGACACCCCAGCAGCCGGGCTCCAGCTCCTGGAACCTGACCCGGTATGCTGTACAATGGCGACCTTTCGTCTGATTCTTCGGACATTGGTCTGGGCATGGAGGCAAAAAGTCCGTAAGTATAAGGGTGGCGCATATCTGCAAATATATCCGGGGTCGTCCCGCTTTCCACGGTATTTCCGGCATACATCACCATCACCTGTTCCGTAGTTTGCGCTATGACCCCGAGATCATGACTGATCATGATCAACCCCATCCCCGATTTTTCGGCAATATCATTGATCAACTCCAGGATCGTTTCCTGAACAGTAACATCCAAGGCGGTGGTGGGTTCGTCTGCAATTAAAAGATCCGGTTCGCAGGCAATGGCCAGCGCAATCATCACCCTTTGCCGTTGTCCCCCGGAAAGTTGGTGGGGATAGAGCTTCAAGGAAATACGGGAGACCGGCAACCCCACACGATCCATCACAGTTCGGGTTTTGTCAACCGCATCACTTTTATTCAAACCATAGTGCCACCTCAACCCTTCGGCAATTTGAGATCCAATGGTTTGAACAGGATTGAGGGAGTTCATGGGTTCCTGAAAAATCATAGCGATGCGATTTCCGCGGATCTCTTGCATACGCTTTTCCGGCATCTCCACTAAACTTTCTCCCTGAAATTGAATATCTCCTTGCACTGAAATGGTCCGGGGAAGTAATGCCATAATGGCAAGGGCGGTTAAGGATTTTCCGCACCCCGATTCTCCGACTATGCCCAGTTTTTCTCCTGGATCGAGGGAAAATTCCACATGCTGGATCAAATCCAACTTGCCTTGTGGCGTTTCCAGCGCAAGCGACAGGTTCTTCACTTCAATCAGGGACATTTGGCTGAATCAAACCGGGTTAAAAATAAGAATCTGGTTTATTTGCATTCATGAAATCTCGATTCCTTCTTGGTTACTGGGGAGAATTTCGGGAGCGCAGAATCATCGACTTCGACGCAACTTGGGATCGAGGACGTCCCGCAAACCGTCACCGAAGAGATTTAAACCGAGTACCGTCAAGCCAATGGCAACCCCCGGATAAACTGCAAGCTGGGGTGCAATAAATATCAAGGTCTGAGCATCATTCAGCATTTTTCCCCAACTCGGAACCGGAGGTTGGGTCCCCAAGCCCAAGTAACTCAGTCCGGCTTCGGCCAGGATTCCGAGGGCGAATTGAATGGTTGCTTGTACGATCAGAATACTGAAAATATTGGGTAGAATGTGCTCGAGGGAGATGCGAGCGCTTCCTTTCCCCGCACTACGGGCAGCCAGGATGAATTCTCTCGTCCAGATACTCAATGCGGAACCCCGTGTGACCCGAGCAAAAACCGGGATATTGAATATGCCAATGGCAATGATGGAATTCAAAGCTCCAGGTCCCAAAATGGCGGTAATCATGATCGCCGAAATCAGTGCGGGAAAGGCGAAAGTGAAATCATTGAGTCTCATGATCAATTCATCGATCCAGCCTTTTTTTGCAGCAGCAATCAAACCCAATGGCACTCCGAGACCGGCACCAATGCCGATGGCGACGAAGGCCACCATCACTGAGTTTCTGGCTCCAATCATCAGCATGGAAACAACATCTCGACCGTAATGGTCGGTACCCAACCAATATTGAAGATCGGGTGAGGAGAAATTGGCGGCAATATCAAAGTCATCGATGGAATGGGGCGTCCAGGCATAAGAGAGCAGGGCAACCAGAAAAAAAAGCAAAGTCAGGTATCCACCAATGATAAAGTTGCGGTGGTGCCTTCCCTCCCGTAGCACTTCCCGGAGACGTCTACCCATGGTCGAATCCTTTCAGTCGTGGATCAATCACGGCATACAAGACGTCGACGGCAAAATTGATGAGAATCACCGTGGCAGAGAGCAATACCACCAGATCTTTGACTACGATCAAATCCCTCTGTGAAATTGCCTGGAAGATGAGCCGTCCGATGCCGGGAAGGTAAAAGACGTTTTCAATAATGATGGTTCCTGCCAGGAGAAAGGAAAATTGCAGACCCAGAATTGTGACAACCGGAATCATCGCATTGCGCAGGGCATGGCGCCAAAGAGCGGCACCCTGGCTGAGCCCTTTGGCACGAGCGGTGCGCATATAGTCTTCCTGCAGCACGTCTAACAGGGCAGAGCGGGTCACTCGGGCCAGGATCGCCGATTGCGGCAGCGCCAAGGCGATGGTCGGCATCACAAAAGCAATCAAAGCCGGAACCAGTCCGGCATCCCATCCGGGGAATCCGCCGGCAGGTAACCATTGTAAGACGACAGCAAAAACGATCGTCAGCAACATGGCAAACCAGAAATTGGGGATGGCGATGCCAAGCTGGGAAAGACCCATGATGATCAAGTCCTGGATTTTGTTATGGCGGGAAGCGGCAAGCACTCCCAGAGGAATAGCAATCGATATGGAGAGGAACATCGCAAAAAGCGCCAGGGGGAGGCTGACCACCACGCGTTCCAGGATCAATTCGGAAACGGGGACGTCGTAAGTGTAGCTCATCCCCAAGTCACCACTCAATAAGCCTTTGATCCAATTGAAATAGCGAAGAATTGCGGGTTTATCCAATCCCAGTTGCGTTCGCAAGGCAGCCAAAGTGTCTTCCCGTGCCTCCAATCCCAGCATAAAGGAGGCGGGATCGCCCGGAAGGATTTCCAGGACGACGAAAATCACCAAACTGGCCACCATCAATGAAAGGGCCAGGGAGATCAACCGTTTCAATAAAAAAAAACTCATCCCTTATTCATTCGCCCAATACGCTTGAGTGAGATTGTTGGCCTGTACCGGGCTATTTTCCCATAGTCCCCGGACCTCTTTATTCCAAACTCCATGTTTGGCCAATTGGAACAGAAAACCATTGACCGCGTCCTCCGTGATCATTTTTTGCGCTTCTGCCAAAATGGCATAGCGTTTTTGGGTGCTAACGGTTTCGGAGAGTTGCTGCATCAGGGCTTGAAATTGCGCATTGTGGTAATTGAAATAGTATGTATCACGGGCATAGATTCCAATGTCCATGGGTTCGGTATGGGAAACAATGGTTAAATGATAATCAGTTTTCTTGAAGACTTGATCCAGCCATTGGGCCCATTCCACCGGAATGATTTCCAATTCAATGCCGATTTTTTTTAGTTGAGCGGCAATGATTTCTCCGCCACGCCGAGCGTAGCTGGGAGGGGGTAGCTTGATGGTGGCCTCGAAGCCATTGGCATAACCTGCTTCTTTCATCAATTGCCTGGCTGTTTCCAAATCGTGAGGGTAACGTCCCGTCAAATCAATGTAAGCCGGATGGTGGGGGGCAAAATGGCTACCAATGGGTATACCATAGCCAAACATGGCGCCGTCAATGATGGCTTGGCGGTCTAAAGCATAGGCAATGGCCTGCCGGACTTTGCGGTTATCGAAGGGAACGACGGCATTGTTGATAGAAAGAATGGTTTCACCTTCCGTGTTGCCGATCACTACCCGGAAACGTGGGTCGGTCTGGAACTGCAGCAGGCTTTCTGGTGCCGGAAAATTGGCAAAAGCATCGACGTCCCCGGCCAACATGGCAGCCACGGCGGCGGCAGGGTCGGGAATGATTTTGAATATGGCATTCGTCAGACGGACGGGCGTGCCCCAGTAGCGCTCGTTACGGACCAGTTCAATGTGGCTCCCTCGGCTCCATTTGCTGAATTTAAATGGCCCGGTACCGATAGGCCGGGATTTATTCTGACTTGCGCTTTCAGGTGCAATGATGACCGCATCTCCCCACCCCAGGTTGAAAAGGAAATTTCCAGTGGGACGTTTCAAAGTGATGATGATCGTGTGGGTTCCGTCTTTTTTTACCCGGGCGATGGGTTCAAAAAGTCTTTTTTGAGCATTTACGCTGTTTTCCGCAGTGGCGCGCTCGAGGGAGAAAATCACATCGTCTGCATTCAGCTCCGTGCCATCGTGAAATCTCACACCGTCATGCAAGCGAAACGTATATGTCAATTGATCCTCTGATATGGTCCAACTCCTGGCAAGCGAGGGTTGTACGACGCCGTTTTGATCAATTTGCGTCAATCCTTCGAACACGTTGGCGTAGACGATTTCATCAATGGCGGCGGCGGCACCAGCTGTTGGGTCCAGGTGGGGAGGTTCCAAGACGACTCCCATCGTGAGTTGGGTTTTTGCTGCCATTACCAATGGCGTGAATATTACCAGACCGACTACCATCAATAATCCTTTGATGGTTCGTTTCAATATCATTGCGATGCTCCTTTTGATCATTCGTTCAGAGAAGAGCCATAGCGAGATTGATAACTTTCCCAATCCCCCAGTGTTTCAGCTTCAAAGACGCCACGAGCGATGGCTCTTGTGACGCAATCGGCAGCCAACATACCCAGCTTCGCCAGATCTGTGACAGGATTGGGGAGTTTTTTCTCCGCTGTGGACATGACAAATACGCTGTCACCGTCAAAAGGCGAATGGACGGGTCGGATGGCTCGTGCCAGACCGTCCTGGGCCATGATGGCGATCCTTTTGGCTTGTGATTGGTTCAGGGAAACATTGGTGGCTACGACTACTAACGTGGTATGGGTTCCTTCCGAACCAGGGAAAGTGAAATCGAGATGCATTTGATAATGCTGATCAATGGTTGCTTGCCCTCCCAATTCACTGTCCTGTTCATAGGGAGCTGCCCACATGACCGGACTATCGGGAATGGTAACGGATCCCACCGAATTCACCGCAGCCAAAGCACCGACGCGCACTTCCTCCGATCCTTGATCATAAATAAAGGATGCGCTACCCAATCCTCCCTTGATAGCGCCTGCGATAGCACCCATTCCCGCTCCGACGTTGCCCAGCATGAAAGAATCCCGTAATACTTCCACCGACTGCCATCCCATGTCGAAGTAAGGAGGACGCTTTCCCCAGTTTTTATCCCCGCCATTGAGAAGATCAAAGAGGATGGCTGCAGGCACGATGGGAATAATAGCGCTTCCCAGTTGAAATCCGATTTTTTGTTGCGCAAGGTTGCACATCACGCCGTCGGCGGCAGCCAGTCCGAAAGCGGATCCTCCTCCGAGCACGATCGCATGAATCTTGTCGACAAGACATCCTGCATCGAGGGCATCCGTTTCACGTGTTCCCGGTCCCCCACCGCGGACGTCAACGGCTGCCACTACCGGTTTTTCTGGAACGATGCTGGTCACACCGCTTCTCCAAACCGTTGAATCCACATTTCCCACCCGGATCCCCGGTACGTCGGTGATTAAGTTTTTAGGGCCTGGTCTGATCATCGTTTGCCTGCCTTCGCAAAGTCTACAACGAAAAAGACTCTGTAAAGAATGCTTGGTTCTTTCGCAAAATCTTCAGAACCTCGTTTCCATTCACGGAATTGCAATTTTTGTAAAAATTCCCTTCATGAAAATTATTTCATATGCTTTGAAGCAAGTCAAAATTCTTTTGGTTTCCTGGAGATTCCAGAATATTTGCTTGCCTGAATACGAAACAAGTCCCGCTGGATTCCTGGTCATCCCGGACTTGATCCGGGACAGGAATGACGCGTTTTGTAATTAATCTCATTAAACCACCAGCTCTGCTGGTGCGAACCTAATAGGCTTTGCCGGTCAGACATGAGAAACGTATCCGTGTCCGTGAGCCGTGCTCGTGCTCGTGAACGGTCAGTGAATTCGACGGCACATTTTGGTTAACATAGAAACAATGCGATGAAGTAACTGTTTCCCTTCGTCAAATAAAGGAGGCTGGATGATCTTCAACACGTTTAAAACATCGAGAATAGCAGCGCATTCCATTGCGGAACCTCGGACAAATGCATAGAATCGTTGCTTGTCAGGAAAGGAATTTTTTCCACAGCCTTCTGCGATATTGAGAGGAATCGACCATGAGGCCCTTTTCAGTTGGTCAACTAAGGCTGAGTATCCTTTTGGCAATGTTTCGATGACTTGGACAGACAACGCTAAAAATTCGATGGAACATTGGTATACATCGAGTTTTTCATGATCTAAGATGGCAGCCTTTTTCGTTCACGAGCACGAGCACGTCTTACGATGACGAACACGTTTTGCCCTCATACTGGGGGCCTCTTCAAGCCACCGGCTCTGCCGGTGGTGATGACTCCTGATTCACTGGACTGAGTGTAAGAAAACACGGATTCCGTAAAGGTTCGGACAATCAAATTTCAACAGGGAGATGGAGTTTTTCCTTAAACTTGTCCAACCGTTTGCCGGAGATGGGAATTGCGGTTTTCAGTTCAGGGGCAAACAAAGAGACTTTGAATTCTTCGAGCATCCAACGCAATTCTTCCAGGGCGATTTTTTGAGACTGCGAGAGGTTTTCTTGTCTTTGTAATTTCAGGTAGAGTTCCTGATAAGAGGCCAGGTTTTCCGATTTTTCATGATCTTTGACAGGGTTGAGCACCAACCGTTCAGCCCGAATGCTGATTCCTTTCAAATAGCGTGGAATATGCCGCCATTGGAAAAAGGAAGTGGATTGAATGAAATCAGGGGGCATCAACTCGTTGAGATGAAGATCAAGCTCTTGATAATATTCGTCCAATGCGGGGGTGGCCAGGTACTTGTTCAACGTGTGGCGGGTTTCAGCATATTGTTGCAAAATTCCTTTCAGTTCTTTTTTGAAACGCGGCCATAACCCTTTGGATTGATGTCGAGCTTGATTGAGTTTTGCGAAAAATTCTTCCTTGGTTTCAATCCAATGGACTTTAAACAGATATTCATGGAGAATAATCTTGGCCTGTTTTTTCAATTGTTCCACATTTCCAAAAGGATGATAGAGTTCTTTCAATGCTCGCAATTCCAATAAATCTCGATCCAGCCATGCGATTTCCGAACCGGCATTGAGGGCCAACAATTTCATCAACGCTGTTTTTGTGAAGCGTCGGGCATCTGATTGATGATGAAACAGATAACGGTGGATCCCATCCTCGTCCGCTTTCAATCCTGGATACGCAAACAAAGGCACGCCATTGGCGGTGGGGATGGTGATGCGTTGGGGCAGACTATCAAATGACCAATTGGTGATGTTCTTCCGTTCCCATCGAAGCGCAACTTCTTTCCATTGTGGAAGTTCAATTAAGAATTTTTCAGTCTTATTTTTTTCTCGAATGCGTTTCTGTCCTTCTTTGAGAAGTGCCACGACGTTTCGTCCATGCGATACCAGTCTGTTTTGGCAGTCTCGGATTTCCAGGCGAATTTTCAAATATTGCGGCACTCGTCGTTCATCCCAATCATCAGGGGTGATGGGCAGGTTAAATTTTTTTTGAACATGAGTTGCCAATGCCGTTAAAAAACTGGAAGGAGTGAACTTCATTTCCTGCATGATCGTCTGTACGGTATTTGGCAGGGGGATGAGTTGTTTTCGCAGTCTTTTGGGTAATCCTTTCAACAGGTAGAGGATTTTTTCTTCCCAATGTCCGGGGACGAGCCAATCCAAAGCATAAGGGTCGAGGTATGGCAACAAATTTTCCTGGACATGGAGAGTGACGCCATCGTTGTTTTTTTCCGGGGTAAACCGGTATTCCAGTTTCAATCGATGTTCACCGATGATCCAATAATCGGGGAATCCTTCCGCAGGGGGAGAAACCCAGGAGCTGGGGGCGATATCCTCCTCCGTCATGTAGAGAAAATCAGGATCGCCCTCCTTAGATTTTTGTTTGAGCAATCCGTTCAAATCGTGGAGTGAGACAATATTGAAAAGCCGTCTGGAATAAAAATCTTCCATGGCAACTTCTACTTCGAATTCATAGTCACGTCTCATTTTGGTGCCATTTCGGATCATTTTACGCTTCAAGGCCAGGTTATGATTGAAGAAAGAATGATGGGTGTGGAGTCTCCCTTCCACCAATCCTTCCTTTATGAAGACGGCAGTTGCCTCGACAGGATTGATTTTTCCATAAAACACGTGTCGCCGCGGAACGATCACCAGGCCATGCAGGGTGACTTTCTCATATGCCATCACACTGCCGGAATCAGGGTCGAAATGAGGTTCCGAGTAAGATCGACGGCATAGATTGTCGCCAATGGATTCCAGCCAATCGACTTCTATGTTGGCCACCCTGCGAGCATACAAGCGAGAGGTTTCCACGAATTCCGCCGCCACAATCCAAGAACGGCCCTTGTTGAATATTCCGGATCCTGGAAAAATCAAAACCTCTTTGCCACCCGCCGCCTGGTAAAGGTTTTTCTCTTTTTTCAAGGCGATTTGATGCAGGTAACCCGAAAGAATAGCCACATGGATCGAACGATAACTGCTGAACTCTTCTTCGAGGTGGAAGTCCGGCAATTCACTGAGGATAATACTCAACTGACGAAAAATATCGCGCCATTCACGCAAGCGAACGAATGAGAGGAAATGCTGTTTACAGAATTTACGCATCTTGTTTTCGCTTTTAATCAATTCCCATTCTTCGTGGAATTTTTTCCAGATATTGAGCAGCGTCAGGAAATCTGAAGTTTTATCAATAAATAAGCCGTGCATTTGCCGGGCATGCTCGATTTTTTCCAGAGGATATTCTCTGGGGTCTTGAATCGAGATGGCAGAGGCGATTACCAGCACTTCCCAAAGCGCCTGTTCCCGACGAGCTGCCAAAAGCATGCGAGCGGTTCGGGGTTCTATGGGCAGACGTGCCATTTCTCTTCCCAGCGTTGTCAATTTTCCGGAATGATCGAGGGCGCCTAATTCTTTCAAAAGAGTGATTCCTTCCCGTATTGCCGCAGAAGACGGGGGATCGATGAAAGGAAAGTCGCGGATGTTTCCCAACCTGAGTGACTTCATGCGCAGAATGACTTCTGCCAGAGAAGCGCGAAGAATTTCCGGATCGCTGAATTCCGGTAGCTTGTTGAAAGTTTCTTCCGAATAGAGACGGATGCATACTCCGGATTGTACCCGTCCTGCTCGTCCTTTGCGTTGATTCGCGCTGCTTTTGGAGATGACTTCCACTGGGAGACGTTGGGTGTGGAAACGGTTGCTATAACGGCTGATACGCGCAAGCCCGGAATCAATGACGTAGCGGATACCCGGGATGGTCAGTGAGGTTTCCGCAATGTTGGTGGCAACGATTACCTTTCTTCGAGTCGTATTTTGAAATATACGATTTTGTTCCCGATCGCTCAATCGTCCATAAAGTGGCAAAAATTCCACGGGTTGCCTGAATGATTCGAGGCGACCCAATACGTCGCGTATTTCTTGCTCACCGGGCAAGAAAGCGAGGATATTTCCTTGCCAACTGGTGTCGAGGATTTCCCGGATACATTCCACAACAGCATCGCAGATGGTCTGTTCCCCCTGTTCTTCGAGTTTTTCGTCAACAGGCCGATATTGAACTTCAACCGCATGAAGCCGTCCGGAAACCTCAATAACAGGGACCGGAGGTGACCCAACACGGGAGAAGGCATTTGAAAAACGGGGAATGTCCAGGTTGGCGGAAGAGACGATCAATTTTAAATCAGGCCGTTTCATCAACAATCGTTTCAGGTATCCCAAAAGAAAGTCGATGTTGAGGGAGCGTTCGTGGGCTTCATCCACGATGAGCGTGTCGTAAGCATTGAGAAATCGATCTTGTTGGATTTCATTGAGAAGGATCCCATCCGTCATCATTTGAATGAAAGTATGGGGAGACAAAGAATCAGAAAAGCGAATTTTATAACCCACGGCATTACCGATTTCTGAATTCAATTCGTTGCTGATACGGTGGGTCATGGAAGTGGCTGCAATTCGCCGTGGTTGGGTGCAGCCAATTCTGGCGGAAACTCCTCTACCGGCTTCCAAACACATTTTGGGAAGCTGGGTCGTTTTTCCGGAACCGGTTTCTCCGGCAACGATCACTACCTGGTGCGCCCGAATGGCGGAAACAATGCTCTCCCGGTATGAAGTGATGGGGAGTTCTTCAGGGTATGAAATCCTTGGAATTTGCTCAAGACGCTCTTGGCGGAGCTTTGCTGAAGCCTCCATATTTTTCAGCAACCGCTCGTACTCACGCTGCCTGCCTTTTCCGGATTCATATCCTTGCAAACGTCGTATGCGAACTCGGAAACGCCATTGATCTTTCAACATCACGGCGGGGAGCATTTCCCAAAGTTTTTCCAATACCAACATGAACCTTGCCCGGGAATTTGGAAAATGGATGGAATCCGGCTTTGACATCGATGGATCAGGGAGGATATCCCACGGCTCCTCTTTTCAATGAAAGACAGCAGTTGACTCTAATCATTATTTCCTGGTTCCTCAAGTGAATTTATTGTCTCATCGATTCCCCACCTCGAGGCTCTTCAAGAAGCCTGTCAACTCTTTGAAAAAGAACGAGAGCCTTGAAAGCAAGAGCGCTCAGCACTCTGATTTACCTCCCTGGCAAAGCGTTTACGATCATTATCGCCATTGGAAAAAACACTGGATTGTGGAGTGAACCTTCGCTTTTTGGCTCATGATCATAAAGAAGCGGATCTCCCTGATTGATAGATTTTTCATTTTTTTTACGAATCCTGCATTTTTTTCATTTGGGGGTTGACATTGCGTAAGTAGTAGAAGTGTTAAAACCATACCTTCACAATGTTGTTTTAGTGAAAAAGAGGGTTCCCGGTCGATGGAACCATATCGTGGGAGGACTTGAAAACGATCGGTCCTCTCCGGGAATCTTTTTTAATGATATTTAACTGAACGGATTTTTCAGTGACCCGAATAGTTACATAGTTACTAAATTGATAATATTTGGTCAGTAGAAGAGAAAACAGGAAAATGAAGATCTTCTGGAAGGCCCGTAGAATCTGGTCGGGGTAGTCAGATTCGAACTGACGACCCCCTGCTCCCAAAGCAGGTGCGCTAGCCAGACTGCGCTATACCCCGACAGTTACGAAATGCTAGCATTCGAAATTTAAAATACAAGATTATTTTTAGTCAAATCCGTATAAAAAAAAGATCTATATTTGAGCTTGCGAATGCAGAGAGTCCGGTTTTGAATACAGTTCTTCGTTACTGCTTGGGAGACTTCACGTAAGATTCGATAAAGTTGACAGCATGTTTCGATACCTCTGCAGGGTTCAAATTGGTAGTATCGAGAACAAAGTCAAAATTCGACTCTTGATAACAATCCACATCATACAGTTTCTTGAAATTGCACTTCATAGTCAGGATGCGTTGCCGATTAGCACACATCACTGAATGCAGGTCTTGCGCAGCCTCCGTAACTCGTTTGGCGCTAAAAATACGTTGGGCAGCGACTTGTGGATGGCATTTTAGAAATATTTTAATAGAGTCCGGCACAAATAAAAATCCCAAATGAGAATCCAAGACGAAGTTTTGATTCTCTACGCCAAATCGTCTTTGTTCTTCATCGATTTCACGATCTATTTCCGGATGGTTTGAAACATGCTCCACTAAAAATTTTGTAATGTCGTCAAATCCGGACTGGAGAGCAATGCTTCTCATGAAATCACCAATTCCTTTGACGGTGAGGTGAAAGTGATTGGCGAGAAGACGTCGTAGTGTCGATTTTCCTGATCCGGGAACCCCTGCCAGTGTGATTTTCATGGTCTCTCCTGAATTGCGCCGTCAAGAACGCACCACCCGGTGGAGGTTATTCAATATTCTGAATTTGTTCGCGTATTTTCTCGAGTTGCCCTTTAATCTCGACAACCAGTTGACTGATGGGAGCATTGTTACTTTTTGAAGCAACCGTATTGATTTCCCGATTGCACTCTTGTAATAAAAAATCTACCCTTCGACCCACTTCATCTTCCTGGAGAACGCTTTTCATATGAGTCAGGTGAGTACGCAGTCGGATAATTTCTTCCGTTACGTCACTACGGTCGACAAAAAGGGCTAGCTCTTGATGTACGCGATCCTGATTGATATCGAGGTGGGTATCCAATGTGGTCAATCTTTCGCACAATCGCTGATAATATTGGGAAGGCAATTCCCTGGCTATGACATCCATTTTGTTCAAGAGCGAATTACACGTCGACAATCGTTCCTTAATGTCCGTTAAAAGAGAACTGCCTTCTCGGATTCGCATATCTTTCAGTTGAGTAAGAGCTTTTTCCAGGGATTGAAAGATCAACCCTGAAAAAAAATCGGATTCGGGGTCCGGTTGAGGTATTTGAATCAATTCCTCGACTTTGAGAAGGTCGGACAAACTGATAGAAATTGGCAATTGAGTCAAATTCCGGAATTCCTCCAAAAGGGTCTTGTAGTTTTTTGCAAGTTCGGCATTCAAGTATAGCGCACTATTCCTTTGTTCCGCACTTGATATTGAAATGCTGCAATCGACTTTTCCGCGATGACATTTATTTTGGATGAGTTGTTTGAGAGGAGGCGATAATTTCTGGAAGCCGTTGGGCAGTCGAATGGTGACATCTAAATAACGGTAGTTCACGCTTCGAATTTCAGTCGTGCACTGCCAATTTTCTTGATTCACCGTGCCTGACCCGAATCCTGTCATCGATACTGCCATTTGATTCAATCGTTCCTGGAAGAGGGAGCCAAATTACCGCCTGTATGGCGGTTGACAATTTTATTGAAAGCGCATAAAGTTTTTCTGGATGCCCATGTAGCTCAGCTGGTAGAGCAGCTCATTCGTAATGAGCAGGTCGCAGGTTCAAGTCCCGTCGTGGGCTCCAACAACTTTCAAGAAATATTCGGGCATGTTTCTCAATACTCGTTGTGATCCTATGTTCCAACCCATGCAATAAATGTTCAAATTCTATTCCCCTTGCCATTGAAGCTGCTTGCTGACTCACTAAGGAATTGAAATTTTCATCAAATTCTTCTACCGGACATTTCAGAACAAGAATTTATGATTCTCCATGGAAAAGTTTCTCCATCACCTCGAGATATGACTGATAGACGTCTTGAAGAAAACAAATAAAAGTCACTTTTTGTAAGGGTGATTCGTGTTTCAAGAATTTCAGCGTTTCATTCAGTGCAAGGCGTGCGGAATGTTCTACCGGATAACCATACGCCCCGGTACTGATTGCAGGGAAGGCGATGGTTTTGATATTGAATTGACGAACGAAAGCAAAACAATTCTGATAACAAGAAGCCAGTTTGCGAGATTCTCCCTCCGTCCCGCCTTTCCAGACCGGTCCCACGGTATGAATGACAAAACGCGCAGGCAAATCAAATCCTTTGGTAATTTTCGCTTCCCCCGTGGGACAACCACGCAACCGGCGGCATTCATCCCGTAATTTCGGGCCAGCAGCCCGATGAATCGCACCGTCGACTCCTCCGCCACCCAAGAGAGAATTGTTGGCAGCATTGACAATGGCATCCACGTTCAGCCTGGTAATATCCCCTTGAACAATTTCTACTTTTTCTTGCATAACCATGCTCCTTTTACTTGCCGTTCAATCTTATAAAATGTTAGGAATGATCTCAAAGCCATGATGAGATCCTGGGGCGTCTCATTCCAACCCTCAAAATTTTACTGGAAAGGAACAGGGATGTGAAGACGCAAAAAATAGAAGCCATTTGGGAAAGCATCTCCATGAATGAACGTATCAAAGAACCTATCAATTATATCGGACCCGATGTCGAATTCGAAGGCAAGATTCATTCTGAAGGCCCCATTCGCATTGAAGGAAATTGTCACGGAGTGATAGACGGTAATGACAGTATTACGATTGGTAATTCCGCTCGGGTATTCGGGACGGTGCGCGGTCCAAATCTTATCGTCAATGGGCGAATGGAAGGTGAATTGATTACGCAAGGACGTGTCACCGTGCTTTCTGAAGGACAAATCGCAGGAAAAATTTTTACTCCACCGGGTCGATTGTTTATAGCTCGTGGGGGTGTTTTTCAGGGGAGGATACGGACAGAAATTCCCCCGGAACTCCCTTCCACGGAAAAACTATTGGAATTTGAAAAAAATACACCTGGTGATTCTTCGTTTCCTCAAAATAAAAACGGATTGCATAAAGAAAGAGAAAGTCCGATGGATTTGGAGTCTCCAAACAATAAATAATTAGATCCCCTCATTGAAAATTGAAAAAATTGCTGTCAAAATGGGGATCATGTTTTGGAGGAATACATCCCATCGAGTTATTGATTTCAGCATCCTTATTATCGCTGATTTACGATTCAACCGAGTGATCCTTATAGAGGCACATAATGTTCCAATCCAGCTCTTTTGATGAAAATTCCTGAGAATGTCCCATACATGGAAAGACAAATCTGGAATTTCTTCTACACTTGGTTTTTATTTCCTTTGATTTTAGTGGTCCTGCGTTTTGTTTCCTTCAAGGATCAAAAAATCAAAGAAAGCCTTGCAGGTAAAAAAGGGATCTGGAAACGCCTGGACGAACAAATATTACAGCGCAATTCCCAAATACCTTTGATCTGGTTTCATGTTGCCAGTGCGGGAGAATACCTGCAAGGGGAACCACTGATGAAAAAATTTATCCGGGAAGGCTATGATTGCGCTGTTACATTCAGTTCTGTTTCGGGTTACGAATGGTGCAAACGAACGCAATCGAATGAATGCGATTCTTCCGTCCGACTACAGCCGGTTGTTGCCGAATATCTCCCACATGATTTTCCAAAAGTCGTGAGACGTCTGTTGGCTACATTGAAACCGTCCGCGATTGTCTACGTCAGATATGATTTATGGCCCAACTTAGTCTGGAACGCGCATGCTGCCGGTGTGCCGCAGTTTCTTATCTCGGCAACGCTGCGATCCCGTTCTTTTCGTGTCGCTTCTGCCATAGGTCGCTCGTTATACGCTACGATATATTCAAGTTTGGATGGTATTTTTACAGTCTCGGAAGATGACGCGCGGCGATTTCGGGATTGCGTTCCGCAACATTCCAACATTCAAGTAACGGGTGATACGCGATTTGACAGCGTTTTGACACGCAAACTTCACCTTCCGATCCCACGATTGCCTTTCAATATTGATGACAAATTCGTCTTTATTGCAGGAAGTAGTTGGCCTGCAGGAGAGAAGCGCGTCTTTCCCGGCTTATCACAAGCTTTGAAAAAATTCGCAGATTTGATGTTGATCATTGTTCCTCATGAACCCAGCGAGGAACATCTGGTTCATGCGGAATCATTTTTCCACGATTTCAAGATCGAACGCTTCAGTCGCTTACATGAAAAACCAAAAGAAGTTCCACACGTCATCCTGGTGGACCGGCTTGGAGTGCTGTCTTCTTTGTATCGTATTGGCAATCTGGCCTATGTGGGAGGAGCGTTCACCAAGGGAGTACATAACGTATTGGAACCTTGCGTGATGGGCCTTCCGGTTATCTTTGGCCCCCGCTATGACAACTCTCCCGAATCGGTCGATCTTTTAAATAAAGGTCTGGCATTTACGATAAAACACGAGGAAGAATTCAGCGAACTATTGTTTCGCTTACTGCGCGACCGTGATTTTTGTTCAAAACTTGGAAAAGAAGCGGCACGCGTAATCGGTTCCCAAGGCGGTGCAACTGCAAAATGTTTCACTCTCATCCAATCGGTGCTGCCATGAATTTTCACGAGGACCCCGAAGCATAACCTCAATGATCCAAATTCTTTTATATTAGCGATTTTCGTTTTGATTAAAAAAAGGGTTCCAATCCGTGGCACAACGAAATCCAATCAAAAATGAACGAACCCAGGGCTTAACTGCGAAACGTTTTGCCGACCGAAGCTGGCGCGCCTTTCCCGTGCCAAACGCCCCTCCCCAGGCACCACCTCTGACAACGCGCATCGGGGTTTCATCTTCAGGGGGCATATTCGGTTTGAAAGGATGGTCATTTTCCGGGTGAAAATAGTAATTGAACATATGCCAGGGTTTGCTATCCTCCAATTTTTGATAATAATCCACCACGTAGCGATCACTGGTCCACTCCATGACATTGCCGTGCATATCAAAAATTTTCCAGGCATTGGGTTTTTTTGTTCCCACAGTGTGCGCATAACGTTCTCCCACCCGTTCCGCATTGTCTTCGTACCATGCGTAGGTGGCGAGTTGTTGCTCATTTCCGAATGAATATTCCGTTTGACTTCCCGCGCGGGCGCTGTTTTCCCACTCCTCCTCCGTGGGAAGCCTTTTGCCCACAAATCGGCAATATGCTTCAGCATTTTGCCAATCAACATAGACGACGGGTTGATCCGGCTCCGTGGTGTCAAAACCTCCTTTGCCCCTCTCACAATGATCACAACGCGCAAACTCCTTGTTTGTGACTTCATGCGAGTCAATAAAATAACTGAGCAGGTACACCGAATGCACTGGCTTTTCATTTTCCTCACCCTTCTTACTGCCCATAAAAAATCGTCCCTCCGGCACTAAAACCATACCTTCCATTTGCCGAATTTGATCCTGATCCCTTTCTGAAATTGCTGCCTCTACAGAATCAATACTTTCTTCCTCCCGAGAAACTCTTGATTCATCAGTACCGATATAAGCCAATTCATCCGAATGTTCTTTCGCCTGCTCCGAGCCTTTCAATTGTCCAGACCGGGAAGAAGACGAAACTACGAATAATGGAATAAATCCGGGTGGGATGCCGCTTTCGAATGCCGTTGCCTGGGTAGATATTTTTTCGGGGGCCGGATCAATACCTTGCCGGGATTGCATGACTGCGGTCTCCGAATGCGCAACTCGAGGAGGTGCTTCCGAATATTCTTTCGCCTGCTCCGAGCCTTTCAATTGTCCAGACCGGGAAGAAGACGAAACTACGAATAATGGAATAAATCCGGGTGGTATGCCGCTTTCGAATGCTGTTGCCTGGGTAGTTATTTTTTCGGGGGCCGGATCAAAACCTTGCCGGGATTGCGTGACTGCAGTTTCCGAATGCGCAACTCGAGAAGGTGCTTCCGAAACGGTGGCGGATTCATCGAAAGCAGATTCAACGGGACCTTCCCCGGAGATCGTTTCAGCACCCGGTTCGCTACCAGCAACTGACGTTTCATCTCGAGTCATTTCGGAAGTTATATCCGTGACTTGTTCATTTTCCGAAACACCGGTTCCGGCCGTCAAATATTCGGGGATCGAATCTACGATTTGCCCGGTTTCGGAAACAGGCACGTCTACGGGCGTTTCTTCAGGGAAAGAGCCAGCATCTTTTTCTGTTTCGGTTACTGCCGTTGATGCCTCGCTTGGGGTAACGGCAGTTTCGATATGCGAATCCTCTGGAACCGTGTCGACGCTTCCTTCCATTTCGGAGGCTCCCGATTCAACTGGTTCAGTTTGAGGAATCATTCCGGAAGCCTCTTCCATTTCAGAATCGACCATTTCAGCGGGCAAAATTTCCCGGACTAATTCGACCTCCTGCTCTGGTTCTCGAGTCTGTGAAATTTTTAATTCAGGTTCTTTTAATTTTTCTGCGAAAGATTCAGTTTGCCCTTGCCAAATCACTCGACCAGTTTCTGATTCATACAGTTTCAACTGCAATTCAAATTGCTCTTCTTTTATCCAATAGACCCCTGTTACGGACCAATCCGCTCCAAGTAGACTGGCAATTTCCTGACTGGTTTCCTCCGGAGAGGAGTCCGGAAATAATTCTAACCACTCTTTTCGATGCGACTGGATTTGAGAATATTCAACAAGGGGATACTTTCCCTTCTGATTTAGGATCTCGATCAGGTGGGTTTCCAGCACATCACTCAAGAGATCTCTTTTTCCTGTATTATAATTCAGTATCCCGGCGACAATAACCAGTGAGTCGCTTCGTTGTTCTTTGAGAGACTCAATGATCATCATCTCTCCGAGTTCGTCGACGGTTTGTCTCCAATCATTCATGGTCTGCCCGTAAACATGAGCGATAGTCAATGAGATAAATCCTGTACAGAAGAGACAAGATCCAATTGCTATGACCCTTGACTTAAAATGATTAAGTGATTCCATCCAGGTTGATTTCAAGGAGAGCCTTTACAAACTATTAAAAGTTTTTAAAAAGTATAGAGAACTGAAATAAGAAAAAATTGAAAAACGTATTGGATGAGACGTTAAAACCTGAATTGACTCATCAGAGACGGAGTGCCTGCTCAATCATACGCAGACACTTGCGCTTGCCAAAGATTGCGGCAACCGCAGCAAGTTCAGGTCCCTGTTCCTCCAAGGTGATGGCACATCGAATCGGCATCCAAAGATCCTTTCCTTTCACTCCGGTGGTTCTCTGGACGGTTTTCATCATTTCGGAAAATCCTCCCACCGTCACTTCCTCGTTTTTATCGAGTTGTTTTTGAAAGGCCTCCATCACAATGCGAGAATTTTCTTTTCGCAAAGCTTCTATCAGATGAGTATCCCTCAATAACGGTTTTTCTTCAAAAAATAGAGGAAGCCTTTTTTGAATATCGGACAAAACTACCAATCTCGGTTGAAGAACCGCGCATATTTTTTTCAATTGATCCTCATTTTGATCGGCATATGCAGTTTCCCGGATATACGGTTTTAAACGTTCAAATAAATCCTCTGGTGGCAAATTCCTGATATATTGCTGATTCATCCAATCGAGTTTCGCGCGATTGAAAACAGCCCCTGATTTTCCAATTGCCTCGAAACTGAATTTTTCAATCAACTCCTCACGTGTGAATATTTCCTGATCATCGCCACTGCTCCAACCCAACAAGGCAACAAAGTTCACGAGGGCTTCTGCGAGGTATCCTTGTTTTTGATATTCTTCCACCGCAATGTCTCCCTGACGTTTGCTCAATTTGCTACGATCCTCATTCAATATCAAAGGTAGATGGACAAATCGGGGAGGTTCCCAGTTGAAAAAACGGAAAAGTAAAATATGTTTTGGAAAAGAGGGGAGCCATTCTTCCCCTCGTATCACGTGGGTGATCCTCATCAAATGGTCGTCTACTACAACTGCCAGGTGATAAGTCGGGAAGCCATCCGCTTTGATGAGCACCTGGTCATCCAGTTGACAAGTATCGATGGATACTGAACCGCGCAGCATATCTGGCATCTCGATGGTTTCATTTTGCGGAATCTTCATTCGCAATACTCGAGGAATTTTTGCAGCTACGTATCGTTTCACTTGCTGGTCAGATAAATTGCGGCATCGCCCGTCATAACGCGTGGACAATCCCCGTTTTTTTTGTTCATCTTTCATAGCTTTCAGGGTGCCCGGTGCGCAGAAACAATAATAAGCATTTTCAGACTGCAACAATGCCTGACCATATCGATGATAGAGGGAAAGCCTTTCTGATTGTCGATAAGGTCCGTATGCTCCTCCCAGGTTGCCTCCTTCATCGATTTGAAGACCTCCCCAACTGAGCATTTTCAACAAATTCGCTTCCGCTCCCTCTACAAATCGATCCCGGTCGGTGTCTTCCAAACGAAAAATGAAGGATCCCTTTTGCTGCCTGGCATACAAATAACTGAACAATGCCGTGCGTAATCCTCCTAGATGCAGGTAGCCGGTGGGACTGGGAGCGAAACGTAAGCGAACCATGAATTTTATAATTGAAATAAGAAAATTATCGAAATCATCAACTAACTACGCTGATCAAGTGGAATAAAGGCGCGCTTGGGAGGACCCGTATATATCTGACGAGGTCTTCCTATTTTTAACGAGCTTCTATTCATTTCAACCCAGTGGGCGATCCATCCCGGTAAGCGTCCAATGGCAAAGAGGGCCGTTAACATGGGTGTGGGAAAACCAAGGGCCTTATAAATAATTCCACTGTAAAAATCTACATTGGGGTACAATTTCCTCTCTACGAAATAATCGTCGTGAAGCACCGCTTCCTCCAACTCCTTGGCAATGTCTAACAATGGATCCGAAATCCCCGTTATTTCCAATATCCGGTCGCAATAAGACTTAATGATTTTAGCGCGAGGATCGAAATTTTTATAAACTCTGTGACCGAAACCCATGAGACGAAAACCGGATCGACGATCTTTTGCTTTTTCCACAAACTTTTGCGCATTCGCTCCTTGCGTCTGAATTTCTTGCAACATTTCCAGGACAGCCTGGTTCGCCCCACCATGCAAAGGTCCCCACAGGGCTGCAATTCCTGCGGAAACGGAAGCAAACAGGTTTGCCATGCTGCTGCCGACTAAACGGACGGTGGAAGTCGAACAGTTTTGCTCATGGTCTGCGTGAAGTATGAACAGGACATTCAGCGCTTTCGCAAAGTCTTCCGGAATTTCCGAATTCACAGAAGGAAGGGAAAACATCATGTGTAAAAAGTTTTCGCAATATTCATAGTTATTGTCAGGATAGATCAAAGGTTGCCCCATGCTTTTTTTATAAGCCCATGCTGCAATGGTCGGTAATTTCCCCATTAAACGGGTAATGGCTAAATTGAGTTTATCTTGATCCCCTAAACCTACGTCAGGGTAAAACGTTGAAAGTGCCGACACCATGCACGACAGAACCGCCATCGGATGCGCATCTCGTGGAAAGGCATTGTAGATATGTTTCAAATCCTCATGCAGCATTGTATGGTGAGTGATCGAATCTTCAAAATTCCTCAACTGCGTGATTGTGGGGAGTTCGCCATAAATCAGCAAATAACTCACTTCCAGGAAACTCGACTGTTCCGCAAGCTGCTCAATGGGAATTCCCCGGTATCTCAAAATTCCATTCTCTCCATCAAGAAACGTAATACCACTTTCACAAGAACCTGTATTGACAAATCCCGGATCAAAGGTGATGGCGCCGGTTTCCTTGCGTAGATTGGAAATATCCAACCCCACCTCCTTTTCACTGCCAATAACCAGAGGAACTTCAACTGTTCGACCCTGTACTTCCAGTCGCGCATTTTTACTCATGGGACATTCTCGAAAATTAATTAATCTCATTAAACCACCAGCTCTGCTGGTGCGAACCTAATAGGCTTTGCCGGTCAGACATGAGAAACGTATCCGTGTCCGTGAGCCGTGCTCGTGCTCGTGAACGGTCAGTGAATTCGACGGCACATTTTGGTTAACATTGAAACAATGCGATGAAGTAACTGTTTCCCTTCGTCAAATAAAGGAGGCTGGATGATCTTCAACACGTTTAAAACATCGAGAATAGCAGCGCATTCCATTGCGGAACCTCGGTCAAATGCATAGAATCGTTGCTTGTCAGGAAAGGAATTTATTCCACAGCCTTCTGCGATATTGAGAGGAATCGACCATGATGCCCTTTTCAGTTGGTCAACTAAGGCTGAGTATCCTTTTGGCAATGTTTCGATGACTTGGACAGATAACGCTAAAAATTCGATGGAACATTGGTATACCTCGAGTTTTTCATGATCTAACATGGCAGCCTTTTTCGTTCACGAGCACGAGCACGTCTTACGATGACGAACACGTTTTGCCCTCATACTGGGGGCCTCTTCAAGCCACCGGCTCTGCCGGTGGTGATGACTTTCAAATAGAAAAGTGAGATAGAATTCGAGTACACACCTTTTGCATCGCCAGCTTGACCTTGCAACAATTTAGCAATTTAAACCATGAGAAGCAAGTGACGCAATGCAGAGTGATGCTCACGGGGATCCCCTGGTTTTGCACTGGTTCTCCATCACCTCTGAATCGATGGATACCGTTTATTTAACCTGAGTTCGAGATGAAGATTTTGCACTAACTCCTGGAAAATAAGATGAGAAAAAAGAAATACAACGACACTCATATCCAAGGAAATAGCATGAGTCAGTTATTAGAACTTTTCTGTGATGTCGATGAATTTTGACAAAAATTTCTACTTTTTTATGAATCCTGCATTTTTTTGCTATGGGGGCTTGATTTTGCGTAAAATAATGCGACATATATGCCTTTTCAAAGTTATTTTAGTGAAAGAGGGTTCCCGATCGATTGAACACAATCTTGGGAGGGTTCCCGCCCGTTCGATTCAAAATAGCTGCGGAAGGAAGTGAAGTGAAGTGATGGATCCTCTTCGGGAATCTTTTTTCACCGATATTGAACTGAACGGCTTCTGACTGTCCCCGCATTTGAGCAGATTTATTGTTTTTTAAATTTTATTGCGAATCCCGAATTTATTTTACATCAGGGGTTTACATAACATTTTATTGTGCTATAGTCACGATTTCGTTAAGTTGTTTTTATGAATGAAGAGGGTTTCCGATCGATTGAACTATATCGTGGGGGGACTTGAAAACGATCGCTCCTCTCCGGGAATCTTTTTAATGATATTCAACTGAACGGGTTTTTCAGAGACCTGAATAGTTACGGGACAGTAATGGGCCCTTCGGGAATGGAGCGATCTCATTCCCCGATTAAGATAGGGTAGAGAGACAAGGGGATACAAAATGCAAGCCTACATCATCAGGAGAGTCCTCCTGATTATACCCACTATCTTCGTAATGAGTCTCATCGTGTTCTTTGCCATTCGCTTAATTCCCGGCGATGTCGTGTCCCAGATGGCATCTGGGCTGGGAAACATGTCAGAAATGACCAAAGAGGAAGTCAGAAAACGCCTGGGACTGGATGCGCCGATCCCTGTCCAATACGGACGCTGGATAGGAGTGATTCGGGACCAACATGGCTCTTTTTCCGGACTGTTTCAAGGCAGCCTTGGATTATCCCTATGGAGCCAGCTCCCGGTGACTGGGATAGTCCTCAAGCGATTACCCTTAACCTTTGAGCTTGCTCTCCTGACTTTGACAATAGCCATCCTGATAGCCCTCCCTATCGGGATCTATTCCGCAATACGGCAAAACACCATTGGCGACTACACCGCGCGCAGCTTTTCTATGTTCGCTATCGCGATGCCCGACTTCTGGCTGGGGACGCTGGTCATCGTCTTCCCCTCGCTTTGGTGGGGGTGGTCTCCGCCGATAGAGTATACCAGTTTCACGAAGGACCCGCTTAAAAACCTGGGGCAGTTCATCGTGCCCTCTCTGGTTTTGGGCATGCTGATGTCGGGGTTAGTCATGAGGATGACACGAACCATGATGCTGGAGATCCTCAGGAATGATTACATCAGGACAGGTTGGTCCAAGGGACTCAAGGAGAAGGTGGTCATCCTCCGGCATGCGCTTCCCAACGCCCTCATTCCGGTGATCACCGTCATCGGATTTATGTTACCGTGGGTGATTGGGGGGACCATTATCATCGAGAGGATATTCGGCTTGCCCGGCCTGGGTCATTTATTGGTACAGGCCATTAATGATAGAGACTATCCCTTAATCTCCGGAATAACGATATTTGCCGCTATCATTATCATGCTGGCCAACCTGGTGGTTGACTTGACCTACGCCCTTCTGGACCCCAGGATTCGGTATTGATAAAAGTTATCGGTTAACGGTTGTCAGTTTACCGATAACCGTTACGATAAAAGGAGCGATCTTGAATAATACCCTGGAAATCCCATCCAATATCAGTGAGCCCAAACGACGTGCCAGGTCGGTGGTGTTCTTGACCAGGCTGGTCAAGGAGCAACCCCTGGGTCTTATTGGCGGGATGATCGTGCTGCTCTTTCTTTTTACTGGTATTTTTGCCGATTGGCTGGCGCCTTATGGAGTGAACGACATTCACCCGAGAGATTACCTGCATCCCCCCTCATTTAAGTATTTCCTCGGGGCGGACAACCTTGGGCGGGATATTTATAGCCGTATTGTCTTTGGGGCTCGTATCTCTATGATTGTCGGTTTAGGGGCGTCTGCTCTGGCGATCCTGGTTGCCTTATTGATCGGGGTCCCTTCCGGGTTTTTCGGAGGTAAGTTCGATATCGTGGTGCAGCGTTTTGTGGATGGGTGGATTTGCTTTCCGCCGTTCATCATTTTCTTATTTGCGGTCTCTATCGTGGGGCCAGGGATGTGGCAGCTGATTATCGCGATGGGGTTGGTACAAGGGATCGGCGTTTCCAGGATCATGAGAAGCGCCGTGATCGCCATTCGAGAGAATATGTATGTAGAAGCGGCGGCGGCGATTGGCAGTCCGACTACGAAAATCATAACCCGACATATCCTGCCCAATATTATGCCGACCATCATCATCCTGTTTTCGGCAACTGTGCCGGGTATGATTTTAGGGGAAGCCGGCCTCAGCTTCCTGGGTTTGGGCATCCCCCCGCCCGATCCTACCTGGGGAGGAATGCTCAGTGGCTCCGGACGCTCTTATATGTTCCTATCTCCTTTGATGTCCATCTGGCCTGGTCTTGCTTTGATGATTGTCGTCTACGGCCTCAACATTTTCGGCGACGCCCTCAGGGATTTGCTCGACCCCCGGTTGCGGGGGGCGGCAGGGCGCTATGGCGGATCTCGCCAAAAGAGAGCTTCATGATTTTTGGAAAGGAGAGCTTTGATAAATGGTTTCCCATGCTTCGCGTGAGAGCCCGATAACAAACTGAATTCTCAGGAGCAATCTATGCCAATATTGACGAAACTTCAGGTTGTCCGGATAACCGATGTGATGTTGCAGGCAGGAGGTGCTCCGGCCAGTCACACTGGTATCGTGGCGGAGCACCTGGTCCAGGCCAATCTTGCGGGATACGATTCCCATGGGTTCATTCGCCTACCCCAGTACCTGAAAGAAATTGAGGAAGGCGTGGTCGATCCAAAGGCAGAGCCGGAAGTCGTTGGCGACCATGGGGCGATCCTCCAGATCGATGGCCATTCTACCTTCGGACAGGTGGTTGCCACACGTGCGACCGAAATGGCGATCGAGAAGGCTCGTGACCATGGAGTCAGCCTGGTGAGTATGGGAAACCTGACTCATACGGGTCGCATCGGAACCTACCCCGAAATGGCAGCAGCGGCCGGTTTGGCTGCCATCATGTTCACGGGCTGGGCGGGAAAACCGTGGGCCCCCCTGGTTCCCTTTGGCGGACGCGAAGGCCGGCTCGGCTCAAACCCTTTAGCGATGGCCTTCCCTCATGCTGAAGGCGCCCCGGTCCTGCTTGATATTTCTACCTCGATCACCTCTGAGGGGAAGATACGGGTCTACCGTAACCAGGAACAGGAGCTGCCGGATACTTGGATCATTGATAAGCATGGAGTTCCCAGTCGGAACCCGAACGATTTCTATGAGGGGGGTGCCCAATTTCCCCTCGGTGGCCTGCAAGGCGGCTACAAGGGATATGCGCTCTCGGTCATGATCGCGCTTTTCGGGGGGCTTCTTGGCCAGATCGCTGTTCCTCATGGAAAAACTTATATGGCGGAAATGTGTGAAGGATCCACGATACTCGCCATCGACCTGGGCCGTATGGCGCCCCTGGAAACCATCCGGGCCGAGGTTCAACAGATGATGAAATACCTTCAAGATACCCCCCCGATGGAAGGATCGGGCGGGGTTGTCTTTCCGGGGGAAAGATCCGCCAAGACGCGCCAAGAGCGATTGGCCCAAGGCATCCCGGTGGATCCCACCACCTGGGCTCAGGTAGAAGCCCTCTTCGACCCTTACGGGGTCCGTGACCAATTGGCCGATGTCCTTCCTTCCGGAGGAAATCCGTAGAATGGCCATAGAGATAAGGATCGAAAAAGACCTTTGTGAGGGGCATAGAATTTTAGCGGGGATCAAAATCTTTCTCTTGGAGGAGAGCACGCAGCCGTTCGACTTCCGCAAGCGCTTTTTCTTCCTCCGCGGGAGTCGAGTCGGATAAAAACTCGATACAGAGGTCACACACTCCATGAAACGAACGATCCAACGGTTTGGCCTCGACAGGATTGGAGTGGAGAATCACGGCCAGATCCGGTTTGCGAATACTCACCTTTTGCTTTCCCACCGCCAAACGAAAGCCCATTTCCAATACCATCATCCGTCCGATGGGAAAGACGGTCAAATACTCTTTTAATAAGTGGAAGAACCATTCATAGAGGGAGATGCTTAAAAAATCTGGCATAGGCTTTTCCTCCAAGAGGCCATTGTTCCATTCATATGAACCATCCGGGTGTTCATAATACGTCTTCCAATACTCGGCTTCACTCACCCTGAGCAACTCCTTGGCAGGAGGAGGCACCCGTCTTGGAGAGGAGTGATTTTTGACGGATTCTAAAGCAGTCATGATGTCCTCTAGAGGAATGAATGGTGAAATTTGTCGTCTTTTCAAAAGAATAACACATTGTGCGGAGGACAGCAATTTCTCTTGAATCTCCGGAGAGGTATAAACTTTGGCAATACAATTCGACATATGCGCCTCGCTATGAGGGTACGGAGATGAGTCAAGGTCATGATCAGTCTCAAAAGACATCGATTCCCCAAAGATATAATTACCGCAGCAGCCTATCATCTCTCATCTTAGCGGACTACTTCGTAGGAGCGGTGAAGTTTCTGTGATGGAAGACGCATAATTTTCTTGCGTTAAATAATCTGAAAGGTTATACCAATCTAAAATTTAAAATCTAATGTTTTCATTTAATCATCTTAGCGGACCACTTCGTAGGAGCGATGAGGTTTCTGTGATGGAAGACGCATAATTTTCTTGCGTTAAATAATCTGAAAGGTTATACCAATCTAAAATTTAAAATCTAATGTTTTCATTTAATCATCTTAGCGGACCACTTCGTAGGAGTGATGAAGTTTCTGTGATGGAAGACGCATAATTTTCTTGCGTTAAATAATCTGAAAGGTTATTCCAACCTGAAAATTAAAATCTAATGTTTTCATTTAATCATCAATTTAAAATCTAATGTTTTCATTAAATCGCCTTAGATATGGGAGCACCAAGTGGATGAAACAATTCAAGCTCATTCCATTCATGAGATCCAAAAGCATTTTTCGAACGATGAAGTCTGTCGCAATCACCTCTTCCATCTCCGTTGGCCAGCCGGTTTTGTGTGCTCAGTCTGCGGTAGTGACCGATACGATACCCTGAAAAAACGTCAATTACTGCAATGCAGAAACTGTAAACACCAGACTTCGATCATAGCGGGCACTCTGATGCACCGGACGCGAACTCCGCTGCGTTACTGGTTTTGGGGGATTTACTATGTGGCCGTATGCAACGGGGAGACGACGGCTCAACAATTATCAGAAAAAATCGGATTAAATTACCATGCTGCCCGGAGAATGTTGGGAAAAATCCACGAAATCGAAAAGGACCAGGGTTTCCTTGAGGATCTGCTGAAAAGCTTCAAAATGCCTGAAGGGACAAAGGAAGAAGTCTCCACTGGCCCGGGAATGGAAACGCAATCCAGGCTAACAAAAGAGTGGTATCCACTAAAAGAGCGGACGATTCCAGACAGAAAAAATCCGGAGATTCCGGGTTACTCGCTGGAGGAGGTCGTTTTTGAAAGTGGGCGGACCCGGCTCTGGCGTGGCAGGCGGCAAAGCGATGGGCTTTTGGTCCTGATCAAGGGAGCGGTTTCCTCTGAGCAGAGCGCCCAGGAGCTGGCGGAAATGCGGCATGAGCATGAGATCACCCAGGCTCTGGAGATTGATGGGGTCCTCAGGTCAGAGGAACTGGTGCAATGTAAAAACGGATCGGTCTTGATCCTGGAAAACACGGAAGGTTTCCCTTTAAGAAAGTTGATGGATACCACGCGGCTCGACCTGCCGGACTCGCTGAAGGTAGCGGTTTCACTGATCGGCATCCTGAAAGAAGTGCACCGGCAGGGCATCCTGCATAAAATGATCAACCCGTTCAATATTTTTGTCGATCCGGCATCGGGGACGGTCAAACTGAGCGGCTTCGGCCTGGCCACCCGGTTGCCTAAGGAAAATTTGACGACGTTGAGTCCCCGGCTAAGCGGGGAAACCCTGCCCTATATCTCCCCCGAGCAGACCGGCCGGATGAACCGCCCCCTCGATTATCGCAGTGATTTTTATTCCCTGGGCGCTACCCTTTATGAACTTTTCAGCGGGAAAGTGCCTTTTGGGTCCCAGGAGGCCATGGAAATCATCCACGCTCACATTGCCCGGCAGCCCGTACCCCTGGACCAGGTGGCTCCGCGGGTGCCTAAAACTCTTTCTAATATGGTGATGAAACTGCTGGCCAAGCGTGCCGAGGCGCGCTACCAGAGTCACTCGGGTCTGGCAGCCGATCTCCTGATTTGTCTGGAGCAACTGGAAAACCAGGAGAGCCTGTCCGACTTTCCCCTGGCTCGCTTGGACATTCCTAAAGAATTGCAGATCGCCCCGGGGCTTTACGGCCGGGAGGATGAAATCATCGCCCTGGAAGGCGCCCTGCAGCGAGTCAGCCAGGGAGGGACCGAGATAGTGCTGGTCTCGGGAACTGCTGGTGTCGGCAAAACCGCCCTGGTCGGTGAAATTCACCGGTCTGTTGCCCAAAAAAGCGGTTATCTCATCTCCGGCAAGTTTGACCAGCTCCGGCACAATATCCCTTACAGCGCCTTGATCGAGGCGCTGCGGGGACTCATCCGGGAGATATCGGTCGCAAACAAATCCGGAATGGAGCGTTGGAAAAGCAGGATACGAGCTGCCCTGGGACCCAACGGACAACTGGTGACCCGGGTGATCCCGGAACTGGAACAAATGATCGGCCCACAACCCCCGCTGCCGGAAATGGCAGCGCTGGAGTCCCGCAACCGCTTCACTACCGTTTTACTGGAGTTCATCGACCTTTTCTGTGAAAAAACCCATCCGCTGGTTATTTTTCTGGATGACTTGCAGTGGGTGGACGCCGATACCCTCAAGCTGGTGGAACGGATCGCTCAGGATCCGGAGAGGAAACCTCTGCTTTTCCTGGGGGCCTATCGCGACAACGAGGTGGAGGCCGATCACCGGCTGATGATCAGTCGTGAGGTGATCAAAAAAACTGGCCTGCCTGTGCAAATAATCCCCTTAAAGCCCCTCAACCCGGATGACATCTCACTACTGCTCGTCCATACCTGCCACTGCCGTCTTGAGGAGGCCAAACCGCTGGCCGAACTGCTGGTGCGCAAAACCGGAGGCAATCCCTTCTTTGTGGGGCAGTTTTTGACCCTACTCTCCGAAAAGAACCTGATCCGCTTCTCCCCTGAGGAAAAACAGTGGATTTGGAACCTGGCTGCCATCGAATTCCTGGCGGTGACCGAGAATGTGGTGGAGTTGCTGGTTGACCGGCTCCACCGGTTCCCCTCTGAAACCAGGAAACTCTTAAGCTTGGCGGCCTGCATCGGCAATACCTTTGACCTGGAATCGTTAGGACTGATCAGTGGAGCCGGAAGCGGGGAACTCTATGAGAACCTGTTGCCGGCTCTGGAAACCGGGTTGATCCTCGGTTTTTTCCGAGCTCCGCAGCCGGATAATCCTATCTCCGGAGCGAGCGCGGAGAGCCGCAGCTACAAATTCCTGCATGACCGGGTGCAGCAGGCTGCCTATGCCCTCATTGCCCAAAAGGAGAAACAGCCGGTCCATCTTCAAATCGGTCAGGCTCTGCTCAAGCAATACGCTCCGGAGAAAGGTGAAGATCTGCTTTTTGACATCGTCCATCATCTCAACCTGGCCCGGAGGGTGAAGGATAAATGGAAAGAACGATCGCACCTGGCGGAACTCAACCTGAAGGCCGGTCTTAAGGCCAGGGCGGCTGCGGCTTTTGAACAGGCCCTGGAATATTTTACCGTGGGCCTGGAGCTTTCAGGAGCCGCCGCCTGGAAACGGCATTACCCCCTGGCCTTATCTCTGCATGAGGAAGCCACGGAGATGTCATGGCTCTGCGGCCGCTTCGAGTTGATGGAGAAGCTGGCCGGTGCCGTAAAAGACAACGTCCGAGAGGATCCGGACCTGGCCAATGTTTATCAATGCCTGATCAAGGCGTACACCAACCAGGGTGAATTAAAGAAGGCCATGGAAACGGGCGAGGAGATTCTGGAGAAACTGGGGTATCAACTGAGCCGTCTGTCTCTCGACCAGTGGCAGCAGACCCTCGTTCAAATCAAACCCGGCCTGGCCGGTAAAAGCGTCGCAGACGTGATGCGCTTTGAGCCGCTCACCCAACAGGATGCCGAGGTCCTTGTCCCTATCCTCTATGAGCTCCATGTGGCCTATGGCGAGGCTGGGGTTACTTTGGATAACGGTCTTTGGCAGCCCATCGCTTCAAAACGCATCTCTTTTCTGCTGAATAATTTTCATCCGAAACATTCACCCGAATCCTATGGTCTCCTTGCAACGATATATTGCGAGTTTATGCAGGATTTTGAATTTGGTTATGAACTCGGCAGTCTGGGCATACAGCTCATGGAAGCGCTTGATCTGAAGGAAATTAACTGTAGAGTTTCCGAGGGTTTCAATGGTGGGACTCGGTCCTACCGGGAACCGCTATCGGCATCATTGGAGCCCTTGCTGGAAGCTCATAAGATGGGAATCGAGACGGGAGATTTTTTCAATGCCGGTCGTAGCGCTGTCGTAAGATGTCAGATTGCCTTTATGTGCGGAAAAGAACTGAATTGGCTGAAAGGGGAATTGTCGACGTTGAAGCTTGCTCTCAAGAAGATCGATTATATTCTCGGGTCTCCCCAGGTGGAAATGCTGACGAAGGCAATCATGATTCTGATGGAGGAGCCTTCGAGCCTGTCGAGCGGCATCATGGATCATTACCACAGGGTGATGGGTGCGGAGTTCGTCTATCATGAACAGATCAGTTTTAATTACCAAAAGCTGGTGCTGCTATACCTGTTCGAAGAATACGAAGCAGCCCGGGAGACGGTTTTTGAAATGATCAAACTGATGAAAACCTACAAGGATGCCCTTATGGATCCCCTGGTCAACTGCTACCTCTCCCTCGCTCTCCTGGCGGTTTACAGCCAGGGGAGCGAGGGGGAAAAGGAGGAGATCCTCACCCAGGTTCATGGCCATCAGGAGACGTTGGAGAAACTGGCGCGCTGCGCACCGTCTAATTATTTGCATAAATACCACCTGGTGGAAGCCGAACGGTTGCGGGTTTTGGAGGGTGAACCCGATGCCATTATGCACCACTATGACCAGGCCATCGCTTTGGCCAGGGAGAGCGAATTTATCCACGAGGAAGCCTTGGCCAATGAACTGGCTGCCAGGTACTTGCTCAACCAGGGTCGGAGCGACGCCGCCTGGGCTTACCTGCGCTCAGCAATGGAAAAATACGAAGCCTGGGGGGCAAAACGGAAGGTCGCGCACCTGAAGTCTCGATATCCCGGGTTGATTGTCGATGATCGTGCTGAAGCGGCGTCTCCTTCGGCCAACCTGGACCTGGCGACGATTCTCAAAGCCTCGGAGGCCATCTCCAGTACCCTCGAGTTGGAACCGCTGCTGGAGATCCTGCTTGGTATTCTCATAGAAAATGCCGGGGCCCAGACAGCAGCCCTGATACTGGAAACCGAAGCTCAGTCTCTCATCGCTGCCCGTGGCAGTGCCGAGCAGGTCGAATATTTCCTGCCGCTTTCTTTGCCTGTGGAAAAGGTTGGGTCCCTCTCCCTCTCGGTCATCTCCTGGGTGAAACAAACCCAGGAGCACCTGGTTTTGGACAACGCCGCCCGGGAAGAACGGTTTGCCATAGATGATTATATCCGGAGGGAGCGTCCTAAATCCATCCTGTGCGCACCGATCACTCTTCAGTCCGCCTTGACCGGCATCATTTACCTGGAAAACAACATGGTTGAGGGAGCCTTCACCTCCCGGCGACTCGAGGTGGTCAAGCACCTTAGCTCCCAGATCGCCATTTCCCTGGAAAATACCAGGCTTCACGAAAACCTCAAAAAGGCGATGGACGAACTGAAAGCGAGCGAAACCTCCTTGCGTGAGGAAAATGTCCGCCTGAAGGCCAATATCAAGGAGCGTTATCGCTTCGGAAAGATTATCGGCAAAAGCCCCGTGATGCAAAAGATTTATGAATTGATCTTAAAGGCGGCGGCTAGCGATGCGGGTGTCATTGTCTATGGTGAATCAGGGACCGGGAAAGAACTGGTGGCCGAAGCTATCCATGAGATGAGTGATAGAAAAGAAAAACCCTTTGTTGCTGTCAACGCCGGCGGCGTTGCGGAAACCCTCTTGGAAAGTGAGTTTTTCGGCTACAAAAAAGGGGCCTTTACCGGAGCCAACACAGATAAGCTGGGCCTGCTCCATTTGGCAGACAAAGGCACGCTTTTCCTGGATGAATTGGGCGAAATCGGCCCCAACCTGCAAGCCAAACTGCTGCGTGCTGTTGAGGGCAGAGGGTTCACGCCAGTAGGCGGCCTTAAAGCGGAAATCTCCGATTTTCGCGTCATTGCCGCCACCAATAAGGATTTAAAAGAGCAGATAAAAAAGGGTTTGATGCGGGAGGATTTCTTCTACCGCATCCACATTATCCCCATTCACTTGCCGCCTCTCCGGGAACGTAAAGAGGATATCCCCCTTTTGATCGAGCATTTTATGCAAAACTACCCTTCCTCAAAGAACCTGCCCACGATCACTGTCGCTGTTATGGAAGCTCTGACCTCCTATGATTGGCCGGGAAACGTCAGGGAACTGATCAACACCATGCATCGCTACCTGACGCTCAAGAAACTCGACTTCCTCGATTCCTCTTTAGTCGATGCCAGCCAAACAGAACTACCGGTCTCAGTTGAGGCGCGTGAAACCAATGAATCCTTGGATGCCACTATGAAGCGATTCGAAAAACTGTATTTGACCAGGGTGCTGGACGATAATGACTGGCAACAGAGCAAAGTTTCAGCCCTTCTGGAGGTTAATCCTAAAACCTTGTATCGAAAAATAAAACAGTACCACCTAAAACCCTCATAAATCGAATAGGGCATTTATGCCCAGTCAGGAGGCATTGGTCATTCCCTGATACTCTTTTCTCAGCAGAGGATTATCTTGCAGAAGCCCTTGCTTACGATGAATAGCACGGTTCACGGTTTTTGAATCTCAGCCATGATTATCGTTGCGCCAATCTTTCAAAAAGTTCGCGATTTTGTGCAATTAGCCGCCGGATGAAAGGCACAGCACTTTCAGTGAAACGGTCACCCGTTTCTGATTTCTGTTGAGCCAGCCAGATTTCTAAAGTCGCTAAGACTACGGCTTCTATTTCTTTTTCAGGAATCTGTCGTTCACGAAATTGTTGAGTCAATGTGTCGGGTAACTCTATCGTTAATGTCATTGTTCTTTCCTCAATTGGATCTGTTGTAAGTATCATTCAAACGGGCAAAATTGCTGATCCCATAAGGTAGTTTCATCTGTTTTCTCAAAAGCGTGGCTTCATTCTCCCTCAATTTATCACTGTTCCCTCTTTCCTGCAATCATGAGGATGGGTAGGCGTAAACCTCCCCATGGTAGAACTCATATCTGAGGTGAAAGCCTTCTTCATTTTAGGCTGGGCCGCATTCGGATCCCTGCCCAAAGGACGTAAATTCATCAAATAAAATCAAATCGGGCATTTCTGCCCAGTGATCGGGCATTTCTGCCCGAATCTCGGATTAGTGTTTAATATCAATGCATTACTGCCGAATATCCACCATTTTTTGTGTTTAAGAAGGGCAAAAATGCCCGATTTTACCAAAAAATCACCTCAAAACTGGCAGCCTCCTTTCTCACAAGTTGCCTCAGCCCCCACCAATCCTGCGTTTCGAGCGAGTGGCATGACTTTTGAAGCTAAAGACTCACGGCAGGGGGCAATGAAGTTTTGACTGTTAGCTCTTAGCTTTCAGTGATTAGGGGGGTTCTTCCTGATTATAGAGCTTTTTTATTACTGAAAAACCGATGATAAGGAGGAAATGCCTATGGAATAAAACCCGTTTTGCAACAGCTGATGGGCGCGTGAGAGCGTCATTTTGTCATTTATTTTTTTAAGGAGAATCTTATGAAATCGAAAATCGCTATTCTGTTAATGCCATTTATTCATTCATTTTTTTTAAGGAGAATCCTAATGAAAACAATAATCGCTATGTTTAATCTAAACCGCAAATCAACCTTCAGGACAACCCTGCTGGCCCTCATCCTGGGAGGAGCAGGCTTCTTGGGCAGCCCGGCCTGGGCAGCCGAAATAATTGGTTTTTCGTCGGAGGCGGCAAAGAACGCCGGGCCGCAATACGGTGGGAGTATTACATTCCTGGATGGATATGGAGCGGCTTTTCCGCCTACAGCCTGGCACAAAGGAGAAGGCAGTCAGTGGACGACAGGTATTTATCATGAACCGATGTATGAGTCCCTTTTGCATGCAGACATTGAGAAGTTTGGGCCACGCGGCTCAGGGATTACTGGTTTTTATCACTCTCAAGGGTTTCCTTTGGATTTCCTAAGAGGTCGGTTGGCTGAAAGCTGGTCGTTACCCGATGCGAACACAATTATTTTCACACTACGTCGGGGAGTCATGTGGTCGGGCAAGCCGGGAGTCATGAAATCAAGGGAGCTGACAGCGGAGGATATCGTTTATAGCTTTGAATTGGGTTGGACGCGCTATGATGTGCCAGTATTTCAAGACGTGGAGTCGGTAACAGCTACGGATAGGTACACGCTTACAATAAAGAATAAAGCCTTCAATGCTGAATGGTGGCATTACTTTGGATTCGCGCATTGGGGTGGGGCGTCCATCGTACCTCGTGAGCTGACGGACGAGGCTATGAAAGACTGGAAGACTCATGTGGGGCTGGGGACAGGCCCGTTTCATCTCGAGGACGTCGTGGAAGGCAGCTTGGTATCTTACACAAGGAATCCCAATTACTGGGACAGTTACGTATTCAATGACAAGAAATACGAGATTCCGTTTATCGACCGCCTGGTAAAAACTGTAATACAGGATAAATCCTCCCAGGTCGCTGCGTTACGAACAGGGAAGATTGACGTGTATGATGTACTCGAAAAAAAGTTCGTCGACTCGGTAAAAAGATCAAGTCCCAAAATAAAGATGATCGAGAGAGCGGCAGAGAGAGCCTGGAGAATCGGCATGAGGCTGGATGTGAAGCCCTTTGACGATATCAGGGTGCGCAAAGCAATCAGCATGGCTATAGATCGAGAAGCCTTTATCAATACCATTCAGGGAGGTGCTGGATTGATTTTAAACGCTGAGCTCCATGCAGAACTTCCAAGGACTCTCTTTACTCCTATGGAGGAGCTACCGCGATCAACTCAGGAAAATTTTGAGTATAACCCTGAGCGTGCGAGGCAACTATTAGCCGAGGCAGGCTACCCGAACGGTTTTGAGACTACCATACAAGCATATTCACGGGAGCCTGAGCGAGATGTGGTATCTTTTCTGGCAGCTATGTGGAAGGATATCGGAATCGACGTTAAAATTGATCTGCGGGATTCGACTACTTTGGATGGAATGCTTCTAAAAAATAATCATGCGCCGATGACTTTTCTTGCTAACTCAGTTGGCCTTCCGGGACAAACTCTTTCCACGTTTGCAATTGAAGAGTGGGCAACTTATCAAACCGCGGTGGTTGATGACCCTGAATTAAACGAGATTTATGCAAAGTGGTCACAAACAGTGGACCCCGTTGAAGCGAACAAGATCATGAAGGGTTTGAACCAGTTGTGGCTGTCGAAAGCTTATGTGGCCTATGCACCAACTCCAATGGTAACCATGGCTTACTGGCCATGGGTAGAGAACTACGCCGGCGAAACTAATGATACCTGTTGTTTTTCTGTAGGCGGGATTTTCGCTCGTGCATGGATCAACAGCGATTTAAAGGCAGAAATATTGGGACAGTAATGAGCCCATCGGGGAATGGAGCGATCTCATTCCCCGACTCCGGCATGCGCTTCCCAACGCCCTCATTCCGGTGATCACCGTCTACGGCCTCAATATTTTCAGCGACGCCCTCAGGGATTTGCTCGACCCCCGGTTGCGGGGTGCTGCAGGGCGCTATGGCGGGTCTCAACAAAAGAGAGCTTCATGATTTTTGGAAAGGAAACGCAACATGGCAAAAAATTATACAATCCTCATCGGCACTGTCGGCCAAGGGCTGAACGTGAGTGCCGATGGCGGTGAATCCTGGACCCCCATCTATCAGCCTATCTGGCATGAGTCCAACGTCAGGGCGTTGTGCGTGGATCCATCCAACCCCCGGCGGGTATTGGCCGGGGTTGATGGTCATCAATTATTACCCTCATCCCAGGTGGGCGTTTTCCGCAGCGACGATGGCGGCACGACCTGGGAAAACCTGGATGCTCCCACAGCGGGCCTTGAAATCTGGTCGGTCACTGTCGATCCTACGGACCCGGACACCCTCTTCGTGGGCACGCGACCCGAGGGATTCCGCTCCCGGGATGGGGGGCGGACTTGGAGCAAGCTTCAGATGGGCGTAAACATGAAGACCCCCCTGTCTCCCGCACTTCCTGACTCACCGCCGCGGACCACCTGCATGATGGTAGATCCCAGGAACAACGACACCATCTGGGCCGGCATGGAAGTTGACGGGGTTTACAAGAGCCTGGATGGCGGCGACACCTGGACACACCTACCCGACCTGGGGCCTGACCCCTTCCATGGCGACATTCACAGTTTGACTCTGAAGACAGGCGCCCGTTCCACAATCTACTGTACCTCGCCCTTTGGGATCGCCACCAGCCACGACGAAGGCGAAAGCTGGGATTACCACAATTTCCCCAAGTTCCATGAAGGAGCTCGTGCGTCCTACTGCCGCGGCATGGTCATCAAAGCGGATAACCCCGATGTCATGTTTGTCGGCAACGGCGACACGATTCCCGGTGTCACCGGTGCCGTGCAGCGCACCCAGGATGCCGGGAAAAGTTGGCAACCGGTGTCCCTGCCGGTAAAGCCCAACTCGCATATCTATGGGATGGCCACTCACAAGGAGCGGCCCCACGTAATCGTCGCGGCCAGCTTCTACGGTTACGTGTACCTGAGCGAAGACGGGGGTGATTCGTGGCAAAAGCTGCAAAAGGAGTTTGGCGAGGTCCGTTCCGTGGCCTTGCTGCCCAACTAGTGCCGAAGGGCAAAAGTGCGTACTTTTTTTCTCCTTGGGTATTCGCAACTTTGTCATTCCTGGCTTGACCAGGAATCCAGCCGTACGCGGAAGCGGCCGACGTGGAACGGGTATGCAACGCTACCAGGTACCTGGATCCCGGATCATCCCGGACTTGATCCGGGACCGGGATGGCATATCATTGTAATCATTAATTATTCTAATGCAGGAGACAGAAACATGACGAATGGAAAGATAAAAACAGCCGTGATTACCGGCGAGCACGAATATGACGTGGTCGGCTTCCAGTCCATGCTTCGCTCCCTTCCCGAAATCGATGTCTACCCTCAGAACATGTGGGACTTCATTACCGACCCGGCACGCGGTCCAGGGACCTATGACGTACTCGTGTTCTTCAACTGGCACCAAAGCACGCCCCCTGAAAAAGATGGTAAATCAGAGCCAGGAACCTCTAAGCAGAGCGGAGGAGGCCTGAAGGAGATACTGGAGGGGATTCGCCGTGATGGGGACCAGGGGATATTTCTGCTGCATCACGCGCTGGTAGCCTTCCCCGACTGGCCGCTCTGGAGAGAGCTGAGCGGCATGCGTCATAAGGGGGGCACAGTACCGTATGCCTTGGAGCAGACCATGCGCATCGACGTCGCGGACACCGGGCATCCCATCACTGCCACACTGGAGCCGTGGGACATCGTCGACGAGACCTATCACGCAGACGATGCGGACGAGGATAGCCACATCCTGCTCACCACCGATCATCCCCAGAGTATGAAGACGATCGCGTGGACGCGGACCTTCGGTAAGGCGAGGGTCTTCTGCTACCAGGGCGGGGACGATAACCGCGCCTACTCAAACCCCGGTTTTCGAACGGTAGTGGGACGGGGGATCCAGTGGTTAGCGGGGAGACAAACTACCATCGATCATCAATAAAAGAAGGAAACCATGAGACTGAAAGACAAGGTCGCTTTTATCAGCGGGGGAGCCAGGGGTCTGGGCGCAGCGATGGCCACGCTGTTTGCCGGGGAAGGGGCCAAAGTGGTCATTGGAGACGTGCTGGAAGAGGAAGGGCGTCAGACCGAGACCGAAATTAATGAAACCGGTGGCGAGTGCCTCTTCGTCCGGTTGGATGTTACCAGCGAGGCCGAGTGGCAGCAAGCCGTGGCCTCCACGGTCGCCCGCTTCGGGAAACTGAACGTGCTGGTGAACAATGCGGGGACTTGCCGATTCGCTCGGGTGGAGGAGATCACCAGCGAGCAGTGGGATCGGGATTTGGATACAAATGCCAAGGGCGCGTTTCTGGGGACAAAACACGCTATACCCGAGATGCGGAAAGCGGGTGGCGGCTCCATGATCAACATCGCTTCGGTGGCTGCGCTGGAAGGCAACATGGGGACGTCGTGCACCTACAACACGTCCAAGGCTGCGATGCGGCTATTGACCAAGTCCACCGCTGTTCAATACGCCAGGGAAGGGATCCGCGTCAACTCCATCCTTCCGTCCAACATCGAAACAATGATGATCGCCCACTTTTTGGAGGAGGAGGAATCTCGAAAGGAGCTGTTCAACAGTATTCCCCTGGGCCACGCGGGCCAGCCGGAAGACGTGGCCTACGCGGCCCTTTACCTGGCTTCGGACGAGTCTTCTTTTGTCACCGGCAGCGATTTGGTCATTGACGGTGGAGCAACCGCAGGGAAGTGATGGGTGAATGATGTGCTTGTTGGCCTTTCATTAATGCCCAGCGAAGATGTAACGAAAGCATTGCAGAGCTTTATGATTGTTGGAGGTCGACATGACTTCTTAATGAAGGTGCGTACTCGAAAATGAACTTTTACGAAGCATCAAAGGGATAATGGTGGGCGAATACCTTGATCCCAGAAAGATTTACAGGGAAGATGTCAGTCGAGGAGGTTGGCACCACCGTCTTCCATTTTAGTCGGACGTTGCCAATAAGAATATTGTGGTGTCCAGTCTCCTTCACCCAATCCGGCAAGGCCGAGCAGACTCCACTGAGCGCAGTAAATATCCCCGGGACCGAAAACGCAAGAATTTTTACGAAGAATTCTATCACCGTCGCGCTGATAAATGATGGCGCCTGGGAAATTATCGGAAGCTTCATAAACCGACTGCTCGCGAATATAGTCACCACCACCATGAGAGGCGAGCTGAAATCGCCAACCTCGGGAGCTTGCGAAGCGATGCTGAATCTCAGGTGAATCCTTCGATAACAAAACGACTGAAATCACCGACTCCAGGTGCATTAACAATCCGTTAAAACCGTCTGCCCACAAGGTACAGTAGCGACAGGCTTGACCCATATTGTGAATGGCAAGTAATTTATTTTTTTGGCCGAACAAATCGCGTAGTGTTGTCTCACCAGTCAGAGTCGAGAAGGTATAATTCGGTACTGGCGTTCCCATGTTTTTTTTACGCAGGGCATTCAGTTCCGCTAACAGTTCCCCGATCTTTTGTTCAAGCTCGATAATCTTTTCATTTGACATTTTCGTCTCCTTTATTCATGCCTGACCTCCTATGCTAAAAGTGGGTCGGGTTAACGGTCTGATACAATTTAACAATTGACCTGAAATCGCTTGTTTTTGAGATATTACTTGCAAAGATTTTACCACTCTTTCGACTTTTACAAGAGAATATTCTGCTAAAACTCCTTCTAACGCCTCAAACAGAACCCTTCTCTCCAGCGTTTCCTGATCCTGGACGATTTTAACGATGGCTTTTTGTTTTTTACTCAGTCTCATTTACATCTCGTGTCAGACGCTTTGATCCTCGGAATGAACCACACAAGTCGCGTCGATTCCTCCGCGAGTATTGTATCGAGATTTGACGACCAGTTGTTGTGGTTGAAGCAATCGATGTAAATCATTATAAATACGAGAAGTCGCATTTTCTTGATAAATTCCTACCTGGCGAAAGGTTTGAAAATAGTATTTCAAAGATTTCAGTTCCACGACGAGATCCCGAGGTGTGTATTTAACCCACACGATTCCGTAATCAGGTAATCCCGAAAAGGGACAAACCGCTGAAAACTCCTTAAATTTATAGGATACGCGTTGTTGTGGCCCCTGGTAAGGAAAAGTGCGCAATACTTGCGCGTCGATAGTGTCTTCTTTCAGGAAATCGTATGTTTTTCCTTCTGCGTAGCCGCTCATATCAAAATCCATATTGCTTCTATTCGCGATAAATCATTTAGATTCTCCCTCTCAATTTCCCATGATGTTGTAACCGCAATCAACGTAAATTGTTTGTCCGGTAATACCCGAGGAAAAGTCGCTGCACAGGAAGGCTGCGGTTTGAGCCACTTCGTCCGGTGTAACATTACGCCGAAGCGCCGAATGGTCTGCTACGCCTTGAAGAAGTGTTGAAAAATTTTTGATACCTAGTGCAGAAAGTGTACGAATAGGTCCTGCAGAAATTGCATTGATGCGAATATTGTCCGGACCCAATTCCCGGGCGAGGTATCGTACGGAGGACTCCAATGCCGCTTTTGCAGGTCCCATGACGTTATAGCTCGGTACTGCAAGCATTGCACCGATATAGGTCATTGTAATAATACTGCCTCCCCCTTTGACCCGCATCAATGGCGCTACCCCCGCACTCAATGGTATCAGAGAATAAGCACTCACTTCCTGGGCTTTGAGAAATCCTTCCCGGCTGGTTTCGGCAAACGAACTCCCGAGATCTTGCTGCGCAGCATAGGCCAGGCTGTGAACCAGAAAATCGACGCTTCCCCACTTTTGGGATATAGTGTCCATTAATGATGCAATTTCATTTTCTTGTTGGACATCACAGGGGCTTATGATCGAGGCTCCGACTTGATCTGCCAATGTGCGAACATTTTTTTCGAATCGCCCCTTGGGATCTTCGAGGTATGTGAGTGCCAGTTCTGCGCCACACAGGTGTAAATATTTGGAAATGGACCACGCAATACTTTTTGAATTGCCAACACCCAGGACCACTCCTTTTTTCCCGCTACAATCGATCATGTTTTTCCTTTTTCTAAAATAAGGTTTGGATTCTAACAATCCGTGATGGACTGAAATCAGTTCTCTCGTTACGCTTCCCCATCCCGGTGTTACGAATTTGAGTCATCACCACCGGCAGAGCCGGTGGCTTGAAGAGGCCCCCAGGATGGGGGCAAAACGTGTTCGTCATCGTAAGACGTGCTCGTGCTCGTGAACGAAAAAGGCTGCCATGTTAGATCATGAAAAAATCGATGTATAACAATGTTCCATCGAATTTTTAGCGTTATCTGTCCAAGTCATCGAAACATTGCCAAAAGGATACTCAGCCTTAGTTGACCAACTGAAAAGGGCCTCATGGTCGATTCCTCTCAATATCGCAGAAGGCTGTGGAAAAAATTCCTTTCCTGACAAGCAACGATTCTATGCATTTGCCCGAGGTTCCGCAATGGAATGCGCTGCTATTCTCGATGTTTTAAACGTGTTGAAGATCATCCAGCCTCCTTTATTTGACGAAGGGAAACAGTTACTTCATCGCATTGTTTCTATGTTAACCAAAATGTGCCGTCGAATTCACTGACCGTTCACGAGCACGAGCACGGCTAACGGACACGGATACGTTTCTCATGTCTGACCGGCAAAGCCTATTAGGTTCGCACCAGCAGAGCTGGTGGTTTAATGAGATTAATTAATCTTGGATCAAAGAGACACGACCTCTATAAATACCTGCCTATGACTTCTCCCATCCGCAGTGCATCTCCGATTGTCAGGTCGTTCCAACAAATTTGTCCGGGTTTGAAACAGCATATCACGGTTGAACCCAACTCAAAAAACCCCAGCTCATCACCTTTACAGAGAAAATAGGGTGGGTCGAGAGCCACTTCTGTACGTTTTTCCCGAAATAGGTTGGTTGTCATGGAATGGTAGACTACTTTGATTTTTCCAACAACATTGGCACCGACTTTAACCATTACGCATTCTCCTTTTTGAGTTTCCAAATAGGAAACGATGCGTTCATTTCGTACAAAAAGATTGCGTACAAAGTTCACGCCGAGGGGATTGACAGTCCAGAGTAAACCAGGAATGTGGACACAATAGCGAACGCTGCCAAGGACAGGACTGTGAATACGATGATAGTGGTAAGGAGCTAAATAAATCGTAATGTATTGTCCATTCACATACTCCCTGGCTCTGGAAGGATCGCCCAACAAATCGCTAAGGGAGAAATTCATTCCCTTGGCTTGAATCAGTTGTTCACCTCGGATAGTGCCAAATTGTCCCACAATGCCATCAACCGGGCTGACAATGGTATTGGGTTCCGAATCGATGGGACGGGACCCTGGTTTCAGACGCCTGGTAAAAAACGCATTGAAAGTGGGATAAGACCAAAGGGGTTGGACTGCTTCTGACATATCCACTTTATAATACCAGATAAAGATCTTGATTATGGGACGGAGCACGATTGGAGACAAACGACATTCGGCCAGGATTCCAGAAATTCGGCTGATGAGAGTCTTAGGTAAAATCCAGAGACAATAAAATTTCAGCGGAAAACGTTTACCGGATTTATTGGTCTGCTGAAATGAAACTTTCGTGACGCGACGACCTGTTCTCAAAGGAGGGTTGCTCATCATTTGGAGGTAGGCGGAGGATGGAAGTTGAAGAACGGCTTCTCACGTACTTCCCCCGTATTGGCCGACTCCCAGCAAAGATTGGATTTGTTGACCGTCAATGGTTTCTTCTTCCATCAGAATCTTGGCCATTTTATGCAATACTTCAATATGAACCGTTAGTATTTTCTTGGCTTTTTGATAATGGGCTTTAAGCATTTTCCGCATTTCGCGATCGACTTGAGAAGCAGTCTTTTCTCCGTATTCACGCTCTTTGCCGAAATCTCTGCCAAAGACATGCTGTTGCGTGTCATCCGACAAGGCAATGGGGCCGATGGTTTCATTCATCCCGTAACGACAAATCATATCTCTCACGGTATTGGTAGCCTGCTGAATGTCGTTGCTGGCTCCGGTGGTGATTTCGTTGAAAATGATTTCTTCGGCAGCGCGCCCTCCCATGGCGATTGTGACCCGACCTGCTAAATAGTCCATGTCATAAGCACGATTGTCATTTTCCGGTAAAAAAGAAGTCACACCCAATGCCCTGCCCCGTGGTACGATGGTCACCTTGTGCACAGGATCGGCATTGTCGGTCAACATAGCCACCAATGCGTGACCTGCTTCGTGATAAGCCGTGCTCAATTTTTCTTTTTCAGACATAACCATAGAGGAGCGCTCAGGACCCATCAATACCCGGTCCCGGGCTTTTTCAAAATCTTCCAAAGCAACTGTTTTATGGTTTTTCCGAGCCGCACCCAAAGCAGATTCGTTTACTAAATTTTTAAGGTCCGCACCTGAAAATCCGGGAGTTCCTCTGGCAATCACACTCAAGTCCACCCCTTCCGTCAAAGTGATTTTTCTGGAGTGAATTTTCAAAATTTCTTCCCGTCCTTTCACGTCGGGTAAGGAGACATGGATTTGCCGGTCAAAACGGCCCGGTCGCAGCAAAGCAGGATCAAGTACATCGGGCCGGTTCGTCGCAGCAATAACGATGATCCCTTCCATGGCATCGAAACCATCCATTTCAACCAGCAATTGATTGAGGGTTTGTTCGCGCTCGTCGTTACCGCTACCCAATCCTGATCCACGGCTTCTACCAACCGCATCGATTTCGTCAATGAATAAAATACAAGGTGCGTCTTTACGCCCTTCTTCGAACAAATCACGAACGCGGCTTGCTCCCACTCCGACGAACATTTCAACAAAGTCGGAACCACTGATGCTGAAAAATGGAACTTCAGCTTCCCCGGCAACCGCTTTGGCCAACAAAGTTTTTCCGGTTCCCGGAGGACCTGACATGAGCACTCCTTTTGGGATCCGGCCTCCCAGCTTCCTGAACTTGGCAGGATCTCTCAAAAAATCAATGATTTCCACTAATTCGTCTTTGCTTTCCTCCACACCCGCAACATCCTGGAAGGTGATTTTACGTTTGCTCGGATCAATACGCTGCGCTCTGCTTTTTCCCAGTGAAAATAATCGTCCGGCAGGGCCTTGCATGCGCCGCATCAAAAGAATCCAGATAGCGAATATGAAGATAAATGGTCCCCAGTGAATCAATAAGCTGAGATACCAGGGCATGCCTGCTTCCGGTACCGAAGAAACTTGAACTTTGTGTTCACGAAGCATATTCACTAAATTTGGATTTTGTGGTGGAATATTGGTTTGATACATACTGCCATCCAGGTTATTACCTTCGATCGAAGTATTCCCGATAATTGTTGCGGTGACAATATTCCCCTCACGTACTTGATTGACGAAATCGCTGTAATTCAAACTCTGGGCGTCTGAACCTCCCGAACTACTGAAGATATTCATCAGTAAAACAGCCAAAACCAAAATACTGAAAATAATCAGCACATTTTCACTCTTCAAGGTGGAATCTCCATTGTGACTTTTAAATTTAACTCTTCTTACCTTTACGTAATCCTGAATTTTACCATCACTCTTTTAAAATTTCCAGAGAATTTGATCGTGGAAAAGCATTTCGCCATCCACCGGGGTTGTTGGTATGAACCGTATACAAACCAACCCTCTAGCGCCGGAGAATCAACACGCTTCTTCAGATTTCCAGGTGCGATCCTGCTTGCGATAACCAGCCAAGTCCTGCTATATTCCGAATAATAAAAGGGCTTACATGCTCCTCGTTTGATATTGGATCAGAGAGCAGATAAACTTGATTATCCTGCAAGCCACTTTCCTGTCAATGATGCAAGCCAATTTTTTATTTGTCGCTCCGAAACGCAGCTGGAAAATCAGTCGGCTTCGTCTGGTCTTGTTAGTAACGTTTGCATTCTTAATGTTTTCGCTGCTCGTTGGGATTTCGATTTTTCAATTTTTTTCCTATCGAATTGTCATTGCCAAAATGCAAAACAACTATGAGCAGCAAATCAAGACCAATGAGCAATTGAGCAGTGATTTAAAGCAATTGGAGGATGAACATCTTTACCTGGAACGGCAGGTAGATCAAAAAAAATTTCTCCTTGCGGTGACAGAACATCCCCAAGCCTTTGAAAAAGAAGACAAGACCGACTTAGAAGTAAAAGAATCGGAGCTCGTCCTGGAAATTGCGGAATTGCAAAATACTTTGAATGCCCGGGATGCCCGAATTGCCAATTTAAAAGCGCAGAATTTACAATCCCACACCACCGTCCAGGCGCTTTTTCAAAAAATTCCCGACGTCAAAAAACAAGTTCTTTCTCAGTCCGCATCAATCCCCGTAGTTAGCATTCCATTTCAAGACCTCACCCCTCCGGAAATAATAGTCGATCAATTCCGGATGACAGTTAAAAGCAATTCGATTCAAGTTCAGTTCAATATCAGGAATACCGGAGAGAAAACCCAGTCGGGTTTCGTCATTGTCCGTGCCTTACGTGAAAATGAAGTGGGTGAAGAAATTCCATTCAAGCGTAGTGAAGCGATGCGCTTTGTCATCAGACGATTTCGTCCCTTCTCCACCAGTTTTGAGCAAAAATCTACAGATCCATTCGTTGCGTTGCGCGTTATCGTATGGGATAGCAACGAAAAGAGATTACTGGAAGACCAATATGTGGTGGAATGAAGGAGAATGCTCTTTGAAAAGATTTAAATTCAAGACGACTCACTGTCGATACTCTTCAATGATTGTGCGTTCAATGGGAATTTGTACATACCCGACTTTTTCACTCCAAAAATAATAATAACCCAACACCCTCCCGCTATCATCCTTCCCGGTTGTGATTTTGCCGTCCCTCACCACCCAGGATTTGATAATTTTTCCTTCATCGATGTAAGAGACTATCAAGTCTTTCCCAAGGATATTATCGGCTTGCCGAAATATTCGATTTCTTGATTCTTCGGTACAACCGGCAAGCATGAAAATAAACAGGAACGTTAAAAAATAAGATAAATCTTTCATCACTCCCTATCGTATAAGCATGAAACATAATCCCATAATGAGAGTAGGAACGAGAGCACCCGCTAACAATCCAAGTGGAGAAACTCCCCCATCAAAGTATTTGGCAAGTATCGACTGCCCTGCAGGATTGGGGGCATTGGCAATGACTGTCAATCCGCCGCCCGTCACGGCACCTGCCACCACTGCGTACTTCAGTTCATCGGTGAAGGAAGGTACCAGGGTACTCAAGTACGTGATGGCGGCATTATCGTTGAACGCAGTCAAAACTGTCGCTCCTACCATTAAAGGAACTTCGGATAAACTGCCCAAAACCGGGGCAATCCACCACCCCTGCAAACCGCCATGCGTGACCAAACCCGCCAGGAAAAATCCAACCAGCAGAGCCGGTTTCAAATCAAGCCGACTTTGATGGGGACGTGTTGCCTGGACAAAACCGAGGAAAAATAAAAACCCTCCAATAAACAGAACAGGATAGTGGACATTGAACACGGTCCAAGCCATGAAAATGAGATGTACAATGGTGATCCACGCAGGAACGGGAGTCGAACCGGCACTGTTTTCTACAGATTGTTGCTCGGGAATGGTCTGTTTCAACGTAGCAAACTCGTGGCGAAAGACAAGGAAATACAGAGTATTGGCCAGTACGATTCCCAAGGCTGCTTTCCAGCCGAAATGAGTGATCATGAAAACCAGATCCCAGTTCCAGGGAGCGGCAACCATCAGGACGGGAGGTGCGGCAAAATGGGAGAGCGTTCCACCCACCGAAATATTGACAAAAAGCAATCCAATGGTGGCATAAGCAAATCGGGGAGAAGGATTGCATTGATAAAATTGTTTGCCCAGCAAAAGGGCGGAGATGGTCATCGCGGCTGGTTCCGTTATGAACGAGCCGAGCAATGGAGCGACGGTTAATATCGACAACCACCAGGCAGCAGGAGAATTGCCGCCAACACGGGCAAATTGTTGGAGACTGTTTTCAGCCAATTTGACCACAGGTCTGCTAGAGGCAAGAGCCATGATCACCACCACAAACATCGCTTCCGTATAATTGACGTCTCCATTGACATATGAGACGATTTCGTGCCAACTGAAAAAATAAAATGCAACTGCCAGTAAAGGCAATATCCACAAGCCAAAAACAACTTCCACTTCACCTAAAAAATGCATGACTTGTGAGCCAAAACGGACATCGTGCCAAACCCCGAGTTCATCTTGTGTTCGACTCTTTAATTGTTGACGGGATTCATGTTCCCAGCGATGCGCAATCCTTCTGAATATCCCCGTCAGAAATGTATGACAAATGGCGCAAACAAAGAGAAGAGTCGCAATCAAATTGAAAGGATGTTGATCGATACGATGGGACAAAATGGCTATCAAATCGGTGAGATGGCCATCTTGATAGCTTTCCAAAGAAAGACGTAAAGAGTTGGGCGAGGTCGATGATGTCCCGGCAGCATAGAGCGAGGCAGGCGCAATCACTCCTGTCAAGAAAGCGATCCACCATTTTAAAATATATTGCATAGACCGTGGTACCAATTGAATGCATTTATGCGAGTATTGCATAAGATATACTATCATGAAATTTTTTGGGTATTCCAGCCCCCATCCTTTCTCTCAGAAAGGGAGCTTTTTTCAAATCGTTTCCATTACCGATTGTGCAACATGAAGTAATGTCTCATAATGATTTTGGGAGGGATTCATCGTGTTTCGTTCGTGCTCTTTGTCCCTCGAAAATTTTCTGATCAATATGGAACCATATTACGGAGAATTTGAATGATGACCAGGACTACCAACAGGGAAAGATCCAATCCCCCGATGGGAGGAATCACCCTGCGTACGGGAACCAGCACAGGTTCTGTGATTTGATATAAAAATTGAACGATTTTATTATGAGGATCCGGGTTAATCCAGGAAATCAGGGCACGGGCAATGAGAATGAATGTGTACAAATCTAATATGGTAACCAGGACTTGAGATAATGAAAAGGGGATAACAGACATGTTTATACTCCTAATTTACAGGTATATGAGGTGTGATTATAAAAATTTTATTCAGGGACGCCTGCCGAAGATGGCGCTACCAATGCGAATGAAAGTGGCTCCCTCTTCAATTGCCCATTTGTAATCGGAAGACATGCCCATTGACAGTTCCGTGCAGTCTTTCTGAATTCCAAAATGCCGTATCAATCGTTCCCTCCATTGATAGAGGGTTGCAAAGATTTTACGAGTCTCTTTTTCATTGGCCTGATGATCAGCCATAGTCATCAAGCCTTTTAATTGCAAACATTGACACGACAAGAGATGTTCAACCAAACGGCACAGTTCATCCCATTCCCAAATGCCCCACTTGCTGCTTTCCCGGGATAAATTTACTTGAATTAATACTTTGATGACTGATTGTGACTGTTGACATCTTTTTTCCAAGGCATCCACTAGCTGCGAAGAATCAATTGAATGAATCCATTGAAATTTTCCCGGGCAGTGACGGGCTTTGTTCTTTTGTAAATGGCCCACCAGGTGCCACTCAATGTCCCGGGAAAGGAGGGGTATCTTTTCGAGTGCCTCCTGCACCCGATTTTCTCCAAATTGCCATTGTCCGGCAGCCATAGCAGCTTCTATCGCAGCAGCAGGAAATGTTTTAGAGACTGCGATCAATCGCACTTCCTCCGTATGCCGACCGGATATTTGTACGCTCGCTTGGATTTCTCGACGAATTTTTTCCAGATTGGCTTTGATTTGCTGAGGGACGAGCATCCTGGTTTCATTCAGGCGACTTTGGCAATAAATATTTCAAAGGAAGGTTCATTGCGTTCAATAAAGTTCCCATGTTCAAATTGGTTACGCGCAAAGAAAACAAGAATTTCATAACCGGCTCAAGTCATTTACCGGTATGAGATAGTTCATTTCAACCCCTTTTCTTTTTTATAGGCTTCAATGGCTTCTTTCAATTCATCATATTCCTCGCATCCAAACCAACATGCATCCGCAAGTACCTCTAATCGTTCTTGCGCTTTTTCCAACTCTCCGGTTTGCAGGTAAAGTTCTCCCAAATACTCATTGGCTCCCAAATGTTGAGGGTCGATTTCAAGGGCTCGATGATAATAGTCCAAACTCGACTCGAAGACCCCAAGTTGACGATAGCTGTATCCCAGAAGGTTCAATATATCGGCATTCTCCGGAAGGCTTTGATCTGCTTTTTTGAGAAATACCAGGGCATTTTCATAATCTTCAGCCTTTATTGCTGCCAGGGCAGCGCGATAATCGGAATTTTGCTCTATATCGGTGTCTTCTGAAGAACTATCGGATGCAGCTTGTCCTTCCGAAAAAACAAATCCACCGATCGATGCCAAGATCATACAAATTAATAAATATTTCATTAAGTTCCCCTTTTTTAAATCCGGCAAGGACTGCTGGCCTCATATTGTTATTACGGCGTTTAATTAATATTATCAGATCATACGGTTGTTGAAAAGACCTGCCAAACCGGTCTGTGCTTCAATACTCTCCGGGAAAAACAGGTTATTGAGGATTCTGAATAGGGAGGGTCAGCCGCCAAAGCAGGTACTTTTTGATTGAAGCTAAATATATCAGCTGTTGAATCTGAAGGTTTGAATTGAGCGTCTCGATGACTTCGTCGATATGATGATATTGCAGGTATTGACGCAGAATTGTCAGGTATAGACGATTGGAACGTTTTTCGTTGTGTTCCTCATTGAATTCCTCATTTTTTTCGGTGTCATGGATGCGCTGAGCGATATGAAACACGATGATGGGTTTTTCTTCTACTTTACGACGAAACTGGGAAAACAATTCATCACTAAAAACTTCCACCAAAATCATCGTCAATTCTTTTTCAAACTGTGAATCGTCAATTTGATAATAAAGGCTGATCCGGTGGACCAAATGATCCAGCATTCGTCCTTGCACCATGTTGGACAAGAATTGCACCAAAGCTCCATCCTGGGCGGCTTCGCCAAAAGAACGATTTAATTTTTCCAGAACAGTGCCCATGGCTCTCGTATAAGGGTTCAACTCTGTCATTGCTTTCTGAATTCGACTGAATTGGATAATTACAAATAAAGCGCATTGGAATTGAATGTTTATTTGAACAGTATGGAAGAACAATTGATTCTTTCATAAGAAATCTCCTTTCTTTCCAAGCTTGCAGTGAAATTGAGCTTTAAACGTTTGCTTTGGAAGATTCAAGCTGATTCATTGAAAATTGGAGAGTATTGATTCAATCTAATCTGACCTTCCCAGGTTGGTGCCGACTAACCGGGGATGTCCTCGTATAAACTCAACGGCAGTCATCTTCTTTTTTCCCTCGGGTTTGAGGGATAACACTCGCACTGCCTCGTGCGCCGTTCCTACTAAAAATCCCGGTTGTACGAGACCCGGGGGCAAGGAACAGTCGGTGACGACTTCCAATTGGGTGATCTGCAATCTGCGACCTTGTTCGTCGAAAGTAAAAATGCCAGGCCATGGAGTGAACGCACGCAATTTGCGTTCCATCTCAATCGCTGTTTCCAAAGCCCAGTGGATACACCCTTCTTCTTTTTTTATGGTTTTGCAAAGAGTAACGGCTGTTTCATCCTGGTCCTCCAAGGTATGAGATTGGTCAAAGATCTCGGGCAAAGAATCATTCAGTAACTTTGCAGAAAGCTGGCTGAGTCTGTTGACCAGGGAAAAGTAAGTGTCCGTATCCAGGATTCTTTCTCTTTGAGAAAGGGCCACAAGCGGCCCTGCATCCAATTTCAGCACTATTTTTTGCAGGGAAACTCCCGTTTCTCGATCACCCGCCCGGATTGCTGATTGCACCGGACTGGCACCTCGCCAACGTGGGAGAAGTGAAAAATGTAAATTGAAACAACCTTTGGCAGGGATATCCAATAAGGCTTGTGGCAAAAGTTGTCCGTAGGCGCAAACAATGATCAAATCAATTTCCATTTGTTTCAGTTCATTAAGAACTTCTGAATCTTTTAAGGTGTGTGGGGACTTGACTGGAATACCTGCTCGCAGAGCATGGACCTTCACAGGAGAAGGTGCGAGTGTTTTTCGACGTCCCGAGGGACGGTCTCCTTGGGTGTAAACCGTTTGGATGGAACAATCCGGAAAATCAATCAGGGCTTGAAGCGACGGAATCGCCTCTTGTGGGGTTCCCATAAATATAACTTTCATATTTTAACGTTTTAAGGATTGCCCTCATACCATTCTAATTGTATGATATACTCCTTTTAACTCCATTTTAAAAGAGGTACAAGCTGGAGGAAAACACATTCCAGTCGGATCTTCAACTCGACAAAATTACGCTCAGCTTAGATTTATGACCACCGCCAAAAAATCAGTCCCCTCACCAAAGAAAGTCAATATTCAGACCTTTGGTTGTCAGATGAATGAATATGACACCGATAAAATGCTGGAAGTCCTGCACCGGGAAAATTACGCTTATTCGGACAATTACCAGGAGGCGGATTTGATCATTTTAAATACCTGTTCGGTGCGAGAGAAAGCCGAACAGAAAGTTTATAGTCTGCTGGGCAGGCTTCAACCATTGAAAAAAAAGAATCCCCAGGTGATCATTGGAGTAGGGGGATGCGTGGCTCAACAGGAAGGGGGAAAAATTCTGCAACGCGCCCGAAATGTCGACATGGTCTTTGGTACGGACAATCTCTTTGATTTACCAGAACTTTTGCAGGCAGTGCGTCAGGGAAAGCGGGTTGTTCAAACCTCACGCAAAGCCCCTAAACAAAAAGTTCGAAATTTCATTCCCGATTTCAGCTTCGAAAATGTTTCGCAGCCTGGTGTGAAAGCATTCATTGCCATCACTAAAGGTTGCAATAACTTTTGCAGTTTTTGTATTGTGCCGCTCACCCGAGGTTTGGAAGTGAGTCGGAAACCGGAAAATATTCTTCAGGAAGCCGCCCATTTGGTCGATCGGGGAACCAAGGAAATTTGCTTATTGGGACAGAATGTCAATTCTTACAAAGCAAATGGCGTGAGAGGTGAAGTGGTGGATTTTGTGGAATTGCTACGTCGCTTGAATGATATTGAAGGCTTGGAACGAATACGATTCACCTCTCCGCACCCCAAGGACTTCAACAAATCTCTGGCGCAGGCATTGAGGGAATTGGATGCAGTCTGTGAACAACTCCATTTGCCTTTGCAAGCGGGTTCGGATCATATTCTCAAGCGTATGAAAAGACGTTACACCCTTGATGATTATTTGGAAAAAGTGCAACTTTTGCGCAGCCACGTACCACAGGCCACCCTTTCAACCGACTTGATTGCCGGCTTTCCGGGAGAGACGGAAGCTGATTTCGCAAAAACGATGGAAGCTGTGGAATCCATTCGTTTTGATCAGGTCTATGCTTTTAAATACTCCCCGCGACCTGGTACCCCTGCAGCTGCATACTCAGAACAATTAGAAGAGTCCGTGAAGAACGAACGCTTGGGACGCCTTTTGAAGATTCAGGAGTCCATTCTAGCGGAAAAGCACAAAGAGATGGTGGGAAGTGAGATGGAAGTGTTGGTAGAAGGATTCTATCCCCGAGAACCTGGTTCACGTTCCGGGCGTTCCCGAGGCCACCATTCCGTAGTGATTACGGAAAGCGATGCGCATGTAGGTGATTTGGTGAAAGTCCGTATCACCGGTGCTAAAAAATTTTCACTGGAAGCGGAAGTGTGTTGAGAAAATTTTACCAAAATTAGCCGGTACTCTCCACTTTCACCCTCGTTCTACCAGTTTTTTTCGCTGGGAGTCGGTGCTTGCGTTTGACGATCAATAAAATTTTTTATGAATCGTCGCCGGTCTTCGTAAACCGAGTTGAGCAATTGCGCTGCCTGCTGACGAGTCATAGCAGCTTGTATGGTGTCCTCCTCCGTTCTACCACCGTTCTCTTCAGATTGAACAGACTCTTCTTCGGAAGAGTTTTTTCCCCCTGATGGTCTTTCTTGTTGCGCGTCGGATTCTTGACGGGAATTTCCCTCTTGGTTCTGTTGTGAATTTTCTTTTTCCTGTGGTTTTTCTGTTGGAGGTTGTTCGGGGTACGATTCGGGTTGATCGTTCGTAGGGCTGGGAAGTTGTTGAGATTCATTTTTCTCACCATTTTCGTCGGAATTGCCCCTGGATTGTTGCTCTTGTTCCCGTTGTTGCTGTTTGGCAAGGAGTTGGCTTAGTGCCAGATTGTGCTGTGTGTCGGTATCTTGTGGCTCCATACGCAGGGATTGTTTGTATTGGACAATGGCCTTTTCAAACTGACGTTGACAGGCGAAAACATTTCCCAGTTGGAAATAAATGCGTGCGACCCTCTTTTGATCCCGATCATGATTCAATGCCTGAAAAAAAGATTTTTGAGCCTCATCCCATTGCTGAAGACGTGAATACAGCATACCCAGGTTGTAATGGACTTCCGCGTTTTGGGGAGACTCCCTCCTTGCTTTTAAATACTCTTCAAGACGTTTTTGATAGAGTTCCGTTTCGCGGGAATGTTGCGGCGTTGGGACACAAGTCCGCAAGGGATCATGCGCAGTGGCTTGATCGTGCGGAGAGCTTGTTGGAGTGCCTGCAGAAGGGACTCGGGAAATGGATTGCGGGTAAGCAGGAGTATTAATGAAAAAAAAAAGAACAACACCTGCTGAATACCAGCTTGGACACCACATCATTACTTTGAACGGAAATAAGGCCAGCTTCAGGCAATCAAGCTGTAACTACCCAAAATCTTGCACTTAAAAGGAGAATTTTGAAGTTCCTCCAGACATTGTTGCGAATATTGATTGTTTGTAAAGTCGACATAAAATACGTAAAACCACGGTGTTTCTTTCGACGGCCTCGATTCCAAACGACTGAGATTGATATTGAATCGATTAAATATGCTGAGCAGTTCATACAACAAACCAGCCCGATCTTCTTTGAACTCGATGAATAGAGATGTTTTTTGTCGGCTGTAGTCGAATTTCGACTCGTCGTTACCCGTTTCCACTACCAGAAACCGGGTTGTATTGCTTTTGTAGTCTTGAATGTCTTTTTCGAATAAAAATTCCGGATATTTTTCTGCAAATGAAACAGGGACTATGGCGGCAACTGACCGGTTCTGGTGAACCGATTCAAAAAAACGTACTCCGGAATCGACATTGCTGTTACTGAATACCACTTTGGATTGCGGGAAATGTCGGGCAGCATATTTACTGGTTTGTTCAATGGCCTGAGGATGGGCGAAGTGCGTGCTGACTTCTTTCAAGCGGCCATGAACCAAAAGGGCGTAGCGAACGGGCAGTTTGATTTCGGCGACGACGTTCAGGTTGCCACTGACCAGTAAATCCTGCACCTGATCTACGATGCCCGCTACTGAATTTTCAATAGGAACGACCGCAACGGATTGAGGTACTCTGGAAAGCATGAACAATGCTTCCGCAAAAGTATGCGTATAGGTGATAATTGAAGCCGGTGAACAAATCTTTTTTGCCGCTTCGTCGCTGAAAGTACCTGCCGGGCCTAGCGTCAATATGGAAAGATAGTTGAATTCGGTCATGTTCGCATTTTTAGAGTAGCAATCTGACTCACGAGTACGTCAAGTTGCGACCAGCGTTTTTCCTGAACGAATGCACTGGGTACAGACACGCATCTTTTTCCGACCCCCTCCCTTGGACATCCGAACCCTTTGTAAATTGGGCAACCAGCGCCGCTTTGTTTTATTGTGAGCATGACTGACGAGGTTGCCCACCAATGGCTTCTTACCACAAATTTGACATATCATTGCCATGTTGACCTTTCTTGTACGGTGTTGATTTGTTATGCGCTTGAGCTCGGAAAAATGGGTAAACTCGCCTGCAGGAAGATTCTGTTCAACCCTTCTTTATAGCAGCAATTAATCACACAAGCCAACTTGTTTTGCCGTAGGGGTGTAATTAAAAGTGAGGGGCAGAGAGAAACAGCTGGACAAGTGCTCAAAGTATATTGAAAGTGGGGGGATTTCGAATGATTGACCTTCAAACAGGAGTTGAAAATGTCTAAATACTTGAGTTACTCGGAACTAAGGGAGGGTGACGAGTCATCTCTTTCATTAGAAGAACGGCTGTCGAAGTATCCACACCTTCGCCGTCGGATGGAATCCATTCTGGGGATTATCGAAAATGACGATGGGAGTTGCCAAACAGCCGATGAGGCTGAGAGGCGGGCGATTGAAGAAGTGCGTAAATTGGGTCAGGAAGTGCTTCAAGGCTGGTTGGGCCATCAGTCCGATATAAAAGAAGCAGAGTCTTGTCAAAAAGCGGATCTGATCCGAGATGGTAAAAAAAACTGTATTGGTACAGTACCTTTGGTGCCATTGGAATCGAAGAACTTGTTTTCCGGGAAGGACGGCGAGGAAAAAGACAGAGACCCTTGAGTGCCTCGATTGGCGTTCAGTGCCAGGGTTATTCAAAGCCTCTGCAGCGAGCGATGGTGGATTTTGGTGCCGATGTCTCCTTTGCAGCAGCGAGCCAGAAACTCAAGGAGCATTATGGCATTGACGTTCCTTCCAGCAGTATCCGAGCACGAACCCTCCATCACAGTCAGAGATGCTTCTCCCTGAAAGAAGAGCAGCCGTCTAGCAGGGAGCCCAGTGGAGATATAGTCGAAAGTTGGGGATGGACTAAATTTGAAGGTGGCGTATCCTATTGATGGGAATTTAAAATAAATAGAATTACATCAAAGAAAGGATACGCCGATGAGCAACTATAACGTGATTGATCTGGAGAAGCCAGAGCAAATTATTGAAGATCATTTGAGTGAACTTTTGAGAGTGAAAGCCAGGAAGATACTTTCTGAAGCGTTGGAATTGGAGATGGAAATATTCATGAAGGAATATCAGTCCTATCGACTCTCGGATGGACGTCAGCGAGTGGTTCGTCATGGTTATCATCAAGATCGGGAGATTCAGACGGGAATTGGTTCTATATCCGTGAAAGTTCCGCGGAGTAAAGATCGTCAAAGCACCTCATCAGAGGAAAGGATTCGATTTTCTTCCAAGTTGATCCCCCCTTATCTGAGGAAAAGTAAAAGTATTGAAGCCCTGATTCCCTGGCTGTATCTGAAAGGGATTTCCACTGGTGGCTTTCAGGAGGCGCTCGCAGCGATTTTAGGTAAAAGAGCGGCGGGCTTGTCTTCAGCGACAGTGAGCCGTCTTAAATCAAGCTGGTATGAGGATTGGAAAGCCTGGAAACAACGGGATCTCTCCCAGAGTCATTATGTTTATCTCTGGGTCGATGGCGTGTATTGCAATGTGAGAATGGATAAAGATAAACAATGCCTCTTGGTGATTGTGGGGGCAACAGAAAATGGAGATAAAGAGCTCGTTGCCTTGGAAGATGGCTACCGGGAAAGTGAGCAATCCTGGAGGGAACTGCTGATGGATCTGAAGCACCGGGGATTGACTGAGGCCCCTAAAATCGCTGTGGGAGACGGAGCGATGGGATTTTGGAAAGCTTTGAAAAAAGTCTATCCTCAGAGCAAAGAGCAGCGTTGTTGGATGCACAAAACGGGAAACATTCTCAACTATTTACCAAAAAGGGAGCATCATAAAGCCAAGGATCGTCTCCATCAAATTTGGATGGCCAGCAGCAAAGAGGAAGCTTTCAAAGCCTTAAAGCATTTTGTTGACATGTATGAGGCGAAATATCCTAAAGCCACTCACTGCTTGATTAAAGATCAGGAGACCTTGATGGCCTTCTATGATTTCCCGGCAGAGCATTGGAGGCATTTGAGAACGAGCAATCCCATTGAATCCACCTTCGCTACTGTCAAACTGAGAACTGCCAAAGTCAGAGGTTGTTTCTCAAGAAATACCGTCTTGACGATGGCATTCAAATTAATGGAATCCGCTCAGAAAAATTGGATCCGATTACACGGATTTAAACGATTAGCCGAAGTGATAGAGGGAGTACAATTTGTCGATGGAATTCCTCAATACAGGATCGCCGCCTGAATTGCCATCCCCAGAATTTGACTATAACTCAGCCCAGTGGGGTGGGGGTGGTGATTTTGGAAAGTGATGGCACCATGGTGCCTCTGGTAGAGACGGCAGACTCTACATTTACGGGGGATCGCAGAAAAACGCGTCAAGTGAGTTGGAAAGAAGGGATTACCTCCTTAGCTTATGCTCGAGGAAGTGTCGACCCCATTTATGCTGGAACCTTGAACGGTAGAGATGAAGCGGGTTTTCAGATGAAAGAGGTCGCTCTTGAAGCGGGACTGGGAAAGCAGACGAAGATTCATGCTTTAGGGGATGGAGCCCCTTGGATCTGTGAAAAAATCGAAACTCATTTTGGCGCTCAGGCGAACTATCTCATTGATTTTTATCATCTCTGTGATTATCTTGGTGCAGCCTGCCAAGCCGCTTTTGAAGACGGCTCAGCGGCCCTGAAAAAACAGAAGCAAACCATGAAAAAAGGAGGAGCAGCCAACGTGTTAGAGCAGTTTAAATCCAGGCAAGAATCCGAATCTATTCCCAATGAACAGGCCCCCATTCGCGCTTTGGTACGTTACATGAAAAATCGTCCCGGACAGTTTGAATACAAAACAGCTATTGATCAACAACTCCCTATCGGCTCTGGAAAAATTGAAAGCGCCCATCGTTCCCTCATCCAAAAACGGCTCAAACTCCCTGGCGCTTGGTGGAAAAAACAACATGCCGATCAGATGATTCAACTCAGGGTGGCAAGAGCCAATGGAAAATGGGATTGTTATTGGCAACAACTACAAAGAGCTTAATGAGATGCCCCTCACTTTTAATTACACCCTTGCCGTAGCGTTATATATCTCTTGGTGTTACCGGTCTATGAACTTATGAGTGAGAAATTGATACCACTGAGGACGGGAAAAGATAGCTTGGTCCAGAGCATAGAGGTGTGCTTTGTGAACACCATACGCATCCTTGAGTAATTGAGGAGATTTGATGTTTCCCTCGGCAACTATGGCTTTGTTGGTAAATTTGGCAACCCATTCGATTAAAGATTCGTTGCTATCCAGACATTTATTCATGGTATGCAGGGTGGTGGGGTGAAAAATCTCGGTTCCACTCTCTTCCAGGAGTTGAATCATGGTTTTCAATTCCTGAGCCGTCAAACCATCTTCCAACTTATCATGAATGGAAAAATAGAAGCTGATGGGAATATATCTGGAGATACGCTTTCGGACGGAGCGGATCACGTCCAAACTCAATTTCAGACGCGAAGAAATAGAATGGGGACCGTATTCGTCATCACGATCATTGAATCGTATAGATAAGCATTGATCCAAAAGAAATTGCTGGGCACTGTTGATTTCGACAAAATCAGCCCCGACTTCTTCGGCCCGTTCGGCTGCGTGAGTGAAAAACATTTTCAGTTCCTCACAATCCCCGCGGTCGAACTCACGACTCACGCTAAAATCCTTCCCCATGTTGATCACCGAAGGAGCGATCGGTTGCTCGCCACAAATCTCATTGGAGGTTTTGGCACCCGCATGAGCCAGTCTGATTCCAACGACCACCCCTTCCTGCTTGAGGACGCCGATCAATCTCGACAGTCCTTGGAGATGCTTTTCTTCTGAAATACCCAACTGAGAAACATGATTGCGTCCATGCTTATGCACGTAGGCGGATTCCAGAATGATGGCCCCCATACCTTGAATTGCCTGGTCAAGGTAATAACGGATCATCGATCGATTGACCGAGCCGTCAACGTTGGCTTGGTTCTCTTTGTTGGGAGGAAAAAGGATGCTGTTTTTAAAACGTAGATTTAGTAATTCAAATGGCTCGAACATAAATTAGCTTGTTAAAAAAATATTTGCGTGGAATGAATGTCATTCTATCCAAGATTTGATATCTTGCACCGGATCCGAGTCTCAGAAACCTCAAAACCTGGTCCGCCTCTTGATTCCGGGTCAGTCCGGGAAAAATAAAAATTTAAAAATCAAGGGTTGTTTGCTAAGAGTTAATAATATCATTTTTTCTGAAAAAATCAATTCTGGCAGGAAGGAAATCGTTGGATGCTCTATCGTCGTTTTGGAAAAACCGAATTGCAACTTCCGGTTTTCACGCTGGGAGGTATGCGCTTTATTCACGGATGGGCCGGACCTCATGACGTCCTCCCTGACGAGACCCTGCAACATGCCCTGGATGTGAGCCAATATGCCCTGGATGTGGGGATTCACCACTTTGAAACCGCTCGGGATTATGGACGCAGTGAAAGAATTTACGGCAAAATATGGCCCCAGTTGGGCAAACCGGACGAAACCAAATCGCAGTTGCGGCGTCGTCTCCTCTTCACCACAAAAATCAGACCGATGCCCGGTTATAAGAAAATGCGGGAATGCATTGAAGATTCACTGGAACGGTTGCAGTTGGACGTGATTGATAATTTCGATTTTCATGGGATCAACCAGGAGGAAGACATTGAGGGCATATTTCAAAAAAACGGATGCTTGCAGGCAGTACAAGATGCGGTAGAGGAAGGATTGATCCGGCATGTGGGGTTCAGCACCCACGGCAAGCTGCCCGTCATTTTGAAAACAATCCGCACTGGGGTTTTTGAGTCCATCAATCTTCACTACTATTATTTTTTTCAGTACAATTGGCCGGCCATCGTGGAAGCGGCTGCCCGGGATATGGGAGTGTTTATCATTTCTCCCAACGACAAAGGAGGACAATTGTTCCACCCTCCTCAAAAATTATTGAATTTGACCCATCCCCTCTCAGCCATGAATTTCAATGACCGTTTCTGCCTGTCTCATCCACAAATCCATACACTCAGTTTGGGTGCCAGTGAATTGGAACACATTGATAGTCACCTTGCGTCCATTGCTCCGGCAATAGAGGACGATGCGTCGCCGGATTCCAGCTTTGCCCTGATCAAAACGCTTGTCGATCAGGCAAGTGACGATTTTCGTCGGAAGGGTCGAGAATACTGTACTCACTGCCATGAGTGCCTCCCTTGTCCCGAATCGATCAATATTCCGGAGGTGCTTCGTTTTCGCAATATGTGGAAAACCTATGATATGCAGCGGTTCGTCCGTTATCGCTACAACATGTTTAATCCGGTCAGCCCCTGGTTTTCCAGTAATTTCGCCGATGCTTGCACTGAATGTGGCGATTGCCTGCCACGATGTCCGGAAGAACTTCCTATTCCTCGATTCCTCATGGAAGTGCATCGTCAATTCAAAGACCCTCAACGCGGAAAACACCAATAAAGCTTGTGGACACATGACCATGTGATTGATGTTTTGGTGTCTATTCATAGATTTGAGGAGACATCCTGGCAGAATATGGTTTCCACGGGATCGTTACGACGATGGCCTTCACCTTGCTGGCAGGGTGCTGGACGTTCGGAAAATACGCTGTGGAAGACAGTCTTCGGAATACGCAAACAAGGAAGGATTCTTGCATACCTGTTTCCGGGGACTTGAACGCGGACGCCACTCTGGCAGGCAGAATCGGCAACCACCAGTTGAAAATCCTTTGGCTCGAAATTAAAACGATTACGAAATAATTCAGTAAATCCAAGATGGATGCCCCCGTTCCATTGAAAAAGCTAAACAGGTTCCCACCGGACCGATTAAACGACACTTCGGGTGCTTCCCCGCACGATCGAACGAAAAATACTGGAGGGGAAATTTCTCCGTCCCAGGCGTTGAAGCTGCTGTTCGAGGATTACAAACCCAATACCCGGCGGGCATATTCGCGTATTTTTACGGAATTCCAAAATTGGCTTTCTCAACAAGGAGTAAATGGACTTCAAAATCTGAACAGCTTGATCATCCTTGATTATAAAACCAATCTCAAATCCCAGGGGAAAAAACCCGCAAGCATCAACCAGACCATGAGTGCGCTGCGCAAAGTATTCAAGGTCCTCACGGAATTTGGCTACCTTCCTGCTAATCCATTCAAATCCTCAGTCATTCGTAATGAAAAGGTCTCGGATGTCAGCACGAAGGGAGCGTTGATGATCGCTCATTTGAACGCGATGATTGGCGCAAATGCCAGTGAAACGTATGATCCCCGAGTGGCGGGGTTGATGCGCCGGCGCAATGGTCTGCTTTTGCGATTTCTATATTTCACGGCAGCGCGACGTGGGGAAGCGGCGAATTTACGTTGGCGTGATATCCGACAAGATGGAAAATTTCACGTGGCTTTACTCCACCATACAAAAAACGGTGTACCCCAACGTTTAAAAATCCGTAGCGAGTTGTTCGACGAATTGCAGAAGTGGCGAGATGCCCTACGCGTCTATGATCTGGAGCGAGATTGGGTTTTCGTCTCTCTGGGTTTCCGTACCTTGGGACAAAAAATGACTGGGAAGGGAATCAACGACGTCGTTGTGCGTCTGGGGAATTCACTGGGATTGGATATTTCAGCTCATACGATGCGCCACACCGCCATCACCCTGGCTTTGCAATTGGGAGAACCTTTGCAGAAAGTACAGGCCTATGCCCGGCATTCATCGGCGAATACCACCATCCGCTATTTCCATGATCAGGAAATTCTGCAAAAAAATCCGACGGACCGTCTGCCCCTGATTTGAATGATTCAAGACATCTCTTTGCGGGAGGAAATGACGCGGTCGATCAAACCGAATGCCAGGGCTTCTTGTGCCGTGAACCAGTTATCGCGATCGATGGCAATCTTGATTTCTTCATAGGTTTTTCCCGTAGCCTGGCAGTAGATGTCGATAATGAAATCCCTGGTTTTGAGAATTTCGTTGGCTTGTATTTCGAGATCGGTAGCCCGGCCCTGGTATCCGGTTAAAAGAGGTTGGTGGATCATGATTTTGGAACGGGGGAGGGCGAAACGACGGTTTTTACTGGCTGCCAGGCTCAGAATCGAACCCATGCTGGCAGCAAACCCGGCTACGATGGTGGTCACCGGACATTGGATGAATTGCAGCGCGTCATAAATGGCAAATCCTGAAAAAACTTCACCACCAGGACAGTTGATAAAAACGGTGATTTCTTTTTGGACATCTTCCTGTTCCAGCAACAAGAGTTGGTTGAGCACTTTTTTTGCCAGATATTTGTCGACTTGATCTGAAATAATTATAGTACGGGATTTGAGAACCTTGGCCGTCAAACCCATCATTTCCAAACTGTCTTCGTGTTTTTCCTCACTCATAATTATCCTTGATCAATTAACGACACCTTCAATGAATTCCATTAAAAAAATATCATTCCCGCCAGGAGCATTCAATCTTTAAAAGAACTGGCCTTCCCACGTCGGGTTGTTTCAAAATCTGAGAGCAAATCATTTTTCAGTCCATCCAGTCGTTTCTGCAACGTTGGTTCATCGGCACCGCAAAGGTTGAAGTAGTACTTGATTTTAGGTTCCGTACCGGAAGGACGCACGATGACGCGGGCCTCGTCCTCCAACTGGAAGACAAGCACATCGGAAACCGGCAGATTGGGGCCTGGCAATGTTTCGGATGATCCGGGCCGGATCACCACATTTTGCAAAAGGTCTGTAATTCGCAACAACCGGATTCCGCCAATAAGGGATGGCGGATGTTGACGAAAACCTTGCATGATCGCTTCGATTTTTCGACGACCGTCAATACCGGGCAAGGTTCGATTTTCCAAGTCGTCCAGGTGAATTCCGAATTGCTGATGCAACTGTTGCAAACGGTCCAACGGGGTCAATGCCCGGGCTTTTAAATATGCAGTCATTTCCGCGAACGCCAAGGCGGCCCACACGCCGTCTTTATCCCCACAGTGATTCCCGGCCAGGTAGCCGAGGCTTTCTTCCATTGCAAAAACAAATGTACCGGTACCCTCTTTTTCAATTCTCGAAGCTTCTGCGCGCATCCATTTGAATCCGGTCAGGGTTTCGACCACTGTGAGACCATAAGCGCGGGCAATTTTGGCTCCCAAGGGTGAGGAGACGTTGCTCTGGATAAAGACCCCATCTCGAGGTAGTTTCTTCATGACGCGTAGTCGGCTCAGCCAGTAGTCGAGCAAGATTGCCCCAACCTGGTTGCCGTTCAGGTGGCGCCATTTGGTATTGTGACGGACCATCACTCCAAGCCGGTCCGCATCGGGATCGTTGGTCAATATCAGTTCATATTCGGGTGTGGCGGCGGCTATTGCCAGTTCAAAAACTCGAGCGTCTTCAGGGTTGGGGGAGCGTACCGTGGAAAAATCGCTATCAGGCTTACACTGCGCTTCGACCAGTTTCAATTGCCGGAATCCACGTCTTCTTAAGAGAGGAGGAACGGACCGTATCCCGGTACCATGCAGGGATGTATAGATCACACCTAACCTGCCGTTTTTGGCAGGGTCTCCCAGTGCCTGATTTTCCAATGCTTCCAGGTAGCGGTCATCTGAATCTTCCGTCAATTTTTGAATGATTCCCCGCTCGATCGCTTTTTCGATAGATATTTCTGCAATCGATGCCAGGTCGGTCACTTTGCGCACTTCAGCGATGATTCCTTCATCTACGGGAGGGATAATCTGACCCCCGTTTTTCCAATAGACTTTATAACCATTGTAATCGGCAGGATTATGGCTGGCGGTAATGACGATTCCGGCCATGGCTTTTTGCTGGATTACTTCAAAGGAGACCATCGGTGTGGGTGCCATTTCCTGGAATAAAAATACCGGGATACCGTGAGCTGCCAGGACTTCACTGGCAGCTCGAGCGAATTCTGCGGAATGGTGGCGGCTGTCGTATCCAATCACGACACCGGCATGGACAGGGTCGGCCTGTTTCTCGAGATAGCATGCCAATCCTTCCGTAGCTTGCCGGACTGTATAACGATTCATCCGGTTCACACCGGCTGCCATGATTCCCCGCATTCCTGCAGTGCCAAATTCGAGGGGATTTGAAAATCGGTCCGCCAGTTCTATTTCATCTTGTTGATCCAACAGGTTCTGGACTTCCTGGCGCGTGGCTCGATCAAAAACGGAGGAATGGGCCCAGTACCGGGCGATTTCAATGAAAGAATTCATTTCTCTTGTCCGGGAAGGTGGGAAGAATCGGAAAAACAATCCGCCAGCAAGGAGTGGTCCGATGCTTCTAGGCTGATTCTTTTTTCAGTCACTGGATGATTGAATTGCAGACGAGACGCGTGCAATAGCTGGCGATGGAGAGGAAAATGCTGTTCGCGGAGATATGCTTCTCCCTGTTTCAACCAATGCGCAAACCCGTCATTTTGAAGACCATACAGTTTATCACCGGCAACTGGACATTCCAGGTAGGCGGCATGCGTTCGAATTTGGTGGGTCCGTCCGGTCACGGGAACCACTTCCACTTTTGAGTAGTTCCCAGTTTTTGTCTCCGCCGCGCCTCTACGAAACGACCGTTCCAATTCCCGGAAATGGGTTTGACTGCGTTTGCCTGAAGGCACCACACCTTGTTTGATACGAATGATACTGTTTGGATCGCGTGCAATTGGCAAAGAAACGAAAACGTGGGACGAAGGCAAAGGACGGCTCAATATGGCAATATAAGTTTTTTTTATTTCATTTTCCCGGAATTGAGCGGCCATACGCTGCGCAATCTCTTTTTGACGGGCAAATAATAAAACACCACTGGTTTCCCGGTCCAAACGGTGCAGGGTGTACAAATTCTGCCATCCCAACCATTCTTTAAGGAGATGTACCAGCGTGTTTTTAAAATACTTGCCCGAGGGACTGGTAGGCAGGTTCCCCGACTTGTTGACGGCAATCAGGTAGTCGTCCTCATAAATTACATCGAAAGAAGGATCCACCGGGGGTTCCAGGTAGTCCGGACGGAGATAGCGGACGATTTGGCCACTCTTCAGCAACTGGGTGGGATCACCCTGGTTCTGGTTGACCAACAACCTTCCCGCGTTGATGTGATCGAGCCATTCCTCCCGGTCGTGGTAACGAAACTTTCGCAACAGGAACCCAAGCAGGGTTTCCGCTTGCTGATTGATCCGCATGTACTGGAATGTCAACTCGGTATGCGTCACGTCCGGCTTATTTCTCACGGGTCGCCTCCCGAGATTCCGACTGCGTCATTTCTTTGTCACATTGCTCGACTGTCTCTTCATCCCTGAGCACTTGCCTGAGAAAGACTAACAGGGGTTGACGAAACTCCTGACGTCGCAAAGCCAGTTTGATTGCAGTTTGTACGTAACCCAAGGGCTCCCCCACGTCAAAACGCTCTCCTCGAAAGTGAACTGCGGACACCCGACCTTTTCTGGCAAGCGCATTCAAGGCGTCGGTTTGGGTGAACTCTTTCACAGTGGTGTTTGGTGGGTCGGATTGGGATTTTCGCGAAGTATCGTGTTCTCGATCGAGTGGAAAACCTTCTTTTTGGTAGTGGTTTCTCCCGGTTTCTCGGAGGACGTCGAAAATTTCGGGAGTGTACAGGTATCGTCCATAGGAAACAAAGTGGCTGGGTTCGGTTCCCGCTATGGGTTTTTCCACCATTTGACGTACCTTGAGCAAAGAACCACTCCCTTCCGGTTCAATGACACCGTATCGAGAAAGGTCGTGAGCGCTGACTTCCTGCACTGCCAGGATCGTGTCTCCGGTTTTGTGGTAAGCATCGATCAGTTGCCTGGATAAAGGTGGAGTATCAAAAATAATGTCGTCCGGGTAAGCCACCACAAAAGGCTCGTTCGCAACGAAGGGTTCTACCAGCATGAGAGCGTTTCCGGTTCCCAACATGTATTGTTGGCGCATCGTAAATATATTGACGTCAATGGGTTGAATCCGCTCCAGCTTTTCCAGTTCATTCGATTGGGCAAAACTGGTAGCCAATTCGACTTCCCGGTCAAAATAGTCTTCCAGGGTTTTTTTCCTCCGGGAGGAAACCACTAAAATATCCCGAATTCCGGAGGTGACCATTTCCCGCACAATGAAATCGATCACCGGGATGTCCACCAGTGGAAACATTTCTTTGGGGATGGTTTTGGAAGCTGGAAGGAAACGAGTCGCATAGCCTGCTGCGAGAATAACGCCTTTCATCACGACAATTGAAAATGAGATTGATAAATATGTTTCAAACTAAAGGAACAAAAGAAAACAAACCATGTTTGCTGGTTTTGAATTCCAGGCCCTGTTTACGGATTTTGAGCATTTCACATCCATAGGGATCGCCCACTGGAATGACCAAAATGCCGTTGTCCGCCAATTGTTCCAGCAATTTTTCAGGAATTGTGGATGCAGCCGCAGTCACAATGATACGATCAAAAGGAGCGGCAACGACGTATCCATGTTTGCCGTCATGTTGCAGGACTTCGACATTTTTAATGTCGCTGCGGGAAATATTCTGTTTGGCAAAGGCCACCAATTGAGGAATCATTTCCAGGGAATAGACGTATTGTCCCAGTACGGAAAGGATGGCTGCATTATACCCGCTTCCTGCACCAATTTCCAAAACTTTGTGATTTTTTTCGACTTCCAGCAGTTGTATCATCACCAGTACGGTCATAGGCTGTGAAATGGTTTGCTCATATCCAATGGGAAGGGGATGGTCCTGGTAAGCCAACTCGATGGAATCCGCTTGTACGAAATTTTCACGAGCCACTTGCATGAAAGCGGACAGAACCCTTTCACTGGTGACGATGCGGGATCGCTTCCAACGCTGACACAATCGTTCCTTGGGAGTCATCACTGCTTTCGCTATTTGGTCAAAACTTCTGAGGTCAGTCGATAATGCGTTGATTCTTCTGTTCTCGAGAACATGCTATACCTTGAATACCAGAATTTGTCAAAACTCATTCACCTCGGTCCTCTCAATCTGGAAATGCGACTGGGTATATACTCTTTTTTTTCTTTTCAGGTGTGTGGTTTTGTGAGAGACTTTACAAAATGTTTTAGATACAATCGCATCGTCATTTTTTGAATCGAATGTCGAATCCCATCAAACGTCGAAAGCCTGAAACAATTCTGGTTCAAAATGATTTATACATTCTCTGGAGAGACGGGCACGAGAGTCGTTACCCGTTTTTCAGGTTGCGTGACATGTGTCCATGCGCCAGTTGCGTGGATGAAATGACGGGAGAAAAGACATTGAGGACGACTGACATTCCCTCCGATATTCGTATTCGGCAGTCCGAATACATCGGCAATTATGCTTTACGGATCAACTGGAGTGACGGACACAATACCGGATTATACTCTTTTAAATTCTTGAGAGAAATTTGTACCTGCGCACTCTGTCATTCAGAGAAACAGAAAAGCGTGAGTTTTTGATTATTCGTCATTCAGTTGTCGGAGACAATCGGCAAGTTGGTGAACAGTCCGTATTTTTCCGGGAGAGATTCAAATGAAGAACATTGAAGGCGCATTGATCGCCAATGAGTTAAAGATGGCATTCGTGGTGTCGAGATTCAATGGAGTGATCACCGAAAATTTATTGCGTGGAGCCTTGGATTGCTTTTACCAGCATGGCGGCAATGAGGCCCAGGTCACGGTAGTCAAAGTGCCCGGCGCCTTTGAAATTCCATTGGCGGCCCAGAAACTCGCTCAGGCCAACCACTATGACGCGATTGTGTGTTTGGGCGCTGTGATCCGTGGGGCCACCCCTCATTTTGATTATATTTGTTCCGAATCGGCAAAGGGAATCGCCTCCCTGGCATTGCAGAATCAGGTTCCCATTGCATTTGGCGTGCTTACCACCGATTCAATAGAACAGGCGATTGAACGAGCGGGATCCAAATCCGGCAACAAAGGCGCAGAGGCCACGCTCAGCGCCATTGAAATGGTGAACCTCCTTAAAAAGATTCCTTCCGTATGACGAAGGCGTTGACCGGACTTTTCAAGTATCCAGTTTATAAAGATGGGGGTACTTCTTGCGGGCCACTTGAAGCATGGCAATTAATTTGGGAACATACTCATAAGTTTCTTTCCGCAATTTTAATTTCCAATAATTTCCAGTCCCTTGTTTTTTCATGGATCGTTCGATATAGCCTGGTCCTCCGTTGTAGGCCGCCAACGCCAATTCCCAGTCGTTATTGAATTTTTTTCTCAACCAGTCCAGGTAGGTCAGGGCCGCTCGGGTCGATTTTTTCCAATTCAGCCGTTCATCCCTGAACCACCCCACTCGCAATCCATAATCCTTGGCCGTGGCCTTGGTAAATTGCCACATCCCCGTCGCACCCGTGTGCGATTTGGCTCTTGGGTCGAATGCGGATTCCAGCATTGGCAAAAATGCCAACTCCGGTGGGAGATTCCTTTTTTTCAATTCCTTATGAATATAAGGCAAGTAAGGCTTTGCCCGTTTCAAAGAGAGCATGACCGTCGGGTTTGATTTACCCCCATAGATTTTCAAAAATTTATTGATTCGCGCATTTTTTTGAGTCCAGACAGTCTGTTTGGTAGTGCGGGGGCTTGTGGAGCGACATGCTTCCAGGCCCAAGGAAAGAATAATGAAAAATGAAATCCAAAGGATTTTTGAAAGCGGAAGACCTACCAATCGATTCTGCTGTAGATACATGGTTCCGTATACTTTATTGGGTGAAAAGCAATAATTGATTCAAAGAGAAAAATACCGGTGGTGCTTCAGAGTTCTGGAACAGAGCACGTCTCCCAATCGTTCCCGGGCAATTCGTTGACGGGCACGCTTCAGGTGGGCTTCTTCTGAAAAAACTCCAAAAACGGTAGAACCACTCCCACTTACCAATGCAGCAACTGCACCATACCGCAGGAGTTTCTGTTTGATGACTGCCAACTCGGGGAAATCAATAAAAAGCGTTTTTTCAAAACGATTGTATAGAGTATTCGTGAGCCGTTCAATAGAATCAATAGTATTGCTTTGATGCGACCGCATCCTTTCCAGTGATGGTGAGGGATGGCAACGACGGTAAGCCTCCGCGGTTGAAATGGCAAAGGGAGGTTTGATGAGAAGCAAAAAAAAGGAAGGATATCCTGGTAAAGGACGCAATTGTTCGCCTCTCCCTTGTGCTTCACAGGGTCGGGGATCCATAAAGAAAGGTACGTCCGAACCCAGGGTCATCGCGATTTTTTTCAATTCCCGCATTTTCAGAGGATGATGGTGGAGGGTGTTCAGGGCATGCAATACGCCCGCTGCGTTTCCGCTGCCACCTCCCAATCCCGCTCCTGCGGGAATTCGTTTGAAAAGATGAAAATCCCTATGAATTTCAAGACCGGTCCGGACTTCAAATGCTCGGGCTGCCTTGATGATCAGGTTGTCCTTTTCATCCCCACAATCCAGACCATCGAGTTGGAGTCGGATACCTTGATTTTTATTCGTACTGAGGGTGATGGTGTCGTACAGGGCGATTGGTACGAGGTGGGTCAGCAATTCGTGATAGCCATCCTCGCGTTTTCTTAAAATGTGGAGCTGCGTGTTGATTTTTGCAGGAGTTTGAATCTCCATGATACATGTCAAATGAATTCTTTATCCAACAATAGCGGCACCAGCACTTCACAAGCTCTTGGATAGTCTTCCACTTCGCAATAAAGATATTGCAAATCAGCCGTACGATGGTATTGCTCCAGCAGGAGCGATGCTTTGTGAACAGGAAGATACTGCGGTTTTCCCAAGACGTTGTTTTTCAGTAGCAAAGGTTGCTGTTTCGATTGCTCTCGAGGGGAGAGCAAGGAAAGATAGGGAGAGGAGCGGAGGAACAAGTTTTCTATATCTTCCTGTCGTAACCGTTCCATCACTTGTTGCTTCAGTTCAGGTGGATGGTAATGCTCAAACTGAAACAAACGTTTGGCCGGTTTTCGAAATACGATGCGAGAAGACCATTTTCGATGCTGCGCTTCGTGTAGCGCCGCAAGAATGTGATCTTCGCGCGCTTTCAAGAAATTATCCAATGCTCCGGTGATGCTGAAATCTATTTCTTTTTCCTGCAGGGCCCGGGATAGATAATAATCGAAGGGCAGCAGGGTCTTGTGAAGATAAACCTGCATGAACATGTGCAAACGGGCCATCAGGAAATCTTCGAAAGCATGCAGGGCATTGTAATTCAAAACCAAAACGATACCTGCTTCAGTCCGGACGCAGGACAATGAACGCACCAGGTGGTCCAGGTCGAACTTGCCGTAACTCACACCCGTATAATAAGAGTCACGTAAAAGATAATCCATGCGATCCGCATCGATTTCCCCGCTGATGATTTGCTTGAGCAGTGGGTGAATGTTTGCGGCTTGTCGATTTTGTGAATGATCCGCAGTGGTTTTGCCACGTTGCAGAAATGCCGGGGAAACCGAAATATTAGCGTCAATCAAGGAACAAATGTCCCGGGCTTCCTCCAGGGAGAAGAGAGGTTTGGATTCGCGGGCCATGGCATAAATGATTGCCACCGAAAAATCTTCATGGCTGGCTTGGTTTTCACTGCAAATCGATTGATACCATTCAACAGGCAATTCGAGCGCGCTTTTAGGAGGGAGCGTTGACTCGGAAGAATGGGAAAATGGAGCGTGTCCCACGTCATGTAACAACGCCGCCAGCCGCACCAGTTGTCGTAAATAGGACCAATCCTCCTCATTGAATAACCCGGCAAGCCAGGTATGCTCTACTGCAACGATCCGGTCAAAAATTCTCCCTGCCAGGTGCATCACGCCCAGCGAATGCGCAAAACGGGAATGCGTGGCACCCGTATAAACAAAATTGGCAAACCCCAATTGAGAAATGTGACGCAACCGTTGGAAGTAGGGATGATCGATTATCCGTCGTTCTTTTTCGTTGAATCCGATTATCCCATGAATGGGACAATGGGATTCATAGATAGGAAAAGATTTCGACATTTATTTGAATTCGATATAATAAAGTACCTGAAGACTGGAAGATATCCCGGTTCATCCGATCCGTGAATCTTGTTTTTGGGGGTAACCCCATCCCTTTTTGCAAACAACTTTGGACAAAGGAGAAGGCATGAAAATTGAAATCGAATATTGCAGTTCTTGAAACTATTTACCCCGTGCATCCAGTTTGGCTGCAGAATTGAAAGAAAAATTCGGAGTGGAAGCAAATCTCGTTAGTTCCAATGGAGGCGTATTTGAAGTAAAAGTGGACGAAAACCTGATTTTTTCCAAAAAACAGTCCGGACGCTTTCCTGAGGAAAATGAAGTGTTGGATAAAATCAACGCCCTTTAGGTCGACGTAATTGAAATTTTATCTTGCGCAAAGGTAAAGGGCAACGATCATTAGAGAAATGGGTCAAAGTACCCATTCTCCCTTGCTCTGATTTTCTATGCGAAACGCTCTTCGGGAAGTCGGCGTTTTGCTACTTCTTAAAAGAGCGTCCTCTCGACGAAAACACGATTTATAGTTAAAAGTCCGCCTTCAAAGCAGCGCGAATTTCTCGTTTCAAATCCTTGTTGCGTTGCTTTTCTGCTGCTTCGCGCTTCAATTTTCTGGCTAAGGACGGCTTGACGTAAAATTTGCGTTTTTTGAGTTCCTTGAACAATCCTTCCTTGATCAGGGTACGCTTGAGTTGCATCAGAGACTTTCCTACATTTCCATCTCTGACTTGGACAACAACGGGCATAATTTTTTTTGAGTACAGGTTATTATTCAGTATCAGACAAACTACCTTTATAACACATTGATCGATTGATTCAATAATTTTTTTCGTTAGAGGTCGAAGTGGGGAAATATGATTACAACATGATTGTCATTGGAGCCGGGTCTGCAGGACTGGTCACCTCGTTGATCGGGGCAGTGACCAAAGCCAAAGTGGCATTGATCGAGAGGCACAAGATGGGGGGAGATTGCCTGAACACCGGGTGCGTCCCCAGTAAATCTTTGATCAAAAGCGCCCGGGTTGCCAAGACCTTGAAGCAACATGCGGAATACGGTCTGAAAGACGTGAAATACCAGGTCAATTTCGCCCAGGTGATGGAACGCATTCAAGACATCATCCGTAAAATCGAGCCCCACGACAGCGTGGAGCGCTATACTTCATTGGGGGTGGATTGTTTCCAGGGAGAAGCCAGTATTCTTTCTCCTCATGAAGTGCAGGTGGGGGAACGGAGATTGACGACCCGAAACATCGTAGTGGCAACCGGAGCCCGACCTTTCATTCCTCCGGTACCGGGAGTTGAAAACCTGGATTATTTACACTCCGACAATTTGTGGGAAATCCGGGAACAGCCGAAACGCCTCTTGGTGGTGGGAGGAGGTCCCATCGGTTGCGAACTGGCCCAGGCTTTCAGTCGACTGGGATCCCAGGTTACGGTCATGCAATCTCAATCCACAATCTTGCCCAGGGAAGATCCCGACGTTGTCCGATTCGTACAGGATGCTTTCAAAAAAGATGAGGTCGAGGTGTTGACGGAAGTGCAATTGATCCGCTTTGAAAAAGAGGCGCAGCAGGCCCGGGCGGTCTACCAGAGAGATGGCAGGGAAGCCAGTTTGTCCTTCGACCGGGTGCTCGTAGCCACGGGTCGCAGGGCCAATACGGCCGGTTTTGGCCTGGAAGAATTGGGTGTCGAACTGAATCCGAACGGGACCATTCGAGTGGATTCATATTTACGCAGCAACATATCCAATATTTACGCATGTGGCGACGTGGCAGGACCTTACCAGTTCACCCACATGGCCGGTCACCAGGCATGGTATTGCGCGATCAATGCCCTGTTGCATCCCTTCAAGAAATTCAAAGTGGACTATTCCGTTGTACCCTGGTGTACGTATACGGATCCCGAGGTGGCGCGGGTCGGATTGAGTGAAGGTGAAGCCAGGGAAAGAAAAATCCCGCACGAAGTAACACGTTACGGTCTGGACGACCTGGACCGGGCTATCACGGACCGGGAAGACCGGGGAATGGTCAAGGTGATCACCCCTCCCGGAAAAGATCGCATCCTGGGGGCGACGATTTGTGGTTCCCACGCGGGGGATTTGCTGGCGGAATTCATCCTGGCCATGAAGCATGGATTGGGTTTGAATAAGATATTGGCAACCATTCATCCCTATCCCACCTTCTCCGAAGCCGCGAAATATGCGGCCAGCGAGTGGAAAAAAGCCCATGTTCCCAACACCCTGCTCAAGTGGGTGGAAAAATTTCATGCCCTGCGACGTTGAGGTCACGTTTTGATAAAAAATTCACAAGAATATAGCCGGCGAGATTTAGAATCGCCTTTGGGAAAGTGGGGTCTCATGATCCCACGATTGCATCCTGCCACGATATCCTTTGATCGACCGGATGGAACCCCTCTCACGTCAATGGTCGATCGATCGGACGAAAATCCTCTCGAAACTGCGGAACATGATCAAGCGGGCAAAGTCTATAGGGACTTTTTGCAGGAACTGAGAAAAACGCCATTTTCTGGTGAGATTCGTAGCGACTATGGCACACGTCTGGTGACGGCGACCGACAACAGTATTTACCAGATTCTCCCACGAGCGGTGGTGTTTCCCCGTTCCGCTGAAGATATCTCACAATTATTCAACCTGGCGCAGGAAGCGCGTTTTCATGGGCTCCATTTCACGGCCCGGGGAGGGGGCACCGGCACCAACGGGCAAGCGCTTTCCCCGGGAATTATCATCGATTGTTCCAAGCACATGAATCGTATCCTCGAAGTCGATTTGCAAGAGAGATGGGTACGCGTACAGCCGGGAGTTGTCCTGGACCAGTTGAATGATCACCTCGAGCAATTCGGCGTCTTTTTTGCGCCGAATCTCTCCCCCAGCAACCGGGCGACCCTTGGAGGAATGATCAGCACCGATGCCTGCGGCAAAGGATCCCGCATTTATGGCAGGACCAGCAACCATATTCTGGAACTCTCATTCGTCTTTGAGGACGGTACCCTCTGGCAAACGCGGGAGATTGGTTTGGAGCGACTCTCTGAGCTGAAGAAGCAGGACAACATCGTGGGGCGAGTCCATCGAGTCGTGGATAGCATTGTCACCGAAAAAGCGGAACAGATCGAGAAACAATTCCCGAAAATGAGCCGTTTTCTGACCGGTTACAACCTGGCGGGGGTTTATTCGGGAAATGGTAAGCGCTTCAATTTAAACAATTTGCTGGCCGGTTCGGAAGGAACCCTGGTCACTCTCAGCGAAGCCAGGCTCAAACTCATGCCGATTCCAAAATACAAACACTTGCTGGTCATCAAATACGAGTCCTTCCACGACGCCCTCCGGGCAGCTCGTTCGTTACTCGACTACGAGCCGGCAGCCATTGAAACCATTGATGAAAAAATTCTGGAATTGGCCAAAGGCGACGCGATTTATCACCATGTACGAAATTTCATTGCAGATGAAGAATGGGCGGTGACCCGCTCGATCAACCTGGTGGAATTCAGCGGAAATGATGTCGGAGAACTCGAACGACGCGTGAACGACTTGTGCCAGACAATTTCCCCCTCCCTCCAGGGGAGGTGGAAATCTTCCGGGAAGGCCACCGGTTATTACGCCACTCGAGATGCGGAGGAAATGAAGCATCTTTGGGATCTGAGGAAAAAAGGAGCAGGTCTTTTGGGAAACACGCAAGGCAATCGCAGACCCCTTCCTTTTGTGGAAGATACGGCAGTCCCACCGGAAAATCTGGCTGCCTATATTGCCGAATTCACGGCATTACTGGACAAACACGGGTTGGAATACGGAATGTACGGCCATGTGGACGTGGGCTGTCTCCATGTGCGGCCCGCATTGGACCTGAAAGAACTGGAGGACGAAGCGCTGGTCCGCAGTTTGTCGGACCAGGTGGTCAAACTGGTCCGCAAATACGGAGGTATCATGTGGGCCGAACATGGACAGGGTTTCCGCAGTGAATACTCGCCACTCTTTTTTGGAAAAGAACTCTACCAGGATCTAAGGAGGATCAAGGAGGCTTTCGACCCCGGCAATCGACTGAATCCGGGAAAAATCGTCACCCCTTATTCCCTCCCGGAGCGGGTGCTTCCCTTGGAATCCCCCCTCAGGGGGCATTTCGACCGCCAGATTCCGCAGTCCCTCCGTTCGGAATATGATGCCGCCCTCCACTGCAACGGAAACGGCATTTGTTTCAATTATGACCCTCACCATGTCATGTGCCCCTCTTCGAAAGTCACCAGGGACCGCATTCATTCTCCCAAAGGAAGAGCGGGGATGATGCGGGAGTGGTTGCGCCTGTTGTCTCATGTGCGAAAAAATTCCGGAGACCGTGTGCACGGGGTAGTGGAAAGCAAGGATTCCATTAAAAAAATCGACGAGGTGACGCATTTTTTCCGCAGACTTCGCAATACCCTCGCTCTCAGACGCGGTGAGTATGACTTTTCCCAAGAAGTCTATGAAGCGATGGCCGGTTGCCTGGCATGCAAAGCCTGCGCGGTGCAATGCCCGATTCATGTCGACGTTCCACAGTTTCGCTCCCGGTTCCTGGAATTGTATCATTCCCGCTATCTCAGACCATTGCGGGATCATATGGTGGCAGGAATTGAATGGTTGACCCCCCTGCAAGCGCACGCGGCGCGCTGGAACAACGAACTCATGCGATGGTACCCGGTACGGATGGTTCTGGAGAAGGTTATCGGTCTGTGTGACGTCCCGCGAATCGACCCGACTCCATTGAATAAAGGGCTGCGACAGCGGCATGCGCCTCCTTTCGATTATGCGAAGCTAGCCCGCTTGACTGCCGGGGAGAAGGAACGCTCCGTGATTTTAATGCAGGACGTCTTCACCACGTATTACGAACCGTCCCTGGTTCTGGATATTTACGATTTGTTGCGCATGCTCGGCTTCGTGGTCTACGTGCTGCCTTTCCGGGCCAATGGCAAACCCCTGCACTTCAAGGGCTTTCTTCCGCAATTTCTCAAGTTGGCCAAAAAAAACTCCGCCTATCTTGAAAAACTGACGCGACTGGGAATTGCGATTATCGGAATCGAACCGAGTATGGTGCTCACCTACCGCGATGAATATCCCAAAATCCTCGATCAGGAAAAGACCATCTACCGGGTGCAGTTGCTGCAGGAGTGGTTGACGTCTCAAATACCCCGTTTTCGTGAGCTTTTTCCACGACCTCGAAAGTCCCATCCTGCTGGCGGAGCGTCCACTTACCGCCTTTTCGGACATTGTCACGAAACAACGGCAGAATTCGATTCTCAGAAACAATGGCAGCGCATTTATCATGCCTTCGGTTTGCAATTGGAAATCCCCCCCCTCGGTTGTTGCGGCATGTGTGGAACCTTTGGCCACGAGGTGGAGCATTATGCCGAATCGAAAGGGATTTACCGGATGAGTTGGGGAAAATATATCCCGGCAGATGAAGAAAGCAGACGATTTTCACTGGTAACGGGTTATTCCTGTCGTACGCAGGTGAAACGCTTCGATGATTTCAAACCCCTGCATCCCGCCCAAGCCCTTTTTCAGGAATTGCGCCAAAGAAAAAATTGACGGGAATCCAGGAAAATTATGGTCACTGATTTAACTAACGGCAGTTTATAAAATGACCACCCTGGAATCATCAAGGTTTTCACATTGTTTCTCTGTAAGGAATACTTGGACTATACAAATAAGAAATGAAGTCGTTGGAGGAAGGTAAAAGTGTCAAGAATCATTCTTTGCTGAGTTGTAGCGGACTAATTTATCCCAATCAATCTTTCCATTATCTTCACAAAACGTGTCTGCGAATTCTCTAGTAAATTTATTGAGCATATTAGAGTATGCTTCTATAAAAACGTCATTTTTTTCCTTGGCTTTGTGTCCAAGTGACTGAATGATTCCCATAAACAGTTCACTATCTCCAGAGATAAATTCCCAGAACCGTTGACCACAATATTTGAAATAATCTCCTTTATCCGGTTTGTTGTCCCTTCCATAGCAACAACCGTTTATAGCAATTACATTCAAGTTTGAATTACTGGTTCTCAGGACTTTTTTTGCAGTTCTAAAATCCGAGACCATTTTGGCCTGTTGCGAGCTATTACCCCAATTTGGCCCTGATTTAATGGTAACGATAAATCTGGTATTGTTGCTGTCAAATTCAAGATCAATTCCTCTGATACCTGACTTGTATCCATTGTAAACCTTTCTGTTAATGAAAATTGCCAGCCCTTCCAGCCAATCACCAAAAATAGTTTCTTCATTCGAAGAGATATGTGCATCAGTCAATCCTCTTACAATCTGTTCGGCAGTCAACACGTATTTCGCTTTGAAAAGATAGGGATTCTTTCGTTTGAGAACTTTTGACAGCTTTAAATTGTCAAGGTTTTGAATTCGTTTTGTATGAAAAAAACCAATATTTTCCTCAACGTATTTCAACACATCTTCAAGGTTGAGCTTTTTCATATTCTGCTGTTGGTTCCAATAGATATAATTCGACGGGGCTTAATCTTTTTCTAACCATCTCACAGTATTCGGGAACCACGTCGATACCGATGGAATTTCGTTTCATTCGGTTTGCCACAAACAACGTAGTTCCAGACCCCATAAACGGATCAAGAACCAAATCTTTTTCTTTCGTAAATAATTTAATAAACCACTCCGGTAAAGCTTCAGGAAAGGCGGCACTGTGATTTTTGTTATTGCATTCAGTGGCCAGGTGCAGAACGTTCGTTGGATAAGTTTTATCCCGGTTAAGCCAGTTTGAAACATTTTTACCAAATCCACTTCCAACTTTTGAATTATCACGGGTTTTATCGGTTTCGGAAAGGTTTCTCAGTCGTGTGGTTGCCCAATCACCTACCGGAACCATAACTTCCTCCTGGTACATGTGAAATTTGCGATTTTTATTGAATTGAAGCAGTCTTTCCCATGCATCACGAAAACGATTAGGCCACTTGCCAGGGTAACAATTTTTTTTATGCCATATGAATTCTTCCGTCCAATGCCATCCTTGCTTTCGCATTTCCAGAATCAGCTCGATCACGTAAGTACAACGTTCTCCTTTCATCGCTTTTTCTTTGATATTCAGTATAAAAGTTCCTGAAGACTTTAAAACGCGTAGTAGTTGCTCGGATATGGGTAAAAACCATTCTACGTAATCATCAGCATGAATACCACCATATGTACCTCTACGTTGATCGGCATAGGGCGGGGAGGTGACTATCAGGTCAACTGAATTATCTTTGAGCAGTTTTAATTGCTCTTTGCTGTCGCCAAGATATATATCCGTCGTTATTTCCATTCCAAATCCCTTTGGTACGATTCCGTACCGTAAAATATTTAGAGTTTGTGAGGTGGTTCTCACATTTGGAATCATTAGCAGCAAATTATGCTCTAACAACATGGGCTAATCAAGCTTAAGCTGATTGTGGAGTGGTTTGACGGAAATAGTACACTTTGTCTTATGTATGGTTGTCAACGCGTAACTCGAAATACAGGCTTGATGGTAAATTCGCTATTCATTAAAATGTGAAGGAACGTCGACGTTTCGTTTTTATGGATCTGGACTGCCGGGTTGGCGGGGAAGATCTTTCCAAGAGAAGCAGGTCGCCTGGGTCAGTCCGCAGGAAGTGATGCAAACCAGATCTGGCTCCCAAACCGTTTGGGAAGTCGTTCTGAAGGAAGATCAAGGAAGGCAAAACCCCGGTTTATCCAGTGAGATAGGGTTCTCCGGATTTTCACCAGATGAGATTGCTGAAATGCGTGCAAAAAGGATTCTTCTCAATGAATCTCTGGAAACTACCAATCCTTCTACAGTCAATGTATACAATCAACTGCTAGAGAATTTCATTTCTCGTCAGGCCTCATCGCCATATGGAAGTATCCCCCAAATAACCGAATCTCCAATTCCGAATCTCTATCGATCCTTTGGAAAAGAGCCGGAAAGATTCAAGAAGTTCGCTCGACTGGTATCCGTGCTCTATTTAAAACTTTTAAATACGTGTGAAGATATACTCAAATTGGATTTCAAAATTCTGAAATCAAAAAAACTGCGAGTTGAATTCGAAGGGAAGCGTCGCCAGCAGTATTCAAATGTCCAGCCTTTTATTATAAAAATCAATGGTATCTGCCACCTCAATGAGTAATTTCCCGTTACTGTGAATCCAACCGTAGATAATCCAGGAATAATTTGAAGGGTACGATGTGCACCACCTTATGGGATTAAAAGATGGCAGAAAAATCCGATAACAGGACGCCTTCATATCTGCTAATCAGTGCCCTTGTCCTGTTGGCAGTGGTTTTCGTGGCCGTCATGTTTTCTGATGTCGTTGAAGATTGTATTCGCCCGTTTTCAGGGGTATCCACTAATAGTGTTTCCAAAAAAATTGAAGAGTGCGTTGGCCAGCTTTTGGGCTTGCCCGGAGAAAAAACGAAATCCTCATATTTCTCGGAATCAGTATGGGCGGCATTCTATTGACCCTGCAAGCCTGGATTTCATACAAGCGTGCCAGAGCAATGGAAGACACTGCGAAAGCGCAGGCAAAAGCCACGGTGGAGCAGGCAAAAGCGAACCAGAACACAGAAAAGGGTCTGCGACAGGAACGCCTTAAAAATGCCATCGAACACCTGGGAAACGACTCGGACTCCGTACGCTTGGGCGGTGCCTATGAACTCTTTCATCTGGCGCAAGACACCAAGAATGAAGCTCACCAAAGGATGTACAGTTCGGGCGGCGCCGACGAGCGCTTTCATCTGGCACAGAACACCCCGGATTTGAGTCAAACCGTCTTGGACATTTTATGCGCCCATATTCGCCGCACGACGGGCGAGGACGAATATCGCAAAACCCACCAGTCGAAACCCTCCGAAGAAGTACAAAGCCTGCTGACCCTGCTTTTCGTGCAAAAACATGACGTTTTCAAAGGTCTCCATATCAACTTGCAGAATAGCTGGCTGAACGGGGCCAATCTCAGGGGAGCGCGTTTGCGGGCGGCAATTCTATCTCAAGCGAGCTTGAGTAAAGCTGAGCTTAAATTGGCGCAATTGCAAGAAGCCAATCTTGTAAAGGTACACTTGGAAGAAGCTTTTCTCGAACAGGCAAATCTACAAGGCGCTGTTCTCATCTCAGCGTACTTGCAAGGGTCGAATCTTTCCCAAGCGCGACTATCAGGAGCGAATCTTATGGGATCACATTTGCAAGCAGCGTATCTCCACGAAGCTCTTCTGCAAGGAGCTAATCTTGCAAACGTGCATCTAGAGGGAGCATATCTTTCAGGGGCACAATTGCAAGGAGCAAAACTTTCTCATGCATCTCTAATTGGGACCTTTCTAAAAAAGGCAAACCTGAAAGGAGCCGGAATCCAAGAATGGTCCTCTTCTACCCCTTTCGTAGAGCGTATCGAAAGATCAATCGATAAAAAGGGTGATCTGTCGAGTGTATTGTCCGGAGGATTATACCAAAAAGCCGCGGATGCCCTTGAAAAAGGATTATCTGAGGAAAAAGCAGGTTTGTTGCGACAGAGGCTGAGTCCATATGTAAGCCAACCGTTCGGTATTGGCCTACCAGAAAACAGCGGTGCCATTACCAGCTCCTACAACAAAAAAGAAGCGGAAGAATGGATTGCCGAATACAAAAAAGCCATGTCAGAGGTCCCAAACGTTGACGAATGATAACCCAAGTCGTTTGGTTTCTGTTATTATTAATCCACGACAACTCACAGAACAGACCGCGAAGAAATCACATTGATGGAAATTAAATCATGAACGCACCAGACACGTCCCATCCTCAAAACGACAAACTCAGCGAGGTTTTGGACATAATCCGCGAGATAGCGGAAAAATCAGCCGGTGGCGACTACATTTACCGTGGTGAACCTGAATGCTTCGAGAAAGTCTCCTCAAGCCTTTACCGTCAATATAATTTTTATCGAGACTGAGCACTTTGATATTGAGAAGGTCCAACAAGAAATTCTCAACAAGGCAAAAAAGTATACTCATGAAACCGACGAATTTGAAATCCTGACCGAACTGCAACACTTTGGCGGAAAAACCAACCTGATCGATTTTACGACCGATTACCTTGTAGCCCTTTTTTTTGCCTGCGATGGCTCTCACGACAAAAACGGCAGAATTATCTTACAAAAAAGAAAATCGATAGAAAAACATATAAACAGGCCTCGGAATCCCAGAAATCGCGTCATCGCCCAAAAGAGCCTCTTCGTGCGACCACCGCAGGGCTTTCTTGAGCCAGACGACGTAATCACTATCCCCAAACACCTCAAACAACCAATCTTGGAGCACCTGCGAAAGTACCACGGCCTGTCTACTCAAACCATCTACAACGACCTCCAGGGATTCATCAAACATCAAGACATCCACCAGAGTGCCTACACGGAGTTTTATAAAGGGTTAACCTGTCAAGACAAAGGACTTCACGATAACGCTATATGCCACTACACCAAGGCTATAGAACTGAAACCAAATGATACCGTGGCTTATTTTAATCGTGGTATTTCATACTATCGTAAAGGCGAGTTTAACCTTGCCATTGCGGACTATGAAAAGGTCACAGAACTGAAACCAGATTATCCCGAGGCATACGCCAATCGGGGTGAGGCCTGGTTGCATCTGAAAGAATGGGAAAAAGCCAGGTCCGACCTGATCTCTGCCAGAGATAGAGGGGTGGACATCATCGCCGCATTTCATAACGACTATGAAAGCGTAGCGGACTTCGAGCAGAAAAATGGGGTCAAACTGCCAACAGACTTCGCAGCCATGCTGACGCGACAGCAGGATTGAATTTCTACGAATAACCTGGAAGGTTTTATATGTGAAAATTCCTTGTAGTTTCGTATACTTATAGGACGGCATTGACTCACAATTTTATTTACACTGGTGGATTGGTTTTATACCAAGACACCAATTTCGTCTGCCCATAAGGAGTGACCAGATGAATAAGACAGATGAGAAAATGGAGAAATTGAAAGTGTTAGTAACAGCAGGTATAGAACACATTGAGAATAATTATGAATACTATGAAAGCAATCCTGAACTCGGTAAGTGGTATGTGTCCGATATTGTGGGTCCTATGCTGAAAGACGTAGTGAAAGACTTATGTCGTGAAATCGAAAATCGTCATAGGCTCGAGGAATCTGAAGGTGGGAAAAAAATTCATGTCATTCACTATACGAGTATCGCTACACTCCTTTCAATGCTTGAAAACGCTCCGATGAAAGGTCAGGATGCTCCGATGGCACGGCGGACTGCTTCGTTACGACTATATGACTCTGCGCATTTCAACGATCCGGATGAAGGAAAATATTTTTATCGGAATCTAAAGCTGGTAAACGGACAAGAATTATTGAGGACAAGTAACGCGCATCACGCATATATCGCCTCATTCATTCGCCCCGATACAAAAAAGACAGAAAGGGATGAGAGTGATGATCTCGTGTATTGGCGAACCTACGGAAAAGAGGGTGAAGGTTGCTCTTTAAAGCTAACGGTACCAAGTGGTCTATTGTGGAAAGTCCTTTACGGTACTGATGAGGTGAAGTGTACTGATCAGCTTCTTAAATCAGTCTGGGATACTCTATATAATTATCTAAAGCCGTTTGAAAGCATTCGCGGAAAACCATTTATAGATGCTCAGGATATATTGGCAGGGATTGTTGCGGATCACTTGAAAGGGATCCGATATTTGTTTAAGGATAAAGCGTATGAATATGAAAACGAATATCGCTTTGTAATTCCTGAATCTGATTCTGTTAGAAAAAAGATTTGCTTTGAGTCTGGGGGACAATACAATGCTCCTTCGCACATAAGGCATTATTACGAAGTTGAGGATCTCAAAGTTCACAATATATTTGGTTCAGGAAACATAATTACACTTGGTCCTCGTGTACAATTTCGCAATAGTGTAAATTATTGCCTCAAAGCCCTTCTAGATAAAGCTAAATTGTACGGTACAGAAATCAAGATGTCTACGATTCCTTATAGAAAATCTTGATGAAGTGCTGCCAAATTGCACGCCATCTCAATTTTGGCGATTCCTTGGGTTCATGGATTAAGTATTGTGGGTTTCCCGCATCTCCCTGCGCACTACGTTGATGGATTGAGCAGTTGGGGTGACATTCGCCATTGATGATACGTGTTTTAGCAGTTACGAATTGGTAGTCCTGTTGTCTCACCAATGGCCACCAATCGCAGGCGAGCAGGTACCGAAGCATCAAATTCACTTTCATCCCGGCAACGCCCAAACTGAATGGAAAAACATTCTGGTTACCTATCCGCTCTTCAGGAGGCAAATTGCTGATATAAGACGGGTCGTCAAGCGACCCGTCCAATTCCATTACCACCATGCTGGAATTGTATTGCCCGTTGCAACGCAGGCATTGATGATACGGAGTGACGATGTGCGCACGCCAGTGCGCCGAAAACAAACGGTCTTGCCGTCTGTCGCTTTCTACGGCGATTCCTCCATCAATGACCGGAATCAAATGAGCCAGCGCGATGTAATTCAAAACGTCTCGGGGAAGCGGCCGGTCGACGCAACTGAAGAGTACGTCGCAATCCAGGGCCGCTTTATAAGCCGATTCGTTGTGAATTGAAACTGGAAGAGTAGTAATTTGGATTCTTTCTGCGGTGGCATTGCGCCGCATCGCTCGAGCGGCTATATCCACCTTTAATTTACCGACATCTTTTACAGTACCATAAAGCAGACGGTCGAGGTTGTGCTCTTCGACTTTATCGGGATCGATCAGCGTAACTTGCGTGATTCCGATTCGAGCGACGGCTTCCGCGACGATGCAACCGACGCTGCCAAGTCCCACAATACCAACTTTCAAACGTGCAATCGTGTTTTGCGATTCACGTCCCCATGTGTCGAAAGTACGCCTGAGAATATCCCTCCGTCGCGGGGAGGGCGCGATGTTGTCGTTGAAGTAAATCTTGTAGGATTGCGGTCCGATGACTCGAACTTTCTCGCACCAATGACGGCGCATTCGTCCAGCCTGTCTGCCTGACGGACAGGGGTCTCTTTCCCAGAAGCGCGCGCTCCAGTAACCATCGGTACCAATTGTCAATCCCACCAAAGGCAAGCCCGTCGCCCCCGCCGGGTAAGCCAGAACGTCCCGCTCTGCTTCGATATCAGCGTCACTCATCCCCTGCCATCCGGGATTCGGGTGGCTATGCATAAAACCCAGTCCCACTTTTTTTTTACGCGCTATTTTCATCGCCCGCGCGAGGTAGTGGGGTTGGAAGCTGGCATTGCCATGCAGGATACGTTCACCTTTCAGGGGAAGAATGATTTCGTCAATCAACGCGGTGAGACGCAATCGTCCCGTAGAAGGACGCCACAGAGCGAAGCAAAGATCTTCCTGAAGATTATTGCACCGGTAATGTTGCAACAAGTGCTTGCTGGAGGTAGAATCCGCCTCGGCGGTGAGAACGGTCTCGAACCTCATGCATTTATCCAGATTCGTCGTAAATGTTCATTCAGGTAGGCGGCCATGTGCTTTGTCGGTAGCTGGTCCCATATTTCCCCGGGGGGCCTGCTCATTGCGAGCCATTCGCACCCGTTTACGTCGTATTTTTCAACCACTCCTCCTCTGCCATCGTCAATTGGCGGAGATACATGAACCCAGTGGGGAGGATATTCAGGATAAGGTTCGCTTCCTTGAAAGCTGATACCCAGCCTGACTTGCTTGCCTTTGTAGGGACCCGTCTCGACGGTATAGTCGAAAGAAACCGCTTTTCCTTGTGGGCTATCAAACAGGGAGGTCTCATGTCCCAAGGATTCCAACTCGGTTTTAATCTGTTCTATACTGTTGGACATCTCAGAAAAAGCTACGCTACCGGGGTGGGTTTGTCGGGAATCGTGATGAATTGGCTGTCTTCCTCCAGATCAACCGGGTCATCGTCTTTATACTGTCCTTTGTCTCCCTGCAAGATATAACCTTCCGCTTTACCGGGGATTGCTCCTTTTTCTTCTGCGAGTTTCAAAACTTCTTTTGCAATTAGTTTTTGAGAAGAAACTTCAATTTCAATGCCATTCACTTTGAGCTTAAAAGAACGACTCTCATCGTTTTTTACCTCTTCAGCCATTTTAGGTCTCCTGGTGTCAAACTTTTCCAAAAATTATCGCCTGACTACTATAGTGAGTAACAATCCAAAATATAGCAAACGACATTCAAAGAGTCAATCTCAAAGAGAGCTAACTGTTGTTCTCTTTTTATCGATTGGGACATCCCCTTGAGGATCTACCCTGGATCAGTTAATATCTTTGGAGAAAAATATCTATCTGCAACACGTTATGAAAAGATTGATGTTGTGATTCGTTCCTAACAAAACGGGAGTCAAAAATGCCAGAACATCCCAAGGTGTTTATTTCATATTACCACGATTCACCAACTCATAAACAGTGGGTATCAGAACTTGGCGCAAAACTGCGTCTAAAAGGCATTGATGTTATACTCGACCAGTGGGACCTCCATCCGGGAGATGACATGACCCGATTCATGGAAGTTGGCGTCAAGAGTTTCGACAGGGTATTGGTTATTTGTACGGACAGTTACGTGAGAAAGGCGAGTGCCGGTGAGGGTGGAGTCGGATACGAAAGGCTCATTGTAACGGCTCAGCTTGTTCAGGTCTTGGGAACCAATAAGTTCATTCCTATAATTCGTCAGGCTTCAGGAAAAGAAAATATGCCGGTATTTTTAGGACCACGGTTTGGTATCGACTTTAGGGATGAGAGTCAATTTGATGAAAAAATCAAAGATTTGCTCCATGCACACCATCAAGTACCCAAGCTACAGAAACCGCCTTTGGGTAAAAATCCATTTGCCAGACTTCCTTCCGGAGACGAAGCAGCCCCTTTCACGAGATTAGAAATTCAAGCCCCCGAAATCCCGGATCAGGTCGAAACCGTGGCCCAAGCATATTCAACGGCAATTGATTTAGCCCGTGCCGCAGACGTGCTTGGTTGGCGACAACTCCTCAAGCGCATTCGGCCAGGTATTTTTAAATAACATTGCCACCAGACATCACAGCCATACTTGGAGGATAGAATCAATGTACCAAGAAACACGTCGGGTATTGTGGAACGCCGTCGCAGAATGCAGTGAGGACGATTGGGATGGTTACGGTGCCAAAAGTGTCAATAACCAATCGTACGAACATTCGCTGAGATTTCTTGATATGCTACCTGACACGATCCCCGCACCGGAAGTTGCCGTGGAGCCTGATGGCATGGTTGCCTTTGAATGGCACGAAGAATCCAGGTGGGTGTTTTCCGTGAGTTTTGAAACAAATGGAGAACTTGTCTATGCCGGTCTGTTCGGAAACAGCAAAACCCATGGAACCGAAAACTTTGGCGAGGAACTGCCCCAAACCATTTTGGATAGTATCCGCAGAGTTTATTTCCGGAATTCTAAACATGCCACCCCCGGAAATTCCACCATTTGAAACTTTCACCCGCTATCTCCTGCAAAGTTATCAACCTGAGTATGACATTACTCTTCAAAAATAGGAGTATCCCAGTGTATTTGTCATCTTCGCTCAATTCCGGATCATCCTGGTCCCAGATCGAGTCCGAGATGATCCGGGACCGGGAGGAATCCAGATTTCCGGCTAGCCGCATACCCCTGGATTCCTGGTCAAGCCAGGAATGACAAGGTTTATCAAGATATGAAGATTTCAAAACATATTGAATTTATTAAATGCTTTTCCCAAACTTAGGTAAATCAATGCAATTGAGAAAAAAATTGCATAAAGATCAATATATTCATGTCTCATTCTGTCTGACTGGATCCCTCTGTTTTTCAGATTGCAGGACTGGCACTGGAAAAAATTTAAGTGAAAAGTGTTCAACCGGTACGTTCTGGCCAAGGTCTTCCGATGGCGCGATTGATTGTGTTTTATGATGAGCGATGTGGATTCTGTTGCAGGGTCGTATCCCTACTTGCCAAAATGTCTACTCCCGAGGTCGTCTACCAGGAAGCAGCGGAAATGGAGCGATTCACGCGAGATGCCGATGCCCTGCAGAATCGATATCGCGACCTCTACGCCCTCTCCGACGAGACACTGTTTTACGGTTACGATGCATACCTGCAAATTGCCGGAAAAACTCCGCTGCTGAAGCCTCTCTCTTTTCTGTTGAGAATGGCCTTCGTACGTTTCATGGGCAAAAAAATCTATCGCTTCATCGCGGACCACCGTGCTTGTGATAGCAAGCTCCCAAAGGATTCCGAAGGAAGGGAACGTGGCTGAAGCCGGGTTATTGAAAGTCATGAAAGACCGGGAATTCCGGATTACCAATAACTTTTTCCTTTTGTTTCAGACTGTTGTATCTTTTCCACAAAGCGCTTGATCCGTCCTCTTGTACCTTGCGCACTCGCGCCCATTAGTCCGTTCTTCAACAACATGAAGGAAAAGACAGACATATCCTGGTCCACTTCAACCTCCCTGCCGCTTTCGATAAAAAAATTGAAGGCCTGTCTGCAGTGTTTTTTGCAAACCCTTGGTTTCGCGGAACGCGCCATTGCGCTCTATGTCACGGATGACCATGAAATCCGGGAATTGAACCGATACTACCGCGATCAGGACGCACCCACCGACGTTCTTGCCTGGTCTTATTGGGAGAATGATCCCGAGAGCGAGATGCTTGGAGAAATCGTGATTTCCATGGACCGCGTTAAAGAACAGGCACGTAATAATGGATGGTCCGAAGAGGCTGAATTGCTCCGCTTGCTGGCTCATGGGTGCGCCCATTTGGTCGGTTACGACCATGAACGTTCTCCTGAAGAGGAAAAGAGAATGTTGGCGGTGGAAATAGAAATGCTGCGTAACGTGGGATTGGATTCTATTTATTCTCACACAGGGAAGTATTGATTTACTGGAGGAGACAACCCCGCTCTCTTACCAACTCACCCTTTCTTGGTTTTTGTATTGCTCGAAATGAATGCAAGGTGGTTTATTGCATGAAATCTCAGGGGATCGATGTAATAAATTTTCGGATCAAAAGACATTTACAAAAGTATGGAAGTTGCACCAATCTCAAAGGAGCCGATATGAGGATAGGATGGATTTTAATAGCATTGGTTTGGCCGCTGGTGGCTTTTTCACAGGCAGAAGACCGCTTCAGTAGTAATTGGAAAAGAGAAGGATGGACCAACACGAATTTTGATAAAAAAACAGTTCCTTTTGAAGAAATTATATCCGGAGGTCCGCCCCGGGATGGCATTCCTCCGATATACGAGCCGAGCTTTCAGAGTGTGGAAGAAGCATCGGAATGGTTGCCGGATTCCGAACCCGTGCTCGTCCATCAACAAGGAGAGGAAGTACGGGCTTATCCTTATCGCATCCTGATCTGGCATGAAATCGTCAACGACGAGATTGACGATAAATCATTCATTGCGACTTTTTGTCCGCTTTGCAACAGCGCCATTATTTTCAATACCCATTTCCAGGGGAAAAATCATAAATTTGGCGTCAGTGGTAAATTACGCAACAGCGATATGGTGATGTGGGACCACACCACCGAATCCTGGTGGCAGCAATTGACGGGAGAGGCAATAGTCGGCGATGCGGTGGGAACTTCTTTGGAAATGCTACCATCCCCTGCCATTTCTTTTGGAGCATTCAAAAACATTTTTCCGCAAGGAATGGTCCTTTCCCAGGAAACCAGACACTATCGACCCTACGGGCAAAATCCTTACGTCGGCTACGATAGTTCCCAGACGCCTTTTTTGATGCGAAATCCGGTAGATTCCAGACTCCCTCCCCTTTCCCGGGTGATCGGAATTGAATGGAATGGTTCCTTTTATACCCTCCCTTTGGACGCGGTTGCCGGGAAAAAATGGGCCGGGTTTGAAGGCGCGGATGGAGAAGAATTGCTGATTTTGAATCTCTCCTCGGCCAACTCCGCCCTGGATGGCAGAAGCATTGAGAATTCAGTGCTGGTGGATCAAGTGACGGTTTGGGAAAATCCGGAGCAATTGAAATTTACCTGGGACGGTTCCGAATTGCGGGATACTGTCGAGAACAGGAATTGGAATTCCCTGGGACAGGGGTTCAGCGGGGAGCAATTGCAATCCCAACTCACCCCGGTGAACTTCGGCGTCCATTTCGCTTTTGCCTGGCTGGCTTTCCATCCCGATTCCATTTTTGTGGAACTGTGATTCCTCAACCCTTCACGTGAAGACGATGAGAAGAGCCTATTGAAAGGACGCGCCCGTTCTCCACGTCTTCACGAACATTGCATTTGGGAAATACGGGCAATTGTCTTGACCTACCATGCCTCCTGATAGTAGAATTTAAATCCTGTCCGCATTATCAAAGTGGCATTTTAACTGCAAAAACCTCCTGCATTCACAAAGATCCTTGTCCCATTTTAAAATGTTATGAAATGTCTCAACTGCAAGATGAAGAATGAGGACGTCGCCGTTTATTGTCAAGGCTGCGGCGCCTATCTTCCCCAGGATAAAACAACCGAATACATGGATGTCTTGAAGGCGTTACTGCTGGGGCTGACCGTAACCGGATTCTTCTATATCCTTTACCTGCCTGTTTCGGAATACTACCAGGTCCGGGAATTGTTTTCCGGAAGAATTTCGGAAATCATCACTGCGTTGACGGCCTGGTCGTTGTTTATGATTGTCTTGAAATACTTCCGCTACCGTGAACAAAACCGGGCCTTTCAACAGTTTCGTAATCAAAAAATGAATTCGATCCTTTCTCAAGGAATTTATGTTCGTACTGCGGATGAATGTCTTGGCGAAATCAGTGAATTTTTGCAGGAACAAAAAATTAAAAAATACCAGAACAGCGTGATTTTTCGTCGTATCCGGAGGATTTTTCATCACATCAAAGCCATTCCCAAAAAGGAAGAAATCAACAAGATCTTCGACTACCAGGCCCAAATCGATTTCAATCGCACCGAAAACAGTTATTCGATGCTCAACGTCTTCATTTGGGCCATTCCGATACTTGGATTCATAGGCACGGTATTTGGTATCGGAGAAGCGATTGGAGAATTTTCCGGTTTCATTCGCTCAGTCAATTCAGTGGAATTGGGCACGCAAATGCGCTCTGCCCTGGGAGGGGTGACCAGCGGCCTTTCCCTGGCGTTCAATACGACCTTCCTGGCATTGATGTGCGTGATTCCCATCATGGTCCTCAGTTCCTTCCTGCGAAAAGCCGAGGAGGACCTGTTGCTCATGATGGAAGAGTACTGTCTGGAGGAAGTTTTACCCCACCTGCACATCATCCCCGGATCCGAAGTGGAACGGGAAGCCTTTGACGAGCACATGCAAAAAATCATGCAACTTTCCGGCAACTGGATCGCCCGGCTCGAACCGCTGATCGATTCGGTAACGAACTATGCCGGAAGTCTGAAGCACCAGATCGAAGGTCTGCAACCGATGGTGAGGGAGTTCAGTGAGGCCTTTTTTACGACGAAGGACGCAATGGTTGAAAATACGGATCCAACTTTGAAGGCAAACGAACAGCCTCAGACTGGTGCGGAAATACCCGGTGAGGCGGAATCTTCAGATCCCTCTATGGTTCCAATTGCGCAAAAGGCCGTTGATTCTTCCTCAGCGGAAAATGCGAATCAGATGGCCGCTGCGGTGGACATCGGTTCTTCAGCATCTCCCCGGGTCGACGACTTTCCTGCTAAGCCGCCTCCCCCGGAATCGAATAAGGATCGGGAAGGATCTTCATGAGACGAAGAAGTAAACTCCCACTCACGTCTTTATTTCCATTCCTGAGCGTCCTGATTTGTATCATGGGCGTATTGGCTTTCATCGCCGTCAGTTTGTTGCTACTGAAACAGTCCAATCTTCCGGAGATCGACAGGCAAGTCGTCGAATTTCAATGGGTGGGAGCGCCTGACTACGTGAAGCCTGTGTACATTCGATGTTTTCAAGACGAGATTGTTTTTTACGATTTGTTCCAGGGAAAAGACTTTCGCCTTCCTTTTCAGGCACTGCTGGCGGAAATACAGCTGAATAATGGTCCCTTGAGTCGTTACCTGAGACGCGTGGTGTCAGAAAATCAACGCATCAAACGTTCATTCGGATCCACGGAACACTATCCCTTGCTGTTGATTTATCCGGATGGCGTCATTACTGCGGAAATCCTCATGCTGCTCATCGAGCAAATTGATGGACTCAATGCAGGTCTGGAACCCATGATGCCTCATTGGAAAATTCCATACCAGTCTGAAAGTTGAAACATGCGTAAACGAAAATTTGGAATATCGCCTTTGGGACTGGATTCACTGGTGGATATCGTTTCCAACAGCGTGGGTATTTTAGTGATCCTGACGGTATTCATGGCCCTTGTCTCCTTATTGGACCCGGATGATCCCATACCACAACAGGAAAAGGTGGATTTGCTGGTCAACCAGAAAATAGAGATTCCCTGGACTCACTACTCACAAAAATCGAGCCTCTTGTTCTTGATCCGAGACAACCATTTGCTTTACTTTGACCGTGCCCTGGTTTATCAAAAATTGAAAGATTCCCTGCAATTCACCGATGAGCCCGATAAAAAATTTTCCTTTGCGGAGTTTGACGTGGAATTGCTCATTTACACGCACTTCTGGCATTGTCTGGACTTTCAACCCCGGCCCCAGGCAGGGGAATGGTGGCACCGGGCCGAAACCCTGGATGCGCTTATCAGTCAATACTCTCCCAGCGAGTTTTACTTTTTCTTTTGGGTGGATGCGAATGATTTCGAGATGTTTCGAGAAGTGCGGGATTATTTGCGAGAACATAATTTTGAAACAGGCTGGAAACCCGTCCTGAAACGATCGGATTTACGCTATTGCAGTGGGGCATCTCGTCATCTCAGTTTCCAGCCTCAATAACAGGACAAGGATTAAAATGCCTCTCGACCTTTCCGTACTGGCCGAGCATTGGAACACGCGTCTGGTCCACAACGCCTACCCGGGGCGAGGTATAGTTCTGGGTAAAAATTCAGAGAACCAATGGGTGCAAGTTTACTGGATCATGGGGCGCAGCGAGAACAGCCGCAACCGCATTTTCAGGCAAGACCAGCAAATCCTGCAAACGCAAGCGGCAGATCCGTCAAGAATCGGGGATGCTTCCCTGATCTTCTACAATGCCATGAATGAGATCGACCAATGCTACCTCGTGACCAATGGTGAGCAAACGGACATGGTTTGTGAGTGGATCGCGCAGGGAAAATCTTTTGAAAGCGCTTTGCTCACGCAGGCCCACGAACCCGATGCGCCCCATTTCACCCCGCGCATATCCGGGTGTATCGATTTAAGAAATCACGAGGAAAAGGTGGTGATTTCCATCATCAAAGCCAATCCTTTCGACGGCAATCATTCGGAACATCATTTTTTTCGTTATCAGACCATCGAATCGGGATACGGTTACGCCATTACCACCTACCAGCAGGATGGCGATCCACTTCCCTCCTTCGAAGGGAGTCCGTTCCTGGTCACACTGAAGGGAAGCGCGGAACAGGTTGGCGATAACTTCTGGCAAGCCCTCAATCCGGAAAATCGAATTTCCCTCGCAGTCAAAACGATTGATTCCCAACAGAAAAAATCCTCGATCTGGATTGTCAATAAATACCAATCTCTACCAAAATCTCAGGAGGTTTGATGACACTGCGTACCGGATTTTATTTTGACCCGATTTCACTACAGCACGACACCGGACATCATCCGGAAAATGCGGGACGATTGCAATTTTTAATGGATGCTTTGCGAAACAATGGCACCCTGAAGGCATTGCGGGAAATGCCATCCCGGAAAGCGGATTTCAAAGAAATAGAGAGGATTCACGAATTGGATTACATACGGTCCGTCGAAGCAGCATGCGCGGAGGGCGTCAGGTATTTGGGAACCAAAGATTGCCTGCTCTCCAGGCAAACCTTCGAAGCGGCCCGCTGCGCTACGGGTACGGTGCTGGAAGCAGTCGATCAAGTGGCCGATGAAAAGCTGGACAATGCCTTCTGCGCAGTCCGTCCTCCCGGACACCATGCGGAATACGACCAGGCCTTGGGTTTTTGCTATTTCAACAATGTGGCCATTGCCGCTGAATTCTTAATCCGGGAACGAGGATATCGACGGGTGCTCATTTTTGACTTCGACGTTCATCATGGCAATGGCACCCAGCATACTTTTGAGGAGCGAAGCGATGTGTTTTTTTGCAGCATTCATCAAGACCCGCGGACTTGCTATCCGGGAACCGGTTTTGCAAACGAGAGAGGACGCAGTGAAGGAAAAGGTTATACGCTCAATTGCCCGATGCCTCCTTATTCCGACAATGAGGCCTACCACCAGGTTTTCGTCCATAAGATTTTGCCGGCTTTTCGAGAATATCGTCCGGATTTCATCATCCTTTCCGCGGGATTCGATGCCCATCGCGATGACCCCCTGGCCCAGGAAATGCTCACAGTCGAGGGATTCAACGGGATGCTGAATGGAATCAAGGAACTGGCCCATCATTTTGCGGGAGGGAGGATGGTAAGCGTCCTGGAAGGCGGTTACCATTACCAGGCGCTTGCCGAATGTATTCAATCTCATCTTGAAATTTTGCTCGCGAATCCTTCTTGACAGGGAAAAACAACAACTATGAGTTTCGAGAATATAGATAAAATCAGCGAACAAGTTAAAGCGAACAGTGCCTTTTTAGAAATTCTCTACGAGGAAATGGCTAAAGTGATTGTAGGGCAAAAAGAGATGCTCGACAGTTTGTTGATTGCGCTCATTGCCAATGGGCACGTGCTCATGGAAGGATTACCCGGACTGGCAAAAACCACCGCCATCAAAGCCCTGGCCGATGCCATTGACGTGAGCTTCAGCCGGATTCAGTTCACCCCCGATCTTTTGCCGGCCGATGTCATCGGTACTCAAATTTATGAACCGAGGAAAAAAGACTTTCGTATCAAACAAGGACCTGTTTTTGCCAATTTCGTGTTGGCCGATGAAATCAACCGGGCACCTGCGAAAGTACAATCCGCCATGCTGGAAACCATGCAAGAGCAGCAAGTGACCATTGGAGGGGAAACCTTTGCCCTGGATAAGCCATTTATGGTGTTGGCTACCCAGAATCCTATCGAACAGGAAGGTACGTATCCCCTGCCTGAAGCCCAGGTGGACCGGTTTATGTTGAAAGTCAAAGTGGATTACCCCAGTCCTGCAAACGAATTGGAAATTATCAAAAGGTTGAAGGGGATGGAGACCTTCCCGGAAACGGTGCAACCGGTTGTCGCGTCCCAAGACATTCTTTCTGCACGGGAAGCGGCGGCAGGTATTCATATTGAAGTATCCCTCATGCAATACATTGTCAACATAGTCAATGCCACTCGGAATCCAACGACCTTTCACCTGGATGAGTTGAACGGGATGATTGCCTATGGCGCTTCTCCTCGAGCCTCCATTGCCTTGCTCCACTGCGCCAAGGCCAATGCTTTTTTGAACCAACGTGGATTTGTTATCCCCCAGGATATCAAGGACGTCAGCTTCAACGTGCTCAGACACCGGATCATCCTCAGCTATGAGGCGGAAGCGGAAGACATCACGACGGAAAATGTCATTCGTATGATACTGGACAATATCCCCACTCCTTGATTGGCGCATTCGATAGAGAAACAATGATGGAGTCATCGATTTTCTCAGCCGAAATCATCAAGCAAATTCGTCATATTCACTTGCGCACCAACCGCATGGCCGACGACCTGTTGCAGGGGAGTTATCACAGCGCGTTCAAAGGACATGGGATGGAATTCGACCAGGTCCGCGAATACGAAGCAGGAGATGACATCCGCCTGATCGACTGGAACGTGACTGCACGCATGGATGCGCCTTATATCAAAGAATATGTGGAAGAGCGGGAAATCACAGTCATCCTCGTTGTCGATATCAGCGCCAGTGGCGGATTTGGCTCAGTGCAGCGATTGAAAAAGGAAATAGCAGCTGAATTTGCTGCAGTGATTGCCTATTCGGCAATCAAAAACAAAGATAAAATCGGCCTGATTATGTTTTCCGATCAAGTGGAACTGTACATTCCGCCTCGCAAAGGGCGGGTGCACGTATGGAAAGTAATCCGCGAAATTCTGACGTTCCAACCAGGGCATCGCGGCACTGATATTAAGGCAGGGTTGAATTATTTGAACAAAATGGTAAAACGCAAAGCAATCACTTTCTTAATCTCCGATTTTTTAGCTGAGGAATTTGAAGAAAGTTTGCGTTTGTGTAATCAGCGTCATGACTTGATCGTGGTTCCCGTCGTTGACCCACGTGAACGGGAATTACCGGCAGTGGGAGTGATGGAAATGATTGATCCGGAAAGTGGACAAGTTCTGACTGTCGATACCTTCAGTTCCACCGTTCGCAGCAATTTTCAGGAAAAAAAGGAGGCCCACGAGAGTCATTTGCGCAACGTATTCCGCAAAGCAAGAGTGGATGAACTCTGGGTGCAAACGGATCAATCCTACCTTATCCCCCTCATCCGTTTGTTTCAAAAACGGGGAAAACGACGATAGGGGAAACCATTTAAAATGGGGAATCTATGGAATCTTTACTGAATAAATTATTGAATCGTGGCGATATCGGTTTTGATGGCGCCCGCTCCATCATCGATTGGATCATGAGTGACCAGAGTACGGCGGTCAAGGCCGGCGCGCTACTGGTGTTGCTGCAATCCAAAGGGGCCACCACGGAAGAAATTGCCGGAGCAGCCTCCGCGATGCGTGCCAAATCCCTCAGCATTCAAGCGCCTGAAGGGGTCGTTGATACGGCCAGTACGGGAGGGAATGGCATCAGTACGTTCAACATTTCGACTTGTGCCGCAATAATCGCCGCATCGGCAGGAGCGGTTGTGGCCAAGCACGGCAATCGCAGCAATACGCGTAAGAGTGGAAGCGCGGAAGCGTTACAGGCGTTGGGGGTTGATATCGGACTGCAGGTGCAGCGAGTGGAAGCATGCTTGCGGGAAATCGGAATTTGTTTTTGTTATGCCGTCAACCACCATCCTGCCATGAAATTCGCCATTCCCATTCGTCTGGAATTGGGCATCCCCACCATTTTTAATTTGCTCGGTCCCCTCACCAGTCCTGCCGGTTCCAGGAATCAAGTGGTCGGGGTTCCTCGATTGGAACTGACCGGGCAATTGGCTCGGGTGTTCAAAAGGCTTGGTAGCGAGCGCGTTATGGTTGTTTCCGGTGCCGATGGGCTTTGTGAACTGACCACCACCGCCGATACCCATATCGCCGAACTTCGGGATGGCGAAATTCGTAACTATACCGTCACTCCGGAAGAACTGGGGTTGAAACGGGGAAACCTGGACGAAATTCATATCGACTCTCCTGAAGAGAGCGCTCGCATCATTGAAGGGATCCTGGCGGGTGAACATGGGGGAACTGCCAGGGACGTCGCCCTGTTGAATGGTGCTGCCGCACTTGTCGTCGGAGGTCTGGCGGAAGACCTCCACTCCGGGTTGGAAAAGGCTGCTGATGCTGTTGATCACGGCAAGGCTCACGAGAAATTGAAAGCCTTGATTCAATTTACGAAGTCACTCGATCATTCTGCATAACAACAGGAGGATCCTTTCAATTTGATTCTTCTATGATGGGACGGAAAACAAATTCAACGCGCCGGTTGAGTTGAAGATTCTGCACCGTGTCGTTTTCCGCGACGGGGCGAAATTGGCCGAATCCCGCTACCGAAATGCGGGTGGCATCGACCCCCAGCTTTTCCACCAGGTAGCGAACCACTTGGATCGATCGCGCGGCTGAAAGCTCCCAGTTGGTGGCAAATCTTCTTTTCAGCATTCCTCGAATCGGGCGACTGTCGGCATGTCCTTCCACTTGCAATTCGTGATATTCGATACTCTGCATCATTTCCGCAATCATTTTCAGGATTTCGATTCCGGATGGTTTCAAGTCCGCTTTTCCCGTATCGAATAAGATTTGTTCTTCCAAACGAATCACCGTGTTGTCGAGTCGTTGGCTGACTTGTATTTCTCCTTTATCGATTTCCTCCTGAGCTTGTTGGGTCAAGGCTTGCTGGATTTGCTTTCTGCGTTCCAATTCCTCTTGCAGGGTTTTGATTTGAGCCTGCAAGGTCGTGTTGGAATTAGAAACGCCTGTTTGTTGCGCCAATTGATCATTCAGGGCAGCAATCGTGTCGTCTTTGAGGTTGACGGAGTTTTTCAATTCCTGCATGGCCGCTTCCACTTGTTCAAACTGGGAGACCAACTGATTTAACTGTTGAATTTCCTCGTTTTGTTCCGCAAGTAATTCTTGATTCTGCGTGTTCTCTTCTTGTTCAAACTGGGAGACCAACTGATTTAACTGTTGAATTTCCTCGTTTTGTTCCGCAAGTAATTCTTGATTCTGCGTGTTCTCTTCAGTGATGTTGCGATTCCAGAGAAAGCTGCCAATGGCGACGGCTACCAACAACACACCCAAAACCCCGATAATAATATTACGTGATTGCATAGGACCTCGTTGGTTTAAAGAGATGAGGACGAAGAAACCTTCAACACTCGTGAAGAGTCTCTCTTAAACTATATGTAGCGAAAATCGGACCATTCGTCAAATAAAGAATGGAAGATTCTGAGCAATCAGCCCCGGAAGGGTGGAATAAGAAATTTCCGGATTGGCTGATTGCTGCTTCAATATCCCTGACCCGGAGGCCAAAGCGATTTCCCGACGTCCAGACGGTAGTAGCTGCCAAGGCAATGGAGAAAATTGATGTTTTCATAAGCTTGAGCAAGCGCTTGATCCAGGTTTTTGGAATATGCATTGCACTCGGCAATACGATGCCCCATGACGGGAAGTTCGTGGTGAGCCGTATAGAGTCGACTGCCCCATTGTTCCACTTCGTTCCACCAGAGATCGCAGGTCGTTGGCCGAATTTGAGTGATTGGCAATCGTGGCGCGGTCGGAATGATATAAGGGTAACCATGACCCGCCAGGGTCAGACTGACCCCAAACCGTCGTTCCGTATTCCATTCCAGTTGAAGCGGACGGTTGCGGGCGACATCAATCAAGACCTGCGCCGGATTTTCAAGCATCCTCAGGATGATGGCTCCGGAAGTGACTCCCAAGCGAGCGTTGTATTCGATCACGTGCCATCGTCCGTCTTTTTGAATCGCCGTTACCTGCAATGGACCATGAAAACGACTTTCTTTCAGCCATGGTAGTAACGGGTGTATGAGGGATTTTGCCAGACCATAGCGGTCTGCCGGATCTTGTTCTATAATGCCGCCCAGGGGAGCTCCGGCAATCGGTCCCATGTTGCCCGTAAACGCGCGTTTATATTCCTGGTTCGTGACCAGACTGGTGATCTCGCCATTGCTCACGAATACGAAATGACCGATTTCCGCCGCTCCCATATATTGCTGCATGAAGACTCCTTCGGCATAGTCGATATGATCCAACCAACCCAGGGTATCGTCCATCGATTCGCAAACAATCGTATGAATCGGACTATGAGGGGAACAAAGCGGGTTTTTCAGGACATAGGGATGCGGATGTTTTTTCATCAATTGCAAGGCTTCCAAGCGATTATTGACCGTGTATGCTTCAGGAAAAGGAATGTCAAACCGACGGCAGAGTCGCATCGCGTATTGTCGGGTGGCTTCGATCTGAAGCGCTTCACCTGCAGGACATAAAATGGGCACTTGTTTTTCCAAAAGCGCTTGCGCCCAAGGCTGGTTGTGCCAATCGATGTCCATCGGAATGATATAATCCGGGCAAAATTCCCTGATCAAAGGCAAAGGTGAAGGATGTTTGGAGAATAACCAGGTTTTTCCCACCGAAGAAGGACCGTAGTGTCCGTAGTCCCGGGTCAGGTAGCAAGCGGTCTCCGCTCCCTTATCTTTTAAAATGGCCATCATGGCATGAGCAAACGCCCCCACGCCAAAAATCATCACGCGGGTGGCGGTGGGAGGTTGGATCCCGGATGCGTGGTTTGTGTAATCAGCAGTGGTCATGGTTTTTCGAAAACTGCATACAAGGGTGTATTCTGAGAATCTCGAGGCGAGTATCGGTTCGGCGGCATTCAGAGATGGGGTGGCTGGTCCTGGAAACGATATCCCACTCCTCGTACAGTGACGATGAGACGACCATAATCACCCAGTTTTTTGCGCAGTCCTGCGATCTGCACGTCCACGGAACGATCCGTAACGTAGTAGTCTTCTCCTCGTACGGCCTCGACAATTTGAAATCGTGTGTAGACCCATCCCGGCCGCGAGGTGAGCAGATACAGGATCTGAAACTCCGTATAAGTCAAATCTATGGGTTCATCGCCAATCAAAACTTCGCGTCGTCCCGGATGAATTTCAAGTTCCTGAATTTGAATGGGTTCCGCTGTATCGAGTGTTTTCTGTAATTTGCGTCTCAGCGTCGTGCGCACCCTGGCAACCAGGACTTTAGGTGAAAACGGTTTTGTAATGTAGTCATCCGCTCCCAGTTCCAAACCGCTGATAATATCCGACTCTCCACTTTTTGCGGTGAGGATGATCACCGGAATGGACTTCGTAAGGCGATCGTTTTTTAAAATCTTGCATACTTCCAGCCCGTCGATCCCCGGCAACATCAAATCCAATAGAATCAAGTGTGGCCGCAAGTCTCTGGCTGTTTTCAAAGTTTCTTCTCCCGAACTGGCGATACTGATCCGGTATCCTTCTTTCTGGAGGTTGTATTTCAATACTTCACAGATATCCTCTTCGTCTTCGACAATCAGAATTTTTTCTCTGGACATAGCTCATGCTCGTTGCAGAAGATATCTCGTTAAAGGGAATCTCTTCAAAGACAGGCTTTCCTGGTTGTCTGGCAATTTAGAACCTGTTTAAAAGTGCTGCTGTGAGAGAAAAAAATATTCACTTTCCTTGGTAAAGCGTGGTTACAGGAGGTCCAAATTGGTAACAATCCTATCTGATTTCTCCTGACAGGGGAAGTAATGTATTTTTTAAACAGGCTCTTATATGTTTTACACGTGAACCAGGAGTTAAAAAACGTGTCATTCCTGGCTTGAGCAGGAATCCAGGGGGATCCGTGCGAAATTTTGGATTCCGGATCATCCTGACCCATCATATGAACCAGGAGTTAAAAAACGTGTCATTCCTGGCTTGAGCAGGAATCCAGGGGGATCCGTGCGAAATTTTGGATTCCGGATCATCCTGACCCATCATAGATATTCAATTATTGATTTTATAAATAAAAATTCAACTCCTGATTCATATCTTTTACAGTTGTTTGTGACGGACAATTTCCCCGCTGACATTATAAATCACGCCTTCCGCAATTTTCTTGGCATGGTCTGCTATATTTTCCAGGTGTGCGGCAATCGTCCACAAGGCGAGCAGACTTTCCGCGTGATTCGACTCCTGCTCGAGCGTTTCCCGAATCCGGGCGCACGCCGTTTCATGCATTCCATCGATTTCCTCTTCGGCCTTACCGACTTCATAGGCCAGTTTCACGTCCAGGTTGATCAGCGAATCCAAACTGTTTTTAACTATCCACTGGACCCTTTCGGTCATACCCTTCCAGTCGAATGCCAGAACAACTGCCGGGCGGTCGCGCAGGGAAAGCACCGACTTGGCGATATCTCTCGATAAATCCCCGATGCGCTCCAAGTCGTTATTGCTTTTCAACAAAGAAACGACGTGGCGCAGGTCCCCGGCAACCGGTTGGTAGAGAGCGAGGATTTTCAGACATTCTTCTTCCACGTCGATCTCCATCTGATCTACGCGGCGGTCGCTTGCAATCACCTCCCGGGCCAGTTTCGGGTCCCCGGTTTCCAGAGATTTGATCGCTTCCTCCAGGTTATTTTGAACAATGGCGCTTAATGACAGGATGATCTGGATCAGTTTATTCGTTTCTCGGTCAAATTGGATGGGCATGGTTTTTTCCTGAAGTTTATCCAAAACGTCCGGTGATGTAATCATCGGTTCGTGGGTCCCGGGGCGTCTGGAAGATTTGATCAGTCTGATTGTATTCAATCAGCACCCCTTCGTAAAAAAAAGCCGTATAGTTGGAAACCCGTCCGGCTTGTTGCATATTGTGGGTGACGATGACAATGGTATAGTCTCCTCGAAGCTCGGCGATCAGGTCTTCGATACGTGCAGTGGAGCGCGGGTCGAGAGCGGAACAGGGTTCGTCCATCAGGATGATTTCCGGATTCACCGCTACTGCGCGCGCAATGCACAATCGTTGCATTTGCCCTCCGGAAAGCCCCAGGGCGGATTCTTGCAGCCGGTCCTTCACTTCGTCCCACAAAGCCGCGCGTTTCAGACTACGTTCCATGGTCTCATCAAGTACCTGACGGTCCGAAACGCCGGCAATACGCAGGCCATAGACGATATTTTCATAAATGGTTTTAGGGAATGGGGTATATTTTTGAAAAACCATTCCTACGCGACGTCGTAATTGGATCACATCGAGGGTGGGATTGTTGATTTCGACATCGTCCAATTTGAGGCTGCCTTCGATCGTCACCCCGTCCACCAGGTCATTCATCCGGTTGAGACAGCGTAAAAATGTCGATTTTCCGCATCCGGATGGTCCAATCAATGCGGTAACCAGATTTCGCGGAATTTTAAAGGCAATATCAAAAAGCGCCTGGGTTCGACCATAAAACAAGTTCAGGTTATTTACTACCACAATGGGATTGGGAATTTCCTGGTTGATGACATTGTTTGCCATAAAAGGTCTCTGGATTAAAATTCACGAATAGTATAACGTTTTTGCATTTGATTTCTTAAATAAATCGCCACACTGCTCATGACCAAAACAACGAGCACCAACAGTAAAGTGGTCACAAAAACCATCGGTTTAGCCGCTTCCACGTTGGGAGACTGAAATCCCACGTCATAAATGTGAAATCCCAAATGCATGAATTTACGTTCCAGGTGTACAAAGGGGAAATTCCCATCAATGGCAAGAGAAGGGGCCAGCTTGACCACACCGGTGATCATCAAGGGAGCAACCTCACCGGCAGCCCTGGCCATTGCCAGGATAAAACCGGTCATGATTCCGGGAGAAGACATTGGAAGAATAATGCGGAGAAGTGTCTGCAATTTGGTTGCACCCAAAGCGAGGGAAGCTTCACGGATGCTTGCCGGAACCGCACCCAAGGCTTCTTCCGTCGCGACGATAACGACGGGAACCGTCAGGAGCCCTAAGGTCAGGCTGGCCCAGAGGATTCCCCCCGTGCCAAACGTCGGAGTGGGGAGGCGTTCCGGAAAAAAAAGACGATCCATCAAACCGCCTACACCATATACGAAAAAACCGAGTCCGAAGACACCATAGACAATCGAAGGGATCCCTGCCAGGTTGTTCACCGCAATGCGCACCAACCTCACCGCCATTCCCTCTTTCGCATATTCACGTAAATAAATTGCCGTGACCACCCCCAATGGAAATGACAAAAAACTCATGATGAAAACCATCATCACTGTTCCGAATATGGCTGGAAACAATCCTCCTTCGGTATTGGCTTCCCGCGGTTCATCCGTAAGCAATTCGCCCACTTTTTTTAGATAAAACCAGGTTTTGCTTGCTGTTGACATTTGATTGGGACGGTATGCCTGCACGATATTCACAACAGGAATCATGCGGGTTTGAGCAGAAGCATCACTGAAAATTGATTGGTATTGCACGAGTTCCTCGTGAGCATGCTGCTGTTTTACCAGCAATTCTTCGAATCTTTTCTCCAGTCGAGTGAAATCTTCCAGCAATGATTGGTACGGTTCTGAATCTCTCGAAACATCCTGGTATTTCAGTTCCAGTTCGTTGTTGCGCAGGTTTTCCATGCGCCCTGCCAACTTGAATATTTCTTCATTGATTGGCTTGAGAGCCTCCTGTCTTTCTCGAATTGTTTCGATCACTGTTCCCAGGTCCTCCCAGCTGGCTGGTGATTTTTCAAACTGCGGGGTTGAGATTTCCTCCAGATACCCATAGAAGTTGCCATATTCGGTGCGTTCGAGCACAATCACTTCGGGAGGAATACTCTTTTCCGCAATGGCATCTTCTTCCACCCAACGGAAGTCCAGGTTGTAGAGATCACGGTTGCCGACTTTCAATTGCAGCCGCATATTTCCGGTTTGGGGATGAGCCTGTTCCGCTTTTTCTTCTCCCAGTATCCGGGTTTCATCTTTCAATGTGAGCAGCGTGACGTTCGATGGCCAGAAAACGCCAAGTCCGTTGTACATGATCACCAGAATCAGGATCAGGGCAATGAGCATAATAATCCCCAAAGCAACGCCGGTTCCCCACACCAGGGGTTCCCCGACTTTCCAGTAAGGACGGTTCTCTCCGGGATTTCGATTATTGGAATTGACCATATTTTTTTCTCAAGTGTTGCCGGATGATTTCCGCAATCGTATTCAAAACAGAAGTCAACAAAAACAAAACCACTGCGGATAAAAAGAGAATACGATACAAAGTGCCATCCACCGGTGCTTCGGGAAGTTCCACGGCAATGTTTGCGGCAAGCGTGCGCATTCCATTGAAAATGCTCCAGTCAAGAATGGGAGTATTGCCGGTTGCCATCAAGACCACCATCGTTTCACCAACGGCACGTCCGAATCCGATAATGCACGCGGCAAAGATGCCGGGACTGGCAGAAGGAATAACGATGCGCCAAACAGTTTGCCATCGACTGGCGCCGAGAGCGAGGGAAGCATATTTCAAACTGGCGGGGACGTTGGTCAAGGCGTCTTCCGATATGGTGAAAATTATGGGAATGACCATGAATCCCAGGCCAAAGGCAATGATCACGCTGTTGCGCTGTTCATAACGAACTCCCAGTGCGTCGAAAAGCCATTGATTGAAATTTCCTGCAAAAAAGAACTGCTGGGCTAGTTCCTGAAAAGGAATCGTCGCTAAGCAGGCCACGATCGTTACGGGTATCATCAGTAAAAATTCATATCCTTTCGCCTCGACCCATTTCGCCCAGATCTGGTGGCGTACCAGAAACCATGCGCCCACAAATAAAAGCGTGGCCAGGGGAATGAAAAGCAAGGAGAGAAAAAATGCCAGCACGTAATCTTCCACGATCGGCGCTAACCACAAAGCGATCATGAATCCAATGATTACGGAAGGCATTGCCGCCATCACTTCTATCCCGGGTTTGATAAAACGGCGAAAGGATTCGTTGGCAAACTGGCTGGTATAAATGGCGCCGAAGAGGGCGAGGGGGATGGCCAGAAACATTGCGTAAAAAGTACCCTTGAAGCTTCCGAATATCAAAGGTACCAAACTGAACTTTGGTTCAAAATCATCGCTGGCCGAAGACGATTGCCAGACATAATCGGGTGCCGGGTAATCTTCGTATAAGACTTTACCAAAGAGGGTTTTCCAACTGATCTCAGGGTGGGGATTTTCCACTTTCCAAAGAGTCACCTGATTTCGGGCATCCATGGCAAGCAATCCGTTACCACGGGGGGCGGTGTTGAAAATTTTTATCCGGTGTTCAGTCAAGGAATCTTGGGAACGATCGGGTGGGATTTCCGCTGCGAATCGTAACAATTGTCGTTCCGTTGTCGTATGGTCCCAATGAATGATTCCCTTTTCATCGAGACTCAACAATGATTTGTCCACGCGCGAAGGTATTAACTGAACCACCGGACTGTCGTGAGAAGGCAAGGTATGAACGCGTTGGAGCTTCTTTTGAGTTTCATTTTGGGGATCCGGTACTAAAAACCAGCTGGTCACCTGACCTTTCTGGTCCCCAACTGCAAGGGATATGTCTCCAAAAACCAAGTTGAGAGCCGTGATCTTTCGCATATCGCGGGAGGCGGTAAAATTTTGCAAAAGCTCCGCTTCTCCCGGTTCCTCCAAAGACCAGTGCCACAATTCTCCCTGGTCAGTGGCTGCATAGAGATTCCGGCTTGCGCCATCCATGGTAAAAGCAGTGAAATTGCCGGCAGGCGTGGTTTGCAAAGAAGTAGTAAAGGATTCTGTTTGCCGGTTTCCTAAAAAATCTTCTTCGATGATTTTCTGCGTGATTTCAATACGATTTCCAGGAAAGAGTTGGACGAGGCTCTGCCGTGGATTATCGTCGTCGGGAAGGGAGGCTCGTGCGAGCGTCTTGATGGGCGTTCCTCTGCCATTTGCCGGAAACGAGGCGACTTCCAGCAAATCATGAATGGTGAACCGGCCTTTTTCCGTGAATTGCGGCAGGAATTGAACTTGAAGTACGCTGGCGGAACCATCCTCCCAGACCAGGGTGAAGAGGTTTTGTCCATAAAACTCGACGTTGTGGACTTTGAGAGCCGTATCGCCAGGGGGCTGACTTTGTTTTTGGAGCAGGACGCTTCCTTTTTTCATATCATAAAAATGCCAGAGTCCCTTTTCGTCGAGGAAGGAAGCCGTTTCCAGGTACTCGTCCATCGCGGCGCTGAGAAAACGGGTGGATCCATGCTGCTTGAGTTGAAACCGGGCCAGGATTTCCTGACCCGGCGGTAAAAAAAGAGGAAGGGATACGGAGGCGATCAGAAGTAAAATCCCGATCACGCAGACTATGACCAGGATCCCGCCTCCTACTATGAAATAGCGGGCGATGGCGTCCCAAATTTTTGCCCTTCTGAAAACACGCTCATTGATCGAAGTCGAAGGACTCCGCTTCAGGAAGCTGAACATAAATGGCCTTTGCAACCCATCACATCGTTTTCTCTTCAAGGAGATCCAACTGTTTTTTCACGACTTTTTCAGGAAGTGGCAGGTAACCGTCTTTGACGACGATTTCTTGTCCTTGTTTTGATAAGACGAACTTGAAAAACTCCAGGGTGAGCTTGGTAAACGGTTTCCCTGGTGCTTTCACCACGTAGACATAAAGCATGCGGGCCAGTGGGTATTTGCCAGAAAGCACGTTGGCGTAATTTGGTTCATAAGCTGCTTCACCTTTTTTCCTGGATAGGGGAAGTGCGCGGACCCCGGAAGTTTGGTATCCGATGCCGGAATATCCGATCGCTCCTAATTCTTCCGTAACCCCCAAAACCACGGAAGCGGACCCGGGCTGCTCTTTCACCGTATTCTTAAAGTCACCCTTGAACAATGCGTTGGATTTGAAATAACCATAGGTACCGGATGCGGAATTACGGCCATAGAGACTGATGGCGCGATTCGTCCAATCACCCGAGAGTCCCAATTGGTCCCAGGTGGCGACGTCCGGGTGTCCCCCTTTTCGGGTCCTGGAGAAAATCGCATCCACTTCTTCCAAAGACAATGCTTCGATCGGATTGTCCTTATTCACAAAAACGACCAGGGAGTCCAGTGCCACTCCAATCGCTGTTGGCTTGAAGCCATACTTTTTCTCGAAAGCATTGATTTCTTTACTCTTCATTTTGCGGGACATCGGACCCAATTGCGAAACTCCTTCAATCAATGCGGGAGGCGCGGTACTGGACCCTTTCCCCTCAATTTGAACGTTCACGCTGGGATATTCTTTCCGAAATGATTCGGCCCAAAGGGTCATCAGGTTGTTCAGGGTATCTGAACCAACGCTGCTTAAATTTCCGGCGACCCCTGACGTTTTTGCATAATCCGACAACCTGTCATCCACTTTTGCCTGTCCCCAAACGATGGAGGCCCCACACAAGATTCCACCTATCAACAAACCACATGCTGAATTTTTAAGAAATTTCTTCATATAAATTACTCCTATTCCTTTCAAAACAGGTTCAATCATGGTGGAACAGCAAAATGTTGCTCCACATTCCAAATTCTTTTGCTGGAACGGGTTTATTTTAGGTAGCAATTGTTAGCGCAATATTAGTAAATGATCAAATTTGTATTAAACATCCATACGACGAGGATTCAAAAAAAACCACCAAGGATACCTACTGGGTGCCCGGCGTAAACAATCTCCGCCACTACGGTCGTTGGGCCTTTGCCGAGTTCACCGACGTCTATGAGATCCAACGGGAGTTCGACGAGTTGCTCGCAGCGCAATCAAGGCAGGGGATGGTATGATGGATAAAACAAATCAAAGGTTGTAGAATGAACAAGCGAAGACTGACTCAGGAATTGCTGATCTACCGGAACCGCATCGAAGTCTTACGCAACTATGCTGCGCTTAATAGTTTCTCGGTGAACGAGGCATCCGAGAGGGACTCCTGGTCATTCGTTGGGAAAATTTCCTTCCCGAAAAAAGCAGGATTGGCGCTTAAGGACAATGGCAACCTTTGCACCATCTGGAATGGGGAGGATGGCAGCCAACTTGGACTTCAATTTCCAGGTCACAAATTGGTTCAGTATGTTATTTGCAAACGCTGCCAGGCTACCTGAGATATTTCTCGAGTGGCAGGTCGCGAGACGCAAGAGAGGATCAAGAGTTGGATTGACACTTGCGATCTCACAACGCTGATGGAGATATGACAGAGTTATGCCCATGCATGGATTTCAGACAGAGTTGACTTTTGAGGTAAAAAATCTGGGAAGCATCAACAAGGGAGAGTTTGTACAACGACCCCTCACTGTTTTTTGCGGCCCCAACAACGCGGGTAAAACCTGGACCCTGTATTCACTATACTATTCATATAGTTGTCTATTAAAAATATTAAAAGATAATGAGGAGAGTAATGATCATTGGAATCTGGATAAATTCAACAAGATCGTGTCGTCAGGACTCGCGAATTTTGTGTTCAATACATCGTCCAAACAGCTGAACAGTGCAAATTTCCATCTTAAAACCAGAAAAGACTGGCAAAGTATTATTAAGTATAAACAAAAAAATGATATTTTCCTGATGCCTGCCGAGCGCAACGGTCTTCACTTATTTTTTCGTGAGCTCAGTACGCGACGCACGGCTTTGTTGCACCATGCTTCCCGGGAAAAGATCAGAATCTCAGAGTTACTGCGTGATGTGATTCACTCACGCTATGCCCTTCCGATTGCTGATTACATCGATTGGTTAAACAGCCTGGTGGAAACTCAACGCTCAGGGGCGGACGATTTTCACGACTTCGCTGAGCGGTTGAAAAAAGACCTGGCAGGCGGAGCATACAAGGTCGACGCTCGCACAGGCGGCATTGAATTCAAACCCTACCAACTCAAACGCGATGGCGTAAAAACCCCTTCAATGGGTTTACACATGACTTCCGGTGCGGTCAAAAGTCTTTTCGGACTGTGGTTTTACCTGGAACATCAGGCATGCGAAGGAGACGTCCTGATGATCGATGAGCCGGAATTGAATATTCATCCCGATAACCAGCGTAAAATTTCCCGCTTGCTGGCAAAACTAGTGAATGCCGGATTGAATGTTGTCATCAGTACCCACAGTGATTATATTGTGCGTGAATTCAACTCGTTGATCATGTTGAGCCGGGACGATGATAAGACATTGCGGAAAAAACACGGATACGACGATGATGAGATTCTGAAACCGGAGCAGGTCGGCGCATTTCTCTTCGACCGGCAAACCATTCAATCCTTTAAACTCACGGCGGAAGACGGCATCTATGCAACGACCTTTGACGAGGTCATTAAGGTTGTAAATGAAGTGAATGATGACATTTACTATAGCCTGCAAGAGAAAAAAGATGAGCAAAAAGCAAAATACAAAACGGGTGTATCTCGGTGACCTCATCCGGGCTTTACTCTGAAAATTTTACTGACCGGCTAAAAGAATTATCGCAAAACAAAGAACAATGGCCAGAACGTCCAAAGTGAACAATCAAGTAGGAAGCTTCACCTACCGTGATGCCTCCCCAACACCGGTGAAATTCGCAGTGACGGCGCGGACGGTATTGCCTGTTGGTTCATCGACACCGACTACAACGAGGAGAGCTTTTTCGTGCGATACGCCTATTTCCTTGGCGCCAACGACCCGTACAAAGCCCTCAAGACGACGCTCAAAGCCGAAATCCACCGGGAAGCCTGGGAAACGCTCCACAGCGACACCACCCGACCCTTCCCCAAACCCCAATCCGGCCGCATCGCCGTCAAAGTCATCAACCACCTCGGCGACGAGGTCATGAAAGTCTTTCGAGTGTAGAGGGGAATAACATGGCCGTACTTGACTGGATCACCATCAAAGGCTTCAAGAGCATCAGGAGTATAGAACGCCTGCAACTTCGCCCGATCAACGTGTTGATCGGGCCCAACGGTTCCGGCAAATCCAACTTCATCGGCGCCTTCTCTTTAGCAATTGCGACCGGTTTGGTCATGGCATCGGCCATCCGCATCTCTCAGCATGCTTTCAGAAAATCCGGAACGCCTTTGCCAACCCCGAAGAGATCGACGATTCTCCCGCGGGTGCCCCATCCAAAAGAATCGGAACATTGGTTTCGGGCTATCAGAAACCTTTTCACGGGACCCTTGCCGCGCTCGAAATCGGCCTCGGTACAATGCGAACTGCTTGTCCGCATTTCGGGAATTGGATAGCACGTTTGGAAAATATACCCCGAAGCCTACGCTGATTGCCTATTTTGTCATGTTGCCACTGCTCATTCCACCGCAATCCAGGAACAGGTGCAAAGTTGTACCGGTCAGAAATAAATGTTAATTTTACAAACTGAAAATAGAAAGATGTCCTTGTATTCACGAGCCTTGTTTCAGTGGTAGGGTAGGTTGGTGTAAAAATGTGGGAATTTTTAGCGAACTTATTGGAATAAATCAATCATGGAGAAACTTATGAATGAAGAATCAGATTTGCTTTATGAAGATTATTTGGATAATGAGGACGAAATACAGGTTGACGAGTATGACATAACCGCATCACCGAATGATTTCAACGTGATGACGTTACACAGCTTCGTGGAATCCGGTATAGTTCGTATTCCTTCCTTCCAGCGTAACTTTGTCTGGGATTTGGGACGTGCGTCCAAACTGATCGAATCTTTGATCCTCGGTCTGCCGATACCACAACTTTTCCTGTACGAACAGGAACGTAACAAATTTCTGGTGATCGATGGCCAGCAACGTTTGATGTCTATCTACTATTTCATCAAGAAACGCTTTCCCAGAAAAGAGAAACGAATCGACCTGCGCAACATTTTCGATCACGAAGGCAGCATCCCTGACGAAATACTTGACAATGACGAATATTTTCAGACTTTCAATCTTCGATTACCCGAAAAACTCCCCGATCATAAAAGTAAATTCAAAGGTTTGAACTATGAGACACTTGGTGAATACAAAACTCAGTTCGACCTGAGACCGATCCGCAATATCGTCGTCAAACAGAACGTACCTTCGAACGACGACTCTTCGATGTATGAAGTGTTCAATCGCCTCAATACGGGCGGTGTAAACTTGCGTCCACAAGAAATCCGAACGAGTATGTATCATTCAAATTTTTATGAAATGCTTTACAGAATCAATACGGAAGAGAAATGGAGGAGAATTCTACAGTCGACCGAACCGGATCTGCACATGAAGGATATTGAAATTCTTCTCCGTGGATTTGCTATGCTTATCGATGGTGCGAACTATGCGCCATCCATGATCAAATTCCTCAATCAATTTTCTAAAAATTGTGAAGGATTCAGTGACGAGCAAAATGAATACTTTGAAAACCTCTTTGCATCTTTTTTGAATGCGTGCGCAGACCTGCCGGACAATGCTTTCATGAACAAGAAGAACAATCGATTCAACATCGCACTATATGAAGCAGTATTCTCGGCGGTGAACCTGAAAGCATTTTCCGACAATCGATGTATAAACGGGAAGTTGGATACCGAAAAAATTCGTATTCTTGAAACCGATCCGGAGTTCAGTGGAGCTGCTTTGGCAAGTACGACACAAACGGCGAATGTGAAAAAGAGATTGAACAGGGCACTGGAAATCGTGGGAACCCTCTAGGAGATGATCATGGTGCATACAACGATTGTGGACCGCCTGCACGGGGAGTTTTCCGAGATTCTCAAATTCTTGAGAGAAGGACTTGAAATATCTTTACACAACGTAGCAGATGATAATCTCAAGAAGACTCTCCTGATAGCTTCTGCCAGTTACTACGAGCAACGATTGACCGAGGAGGTAAATCGCTTTGTGGAAGAAGTTACGGCAAAAGACCATGTTCTTGCTCATCTGGTCAAAAACAAAGCAGTATCCCGGCAGTACCATTCCTGGTTTGATTGGGAAAAAAGTAACGCTAACAAATTCTTCTCTCTATTCGGTACTGATTTCAGGAATTGTATGGAACGAGAGGTTAAAAATGACAACGATCTAAAATCGTCCATCCAGGCATTTCTGGAAATTGGGCTTGCAAGAAACCGTTTGGTCCATCAAAACTTTGGAAGCTATTCACTCGAAAAGAATTCCGAAGATGTATACGAACTCCATAAAACTGCAATGAGGTTTGTCGAATGGTTTCCAAGTGCAATCAGAAAATTTTCTAATAAAGATGCATAGCCGGAAACGCTTCACCGTGACACTTCCCATTCGTTTTCAAAACCCCGATCCGGCCGTATCGCCGTCAAATTTATCAACCACGTCAGCACGAGGTAAGCATACCTGGAGAATGACGATACCGCCTTCACGTCATGGGATAGTGATACTATTGAAAATCATCTTGAATACGGGAGATTCGCCATGAAGAAACCAAAAGAACCCGCTCCAATGGATACACGGATGTCGAAATCTCCTGAAGTGCGGATTTCAGTGACAGATTTAGGTCCCATTGCGAGTGCTACAATAGATTTGAGGCCCCTGACGGTATTCGTTGGTCCAAGCAATACCGGCAAGACCTATTTCGCCATTCTCCTCTACGCATTGCAAAGGATTCTGGAAGGATTTTCACGCATTCCTATCTCGCGTCAATTTCTTCATTCTCTTCTAGGACATAAGCGTCTGTATGAAAAATTGTTGTCTCCTAAAATAGAAAATGACACGTGGGAAAAAGAATGTCAGGCTTTTCTCGAAAAGCTGGAAACCGAAGGAAGGCCGTTCAGCTTCACGGATTTACCCAGGGACGTGAGAAATATTATCCAGGCTATACTGAAGGAACCGGAGTTATTGGGGGCAAACTTGGAGACCGAACTCATTCGCTGTTTTGATCTCAATTCTGTTTCCAATCTGATTCGATTGTCTGACTCACCCAATGGGATGAAGATTTCGCTGTCTATTCGCGAGGAAGATCGCAACCTGTGGCATTTCCATTTTGGAATGTCGGAATCGGGAATCACCACAGACGGAGGAATCGAGAACGTAGACCTCTTTCCTGAAGGATGGTTAACTGCGGAGTTTAACGATTGGGAATTTTTTCGTAGACGATTGGTCGAAATGGTTCGGAGAATCAAATCCTTACAGGAATATTGGAATCTTCTATTTGAAATATTATTTGAGCTCCCGCAGATGGCTGGTAGTGAACGAACCGGGATACATTACTTGCCAGCCGCGCGGAGTGGTATCATGCAGAGTCATCGCGTGATTGCGAGTTCCCTCGTGACGCGTTCCACCCGTGGTGGTCTGGAACGCTTTCCGGAACTTCCGACATTCTCGGGCGTGATGGCCGATTTCCTGCAGCAACTCATTCTTTACGAAGAGGAGCAAGAGCCGGACGATATGATGAAAAATCTAGCTGACGCCCTTGAGAGAGATGCGCTTGCCGGTCAAATACGGACCAAGAGGGGCCCATCGGGAGGGTATCCCGAATTCGTCTACCGACCGCAGGAATCAAAAGAGGACATCCGGCTGACTCGTGTTTCTTCAATGGTCTCTGAACTGGCTCCCATCGTACTTTTTTTGCGCGGAACCATCAGCCGAGGCGACACGCTCATCATCGAGGAACCCGAAGCTCACCTCCATCCGGCTGCGCAGACCCAGATGGCGGTGACACTGGCCCGTATAGTTCGCACCGGGGTCCGGGTGGTGGTCACGACGCACAGCGACTGGCTGCTCAAGGAGGTTGGAAACCTGATCCGGAAAGGGGAGTTGGATGAGAAGACCGGGAACCTGATGGACCAGAGTTCCCTCGAGAACTCGCTCAAGCCGAGTGAGGTGGGAATCTGGCTGTTCCACAAGGACAATGCTCCGTCGGGGTCAACGGTGGAGGAAATTCCATTCGACCGCAGTGAAGGCGTGGAACCCGAGGACTACGAAAAAGTGGCGGAAGAACTATACAACCGTTCGGCTAACCTGCAGAACCAGCTCGAGGAAGTAACGGGAAATGCGAATCACAAAGATGGGTAAGGTTCTCGAAGGGATAGAGTCAGAAGTGGGTGAAGAAAACCTCAGCGCTTCATGCAGCCGGGACGGATGCCGGGTGTCCATGGAGGAAGTACCATCTCCCCGAATCGTAGTGGACCTGGACAAAGCCTTCCAAACTCACGAAATGTCGGGCAAACACTGTGATTTTGTTCTTTTCTTTTCAAGCGACGCCGGAGAAACTCTCCTCACAGTACCCATTGAACTCAAGAGTGGTGATGTTGACGCATCGGAGGCGTCCGAGCAACTGCAACGAGGCGCTGATTTCGCCGTTCGCTTTGCACCGAAAACCATCAACTCCGCCTGCCGTCCCATCTTGTTTCATGGAAAGAGCATTCACCCGAAGCAACGTAAGACGCTCAATCGTGCCAAGGTTCGCTATCATAGTCTCGACTTGACCATCAAGACGGCACGTTGCAATCGCCCTCAAAACCTGGCGCATGCCTTGGAAGAAAAAGACTGAATTTGTTCCAGTTAGAAGTGATTTTTGGAACACAGCATCTTCATGAATCTTCGACAATTCGAGTAACCTAACCTCCAGGCCAAGATCTACGTTTTTAGAGAGTTTTGATTTTAGTCGTCTTTGCCCTGCCGTAGCAGGTAGATTCCCATTGAACCGGCAAGCAGCGGCAGGGTGGCATCGATGAGCAACCAGACGAGGTTGCGCGGGTCTGCTCCCACTGCGCTGAATCCGGGAGTGAGCGTGTTGAACCAGTTCCAGCAGAAAAGAATTCCCATGAAGAGGAAGCCGTAGAACTGGGTGTTGGCGGTTATAAACTCCCGGGTGATCATCCTGTTGCCATCTTCGACGGCGAGGTCTCTCTTGCGGATGTGAGCGAAAATCACTCCCAACACGATGGTGAGTAGCATCAACGGGTTCAGGATATCCCAAATCATACGGCTGTAGGCCCCCGCTTCTTCGGATACGTAGTAGAGCGGCTCACCAATCGTTTGCGCCGCCACTAAAACTGCCGTCACCACCAAAATCACGCCACTGATTCGCTTGATCATCATACTCCCTCCTTTTTGTCCTCAGACCCTTCAGACTCTTCAATCAGTCGACCAAGGCCATCGGGTAATCGAAATAGGTAGGACAGTTTTCTTCTTCGAAAATGCGATCGATTTCAGCACGGTCCTTCGGCGTCAAGCGCCAACCGGTGGCCGCAACGTTTTCCACCAATTCCTTCTCATTCCGCATACCGACCAGCGCCACGGAGACGGCAGGATTTCCCAAAACCCAGGATATGGCCAGTTGAGCCAACGACTTTCCGTAGCGCTGCGCCACTGCTTTCAAGCGCTCTGCCACTTTCAACTCCCGTAAGAAAGTTTCCTTTCTTAAAAACAAGGGAAGCCAAAAAGCATGTTTATGTCTGCGCCAGTCGTTTTCAGCAAAGGTCGTCTCTGGAATGAAGGCACCGGAGAGGAGACCGAAACCCAAGGTGCCGTAAGCCATGAATCCGATATTGTGCTCGAGGCAATAGGGAAGGATTACTTTATCCATGCGTTGATCAAATAAGTGATAACCGACCTGGTTGACTGAAATGTCCGAATATTTGCGGCAATAGTCCATCATTTCAATATTGAAATTGGAAACCCCGCCATAGCGAATCTTCCCATCCTTCTTCAGTTGCTCCAATGCATACATGGGTTCATCGAGCGGTGTCTTGAAATCAGGCCAGTGGATGAGCATGAGGTCGATCACGTCGGTATTCAGACGACGCAAACACCCTTCCGTACGTTTAATAATGTGGACATACTTTGAATTGCGTCCCAGGATTTGTCCCTCTTCGCTGTAGCCGAAACCCACTTTCGTCACGAGAATGATGTCTTTTCGCCGTTCTCCAAGCGCTTTGCCCAGCAATTCTTCCGAGTGAAAAGGGCCATAAACTTCGGCGGTGTCAAAAAGGTTGATGCCATGATCGATGGCAGCCTGAACGGCGCGCTTTGCTTCTCCGGTATCAATAGCGCCGTACATGGTGGTGCTCATTTCCCAAGTGCCAAATCCCACGGGTGAGCAATACAAATCCGTATTTCCAAGTCTTCGTTTTTCCATTGTTCCTTTCTGATGCAATGATGTTTATCGATTGATTTTTATAACTCGAATGATTCTAAAACGGGTTCTGAAAACTATCTTCGCAGAGTAAAATATTTTACCATGACGAGATGGTCAAGAAAATTTTTGCTTGAACCCATGTTTTTCCACCTTTACAAAAATCTGGTTGTAGAAAATCATAAATTATATACGAACCAGGATGATCCGGTATCCAAAATATCGCCTGTATCCCCCGGGATTCCTGTTCAAGCCAGGAATGACACGATTTTTAACAAGCTTGGGTCATTGACGAGTAGACCGAGATATAGTCGAAAGTTGGGGATGGACTAAATTTGAAGGTGGCGTATCCTATTGATGGGAATTTAAAATAAATAGAATTACATCAAAGAAAGGATACGCCGATGAGCAACTATAACGTGATTGATCTGGAGAAGCCAGAGCAAATTATTGAAGATCATTTGAGTGAACTTTTGAGAGTGAAAGCCAGGAAGATACTTTCTGAAGCGTTGGAATTGGAGATGGAAATATTCATGAAGGAATATCAGTCCTATCGACTCTCGGATGGACGTCAGCGAGTGGTTCGTCATGGTTATCATCAAGATCGGGAGATTCAGACGGGAATTGGTTCTATATCCGTGAAAGTTCCGCGGAGTAAAGATCGTCAAAGCACCTCATCAGAGGAAAGGATTCGATTTTCTTCCAAGTTGATCCCCCCTTATCTGAGGAAAAGTAAAAGTATTGAAGCCCTGATTCCCTGGCTGTATCTGAAAGGGATTTCCACTGGTGGCTTTCAGGAGGCGCTCGCAGCGATTTTAGGTAAAAGAGCGGCGGGCTTGTCTTCAGCGACAGTGAGCCGTCTTAAATCAAGCTGGTATGAGGATTGGAAAGCCTGGAAACAACGGGATCTCTCCCAGAGTCATTATGTTTATCTCTGGGTCGATGGCGTGTATTGCAATGTGAGAATGGATAAAGATAAACAATGCCTCTTGGTGATTGTGGGGGCAACAGAAAATGGAGATAAAGAGCTCGTTGCCTTGGAAGATGGCTACCGGGAAAGTGAGCAATCCTGGAGGGAACTGCTGATGGATCTGAAGCACCGGGGATTGACTGAGGCCCCTAAAATCGCTGTGGGAGACGGAGCGATGGGATTTTGGAAAGCTTTGAAAAAAGTCTATCCTCAGAGCAAAGAGCAGCGTTGTTGGATGCACAAAACGGGAAACATTCTCAACTATTTACCAAAAAGGGAGCATCATAAAGCCAAGGATCGTCTCCATCAAATTTGGATGGCCAGCAGCAAAGAGGAAGCTTTCAAAGCCTTAAAGCATTTTGTTGACATGTATGAGGCGAAATATCCTAAAGCCACTCACTGCTTGATTAAAGATCAGGAGACCTTGATGGCCTTCTATGATTTCCCGGCAGAGCATTGGAGGCATTTGAGAACGAGCAATCCCATTGAATCCACCTTCGCTACTGTCAAACTGAGAACTGCCAAAGTCAGAGGTTGTTTCTCAAGAAATACCGTCTTGACGATGGCATTCAAATTAATGGAATCCGCTCAGAAAAATTGGATCCGATTACACGGATTTAAACGATTAGCCGAAGTGATAGAGGGAGTACAATTTGTCGATGGAATTCCTCAATACAGGATCGCCGCCTGAATTGCCATCCCCAGAATTTGACTATAACTCGAGTAGACCTGTCAATAAATTCCTGTTCAAGCCAGGAATGACACGTTTTTTAACTCCTGATTCACATAAATAATTAAGTTTTTTTTGGGTCTTACAATTTAGTCTGCAGGATGACTCCCCCCGCCGATTTTTGCCATCCAATTCGAGGTGCAACATAAGCGGGCTTGTGGAAGCCAGGCGATCCGAAGTGGTGCGTCATTTGGATCAAAACGAATCTTCGAGTTCCTCCCGGGTCTCCGCCAGGACCAGGTCCACCACCTTGCGCAAAACCATCTCCTCCGTGTCTCCTTCCAGGCGACGGAGGCGGGCGAGGTCAATCTGCCGATCTGCGCCGGTGCCTTCACGAATGATGCTCAGGGCACGGCGGATCTCGGCCTCACATCCTAGGGCAAGGGCATCGGCTGTGAGGGTCTCAACGAGTTCGGCCACTTGGTCGAGGATGTCCACCCGCCCGGAACCACGAGCCGTATCACCGAAAAACGCGAGCACGCCGTATCGTTGGGCGACCCAACGGTTTTCGGCAATGATCTCCGTGGCTGGTTCAGGCGGCAACGCACCTTCCCGATCCTGTCGCAGCAGCATCCGGATGAGCGTAGCGTAGAGCGCGACGATGCACACGGCGTCCTCGATCCGGGTACAGACATCGCAGATTCGCATCTCCACAGTCGGGTAGGCGTGGGAGGGACGGATGTCCCACCACAACTCGCTGCCATCCTCGATGAAGTCCATGCGCTGGTACTCGGCCACGAGTCGGTCATACTCGGCGCGGGACCACATCGGATTAGGCAGGCTGGTGCGTGGGAGATTACCGACCAGATGCAGACGAAAGGACTTGAAACCGGTCTCGCGTCCGGCAGTGAAAGGCGATGAGGCGGACAACGCGTGGAGCAAGGGGAGGTAACGCCGGATCGCGGTCATAACCCGGATGCGTGAATCCGGATCACCGAATCCGGCGTGGATGTGCATCCCACCAACGAGGAATTGTCGTACGCTGTCCTGGAAGGTCAACGCAATGCGCTGGTAGCGTTCCTTAGGGGTTGACAACTGTGCCGTCCAGGCGGCGAAAGGATGGGTGGATGCCGCCATTATCGAGGCACCATACCGCGAAGCCGCCTCGATGACGATTCGCCGGGTCTCATGCAGGGCGGCTCTTACCTCGGCGACCGATTCGCAAATCCGCGTATTGGTTTCGATCTGTGAGCGAAGAAACTCACGCACGACCCTGTGTGGCCCACGGTTCTTTTCACATTTCTCGAAGATACGTGGGTCGGGATCGATGAGGAGATCGCGCGAATCGGGATCGACGAGGAAGAACTCCTCCTCGACGCCCAATGTGATTTTGATGCCTTCATCATTCGAGACGACGGTCATGGCTCACTCGATAGAAAGGAAGATCTCAAGTAACTATTAAGGTATCTTCAGAGAACCCATCAATTTAAGCACAGATTTTGCGTAGCATAAAGTCCAGAAAGGACTTTATGCTCTCGAAAGTTCAAAAATATATTGATTCCCTTTCATCAATTTCCCACCTCGAGGCTTTTCAAGAAGCCAGTCAACTCTTGGAAAAAGAACGAGAGCCATGGAAGCAAGAGCGCTTAGCACTCTGATTTCCCTCCCTGGCAAAGCGTTTACGATCATTATCGCCATTGGAAAAAACACTGGATTGTGAAGTGAACCTTCGCTTTTTGGCTCATGATCATAAAGAAGCAGATCTCCCTGATTGATAGATTTTTAATTAATCTCATTAAACCACCAGCTCTGCTGGTGCGAACCTAATAGGCTTTGCCGGTCAGACATGAGAAAGGTATCCGTGTCCGTTAGCCGTGCTCGTGCTCGTGAACGGTCAGTGAATTCGACGGCACATTTTGGTTAACATAGAAACAATGCGATGAAGTAACTGTTTCCCTTCGTCAAATAAAGGAGGCTGGATGATCTTCAACACGTTTAAAACATCGAGAATAGCAGCGCATTCCATTGCGGAACCTCGGGCAAATGCATAGAATCGTTGCTTGTCAGGAAAGGGATTTTTTCCACAGCCTTCTGCGATATTGAGAGGAATCGACCATGAGGCCCTTTTCAGTTGGTCAACTAAGGCTGAGTATCCTTTTGGCAATGTTTCGATGACTTGGACAGATAAGGCTAAAAATTCGATGGAACATTGGTATACATCGAGTTTTTCATGATCTAACATGGCAGCCTTTTTCGTTCACGAGCACGAGCACGTCTTACGATGACGAACACGTTTTGCCCTCATACTGGGGGCCTCTTCAAGCCACCGGCTCTGCCGGTGGTGATGACTATTTTTTACGAAGCCTGCATTTTTTATCATTTGGGGGTTTACATAATTAAAAAAAAATATATATTGCTATAATCATACTTTCACTAAGTTGTTTTAGTGAAAAAGAGGGTTCCCAGAGTGGTTCTGCATTCTTGGCTGAGCATGTCGTGGCCCGCTTCCATGGAGGCGCGAAAGTATGGAACCCCTGCTTCTGCAAAGACCCGGAGTTTGACAAGCTCATTGATGCCCTTCGCGCGGCGAATGACCTCGAGAGTTACCAGAAATATTTCCGGGAGGCAGATATGTACATCACCAAGCAGCATTGGTTCATCTGGGGTCCCGATGCCCCACACTTTCACGTGAGCCAGCCGTGGCTCAAAGGGTATAACGGGGAAGGCTCATTTGGAGATACGAATTGGAAGACCCTCTTCGCCCGCCTCTGGGTTGACCAGGCGCTGAAGAAAGAAATGGGGTTCTAGCCGAGTCCACGCACCCGTTCGGCTCCTCGCGCTCGAAGTTGACGACGATGAAATGGATGAAGCGATTGCCTATTATGACAGGGACACTGGAACAGCGCCCCTTCGGGCGTACATGTTCGGCTATATTCCCTCTGGTAATGTTGAAGCCTTGCAGCAAGTAGAAGAAGAGATCGTTGCCGCCTTTGACTAAACTGGAAGCCTAAAGACAACAAGTAAAGAGGTTGAAAATGAGTGAAGTCAACAAACAGGTTATCTTGAAGCGCACATCCCAGGGTATGCCGGCTCTGGAAGATTTTGAACTGGTGGAGAATCCCATCCCCCAGCCAGGGGCCGGGGAAGTGTTGGTGCGGACCATCTATCTTTCGCTGGATCCCTACATGAGGGGAAGGATGAGAAATGAGGAAGCGGTAGGCCAGGTCCTGATTGGTGGAGTGACCGGCCAAGTGGTCTCCTCCCGTCACCCGGACTTCCAGGAGGGCCAATTCGTGTGCCAGTACGTGGGAGGTTATGGCTGGCAGAGTTATGGCGTGGTTCCTGGTGAAGAGTTGCGAGTCCTGGATCCGGGACTGGTCCCGATTTCCACATCGCTTGGGGTTGTGGGTATGCCGGGAGTGACCGCCTATTTTGGTCTGCTGGAAGTGGGAAAACCGGTGGCCGGAGAGACGGTCGTGGTTTCAGCGGCAGCCGGGGCTGTTGGAGCCGTTGTCGGACAGATCGCCAAGTTCAAGGACTGTCGCGCGGTCGGCATCGCGGGCAGTCATGAAAAATGTGACTACGTCGTCGAGGAACTGGGCTTTGATGCCGCGGTTGATTATCGCAATGAGGATTTGGAAGCCGGGCTTGCCAAAGCCTGTCCCAATGGCATTGATGTTTACTTTGACAATGTTGGGGGACCCGTCTTGGATGTAGTGTTGGGGCAGATCAACACCGGGGCGCGTATTCCCCTCTGCGGTTCCATTGCCGAGTACAATGATCCGATCGGCACCCTGCGGGGCCTGCGGATTAACCGCTACGTGCAAGGGGGACTGGCGCGCATGGAAGGCACCAATCAAGGACAGTACAAGGATCGTCATGAAGAGGCGCATGCCCTGCTGGCCTGGTGGGTGCGCCATGGTAAACTCAAGTACAAGGAAGACATCATCGTTGGACTGGAAAAGGCCCCCGAAGCATTCATCGGCATGATGCAGGGCAAGAACTTCGGCAAACTGCTGATTCAGGTCAGTGAGGATCTCACCCGCACTGGCGGCTAGCAGGGCTAAAGGGAGACGGAATTGCAAGAATTCAAAGACAAAGTGGCCGTGGTCACGGGAGCAGCCAGCGGCATGGGCCATGCGTTAGCAGAACGTTTCGCGCGTGAAGGCATGAAAGTGGTGCTGGCTGATGTCGAGGAAAAAGCGCTGGACACCGCAGTGGAGGAACTGCAAGGGCAGGGACTCGATGTGATCGGTCAATTGGTCGATGTCTCACAGTTATCACAGGTCGAGGCACTGCGCAATCGGACCCTTGAGCAATACGGCAAGGTTCACATCCTCTGCAACAATGCCGGTGTCGTCAGCCATGGTGCGACCGCCATTTGGGATTCCACTATGCATGATTGGGAATGGGTGCTGGGTGTCAACCTCTGGGGAGTCATCCACGGCGTACGTACTTTTTTACCGCTCATGATTGAACAGGATGAAGCGGGACACGTGGTCAATAATTCTTCTGTACACGGAATTGAGACCGGTGCCGGACCAATTGGGCCCTACCAAGTGAGCAAGTTTGGCGTGACCAGGATCACGGAGGCTTTGTATTATGACCTTGCGCACAGAAACAGCAAGGTGAAGTGCACCTTGCTCTGCCCCGGCTCAGTTGCGACCAATCTGGACCTGGCGGGACGGAACCGGCCGTCAACCCTGAAAGACGAGCATGGGGCTGAGCGGCAGGCGAAGATAGAAGCGAATAGTAAAGCAGTCTACGAGGGCCATCAAAAATACGGGATGCCACCATCGGAAGTAGCCGACCGGGTGCTTGATGCCATCAAAGAGGAACGGTTCTACCTCATCACGGTACCCAACCCAGCCTCTCTGGTAAGGACCAAGGAAAACGTACGTGCTCGCATGGAATCCATCATCGCTGAACGCAACCTCCCTCTACCCCGTCATCGTTGATGCAGGAATAGAAAGATAAGCATCACCTTTCATCTGACACGCAAACCGCATTCCTTTTTTAATTTAATCTTCCTTAGTGTTTCCCTATATTGAACACTCCGATGCAAGGAAATCAGATGTTTTGTCTGCCTGGTTACACCATCACTAAGCAAATCCATGAAGGGCCACATTGGAAAATCAAAAATTTGCAGCGACCTTACCATTTGCAAATGAGTGTGTAAAGCGGGGTGCCCGCTCGGCGTACAGGCCCAGGGAAATTGAGGAAGGATTTGTTGATTTTAGTGCAAGAGCAAGGTAATTTTGCAGGATATCTGCCCCTTCGACTCTGCCACTTCGGCGGAGTCGATGACATAGCCCGTTGCGGAAAGCAAAATGGATCCTTCAAGAGGCTTGTCACTCCCTCACCGAAGTTCGTGGCAAAAACTAACAAACGGTCAAGAAAACGAGATGCCCTACGTTCATGGAGAACTATTTTTTCTTGACCTTAAGTTTTTAGTGTGTGTTAGGCGGCGGTTTCGAGCAGACTTAGGGCCATCCGACTCGCGGCGCGAACTTCGCCCGAACTGCTGCATCTGCTTGAGGTCTAGGTCCGTAGGGAGCTTGACTCTGATTATGGACAAAACCAAACAGTTCTAATCTAAGCTGTCTAAATCGGCGTATCGTCTTTGACCACTTTTTGGACCTCTGATATTTTCTCTCAGCCTAGTCAGGTGTGAGGTCATTTCTGGCCCTTATTCTTGAGGTCTAAGATTTAGTTTGATTTGTCATTGCCGGGGGGACGCCTAGTCCTTGCCCAGGAATCCAGGGGACTTTCCAAAGAATTCCTGTCTATCGCTTGTAGTCGGGCTCACGTGCTTCGATGACTTGTTTCATGCCCTGGAAATGGCCGTCGCGGCCCTGTCGGCCTGCCGCGCCAATCTTCTCGGCCACCTCGGTCGGGATCTGGTTCAACTCTCCATCGTCCTTGGTCGCAAGGAGCTGAAACATGCAGGCACGCTCGATCAAGTAAAGGTCCATGTAGGCCTGGGCCACGGTGGGCGCAGCGGTCAGCACCCCGTGGTTGCGCAGCATCAGCACTCGCTTGTCACCCAGCGCCTCAGCCATTCATATTTTAGCCGAAAGTCATGTAAAACCTCATCTCTTCCAGAGGATTTTTAAAACGATCAACGGGGAATTGAAAAGTGCCAAACAAAAGTGTTAACTTCTTTATCTCAACTAAATAATTTATTCGTTGATCATCAGAAGACACTCATGAATGAGTCACATATTTAAAAAAAGCTTGATTAATATTTGAAGAGCGTATATACAAAATTTATTCCATGGAGGGAAGGGCAATAATTCGATCCTTCGCTTTGCCGAATCCCGTACGCGGAGTGGGCATACCAACAGGATGACATGAAAGTCTGAAATTAACCCATTTCAAGTATTAAAGTATCTTGAACAAAGAGGTTAAAATGACAGAACCCGGCACCAATCTAGGCGCTCTGGGCTGGAATCTGAGTGAGGATCAACAGGACCGGTTGAATCGCCTCTCCGAACCCGCAAAGCAAACCAGGATTTACGATTGAAAAATGACAAATCGACGTGACCGAACTTACTATGAATCATCCCTCTGGTGCTACACCGACAAGCTGAGCTTTTTACCGGGCGAAACGATTGGGTTCCGTGTCTCCAGTCCGGAACCTGCATTTGCTTGCAGGATTTCTCGTCTCGGCGCCCAGGAAGTTGTTGTCTTTGAACAAGATGGCTATAGCGCCGCTCCCCAAGAGATTCCTGCTGAGGTTTACCGAACGGGTTGTCAGTGGCCCGTTGCGTTTGAACTGAACGTTCCCGGGGAATGGAGGAGTGGTTATTATCGTGTGCAACTGATTGCGGAAAATTCGAATTGCGAGCATTTTGTGGTGATCAAAAATCCGACCCCGGGAAGACAAGCCAAGCTTGCTCTTGTCCTCGCAACCAATACCTACCAAGCCTATAATTCTTGGGGAGGGATGTGCCTCTATGGGACGGACGGATCGAAGTTTGATATGACAGGAGATCGATCTCCGATTTTGTCCCTGGACCGGCCGTTTTCCCGCTATCTGATCGCCTCGCCGGTGAGGATGCGTTTGGGGGCGAGGACACCTCGCGGGTTTCAGGAAAATGCAAACAGCGCGGACTTCGTGCTTGATCGAGTATTGGATCTGGATTTTCCGGCATGGGATCCGCCTACAGGCTTTCTCAATAATTGGGAACATCAGTTTGTGGTATGGGCTGAAGCAAATGGATATGAGTTGGATTACTATGCTCAGTACGATCTGGATGAAAACCCTCAGTGCTTATTCCCTTATCAATGTTATCTGAGTGTCGGCCATGATGAATATTGGTCCTGGGCTGAACGCGACGCCGTAGAATCCTTTATCGAACAAGGCGGCAAGGCGTTCTTCATGTCGGGGAACACCAGTTATTGGCAAGTGCGTTTTCAACAAGAAGGCAGGGAGATGGTGGGTTATAAATACGACACATTGGAAAAAGATCCCCTGGTAGGCACCAAGGATGAAAAATACATGTCCGGCATGTGGTCTGACCCGTTGACGGGTCGACCTGAAACCCAGATGACGGGCACGACTTTCACCCGGGCAGGCTATGCCAGAATCGGTTTGAATGCTAGTGCGGGTGTAGGGGGTTATACCGTATACCGGCCGGACCATTGGGCTCTTGAAGGCACAGAGCTTTGTTTTGGGGATGTGTTTGGGCAAGAGAATATTTTGTGTAGTTATGAAATGGATGGGTGCGCCTACACCATCCGGGAGGGACTGCCCGTTCCCACAGGGGAAGATGGGACCTCACTCGACTTTGAGATCATTGCCACCGCGCCTGCATCCCTCGGTGAACCTGAAAACACAAAACTTCAAGGAAGGTTTGGCTATTTTGATGCCTCTTTCGTGGCAAGACGGATTTTTGGGGCTGATACGAAAGAGAATCGTGATCGCGCGAGGCGCGGTCAAGCCGCCATGGGCACCTTCAACAAAGGACGTGGAGCAGTCTTCTCGGTAGGCACCACCGAATGGGCCTGGGGTTTAGCAGAGGGAAATCCTTATGTCGACCGCATCACCCGAAATGTCTTAGATCGGTTCTTGAAGTGAAGTTCACTCTTCAGCACGCGCCACTCCCCATTCGAAGGAAAGGGGAATGGTCGGCAAAAACGAGTGTTGCGGAAGCAAGGAGCATTCCTCATTGTTCTTTATTTGCGCTTTTGCTACAGTGATACCTTGAAACCATGTGAGAAACGAGGCAGGTGGTGAAAAAAGCCCTGCAACAAACGTTCAAAAGTTACACGTGAAAAGGATAGCAAGGGGGTAAGTCGATGCCAGGAATACAAAGACCATCCGATTTGAATGAGCTTCATTATAAGCCTTTGCTGGAGGTAGCCGCCCACCTTCAATACCGGGAGCTATCTTCTGTCGAACTGACCCAATTTCTCCTGAAGCGTATTGCATCCCTGGATGGGAGGCAGAAAAGTTACGCCACGGTGATGACCGAGCAGGCCCTGGCTGCTGCGGAGCAGGCAGATCAGGAGCTGGCAGGGGGAAAGTATCGGGGTCCTTTACATGGAATCCCTATCGCAGTGAAAGATCTGTGTTTTACGAAGGGGATCCGAACGATGGGAGGAGCAGCTGTATTGGCCGATCATATTCCGAATGAAGATGCGACTGTCGTGACACGGCTGGCAGAAGCAGGGGCGGTTTTGCTGGGCAAGCTCAACCTGACGGAAGGGGCCATGGGGGGATATCATCCTCACTTTGAGATACCCTTGAATCCCTGGAATCCGGGTGTGTGGTCGGGGGCTTCCTCCAGCGGATCAGGGGTTGCTGTTGCAGCAGGATTGGCCTATGGGACCCTGGGAAGCGACACAGGCGGGTCTATCCGCTTTCCGGCTGCCGCCTGTGGGGTGGTGGGCTTGAAGCCAACCTGGGGCAGAGTCAGCCGCTATGGAGTTCTGGCCCTGGCCGAGTCGTTGGACCATGTTGGTCCACTGACCCGCAGTTCTGCCGATGCGGCTGTGATGCTCCAGGCAATCGCTGGTCACGATCCGAATGACCCTACCTCGCTTCCTGACCCGGTTCCGGACATGGTGAAAAACCTGAATGCCGGGGTGAAAGGGGTCCGGATCGGGTTCGATGAACAAGGGACGGGACAACACGCCAATGCGGAGTTGGCCGAAGCTATCGCTTCCGGGGTGCGCCTCTTGGAGCAGCTTGGTGCCGAAGTGATCGAAATTCAGTTTCCCGAAGTGGATGAATACTTACCCGCCTGGTACACACTCTGCTCTGCCGAAGCGGTATTAGCCCATGAAGCGACCTATCCCTCCCGTTGTGAGGAGTATGGGCCCTGGTTTCGCGGTTGGCTGGATATGGGAGCCAAGGTGAGTGGCGCAGAGTACGCCCGGGCCAATAACCTGAGGGCTGCCTGCAATGGTCGATTTCGAGAAATCTTTGAGACCATTGATCTGTTGGCTTGTCCCTCGATGCCTGGACCCCCCTTTCCAGTGACTCCTGAACAGTTATATGGCCCTATGAAAGAAGGCGACTATTCCTTGCAAAGATTCACCGTCCCTTTTGATTTCAATGGCACTCCCACACTCTCGGTTCCGTGTGGGTTCAACCAGGACGGCTTGCCCCTCTCTCTCCAATTCGTTGGACACCCGCTCAGTGAACCTCTCCTGTGCCAGGTCGGCCATGCCTATGAACAAGCGACGGAATGGCATACCCTGCGACCGAATTTAAAAGAGGGATAGGCATTGTCGTTCCCCTCCAAATGGGCTGCGGCGATGGAATACCGAAGTCGAGGAAGCTGATGGTGGCCACATCGAGGATGATCCTGCCCCGCCTCTTAAGTCGGACACGCTGCTAGCGAGTTTTTCGAAGTTCGGTCGGCTTCAGGCTCACAATCCCCCGGTTCAGCAACGATTCGAAGCCTTGCGCATCAGTATCCGCAAGCCGTTTCAGCACTTCTGCGGAATTACCGCCCAACAAAGGTGCCAATCCACGCATCGGATATCGTTCACCGTTGACCTTCCATGGCAATCCGACTTGGTTCTGCCGGCCCGCGTGCGGGTGTTCAATGGAGTAAAAAAATCGCCTGGCAACCAGGTGTGGATCTGATTCCACTTCGTCGAGATGGTGAATCGGAGCGGCTAAGATACCGGCAGTCTGTAACGTGAACGCGGCCTCGCGAGCCTCTTTTTCCAGTGTCCAGTTCGCAATGGCGCTCTCTAACTCGGCTTGCCGCACACGGCGAACCGGACTCTCGAGTAGCGTTGCATCGTCGCGCAAATCTTGACGCCCGATAATATCGGTAAGTGCCTTCCAGCTTGGCCCGTCAGCCACCGCGACCGCAATCCATCGATTCTCCCCACGGCACTGGAAGCATCCGTGTGGGACCAGCACCGGATGCCGGTTGCCTGGGCGTACCGGTTCGTGCCCAGTCGCTTGTCGAGCCAGCAGTGCAGGTGTCGTGAAGGGCAACATTGCCTCGATCGGAGAGTTATTGATCCATTGCCCTTTACCCGAACGGCGCTGGTGAAAAATCGCAGTGAGTAACGACGCCGCGCCGTAGATTCCACCAATGGGATCGCCATAAGCCACGTGCGCCATCATCGGCGGCCAATTTTCTTCGCCGACGAAGTTCGGCAAGCCGGAGCCCTGGTCCAATACCGAGCCGTAGGCGCGGGTATCGGACCAGGCATTTCCGCCACCAAATGCGGATAAAGACAACATCACCAACTCGCGATGGCCTGCGCTCAACGCTTCGTAGCCCAAGCCAAGCCGGTCCATCACACCCGCTGCGTGATTCTCTACAACGACATCGGCGTTAGCGACAAGTGTTTTTGCAAGCCGCTGGCCCTCCTCGGCAGTGAGGTCCAGGCTGACGCTCTTCTTGGCGCGATTGAGCGCGCTGAATTGGAGGCTTTCTTCGTATTGACCCCGTTCGATGGCCTCAGACGACCAGTCAACCAATCGCCACCAGTCCGGATATCTGCCCGCCTCGATCTTGATAACCTCGGCGCCGAAGTCAGCCAACATCCTGGTCGCTAGCGGGCCTGCCCACCCCATGGAAAAATCGATAACGCGAACGTCCGCCAAAGGGCTCATGCTGTCTTTGGCAGGTTCCGTTTTCGAGTTGACAGGCGTCTTCTCAACAATGTCATCGAGGTCCAGGCGCGCCGGCGTATCCTCTAAGTGAATCGGCGTTCTGGGCACTCGATATGTGACACCGTCCCATGAAACATCCGACAGAGAAAGACGGTGATTGAAAATCGGATGCTTCAAAATACCTTGCGCGTTTGGTACCACCACCATTGGCACTTTGTGGCGCCGCCCAAGCGCAGCCCATTCATCCGCTGTGCGAAGTGAAAACCTGCTATCAAACGCCGCCTCTATGCGCTCGACGGCGAGTACCCGGCCTTTGGAGTAATTAAGTTCCGGTTCAGCGGCCAAGTCAGGCAGGTCCAAGATTGAGCAGAAGTTCTGCCATTGCACGGGCGTTATCAGTGTTATGCCAATCCATCCCTCTTTGCATCGGTGAATGCTCAGAGGACAGGTCGGCACGAATCGGTTAACACCCACCCGTGGTAGCGATTCGCCGAGCGACTGTGATTGACACAATTGCATCTCGGCGACCATTATAATGGCTTCGAGAGTGCTTATTTCGTACCGCTGATGCGCGCATCCACCAATAAGCGCCGCCAACCCCGCACAATACGCCGCAACACCGCCCACCATGGCGGATTGATGATCTCCCATGAACACGGGTGGACCATCGACAGGTCCGAGCGGATGAATGAGGCCTGCCAACGCTTGAACGATCAAATCGGAGCCGGACCAGTCGGCATACGGACCGTCAGCCCCAAACCAACCGATATCCAGGGTCGCGAAGCGCGGGGGCTTTACCTGAATATTTCGATCCGCGGCCTCCCCATAGATCAGGACATCTACTTGATCCACCGCATTCGGATAAAGCACCTGCTTTCCTGCGTTGAGATAAGCAGCGTACAGTCCGCGCGTCGATATCTCATCGGGGTGAATCAATTCGTTTTCCATGGGATCGCCCCCTGCCGGGACAATGCGCAAAACCTTAGCTCCCATATCGGCAAAGAGCTTCGCGCAGTACGCTCCCGCGACACCGCCTGCGACCTCAACCACGATAATTCCGCTAAGAGCGGAAAATTGTCCGGGTGCTGAATTCATGAGACCTGACTCCTGAGTGTATCTGTAACGGAAAACACTTTACCCCCTTTTTTCCATAATCTCTCTGTCAGTATCTATAGCAGAGGCAAATCGTTTTTCCAACTCTTCCTTGAATTGGCGCAGACCAACCCGCTGGAATGTACTGACTAGAGTCCATGTGGAGGTATCTGCTTTTTCTCATGAGACATCAAACGACCATTTATCAAGGGTAGTAAATTTATTGGCGTTGCCAGACGCCGAAGAAACAAAGAAGAATGAATACATGCCAATCTTAGCTTGATCGAGACTTAACAGAGGGAGTTATATTCAATTTCTGGGGATGACCGTTCAGACAGCGACCCTGTATTAAGGAATTCCATCGACAAAAGCGACTCCCTCCATTCATCAGGTCGAAAATACCACCCCGAAGAAGCGAAAATGCAGTACCCTGTCACCATTTTAATTAACAGTTTGACAAAACTGTGCAAAATAGAATAAAGGGTTTGTTACATAGTCGCCGTGCCAGGAAAAAAAACTTCAATCAAACGAGGTTTCTTGAAATCATAAAAGAAAAAGAATGACAAGCAGCCATTCTTTAACACCTTGCCGTCCTCGGGATTTGATGGTAGTTTGATAGTACTCAGAACCACAATTCATTGAATACGAGGGTCAAAATGGATGATCTGCAACAACAGTTCGCATCGACTTTCGCGGAAATTCCGTATGGTGATTCAGGAATAAATATACTGGAAGCCAATATCGTGCATGGTTGTGTCGTCAATCACGATTTCGCTAAAGTCACCATAATTTTGGAAGAAGGATCCGCATTCCGTCAATCGCTTCCCGCGCAAATAGAAGCAAAGATTAAAGAAATCCCTCAAATCAGTCGAGTTGCCGTGGAAATTCTGGCAGAATCACCTCCGGAAGAAGAAAGCAAACCCCATCAAGAACGACCCCGATCTGCCCAACAACCGCAGCGCACCGCTTACTTGCAGAATTATGACAACGTGATTGCCGTTGCCAGTGGAAAAGGAGGTGTGGGAAAATCGACGGTCGCCGTGAATTTAGCCCTCACTTTGGCAAAGATGGGAAATCGGGTTTCCCTCTTTGATGCCGATATTTATGGTCCCAGCTTGCCTATTATGATGGGGTTGAGGAACAGGAAACCCGAAATCGATGGAAATCAGTTGTTGCCTCTGAAAAAATATGGCATCAACGCGCTTTCCATCGGTAACCTGGTGGATGAATCGGTTTCCATGATTTGGAGGGGACCAATGGTACATCAGGCGATCGAACAAATGCTGCGTGACACCCGATGGCCGGGTGGAGATTTCATGGTGCTGGACTTACCTCCCGGAACCGGAGACACGCAACTGACGCTTTCACAGACCGTGGAAATATCGGGTGCGGTGGTGGTTTCCACACCCCAGGACGTGGCATTGCTGGATGCGGCGAAAGCCGTCACGATGTTCAGCAAAGTCGATATCGACATATTGGGAATTGTTGAAAACATGAGTTTTTTCCTCTGTCCGCATTGTCAGAAAGAAACTCCCATCTTCAGTTCGCATGGTGCTCAAAGGGAAAGTGAGAGGTTGGGTGTTCGGTTTTTGGGCTCCATTCCTATTGAATTGGAAATTCGTCAGGGAGGGGATACGGGAGAGCCATTGATGGCACGGCAGAACCATGCGCCTGCTGCAAAAGCCTTTCGCACGATTGCTGAAAATGTGATCGACTCTCTTGGAGCGCTTTAAGAAATTTTCTGACGGCTGGCCGGATCAAAGCGAATTTCAGACACGGGCTCTTTTTCCAGGAGATCGAGCATTGTTTGGATGCCAGATTCCAATTGAGGATCGGACTCTTCCGCATAAGCCTCTGGTGAGAATTCCACTTCAATATCCGGATCCACGCCATAGTTTTCCACCGACCATTCCGTGTGATGGAACCAAGCTGAGTATTGAGGTTGGGTGGTCATTGTTCTGTCCACCAAGTGGTATCGATTGTCGATCCCGATCACACCTCCCCATGTCCTTTTGCCGATAATCTTTCCCAGCTTCAACATTTTGATGCTTTGACAAAACATATCTCCGTCCGATCCGGTAAATTCATTGGCCAGCACGACAAAGTGGCCGAGTAGAGTGTGGTAAGGATACGCCTCCGGCGTTCCCCAGCGCGGAACATCGTAGCCGAGATGGCGGTGAGTCAGTTTCTCCAGAATCAGTGGAGAAACCATGCCTCCGGAATTGAAACGCACATCGATGATCAACCCTGCCTTGTTGGTCTGTGACAAAAATCCTCGATGGAATTCTGCAATCCCACGCGCCTGCATATCGGGAATATGAAGGTATCCGATTCGATCGCCTGTTTTTTCCCGGACCATACGCGCATTGCCCTTGACCCAATCTCTGTATCGTGCTGGTTGTTCATCGCGTAGAGTCTTTACGAAGACATGACGCACCTCCGCTTTCTCAGCAGGCGCCTTTATGGACAACAGCACTTCCTGTCCTGCTTGGTGGGCCAATAATTGACCCGGGACGGTTTCGGCATCCAAGGGGACCCCGCCAATTGCGACGAGACAATCTCCCTCCTCGATGAACTGTCCGGGCTCGCACAAGGGAGAATGTTCATTTTTCTTCCAGATATCTCCCTGGTAAATTTTTCTGAAGACGTAACTTTTCAAGGAATGATCATACTCCAAATCAGCACCCAAGCGACCAATCCAGTATTCCGGAGACGGGTGATAATCTCCACCATACTCGTAAGCATGGGATGTCCCCAACTCGCCTTGCATTTCCCAAATCAAATCGGAAAGTTCGGAGCGAGCCCCTACTCTCTTCACCAGGGGGGCATATTGTTCGTAAATTTTATTCCAATCCACTCCGCACAAATCCTTGCGCCAGAAGAATTCTCTTTGCAATCGCCATGTTTCCCGAAACATTTGTTCCCATTCTGCGGCATAATCGACTGAAATACGAATTCGAGTCAGGTCGAGCCACCCGTTTTTGCGACTGGCAAGTGTTTCATCTCCATCCGGGTAGCGTTCGTTTTCATCCGGAACGGGTTGAACTGCTTCCACAACGCGTATTCGGTTTGCCGAGATATAGAGTAGTGTCTGCGCAGAGGGTGTGGTTTCCATCCAGGACACCTCTCGAAACCACTCTTGCAGTTCCTGTTTTTTAAAATCATAACACCACAGGACTCCCTTGTGTTTTTCGCTTTTTTCTTCGTCTTCGTGTTCTTCCAATTCTCCAGTAAGGGGGAACTCGGTAAAGAGGACTTTGTTTGAGAGCCCGATGATTTGCTCATATAAGCTCTCTGCCACCGGAAGCTCGACAATCCGGTTTTCAATGCCTTCCAAATCGATTGTCAAATCTTGGAGAGGCGTCTTTTCAATCTTTTCTTGTGTTGCCTTCGCATCCTTCTCGTCTGCCTGGTATAATCCACCGATATATTCCAATGGTCCACTTGTTTGGCGTCCGTCGTCTTCAGGGTCTTTGTTTTTACCAGGAGCATGAGGTTGAGGAGAAAGAGGATTCCCGGTTTCCTTTTGCAGGGTGATGAGATAGGGTTTGATTGAGCGGGAAAATGTGACTCCAACCTGTACAGTGTCAGCAACCGGATTGTAAGTGCGAGAGGAAAGGAAATAAAGATAATAACCGTGAGGATCAAAAGCCGGCGCAAAATCGTAGCGTACAGGTTGGGTCAGTTGGTGCACGGTTTTATTTTCCAAATTGACCAGGAAGATGGCCGTTAATTCCAATGTCAGATGTTTGCTGTAGGCCAACCAGTTACCGTCCGGAGAAAAGGCGATGTCTCGAATTTCACGCAGGGGAGAATCATCGAGTCTGGTTAGAATTTGGGAATCGATTTCGAGTAAGAAAAGCTCCATCCGATTGGTCGTCAAGGCGATTCGATTTTTTTGTGGCGCGCTTTTCATGCTTTGCACCCGTCCCGGAGGCAGATCCAGTATCAATTCGGGTTCCAATTGGGGATAATGCGAAAAGATTCCCAGTTTCTCTTCCGACGGCAATATTTCGTTGGTAGCCTGGGAACCCACCGTTTTTTCCAGGTCGAGCAAAGTTGCAAGGCGACCATCAGGCAGCCATTGCGTCAACCTCGAGCGAATTCCTTGATTCCGTCCATGCTGGGTAACGGCTTTTTCCCAGAGAGGCATGGAAAACAAAGCTCCTCGCGCTGTTAAAGCCACACAGTGGCCTTCAGGATGAATCGCTGCATTTTCCAGATATTCATCTCCGAAGAAGAACTTACGCTGCAATTGGACTCGCGGGCTACGCCACTCGACATCAATTGCCTGATGGACTTTGGAAACGGGATTGAGAGAATAAAGATCGCCGTGCGCATGGTAGACGATGGTTTGGCCGTCCGTTGCCGGGTTCCTAACATATGATTCTTCATGAAACGTTTCCTGGAGCAAATCGCTGCCATTGGAAAGAGTGGAATAGAGATTGCCGATTCCCTGGTGGTCGGACACGAAATAGAGACGGGAACCCATCCAAAAAGGAGACACCGGATTACCCTGTGACGAAAGGCGAGACCCTCCGATTCGCAATCGCGCGAATTTCCTTTTGCCGTTGGCACGAACCCAAATTTCTCCGGTCATACCCCCACGATAACGTTTCCAGCGAAAATTGTGCGCTGCATTTCTACCCAAAACGATACCCATGTTATCGGGAGAAAAGTCAATAAAGTGCGCAGGGCCATAGGGCAATTTATGCAGAACACCTCCTTCGATCCCCACCGTATAGAGCGGAGCGTCCGCACTTTGATGAACGGATTGATGAGTACTCCAAAAAATTATCCGATCCCCCCCTGGCATCCAACCCACCACGCGCATGTCGGTGTTTAAAAAGGTCAAACGCCGCAGAGGTCCGCCAGTAGCAGGCAGGAGATAAATGTCATTTTGTCCCTCATCCCGGCCACAACAAGCCAACCATCGTCCATCTGGTGAAAAACTTGGTGAAAAAATGCGACCTCTCGAGCTGGTGAGTCGCAAAGCGCGCCCCCCGGATAAGGGAACTTGCCAGAGATCGTCTTCGCAGACAAATACCACTTGATCTTGAAAAACAGTTGGATTGCGAAAATATCCTTTGTATGATGGATGCATTGTCATTTTCCGTCACGGTATTGTTTTATCGGTTGAGCAGGAATCCTGCAGTTGCTACTCCTTATGATGAGTAACGAGCAAATGCGTCTAAAGGGCATTCAGAAAATTAATCGACGTGATCTACCGCAACTTTGCGCAACCCTCAAGCCGGAGTGCTCTGTTTTTGGAAAAGTTGAATTTTAAGGGAAAAGGCAGCGATAAAAAAGCAAAATCAGATATCTTGCCCGTTCGACTGACAAATGACGTGGAAGCAGACACTGAATTGTACCAGCGTGCGGGGACCATTACTTTCTTTACTTTAATTTCTCGAATTCTGGGAGCTATACGGGACCTGGTGATTGCTTATGTGTTTGGGGCAGGGATGGTCACTGACGCCTTTATCCAAGCCTTCACCATTCCCAACCTTTTACGCAGGTTGACAGCAGAAGGTTCCATGACCCTGGCTTTTGTACCCGTTTATACCGAAGTCCGTGAAAAGGAGGGGATCTCCCAGTCGAGACAATTTGCTCAGAAAACTCTGGGACTGGTACTCTGGACGACTCTTTTTTTAACGGCTTTGGGAATGATCTTCAGTTCACAACTCGTCTATTTCATTTCAACGGGATTCCATGGCGATGCTGAAAAATTTCAATTGACGGCGGACTTGACCCGTTTGATGTTTCCGTATTTGATTTTTGTTTCAGTTGTTGCCTGGGCCATGGGCGTTTTGAATGCGGAAAAACACTTTGCGGCTCCGGCTGCTGCGCCGATATTGCTCAACCTGGGAATCATAGGTTCAGCTTTCTTCCTTTCTCCTTATTTTGACAAACCGATTGTGGCCCTGGGATGGGGGGTACTGCTGGGAGGAATGTTGCAGATCTTGTTACAGACTCTTGTTTTGCGACAATGCTTCGACGGATCTCTATTGCAGTCCATTCGTCCGCGTTGGCCCTGGAACGACCCCCATATTCACCGTCTTTTACAATTGCTGGCGCCTGCTTTATTTGGAGTGGCAGTTTACCAGGTCAACATTATCATCTTGCGCAACATTGCCAGTTTTTTACCATTGGGGCAGGTGACGTATTATTACAATGCAAGCCGTTTGACGGAGTTGGTGGCGGGATTATTTGCTTTTGCTTTTGCCGCAGCCAGTTTCCCGAACCTGAGTCAGTACACTGCCCGAGCAGATTGGGACAAGACGACAGAGACGTTGCGTTTCTCCTTTGCCGCTTCCATGTTTTTTGTAGTACCTTCCACCATGGGATTGGTGATAGGAGCGCAACCCATCATTGCCATGATGTACTTGCGCGGTGCCTACAACCTGAACGATGTACAGCAAACCATTCCCACTTTGCAAGCATTTGCTTTGGGGATTCCCGCAGTGACCGCCATCAGACTGCTGGTGTCCGTATTCTATGCCTGCAAAGAGACTAAAATCCCGGTGGTTGCTGCAGCATTGAGCCTGCTGGTGACCGGAGGGCTCGGCTGGTGGTGGAGCCGCACCCTGGAAGTCGTCGGTTTAGCCCTGGGATTATCCGCAGGGACTTGGTTTCAATGTTTGTTGCTCGTGCTTTTACTGGGACGGCGTCCTGAAATACGTTGGCACTGGCTGGCTTGGAACAATATTTGGAAGTATTTATTCGCTTCTGCCTTGATGGGTTTTTTTGTCTGGCAATTATCCCAGTGGGGAGAGTGGCAGACGGGCTCATTTTCCTTGAAGAATTGGGGTGTGTTCAGTGGACTGATTACGGGGGCCGTCATTTTGTATTTCGCAGTGCTCCTTTTGCTTCGTGAATCACATGCCCTGCGTTGGTTGCATTGGGCAAAACGTCGTTGATTCAAAGAAACATTGGTTCATCCAATTATTACATAGTTCACTATCATAGCATTGGGTTTCAATTCATTTTCTGCTATAAAGGTTGATTCAGGGTGGTTTATGAAGATCAGTGAGTTCCTTTTGTTCTCAATGCAGGAGATCGTGTGATACAACCCCCTGAATGTAAGACATCCGAATTTGAAAACAACGTATGCCTATTGTTCGGAGGACCTGGAATGATTGGAATTTACGTTGCCTGGATGTTGTGAATCCATGGTTCAGGGAGATGCTAAACTCTCCCACCGTATCGAGTGATCGATCGGATGCGAGCCCTGGTAAATCGAATTAATTAATTGAACTGGAGAGAAAAATGAAAAAATATACTTTAATCGCAATAATGAGCGCATTATTAATGACGAACGCCTACGCTGATTCCATAAAAATTGGAATCCTGGTAGGTTTTACCGGACCCATCGAATCGCTGACGCCCGCAATTGCTCAAGGGGCGGAGCTGGCGATGCAAGAGGCCTCCGAAAGTGGCAACTTGTTGGGTGGTCGGACCGTTGAATCGGTACGCGGGGACAGTACCTGCACAGACGCTGCTGCCGCAACGGCTGCTGCTGAACGTCTGATCACCTCAGATAAGGTGGCCGCTATTATGGGAGCGGATTGTTCCGGAGTGACCATGGCAGTGGCCAACAACGTGGCCATCCCCAATGGCGTAGTTATGATTTCGCCATCGGCTACGTCCCCTGCTTTGTCCACATTGGACGACAACGGATATTTTTTCCGGGTTGCGCCTTCGGATGCCCGTCAAGGACAAGTCCTGGCGGATATCCTGAAGCGTCGCGGTGTCACCAACGTGGCTATAACTTACACCAATAACGACTATGGTAAGGGGCTTGCTGATTCCTTTGGTGCCGCTTTCAAAGCGATTGGAGGAACGATTGGTTTGACCGCAGCCCACGAGGATGGCAAAGCGGACTATACTGCGGAAGTTGGAGCGCTGTCTGCTACCGGAGCGGAACATCTGGTTGTTTTCGGTTATGTGGACCAGGGCGGTAAAGGAATCTTGCAGGCTGCACTGGACACCGGAGCATTCAGCAGTTTCTTTGGTGCCGATGGTATGGCAGGTATGTCGTTGATAGAAAATCTCGGGGATAGCATCGAAGGCTTTGTAACTACGGTCCCGGGTAGTGATTCTGCAGGTGCGACTAATTTTCAAGATATCGCCATGGCAGCCGGATTGGATGGTTCCGGTCCATTTGTCGGTGAAGCCTATGATGCGGCCGCCCTGATTATCCTGGCAATACAAGCAGCGGGTTCGGTGGACCGTGCGGCGATTCAATCGAAAGTGATGGACGTTGCAAACGCGCCTGGTGAAATGATCATGCCTGGTGAATTAGCCAAAGCCCTGCAAATACTAGCCGATGGTGGCGACGTTGATTACGTGGGGGCCAGCAATGTTGAATTGAATGACATTGGTGAAACTTTCGGCTCCTACAAGGAACAGGTTATTGAAAACGGCAAATATACTGTCGTTCAATATCATTAGTATACATTGCCAAAACAGACTGCGCACTTGTCCATGCCTGGCGAAAGTCAGGCATGGTTTCCTGTCCCTGATGATTCCTGCCTATGCTTCGTGTTGAGAATATTCATAAGTTATTTGGTGGAATCCGCGCATTAAACGGGGTTTCACTGGAAATTGCCAAAGGTTCCATCACCGGTTTGATCGGACCCAACGGCGCCGGGAAGACCACTTTGTTCAATGTGATAGCTGGTGTCCTGACTCCCACGTCAGGCAATGTTTATCTCGATGGGGAAAATATCACCGGACTCAAACCCCACCAGGTCTTTTACAAGGGACTGCTTCGCACTTTTCAAATCGCCCACGAGTTTTCTACCTTGACGGTGCGTGAAAACCTGATGATGGTTCCGGGAAACCAAGCCGGTGAAGGTCTTTGGCAAGCATGGTTCAACGGGGCCAGGGTCCGTGCTCAGGAAAAAATCAACCGTGAAAAAGCAGACGAAGTGATTGATTTTCTGCAACTCTCTCTGGTGGCAGAGGAATTGGCAGGCAATCTCTCCGGGGGTCAAAAAAAACTACTGGAGTTGGGACGCACCATGATGGTCGAAAGCAAAATAGTTTTTTTGGACGAAGTGGGTGCCGGCGTGAACCGCACCCTGCTCAAAATGATCGGCGATTCCATTATACGTTTAAATAGAGAAAGGGGTTACACCTTTTGTATGATTGAACATGATATGGATTTCATTGCTCGACTCTGTGACCCGGTGATCGTGATGGCCGAGGGCGCTATATTGTTTGAAGGAAGCGCGCAAGAAGTTCGTTCCAATGAAATGGTGATTGAATCCTATTTGGGAACTGGCATGAAGGACCCCACTCAATCGAATGAACAAGACCATGACTCCTGCCTGCGTACCATGAAGGGAGAGGGTAGAGGAGCAGCTTGGGCACAACATGGCAGAAAAAACTGCTGAACGATTGAAAGAGCAATCCAACAATATCGATGAAAGGAAGCCCCTGATGAGCTTTCTCGTTGGTGAAAAGATGGTGGGAGGCTATGGTCAGGCAGATATTATTCTCAGGGGCTGTACCATTGCCGTCGACCGCGGGCAGATTGCAGTCATCGTCGGTCCCAATGGCGCAGGCAAATCGACAGCGATGCGGGCCATGATTGGCATGCTCAGGCTCCGCGAAGGCCGGGTCACCCTGGCAGGTAAAGACATCACGAATCTCGTTCCCCAGGAACGCGTGAAAGCCGGAATGGCTTTTGTTCCACAAAACAACAATATTTTCACCACAATGTCTGTTTACGAAAATCTTGAAATGGGCGCTTTCCACTACAAAGATGATATTCGGAAAAATCTCGAACAGGTCTATGCCTTATTTCCCGTTCTGGCAGAAAAAAGCCGGCAACTGGCAGGTGAGCTATCCGGTGGACAACGTCAACAAGTGGCCGTAGGCCGGGCATTGATGACGCAACCTTCGATTTTGATGCTGGATGAACCCACCGCCGGTGTTTCTCCGATCATCATGGACGAGTTATTCAAGCTTATTTTGGAAATACGTGACAGGGGGACCGCAGTCTTAATTGTGGAACAAAATGCCCGCAAGGCTTTGCAGATTGCCGATGTCGGTTATGTCCTGGTCAATGGGGAAAATCGATTCAGCGATACCGGTGCCGCCTTGCTTGAAAATCCTGCCGTACGTAAGTCTTTTTTAGGGGGTTGAGGTATGGAAGATGTCGTCAATGCGATCGTTCTTCTTTCCAATTTCGTCATCATTCCGAGTATCGCCTATGGTGCACAACTTGCGTTAAGCGCCCTGGGCGCTACGCTCATTTACGGTATCCTCCGATTTTCAAATTTCGCGCATGGGGAGATGATGGCCTTTGGCGCGATGGTGACCATCCTGGCCACTTGGATGTTGCAATCCATAGGAGTGGGATTGGGACCTTTTCCCACCGCATTGCTGGCAATTCCTTTTGGGGCACTCACTGCCATTGTCATGGCACTTCTGACCGACAAGTTGGTTTATCGATATTTTCGTGAAAAACGAAGCGCTTCCATACTCATGGTCATCGCATCGGTGGGTGTGATGTTCGTCATGAACGGTCTCATCCGCTTTATCATCGGTCCCCATGATCGTCAATTTACGGATGGCCAACGCTTTATCATTCATGCGCAGGAGTTCAAGGAAATCCTGGGATTGAAGGAGGGTCTGTCGGTCCGCATGACGCAGGGAGTTACGGTGGTCATAGCATTGATCGCGGTTATTCTCCTGTTTCATTTTCTCAATAAGACCCGGATGGGAAAAGCCATGCGCGCATATTCGGACAATGAAGAACTGGCTTTGCTTTCCGGGATCGATCCTGATCGCGTCGTCATGATGACTTGGGGTCTTGCCGCCATTTTGGCCACCATAGCCGGAGTTCTTTATGGCTTGGATAAGAGTTTCAAACCATTTACTTACTTTCAACTGCTCTTGCCCACATTTGCCGCAGTCATCGTTGGGGGTATAGGTCAACCCATCGGTGCGGTCGTTGGAGGTTTCATCATTGCCTTTTCAGAAATTTCGATCACCTACGCCTATAAAAAATTTCTTGCTTACCTGCTCCCCTTGAGTTGGAAGACGGAAGGTCTCATGCAACTTTTATCCACCGACTATAAATTTGCCATTTCATTCATGATCCTGATCATCGTGCTGCTCATGCGACCGACAGGACTCTTCAAAGGAAGATTGCTTTGACCGGAAACATTCGTCACATCCTGTATTTCGTGATCATGGCAGCGTTGTTCCTCGTGGTCGGATGGACGCAAAGCTGGTCTGTCAGCCTGTCGATTCTCAATCTATGTCTCGTCTCGGCCATCATGGCGCTCGGAGTCAACATGCAGTGGGGTTACGCCGGATTGTTCAACGTGGGCATCATGGGTTTTGCCGCCTTGGGGGGAATGGCTGGAATTTTGGTGTCGAAAGAACCCGTTTTGGACGCCTGGTCGGCAGGAGGATTGAATCTCCTGTCGGCATTGGTGGTGTTGCTGATCACCATTGGCCTGATCCTTCATTTACGAAGCAAAATTACAAAACACGGCAGGCGCAATCTCGTCTCATTTGTTGTTGTCATATTCGGTTTTTTTATCATACGTCTCTTTTTTGACCCTGCAGTGGAAGCCATTGAATCAGTGAATGCAGCCAAAGAAGGCTATCTTGGAGGAATCGGAGCACCCATTCTCGTTTCATGGTTGGTTGGAGGAATACTCGCTGCAGGCGCCGCTTGGATTGTTGGCAAAATCGCCCTCGGTCTCAGGGCGGATTATCTGGCAATTGCCACGCTTGGTATTGCGGAAATCATTATCGCCGTCCTCAAGAACGAGGATTGGCTAACCCGAGGGGTTAAAAACGTGACCGGATTGCCACGGCCTGTGCCCTATGAAATTGACCTGCAGCAATACGATTGGTTCATTTCTTGGACCAACCGGTTGGGAGTGGGGGTCGTCGAAGCCTCATCGATATTTGTCAAGCTCTGTTATGCCGGCTTGTTTGCTGTTGTATTACTGATTATATTCTGGCTCGCCGAACGGGCATTGCGATCCCCCTGGGGCCGAATGATGCGTGCCATTCGGGACAATCATGAAGCTGCGGAAGCAATGGGAAAAGATGTCACGGGTCAGCATTTGCAGATTTTCATTCTGGGCTCCGCCGTCGTCGGCATTGCAGGTGCTATGCTCACCACCCTCGATGGCCAGTTCACGCCAACCACCTACAACCCCCTGCGATTCACCTTTTTGATTTGGGTGATGGTCATTGTCGGAGGATCGGGCAACAACTGGGGTTCGGTCCTCGGGGGCTTTCTCGTCTGGTTTGTCTGGGTCGAAGCAGAACCCGCGGGTCTTTTCCTTATGGACCTTCTAACCTCCAGCCTGGCCGACGACAATAACCTCAAAAAACACCTTCTCGAAAGCGCCGCACACATGCGCATGATCTGCATGGGAACCATCTTGCTCCTCGTCCTCCGTTTCCATCCTCGTGGACTCATCCCCGAGTCGACCAGACATTTGTGAGCTTACAATCCGGTTGAAATAAACCCGTAATGAGATGGTTCGGACAATTCAAACTCTTTCTTCCTGCCCAGTCCGAAAAAAAATCAATTGAGCAAAAAAAAGTTTGCTTTTTAAAATTTCTTCCTGTAATGTTGTCCGATGAAGACTACAGACTGTAATATAAAAACAAATCAGACGTACTTGAATTCGTTGCAAATTTCTCATATAAATCAAATATTTCAATGAATTATAAGTTACAATTTCATGCCTATAAATTTAAACGGATGTAAAGAGTGCGTAGTAACTATGTAATTCTTCAGAAATGACTATCTATTTGATTGCGTATGCGAACCAGACGAATGAAAGGAAATGGATGACCAAAAAGATCAGCAATGCGGAGCGGGTCGTGATGGAGGTGATATGGGAAAAATCGCCGCTGTCTGCCCAAGAGGTGATTGAGAGTATTTCACCGCAAAAGGACTGGCAGGCCAAGACGGTGAAGACCCTGTTGAACCGCTTGTTGAAGAAGGAGATTTTAGCGTTCAAAAAGGAGCAGAGAAAATATCTGTATTATCCCCTGCTCAGCCGAAAAGCGTATTTGCAATTGGAAAGTAGAAAATTTTTGGAGAACTGGTTTGGCGGCAAAGTCTCTCATCAATTGTTATTCAGTTTTGCAGCACAAGAAATATTGACCAAAAGAGAGATCGAGGAGTTGAAAAAACTATTGGACAAAATGGAATGATCCATTGAGGAGGTGTTGAAATGGCAACTCTATTGTATGGTTTAGCTGAGGCCGCCCTGTGGTCCAGTCTCTTAATCGTTTTCGTGTTCGTGATTCGCAAACCGGTAGTTCGTTATTTCGGAGCAAAATGGAGTTACGCGCTTTGGCTGCTGCCGGCGCTGAAAATGATGATCCTGGTGACTCCCCAAACCCAACTCAGTCTCCTTCCTTCCTGGCAAACCATCCTTTATAACTTCAACATGCAGCAAGGGGTGTATGCCCTGCTGCAAAACAAAAAGCCTCTCACGGCTTCCGAAGCATTATTCAAACAGATCCATGCAGAGAATACGGTTCGCATAGAAGCCATGAAAACTGCGACGCAGGAAGGGGGATCAACTCTCCCTGCAGAGCGCTTCAGTGAGCAAAGTATCTCCCCAAAAGATTTCCCATCATCTGCCCCGGTTGGCGGTTGGCCCGTTTTTTCGCAAGTACAAATAGACGGCGTGACGATAATCTTTTTCGTTTGGCTCGGGGGATTCGTGATGATGGGGCTTGTCATGATATTCCGGCATGTTCGTTTGTATGAACAACTGCTGGAAGAGAAACGGGAACCTTCCCCGGAAATGAAAATTTTGCTCGCGCAACTTTGTCTCAAAATGGGCTTGAAATTCCAGGGAGACGTGTTCGTCTCTGCCCGGATTCAAGGGCCTGCAGTGATCGGATGGCTGCATCCCAAATTGGTGCTGCCCCTCCATTTTGCCAAATTCTATTCCAAACGCGAAATGGAACTTATTCTCGCTCATGAACTGGCCCACCTGCAACGCAAAGATTTTCTCTTCACCGCCTGGGCCTTAGCGCTCAAGTGTATTTACTGGTTCAACCCGTTGATCTACCTGGCCTATCCCCTCTTCCGCCTGGATCAGGAACTGGCATGCGATCAATTGGTTTTAACTTCCGTTGCCCCAGAGGAACGGAAATCGTATGGATTGACCATACTCAAAACGGTATCCCAGCCGGAAATGTTGCTCGAACATTTCCAGGCGGGGTGCTTTTGGTTTACTTTTTCTCAAATGAAAGAAAGGATTGCTATGATAAATCATCATCGAATCTCAAAAGGGCGTTCCATGCTGGCCCTTATCAGCATGATTGTACTCGGTTTCACGGCCTTGACCTTTGCCGCTTCGGACATGGTCAAAGATCCCAGCACTGGCAAGATGGTGACCGCGCCAGCGTATGGCGGGACAATCACCTTTGCTTCGAAGATCCCGCCTCCGAATTTTGACTCCTTGTTCCATCCTTGGGCGATGTTTGGCATCGGTGGTGTGGTAGAGACGCTCGCCATCGTGAACTGGGGAATTGATCGGAACGAACTTGACATTAGATCACCCGTGTTTCGTCCTCTGTTTGCCATGAAAGGGCAGTTGGCGGAAAGCTGGTCGCAACCCGACCCACTAACTATCATCCTCAACATCCGCCAGGGCGTTCACTGGCATAACAAGGTACCGATGAACGGTCGGGAGCTGACTGCCAAGGATGTCGAATACAACTTGCACCGAGCATTCGGTCTGGGCAGCGGTTTCACAGCGGAAAACAAGCCACCGATACTCTATTGGCCGTGGGCTGGCGAACCGGTCGAATCGATAACGGCCACCGACAAATGGACGGTTGTGATCAAACTGAAAGAACCAAGACTCGGTCTGCTGTTGCAGTTCCTAGACCACTTTACTCAATATGTACTGCCCCCCGAGGTCATCGAGCAATACGGTGACATGAAGGATTGGCGGAACGTAGTCGGCACCGGTCCCTATGAGCTGACGGACTATCTCGAGGGCAGCTCGACGACCTGGACCAAGAATCCTGACTACTGGGGCACCGACGAAAAATACCCCCAGAACCGCTTGCCCTATATTGACGAGATAAGTACGCTGATTATGAAAGAAGAGGCAACCTATATTGCGGCACTCCGCTCGGGTAGGGTTGATATCATAGGTTACCCCGGCGGTACTGTTATCCAGTCTACCGACCAGGTAGAGAGCCTCCAGCGGACCAACCCCGAAATCGAGCTTTGGCCGTTTGCCTACCGGTCTAATACGGCTTATGCTGTGGAAACGACCAAGTCACCATTTAGCGACATCCGGGTTCGCAAGGCCATGCAGATGGCGCTGGACCACGAGACCATTAACAACACCTTCTATAACGGCTACGGATTGTGGAAACCTCAGGGCCGCATTGGGGATGGCGTCGTTGGGTACAACACCCCCTTTGAAGAGTGGCCCGAAGCGCTTCAGCAAGAATATACCTATAACCCGAAAAGGGCCGAGGAGCTCCTGGATGAGGCTGGATATCCACGTGGTGCGGACGGGGTGAGGTTCAAGACCGATGTCGTCCACAGCGTTGTCCACCAGGACGTGGACTATACCGAATTAGTGGTCGGCTACTGGGCGAAGATTGGCGTTGAGGTAGCGATTGATGTCGTGGACGCCCCTACTTATGCCGCTCGTGTTTCCTCAGGACATGATTTTGAAGGTCTGGCCTGGACGGTTTCGGGCTTAGATTATCCTAATGTGCTCGGGTCAATACGGCCCTTTTCGGTACAAGGGATGAACTTGCCCGGAGGCATGAACCCGGCGTATGAGGCCTTGTATGAAGCCGTCGTAGCGGCGCAGACTATTGAGGAGCAGCAGCGGGCGGTTAAAGAGGCAAATATGTACATTGTCGAGAACCACTTGCTGCTGTGGGGTACGAAAGTACCGGAGTTCAATGCGTCTTGGCCGTGGGTCAAAGGTTATAACGGTGAAACCACTCTGGATGGTGCTAACCGCATGATCGTTTTCGCCCGCCTCTGGATTGACCAGGAGCTGAAGAAAGAAATGGGGTTTTAGTATTTTCCGGTTAAACGAATCGTCAAGACGCTGAACTGCGGGATGGCGGCAGAAGCCCGCCATCCCACGATGGTACTGTTCCCTTGAGAAAGATGAAAACAGAATTCGCTAATCCTTTTCATTTTTTTGTGGAACATTGGCTCGACTTTGCTTTTGCTTCTTTTCCAGGTACTTCTGAATCTCTTCCAGAGAAAACCGTTTGAGGATCTCATCGGTCGAAAGCCCTTTCAGGCGATCATCGGTTGAAAGTACGCCTAAATGATCACGCACATAATCTTTTTGAAAATCTTCCATCGTGTAGGTCATTTCTAATCCTTCCAAGTGATAGTGCTCAAAGAGTTGATTTAATATCGTACTGATTTCCCGGGTATGCCCTCGGTATTGACGCGCGGCAAACTCAACTTCTCCGGGAATCCCACTGAATAAATGCCAAATCGTATTATGCTCCGCATGAGCGATCTCACTCAGTACAATCATCCGAATGAGATCACTCCCCCGCTGAATCTCATAGACTCCCTCTTGTTCTGGAGAAAAGCGAAATGGGAAACTACAATAAATGAAATTCTTTGAGCACGTTTGCCAGAGGTGGGTCAGTGGCAGCCAATTTGCGTAAAGCAGCAATCAAGTCTTGCAGACGATTGTCTTTTTTGATCTCTTGCACCGCTTGTGCTACAGCCCGGTCGATAATTGCTTCTTCTTTAGGAACGGCGTCCCGCTCCAGCGTTTCCAGGGTCTCTTGTTTTGCTTTGTGAATAATAGTGCGTCGATCCCAAAAAGCAAATCCGATGACACCCAGAGTCAGGACGGTAAAAATGCCGGCAATCACTTGCAAGATATTCATCATCTGTTCAAAGCGCTTATCTACCTGTTCAAAGCGTTGATCGGTGGCTTCCATAAAAAGCGTTAAGGTGGTTTCCAGCCGAATGATGCGCTCTCGATCTTTCTGGGTAAATCCGATCGATTCTTGCCCGTATACCGCCCCATGGCTCAGCAACCAGCTTACTCCTCCAATCAACGCAATGAACCAAAATCTTCTCATAACCTCCTTTTTCCTCAAACTGGAATAACTGCTTGCAGTTTACCACTGTTCTTCCTTTCCTGCAACGGTCCGGCAAAAGAGGATAGGCGAGAAGCAAGCTGGCGTTTGAAAGAGGAAGAATCAATACGAGAGGGGTTGGCAAAAGATCAACGAGCCTCACTTGCCAAATCACTCACGTTCTAAATGAGGTGAGAAACATTAAAGCAATGCAGCGCCTATCCTGAAATTCGTCAGAAAAAAGAGGAAAAAAGAATCGCTACGGCTTATGCTGTGGAAGGGACCAAGCCACCACTCAGCGACATCCGGGTGCGCAAGGCCATGCAGATGGCACTGGACCACGAGACTATTAACAACACCTTCTATAGTGGCTACGGAATGTGGAAACCTCAGGGCCTCATTGGGGATGCTGTCGTTGGGTACAACACCCCATTTGAAGAGTGGTCTGAAGCGCTTCAGCAAGAATATACCTATGACCCGGAAAGGGCCGAGGAGCTCCTGGATGAGGCTGGATATCCGAGAGGCGCGGACGGGGTGAGGTTCAAGACCGACGTCGTCCACAGCGTTGTCCATCAGGCTGTGGAATATACCGAATTAGTGGTCGGCTACTGGGCGAAGATCGGCATTGAGGTCAAGATTGATGCAGTGGACGCCCCTACTGCTGGCGCTCGTATCTTTTCAGGACATGATTTTGAAGGTCTGGCCTGGACGGCTTCGGGCATGGATTATTTAGAGGTGCTCCAACCCTTACGGAACCATTCGGTACAAGGGATGAACCTGCACGGAGGCGGGTTCCCGGAGTATGAGGCCTTGTATGAAGCCGCGGTAGCGGCGAAAACTCTCGAGGAGCAGCAGCGGGCGGTTAAAGCGGCAAATATGTATATTGTAGAGAACCACTTGGTGCTGTGGGGTACGAAAGTACCGCAGTTCTCTGCGTCTTGGCCGTGGGTCAAAGGTTATAACGGTGAAACCGACTTGCATGATAATAACGGTGCTGTTATCATTATTGCCCGCCTCTGGATCGACCAGGAACTGAAGAAAGAAATGGGGTTTTAGTAGCCAAGAAACAGCTAACCGTTTTCGGACCCTCCCATCCGCATCGCGGACGGGAGGGTTTTTCTTGGCAGCCGAACGACGTACGGCGGCGGAGTGCTTTGCTGAGCTTTCTCGGCTTCGGTCTGCCCCCCAATGTTCCCAGCTGGGGTGGTCTGCTCAGCCGGGAAGGACGTAAGTACATGGAGATGACCCCCTGGCTGTCGCTCTGGCCGGGGCTTTGCCTGACAAATGTCGTCTACTCCCTCAACATGTTTGGCGACGCGATGAGGGGCCTGCTCGATCCCCGGCTGCGGGGTGGTGAGGGCAGTTGCGGCACCGCGAAGAGGAAACGCAAACGAGGCTTCCAGGCCCGGCTGATCCACCCTTTCAAATGGTAAGCACGCAAAAGGGGTTGTTCTCACAATTCCAGAGTTTCCACTGCTTTACCTCCAGGATAAGGGAATACTGCGGTGGTCCCCCGTCTTCTGACTTCCGTGCTACGAAAGGCTCTCCTGGGAAAATCGTTGCCTTTCTTGTTCGTGGGAAGGGTACTTGAAATGAGAACATTGGAGAGCAAAACAAGATAAGATGGATTATTTCCAAATGGTCGTGATGCCTTCATCATTTTGGAAATCCTTATCACTTGATATGATGGGAACCTCAAGCCATTTTGCCGTCGCAAGTATTAATCGGTCATGAAGCTCAGGAAATGGGACAGTTTCAGCTACTTGGAGAATTTCTGCATCAAGTTCGACAATCTGATAGCTTTCTTTGGCATTGATTCGTCTTAGTGTTTCTTTCAATGAAATATCTATCCTGTTTTTTTCTGATAAATACAAAATCTCCATGAGGCTCACAATGGAGATATAAAACACGTTTTCGTCAGGATTGGAAAGGATCTCACGGGCTTGTTTCCCGATACTATTATTTCTCGTGAAATGACGATTTAGGGCAACGGTATCTACAAGGTATTTCATTAAAATTTCCTGGATAAGATCGCCTCACTCATTTCTGTTCTCAGTTTTTTCAATTCAGTTTCAAAGTCGAGGTTTTCAAGTCCTGTCCCTTCCCATATCCCTTCTAAGCTCCCTTTTTTAGCTTCGTTGCTTGCCCCTTCTTGGGCCAGCGAATGCAAGTATATTTTTGCGGCTTCCAGCTTATTCTCGGGGATGCGATTGATTGCTTGATGGAGTTCTACTTTCTGGGTTGCTGCTGTGTTCATGCTGCCTTTTTTTCTAAGGTTCATTGAGCCTTAATTATTGGGAAGAGAAGAGGAATTTTTCAGTGGGTGGTCCATACACATCCCAACTGAGACCCATCCTTATTCAGTGAGTCCGATGGTTAATCTCTTTATGGGAAATTTGAAATAACAGCTTAATTTACCACTGTTTTTCCTTTCATGCAATCGTGTGATCCAATATGGGGGTCATTCAAACTCACTTTTCCTCAAGGCTAGCGGGCGGTGCCTTCATAACACCCGCCATTTTTTTTAACATAATGACCTCTGTGATGGGGGACTTCTGTGGTGGTTCCCTGTCTTCTGCTTTCCCTGTCCTGAAACCACGTCCAACCTTGCTTTATATGATCTTCAATGGGGGTAAGCGCCATGAGATGGGATCCGTCTGTCAAAATCATATTAGTCCGATTGCAGTTTTCGCAATAAAAGTGCTCTTTCTTCGCGACTCATTTGATTCACCACCTTTTCCAAAACGTCAATTTTATTCTGTATTTTTTCTACGACTTTCGCGAATTCTTCAGCAGTGGCCTGTTCCATAAAGGCCAGCACCGTCCTTCCTTCTAATTGTTCTAGAGTTAAACCCGCCATACTCAATTCCTTTCCTAAGCGTTGTGTAAAAATATGAACGATCCCTCTGAAAGATTGCCAAAAGGGATTGCCGATCATTCGCTGGATTGAACGAAGATAGTAGTTCTTTTGACTGGCAAACAGTTCAAATACATCGTTGGTTTCTTTATCTTCCATTTCATTGGGAACCAACAGGATGATCGTCAAAAATGATAAACGGACCTGATAAATCCCTTTGGCTTCTCTCGATCCAATCCGGGATTTTCGCTAATAAACCTTCTACACATTCCTTCGGTAAGGACAACTCACCCGTATCCGAATCAACGTTTGAGCGTCTGACTCGAGGCAGGAGCCGGATGCGTTAGTAGCGCACGTCCGGATCTGTGCCGGAGGAATGACGAAAGGTGGCTCAAAACCACTATAAGTCAGTTCTTTACGGTGACCGAAAGTTTGGAAAGAATCAGGAGTGCGGAGCGCTACCAGCATTCTTCTCTCCAATCATAAAATGAAGCAGAATCTCAAAACAACATTTGAGGACTTCACCGGTGGAATACTGTTTGAGGAGCATGATGGAAACTACAATATATGAAATTCTTTGAGCACGTTTGCCAGAGGTGGGTCGGTGGCAGCCAATTTGCGTAAGGCAGCGATCAAGTCTTGCAGACGATTGTCTTTTTTGATCTCTTGCACCGCTTGTGCTACTGCCTGGTCGATAATCGCTTCTTCTTTAGGAGCGGCGTCCCGCTCCAGCGTTTCCAGGGTCTCTTGTTTTGCTTTGTGAATAATAGTACGTCGATCCCAAAAAGCAAATCCGATGACACCCAGAGTCAGGACGGTAAAAATGCCGGCAATCAGTTGCAAGGTATTCATCATCTGTTCAAAGCGCTTATCTACCTGTTCAAAGCGCTTGTTCATGTCTTCCCGTAATTCGACAATACGCTTATCCATTTGTTCAAAGCGTTGATCTGTGACTTCCATAAAAAGCGTTAAGGTCGTTTCCAGCCGAATAATGCGCTCTCGATCTTCCTGGGTAAATCCGAACGATTCTTGCCCGTATACCGCCACATGACTCAGCAACCAGCTCACTCCTCCCATCAACCAAATGATCCAATATCTTCTCATAACCTCCTTTTTCCTCAAACGGGAATAACTGCTTGCAGTTTATCACTGTTCTTCCTTTCCTGCAATTGTCTGGAAAACGATGAAATTTGATCGCTTTGAATTTTAAAAAATCGTTTTTATCTGCCGAAATGATTGGTGGAGTTTGATCTTTCTTCGCATCCGGCAAGATGTTCAAACGGGCAAACCGCTGTATTTTAAAGGTTGCCCTACATTTTTTTTGCATTTATTGCTTGACATGTTCGGGAGGGGGGGTAGACTGCACTTTCTTTCACCCAATGGAGGGTGAAACAGGGCCGCAAATCCAAGCGGTTTCCTGTACACGCAAAAGCCCTTGTTTCAAGGGATCACCTTTGTCAAATAAGGAGAAAAGATGACAAAGACTAAATGCAAATGTGGAAAAGACCTGAATAGTTACTCTCAAATGAAAGAAAGGATTGCTATGATAAATCATCATCGAAACTCAAAAGGGCGTGCCATGCTGGCCCTACTCAGCATGATTTTACTTGGTTTCACGACTATGACCTTCGCTGCCTCGGACATGGTCAAAGACCCGACGACCGGTAAGATGGTCACCGCACCTGAATACGGCGGGACACTGACCTACCCGTACAAGCTGTACGGGGAGACCACCGACCCGCATATCACTGGACACTACGCCGGCTATCAGATCTACGCGGTCAACGAGAAGCTTGCGAAGGGAGACTGGGGTGCTCCCCGGGACGAGGTGAGCTTTACCGGGTGGTATGTGCCGTTCTCGCGCTTCAAGGGCCACTTGGCCGAGAGCTGGGAACAGCCGGACGACCGAACGCTGATCGTCAAGATCAAACCGGACATCCGCTGGCACGACAAGCCGCCGGTCAACGGGCGCGAGCTCACCGCCGAAGACGTTGCCTTTACCTACCGCCGCATTGCCGGCCTGCTCGACTTCGAGCCCATAGTCGCCGGCGAGGTTGAGGGTTATCCGTGGGAATCCATCGAAGCCCTTGACCGATACACGGTCGAGTTCAAGCTGACCGAGCCGCGCACCGGCCTGGCCCGGGCGATCCTCGGCCAGTCCAACAGTTGGATTCTGCCACCCGAGGTCATCGAGCAGCACGGTGACTACAGCGACTGGCGAAACGTGGTCGGCACCGGGCCGTTCATGCTCACTGACTACGTCGAGGGCGTCTCGATGACCAGGACGCGCAATCCCGACTACCACGACTTCGACGAGAAGTATCCGGAGAACCGGCTGCCCTACGTCGACGAGCTGGTGGGTCTGTTCATGCCGGAGGAGGCGACACGCCTCGCCGCGTTTCGCACCGGCCAGGTCGACATGATCCACGTTGCCGGCGGCGGCGTCGAGATCAAGACCTTCGAGGTGGTAGAGTCGGTGCTGCGCACCAACCCCGACACCCAGGTGGGCCCCTTCTTCCTCCGGGCGCTCGGGCAAATCGGCCTGAACACCCGTAGGCCGCCGTTCGACGACATCCGCGTCCGCCAGGCAATGCAGATGGCGATCGACCGCGAGGCGGTTAACGAGAGCTACTATGGCGGGTACGCGCTGTGGAAGCCCCAGGGCATGTTTGGCAACGCGACCGGACCCTATTTTCTTCCATTCGACGAGTGGCCAAAGGAGCTCCAGGACCAATACCGCTACGACCCGGAGAAGGCGGCGCAATTGCTCGACGAGGCCGGCTACCCACGCGGCGCGGACGGCGTGCGCTTCAGGGCCACCTACGACCACCGCGACGTCATCGACCTAGGCCTCGCCGAGATCGCGGCCGGCTACTTCAAAGAGATCGGCGTGGAGGTGGAGATCAACATCCACGACAGCAGCACCTGGTGGAATCGTAAAGGGGAAGGACTCTACGAGATGACCACCGGCGATTTGGGCTTCGATGCAGCCCCTGAACACATCATAGGTTTCGCCCGTTCTCTTGGACCGGACACCGAGCCGCACGGTTGGAACGAGTGGTTCGGTGGGATTCCCAACGCCACGCTGATTCGACTCTATAACGAGTTCCAAACAGCGACCAGCGAGGCGGAGCTGATACGAATTGCCAAGGAGTTCGACCAGTACCTCATTTCGCAGCATTTTCAGGTTTGGACCGGCAAGTCGCCCGGTTTCCAGGTGGCGAATCCATGGGTCAAGGGTTGGAACGGCGAGACGTTCGTGCACCCAGAAAACTATCACGAGGTTCTTGCCCGGCTCTGGCTCGACCGGGACCTGAAAGCGGAAATGGGGTTCTGATGCAAGGTGAGCTGAGATGCGGGCGTATGTGATCAGGCGGATACTGCTGGTGATCCCGACCCTGTTCATCGTCACCGTCCTGGTGTTTCTCTCGGTTCGCTTCATTCCCGGCGACATCATTGATGTGATGACAGCCCGAATGACCGCAACCCAGAGCGGCACGATCAATGAAGAGGCTCTGAAGAGACGACTCGGACTCGATAAACCCGTCTACGCGCAATACGCGAAGTGGATCGGCGACATCGTCCTGCGTGGCACCCTCGGCCGCTCGCTGTACGCCTCCTCCCTGGGCAGCGCCACGGTGGAGGAGAAACTCGCCGGCAGGGTCGGGGTCACGGTCGAGTTGGGGCTGCTGGCGATCCTTACCGGGGTCATCATCGCCGTGCCGATCGGAATCTACTCGGCGATTCGCCAGTACACGGTGGCCGACTACGCCGGCCGGATGGTCGCCATCTTCGGCCTGGCGACTCCCAACTTCTGGCTGGGACTGATGGTGATGATCTACCCGGCCATCTGGTGGGGCTGGACACCGCCGCTGACCTACGTCGGATTCACCGAAGACCCCTGGGCCAATCTGAGTATACTCATCATCCCCGCTCTGATCCTGGGGACCTATCTGGCAGCGAGCACCATGCGCATGACACGCACGATGATGTTGGAGGTGCTGCGCCAGGACTACGTGAGGACCGCCTGGGCCAAGGGCCTTAAGGAGCGCAGGGTGGTGCTGCGCCATGCGGTGAAGAACGCACTCATCCCGGTGGTGTCACTCATCGCCTTGCAGATCCCCATCATCGCCGGTGGCTCGGTCATCATCGAGAACATCTTCAATTTGCCGGGGCTCGGCCGCCTCATGTTGAGCGCCCTCAACGAGCGCGACTACCCCGTGGTTTCCGGCATCAACCTGCTCTTCGCCTCGGTCGTGGTGGTGATCAACCTGATCACCGACCTGACATACGCCTTCCTCGATCCGAGGATTCGCTATGACTGAGCCACTACCAGTCGACCCTGGCAGCACGGAGGGCGTATCGGGAGCATCCGCAGCCGAACACCGCCGATCCGTTGCAAGCTTCTTCCGCCGGCTCCTGAAGGAGCAACCGCTTGGAGCCGTTGGCGGCCTGATCGTCCTGGCGTTGGTATTCATCACCATCTTTGCCAACCAGCTGGCGCCCTACGAATTCGACCGAGGACGGGTGCAAGACCGAATGAAGGGACCGTCGGTCGAGCACCTGCTCGGCACCGACCACGTTGGCCGCGACTTTTTGAGCCGCCTCATCATCGGTGCTCGCCTCTCGATCACGGTCGGGCTGGCGGCGACGGTGTTGAACGTCATCGTCGCCCTGCTCGTCGGTGGCACGACCGGCTTCATCGGCGGGCGGGTGGACATTTACGCGCAGCGGTTCGTCGATGCGTGGATGTCCTTTCCCGGATTACTCCTGTTGCTCACCATCATGTCGATCACCGGCCGTGGTGTGTTGCAGATCATCCTGGTGCTTGGCATCACCGGTGGTATCCCCGCCTCACGGGTGGTACGCGGCGCGGTGATCGGCATCAAGGAAAACGACTACTTCCAGGCCGCCAAGGCGCTGGGAGCCCGCAAGAGCCGGATCTTCTTCCGCCATGTGCTGCCCAATATCGCTGCACCGCTCATCGTCATCTTCAGTATCAACGTCGGTGGCGTCATCATAGCCGAGGCTTCGCTGAGCTTCCTGGGCTTCGGCCTGCCGGCGAACGTCCCGAGCTGGGGCGGCATGCTGAGTCGCGAGGGCCGCCAGTACATGGAAATTGCGCCGCGACTGGCGCTCTGGCCCGGTCTGTGCCTGACCGTGACCGTCTACAGTCTCAACCTGTTCGGTGATGCCATGCGGGATCTGCTCGACCCGAGGCTGCGGGGTGCTCAGGGAAGTTATAGCGCCACAAAGCAGAAACGCAAACGAGGCCTCCTGGCCCGACTGATCAATCCATTCAAATGGTAAGCGCATAAAAGCAGCTTCCAGAATAGATCCGCATCATTGGAAGTGATTTTGGAATAGTTCCAAGTCTGCTCCCCCTGAAAAAACACATTGGAAAGATAGGCTTTGTTGATCAGGATCGAAAAGGAGTCATGATCAATAATTTCAATGAAGTATTTACTGGATTCCAATACTATCTTCATGCTTTACGATTCTCAGGCAGTAGGGCATTGCTCTATCAAATCCAGATTGGAAAGCTTAGATGATGAAGCGGATCAAGTTTTTGTTTCGGTTTTGACCATTTTGATCTGATACTCGCTAGTTCGGCCATTGTAGAATCTAGTAGTCTTGTTATTGCAGATAGTATTTTTATCGAACTTCAACAACTGGAATCCCAGTTAAATTTGAAAATTGGACGATTTAAGGGAGCCTCGGAGAGGTGTTCTAAGGAATCCTTTGAAAAATATCTTCATAGAGTTAAGGAGAAGATCGTAAAACGATTACCGGACAACTTTATGCTGGAAGTCTTAAGGCAGGACTATAGCCGCACCGCCTGGTCCAAGTGTTTCGGGGTCAAGCTCGAAAGTTTGGAAAGAATCAGGAGTGCGGAGCGCTACAAGCATTCCTCGCTCCAAACATGGAATGAGGCAGAATCTCAAAACAACATTTGAGGACTTCACCGGTGGAATACTGTTTGAGGAGCGAGATGGAAGCTACAATAAATGAAATTCTTTGAGAACGTTTGCCAAAGGTGGGTCGGTGGCAGCCAATTTGCGTAAAGCAGCAATCAAGTCTTGCAGACGATTGTCTTTTTTGATCTCTTGCACCGCTTGTGCTACAGCCCGGTCGATAATTGCTTCTTCTTTAGGAACGGCGTCCCGCTCCAGCGTTTCCAGGGTTTCTTGTTTTGCTTTGCGAATAACAGTGCGTCGGTCCCAATAGGCAAATCCGATGACACCCAGAGTCAGGACGGTAAAAATTCCGGCAATCAGCTGTAAGGTATTCATCATCTGTTCAAAGCGCTTATCCACTTGTTCAAAGCGCTTGTTCATGTCTTCCCGTAATTCAACAAAGCGCTTATCCACTTGTTCAAAGCGCTTGTTCATGTCTTCCCGTAATTCGACAATGCGCTTATCCACTTGTTCAAAGCGGTTGTCCACTTGTTCAAAGCGTTGATCGGTGGCTTCCATAAAGAGCGTTAAGGTGGTTTCCAGCCGAATGATACGCTCTCGATCTTCCTGGGTAAATCCGAGCGTTTGTTGCCCATATACCGCGACTTGGCTTAGCAACAAGCTTATTCCTCCCATCAACCAAATGATCCACAATCTTCTCATGACCTTCTTTTTGCCTCAAACTGGAATAACTGCTTGCAGTTTATCACTGTTCTTCCTTTCCTGCAATTGTCTGGAAAACGATGAAATTTGATCGCTTTGAATTTTAAAAATCGCTTTCTATCTGCCGAAATTCTTTACAGTTCGCTTGTCAAGAAAAATACATTTTATTCTTTTTAAATGATGATTTAATTGTAAAAAAAGATAAAAGAGAAATCGATTTGGCCCCCAGAGTAACGTACTGTTCTCCGTGTGACCCATTGAAAGTCAGTCATTTCAATGATAGGCAGGAAAACACTCCCGCTTCCGCAAATTAATTAATCTCATTAATCCATCAACTCTGCTGGTGCGAACCTGATAGGCTTTGCCGGTCAGACAAGAGATGATACATCCCTTACGAGGTTCCTGTTACGTGCAAATCGGAAATGAAGGACTGATCTGTTTGCGATAATTCACATAATGCCCGCTCAATTCTTTCAGGGCCCAATCGTCAAAGGATTTTCTCAATGATTTGTAGCTTAGCAGATTATAAGAGGCTCCGGGGGCGGGTCGTAATGATCCGGCAAACCCTCAAAAATGCCCCTTAACTCAGAAAATCGAGCGCCTCCCCTCGACATTTGCCTGCACATCAATCAAAACCGTCTGACCTTCTTTGTTTAAACGCTGGGCTTCTTTCAAGGCCGGAGCCATTTCGGAGGGTTGAGAAACTCGAATTCCCACTGCCCCCATCCCTTCGGCAATTCGGGCATAATCTCCTTGCATGTAAGTGACACCGTAACGCTCTTGGGCGATAGCCATTGCATTGGAACCTGCATAAGTCGCCATGGCGCCATTATTGAGGAGCACCGTTGTGATGGGCAGTTGCGTACGCACTGCCGTTTCAAGATCCAACCCGGACATACCGAAGGCGCCATCGCCCATCAAATTCAGGCAAAATTTGTCTGGATGAGCCAGTTTTGCGCCAATCAAGAGTGGAATGCCAAAACCAAGATGGGTCGTCTTTCCCCAGCCGACATAACTGTTCGCTGTAGTGGCCGTGTAAAAGGGCATCATGCTGTCCCGAGGGGCTCCGGCATCGTGAGTGACGATGCTGTTTTCCCAATCCAGGGTTTGATCGATCTCATGGATGACCCGGTAATAATTGAGAGGGGTTTCTTCCGAGGTGAGCAGGGGTATCCATTGTTCCAACCATTTTTCCTTCATGGTCTGTATTTCTGATCGAACCCGGGATATTTTCGCAGAATCTGCGACCGTTCCCTGGGCTTTGAATTCTTTAATGAGAGCCAGGATTGTCAACCGCGTATCGCCAACCAGCCCGATGTCCACGCTTTCATCCTTATTGATGTCCTCCGGATTGATTGAATTTTGAATGAGAAATTTTCCGGGATGGATCGGATAGGCATAAGGAGTGCGTGTTAAACTGGTACCCAGGGCGAGCAACGCATCGCAATCCTTCTGCCATTGGTGTCCTGCCAGTGTGGAAGCTCGACTGCCGGCTCCCAAAGAGAGGGGGTGACGTTCGTCAAACGCCGATTTCCCAGGCATTGAGCAAAACACGGGGATTCCCGTCAATTCTACCAATTCTTCCAATTCTGTGGTGGCTCCCGACAACAACACTCCACCCCCGGCACGAATGATGGGCTTCCTGGCAGCAAGCAACTTTTGGACGGCATCCCGTATATCAGAAGGGGCGGGTGTTTGCAGAGCAGGTCGGGGAGGTTTGTAATTCTGGGACTCCGTTGGCACCTCCCGGTTGCAAACATCAACAGTCAATTCCACTATCACCGGGCCAGGAGGGCCACTGCGCAATGCGTGAAAAGCTCGCCGCATGACATTGCCCACCTCTTCCGGTGCATAGATCGCTTCGATTTGCTTGACCCAACCCTGATATTTATGGACCGCCGAAAAATTTGGCCGGACCCCCATTTGGCTGATGGGGATTCCCCCTGGCAATACCAAAACCGGGATGTTATCCGCATAGGCCTGAGCCAGGCCACCCATTGAATTTTCCGCACCCGCTTGCGACTGGACGGCTACCACCCCAAACTGTTGGCGGGCGCTGGTGCGGCTGATGCCATCGGCTGCCATCACAGCTCCACGTTCATGACGAAAAGTGACGACACGGATTCCTTCTTTCGCAGCGGCTTCAATGATCGGATTAGATGGGAAACAGGTCATCGCTGCGATCCCTTCAGATTTTAAGATTTTTGCTACATATTCTATGCCATTCATGTTTTTTCCTTTCTCACTCGAGAGTGCTGAGTTGGGATTTCTTTATTCACTCTGGTATGATTGATTATATTGAATTTCATTTTCCGTCCATTCTAGCCAAAACCAGCACTTTTGAATACCATAAAATTTCTTGTAGCATCGTGCAAAAGTGCGTACATGCTTTTCTCCTTCCGGCTATTCGCAGCATTCTCCTTCCGGCGAAGACCCGGAATCCAAGGTCCATTCCCACAACTATATCCATTCATTGAGTCACGGCCCTGAATGTGCCGAGAATTTTGCTTTTCATTTGGAAGCGCTGGAACAATTGAAAGATAAAATGGAGCACCGGTTTTACGTCAAAGCCAAGGGGTTATCCCAATCATTGGAAAATTTCTTCTCATCAGGAGTGGAAATTGGATTTCGATAAACTGGTGCCATGGTTGAAAAGTGGCAAGCGGACCTTGAAGGAAGGGTCTATTAAGCTCCGCAGCTTTCCAATGTTAATCCATTTTTCAAGGGTGATGGCAAGCCCCATCGAGTATAAATTCTCAGCAGCGATTCAATCCTCAGCTGGCAAAAAGATTGAGGGCGCCATCGACCTGAATAACCTGTCCACTGATATATGCGCCTCCAGGCGAAGACAAAAAACCTGCCAGGCTGGCGACTTCTTCCACGCTGCCGACCCGATCGAGCGTGCCGGATTGACCTTTTTTCCAATGGGGGTTGTTGTGCATCAATCGTTCACTCGAGATAAGACCTGGCGCAATGCAATTCACTGAAATGTTATATTCTCGTAGTTGGTCAGCCAAACAACGCGTGAACATATGGACCGCCGCTTTTGCGACGCAATAGGCAGTGCTTGTTTTGTGGCCCTTTGTTCCCGCCTGACTGCCAAGAGTGATGATCCGCCCCCATTTGCGTTTCATCATTTCAGGGGCCACTTCCCGAGAGCAAAGCACTGCAGTCATTAAATTGCGGTCAATCACACTATGGAAATCTTCCAAAGAAATGAATAAAGCATCATCCATTTTCGGAACTGCGGAGCGTCCACGAGCCAGCCCTTTCGCACCTATGATCCCGCCGGCGCAACATATGAGTATATCGATTTGTCCCCAGTCAGCACGAATCTCGTTGGCCATGCGTTTGACCTCGGCCTCCCGGGTTAAATCCCCCAATACGGACATCGTTTCAGTACCATGAGTATTCTTAATCTCATCGACGACGTGCCGCATCGTTTTCGGCGAGTCTACCCCAAAATAACCCGGAGCATCCTCGCTTATCCCATGAAGCGCAATCCGACATCCAAGCCGGGCGAGTTCTTGTGAAATGGCACGACCGATACCCTGGGAAGAACCAGTCACCCAGGCCACTCTACCTTGTAAGGGAGGATTCTCAAATTTCTCATTCATACCATTCTCCTTTCTTGTGAAACGTAAATCAGGAGTTAAAAAACGTGTCATTCCTGGCTTGACCAGGAATCCAGGGGGATACGGGCGATATTTTGGATGCCGGATCATCCTGGTCCCGGATCAGGTCCGGGACGATTCGGGACCAGCATGACACATCACAATTATTAAATCATTGATTTTATATATTAAATTTCAATTCCTGATTCGCATTGTTATCCTAATTTGTATTGGTTTGTGAAGTGGTAGCCCTTTAAGTGGATGAATTCTGAATATGAGGAATTTTGAAGATCTCTTCCCGTGGTCGAGATGATAAATTGGGTACCATTGGATGCATTCCCGCTATGCGTTACATTCAGCCCAGATATTCAAGCCGAACTTCCAGCATTGTTAAATTACTCCATCCCGTAGATTGACACTTTTAACTTCAACTTCCGAATTCAGAATTGGAAATTCGGATTTCACTCAGAAATCAATTTAATCGGATTGTATGTTTTCAGCGGAATCGTCAATCGTTTATCCGCACGTCTTCTTCCAGTTCGATCCTTTCCGGATGGGAATAGATGGTACATGCTTTTCCTCTTACGAAACCGATAATGGTCATTTGCATTTCTCTTGCCAACAAGACTGCCTGATGTGTTGCAGCGGCTCTCGAGGCGACAATAGCAATGCCACATCGTCGGGCTTTGAGGAGTATTTCGGAAGAAATTCGGCCTGAGCACAAAAGGAGCATCTGGGAAAAATCCAGATTTTCCATCAGGGCCTTGCCAATGACTTTATCTACCGCATTGTGCCGGCCCACATCGTCAATGACGATGCGGGGCAGGTGCCCTTTTTCGCTCAAGGCCACCGTGTGCACGCAACCGGTTGCCTGGAATAACTCGGAACTGCCTTGCAACCACTTGACCAATTTGAAAATGTCTTCCTTTTTCACTTTGAAATCGGATCTCAAGGGTTGTCGAGATGCCAGCGCCACTGCATTGGAGTACATTACTCCTTTGCCACAACCTGAAGTATAGACTCGTTTCCCTGCCATCTCGAGGTCAGGATCTTTATGTAAGCTGAGGCTCGCTTTCCACCGGGTTTCAGAACAACTAAAAGATTGGACATTTTGGGCAGAATTGATGAAACCGGAGGTAAAAAGAAAGCCATAGGTATATTCCTTCAGATGAGAGGGCATGCACATCATGGTAGCCACTTCGATGTTGTTGGCTTCAATCGTCAATGGGACTTCGGTGGCAACTGGATTGGGTCCTGTATGGACTGCATTATTTTTTATTTTTATGACTTCAATTTCAATAAAAGGTCCCAATTCTTCCGGTTCTTCCTCCTCTTCCTCTTCCTGCCGATTCATGATCGCGCCCACGACATCCGAATGGTAAGGCTCATCTGTTGGAATCACTTTTTCCACTTTTTCTTTCATTTTTCCTCAAGTTATTCAAAGCAATCCAACATGCAACTACGGATCTTCACACCTTCCTCACTACAAATGCGACTCACTTTTTTCGGACTGACATGCGTCTCTACCGCAATCTTCAAGGCTATTGAACAGGCAATGCGTTTCTCACCACGCACGAGTTTTGCATTGTCATGGATCAAATCTTTCAGTTCCCCGTCTGTTGTTTTCTTTTCCTTCCTTGCAGGCCGTTTCTGTAACAGATTGGTCAATTGTTCATACATTTTTACTCTTTAGCCTGTCAGGACGATGTTTGGTTGCGGGATTCTATGAAAAATCAGTCACATTATCGTGTTTATCATAGTTTTTGACAAAAAACACGGTGGTTGTTTTCTTTAGCGGATCAAACCCATTTTTGCCAAAGCTTCTTGAGTAGTTGGTCGATCGAGAATTTCCAGAAAGGTTCGCACGGCAGGTTTGTTCAGATGGGTTTTGGAGATAACAAAGTCGTATTCTTCATCTTGCATGGGAAAAAACCCCAAACCGAGATCTTTGCCCACGGTTTCGATCGCCATGCCCCAATCTGCCCGACCTTGCGCAATTGTGGCGGCCACAGCATTGTGAGATTTGGCTTCTGAAAAAAATCCGGCAGGACGATGATTCCCCATAAGTTGATCAAGAAGAACGCGAGTACCACTCCCGCGATTTCGGTTTATGAGGCGGACATCGGGATTGTTTAAAATTTCTCGCAAAATTCTGTCAAAGTCTTCCGCTAAACGGTCGAATCGGCAATCATCCAAGCGGTACAAAATGCCTTGTTTGCGTTTGTATCCTTTGACCAATTCTTGATTCCCGTCCAAGAGGTGTTGGTTATAACGTCTCGTTTTTTCATCCAACAAGTGGGACCCGGCAATGTCACATTCTCCGCGTTTGACTGCCATAATTCCCCCCTGGCTGCCTACAGGAATAAATTTACAAAAAATTTGTTGTTGCTGAAGTAATCCCACCATATAATCCAGACCAATGCAATGACTGCCGATGATCATCAAATCTGCCGGTTTCACATGGGACCCCAGGACATGGACCCGCACTCGAGTACCTGCCTCCAGCATCTCCATTTCACGAGGAATTTCGATAAAACCATCTGCTTTGGCAAAGGATGTTACGGATCCGGACCCTTTTCCCATGGAGTATGCACTGAAGCCTTCATTGGATTGGACCAGGTTGACCATGTCGAATTCCGTTCTTCCTTTTTGCGAATTGAACTTCAAGGGAATGGTAGCCTGTACGCTCACATCAGGATTTTCCACTTCTCCTGCCATCACTCGCAAAATGGGAGCAATGAATTTGGAGAATGAAAAAATCGCAGAAGTGGGAAATCCCGGTAAAATAGCGAGCGGGGTTCCATTGACAGATGCCAGGCATAAGGGTTTTCCAGGTTTCAAGGCTACGCCATGAACGAGAATGCCAGGATTACCGATTTGCTCAATCACTTCATAGTTGAGATCGTTTTCTCCTTTTGATGTACCGCCTGAGAGGAGTATGAAGTCCAAATCCAGGGCATTGTAGATTGTTTTCTCAAGCAATTTTTTGTTATCGGGAACAATGCCAAAATATACGGGATGACAGCCAATTTCGCGCAGGGAATCAGTGAGAATGACGGCATTGGAGTCATAAACTTTTCCAACTTCCATGGGTACGCCGGGAGCGATGATTTCATCGCCTGTTGAAATTATACCTACTTTTGGTTTTCTCCAAACCCAAACTCGGTCTTTTCCAATTGCGGCCAAGACGCCGGTTTCTCGAGAGGAAAGTTTTTCTCCCTTGCGTAAGACAGTTTCATGAGCACCGATATCGGAACCGGCAAATAGAACTCCTTCTCCGGGTACGATCGGTTTGAGTACCTGAATTGCGTATTTTCCCGCTAATGTTTTTTCGAGCATAATCACTCCATTTGCACCCCGTGGCAATACGCCTCCTGTAGCAATTATAGTTGCGGTTCCTCGCTGTACCGTTATTTGAGGACGGACTCCACAAGCGAGGACTTCCGGATTGAGCTTTAGTAGCAAAGGAGCGGTTTCTTCCGCACCAAAAGTATCTTCTGCCTGCACGGCAAAACCGTCAAAATTGCTACGGTCGAAAAAAGGGATATTTATAGTGGAGACTACATCTCGGGAAAGAACACAGTATAGGGCATCTTGTAAAGCGATTTGCTCTTCTCCAACAGGTTGGGGTCGGATTACTTGCCAAAATCGATCCCGGGCTTCTTCCGCCGTAGCCAGTTTCAAAAATTGATTTTGTCTCATGACGCTTTTCCAACTAAGAGCGCTCGATTTCAAGTGCTTTTTATTCCATGCGGCGCTGCTGAGATAATATGACACTAAGCATCATAAAGCCAAATGTCCACGAGATCCCCTTCCGCATACCCTTCCGATGCTTCAGGAACTATCAGAAATCCGTCCGCCTTGGTTGTGGAGGAAAGTATGGCCGCTCCACTGGTAGCAATCAACGTGGCTCGTTTATCCCGGATGCGAACCCGTACATAATCCACTCGGCCAGTTTGGGAAGATACATTGGTTGCCAACGGAAGAGTTACTTTAGGATAAGGCCATTGGGGATGCCTGCCTGCCGAGATCCGGATGGAACGTGCCACAAAAAAATCATAAGCAGAGAGACAGGATACCGGGTTTCCCGGTAATAAAAAGACTAACCGATTCTCAAATTTTCCCAACCCTGTCGGGGAGGCTGGGCGCATGGAAATACCATGCGCCAGCAATTCGCCTGACTCTGCAACGAGACCTGGAGCAAAATCTTCAATTCCAACTGCAGTGCCTCCAGACAAACAAATGATATCTGCCTGTGAATGAAGGAGCGCTTCGTGGATAGCGTCACGGACATCCGGCAAATGTTCAATCGAAAGCACTTCCCCCCCATCACGTTCAACACAGTGTCTGAGCAAGACTGAATTGGAATCGACTATTTGAACTCCTTCCGGAACCTCACCTGGCTTAAGGAGTTCATCCCCTGTTATCAACAAATCAACGCTTGGTTTTTGAATGACGGGAATTTCTTTTATTCCGACCGCTGCCAACGCTGCAGCATCTTGAGGTCTGATTCTTCTTCCTTTAGGAATCAATATATCCCCTTTTTTTATGTCTTCCCCGATGACACCGACATTCTTTCCCGGTGCAACTGCTTGCAAGGCTTGCATCTGCTCTCCGACTTGTTCAGCGTACTCAGCCATCAAGACGGCATCGGCACCTTCAGGAAGAGGCGCTCCGGTCATGATGCGCAGGGATTCTCCTTTTCGGATTGCTCCCCCGAAGCTGTGACCGGGAGTGATTTGTCCGATGACTTTGAAAGGAATGGGATTGTAGATTCCTGCGCCGAATGTTTCCTCTCCCTTCAAGGCGTAGCCATCCATTGCGGAACGGTTGAAATTTGGAACGTTGATTGGCGCATAGAGTGTTTCGGCTAAAACTCTGTTATAACACCCGGTGAGTGTAACCTGTTCTGGGGGATTGATAGTGGTATGCTGGTCAATCAAAGCTATGAATGCTTCCACGGAAATTCTTTTCCGGAAGCCCTTCATCCGTATATCCCTCTTTTCAGACATCTCGCCTACCTTCTGAGAATCTTTTTTTCAGAGTTCTGAAGCTGCAAGGTCCTTTGTCGTTCCTCCACGGAATTGACATTATGAAACTGAGTTTCCAAGTTGGAAGGGACTTGCAATTTTTGGATAGAAATTTGAGGAAGTATTTTTTGAAAAGATTGCTTGCCATCAAGCATGGCCCGTTTCAATTGCAGTCCGATATGGGGTTCATATATCGATACCAAAGGTTCATATCTGTTTTGATCATTAACAAATACGGATGCGGATTTTAAAGGATTTCGATTTTGGATCAAATACTCAATCGTTTCAGGTTGCAAATCCACTAAATCGCACGCAACAATAAGCCATGCGGCTTTTGGATCGTTTTCAAATAAAGTCAGAATTCCTCCCAGGGGACCAAAATTCAGGAATCGATCGCAGAGGATAGTTTGCGGAGCGATTGATGGTGGAGGAGGGCTCAAAGGCTTTCCCGAATAGAATACTTCCTTGATGGTAGAGGCTTTGGAGAGCATCTCAAACAAATAAATCGCATGAGGTCCCTTGCCGTAATCCAGCCAGGCTTTATCCTTTCCCATGCGGGTGGATTTGCCACCGATCATGACAGCTCCTTTGAGTGGAAAAATCTGTCGATAGTGTTGTTTCATTTTTGTCAGCAAATGCTCTGTGATGGGTTGTATAGCATCTCGCTGGAAGGCCAAAGATTGCCCAAGTTTCGAATTAATTTCTTTTGTCAGACATTCATCAGGTGTCAGATAAGCCCACACGAGAGTACGGTCTGCATCAGGATTTTCCCATGCCAATTCATGCGAAACCAATTTTTCCGGATGCACGCAAATCACTTTAGGATGGATACTTCTTTTGAAACCTTCTAGGATCAAGACATCAGTTTGAGGATGGCTGTCGAGCGCTGTCATATCAAGGGGGCCGTACTGGTGCATGGCCCATTTTTCATCGGTGAAAACTACGGAATAAGATGCACCTGCGTCAAGTTGTCGGGAACTGTCTTTTCCAGGAGCATCGAGCCTGTATTTTCCGGCGGCATGCTTGATGTAACCAGGAAAATAGCCGCGTCGTTTCAACGCAAGTATGAATTTTTCAATAAATGAAGTCTTTCCTGAACCTGAAAAACCCGAAACAGCAAGCAACGGAAGAGATGAAAACATTGAAAATTACTTTATTTGCATACGCAGTCATAAAAGACGCTTTTCCGCAAAATCCCATGCAATATGAGATCGAAGAAGGGACCACAGCCGAACAACTCGTTTCACTGTTAGCAAAGGATTTTCCTGCAGTGGCAGATATACTTCCCTACACCCGCGTGGGGCACCAGGATGAATATGTCGATAAAAAGGCAATTTTGAAAGCCGGTAATGAATATTTTCTCATTCCACCAGTCAGTGGAGGAAAAGCGGGTTCCGATCTCCCGGAGATTTATTGCAGTTTATCCACCAATCGAGGACATCATTAGAGAAGATCCGGTGAAAGTGGTTGCTCGTTTTTGCTCCATAGCCCGGGTGAAGATAGCTTTGAGCTTTTCTGGCACATCCTTCTCATCCAATAAATGCCGAATGGAAAATTCCTCGGGATTGCTCAAGCATCCCACTAAATTTCCAGTTGACGTCAAACGCATACGGGAACAAGTTGCGCAAAAAGGGGCACTTTCGTTGGCAATGATTCCAAAGGAACCTTCCGCAGTCTGAAAACGCAGCGCGGTGGAATCCTGCTCCGCACTGCATTGATGATATGAATAACGTTTTCCGATACGCTCGAGCATTTCTTGCATAGAGACAAATAGATCCGGTTTTTTTGAAGTCTTGTTTCCATTTTGATAAAGCGGTCCCATTTGCATCAACTCGAGAAAACGCACCTCGATACCGCGAGGAAAAGCATAGGACAAAATATCGTTGAGTTCGTGGTCGTTCTTCCCGCGCATGACCACGACATTTATCTTCAATTTCAATCCAGAGGCCAAAGCGCATTCAATGCCATCCAACACCTTTTGCAAGTTTCCCGCCCGGGCCAGCCGCTTGAAATTCTCGGGATTGACCGAATCCAGACTGATATTGGCACTTTGTAAGCCTGCTCTCTTTAGTAAAAACGCGCGTCTTTGGAAAAAATGACCATTGCTGGTGATGCCGATATTGGAGATCCCCAAGGAGACTATCCCCTGGATCAGCTCCGGAAGCTTTCGATAGAGAAGCGGTTCCCCTCCAGTTATACGGATTTTTTCGATTCCGGTATAGGTTTTCAGGAAGCCAATCAGGGTGAGCATTTCCGGAAGTGATAATGGGCGATGGGAGATTTGATGTCCTCCAATTTCTTCCACGCAATATATGCAGGAATAGTTGCAGGCTTCGCCAACGGAAACGCGTAGTTTGTTGATATTTCTACCGTAACGATCGATCACAAGATGTCTCCTTTCCAAACACGGGAGGCCTGCAGGTTTCCCCGCAAACCCTATCGTCCATCGAACCCTGGTATTTACTGTAGGTTTTGATGGATCGGAGATCAATTGAGGATATTTAGCCGAGTGTTTTTTCCTCTGTTAATATAGAAGATTGTTAATTTCTATGTCTCATCACACTGGATTTAACCCAGAATCCGGAGACCTCGTGTTATCACGCACCTCGATTCCGAATCCAGCCGAAAATGACAATTATAGTAAATCAAGGATTAAAATATAGATTTTTTATAACTTAAAAATCACACTAGTATTTATTGGTAACAAAAACAAGTGTAAAAATTACTTTGCTTCCGTTGAAAACAGCAATTTCTATCGTTGCGTTTTCAAATTAAGTTGACTGTTTGTTTCTAAATAAATATATTAAAAAGTTAATCTTTCCAGTACTTCAATTTAAAAGATTATTCAGTAGGGAGACGTCTTCGCTCAGACTTTGAACAGAATGCCCAGGCTAATGCGTAAAATAAAAATCTGAATTCTTACGGTAGTTCGGAGTCTATGCGAAGCGGTAAATTAGTTTGTCACTCTTGAGTCGATTAGAGTACATAAGGAGTTGTGGAGGTGTATCCGATATCTCATATTCTTTCACAGCGAAACAGTTTTGAAATGAAAATCAGCAATTGAACCAGTACCCCGATAACCTGATAGATGTCATCTGAAAGGAAATAAAAATGTCACGAAAATCGATCCCTCGTCACCGTGCTTGTCGTCGACTTGGAGTTTCCGTTTGCGGCGCGGTCAATTGCCCACTGGGACGTCGACCTGCACCTCCAGGCCAACACGGAGCGATGAGGCGGCAAAAGGACTCACAATATGGTCTGCAGTTAAAAGAAACGCAAAAGCTGAGAGCATATTATGGAGTCTCGGCGAAACAATTACGTCGTTATTTCAAGGAAGCTGCCTCCTCACAAGAGCAAACCAATATCGCATTGGTTCAATGCTTGGAAAGCCGTTTTGACAATATGACCTATCGCATGGGATTTGCCTGTAGCTTGCGGGCCGCACGACAAATAGTAATACACCGTCATCTCCTCGTCAACGGTAAGAATGTCAACAAACCCAGCTACCACTTGAGACCAGGAGACACCATTAAATTGAGACCCAAGAGTGAAAAAATTGATCGCTATGTCGAGTGGTTCAAATTTTATGATCACAAACTCCCTTACATCGAAAAAGATACGGAGTCTTTGAAAGCGACCTTAATTCAGGTTCCAGAGCGGACAACGATTCCCATCCTGGTAGATGACCAGCTAATTGTGGAATTCATGGCTCGTTGAGAGGCAATAAGTATCGGACGGTGATTGGCTCGATGGGTTTGTTACCCTCCGGTTTAACGGAAAGGATCAATGGGTCGTTTTTCCACTTTGGACAACTTGAATTTTTTGGGCGATATCAAAGGGGATGCTGGCTAAGCCATTTTTTGATTCGAGGATGAGGGTATGAGTCGCCTCCAGTTTTTCTGATATCTTGTGTTTAGTTCCAGGGGTTACTGATTTCTCATGCAAGTATTTGAGTAACTCTTCTGATTCTTCCAGTGATTCGTGGATCATCAGAATTTTGACCCACATTCCTGCCCTTCCTTCGTCCAGAGAAAAACTGTCTTTAAAAAAATTTTCATCGTAGCCTCCCAGAGGTACTCCATGGGGACAAAATTCAGGATGTTTCAGAAAATCGGCCAATTTTTCCACTACCAAGGGAGTCATGGCATGTTCCAATTTATGAGCGTGTTTGTGTACTTCGTACCAAGGAATTCCGAGAGAATGGCATAGAAAATTCTCTGCCAGGTTATGACGGATTACAAGATCTTTGGCTTGTTCTTCTCCTTCGACGGTGAGGGAAATATTTTTCTTTTTATCGACTAGTACCAAGTTGTCGCGCTGCATACGAGATAAGGTAGCATGAACGGTAGATGGCGTGGCTTGCAAGCGGGTTGCCAGCATGACTGCTTTGACTGGCTCATTGGTGGACTGCAGGAGGTAAATCTCCTGCAAGTATTCTTCTACGACGATCGACTGTCTGTCTTCGGACATGTTTTTCCCAGGTTCAAATAGGTTGGAAAGCAACCTGCTTGCAATTCAACATAAAAATGCAGATCTTTTCTGACGAGTCCATCTTCACGCATAACCAAGGTATAGTATAACGCATCCTGCGAAAATATGCCACTAATTAATCTCATTAAACCACCAGTTCTGCTGGTGCGAACCTGATAGGCTTTGCCGGTCAGACATGAGAGACGTGTCCGTGAGCCGTGCTCGTGCTCGTGCTCGTGAACGGTCAGTGAATTCGACGGCACATTTTGGTTAACATAGAAACAATGCGATGAAGTAACTGTTTCCCTTCGTCAAATAAAGGAGGCTGGATGATCTTCAACACGTTTAAAACATCGAGAATAGCAGCGCATTCCATTGCGGAACCTCGGGCAAATGCATAGAATCGTTGCTTGTCAGGAAGGGAATTTTTTTCCACAGCCTTCTGCGATATTGAGAGGAATCGACCATGAGGCCCTTTTCAGTTGGTCAACTAAGGCTGAGTATCTTTTTGGCATTGTTTCGATGACTTGGACAGATAACGCTAAAAATTCGATGGAACATTGGTATACATCGAGTTTTTCATGATCTAACATGGCAGCCTTTTTCGTTCACGAGCACGAGCACGTCTTACGATGACGAACACGTTTTGCCCTCATACTGGGGGCCTCTTCAAGCCACCGGCTCTGCCGGTGGTGATGACTGATTGCATAGCCTGATTTTGATTTTTTCAGGTGATGCTATCTGAAAAATCAGATTTTTTACATTCCAACCAGTAAGTGATTGATGTCTGAAATTAAAAAATTCCAGGAGATTGGCATTATTGGTGCGGGAGCATGGGGTACCGCAATGGCATGCCTCCAGGTTCGTAATAATCGTCGAGTCACTCTCTGGGCCCACGAACACGAAACAGTGACAAATATAAACAAGTATCATCACAACTCTCTTTTTCTTCCAGACATCCCGCTTCCTCCTCAATTGAATGCCATGAATGATTTATCGGAGTTGGCGCAAAGGCATCAGTATCTTGTATTAGCCGTTCCTTCCCACGTCACTCAGGAAATTGCCAAGCGTCTCTCGACGCATATCAATACACAGCATCGGCTTTTGATTCTAACTAAAGGGATCGAATCAAAAAGCTTGATGTTAATGAGCGAAATTTATCAACGGACGATTACGACCAATCCAACAATCGCAGTTTTATCCGGACCAAATTTTGCCAGAGAAATTGCAGAGGGTAAGCCTGCTGCTGCTGTATTGGCGTGCGAAGATTCACAAATCGGCAAGGAGTTGCAAAAACTTCTCAGTGCGCCGACCTTCCGTATTTATCTTTCTTCTGATTTGGTAGGAGTACAAATGGGGGGGAGCATTAAAAACGTACTGGCGATTGCTTGCGGTATTTGCGACGGGATGGGGCTGGGATCCAACGCCAGGGCTGCTTTGATATGCCGTGGATTGGCAGAAATGAAGCGATTGGGAGTGTTATTGGGAGGAAAGATTGAAACCTTCCTCGGATTGTCTGGAATTGGTGACTTGATTTTGACAGCGACTGATCCTTTATCACGTAATTATACTTTAGGTCTTACTCTGGGGAAGGGAATGTCCTTCAAGGAATACTTATTGGGAAAAGCCTTTGTAACCGAAGGGGTTCATAATTCGATTTCGCTCTATCGACTGTCTGTGAAACATGGAATCCAGATGCCAATTTGCCACGCTGTTTACGAGATACTTCATAAGGATTTAGACTGCCACGAAGCATTTCGTCAATTACTACACCGCAAACTCCCTGATGGCGAATAGCTGATGTTGGCTATTTTCCGCTCAATTCTTCTCTCCAAACCTTTGATGGACTGAAAGTAACAACTCTTCTTTTGCTGATAATATACTTTCGATTCGACTTAGGGTCACGCCCGGGACGAGCATTTTTATCTCTAAGACCGAATTTACCAAATCCGCTGATCAGGATCTCATCACCCGATTCCAAGGTTTCTTTCATAATATCGATCAAGTCATTCACAATTTGTTCCGCCTCGGAAAATAATAACCCTTCTTTTCTTTGAAGCGCGCGAACAATATCTACTTTAACCACAAATCCTCTTTAAAACACTTAGGGTCTTATTCTCCGCAGCGTGCTGCTTGCATTGTAAATAGCTGTAGCCATAAGTAAATTCAAATCCTCGAAAGCGACTACGATTGCTTAAGCAAACTTAATACCTCGTCACTAGTTGCGAAGTGTTTTATCCAATCCTTTACCCGTTCAATTCTCTTTCCACCTCAAACAATTCAAATTCTTCGGAGGACATGTGGGTCATGGGATTTTTCCCGACGCCTCCGTATTTTTTCAATCCTTCTTCTCTCATTTTTTGCATTGTCGTCCAATAAGTCTCGGAAAAAAGTTCGCTTTGTTGATTCCGATATGGCGCATGAAGTCGCGCTTCTTTCTCGATTCGTAAGTGACAGGTTGCGCAAAGAGGGATCAGATTCTCAAAGTTATTATTTTCCGGATTTTCATCTATGTGGTGTACTTGGAGAAGATCTTTCTGGCTGTCAGCTGCTCTACAGTAAAGTCCGCAACGTGAGCAATGGTAATTGAACAATTCGCGAATGTATCGAGATATGTTTTTCCACTCTTCATGGTATCGCTTTTCCAGCAACGTCATTGCATCAGATGTCAGAAGTTCATACGCAGTCTTAGCGAAAATTGATCAAAGGGTTACTCATCCATCTTCTTCAATTTTTAATCATTTTCAGCCAGCCAGTGATCTTTTTAAAATATTTTGAATAATGTTTAAAGAAAAAATTTAAAAAACTTTAATCAAACAACCATGCTCTTAAAAAAAGCCATGCTGAATTCGATCTATAAATAAAAATGTTCGTTTTTGAACAAAGAAACCAATCGAATGAATTCCATTTTTCACTTATAAAAGTCTTATGCCGTGCAACAAACGCACAACATTTGTTTAAGAATTTCGATCAATGGTCAGATAAGAAACCAATGACTTCATTAATCCACGAACGGGATGATCTGGTAATTGATCCAGGTTTTCCCAGGCACGTATTGCTTGATCTCGACAGTATGCAATAGCAGAATCCAGGGCTCCGGAAGTTTTTGCCTGTTCAATGACCCATTCCACTTCTGTTTCTGTCGTTTCTTCTCGAGACTTGAGGAGGATTTGATGCAATTGCTCTTTTTTATTTGGTTGCAACCGTTCGAACAATTCAATCATAATCAAAGTGCGTTTGCCTTCCGCAATATCGCCACCTCTTTCTTTTCCATATCCTCCCGAATTGGCAAATGGAGCTCGTTTTTCACTATTTGAGATTAAATTCAAAATGTCGTCTCTTGCTTGAAATCCGATGCCAATGGCTTCCCCAAATTGTCCTATAAGCCCTAAGTTTTCCTCACTGGCACCACCAATCATTGCACCACACTGGCAAGGCCCCCTGCCAGAGTACCAACCTGTTTTGCGGGTGATCATTTTCTGGTACGCGTTTCTGTCGGGAAAAACATCATGAAATACCCAACCGATATCCATGGCCTGTCCTTCAAAAGTCTGTTTAGAGATTTCATTGAAGAGTTTTAAAATACGAAACGACAATTCATCACCAAGGATGGATCGATTGGAAAGTAGTGTATGATAGACCAGACAGAACATGTTGTCGCCAGCATTCAGGGCCAGTGGAATCCCATAGAGACGGTGCAAGGCCGCCTTCCCCCTGCGCATCAAAGAATTGTCTTCAATGTCGTCGTGTATCAAAGCAAAATTTTGAAACAACTCAAATGCCAATGCGGAATGCAGGGCTTGGGCAATCGTCCCTCCGAACCATTCACAGGATAAGAAAACAAGGGCAGAGCGAAACTTTTTCCCTCCTCGCAAAGGGTAGTCCCGCATTAAATCATAAAGAAAACGATTCTCTGACCGATCCTTCTTATTCTCACCGGGAATTAAATCCAAAATGTTTTCCTGAATCACTGAACTGGTTTTCTGGAGAAATTCAGCAAGATTGAGACAGTTTGCTGCAGAAAAATCGACTTGCTTCATGAGAAAACCTTAGAGGTCAGCGTTAAAAGAAGATTTTAGAAATCAATTGCATTGGGACGAGGTGAGGCGGTTATAGTCTTTCGAGTCGAGGTATTTGAAAATGTTGAAGAATTTGCTGATCAGTCGCCTGTATTTCATCAACTGGTAAAACCAGAAATGCTCTATCAGAGCCTGGTAAAAATCTGACTTGATGGTATGATCCCTTGGGATGCTGAAAAGCGTACACCACGTCCTTTAAATTTTGAATGGGACGGTTATTGATTTCAGTAACTATCAGATTGTGTAAATTTTGGAAACCTATGTTGATAGGCGCTGGTAAAACCCGGGTGAGCAGCACCAAACGACGGTTTTTATTTTGAGCAAGTTCGGCTTCAAGCTGCTGGTAAATACTCAAGCGTATCGGGGCTTTTTTCCTCCACTCTTTTCCCCACAGTTCCAGGTAATTCATATTCAATTCCTGAAACAACAACCCGCCACGTAATACATATCGAGGAGGTTCCATTACGTTTCTAAGAGGCACCGAATGACGATCTGCAGGGAAATCGACAAGTTTACTTTGCAAGGTAATCGGCATGCCCTCTCGCACCAACTCCAAGGTTATAAAATCCTGTGTATGCAAATCAGTCAGTAAAAAATCGAAAGTTACGTTGCCCCACTGTGGATGTTCAATTTTACCTTCATTGGAAATCTGCCATCCTTCTATGGAAACTAAAAAATCGTAAGGTTGTAAAACATCGGAACCCGTGCCGTAATGCCAGATTTGATCAATCAAAATTCCTGTAAGATTTTCAGGTATTTGCAAATAGTCGCGAACGGTTTCTTGAGGGATCTTGTGCCAGCCAAATCCTCTTTGTGGAAAACTTTGATAAGGCTCTTGATTCGATCGTTCAACAAATGCCTGCAAAAGCGATGCGGGGAAAACATCCAGATTGGAATCCCGTTTCTGCATCACCATGCCAACAATTTTGTCATTTTGAACCAGAGGATTCCCCTGAACATCGGATTTTAGCGAGGCAATCACTTCCAGAATGGGGAATCGAGACTGACTGCGTGAGCGATATCCGACAAAAAGATGCTTTATATCCGCTGAAATAGATTGCCATTCATTTTTATTTTTCCAGTAGACGATTTCACCGCTTCCCAATTCCAATTCTCCCCACTCCACCGGGCTCAAACCATGCCAAAACCGGGGATCTGAAACATAGAGTAGAGCTAGATTAATTCCATAATCAAGCAAGTGGATCTCGGCTTCATAGGAATCGGGTTCTCCTGGTTTTCTCACCTCAATCAAAGTGTGGTTGCTGACCAATTCCGCAGTTGTCAATAGTAGCTGCGGTGCTATAACCAAAGCCGCTCCGGTGCTTTGTCGTAGTGCTTTTTTATTCCAAGGGATCAACCAGTCATACGACTGTTGGTAACTGAGAATTACCACGACTTTATTCTGCAATTTTGGGGTATCGAGCGATTCGGTATCAGTCTCGCTTCCAAGAGCCGGAGGACATATGACACAAAAAATCAATAAAATCAAAAAGCAGTTTTTCAAAGCCGTTCTCCCTGTGGTATACCATAACGTTGTAAAATCCTTTCATGCTCCTTGTTAACGAGCATTCTGTCGAGAATGATCAGAGTGGGATCCCAGATGCTGTCGAAAGCATAAAAATTCACTTTTTCTTCTTTCAATCGTTCCAATGTCGCTTTCAAATGCGCAAGGGAATGAACGGTGATTCCATTGACCCGGTTCACCACGAAATTTTTAAGGTCCGTATATCCTGCATTGACGGGTGAAGGCAGGGAGCGGATGATGACTACCACTTGCTCTCGCTGCGTGTCCGGTTTTTCGGCATGTCGAAATAAATGTTCATAAATAAGGGCAGGTGAAACAGGTCCGGTTTGAATGTAGTTTCGATTTAAAGGAGTAAAAACCAATCCACCAAAAATAAGATATTGGGGATGAACATCGTAGCTCAGACGGAATTCATTGTTAAAAGGAGGAAGTTTCAGGAGCAGGTCCACTTCAACATATTTTTGATCGCGCCAGAGAAGCACTTTCAAGGAATCCCCTATCACTTGATGTTCAGCCATGATATGAAAAGGCACGCGATGGCCTTCATAATTCACCATCCCTGCCGCATCAATAGCGGTATCGCCAATTTCCACCAGAACATCGCCTTCTTTGATTTTCCCATCCGCAGAAGAATCAGGAATAACTCGATCGACTAAAACGCCTTGCTGGCCTGCAGGCAATTTCAAAAAACGATGGAGGTGCTCATTGAGCAAATTGCTGACCTGAATTCCGATTTCAGGCACTCCATCATAGCTCCCATCTTCCAAATCTCTCAGAAATCGCTGAACCAGTGGTGCAGGAATTAAATAACCCACATCGTCCAAGTTTGGATTGGATTGAAAAGCCACACCGACCACCTTATTGTCTTGAATGACCGGTCCTCCGCTGTTACCGGGATTGATGGCAGAGTCCGTTTGGATAATCAGATGCGCGTCCACTCCTGAATGGAGATAAGTGCCAAACTCTATTCGAGAAACCACGCCTTCTGTTCGGGATATCGTGGTGCCACCAATGGGATAACCATAAGTCCTCACCCGGCTTTGCAACTTCGGCAACTTTCCCAGTGTGAGTGGTCTCATATCGTCATAAAATGAGGGATCCTCCGCTTTGATAATTGCTAAATCCGAATCATGGGCGATGGCGATCACACGGGCAATATAAGGGCGGGGATTTGAAATTTTTTTAATCAGCAATAAGCGTGAATTGCTTACGACGTGGGCATTGGTGAGAATCCATTGATTTTGGATCAAAAAACCGGTGCCATTGCCGGAGGTGGTGAATCCTCTTTTCCAGGGAGCAAGCCAGTCTGGCACTTGTTTATGGTTAGTGAGCAAAACAACAGAAGGCTCGATCAATAAGTTTTCCGCGAAGGCTTTTGCCAATCCGAAAGAAATGAAAATACCGATCACCAGGATTTTCCAAAGGTTGGATTTCATCGTGTAGAAAAAGCAAAGAGGAGTGAATTATGACCAGACAAATAAAACCAGTGAACCCAAGATCACCCGGTAAAGAACAAAAACGATGGTTCCATATTTTTTTATAAATCGCAACAAAAGTTCTATAGAAAGATAACCACTGACAAAAGCAGCTACAATGCCGATAGTGAGATTGAAAAATCCTATAGCACTCAAACCAGCGTCGATTAAGATATGAAGTTGCAGAAAACCACTTCCTGCAATGGCGGGCAATCCAAGCAAGAATGAAAAACGGGCTGCATTTTCACGATCCAATCCCAAGAACAATCCCCCCATGATGGTGGAACCGGAGCGGGAACATCCAGGGACCAAAGCAAAAGCCTGGCAGATGCCGATAAATATGACTTCTTTGATATCGAGATCGTAGATTTCGCGATTTTGCCTGGAAAATCTTTCCGAAAGATACAACAAAATCGCAAAGACGATCAGACTACTGCCAATCAATCGTAAAGCACGTGCTTCCTGCTCAATGAACTCTTTGAAAATGATTCCCGTTACGACGATCGGAATCGTTCCCGCAGCAATAGCCCATGCCAGGTATGCTTCCCGGGAAAGATTCAAATTCTGCTTCACAACGCTGCGCAAAGCCTCACGGGTCAAGAGGACGATATCTTTTCTGAAGTATATCAGAACAGCCAGCAGAGTTCCTAGTTGAACTACTGCCGAAAAGGCCGCTCCCGGGTCTAACCAACCAAGTAAATGAGGGACTATTCGCAGATGGGCCGTACTACTTATGGGTAGAAATTCAGCAAGTCCCTGGACGACTCCCAATAAAAACGCTTGAAAACTATTCATTTTCCCGATTTCTAACCAATCGCTTATTTGTGCCCAATCCTTGCAAGTAGACAGAAGAGATTAAGATATGAAGGCGTGAAAACAAGTTAATTAATTTCGACGTATCAGACATTCGCAGGAATGACAAGGTTTCTCTAAGATATGAAGATTCCATAACCTATTGAATTTATTAAATTCTTATCTCGAATTCAGGTTCAAACAGGAAAAGAAGGAAGTAAAGGGCAAAACCTGCGAAAACTAAAACAGTGAGAGATCTTTGTCTTCAAGGGAGAGATAATCCGGAAAATGCCAGGAAGAGGATAGATTATTCCTTGATATTATTTTATATTTCTTGTACGCATTAATATATGCTGTTTTCTCCATGGAGGGAATGAGCATTCCCAATGCGATTGCATCTTCTGAAATTCACGAGGAACGAGAAATGTTGGCCATTGCAAGGTCGGAAAATTCCAATTCCGTCACCAAAACAATTGAACAATTACAAAAAGAAATCCGGGAATACTTGCGTGCGCAAAACAAGGGAGAAGAGCTCATGAAGCTCGAATATGCGTTCGAAGACCTCACTACCCACCAAGGCCATCAAAAACGCCAATCGGGAGAGCCGACTCCAATTCATCCTTTACGGGTCGCCTGGTCCATTTGTGAAGCAGGTTTGGATGCGCCTACTGTCATCGTCGCTTTATTACACGATTTGATTGAAGACACCGAGATCACCAAAGAACAGATCCGTGCTCGTTACGGAGATTGGTATGCTGAGATGGTCGATGCGCTGACGAAAATCATTCATCCCAATGATAAAAGCGGAAACACCCAGGCTAATCTGGCAACTTATCACAAGATGCTCTCCACCATGGTCAAGGATGTACGGATACTTTTTATCAAACTCTTTGACAGGTTGGATAATCTGCGTGATCTGGCGCCTATGCCGCGGCACAAACAAAGACGGATCAGTCAGGAAACTTTCAATGTCTACGTTCCCCTGGCGAAACGCCTGGGATTGGAAAAAATCAGCCAGGAATTCACTGAGTTGTGCTTCAAATACCTCTATCCGAATCGCTATCGAGAAACCATTGCAAAACTGCAAAAACTCAAGCGAGAAAGACAATCGGCAATTCAGGATATGTGCGAATTGTTGCGCTCGACTCTTTCCAAAGAAAAATTATCCCACATTGATGTAGACCCTATTTTTACCCCTCCTGATGTTTATATCCTCAAGATGGAAGTGGACCGGATATTAGAGGGCTTTCGTATTCTGGTAGAAGAGGTCATGGACACTTACCGCGTATTGGGAATTCTACACATTCATTTCCGAGCCATTCCTCTCAAAATAAAGGACTTCATCAGCAATCCACGCTGGGACGGTTACAGGGGATTGCAAACTGAAATTATTGTGGAAGGTGAAGTGACATGCGTTGAAATTGCAACCCGGGAAATGCACGCGCTCAATTGGCATGGAATTATGGCTTCCTGGAAAGGCACCTCCAGCGAATTGGCGGAATATTATCGTATTTATCTGGAGCAAATCGACCATATAGTTGGTGAGAAAGAACCGCATATGGAAGACGTATTACGTTATTCGCATGCAGTTCAAATTCAGGTATTTACTCCTAAAGGAGAAGTTTGTTTTTTCCCCAAAGGTGCCACAGTTCTGGATCTGGCATACCATATTCATTCGGATTTGGGCAATACGTGTATCGGAGCGGTGGTGAATGTCTCTCAAGGGGCGCACACCTATGCTACGGCAAGCAAACGGGTTCCACGCGAAAGAGAACTGTTTGATGGCGAGCGGGTGCAAATTCTGACCGATTCCAGTATCAAGCCGCATCGGGATTGGTTAAATCATATTATCACCACCAAGAGTAAAATTGCAATCCAACGAGCTTTGCGTATTCAAAACACACTCCGCACTCGTCAAGTTTGGGAGGAATCGCTTCGACGGGAATTGCGACGCTTGGGAGAAGAATCAGATCAATTCATTCATTCAACTGCATTTCGAGATGCACTGGAAAAGGAAAAAATAACCTTTCAAAAATTTTTAGAACTCATAGGAACTAAAAAAATCCATATTCGACGGTTCTTCAAAAAACATCAGTTGGTCAATCAAAGTAGACTCGATCGTCGCAACTGGCAGGTGCGATTTTTAGAACCCTTCTTTAAATCCGGTACTCATGAATTTCTCATTGAAGACGTGAATGATCCTTTTCTGCACTTTGCTCCTTGCTGTTCTCCTCTACCAAAAGATCGAGTTTCCGGTTATTTGACCGAAGAACGGGAGTTGCAAATCCACCGGAGCATTTGTAATGAAATCAAAGGGAAAAAAGACTTGGTTTCCGTAGGATGGGCACTGCCCGTGCAAGACGATATCCATACCCGCTATATCCACCTGATCACCATAGACAAACCTGGAGTGTTATATCAAGTCACAAAAACCATCAAGAATCTGGGAGTGGGCATTTTTGACATTCAAAGTGGACGTTTTGGGGAAGACGCTTCCATGCATATAACTCTGGAACCCATTCCCTCCAGAACTTTTCATAAGATTTTATCGCAGCTGCGCTCTTTAAAAATCGTGAGGAAAATCGAATAACAATTCTTGCTTTTTAATACCTTGCCTGAGCCCCGTTCGCTTTGTAGTGGATCAAAAAATGTTTATTGAAGTAGGAATTTTGGCGAGTATCGGTCTATATTTGATCGGCTGGTGCAGTCAATTTTCATTGTTTGAAAAATATTTGAGCCTTTCTCCTCTTTTTGGAATTCGTACTCTTCAAGGCGCTTGTCTGCTGCATGCGGTTATCTTGATCTTAATCCTGTTCACCCATTCGTGGCCTGAGCGACTTATTCCCGACATAATCAATACCATCGCCTGGCTGCCTGTTTTTATTTACCTGCTCTTCAGGAAATGGATAAACAGTGAGATAAGCGCTACCAGTATCCCACTTTTTACGGTGATTTTGTTGCTGATTTCCTGGGGATTTCTTAAGCAAAATTTACCCACATTGGCTTCGATTCAGCATGCGCAACTTTTTCATCAAACATTGTTGATCAGTCACATCACCACGCTGATTGCAGGATATATACTTTTTGGGATCTCTTGTATTTCCAGTATTTTGTTTCTCTATCAAGAGCATCAAATTAAAACCAAGCTGGTCAAGGTGCTCATACATCGTTTCCCTTCGCTAACCACCCTTGATCAAATAAGCAACCGGTCAGTCACCATGGGATTTCTTTTCTTCACCCTTGGATTGATTTTGGGAATATTGCTCAGTGACGGACTGCAAAGTGTGCGAAATATCTGGCGTCTTGGAATTGTATTGCTGGTTTGGTTGTTTTACGCATTGTTTCTGCTGCGTCGATTATTTCCGGGACATCAGCAACGATTTAGTGCAATTTGGTCCATCATTGCTTCATTTCTGTTGCTGTTGTCTTTGATAGTAGAAATGACGCATTTGATTTAAAATCTCCCACGATTCGCATAAATTGAACAATTATCTTTACCGCCTTTTCTCTGCTGAACCTGAGCAATTTGGTGGGGAATTTATTATTTTAGCCCATGCATAAAGCGCGTTGCTCACTCAATAAGCCTGGTTTCTATTACCTTGCCACGACCTTGCTGGTTTTGATTGGGGTGAGCGTCATCATTGTCAGACTGGATTTGGACCGCCGGTGGACTGCCAAGCTATTTTCTCCAGCTGAGGGTTGGCTGCTCATCGATATCCAACCTTGGCAATGGTTGTATGCCTACGGAAGTATTCCCGGCCTGCTATTTACCGTCGGGGCGATTGTGTTTTTGTACCAGACATACCTCAAACCGAAGCTCTCTCCATGGCGAAGCTACCTTTGGGTCCTGGTCTTGACTCCCGTCCTCGGCGCAGGAATCTTAGTCAATGCTATTCTTAAGGACCATTGGGGACGGGCTCGACCTCGACAAGTCGAGGAATTTGGTGGGAAATGGGAATATCGCCCTATGTATGAACCCGGCATTCCTGGAAAGGGGAAATCTTTCCCGTGCGGACATTGCGCTATCTCCTATGTTTTTGTCAGTACAATAGTGCTGTATCGGCAGTCACGATGGATTGCATTGACGGGAACGGGTTTTGGTTTATTATACGGTACGCTGATGAGCATCGCCCGAGTGGGACAGGGAGGACATTTCCCCAGTGATGCTCTGTGGGCATTGGGAATCAATGTATTGCTCACCATCCTTTTATCCTGCTTTTTTGTGCCTTATATCCAAGCATGGAATCCGCAAAAGATACTACCTTTGAAAAAGAGAATCGGTTTGCGTCTTTTGTTGGTCTTGATTACATCGGTGATGGTTTATTTCTTTTTGGCTCGTCGACCAAAATTCGAAGAACACAAATTTGGATTGTCTCTCGATGAGATGGTGCAACAAGTAAAACTGCATACAAATGTGAGCCAAGAAAATATCAGCATTTATTATCCGGATGAAGAACGTGGATATATTCAAACTGTCGTTCAAGGAAATGGTTGGCCGAATTCATTTCATGAATTTAAAATCCAAGAGGTCAAACAAACAGATGGAATTCTTTTGATTGACTACCAATTGCTGGAGAATGGGTATTTTTCGGAGAAAAATATAGATATATCTCTCTATTTACCTGAACGTTTGAAAGACAAAGTACATGTCACACCATAAAACTGAATTATTTAAATTTAAGTTCTTCTGACAATGAATACTGAAGCAGCTAAAGGAACTTTAATTCTCGTTTCTACTGCAATAGGCAATTTGGAAGATATGACTTGGAGGGCAATTCGTGTATTAGGTGAAGTGGATGTCCTGGCTTGTGAGGATACGCGACGAACCCGGAAGATTTTTGTACGATATGCCGTTCCAAGTCCAAAGATCATCCTGTCTTATCACGAACACAATGCAGTAGAATCGGGGTCGAGAATCCTCAATTTTCTGAAACTGGGTTACTCGGTAGCATTGTGTTCGGACGCAGGCTATCCCGGTATCAGTGACCCGGGGTATAAAATTGTATCTGCCTCTCTTGAAGCTGGCTTTGAAATAGATGTGATTCCCGGTCCCAGCGTAGTTTCAACAGCCGTTGTGGCCTCCGGTTTGTCAACAGCCAGCTTCCTCTTCAAAGGATTTTCCCCGCATAAGTCAGGGCAACGGAAAAAATTCATCGAAAAGGACTCACTGACTCCTCACACATTGGTTTTTTTTGAATCTCCTCACCGCATTTACCAATTCTTGCAAGATGCTTATCTCATTCTGGGCAATCGAAAAGCTGCCGTTTGTATGGAACTGACTAAGAAATTTCAAAAGGTGCATCGAAATTATCTTGCGAATCTTTGTGATCAATTTGCCGAAAAAAAGCCTAAGGGAGAAATAACAGTCGTCATTGCAGGTAACCATCCTAAATTCATCAGAATAAAATAATTAATCTCATTAAACCACCAGCTCTGCTGGTGCGAACCTAATAGGCTTTGCCGGTCAGACATGAGAAACGTATCCGTGTCCGTTAGCCGTGCTCGTGCTCGTGAACGGTCAGTGAATTCGACGGCACATTTTGGTTAACATAGAAACAATGCGATGAAGTAACTGTTTTCCTTCGTCAAATAAAGGAGGCTGGATGATCTTCAACACGTTTAAAACATCGAGAATAGCAGCGCATTCCATTGCGGAACCTCGGGCCAATGCATAGAATCGTTGCTTGTCAGGAGAGGAATCGACCATGAGGTCCTTTTCAGTTGGTCAACTAAGGCTGAGATCCTTTTGGCAATGTTTCGATGACTTGGACAGATAACGCTAAAAATTCGATGGAACATTGGTATACATCGAGTTTTTCATGATCTAACATGGCAGCCTTTTTCGTTCACGAGCACGAGCACGTCTTACGATGACGAACACGTTTTGCCCCCATCCTGGGGGCCTCTTCAAGCCACCGGCTCTGCCGGTGGTGATGACTTTTTCAGAAAACATTTCAATATTAAAAATAAAGGGTCAATCCCAATTCTAGTTGAAATTTTTTACGACACTCACGCTGATTTTTTTTATTGCAAAATGGTTTTTGAGGTAAAGATGTCACATAACATCATCCTCCCGCAGGATCAGTTAAAACAATATCTGTAAATATCTGTAAATATCTTGAATCGTTATGAATTCTATTTTATATGAATTCCCCACAATCACTCATTGCAAAATGGTTTTTGAGGTAAAGATGTCACATAACATCATCCTCCCGCAGGATCAGTTAAAACAATATCTGTAAATATCTGTAAATATCTTGAATCGTTATGAGAACAATTTTATATGAATTCCTCACAATCACTCATTCGGGACAGATCACAAATGTACAGTATTGGTCGGTTTGCAAAAAAAGTAGGTAAAACCGTTGAAACCATCAGGATATGGGAGAGAAAGGGGATTCTTTTGCCTTCCTATAGGAGCCAGGGAGGTCACAGAATGTATAGCGACGAACAACTGGCACAAGTACTCCAAAAAGGTCAACCCAAAAACAGGATCAATCCAGGTTATTTGTGTGAGGAGGTTATTTTTGAAAGTGGGCGGACCCGGCTCTACCGCGGCAGGCGGCAAAGGGACGGGCTTTGGGTTCTGATCAAGGGCGCGGCATCTTCCGAGCAGAGCGCGCAGGAGTTGGCGGAAATGCGGCATGAGCATGAGATCACCCAGGCTCTTAAGATCGATGGGGTCCTCAGGTCAGAGGAAGTGGTGCAATATGAAAACGGATCAGTCTTGATCCTGGAAAACACGGAAGGGCTTCCTTTAAGAAAGCTGATGGATGCCGCCCGGCTCGACCTGCTGGACTCGCTGAAAATAGCGGTTTCACTGGCCGGCATCCTGGAAGAAGTGCACCGGCAGGGCATCCTGCATAAAATGATCAACCCGTTCAATATTTTTGTCGATCCGGCATCGAGAACGGTCAAACTGACCGGTTTCGGCCTGGCTATCCGGCTTCCCCGGAAAAATTTGACGACGTTGAGCCCCCAGCTTAGCGGGGAAACCCTGCTCTATATCTCCCCCGAACAGACCGGCCGGATGAACCGCCCCCTCGATTATCGCAGTGATTTTTATTCCCTGGGAACCACCCTTTATGAACTTTTCACCGGAAGGGTACCATTCCAATCCCGGGAGGCCATGGAAATCATCCACGCTCACATTGCCCGACAGCCTGTACCCCTGGACCAGATAGCGCCGCAGGTGCCCAAAACTCTTTCTAATCTGGTCATGAAACTGATGGCCAAGCGTGCCGAGGCGCGCTACCAGAGTCATTCGGGCCTTTCAGCTGATCTCCTGGCATGTGTGGAGCAGCTCGAAAACCAGGGGAGCCTGTCCGACTTTCCCCTGGGCCGCCATGACATCCCGAAAGAGCTGCAGATCGCCCCGGGGCTTTACGGCCGGGCGGATGAAATCGCCGCCCTGGAGGACGCCCTGGAGCGAATCAGCCAGGGAACGACCGAGATGGTGCTGGTCTCGGGAAGCGCCGGTGTCGGCAAAACCGCCCTGGTCGGTGAAATTCACCGGTCCGTTGCCCAAAAAAACGGCTTCTTCATCTCCGGCAAGTTTGACCAGCTCCGGCACAATATCCCCTACAGCGCTTTGATCCAGGCGCTGCGGGGGCTTATCCGGGAGGTATCGGCCGAAGGCCAATCCGGAATGGAGCGTTGGAAAAGCAGGATACGGGCGGCCCTGGGGCCCAACGGACAACTGGTGACCCGGGTGATCCCGGAACTGGAACAGGTGATCGGCCCGCAACCCCCGCTGCCGGAAATGGGAGCGCTGGAGTCCCGCAACCGTTTCACTGCCGTTTTACTGGATGTTATCGACCTTTTCTGTGAAAAAAACCAGCCGCTGGTTATATTTCTGGACGACTTGCAGTGGGTGGACGCCGATACTCTCAAGCTGGTGGAACGCATCGCCCAGGATCCGGAGAGGAAACCTCTGCTTTTCCTGGGAGCCTATCGCGAAAACAAGGTGGATGCCGGCCACCGGCTGATGATCAGTTGTGAGGTGATCAAAAAATCAGGCCAGCCGCTGCAAACGATTCCCTTAAAACCCCTCAACCCGGAACACATCTCACAACTGCTCGTCCAAACATGCCACTGCCGTCCTGAGGAGGCAAACCCGCTGGCCAAGGTTCTGGTGCGCAAAACCGGTGGCAATCCCTTCTTTGTGAGCCAGTTCTTGACCCTACTTTCCGAGAAGGAGCTGATCCGCTACTCACCTGAGGAAAAACGATGGACCTGGGAGCTGGCTGCCATCGAATTCCTGGCAGTGACCGATAATGTGGTGGATTTGTTGATTGACCGGCTCCATCGGTTTTCCCCTGAAACCAGGCGACTCTTGAGCCTGGCGGCCTGCATCGGCAATACCTTTGACCTGGAATCGTTGGAACTGATCAGTGGAGCAGGGGGCAGGGAGATCGATGAGAACCTGTTACCGGCCTTGGAAACCGGGTTGATTCTCGGTTTTTCCCAGGCTCCGCAGCTGGATAATCCGGCCGCCGGAGCGAGCGCGGAGAGCGGCAGCTACAAATTCCTGCATGACCGGGTGCAGCAGGCGGCCTATGCCCTCATTGCCGAAAGGGAGAAACAGCCGGTCCATCTTCGCATTGGTCAGACCCTGCTCGAGCAATACGCTCCTGGAAAAAATGACGCTCTGCTTTTTGACATCGTCCACCATCTCAACCTGGCCCGGAGGGCGAAGGATAAATGGAAAGAACGATTGCACCTGGCGGAACTCAACCTGGAAGCCGGCCGTCAGGCCAGAGCGGCTTCGGCTTTTGAACAGGCCTTGGAATATTTTACCATCGGCCTGGAGCTTTTAGGCGTTGCCGCATGGAAACGACAGTACTCCCTGGCCTTGTCTCTGCATGAGGAGGCCACGGAGATGTCAAGGCTCTGCGGCCGTTTTGACCTGATGGAGAAGCTGGCGGGTGCCGTGAAAGACAACGCCCGCGAGGACCCGGACCTCGTAAACGTTTATCTATGCCGGATCCAGGCGTACACGACCCAGGGCGAATTGAAGAAAGCCATGGAAACGGGCGAGGAAATTCTAGAGAAATTGCGGTGTCAACTAAGCCGACTTTCTCCCGACCAGTGGCAGCAGACCCTCGTTCAAATCAAACCCAGCCTGGTCGGTAAAAGCGTCGCAGACGTGATGCGCTTTGAGCCACTCACCCAACCGCATGCCGAGGTTATTGTCCATATCCTATATAGGCTCCATTTGGCCTCTGGCTTGTCTCGGGTTACTTTCAATGACAGTTTTTGGCACTCCTTTACTTTAAAACGTATCTCTTTTCTGCTGAATCATTTTCACCCGCAACATTCACCCGAATTCTATATTCACCTTGGATATATATATTGCGTGCATATGCAGGATTTTGAATTTGGTTATGAACTCGGTCGTCTGGGCATACAGAGCATGGAAGCGCTTGATTTGAAGGAAATAAACTGTAGTGTTTCCGGGGGGTTCAACCGCGCGATCCGATTCTACCGGGAGCCGCTATCGGCATCATTGGATCCCTTGCTGGAAGCTCATAAGATGGGAATCGAAACGGGAGATTTCTTCAATGCCGGTTCTAGCGTCGTCGAAAGGAGTCGTATAGCGTTTATGTGCGGGAAGGAGCTGAATTGGCTGAAAGGAGAATTATCGACGTTGAAGCTTGTTCTCAAGAAGATCGATTATATTATCGGGTTTTCCATGACCGAAATGCTGATGAAGGCAGTCGTGATTCTGATGGAGGAACCTGCGACCCTGTCGACCGCCATCATGGTTCCATACGACAGGGTGACGGTTGCAGAGTACGACTACCATGAACAGAGCCATTTTAATTACCAAAAGCTGGTGCTGCAAATTCTGTTTGGAGAATACGAAGCAGCCCGGGAGACGGTTTTTGAAATGATCAACCTGATGAAAACCTACAAGGATCCCCTTATTGATCCCCTGGCCAACTGCTACCTGTCCCTCGCCCTCCTTGCGACCTGTGGGCAGGGGCCTGATGGGGAAAAGGAAGAGATCTTCACCCAGGTTCATGACAATCAGGATTCATTGGAGAAACTGGCGCGCTGCGCACCGCCTAATTATTTGCATAAATACCACCTGGTGGAAGCCGAACGGATGCGGGTTTTGGATGGTGATCCCGATACCATTATGCACCACTATGACCAGGCCATCGCTTTGGCCAGAGAGAGCGAGTTTATCCACGAGGAAGCCCTGGCCGATGAACTGGCAGCCAGGTACTTGCTCAACCAGGGGAAGTACGACTCCGCCGGGGCTTACCTGCGCTCTGCAATGGAGCAGTACGAAGCCTGGGGGGCAAAACGGAAGGTCGCGCACCTGAAGTCTCGATATCTCGAGCTGATTGCCGATGATCACACTGAAGCAGCGGCGTCTCCTTCAGCCAACCTGGATCTGGGGACGATTCTCAAAGCCTCGGAGGCCATCTCCAGTACCCTCGAGTTGGAACCGCTGCTTGAAATCCTGCTTGGCATTCTCATGGAAAATGCCGGGGCCCAGACAGCAACCCTGATTCTGGAAACCGAAGGTCAGTCTCTCATCGCTGCCCGCGGGAGCACTGAACAGGTCGAATGTTTTCTACCGCTTTCCCTGCCTGTTGAAAAGGCCGAATCCCTCTCCCTCTCGGTCATCTCCTGGGTGAAACAAATCCGGGAACACCTGGTTTTGGACAACGCCTCCCGGGAGGAACGGTTTGCCGAAGATGACTATATCCGGAGGGAGCGTCCCAAATCGATCCTGTGTGCGCCGATCATTCATAAGTCATCTTTGAGCGGCATTATTTACCTGGAAAATAATCTGGTTGAGGGAGCCTTCACTCCCCTGCGACTTGAGGTGATCAAGCACCTTAGCTCCCAGATCGCCATCTCTCTGGAAAATGCCAGACTTCACGAAAACCTCAAAAAGGCGCTGGACGAGTCGAAAGAGAGTGAAACCTCCCTGCGTGAGGAAAATGTCCGCCTGCGAGCCCGCAGCAAAGACCGCTTTCGGTTTGGCGACATTATCGGAAAAAGCGAGCCCATGCAACGGGTATACGAGCTGATTTTACGGGCCGCGGCCACCGATGCGAACGTGATCCTCTACGGTGAATCGGGGACCGGGAAAGAACTGGTCTCCCGGGCCATTCACGACGCCAGTGACCGCAAGGAGCAGGTTTTTTTCCCGGTGAACCTCGGAGCCATCTCCGAAAACCTGATCGAGAGCGAGTTCTTTGGACACAAAAAAGGCGCTTTCACCGGGGCCGACAGCGATCAGCGCGGTTTTCTGCACCTGACCGACAAAGGCACTTTATTCCTGGATGAACTGGCCGATATCGGACTGAACCTGCAGGTTAAGCTGCTTCGTGTCCTGGAGGGCAATGGCTTTACCCCGGTTGGCACCAACGAGGTCATCAAGCCCAATATCCGGTTCATTGCGGCTTCAAACCAGGAGCTGAGTCATCGGGTAAAGACGGGGCAAATTCGAGAAGATTTCTATTACCGGATCCATGTCTTTCTCATTCGCCTGCCCCCGCTCCGGGAAAGAAAAGAAGATATCCCTCTGCTGGTCGAGCATTTTTTGAAATCCACGGCACCGCTTCAACAAGGAAAGCCCATCACATCAGGATTTCTGGAAGCCCTGCAGGCCTACGATTGGCCAGGCAATGTCCGGGAGCTGCAAAACACTCTGCATCGCTATGTCTCCCAGGGAGAGGTCGATTTTCTGGGGGAACGGATAAATTCCAAAATCAGCGAAACTTCAAATTTCGGAGATACCATCAACCCCAGGAAGATGGCGCTGGATCAGATCGTCGCGGATTATGAAAAAGCGACGATTCTCAATGCCCTGAAAAATTCCCAGGGCCACAAGGTAAAAACCGCTGCCGCCCTGGGAATCTCCCGAGCCACCCTCTTCAACAAAATGAAAAAGTACGGAATTCGGACCAGCACCTGAATGGAACTCATCCAGAAACGGGTTGTACTTCTGGCTTAGGGATAGATCGAAGGGCGAGAAACATAGGGGTGGGTTCCGGGCGATCCCCGAGTTTCCCCTGGATCACCTCCAACTTTTCAAAGCCATATCGTGAGTAAAATGCAATGGCATCTGGTTTTGCATCGACAACCACACCCACACAACCAAAGTTCGCACTCATTTCCCAAGCTAAATAAAAGATGTATTTCAGCAACGCGCGTCCAATGCCCAGACCCTGAAACGATTGATCTACTGCTAAACGGACCAGCCGTAAAACAGGAAGGGGGTATTGGGGAAAACGGGACCGGATGGCTTTTGGAAGATCCGCTACTTCAATATGAGCGGCAGCCACTGTTGCAAAACCTTGAATGGTCTCGTTGTCAACAGCGACATAAGTCGTGCCGAGATGATGCCTGAATTGATTCTGTCCGGCATAACGAATAAAGAAACGATCAAGATCCATATTGCCGGAATGGAAGGTTTTTCGTTCATCGGTGGGCTGTAAGGTACGGATTTTAATCATCTCGGAAAAGTTCTTTCATCGCGCTGGTTGGAGGAGGAGAGGTTTTCAGAGTTTGTAGCAGCTTTTCTCCAGACGCTTTAGAGACCACGATTTTCGGAGAAACGATCAAATCTTCTGGAATTTCCTGAAGGGCTTGTAAATGATGAAGAAGGGCACTCTCTATAAAAAACCCTTTCTTGACTCCGTAGGCATTGACGTAGGCTTCTACCCTTTTTTTGGTTTCTTCTGAAATATGGGCTGAAATTTGGGGATTGGACATAGCATCTCCTGTTGTGAGGTTTCTACAAAAATGTAGATTTATTTACATTTTTTGTCAAGCGCAATGTGTCCATAAATAATAAAGTTAAAAAGTGTCAAAAACCTTAGACTTAAGTATAAAGGTTTAGATTTTTGTGAATAAATATTGAATATCAATGAGTTAACCATGATTTCCGATCTAGTTAAGTCAAAATGTTTAGACTCCTGTTTCGCATACCCAATCCTCCTCTTTCCAAAAATAGATAATAATTACAGTAAGTTAACTGAATATCCTCAGATTTGGCACACTGCTTGAAGATGAACATAAAGTTTCTGGAATGCTGTATCCCTAAGCTGATTGTCCATCCATCCCCTTCCGAAGCAGCGGATGGGGGAAATTTTTCATTCACTGCCTTATCAGGAGAAGCCTATGGGGAAATCATGTTAGCAGAGAATGTATGTTTATTCCTTCAATCTCAAAAAACTAGATTTGGAAGATAATAATGAAATCAATCGTATTTGGAGAAATTATTATGAAAAAGATAAATATGAAATCAATCGTATTTGGAGAAATTATTATGAAAAAGATAAATATGAAAAAAAGATTCGGGTTTATAGGGACTTTGATGGTCGCTATCTTCGCCCTGACGGGAGTTGCGCATGCGGATGGCCACCTCAAATTCCCGATTGGCGAAGGCGAATTCAGCTGGAACACCTACCACGACTTCGCGATGGAGCACGACTATTCTGGTCAGCAACTCACAGTCACCACAAGATTTGCGGGTGAAATTGGGGATAATATTTATGAGACGATGAAATATTTCGCAGAAGCGACCGGTGCCGACGTCCGCCACAACGGTACACAGAACTTCAAGCAAGAAGTGACGACTAACCTCGAAGCAGGATCACCAGCGAATGTCACCGCATTCTCGCTGGTAGGTTTTCTCGCGGGCATGGCCAAGCGCGGTTTCCTGAACCCGCTCGATGATGATATAGCCGATTATATCCGCAATAACTACGCCGCTGGCGATAGCTGGATTAAATACGGCACCGCGAAAGGCCCGGACGGGAAAGATCATTTTTACGGCGTCGTTTTCCAAACCTACATTAATTCTTTAATCTATTACGTCCCCGAAAACTGGGAGGACGCGGGCTACAAAATCCCGAAGACCATGGAAGAATTGGAGGCGCTGATTGCTCGGATCGTTGCCGACGGCGAAAAACCGTGGTGCGATGGTCTGTTTGCTGAGGGTTCGACGGGTTTTACGGCACAAACATTCATGGCAGAATATTTGCTGCGCACAGAGCCTATTGAAGTGTACGACATGTATGACAAAAACGAAATCCCAGTCGATGACCCCCGAATCGTTGCCGCACTCGAGGGATATGGCGAAATGGTTGCCAATGAAAAAAATGTAGCAGACTTTGCTAGTTTGGGCACCGCCAGTTGGATCACAGCCAGGAATGGTATCTTCACCAGCCCGCCGAAATGCTACATGACTGCCACAATTGGATCGTATTTGCCGGGGTGTTGTTTCCCAAAAGATAAAGAATACGGCGACTGGGACTTCTTCTACATGCCGACCCGGGCGAACAGGCCGGATCTTCCCAAGAAGCCAATTGGTGGCGGAGGTCACTTTTTTACCATCACCAAAGACAGCCCAGTAGCAAGAGGGTTTATCAGGTGGCTACTGACACCGATTGCAAGTGAGTTGTGGATGGCTCAGGGTGGCTTCCTGACGGCGCACAAGCACGCCAACAATGCGGTTTACAGAGACAAGGCGATGTCCGCTATGAATAAATTGATGGGCGAGGCGGATCCATGGCGGTACAACGTAGGCGAGACTATGCCCGCACCCGTTGGCGGTGGGGCCTTGAACAAGGCCATGGTGGACTATGTCAATGGCGAGGATGCCGCCGTCGTGTTACGACGTGTCCAAGAGGTCTGGGACAAGAACAAGTAGTCCTGGACGCAATACTGATCCCGGGCTATCAGGCTCGGGATCCTTCGCAAACACAATGGGAAGGATTTGCTGGTTTTTAGCAAATAAGGAGACGCGAGATGGCAATAGATTACACACTCCTCATTGGCACCCTTGGCCAAGGGCTGAACGTGAGTGCCGACGGAGGTGACTCCTGGACCAACATTCGCCCTGAAATCTACCACACACCCAAGCTGAAAAACACACTACCGACGGAGGGCAACGTCAGGGCGTTGTGCGTGTATCCGGACAACCCCCGGGGTGTATTGGCCGGTTCCGACGGGGGCGTTTTCCGTAGCGAAGACGGCGGCGCGACCTGGGAAAACCTGGATGCCCCCACATCGAACCTCGAGGTCTGGTCAATGACTGTGGACCCCACGGACCCGGACACCCTATTCGTGGGCACGCGGCCCGAGGGATTCCGCTCCAGGGATGGGGGGAGGTCTTGGAGCAAGCTTCATATGGGAGTCAACATGAATTGCCCCGTCACTGAACCTCCCTCACCGCCGCGGACCACCTGCATGATCGTAGATCCCAGGGACAACCGCACCATCTGGGCCGGCATGGAGGTTGACGGGATTTACAAGAGCCTGGATGGAGGCGACAACTGGGTCCACCTGCCCGATCTGGGGCCTAATCCCTTCTACGGCGACATTCACAGTTTGGCTCTGAAGACTGGCGCCCGTTCCGCATTCTACTGTACTTCTCCCTTTGGGATCGCCACCAGCCACGACGAAGGCGAAAGCTGGGATTATCACTATTTCCCCAAATTCCATGAAGCAGACTCCGGGTCCTACTGCCGGGGCATGGTCATCAAAGCGGATAACCCCGATGTCATGTTCGTCGGCAACGGCGATTTTATTCCGGGTACAACCGGTGCCGTGCAGCGCACTCAGGATGGTGGCAAAAGCTGGGAACCGGTGCCTCTGCCAGTAGCGCCCAACTCCAATATCTATGGAATAGCCACTCACAAGGAGCGGCCCAACGTAATCGTCGCGGCCAGCATCCTCGGCTATGTGTATGTGAGCGAAGACGGGGGTGATTCGTGGCAAAAGCTGCAAAGGGAATTTGGCGAAGTCCGTTCCGTGGCCTTGCTTCCCAAGATCAACGATGAAGGGAAACTATGAGGCTGAAAGACAAGGTCGCTTTTATCAGCGGGGGTGCCAGGGGCATCGGCGCGGCGATGGCCAAGCTGTTCGCCCGGGAAGGGGCCAAAGTGGTCATCGGAGACGTGCTGGAAGAAGAAGGGCGTCAGACCGAGACCGAAATTAATGAAACTGGCGGCGAGTGCCTCTTCCTCAGGTTGGACGTCACCAGCGAGGCTGAGTGGCAGCAAGCCGTGGCGTCCACCGTCGCCCGCTTCGGGAAGCTGGACGTGCTGGTAAACAACGCCGGAATCGGCGGCATGGGAACAGTAGAAGACACCACGGTGGAAGCATGGGACCGGGTAATGGAGGTCAATGCCAAAGGAATGTTCCTGGGAACCAAGGCTGCTATACCGGAGATGCGTCGGTTCGGGGGTGGCTCCATCATCAACACATCGTCCCAGGTAGGTTTGGTGGGCACCGACACCGCCAGTCCTCAGTACCAGGCGTCTAAGGGCGCGGTGAGGCTGTTCACTAAGGCAACTGCTATTCAATACGCCGGAGAGGGCATCCGGGCCAACTCGGTGCACCCGGGACCCGTTCTCACGCCGATGCTCGAGCCCGGAATCGGCGACCCGGAAATGCATCAATTGTTGCTGTCCCGCATCCCTTTGGGACACTACGGTGAGCCCGAGAATGTGGCTTTCGGTGTTCTTTTCCTGGCCTCGGACGAATCATGCTTCATGACCGGAAGCGAACTGGTCATCGACGGGGGATACACCGCCTGGTAATCAACCATTAAAGGGCCAAAAGCGGCAATTTTAGGAGGTAATCATGGTATCCGATCAAACAATTTCAGGAGGTAATCAATGAAGCTGCTGATAATTTCTGGAGGAATGTACCACCCCTATGTGGTAACCACGCCCATTATTGAAGATTTCCTGAAGGCGGCCGGTCATGGGGTTCGCGTTACGGAAGACGCTTCCGTCCTGAGAGAGCCTGCCACCATGAAAGGCTACGATGCGCTGGTCTTCAATACGCAACGGGATAACAGCTTACGTTTCAACCACGGACCTTTTACCTGGTCCGAAAACGAACAAGTTGGGATAAAAGATTTTATAAGCTCGGGTAAAGGCCTCGTCTGTCTCCACATCGCCTGTTATCTGCCTTACAACTGGCTGGAATACCACGACATTACCGGCGGAGGCTGGATTGACGGAAAAAGCTTCCATCCCCCTTACGGCAAGGTCACCGTGAAGGTGAGCGATCCGGAACATCCGGGGGTCCACGGCGTAGCAGACTTCACGACATACGATGAACTCTACATGGGTCTTGCGTACAGAGACGGTAATGATGTCTTCATCACTGGTACAAGCGAAGATTTTCCGGGAGGGTCCGTACCCTTAGGGTGGACTCGCAAGTATGGCGATGGAAAAGTCTTCGTTTTTTTGCTGGGGCATGATGGGCAGAGTTGTCAGACCGCGGAGTTTCAGAAGATCGTTCTGAATGGTGTGGACTGGGCCACTGGTGGGTAAACCAAAGAAAGTATTCACAGCCTCCTCCCTGTGATGGATGAGCTTATTAGGACAATAACACACATGGACTATATTTAAGACGGATCGCGGACATGAACACGGCACTCCAGGGTCTCATCATCATCATCATCGGTGTCGGTGGTTGCCTTGGTTACTTCTACCTCTCCAATCAGTTGCTCGACAAAGTCCTGTTCCCGCCGCGCGGCAAGAACGCCGGAGATAACATCAATCGTGCCAACATGATCCGGCCGTGGTTGTTCAGCTTCCCGGTCATTTTCGTGGGGGGGGTCTACCTGGTCTACCCGATTTTCGAAACACTGCGCTTGTCTTTCACCGACCGCGATGCGGGCGGTGCGTTTGTCGGTCTTGCGAATTATCAGGAGATGTTCAGTCAAAAAATGTTCTTGGAAGCGTGGCGCAACGACATTTTGTGGCTGAGCGTCGTACCCACTGCGTCGACGACGATTGGTCTCTTGGTCGCCCAACTGACGGACCGCATTGCCTGGGGCAACATCGCCAGGACGTTCATCTTCATGCCCATGGCGTACTCGTTTGTCGGCGCCTCGATGGCCTTCTTGCTGATCTATGATGGCCGCACCGAGGTAGGGGTTCTCAACGCGGTCTGGATGCAGTTCGAAGGCGGGATCGGCTCGTTTTTTTTTCTGCGGATATTCCCAGCCATCATCCTGTTGGGCTTCGCCGCGGTGGCGGCGTATGTCTGTTACCTGTTCCTGCGCCCCTTCTTCATTCCGGAAGAACGAAAAGGCGGAAACATCGGCGCGGCTCTGCGAACAGTTGCCGGCGCGGTAGCGGCCTATCTTGCCATCCTGGCGCTTCTGAACGTGATCGATGTGTTCACGATCACCTGGACTTACGGCAAACCCCAATCCTGGCTGTCGATACCGTATTGGAACAATTTCTTCCTGATGGCCGCTTTGATCTGGACCCAGACCGGCTTAGCCATGGTGATCCTTTCGGCGGCACTGCGCGGCATTCCGCAGGAAACGGTTGAGGCCGCCATCATCGACGGCGCGAAGCCCTTCCAGTTATTTTTCCGCATCAAGATCCCGCAAATCATCGGCACAATCGTCGTGGTGTGGACCATGATCTTTGTGGTCGCGTTGAGGGTTTTCGACATTGTCTTTACGATGACCTACGGTAATTGGGAAACGGAGGTCCTGGCAAATTACTTGTACCGCACGCTGTTCGTAGACCTCGACTTTGGCGTCGGGTCGGCCTCTGTGATAATCCTGGTGCTGCTCGTGTCGCCGATTATGATCTATAATGTGTACAGAAACCGCTAAGAAATAGGGAAGATTGAACATGGACGGAATAGTAGAAACCAAATCATTGCTCAACAGATGGGTCGTGCGCATCACAGTCGCTTTGCTGGTCGCGGTGTGGGTGGCTCCGACGCTGGGTCTGTTCGTCTCTTCGTTACGAACCAGAGCCCAGATCTATTCTTCAGGATGGTGGTTAGCGCTCTTTCCATTAGAGATAAACGAAATTCACCGGGCCGCCGATCCGGACGACTTTCGCGTGGCTGACGGCGACGTCTTTACGGTCTCGGGCAACCTGTTCGGCGAGGGGGCCTCGAAGAAGATTACCGTCTGGGGCACCTCGTCGCGAGCGATTGATGCCTATGTTCCTGGTGACGTGGCCGACCTGGGAGACGGCGAAAGTATCACTGTTCAGGCTAACGGCGACTACGTCTGGCGCGGCAACGACGATCAGTTGAGCGGTCGCGGACAACGCGTATTCGTCACGACAAGAGGGCCACCCGAATTTACGCTCGAAAATTACTACTTTATGCTGTTCGACAAGAAGAACAGCCAAACTATGACGAAGGCCTTTCTCAACACGCTGATCATGGCAATTCCGTCGACGATTATCCCGATCGTGATGGCCGCATTTGCCGCCTACGCGCTTGCCTGGATGAAATTCCGAGGCAATGCATTGTTGATCGCGGCAGTCGTCGTGGGCCTTGCCTTTCCGCCCCATATTTCCTTGATCCCCATACTGAAGCTGCATCTGGACATCGGTATCGGAAAGAGCTTTCTGGGCATGTGGCTCGCCCATTCCGCGTTCACACTTCCGTTCGCCCTCTTTCTTTTGCACAACTACATGGCCGGCATACCGCGTGAAATTATCGAAAACGCCAAGCTCGACGGTGCGACTGATTTCCAGATTTTTATCAGGATCATTCTGCCGCTCAGCATTCCGGCGCTCGCCTCGTGGGCGATCGTCCAGTTTCTGTGGACGTTTAACGATCTCCTGGGGCCCATGGTGTTTCTGCACGACAACACCGGTGACAACGAGGTCATGACACATAAACTTACCAAATTGCTTGGAATGTGGCATGGCAACTGGGAACTCATTGCGACGTCGACCTTCATTTCCATGGCGGTGCCGTTGGTGGTCTTCTTGACCATGCAACGATATTTCGCGCGTGGCCTGTTGGCCGGATCGATCAAAGGGTGAATAGAATTCTAAAAACACCGCTACCCCTATATAAACAGGGAGGACCAATGTCCGAAATGAAGCTGACCAACGTCGAAAAAATCTATGGAGGAGCGGTCAAGGCCCTCGAGGAGATCAATCTTGATATCGAGCAGGGTGAACTGATCGTCTTACTCGGGCCGTCAGGCTGTGGCAAGACGACCCTATTGCGCATGATCGCCGGGCTTGAGACCATCACGTCGGGCACGCTGGAGATCGAAGGGCAGGTCGTCAACGATGTGCCACCGGCCCAGCGTGGTATCGCGATGGTGTTCCAGTCCTATGGCTTGTATCCGCACATGAACGTGCGCAAGAACATGAGCTTTGCCCTCGAGCTTGCCAGGAAGTCGCGTCAGGTGATCAATACCACCGTCACGCAGGCCGCGCGGATTCTCCAGATGGAGCCCTATCTCGAACGACTGCCCAAGGCGCTCTCCGGCGGCCAGCGTCAGCGGGTGGCCATCGGTAGAGCGATCGTGCGTGACCCCAAGGTTTACCTGTTCGACGAGCCGCTCTCCAATCTGGATGCCGCCTTGCGGGTGGCCACCCGGATTGAGATTGCCCAGCTCAAGGAGTCGATGCCCGAGAGCACCATGATCTACGTGACCCACGATCAGGTGGAGGCCATGACCCTGGCGAACCGCATCGTGTTGCTCACCCCCGGTGGGCGCATTGCTCAGGTCGGCAGACCGTTGGAACTGTATACCCGGCCCCAAAACGAGTTTGTCGCCCAGTTCATCGGCTCACCCGCCATGAACCTGCTTCCCGGCGAAGTCGTCGGCACGGGAGAGCAGACCACCATCAAACTCGTGACCGGCGGGGTTGCCGTCTCGGCTGCCCCGACGCGAAGCTCGGAGGAAGGCCTGAAGGTCAAGGTTGGGGTTCGGCCGGAGGATTTGGTAGAAACCGACGGCGATTATATATTCGAGGGCAAGGTGAGCATCACCGAGGAATTGGGCGAGGTGACCCTGCTCCACTTTGACCGGGTGCAGGACAAGGATGCCATGCTCGCAAAGCTGCCGGGCATCCATACAGGTTTGCGCGGCAACACGGTCAAACTGACCGCCAAGCCCCCCAAAATTCACGTCTTCCACGAGGGCGATTCCCTCTATCACCGCTAAGAAGCTGTTTTAAAACCAATTATCCTCCTCCCCCAACCCCTCCCTCCAGGGGAGGGGAGCTATCTAACTGAATATGAAGGAGCTGAACATGCCAATATTGACGAAACATCAGATTGTCCGGATAACCGATGTGATGATGCAGGCGGGAGGAGCCACGGCCGGCCACGCTGGTATCGTCGCAGACCACCTGGGCAATGCCAATCTTGCGGGATACGATTCCCATGGGTTCATTCGCATCCCCCAGTACCTGAAAAACATTGAGGACGGAGAACTTGATCCGAAGGCAGAGCCGGAAGTTGTTGGCAACCATGGGGCGATCCTCCAGATCGATGGCCATTCTACCTTTGGTCAGGTGGTTGCCACACGAGCGACTGAAATGGCGATCGAGAAGGCTCGTGATCATGGATTCAGCTTGGTGACGATGGGAAACCATACCAATACGGGTCGAATCGGAGCCTACCCCGAAATGGCAGCAGCGGCCGGCATGGCTGCCCTCATGTTCTCGGGCTGGGCTGGAGGACCATACGCCACCGTGGCTCCCTTCGGAGGACGTGAGGCCCGACTGGGGACGAACCCTTTAGCGATGGCATTTCCTCATGCCGAAGGCGCCCCCATCCTTATTGATCTGGCTAGCTCTATGGCAGCTGATGGGACGCTACGGGTGTACCGTAACAAGGAACAGGAGCTTCCTGATACTTGGATCATTGATAAGCATGGGGTCCCCAGTCGGAACCCTAACGATTTCTTCGATGGTGGGGCACACTTACCCGTCGGCGGGATGCAAGGGGGCCACAAGGGATATGCGCTCTCGGTCATGGTCGCGCTTTTCGGGGCACTTCTTGGCCAGATCGCTTCCCCTCCAAGAAAGATGGATCTGTGGGCAGGATCCACGATACTCGTCATCGACCTGGGCCGCATGGCGCCCCTGGAAACCATCCGGGCCGAGGTCCAACAGATGATGAGATACCTTCAAAACACCCCCCTGATGGAAGGATCGAGCGGGGTTTTCTTTCCGGGGGAAAGATCTGCCAAGACGCGCCAAGAGCGATTGACCCAAGGCATCCCGGTGGATCCCACCACTTGGGCTCAGGTAGAAGCCCTCTTCGACCCCCACGGGGTCCGTGACCAACTGGCCGATGTCCTTCCCTCCGGAGGAAATCCCTAGAATAGCAATAAGGAGATGAGCCACCGCTTCAATCAAGACAAACAAACTCTGCAACGCCAAATTCATTCGGGCCACTATGGTCGTTTGGACTATCTGGTGGGACGTAACACATGGACCTGTCGCAAACGCGGACAATGGGGATTGGAGTACCCCTATGACATTGCGGATCCCCTGCTGATTGAAGCCTTGGTTCATCACTTCGATATCATGCGTTCGCTCACGAAAGCCAATGCGGAATCCGTGCATTGTGTCACATGGAACCCTGAATGGAGTGAGTTCCAGGGAGATCCTCAAGTTGTGATGCTGGTGGAGGTTGATTATCCCAATCAATATCGAGCAACAGGCTGGGTACAAGGAAAACTGTATACTGTTGTGTATGAAGCGCGGGAAGATAAGGAGGGAGAATACTATCATCTTGTCACGCTTTGGAAAGCCACTAAACAGGAGATGAAAACTTATGAAGAAAACATCTAAGAAAAACAATGCTCCCACGATAGATGAAATATCTGAAATGGCCGCCAATGGGGAAGACGTTTCAAAATATTTCACAAATAGCTTTAAAGTAAGACCTCCTCTTGGCAAAGATAAAATTCAAAGGGTTAATGTCGATTTTAATATTGAGATGCTAAAAGAATTAGATGCAGTTGCAAAGGAGTTAAACATCAGTCGTCAAGCCGTAATCAAAACGTATATTCGGCAAGCTTTAGACCAGCACTATTTAGCATGGCAAACTGCATTTGGAAAACGTACGTAAGGCGCTGCTTCTTTTTTTTCTTGACCTTCCTCAAAGAGAAGAGGAAAATTCGCTATTTAATCTAAAAAATTCTTCTAACCCCCAAAACAATTTCGCTGAGGGAAACAATGATTGGTGAAAACATTAAAACAAATATTTCAGGTGGATTGAACTTCCCACTTCCAAATATGATGCCCGTGAAAGTTCAATTTGATACAACTCGCATTAATGACATCGAAGGTGCCTTGCGGACCGAATTTCTTCGTGAAGATATCGCCTCAAAAATTAAATCCGGCGAATCAATTGCCGTTGGTTGCGGTAGTCGAGGTGTGGCCAACATCGCGCTTGTGACGAAAACAGTGGTTGCAGAAATAAAAAAACGAGGAGCCCATCCTTTTATTTTTCCGGCCATGGGTAGCCATGGTGGAGCGACGGCAGAAGGACAGCGAGGAGTTCTGGCAGGATATGGAATTAGTGATGAAAGCATGGACTGTCCGGTTCGAGCCACCATGGACACAGTCGAGTTGCCCAGTCTGGCGGATGGGACACCAGTTTTTATTGACAAATACGCAGCAGAGGCCGATGGAATAGTACTGATCAATCGCATCAAACCCCACACTTCTTATCGCGGATCAATCGAAAGCGGTATTGTAAAAATGATGTCCATTGGCATGGGAAAGATCAAAGCCGCCACTACATACCACCATCATGGTATGAGCACCTTTCCAAAAGTACTTCCTCAAGTGGCTGAGGTAATAATTAAGGAGCGCCCTTTTCTATTTGGTATAGGATTAGTGGAAAATGCTCTTGACGAAACTACCATTGTGGAGGCCATTCCCGTGGAATCCCTATTTGAGCGAGAAATCGATTTGCAGGCAAAATCGAAGCAGATGATGGGTAGATTGCTATTCGATCAAATTGACGTGCTGGTCATCGATGAGATCGGTAAGAATATCAGCGGGGCCGGCTTTGATCCTAATGTCACAGGTAACAAAGGTGTTCCGGGTTGGGGAGGTCCTTCCATTCAAAAGATTGTGCTGCTCGACTTGACCAGGGAAACCAAAGGCAATGCCACCGGCTTAGGTGGGGCTGATGTGATCACCATGAAGCTGTATCGGCAAGTCGACATCGAGTCCACTTATGCCAATGTGATCACTTCGGCCGCTTTGAGAGGAGGAGCAATTCCGATCATTATGAATACTTCAAAAGAAGCTGTGCAACTCGCTGTCAAAACATGTATGCGTGTGGAGCCTTTGGATTGTAAAATCGTGCGCATCAAAAACACCCTTGAGGTCACGGATATCATGGTTTCCGAACCCCTGCTGGAGCAAGTAAAATCTCATCCACAAATGGAGGCGTTGAGTGCTCCCGCACCTTTCCTGTTTGATGAGGAGGGACAACTCGATGCGGCCTGAGAAGAATGAAAAGCTGGAAAAATGGGTAGAACGGTCGCTCAAGGATGATATTTTCCCTCGTGAAGATGCCCAATCCATCCTGGAAGATGAGTGTGTCGACATTTTGCCATTGGTCTATGCGGCAGGTCGAGTGCGCATGAAATTTTACGGCCGACGAGTGAAGTTACATCAAATCAATAATATCCAAAATGGTCTGTGTCCCGAGGATTGCGGATATTGCGGACAATCGAAAATCACCACGGCACCCATTAAAAAATATCCCTTAAAGGAAGAAGACGAGATTGTCCGTGAAGCGCATGAAGCAAAACAACGTGGCGCGTATCGCTATTGTATGGTCTCGAGCGGGAGAGGACCTACCAATAAAAGAGTACTTCGTCTGGCCAGTGCAATAAAAAGAATCAACCAAGAAGTGGGAATCAAAACCTGTCTGTCTGTGGGAATTATCAGTAAAGTTCAGGCAAAAATTTTAAAAGACGCCGGGTTGGATCGTCTCAATCATAATTTGAACACGAGTGAAAGACATACTCCTGACATCGTCACCACCCATAGCTTCAGAGACAGAGTGGAAACTCTGAAATCAGCGAAAGAAGCTCGACTCGAGTTGTGCAGTGGTATGATAGTCGGAATGGGAGAAACAAACCAAGATATCTTAGATGTCGCCTATGAACTCAGAAAAATGAAGGTACCCTCCATTCCAATTAATTTTTTGGTTCCAATCCCGGGAAATCCTCTTTACGATTTCAATCAACTGACCCCTCTCCGGTGTTTAAAAATCCTTTGCATGTTTCGGTTTACGAATCCAGAGGTCGAAATACGGATTGGAGGGGGGCGCGAAGGGCATTTGAGGGATTTACAGGCATTGGCGCTTTATCCGGCAAATTCATTGTTCATAGAAGGCTACTTGGTTACAAGAGGTCACAAGGCGAACAAAACCATTCAAATGATAAAAGATGCAGGATTTGAAATCGAATCTCCAATAAGTACCGATAATCAATGGAAGGCGGCTCAAAACTACATTTTGGATGGCAATCCCAACATCTTGAACCCTAAAACGACCTATACCAATCCATCTCACTAACACTTCCATTCGACTATTTAATGCGCATACTCCGCAAAAAAACGACAGTTCGATCCAATCAATGTATTCCAACAAAACCTTTAGTTCCGGGATTGTTGGAGTATTGGACAAGCCATCGGTCGCGAGATTGACAAAGGGACAATTTGTCGAATCACCAGCGAATACCTGAAATTTGTTTGGCGATGGATTGCAACGCTCGCTTTGTGCTGGGGAGTTGGTTTCAGCAACCAGAATTGCCAGTCCTTTGAATTTTCCCGAAGACCGGGATCGAAAAAGATGCTGAGAGACCGGCTTGGGGAAAGTTGAAAACAGAATCGATTGAGAGGCAGAGACAAACCCCTACCACGAGCCTTGATATAAGATTCCTTGAGAGTCCAGTAATCAAAAAAGCGATCTTTCTGTTGATGGGGTAAGAGATTGGATAAATCATCTACCTCCCTGGCAGAAAAATGTTTTTGAGCAATTTCCAACAAGATTTTTCGTTGGCATATCTCTTCCACATCTACCCCGATATCCTCTCGCAATGCCACTCCACAGCTCATCAAACCGCGTGTATGGGAGAGATTGAAGCGCAATTCAGGTGCATCCCTTCTTGGAATGATTTCAGGTCGACCGTGCTTATTTTTATAGAAGCTCCACTCGGCTGGGTGAGTGGAGCAATAGCGAGATAAGGTAGTACGGACAAAGGCACGTGAAATCAAGTATTGATGTCTCAATCTCTCATAACGAATACGCTGTTTTTTAACTTTCTCATCTTTGCTCAATAACTGTTGGTATGCGGATAGCAGATCAGGAGTCTGAATTTCTTCGGGGAACACAAACCATAAATGGACCTCATCCGGATTCAGTGTCTCTTTCTTCATTTCATGGGACGACCGGAATTTGTCTGGAATCATCAACAAAGAGGTTAAAAGGATGAATTCATCTGAATTTGCTACTGTTGCCCTGATAATGTGATTCCCAGGAACGCACTTCTTAGAGCTGAAATTTCATTTCCGCCATCGAATCTTGGAAAGAGGAATTGATTAAATGAAAATCACGGATTACCATAAATATTTGGTCGGGGTGACTGGGATCGAACCAGCGACCTCATCGTCCCGAACGATGCGCGCTACCAGACTGCGCCACACCCCGACAGAACGGTATTTGCCTCAGCGATTCTCATCACTCTCATTATTTAATTTGAGTTGTATGTACAACACACCATTTTTCAGTTCCGGTGGTCGGGTAGTCATCATCTGCGGAGTTGGCAGATTGAGCAAGTATTCAAAAGGGCCTTGCTTGCATTTGGAAATAAGAAATTCCGCCTGTTCTCGATTTTTTATTTCGTTGACTTTACCAGTGATTCTCAAATAGTTGGGGGTGAGGTCCACCGTAATATTTTCTTCTGAAACACCGGGGAGTTCGAGCTTTAAATGCAGTAATTCCTGCTGCCAATAAAGGTCATAAACCGGTTCATTTACAGGAGGCTGACACTCTTTGGTGGATGTGCTCACATAGGGCGTACGATTTTGAACTTCCAGCAACTTCTTATTTATTTCATGTTGTTCACGCAACAGCCGATCTTTAACATACTCATTCATCATCTCTTTTCTTATGCGAATGCTTAGTGGAAAATTCTTATGTTTTGAGGTTGATTTTCCAATTGCCGGACCATTCCCTGCCAGACAAATAGTAAATTTGAAACCTATGAATCAACAAATCAAAGTTCAACTATGGTTTATTAAATTCTGAGTTATTTTTTCAAATCAATATTAACACTTTTTACTAACTTCAACACCGGGAAAGAATACTGAATTAGCCTGAGATCGAAATAAATCTTCAATAAAGGAGAATCCTGGTGTATATGTCGTCCTCGCGTGATCCCGGATCGAGTCCGGGAGGGATCCAGAATTCCGGCTGGCTGCATACCTCAAAATTCCTGGTCAAGCCAGGAATGACAAGGATTCTCTAAGATGAAGATTCCATAACATATTGAATTGATTAAATGCTTATCTTGAACTCAGGTTAAATTTAGTAAGTCATCACCACCGGCAGAGCCGGTGGCTTGAAGAGGCCCCCAGGATGAGGGCAAAACGTGTTCGTCATCGTAAGACGTGCTCGTGCTCGTGAACGAAAAAGGCTGCCATGTTAGATCATGAAAAACTCGATGTATACCAATGTTCCATCGAATTTTTAGCGTTATCTGTCCAAGTCATCGAAACATTGCCAAAAGGATACTCAGCCTTAGTTGACCAACTGAAAAGGGCCTCATGGTCGATTCCTCTCAATATCGCAGAAGGCTGTGGAAAAAATTCCTTTGCTGACAAGCAACGATTCTATGCATTTGCCCGAGGTTCCGCAATGGAATGCGCTGCTATTCTCGATGTTTTAAACGTGTTGAAGATCATCCAGCCTCCTTTATTTGACGAAGGGAAACAGTTATTTCATCGCATTGTTTCTATGTTAACCAAAATGTGCCGTCGAATTCACTGACCGTTCACGAGCACGGCTAACGGACACGGATACCTTTCTCATGTCTGACCGGCAAAGCCAATTAGGTTCGCACCAGCAGAGCTGGTGGTTTAATGAGATTAATTAAAGTCATCACCACCGGCAGAGCCGGTGGCTTGAAGAGGCCCCCAGTATGAGGGCAAAACGTGTTCGTCATCGTAAGACGTGCTCGTGCTCGTGAACGAAAAAGGCTGCCATGTTAGATCATGAAAAACTCGATGTATACCAATGTTCCATCGAATTTTTAGCGTTATCTGTCCAAGTCAACGAAACATTGCCAAAAGGATACTCAGCCTTAGTTGACCAACTGAAAAGGGCCTCATGGTCGATTCCTCTCAATATCGCAGAAGGCTGTGGAAAAAATTCCTTTGCTGACAAGCAACGATTCTATGCATTTGCCCGAGGTTCCGCAATGGAATGCGCTGCTATTCTCGATGTTTTAAACGTGTTGAAGATCATCCAGCCTCCTTTATTTGACGAAGGGAAACAGTTACTTCATCGCATTGTTTCTATGTTAACCAAAATGTGCCGTCGAATTCACTGACCGTTCACGAGCACGAGCACGGCTAACGGACACGGATACGTTTCTCATGTCTGACCGGCAAAGCTTATTAGGTTCGCACCAGCAGAGCTGGTGGTTTAATGAGATCAATTATAATACTCAAGATGCCAGGCTTTTTCTCACAATTTCATATACATCTTTGGATAACTTCGAAGCTCGCGCGATGCGTTCCAATTGGCATTTCATCCCTTCCTGTCGTTGCAAATCATATCGCTGCCAGCGGCTCAAACTCACAGACAAACGCGCAGCAATTTGGGGATTGAGCGCATCGAGTTGTAAAACGCAATCTGCTATAAATTGATAACCCATTCCACTCAATTCATGAAAACACAAAGGATTGCCACTGCTGAACGTACCAATCAGGGCCTGCACATTATTGGGATTTTTTATCTCAAATGCAGGATGGTCCATTAATTTTTTTACCTTCTGCATAGTCCCGGGAAAAGGAGCCAAAGCCTGGACAGAAAACCATTTGTTTACCGCTAGAGGATCGGCTTGCCAGGTTTCATAAAATTCGGACAAAACCTGGTCCCGATGAGGCGATTTGTTGAGAACCAAGACATAAAGCGCTCCCAGTGTGTCTGTCATATTGCCTGCAAACCGGAACTGTTCCAGTGAATGTTTATAGACGATTGGGTCATTTAATAGGGCAAGGTAAGAAAGACTGGTGTTTTTCAAACGACGATTGGCCATCGCGTCGGTGTCAAGCCGATAGTGTCCTGCTTCCCGGTTCTTGTGGTAGATATCAAAAAATGCGTCTTCAAATTCTCGAGCCAGAGATAACCTCACAAATTCCCGCACATGATGAATAGCGTCCACGTCGATCACCTCCATCATTTCTGCCAGGTAGGATTCCGAAGGCAAACTCAGGATTTCTGCTATCAACGAATTATCCTGCGCAGGAGCAGTGAGAATCTTACGGAATGCTGACAAAAACGACTGATTGAGCAGCAAAGATTTTTGTTGTTGGTAGTCGGCCACCAATTCCAGCATCGTTTTGATGGCAAGTCGTTGTCCGGCTTCCCAACGGTTGAAAAGATTATGGTCATTTGCCATTAGAAAAGCCAATTCTTCATCCGAATAATCAAAACGTAACTTTACGGGGGCAGAAAACCCTCGTAGCAGGGACGGCACCGGCTTCTGATCTATGCCAACAAAGAGGTATGACTCTTTCGGTTGCCGAAGATTCAACACCCGAGTGGTGGAGGCCGTCGGCCGATCTTCTCCTGCTAGTTGAAGGGGGAAGTCGTTCCCTTCCGGATCGAGAAGTCCCATGGCAATGGGTAGGTGAAAAGGTTGTTTATGGGGTTGATTCGGTGTGGGTTCACAGGACTGTTGAAAAGTCAGTCTATAAGTTTTTCCAGAGGTATCATAATCGGTTTGCACAACCACTTCCGGTGTCCCGGCTTGGCTGTACCAATTACGAAATTGAATTAGATCGATTCCATTCGCGTCTTCCATCGCCTTTACAAAATCATCCGTAGTGACGGCTTGTCCGTCGTGGCGCTCAAAATACAGATCCATACCAAGTCGAAATCCCTTGGTGCCCAAGATTTGGTGCATCATGCGTATTACTTCCGCGCCTTTATTGTAAACGGTCGTAGTATAAAAATTGTTGATGGTCATATAAGATTCCGGGCGAATCGGATGGGCCATGGGCCCCGCATCTTCTGCAAACTGCACAGTTCGCAGTCCACGCACATCGTTAATCCTTTGCACTGTGGACGATGCCATATCTGCCGAAAAACATTGATCCCGGAATACTGTCAGCCCTTCTTTCAGGCTCAGTTGAAACCAATCTCGACAGGTGATCCGGTTTCCTGTCCAATTGTGAAAGTACTCGTGCGCAATCACTCCTTCGATAGCACTGTAATCTTGATCCGTTGCAGTTTCCGGCTTAGCGAGCACGTATTTTGAATTGAATATATTGAGCCCTTTGTTTTCCATGGCTCCCATGTTGAAATCATTGACTGCCACAATCATATAGACATCCAAATCGTACTCACGTCCATAAACCTCTTCATCCCATTTCATTGCTTTTTTAAGCGAGCGAAGGGCGTGCTCACATTTATCAGCATTCACTCTTTCAACGAATATCCGCAAAGTCACCTTGCGGCCTCCACAAGTTATGAAGAAATCTTCCTGACAAACCAAATCTCCGGCAACCAGGGCAAATAAGTAGCATGGTTTTTTATGGGGATCTTGCCATTTGACCCAATGGCGTCCATCTGGTAGTAAGCCTTTTTCGAGCAAATTTCCATTGGAAAGCAAAACCGGATATTTTTCCTGATTGGCAGTGATCTTAGTGCTATAGCGGGCCATCACATCAGGACGATCAATAAAATACGTGATCCGGCGGAATCCTTCGGCTTCACATTGCGTACAAAAATTGCCACTGGATTTGTAAAGTCCCTCCAACGCCGTGTTTTCCTGTGGTTTTATCTCAGTCTCAATTTCCAATACAAAGGACTTTGGAACTTTATTGATACGTAAACTTTTCTCGTCAACCCGATACTCACTTGTTGCCAAAACACGACCGTCCATACGAAGGGCGCGTAAGAAGAGTGCTTCTCCATCCAAAACAAGCGGGATTGGATGAGATTGCGATGCATTGCGTCGCACGGACAATTGAGACTTCACCCGGGTCACCTCTTCACCCAAATCAAAATCCAATTCCACCTGATCAATCAAATAATCGGAGGGCTTATAGTCTTTCAGAAAAATCGGTTGGGGGGCTTCTTGCTGCATCATCTCCATAGCCATCCAGGTTCGTCTATAATTGATATTTCTTCCATTTCTCGCAATGCTCGTCTTTCTTCCAGCGCTTCCCGTTCTTGTTGGGCTTTGAAGCGTTTTTTGCTGATTTGATCTCCTTGATGGATAACATCTTGCAATACGTCGTGTCCGGGAACAAATCCTACTTCATCTTCATATGCGAGATCTTCTTCGGAAATTTGTTCCTGGACGATTTTTTCCATTTCTTCAAATAGATTCCCCATCCCCAAATCAAATCGCCAGTTGTGGTTTTCAAAGAAGTGTTCGTCACTGAGCATAGCTAAAAAAACCATGTAGTAAGGATCCACTCCTTTATATTCGGCAACGGCAACCCGCAGATCCGCCCAACGTTGATCTTCCAGAAAATCCGTTTGAGGATTGGCAAAAGTTCCGGTTTCCAGATCAACCCTTTCATAAATTTCGAAGTGTTGGGCATAAGCAAGCCTTTGATCTATCAATTTTTGATAAAACTGTTTTCCCTTTTCGGTAGGTTCATAATAATATTCACTACCGCGTTGCACCAAACCTTTGTCTTCCAATGTATCCAAGTAGGGTTCCACCAGTCGGTCGTTGCTTTCCATAAAAGAAGAATGGATACGCTCACCCTCGGAAACAAGCCGGTGCATGATCAACAATCCGGCAAACTCCAGTTTGCTCTCTGCAGTAAGAGGAATTCTTGCGTGTTTCATGACTTGATCCCATCCACCAGATTTTATAAAAATTTTATCAAAAGGACGTTGCTTTCCTCTCTAAAAACTGTTAACTTTTGCTTCTTAAACCATAGCACTTGTGATGACTAGTTAGTAGTTTTTTAATAGTATGGCGAATGATTTCCAACATGAATTGAAACAATTCAAAATCAACATCAAAGGGCATCAATTTTCGGTTTCCAGCAAATACTCAGAAGAGCGTATTCGCCGGGTTGAAGCATTTCTCAGTGAAAAAATTGATGAAGTTGCAGCCAATTCAGATTCCTTTAATCTGATGAGTTTGACTGTGTTAACTGCATTGAATTTAGCTGACGAATTATTGAATATCCAGCGTAACAGAGAATACATGTCCGAGTCTGCCCGAGAAAGTTTGGTGTCTATCTGTCAACAATTAGACCACATTATCGAAAAAAAAAATTGATGAAAGCATCTTGAGTCCTTTTTGCAAGTTACCATCTGGTATCAGGGGGAATTTGAAGGAGCGCTTATGATATATACACAAAAAACAATGATTTGCTGGAGATGTTCCTGCGATTCTCGTGATGAGTTCTTTTGCTACCTTATTGCATTGTAAGGGGATTTGTCCCTGAGAATGGTGAGCATGCCTTCAATGAAGGAAGCCTGAAATTCTTAAACGTTATCCCACCTGGAGAGACAGGTACAAAAGCGCTTCACACGGTCTGGCGGCAATATCTTCTTTATTTTTTTTCTGTGCAACTATTCCCCCATCAGAGGCAAAACTTAATATTCTAACATTGAGTGAATTTGTAAACTTTCCTTTTTCCTTTTACGGTTCGGTGTATTTGATGGCACCTGCAAGATTTCCTCAGGTACTCCTGAATACCGTAACCGCATGTACATTTCCCGACAAATCCAGGCATCGGTTGCCGCATAAGTAATTTGAGCGGGGGTCAATTTTTGGCTTTCCCAATTCGACAAACGCGTACCTTTGGAAATACGCACTCTTAGAAAAATTGCCGCCAAACTCCTCAATCCAGAATTTTTTAATCCCAGCTTTTTTGCAATCTGTACAAAATCCAAGAATCCTTTGGGTTCAAAATTGGCCAATTTTTGCAAGGCTTGGATGTCTTCATGCAAGGCCACTCCGAGTTTAATAATCTTCTCGTTTTCGAAGAGTTTTTTCAATGCGGCAGGCAAATGAAGGTAGTTCAAACGAAAAAGAAAAACTTCCCGAGAGGTGGACAATTGCAGTAATGAGACCGCGTTTCGTTTTCCTTTATGAAAAGATGGGCGGGTTTCCGTATCAAATCCAAGCCACAATTCTTTATTCAGGCAAGTCAGCGCCGGTTTGATTTTCTCCGGAGAATCCACTATATGAACAGTACCTTGAAACTGGACCTGGAAAAAGTCATTGATTTCCTTTTTACTGATTTTCTCTGGAAATGGATGTTCTATCATAGATGTTATGGTCGCGATTCAAGTAGGGCGACAAACAGCTTTTTTTATGTCTTCAGCTGCTCTTAAAGGGAAAAATTTCTTTGCTTGGATAGTTGAATGAATATTTTCGATTCAGATGGTATTTGAAAAATGGAGAATTCTGGTGTTCTGGTCGAGATAACGGTCAAAGGGCATGACAATATTGCGCATGAACAGGACACCACGCTGACTCAATTCAATCCCTTCCGGCTTCAATTCCAACAATCCTTCTGCTTCAAATATCCGCATAACGTCCCAGGCATCTTTAAAGTATTCACAGAATTCGATTTGATATTTTTCTTCAATTTCAGGGACAGGAAGAAAGCACTGGCACATCAGCGTTTCAATTATTTCCCTCCGTAGTGAGTCATCGGCATTCAAAATTCGTTTACGGATGGTCGGCATTTGTCCCTGAACGATCCCTTGCATATAGGCATTCAAATTCTTTTCCTTTTGGAAGTAGCCATTTCCAAAATCCGAGATGGCCGACACGCCTACTCCAATTTGCGTCAATCCCCGTAGAGTCGTGTATCCCATGAAATTACGGTGAAGGGTGTGATTTTTTTGAGCAATTGCCAATTCGTCATCTGGTTTGGCATAATGGTCCATGCCAATCATCTGGTAACCTGCTTGAGTAAAATATTGAATGGACTCCAGGTAAATGGCGATTTTTTCTTCTGCGGAGGGTAAGTCTTCTTCTTTGATTGCACGTTCATGGTGACGAAACATATTTGGGATATAAGCGAAACTGTAGATTGCCAGACGGTCCGGTTTCATAGAATTGACAGTCTCCATGGTGGTCTGAAAAGTTTCCATGGTTTGACACGGTAAGCCATAAATCAGGTCCATATTGATACTGGAATATCCCAATTTACGCGATTCATAAAACGTATGCTGAGTCTGCTCTATAGTTTGCTCCCTGTTTATCGCATGCTGTACTTGGAGATCCAGGTCTTGAACACCGAAGCTGATCCGTCTGAATCCTAACGCATACAAAGCCTCTAGTTGCTCACTACGCGTAACCCGTGGATGGGCTTCCAATGCCATTTCTCCATTCGGATCAAGCTCAAAATGATCCGCAACCATTTTATGAAGCCTTTGCAGTTGGTCGACATTGAGATGAGTCGGTGTACCCCCTCCCAAATGTAATTGTTTGACTCTATTACGGTTTCCTAAGTGACGAGCGGTTTGCCGCAATTCATCTGAAACAGCTTGCAGATAATTTTCTACGAGATGGTCATCACGAGTGATAAAACGATTGCAGCCACAAAAAGTGCAAAGACGGCTGCAAAAAGGGATATGGATATACAAGGAAAGCGGGGTTTCTTTTTTGCCCTCTTTTTGTAAATACCCGGCATAATCCTCATTGAACTGCCCACGCTCCCAATGAGGCACAGTGGGATAGCTGGTATAACGGGGACCGGGTCGGTTGTAACGTTTTACCAATTTTGCGGAGATCTGGGAATAATCATGCATGGTGATTCTTACAAAAAAATATCCGCACTTTCAACGGATGGGGGTCCCTGGAGAGGCTTCTTCAGGAGGTTCCACGAGCATGTAACGCCCATCATCCTCTGTACAGAGAATCATTCCTTCAGAGATCACGCCGCGCAACTTTGCTGATTTAAGATTGCTGACTACCACTACCTGTCTTCCCACTAAGCTCTCAGGTTTGAAACATTCAGCAATCCCCGAAACTATGGAGCGAGGTTTTCCTTCTCCCACATCCACATAAGCATGGAGAAGCTTGTCTGATTGCTTCACGGACTGGCATGAGACAATGCGACCAACTTTTAATTCGATTCTGGCAAATTCTTCAATAGACACTTCATCGCGAGTTACATCAGTCTCGGATGAGCGCATGGAAGTAATTGGCGGCCGGGATGCATCTACTGAAGAATTCTTCGTGATCTTCGGAAACAAAGGAAAGGGTTTGGGTAACTTCAGTCCCTCTGGCAAAAGCCCGATTTCCAGTTGAGCATTTTCCAAGGTATTAATCGAAAGTCCAAGCGCTTGCCAGGCCGTATTCATTTTTTCGGGCATCACCGGAAATAACAATTGTACAAGGATTCGGACCGCGTCCAAAGCTGTGTAGAGAACGGTTCCCAAGCGCTTATGATTGCCTTCTTGGGCCAGCTTCCACGGGGTCGTCGTATCGATGTATTTGTTGACCCGACTGCTCATCATAGCGACCAGTTCCAAGGCGCGATGCAATTGAAAACCCATCACGTGCTTTTGTACCAGTGCCACGTCCCGAGCAAATCGATTGTGGAGTTCTTTTTCCAAATCTTTCAATACATCTTTTTGTGGAATACGGTTGTTGAAATTTCGGCGACTCATACTGATACAACGATTGATCAGATTGCCAATGTTATTGGCCAAATCCCCATTATAGCGTACCAGTAGTAATTCTTCCGTAAAATTTGCGTCTTCGCCATAAACCATGTCTCGTGCTAAAAAATAGCGCAAGGGATCGGTACCAATACGATCTTTCATGGTAAGAGGGTTCACAACGTTTCCTATGGATTTGCTCATTTTCGAACCACTGCTAATCCAAAAACCATTGACCACTAATTTTTTAAACATAGGAAGACCTCCTGCTTTAAGCATACAGGGCCAATAAATCGCATGGGTCTTGAGGATATCTTTACCAATCAAATGATGAGCCTGAGGCCAATATTTTCTATAGAGTTGTTCATCCGGCCAGCCCAAGGCATTTGGATAATTAAGCAGTGCGTCGAACCATACGTATGTGACAAAGTTCGAATCAAATGGAAGCTCAATACCCCAGCTGAGCCGTTTTTTCGGTCGTGAAATACATAAATCCTGCAGGGGCTTTTTCAAAAAATTCAAAACTTCCGTACGATATCTTTTGGGATATATCCAGTCTTCATTTGTTTCGAGTTCACGAACTAACCATTCTTGGTAGACATTCATTTTAAAAAAGTAGTTTTCCTCCTGATGTAACTGGGGCTCCACTTGATGGTCGGGACACTTGCCATCCGTCAATTCAGCTTCATCCATGAATCGTTCGCATCCTACGCAATACAATCCCTCATATTGTTTGAAATATATTTCCCCTTGATCATAAATTTTTTGCATAACCTGTTGTACGCGCTTTTTATGATCAGGATTGGTTGTCCGAATGAACTGATCGTATTGGATATGGAGCTGAGGCCAAAGGTTTTGAAACTCTCGAGAAATTTGGTCCACAAAAGCTTGAGGCGTGATCTTGGATTTTTTTGCCGATTCCGCAATTTTCTGACCATGCTCGTCAGTTCCAGTTAAAAAATAAGTGTCTTCGCCAAATAATCGTCGAAAACGGCGAAATATATCCCCTACAATAGTAGTATAGGCATGCCCGATATGGGGATGGCTATTCACGTAATAAATGGGAGTCGTGATATAGAAAATGCGAGACATTGAAACCTTTTAAATTTAATTTAACTTGCGTTCGACATTTATCTTCTGTAATATGAGTGTCCTGGCGTATTCATCATCATTTTCCCGCAGTTCGCTAAGTCGGCGCCCAAAGCAACAATTTTGTCGAATGAGGTATGAGGGTTTCAAGTCGCTGGGGGTAATTGAATAACTGGCTCATCGGGATGAGCTCGATACAGGATCAAAGTCCGTCCGATTATTTGCGCAATCTGGGAGCGAGTTCGCATTGATATTTTTTGAAAACATTCTTTCTTATTCGTTGGACACGAATTCAAAATTTTGATTTTGATCAATTCATGTTCTGATAAATATTGGTCAATTTGATCATATATTGTTTGAGACAAACCGTTTTTTCCTACACTGATCAAGGGATTCATCAAGTGAGCCAATCGACGCAGATATCGTTTTTGTTTTCCGGTCAAGGATTCTTCCATGTTGAATTAAAGAGGGAGGTATTCAATTGAAATTTTGCACATTTTCATAAATTGCCGAAATCAGAATTTCAGCCTGTTTTTCGTCTAATTGGCGAATTATTTTCACTTGTCCGAGCGCTTTTGTTTTGCTTCCAGTTTTTAAATAGCAGTAGGCCAAACCAATATGAGCCTGCAGGTGCTCGGGTTCCTTTTTTAGAATGGCAAGCAACTGTGTTTCTGCTTCAGTGTGGCGGGTCTGTTCGAATAAATGCTGTGCCAGACAAAGACGTAATTCTAGCATATGCGGTGCCTTTTGAATAGCCATCAGTAACAACTCTTCAATTTTTTCAAGCATGCCCGAATCTTCATATGCCTGAACGAAAGCCAATACCTGCTGGCAATGTTTCGTATTCAAATCAGTTACCCGTTGCAACACCTGGTAGCTTTCTTCAAATTTGCCTTGCTGCAACAACACTTTGCACAATGTTATCAAAGCCTCCTCCTCGTCAGCGTCTAGTGTGATGATCTGCATTAACGTTTTTTTTGCGGCTTTAAAATTTTGTTGTGCTAACTCTGCGTTGACCTGCTGTTTCAGGATTTGGATAGCTTCAAGACATGCTTTTTTATGAAACCACTGATGGATGCGTTGTAACATGAGCAATTCAATGAAATGTAAAACCAAAGATGATCGATGGGTTTTGGAAAATGATCTCATCCATGATGAAATAGTGTAATATTTCAATGGGTAACACAGAAAATAGGACAAGATCAAACACAACCCGACAGGTGGGGAACTTCATGGACGAACTTGCAGAAAAACTTTGAACATTTTTTAAGCATTACGCTGTCCAGGGAGCCAGGAATGTACATTGCAAGCATACCGTCGTCAATGCGTTTTTATATGTAATGACGGGGTCGAGCTTGGAAGTTTGGAGTTTTAAGTAAAGATTTGAGTCTGCAGGGTTTCCAAACTATCGCTATTGAATGACGGACTTCGGGGTGGCTTCCAATCGGGTGACGTGGATTTCATCGGGATCAATCATTTCAACCACACGTGGACCGATTTCATTTTTCCAATAATCGTTTTCGTAAACGGCTTCATACAATCGCTTGCGTTCTTCTTCGCTTTCAAATCGTCGAATCCAGACGTAAAGGTCTTTTTCTTCTTGAGCAACAAAACTTCCTAAAATGACCATCCCTTTTGAGACTTGGTAGGGGATAATCTCCTTTTCCATATACTGTACCCAATTTTCCTTCTGCCCTGCCTTCATGCGGTATTGGCGTAATTCAAAAAACATCCAGGTTTCCTTTCGTTTATTCGATTACATTCAGTCAAAAAAAATCTGATTTAAATATCATCCAATTTAATTCTACTCTTTATTCAGCAGTCGCCGTGTGTTCCCTTTTGACGAGATCCCAATCGATTTCATATCCCAATCCAGGCTTGGTGGGCGCATATACCAGACCTTTATCGTCTACTTCAATGTCTGATACCAAGCCATATTTATTGGCCCCGGTGCAAGGAAAAACTTCGTAAAATTCACAATTGGGCACTGCCATCGTGACATGTAAATTGGCCACGTTATTCAGTGAATTTCCACCATGATGAATTTCGCATTTCATGTGGAACCCATCTGCGAGATGACAAAGCCGGATCAAAGGAGTGATACCTCCTGTGATTGCCACGTCGCCCCGTAACATATCCGTGGCATTTTGCGTGATCCATGTAGCCATGCCATATAAGCGTCCAGGGGCGAATTCGGTGCAAATAAGGGGGATGTCCAGTTTGCTGTTGAGCTTGACATAATTGTAAATATCTTCTTCCAACAAGGGATCTTCGTACCAATAATAGTTAAGTGCTTCAATCGCTCGTCCCACCCGCAGAGCATCCTCATATGAGTAGGCCCACATCGAGTCAAGCATCAGCTTCATCTCATCTCCCACAGCCTCCCGCACTGCACGGCAAATTTCGATGTCAGTCTTCGGGTCACCGTGGGGGTGAATCTTGTGCGCAGTCCAGCCCGATTCTTTGAAGTGGATAGCCTCTTCTACATAACCTTCTATAGTCTCATGATACGCCGTACTGGAATAGGCGGGTACTTCATCCTTGCAAGTGCCGATCAGTCGGTGAACAGGCATCCCGGCAAGCTTACCGTTGATATCCCACAAACAGATATCGATTGCTCCAATGAGGTGGGGTGATACCAGGCGACTGCGTTTCCACATCTCGCCCCAGAGTTTACCAATGTCTTGGGGATTACGTCCCATGATTCGGGGTTTGATGAATTCGAGGAGACCTGGAACAAAATGATCCGCACCAATTTGTGAGTTTCCCAGAAAAGCATTGCCGCTGATCCCTTCATCGGTTTCAACCGTTACGATTCCCAGTTGTTTGGTTTGACCAAAGGAACTGCCTATGGGGGTTTTACCCGGTCTTCCCACGTTCCATGGTTCCGATTTCCAACTGAAGAGTTCTACTTTGACATTGGTGATTTTCATTGAACGTACTCCTTTGATTGCATAAAGTCCGACCGAAATCATTTCCTCTGAAAAATAGAGGATAAAATAAAATTTTTCAATACGAAAAATAAAGATTATAAGGTTCTGTAGAATTCCAATTTAATCCTGAAGTAACTATTCAGGTATCTTCAGAGAACCCATCGATTTAAGCACAGATTTTGCGTGGCGTAGAATCCAGAAAGGACTTTATGCTCTCGAAAGTTCAAAAATAAATTGATTCCCTTTCATCAATTCCCCACCTCGAGGCTTTTCAAGAAGCCAGTCAACTCTTTGAAAAAGAACGAGAGCCATGGAAGCAAGAGCGCTTAACACTCTGATTTACCTCCCAAGCAAAGCGCTTACGATCATTATCGCCATTGAAAAAAACATGGGATTGTGGAATGAACCTTCGCTTTTTGGCTCATGATCGTAAAGAAGCGGATCTCCCTGATTGATAGATTTTTAATTTTTTTTACGAATCCTGCATTTTTTTCATTTGGGGGTTGACATTAAGCTAAATATATATATTGCCAAAATCATACCTTCACTAAAGTTGTTTTAGTGAAAGAGAAGATTCCCGATCGATGGAACCATATCGTGGGAGGACTTGAAAACGATCGCTCCTCTCCGGGAATCTTTTTAATGATATTTAACTAAACGGGTTTTTCAGAGACCTGAATAGCTACCATTTATTTTTTAAGGAGAATCTTATGAAATCGAAAATCGCTATTCCAAACAACCCTTCATCTTGGCTTTTTAATCAAAAAGCAGAAAGGAATCAAATGAATCGACAAAAAAGCAAATCAACCTTCAGGACAACCCTGCTGGCTTTCATCCTGATGGTGGCCACCCTCGGGGTCAGTTCGGCCGTTGGGGCTGAGAAGAAGATGGTCAAAGATCCGACCACTGGTAAAATGGTGAGTGCACCTGAGTATGGCGGGACATTGACCTTTGTCTTGGAATCCGAGCCAGAGAATGCTGACACCCATTTCTGGTCTATCGCAGCATTGGTCTCCGGCCACACTGTAGAGAAGCTGGGAAACATGGACTGGGCAATAGATAGGGACGTATTTTCCTTCAAAAGCAATTACCAGCCTCTATCCCTCTTTAGACCGCATCTGGCTGAGAGCTGGGACACGCCCGACCCCCTGACGATTATCTTTAAAATCCGCAAAGGGGTTAATTGGCAAAACAAGGCACCGATGAACGGGAGAGAGTTTACTGCTGCTGATGTCGAATTCAACTTTCAGCGACTGCTGGGCTTGGGCGACTTTGCCGAAGCCGGACCGAGCCCTTTTAAGTATCAGCAGCCACCTGGCGAGTCGGTAACGGCCACCGACAGATACACGGTTGTTATCAAGCTGGCCGAGCCTAGCAGCGATGCTCTTGTAAAGTATCTCGGCATGAGCCTTACCTATATGAACGCCCCTGAGGTCATCCAGCAGTACGGTGACGTGAAGGACTGGAGGAATTTGGTCGGTACCGGGCCCTATTTCCTTACAGACTGGACCGAGGGCAGCTCCTTTACCTTGCAGAAGAATACTGGCTACTGGAAAGACGACGAGAAGTATCCGGGGAATCGTCTGCCCTATATTGACGAGATGCAGGGCCTTTTCATCATGGAGAAAGCGACCCGTCTGGCGGGACTGCGCTCTGGTAAGATTGATTTCATCGGTGCCCCTGCTGGTTGGGCGCATATAGTATCGGTCGAAGTAGTCGAGAGCCTCCGGAAGAGCAACCCCGAAATCGTGCTGCACCCGGTGTTTCACCGTTCGGACCAAAGTTATGCTCCGGACGCGAGCAAGCCGCCTTTTGACGATGTCAGGGTGCGCCAGGCGATGCAGATGGCTCTAGACCTCAAGGGCATTAACAATACCTACTACAAGGGCACGGCAATGTGGCAGCCTCAGGGGCTGATAGGGGAAGGCATCACCGGGTATTTCACCCCCTTTGAAGAGTGGCCCGAAGAGGTCAAGCAATACTACCGGTATGACCCGGAAGCTGCCGGGAAGCTCCTTGATGAGGCAGGATACCCCCGCGGCGCCGACGGAACTCGATTCAAGACCGTGTTGAACCATTTCCATAGATTTGATTTAGGTTATAGTGAATTAGCTGCCACCTACTGGGCTGATATTGGCGTTGATGTAAAGATCAACGTATTGGATGAAGCAAGTGGTGGCGCTACTCGAGTAAACCGTACTTGGGAAGGTCTGATGTTTCACCTTTTGGGCAGCAATAATCCTCCGTTGTCTGAAGTACGCAACATCGTACACTCGAGCGGTACAGACTTACACGGAATCCGGTACCCTGAGTTGGATGCCCTTATTGAAGCCGCCGAAGCCACTACTTCCGAAGAGGAGCGGCAGGAGCTGGTCAAAGAGGTGGATATGTACACTATAAAGAACCACTGGTGGATATGGGGTCCTAAAGCTGGAAGCTACATGGCGCACCAGCCGTGGGTCATCGGCTTTAACGGTGAAGTCTGGCTTTCATATATGGATCGTTCTATCTTATCCCGCCTCTGGATTGACAGTGAGCTGAAGAAAGAAATGGGGCATTAGGGTTGATGAGAGCCTATATCATCAGGCGATTGTTGCTGGTCATCCCCACCCTGTTCATCCTGAGCATCCTGGTCTTTCTCGCGGTCCGCTTCATCCCGGGCGATGTCATAGACGTCATGGTGGCTAAGATGGATTGGGATGGCGACATTGACCGTGAAGCTCTTGAGCGTATGCTGGGACTGGACGTGCCTGTCTACGTGCAGTATGGACGCTGGATGGGAGATATTCTCCGGCACGGCACCCTGGGCGACTCCCTGATGGGCGTTTGGTCGGTAGAGGAGAAGATATTGGGGAGATTGCCAGTCACCCTTGAGCTGGGTGTCATGTCCATCGTCATCGGGCTGGTGATCGCGCTCCCCGTCGGCATCTACTCGGCGATTCGCCAGGATACGGCCGTGGACTACGCCGGCCGCTCCATCGCCATCCTGGGCCTGGCAACGCCCAACTTCTGGCTCGCCCTCATGGTGATAATCTACCCGTCTATCTGGTGGGGCTGGTCCCCGCCGATGCGGCTGATTACGTTCAGTGAAGACCCGCTGGGGAATCTGGGGATGTTCTTCATCCCCAGCCTGATTCTGGGGACCTACCTTGCCGCCACCACCATGCGGATGACGCGCACGATGATGCTGGAGGTGCTCAGGCAAGACTATATCCGCACCGCCTGGTCCAAGGGTCTCAAGGAGCGGGTGGTTGTCGTGAGACACGCCGTCAAGAATGCCTTCATCCCGATCGTGACCACCATCGGCCTCCAGGTGCCAATCCTGGTCGGAGGCTCCGTGATTATCGAGAACATCTTCAACCTGCCGGGACTCGGTCGTCTCCTGCTGGATGCCCTCAATGACAGAGACTACCCGGTAGTCTCCGGAATCAACCTGTTTTTCGGAACCGCAGTGATTGGGATCAATCTCATGATCGACCTGCTTTATGCCTTCTTGGATCCGAGGGTGCGGTATGAGTAGTGAGCCTAAGCGACGGGGTCGGTTTGCGGATTTCTTGATCAGGCTATGGCGGGAGAAGCCCTTGGGGACGGCCTGCGGGATGATCGTCTTGCTCTTTATTGTGGTGGCGATCTTTGCCGAAGTTCTAGCACCCCATGAATATGGAAAACGACACCTTCCAGACAGGATGCAGGGCTCCTCTGCCCGGTATCTCCTGGGGACTGACCATTTGGGACGAGACCTCCTGAGCCGCCTGATCGTCGGGGCGCGCATTTCGTTATCCGTCGGGCTGGCCGCAACGGCGCTCAATGTGATCGTCGCGGTCCTGATCGGTGGCACTTCCGGATTCCTGGGTGGCAAACCGGACCTGGTGATGCAGCGCTTTGTCGATGCCTGGATGGCTTTCCCGGGACTGCTGCTCTTGTTAACCATCATGTCCATCGTCGGCCAGGGTCTCCTCCAGATTATCGTGGTCCTGGGCGTATCCGGAGGCATCGGGGGTTCCAGAACCATCAGAAGCGCCGTGATCGGTATCAAAGAGAATGACTATTTTCTGGCAGCCAAAGCGGTGGGCACCCCCACGAGCCTGATCCTGATCCGCCATGTCCTGCCCAATATCATGGCACCGATCATCATCGTCTTCAGCATCAACATTGGTGGGGTCATCATTGCCGAGGCGTCGCTGAGCTTCCTCGGATTCGGGCTGCCCGTCGAGTTTCCCAGCTGGGGAGGTCTGCTCAGTCGGGAAGGACGTCTATACATGGAGCAGGCCCCCTGGCTGGCGCTCTGGCCAGGGCTTTGCCTGACGATTACCGTCTATTCCCTCAACATGTTTGGCGATGCCATGCGCGATCTGCTCGATCCCCGACTGCGAGGTGGTGAGGGCAGTTACGGTACCGCTGCGAAACGCAAACGAGGCCTCCTCGCCCGGCTGATTAATCCTTTCAATAGGTAAGCACACCAAAATTGTCCTCGTGAAAACGGGGAGGAGACCGTCACTTTTTCCTTCCGGAGAATCGCTATTTTTTTTCTTCGTCAAGTTTGTACCATTGGGACAAACGACCTCTTGTCGCACGCTAACGTTCAGCAAGAGCGCTTGGAACAAGAGGTTCAGGTTCATGCTGTTTCTGGTTAAATCAGCCAACCTGAAGAATCGTTTGAGGACCGTGGATTCATCCTTAAAATTTTTCCACTTGTGCAAGGGAAGGTAAGCAACATTTGAATTAACTGGAAGCCGGTTTGCTTTGCCAAAGCAATTTCAAGCGAAAATTTTGAATGCAATTTTTTCTCGATTCCAGCAATTTCAGAGAGAGAGTCCCGTTCTTGTGGCAAAATCCTGGTTCCAGGAGATCATGTTGAAACATACCATAAGTATCCAATCCCACCGGCACATCGGAATCGATTGCTGCTGCCAAATTTGCCAACATGGTCAGTCCCAGGCTACTTTCATATGAGGAACTGATAATGGTGGGAATATGATGCGATCGCGCATCTTGCGCGATTTTCATGATTTTTTCAATATTTCCCATCAGCATTGGTTTCACAATCAAGGCCCGCAATCCTTTTTGCCATTCAAACTGATAATTTGCATGGTGCAACGTCTCATCCAAAGCAAAGCCGATACCTGTTTTGTGAGCAAATTGCAGGCACTGGTCGAGTTGGGGAAGAGGTTCTTCTACATATAAAACATCACAATCCACGACGTGGTTTCCAAAACGGATTGCTGTTTCCAGATTCCACAGGCGATTGGCATCCAAGCGAATTTGCCTGGCACCCAAGATTTTACGAAGGTCTCGAATCAAATTGATTTCATCTTGCACGGGATACCTACCCACTTTGATTTTCACGCTCTTCAAATGAGGGATGGAGGCTATTTCGGTAGCTTTAGCCCTTATTTTATCAGGCGTACCTGTGAGTAGAGGAATCATTTCGAGTGACAACTGACAGTCTGAACGAAGCAATTGGGCAACTGGGCGCTGTTGGACTGCCGAAAGGAGATTGAGTATAGCCATTTGCAGACCAAACCTGACGGAAGGAATTGTTTCGATATCAGGTAGTAGATGACTGATGATTTCCTGGAGTTGATAGAGGTCTTCAGGGATTGAATGGTCTGAGAGGGACTGGCAAACGCGAATGAGTTTACTTTCACTCTCTGCGAGGGTCTCCCTGCTAAAACCGGGTAGCGGTGCTATTTCTCCAAAAGCATGAATGGTTTCAGAAGCAACTAAGCGGACGATCAATCCCTCTCTTCCATAGCACTTTTCTTTCCCAAGAATATGGGGTTTGACAAAAGGAAGTTGATATCGAAAAATTTGAATTGTTTGAATGTCCATTGCAAGGATTTTGAATTGACAGAAAGAAATTGATGCCTTCGATTGTTTTCAAAATTTCATTCTGCATCTTTCTCGATGCCTCATTTAGAAATGCCAGGGAAACTTAAAAAATTCACGTTCACGTTTTTCGAGGAATGCGTCTCTACCTTCTTGCGCTTCGGCTGTGCCATAGGCCAATCGTGTGGCTTCCCCGGCAAACAATTGTTGTCCCACCATTCCATCATCGACGAGATTGAAGGCATATTTCAACATTCTTTGGGCAGTTGGACTTTTACTCAAAATAATTTCAGCCCACTCCAGCCCCACGCGTTCCAAATCTCGATGAGGGACGACTTTATTGACCATGCCCATTTCAAACGCTTCTTGTGCCGAATAATTAAATCCTAAAAAGAAAATCTCTCTGGCGCGTTTTTGGCCAATCATTCGCGTGAGGTATGCAGATCCGTATCCTCCGTCAAAGCTAGCGACATCGGGATCGGTTTGCCTGAAAATAGCGTGTTCTTTACTGGCCAGTGTCAAATCACAAACGAGATGGAGGCTATGTCCTCCTCCAACCGCCCATCCGGGAACCAAAGCAATGACAATTTTAGGCATGAATCGGATCAACCTTTGTACTTCCAAAATATGCAATCGACCGAGATCGGTTTTGCAGGTATTTTCTGTGTTATCATATTTATAGCCGTCTCTACCTCGCACTCTTTGATCACCTCCGGAACTGAAAGCCCAGCCATGGTCCTTGGGAGAGGGACCATTTCCGGTAAGCAGCAGCACCCCGACATCACTGCTTTCTCTGGCATGGTTCAAAGCAACGTAAAGCTCGTCCACCGTTTGTGGTCGAAAAGCGTTTCTCACTTCCGGACGATCGAAAGCAATACGCACCGTACCTTGGTCCTTGGCGCGATGATACGTAATATCTTCAAATTTGAATCCTGAGACCACGTTCCAGCGATCTGCGTTAAAAATCTCTGAAACCATAATTCCTTTCTATGGTGATGCATTGAGTTGGATCAATGATAGTAAGGGTTTCATCTTGTTTTGGGTTTCTTCCCATTCCAACTGCGGAACGGAATCTTTAACGATGCCGCTTCCGGCAAAGATGTCCAATCGATTTCCTTCCAAGCGTCCACTGCGCAGTACCAAAGCAAAATTGGAATCGTCTTTTCCTGTGAAGTATCCCAAACAACCAGTGAAAAAATCACGTTCAAAGGGCTCAAATTGTTGAATAATTTGGCCTCCCCAATCTTTGGGAACTCCCCAGATGGTCGGCGGAGGATAGAGGTAGCGCAATATTTCAAAGGAGTCCACTCCCTCTTTTAAATAGCCATAGATTTCACTCTTCATGTGACACGCATAACTGAGATGTAATAAATTCTTTTTGGAAGGAATGCTCCACGTTTCATATTCGCAAACATTTTTTAAATCCATCAGCATCTCTTTGACGGCCAATTGATGTTCCAGATTTTCTTTGGGATCCTTGAGGAAGTCAGCAATCATCGAGGGTGGGTTTTTTATTTTATTGACTTTAATGGTGCCTGCCAACGGTTTGGTGATTAAATGACGACGCAATTTTTGTAAATGCACCTCGGGAGAAACTCCAATCCAGGCCGTTCCGGCATTCCACTGGAAACAATAATCATAGACTTGCCCATAACGACTTGCAAGCATTGACGAGAGTTGAATTGGATCTGGAGGAGAACCACGCAAGCAGATACTTTTTTTTGTGGAAAGCACTACCTTGGAGGTTCCGGAATTGTCGATGGTTGCTAGAATATTTTTGAGGTTTTTTATATATTCGGATTTATTTGACGTATCCTCAATCGAATATGCATGGAGAGGTAACGGATTGAAAAGACCAACAGACTGAGAAAAATTAATTTGTTCCTCGAAAAACGTAGGGTAGTGAGAATCTAAAAAACTTCCGATTTCTATCCTTTCTCCGAGATGGATTGTCATTTTTGGTAAAGTAAAAATGGCGATTTCTTTGTTTTCTTTAAAGGCTTGCGATGATTTCCAACCTCCAAAAAAGTGAAGTGCTGCTAAATCTTCGTCTACAAATTCAAAATATTGGCCTAATTTTTGTTTTGCTTTTTCGACCACCATACTCAAGTTCTCAAAGAGTAAAGTATAGCTCAAAGAATTGTCGGGGTGAGAAATCCTACGAGTAAATATTATGGTATTTTCGATTTTAAACTGGTACTCAATTTGAATTTTTTTGAGCGATACTCTTATTTCAGCAGCAGCTCCAATGGCACAGAAAGACTCGGTATTTGCGCCGGTCTGGGACAGGAGATCTTTTTGATATTGAAAAACGCAACAAAACTCTTTCGACACCTCGGGCCACAACTCCTTCAATTGTGAAATAAGAAGATAAGGTGACAGAGACTGAACACCCGGGTAGATTTGTCGCTTGAATTTTGGCCTTTCAAAAGATTGCAGGGACCGGTTCGAAATTTGCGAATTGAGCAATTTTATTCCTTGGGATTATATGAAAAGATACATTGAAAATTCCTTTTCCACATTGAACTCTTTGTGGGCATCACTGATCATCGAGGAACTTTTTCGCTGTGGGATTGAGCATTTTTGTATTTGTTCGGGATCACGATCCACGCCTCTGACCCTGGCCGCCGCCGCTCATGCGAGTGTCAAAACCACTGTTCATTTTGATGAACGGGGTATGGCTTATTATGCAATGGGCTTTTCCCAAACCGCACGAAATCGATCAGCCGCGGTGATAACAACTTCTGGAACCGCGGTGTCCAATCTTTTTCCTGCAACCGTGGAAGCATTTCAATCTTGTCTGCCTTTATTGTTATTAACGGCTGATCGTCCACCGGAATTACTCGATACGGGGGCCAATCAAACCATTGACCAAACAAAGATGTTTACGGGATATCTCCGATGGTCCGGCACACTCCCATGTCCGGACCTTCAAATTGAACCATCCATGCTTTTAACTACTGTGGATCAAGCAGTCTACAAGTGCCGGGAAAAACCGGGTGGTCCAGTCCATCTCAATTGCATGTTCCGTGAGCCTTTCCATTCTGAAACAAAAACCTGTTTCGAAGAATATTTAAACCCAATCCGGCATTGGACTATTTCGCGTGTGCCGTATACGAGCTACTTGAAAAGCCAATCTTTGTTACATGCCGATGACCAAATTCGACTTCTTAAGCAAAAAATCCGTCACAAAAAAGGGATCATCCTGGCAGGATCCTTACAAACACTCGAAGAAAGTCAAGCAGTCCTGGATCTGGCGAAAGTCCTCAATTGGCCGATATTTGCAGACATTACCTCTCATCTACGCATGTTCAAGGATCCGTGCATCATACCATATATTGACTTGATGCTATTCAATCCGGAAGTACAGTCTATTTTGCAGAAAGCTGAATGTTTTTTACAATTTGGAGTCCATTTTACTTCAAAACGATTGCAGACGTTTTTGGCAGAAAATCGAATTCAGGAACTCATTCTAGTGGCAGACACTCCTTCTCGTCATGACCCGTCTCACCGGGTATCGATGCGTATTGAAAGCAAAGTATCCTGTTTTTGCCAAGGTCTGATAGATTGCGTTTTAACTGCAAAACAAGATAAAATGCCTGATTGGTGGCATCCTCTCAAGGCAATTTCAAACCATGTGGACGATGTAATGGAACAATATTTTTCCAGGGACAATCGTCTCACAGAACCCTCAGTGGCCCGTCTTATTTCTGAATCTGCTCCGCAATTCAGTCAATTTTTTTTAGGAAACAGCATGCCCATCCGTTTGATGGACATGTTTGCCATCACACGTCCTTTTTTCTTGAAAGTACGCGCGAATCGGGGAGCAAGCGGAATCGACGGAGTTGTCGCTTCGGCAGCTGGTTATGCAGTTTCCAGTCGTAAGCCTACTACGCTATTGATAGGGGATCTTTCTTTGCTCCATGATATGAATTCTTTACAAATCATCCGGGAATTGAACTGTCCCCTGGTAATCGTTCTCTTCAACAACAACGGCGGAGGGATTTTCAGCTTGCTACCCATCGCGCAACAAAAGGAATTCTATGTAAGATTCTTTCAAACGCCTCATTACCTTGACTTCAGTGGACTTGCTCATTTTTTTAAACTTGCGTATGAGACACCTCAGACGAATCAAGAATTACAAAAAGCCTACCTCTCAGCAATTTCTAAAAATCAGGCCACCTTGATCGAAGTGCAAACTGAATACACTCAAACCAATCAAATCATACATTTTTTTAGTAAAAAGCTGAATCAGCAGGATTTTTTAGCGATAAAGTAGCAATGTATGGTAGTTATCTCAATCCCAATTCTTTCATCAATTCCGTGTATTCTTTGGAATCATGCAAGAGTTGGGTTGCGTGTCTGTCGATCAATTCCGCACGTCGTGCGGGATCTTCAACGGATGTAAGAGCCCCCCAGATGGCGGCCAAACGCTCGGTGGTTCGACGTATTTTGTCAGTAAAAACTCGTTCGCTAATTCGCTCTTCCAATTTTTTAATTGTGTCTGAATCCTCGTATGGTGAAGGTTTCCTCGCTTTCACCTCCGGGTTTTCTGAATGAAAATCCGAGCTCAGCCCCAGCTCGGTCAACTCTTCTTCCAGGACTACAATTTTCGCGCGGTGATAGGTATATTCCAGATTATCCAGGAGTGCTACAATGTCCGACTCAGATCTTGTCCCCCCGATCCAGGCGCGAAAATCTCCTGCTGTTCCTGGAAATGGATTGACGTAGCGAGCGACATCCAATCCGTTTTCATGCTTTCCATTGGGATGCCTGATTCCTTCAAAACCCAAGAGCTGTTTCGTTTTTGCGATGATTCTTGCGTGTATGTCAGAGTTCGTGATATCCGGATCGTTCACTTTAAGCAAAGTCACGGCTGCACCGCGGCGCGATTCATCGGTAACTCCCAATTCAAAGAGGGGATGGGTCACAATCCATTCGTTTATTTTTTGGCGATTGATCACAGACCGTTGATTCAGTTTACTTACATTCCCGACACGTTTTTCCATCTGTAGCAATCCAAAGGTGGTTTCTGCAAAGGCAGTATTACTGAAAGTGTTGATGATTCCTCCCAACATTTTGTCTTGCCTGGCATCGTATAGGGGACCGAGATTCGTTGTTTGTTTGCCGGAAAGCGGCATTTGGGGATTTTCGGGAACTGCGATTTTAAGATGTCGTGGAATCGCCCAACCTGGATCTCTCATATTCCGCTCTACCATCTGCAAAGCGGCGGGGGGGAAGGAGGCGACAAAATAACCGGGTATGCCTCCTACTGCTTTCTGAAAGGGCATGAATATACAACATTTGTCAATGATTTGTTGTCCCAACGATTCGGGCCAGGGCATAGCACCCACCATCGAAGTGCCGTCAATTAGCGCGTGATGATTTTGAGGATTCAACTCGATCCATGCCAACAAGTTTCGGATATCCTGGTCTGAATAAGTGGTGGCTCCTGTAGTTTCGTGACCGACGCCTATGATGAATTGAATACCCCAGGTCTGCAATTGACGGGGTGTGGGGATGTGGCCTTCTGTTGCGCTGAAATGGAGTCGTTTTTTTTCTCCGTTCGTAGAAAATCTGAGGAGTTCGATCAATTGAGTGCCCCAGGACTGACGAAAAAATCCACCTTGCTGAGCAGCCGTAGTTTCGGGTTCAGGAGTATCCACAAAAATTTGTTGGGTGGGATTTTCAGGATGGATTAAATGTAAAATGCAAACTGTAAAACCATTGTGGCCTCCTCCCAATCCAACAGCCATGCGATTTTGTTTGGGAAAACGAAAATACCTGTGGATTTCCCGCATCATATCCAGTACCACTTTGTCTGCCGGATAGCCACGATGCATGCCACGGTCGAGTTCCCCTTTCGTGATGGGTCCCACATCCTGCCCACTATCACTGATTTTACGATAATTTTTCTCCAACCACCTCTGAAACTCGAATCCCTGGAAACGCCGTTCGGCTTCATCAAACGTCATGTCGGTAATAGGTCCCACCCCAAAAAAAGGATTTGATGTTGCAGAAGGGGGACCTGAGGCGGTGAATTTCAATGACGCGTCTCGTTGATTTTTCAATTTTTTAATCTGATCCATCTTTCTTTATGTCTGTAATAATACTCTCCATTTCTTTTTCGCTGCTGAATCGTGTCTTTCCTTACCAGCCTGTCAGTTTTCCGGTTTTGAGAAATAGCAAGTCATCACCACCGGCAGAGCCGGTGGCTTGAAGAGGCCCCCAGGATGGGGGCAAAACGTGTTCGTCATCGTAAGACGTGCTCGTGCTCGTGAACGAAAAAGGCTGCCATGTTAGATCATGAAAAACTCGATGTATACCAATGTTCCATCGAATTTTTAGCGTTATCTGTCCAAGTCATCGAAACATTGCCAAAAGGATACTCAGCCTTAGTTGACCAACTGAAAAGGGCCTCATGGTCGATTCCTCTCAATATCGCAGAAGGCTGTGGAAAAAATTCCCTTCCTGACAAGCAACGATTCTATGCGTTTGCCCGAGGTTCCGCAATGGAATGCGCTGCTATTCTCGATGTTTTAAACGTGTTGAAGATCATCCAGCCTCCTTTATTTGACGAAGGAAAACAGTTACTTCATCGCATTGTTTCTATGTTAACCAAAATGTGCCGTCGAATTCACTGACCGTTCACGAGCACGGCTAACGGACACGGATACGTTTCTCATGTCTGACCGGCAAAGCCTATTAGGTTCGCACCAGCAGAGCTGGTGGTTTAATGAGATTAATTAGTCTGCCAGTGACCTCAAATCCTGCTTGATATAGTCTAAATGACCATGCGCATGTCCGGTTTCTCCTTCTGCTGATTCACGAAAATTACTGGCAATCTCGGGGTATCCTTCCACTTCTGCGACTTTAGCAAAATAGAGATAACGCCGATTGGCCTGAGATTCTCCTGCAAAAGCGCCTTTTTAATTGTCCGGTTTTAAAATAAACTGTTCTGCCAGTGCAGCAGTTCGAATGCTGCTGAACAGCAATTGAATATAAGCCTGTTTCAGAAAGATAATCATAAAATAGTAGGTACCTGAAAAAAATTCAAGCTAGCAATAGTTCATAGGAAGCAAGAGCGCTTAGCACTCTGATTTACCTCCCTGGCAAAGCCTTTACGATCATTATCGCCATTGGAAAAAACAATGGATTGTGGAGTGAACCTTCGCTTTTTGGCTCATGATCATAACGCAGCAGATCTCCCTGATTGATAGATTTTTCATTTTTTTACGAATCCTGCATTTTTTTTATTATGGGGTTGACATTATCCAAAAATATATATTGCTAGAATCATACCTTCACTAAGTTGTTTTAGTGAAAGAGAGGATTCCCGATTGATGGGACCATATCGTGGGAGGACTTGAAAACGATCGCTCCTCTCCGGGAATCTTTTTAATGATATTTAACTGAACGGGTTTTTCAGAGACCTGAATAGTTACGTTATTTATTTTTTTTAGGAGAATCTTATGAAATCGAAAATCGCTATTCCAAACAACCCTTCATCTTGGCTTTTTAATCAAAAAGCAGAAAGGATTCAAATGAATCGACAAAAAAGCAAATCAACCTTCAGTGCAATCCTGATGTCCCTCACCCTGATGGTGGCTGCCTTCGGGGTCGGCCCGGCTGCCTTGCACGCGAAACAGATGGTGAAAGATCCCGCCACCGGCAAAATGATAGCTGCTCCTCAGTACGGCGGGACCATCACCTATGCCATGATACCCAGAGAAAGTACGGACACAGACACCTTTGGGACAATAGGGCACTCGGCGGGAATGATAGCCGGTCCCGCACTGGACAGGATCGGTATCGGAGACTGGGCAATCCATCGGGAAGCAGTCAGTGATTTCACCGTTGGCAACTATCCTCTTGATGTTTTAACGGGGAACCTGGCAAAAAGCTGGGAGCTGCCCGACGACACCACCCTGATCTTCAAGATCCAGGAGGGCGTTCACTTTCACGATAAGGCCCCTGTAAATGGTAGAGAAATGGTGGCGGATGATATCGCCTATAACTATCAACGCATGCTGGGTATCGGAAGGTTCGCCGGTAAAGGCAGAGCCCATCAGAATTGGGGGACCTTGGGTTTGCCCATCGAATCGGTAGAGGCCCCCGACAATACGACCCTGGTTGTCAAGTTGAGCCAGCCCAGCCCTAATGCGCTGAAACAACTCTTGGACTGTTGCCATATGTATGTATACGCTCCTGAGATCATCGAGGAACACGGCAACGCGGAGGATTGGCGGAGTTTGGTCGGCACCGGAGCTTTTCAGATGACGGACTGGACCGAGGGCAGCTCGATGACCTATGAAAAGAACCCGAACTACTGGAGAAACGACGAAAAATTCCCGCAAAACCGGTTGCCCTATGTGGACAAGATCGTGGCCGTGTTTATGGGAGAAGAAGCCACCAAACTGGCGGCCCTGCGTTCGGGTCGGATTGCCTACGCCGGTCATCTCGGCGTCTCTCAAATCCAGTCTATCGAAACGATAGTGAATGTGCAGAAGACCAACCCCGAGCTCCAAATTTGGCCGTTTTCGTTTCGGTCGGAAACCTCTTTTGCGATGAACATCAATCATCCCCCCTTCGACGACATCCGGGTGCGCCAGGCGATGCAGATGGCCCTGGACCTGAAGACCATGAACGAAGCTTACTTTCAAGGTTTTGGTGAGTGGGTCCCCATGGGGCTGATTGGGCCTTCTTGGAAAAAGGCCAACAATCCGTTTGAAACGTGGCCCGAGGAAGTCAAGAAAACCTATAGCTATGACCCGGAAGGGGCAAAAAAGCTTCTGGCGGAAGCAGGCTATCCCAATGGATTCAAGACCGTGTTGCACAACAATCAAGTCCGCTGGGATACAGGCTATCGCGAATTAGCGGCCGGCTACTGGGCTAAGATTGGGGTTGAGGTAGAGATTAATGCCATCGATAACACGCAATATGCCAATTTAACGCGTCCTACGCGGGAAAAAAGTGCGAAAGGTTTGATCGATTTCGTGAGCATCGGGGCTGACTACGGGGATCTGAACATGCTCATGCTTGGTACCTCGAAAGGGACCTATAACCCAGGCGCAGTCGTCGACCCGGTTTATGAACCCATGGTGGATGCCGCCTTGGGGGCTCCCACCTTTGAGGAAATGAATAGGCTGGGGAAAGAGGCCGATATGTACGCGATCAAGCAACAGTGGGTGATCTGGGGGCCTCGCGTTCCTCAGTTTTCGATAAACCAACCGTGGCTCGTCGGTTACAATGGTGAAATCCAGCTGGGTAACTGTGGGTGGCACAACGGCCTCCACCGCTTGTGGATTGACCATGAGCTGAAGGAAGAAATGGGGCATTAGGATTTCTGATGAGGTCTGTTCCATGAGAACCTATATCATCAGGCGGGTATTGCTGCTCGTCCCCACCTTGTTAATCTTGAGCCTCATCGTCTTTCTCACGGTCCGCATGCTGCCAGGGGATGTGATCGACGCCATGCTGACGGATTTGCAATACTCGGCGGGTGATATGGACCGGGAAAGGCTGGAGCGGATGCTGGGGCTGGATGTGCCTGTCCCTATCCAGTATGCCCGTTGGATCGGCAGGCTTCTCCTGCAGGGTACCCTGGGCGAATCCCTGCTGCGCGGCCATTTGACGGTAGAGGAAAAGATCATCGCGCGATTATCCGTCACCCTTCAGCTGGGGCTGGTGGCCATCCTCATCGGGTTGGTGATCGCGCTGCCGGTGGGCATCTACTCGGCGGTGCGTCAGGATACGGCCACCGACTACCTGGGACGCACCATCGCCATCATCGGGCTGGCCACGCCCAATTTCTGGCTGGCGCTGATGGTGATGATCTTCCCGTCCATCTGGTGGGGTTGGTCGCCCCCGATGTTCGTGATTCCCTTCACGGAAGATCCACTGGGCAGTCTCGGGGTGTTCGTCATTCCCGGCTTGATTCTGGGGACGTACTATTCTGCCGCCACGATGCGGATGACCCGGACCATGATGCTGGAAGTGCTGCGGCAGGACTATATCCGCACCGCCTGGTCCAAGGGGCTTAAGGAGCGGCTCATTGTGATCCGGCATGCCATCAAAAATGCCCTCATCCCGGTCGTGTCCCTGATCGGCCTGCAGTTGCCGGTCCTGGTCGGGGGGTCCGTGATCATCGAGAACATCTTCAACCTGCCCGGGTTGGGGCAACTGATGGTGAACTCGCTCTCTAACCGAGACTACCCGGTGGTCTCCGGAATCAACCTGTTTTTCGGAGCCTTCATTATATTCAACAACCTCTTCATCGACCTGCTGTATGCCTATTTGGATCCCCGGATCCGGTATACATAGTCGTTATGCTACTGGTAAATAAGGGTTTGAGATTCGTATGTAAGAAGAAGTCCCTCCGGGACTGTATAATGGAAAAATCGAGAACATGAACAACACCCCAGAAACCCCAACCCCCATCAAAGCAGCCAAGCATCGGAATGTGGTGACCGATTTTTTTATCCGATTGTTCAAGGAGAAACCCCTGGGTACCCTCGGCGGGGTGATCATCTTGATCTTTGTCCTGGTCAGTGTCTTTGCCGATGTGCTGGCGCCTTACCACTATGATGAACAAGACGTGGTGATCCGGCTCCAGGGCTCCTCAGCCGAGCATCTCCTGGGAACCGACCATGTGGGCCGAGACTTCTTGAGCCGCAACATTTACGGGGCGCGGATTTCCTTACTGGTCGGTGTGGCTGCGACCAGTGTGGATGTGATCGTGGCGATCCTGATCGGTGCCCTTTCCGGATACATTGGCGGGCGATTGGACCTGACGGTCCAACGCTTTGTCGACGCCTGGATGGCCTTCCCGGGACTGCTCCTCTTGTTGACTATCATGTCCATCGTGGGACAGGGGGTATTACAGATCATCGTGGTCCTGGGGGTCACCGGCGGCATCGCCAACTCTAGAGTCATCCGAGGGGCGGTGATTAGCGTCAAAGAGAATGTCTATTTTGAGGCGGCCAAGGCACTGGGTTGCTCTCAATGGAGAATCCTGATCCGCCATGTCCTGCCCAATATTTTACCTCCTGCCATCATCATCTTCAGCATCACCATCGGCACCGTGATTATCGCGGAGGCCTCTCTGAGCTTCCTCGGGTTCGGACTGCCCGTCAGAACTCCCAGTTGGGGAGGATTGCTCAGCCGGGAAGGACACAAGTACATGGAGGTGGCCCCCTGGCTGGCCATCTGGCCTGGGCTGTTCCTCACAATAGTCGTTTATGGACTCAACATGTTCGGTGACGCGGTGAGGGACCTGCTGGATCCACGACTGCGAGGAGGAGGAGGCCGCTACGGTGCGACAATCAAACAAAGAAGCCCCCTGGCTCGACTCTTCCTGCCCAGTTTCAAGCGGTAGGGAAACGCAAACGAGACCTCCTATGGAGTTAAAAAATTCATAAAAATGAGAAAGGGATATTCATGACTGATTTCAAGGCAATCGCCTCCTCGCTCGAGGTGGTCGATTGACACGGATGAGTTGATGAGCAAGGGCTTCATATTTTCCAATACTCTCATGAATTCGTTCGGCTAGAGCCACAAAATTAGAATCAAAGCTACATACGATGATTCCTGAGTGGTCCGATTGGGAGTTGTAGAGACGAATAAAATGTTTCCGATTGAATGTTAGTAATACTCGCTGCTCGGTGCAGGCAAATGCTAAGACTGCTTCATCCGGTATTGCCTGAACTGCTTTCCCAGTTTCCTGAATGGTTAATACATCATGCCCGCGCCGTCGAAGTTCTATGACGACGGGAAGAGGAAAATTTTCGTTTGCATATAATCTTGCCATTTTTATGCTTCCTCATTCTCTCGAATCTGTTGTTCAATCGTGTCCTGGTGAGTGCGATAATAGGCCCAAGCATTGGCTAAATCGACAGCGTATAAGGTCGGGTAACATTTCAGCAGATCCGCTTCGCTCGTTCCTGAATGTTTTGCTTGCACCAAGAGCCAAACAGGGATTCGGGTCCGGATAATACAAGGCTCCCCCCCACAAACCCCAGGGACACTCTCAATCCCAGGAAAGGCATCTCCCAGGTCTTGCACAACCCATTGTAATAGTTGTACTTTTTCAACTCTGGTTAAATCAGAAAGCAATTGTTCAATGTGTTCATGTCTGCTCATTGAAACCCCTTTTTGTTTTGTTGTTGAGAACGGGATCTTATATTATCCTATTTATTGTGAGCACTCATTTTAAGTGGCGCTCTTTGCCGAGGTGCTAGCGCTTTTTCCCCATGATGAAGTCAACATCACTTCTTCGGATTCAATTCTATTTTTCCATCGAAATGTCCATCCCTTTCTCTGCTGTCCGGTCAACGTTAAGTTCACCTGACTGTAGGGCTTGATCAGCTTGACTAAGAGCAATGACATTCGAATCAAATACAAAGTTTTGGAAAAAGGCGCGGCCCCATAGGTCAGGTGAAATGGCTTGTTAGCGCCTGTTAATGAGTTTGAAACAAAACGACTTTAACCAAAGACTTCCAGCAAGACATCGGGACGTTTTTCTGCTAAGATGAGTAAAGTTCTTGCTGCACCACTTGGCTTGCGCCTACCTTGTTCCCAGTCTTGTAAGGTCCGTTTAGAAACACCTAGTAACTTTGCAAACTCAACTTGGGAGAGTCCAATTGTACGCCGTGCTTCAACAATGGGTGACCTTTCTACGGTAAATTTTCGTCCATACATACCTTGTTTGATCTGTTGGATTCCATCCAAAACCTCTTGCCAAATGTCTCTGTCTTTCTCAAATTCTTCTAGTGCTTCCCTAGACAGCTTCTTACTCATTTTCAAATACCTCTTTTAATTTTTTAAGAATGTGAGCAGGCACGTTTTCTTGAGCAGTCTTTGCATAGATAGCAAGCATCCAAAATTCATTAGGAGAATAACGTATGTAATAAATAATCCTGACACCGCCACGTTTTCCTATTCCTTTACGTTTCCAACGAAGTTTACGAATGCCACCAGATCCTGGAATCACACTGCCTGCTTCAGGATTTACTACCATGAACTGCTGTAGTTCAGCATATTCATCGTCTGCAAGATATAGTGGTAATATTTTTTCAAAAGTCAGTGATTCTATGAAAGTAAACATAACTCATTGTACGGCTTAGCCGTACATAGTCAAGTGAAAACTAAGAAGTGGAGAAAAATGGAAGGTGAGGAGAATGTTTACTTGCGCTAACGCAGAAATAACCGGGCTACTCCCAGTATCAATTGAAAGATAACTTTTGTCTCTGCAATGCACAGAAATCGGAGTAAAGCGCGCTGTGGTAAGGCTCCGGTTCATTGCCTTGTTCTGATGGATCTTCTTGAGAATTTTGTCTTTATTCAAGACCTTGACCTCCCCATCCGACACCCTATCAAGTGGGCATTCTGAGAATGGTAGGGTGTTCTGCACTGAGCTTCAGCGAAGGCGTAGCGCACCGTCATCCGATGAATAAGTTTTTTGGTGCGCTTCGCAAGCTCAGCAGCACTCTACCTTTCCATTGTGCACCCAAATCCAACACCCCGCTTGACTCCCTACCGATCAGGCACCGCTCTGACGCCCTACAAGTCACATCCCATCACTGAATGGGAATCAAAACGTTGAGTTCTCCCTGTTTTCAACCTATCGTCAGCAGGTGAACTAAACTTGTAAATTCATGCGGACTTGATCCATTGAGGGTCTTCAAGAAGCCTGTCAACTCTTTGAAAACGAACGAGAGCCATGGAAGTAAGAGCGCTTAGCACTCTGATTTACCTCCCTGGCAAAGCGTTTACGAACATGATCGCCATTGGAAAAAACACTGGATTGTGGAGTGAACCTTCGCTTTTTGACTCATGATCATAAAGAAGCGGATCTCCCTGATTGATAGATTTTTCATTTGGAATCTTGGGGTTGCCCATCGAATCGGTAGAGGCCACCGACAAAACGACGCTGGTTGTCAAGCTGAAGGAACCCCGCTTTGATGCGTTGGCGCGGCTCTTTGACGATTGCCATGGTTATGTTTACGCCCCCGAAATCATCGAGGAACATGGCAACGCTGAGGATTGGCGGACCGTGGTGGGCACCGGGCCCTTTACGATAACTGAGATTGTCGAGGGCACTTCTGTCACCTGGGAAAAGAACCCGCACTACTGGAAAAACGACGAAAAATTCCCGCAGAACCGCTTGCCCTATCTGGACAAGTTAGTGGCTCTGATTATGATAGATCCGGCAACCCGGCTGGCGGCGATGCGCTCCGCTAAGATTGATTACACAGGTCATCTTGGAAGCACCCAAGTACAGGATATCGATACGGCAGTGGCTCTTAAGCAGAGCAACCCCCAAATCGTGCAGTGGCCCTATGCCTTTCGGTCGCATAATTCTTTTACCATCAGCGTCAATAAACCGCCCTTCAATGACATCCGGGTGCGTCAGGCGCCGCAGATGGCCCTGGACCTGAAGACCATCCACGATTCTTATTTTCAAGGTTATGGAGAGTGGGTCCCTCAGGGGCTGGTGGGCTCTGGGATGAAAGGGTATAACAACCCGTTTGAAACGTGGCCTGCCGAGGTCCAGAAGACCTATAACTACGACCCGGATGGGGCCGAGAAACTCCTGGATGAGGCCGGGTACCCAAGCGACGCCGATGGCATTCGATTCAAGACCAATTTGTACACGAATCGAGACGGGTTCGATACGGGCTATCGAGAATTAGTGGCCGGCTACTGGTCTAAGATTGGGGTGGAGGTTGAGGTTAATGCCATCGACGGCACGCAATATGGCAATCTTGGGCGGGAACAAACTGCTGAAGAGTTTATGGATTTCACGAACATCGGGGCCGACTACGGGTTTTGGGCCCAGATCACGGGGCCGAAGCCGGGGGGTTGGAATCCTGGCGGCATCAGCGACCCGGTTTATAACGTTATGGCTGATGCCGCCATGGCGGCAACCAGCCTTGAGGAGCAGAAGAGGCTGGTGAAAGAGGCCGATATGTACGCCATCCGGCAGCAGTGGTTTATCTGGGGTTCTAGAACGCCACACTTTAGCCTGAACCAGCCCTGGGTCGTCGGTTATAGCGGTGAAACCGGACTGGGCAGCTGTGGGTGGGGCCCCGTCTTCACCCGGTTGTGGATTGACCAGGACCTGAAGAAAGAAATGGGGCATTAGGCTTTTCTTGAGTGTCAAGTTGAAGAAAGTCCCCCTTTGGAAAAGGGGGATTCAGGCCGTACGCGGAAGCGGGGATTTTAGAAGTTAGAGGTCTATCCCATGAGAGCCTATCTCATGAGGCGATTATTGCTGCTCATCCCCACCTTGTTGATCTTGAGCATCTTGGTCTTCCTCTCGGTGCGCTTCATCCCCGGCGATGTCATGGACGTCATCGAGGGGAGGATGGAAATGTACGCCTCAGGGAATATTGACCGGGAAGTGCTTGCGCGTCGGCTGGGATTGGACGTGCCGGTCCACGTGCAGTATGGACGCTGGCCGGGCGATATTCTCCTGCACGGCTCCCTTGGCAAGTCCCTGCTGACCAGTTACGCGGTAGAGGAGGCGATCTTAGAGAGACTGCCGGTTACCCTTGAGCTGGGGGTCATGGCCATCGTTATCGGGCTCTTGATCGCGCTGCCCGTGGGCATCTACACAGCGATTCGCCAGGATACCGTCGCCGACTACCTGGAGCGCTCCCTCGCCATCATCGGCCTGACCACGCCGAACTTCTGGCTGGGCGTGATGGTGATGATCTATCCGACCATCTGGTGGGACTGGACGCCCCCGATGTTCGTGATTCCCTTCACAGAAGATCCGTTGGGCAGTCTCGGGGTGTTCGTCATTCCCGGCCTGATTTTTGGGACTTACTATTCTGCCGCCACCATGCGGATGACGCGCACCATAATGCTGGAGGTGCTCCGGCAGGACTAAATCCGCACCGCCTGGTCCAAGGGGCTCAGAGAGCGGGTCGTGATTATCCGGCACACCATCAAAAATGCCCTCATCCCGGTTATCACCCTGATCGGCCTGCAGTTGCCGGTACTGGTCGGCGGCGCAGTGATCATGGAGAACATCTTCAACCTGCCGGGAATCAGGTTTAAGCAGCAAATGAATGAATTTTTTTGATTTCTCTTGCCTTTTCTGAGTGTAAGGCATCCCATAAATCTAAATCCTGCTGAAGTCCTAGCCATAATTGTGGTGAAGTTTTTGTGAATTTACCAATTCTTAAGGCCATGTCTGCTGATAATGATCTCTTATTATTGACTAAATCATTGATTGTTTTTCGAGAAACCTTTAAGGCTTGAGCTAAATCGCCTTGACTCATATTGAGTTCGTTTAAAATATCTTCTTGGACAAATTCTCCAATCGGGGTTGGACGTTTCTTGGGAATGATCATAAACACCTCTCAATGATAATCTTCAAATAAAACATTGTAAACCTCACATTCATGCCATTCAAAGGTAATACGCCACTGTTTATCAACCGCAATGGCATAACGAGTAGGAGTATATCCTGAGAGAGCATGAAATTGATTGGAAGGAGGAAAGAACAAATCTTCCACTTGAGTTGCACGATTTAGTACTCCTAACCGCCTTCGTGCCTTCTGGGCAAGATTTGTGGAAATGCCTTTGACTCGCTCTCCAGAATATATCTTTTCTGTATTTTTATCTCGAAATGATTGTATCATTCTTTAATAGTAACATAGTACTTCTCATGTTACAATCTATTGTAGAGGCTCCTTGCCTTTTCTGTCCATTTCTGGGGATGCATCGAACCGCTTTCATGCGGGCTTGATCCATTATTGATTAATGTTAGCACTCATTTTAATAGAGTGCTAATAATCGCTTCCCAGCGATTGAAAAAAATACGGTTGACAAATGATTAGCACTCTATTAAGCTGGTCTTTCGTTTGCTTTTGTGATAATTTTCAATGAAAACGCCTTTGGCTGAAGGGTTAATTTCAATTTCGCTCATATTTTAGCCGAAGGTCATGTAAAAGCTCATCTCCTCCCCAGAGGATTTTTAGAAACGGTCAATGGGGAATGGAAAAGTGCCAAAAATGTTGACTTCTGGATCTCAATATGAAAAAGTATTTTTGTTGATCATCAGAAGACACTCATGAATGAATCGCCCTGTTCAAAAAAAACCTTGACCATCATTTGCAGAACGATTATATAATAATTTCTTCCAGAGAGAGAAGTGCAATAACGCAATCCCTTTGCATTGCTGCACGACGAACCGTCAGGATGACATGAAAGTCTGAAATTAACCTGTTTCAAATATAAAAATTTCTTGATAAAAGGTTAATATGAGAGTATCATTCAATCACCCGGCACCCGGCACCCGGCACCCGGCACCCGGCACCCGGCACCCGGCACCCGGCACCCGGCACCCGGCACCCGGCACCCGGCACCCATCGCTCAGTTCCTAGTTCCCAGTCACAGCTCCAAGCACCCAGCACTAAATCCCAAGTCCAAAGTTCATTGGGTTGTCCCCCCTTATCTTATCCCGACGGCGACGCCTAGTCCGAGAGGGAGAGACCCTTAAGTTTTCCCTCAGTTCATTTCAGCCAATAGAAATTCCTCAAGAGAATTGAAAGCTCAGGGTTCATTGCCCCATCCTGGAGCCAATGAATCGGTTTTTTGATCACTCCAAAATGAAGGAGACCCAATGGGTAGAGCAATCGTCGACAACGTGCTTTCGGGAACGAAAGCATGTTTCAAAAAAGCCCTCACTATTATTTTTAATAATTTAAATAGGAGAAAAATTATGCAAAACAATAAAAATAAAATAAGTAAAATGCAATCCTTGTTGCTCACCCTCACCCTGATGGTGGCCGCCTTTTGGGTCAGTTCGGCCGTGGCGGCTGAGAAAGAGACGGTGTTCGACCCTGCGACCGGCAAGACGTGGACTGCGCCTGAGTACGGCGGGACACTCACGTGGGCCACTAAAGTCTATCCTCCGAGTACTGACAACTGGTGGAATCCTGGTTGGGCGCCTCACCTCATCAGTGGCGTAAATGAGAGGCTATCCTTCGCCGACTGGGGACTATCCAGGGATATATGGAACGGTAGATTATACCAGATGGTGACCCCAGAGATGACTAGAGGGTGTCTGGCTGAAAGCTGGTCAATGCCCGACGACACGACGTTCATCTGGAACATCCGCAAGGGCGTTTACTGGGACGATAAGGCGCCGGTGAACGGTCGGGAGTTCGATGCCTATGACGTTGAATGGAACTATCACCGTATGTTGGGTCTGGGCGATTTCACCGAAGACGGACCTATGGGCTGGATTGGTGCTGTCGCCTTTGATGTAGGTATCGAATCGGTAACGGCCACCGACAAATGGACGGTTGTTATGAAGCTGACGACGTCTCACCCCTCTGTGCTGGGAAATATGCTTAACAACTACTGGTTTGCGCACGCCCCCGAGCAAATCGAGAAATACGGCGACGCTAAGGATTGGAGGACCCTGGTCGGCACCGGGCCCTTGAGACTGACTGATTTCGTGGAGGGCAGCTCGGCAACCTGGAAGAAGAATCCTAACTACTGGGGCTACGACGAAAAATTCCCGCAGAACCGCCTGCCCTATATTGACGAGTACAGGTCCTTCCTGATGCCAGATATGTCAACACGACTGGCGGCACTGCGCACGGGTAAGATTGATATGCTGAGTAACACCGGCGACGCTTATATACAGAATATCGACGATGTAGAGAGCCTCCAGCGGAGCAACCCTGAAATCGAGGTGTGGTCCGTTTATGAGCAAGCACCGGACCCTTTGTTATTTAACTGGGCTTTGCCACCCGTTAGCGACGTCAATGTGCGCAAGGCACTGCAGATGGCAGTGGACCGCGAGACTATTTCCGCTACCTACTTTAAGGGTTATGGAGAACCAGAACCTTATGGGTTAATTGGGCAATTCAATGCGCCAGGATGGTCTTGGCCAATGGAAGAGTGGCCCGAGGAGGTCAAGCAAGAATATACCTATAACCCCGAAAGGGCCGAAGAGCTCCTTGATGAGGCTGGATATACACGCGGCGCCGATGGCTATAGATTCAAGCTCAAGTTAGCCCTGGCCGACAGGTTCGATTCAACCCACCCAGAAATCGTCATGGGGTTCTTCGAAGCCATTGGCGTTGACAGCGAGCTTATTATGCAGAGTACTGCTGAGGTAGGAGCTCGAGGTAGTGCGGGTTCGGCTGAGTGGCATTTACTGAGTGGGGGATATGGGATTTACGCCCCCTCCCATTATGTATATTTGGTATCCGTAAACTTTGGTTATGCAAACTGGAACTACGCGAATGACCCGCAAATGGACGCCCTGCTTGCCGCCATGCAAACTGCTACCACCGTGGAGGAGTGGAAGAGCTATTATCGACAGGCCGATGAGATCACTGTAAGGGAGCACTGGGGCCTGGTTAAATCCCTCTCCCCTAGGTTTTTCGTGAACCATCCGTGGGTCAAGGGTTATTTCGGTGAAGCAGGTATGGGGAATGGCGAACGCAATACCTTCTTGGCCCGCCTCTGGATTGACCAGGAGCTGAAGAAAGCCATGGGTCACTAGTGAGGAAAAAGGGAGCCGGGAGCCGGTCGCTTGCGGGCGCGCTTCCCAGCTCCCATACTTGGGGCAACATATGAGAACCTATCTCATCAGGCGGTTATTGCTGATCATCCCCACCCTGTTCATATTGACCATCATCGTCTTTCTCGCGGTCCGCTTCATCCCCGGCGATATAGTAGACACAATGGTGGCTGAGATGGGAGCGTGGAATGCCATGGGGGCCGCTGACCGCGAAGCTCTTGAGCGTATGCTGGGACTGGACGTGTCGGTCCACGTGCAGTACGGACGCTGGATAGGAGTGTTGCCAACCCCTGATTGGCCAACTACTGGTGAGTCCCACTTCAAGGGTCTCCTCCAGGGCAGCTTTGGTGAAGCACTGCGTGGTTGGTCGATAGGGGAGAGGCTAATCGGGAGATTGCCGGTCACCATTGAGCTTGGTGTTCTGTCAATCGTAATTGGGCTCGTCATCGCCTTGCCCGTCGGCATCTACTCGGCGATCCGCCAGGATACAGCCACTGACTACGTGGGGCGCACCGCGGCCATCATCGGCCTGGCAACGCCGAACTTCTGGCTGGCAATCATGGTCATGCTCTACCCGGCACTCTGGTGGGGCTGGTCGCCATCAGTGAAGCTGATTCCCTTCAAGGAAGACCCGCTGGGGAATCTTGGGATGTTCCTCATTCCGGCTGTGATTCTGGGGATAGCCATGTCTGCCAGCACCATGCGGATGACACGCACCATGATGCTGGAGGTCTTAAGGCAGGACTACATCAGGACGGCCTGGTCGAAGGGTCTCAGGGAGAGGGTCGTCGTTCTGAGACACGCCGTCAAGAATGCGCTCATCCCGGTAGTGACGCTCGTCGGCCTGCAGCTCCCCCTCCTGATTGGGGGCTCCGTGATCATGGAAGAAATATTTGCTCTGCCGGGGATAGGACGTATGTTTGTGGATGCCCTCGATGGCAGAGACTATCCGGTCGTCTCCGCAATAAACCTGATTTTTGCTACTGCGGTTTTGGGGTTCAATCTCATGATCGACGTTATTTATGCTTTCCTCGACCCCAGGGTGCGGTATGAATAGTCGCTGGCGCGACAAAGGTATGAGGGGTTAGCGGATCGCCGCCCGGGTTTCAGGTATTAACGCAAAGCTGACACCGAATACCTTATACCTAACCCGGCATAGCCGGAACCAACCAGGGCTATTTTAAATTTAACGCAAAGACGCAAAGAGACAGAGGATCGCAGAGAATTTTATTAAAATTTTTCTCTGCGTTTCTTTGCGCCCTCTGCGCCTTTACGTTAAAAATAATGCTTTAGCACTTTTGCGCAGAATTTAACTTCATAAGGGACTAAAAGCCTTCCTCCTAAATACCTAAATTATGAGCGACACCACAGAAACACCATCCCCTACCCATAAGCCCAAACGACGGGGCAGGTTTGCTGATTTTTGGATCAGGCTTTTCAAGGAGAAGCCTCTTGGCACTGCCTGCGGGGTGATCATCTTGCTCTTGATTTTGGTGGCGGTCTTTGCCGATGTGCTGGCGCCTTATCCCTATAAGGAAATGCACCTGATAGACAGGCTTGCAGGCCCATCATCCCAGTATCTGCTGGGGACCGACCAGGCGGGACGAGACTTACTCAGCCGCCTGATCATCGGGGCGCGTATCTCCGTCCTTGTCGGTCTGGCCGCGACTGCGCTCAATGTGGTCATCGCTGTCCTGATCGGCGGCATTTCAGGATTCATCGGAGGGAAATTGGATCTGGCGGTGCAGCGCTTTGTCGATGCCTGGATAGCCTTCCCGGGGCTGTTGCTCTTGCTGACCATCATGTCCATAGTGGGAAGGGGTCTCCTCCAGATCATCGTGGTCCTGGGGATCGCCGGAGGCATCAGCGGCTCAAGAGTCATCAGAAGTGCCGTGATCGCCATTAAAGAGAATGACTATTTTCTGGCAGCCCAAGCCGTGGGCACCTCGACAAGCCAAATCCTCAACCGTCATGTCTTGCCCAATATTATGGCACCGGTCATCATTATCTTCTCCATTAACATCGGGGGGGTGATTATGTCTTTGGCTTCTCTGGGCTTCCTCGGATACGGTCTGCCACCCAGCATTCCTGACTGGGGAGGGATGCTCAGCCGGGAAGGGCGTCGGTACATGGAGCAGGCCCCCTGGCTGGCGCTCTGGCCCGGTCTTTGCCTGACAATTGTCGTCTACGCTCTCAACATGTTCGGCGACGCCATCAGGGACCTGCTCGATCCCCGGCTACGGGGTGGTGAGGGCCGTTATGGCGCTACGGGAAAACGCAAACGAGGCCTCCTCTCCCGGCTGCTCAACCCCTTCTCTTAGCAAAGACGGTATCATAGGAGCACAGAAGGAATTTTGGTATTGACGCGGTATCACCACGTGTGTATACTTCTACCCTCTTAAAATACAGGGACAGTTACCAATTATTCGCAATAAAAATATTCTGCTTCCATGCCAAAGATTTTCCCTGGTCTAGTGCCCGATTTCAGCATTTTCAGAAACTGTCCCCGGATTTTCCATCCTCTCGGTAATCGCGGCGGATCTTTTTCACGACATGAACCAGCATCTTCTCAGCCGTTTTCCCATGATTCGAATGTTTGCTGCCTCCACGAAAAACGGCGTCCACCAGATAACGACCCCAATTCATCTGCAGGGGATGAAATCCCCTGACCTTCTTGTAAATCGGCTGAAATCCCTGGCGTTTCAAGGCATCATCATTGTCCAGTACCATCGAATCCAAACCCAACTCAATCACCGCGGGACGAGTCTGCCTCAGTCTCCAGATGAACAGCTTCTGCAGCAGATGACGAAAGAAGTAGACTTGCACAAAAGAGAACTTTGCAAAAAATCTTTTAACCGCATGCAAGGAGGCAAGCTCTTCCTGACGGCATGCCAGCAACGCGGCATAACTCTCGTCTCTTTTGAGATGATCGAACAGCTGAGGCGACGGCTGCTGCCGTCCATGAAAAAACAAAGCATCTGCAAAAAGAAATCAGTGACCGCAATCCCTTTTTTGTTTTTACGCATCGAAGCAAACATCTTCTCCAGGAACGGCATCAGTTGAATGCTTTGCAGATACTGGGCAAACAAGGCCAATCCGGCAAGACTTGTCAATTGTTCATCGCTTGGTTCAATTGCATCAATTTTCTATTTCTTTTTATCCTGAATGGTTGTATCTTTCTCCATGAAGCTCTCTACCTGTTGGGTTGTGTAAGATACTGTGGATATTTTAGGTTTTACCCATTGAAATATCACACTTTTTTCAAAGGGTGGAGAGCTTTTTTTATTATAAATCGTTCAACTTAGGGATACTTTTGTTCCCTTAGTTCAGAGAAAGGCCTGTTCCTAAACTGCTGCGCAAAGGATATAGGAAGTTCACATGCCCAAACTGTATGAGTATTTTGGAATCACTATCTTCTTTTATTCTAATGAACACGGACCAATTCACGTCCATGGACGCCATCAAGGAAAAGAAAGTAAAGCAGAAATTCTAGTTGAGGAAGGAGAAGTTATCGAAATACGAATTACAACGGTTCCTGGTAAGAAACCATTAGAATCTTCTCAATTCTCTGATTTCGGAACCTTTGTCGAACATTATGCTGAGGAGATTATCCAAAGATGGGTAGATTATTTTGTATACAATCGAAAAATAGCCCCTGAACGAATTACGAGGAGGATTAGATGACAGAGATAATGGATCAAATCATTGATATTCTTGAAGTCGACTATCTTGAAAAATACAAACTCAAAATAATATTTAGTAATGGAAAAGAACAAATCGTCGATTTTGAGCCTTTTCTTAAAAAATCAAAACATCCGGATATACGAAAATACTTGAATGTAGAGGAATTTAAGAATTTTTCTATTATTGAGGGAAATCTTGATTGGAATGATTACGAACTATGTTTTCCAACGATGGATCTCTATAGAGGCCAAGTTTAAAATAAAACAACTCATTAAACTCTCGTCCCGAAGTTAAAACGCAGGGTTAAGGCTCTCGTTGATTTCTTTGTTCGCCTCGATATACTGTTGCTTCAAAATTTTCAAGAAAATGTTTGTTTGATCCAGTTCCTCTTTTATAGTTTTTTTCCATACCCTATCTTTTTGGTGTTCATTGAGAATTGGAAGATGCGCAGTCCTAAATTCTTGTTGTTCAAACTGCTTGACAGGCCATCCCCAAACCCCCCTCTCTCTTAAAAAATACAGGGACAGTTGCCAATTATTCGCAATGAAAATATTCTGCTCCCATGCCAAACATGTTCCCTGGTCTAGCGCCCGATTTCATCATTTTTAGAAACTGTCCGCCTGTTTCATAAAATCACCCTGTTCCATGCGCATGATGCGCGCGCCTGTATCCGCCAAGCTCCAAGTAGCAGCGGCTCCAGACGGCCCTGAACCAATGATTAGGAAATCCACAATTTCTTCTGCCATGATTATTCCTTTTATATTGATCACTGTTTATTGCAGGCTTGCTTGATCCCCTTCTTCATTAAAACGGATCGTACCTCGGTTGTCGAGTGCTAAAGCACGTCAGGTGCCCTCCTCTCGGAAACGAACCATGGCTGATTCGTCGGTTCCATAATCCACCAGGACAGTCTTTTCTGAAGATGGATACTCTCTACTCATATTAACCTCAAGGTTTATTTAGGAAAATTAAAAAGGTCGCTTTTAAACAAATACTAGCACTAAAATCTCTATTAAATCCGATGATTTAAATCAAGTTAAAAGAAGCGGATCTCCTTGATTGATAGATTTTTAATTTTTTTTTACGAATCCTGCATTTTTTTTTGGGGGGGGTTGACATTTAGCTAAATATATATATATTGCCAAAATCATACCTTCACTAAGTTGTTTTAGTGAAAGAGAGGGTTCCCGATTGATGGAACCATATCGTGCGAGGACTTGAAAACGATCGCTCCTCTCCGGGAATCTTTTTAATGATATTTAACTGAACGGGTTTTTCAGAGACCTGAATAGTTACATGATATTTAGCTAAACGGGTTTTTCAGAGACCTGAATAGTTACTATATTTAACTGAACGGGTTTTTCAGAGACCTGAATAGTTTGTTGATGGCATTGGTAAAGTATACCAAAAACGGCAATTTGGAAGTTTACCACGTAGGTAAGTGGGCAGAGCTATAGGTTGGGTATTGAGCGACAAGAAGTAGGGATGTGATGTGGCCTCATACCTTTTAAACAGCGGATGGAAGGGGCTATATGCCTTTTTTCTTTTATTTCTACGATAGCTTTCTCCTTCTAAAATGATAACCTCCGAATTCATTACCAGTCGATCTGCAATGGCAGTGGCCACAGTGGTCGAATCAAAGAGATTCCCCCATTGGGCAAAAGGCAGGTTTGTGGTGAGAAAGGTTGATTTTCTCTGATGCCTGCGACTAATGACCTGGAAAAAGAGGCTGCTTCCTTGTTGATCCAGTGGCAGATAACCGATCTCATCGCAGAGGAGGAGGTCCGGTTCGGTGTAATGGCTGAGTTTTTTGACCAGGGAATGGTCCGATTCGGCAGCAATCAAATGGTTAATCATGTCGGTTGCTGTGGTAAATAAAGTGCGCATGGCGTTCTGAGTGGCCTCGTATGCCAGGCATAGAGCCAAGTGGGTCTTTCCCACTCCTGGATTGCCAATCAGGATAACATCCTCGCTATTTTTGATAAAGTCCAATTGCATCAATTGTAAAATTCTGCCTTTGTTCTTTTTTCGAGAGGGGTGGTGGGCAAAATCAAAGCTCTCGATGGTGAGAGTGGCGGGCAATTTGGCTTGCTTCAAGCGCAATTGAATGCGCTTATGGAGACGATGGTCCAGTTCGAGATCAAACAAGCTCTCGAGCAATTGATGATGAGTCCAGTTTTTTTGCGAGGCAGTTTTAAAAATCGCTTCAAAATGCTGGCAAAGGCCACTGAGATGGAGGCTCTGACATTGTTTTTTTATTTTTTCACTCATCTCTCCCCCTTCTTTCTCTGCAGGACGAGGGCATCCTATTCGGCCAGCGAATGCGGGGTGAGGGGGATCTTCTTAGTGGAGACAGGGACAAGTGAAGGACCTGCACTAAGGTCTCTTCTGTGGCGATCAGATCCATTTGCAATAAACCACTCAAAGCCTGTTGATAGACATCCCTCTTCATTTTCAGCAGTTGAGTGATGGTCTTGGGACTGTAGTAGGAAAGTCCTTGAGCATCCGCGGCCATCACATAAAAAAAATATAAGATCAATTCCTCAGATCGCAGGCATTCAAAAAAGCCCTCCCTCAAAAATCGGTGAGGAATGAAGCTAAAACTTCCCTCGATCACCCGTCGTCTGCTTTTCATAATCAACTGCTTTCTCATCACAGCTCCTTCTTTTGGATGGATGGTTAACAAGGTTTTCATCTTTTTTAACTCAGCTGAAGGGTGGTGGCAATAAAGTCCTTCTTTGCAATCACGGATAAGTTGTTGATATCTCAAGGTTCTTTTAGGTTAACGGGTCCATCTTTGCAATCAAAGGAAGCTCAACAAAAGCCTTAAAAATCTGGGCAGGGGAGGAATTTGACGCGTCCATCTTTGCAATCAAATCCTCATCGGAGGAGGCGATAAGGCAGAATTGATAAGGGATGGACGCGTCCGTCTTTGCAATCGGCACTGATGAGAGCGAGAAGGGCTTTGATCTGAGCGGAGAGATGGAAGGATTGGTATTCATCGAGAGTTTTTCCACAATATACCCCCGCTGTTTGGCATTGCGGATCAACTGAAGTTTTCGATTGCGCTCAGCCTGAACTGGATGTTTTTCTCGATAGACTTTCCAATAATCGCGGTGGCTTTCTTGCCAAGCCTTCTGACTAGCTTTTCGGTTCTGTTGATAGTCTGGATCGCTGGCTAACTTTTTACGCTCCCAATTCGTCTTGCGCGCACGCTGACACCTCTTCAGGCTGCAGTAACTTTGCTCCTTGTTTTGAGGGCGGCGGAGGAAAAACTGGTGGCAGTTGATGCATCTACCTTTTTGCATAGGATCTCCCGTTGATACTTTGAGGGGCTTCCTTCAAGAAAAACTTGTCTTACAGGAATTTGACTCAAAGTATCAAAGAAATCACTGCCTCCCACTCAAATGAAGAAGAAAAATGAACAGGTAAAACAACTTCTTACACCATGGCTCGCTCCATGTTGGATTCAGCTCTCAGAGGAAGGAAGAACAAGCATGAGAAAGAAAATGGAGAGGAAAACAAAATTTATTGATTGGAAAGTAAATCAATAGAAGAAAAAACGAGGCAAAGTAAAAAGTAGTAAAAAAACATCCGCTAACTATTGGCTATCATTCAAGTCGCCACACTTGGTTAAGTTTTACAGTGGCGTTAACAATAGTTACGTCATTTATTTTTTTAAGGAGAATTTTATGAAATCGAAAATCGCTATTCTAAACAACCTTTCATCTTGGCTTTTTAATCAAAAAGCAGAAAGGAATCAAATGAATCTACAAAAAAGCAAATCAACCTTCAGTGCAATCCTGCTTACCCTCATCCTGGGTCTGATCGTTCTTTGGACTTGCCCGGCGGCGGCTGAGAAGAAGTATGTAACAGACCCCGTGACGGGCAAGGTGTACTCTGCGCCAGAGTGGGGCGGGACATTAACCAACACCCTGAAATACGACGTCAGCAATGTTGGTGCTGACGCCTGGTTTCACGTAAATGCGTTATGGTATTTCACCAGTGGCGTTCTAGAAAAATTAAGCATCGCGGACTGGGCAATAGATAGGGACATGTGGCCTTTTATCGACCGCGGTATGGCGCCTGTATCTGCCCTAAAGGGGGCGCTGGCTGAAAGCTGGGAACAGCCCGACCCACTAACGTATGTCTTCCAAATCCGCCAGGGCGTTCACTGGCATGATAAGGCGCCGATGAACGGTCGGGAGCTAACTGCCCAGGATGTAAAACATACCTTTCACCGCATGTTGGGAAATAAATTGACAGGGACCCAGTTCAGTGAAGCCGAACCTTCCCCAGCTGCAACTGTCCTCGTAGCTTTACCTTGGGAATCGGTAACGGCCACCGACAAATATACGGTTGTTATGAAGCTGAAGGAGCTAAGACTCGCGGCCCTGAACTATATCTTGGACTATGCTGGTATGGTTATACAGCCCCCCGAGGTGATCGAGGAATACGGGGACATGAAGGATTGGAGGAATGTGGTCGGCACCGGGCCTTTTGAGCTGACTGACTCCGTTCCGGGCACCTCTATAACCTGGACCAAGAATCCCAACTACTGGGGCTACGACGAAAAATACCCGGAGAACCGCTTGCCCTATATTGACGAGTTAAAGGCCCTTGTTATCACGGAAACGGCAACAATAATGGCGGGACTGCGCACGGCTAAGATCGATTTCATTGGTGCCCAGGGCTCCACTTACCTAACCTCTCTAGACGAAGCAGAGAGCCTCAGGCGGACCAACCCCGAACTCGTGATCATCCCGTGGGCAGAACGGTCGAATACTAGTGTTTTGCTTAACGTGAGCAAGCCGCCCTTTGACGACATCCGGGTGCGCCACGCAATGCAGATGGCACTGGACCTCAAGACAATGAACGATACCTACTATAAGGGTTATGCAGATTGGATACCTCAGGGGTATGTAGGCAGGGAATTAGCCGCTGCGGGGTATACCGTCCCATTTGAAGAGTGGTCCGAAGTGCTCAAGGGATACTATACCTATGACGTGGCAGGGGCCGAGAAGCTCCTTGATGAGGCTGGGTATCCGCGCGGCCCGGATGGCATTAGATTCAAGACCTTGTTCAATCACTTCGTGAACTATGATTTGAGCTTTACAGAATTACAGGCCTCATACTGGCGTGAGATTGGCGTTGAATTGGATATTGTGGTAGAGGAGCCTGCGGGATATGACGGTAGAGAGATGAGTGGAGATTATGGTATGAGTTCGACAGTAGGGGGCAAAAAGGGTCCTCCACTTAGTGTATCGGGTAAATTTTGGAGTGGCTATGCTAGGAACGTTGTCCGCGATGCGCAATATGACGCCTGGTATGAAGCCGGCCAAGAGGCTACCACCACGGAGGAGCTGAAGGGGCTGATTAAAGATATGGACATGCGGGTGATAGAACAGCACTGGCAACTCTGGGGGCCTGCGGGTCCGAGTTTTTTCGTGCACCAGCCGTGGGTGATAGGTCTTAACGGCGAAGCCAGCATGGGAAGCAGGCAAACACATGTTACTTTCTCCCGCCTCTGGATTGATAGTGAGCTAAAGGAATCAATGGGTTATTAGTGAGTGGGTTTTCACCCCTTGTGGCTTAGCTCAGGGAAAAATGGAATCGGGGGCCTTGGCGCAGGGGCTCAGGCTTCCCAGCTCCCACACACGATGTCATTGCGAGGCGCGCTTTCATACTGTCATTGCGAGGAGCGGCAGCGACGAAGCAATCTGTTAGGGCAACGGGATTGTCTAAGTGGATTCCGCCTTTCGGCGGAATGACGGGGAGAATCAAGGGGAACACACCCTTGATTCTCCCCGTTTCAGAGGGGTTTCACCCCTCTGGACTCCCCAAAACGGTGAGAGGCCAGTTTCCTGGCAGGGGTCATTCGCACCTTAGAGAGTGCCGCGCGAGCCGGGCAAAGGGGTGGTCTAAGTGGATTGCGGTTTTCACCGCAATGACGGGGGAAATCGAAATGAGGTGTATCACATGAGAGCCTATATCATCAGGCGGTTATTGCTGATAATCCCCACCGTGTTTATATTGACCATCCTGGTCTTTCTCTCCGTCCGCTTCATCCCGGGCGATATAATAAGTGCAATGGTGGCTGAGATGGAATACTATGGTGGTGATGTTCTGGTGGAGATTGACCGTGAAGCTCTTGAGCGTATGATGGGATTAGACGTGCCTGTGCACGTACAGTACGGACGCTGGCTAGGAGTGTTGTCGACCCCTGACTGGGTTACCGGTGAGTCTCACTTCAAAGGTCTCCTCCAAGGCACCCTTGGCAATACACTGTTTGGTGGCGCTTTTCCGGTAGAGGAGCAGATAATAGGTAGACTGCCGGTAACCATTGAGCTGGGTGTCATGGCAATCGTAATCGGGCTCGTCATAGCGCTGCCGGTCGGCATCTACTCGGCGATGCGCCAGGATACGGTCACCGACTACCTGGGGCGCACCGCGGCCGTCATCGGCATGGCAACGCCTAACTTCTGGCTGGGAATTATGGTCATGATATACCCGGCAATCTGGTGGGGCTGGTCGCCACCGATGGAAATGATACACTTCACGGAAGACCCGCTGGGGAATCTGGAGATGTTTCTCATTCCCAGCGTGATTCTGGGGACGGCCCTTTCAGCCAGCACAATGCGGATGACCCGCACCATGATGCTGGAGGTGCTCAGGCAGGACTACATCAGGACGGCCTGGTCCAAGGGCCTTAAGGAGCGGATCGTGGTGATCCGGCACGCCATCAAAAATGCCCTCATCCCGATAGTTACCCTGATAGGCATGCAGCTGCCTCTGCTGGTAGGTGGCTCCGTTATCATGGAGAACATCTTTAACCTGCCGGGCTTAGGTCGTCTCATGGTGGAGGCACTCAATCAGAGAGACTACCCGATGGTCTCAGGAGTAAACCTGGTTTTCGCCGTCATGGTTGTTGGGGTCAATCTAATGATCGACCTGATTTATCCTTATTTAGACCCCAGGGTCCGGTATGAGTGAGAACCCCTCCCCCATCCATGAGCCCAAGCGACGGGGTCGGTCGGCTGATTTTTTCATCAGGCTTCTCAGGGAGAAGCCCTTGGGGACGGCCTGCGGAATGATCGTCTTGCTTTTTATTGTGTTGGCTATCTTTGCTAATGTTCTGGCTCCTTATCCATATTGGGAAGCGCACCCGGCAGACAGGATGCAGGGCGCATCAGCCCGGTATCTGCTGGGAACCGACCAGTTGGGTAGAGACTTCTTGAGCCGCCTGATCGTCGGGGCTCGCATTTCCATGCTGGTCGGCCTGGCCGCGACTGCACTCAATGTTGTCGTTGCTGTCCTGATAGGCGGTATTTCAGGATTCATTGGTGGCAAATTTGACCTGGTTATGCAAAGACTTGTCGATGCCTGGATGGCCTTCCCGGGACTGCTCATCTTGTTAACCATCATGTCCATTGTGGGGCGTGGTTTGCCGCAGATCATCGTGGTCCTGGGGATCGCCGGAGGCATCGCCGCTTCAAGAATAGTCAGAAGCGCCGTTATCGGTGTTAAAGAGAATGACTATTTTCTGGCAGCCAGGGCTGTGGGCACCCCCACGAGCCTAATCCTGTTACGCCATGTCCTGCCCAATATTATGGCGCCTGTCATCATCATCTTCAGCATCAACATCGGGGGGGTGATTATTTCCGAGGCCTCCCTGAGCTTCCTCGGATTCGGTCTGCCGGCCCAGATACCCAGCTGGGGAGGGATGCTCAGCCGGGAAGGGCGCAGGTTCATGGAGCAGGCGCCCTGGCTGGCACTCTGGCCCGGGCTCTGCCTGACGATTACCGTCTACTCCTTCAACATGTTCGGGGATGCCATGCGCGATCTGCTCGACCCCCGGCTACGGGGCGGACAGGGAAGTTACGGCGCTGCAGGGAAACGCAAACGAAGCCTCCTGGCCCGACTGATCAGTCCTTTCAAATATTAAAGAATTTCTGCTGGTTTTTCTTTTTTGATCATATTTAGGAGGTGAGCAATGTTCAAGTTCAAACGATTGGATCACATCGGATTAGCAACGGCCGATTCCGAAAGATTCCTCGATTTCTACTGCGGAATCCTCGGCTTTGAAGTCCGGGAGCGGTGGACGGTGAAAGGCATGGACGAAGCGATTGCCTATCCCCCCATAGTGATCATGTTCTTTCTCATGCAGAAACATTTCATTGCAGGGTTGACATTGGCTGCTAACAAAGAATAATCCGCTTGCCTCCCATGGCTTCTCCGAAAAAGAGACCGACTCATTAGAAACGCAATAAATAAAGAAAGGAAATCGATTTTGAAACCAAATAAAAACCAATCCATCCCTCCTGAGTTTTTGTCAGAAAACATTCAGGCCAATAGCCTGGAAAGCGAGCAGCTCTTCACCCACCTTCTCAAGGCAAACGAATTCCAAAAAAGCTTAGAAAAGCAAAGACCCGCTTGAACAAACTCCTCCTAAAAGAATCATTCACTAGCGAGAATGCAAAGAAAGGGCTAAAAAAATACTAAATATCCACTAAATCTTTTTTCTCATTTTGACTTCGTTGAGAATATGATATATTGTGTTGATTAAGCAGTGATTGAAGTCGCAAAGATTTTTATATGATTGAAGTCGCAAAATACACGCACTTGAGCCATGATGGATCTTTTTGATCATGCAGTTGAAAATCATGCAGCCGAGAGAATACCTTTAGCGGCAAGACTTCGTCCACGAACTCTGGATGAATTAGTCGGACAGAATGCCATTATAGGTCCAGGACGTTTACTGCGCAGGGCAATTGAAAGTGACCGTCTTTTTTCTTCCATCATTCTCTGGGGACCTCCAGGTTCCGGGAAAACGACTTTGGCTCACATTATTGCCAATACCACACGCTCTCATTTCCAATTGATCAGTGCCGTGCTTTCCGGTAAAGCGGATTTGCGGAAAGTCTTTGATGAAGCAGCAGAGCGCTTCAAGTTCCATGAACGACATACGCTTTTGTTTGTCGATGAAGTTCACCGATGGAACAAAGCTCAGCAAGATGCCTTGTTGCCATATGTGGAAGAAGGCTTGATTACTCTCATAGGAGCCACCACCGAAAATCCCTACTTTGAAGTCAATGCCGCGCTGGTTTCGCGTTCCCGGATCTTTCAACTGAAGAGCCTCTTTGATCAGGAGGTGAGACAGATTCTGCAACACGCGCTCTCCGATACGGAACGAGGATATGGTAAGAGAAAGATACAATTGGATCAAGATGCGCTGACGCATTTAATTCAAGTTGCCGGAGGAGATGCCCGAAATGCATTGAATGCCTTGGAACTCGCAGTCGAGTCCACCCCGGTCCGGCAGGATGGGGTCATTCATATAAATTTGGAAATAGCCCAGGAATCCATTCAGCGACGCGCTTTGCTTTACGACAAAGATGGTGATGCGCATTACGACACCATAAGCGCTTTCATCAAATCAATCAGGGGTTCCGACCCGGATGCGGCATTGTACTGGTTGGCTAAAATGATTTATGCAGGCGAAAGTCCTCGTTTTATTTTGCGACGGCTTTTGATTCTTGCCGGAGAGGATGTGGGATTGGCTGCTCCTATGGGATTGGTGCTGGCAAATGCGGCAGCTCAAAGTTTCGAATACGTGGGCCTTCCCGAGGGTATATACCCCATCGTGGAGGCCACGATTTATCTGGCCACTGCTCCTAAATCCAACAGCACTGGTGCGTATTTTACCGCCTATGAGCAAATCGAAAAAGAAGGACGAGTGGAGGTTCCCGCTCACTTGAAAGATGCCAACCGGGACAGGGACGCATTGGGACATGGTGAAAATTATATTTATCCTCATGAATTCCCTCAACATCATATCGGACAGCAATACCTACCCGATGAATTGATGGGAACCTATTTCTACAGACCTACCAGTGAAGGACACGAAGCCACCATCACAGAACGACTTCTCCGATGGCGCAAAGCTCAGGAAAAAGCCCTTGGAATCACGCAATCCCAAACTCTTCCCAAACTTTCCAAGACTCAGATCATGGGAATCAAACAAAAAATGTCCAAACAAGAACGGGAAAATTGATTCCGAATTGCCGAATCGTCGTTGAGCTTCCGCGATTCGGGTTGCCCATCAAGGTTTCCAAATGGGGCGGATGCTGAGTATGAAAGATTTATCCTTCATCCTCTAAAATGGCTAAGGCGGTTACGGCGCTGTAACAAAACGTAAAAGAAGCCTCCAATCCAAGGTCTTCTTTCCTTCAATTGAAAGGCGCACATAAAAATAACGTGAATCAAGAGTTAAAATTTAATTCAAATAAGATCAAGCCCAAATAAAATCACGGCCTGGTCTCAGGCTACTGGGGCGGTAAGATGGTATCCCGAAGCGTTTCATGATTGTGGATATTCTGTTCTTGTGGATTATGGAACCAAAGAATCAGCCATGGTTCGTTACCGAGAAGAGGGCACCCGACGTGCTTTGGCACTCGACAACCGAGGTAGGATCCATTATGATGAAGACGGGGATCAAGCAAGCCTGCAATAAACAGTGAACAGTATATAAAAAGGAATAATCATGGCAGAAGAAATTGTGGATTTCTTAATCATTGGTTCAGGGCCTTCTGGAGCCGCTGCCACTTGGAGCTTGGCGGATACAGGCGCACGAATCATGTGCATGGAACAGGGTGATTATATGAAACAGGCGGACTACCCCAGTAATTTTCGTGATTGGGAAGGCAGAGAAGGCCGTTGGCTCAATCTAAAAAAAAATGAAATGTCCCTGAGTCCAAACGATCGAAATCGTAAAGCCGATTACCCGATCAACGATGAGGAATCAGCTGTTCAAATCTTTAACTATAATGCTGTAGGAGGCACGACTATTAATTTCAGTGGATTTTATCCTCGATTCCATCCCTCGGATTTTAGAGTGAAAAGCTTGGATGGCGTGGCCGAGGACTGGCCCATCAGCTATCAACAACTCGAACCCTACTATCATCAAAATGACCTCATAAACGGGGTCTCTGGTCTGGAGGGGGATCCTGCCTACCCTCCTAAGAAACCCCCGCTGCCTCCCATCGCGAGTGGAGAAATGGGCAATGTCATTGCAAGAGGATTCAATAAACTGGGATGGCACTGGTGGACGGCAGACCGAGCGATTGTCAGTCAACCCTATCAAGGCCGAGATAAGTGCATCAATCTGGGAACCTGCAATTCCGGATGCGCCCAGGGAGCAAAAGCCACTCCGGATGTCACTTACTGGCCCCTGGCTCTCAGAAAAAAAGGAGTTGAACTCAAAACCAACTGTCGGGTGCGTGAGATTACCCTCAATTCCCAAGGCATGGCTGACGGGGTTATTTATTTTGATGCGGAGGGCCGGGAGAACCGACAAAAGGCGGAAGTGGTCATCCTCGCTTGCAATGCGGTCGGCACACCCAGGCTGCTTCTCAACTCAAGCACTTCACAGTTCCCCGATGGCCTTGCCAATCACTCGGGTCTGGTTGGCAAGAATCTGATGCTGCATCCTTGGGGGAAGGTTGTTGGGTATTTCAAGGAAGGATCAAATTTTCAAATAGGGCCTGTGATGAATGGCATTACCAGCCATGAATTTAGTGAAACCAATCCGGACTTGGATTTTGTCAGAGGTTACACCCTCTCCATCATTAAGGCACCTGGGCCCACAACCACGGCCCTTGTTCATGGAGAGGAAATACCCTGGGGATCTCAACATCATGAGATGTTCAAAAAACATTTTGGCACCAGCATCATGACGGACATTCTTTGCGAAGATCTGCCGGAAGCATGTAATCAAGTCACCCTGGACCAGGAATTAAAAGATTCAAACGGGATCCCTGCGCCAAAAATCACCTACCGATATAGTGAAAACTCTAAAAGAATGATGACTCATGCCCTTGCCAGAGGGAGAGAACTCATGGAGGCGGCTGGTGCCTGGAAAACGGAATTCGAGGGGCTTGTCCGGGGCAGTGGCTGGCACCTGATGGGAACCGCACGAATGGGGAAAGATCCATCAAATTCAGTGGTCAATGAATGGGGCCGTAGTCACGATGTGCGTAATCTCTTTATTGTGGATGCCAGCATTTTTGTCACATCATCGGCTTGTAATCCGACAAATACCCTCCAGTCCCTGTCTTTATATATTGCCGATTCCATCAAGAAAAACATTACAAATTTATTTGATTAAAACACTTATGGACAACAAAACAAGTCCTGCTGAACAACACTTAGACCCGCAGCAGAAGCGCACGCTTGAGGCATTGCTGGAGATGGTGATCCCCGCGAATCCGGAGGTCAACATGCCTGGCGCAAATGAAGTCGGTTTTCAGGAATTTCTCCTGGAGTTTGATCCCCAGTTTTATGGGCACGATCTCCCACAGGGACTCCGTGCCATCCACCAAACCTCCCTTGAGAATCACAACGCTGACTTCGCTGAACTGTCTCAAGCATTGAAAGAAAGTTTGATTGAAAATTTACGCGTTTCACAGCACGAATTTCTAGAGCATTTCGGCAAATTGGTCATGGTCTGCTACTACCAGCATGATCAGGTTTTTGAGGGCCTGGGACTGGAGGCACGTCCCCCTTTTCCCGAAGGTTATCATGTGGATGAACTGGATTATGGATTATTGGAACCTGTCATAAAACGCGGAAAACAATGGCGCGATGCCTGAAATACGAGGTGCGCCTGCTGTGGACTTCCATTTTTCACCCTACAAAAGTAAGTTTGAGAGAGTATGCGTTACTTCAAAAAGAACAACTCTGATCTTAAAAAGTAAAGTTTTTCAGCAAGCCCTGATTATGATGTGTCATGCTGGTCCCGGATCATGCTGGTCCCGGATCAAGTCTGGGATGATCCGGCATCCAAAATATCGCCCGTATTCCCCTGGATTCCTGGTCAAGCCAGGAATGACATGTTTTTTAAATCCTGATTCGCATAAAAATACTATAAACATATTGTGAGTTGGATTATGCATCTATTTTTTTGATTCCGAACAATGGTTTTCCTCTGCACGGTGAATAAGGAGAATTTTCATGAGTGAAGTCAGTCCAGAGTCATCGAGAAAGATCACCAATGCTTATCATGAACTGATTTCTTCGCAGCAGACCCTGATCCTTGCAAGTATTTCCAAAGACAATCTTCCCCATATCAGTTATGCGCCTTATGTGCGAGATCACGACGGTACGTTTTATATTTATGTCAGTGAATTGGCTCAACACACAGCGAATTTGCTGGAAAATCAACAAGCATCCATATTGTTCATTCGTCCTGAATCTGAATCCAGCAACCTCTTTGCGCGTGAACGTATCGTTTTTAGCTGTCGTGTCGATAAAATCCAACCCAACGAAGTTGCATTTGACGTTCAATTGCAAGCAATGCAGAAAAAATTTGGAGAAGTTGTCGCGATATTACGCAATTTACCGGATTTTCATCTATTCGCTTTAAAGCCGGAATGTGGACAATACGTAGTTGGATTTGGCCAGGCATTCGCAATCAACATAACAAATGGCACTCTGAACCACGTCGGGAGGGATTAATAGATTGAATTACAACTTACTTCTTGGAGGATATCGAGGAATCGATTTGAAAAGGGTTGGTGGATATAGAGTGGGCACAGACCATGGTCTTATAGCAATCCCCGTTTGGCTAAATTTCGAAATAGAGCAACGCTACCAAATTCCCAGCGTGGTAGATCTTGGCAATATGCAACACGATTGAGCAAACAGCCCAATTGAGGAGAGGTTATCTTGACAACGTCTCCAGTTTTGTGGGTGAATCCTTCTCCAGGTTGATCACGGTCCATAGTGGGAGCAAATAAGGTGCCGGTAAAGAGCATCAATCCATCTGGATATTGGTGATGCTTTCCAATAGTCTGGGCAACCAAATCTTCTACATCGCGGCTGATCTTGGTCAAAGTGCTTTCTGCTTTCATAGTAAATCCCTCCGTTCCAAATACCTCCACGGTTAATTCGGCCACCCGTACATCATCCAAAGAATAAGTTTCATTGAAAAGGCGGATAAAAGGACCAATCACGCAAGAGGCATTATTGTCTTTAGCCTTTCCCAGTAACAAAGCGCTGCGTCCTTCGATATCTCGTAAATTCACATCGTTACCCAAAGTGACACCGACAATTTTAGCATCAGCATTTATCACCAAAACGATTTCCGGCTCCGGATTGTTCCATGAGGAATCAGAACGAATTCCCAAGGTTTCACCAGTGCCTATAGCCGCCATGGGAGAAGCCTTTGAAAATACTTCGGCATCCGGACCGATTCCCACTTCAAGATAAGGTGACCAGAGATTTTTTTTAAGTAACGCTTGTTTGACGTTTTCTGCTTCCCGAGACCCCGGTTTGATTTTAGCCAGATCCACATTTAGCTCGCCTTCCAGGGACTGCCGAAACTGACTGGCTTTGGCAGGGTCGCCTTGGGACTGTTCTTCCACCAGACGTTCCAGCATGGAATTGGCAAAAGTCACCCCACAAGCTTTGATGGTTTGCAAATCGCAAGGTGCCAGAAAGTAGGGTTGTTCCGGATCGCGAACATTCGGATCGCTATTTTCCAGAATGGTGTATACGCTTCCCAATTGCTCTTTGCGAACTTGGAGCAAACGACTATTGAGGTCGGTTTGGTTGAGCAATTCCGCCATCAGCGGATAAGCGGGACTGATATCAAATACCTGATCTCCTTCGATAACCACAATACAAGGCCCCCCCTCAAATCCGCCTTTCCAGACTCTACCAAGTAGCAAAGCGCCCTTGGCGTTTTGAGGAAAACACAGGTGCATGTTTAAGTTCATGAAAACATCTCCTTGTGATTTGCTGAGACGAATTGTAGATTATTTGGGAAACCAGGAATCAACAAAGGTTCGAGAACTTACCATTCGCCCGAACTCTGTAGCTTTTCCCTTGCTGCCTTACCGAAAGCCTGGCCGGCATCTGCCAGATTTTGCAATATTTTTTCTTTGGAAAGTCCGATAGTGGAACGAGCAGCTGTGATAACAGTCTTGCATTCATTGCCGTCCATAAAACGGGAAGCTTCCAGGATGCGAGGCAAATCGTCATCGGGGATGACGAGAAAACCATGTTTATCCGCATGAATCAATTGACCCGGTTGAATCGTCTGACCGAATACTTGTACTTCGCAATTCCATTTGACGGGAACATTGTATCCATGGCCAACGCATAAGCGGCGGGCGATTCCTTTGAATCCGGCATTGGTCATTTCGTCAACATCGCGGATAGCGCCATCGGTGATCGTACCCACACACCCCAAACTACGATGGATATTGGCATTGACTTCACCCCAAAATGAACCAATCGTTGCCGGTTTGTCTAAATCCTCTACTACTGCGATTTTTGGGCCGGGAATCGAGGCCATATATTCTCTATAACTCATTACATTGCCACGATTTGCTGCTTGATACTCCCCGTCACTGGCTTTGAATTGCAAGGTTACCGCATATCCTACCATAGGACCCATTTGTGGCATATAATCTTTGATTTCTTCCAAATTGATGGCGTCCTTTGTACGATCATGCTTGGTGATCATTTCCCATCCATTGTAAATTGTAGGTGTGTTCCAGCGTTTTAATTCCAATATATCGGAATGGCTTAACGTGAATTTTTCTGAACTCATAAATCCTCTCTTTAAATCTAAAAATTACTCGGTCCAAACCATCTTTTCAACGATGGTTTGCTTTGATTATGGACAGTCTTCATTCAATGGAAGAACCCTGTATATGAACTATTCAGTGAATTGTGAATGAATATTTTCACACTTTGAGAGCTTCCTCAAGCTTTTCGTTCTTAGTGACAGATTTCAACGTGAGGCATTGAAGGCGATTAATATCCCGGGAAGGTAAACTTGGAATTGCTAATCTACGTTGGATAATCGTATGGCAAGCCTTACCGCATCTCGCAGGCTGTCAGTCCAAGCTGAATTTTGATAAGCAATGTCATAAGCGGTACCATGATCGACGGAAGTTCGCGTGATATTGAGTCCCAAAGTCACATTGATTGCTCCTTTAAAATCAATCAATTTTGCCGGAATATGCCCTTGATCATGATACATGGCAACAATGGCATCGAATTTTTTATTGGCTTCTCGAAAAATCGTATCTGGAGGAAAAGGGCCAATGATCTCAAATCCCTGTTTACGCGCCTCCTCGATTGCAGGAATAATTTCCTCAAATTCTTCATTTCCAAAGGCTCCGTCTTCACCTGCATGGGGATTGAGTCCGGCAACGGCAATCCGTTGACGCTGCCTCAATTTTAATAGTACCTCGTGCGTTAACTTGATCACTTCCAGAATATTCTTTTTTTTTACCAACTCAATGGCTTTTCTGAGAGAAACATGGGTGGAAAGATGGCTGACAATCAACGCGTCCGAGACCAGCATCATTGTGTAATTGGAAATACCACACAACTCTGCGAGAAATCCAGTGTGTCCGGTAAAGTCGGGATTCCTTAATTGGATAGCAGCTTTATTCACAGGCAATGTCGCCAGCGCCCGTAGCTTTTTCTCAAGACACATTTGAGTTGCTTGTTTGACATAAGCGAGACTGGCACTTCCTACAGATTCTGAGATTTGACCAATCTTCAAGTCTTCGGGAGTTAACAATCCTTGATCGCAAACATTTAAACATTGCGGTTGTAAATGTTCGGACGATTGGATGCGCTTCAAAGGTACTTCCAGCTTTAAAAAACGATTACAGTAATCCAATATGGAATAATCGCCGATGACCAATACATCGCTTGGCAATTCATTTTTCTTGAAAGCGTTCAAGACGATTTCAGGACCCACCCCGTTGGCGTCTCCCATCGTGATTCCGACTGGTTTCATTTGATCCATTTTTAAAAAAATTTTCAATTAAACCTATATGATTCTCTTCGCCAAATCCGCCTGGCCTGGTTACTATGTAAATTGGATTTGTCATGCCATTCAATGGTTTGAGAAGAGCTACCCCAGGTATGATTTCACTCACCGCTTCCATACGTTTAAGCTGTAATGCCTTCAATATGGCCAGCGCGGTATCGCCTCCAAAAATTACCAGTACTTCAATTTGAATTACTTGAAGGAGTGAAGCAATGAGCATCCCTAAATAATTATTCCATTTCGAAGCCTTATCATGAAATGAAGTTGACGCATTGTTCAATTTCTCACGAGAGGGAGTCGTCAAAACGGTTATTTGACTTTTTTGGTAGGCCCCAAACAGCCAGTTTGACAAGAGGTATTGATTATCCATCATTATGCTTTCTTCACGATCGAATCTTTGATGTTCAAGTGTAAAGACCGGAATCGCATGAGATCGCGCCCACTGAATTTGTTCATGGACAACAGGATTGAGGCTTCCATTGATGAGAAGTCGTCGTTTTGATTTTTGCAGAGTATGAATGGAGTCATTTTTGAATTCAATGAATTCAGTCAAAAGAGCAGCAAATCCTCCTGATCCGGCCAGAACTTTTGTCAGGTTTTCTCGAAACAATAATCTTCCTATCCGACGTAAATCCTGTTCGGAGGCAGAATCAAATACATAACAACCAATTTCTTGAAAAATATTTTGTTTATGGGTGTGGAATTTTTTTAAAATGTCCCGGGTAATTAAATGATATGGCGCATCGATTTGGCATTGGAGCTTTCTGACTACGCTACTTTCCTGTGTGGGTTCCAATGGATCCCCAGCGTATGCGCTCCCCGACAAGGGTTCCCCTTGTACAAAAATCACCCCTTGTTCAACTGTTCTTCCCATCGAAGGGTTTGCGGGAATAAGCATACTCTTTTCCTCTCCAAGACACGTCCTCATCATATCCAATTCCGCTGCAACATTACCTCTTAAGGTCGAGTCAATCTTTTTATAGATAAATGGATTTTGCCAAGAAGTAGCTGCCTTCAAAACTGTGCGCATCCGTTGCTGTGCTTCATTGACGGATACATGACGTGAATCTGTATTAACCGCAACCACTTGGAATTCATCTGATCCTACAATCCACTCTTCACGCCAATCCAGAACGACCAATGTAGCAATATTTTTTTTAGCAAACTGAACCGCCACTTCATTGGCCCCCGTTAGATCATCAGCAATGACGAGTAATTTGAGCATAATCATTGAAGCTTTTTCAAATTCCCGAGAATCTCTTCTTTTTTCTGAGCAAGAATGCGTAATAAAAGAATCGTGGAGAGATAATACAATCCGTATTGCCAGCCACTCCAATGCAATTCCATTTGAATTGTTGCCCATCCTCCCCAACTATGAACCTCGCGTAAAGTTTCCAGCCATATTCTTAAAACCCATTCGACTCCCTGAAAGGCAGTTTTTTCCCAAATACCGAACGGCAATGCCTGCCAATTGAAAAGACTGATGAATAAAGCGGTAAAACAAACCGGCAATATCAGAAATGCCAACATAGGTAGCATGATGATATTCAACCAAAACACTTCCAGAGAGAGCTGATGGAAATGAGTGAGAAGAATCGGCCAGATGCCAACAAGAACTGATCCAGTGACCCAAATGCTATTCCAAATGCTATTCCTTATGTAAATGATCACAAATTGCCAGTAGGAGACATCTCTTGAAATGTTCTTCAAAATAGGTAATATTAGAATTATATAGAGAACCGCGACAAATGAAAGCTGAAAAGAAAGGTCATATATGACCGCGGATCGAAAACATAAGAACAAAAAAGCAGTGCTCAAAAGAGCATACAAAGGAGCCTGCGATTGACCCAGCCAGCGAATCACGACCAGTATGGTGAGCATGACCACTGCCCGCAGGGCGGGGACATGAAGGGCTATCAAAGCCACATATAACCATAACCCTGTCAAGGTCAGTAATTGACAAAAATTGGAGAAATGAATCCATAGCAGTATATGCTGTGAACATCGTCCGACCAGTCTGAAAAACGCCAATCCCAACCAATATAGTAAACCAATATGAAGTCCACTGATCGCAAGGAGATGTGCCAAACCTGTGGCCCTGAATAATTGCAAGGACTCAGAGCGTGAGACCGTTCGTGCCAACATCAAGCGGGAATAAAGGGAAAAAATTTCTGCTGGTAGATAATAAGCTGCTCGGTTTCTCAGGTGCTGATGTACGATTTTTCCAAAATAATACCACGAATTTAGTGGAGAATAGCTGGTATGGTAAAGAACTTGCTTAAGCGATATAGCAAGTCGTTGGTTTTCTAAGTCGGCTCCCGTCAAAAAACCGCTGAGTTGTATGGGACGACGATAGTAAAAGGAATTGAAGGAGTGGCTCTTGGACAATAACTGCACTTTGATCTCAAAAAATTGTTGGCGTTCTCCTTTAAAGAATAATTCTGCAGGAGCCAAATGGAGATGGACATCCTTTCCTTGAAGAATGGCTTTGATTATTGGACCACGGACCCATACGGAAGGAGATTCAGACTTGGCTTTTTCCAGGCTTTGCTGCAAGAATGGGAGAGAAATGAACAGTTGATAAGCCAAAATAATACCCCCGGCGAGAATTATACAGGCAATAATTCTCAAACGGCAGTACCAACACCAGGAAGCCATCCCAACAGAAGCAACTACCAGCCATTCCAAATTGAGTATGGAGAGAGAAACCGTATAGCGTAATCCAATCCACAAAATGATGGATACAACCACTATGCTTAGAGGTAACCAACGCTTCTTATTTTTGAATTTGAATATTTTAGAAATATTTTCTTTAGTTTTTTTTATCGACATGCGATAAACATAGTAGATATGCACGAAAATTGCAGAGACAAATTTGAGTCATACTAGAAAAAAGTCTAATGGTTCTATTATGACCCCTCTTAAGAAATTAAAGGGGGTATAAAGATGGGAATTATAAATTATCAACATAGGGTGCGATATGAAAATTAAGCTATCATTTTGGATGTTGGCACTCTCATTATCAATGATGGGGTGTGACACAATGACGGATGTAAATTCTCCAAAAAAAGAACAAGAAACTGTAATTGTAGATCAAACCCAGACCGAGTCTACCGAACTGACCGGCATGGAAGTAGAAGTTACAGAAGATCCCGCGTTAGCAGAAACAGAAGAGAGTGTGTCCGCTGAAGCAATGGATTCGAGTGAAGTCGACCTGGCGACCAAGGAACCGTCGGTAACCGACGGTACGCAAGCATCCACTGCTACCCCGAAAGACGCACTGGCGGCCACTCAGATGATAAGGGCAGACAGCTCGAAAGATCCTGCAGACGAGGATGTTATAGCTTCAACTGATGGGGAAGCCATGGATTCCGCCTCAGGGGTTGCCCCGGATGAGGATTCTTTGGTTTCTGAGGACGTAGAGACGATGGACACTACCACGGGTGCTGGTGAAGAGGATGTTTTGGCTTCCACTGACGTAGGCGCAATGGAATCTACAGATAGTGTTACTGCAGATGAAGATGCTCTGACGTCCCGGGAAAGCGGGTTAAAAGATTCAGCGCCAGGCGCCGCTGAAGTGGACACTTTGGCATCTACGGACATGACGCCCGCAGTCCCCACAATGGATGTCGCTGATAAGGATTCTTTGCCTGTAGTTGAGAGTGCGTCGACAGGCTCCACACCAGGTGTTAGCGCAGATGAAGATGCACTGGCATCCAAGGAAGGGGGATTGAAAAAAACCATACCGGATGCTACTGAAGAAGGAGATATAGCTTCCTCTGAGTTGGAATCAATGGAGACAACGTCTTCTGATACCATCGCAACGGTTGGTAAGGATATCCCGGATGCCACGGAGATGGATTCAACCGAGTCCGAAGTGGGAGTTTCGGTCGATAAGGATGCTTTGGTTTCAACTGCAGTGGGACCTGCGGAATCCGCGACGGGTGTGGACGTTGGTGAAGAAGCATTGGCTTCCACGGAGATGGAGTCGACGACTTCCATATCGAGTGCAGATACTGATAAGGAATCAACAAAACTTGCTCCGGCAATCACAGGCAAGGATAGTCTGGCTTCCACGGAGATGGAGTCAACGACTCCCAAGCCGGGTATTACTGCTAGCGAGGAGGCTTTGGTGAGCACTGAAAAGGAACCAAAGGAATCCATATTTGATGCTTCGGTTGGAAAAGACGAATTAGCCTCCACTGAGATTAGTGCAGCCGACTCTAAACCAGATGTTGCCATCAGTGAGGATACCCTCGCTTCAACTGAAAAAGGTCCGACGAAATCCACGACGGATGTTGCCGTCAGTGAGGGTGGGTTGGCTTCGACTGAAATCGGAGCTGAGAGCACCAAACCAGCTATCCCCATTAGCGAAGAAGAACTGACATCGATTGCAGAAAGTCTAAATGAGGCAGCATTGGGTAGCCCCTCTGATAAAGATACCCTAGTTGCCATGGAGGGGAAGACACCAGACTCGAAAGAAGGAATGGCTGGTGATGAAGCACTCGCTTCCGGTTCAGCGCTTGAAGATGGCCTGGAAGAGGCTGCGCAAGTAACAGATGAAGCGGTTTCCGTGGTCGATCAGCAGCAGGCAGAACAAGATATAGCAGGTGACGAGATGCTGACATCGATGGAAGTCGGGGAAGTCGAATCTGAGGTATCAGATGTATCCGGTGACGAGATGCTGGCATCGACGGAAGTGGGTGAAGTCGAATCAGAAGTATCAGATGTATCCGGTGACGAGATGCTGGCATCGACGGAAGTCGAATCAGAAGTATCAGATGTATCCGGTGACGAGATGCTGGCATCGACGGAAGTCGAATCAGAGGTATCAGATATATCCGGCGACGAGATGCTGGCATCGACGGAAGTGGGTGAAGTCGAATCAGAGGTATCAGATGTATCTAGTGACGAGATGCTGGCATCGACGGAAGTGGGTGAAGTCGAATCAGAGGTATCAGATATAGCAGGTGACGAGATGCTGGCTTCCAAAAAGGCCGGTCTAAGCGAGTCAGAAGCAGGAATTGCTGATGAAGAAGCCATAGCTTCCACAGAAAAGAGAGCAGTCGAAATGGAAGAAGGAGTTGTTGAAAAAGACGCTATGGTTTCTAATGAGTTAGTACCTGACGAAGCAGTGGAAAAAGGGGTTGATGAAACTATTGCTGCAAGTTCGATTCTGGAAAGTGATGTAGAAGAGGCTGCGCAAGTAACAGATGAAGCAGTTGCCATGGTTGAAACGCGACAACCAGGAGGACTGGCAGAACCATTGGTGGAGGCACACCCGGAATCCTACTCAGAAGCTATTCCTGAATTGCGGATCATTTATTTCGAATTCGATAAAAGTAGAATTCAAAGACAATTTATAGAAGATATTAAAGCGAATTTCGAATGGATCCAAGAAAATCCGCATATCAAAATTCAACTGGAAGGTCACGCAGACAATCGGGGTACCAATGAATACAATCTGGCATTAGGAGAACGACGCAGCCACTCGGTGTTGGACTATTTAATTGCCTTAGGCGCCAATTCCGAGCAATTATCAGTCGTCAGTTTCGGCGAGGAGCGTCCGACGTTGTCTGACTGCGTCCAGGAAAATTGTCACGGAAAAAATAGACGAGTCGTCTTTACGCGCTTCTGATCCTGTATGGAACTGAGGAGACTTCGCCGATGCGTTTACACCTTAGGCGAAGTCTTTCCACTAATGAAGATCATCTGTAAACCAGCATGCAATCGATTGTCAGTTTATTTGATGAAAAAGGAATATTTGGTCTGATCCTCGAGGGAAGTTGGATCACGCATTTGGTGCTGATCATTCTACTGCTCATGTCTTCGATTTCATGGGCCATCATTTTCCTCAAATGGGTCCAGTTTCGTCGAATTGCTAGTGAAAATGAAGAATTTTTAGAGATTTTCTATAAAGAAGCCAAATTGGAACAAATTAATAATTTTGCGCATCAATTTCAGTTTTCTCCATTGGCTCGTATTTTTGAATCTTCGTATCAGGAAATTGCAAATTTTCGGGAAAAAGTAAGGAATCAAAGGACGAAGTACCGCTCTTCCAAGGAGATTTTGGACCGTTTGAACCAACGACTGACTCGCATTTCCGACCGAAATATCAATCAGCAGTATTCCCTGCTCAACCACAGGCTTTCTCCTTTGGCAAGCATCTCTAGCGCAGCACCCTTTATTGGTTTGTTTGGGACAGTATTAGGAATTATCGACGCTTTTCAGGGCATCGGAGTTACCGGGGTCACCAGCCTTGCCGTTGTGGCTCCCGGAATTTCAGAAGCCTTGGTGGCGACCGCTGCCGGCCTGTTGGCAGCCATTCCCGCACTCATGGGATATAACTATTACAGGAATTCAGCGCGTCAGGCCAGTGATGTAATGCAGAACTTTTCTTTAGAACTGAGTAATCGTATGGAATGGGTAGTATCATGATGACTGGAAATCGTGGTGAAGATGAAGCAATGTGTGATATCAATGTCACTCCTTTTGTCGATGTGCTTCTTGTATTATTGGTCATTTTTATGATTACAGCTCCGATCATCAATCAAATGATACAGATCGATTTGCCCCAAGATTCTTATCAGCAAGACGGGGCTCCATTGGAGAAGACCATGAGGGTCTTAATCGATCGCAAAGGAGTGATTTACGTAAATGATGAAAAGATTGGCGAAGGGCTTTCCGGATCGAATTGGGATAAATTTCAAAAAATAATCCGGGAATGGACTACTACTAAAAATGGTCCAGTCTTTGTCGACGTGGAAGCAGACGAAAATGCCAGGTATAGCGCGCTCATTCCCGTCATTGCCAGACTGAAGGAAATGAATGTAGGGTTGAACCTGGTCATTGCGCCCGATACGGAAAGCTGAACTGCTTTTTCCTTCCGAATGCACGGGCAACATACTCACCTGATTAAATCCCCAAAAATTCTTGACAGTTTCCGCAAAATTCCTCAAAATGAATTTTGTTACTTAATTTCTGTCAAATCATGTTTGAAAACCTGTCACAAAAATTAGCTGGAACATTCCGGAAATTTCAAGGCCGCGGTCGGTTGAATGAAGACAACATCCGAGTAGCGTTGAATGAAGTGAAAATGGCGCTTTTGGAAGCGGACGTCAATTTCCGAGTGGTGAAAGCTTTTTTAAAATCAGTCCAAGTCCGTGCCATTGGAGAAGAACTCCAAGCTAGTTTGACACCAGGACAGCAACTAATCAAGATCGTAAATGATGAGTTGGCGAAATTGATGGGAGAGCGGAATGTATCGTTGGCGAGCGCTGAGCAAGCTCCTACAATCATTATGCTGGTAGGACTTCAGGGATCCGGGAAAACGTCTACGATTGGAAAACTTGCAAAATTTTGTCATAGCAACGGACACCATCCCTATCTGATTCCAGCAGACGTTTACCGACCCGCTGCTATTGACCAATTGATTGTTTTAGCAAACAGACTTGAACTTCCATACTACCCTGCCGTTACCCTGCAAGATCCGTCAGAGATTGTCCAGGCTGGCATTGCGGATGCAAAAAATCGCGATTCTGATATTGTTTTGATTGATACGGCAGGAAGGTTACATATCGATGAAACACTGATGGAAGAACTCGATCGACTGAAAGCGAAGATTGATCCTCATGAAATTTTTTTTGTTGCAGATGCCATGACAGGACAAGACGCAGTGAACATGGCCAAAGCATTCAACGACCGACTTTCGGTGAGTGGTATAATTTTAACTAAAATGGATGGCGATGCCCGAGGGGGTGCTGCTCTTTCGATTCGGGCGATCACAAAAAAACCGATCAAATTCATCACCACCGGTGAGACTTTGGACAAATTAGAAGCTTTTTACCCCGATCGAATGGCCTCCAGGATCCTGGGAATGGGAGATGTTGTTTCTCTCATTGAAAAAGCCCAATCGACATATAGTGAACATGAGGCATTGACACTTCAAAAAAAAATCAGGAAAAATGAATTCACATTGGAAGATTTTCGGGCTCAATTACGTTCCATGCGACAAATGGGGTCGCTCAAAGATTTAATGGGAATGCTTCCAGGAATAAATAGCTCGATGATGAAAAATGCTGACCTGGATGAAAAACAGTTGGAATATACTGAGGCGATCATTTCTTCCATGACGAGAGAAGAGCGTGAAAATCACAACATCATCAATGGATCTCGTCGTTCAAGAATTGCAAAAGGGAGTGGAACCCATGTACGAGATGTGAACCGGTTGCTTAAACAATTTGCTCAAATGCGAAAAATGATGAACAAATTATCTAAAACTACCAATCCGCGTAAAGCAATGCAAATGATGCAGAATTTGATGCCTCATTAACTTTGAACCCTAAAATTAAGAGAATGTTTTGGTAAAAATCCGTTTGGCTCGCAGGGGAGCGAAAAAAAAACCATTTTATCATATTGTTATAGCAGACGCTCGTGCTAAACGGGACGGGCGTTGTATTGAGAGAATCGGGTCATATGCACCCTTGGTTCAGGAAAATAAGGTGACAATAGATCTGGAGCGGGCAAGATACTGGATCTCCACCGGGGCGCAGCCGACCGAGCGTGTTCAAAAGCTTATGAAAGAAGTAGAAGGTGCGCAAAGCGAAATATCAGAAACATGAGACGCTGAATACTTCGGACTTTGAGGACTTTACATGGATTGGTACGATTGTCAAAGTACACGGAATCCGAGGAGAACTAAAAATTCAACCACACACTGACACTCCACAATTTTATTTAGATGTTGAACGTTTCTTCATGGAAGAAGCGGAGAAGCTGAGAGCTTATGAAGTGGAGCAAATCCGCTTCCATAAAAATCACTGGCTTACTAAATTCACCCAAATAAAACATCGAGAACAGGCGGAATTGTTTTCTAAAAATCGGGTTTTTCTGGAAGATTCTCAATTGCGTCCTTTAGATACAGGTGAATTTTTTATTCATGATTTGGTTGGATGCCGGGTAGTCGATTCAGCAGGTATTTTTTTAGGGGAAGTCTCCCGAGTGATGCAAACAGCGGCTAATGATGTTTATTCTGTTGCCAGGGGAACTCACGAATTTTTGGTGCCTGCAGTTCCCCATATTGTTAAAAAAGTGGATTTAGTTGACAAAATCATCCTGATTGATCCAATCCCGGGTTTGATGGATTGAGAGGAAATAGTCATGCGGTTTGAAGTGTTGACGCTATTTCCAGAAATATTTTCTTCTTTTCTGAGTGAAAGCCTGATCCATCGCGCGATTCAAGCAGAGCGCATACAAGTAAACTTATACAATTATCGCCAACATGGCTTAGGCAAACATCGTAAAGTGGACGATACCCCCTTTGGGGGGGGGGCTGGTATGTTGCTTCGAGTGGAGCCGATTTATCATGCACTGGTGGCTCTCGACTCGTATTATAAAAAGCAACAACTTCAGACATATAAAATTCTTCTTTCTCCTCAAGGTCTGCCTTTCGACCAAGAAAGGGCTCGCAAATTGAGCACAATGGGAAGGGTGTTATTGTTGGTCTGTGGTCGATATGAAGGATTCGATGAGCGTATTCGAAGTTATGTAGATGAAGAAATTTCAGGAGGGGATTTTGTCTGTTTGGGAGGTGAAGTCATTGCTATGTTGATGATAGAAGTGATCAGTCGTTTGGTTCCAGATGTACTAGGCAATTGTGAATCTTCTCGAGAGGAATCGTTTACCCATGGATTATTGGAGTATCCCCAATACACCAGACCCGGAGTCTTTAACGAAGAACGAGTGCCGGAAGTCTTGCTCTCCGGTAATCACCAACAAATTGAAAATTGGCGCAAGGAGCAGTCTCTGATGCGTACAAGGAAACAACGACCGGATTTGTTGAAAGCATTATAAACATCTTATTGGAACTCCAACTCATGAATCCATTAATAAAAATTGTGGAACGATCTCAAATAAGAACAGACCTTCCCGAATTTCGTCCCGGGTGTACTGTGCGTGTCAATTATCGCATAATCGAAGGTGAAAAAGAACGGGTACAAGCTTTCGAAGGGGTTGTTATTCGCAAGCATCGTGGAGATCAAAACAATAACGCGACATTTACAGTTCGCAAAGTGACTCAAGGGTATGGTGTCGAACGCATTTTTCCGTTGCATTCTCCTCGAATTGAAAGTATCAAGGTTTTAAAAGTGGGAAAAGTGCGCCGTGCCAAATTGTACTACTTGAGGAAACTTCGTGGAAAAGCGGCAAGAATTGCTGAAAAAATCACACACCGTCCCAAATCTTGAATTGGAGAAAAAGGCTTGGGCTCAAGGACATCGACACGTTGCTGGCGTGGATGAAGCGGGGAGGGGTCCGATAGCTGGACCGGTAGTGGTTGCCGCCGTCATTTTGGGGAAAAAATGGAACTACAGGCATCCTTTAAATGATTCTAAAAAACTGTCTTCAGAAATTCGGGAGTATTTATTTGATGTCATACGTCAAGAAGCATTGGCTTTTCGCATCATATCGATTTCCCCCCAAAAAATAGACGAGTTGAATATCTTACAAGCAACCTTGCTCGGAATGAAACGTGTTCTCAAAGAACTAAAGGTCTGTCCCGATTATGTGCTGGCTGATGGAAACAAATATCCGACAATTGACATCCAGGGAAGGCCGGTTGTTAAAGGAGATACAATATCATTCAGCATCGCGGCGGCGTCTATCCTGGCTAAAGTCACTAGAGATCGGATAATGATGGAATATGCTCGGATCTACCCTGCATGGGGATTCAGCCACCACAAAGGATATGCTACTCTTCAGCATCGAAAGGCAGTGGAAACTCATGGGCTCAGTCCCATTCATCGACGATCCTTTCGCTGCTATAGTGAACCGCCACCCGCTCGAAAAGTTTTGCAACAAATTCAATTATTGGGACCGAAGTCTTCATGACGCAGATACGTCGGCAGACGGGAAAAAAAGGCGAAGATCTCGCGTGCGACTTTCTTGAGAAACTGAATTACGTCATCATCGAGAGAAATTTTTATTCCAGACTGGGAGAAATAGATATCGTGGCTCGATCTGGAGAGTATTTAATTTTTTGCGAAGTGAAAACCCGAAGTGAAAACCAGGGCTTACATCCAACGGCTTCTATCACAGCAAAAAAAATCAAGAAAATGCGTCAACTCGGATTGTTGTATATGCAGAAAAAGCACTTGCACCAGTTGCAACCACGCTTTGACGTAATTGCTATTCAATTGTCTCCCCATCAATCTCCACAAATTGAACATTTCATTAATGCCTTATAGGAAAGAAAATGGCACATCATAAATCTGCATTGAAACGCATTCGTCAGACAGCAAAACAAAACCTGCGCAACCGTTCTTTACGGGCAAATCTACGTTCCACCATTAGAAAGTTTCTGGAGTTGTTAGAAAATGGTGAATCTGATCAGATAAAAAATGCATACAGTCAGGTGCAAAAAACTATTGACAAGGCTGTGACGAAAGGTGTTTTACATGCAAGAACAGCGGCAAGAAAAAAATCACGTCTCATGCATGCCGTGAACAAAAAAATCGCTTGAATTCCTGTATTCCACATTCCATCCAATTCTTTTCCTTGTTTGGGAAAAATCTTTATTATTGAGTGCCCCGGCAATTGCCAGTGTTCGGGTGTCGGTCGCCCTATACCATAGTTTTTCCCCATCCTATAAAGTCATGACTAAATTGCAGACCGGAGTGTTTCCTGTCCGCCAATGTAATGAAAAAGATCTTTAAAATTTCATTGAAATATCTCATTTTATTCATGCAAGCATTAATCAACTTTCAAATAAGGAGTCGAACTCATGAGCGAAACTAAGGAAGTCTATGAATACCAGGCGGAAATGCAAAAACTCCTCGAAATTCTCGTGCATTCTTTATACACCGAACGCGAAATATTCCTGAGAGAATTAATTTCCAATGCCTCGGATGCATTGAGTAAAATCCAATTCATGGCCTTGACGACAGAAGATATTTTGGACAAAAACTGTGCTCTGGAAATAAAAATTTCCTTTGATAACGAGGAAAAAACATTGACTGTCACCGATACGGGAATTGGTATGACGAAGACAGAAATTATTGACAATATTGGGAAAATTGCCAGTTCTGGTACTTTGCAGTTTCTAAAAACGCTCAAAGAAGATCAAGACAATGCCAATAATTTGATCGGTCAGTTTGGAGTGGGATTTTATTCGGTTTTCATGGTTGCAAAAAAAGTAGTCTTGGAAACTCGCTCCTTCCTGAAAGAGGAAAACGGTTGGCAATGGAGTTCTCAAGGAAGCGGACAATACGAAATAAGACCTCTTGAAAAGTCCGATCGTGGAACCTCAATAAAAATTTTCCTCAAAGACGATGCGCACGATTTCTGCAGTGAATTTCGTTTGGAGACCATTATTAAAAAATACTCCGATTATATCCCTTTCCCCGTCGTTCTGAAAGACAAAACCGTCAATCGGGTCAAGGCGCTCTGGACATTGTCCAAAAGCGAAATTAAACAATCCGATTACGATGAATTTTACAAGCAGCTTACACATGATTTCAAGCCCCCGTTGTTTTCTCAACACTTTTCCATCGACGCACCTATTCAGTATGACGCTATGCTTTTCATTCCAGAGGAAGTGGGAAATGAAGTGATTTACGCTCGTGAAAGTATAGGAATCAATTTGTATGCGCAACGGGTTTTCATTCAGAGCGAAAATAAAAACCTGTTGCCACCTTTTCTACGATTTGTACGAGGAGTGGTCGATTCGGAAGATCTGCCCTTGAACGTGTCCCGGGAAAACATTCAACGCAATGCCTTACTGGAAAAAATCAAAAAAAGTCTGGTGTCGAGACTATTGAAAGAATTGCAGAATTTAGCGGAATCCAATGTGGATAAATACAACCGATTCTGGAAAAAATTTGGAATTTTTCTCAAAGAAGGAGTCAGTGGGGATTACAGCAACCGTGAAAAGCTGGTGGAATTATTGCGATTCAATTCTTCGATTTTTGATTCCGCAGAAGATATTACTTCGCTGCAAGATGTACAAAATCGAATGCGAGAGGAGCAAAAAGAAATTTATTATGTTGTCGGACCGTCTCGAGAGGCGATTCTTCATAATCCCAATTTGGAGTATTTTAAGGAGAATGGATTGGAAGTGCTCTTTTTGTATGATCATGTCGACGATTTTCTCATGATGGAATTGAGAGAGTACCAGGGAAAATCTCTGAAAAGTATTTCTCAGGCGGATATAAATGTAGAAGACAAAAAAAGCACTAGTGAGGCGCTTTCGAAAGATGAGGCTGAAACAATTATCGAATTCATAAAAGCACAGCTGGGAGACAAAGTGGCTGATGTGGTCGAATCAAAACGACTGATAGGCAGTCCATGTTCCTTGATTAATCCTAAAGATAACATGAGTTCCCATATGGAAAAAATGATGAAAGCGGTCAACAAAGATTTCGAAATTTCCAAGAAAAATTTAGAAATCAATTCAAGTCATATTCTCATTCAAAATATGGCTCGTCTGTTGAAAAAAAACAAAGAATCGTCTTTTTTAAAGGAATATGTGGAACAGTTATTCAACAACGCATTGTTGGTGGAAGGGTTACTGGATAATCCCATGGAATTACTTCCCCGCGTGTATCGCTTTATGGAAGATGCTTCCCAATTTCATTTGGACCAACAAGGATGATTTCAGGGGAACTTGCGTCTTTATGATAATGCGCTCATAGCTCAATCGGATAGAGCGTCGGATTCCGGTTCCGAAGGCTGGGGGTTCGATTCCTCCTGGGCGCACCATTGACTGCGAGGATTTACCAGGTTTTATCTTGTCCCTGACAGTCATTACTGTGGCGTTTGGGGCTTCGAAGTTCTCTTTCAATGCCATCCGAATTTTTTGATTTTTGTACTTGGAAATAAATGATTCTGTTGTTTTCTTCTTTTTTCAATTCAATTATTCTAGCTTCGATCTTTTTCGGATATTAATGCATTTTCCGCTTTGACAACTGTTTCACGGACTAAAAATATCAGGATAAGGGTTCCCATCAAACCAACACCTCCAGTGATGATTGAAGCGATACCGAGCACAAACAATTTACTGATTCCGCCAATAATCAAAGGGCCGATGGTTCCACCGACATCACCCATCAAGCGCCACATTCCTAAAAATTCACTGTGATTTTTGCGAGGAGAATAATCAGCCCCCAGGGTCATGATAATCCCCGCGCCATATCCATTGCCCAAGCCGGAGAGAATCGCTACCAACAGGAATGAAACAAAATCTTGTGAGACTGGTAGCAGGATAAGACTGGAAGAAAGAATCAGCAGACTGGGACCAGCTGTCCATTTTCTACCAATACGATCCATAATAGATCCAGCCAAATAGAAGAGAGACATATCTACAGCGAAGGACAAACCATAGATGAAGCCAATCTCGGCCGTATCCAACCCGATATGCTCTCCCCACAAAGGAACCAGCAACTGGCGACCTGCACGGATCATCTGCAAGATGATAGAAAAAACACCTGCAGTGAGAAAGATTTGTCGGTGTTCCATCAACATATTTGGAATAAGAGACAAAATTCTTCGTGGTCGAGCAATGGCGAAACGATTTTTATCAACGGGAAGGACAACCAAGATGAAGAGAAGCACCATTGCTATGATCAATGCTGAAATCAAAAAGGTTGTTTGGAATCCCAGAAGCATGCTAAAAACACCCCCTACTGCAGGACCAGCAAACAATCCGATGCGCTCTGTGCCGCCCATTAACGCCATGGCTCGACCCCGATGGCCAATGACTACGTTTTCAGTCAAATAGTTTATGCGAGCCATAAACCACGTGCCAGTTCCCACTCCATATACGAAGGTGGATATTCCCAATAAAAACATGGACGGACTTAAACCGGCTCCAATTCCACCAACCCCGATAAAGGACAGCCCGATCAGCATTAACCTCCTTTCGCCAAATCTTTTGATCATAAATCCGACAGGAACATCGGAAATCAGTACGCCAAGACCTATGAGCGCGAAAACAGTTCCCGCACCTCCAGCCCCCGCACCTAATTCCAGGGCATAAAGTGGTACCATGAGAAAAACCATTCCACGACTGATACTCATCACCAATGCAGGTAGATAAAATGGAAAAAGCAGTTGCTGAATCGATTTTTTTTGCTGAAATTTCGTTTTCAAGATGATTTTTAGAAGAAAGGACTGGATTTTCAGTCATGTATTAATTTGAACCAGAAATCTGTTCAACTTGATTTGTTTAATTGAACTTTCTCTTCACATCCTTTCCATGCTTGTTTACATTTGATGCGTAGTGCGAAGCTGACATGAGGACAAAGTAGATACGGGAATATCAAGGTAGATCAGGCTGAGATACAATCGGAAATTTTTTCACTTCCGCTACCATCAATATTTCGAATGTAATTTCGAAAACACAGCAGTTACCCGAGATAAATTCTATACCCTTATAAGGATGGTTCGGAAGATGTGACGCAGACCTTGCAGGAACGAATTAAAATTTTTACCTGGCAAGGAGATTTCCTGTTTAGTGGCTGAATTTTCATTGATGAAATCCTTAAAAGTTGCTGCTTGGATTTTATCCTCTTTCACTGTTAAGCATGTTGCTTCGGAGTCTTGCAAAGCGTCGAGAGCTTTCGGTATGAATATTTGCAAATTATCGATTTTACAAGTTTGATACGGATAACAGCGATTCGTGGATTTCAGCAATTGTGGTGCCTAGGGCCGGAATCGAACCGGCACGGAGCGAACTCCGCAGGATTTTAAGTCCTGTGCGTCTACCAATTTCGCCACCCAGGCATCGCTGATGGCGGGGAGGCGACGACCGGATTCGAACCGGTGTTCAAGGTTTTGCAGACCTCTGCCTGACCGCTTGGCTACGTCGCCCATTCAGGGATTATAAAAGTAGCAAAGCTCTTAAAATGACACTATTCGGATTCAGATTCAAGATCATAATCTTTGGTTTCACTCTTTCCACTATTTGGCATTTTTCTGGATTAGGGAGAGTTTTAGTGGAATTGATTGTTTTCTATAAAGTCCGTGAAGGTATCTATGAATTGTCGGGTCTGCGATAGGGTTCCAATACTCATACGAAAGGTATGCGCAATTGGTGGTCGCATGGGGCGGACTAAAATATTGTGAGCTTTCAAATAGTCAATAGCAGCTTCAACATTTTTGGGAGCTACCAGCATAAAATTGGCAGTTCCTTTAAAATAAGCGATTCCCTGTGCTTCAAAAAAACTTTCTAAAACAGGTTTGGCCTCACACATAATTTCCCGGATAATCCGCTGCCAGGGTTGGGGATGAGCGAGCTGTGCGCGAGCCGCTTCCAGTGCGATCATATTGATGTCATAAGGTCCTCGAATTTTATAAAGATGCTCAATGAAAGATTTGTGAGCAATGGCATAACCCAAACGCAGACTGGGAAGCGCGAAAGCTTTTGAAAAAGTGCGTGTGATGATCAGGTTTTTATGATCTTCCAAAAGATTGGAACATGTTTGTTGGGAGAATTCGAAATAAGCTTCGTCTACAAGAATGCCTATGTCAGGAAAAGATTTCAGTAAATTCTGGATTTGTTCCACACTCACCAAGGTCCCTGTGGGATTGTTGGGATTGATCACCACAATCAGTCGGGTTCGCGGAGTGACGGCATTGAAAATTTCTTCATAGGGGAAACTCATGTCAGATCGAAACTTTGGAGAAATCACATTGGCTCCCAATGTTCCAGCGACCTGAAAAAAAATAGCAAATCCTGGTTTGGCCAGAATCATTTCTTCACTTTCATTTAAAAGAGCCCGTAATATAATGTCGATGGCTTGGTCTGAACCGTTGGTTAAAATCAACTGATTGACTGGCACTTTAGCATAGGCAGCCAACTGCTCTAAAAAGTCCCCGTATGAAGGATATGCTTGTAGACGATTGTCCTGAATGAACTCCACCAAGGCGTCAATCACGTGCGAAGGAGGGGGGACAGGCGATTCATTGAAATCCAACAAGAGATATTTATTGGGATTGCGCCCTTCCAAAGGTGGATTGTAGCTTCCCAATTTTAAGATGGCGTCTCGGACTTTCATAAATTTTTAACGATCTTAAAAGTGCCACGTTGTAAAAAGAATTGGTCGAGTCCATTAATTTAACACATAAATTTCGAATTGAACAATCGATGGAAATTTGAACTGCTATTCACAATAATTCTCAGGCAAAAAATGACTTTTCAAATGACAATCGATCCTGTATCCAATATTATCATCGTAAAAATTCAATTAATATCAAGGCACTCTGCCCATTCTGTCTTTTGCAGTTCAATCCTGTTCATGGGCAATATCATCAAAGTCGATTTTATACGAACCTGGTATCATTACCTGGAGCAATTGATCCAGCATCAACTGCGTGAAGGAGTGTTTCCTGGTATTGAACTCTTATTCGCCGCTCATGATGAAATTTACTTACATCAGACCTGGGGAAGATTGGAAATTGGTGAAAACGCGCCAACTCTGCCCCCCAACACAATTTTTGATATTGCCTCGATGACCAAACCAATTGCAACTGCCACAGCCATTATGATCTTGCAAGAGCGGGGCTTTTTGAATCTGAATGATCCAGTGGCAGAATTCATACCCGAATTCGGGACTGACGAGAAAAGCAAAGTCACCTTACGTCATTTACTTACCCATACTGCGGGATTACCTGCATGGGCAAACCTTTACGAAGACGTTGCAGATAAGAGAGAGGCCTGGCAACGGCTCATCTCCATTCCACTTGATCGTCTCCCGGACCAGCAAATGGTCTATAGTTGCTTGGGTTTTCTCATTTTGGGGGAAATCGTAGACCGCCTCACCCAACAAAGTCTGGCTCAGTTTAGCGACGCTCATATTTTTAAACCGCTACGTATGCATTCGACTTGTTTTAAACCCCTGAGAATCATTCAGGAATCCACGATTGCTCCGACTCAATTTTGTCCCTTCCGCAACAAACTATTACGGGGAATCGTTCATGATGAAAACTGCTACATTTTTAACGAGGAAGGAGGCAATTCCGGGCTTTTTTCGCGAGCTCTTGAAATCTACCGTTTTTGTCAAATGATTTTCAATGAAGGCGAACTGGAAGGAGCCCATGTGCTCTCCCCCATGTCAGTGAGAAGTATGGTACGCAATCACAATCCACCCAATGTGGAACCACGAGGTCTGGGATGGGACTTGAAAAGCGAGTATGGTGGCAATGCGAGTTGTGGAAGCCTTTTTCCTCCGGGAAGCATAGGACATACCGGATTCACGGGCACTTCATTCTGGTTGAATATCCCGTCCAGAACTGTTGTTATTGTATTGACTAACCGTGTACACATTTCACGTGAAAGAAAAGTGGTGGCAATGAGAAGATTTCGTTCCCGGCTACACAATATCTTGATGGCTTCCTTGGAAACAATGAAAGAGCAAAGCAAACCAGTTTAACTTACAAATGGAGGTTGGAGGATTTTTATAATCCGAAGTTTCTCTTTGCCAAATAGTGGAGTAAATTTTCTTTCAAGCATTGAAACTAAAAAAGAGTTTAAAAATCAGGAGGATTTCATTGGAAATGTCATTGATTTTGACTATTATTGCAGGCGTCTGCGTATTTGGCGTGGTCGCATTTGTCTTGGATGAGCATTGGCAGGAAAACCATGGGTCCAATCATTTTTAATCAATGCTTCCAAATTTAAAATTCAGGGTCTGTTAAGAATGCTCTGAGTTTAACTGCTCTTATGTGACACTATGGCCGGATTGGAAGCAACAGGTGGGGCAAATTCGGATTGCTTGAGACAGCGATGTCTGAGGTAAATAGTGACTGCCCCCATGATTAATAATTGAGTATATGCCATTTTATTCAAATTAAGAGACAGAAGGCTATCGTAACTGGCATGAAGAAGCGCTGCAATACTCCAACCGGACAGGATAAGCAAGATAGAAGGCCAATGGATAAATTCTGACCCTGAGGCTTGTTTAAGGGCAAAATGTGATTGCGCCATAAAATAACCCATTATTGCGCTCATGAAGATATGGGTAGGGAGAGTAATCAGAGTCCGGGTGATCAATATGGACATGCCATACTGCTGTATATAGAAAGCATTTTCTATCGTGGCAAATCCCAAAGCGACGACTGCCGCATAGAGCATTCCGTCAAATCGCTCTTGAAAATCCCTGGATGGATAGGCGAGAAAGAGTAGCACGGTCAGTTTTGCGAATTCCTCATTAAAACCGACCATCAGCCAAAATCCAAGACTGTATGCAGGAATCGGTGGAAGCAAGTCCAGCAGAATAATGGTCTCTTGCGCTCCTGACCAGAATATCGTGTATTTTTCGACAATGTGGTTTAGAGTCAAAGCCAGCAAACCACATGCAATTCCCCCCAAAAAAAGCAAGATCAATAGTCTGATACTGGAGCGCTTATAACGGTTGGAAGTATAAAACAACCAGATCCAATATAATACGGGAAGTCCACCTAGCACCAGAAATGAAACAACGACTTCATCCATTTCGACTTTAATACCCTTGAATTCGGAACTACAGACCTGGCACGAAAAAACAGCAATTTCGTTGAGAGTCCTTTTCAAATGGGTTAGAATATTACACTAATTTTCGTATTTATGCTAATAACAATTCCTCTCGAGTTGCGACTGGCATCAGTCGGGTCAACTGAATGGAACCACCATTTTTTACTTGCAACTCATCTTTCATGATAATCCTAAAATAGAGAAAAAATGGGAAAAACAATGTTTGAAAAAATTTGGGATGCTCATGTCGTTCATGAAGAGGATGGCAACACCATTCTGTATATTGACCGGCATCTCATCCATGAAGTGACCTCACCTCAGGCATTTGAAGGCTTGCGACTCACAAATCGGCTTGTTCGCCATCCCCACTTCACATTTGCCGTCCAGGATCACAATGTGCCGACAATCGATCAAGACAAACCCATCCAGGATCCAATTTCAGCAAAGCAGGTAGATACCCTGCGTAACAATTGTAACGATTTTGGAATCACTTTATTCGATTTAGGCGATGTGCGACAGGGAATTGTGCATGTTGTGATGCCGGAACAAGGATTGACTTTACCTGGATTGACCATCGTCTGTGGTGACTCACACACCTCCACTCATGGCGCTTTTGGAGCTTTGGCTTTTGGGATCGGCACTTCCGAAGTAGAACATGTCCTGGCCACTCAAACCCTGCAGCAAAAAAAGGCAAAGTCCATGTTGGTTCAAATCAATGGCCAACTTTGCAACAATGTTACCTCCAAGGACATCATCTTGGCATTGATTGGAAAAATCGGCACCCGGGGAGGAACCGGTTTTGTGATTGAATATGCTGGAGAACTCATTCGTCGTCTTTCGATGGAAGCACGCATGACGCTTTGCAATATGACTATTGAAGCAGGGGCTCGTGCCGGATTAATCGCACCTGATGAAATAACCTTCGAGTATTTGCGGGGACGTCCCTATGCGCCTCGAGGGGAGCAATTCGACCAAGCGATTGCAACCTGGAGACAACTTCGCTCAGACAAAGATGCTCGATTTGATGCAGTCGTAGAGTTGACTGCTGATGAAATTTTACCTCAGGTCACCTGGGGTACCAATCCTGGGATGGTGACTGACATCAACGGCAAAGTACCGGACCCTGCCCAGATCGAAGACCCCGAGCGCAGAAAAGCCACCGAATCGGCTTTGAGATATATGGACCTGGAGCCCAACACGCCTATCAATATGATTTCAATTAACCGGGTTTTCATTGGTTCTTGCACCAATTCTCGGATCGAAGACCTGCGTGCAGTGGCTCATTTTGTCAAAGATAAAAAAGTCGCTTCCACCGTCAATGCGATGATTGTTCCAGGAAGCGGTCTGGTTAAAAAACAAGCGGAAAAGGAAGGATTGGATAAAATATTTCATAATGCCGGTTTTGAATGGAGACAACCAGGATGTTCCATGTGCCTGGCCATGAATGATGATCAACTCAAATCCGGTGAACGATGCGCCTCGACAAGCAATAGAAATTTTGAAGGCCGTCAGGGTAAGGGTGGAAGAACCCACCTCGTAAGCCCACTAATGGCAGCAGCGGCGGCTGTTGCCGGTCATTTCACGGACATACGCACTTTCGACAATAATCAGCCTTAAGACCCGAGTCGTGTGAAATATTCCCTTAGAGGAAGGAAAATTGTAATTTAATTTTCTTCTCACATTTGACAGACAGGGGGAGCAGAAACCTATCTTACAATCATTTTAAAAAAAGGAATTATACCATGCAAGCATTCACCACCCTCACTGCTCCGGCGGCATTATTGGATCGTATCGATGTGGACACCGATCAAATAATCCCTAAGCAATTCCTCAAGAAAATCGAACGTACCGGATTTGGGAAACACCTCTTTCATGACTGGCGTTACCTTGACGATGGCGGAACTCGACCCAATCCTGAATTTTCTCTCAATTTTCCCCGTTATCAAGGTGCCCAAATCCTGGTCACTCGTGAAAATTTTGGTTGTGGTTCCAGCCGGGAACATGCTCCCTGGGCGCTGCTGGAATATGGATTCCGTTGTATTATCGCTCCTAGTTTTGCCGATATTTTTTACAACAACTGTTTTAAAAACGGTATTCTTCCTATAGTGCTAACCCCATCCCAAGTAGAAACGCTATTCCAGGATATAAAAAAAAATGTAGGATATCAGCTCACGATCGCTTTAAAGCAACAGCTGGTGTCCACTCCTGATGGACAGAAGCTTGATTTTACGGTTGATCCTTTTGCTAAGGAACGTCTTTTGAATGGATTGGATGAAATTGGTTGGACTCTTCGGTATGAAAATAAAATTACCGAATTTGAGAGCAATTACCAGAAAGAAGCTCCCTGGGTATGGTTTGCATAAACCTATGTGAGTTGCAGTGAATTATGACGCGAATTTCTCCGATGGTATCCTTCAATCTACATTAACCCGAGTTCGAGATAAGCATTTAATCAATTCAATATTTTATGGAATCTTCATGTCTTGGAGAAACCTTGTCATTCCTGGCTTGACCAGGAATCCAGAGGTATGCGGCGAGCCACGAATCTAGCGCGGCCCCTGGATACCGGATCAAGTTCGGTATGACAGATGATGGTGTCATTCCTGGCTTGACCGGGAGTCCAGAGGCATGCGGCCAGACCGAAATCTGCATCCCCGCTCCCCGCTTGCAAGGGGCAAGTTTAGCGAGGATGAAATATACACGAGGATACTCTTATTATTGAAGATTTATGTCGAATTCAGGTTACTTTAACATTCGTAATTCCTTCCCTGTGGTGGTCTGCTTCCTTGATCAATAATGATAAGGACGGAGACGAACAGACTTGACAATGATCAGCTATATAATTCGGCGTTTATTATTACTGTTTCCAGTTCTTTTTGGGGTGACTACGCTTGTCTTTTTTTTAATCCATCTCATCCCTGGAGATCCGGTTGAACTAATGATGGGAGATTCTGCTTTTCCTGCGGACAAAAAACAATTGCGAGAACAACTTGGACTGAATCAACCGCTCTACGAGCAATATCTCAACTACATGAAAGACTTGATTACCGGAAATTTAGGCGATTCCATACATAGTCGGAAGCCGGTGTTGGGAGCGATATTGGAGCGATTTCCTGCAACAGTTGAATTGATGCTTGGAGCTATGATAATTGCCATCGGTTTGGCTATTCCACTAGGTCTGCTATCGGCAGTTAAACGGGGGAGTTGGATTGATCAAATTGCAATGCTTTTTTCACTGATTGGTGTTTCCATTCCCAATTTCTGGTTGGGACCAATGCTGATCCTGATCTTCGCTATTCAACTGGACTGGCTTCCCGTCAATGAACGGGGAACGTTACTGCATTTAATCCTGCCCGCCATCACGTTGGGTACGGCCCTGGCTTCAATTTTATCCCGTATCACTCGCTCCTCCGTGGTCGAGACCCTTGGGGCAGACTACATTCGTACTGCGACCGCCAAAGGTATTTCCGACTTTCAAATTGTTTTCCAACACGCATTCCGAAACGCGCTTATTCCAGTAATAACGGTTGTTGGCCTGCAAGTAGGCGTACTCTTATCAGGAGCCATCATCACCGAATTCATTTTCGATTGGCCCGGTTTGGGATTGCTCCTCATCGAAGGGATTCAATCCCGGGATTACCCATTGGTGCAAGGATGCGTGATGTTTATTGCCTGCACTTATGTTTTGGTCAATCTGTTCACCGATCTTTCCTATGTCTTTATTGATCCGAGAGTTCGTTTGCAATGATTTGGCGCAATTCCCGAATATTCTGGCTCAGTTCGACCTTGCTTTTTGTTTTTATCGTACCCGCTTTGCTGGCTCCCTGGATTGCTCCATATCATCCGGAAAGCATTTCACTCAGTGAACAAATGCGTCCCCCTTCCTGGAATCATCCGTTGGGACAAGATCAAAATGGCAGCGATATTTTGAGCCGTCTTCTCTTTGGTGGGCGAATTTCATTGTATGTTGGTTTCTGGGTTATTTGTATATCCGGGATTTTTGGTACAACTATCGGGCTGATTTCCGGATATTATGGCGGGTGGTTGGACAATCTGCTAATGAGGATTGTCGATATTCTCCTCGCATTTCCGGGACTCTTATTAGCTATAGCCTTAGTGGCAGTTTTGGGTCCCAATTTGAACAACGTGATAATTGCTTTGACTGCCCAAGGATGGGTCAGTTATGCAAGGCTGGTTCGGGGCCAGGTACTCTCCGTAAAAGAACAGGATTATATCCTTGCTGCCCGAACCTCTGGCATCTCTGATAATCGGACGATGGTGCGTCACATATTACCAAACATCATGCAACCAGTCATAGTGCAAGCAACTTTCAACCTGGCAGGCGCGATAATTGCGGAATCCAGCCTCAGTTTTCTGGGTCTGGGAGTGCCACCAGGTACGCCAAGCTGGGGAACGATGCTCTCAGAAGGCAGGGATGTTTTGATCGAAGCTCCTTTTGTTTCCATTTTTCCTGGCTTGGCCATCATGCTGGTGGTATTGATTTGCAATGTATTGGGAGATGCATTGCGCGACTATTTCGATCCCAGGACCCGATCATGAGCCTGCATGTCCAAAACCTCAGTCTTTTTCTTTCTTCCAATTCATCGCCCGGACACGCCGATTCCGTTAAAAATTACGGAGTCCGAATACTGGATAAGATTACCTTTTCCATCGATGATGGTGCTGCTTTGGGGATTGTGGGTGAATCCGGATGTGGCAAATCAATGACTGCGCTTTCCATCATGAAGTTGATACCGTCTCCCCCTCTCTTGCATATGGAAGGAGAAATTCGTTGGAATGGGCGTGACCTGTCTCAGTGCACAAAAAAGCAGATGCGGAAAATTCGAGGTGAGGAAATTTCCATGATTTTTCAAGAACCGATGACGGCATTGAATCCCGTCTTGCGGGTAGGCGACCAGATCCGGGAAGTCCTCAGGGCGCATTTTCGAAAAAACAGCATCGCTCTTTCAGTAAAGCGTGCTCCTCGCATAAGCGAGACACAGCGAATTATTGAGTTGCTGGAGAAAGTAGGGATTCCTTCCCCGGAGCAATGCGTGAAAAACTATCCCCATCAACTCTCAGGAGGAATGCGACAACGGGTAATGATTGCTATGGCTTTGGCCTGCAATCCTCAACTGCTCATTGCTGACGAACCCACCACTGCCTTGGATGTCACTATCCAAGCGCAAATCCTGGAACAACTGAAAGAATTACGAAACGAATCTCAGATGGCGTTGCTTTTCATTTCTCATGACTTGGATGTCGTTGGATATCTGGCAGATCGAATTCTGGTCATGTATGCAGGAGAAATAGTCGAATCAGCAACCACGGAAGAATTGTTTGCGTCCCCGGCTCATCCTTATACAAAAGCTCTGCAACGATCACGTCCTTCCACAGTTTTAGATGTTCAATCTTGTGAGGACTTTCAACAAGTGCAAGTGGATAAGAATATTGAGGGAAAATTGACTCCTATTCCTGGCAACGTACCACCCCTTGATAACTTGCCGGACGGATGTCGATTTTACGAACGATGTGATTTTCGCGAAGCACGTTGTGCCGTGCAGCATCCGCCTTTTTTTCAAATCAACCCAGGGCACCTCGCGCGATGTTTTCTTCACGATATCGCTTCTCGGGAAAGAGAGCGCAGTCTGTAGTTTCAGACTCGGGGCCATTGAATTTCACTAAATTCGACTGGAGGTTTGCAGATTTCTTCTTTTTTTTGTCGATCCAACACCCGTACCGCCTTCCACTCGCATCGAGGTCATCCAGGCTCAAATCTCCTTCTTCCAATCCTTTTTGAAATTTGAAATTTTTAGCTCCCATTTATCACTCCTGAGAAATGGTTTGTTTCAAATAGGATATGTTCCCGACAACAACATGGATTCAATTTCTATTGAAATAATTATATGCTATAATCCATCGAATCTCCAGAATGCATTTTTTGAATTTCTCTCTCATATTTTTTTATTTCCCACAATCGTATTTATCAAAAAATTCGAATTTTCTCCACTGTCCTCAAAGGAAAATTCAGTGAATAATTTATACGCGCCTGTTGAACTCTATCCTTTTCTACGGCAATTCTGCCTGATGGAACAAACAGAATTGAGGGACAACCACATCAATGCGCTGAAACACCTCCTGAAAAGCGAACTGCCTGGAGTGCAACCACAGTGTGAAGGATCTCAGACGAACACCTATATTGTTGAAAGAGAAAAAATCTTCCGACAAGTCGTATCTTCCTATTTTGAAGAGCAAACAAAAAAAATCGCGAAAGCCAATTTAGAAGCTGTACATTCTTTTGAAATTTTAACCCAAAATGCGCATCTGATGGATAGCATCATCCACGTTGCCTTTGATTTTACTCTCGATGACTTGCCGATTCTGAAAGACATTCAAGTCATTGAATCGCAAAAAGAACTGGCATTCAAAAAACGTGTCCTCCCCGAAAAAGAAGAAAAACTTTCTATCCTGGCGAGTCACCTGGACACCGTTCCGGAAGAACATGGAAACATCTCTGAGCGAGTCTATTACCAGGAAATTCATAGGAACCTGGAAGAGGAAATTGAAGAGTATCGTCAAAAAATCAAACAGTTGCAGGAACAATTGACTTTGCTTCAGAAATGGTATCTGGACCCGCAACACATTCTGGAATGCATGGTTATTTTTGCCAGGGGAGGATATGGACGAGGAGAACTGAGCTTTTCATCGGACCGAGACGTGGGATATTGTTTGAACCCTCAACGCCTCAATGTGGGAGAATTTGAATTACTCAAGCAATTCATCATCCGCCTCGAATATTTACTCAATCAAACTGGTATCGAAACAGCCCATCAATATTTTGAAATCGATGAAGATTTGTCACGCTTTACCCAACCGGAGACGCTGCATACCATTCCTTCTATTCTAGAAAGTCGGAGCTTGTTGGGTAATGACGAATTGATGGTGCGTTTGAAACAGCGTTTCTTTGAATTCCTACCTTATGAGTCCTACGTACTCAGTAAACTTCATACTTACCAGTCCGCAGACCGACCCGAGTTAAATAAAATGGACCTCAAAGAGGAGTTCGGAGGATTACGCACCTTACAAATTCCACTTTGGATTGCGGCGGCTACTTTAGGTATCTTTTCCAGTCAAACTGCTGAATTGCTGGCCTTATTGATTGAAAAACACATTCTTTCGCCACGACAAACATTAGAACTGTCCCAGGCATTGGAGTTGTTGTACGATTTACGGAATTTTGTGGGAGCTACTGAGAAATTTTATTACGATGAAGAAGCCAAGAGCGCAGGCATTCGCCCGGAGGATTGGCAAAGTAATGTGATTTCCGACAATCTGGAAAAATTGTATTTACTGAAGAAAAATCGATTTAAAAATTTCGATGAATTCGACCGTTTTCGCTTGCGCATTGTTTTTAAAGTACAGGAATTGTCAGAAATGATCCTCAATAATTTGCTGGATCGCAATATAGTACGCACATTTTCTAATTTTCAAGCAACTGTCAATCTGAGACAACAACGTATAATAGAAATCCGAGCGATTGAAGGGTTGCCGCAAATCCCGCTATCCCTCGTTTTCAGCAATCCTACCATGTTGCTGGACCTGTTCATATATATCGGCAATTCCGGATACTGTCTATCAAGCGAACTCAAAGATGAAATGTCGAATGTCGTTCACACGATTACTGCGGAAGTCATTGAAGCCCATCGATTTGAAATACAGGATCGCTTTACCAAGATCATGCTTTCTCCCCATGTCGCTCAAGCCCTGCGCACAATGTTTGAAATTTACGACCCTTCCCATGCGGCCGCAGAAACCGACACTTTGATTGGACGCTTTATTCCAGAATGCAATCAGATGCGTTTTTTACTGCGTAACTTGAATTACCATCAATACACTGTCTGCGAACATACGCTGAAGGCATTGGAAAATTCGCGCATAGAACTCGAATATCTGAAAAAAAATTACACGGACTTGTTTCATTTCCTGCGACCGAAACACCTGCTCGCGCTCAAGTGGGGTATATTATTTCACGATGTCGGAAAAATCGACCCCAAAACAAAACACCAGGAATCCGGTACCAGTATTGCCGTACATGCATTGGAACGACTGGGCTATCAAGACGAAGAGTTGTTCAACCTGGTCAGTCTTTTGATATTTCATCATATGACCTTCGTGGAATTGAGCAAAACCTCCACCTATTTCGATCAAGCCCTGCAACGTTCTTTTGAAATGGCAGATCGTGATTTAATCCGTATGATCCTTCTTTTCCTCATAAACATTTCTGATTACAGCGCTGTTAGTGAATCCACTGCCAAAGACACAAAAAATTTGCGAACGTTTTTTAACGAAGCTTATCATGCGTACATTGAGATCCGCATGTCCTCTGAAACGAAAAATCCCATTGAATTGATCAATATTTATTTAGACAATCAAAAAAAATCCCTGGAATCCGCCACCCGCATCAACATGTTGATTCATCGAAGTCTCAATGAAGGTTTGAATCAAGCTCTCATAGAACCGCTTTCAAAGATCAATTCCAGAGAATACGAACGATTGCAGGTCGTAAAAAAGGATTGGGAATTATACTGGCGCTACCTGAAAATGGGCAGCCTGGATGAAAAAGGGGTCGAGCAGTATACGGAAAAATTGACTCGAAGCATCAACCAATATGTAAGCGGGGAAACTCTACTCAAACTAACAGAGGATATTCAACCCATCTTCAACTGGTTCTTCACTACTTTTCCCAATCGTTATTTGCTGGGTCAATCTCCGGACGTGTTGTGGCAAAAAGTCTTAGAGTTTGCCGAATTTGAAAAGCGTTCCATCTTCAGTACCGTGGTCACTCCACATGGCAAGGTCGTTGGCACCCTGATTTTTGTCCACAACCGGCCAAAAATCCTCCATCGGGTCGCCTATGGAATGAGCATTCAAAATATCAACATTCGTATGGCGAAAATGAACAAGATCTTGTTTGAAGATGGACGAGTGGCTTATTGTTATTACTTTGAAGCGAACGGAATCACCCAGAATATGGTATTTGCCAAAAAACTGGAAGAAAACATCTCCACTGGAACTCTACCTGTTCTTGACCATGAACCCTTGACTCGGGTATTGTACCAGTCTAAATTGCATTTGGAATTCCTGGAAAATGATAACAAAGGTTATGAGGTTGTCCAACAAAATGGTAATTTCACCCGACAAAACCGGGATTTCCGGGTAGTGAAAATAACCACTCAGGATGCTCCACTTTTATTTTACAAGTTATCGGAGGCTTTTGACCAGGTTGGGGTAGCTGTTCAACAGACTCTGATTACCACGACTGGAACCCACGTCAATGATTATTTTTATGTGACCGAATCCGATTGCGAGCGACTGAGAAATTCAAATTTTGAGGAGATATTGAAAACTCGGTTCCTCAATTGACGTTTTCCTCAGTTAATACTTCTTCAGATTCGGAAATTTCCAGTTCCCTCCCTTCTTGATATTCCATTAGTTCGAACAAGAGACTACCAATAGCCAGCTTCCCTTGAATTTTCACGACGGGTCGGTTCCGGGTTTCGGCAATCCAAATATAAAGGTCTCCTTGCTGTTGCAAGTCCATGCCGATGTAAGTCAATAACTTCAATTTAATGGTATTGAATTTTCCTGCTGAAATTGCAATCGTTTCTTTTGCCACCGGAGTGGCTTCCAACCACCAGTTCTTTTTGGAAGAGTAGACCAGAGTACGTTCCTGCCTGCCCACTTTATAGGAGAGAGAGCGTAAATAATAAATCATTCCCAGGCTGTCTTTCGCTCCGTAATGCAATTCGAATTCCTGCTTCTGAGTTTCCTTCTCGTTGATGTATACCAGTTCCCGCACCCGGCAGTTTTCGTGATCGAATTCCAGGTGTTTGATCTGGCGGACATGGTCGGAAATCAAACTCCATTCATCCTGTTTGAATGTAAATTTGGAGATTCGAAAATCAACCGGGTCGGAATAAGAAATCATCGAATCATTGACTCGAAAAAAGCTTTCGTAAGACCTGTCTGACTTCAATTCGGAAAAAAAATGCATGTACCAGATACCATTGCGTTTGACTGGCTTTTTCACCTCCATCACGAAGTGGCCTGCCAGCAGGCCGATAAACCAAATCTTGTAAACCGCTTTTTCTCCGACTTGGAAGGGCATATTTTGGTAGGTCTTTTCAAAACCCACAGACCCATGATTTGGAGGAGATTGCGGACACTGGTACGAGGAGATTGATGATTTTGTATCTGCTCCTTGTAATTCGAAGAATAACAGGGAATTCGTCAAGAGAAAGAAAGTGAAAAAAACGGATATTCGCATTTTCTCTCGAAGAAAAGACGATCTCTCAGAAATACATACGTGAAATGGATTCAACCACGCAGGCCGGTTTTACGGCCCCTTCGATTTCAATAGTATTTTCTTGGATCAGGTGCAGGGCATTTTGGCCTTCAACGGCTTCGACACTTTTCAGTATCGTTCGCAAACGTACTTTGGAACCCACTGGAACCGGGTGGGGGAACCGTAGCCGGTTGCACCCATAATTAACTCCCATTTTCACTCCGTAGTCCGCATGGACTTGTTCCCCCACACCTGCAAGAAAAGGAAGAAGAGAGAGCGTAAAATATCCATGGGCTATTGTTGTACCGAATGGTGATTCCTTTTTCGCGCGTTCCACGTCCACATGGATCCATTGATGATCTCCGGTGGCATCGGCAAATCGATTGACCCGTTCCTGTGTAACTTCCACCCAATCACTGACTCGCGTTTCCGTTCCGATTTTGTCCGTCAAGTCTTGTAAAGCTTTTTCGAGCGACATCCGTATTCTCCTTTATTTATAGTGTAGGTTGAGCGCTGATCGATGCCAGGATGGGTTCAATAGCATTATTGGCAAGTACCCGAACCTCTTCATCACTACGATCCTGGATGGGATGCGGAACTAAAACCACCGCCGGATCGCGTCCCAATGCGGAAGCTTGGCTGACAGCGGCGTCTTCAAATTCAGTCGATGCGATAAATACCCCTGGGATACCACGCTTTTCCAAATCGACAATATCGTGTACACTACACGATGTACAAGAACCTCAATCGGCTAAGGCTTCCACAATCACGTCGCATTCCGCCGTGATCGATTGTTTGATCTCATCAGGTGCAATGCGTGCAAAGGTAGGTTTTTGATAACGTTTGACTTTTAATCCTCGTTCATTCAACTGCAATTCCACTTGATCTAAAAAAACATTTCCTTTCGCTTTGGAAATGTCCAACAATCCAATCGTCAAGCCTTTCAATGAAGTCGGACGAACAAGGCGATCCTGCTTGGCAGGCGTATGCTCTGATGTGGGATCGAGGAATATTCGTTTTGCAGTCATAGTAAAATCTCCTTGGTGACGGGTGTACTGCCTTTGGGTCCGCTTGCCACCCATCCACCTATGATGGCGGAAAATAGGCCTGCCTTGCCTCCGGCACGAACAATGTTCAGACCCCCTGGTCTGAATTTAGGAATCACCTGGCTTACAAATCGCTCTGGCATTCCTTCTGAATTTCCTCCAACCCCCCGAATCGTTTCGCTACCGGGAAGCTGAAGCAATTGATTGATTTCTTCTTTTACTCTGGTCTTGCTCCATCCTGCTTGCTCGAATACCCGACTGTGCTCAGGAGAAATGACCAGAAATGCATCGGCCGACATTGCCAGTTTGTAGTTCACGACAGTTCGCAGTGAATGCGCCAATGACAAGGCCAGTGATTCAGGCTGACGGGAAAGTTGATCCATCACTCCTTGAACGCCGTCGCCAGCAAAAAGAGTTACGGTGGAAGCCCCTTCTTCAAATCCTCGTTCTTCCGAAAGTGAATCCCAAGCGCTCCCTTCCAGATTTTCGGCAAAACAAAAGGTGAATTTCCCCGGATTTCCTAATGCGGCGCGGTCAATTTTTCCAGGTCTTCCCCCTCCCACATTACGAATGACCAATTGAAGCGCCCTTCCGATCGTCGCATTGGCACGATTCCCTTGGCCCAGGGCATTGATTCCCGAATTCATGCCAATCGCTTTGGCAACAGGTCCACTGACAATCACAACGGGACCGGAAAAATATGTGGTACACAACAACCCATGCATACAAAATTCTTCCATGCAAGCCGCTTCCACTGCTGTCAGAACGACAGGCATGTATTCTGGTTTGCAACCTGCCAATACCGCATTGATCGCCACTTTTTCCACAGTGCAAGGAATCCGGTTGGGAGGGATAACTCCCACTACTTCATCGGGTCCCCGTGTCGTGCCTTGTAGCATGCGATACACTCGAATTTCGGTGGGTGGAATAACCGGCAAACCATCGCACCATCCCCGGTCAAAACAAGCCTCCATTTCATCTTCCAAAACGGAAACCGTAATCCTGCGAGCATTCATCTTGGTTTCACCAAAACGCAAGGCGAGTTCGTCCGCAATACCGGGTTCCACGCTCAAGGAACCACATCCTGCGCGAAAGTCGGGTAGACCTTCCCCAAGCGAGGAATTTCCGGTGAAGGCCTGCCATTCGGCCTTGTGCCACCCCACCAACCGTTCTACTTCACGTCCTTGATCCACCCGAATCAAGGTAGGAACCGTCTCGATATTCAGACGAAAAGAATGTTCCAATGTGCTATCGGCCACTACGCAATCTATTCCGGCAGGAAAAGCGGGGTCGTCTTGGGTAAAAATGGTCAATGGTGTCTTGTCAGAGGCCAACTGGTGATAAACCGGTTCGATCAAGGTACAGGTCGGACAATCCCGTTTACTGACTATAATCAAACCTTCAGGTATTGAATTCATAGACGTCTCTCTCAGGTAATGGAGTGTTGGCAATATTCCAGAAATTACCTTTGAATGTCAACAAAAATTTGCTGTAGAAGTCCGGTATAACGTCTGGTCGAGTATCGCTACCCGGTGTCCCAGCATATCCTCTTTGTCAAACAAAAAACGGCCATCGAAAGATTTTCCTGTCAGTAACAAGGGCATCCAAAGCCGATCATCAGCCCACATCTTTTCATAAGGTAGCTGGTCTGTGGGAAACCAAATAGGGATGGCTTCTTCCGTTTCCTGTAATTCTCCCATAAAACCATTTGCTTTGAATACGAACCCATGAATCGAGTAACCATCCATGAATTGAAAGCGCAACTCCCCCACTTGCGTGACTCCGCAAGGAGTTATACATATTTCTTCTTGCACTTCCCTGATTGCTGCCTCGTAAGGAGTTTCTCCTGGCTCCAACCGTCCTCCGGGACCATTGATTTTTCCGGCACCCAAACCGACCTTTTTATGAATCATCAGAATATGATCATCCACAATGATAAATAGCAAAGTGGCCATGTCTTCAGGTTGCCAGCTTTCCCAATCTATGTCTTCAAATTTCATTTTCTGATTCAAAATTATTTACATGATAATTTTTTTTCATATAATTCTTCTTTCACAACATGACGCAATGCGCAAGAGTTTACCTTTTATTCGACCGTTTTACGTTGGAGATTTCTATTCATAATGGTCCACATTCTAATCACTTTGACATATTTTTTTCTCTTTACGATTTGGTAAACGAGACGATGTTGAAAATTAATACGTCTTGAATATGCCCCATCAAGATTTCCAATCAATTTTTCAAAGGCAGGCGGATTTTGGTAAGGATTCTCTTGTAGGATTTCAATGAGATTTTGAGCTTTTTCTTTGAGTCCGGCCTTGGCTATTTTTTTGCATCCCTTTGAGCTTGCTTTGTATAGAAAACTTTCCAGTTCACCAGCTCAACTCATTTGAACATTTATCAATGGGGGTTTTCAGTCCTTCTTTTATTGACTCACGCATACCTGGAATAGAAATTAGATATAAAGTTTCTTGAATCGCGTTCCAATCTTCTTCTGAAACCAAAACTCCATTTGCCCTTTTGCCTGTAATCGTTATGGGAGTATGCGAATTCGCTACTTCATCAAGAATACGGGATAAATTTGATCTGGCTTCGCTGGTCGTCAGTGTTTGCATTTTCGCCTCCTATAAATGTTAATTGTTTTTTTAAACATTATGACGTTTGTTCTCACGAGATATTTTATAGAGATACACTTTTATGAAAGTCGAACGATTTGATGAGCCTCCTTGACCCATCACTGAATTTGGGAAACATCAGTCTCTTTATAGGTACAAACAAGACGAGCCACTTCTTGCTTATTTCGTTGGAAAACGTTGGTCTCTCCAACCGATGCTTTATCTGAAAAATCAAAAAGGATATTTCATAACTTGGTTGCAGATAATTTAATCATTTCCACATCTTCCATTAAAACGTACTGGAAACTTTTTATCATGTACAGGATCGTACGCTTAAGTAGTAATTTTACAAGGAAAATTCTCACATTAATTGTGATTTTGTCCTTTTCACTAATTTGAATCTTCTCAATTGTTCAGCTTTTGATGGTTGGCAATCAGGATCAGATAGCGCTCTTCTATGACCTTCTTCATCACTCATTGATCGGATTTCGTCCAAATTTGTTCGTCCTCTTGGAATTTCTTCAATCGAATTAACCCGTCGACCAAGTCATACAAAAAAGACGCCTGCCTTGCATTTAATCAGAAGATTCGCTATGGTTCGCATTAAATCAGTTAATTTTGGCAAGTATCCGATTTTGCGTTTACTAAATTTTTGACTATTATCTCAAAGGATTCCCATGAAAATGTCGTTTACTCAGCAGACGTCATTGGATCAGCATAGGAACCGGTTTTTGACCGATGATCGCTGTCACCAGCATCTTTTCGCAGTTCGCTGGCCCCAGGGGTTTGTCTGTCCCGTCTGCGGCCATCATGAGTATTATGAGGTGTCGCTGCGCAAACTGTTTCAATGCAAACAATGTCATTCCCAAACCTCAGCTACGGTGGGCACGATCATGCACCGGACGCGGACTCCGCTGCGTTACTGGTTTTGGGGGATTTTTTATGTGGCAGCATGCAATGTGGAGACGACGGTTCAACAATTAGCAGAAAAAATCGGATTAAATTACCATGCTGCCCGGAGAATGTTGGGAAAAATCCACGAAATCGAAAAGGACCAGGGCTTCCTGGAGGATCTGCTGAAAAGCTTCAATATGCCTGAACCGTCCAGGGAAGAATTCTCTACCGGACCAAGCATGGAAACACAGCCCAAGCCAACAAAAGAGCAGACGATTCCCGATAGGAAAAAACCGGAGATTCCGGGGTATTCGCTGGAGGAGGTCATTTTTGGAAGTGGGCGGACCTGGCTTTGGCGCGGTAGGCGGCAAAGCGATGGGTTTTGGGTTCTGATCAAGGGATCGGCTTCCCCTCAGCAGAGCGCTCAGGAGTTGGCGGAAATACGGCATGAATATGAGATCACTCAGGATCTGGAGATTGATGGGGTACTCAGGGCAGAGGAACTGGTGGCATGTGAAAACGGATCGGCTTTGATCCTGGAAAATACTAAAGGGCTCCCTTTAAGAAAGCTGATGGATGCTGCCCGGCTTGACCTGCTGGACTCGCTGAAGATAGCGGTTTCATTGATCGGTATTCTGAAAGAAGTGAACCGGCAGGGCATCTTGCATAAAATGATCAATCCGTTCAATATTTTTGTCGATCCGGCATTGGGAACGGTCAAACTGACCGGTTTTGGGCCCGCCTTTGCCAAAATTGCGACCGGGTGGTGAGAACAAATCTATCGTAAATAATTTTATCAGCACTTTGACACCCAACGCTGCTTCGAGGGGGGCAGGTTTTCGCGATCGGCTTCAGGATACCTCGCGTAGCGGTGGTGATAAGTGTGGCTTAAGGCTTATGGGACAGCGATACCAACGAACACGTAGGTCCTTTCTCACTTCCGCAGGGGGGGTAGATTGTACTCATTGTTCTTCTCTTTTTCTCTCTGTCAAAGCTTATCAATTACAAATTATAAAGGCCTGTGAATCCCATTTTCACTGGTTGTCTCCAAATTAAGAAGCCCCACTCATGGCTTCATCTCCCCGATGATTGGTATGTCGCGCGTGATGCGCTCCGAGTCTTGGTCGACCAGGTGTTCACGGCTGAACCATACCTTGAAGCCCATGAGATCGAGAAGCTCTTGGGAGGCTTTTTCATACACCTCCGGAAGCAACACCAGCGGATAGTTCTCGTGAGGCTTGAACATGGGCGGTTGGTACGCGAAGGTGAGCCCTTTCCGCTCGACAGTCGGATCCTGCGAGAGGTGGGGTCCGGCGCCATGAAAGAGCCGGCCGTCGAAGATGAAAGCGCTTCCAGCTGGGCCTGTCACTTGGATCTGGTCCGCGCGATCGTCCTTGTTCGGCCGGCGTCCGAGCTTGTGACTACCAGGCACGATGCAGGTCGCACCGTTTTCGATGGTGAAGTCGTCCAGCATCCAAAAGGCGTTGATCACGACGCACGGCATCAGCGTTGGCCCCGGTATCTCGGGTTGCCCGGGATTCGCGCGCGTGATCGACCCGACCTGCATCGGCGGCTCGTCGTAGCGGCTGGCCGATGGTAAAAACCATTGATCCGTGTGCAGCCCCTGCTCCTGGCCGCCAATGCGCACGATGTTCGCCAAGAGGTTACGGATCCGGATTTCCTCGCCGAGCACATGGCGCACAATGTCCAGAATGTCCGGCCGCGAGGCTATCTCGCGAAAGATGTGACCCTTGTTCCCGAGAAAGGTCACAGCCTGGTTGTTACCAGGCCCGCGTTCCGGACCGATCCGGCCGTCACCGGAGAGGACGACGCCACCCTTGCGCTCGGCCTCGGCCTGCTCGCTGAGGCGCTCGCGTGCTTGGGCAAGCTGAGCTGGTGTCAGTGCGTCCTTGAAGAGGCAGAATCCGTGCTCGTCGATATCTCGTTTCATTGTTTCGGGGTCGCGGGTCCAAGTGGGTAGGCTCATTTTTGCTTTTTCTTCTATTCTCTGCGTCCGGCTCAAATTGAGGATACCCTCAACTTCGCTCGCCAGAAGCGTTACGCATGAATTAAAATATGAAACATTTGTATAAAAAATGAATATTTGATATTTTGGTATCATAAATGAAATGTTGGCACCTTCCAAGTGTTTTTTGGGAAAAAAGTCAGAGGCTTTGGGCACCATCGAGGAGCAAGCGGGTAACCGGTGCTTCAATGATGACTTCCTAGATCTTTACGGCACAACCGCCATCGACGTTGATCATTTCACTGGTGATGAAGCGCGCCTCCTCCGAAGCCAAAAAGAGGACGAGATTGGCCACATCTTCGGGATAGCCGGGCCCTTGGACAATCTGAATCCGATCGAACCACTTCTCGAAGACGTGATGTCCCCCGTCTGGATCGTGGAGGGTCCCACCCGTGGCTCCCCTCGTCATGATCTGACCAGGACGCACGCAGTTGACTCAAATGTTGTGTTTGCCCCCAATCCCGGCCATGTATCGCGTCAGCGCTTCGACACCGGCTTTCGAAGCCCAGTAGGCTGAAGTGGATGCGCCAAATTCCTCGTACATCACAGGACTCATTCCCCGCTGAGCAGCAAGCGACGACATATTGATCACCGCTCCCCCCCCTGCTTCAATCAGGTGGGGCCACACGGCTTGGCTCATGTTGAATGTTCCCACCAGGTTCACTCGAACAATGCGACTGAATTCATCGATTGGCTCGTTTGGAAAAAGACCCATCGCACCGCCGCCGGCATTGTTGAAAAGAATATTGATCGCACCATAGGTGGCGGCCGCTTTGTCAACCGCTGCAGCGACGGCGGCTTCGTCAGCGACATCGCAGACGATAAACGTGGCTTCTCCGCCGTCATGACGGATCGCCGTTTCGACCGCCCGGCCCTTCTCCTCCTGGCGCGCCAGGAGGATGACCTTCGCCCCTTCGCGGGCAAACGCGCGGGCCGTGCCTTCGCCAATGCCGCCGCTTCCGCCAGTGATGATCGCAACTTTGTTTTCCAGCCTGTTTGCCATGCGGGATGCATGAATGCGAGTGGATTGCAAATTATCGGACATAAGAGGACTCCTTTCATTCAAATTTTGCTTTGATTTCACCCGCATCGCCATAGCGGATAACGATTTCACTGCCCGCCGTTGCTTCCACAGGGACATGCGGGCTGCCGGTGGTGACGACCTGACCGGCACGAAAGCCCAGTCCACGTTGCGACAATTCGTTGGCGCCCCACTGCAAGGCCGAGATCAGCTCGTCAAAGCTGCAGCGGTATTCGCGCGGACGGGTCAAGCTGTCAATGAGGCGGCCCCGGAGGGTCGTCTCCTGAACGTGTTTGCCATTGACGTACACCTCGACCGGTAGCGTGGCCAGGTCGAGGGTCTGCCAGCCTGAGAGCACATCGCCGATAACGTAAACACCCGCATTGGCGTTGTCGGCATTGCCAAGGAACATATTCAACTCAAAAGGATGCGTGCTCCAGCGGGTATCGACTGCATCGATGGCCATGACGACGTCGGTGATGGCATCACGCACTTCGGCTTCGCTGTAGGCCTGTTCGCGGGACGGCAGGTCGCGGCCCAGGCGAAAGGCAAACTCCCCTTCGATCATCGGGGCGTGACGAAAATCAGCCATCCGGAAGCGCGCCGGACTGTGTTGAGTAAAATTACGGTATTCGCGGCCAAAAAACGGCGGATGATCCATATCGAAATCCTGCATGCCGGCCCGGCTGGTGTTGCCTATTTTCCAACCCGCCAATTCAAAGCCCAGGCGCTCATCGAGCGCATCCTGGACCTGGTAGGCCGCCTGCCAGTTTGCCGGTAATAATTCTTCGGCCAGTTCAGCCACGGTGCCGCCGTTGCGGTAAGCCTCGGCCATGGCATCGGCGACTGCATCGATCTTGCTCTGATTCATTGCTTGTCCTCCTTTAAATTCGTTAAATCCGGCGGACGCACTCTGACTCCGTTCATTTGCTCGAAGATTTCCATAATAACCCAGAATTCTTTGTCCGCCCATCCATTGCCGATTCCGGCGAGAAATGGCTGTAGAGCCGACGAGCCAAGCGATAAGGGCACGGATAGGTTCTGGGCCAGCTCAACGGCCAGTTTGACATCTTTACCGATGGTATGCAGCCCCTGGTTGGCGGTTTGCCCGGGCGGCGGTTTGGGACTGCGCGTGGTGATTTTATCGAACAAGATGCCGAATCCAGGGCTACCGCCGCTGCTCACGCTGATCACCTCTTTTAAGGTCTGCAAGCTCAGGCCACCCTTGACGCCCAACACCAGGGCTTCCATGGTGGCGACCATATAGATTCCGGCAAGCAGGTTATTGACCAGCTTGACCGTTGCGCCCGCACCGCTATCGCCGGCGTGAAAGACTTTGTCCCCGAACGCTTTGAACACCGGCATTGCCCGATCCAGAGCCTTTGCATCGCCACCTGCCATTATCGACAATGTCCCTTCCCGGCGGTGCTCGAGGTCGCCGCTTACCGGGGCATCCAGCACAGTTACGCCTTTTTCTGCCGCCTGCCTTGCGATGGTATTAACCACCTCCGGGCTAATGGTGCTCAGTTCGACGTAAATGTCACCGCTTTTGGCGCCGGATAGGACGCCATCGGGGCCCAGTGCCACTTGCTCACTGGCTTCGTTGGACGGCAGAGAAGCCAACACGATCTCTGATGCGGCTGCGACCTCACGAGCGTTACTTGCAATCCGGGCTCCGTGCTGCTCGAGTTCCTTCAGTGGTGGCTCACGCAGATCAGTGACTGTGAGATCGAATCCTGACTTGGCAACATTGATAGCCATCGGTTTGCCGATTCCACCGAGACCTATGAAGCCTACTTTCATTTTTTCCTTCCTGTTATTTTGCATGCGTTTTTAATAATTGCTGAGGTTGAAAAATAGCGTCCTTAATGAAGTATGATCCTTGGACAATGAACGTACGGAGAAACCGGGATGCAAGCAACCCATTTCATCCCGCAGTAGTTTGACCATCATACAGAATTTCCCTGCTCCGGATGAACTTTTACTTGCTGTTTCCAGTAATCCACATCAGTGGATTCTGCCAGATCCTGATCAATCTCGTCCTGGTGGTCAAAATAATAACCTAAAGCAGAATGGACTTGAGAAGCCTTTAAGTGAGACAAAGAATTCAGAATTTCATCCACACTCATTCCCATCTGATAATATCCAGCAATGCATCGCACCGTGATACGAGTCCCTACAATGATTGGAACACCATTGGCTATCCCGAGATCAGTCATAATATAAGGGTAAGTCACTTCTTGTGCTATTTGTCCCATTATGATGCTCCTGAGGCTGATTTTAAAATAATAGTCATACAATGTTTATCCTGATATCATATCACCCCAGCCCTATTCCTGCAATATTCGTATCTTCAAAGGGTGTAATTAAAAGTGAGGGGCAGAGAGAAACAGCTGGACAAGTGCTCAAAGTATATTGAAAGTGGGGGGGATTTCGAATGATTGACCTTCAAACAGGAGTTGAAAATGTCTAAATAGTGTCTGGCAGAAAATTACAATTTTACTAATAGGAGATGTAGAACTCGCGAGAATAGCCATTCTTGAACAGGCCATATTTTAGAGAATTGAAGCTTTTTTTCTTTGAGATCCCCGCTTTTTTGTTAATCCTCTTTTTTTGGGCAAACCCCTCCCCTCTTATTTTAGAATGAGGAGTCGTCCTTTGGTTCAGGCCGCTTTTTTGTAGGGTCCTCGTTTACGACGCTGCCGTTCTTTTTGTTGTTCACGCAGGACGGTGCCGAGACGGTGGATGTTTTTTGCAAGCACAGCCAGAGCGACATAGCGTTCGAACCCCTTGATCCCATGATCTGGACATCGGTCGAGTCCGTGCACTTCCAGAGCGTTGATGGCGGATTCGATCGCAGCGTGTAGGCGGCGCAGGAGTTTGAATTCCCGGGAATCTTCTCTCTGCCTGTCTGCTTTGCTCAACTTGCCTTTTTTGGGAAGCACGACAAGATCCAGCAGTGCTTTGAGTTCACGCTGATTCTGAGGGCTGTGAGCGCCTTTGTCCCAACTCACGACCGCAAGCTCGGGGAAGCGTTTTTTGCTTTCTTCGACGATTTCCACGGCCACCTTCTCATCGCTCTGCCTGCGCATCACCTGATGGTGAAGGATGAATTGATCCTGGTCCTCGATGAGGTTGACCCTCAGTCCGAGTTCCACTGGCACTCCCGCCTTGCCCTTGCTGATCCACTCGGTGTGGGGCTCGAAGATGGAAAAGATTTTTTCATGATGAGGGATGGTTTCGTTGAAACACACCCTGCGGATGATTTGGCTCATGAGGGTTTTTGCAGAGCCCATGTACTCCCGCAAGCGCAGCAGCTTCAAGGGGGAGCGCACCCGTTTTTCCAAAAGCTTCAGGCTTGTCTGGACTCGCAGGTGATACCCCTTGGCCATGAGAACGTATTTGAGATATTCTTTGCGCCTCTTTTCTTCACGGGCATGCTTTATTTGCTCAACTTTCGAAGTGGAAGGCCTGAGCTTTTGGATGAGACGATACTGCTTTTTGAACTGCCTGATGTTGAACCGATATTGTCGCCAGCCCTCCAACTGGCAATTCCGTGAAAGCCTGGCGCATTCTTCAATCGTCTTGCGTACGGCGTCGAAGAGCAGGTTGATGTCGGTCGGATAATGTACATTGGTTTCAACCACAAAGGAGTCGCAGCGAGCACGTAGAGCCTTGCTTGAATCATGAAGTTCAATCTTCTCCTCCGTGAGATTTCGGGTTGGCCCATCTTTTGGGACGTTTTTTTTTACCAGCCCATGTCCGGCTTTGACAACCAACTGATTGATCTCATCAAGAATCTCAGGTGTGAAAAGACGCAGGTTATCCTTGATCGTCTGTCGGTTGTAGGTCGTTTTGTCCTCCCACCCTCCATGTCCGAGCATCTGCCGGATGGTGTCATGATGGTTAGCCAACTCATGGATGCGGTCGTAATCGGTGTTGAGACCCAGGCGCAATACGCCAAGCACCAGAATCTTCCACTGCTCCATCCCGGGACGCCCAAGACGAGGGTCCGCTTTGCGATGCCTGTCTTCGTTGCTCAGGCCCGCTCCGCTTCGCGATGGAATGACCCGTTCCAGAACTTTGAATACCGATGCGCGTAATGCTGGCGTGGTGTATATGTATTGCAAACCGCGAAGGATAGGGGGGATATCATCACGGGATTTGAGATCCAACTCGATGGCGGCAATGTCGACTTCGCCAAACTTCATCTGGGGGTCACGTATGGTGCGCATAAAATTTCAAATCTTGAAGATTTATGGAAAAACGAAAGAAACCACTCCGAAGATACTGTAACTGCAACGATTGACCCTTCATGCGAGGGGGCGCGCACTCGGGTTTTTTCAAATCTTCGCGTCACAAATATCAGTTTATCATCTTGATATAATTAATGAAAGACTTTTTTCTGCCAAACACTAAATACTTGAGTTACTCGGAACTAAGGGAGGGTGACGAGTCATCTCTTTCATTAGAAGAACGGCTGTCGAAGTATCCACACCTTCGCCGTCGGATGGAATCCATTCTGGGGATTATCGAAAATGACGATGGGAGTTGCCAAACAGCCGATGAGGCTGAGAGGCGGGCGATTGAAGAAGTGCGTAAATTGGGTCAGGAAGTGCTTCAAGGCTGGTTGGGCCATCAGTCCGATATAAAAGAAGCAGAGTCTTCTCAAAAAGCGGGTCTGATCCGAGATGGTAAAAAAAACTGTATTGGTACAGTACCTTTGGTGCCATTGGAATCGAAGAACTTGTTTTCCGGGAAGGACGGAGAGGAAAAAGACAGAGACCCTTGAGTGCCTCGATTGGCGTTCAGTGCCAGGGTTATTCAAAGCCTCTGCAGCGAGCGATGGTGGATTTTGGTGCCGATGTCTCCTTTGCAGCAGCGAGCCAGAAACTCAAGGAGCATTATGGCATTGACGTTCCTTCCAGCAGTATCCGAGCACGAACCCTCCATCACAGTCAGAGATGCTTCTCCCTGAAAGAAGAGCAGCCGTCTAGCAGGGAGCCCAGTGGGGTGGGGGTGGTGATTTTGGAAAGTGATGGCACCATGGTGCCTCTGGTAGAGACGGCAGACTCTACATTTACGGGGGATCGCAGAAAAACGCGTCAAGTGAGTTGGAAAGAAGGGATTACCTCCTTAGCTTATGCTCGAGGAAGTGTCGACCCCATTTATGCTGGAACCTTGAACGGTAGAGATGAAGCGGGTTTTCAGATGAAAGAGGTCGCTCTTGAAGCGGGACTGGGAAAGCAGACGAAGATTCATGCTTTAGGGGATGGAGCCCCTTGGATCTGTGAAAAAATCGAAACTCATTTTGGCGCTCAGGCGAACTATCTCATTGATTTTTATCATCTCTGTGATTATCTTGGTGCAGCCTGCCAAGCCGCTTTTGAAGACGGCTCAGCGGCCCTGAAAAAACAGAAGCAAACCATGAAAAAAGGAGGAGCAGCCAACGTGTTAGAGCAGTTTAAATCCAGGCAAGAATCCGAATCTATTCCCAATGAACAGGCCCCCATTCGCGCTTTGGTACGTTACATGAAAAATCGTCCCGGACAGTTTGAATACAAAACAGCTATTGATCAACAACTCCCTATCGGCTCTGGAAAAATTGAAAGCGCCCATCGTTCCCTCATCCAAAAACGGCTCAAACTCCCTGGCGCTTGGTGGAAAAAACAACATGCCGATCAGATGATTCAACTCAGGGTGGCAAGAGCCAATGGAAAATGGGATTGTTATTGGCAACAACTACAAAGAGCTTAATGAGATGCCCCTCACTTTTAATTACACCCATCTTCAAAGTACAAGATATCTATCTCTTTAAAATCCGGGGACAGTTACGAAAATCAATCACTAAAAGCAGATCCGATTTTAGCGAGGATCCGAGGCTGCGGGGTGTTCAGGGAAGTTTTGGGGCCACAAAGCAGAAACGCAAACGCAGTCTCCTGATCCGACTGCTCTCCCCTTTCAACTGGTAACCAAAATCGCTCCGCATTTTATCCAGTATTCCTATTCAACGCAAAACGATATCAATTCGGGTTCCTAAAGGGTCCGCAATTCTTTGAAGCATTTGCAATCCCACTGAAACATTACCGTTTTCAATACGTGAAATCACCGCTTGAGTGGTTTTTGCACGTCTGGCAAGTTCTCTTTGTGAAAGCCTTTGAGCTTCACGTCTGTTGACAATTGCCTTGGCAACTCGTCTTTGTAATTGCAGTTTTTCATACTCTTTGCGAAACTCAGGGTCTTTCATTTGCTCTTGATGATATTGCTCAAAATTCGTACCACAATGTTGTGGATTCACTCCAAGTTCGATACATTCTTTTTCAGTCAGTGCCCTCATTCTTACTGCTCCAATGTTAAAAGTGCTTTGAGCCGTTCATGCGCAATTTCCAGCTCTTTTATTGGAGTTGCTTGTCCTTCTTTTTTGGTAAAACCATGAAGGATGAAAACAACGGTTTTAATCCGCACATGTAAAATGATTCTGTGCAGATTCTAGGATTGCTTTACCCGAATTTCTTCCATGGGATAGCCATGCAATTTTTTGAAAGCCACCCCACTCATTCTGCCTTCATGTTCCACCAGATGCTTCAAATAATCATGAAATCTGGTACGAACATTCGGAGGAAGATTGTTTAAAAATTTCTTTGCCGGTTCATTGCCGGCATTATCTTGAAAGAAGATGGTTTTCAAAGAAATAGTATATCCTATAAGATATTAAAAGATCAACAGAAGTTTCAATTTCAAAGGCTGACCTTCCTTGCAAACTCATCTCCTCACCATAGCGATCTGTACCATAATACAAGATAGGGCATAAAATCCACTTTCCTGATCCTTTATCCCAAAACCAAACCTTGGCCCTCCAGCTTATTAATCAATATCCTGCGTTTCAAGGCAAAAAAATTATAAATTTAAAGAAAGTGCTTGAAATATATATATATTGTAGCTATCGTCTCATGGGATTGCTTGGGGAAGAGAGGAAGTGAATCGAGTATTGTGAATGCAATCCCTCCTCCCCGGGAATCTTTTTTTCCTCATCCGTGCGTTCGAGCGCACGTTGTTTCAATGCTCTTTCATTATAAAGGTATTCATGGGTATTAAAAAATTTCTGGCCCCTATCGTGGGGCCGAACGCGTTGGACGTCGTGTCTGCTGCGAAAATTCGATTCGCTCGATGTTGTGGCGAATCTTTAAATTTAATTTCAATTGTAGGAGGAAGCATGGAAAATAGTATAACAAGAAAAATCCAATCATTGTTGTTAATTCTCACCCTGGTGGTGGCAGTCCTCGGTGTCAGTTCGGCAGCCATGGCTGCCGAGAAGAAAATGGTCAAAGACCCCTCCACTGGAGAGATGGTGACCGCACCCGAGTATGGTGGGACATTGACCTTCGCCAATCGAGGCTGCGGGTCGACTTATTATATTGACAGTTGGTACGGTGGCTTCGCCGGTTCTACCCAGGCCGGTGTTACAGAGAAGCTCGGCATCGGGAGATGGGAAATAGATCGGAATGAATTTAACCTGCAAAGCGGCTACGTTCCTCTTTCGGTCCTGAGAGGCTCGGTGGCTGAAAGCTGGGAACTACCCGATCCGAAAACCTATATCTTCCATATCCGCCAGGGCATTCACTGGCATAACAAGGCACCCATGAATGGGAGAGAATTGATCGCCAAGGACGTAGAATTCAACTGGCACCGCATGGCGGGCCTGGGCGAATTCAGCGAAATTGGAGGGAGTCCCCATCAAGGCCAGATCACCGCCATTCCCTTTGAATCGGTAACGGCTACTGATCGGTATACGGTTGTTTTCAAAACGACGGAAGCACAAACCGATACACTGAGGAATCTGCTCATCCACCACGCCGCTTGGGTATACCCGCCCGAGGTCCTCAAGGAGCACGGCAATCTCAAAGATTGGAGACATTCGGTCGGTACCGGACCCTACATGCTTACCGACATCGTCGAAGGCAGCTCTACCACGTATACCAAGAATCCTGACTACTGGGGCTTCGATGAAAAATACCCGGAGAACCGCTTGCCCTACATTGACCAGTTAACGGGCCTGTTTATGGGGGAAGAAGCAACGATTGTGGCGGGATTGCGCTCGGGTAAGGTGGATTATATCGGTTTGCCCGGCGGTTGTGGCGCTCAATTAGGGTCTATCGACCAGGCAGTGAGTCTGCGGGAAAACAACCCGGAACTCATGCTGACTCCGTGGGCCTATCGTGCGGAGAATGCTTTTACGTTCAAAATCATGGAGCCTCCATTTAACGATATCAGGGTGCGCCAGGCCATGCAGATGGCATTGGACCTCGAGACCATTAACACGAAGTACTATAAGGGCTTCGCCGACACGACCCCTCGCACAAGGATTGGAGATGCGCTTGCTGGTTTTACCGTCCCGTTTGATGAGTGGCCCGAAGCGGTCAAGAAAGGCTATCGGTATGACCCGGAAGGGGCGAAGCAGCTTCTGGAGGAAGCGGGCTATCCCAATGGCTTCAAGATCAACTTGACTGCTTTAGATAGATTTGATCTGAACTACGCGCAGTTAGCGGCCTCCTACTGGGATAAGATTGGCGTTGAAGTTGAGATCATTGTATTGGACCGACCTGCTTTTATTGCCGCTGTACAAGGACTGACTTATGAAGGGATGGCAAGTTCGGTAGCAGCTTATGATTTTGATGCTTTGGAAGCGGTCAGAGAGTACCACTCGAGCTCTATAGGAAAAACCGGGACCGGACCGAGTACAACCGGACTCAGTGACCCGGTTTACGACGCCTTATTTGATGCGGCTCAAGCCGCTCCTACCGTCGAAGAGCAGAAGGGACACATTAGAGAGATCGATCTGTATCTCGCCAAGAACCACGTGTTGGTGTGGAGTCCCAAACCTCCACAGTTTAATGTGAACCAGCCTTGGATCAAAGGCTATAACGGTGAAATCGACCTGGGATGGGGCGACCGTTCCGTCATCTTCTCCCGCATTTGGATTGACCAGGACCTGAAGAAAGAAATGGGGCATTAGGGTCTCCCATGAGAGTCTATATCATCCGGCGGTTGTTGCTCATCATCCCCACCCTTTTCTTCTTGAGCATCCTGGTCTTTTTCTCGGTGCGCTTCATCCCGGGCAATGTCATAGACGCCATGGTGGGCAGGATGGAACACGTGGGGAACTATGGAGAATTAGAACGTGACACGCTCGAGCAGATGCTGGGACTGGACGTGCCGGTCTACGTGCAGTATGGACGTTGGATCGGCGGTATATTCCGGCACGGTACCCTGGGCCAATCACTGTGGGGCGATTGGACGGTAGAGGAGAAGATCATCGGACGATTGCCGGTCACCCTTGAGCTTGGCCTCATGGCCATCCTCATCGGGCTGGTGATCGCCCTGCCGGTGGGCATCTACTCGGCCATTCGCCAGGATACCGCCGCCGACTACCTGGGGCGCAGCATCGCCGTCATCGGCTTGGCCACGCCCAACTTCTGGCTGGGCATTATGCTGATGATCTACCCGGCCCTCTGGTGGGGCTGGTCGCCGCCGTTGAAGCTGATTCGTTTCAGCGAAGACCCATTGGGTAACCTGGGGATGTTCTTCTTTCCCAGCCTGATTTTGGGGACGGCCATGGCGGCAGCTACCATGCGGATGACGCGCACCATGATGCTGGAGGTTTTAAGGCAGGACTATATCCGAACGGCCTGGTCCAAGGGCCTCCGGGAACGGGTGGTGATTATCCGGCACGTCATCAAAAATGCCCTCATTCCGGTTATCACCCTGATTGGCTTGCAGTTGCCCATCCTGGTGGGGGGCTCCGTGATCATGGAGAACATCTTCAACCTGCCGGGACTCGGGCGTCTGCTGTTGGTTGCCCTCCAGGAAAGAGACTACCCCGTGGTCTCCGGAGTCAACCTCTTTTTCGCCACCGGGGTAGTCCTGCTCAATCTCCTCATCGACCTGATTTATCCCTATTTGGACCCCAGGGTCCGGTATGAATAGTCCCTGATGCGAAAGAGATGAGGGCTTAGTACGCAAACGAGGTTTGCAGGCCCGGATGCTCTTCTCCCAGCACGGCAATTAAATCGAGAAATGAAGAAATATGAAAAAAATTGCTTATAATAATAAATCGAATTATACAAAAGCGTTGATTTATTTCTGGATATAAAATAATTTCATCAAATAGTCGCTATCGCAGAATAGCTTTTAGCCTTCTGCTGTCAGCTTTCGGTTGCTGAATTATATTGACATTACAGGTTTTTTATAAGTGAAAACGCGCTTTGCGAGCCGCTGCATCAGTGAAATGATTGCCATAAATATTTGACAACCATTTGCGAAGCAATTATAAAATACTTTCTTCCGGGGACGGAAGGTCAATAATGTGATCCTTAAGTATAGCTGCTTCCGGTAGATAAGAGCGACCGTACCATCATTCCAAATCTCAGGAACGGAAGGGCAAGGAGAGAATTGGAATATCATCAATGCACAAGTGCGTCTTTTTCACGTTCATTATTTTGTGGAGAATCCAATGTGATATCACGTAAGCAGAAAAAGAATTTTTATCGCTTCAACCTGAATAAAAATAAAGGAGGACCTATGTCTTTTAAAAAATGGATAACTCTTTTGGCAGGGCTGACCCTGGTGGGGGCCTTGTCTCATGCGTATGCGCAATCCTATGGGGGCTACATCACTGTTGCGGGACGGAATGTTGCCGCTTGTTGGCAGCCCGTCCATGTCAGTGTTTGCATTGAGAAATTTGGCCTACTCACTGATTTCCTGTTAGAGTCGGACTTAACAAAGGGGCCGCGAGGTACCGGTGAATTTACATTCGCGAACCAGTCGAATTATTCCCTCAATGGTTTAAGAGGTTCTTTGCTGGAATCCTGGGAACAGCCGACTGCCCAAAGTCTGGTTTTTAAGGTGCGTAAGGGCGTCCACTTCCATAATAAACCCCCCGCAAACGGCCGGGAATTGAATGCCCGGGATATTGTACGCGATTGGGAAATCCTCACCGCCGATACCAGAGCCGGCGGCTTGTATGAAGCACACAAACGCCTCAAGTGGACCGCCCGGGATGACTGGACGATTGATGTGGAGATGGATGCACCGGATGTTCCCGGAATCTGGGCGCAGGATCTCTTGCTGATAGCCATTCCGGCACCCGAATGGAAGGAGATCGAAGACAAAATGGATGATTGGCAGACGACGAAAAACAGTGGGATCTACACGGGACCCTTTATGCTGGAGGATCATGTCGACTTGAGTGTGACCACCTACATAAAGAACCCGGACTATTGGGGGAAAGACGTCTTCAATACGGACGATCAAGTCCCCTACGTGGACGGCATGAGGATCGTAGATTTTGCCGATGCGGCGACAAAAATGGCAGCCTTGCGCTCCGGCAAGCTGGACATCCTCAGTATGTTTGGTCTGAGTGGCGAGGAAAAAGATGCGGTGGAGAAGACGAACCCTGAAATAAAATTTGTCCCCGGCTTCGTCATGGGCCTCTTCACTTGGGTGAGGGCCGATTTGGCGCCTTGGAACGATGTCCGGGTCCGCTATGCGGCCCATATGGCCATCAACTACGAAGAAGTTCGTGACGATTTTTACAAAGGCAACGCTTGTTTCCCTAGTATGCCTCAAAATTGTTCGGTCGGGGAACGCCTGAGCATGGATTGGCTGAAGAAATACCGCCCTGACCTGGCCAAGCTCTTTGAGTATCACCCCGATGAGGCCAAAAAACTGCTGGCCGATGCGGGCTATCCCAATGGCTTTGACACCGAATTGATTGTCTCCCATGACTGGGCCGAACATTTCGAATTGATGACCACTTACCTTGAAGAAGTCGGCATTCGTGTCAAATTGAAGACGATGGAGCAAACCATGATGTATTCCAGCATTCATCCAGGGCCGGAAGGGCCGGATGATAAAGTCTACTCCGGTATGGGGGCTCATGACACCGGGTGTAATAACCTCAACATGGCGTGTTTGTCCAAGTGGCACGGAGCAGACGCCCCGTTCTTCGGTGCAGGTTTTGTCAAAGGCACGATCGCGGACAATAAGATGCGGGCCTTGCAGGACGCCTATAAAAGCGAGACGGACCCCATCGAATCCAAGCGTATCTGGACCGAGTTGTATCTCCATTGGTTAGAACTGGCCTGGGGGATTAATTGGATGGGCGTGAATACGTATAACCACTGGCAGCCGTGGGTTAAAGGATATGAAGGTGCCGGCGGGTACGAATCGCCCCGACTGAACCTGGTCAAGTACTACTGGATTGACGCAGACATGAAGAAGCAAATGAGCGGACGCGACCCGGATGAGTAGACTCGTCTAAGTGCTCGATCCACACCAAGGGGTTGGATGGATCCATCCAACTCCTTTTTTTGTGTTAGTTCAAAATAAAAAAATACCGTGCAGACCTATATCCTCCGAAGATTCCTCCTGGTCATCCCCACCCTGCTGATTGTCTCGGTCTTGGTATTCTTCAGCCTGCGCTTCATCCCGGGGGATGCCATCGACGTCATGGTCAGTCACCAGCGATTTGTTGCCGATGACGATGCCAGGGCTTTGATCCGGAAACATCTGGGGTTGGATTTGCCGATCCATGTCCAGTACGCGCGCTGGTTCAACGGGGTGCTGCAAGGTGACCTGGGCAGGTCCATGTGGACAGACGCGCCGGTCACCCGAATCCTCCTGGAGGCGCTGCCCGTCTCCGTGGAAGTGGGCCTCCTGGCCATTTTCTTTTCTTTGATGATCGCCTTGCCGGTCGGTATCTATTCCGGGATACGGCCTGACACGAAGATGGATCATCTCATTCGCAGCCTTGCCATTTTCTTCATCTGCGTGCCCAGCTTCTGGATCGGAACGATGGTCATGATTTATCCTTCCATCTGGTGGCGCTGGTCACCCCCGATGTTCTATGTGCCTTTTCTGGACGACCCCTTGGACAACCTGTCCATGGTGATCATTCCGGCTTTCATCCTGGGGATGTGGCTTTCCGGGATGACCATGCGCTTGATGCGCAACACGATGCTGGAAGTGCTCCGAGCGGACTACGTCCGGACTGCTTGGGCCAAGGGCCTCCGGGAACGGGTGGTGGTGACGCGGCACGTGTTGAAGAATTCGCTGATCCCGGTGGTCACCATGGTCGGTCTGCAACTCCCTGTCTTGATTGGTGGGGCGGTGGTAGTGGAATACATCTTCAGCCTGCCCGGCATCGGCCGGCTGGTCGTCGATTCGATTAAGGTTCGGGACTATCCCATCATTACCGGCGTCAACGTCTATGCGGCCATCTTTGTCTTGGTGATCAATATCATCATCGACCTCAGCTACGCCTGGCTCGATCCGCGGATTCGGTTTAGATAGCAATTAGCTTTAACCTTAAGCTATTAGCCTTGAAGACATTGGCTAATCGCAAAATGCTAACAGATTAAATGAGGATTCCCCTAATCACATAGCAAACCGCTTTAAAACAATGGAAGCAAAAACAAAGATCTCGGCAGTAACCTCCACCGAACACAAAGGAAGAAAACCTTTTCGGGAATTCTTTTCCCGGCTGTTTCGAGAGAAACCCTTAGGGGCGCTGGGTGGGATCATCGTCCTGGTTTTTTTGTTCGTTGGAATTTTTGCCGACTCTCTTGCTACCCATGGCATGCTCCAGCGCAACCTGAAGCACCGGCTGGAAGGCCCCTCCTTCCAGTTCCCCCTGGGGACTGATCAAATGGGGCGAGACCAGTACAGCCGGCTGGTTCAGGGAGCTCGCATTTCGATGATTGTCGGACTGGCCAGTTGCGCGATCGCACTGGTAATTGCCACGACCTTCGGCTTGATTTCGGGATACTGGGGAGGCAAATTCGATCTCATCCTGCAACGTTTTGTCGACGCCTGGTTGAGCCTCCCGGCATTGTTTATCCTCTTGACGGTGATGGCGCTACTTGGGCCAGGCATGATCCAGATGATCAGCGTACTAGGCGCGTTTTGGGGGATTGCCAACATCCGGACGGTTCGTGGAGTGGTGCTGAGCGCCAAGGAAAATTTGTACGTGGAGGCGGCGCGAGCTATCGGTGTTCCCAACTGGAGAATTCTTTTGCGGCACATCCTGCCCCAGATTGTCGCACCGATCATCACTGTCTTCACCGTGGCTCTCGGAGGCATCATTCTCGATGAGGCCACCATCAGCTTCCTTGGCTTCGGCATTCCACCGCCCCAGCCCAGTTGGGGGGGCATGTTGAGTCTGGAAGGCCGCAAATACATGGAAAGCCAGCCCCTGTTGGCCCTCTTTCCCGGCCTCTGCCTGGCCATCGTCGTCTATGGGGTCAACATGTTTGGCGACGCCTTGCGCGATCTGCTCGACCCCCGCTTGCGAGGCGCCGGACGTTTGGGGGGAGCTAAAATATCCCTGAGACGAACGCTGCTGATTAACCCTGATAAACAGTAGGGTCAGTGTTCATATTATAAAAATCGTTAAATATGGAATTCAGGCGGAGGGGTAACTCTACCAGCTTAGCCAGCCCATCCTGCTTCAGTTTGCTACCTTACCATCTCTATCCGGTGTGCTGATCTGGCCTGATTTTCTTCGATTGTAGTAAGCATCATTCACCGTCTTCTTTTCTGAATCATTTAACGTATCCCAGATTTTCTCTCGCATGTACCAGGGGATCGGCCCCCGGGAATCCTGCCACCCCCAGGGATCGTCATAGTTGACCAATTCCCGGAACCTGGCATCATTGCGTGCCAGCATTTCTTCACTGATTCGACCGTGAAAGTTTTCCTGAAGTCGGTAATGCGGACCGACATAATGGCAAGAGAGCGAGAGGCGCAAACCGGGAGTGAGCCTGGGAAACGCCCCGTGCCAGACATTGCCATGAAACGCCAGCACCGAACCGGCCGGAGCTTCCACGGGAATCGCCTCCTCCACCCCTTCCCCGGGTTCAGGATGGCGGCAGTATTTGTGGGAGCCCGGTACTATGCAAAAAGCTCCATTCTCTTTCGTGTAGTCGGTGAGAATCCAATTCGTATTGAAGACATGTGGAATCGCCGGTAGTGAACTATATCCCGGATACATCCCCGTATCGTCATGTAGTCCCAAGTTTTTTCCATAGCCATCAGGGGCCTGCCATTTGATGAAACAACAAAGTGAAGACAACTGGCAATCCTCCCCGAGATAGTATTCCATCAGCGGTAGGACTATCGGATGTTGGATAATCTCCTCGAAGACCCGGTCTTTCTCCAGAAACCCGAAGAGTAAATGCTGACTGTTATTGGTGCCTTGATTCATTTGAAAGCCATGGGAACCTGTCTCGATGTTATATTTTGCTCCCGTATCTTCCTCGGCAATCCGGAGGACCGCTTCGCGCGCACGTTCCAGGATCCGGTCCCCTCCTATCTTTTCAGGAGGAATCACCGTCAAGCCATAGGCATCCAACTCTTCCAGGTGTTCAGCCAATCCTCGCTCTTTGATCACCTGGTAGGCGGGGGGGATGTGTTTCAATTTTGTCCAATTTTGAGTAGTCATTGTAGGCTCCTTCTCATTGTAGTTTAAACTTATTCGTTACAATTCTGGCTTTAGATTTTCCTATCCGCCGTGCTATTCTTGCCTATCTTTCTTCGATTGTAGTAAGCATCATTCACCGACTTCTTTTCTGTATCATTTAACGTATCCCAGATTTTCTCGCGCATGTACCAGGGGATCGGCCCCCGGGAATCCTGCCACCCCCAGGGATCGTCATAGTTGACCAATTCCCGGAACCGGGCATCATTACGTGCCAGCATTTCTTCACTGATACGGCCGTGAAAGTTTTCCTGTAGCCGGTAATGCGGTCCGACATAATGGCAAGAGAGCGAGAGGCGCAATCCGGGAGTTAGCCTGGGAAACGCCCCATGCCAGACATTGCCATGAAATACCAGCACCGAACCGGCAGGAGCTTCCACGGGAATCGCCTCCTCCACCCCCTCGCCGGGTTCGGGATGGCGGCAGTAATTGTGGGAGCCCGGCACAATACAAAAGGCTCCATTCTCTTTCGTGTAGTCGGTGAGAATCCAATTCGTATTGAATACATGCGGAATCGCCGGCAGTGAGCTATACCCCGGATACATCGCCGTATCGTCGTGTAGTCCCAAGTTTTTTCCATAACCGTCAGGATCCTGCCATTTGATGAAACAGCAGAGCGAAGACAACTGGCAATCCTCCCCGAGATAGTATTCCATCAGCGGTAAGACTATCGGGTGTTGGATAATCTCCTCGAAGACCCGGTCTTTTTCCAGAAACGCAAAGAGTAGATGCTGACCGTTATTGCTGCCTTGATTCATCTGAAAGCCATGGGAACCTGTCTCGATGTCATATTTCGCTCCCGTATCTTCCTCGGCAATCCGGAGGACCGCTTCGCGCGCACGTTCCAGGATCCGGTCCCCTCTTATCTTTTCGGGAGGAATCACTGTCAAACCATAGGCATCCAACTCTTCCAGGTGCTCAGCCAATCCCCGCTCTTTGATCAACTGGTAAGCGGAGGGGATATGTTTCAATTTTGTCCAATTTTGAGTGGTCATAGCAGGCTCCTTTCTATTAAATGTTCGTTGACCATAATATTATACTCTTCCGAAAATTAATTGCAATTTAATATGATCTTCCCAAATGTCTTCCAAAGGGGTGAGCCAATCCATACTTGATCCGGTATCCAAGGTTCGTGCTGATTTCCCGCTACCACGTACAGCTGGATTCCTGGTCCTGGACTTGATCCAGGATCAGGAATGACACATCATTATTATTAAATTATTGATTTTATGAGTTAAAATTCAACTCCTGATTCGCATTAATCTGTGTAGTTTTTAACTATACAGGTATCTTCAGAGAACCCATCGATTTCCCACCTCGAGGTTCTTCAAGTAGCCTGTGAACTCTTGGAAAAAGAACGAGAGCCATGGAAGCAAGAGCGCTTAGCACTCTGATATACCTTCCTGGCAAAGCGTTTACGATCATTATCACCACTGAAAAAACGATGGATAGTGGAGTGAACCTTCGCTTTTTGGCTCATGATCATAAAGAAGCGGATCTCCCTGATTGACAGATTTTTTATTTTTTTTTACGAATCCTGCATCTTTTTTCATTTGGGGATTGACCCTTATTCAAAAAATATATCGTTAGAATCATACCTTCACTAAGTAGTTTTAGTGAAAAAGAGGGTTCCTGATCGATGGAACCATATCGTAGAAGGACTTGAAAACGATCGCTCCTCTCCGGGAATCTTTTTTAATGATATTTAACTGAACGGGTTTTTCAGAGACCTGAATAGTTACATAGTTACAGTCATCACCGCCGGCAGAGCCGGTGGCTTGAAGAGGCCCCCAGTATGAGGGCAAAACGTGTTCGTCATCGTAAAACGTGCTCGTGCTCGTGAACGAAAAAGGCTGCCATGTTAGATCATGAAAAACTCGATGTATACCAATGTTCCATCGAATTTTTAGCGTTATCTGTCCAAGTCATCGAAACATGGCCAAAAGGATACTCAGCCTTAGTTGACCAACTGAAAAGGGCCTCATGGTCGATTCCTCTCAATATCGCAGAAGGCTGTGGAAAAAATTCCTTTCCTGACAAGCAACGATTCTATGCATTTGCCCGAGGCTCCGCAATGGAATGCGCTGCTATTCTCGATGTTTTAAACGTGTTGAAGATCATCCAGCCTCCTTTATTTGACGAAGGGAAACAGTTACTTCATCGCATTGTTTCTATGTTAACCAAAATGTGCCGTCGAATTCACTGACCGTTCACGAGCACGAGCACGGCTAACGGACACGGATACGTTTCTCATGTCTGACCGGCAAAGCCTATTAGGTTCGCACCAGCAGAGCTGGTGGTTTAATGAGATTAATTAAAAAAAGATAAGAAGGATGAACTTGTGGATTTATTGAAGTCTCCAAAAGGATTTGCTATCACAAAATCAAAACCTGGGTTTATTTCTTTGAAAAGTGGAGTTTCCACAGATGATTCTGGTCAAAGCACTGTCCACATATGGTGTAAATGGGAGAAAAGGGAAGATTTTGAAAATTACGCGAAAGATCCTAACAGAGATCCTGAAAGTGAGTACATGCAGAAATTTTCAGTTATGACAGACGGGCCTGCAAAGATGGTTTGGCTTGAAATTATTGAGTAAGCAGTAAAGATTATGAGTATTCAGAGTTTATAAAGGAGGCAATATGACCCTACCCACTTGGACCCGCAACGCCGGGACAATGAAACGAGATATCGACGAGCATGGATATTGTCTCGTCAAGGAAGCGCTGACACCGGAACAGCATGCCGAAGCACGCAAGCGTCTCAGCGAGCAGGCCGAGGCCGAGTGCACTGGAGAGCGGAAGGGCCTCACCTTCGCTTACCAACCGCCCATGTTCAGGCCCTTTGAAAACTATCCGATGGCGTTGCTTCCGGAGGTGTATGAGGAAGCCTCCCAAGAGCTTCTCGATCTCCTGGGTTTCAAAGTCTGGTTCGGCATTGGCCACCGGGGCGAATTTAACGCGGAGCGCATCTCGCGCGACACACCGATCATCGGAGAGCTGAAGACGTGAGCCGGCCAGAACCTCAGTGTGAATGGGGGGAGGTTTATGTTTTGAAAAAGAAATTAATGTAAACGTTAAGATTATAATAGGGAGAAAAACTAATGACTATACTAATTACCGGCGGAACAGGTTGGGTTGGTGCTGGCCTGGCACAAAGACTGGTAGAGAGGGGCAAGGAAAAATCATGAAAAAAATTGCTTTGCTGGGGGTCAGTCATATCCACACCTCCGCCTGTTGCGAGGAGATCGCTGCTCGTTCCGACGTGGTAGTGGTCGCTATTTGGGATCCTGATCCCGCGATTGCTCAAAAGTATGCCCACCAATTCAACTGTGAGGCGAAGACAGAAGTGTCCGTTGTCCTCAACACACCGGATTTAGAGGCGGTGATTGTCTTATCGGAGACCTTTCTCCATGAAGCATTGGTCTTGCAAATCACCGCAGCCAAAAAGCACTGCTTTGTGGAAAAACCCCTGGCCCTGGGCTTGGTGGATGCCAGGAAAATAAAACAAGCGTTGGAAACCTCAGGCGTGATTTTTCAAACAGGCTACTACAAACGATACCACCCCGCCCATCGGTTTCTCAAGCAGCAAATAACCGAGAGAAAATTCGGCAAGATCAGCCGCATCCGCTTGGATTTTGGCACAACCGGGGTTTATGATGACATCTACAAAGGGGATTGTCTCTGGATGACCGATCTTGAAAAATCAGGCTTCGGGGCCTTTGGAGATGTGGGAACCCATAGCTTGGATCTGCTGCTCTTTCTCATCGGCGATCTTGCCGAGTTAGCAGCCGTGACCGCCACCTTCACCCGTCCCCTGCAGCGGTATCCCGGCTGCGAGGAATGCGGAGAATCCATCTTACGCTTCACAAATGGCATCCTGGCGACGATGTCTGCCGGCTTTCTGGATTGGGTCGAACCCACCTCGTTGATCATCACCGGCACCGAAGGCCATGCCTTTATCCGGGGCACCCCCGGAATGCCCCACCAAATTATCAGTAACCGTGATATAGACACGGGAGACGACCTCTTTTTTTTCATCAAAGGCGACGCAAAGGCGACTGGCAAAGAACCCTGGACAGATTTACCCCCGGAAATGCCTGTACCTCTCAATCTCTTCATAGATGCGGTCATCAAGAACCAATCAGAACACCTGGTGAGTGTCCATGAAGCCGCCTACCGGAGCTATGTCATGGAAGCGCTCTACCAGGGAGCTGCTGAACAACGGTGGGTGACCATCGACCCTCATGCCTTGTAATTTCTACTTACATAACTCATGTTACGTGCATGAGATTTACGAAGGATAAATTTTTTGACCCACAGCAATGGAAACTCCTGTCTCCCCTCTCCCCCCTTGCTGCTCTGCCCGTTCCACGTCGGCCTTTGCCCTTGGACAGCCCAAAGATGGAAAAGGTATTTGCATGCAAAAACTATTCACGTAACATCCGTTATTGAGAATAGAAAGGAAAGAGTATGAGTATTCAGATTGGCGCGTTTTTTCCGACCAATGACCTGCCGGTCGACCACGTCGTGATCCGCGATTGGGCCCAGGCGGCAGAGGCGATCGGCATCGATTTTGTTGTGGTCTCGGACCACGTCCTCGGGGCAGACTGATCAGCGATATCCGACTTTGATGAGACTTTAGTTAAAGCAAATGGTAGTTACGATGTGGACGACTCGTTCCATGAGATCTTTGTTACCATGACTTACATTGCGGCAGTGACCGAGCGGGTCGGCCTCGCCAGCGGGATCTTGATTCTGCCGCAACGGCAAACCGCCCTGGTTACCAAACAAGCGGCCCTGCTCGATTATTTTCATGCAATAAAGGTCATGGCGGACTTCTGGCCGATATCAGTCTGCCCGCATCTGCCCTGTGGTTAGCAACAGATCAGGAAGAAAGACGTTTTAATGAATCCTGGATTGAGGGTTGTAATCCCGCATTTACATCTTTTTTTCTGTTTCCATGAAATATGGACAAAGTTGCATTGGCTTTGGCAAGCGTTGAAATTTGCTTGCAATAGAGATCAATTTTTTTTCCCGGAAATGCCCATAATGAAAGATCATCTGAAAATTTATCCAAATAAGCTCTCGCACCACAGCAACCCAAACTCTGCACCGCCACTCCTTGATTGACAACTTGTGGGATCACTGCGCATGCTGGACGCCCCATGGCGAATGGAATGGTTTTATCTTCACGAGTGATGGCTTCACTGATAATTAACCCCTGCTGAGCATTGGCAAATAACAACACAACTTCGGGTTTCTTAGAAAATTTTTCAAGCGGACCATATATGACATTGCGAGGTTTCTTCCTCAGGACGGGAATTTGAGCCACCTCTTCCTCGCGAACATAGTCCAATCCTGCCATTGCCGATAAAGATTCTTTTAATTCACTCGCAAAGTTTTCTGCGGGGTTTTTCAGATTGTGAGTATGCACCCCAATTGAACAAAGCTCATGGTCTTTGGTGTTAGTTAAAAATATTTTGTCGGTACCTTCTTGCCAAAATACGCAACCTGCTGAAACAGTGCCTTTGAATGACTGTATTTCCGATGAGGTTTCTTCATTAAAAGAAATCCCAACGGGTGACAATGTTAGTTTCAAAGAGTTTTTTAGCTGATTTGCTAATTGCTCGCACTCATTCATTTTATCTCCCTACATAATAGAATTGGAAGTTCCGTCTGAAATTTTTTGACGCTTGTTGAGGAAAAATCAGGAATTCAAGCATTGTTCGGCAAATACGGCAACATGTTTTCGAGCCAATTGTTCGTCATCCGGGATGCCTGTCACATTTTGCCGGCAACGTCCCTGTGAAAATACAGGATAGAGATGGGCATTGTATATGTGTAGCGCGGCTTCGGATTTGGCAGGAGGATTTCGAAACATACCCGCATACTTGTCAGAATATAGGTGTTCGATAGCCGTGCTTTTAACAAGCTTTCGCCAGAGAGATTCTGCTTCATCCAAACGATTCAGGGATTGATGGTGCTCGATCTCCAATCGTTCCAAATCAAAAACCATTGCTTTAACGAATGCGCGAGTGATCGGATTTTCGAATGCGGAACCCCGGGCACGGATTATCATGTTTAAGAAATTGTTGACCTTTTGCATGTGAGAACGCTCAGGGCAAAAGTACAACATCAATCCCCCGGGCCTTAAAGCAAAGGTTACAAAAGCTTTGGTAGGACTGATAGCCAAAGTGAAAGAGACACCTGCTTTTAGAAAAGGTTCTATTTGGAGCTGATAACTTTTGCTCATAATCTGATCGAATGAATGAGTTTTGTAGAGATGGGCAAACTCAAAACCTGGATAGGCTCGGTCGAGAATTACGGAATGATTGTATTTTATGGCAGAATGGACCCGCTCCTGAATCACATCCGCTTTCCGTACTCTTCCTGTTGTATTCATAGGACCTGCTTGATAAATCGGAAGAATTCCCACTTCTTCGCACGTGGAGTTTTCATCAAATTCTTTGCATGCCAATCTCGTGACTTTGGCAATGGCTTTATAGGCGGGCCACCCAAAAGCCTCTATAGCAATTGTGTCGAGTTGAGAATTAATAAGTAATGACAACTCAACAGCAACTTTCACTGCACCGGTGCCGGCATCTGAAGGCAAGGCTAAGATAAATTGATCCCAATATTTTCGAGGAATTCGTTGCCATCGAAGCACGGATTCTTTCACCTCATTGAGAATATTAGCGGAATTCATATAATTTCCCTGCTGACTGTCTTGTAGTTCTTTGGAAACATAATTTTGTAAAACAGAGGAGCTTCCCAATGGCTGACCTTTATTGTCGAGGAGGATTCCAATACCATAATTATGTCCTTGAGGATCTTGATCGCACAATATTTTTGCGATTTGATTGGAGTCTTTTGCCTCTGCGATAAGTTGTTGGGACTTTTCGTAAACTGATTTTCCAAAATCAAAATTCATTTAACTTTCTCTCTGGTCAGAATTTTAAAAATAAATAATTGGTACGGAATTCGCTTGTATGCGAAAAATTATATGGCCTCACTTTGATTGTCAAGAAAAGAATATAATTTGATTGAATCCAGAAGATTTCAAATACACTCATACCCTTCGGTACCAGAGGGAAAATCAGGGATAAATGGTTCTGGTGAGAAACTTGTTTATCGAATAAAGTGATATCAGATGAACGAGGAAGAAAAAATTTGATATGGAAGTCCCGTACAGGAAGGAGTTCACATGAATCTATTCCAAACTAAATATTTACCAGATAAGCCGGATGTTAAGGCACCAGATGGTTCAGATGTGAGAATCATGTTGAATTTGAAAGGAGGTAGTATGGCCCATTTTGAATTAGCCTCGGGCCAAACTTCACTTCCTGTTGCGCACCGTTCCGTAGAAGAACTTTGGTTTTTTTTACAAGGACGTGGGGAGATGTGGCGTAAATTGGATCAGCAGGAGGAAGTGGTATCTGTGGAGTGCGGAGTGTGCATCTCAATCCCGGTTAATACTCATTTTCAATTCCGATCGATAGGTGATGAGCCGCTGACAGCTGTGGCGGTGACCATGCCACCCTGGCCTGGCGAAAACGAAACGTTTGAAGTTGTAGGGAAGTGGCAGTCCTTACTATAACTTGTTCAAAACCTGTCAGACATTAAACACTTTTTAACAAATTTTACTTTGTACTTTTAAAAGTAACTTGAAGTTCAGGTAACAAAAACTTATTAAAGTCATAAATTCTGAAATTAAAAAATCATCTTTGTTCTGAAACTATGAAAAGTGATCTTGAAATTGCGCAACAAGCCAGTTTGAAACCAATTGCTGACATTGCAGCAAAATTGAATATTCCTGAGGATGCTTTGATTCCTTTTGGACACAGCAAAGCCAAGGTAAGTATGAATCTTGTAAAAGGGCTGGAGGATCGCCCGGATGGTAAATTGATCCTGATGACCGCTATCACGCCAACTCCAGCGGGTGAGGGCAAGACGACTACTTCTGTTGGTCTGTGCGACGGGCTGAATAAAATTGGTAAAAACGCCATTGTGTGCTTGAGAGAACCGTCTCTCGGTCCATGTTTTGGAATGAAAGGCGGCGCGGCGGGTGGAGGATATGCGCAGGTAGTCCCCATGGAAGATATCAATTTACATTTCACAGGGGATATCCACGCTATTGGTGTCGCCCACAATTTATTATCAGCTCTGATTGATAACCATCTCCATTGGGGCAATGCGGCAGGTATTGATCCCAGAAGAATTGCGTGGCCACGTGTTTTGGATATGAATGATCGCGCACTGCGCCAAATTACCATAGGATTGGGAGGAGTGACCAATAGTCTTCCCCGTGAAGATAGTTTTGACATCACCGTTGCTTCGGAAATAATGGCGATTTTTTGCCTGGCAAATGATTTAACTGATTTGCAAAATAGATTGAGCAAAATCGTGATCGGCTATACCCGTAACCAAAAAGCAATAACATCTGAAACAATCTTGGCACCAGGACCCATGACGGTTTTATTGAAAGACGCCATTTCGCCGAATCTCGTGCAGACTTTGGAACACAATCCGGCTTTTATTCATGGAGGTCCCTTTGCCAATATCGCTCATGGTTGCAATTCTGTAATCGCAACGAAAACCGCCCTTAAGTTAGCTGATTACGTAGTAACCGAAGCTGGATTCGGCGCAGATCTCGGAGCAGAAAAATTCTTCAATATCAAATGTCGTAGCGCAAATTTAATTCCCGATGTCGTCGTCATTGTGGCAACTTCGCGTGCTTTAAAAATGCACGGGGGGGTGGGTAAAGACGATCTTGGAAAAGAAAATGTTCAAGCAGTAAAAGACGGATGCGTGAACCTCTGCAGGCATATAGAAAACATTCGCTCGTTTGGTGTTCCTATGGTGATTGCTATCAACCGTTTCGATGTGGATAGCGATGCTGAGATTGCAGCCATTCGTGAACTGGCAGCTGATTACGAAGTGAGAGCCATCACCGTCACGCATTGGGCGGAGGGAAGTGACGGTTCCCTTGAATTGGCGGAAATGGTAACGGATCTCGCTGATGGTGAAACAAGCCGGTTTGCTATGTCATATCCGAACGAGATGCCAATTTGGGAAAAAATCGAAACGATTGCCACAAGAATATATCGTGCAGCAGAAATTACTGCTGATCAAAAAACCATCAATCAAATAAAATATCTTGAAGATAACGGATTTGGCAACCTTCCTGTTTGTATCGCTAAAACACAGTACAGTTTCACCACCAATCCCAATCAAAAAGGCGCACCAATTGAGTTTGAACTTCCAATTCGTGAAATCCGACTTTCCGCGGGTGCCGGATTCATTGTGGTGGTTTGCGGAGATATCATGACTATGCCCGGACTTCCCAGGGTACCGGCTGCCAATCACATCAAGATGAATGATAAAGGAGAGGTTGAGGGGTTGTTTTGAGCAAATAAAGAACTGTTGCTACTTGTATTTCACGGCAAAGAAAGATTCCCTCAATATAAACTATTTACGATCTGAGCAATGAAATCCATTCCCCAGCTTTTGAAATCAGGTCTGGATGATGCGGAGGCGATTGCCGCTCCCGGGCAACAGTCGCTTTCTTACCGGGCCTTGCGTGCCCATGTTGTAAAGACGGTCTCCACATTGAATCAATTGGGTATTGAAAGAAATGATCCTGTTGCAATTGTCTTATCCAATGGTCCGCTAATGGCTTCCGCATTTGTTTCAATAGCCGCAGGTGCTACCGCAGCACCGCTAAACCCTGCCTGTCAGCGGGAGGAATTCGATTTTTACCTTTCGGATTTAGACGTCAAGGCACTACTGGTAGAAAAAAACAGCGCCACACCTGCCAAAGATGCCGCGCATGCCCGTAAAATTCCTGTCTTGGAACTTGTCCAAAATGAAAGGGCGGGATTGTTTGACATATTTCCGATTTCTCCAAAGGGGACTCGGAATTCAACAGTTCCCCCAAATTTCGCAGAGACTGACGATTTTGCACTGCTATTGCATACTTCGGGTACAACCTCTCGACCCAAACTTGTGGCATTGAGCCATCGCAATGTCTGTACGTCGGTAAGCAATATTTGCCAGACATTACAATTGACATCCCAAGACCGCTGCCTGAATATTATGCCTTTGTTTCATATTCATGGTTTAATGGCTCCGATTCTGGCATCTTTAAGCGCGGGGGCCAGTGTTTTTTGCGCACCTGGCTTCAATGCTCTGAAATTTTTTTCATGGCTTGAAGAAGCCCAACCCACTTGGTATTCGGCAGTACCCACCATGCATCAGGCTATTTTGCTACGTGCGCGGAAAAACCGGAATCGACTGATTTCGGCACCCTTGCGCTTCATACGATCATCATCCTCGTCATTGCCTCCCCAAGTATTGACCGAACTGGAGAGCATTTTTAAAGTCCCGGTTATTGAAAGTTATGCGATGACGGAGGCAGCGCATCAAATGTCAAGCAATCCTCTGCCGCCTCTGGCGCGTAAACCCGGTACTGTGGGGGTAGCTGCAGGTCCGGAGATTGCTATCATGGACGATCAAGGGCGGTTCCAACAACCAGGAACGAAAGGAGAAATCGTCATCCGAGGAGCCAATGTTATATCCGGATATGCAAACAATCCTGAAGCAAATGCCGAGAGTTTTATTCAGGATTGGTTTCGTACCGGGGATCAAGGCGTCATGGATGAAGAGGGGTACTTGAGTATCACTGGACGCCTCAAGGAAATCATCAACCGCGGCGGAGAGAAAATTTCTCCCCGGGAAGTTGAAGAAACGCTACTGGACCATCCCGCTGTTGAGCAAGTTGTCACTTTTGCGATTCCCCACGATAAATTAGGGGAGGAGGTGGCTGCCGCCATCGTACTTAAAGAAGGGACGAAGACGACAGAATCAGAAATTCGCGCATTTGCCAGGTCCCGCCTTGCCCATTTCAAAATTCCTCGCATAATACGTCTCTTGGATGAAATTCCTAAAAGCGCGACTGGTAAGTTGAAACGCATCGGACTTGCGAAAAAATTGGGGTTGGGTTAATGCGTATCTGTATCTATGGCGCTGGCGCAATCGGAGGTTACCTGGCAGTGCAACTGGCATTGGCTGGAGAAAATGTAAAATTAATAGCCAGGGGACCTCACTTGAAGGCGATACAACGAGATGGATTGAAGTTGCTGATTCGAGGTGAAGAACGGAGAATACGCCTTCCCAGTACCGACAATCCTGCGGAAGTCGGCGTTCAAGATTATGTCATTGTTACTTTAAAAGCACCTTCAGTCCTGAAAGTCGTTGATGCCATGCAATCGCTGTTTGATCCGCAGACATCAGTTGTCTGGGGAATCAATGGAATTCCATGGTGGTATTTCTACAGGATGGACGGTCGCTGGGCCAATTATCAACTGGCAAGTATAGACCCCGGAGGACTCCAGTGGTCTGGAATCGATCCCCGTCGTGTTATCGGATGTGTGATTTATCCGGCTTGTGAGTTGATCGCACCAGGTGTCATCCGTCACGTGGAAGGAAATCGTCTCACCTTGGGAGAACCCAGCGGAGATAAAACAGAACGAGTGAAAAGGCTTAGCAAATCCCTCATCAAGGCAGGATTCAAAGCACCTGTCCGTGAGCAAATTCGCGATGAAATCTGGCTCAAATTATGGGGTAATCTTGCTTTCAATTCTATCAGCACTCTCACCCATGCCACATTGGATGCCATTTGCGCTGATGCGGGAACCCGTCGACTAGCCCGTACCATGATGTTGGAGGCCCAAGCGGTAGGAGAGAAATTTGGCGTTCGTTTTGCCGTGGATGTGGATCATCGCATTGAAGGCGCTTCGGCAGTGGGCTCACATAAAACTTCCATGTTGCAAGATTTGGAGCGTAAACGGCCCATGGAAATCGACGTCTTGCTCAATGTTGTACAGGAAATGGGACGAATGGTTGCGGTCGACACGCCAACAATCAATATGATCCTCTCTTTGATCCAACAGCGTGCCAGGACAGCAGGTGTTTATTAATTATTCAATCACTTTCAACCATTGTTCAATTATAGCAATTGCGCAAGCTTGAGTAATTTGGAGATCTTGTCGAATTGAATTTGACACTATCTTAAAAATCACTTAAGAATACCATAGGATAAGAATGAAGTTGTCGAATGATTGGCTAAAACCAGTTATTCCATAGCATCCAAGCATTACTCTTTATAGAGGCGAGTCAGTTATGAATATTTATGTAGGTAATTTACCTTATAGCGTTACAGAAGATGAATTAAGAGAATCCTTTGCTTCATTTGGAGAAGTTTCCAGCGTGAGCATCATCACCGACCGATTTTCCGGGCAATCGAAAGGTTTCGGCTTTGTTGAAATGCCTGACAATACAGCGGCAGAAGCCGCTATCAAGGCTTTTGATGGGAAAGATATGAAAGGACGCAGTCTGAAAGTGAACCAAGCCAGACCGCGCCGGGAAAACACCTCCCGTTAACCCGATTATTACTGTCTGAACACGTTTCCCTTGCGATTCTGATCGGCTTGTCAGGTTAGACCCTTGATAAACCCAATAGACAGGATAAACGTGAATTCGCATTTAAAAGGTATTTGTTTCGCTTTCCTGCGGGGAGAAATGACGTGCAATTTATTTGCATACGGAACTTTAATGTGTGAAGACATTCTTTTTGCGGTCACGGGCACTTACTTTGACGGCAAAAAAGGATTGTTGCGCGAATACCAAAGAAAATGCCTCAAGGGGGAAATTTATCCTGGTATCGTAGCCTGTTCCAGAGCAACGACCCTTGGACGACTATACAACAACTTGTCCTCCGCTGCATGGAAGCGACTCGATCTCTTTGAAGGAGATCAATATCGCAGGGAAATCGTTGAAGTAAAACTCGAAAAAGGATACTGTGAACCGGCGCAAACCTATGTGCTCAAACCTGAGTTTGCCGACCGGTTCAGCAGTGAAGATTGGGATTTTGCAGAGTTTTTAAAAAACAATAAAAAATTTTTTGAAGCACAATATTCCGGATTTGAAATTCTCTCTCAAAGGGAATTATGAAATCGGCTGAACTCGTTCATCCCTGAATCATTGGCGCGATTATTCTCACTCATCTTCCGCCAGTTGAACGACCATTTTGCCTGTATTTTCCCCCTTGAATAGTCCAATGAACGCGTCGGGTGCCTTTTCCAGATCCTGCACCACCGTTTCTTTCCACTTGAGCTTTCCTTTCGCAATCCAATCTCCCATTTCATTGAGAAATTGAGGGTATAGGTCCCAATGGGAATAGACAATAAATCCTTGAATTCGTAATTGTTGTCCGATCGCCACGGCCAAATTACGGGGTCCGGGAATGGGTTCATTGTACATAGCGATCATTCCGCATAACGCAATTCGACCAAATCGATTCATCAAATTTAAAGATGCCACCAAATGCTCTCCACCGACATTTTCAAAATAGACATCAATGCCATCCGGACAGGCTTCCGCAATCCTGGATTCCAGATGGTCCACCGTTTTATAATTGATTGCCACGTCCACACCTGCTTCCTCTTTCAGCCAGTCTGCTTTTTCATTGGAACCAACGCTGCCAACCACTCGACAGCCAAGATTTTTCCCGATTTGACAGGCAACTGCCCCTACGGCACCGGCGGCGGCGGAAACAAAGAGCGTTTCACCTGGTTGAAGCTTCGCGATTTGATTTAACCCGACATAGGCGGTCATACCAGGCATTCCCAAAGTGCCGAGAAAAGCAGAAAGCGGTCCCTTGGAAGGATCGATTTTAGAAACACCTGTTGTCGGTCCCACCGAATGATCTCGCCATCCCAGATTGGTATTGACATAGTCTCCGACAGCAAAATCCGGAGACCGTGACGCAATTACTTTACCAACTGCGCCACCGGTCATCGCTTCTCCGATTTGAAATGGGTCCGCATAACTTTTCGCATCCCGCATTCGTCCTCGCATATAAGGATCTACCGACATATAAAGATTTTTTACCTGGATTTCCCCCGCCTCAGGGGGCGGAACCGTGGTTTCCACCAATTCAAAATTTTCTGCAGTTGGTAACTTTTTCGGCCGGCTTTTCAAACGAATTTCACGACTTTGAATAGTTGACATTTTTATTCTCCTTAGTTTAGTTAGGTGAGGGGTAGCTGAGTTTTTTCTCTTTGATTAACTCTTTGATATTATATGAATAAAAACTCCGTTACTGCTCAGTTTGGTTACCCATTTTTACAGGTAACGGAATTGTATAATACAAACAGACATAACTTTTATATCAGAATGCAATTTATCTGCAAGGGTAGAGGGACAACTGATATAGACTCGATAACGCATCGTCTTTTTTGTCTTTTTGGTCCTTAGTCTGATTCGAGATTGAAATTTTCCTGCTTGACATCTCCAGGGGCTCTTGTTAGTCAATTTGCTTTATTACGAGAATCAACTGACTTATTTCCAGTAATATCATTCATATCTTGACCGGGAATCCTGAGGCATGTCATTTTATGACCTTTCTCGAATAGTGATGCAAAGAAAAAAGGCCAATGCTTGAAAATATGTATAAAATCTATGAAGAAGCTTTAGCGGAATTAACGGCTCCGACTGCGGAATTTGCTGTAGTGGAGAAGGAAATTCGCGGAGTCCGCTATCCTGTTTTTAAAAATTATTGCATTTCCTTGAGAGAGCTTTATCTGCGTTGTCTGGAAGAATTTGAGGAGCAGCCTTGTCTGGTTTACGAAGATTATCGCTGGTCTTATGGGCAAATAGGAGAAAAGGTAGCTTTATTTTGTCAAGTGCTTCTCGAACAATTTTCGATTCAAAAAGGCGATCGTGTGGCAATTGCCATGCGCAATTATCCAGAATGGATAGTCAGTTTTATGGCAATTACTTCAATTGGTGCAGTGGCAGTGCCTATGAATGCTTGGTGGACTTCCTCTGAATTGGAGTATGGATTAGAAGACAGCGGAAGCGTGTTAGTGATTGCCGATCAAGATCGGCTCGAGCGTCTGAAATCTTTGGTGATTCAAAAAAATATTCGGGTGATTGCAGTGAGATCTGAAATCAGGTTGCCCGGACATGTTTGGCAATATGAACATTTAGTAGCCGGATATTGCGAGGATTCCCGCACTATCGATACCACAACATCGTGTGAGTCGGCCGGCGAGGTGACGCCTTTCCCTGAAATCCCAATCGCTCCCGATGAGGATGCGATATTGATGTACACATCCGGTTCAACCGGCTATCCCAAGGGGGTCATCTCGACTCACCAAGCGGTTGTGTTGACCTTGACTGCCTGGAAAGTCTTCTCTCAAGCCAAAGCCATTCAGGATGGCGTGAACCTGATTAATAATGAAACTTCAAGCTATGCTCCCGCTGCATTGATGACCACCCCCCTGTTCCACGTTTCCGCCTGCCACGGTCAGTTTCTATTAGCTTTTTATTTCGGAGCAAAAATCGTGATGATGCATAAATGGGATGCAGAAAAAGCTATGGAGTTGATTCAAAAAGAGCGTATCACCTTTTTCAATGGAGTACCAACGATGTCCTGGGAAATGTTACGTTCTCCCAATTTACAAAAATATGATCTGTCCAGTCTGTCCACTATCATCGGATCGGGGGCTGCCCGTCCGCCTGCCCATGTCAAGCAGTTTGAGGAGAAAATCCCTGGTCATTTGGCTGGTACGGCATGGGGACTGACCGAAACCAATGGGTTGGGTTCGACCAACCATGGTTTGAACTATGTAGGAAAACCCGAAAGTGTGGGTAGATTACATCCCTTAGGGGCAATTAAAATTGTCGATGAAAATAACCGAGAGGTCGCTGTCGGAGAGTCTGGGGAAATCCTTTTCAAATCACCAACCAATGCAAGAGGTTATTGGAAGCAAGCGGAAGCCACTGCACGAGCATTTCATGATGGATGGTTCCGAACCGGGGATGTCGGTTATCTGGATGAAGAAGGCTTCATTTATATTGTGGATCGAATCAAAGATATTATAATTCGAGGAGGAGAAAACATCAGTTGCCAGGAGGTGGAAGCCGCAATTTATGAACACGAGTCAGTTTTAGAAACCGCTGTATTTGGCATACCGGATGAACGTCTCGGAGAAGTGGTTTATGCAGTCGTGTTCTTGAATCCAGGTGAACCCGCAGATGGTGCGACACTCAAAGTCTTTCTGAGAGAAAGACTCGCGCATTTTAAAATTCCCGAGTATTTTGAATTCCATATCGAGCGCTTACCACGTACGGGAACCCAGAAAATTCATAAGCTAAAGCTGAGAAAGGAAGTACTGGTCAAAAGAAAAAACCAGAATTTTGCAAGCATCCGGGGATCCAGATAAAACTTTATACCAATTTTTTTCCAGAAAGACGAATCAGAAATCATATCTTTGAGGGAGTGAAACTATGAATAATTTGCAATTATCGGAAGAATACAAACCCATTTTAGAGAAGGTGAAAAATTTCATTCACGATGAAATTGAGCCTCTGGAGGAGGAATTTCACGGCGAAATCGGTAAAGATGGAGACCGATGGAAATTTACTGCCCGCATGACTGAAATACTGGAAGGGTTGAAAACCAGGGCGAAGGAGGAAAGGCTGTGGAATTTTTTCCTACCCAACGCATCTTATCCCGGGGCTCCAAGGATTTCCAATTTGGATTACGCTTACCTGGCGGAGCAGATGGGGATGAGCAAACTGGCGCCGGAAGTTTTCAATTGCGCTGCGCCCGATACGGGCAATATGGAAGTTCTGGAGCGTTTTGGAACAGATGCGCAGAAAGAAAAATGGTTGAAACCTTTGATGAATGGAGAAATTCGTTCCAGTTTTGCCATGACCGAACCCAATGTTGCGTCTTCCGATGCGACCAATATTTCTACACGTGCGGAACTGCAAGGGGACGAATGGGTGATCAATGGGGAAAAATATTTCGCATCAGGCGCCGGAGATCCCCGCTGCAAAATCCTCATCTGCATGGTGCAAACCAATCCGGATGCGCCTCGGCATTCCAGGCAGTCGCAAATCCTGGTTCCGCGGGATACTGAGGGCATCGAAACGTTGGGATGCATGCATGTTTTTGGCAACGATGACGCGCCTCATGGACACATGCACCTGCGCTTCAACAACGTTCGCGTACCCAAAGACAATATTATTCTTGGTCCGGGACGAGGATTTGAAATTTCCCAGGGTCGTTTGGGTCCCGGCCGAATCCACCATTGCATGCGTTTGATCGGTCAGGCGGAAAAAGCGTTGGAACTTCTCTGCAAACGAGGGTTGTCACGAATTGGATTTGGTAGAGAATTGGTCAAATTGGGAGGAAACTACGACGTAGTAGCGGATTCGAGAATAGAAATCGAAACCGCCCGTTTGCTCACTTTGAAAGCGGCGCGCGTGATGGATTTATATGGCAATAAAGAAGCGAGAACCTATATTTCTCAAATCAAAGTCTACGTTCCCAATATTACTCTGAAAATCATCGATCGCGCCATTCAAATGTATGGCGGGACTGGAGTTTCTCAATGGACACCGCTTGCACGGATGTGGGCCAGCGCTCGCACGTTGAGACTGGCAGATGGGCCGGATGAAGTCCACCGGATGGTTGTTGCCAGGCAGGAGTTACGCAAGTATCAGAACTGATTTTTCATGAGGAAACTCGTTTTTTCCGCCATTCCTGGAATCCCTCTGATTGAGCCGGGTGACAATTTGGTCTCCACAATCGAGAATGCTCTCAGTCAGTCAGGCGAATCGTTGCAGGAACATGATGTGCTGGTGGTTGCTCAGAAGATTGTTTCCAAAGCGGAAGACCGCTATGTCTTTCTGGCAGATATAAAACCTTCTGTGGAAGCAATCGCACTTGCTGAAGAAGTGCAAAAGGACCCACGTCATGTTCATGTCATTCTCTCTGAATCGAAAGAAGTTGTGCGTAAAAAGCCTGGCGTGTTAATCGTAGAACATCGCTTGGGATTTGTGCATGCCAACGCCGGAGTGGATCGTTCCAACATCGCATCCGATCCTGAAACGGAACCCGTGCTGCTTTTACCCTATGATCCGGACGCCAGCGCTCGCAGACTGAGGGAGGGGTTGGAAAGTTGTTTCGGCGTTCAATTGGGAGTGATCATCAGTGATACCAGCGGACGCGCATGGCGCAATGGTCTGCAAGGACTGGCCATTGGAGTGTCAGGATTCACGCCACTGGAAAATCTTATCGGCGGCCGGGATCTTTTTGAGCGAGAATTGCAAGTGACAGAGGTGGCAACAGCGGATGAAATGGCCGCTGGCGCCTCGTTGTTGATGGGGCAGAAAGATGAGAAAACCCCAATCGTGCTGGTACGGGGTTATCAATCGTCGGAGCCGGAAGACGATAGACTCAAGGGAATCAAACCACTGCTACGTCCCAAAGATCAAGATTTGTTTCGCTGATCCTGATTCGGTTGTTTTGCATTGCCACAGGGTGGCCAAACAGCCTTTCTCTCCCCCCTCAACCTCCTCCTTCCAGGAGAAAGGGACTTAAAAAAGGAGAGTAGTTTCTTTCAGCATCATTGAAGTGTCCTTATGAAAAAAAAATACCTTGCTATTTCCGGGGGTGTGGGAGGAGCCAAATTGGTTCTGGGATTCTCAAAAATCCTGGACCCGACTCAACTGACGGTGGTCGGCAATACGGCAGATGATTTTGAACACCTGGGATTGCGCATTTCACCAGACCTGGACACCTTGATGTACACACTGGCAAATCGCAACAACCAAAATCAGGGGTGGGGATTGGCGGGAGAAAGCTGGAACTTCATGGAGGCATTGAACTCTTTGGGAGGCGAAACCTGGTTTCAGCTGGGTGACCGGGATATGGCTACTCATGTCATACGCACCCGACTCCTATCAGAAGGCCGGAGTTTGACCGAGGTCACTCGTTATCTGTGTCGTCGAATGGGAGTGCAACATTCAATTATACCGATGACCGATGACACGGTAGCCACCTTGGTCGATACCGTGGGTGGCGAACAACTCTCGTTTCAGCAATATTTTGTCAGGGAGCGCTGTCGACCCATTGTTAGCGGGTTTCAATTTCAAGGTATCGAAAAAGCGCAAACGAGTGCCCCTTTTCAACAAATATTAAAAGATCCCAGTCTGGTGGTCATCATGATATGTCCCTCCAATCCATACATCAGCATTGATCCGGTATTGTCCCTTCCCGGTATACGAACGATTTTTCAAAGCACTGCCGTCCCCATCGTTGCAGTCACTCCGATTGTCCGAAATCAAGCCATCAAAGGTCCGACCGCGAAAATGTTGAAAGAGTTGGGAATGTCGGTTTCAGCAACAACGGTGGCCCGTCATTATCAGGATTTTCTCGATGGATTTATCTTGGACACGCAAGATAAAAATCTGGTTGAAGAAATCGAAACGCTTGGCATGGCAGTGACAATCACCAATACGATAATGAAGACTCTTGCAGATCGCATAAGGCTGGCAAACAAGACTTTGGACTTTGCGGATCAATTGCTTGAGAATTCCCGGTAATCAAACTAAAGTCGACGTCGAGTTTTGTCAAAATGAAAGGAAAGAAATGGATTCTGAAATTAAGTCGTTGCTCGAAAAGGCAATGTCGGGAAAAATACTGAACGATGTGGAGGGGAGAATATTATCCAAAACTGAATTGTCTCCTCTTTTACTTGAAACCGCAGGGGTACTGAGAGACCAACAACACCACGATCGTATTTCCTATTCACGCAAAGTTTTTATCCCTCTCACCCGGCTATGTCGGGATGTTTGCCATTATTGCACATTTGCCCAGAGACCCCGTAAATTGAAATCTCCCTATCTCTCCCCCGAAGACGTTCTCAAAATTGCGGAGGATGGCAGAAACGCCGGATGCAAAGAAGCGCTTTTTACTTTGGGAGACAAACCGGAACTGCAATACAAAACAGCACGAGACGCTCTGAAAGAGTTGGGACATGAAACCACGCTTTCCTATCTGGCCGAAATGTCGGAACTGGTTTTCAAGGAAACCGGTTTGCTACCACATTTGAATCCGGGATTGATGACACTCGAGGATTTGGAAACTTTGAAGAAAAAATCCGTTTCTATGGGAATTATGCTTGAAACCATCTCAACTCGCCTCGGTCGAAAAGGGGGACCACACTATGGATCTCCGGACAAAATTCCTGCCAGACGCATCGAAACCATCCGCATGGCAGGTGAAGCATCCATTCCTTTTACTTCCGGGATTCTCATAGGAATCGGGGAAACCCGGCAAGAACGAATTGAATCGATACTGAATTTGAGAAATTTGCATCAGCAATATGGTCATATCCAGGAAATAATTATTCAGAATTTCCGCGCCAAAGCCAATACGCGAATGGCGAAGGCTCCAGAACCCGATTTATCGGAAATGCTTTGGACAGTGGCAGTGACGAGGATCCTTTTTGGCGCTGAAATGAACATCCAGGCCCCACCCAATTTGAATCCCGGAGTGCTCCCAAAAATCATTGCGGCCGGTATCAATGATTGGGGTGGGGTTTCACCGGTTACCCCGGATTTTGTCAATCCGGAAGCTCCCTGGCCCCATTTGAAGACCTTGCGAAATGAAACGGCAAGGGCCGGTAAATTCTTATTGGAGCGCCTTGCCATTTATCCCGAATACGCAAAATCTGCGGGACAATGGCTGGAACCCGACATGGTGACTGCAGTATTGCGAATGACGGATGGACAGGGATTTGCCCGTACCGAGGACTGGTCAGCGGGAGTGGTGGTTGAGCCTCCTCGCAGTGAAGTGCATATACTAAAACAAGGTACCTACTCCTCGCCAAGTGACAGCATTCAAAACATTCTCGTAAAGGCAATCCAGGGAGAAGATTTGTCAGAAAGAGAAATCGTCCATCTTTTTGAAGCAAGGAGCTCGGATTTTGCCCATGTTTGCAGGGCGGCCGATAATCTTCGTCAGCAAGTGATGGGGGAGAAAGTAACCTACGTTGTCAACCGTAATATAAACTACACCAATGTCTGCTATTTCCGCTGTCAGTTTTGCGCCTTTTCCAAAGGTAGGATGAGCGAAAATTTGAGGGGACGTCCATACAATCTCACCCTCGAGGAGATTATGCGCCGTACTCGTGAAGCCTGGGAACGCGGAGCAACGGAAGTTTGTTTGCAAGGCGGAATTCACCCGGAGTATTCAGGGCAAACTTATATCGAAATTTGTCATGCCATAAAACATGCGGTTCCGGAAATTCACATCCATGCCTTTTCTCCTTTGGAAATCTGGCAAGGAGCGCATACCCTCGGGATTGGTATTGAAGCATTTTTAATTCGCTTGCGAGATGCGGGTTTGGGAACTTTACCTGGAACAGCAGCGGAAATTCTGGATGATGAAGTGAGAACCACTCTCTGTCCCGATAAAATCAATACCAGTCAATGGTTCAAAGTCATGGAAACGGCACATGAACTGGGAATTAAAACCACGGCCACTATCATGTTTGGACACATTGAGAACTATCTCCATTGGGCCCGGCATTTGCTCCGCTTACGAGCCTTACAAAAACGAACCGGCGGGTTCACGGAAATGGTCCCATTGCCGTTCATTCATATGGAAGCCCCCATTTACCTCAAAGGTCGCGCCCGAAAAGGTCCTACCTTTCGGGAAGCCCTTTTGATCCATGCCGTGTCTCGTCTGGTTTTACATCCCCACATACAAAGTATCCAAGCCTCTTGGACCAAACTGGGTCACAAAGGAGCTCAGCTTGGTTTACAGGCAGGAGTCAATGATTTGGGGGGCACTTTGATGAATGAAACCATCACCCGCGCCGCCGGGGCCCGCCATGGCCAGGAAACTTCACCAGAAGAAATGGAGAAATTGATCCGGTCCGTCGGACGAATAGCCCAACAACGGACCACCGACTATGGAAAAGCGCCTATATTGCAAATAGCACGCTCCTTCAATGCTCCTGTTTTACAAGAGGCCCTTTATACACCTGCTGTTAATTTTGAGCGTAAAGTGAAAAAGCCACTCTACCGACCCGAATTGGAAGAAGAATCTTCACTCCAACATACTGAAATCACCAGTACGGATATTGTCTGAATTCGGAACCCCACCTGCACGATGGGATGAATTTATAAGAATTACGCAAATTAAGGATTGAATAAACAAGTCATTCCAGGCAATCCCGGACTTGATCCGGGTGCAGGATTCCATCCGTGCATTCAATAAATGTGTTATTCCTGGCTTGACCAGGAATCCAGAGTTTTGCAGCGATCCACGAATCTGGATCCCCGCTTACCGCTCCATGCTTTTGCAGGGACAAGTTTAGCGAGGATGACATACACATCAGAATACTCCTATTATTGAAGATTTATGTCGCACTCGGGTTAGTGACAGATGTCTCTTGTTATTGCATTAGTTTCGGCATATAAACAGGATCGAATTTTACCTTAATTAATCTCATTAAACCACCAGCTCTGCTGGTGCGAACCTAATAGGCTTTGCCGGTCAGACATGAGAAAGGTATCCGTGTCCGTTAGCCGTGCTCGTGCTCGTGAACGGTCAGTGAATTCGACGGCACATTTTGGTTAACATAGAAACAATGCGATGAAGTAACTGTTTCCCTTCGTCAAATAAAGGAGGCTGGATGATCTTCAACACGTTTAAAACATCGAGAATAGCAGCGCATTCCATTGCGGAACCTCGGGCCAATGCATAGAATCGTTGCTTGTCAGGAAAGGAATTTATTCCACAGCCTTCTGCGATATTGAGAGGAATCGACCATGAGGCCCTTTTCAGTTGGTCAACTAAGGCTGAGTATCCTTTTGGCAATGTTTCGATGACTTGGACAGATAACGCTAAAAATTCGATGGAACATTGGTATACATCGAGTTTTTCATGATCTAACATGGCAGCCTTTTTCGTTCACGAGCACGAGCACGTCTTACGATGACGAACACGTTTTGCCCTCATACTGGGGGCCTCTTCAAGCCACCGGCTCTGCCGGTGGTGATGACTTTCGATCCAATAAAAATGGAGTTTGTTTTTAAAGCTGCAGTATTACATGAAATTGGAGGTCCTTTTTAAAGTAGAGGAGGTCGATCTATTACCGCCCCAACCGGGTGAAGTACGGGTACGCTTGGGGGCTGCCGGTCTTTGCCACAGTGACTGGCACTTTGTCACAGGACACTTTAAGCGACCATTGCCCCTCGTACTGGGCCACGAAGGAGGCTTCAAACGAGGTGTCATAATTTTCGATTGATCCGCTCGAGCCGCGTAAAACGGGGTGGATTTATCCCGTTTTACGCATCAAACCTAAGAGCTGAGATGGATAACAGCCATCTTCAACTCGGTCATTTCCTCAACGGCATATTTGGGACCTTCCTTACCCATACCACTTTCTTTCACACCCCCATAGGGCATCAGGTCTGCTCGAAACTGCGTTCCCCAATTGACATGGAGATTGCCCGATTCTACCTCACGCACGAACTTCATAGCCCAGTCGATATCTTGGGTAAAGATGGCGGCACTCAAGCCATAGTTCGAGTCGTTGGCCAGCGCAATGGCATCGTCAATATTCCCGACACGAGTCACCCCGACTACCGGTCCAAAGACCTCGTCACAGGAGATTCGCATTTCCGGTTTGACGTTCGCGACGATGGTGGGTTCATAAATTTGACCACTCCGTCCACCGCCTGCGAGCAACTCAGCACCGTCTTTGACTGCTTCTTCGACCCATTCACCAACTCTGATGGCATCCGTTTCACGGATCATTGGTCCCATTTTAGTCGGCTCTGCCATCGGATCTCCGGTTGTGATCCCGGCAACGGTCGATTTAAACGCGTCCAGAAAGTCGCCGTATATTTCATCGTGCGCAATGACCCGTTGAGTGGAGATGCAAACCTGTCCTGCATTGGAGAAGCCGGATGCGGCTGCAGCCTGGGCGACTTTTTCCGGATCGGCATCGGGCATTACGATCAGCGGCGAGTTGGAGCCCAGTTCCATGGTCACCCGTTTTATGCCAGCGGTGCGACAGATACGCTCTCCAATATCACGACTGCCGGTGAATGTGATTTTTCTGACACGTTGGTCAACGCAAAGCGCATCGCCAATCTCTCCACCAGTTCCGGTTAAGCATTGAATCGCTTCAGGCGGCGCACCTGCCTCTACAAAAAGTTCCACCAGTTTCAAAGCAGACAAAGGGGTGTCTGTGGCGGGTTTCAGAATAATTGCATTTCCGGCTGCAATTGCCGGCCCTACCTTGTGACACACGAGGTGCAGAGGAAAGTTGAAGGGGCTGATGCCGACAACGACACCGCATGGTACGCGTACGGTGAAACCAAACTTGTTTTGAATCCCCGGGGCGCCATCCATGGGTACGACTTCACTGGAAAGCCGCTTAGCCTCCTCTGCGGAAAGGGAAATAATTTCTGCCGCCCGAGTTGCTTCGATTCGCCCTTCGGCAATGATTTTTCCCTCCTCTAAGGTAATCGTACGGGCAAGCTCTTCGGTTCGTTGCAACATCAATTGATAAACATTGTGCAAAATCTCATAGCGCTCGTATCCTGTTTTATTGGCCATAATTTTGGCTCCGCGCTCAGCAGTTGTGAGCGCATTTTCTACATCGCTGAGATCGCCCTTGGGTATTGTATCAATCACTGAACCATCAAAGGGGTGCAATACCTCGATCTTCTGCGATTTGTCAATCCATTCACCACCAATATGCATTTTCATAGGAGTTTCCTCATAATTGAATTTTAAAGTATTTTTGAGAGTCAGACAAAATTTTGATCATCAATTTACTTAGTGTCAGCGCAAGAATTTGTCATCGTGAGCAGAGCGAAGGATCTCGCCTCGATTGAAGAGATTCTCCGGTCACGGCTCAGAATGACAATATTCAGAAAACTGAGTATTTCATTAATATGCTGATTAACGAATTTGTTATACGATGTCATAAGAAAGAATATAGCATACAATTTCAAAAAAATGGACATTGCTCATTTTTTCTTTTCGCATGAGCCACTCCTGTACCAGTTTCTGAGAGATCGATAGGTTACAGGTGAGCAGTTTTGGAGAGGGCCGAATGATGGTAATTGATTAATAACGTGAATCAGGAGTTGAAAAACGTGTCATTCCTGGCTTGACCAGGAATCCAAGGGATGCGGGCGATATTTTGGATGCCGGATCATCCCGGACTTGATCCGGGACCGGCATGACACATCATAAATATTGAATTTTTTATTTTATAACTAAACAACCACCGTCTGAAGACGGAGGGTTTAAACTCAAGTACTGAAAGTACGGATACGGGTCATTTCAGACCCGTCTAGGCTTCGGTCCGAAAATCATCATTAGGATTCGATTCAAAATGATGCTCCAAATAACTTTTAATCATTTCATCAGTCACTTGACCTGCCGTTGCACAAAAATATCCTCTCGCCTAAAAGTGTCGGCCCCAATAGCGTTTTTTGATGACAGGAAACTCTTCAAACAGCTTACTAGCACTTCTGCCTTTGAGGCGACGCATGATCTCACTTGGGGCCATGCTTGGAGGAGCGGAGAGAAACAGATGGACATGATCTTTACTCACCACCCCACTGAGAATTCGGATCTCAAATGCTTCGCAAGTTTGACGCACCAATTCACGAACTCGCAAGGCGACATCACCAGTGAGAACCTTATAACGATATTTGGTAACCCAAACAAAATGATACTCAATATTGAAAACGGTGTGAATGCCATACCTATATTCCATGAGATCCTCCTTTCATGCGAGGGCCTATAGCATAGGGAGGGATAAATCTATCCGCCTAAAGGCGGAGGTTTAAACCTTGTGGGGGACTAATTAAATTTCAACTCCTGATTCACATTAACAGGGTTCATCAATTGCAGAAATGAATCAATCTCAGAACCGCCAAGCTTGCATTTTCGTAAGAAATATTTTACTGCATATTATGTTTTCTTAAAAATAAAAAAATCTGTACCATCTTCGAAATCAATAACAACCAATCATGGTTTCCTCCACCAGCATATCAATCACAGACTCCAAACTACCGGTTTCATCATATTTACGTAATTGCCGGTCGGCGCTGCTGCCTTCTTTGATGATGGTACGAATGTATTCGATTTCTTGACGCGTTTCCAATTCATCGACCACATCGTCAATCAATTCCAGCAATTCTTCTAACAAAAATCGCAAGGGAACTTCTTCTTTTTTGCCGAAATCGATGAATTTTCCATCCAATCCGTCTCGGAGCGCTCTCCATTTGTTTTCTGCAATGAGGCTGGGGCGATAAAGACGCCATGTTTGATTGTTTTGGCGCAATTGGATTAATTTCGCAACCAGGGTTTGAATGAGTGCCGCGATGGCAATCACTTCATCGATTTTTGTGGTGCAGTCACAAATACGAAACTCGAGGGTCGGAAAATTTGGATGGGGGCGGATATCCCACCAGATTTTGGTAGGATCATCCATGCAGTTTGTTTTGATCAAGGTGTTGACGTAGTCTTCATAAGCTTGATTGGAATCAAAATATTCAGGGAGTCCGGTGCGGGGCAAGTCCTCGAAGATAACGGCTCGATAGGATTTCAATCCGGTATTTTCACCCAACCAAAAAGGAGAGGAGGTGGAAAGCGCGAAGATGTGAGGAAGGGTATAGCAGACCTGATTCATGATATCGATTCGCAAATCCGGGTCCGGAATTCCGATGTGAACGTGCATGCCAAAGATCAGCAATTGTCGACCAAGGATCTGAAAGTCGGCCATCAGTCCTTGATAACGTTCTTTTTCAGTGGTCAATTGATCTTGCCAGCGGGAAAAGGGATGGGTACCGGCCGCAACGATCTTGCACCCGTTTTTAATGGCCGTGTCACAAACAATACTGCGTAACCGGGTTATTTCCTGACGTGCTTCTTTGATGTTACGGCAAATGTGCGTGTTGGTCTCCAACTGAGACTGAAGCGCTTCGGGTTTGACCTGGTCTCGGAACATGATAGTCCCTTTATCCAGAATTTCTGCAATGTATGAAGTCAGTTCACGAGTTTCCGGATCAATGATTTGATATTCTTCTTCAATACCAATGGTCAGGTCTTTGATATCCATTATGCCTCCTGCCTATTCCAATCAATCACTCTTTAGGGATTAATTTCTTTTTTTCTGTATTAGCTTCAATTATTCCATCGAGGTTCTCTTTTTTCAAAGAAAGCGGTGATGCCTTCTTGAGCATCCTCCGATTTAACGGTTTTTTCCAGCATCATTTTCAAGTAAGGCAGAGCATCTTCCATCGGCATGAGTTCTTGATGATAGAACGCTTCCAGTCCCATCTGCATGGTGGAAGGAGCTAATTTTGCCAATTCGTCGGCCAATTCCGCCACTCGAGCTCCAAGCCGGTTTGCTGGAACGACTTCGGATACGAGCCCGTTTTGCTTAGCGTCCCAAGCATTCATGGGAATTCCACGCATGATAAAATCGAGTCCCACGCGTCGAGGCATCACTCGGAACAATCCTGCCATCACCATGTAAGGCCAGAGCCCTCTTTTGATTTCTGGTGTACAAAAATAGACATGATCAGCAACAACTACATGGGTTGCATTGCAAATCATAAGAAGGGCGCCTGCCAGGACCGGTCCTTGAACTTTGGCGATGACGGGTTTGCGTAAATCACGGATACTGCTGGCAATGTTCATTTTTTCATCCATTCGAGGTACAGTGCTGCGAGTCTTTTCCTTTTGTCCCTGGAAAGATTTCAAATCCGCGCCAGCGCAAAATACATCTCCCTTAGCCGCCAATACCACGACACGAATTCCACGTTCTTGCTTTGCAAAGCTCAACGCATAATTGAATTCGTTGGACAGGGTATCGTTGATTGCGTTTTTTTTATCAGGACGGTTGAGCGTGAGGGTCATGATATGGTTTTGAACGTCTAATTCAATGGTTTCGAAAAAATATCCCTCCAAGTTTGACTTATCGATAGTATCCATGTCAAATCTCTGATATTATTAAATTAAATACGTGAATCAGGAGTTAAAAAACGTGTCATTCCTGGCTTGACCAGGAATCCAAGGGATACGGGCGAAATTTCGGATGCCGCATCATAATTATTAAATTATTGGTTTTATAAATTAAATTTCAACTCCTGATTCGCATATTAAATGTAATGTTTTTAAGAATTTTACGATTCATTCTCAAGAATCAATTTGCTGCCACCTACCTTTTTGGACTTGACGCACTCGATTTTCTCGTTCGAGTCGTAACAGGTGAAAAGCCATACTACGACGTTCCACGCAATCGGCATAGAACACATTATCTCCAGGTCGGTAAATGAAACGATGTTTTGCGATGTCGTCCAGAGTTTTGGGTTCTGTGAGAAATTCCAATAATCGTTCTTCACGTCGACCTATAACGGCTTCGAAGCGGTCGAGTCTTTCGAGAAAATGCTCCCTGTCCAGAATTCCAATGTGATGAAAAGTGGCATACCAGTGGGCTTCGATTTCCCGGACAGTCTTCAAGCTGCGTTCAAAATCTTCTAGATCGGACCAGGCGTCTCCGTAATAGGGGCCAAAACTGCTCAGTTCGATATCACCCAGGTACAACAAGGGTTCTTTCCCGGTAGATTCGATAAAGAAACAGCAGTGACCGCGGGTGTGTCCGGGAGTGTGGATGGTTCGAAGGGTGGTACCGCCCAAATCAAAAACGGTTCCATCTGTAAAAGAAATAGCGTCGTCTTTAGCCATGAAATGAAAGCGGTCAGTGAGCACCTGTCGAAAGATTGAATTGATCTCTTCTGAAAAACCATAAATCGCCAATAAACCTTCCAGGGATTGAATGCCCGGACGATCCAACTCGTGAAAATACCATGGAAGATTGGAATAAAGATGATTTCCGGCAATGTGATCTTCATGACAGTGACTGTTGAGGATCCAGTCTACTTTTGGTAAGATCCTACGGCGAGGAATCATGGCCAGAGAAGGATCGATCAGAACCGATTCCTCCTTTCCTCGCACCAACAATGAATTGCCTTCCGGATATTTACCACGACGTTCTCCATAAAGGACGACAGCTGGACCAAACTGCTTGCTATCTGACATTTCGTGTCGCACAACTCAGATCCGTATGAGAGTTCATAATAATTTCAGAAGATGAATAATCTGTAAATGATCAATATTTTCAATGATTTGTTTTTCATAAATTCGAACGGAAAGCAAATAATTAATCTCATTAAACCACCAGCTCTGCTGGTGCGAACCTAATAAGCTTTGCCGGTCAGACATGAGAGACGTATCCGTGTCCGTTAGCCGTGCTCGTGCTCGTGAACGGTCAGTGAATTCGACGTCACATTTTGGTTAACATAGAAACAATGCGATGAAGTAACTGTTTCCCTTCGTCAAATAAAGGAGGCTGGATGATCTTCAACACGTTTAAAACATCGAGAATAGCAGCGCATTCCATTGCGGAACCTCGGGCCAATGCATAGAATCGTTGCTTGTCAGGAAAGGAATTTTTTCCACAGCCTTCTGCGATATTGAGAGGAATCGACCATGAGGTCCTTTTCAGTTGGTCAACTAAGGCTGAGTATCCTTTTGGCAATGTTTCGATGACTTGGACAGATAACGCTAAAAATTCGATGGAACATTGGTATACATCGAGTTTTTCATGATCTAACATGGCAGCCTTTTTCGTTCACGAGCACGAGCACGTCATACGATGACGAACACGTTTTGCCCTCATACTGGGGGCCTCTTCAAGCCACCGGCTCTGCCGGTGGTGATGACTCAAACAAAGCAAAATTTTAATTTCCAGATCATACAAGTAGCTACGAAATGGGAATATCACAGGCTGTTGACTGAATTTACTTCCAGAATCTGGTATAGCGTATTTAAAAAAAATATTGTATCAAAAAATACGTTGCACCTGATTGAATGCGGATTCTCACCTGGTCGATTCAACAAAAACGTGGCAGGTGGACAACTGCGTACTGACATCAATTTGTTATATTTTATCCCAAACCTTCATAAGCTGTACCCGTCTCACAATATTAAAAATCAATAAGACACTTTCATGTATTTTAATTTCCGCCTTTGGGTCTTCACAGAAGGCGTTCGTTTGAGAATCGCCGCCACTGTGGCACTGGGGCTCCTGTCATCAATGGTTGGAGTTGCCCGTCTTGCCGCATTGGGATGGCTTTTGGCGCAAGTATTCAACAGCGAGCCGTTCAACACCTTAGTGCATTCAACCAGCGTGGTGGTTGTTCTCATGCTATTGAGAGGGTTTCTCGAATTCGGACGCAATATGCTCGCTCATCATACTTCCGCCAGGGTACAAGTGCTTCTCCGGAAAGTTTTATACGACAAAATCGTTGAGTTGGGACCGGCGCATTTCGACCTGCATCGGACTGGAGACGTACTGCTCACGGTAGTCGATGGAGTGGAACAATTGGAGACTTATTTTGGACGATACATTCCGCAAATTTTCATTGCGATGTTGCTCCCCTTTGCCATATTTCTGTTTGTTTTTTTCCTGGACTGGCCGGTTGCCGGTGTCATGCTGATCTTTTCGTTGCTCACGCTTTTTGCCCCAATGCTCTTCCACAAATGGGACATAAACAGCGCAAAAAGCCGTCAGATGGCCTACGCAGAGTTTGGCGCGGAATTTCTGGATTCACTACAAGGATTGGCCACCCTGCAGGCCTTTGGTCAAAGTACGAACCGGGGTCGACTGCTTGCTGAAAAATCTCACGAACTTTTCAAACGAACCATGTGGGTGTTGGCAACCAATACGCTCACACGAGGTATTACCGATACGGGCATAGCTGTTGGAGCGGCATCTATGCTGGCCTTAGGGGCCTACCGGGTGACGCAAGGTCAAATGTCGTTGGAAGCGCTCCTCATGATCCTGATGATGGGAATTGAAGTGTTTCGTCCTTTGCGGGAATTGAGGGAACTTTTGCACCACGGTATGATGGGACAATCGGCAGCTCAGGGAATCTTGCGCCTGCTGGATCAGAAAACGTTGATTGCTCCCCTTCAACAAACTGCTGAAACTGAAATCCTTTCTCAGGGCAATCAAAAACCCTTCGATCCCACAATTTGTTTTGAACGTGTCACATTTTCTTATCCAGGAACCAATAAAATGGCCCACCACAATTTGAATTTTAAAGTTCGCGCCGGAGAACGGATTGGTATTGTGGGACCCAGCGGGTGTGGAAAATCAACGGTAGTTCGTTTGTTGTTGAGACTCTACAATCCGCAAAAAGGTGTTATTCGCTTGGGAGGGAAGGATTTGCGAAAGATCAGTATGGACACGCTTTACCAGCACATTGCCGTGGTCCAACAGGATACGTATCTCTTCCATGGGACCGTTGCCGAGAATCTACGTTTCGGACAAGCAAGCGCAACGGAAGAGGAATTGATTGCAGCTGCCCAAACCGCCAATGCTCATGAATTCATTTCCCACCTTCCACAGGGTTACCATACCGTCATTGGAGAGAGAGGAATCAAGTTGTCGGGAGGTCAGCGACAACGCATCGCTATTGCTCGCGCATTGTTACGGGACGCACCGGTATTGTTACTCGATGAAGCGCTCTCCGCGGTTGATAGCGAAAATGAAACAATCATCCAGGAAGCCTTGGACCGGGTTATGGTGGGGCGTACCACCCTGATTTTTGCGCATCGACTGTCCAGCGTGATCGATTCAGATCGGATTTTTGTGCTGGAACATGGAACGATCGTAGAACAGGGGACTCATGCGGAACTCCTGCGGAGATCCGGAGCTTATCATTCCCTGATGGCCGCTCAGATAGGAGAATATAATAGAGACTACTTGCAAAAAAATCATTTCGATACCAATAAAATTTTAAACAAAGAAATTTTTCAGCATGAAACAAACAATTTATTTACCGGGTACGGAACAAACGAAACTCAACAGGAACCGGACGATGAAATACTCAGGGCGGATGGATTGAGTTGGGGTGAGACGATTCGGTATCTCATGCGATTGATTGCGCCTTGGAAAGTCAAACTGACGCTTACCTTTGTTCTGGGAGTGACGCGTGTCATTGCGCTGATTGGAGTCGGAATTGTCAGTGCGTTGATTGTGGCATCCATAAAAAACGGGACTCCCTATGATTCAATGTTAATCTTGCTTTTTATCATTGCGCCGCTCGCGGGGGTATCTCATTGGCTGGAATCCTGGATCGCTCATGATATGGCGTTTCGTTTGTTGAGCGAATTACGCATCGCCCTTTATCAAAAATTAGATGCGCTGGGACCTGCTTATATGACGAGACGTCGAAGCGGAGACTTGATCGGGAACGCAACCCATGATGTGGAGTTAGTTGAATTTTTTTTCGCACACACCGTCGCGCCTGCCTTTGTTGCGGTACTGGTTCCCTTCGTAGTAGTCCTGACTTTAATCCTCCAGGGACCTCTGATGGCGATCGCTCTTCTACCTTTTTTGATCTTGGTTGGCTCGAGCCCATTTTTGCTGAGGAGGCGGATCGATGAATTGGGGTCACGTGCCAGAGAAGCGCTGGGTAACCTGAATGCTCATGTCGTGGATACCATTCAAGGGCTCATTGAAGTCATTGCTTTTCAGCAAACCCGTTTGAGGAGAAAAGAACTCATAGGGAAAACAAAGGTTCACCACCTGATTCGTTTGCCTTTTTTCCGGGACTTGACCTTACAAACGGCATTGCTCGAGATAGCAACGGGCTTGGGAGGCCTGGCGGTTGCAGTCAGTGGCGCTTACCTGGTGAGTTTGGGTTCATTGGACAGCGCTATCCTGCCGTTACTGACTTTAATATCAATGGCAGCTTTCCTGCCAGTCTCTGAAATTGCGCAAATTGGACGTCAATTAGCAGACACATTAGGCGCAACGCGACGTTTGTATGTAGTACGAAATGAACCCATCCTGGTCCGGGACGGCCCGGGAGTTTCGCAAATTTCTGACGCATCGCGGAATCCATTGCCAATCGATTTGCAAATGGATCAGGTGAAATTTTCCTACCTGCAAGATGGTCGCTATGCCTTATGGAACGTGAGTTTTGATGTGCCTAAAGGAAAATTGGTCGCACTCGTTGGTCCTTCTGGTGCCGGTAAAACTACAATTGCTCATTTGTTGATGCGATTTTGGGACCCACAGGTCGGGATTATTCGTTTTCAAGGGGTTCCACTCACTCAATACCGTCTGGAAGAATTGCGGCAAAACATTTCACTTGTTTCGCAAGATACTTATTTATTCAATTCAACACTGCGGGAAAATATAAATATCGCTCGTCCAACGGCAGGTGAGGAAGAAATCACCTCAGCCCTGCGCCGAGCCGCATTGGATGATTTCATTTCTTCACTTCCAGAAGGTCTCGAAACACGGGTGGGAGAAAGAGGAGTTCGACTCTCGGGAGGTCAACGTCAGCGTATCGCTATTGCAAGGGCATTCCTCAAAGATGCGCCTGTGCTCATTCTTGACGAAGCGACATCGCATTTGGATGCTATCAATGAAAAATCAATTCACCTTGCACTTGAAGAACTCATGCATGACCGTACTACTGTCATTATTGCGCATCGTCTCTCCACAATTCGCAATGCTCATACTATTGTGGTCCTCGATCAGGGGCAAGTGGTTGAAACAGGCCCCCATCATTTACTGGTTGCTAAGGGGAAATTGTATAGTCGGTTGATTGGCAGACAGATTGATGCATAACTCCAATCCCTGCTCCCTGTTCCCTGCTTTCGCAGGGACAAGTTTAGCAGGGACAAGAATGAAGTGGTTTAATTCTTCATGGAAGGACTTGGAATGAAAATAAAATATTTTCTGGCATATTATGTTTCTTTAAATTAGAAAACATCACAAAGGATTAATAAACAAAGGCCAACCTCTTCACACCAAAAAGATCAATTAAATAATCCACCAACTTTGGTACCAAGGCAACGCTTTCCTGTAATTGAATTTTAATCTCACTTCCATCAGCGACATATAAATGAAAATATATTTGGGACTTGCCTGGAAACGTCGAGAGCATTTCCAGCAATAATTGAAGTTGATGAGATACAAAAAATTCTGGAATGTCATCGCTTTGTCGAATCACTATCACAACTCCTTTGCAGGTCTCCTGGCGTATTTGACTGAGCCATTGGATTTTTTCGGCAATCAAGCTGAATCCCTGTCGTCCCCCGTCATCATCCCGGTAGTTGACACGCCCTTGAACCAACACGGGCTCCTCCTTATCCAGTAAATCCCGAACTTCCTCGTACAACTTGGCATATACCGGAATTTCGATGGACCCACGCTGGTCTTCCAGGTTAATAATAGCAAATCGCTCATTCCTTTTTGAAAGACGGACTGTGTTGGCAATAATGACTCCTGCCAAAGCAACCGTATCACCATCTTTGAATCGATTTTCCTCGAGGTCGTGAGTGGTGGTGGCTAAATTTTTTATTTCAGATTCGTAGTGATCCAGAGGATGTCCTGAAACATAAAATCCAAGCGCTTCTTTTTCACAGGCAAGTTTTTGCTTTATGGTCCAGTCTTTCATGTCTGGAAAATTCAATTGAGTTTCCGTATTTTTCGACTCTTCCTCACTGAGCAAGTCGAACAGAGAATTTTGCATGGGATCGTCAGCTTTTTGAAATTCCTGTCCCAGGTGTATGGCTTCATCCAGCACTTGTAGCAACTGGGCACGATTGGAATTGAGAGAATCAAATGCGCCACATTTTATAAAAGATTCCAAAACCCTGGAACTGACTTTTGTCAGGTCTACCGTTTTCATGAATTCCATAAAATTCGTGAATCGATTTTCTTTTTTTTGCGTGCGTGCTTCCAATATCGCATCCACCGCATTGCCTCCGACGTTTTTTACGGCACTGAGTCCGAATCGTACGGCCTCGACACGCATGGCACGGACGATTTCTTGCTGAAATGAAAGTATCCGCTCGCTTTCACCTGCATGCTCATCCTCGAGCTTTTTCAATGCTGCCAACAATTCATTTTTAGTTTGGAAGACTTTGTTTTCCAGAGATCCTAAAACATCCAATATTGAAACCGGGATTTCCAACCTCTCGAGCATTGATTGACTCTTGGTCGTCAGTTCAAAGTGGAGGAAGGAAACCGTAAATTCGTTAACACTTTGATTGACGTCGGGAGGCAACACTTCAATTCCCATTTCCTTACATTCACTGATGAAGTTGACCACCTTTTCCGGTTGATTCATACTACAATTGAGCAAAGCCGCCATGAATTGCACCGGATAATGCGCCTTGAGGTAAGCGGTCTGATAACTGATCAAACCATAAGCAACCGTGTGCGATTTGTTGAATCCATATCCAGAAAAATAGTCAATCAGATCAAAGATTTCGTTGGCTTTTTGTTCCGGAGATTCCGATCCACATCCCGAAACATATTCTCTATTGTTGAGACAGCCTTGTACAAAATTCTGGCGTTGTTCTGCCAGGACCTCCGCAATTTTTTTACCAATGGCCCTTCTCAACAAATCTGCTTGTCCCAGAGTAAATCCCGCCAGCACCTGCACCGCCTGTATGATTTGTTCCTGGTATACCATCACCCCATAAGTTTCCTCTAAAATGGGAATCATCAATTTATGAGGGTAGACTATTTGTTTACGTCCATGTTTACATTGAATGAAATCATCCACCATGCCGGAACCAAGAGGTCCCGGACGAAATAGCGCAAGGATAGCCACAATGTCTCCAAACGTGCTGGGTTGCATGTCATGAACGAGCTTTCTCATACCAGACGATTCCAGTTGAAAAACCCCCGTTGTATTTCCATGACAAAGCAGTTCGAAAGTCAGTGGATCATCCATTGGAATCATTTCGATTTTAAAAGGGACCCTTCCATTGCTCTGAGGATCTTGCCTGTGGATAAGCTTGATTGCCGCTTCGATGATCGACAAGGTCAACAGTCCGAGAAAATCGAATTTGACAGCTCCCTGATCTTCAGCATATTTCATGGTATACATGGACTGCAGGGACTCCTCCTTTCCGGTACAAACGGGCATCACTTCTCGAATGTCACAATCCATAATAATAACTCCGGCCGCATGAGTCCCTAAATGAGTATTCAACCCTTCCAGACTTTTTGCCAGTCCGATTAATTTTTGCTCATTTTCAGTCCCCTCCCGTTCAATACGGGCCAGATCCGGTTCTTGCTGCAACGATTCATTTAAATCGATTCCTGGTTTATTGGGAATCAACCTGGCAATTTTATCTGCTTCCACATAAGGAAAATCCAGGACTCTGGCCACATTCCGGATGGCTGCTTTGGCTCCCAAAGATTGAAAAGTAGCGATCTGGCAGACATTGTTTTCACCATATTTATTCCGTACGTAATTGATTACCGCTTCCCGTCCGTTTACCTCAAAATCGATATCAAAGTCAGGCAAGCTGATACGATCCGGATTGAGAAATCGTTCGAAGAGTAATCCGTATCGCAAAGGATCGACATCCGTAATCCTCAATGCATACGCCACCAACGATGCGGCTCCCGATCCCCTTCCCGGTCCAACCAGAATTTCATGGTCTTTTGCCCAATTGACAAAGTCTGCGACTATGAGGAAATACCCGGGAAACTCCATTTGGATGATCACATTCAATTCAAATTCCAACCGTTCATCATAAGGACTGCGGAATGCTTCAAAAGAATCAGCAGGATTGTACAGTTCGTATAGATTTTCCAAACGTTTTTGCAGTCCTTGACGGGCTTGACGGATCAAATAAGAATCCAGGGTATCGTCCGTCGGAATTTCAAATTTTGGGAAATAATACGAATTGTTTTCCAGGGACAGCTTGCATTGTTCTGCAATCAATACGCTATTGGTCAACACTTCCTGGGGATAGGAAGAAAAAGCAGTCTGCATTTCTTCTGGACTTTTTAAATAGAGTTGATTGGATTTCATGGATGGTTTATCCAAATCCGAGACTCGTTTTTGCAATCCCATCAATTCCAGAATATAGTGGGCGTACACATCCTTTTCTTTGAGGTAATGGCAGTCGTTCGTAGCAACCAATGGAATGTCCAATTCCCCTGAGAGCGCCATCAATTGGGAATTCAGTTCATTTTGTTCAATATGGTCCGTGACCTGCAATTCAAAATAATATCGTCCTGCAAAAACATCGCGGTACCACGACGCGAGGGATCGCGCCTCATCCAAACGCCCCTTGCGTAAATGCTGCGCAAGATCTCCATCGAGACCGGCGCTGAGGGCGATCAATCCTTCATTGTTTTGTTCTAAAAGTTCGTGGTCCACCCTTGGTACGCCATAAAACTTTCCTTCCGTGTAAGCTAAACTCGATAGATAATTCAGGTTATGATAGCCTTTACGGTCCTGACACAATAAAATCGTCTGGTGGGCGTTGGGGCCTCTCTTTTCATAGTCGCGCTTGTGTCTCGACCCATCGGCAACGTAAATTCCCGTTCCAATAATGGGTGTGAGATTCTGGCTTTTCAGCGCATGATAGAACTCGATCGCACCAAACATGTTGCCATGGTCCGTAATTGCGCACGCTTCATATCCCAACTCCTGAAGCGCATTTACAAGCGATTTGATAAGAATTGCTCCCTGCATCAAGGAATATTGGGTGTGAAGATGCAGGTGAGTGAATTGTTGCGTCATAAAATGAGGAAATTCAATCTTGATATGTAAATGTATACGATATGATCGGCAGAGTCCGTGAAATCAACTCGTGTCTGAATATTAACACTCAGTTCAGAATCATCAAGCAGTTCTCACAGGATTTTTCAGCTTTGAAAAACGAATCTCCATTTTCTTCCAATGAAAATTGTTACTGATAAATTTATATGTGCGATAATGTAAATTAACAAACATATAACCAATTTTCATTTTCTTCTATCGTAGTGCACGTGAATCTGGAGTTAAAAAAGGTGTTATTCCTGGCTTGATCCGGGACCAGGATGATCCGGGACAAGGATGACACATCACAATTATTAAATTTTTGATTTGATCAATTAAATTTCAACTCCTGATTCGCATGATAGTGCATTAAATTTTTGAGATTTTTCAGTACCTTTTCAAAAAAACTCCTCTGCAAACGGCTCTTGTTCGATTTTTCAGCCGGTTTTCATATCTCGACCTTATTAAAAATAAAATTCCGTCCACGGTCAATATAAAAGGTTTCTGAAATTTTTTTGTATTCGGGACGAATTTAGGGTGGATGATGAGTTTAGAGTGTTTAAGTGGTTTGGATGATGGCAGTGATTTATGAGATTTGGAATTGGATATGGGTGATAGTGATAAAGAAACATAATATGCCGATTATTATTTTCTACAAATCGAGTAAAAAAATCTCAAGAAACAATTTCCATATTTTCTCAAATTGTTTTAAATTTGAAATGAATGATATTATGTAGAGGTCGGTCCTGCAAGAAAGTATTAAGCTGAGTTCGACATAAATCTTCAATAACAGGAATGACAGATAAATCAGGATATTAAATAAATTTTCATATATACATATCAATCGAGATTTTTCAGGAAGATATAATGTCCGAGATTAATTTTGTAGGCAGGATTGCCGTCGTCACCGGAGCGGGAGGAGGATTGGGAAAGACCTATGCATTGGAACTGGCTCGCAGAGGTTGCGCAGTGGTCGTCAATGATTTAGGAGGTGATCGCCATGGTCAAGGAGGATCTCGATCTTTGGCCGATAAGACGGTTGCGGAGATCCATGCTTTTCAAGGAGAAGCCATTGCTAATTATGACAGTGTTGGCACGTATGAGGGAGGACAGGCCATAATCAACAGCGCTGTTGAAAAATATGGGAAATTGGATATTTTAATCCACAACGCTGGGATTTTACGAGATCGAAGTTTTGCCAATATGACCCCGGCGGAATGGCATGCCGTCATTGACGTACACCTCAACGGAGCCTACAATGTAGCCAAACCCGCCTGGCTCGTTATGCGAGAAAACAACTATGGTAGAATAGTTTTCACTACTTCGGTTTCCGGGTTGTTCGGAAATTTCGGACAAGGCAATTACGGTGCAGCCAAAACCGGACAGGTGGGACTGATGCATGTACTGGCCATCGAAGGACAAAAGTACGGAATCAAGGTCAACACTATATCTCCGGCAGCTTTGACTCGGATGACTGAAGACCTGCAACGCCCGCCTGATCGACCCATCATTGATGAAAATTCAGAGCACGTCACGCCGGCGGTTGTTTATTTGGTTTCAGAACAATGTGAGGCAAGCTCATATATCATCCACGCCAGTAATGGATTTTACGGACGCATCCAAGTGGCGTATAATCCCGGAATTTTTCTGGGGAAAGATCCTGTCAGTGTGGAACAATTTGCAGAAAACTGGGAATCAATTACGGATACCAGCAAGATGACAATTCAAACCCCTGAAGAACGCTACATGCAATACGCGCAGAAAAAAGCGGTCATCGCATGACTACGACCGCAGGTCCAATTGTTTCTGACTGAAGGCGCTTTCCATCAAAATTTCGATTAGCGCACTACCCGGCTATAATGCGATCCTGCTTTTCTGGAGAAAATTTCCGGTTCGGTTGGGAATGATTTTTTGAATCAAAAGTCTTAAATCTTCCGGAGTGTCGATATCCAGACCAATTCCTGGTGAAGTCATCACTTGCGGGCATAGTCCGTGTTTTCGTGCGGATTGAAGATGGTGGTAGAAACTGTTTTCTCCAAATCGGAGCGGGATGACGTCTGGCGGAGAGCACAAAACGCAATTAGATCCCATTTTATCATGAGATGGAACAATGGTGATGGACGGTGCCGGCGAATGGGCTCTGAGCACTTCTTCTACTTCGCCAGCTTGCACTAATGGTATGTCTCCCGGGATTTGCAACATACCATCAACCCCTTCTTGCTTCAAAACTCGAGCTGCATAGGCAACCGCACTGGTATGTCCCTGGTTTTTGGATTCTTCAAGCAGTCGCGCCTTAAATTGCGTAGCCAGGCGTTGGACCTCCGGATCTCCAGTAACAATCATTACCCCATCCAAAAGGGACACTTTTGCCAGAGCGGCCAGTACGTCCTCCACCATTACGAGGAACAGATTCCGCCTCTCTTCCACTCCCAAAACACTCCCCAGGCGTTGCTTTGCTTTTCCAATATCCTTGACCGGTACCACTGCCCACATTGAATCAATCTTTCCGATTATTAATTTTCCATGGCCGACTCTGGCTCTCCGGTAATTCGAAAACCCGCGCCTTTGATGTTATAGCGATTATTGATGAAGATCAAAAGTGAAGTCAATGCTTCGGCTGCGGTGGAATTATCAATCCGTCCTGCATGCCAACCTCGCAGTCCCAGCGCTGAAATCAATTGTATGACGGTTTCCCTGGCATCCGAGTCGTTGCCGCAGACCAGAATGTCGCAATCGATGGCGTGATCATCTTGCATATGCTCAGCCGCAATATTTTGAAATGCGGATACGACCCGCACTCCTTCTCCCAAAAATTCTTGGGAGGCCTTGGCTGCCGACCCTTCTGCGGGCAGTTGCACTGTTCTCACTCTGGGGGGTATCAATGGAACCGTGGCGTCCACCAGTATTTTCCCCTGCAATTCACTCTGCACGGATTCCAAGATACCTCGCTGATTAGAAAATGGAACTGTAAGCACGACTATATCCCCCACGGATGCAGCGTTTCGATTGTCCATACCCCGGACTGAATCCAATCCGGATAGTTGCTTCAAATCCTCTGCCGACTTTTGCGCTTTTTCCGCAGCACGTGAGCCGATGATGATCGGGTAGCCCGCTTTCGCCCAGCGCAAGGCCAACCCCTTACCCAATGCTCCGGTTGCTCCGAGAATTGCCAGGCAAGGACGTTTATTGTTCATGAAAATGCTCCTCAGTTATTTTTGTTGAAAAAATCAGAAATCAATGGTCGGACTTCCCTGTTAAAGAGTTGGAGTTGCTCGTCTCGTTGCTCGGGAGGTCCCACCATGTCGAGAATGAAATGACGTATTCCTGCGGCATGAAACTCGGCGAGTTGCTCTGCCACGTCTTCCGGACGTCCCAACAACGCATATTTTTGTGCGGCTTTGCGGAAATCCATGGCGTATCGGATACTGAGATATTCGGTCGCCACATCCCACGCGCGCTCATAAGTGTTGTCCAGTCTTATAAATATCAAATGCCCCGTTCCGAAACTCTTCAATTGACGATTTGCAGCGTTTGCGGAATCCCCAATCGTTTCCAGTGCAGATTTGTACATCTCCGGTGTCACTACGTAGGAGATATATCCATTTGCGATGCGCCCTGCCCGCTTCAAAGCGGCTTGAGAGCGTCCCCCGCACCAAATGGGTGGTCCTCCTAGCTGTCTTGGAACCGGTTGCATTCGTACTTGAGGAAAATGGTAAAACTTTCCCTTGTTTTCGACTGTGTCCCCGCTCCAAAGTTTGCGTAACACCGAAATACCTTCGGAAAGCCGGGCACCTCGCTCTTCAACCGGAACTCCGCAAGCTGCGAATTCGTTTGGGAATTCCCCTCCCACTCCCACACCCGCAATGAATCTTCCTTCGGTCAAATGATCCAGCGTGGCCATCTGCTTGGCAACCGTCGTTGGATGCCGCAATGGCAACAGATAGACGGATGTGCCGAATACCAGACGTCGGGAATAAGCAGCGGCATGGGAGAGTTGTAACAATGGATCCAATATAGGCACCGTGAAGGCAATATGGTCGCCTACCCATAGTGAATCAAATTCCAATGACTCCAACAATTCAACCGTTGCCCGGCACTCGTCCGGGTTGGGTAGCCGGGTCATCAGTCCAAATTTGACTGTCTTTTCCAGTGGAACTTCCATGATTGATTTCCTTTGCTCGATCTCGATTCACACGACCCACTTAGTCAACCATCTGCATAGAAGGTATTGATTGCCCAATTCGCAGGTCACTCGGATTTTTGAAACATAAGAAAGATAGACGGATTCTCCTGGAGACGCAAGAACTCATTCACTCGAAACGGGAAATGAAAAATTCATTTGCGGGGAAACCACTTGCCGCTCCAGGGAAAGCAGCTTTTCCTTGAGTTCCAATCCTCCCCCGAATCCAATCAAATCTCCAGACTTACCAATCACCCGGTGACAAGGGATGACGATGGGGAGAGGATTTTTTCCATTGGCAACTCCAACGGCCCGGACCGCTTCAGGTCTTCCAATTTTTAAGGCAATTTCACCATATGAAGCGGTTTGGCCGTAGGGGATTTCCTGCAGTGCCTGCCATACCTCTTTTTGGAAACTCGTACCTTCCAAAGAAAGCGCCAGGTCAAAAGAACGCAATTTTCCATCGAAATATGCCTTGAGTTGCTCGATCACCGGAGTGAGGGGCCGACTCTCTTCAACCCAACAGGCCTGTGGAAATCGTCTTTGCGTATCACCGGGGAAACTGATCAATTTGAGTACCGATTCCGTCCCGGCAACCAATAGTTCACCAATGGGCGTTTGTACGTAACTGAAATATGTCTGGCTCATGTTGTTCCTTTTTCAGGGAATTTCCGTATTTATCTCCGCAGGGCAGCTTTGGAAAAACGGGATGGTTGAATTTTTGCGTCAAATTCAACATCATGGATGTGAATTTCTGTACCGTCCCCTTTTTTTAACACGTCTTTATACCAGATTATGCGAGGATACCAGCGCTCCTGCGCATGAAATACTTCACGAATTTCTACTATTTTCAGCAATTTTCCACTTTTTGCGTACAGTTCCTCTTTTAAAGGGAGAAAACGCTCTTGATCCACCAAAAGCTTGCGGGATGGGTAGGCGACGTTATTCCGTTTCGCCTTCAAGCGTAGAATCCAACAAGAGCGGTCCATAAACAGGTCATCACCCTCCAGCACTCCCACATAGTCTTCCACGAGTTGGTTGTTTTCCATCATGTCTTCGTAGGAGAGATCCGACCCCATTACGGACTGGCGGAGCATGTGCCCGGCAATCTTGATCACCCGGTCAGCGCGGGGATAGTACGTCCATAAATTATTCTCGATTTTAAGCATCTTGGTTCCTTTTTCGCGAGGAGGCGCCAGGTACTCGCTAAACGAGCGTTCCCTGCCTTGAGTCCAACTTTGCACTTTGATGGTACGTGAACCCCGCACGCCATGAATAATAAATGAAGTAATCGTGACCAAATTCTCAGTTGTCAGATTTTGATCCACTCGACTTAATATTTCAAGCGCAGTGGGACTTGCCCACAAGAAGTGAGGAACAAGCCAACTCAACAGAAAGAATAAACCTTTTTTCATCGTTCAAGCTCCTTGAATAGTTCGGCAGTCTGACGTTTGTAAATTGCCAGTCCGGAAATCATAGATCCAAACAATGTTGCCATCACACCCGGAATGAAGCCGATCCAGTAACTATCCACCGTGACCAGGGAGTACCTCACATTCGGAATCAACACTCCTGCAGTATTACTGAAAATCCCGCTAAAATCGACGCCGACTTCTTGAAAATAATAGCTGGGGACCAGTCCCAACAACGTACCAATGAGCGAACCGCTGATTCCAACAATCAAGGATTCGCTCAAAAGCGTGAAATAAATATGCTCCCGAGTTTCCCCCATCGCCAGCCGCACTCCTATTTCCCCGTAGCGTCGAATACCGCTCATCAACCCGGTATTCCAAAGCACTACCGCCATGACGAACACAAACAACCCCACAATAATAAACGTAAAAGCATTGATCACTTCCAAAGTTTCCCCCATCCCCTCCTGTTCCTTCAATGTGATCATGAAAGGGGAAAAGGGATCATTCGCAACGCCATATCGTGAATTGAAATCATCCCGGATTCGCTCTGCTTGTTCAGCGAGGAAATGCTTATGGTAGAAATAACCGAAAATCTCCGTAGTAGCATCTCCCATGCCCAATGCCTCCTGCGCATCGCTGACTTGCGCCAACATTGCGCTCCGGTCGAGAGCTTTGATTCCAAAGGAAAGGGTCCCCACAACCTTGAAATTGTAAACCGCCAACCTTCCATCCATTCCGGAGCTGAACAACGTACCTGTTTGTCCGAGCTCCAGCTGGAGTTTTTCAAAAAAAGAATCGCTGACCAGAATTTCGCCAGGGCTTTCGGGAAGCCGTCCTCGGACAAGGGACTCCTTCAAACGAAACAATTCAAATTCCCCACTATCTTCGGAAAAAAGATCGATCGCTATCCCAGTAACCTGTGCCTGGATAAGGGTTTCCCCGAATTCGTCCGGGAAATCCAACAAACCACCAAAGCGAATACGAAGTTGCCATTGCACCGACGGATAATTTTGACGCAATTCACGCTGCCAGCGCTCTGCCTCAAAAAGAGCTGAATCAATGGGATTTTGCAACGCTTCCCGTGCGTAGATTCGTGTGATGACTTTGAGATGACCGGATTTCAGTCGAGCTGATGTTTCAATCATATCCTGGTATGATCCTTCAATCCAGTTGCGCATAAAAACGGTCAGGGAAACGCCTGCAATTACGATCGCCAAGGAAAACATGCTACGGTAACGATCACGCAACAACCCCTTGATTAAAAAAAGGATCATATCCACTTTCCTCTCAAGGCATCGGCAGGCAAGAGACCGGCGATTTTGCGGGCTGGCCAATAGCTGACGAAAGTGAGCATCATCATCACAATCAGGAACGTCCCCAGAACCAACTTCAGACTGAAATACGCATAAAGGTGACTGCTGATGGCAAGGCCGAATTGATCCGTAGGAACCGGAAACGAATAACCTTCCACGGCAAGATACCATCCAATTGGAAAACCAATGAGGAGGGCTGACAATGCAGCCAGCACGCCCTGCCAAACCCCCTCCAACATGAAGATTCCGACAACTTGCCGTTGTGTCATACCCATGGCCATCAGCGTACCAACTTCTTTTTGCCTCCTGAAAAGGGACAAGGCCTGGGTGTCAAAGATGGCGATCAATGCTAAAAAAAGAAGTAGCGCATAAAAGAAACTGGAGCCGGCTGATTTCGCCTGAAGCAACTGCCGGGTATCGATCAGTAGATCCTCCAGGGAATGAAAACGCCAAGGCGAAGTGTTGTTTTGTGGAACTTCCACGTTTCCCATCACTAACAGCGTGGCATGGTCCGCAGTTTGGTACATCACTTGTAGGCGGTTGAGAGGCAACCATATCTGTCCTTGATCCACAGCAGGGACATCCGTGTGGAAGATATTGACCAAGGTTAGTTCCAACGCATCAAACGCTCCTTCGCTATTGCGCCAACGCACCGTTACCTGTTCTCCCAACTCCAGGCGAGCGTGTTCTGCCATCCGCCTGCCAATCATGACGGGAATGGCATCGCCGGAATCCGATTGCTTCATTTCGTGAGTCGGCAGTTTTAATATCTCTTGTTCCGGTGCGATACCTTTTAATACAATGGATTGGATGCGTCCCTGGGGGTATATCACCGCAGGAATGATCAAGATCGGAGCTATGAGTTTATTACGAATGTTCTCATGCAGAAATGAAGGAATTCTGGCATGGCTTGTGTCCAGAGTGAGAGGGTCGAAAGGATCATAGTTCCTGTGCCAGAGTTGACCAGAACCTAGTTCGTCGTCAATGCGGGATTGCGCCATTTGTTGGTATAATCCGTCATTGATCCCTTGGAGAAGTACAATGATAATAAAGGTCAAGGCAAGGACGAAGGTATTGAGCCAGGTTCTCAATCCGGCAGAAATGATATTACGAAAAGACAATCGGAATAGGATCATAGCCGTTCATCCTTCACCACTTTCCCATCCATCAAAGTAATTTTTCGTTGAAGATAGGCAATCACTTTCTCATCGTGAGTGGAAAACAGAAAGGTGGTTTTTAGTTCCTGATTGAGTTGCTTCATGGTTTGTAAAACAGCATGGGAATTTTCAGCATCTAGATTAGCCGTTGGTTCATCGGCAAGGACAATTTTTGGACGCTTGACCATCACCCTGGCTATCGCTACGCGTTGACACTGTCCACCAGAAAGTTGGTTGGGTTTGTTGTACAATTTATCTGTCAGTCCCACCCGTTCCAGGGTTTCCAAAACAGCCTTTTTACGTTTTGAGGCAGGCATATCTATAAGAAGTAAAGGCAACTCCACGTTTTCATAGACAGAGTAAACCGGTAGCAAGCCGTGGGTTTGAAAGATGAACCCCATAGACTCACGCCTCAGGGCTGCGGCTTCTTTCGCACTGAGCTGGCTGATTTCCTGGCCCAATACCCGGACAATTCCCCTTGACGCCTTATCCAACGCCCCTATAATATTGAGCAAAGTAGTTTTGCCCGATCCACTGGGTCCGACCAATCCGACAAATTCTCCTTCTTGAAGACGGAATGAGACCTGGGTAAGGGCGTAAAACAAGCTGTCCGCCATTGGAAAGGTTTTATCGAGACTTTCCAGGGTGATCAACGACTGCTTTTCCATAAAAAAATCTCCTGCTCTTTTTCTGGTATGTTCTTTTTCTGAAAAAACTCCCCTTCAACTCAGGGCCACAAAAAAATGAACTAGTGATTGTACTGGACAACCAGTTGCAATCCTCGATCACGGGCAATCCTTGAATTGGAAGCGCCCGAATCTCCAGTAGGAAGCTCGACTATAGTCTCGTTGTAATAAAAAGCGACATTCCAGATTATATCGTCTTGTACTCGTCGCCAATTGGCGTGCAATTTCCCGGTTTTCTGCTCGATATCCCACAAGGCAATCAATCCCACATGATGCAAGAGATCGAGAGGATAATTTTGGGTCAATGCCGCAGTCCATTGTGTTGAGGATTCAGTGGTTGCTGAAGAGGAGCCGGATTGGATTTGCATCGCTTCCAGAGCCGTGTATAAGCCGTTTCCAAAATCTAAAGTATAATCGATCCCCAACGCGCTGAGACGCTTTCGTTGAGATAGAGGTTCAGCTTTTGCAATCTCGACATACGTGAATTCAAACCAGAGTCCCGGACCCAGGTCCCACTGCGCGTCCAGCCCGATCCGATTTTCCATTTTTTCCTCTTTTCGCAAGTTTTCCACCAGGTGTCCGGCGTTGATACGGCGATGGTGGAAAGAAACACCTGCTTCGCCATTTTCCACCGGAATTTGGATGCGACCACCGAATTCGGGCTGATTCTTCGCGCTAACATGAGGAGAAATTCCCATTGCTTGCTGGTTTCCATAGAGAATCCATCCCCAAAGATTCGCGTTGTTATCAAAATAACTGCGAACAAGCAACGCATTTACGCCTTCCGTGAACCCACTGTGGTCCCGGGGGTCGATGCGGTCGAACCATTGCAATGCTCGTAAAGTTTTTCCCGGGCCCCAATTGATCTTTTGCAGGCCAAGCCGTATCGATGAATCATTGCTGAAAATCCTACCCCACAACCGGTGCGCATGGATTGATTCCTGCCAGAAATCTTCCGAAGTCTCAGATGAAGTCAGATAAAAATTAATTATGGCTTCACCGTCAAATTCCATACCGTCTTCAAGCGCCATGTGAGAACGGATCCCTGGCAAATAACGCGCTCCTTTTTCTCCTGGCCGGGATTCTACCAGTGGAAGTGTTAACCGCAGGTTCATTTGCCCTTGATACGAAAGTTGGAATTCAGCCGATGCGGAGACAGTAGGGAAATGTGCCAGTAAAACGATCAGAAACAGGCAACATACTGTCAGGCTGTGGATATTATTGCTTTTACAGAAGCAAAATCGCATCATTTACCATAGTTGACCTTATTGTTTGTCCATTGCAGGGCAATGCTGTAAGATACCGATTCTTCCTGATATAAACAAACGGAATACCATGCGACGCATATGGGACGAGATTCTCGATTTTTGTCAGAAACTGACTTGCCGGGTGGAAAAAGATTTGTTGTCCGATTTCGGCAAAGTGAAAGGAAAAAAAAAGAAAGATGGGAGTTTGGTTACCATTGCGGACAAACGGGCTGACCTTCAAATTCGACAAGCCATCCAAAAAGCATTTCCCACCCACGGGATTTTAACAGAAGAAGGGGAGGAGGCAATCTTTCCGGAAAACGAATGGTGTTGGATAGTAGATCCCTTGGACGGAACTCATAATTTTGTTCGCGGTATTCCAATATGGGGAATTTCTTTGGGGTTGCTGCATCTCGGGGAACCGGTGTTCGGCTATCTTCATTTTCCTCCCCTTCAGCAAAGGTATCATGGTTTTTTTCTGAATGGAAAAAGCGAAGACGGTCCGGATGGCGCTTTTTTTAATGGCAAGGCCCTGCCACCCAGTGAGCAGGAATTTGAAAAGAACCAATTCTTCACTTTTTGTTCCCGCAGTATTCATGTAGCTGGGAAAAATTTTCCCTGTAAAGTGAGAGTATTGGGTTCTTGCGCTTATGATCTGGTTACCGTAGCTGGAGGTGGGACTTTGGGTACCCTTGAATCAAACCCCAAAATCTGGGACTTCGCAGGTGCATTTCCTATAATCCGTTCTGTAGGCGCTCACTGGTATTTTCTGCAAAACGATCCTTTTCCAATGCAAAAAGGAAAAAACTATCTGCATGAGCAATTTCCCTTATTCGTGATTGCGCGGAAAGAATTGAAATATTCATTCCTGAAATACGCGAAATTGATGACACATCCTTAGAGATGAACTCTTGGATAATATATACGTAAAACTCCGTAACTGCTCAGTCATCACCACCGGCAGAGCCGGTGGCTTGAAGAGGCCCCCAGTATGAGGGCAAAACGTGTTCGTCATCGTAAGACGTGCTCGTGCTCGTGAACGAAAAAGGCTGCCATGTTAGATCATGAAAAACTCGATGTATACCAATGTTCCATCGAATTTTTAGCGTTATCTGTCCAAGTCATCGAAACATTGCCAAAAGGATACTCAGCCTTAGTTGACCAACTGAAAAGGACCTCATGGTCGATTCCTCTCAATATCGCAGAAGGCTGTGGAAATAATTCCTTTCCTGACAAGCAACGATTCTATGCATTTGCCCGAGGTTCCGCAATGGAATGCGCTGCTATGCTCGATGTTTTAAACGTGTTGAAGATCATCCAGCCTCCTTTATTTGACGAAGGGAAACAGTTACTTCATCGCATTGTTTCTATGTTAACCAAAATGTGCCGTCGAATTCAATGACCGTTCACGAGCACGGCTAACGGACACGGATACGTTTCTCATGTCTGACCGGCAAAGCCTATTAGGTTCGCACCAGCAGAGCTGGTGGTTTAATGAGATTAATTATCTTTGCAAATATATGCGAGGGCCTCCAATTCTTCATCCATACCTGTCACCAAAAGCGTATCCGCCTTCCACTCTCTTCCCGCTGCATTCTGGGCACGATAGAGCGAATTTCCCATTCCTGCAGAACGAATTTTTCCTTTTAGTTCACAGTCTTTAACCAATTCAGCATCATTGGTCACTACGACATTTTCTCCATCTGCAGTCAGTGTCGTACATCCTGCAATCAGGAAAAAAAATATTACGATACTGAAATATCCATAAAGTTTGTTCATAAATTCCTCTTGCTTTGGTGAGTTATACGGCAAAAATTCACCTGCCCCATTAATTACATAAATACGCGGTAGAACTGATTTCGGTGGCAAACAGTTCTGTCAGTACATCCGTTCCTCGAGGGGCATGACTGCCTTTGATCAACACGACATTGGCTCCATAATCTCTGGCAGCCGCATTTTGCGTTTGAATCAGAGTGGTGTTGAATTGACTGTGACTGATGTCAATCCGCGGATCTTTCTCCCCAGTGTGCGCCGTGCTGTTCGCCCAGACCGCATAAGAGCGTATTTTTCCTTTTAAAGTGCAATTTTCCACTATTTTCGGATCTGTGACAACTGTTACTTCTGCGCCTTCTTCTGTCAATGAGATACATCCGGTCAATAAAAATAGCGCAGCACCTGAGATTAAAACGACAATTAGTTTTTTCATAGTGACCTCAAGTCAAATAAATAATTCGATTTCAACGGACCTGCCAGAAATATACTCCGCTGAGAAATAAAGTAATTCATTGATTGAATCCGAGTGTTTAAAATCCATTTCGATCTCCTGTTCCTTGATATAACCGTCTTGCAATACCCATGAGTTTTATTTTCAAAGGGTTGTATGAGCCTTTTTCAATTCGAGTTCATGTTTTTAGTTGAATTTGTCGACTATTTTCTTTTTGCTTCATCAACATCAATGCCCCGTAATTGCCTCTTCATGCTTCACGTAAATGACTTTTGGCTCATCGAAACGATCCCTGTGAATTCAGACAAAATCGTTTGAAAAAACAAGTGCAAGATTCATTCCCCTTTTGCAAGAGTGACAAACTACTTGCGAAGCGAAAGTCGAAAGAGTATGATAATCTAATGAGGTTATTGGGGATGAAACTGCCGCAAAACCTTCGCAATGTTGCTTTACGCATTCACGAGAATCAACTTTTCTCGTCTGTCAGGCATGGAATCCGGGACGCTGCTTTGTGTTGTAAAAAATTAAATTCAAAGACAGAACCACCAGGATGGTTCCTGCAAGCAATCCAAACGCCTTATGAATCCCGCGTCATTGAAGTGGAAGGATGCCCGATCCATTACCTGCGTTGGGGAGAAGCCGGGAAACCGGGACTATTGTTGATTCATGGTAATGGCGCCCATTCCCATTGGTGGGATTTCATCGCGCCTTTTTTTTTGGATCATTATGCTGTGGCCGCCATCGACCTCAGTGGTATGGGAGACAGTGGCCACCGCGCCCACTATTCAGTGGAAGTTTTCGTTCAGGAAGCCATTCAGGTGTGCCGGGATGCCGGATTTGCCGACAAACCGATTCTTGTCGGACACAGTTTTGGTGGATATATTTCCCTGAAGGCCGGTACGTTGTTTGGAGAGCATCTGACGGGGGTGGTTTTGGTCGATTCTCCCGTACGCCCCCCCGATTATGAATGGGAACGGGACCCCAAACGCTCTCCCATTCGACCTAAGCGAATTTATGAAAGTTTCGAACAAGCTAAAGCTCGTTTTCGCCTCGTACCCACCCAGGAATGCGATAATGATTTTATCTTGGAACACATTGCCGATCAGTCACTGGTCCCGGTAGACGGAGGTTGGACCTGGAAATTCGATGATCAGCTTTTCAAACGTTTCAAAATTGGAGACCTTTCCAAAGATCTCTCCTCCGTGGTTTGTCGCATTGGAGTGGTTTATGGAGAAAACAGCCTGTTGTTTTCTCAAGACATCGTGGATTATATGTTTCAAGTGCTGGACAGCAGTGTTCCTTTTGTTTCCATTCCGGAAGCGCATCACCATTTGATACTGGACCAACCCCTGGCTTTTATTGCAGCCCTGCGTACATTGTTGGCGGAGTGGCGACACTCCAAACCCCAACGCAAAATCTTATCCTGATTGTCGGGAGTTTAAGTTTTCCAAAAAGACGGGAAAAAAAGCACAATCACCGAAAACATTTCCAATCGGCCGGTGAGCATGTTCAGGGAAAGAAACCATTTTCCGCTGTGGGAAATATGGGAGAAGTTGTCGGCAGGTCCCACGTCCGCAAACCCCGGACCGATGTTCATCAAGGTGGCGATTACGGAGACAACCGCACTCCAGAAATCCATGTCATCCAAGATAACCATCACCCCCCCACCCAGCAGAATCCATAGGATATTGCCCACAAAATAACAAATTGCCAGATCCCGTATTCTCGTGTCAATGGCCACTCTATTGACCCGAATTGGATGAATTACGTAGGGGTGCAAAATTCTTTTTAAGGTTGCATTCAGATATTTGAAGAGAATCACATAATGGATGATTTTGATTCCGCTGGTGGTGGAACCGGCGCAAGCGCCTATGAACACCACCACAAAGAGAAACATTTGAGCCGCTTGAGGCCAAAGCTCGTAATCCGCAGTGGTAAAACCACTCGTAGTGAGAAGAGAAACCGTTTGAAACGTACCATAGCGTATCGCATCCAATATCCCGCCATAGGTTTCGTTTTCCCACAAAACCCAAGATACGATCAGGCAGAATACCAAAACAATCCCCACGTACCAGCGGAATTCCGTATTGATTCTGACCTGGTTCCACTGATTCGTTAAAATTTGGTAGTGTAAAATAAAAGTCATACCTCCGAGGAACATGAAAACAATCGTCACCCAGTCAAAATAGCTACTGTCATAATATCCCATACTGGCGTTTTTAGGAGAAAAGCCTGCAGTGGACAAGGTTCCAAAGGCATGACAAATCGCATCAAACCAGGACATTCCCCCTGCCCATAACAAGACGGCGTTGAGAATAATATACGAAAGGTAGATAATCCAAAGACGGATCGCCGTGCCTTTCACCTGGGGATTGAGTTTATCGTTGGTGAGCACCGTTCCCGGATCGGCCTCGGCCCGGTAGAGATACATGCCTTCCGTTGCCACGAATGGAAGGATGAGGATGGTGAGCATGACAAAACCCATTCCTCCCAGTAAATGAGTAAAACTTCGCCAGAACAGTAACCCATTGGGGAGCATTTCAATGTCCGTCAGAATCGTCGCCCCGGTGGTTGTGTAACCGGACATCATTTCAAAAAAAGCATCCGTGAAAGAAGGAATTGCCCCATGCACTACAAAAGGCAGTGCCGAAATGGCGCACACCAGGGTCCATCCCACGGAAACAATAATGAAACCATCCTTCATCCTCAATTGGGTGTAGCGGCGGAACAACCACCAGAAAGGCAATCCCCCGGTAATTGCAAGCGAAGAGGAAAGTAATAAGGCAGGCGCGTCCCCTTGATCGTAAATCAAGGCCACTCCAAAGGGAAACAACATCATTCCGCCCGTAAACACGGACAAAGTCCCGATGACATATAAAATGGTAAAGACGTTCATAATCCGGGTTCCGGAACGACGGAAGGAAGGAATTGGGCTTCTTTTGTACCCGTAGCGTTATGCGTGGTAAAGTTTTTGATTTGTTTCCATTTCCCGTTCCTCCTGCAAGGATTTCGCCGCAAAAATGGTCAAGCATAACTCCTCACCCTGCATCTTGTAGAACGGCTTTTTCCCGCTCAGATCCTCACTTTCGCGACGAATAATCCCGACCCCTTCGCCTCTACGTTCCAGAAAGTATTTTCTTCCAATAGCGTCCCCTATCGGCCTCTCCACGACAAGTTCAGATAATAGTCGAGTTAACAATTCGTTTCTGGTTACCTGGTTATCTTCCAGTGTATCCACTGTCATGGTGTTCGCAAGGGCACCCGGCGAATAGAGTTCCAAGCGGTCGGAAAACATGAACAAGCGGATTTTCGAACCATGTTTAGAGTAATCTCTATGTACAACCGCATTGACAACGGCTTCAAAAACGGCTTTCATGCTGTATTGTGATCGTTCCTCTCGACCTACTTCTTTGAGAGCGGATTTTTGATTATATCGTTCGACGAATCTATAGGCATCCAAAATTTGCTTATCCAACGCCCCTCTGAGATCTTGCGCATCCAGTTGGTAGTTGGCGTCTTTGTGTAGACCTTTATAGCAAACAGCGCATATAAAACTGTTGTAGAGGTATTCGTCGGACTGGTCACCACACATCAGCAAACCTGCCACGGAAGCTCTAAAAATTCCATTGTCCTCTATCAACAGACGCCGTTTCAAAAGTTGGTCATTTTCTTGCGCCTCCGTTTTGGCATTTCGGAGAAATCTTACAAATAAATCTCTGCGTAAAGTCGATTTATCCGTATTGGGGACAAACTGTTCATTAAAAGGAATAATCCTGGCTTGTGAGCGGGACTGCAGCAGTCTGCCCAATTGCTCGGTTGTCATTTTTCGTTTGGTGTTTCCTTGTCGCAAAAAGAATCCGTTTTTGCTTTGGTGTGCCCAAAGACTCCGTGAAATGTTGATATAAACCAGTGTTTTTTCTCGCTCCATTTCATCTGGAATTCGGATACTGTCTAGAAAATAATCGACGATGGGAGGTTCCACCGAGCCGTGGCATATCTCACTGATGAAACGAATCAATATCGGAACACTATCTAAATCTACACCTTGAATTTTCCGATCGTCGGAAACGCCAAAAATCAGCGTACCTCCTTGCTGATTGGCAAAAGCGGCAAACTCATCGGACAAACCATTTCGATGCGGTTCTTTGACTGTCCCACCACTGACCGTTACTTCCTTGAATTCGGTTCCGGAGCTTTCACCACCCGCAATTTTTCCTAAAATCTGCTGTTCGTTTAGCAAATCAGCTCTCCAGGTGAATGCGTTTGTAACGCTGCTCAAACGCTTTCTGTCCTCCCTCCAGGACAGCGCATATTCTCTCTCTGATGCTTACTTCCTGTATACTGGCCGGCTGGTTCAAATAAGATTGGCCACTTACGAACAGCGGCAACACCATCTCGGCATCGCCGTTAACGACGATGTTCGCGTTGTGAGTTACCACGATAAATTGCCGCTTGCTTTTGGTTTCACGCAGTTGCTTAACAATCAAGTCGTAGATCAATTCGTTGTCTAGGTCATCTTCAGGCTGATCCAACAGCAGCGGTTCATCTCCGTAAGACAGGATAAAGGCCAGCAAGGCCGCGGTTTTCTGACCCGGCGAACCCTGCTGAATGCTCTGGTGATCACCAAAAGTGATCTCAAGCGCATCCTGAGGGAACCAGCACATCAAATTACTGATGGATTCCCTTGGAAGATTCTTGATATGCGCGCTAAAGCGTTTATCTTTAGCATCTTCTTCGTCATTGCGAATGCCCGATACTCTATTTTTGATAGCTTGCACCGCCGTCATCTTTTCGGCTCCATGGTACAACTGCTTCAATGCCTCGAGATCTTTCTCAAAGCGTTGACCCTCGCATTGCAACAATAGACGTATTTTCATTTCGACACCCGCCCCCCAAATCTGTCCGAAGGGCTGAACCTTTATAAAAACAGATTGATTATCCTTTAGAACCGACGTCAGGAACGATTTTCTGTTTTCCGTCAGGTTTTCCCTGTTTTGCTGTAGTTCGGTTAAAATTTGACGTTTGTCCGCTTCTAATTTTTTAAGGGCATTTTCGTATCTGTCTAAGTCGGCGAGTTCTTTCTTATAAAGCGCCTGCTGTTGCAATAAAGAGGGATATTTACCGGGATCGATACCTTCTTGCGCCAACTGAGCGCGCAATTGCTCAAATTTTTCGACGTCGATTCGTAGCGCTTTCATCCATTCGGTAGCGGTTTTTTTTTGCTTCCAGTTACTCACGATATCTTGCGATTCTTCGGTCAATTTTCCCAGCGCTTCGTTGATCGCTTTCCATTTAAAATTTATATCAGTAATCGCCTGCAGAATATCCCGGTGAGAACTGAATTCCTGTGCATCAAACGACACAGGGGCAATCTCATCAGTGGATTCCTGCAGGCGATCGACGCCTTGCTGCCACTGTTTCTCCAGTTTATTGATCTCTTCCAATTGTCGTTGACGTAAACGATAATTTTGGAGCACTTCCTTATGACCGGATCTTTCAATCTGTTTGATTTGCCTGGTTGTATCGTTCAGTAAACCGGTTGTTTTGTTCTTCTCTGCTATTTTTTCTTTCAGTTCCCCCGACTTCTGCTCAAATTGTCTGTAGCGGTTCTCCAATCGAGTCCTTTCTTGCTCGAAAATTTCGTATTTCACGGAAAAGTCCCAATCAATGATGTCCAGCAATGCGTTAGGATTTTGCGCCAGAGTAAAGATTTGTTTTTGGCTATAGATATACGCAGGAAATAGTGACTGGATTTCGCCCTGTTCGGCTTTCCATTGATTATCTATTTCTGTTTCCAGTGAAGCGGTATCGGCTTTTGCCGACCAGTTCAAGCGATAGCGCGTGCTACCTTTTCGATAGATCAGAGATAGTCGGCTCTCGTCGAGTAACAGGTTGTCGTCACCCGTATGGAAGTATTTCTCGTTTTCCCGAATCAAAGGTTCGGGGATCTCTTTTTCGCGCCGCAGTACTAATCGCATAAATTCCAGTAAGGTGGATTTACCGCTCCCTCGTCCACCGATGATGGTATTGAGAAAGGGGTTGAATCGACAGGTTAATGGGCTTCCTCTCCCCATATACCTGGCATTTTCAACGGTGATCTCTTCAATGACGAATTCGGAATGCCGGTTCGTGTTGGCTTGCATTTCCCGGTTAACCGATGCTGAACCATCGAGTAAAGCCAACTTCAAGCCCTCTATGGAAGGCTTATCCATTTTAAGCCAGGTAAAGACGCCAAATTGTCTGCTCCTGAAATTATGAGTATCGGAACCCCCGACTTCCGTCCATTGAAGATTTTTCTGTTTATAAGCCGGTGGTTTGTTGAAATTGTCACAACATAATTCCATGGCATAAATGTGTTTATTCTGCAACACCTCGTTCAATGAGATTCCTCTGAGCTTAAACAACCCTTTTTCTTTATCGACGTGCGCAGGAATGGGAATGGCACCCGCTTTCACGACTTCATCGATCACCTCGATTAGCGACTTGGTTGTTTCACTGTCACTTGTCCCTTTCGTTCCTCTGAAACCAACAGCTCCCAGCAATGAATCAACGTCGGTCGTGTTTTTTTCGGGATCGAAGATTGCGAGCAGATGCGCACCCTCACTTGTTGATATTTCCACCCCCGGGAATAAGTGAATGGGATGGAACCACTCGGGTTTGTTTTCGTCTTCCACTAATCGGGTTAAGGCCTGTTTGAGTTTATCGATCCATTCCCCGCTGTTGTGGTCCGTGATAGCCACGCAGTCGATTCCTGCTTCCATAAACTTCCGCAACCAGAATTCAGGAGTAACCATTGATTTTTCCTGTGGCTCACACCCTTGCAAGAAGTCGTCTGAGGCAGGCGTATGGGTGTGAAAATCAAACTTCCACCAACGGGCTCCGGGATATATCCAGTCGTTCATAAGCGCATCTTCACTTTGTCATTGAACCGTTGCCAAAAAAGGAGATCGTCTCGATTACATGGCCGAGTAGGCGTCGATGATCGACTTGCCCCCCTCACCCGCCTCGGACAACCACTCTTGGATCATCGTGGCGCCGATTTGCTTGAAATCACTCCGAAGCTGCTCGTTTACGGGCTGCACGATCATACCCTGCGCGCGGAGTTGGCTTGCGTACCAGTCGGAGAGTTGCCGGGCCTTGGCCGTACCGGCACGTTCTGCAAGCATGGCCAACCCCTGGATGACGTTACGCGTCTGCTCATCCAATTCGTTCCAGGCGTTCTTGTTCACGAATACGTAGTTGCGCGGCAACCAGGCGTTGATTTCGTAGAAATGTGTGAGATGCTCCCAGACCTCGAGGTCGAAACCGGTCGAACTCGATGAAACGAAGGCTTCCACGACCCCGCTTTCCAGCGCCTGTTTGAGTTCCGCCACCTCGATCTGCACGGGAACCATCCCGGCGAGTTCGGCGAGACGCATTGTGGCGGGATTGTAAACCCGGCACTTGATGCCCTTCAGGTCCCCCATGACGTGGATCTCTTTCTTGAAATACATTCCCTGTGGCGGCCAGGGTACCGAATAAAGCAGGACGAGATCCTGCTCGTCCATGATCTTTTCGATGGCCGGACGCGCTGCCTTCCAAAGTTTTTCCGATGCTTCGAATGAGTTTGCGAGGAATGGAACGGAGTCGAATCCGAACACGGGATTTTCATCCTGGTGGGCGGACAGCAATCTCTCCCCGATTGCCGCCTGTCCTGTTTGGACGGCGTACTTGATTTCGTCCCCCTTGAACAGCGAGCCGCCGCTATGAATCTCGATCTCCAGCTTACCGCCAGTGGCGACTCGTATCGCCTCGGCGAAAGCCTTGCCATTCTGCGTTTGGTAATTGCTGTCCGCGTATGCCATGGGCATCTCCCATTGCTCCGCATGAGCCGGGCCTGCAACCACCAGGGTTGTGGCCGCCAGTCCGATCACCAGTCGTTTTATTGCTCGGATGTTTCTGCTGAACATGTCTCATCTCCTGAATCAATGTTAAAAAATAATGCAAATTCCAATAAATTGAAAATAATACAGACTTCGTATTTTAGCGGAGATAGCTGAACCGCCAACAAGAGCGCTTCTAGGGCAATTTTTTACAAGTCCTTCGACTCCGCTTTCGATGGTTTCTCATCCTATGAAAAAAAGTATAACAGCCTTTTCACGGAGGAGTTCCTCAGTTGAATAAGACTCTATCAGAAAACTGATTGCGCGTATAGGTTGATGAATATAAACTTTGAAGCGTGATTCCACTCCACCTCCTGCAACTTGATGCGGTCCCACGGCGGATTACCGATGATGGCGCCGAAACCTCCCTGAGGGCGTTTGTTCTGCCAATATTGCCACATTCCCGGAAAAGCAATCTCCCCAGTGCAGGAATTCCTCAGGATTGGCGAAGGAATCGCTGTCCTGCCATTTTTATACGAATTTTGACGATTCGGAAAAGGCAGCTGGGTGATCGGATCGCTTACTTTCCTGCGCAAGCAGCGCGTTCATTCAGGATATATACAAAGCCGTTCAAATTGGACGCTTTCAATGTTTTAAAAATTCTCTTTTTTTTTATAAAAAAGCTTGTGCATCCAATTTATTCGTTCAATAATCTGCCACTGTTGACTTTGCAATCGACAGTGAACTGGAATTGAAAAGCGTTATCGAGAAATGAAAGCAAAAGCCATTGGATGGGGAACGATTGGTATCCTCGGACGGAGCAAATTCGTTGACTATCTCGCATTGACCAAATTCCGATTGATGCTGCTGGTGCTCATCACGGTAGGAATTGGATTTTATCTTGCTTCCGGAAGTGGAATGCTCTTGTTTCTCAATGTCCTGCTAGGCGTTGCTTGCGTCGGTTCAGGCGCCAATGCGCTCAACCAATGGTTCGAGCGCGGATACGATGCCCAGATGAAGCGAACCCGGCATCGTCCCCTGCCCTCCGGAGGTCTCCAGCATTACGAAGCTTTGATATTCGGCCTCATCATTTCCGTAGTGGGAATGGTCTATTTGACCGTCACCGTCAATTTGCTGACGACTTTGCTGGGGATCGCCAGTTGGGCCTCCTATCTTTTTCTGTACACGCCACTCAAACGTCGCACCGTATTCAATACCTGGGTCGGTGCCGTTCCCGGCGCGCTTCCTCCTTTGATGGGATGGACCGCCGCACGGGGGACATTGGATTGGCAAGCGCTCTCTCTTTTTGCGATACTTTATTTATGGCAGCTTCCGCATTTCTTCGCAGTTTCCTGGATGTATCGTGAAGATTATAAAAGAGGGGGCTTCCGTATGCTTTCCCTGGATGATCCAAGCGGGCTGAAAACGGGATTTCAGATGATTTTAAATACGTCGTTGCTTCTCGTTGCCAGCCTCAGTTTACTGTTCATCTCCCAGACGGGAATATTGTATATGATAAGCGCGTTCATGCTGGGAATGATGTTCCTGGCAACGACTTTGCGTTTTTTCAAACAAAGAACGACCGTCAATGCGCGCGTCGTTTTCTTTGCGTCTATTATCTACTTCCCTCTCCTCTGGTTGGCGATGGTGTTGGACAGGATGGTGGGGTTGGGAAGTTTGTGACAATCAGAATCGAGTAAAGAATTTATTTGGATGAAAATGGAAAACGAATCAGATGTTCTGGCAAAAAAAATCTTCAAAATCACACTGGCCGCTGCAGTTCTTTTCATGATTTCCGTAATCTTTTTTGTCTTTATCCTTTAAGGAGAATTACGCCTCTTAAATTCCGTTAGAGATAATGACGGATGCGTTAACTAGCGAGTAATAAGGATGTTAATAGAGTTATTTATACCCAATGGTTCCACATTTGGCAGCGACATCGATTTTCTGTTTGATTTGATCACCTACGTCGTCGGATTTTGGTTTATCCTGGTGCAGGCCATCATTTTTTATTTTATTTTTCGTTTCCGCAAAAAACCGGGAGTGAAAGCCCAATACATTTCGGGGGAAGAGCACCATGAAACAAAATGGTTGCACTGGCCTCATTACCTGGTGATCGTTTGTGACGTAATCATCATCGTCATTACGGTCAGAATCTGGCTCGACGTGAAAATGGACCTGCCTCCTCCCGAAGACAAGATCCGTGTCGTGGCTCAGCAATGGACCTGGATCTTCGTGCATTCCGGCCCCGATGGCAAATTGGATACGGAGGATGACGTGGCCACGGTCAACGACTTGCATTTGAAAGTCAATACGCTCTATCACTACGAGTTACAGTCGAGAGACGTCCTGCATGATTTTTCCATCCCCATCCTTCGTTTGAAACAAGACGCCATTCCCGGCAGGACGATCACCGGATGGTTTGAACCGATCCTCACCGGGCAATACGACGTGCAATGCGCGGAAATGTGTGGTATCGGTCACGGGTTGATGGCTGCGCGCGTAACCATCGAATCCGAAGAGTCTTACAACGAATGGTTGGCCAGCCACGCCTCTCCCGAGTTGGAAGAGGCGGTGGCCGTTGCGAATTCAGAGGAAAAACCATTCACCCGACAATTGAAACGAGGATTTGAATAGTCAATACCAGTTTTTGAACGAAACAAAGGGGTCAAACTCGATTTATTATTGAAATTCAGAAGGAGAGAAACGATGAGCGACACCGGAATCGATGCAAGTCATGTGGTCGAACACGACGCCCATGAGGAGATGGATTTTTGGAGTAAATATATATTTTCCACCGACCATAAAATCATTGGTTTTCAGTACATGTTTACCGGGATGTTCATGGCCTTGGTCGGTGGTTTCTTCGCCTATGCCTTTCGTATGCAGCTCGCATTTCCCGGGGAATCCATTCCTTTATTCGGACACATGACTTCGGGGCAGTACAACATGTTGATCACCAACCATGGCACCATCATGATTTTTTGGGTGGCCATGCCGGTACTGATTGCAACACTGGGGAATTTTCTCATTCCGCTGATGCTGGGCTGCGACGACATGGTGTTCCCCCGTTTAAATCGGCTTTCATACCAGATTTTTCTACTGAGCACCATCGTACTCATCATTTCCTTTTTCGTTCCTGGCGGCGGTTTTGGCGGAGCATGGACCGCTTACCCACCACTTTCCGCCAGTGGTACTTACAACCACACCGATTGGGGGGCGTCTTTGTGGCTTTTGGCGGTTGCTCTCGAATTCGCGGCGTTTCTCCTGGGAGGGATCAATTTTCTCACCACCACCATGAATTCCCGGGCGGCAGGCATGAAAATGATGGACATGCCGATGGTCATCTGGATGATCGACGTGGCCGTCATTTTATTCATGGCATCGGTGGGACCTTTGATTGCCGGAGCCGTGATGCTTTTCATGGACCAACGCGTCGGAACCAGTTTCTTTCTTCCTGCTGGCGGTGGTGATCCCGTTTTATGGCAGCACCTTTTCTGGTTTTTCGGACACCCGGAAGTGTACGTGGTGCTGTTGCCGGCAATGGGGGTCGTCGCCGAAGTGCTCACCACCTTTTCCAGGAAAAAATTATTCGGTTATAAGACGATTCTTTATACGACGTTCGCCACGGGAGTGCTCTCTTTTACCGTCTGGGCGCACCACCAGTTCATTGCGGGGATTGATCCGAGGATGGGCAATATTTTTGCGGTGACGACACTGTTGATTTCGATTCCGATCGCGGAAATCATGTTTTGCTACGTCGCCACGCTATACGGAGGTTCCATAGAACTGAACACGCCTATGCTTTGGGCCATCGCTTTCGTTGTGGAATTTTTACTGGGAGGAGTGACCGGTATTTATTTGGGAGCAAGCGCTTTGGACGTCTATCTCCATGACACTTACTTCGTACTGGCCCACTTCCACTATACATTCTTCCCGATTGCCATCATTGGCGTGTACTGCGCCGTCACTTACTGGTTCCCCAAGATGTTTGGTCGCATGATGAACGACACGTTGGGCAGAATCCACTTCTGGGGCACCATTATTCCCTTCAATTGCATCTTCATTCCCCTCTTTTTCCTGGGAATGGCTGGCCAGCATCGTCGAATTTATAATTACAACAACTTCCCGGATTTGGCCACGGAAGGCTTGCAGGATACGCGAGTTTTCGCCACCGTCAGCCTGGTTATCATGCTGCTGTTCCAATTCGTGTTTATTTATAATTTCATCTACAGTCTCTTCAAAGGAAAAAAAGCACCGAAAAATCCCTGGAAGGCCAACAGTTTGGAGTGGGTTGCGGACTCTCCCGCACCTCATGGTAATTTTCCGGAGTTGGATAAAATCCGTGTTTATCGCGGCCCGTATGAATACAGCGTGGAAGGACGCGAGGACGATTACTGGCCTCAGAATGTTCCCAATTGATTGCTGATTAAATGAGCAGTAACGGAGTTTCTATTCAAATAATATATGCGAATCAGGAGTTAAAAAACGTGTCATTCCTGGCTTGACCAGGAATCCAGGGGGATACGGGCGTTATTATGGATGCCGGATCAAGTCCGGGACCGGGATCCAGAAATCGAGGATTGAAGTAATGGATTCCGGCTTGGGGGGTGGAATGACAAAGGAAAAAAAACTCCACTACCCCTCAATCAGATAATGATTCATTGAAAGGAGATTTTTTTTATGGCGTTTCACGCACCCGTTGCGACAGGAAGGAGTGTCACAGGTATTCCAACCGGACGATTGGCCGTCTGGTGGGTTTTAGCTTCCGAAGTTTTCATCTTCGGAGGATTGATTGCATGTTACTTGCTATTTCGTCTGAAACACGATGTCTGGGGAGACTATGCGGCCCACACCAGTACGCCGGCAGGAGCCTTCAACACTTTCGTACTACTCACTTCCAGTCTCTTTATCGTTTTAGCCCATTCCGCCGCGGAGCGTAAGGACGTTGATCGCGCATTCAACTTCATCTGGCTGACCATTGCATGTGGTGGAATTTTCATGCTCGTCAAAGCCTACGAGTATACGACTGAAATTATGCACGGTTACGTGCTCACGTCCAACCCGTTTTGGGGTTTCTACTATACTGCCACCGGACTCCATGCCTGTCACGTGATTGCGGGAATGGTCATCATGGCAATCATTTCCTTCGACGTGAAGAAATCCTTGCATTTGAACCGGGTGGAGTTGATCGGTATTTACTGGCACTTCGTGGACATTGTGTGGATTTTTCTGTTTCCACTTCTTTACATCGCCAAATAAAACACTATTCAGGAACAAAACATGGCACACGATACCGCTCACGGACATGACGACAAACGATACGTAAAAATTTGGGGGATCCTCTTGATTTTATTGGTAATCAGCGTTGCGGGTCCTACTTTGGAAATCCAGGCGATAACGCTAATCACCGCCTTCGGAATCGCGGTGGTGAAGGCGCTGATGGTGGCAGCATATTTCATGCATTTGAATATTGAAAAACGCTACATCTGGTACCTGCTGATTATTTCATTGGCCTTTATAGGAATTTTTTATTTTGGAGTTGCTCCCGATGTGATGAATGGCGATGGCACCCTATGGAAAGATTGTGTTTTTGACCAAAGCTGCATCATGACGGGAGATGCGGCCAAAGATTCGACCAACTACGGAATTCCGAGGTAAAACCAATGCTGGTTTCCGCCAATTTCGATCCCACTCAACGGGATAATCGTAATAAACATCCCATCGCCAACGGGATTCTGGGCATGTTGATTTTCGTAATCACGGAAGTGATGTTTTTTGCCGCATTGATCAGCGCTTACCTGGTATTACGGGCAGGTACGCCGGAATGGCCTCCCTGGGGGCAACCCCGGCTTCCGGTCGCGGCAACGGCTTTCAATTCCGTCATTCTGCTGCTCAGCGGATGGGTGCTCTTTCACGCTTATAAAGCTTTCTCGCAAACAGATCCCTCGCTGCGCAAAGCGAAAAGGTTGCTTGCAATCTCGATATTGCTGGGGACTTTTTTTGTTTTATTTCAAGGATACGAATGGATACGATTGATTTCCTTCGGTCTGACGATCACTTCCAGTACATATGGGGGATTGTTTTATCTCATCATCGGCACCCATGCCTTCCACGCCATCATCGCCTTGTTGATCCTTTTGCGCGCTTATATCAAATTTACTCCCATAAACTCGCCATCTCTCACCCGGACGGAATTTGTCGTTCCCCAGATTTTCTGGTATTTCGTGGTTGGCGTATGGCCGCTTTTGTATGTCACCGTTTATCTGGTATGAAGCAAAAAGATTGAATTCCAAATTAATAATCCGTTCATAAAAATGAAAGCGATTCTTGTTATTCTCCTCTTCTTATTCACCTCATTTCTATCGCCCCTTTACGCTTGCCCCGTGTGTTTTGTTGGCAAAGAAGGAACTATTGCGGCTTATCTGTCAACCGCAGTCGTGTTGAGCCTGCTCCCCCTGGCAATGGTAGGCGCTTTCTCGATTTGGATCTACCGTCGATATCGCAGCAGTGATTATCGCAAAGACCACCCGGAAGCAGAGAATCCTGTCTATTCCAAACAACAACCTGTTTCGATGGATTGATTTCAACTTTTAAGTGACTGCATATCTCTGCCGGATGCTTTCCCAAAAAATTCACGCGCCAATCTTTCATGTTCAAACAGATCGCCTGGTTCTCGACTCTATTAACGTGGCCCCTGATTTCATTTGGTGCTCTCGTTCGTCTGAAAGGGGCCGGACTCGCATGTCCGGATTGGCCCTTGTGCTACGGAAAAATCATTCCACCTTATGAATTCGAGATCATGCTGGAAGTGGGACACCGCCTGGTGGCAATCTGTCTGGGACTTTTCATTTTGCTCCTTTTGATCATGACTTTCCAGGAAAAGTACAAAAAATTCCGTACGCTTTCCTTTCTTTGCTTCGTCTTGGTAAGTATTCAGGGAATCTTGGGAGGGTTGACCGTGATTATGAAGTTAGAACCGATTACGGTGGTTCTTCATTTGCTGGGTGGGAATATTTTGTTTGGGTTGCTCATCCATCTCAGTTATTTCGCGCATCGCGATTGTCAAGCACCACGGTTTAAAGCGCGTTTGTTTCCACTTTCACGCTTTAGTAAAATTCAAGGAGGGATGTTACTGCTCTTTTCCATCATTCTCGTTTCCGGTGGAATCAACAGTAGTACTTATTCGGGGTATGCATGTCCCGCTTTTCCCGGATGTCATGCCGGCAGCGAGTTCTCATTTTATGTTGGTAAAGAGCAGGAAGAAAAAGGGGCATTTTTCCCCCGATTTCAAAACGAATGGATCCACATGTCGCATCGATTGATTGCTTTCCTGGGTACGGCAGGGTTGGCATTTTTCGCTTGGCTCGTTCTATTCCGCCATCCCAAACGAACGTATCGTGTGATTGCATGCGCAATTTGGATCTTACTCACTGCCGAGTTGTTGGCGGGTATTGCCAACGCGATTTATCTGGTACCCGTCCCCATATCCCTCTTTCATACTGCCCTTGCAGCCACCATTTTCGGATTGTTGAGTTTTTCTTTTTCCCTGTCAATCCATGAACCTCACTGACTTACCCACTCTCAACGTATTTTTCAATGGAACCACGATCGTCCTGCTCCTGCTTGGATTCGGAGCTATCAGGTCAGGCAAGGAAAGGCGGCATAAGTATCTCATGTGCGCAGCTTTCGCGGTCTCTACCTTGTTTTTGCTCAGTTATCTGATTTATCATTCCCAGGTCGGATCTGTTCCTTATCAGGGAACCGGTTTGCTGCGCGTGTTTTACTTCATGATCCTGGTTCCTCACATCCTCCTGGCTGCTGTCCAACTTCCTTTAATCCTTCTCTCGATTTACAAAGCATTGAAAAATCAACGCCAAGCCCATCGTGCTTTGGTAAAGTGGACTTATCCAATCTGGCTCTATGTTTCCGTTTCCGGTATCGTAGTCTACTTGATGCTTTACCGACTTTCCTGATTGAGATTCTGATGATACGTGAACAACTTTTGCAATCAGAGCTCCATTTGGGTGTGCCTTCTCTAGGAAAGAGCATCAGTGGCAGGAGGATATCAAGCCCAAGGTCGGGAAAAAGTTTAATCCCTCCCACCCACTTGGGGCAGGAGGGAGAAACAGGGTTGATTTTTGAAATATTTTAGAAGCCCATCTCCTTTTTCAACTCCTGGTCGATCCAGAGGCGGGCGAAGATGGTGAAATTTTGCATGCCGCCCAGGCCGGCTTCGCCGCCAAACCCTTTGACCCACGGCTGGTGCACCTGCCAGAAGGGAAGAAACGGTCCCCAGATGATATAGAAATTGTTGACCACCATCTGGTCCACCTCTTTGAGATACTTCTGCTGCTCCTCAAAATTGGACGCTGCTTTGGCGGCGTCTATCAAGGCGTCCAGCTCCGGGTTTTGGACATTGGAAACGTTCCACAATTGTGTCGAGTACAAGCGATCTACTTGAGTCATCGGATCCGCCCTCACGCCCATTATGGTACCGTTGATTCCAAAATTTCTATCCCTCATCGCAGCGATAAAATCGGCACCTGCCTTGACATCAATCCTGGCATCAATGCCAACCTGACGAAAATATTCGACGATCAATTCTGCCCAGCTGGGATCGCTGCGCGCAAACATGACAAGATCGGTCTCGAAGCCATCGGGGTAACCCGCCTCGGCCAGCAGCTTTTTCGCGCCTTCCGGGTCATACCTATGGGCTTGCTTGACTTCTTCGGGCCACTCTTCAAAGGGGACATAATACCCTTTGAATTCAAGCCCATACAATCCACGGGGTGTGGTGTCTCCAATCCCCTTATAGTAGGTATTTTTAATGGTCTCCAGGTCCAGGGCCATCTGCATGGCCTTACGCACCCGGATGTCGTCAAAGGGTTTGACCTGAGTGTTGACCCCGAAAGAATAGTTCGACCGTTCGACGTACTCATGAAACACGAGTTCGGGGTTGGTCCGCTTGAGGCTTTCAAACTGGTCGACATTTTGGATATAGGATTGGCCCTGCCAGCCGAGGTGATCCACCTTTCGCGAGCGTAGGGCTGCTATATAGCTTGCCTCTTCCGGCATCAGCAGAACCCTGAACCCGTCCATGTAGGGCAAGCGGTTCTGCGGGAACTTCTCGTCCATGCTCCAGTAGTTCGGATTCTTTGTAAAGGTCATCGAGACCCCTTCGTGCCGCTCGGTCATCTCAAAAGGCCCGGTGCCGGCCAGGTGCATCCAGTCTTTCAGGATCTTATCTTCCCCTTCGCCATGTTGCTGGATGGTCTCGGGGGGGAAAATAAAGAGATTGTACCAGTCCATGATCACGTTCGGGGCATTGAGGCGGGGCTCCGTCAGTTTAATCTCTTCGGGTCTAATTCCCCGAAGCTTGCTTCGCTTTTTCGTGTGGTGTATTTTCGCTCTCATGAGCGAATATATCCACAAAAGTCATAACGTTTCGGTATTATTGTACCATTTGGTTTGTCCGGCTAAATACCGTCGAGTAGTGTTCACCGATGAGGTGGATATGACTCTAAAAGAGATTAGCTTGGAAATTGCTCAGCGTTACGAGATTGCATTTATTGAGATAGGAACAGATCGGGATCATGTCCATTTCTTGATCCAATCAGTCCCTTCATATAGTCCAACAAAGATTGTAAAGACAGTCAAAAGTATTACAGCTAAAGAAATTTTCAAAAGAGTGCCCTCCATCAAAAAGCAGCTATGGGGCGGCGAATTCTGGTCAAAGGGATACTTCATCAGCACTGTTGGGCGACATGCTGCAAGCGAAGATGCTATTCGCCAGTATGTAAAAAATCAAGGTTCTGAAAACGAGTATCAAAAGCTCCATCATCAGCAATTAGAGTTGGAGTTGTGCTGAGTTCCGATACCCCGTAGCTCTGCTGCGGGGTAGTTCATAAACGACCGTATATTCATCAGTGGCCGTGATCGACTCCAGCGGTAACTCTCCGAATAGCCCTGCGCCTGGGCTCGGTTTGGTGAAACCACTGCCGCTTCCCCAATAACGGTGATAGTTCCATTCGATATCCTTGGCCGTCAATTCTCTCCCATTGGCCGGGGGCTTATCATGGAAATGCACACCCTTGCGGATGTAAAAGGTGTACGTGAGCGGGTCGCTCTGTTCCCAGCCTTCTGCCAGGGCTCCCCGAATGGCGAAGAGCGGCAGCATATAGCCACTCACCAAAGCAAAGGAGTCCCTCGGTTGGGACCAGTCCGAGATGCCCAGTTTCTCGACAATACCACTGATTTCACCTGCTGCTCTACCGCTCACCCAAGTATCATACATTAAACTATGATCCTTCTTGGCCAAGGTCAAGCTCCCCCCATACTGGGGAGCATCGACCATCTTATTGATGGAGGGGTCCCAGGCCATCTTTTTGGCCAACCCCTCCAGCGGGAAAACCCCAAAGGCGGCCACCATCAGGGTCAGGGTGAACAATAAGGATCGCATCCCCGCTTTTGCGAAGACAGGTTTTTGTCCAGCAGACCGGGAGCCTGCCGGGTTCAGCCTCATGAGGGAGGCAACAAATTTCTTTTTGGTACTCATAGAAACCTCTTTTAATTGAGGGTGACAAGAACGATTCATCCTGCATAGGGTGAATCGGTTTTTCGCAACAGACTCGGTGTCTGCCACGCTCAGCCCCACGACGGGGGTCAGGAGTTGTTTAATATCTTTATATTCCATTTCAAAAGATAGTGCAATCAAAAATCCTGTGTTTTTTCGCAAGCACTGTACCCCACCAGGGGGAACGAATTTCTTCATTTCAACCCACTTTATTTCCCGAGCATTTTGATGGTCCAATATCTGCGATAAATATGTAATGAATGCAAGGCGTTTTCTTGGTACTTCGTTTTTTTCTAATTGGCCACCAGGGCCGCTTGTCTTTGCTGCGCCAGGCGTTGATACTCGGTAGCAATATTGACTTTTGCCATATATTCCTTTTCGCTATATTCACATCCACTGCTCATCAAAGCAGTCATCACCACCGGCAGAGCCGGTGGCTTGAAGAGGCCCCCAGTATGAGGGCAAAACGTGTTCGTCATCGTAAGACGTGCTCGTGCTCGTGAACGAAAAAGGCTGCCATGTTAGATCATGAAAAACTCGATGTATACCAATGTTCCATCGAATTTTTAGCGTTATCTGTCCAAGTCATCGAAACATTGCCAAAAGGATACTCAGCCTTAGTTGACCAACTGAAAAGGGCCTCATGGTCGATTCCTCTCAATATCGCAGAAGGCTGTGGAAAAAATTCCTTTCCTGACAAGCAACGATTCTATGCATTGGCCCGAGGTTCCGCAATGGAATGCACTGCTATTCTCGATGTTTTAAACGTGTTGAAGATCATCCAGCCTCCTTTATTTGACGAAGGGAAACAGTTACTTCATCGCATTGTTTCTATGTTAACTAAAATGTGCCGTCGAATTCACTGACCGTTCACGAGCACGAGCACGGCTAACGGACACGGATACGTTTCTCATGTCTGACCGGAAAAGCCTATTAGGTTCGCACCAGCAGAGCTGGTGGTTTAATGAGATTAATCAAACCTCCTGCCAATAGACAAATACATCTTAAATATCCATCTTGCATGGTGAATCTCTTTAAGGGTGATGAGTAAAAACCGACTCGAATTGCTCCAGGAAGCAATCGACTTTCGTATCAGGGAGCTTATTGATCCCGGCAGCAGCTTTTCTGCCTCCCCCAGTATGAAAGTCATGGCACAAGCGATCAGCCCCAATTGGACGATTCACTGGAGCACGGACACTCACCAAAAAATTTCCATCTCCCCTGTCTACCAGGAGCGCATGGGCTTTTTCAGGTTCTTCACGAGCAATGATGTTGCAAAAAACTCCTGCAATCCTTTTGCTCCAGGACCGTGCGGGGAATTGGTAAATTGAACCGGCCTCGCATTGCTTGATTGGAGTATGTGACCTGGCTTTTTCCAGATCATCGACGTAGCTATACTTTAAGACCGATACGACTTCAGACTGGTGATAAAACTCCCAAGGGTCTTCGAAAGGTTTTAATGCCTGGTACAAGGCAATTGGAGAATAATTCAGATCTTTGATCTCGTCTCCATAACTGTTGTAATTGATCAACTCACCCAATTCGCGAAGTTGTCGCACTTGAAATTCCGGTAATGCCAGGGAGGCAGATAATTCCCAGGCAGGCGTGTGGAGGTTGTCTCCGAAAGCAGCCGCTATCGCCCAGGTTCGATAGTGACCCTGCAGGTATCGATCTACCAGTAGACTGGTACAAACGTTGGGAGCGGTGTCTATGAATACGTCCAATCCGGGGGAACGAGGAATTTCTCCTGCGAAATGATGATCAAAATACAGGATTTTATTGCGGCGGCAAAGCAGTTCCAGCAGGCTGGCCCTGTTCGTATCCAAAGAAATGTCTAAGACCGTGATGGTGCTGTCTTCAATCCCTGATAGTCGTTGCAGTAAATTGACGTCACGCTTGACGCCGCTGATCAGCTCACTCTCCCGAGGAACTTCCAACCTCAACTGGTGCAACGCGCAAATTCCATCTGCATCCCCATTAAACACATCATAGTGCACAATGGATTATTAAGAAGAAATGATTGCGATTTGAATCAAAACCGAAACAGCAAATAACAATAATCCTGAGATGACCAGAAAAATGGGATAACGAGAATCCTTCTCTTCGTAGTCTCTTTCCATGACACTCTCCAAAGACAGCTTGACAATTGTTCGCCAACTATGCAAGCAAAGCTAGTGCCAAAGGAGAAATTTCAATTGCTTTTCACCATTTGTGAAAGATTTTGATTCTTTTTAGACAAAGTTCGTAAAAAATGATCCACCAATACTAAATTCACCATCGCTTCCACCATGGGAACCGCACGAGGGAGAACACAAGGATCGTGCCTTCCTTTTGCTTTCAATCTGGTTGCTTTCCCGTCCCGTGTTATCGTATCTTGCTCAAAGTTGATGGTGGCGGTGGGTTTGAAAGCGACTCGCATGTGAATATCTTCGCCGTTTGAAATACCACCTTGAATTCCGCCGGAATGATTTGTCCTGGTACGTACCCGCTCATCTTTAAACACAAAAGGATCATTGTGTTGAGAACCCGTCAAGAGGACCGAGTCGAATCCCAATCCAAATTCAACCCCTCTTGTTGCAGGAAGGGACATCACCGCCTTGGATAAATCCGCGGTGAGTTTGTCAAATATCGGGTCGCCCCATCCCGGGGGGGTGTTTCGTACGAGAACAGCAAGAATCCCACCCACGCTGTCTCCGACTTTTCGCGCCTCTTCAATGCGCCGGATCATTCCGGGCGCGCAAGATTCATCAGGACATCGGACCATATTTTTCTCGATTTGCTCAAAGGTCAGCTTTTCCCTCTCTACCTGCGCTTTGATATCATGGATTTGTTCCACGTACGCCAGCGTCTCGATGCCGCAATGCGTTTTCAAAATTTTTTTCGCAATGGCCCCTGCCGCTACCCGTCCTATCGTTTCACGAGCGCTGGCCCGCCCCCCTCCTTGCCAGTTACGCAACCCATAGCGGGCTTCATAAGTGTAGTCGGCATGGCTGGGTCGATAGAGATCCTTCAGCGCTTCATAGTCTTTGGAACGCGCATCCTCATTCCAGACCATGATTGAAATGGCCGATCCCAAGGTTTTCCCTTTAAAAACCCCGGAGAGCAACTTTGCCTCATCGCTCTCTTTTCGGTGTGACGTGATACGACTTTGTCCGGGTTTGCGACGGTCCAATTCAAATTGAATTTCTTTTTCGCTGATGGGTAATCCTGCGGGACAACCGTCTATGACGACTCCCACTCCTCCGCCATGCGATTCACCCCAAGTCGTAATGCGAAAAAGACGTCCGAAACTATCTCCCATCAAATATACCTGCTAAAATTTAATTAACCTGGGTTCGACATAAATCTTCGATAATTGGATTATCCTGGTGTATAAGTCATCCGCGCTAAACTTGTCCCTATGAAAGCGGGGAGCAGGGAGCGCGGATCCAGATTTCTGTCTGTTTGCATATCTCTGGATTCCTGCTTTCGCAGGAATGACAAGGATTCTCTTATGATATGAAGATTCCATAACTATTGAATTTATTAATTGCTTTTCTCGAACTCAGGTTAAATATCATGTCTCCGAACAATATTTTCTTTGAAATTCACCCTTCCCTCGAGATGAGAAGCGTGAGGATGGTTTCCCCGCGAAAACAGTCGACATGCTATACTTCGCGTCAACCATTTTTATATTGTCGGCAGTGATGGTCTCTGATATTTCTATTTTTTGACTCCCAATGAAACAGCGCGGTAGTTCGTCAGCCATTCAAAGAGGTTCCTTTTTTCATTTTAATTCCTGATGTTATTACGCCTCAAGATTAACAATTTAGCCACCATTCGACTGGTTGAAATAGAATTTGATGAGGGATTTTCCATTTTAACCGGTGAAACAGGCGCGGGTAAATCCATCATCATTGACGCGCTCCACTTCATCACTGGTAAAAAAGCCGATTACTCCCTGATCCGCTCCGGTGAATCACAAGCTTTGGTCGAGGCAGTTTTTGATATCAGCAATTTAAAAAACGTGCAACGAATCTTGCAAAAAATCGATATCCCGTTCGAATCGGAATTGATCATCCGACGAATTCTCCAGGACAACAACCGGCAAAAAATTTTTCTCAATGAAGTCGCAGTCACCCGCGCCACACTCGAAGAATCGGGGAAAATGCTGGTTACCATCCACGGCCAGCACGACAACCAGGCATTGCTGCAAGTTTCCTCCCATGTTGATTTTCTGGACGATTATGGACATTTAAGAGACTTGCGCGAGATAGTCAATACATCCTATCACACATTTCAACAGGATTTGAAGAGATACGAATCATTCCAACAACGGCTTCGAGAAGATGCCCGGCAAATGGAAGATCTCGAGTTCCAGCACAAAGAAATCTCGGAGATGGATTTGAAGGCCGACGAAGAGGAAATTCTTTCCCGGGAAGCGCAAATTTTAAGCAATGCCTCCAAGTTGGCATTGATATTCGCAGAAGCCCGGGAAGCTCTCTATGACCAGGACGGTTCTCTCGTGGAGCGCCTTGGAATGATTGGACAATCCTTGAAAGAGGCCGAAAAAATAGACCCCGCCTGTAGAGATTTCCGTCTCACATTGGAAGATTGTCTATTTCAAATCGAGGATTTACGTCGAGGATTCAGTAAATTTAGCACCCAATACCTGGAAAACCCGCAACGTTTGGAATGGACCAATCAAAGACTCAGTCAGATTCAAACACTGAAACGAAAATACGGGTGTTCCATTCCGGAACTCTTGCAATATTTTCAGCAAATCACCGAAAAGTTGGATCAATTGCAAAATCCGGAAGAGAGCGAAAAAACGCTCGATGAAAAAATGAAAGCTTCCTGGAGCACCCTGCAGCATCAATCTCAAATTTTATCTGCCGCACGACAGCGAGTTGCAAAAAAATTCGACCGGCAAGTCAAAGAAGAACTCATACAACTCGGTATGGACAAAGTCAGATTCAAAACGCAATTGGCGACAAAATTCCAAAAGAATCCCGAAAGAAGCGTGCAGTACACCCCCGATGGTATCGATCACGTGGAATTTTTATTATCCGTCAATCCGGGGCAAAGTCTCCGTAGTTTAGCTAAAGTAGCATCCGGAGGTGAGCTTGCTCGCATCATGTTGGCCTTAAAAACAGTTCTCCTTTCGATTGATCCGGTAGAAACATTGATTTTTGACGAGATCGATAGCGGCATCAGCGGGCGTATAGCGGAAATGGTTGGATACAAATTGCATTCTTTGGGAAAAATGCGTCAGGCTTTGTGCGTGACGCATCTTCCACAAATCGTTTCCTTCTCCCAGCACCATTTTGCAATTTCCAAAACCATTCATCAGAACGCGACTTATACCTCAATCCAGGCACTCGACCCGCAAGAACGAGTGCACGAGTTGGCCCGTTTGATGGGAGGGGCGGAAATCACCTCCCAAACTTTGAGTCTGGCATCAGAAATGTTGGCGCATGCGAAGAAAATGAAAGATTCATCGACCTCATTCAATTCAATCGTATAAGTCCGGGGTGCCTATGACTGCAACACGTGAAAGACTGAGAATCGCATCCCATGGCAAGCGACTGTTTGCTTTCATCCTGGATTTTGCCTTTGCCCTCCTCCTGGTCAATACTTTCAATTATCTCAGTTACCCGGAGCATTGGGACCTGCAACTCGCTTCCTCCAAATGGCGAAATCTCATTTCACTCTATTTGGGAATATGCTTCCTGTTGCTTTGTAAAGATGGATGGAAGGGATGCAGTCCGGGGAAATTCATTTTTGGCATCACGGTGCGTCGATTGGAAGATTTATCGAAGAGTCCATCTGTAGCAAATACGATTTTGAGAAATTTATCCTTATTGATTTTGCCCTTGGAGGGTTTGTTGCTGTTGACGGACAGTCATGGACGCAGGATTGGTGACCGGTGGATACGAACGGTGGTTATTGAAAATCCCAATCCCCGCCGTTTTATTATTCGTTTGATGACGGCCAATACCATTTTTTTTGGTTATTTCTTCAGCGCACTTCTGATCCAGCCTTTGATTCTAAAAAAAACCGCTGCCTATCAAACGGCAATTTCTTATTTGCAAAATACCCCGGAAGTCGCTCAGCAATTTGGCGCCATCCAGGATTTCAAATCACCTGAAATGGACATCAATATCAATGAAGAAGAAGGTAGAGCGCTTGTCTACGTGCAAGCAGTGTCTGCCCGTCAGATATTTCCGGTCACCATTCATTTGCAACTCGTTGACTTGCCAAAACGCGCCTGGCAGCCTCAACGCTTGGAAATCGAAAGCAAAGATTCCCGGTGAAACGATCCGGAATCACTGCCTGTCAAAAACATTCTTGTGAAAATTTTTTCAATCATATAAAATAAAAAAAATTCAATAAATCGCATTTTGAAAGAAAGGTAAGCATGTTGAATGGCATATTGGGTCGTAAGATTGGAATGACCCAGGTATTTGAAGCGGATGGTACGTCAATTCCAGTAACCGTCGTCCAGGCAGGACCTGCCACGGTGATCCAGAAAAAAACAAAAGGGCGTGAAGGCTATGACAGTGTCCAGGTGGGTTATGAAGAAATCGAAGTACGTAAGGTCAACCTACCCCAAAAAGGACATTTTAAAGATCAAAAACCCATGCGCTATTTGAAAGAATTCAGAGTTTCGGACATATCGCAGGTTGAAGTGGGACAGGTATTCGACCAAAGTATTTTTCAAGAAGGCGAAAAAATAATGGTAACCGGGGTGTCCAAGGGCAAAGGATTCGCTGGTACCATAAAACGTCATAATTTCGGAGGACAGCCTGCCAGTCATGGACACCGGGGTCATCGACGTACAGGTAGTATTGGCCAATGCACTACTCCCGCTCGAGTATTCAAGGGAAAGAAAATGCCGGGACAATACGGCAATAAGAATGTCACCGTCCTGGGATTGAAAGTTTCAAGAATTTTACCCGATCATAACCTTCTCCTGCTTCAAGGTGCCGTTCCTGGTAAAAATGGAGGAGTGGTCATATTGAGAAAAACACCGCACTGATTTTTTTCGACTTATTCTACTTGCAAACCGAGCGACCTCTTAGCCCTGAATACATGCCTCCGTACATTTGAAAAAATCGGACCATCCTGCCTCGACTACCTGTCAACTCGTCAATGGTTGAAGAAATACCGGTAAAAATTCGTTTCAAGCACCGTATTGAATATTTCATTGTCAAATTTCTCAAAAAGGGAGTCCTGCATGCTTCGCAAAAAACTTTGAAGGCCTACCGATTCATCATTTTCGTGTTGTTGTATTATGTCTTTCGGGTGAACCACAAAATCGTTCAAACCAATCTCAATATCGCCTTCCCCGAAATGACGCAAAAGGAGCGAAAAAATCTCCTCATCGCCAACTATCAATGGTCCGCTCAAATGGCAGTCGCCATCCTCAGGATGGATTATTGGAAAGGCCGAACCGCAGAATATGTTTCCTTCCACAATTTAGCGATTCTCGATGAAGCGCTTTCTGAAAACAATGGGGTTCTTTTGATCAGCGCTCATTTGGGAAATTGGGAAATGATTGTTCCCGCCCTGGCTGAAAAGGGTTATCAAATGTATGTTTACGTGGGTGCCCAGAGTAATCCCCTGGTCGACAGGCTCCAGAATCAAACACGGGCCAGTTTTGGTGCAGATACCATTGGAAAAGGCGAATCGGCGCGTTTTCGGTTCATGCGAGTTCTCAACAAGCAAAATATTCTTGCGTACAATCCGGATCAAAATAATCGAAAATCAACAACTTTCGTAAAATTTTTTAACAAAACTGCCACCATGCCAAAAAGTGTTGCAGGATTTCACCTCGCGCGCAAAAGCCCCATCATTATGGTGTTTGCCCCCTTTGTTGGAGACAAACTCGAGGTTTTTTTTCTACGCTTGAACTATGAGCAAACAGGAAATAAAGAATTGGATCAACTCAACATCACCCAGGAAATCAGCAATATTTTCGAAAAATTTATCCGCCTCTATCCTCAACAGTATTTCTGGATGCACCGTCGTTGGAAAACCCGACCACCAGAAGACCCGGATCCGGTTTATTGAACTCAACGCTCAATCCTCGCTTCTGGTACACTGCGGCGATAGTCCGTACCTTTCACATTTGTACAAAATACTGGACATATCAACAAACTCCGATAATACTTGTACAATAAACAATACAAAAAAGGAAGAAATTATGCGAATTGTTAATATCAGTGAAGCCAGAAGCAATTTAAAATCCTTTTTAGATCAAGTTGTAGAGGATGCGGATTATACCGTAATTACCCGCCGTGACTCAGAAGATGCAGTTGTTATGTCCTTAGAAACCTTCAATGGTTATATGGAGACCCTTCATCTTCTCAGATCACCAGCAAACACTGCTCATTTGTAAAATCCAACAATATAAAAGGAAAAACATCCAGGAAAGAGAATTAATAGATGAGTAGAAAGTTAGCTTGGACTGATGAAGCCTGGCAAGGTTATATCTATTGGCAATCCCAAGACAAAAAGACACTCAAACGAATTAATAAATTGATTGAAGGTTTTTTTGGTGCGCTTACCATTTGTAGGGGTTGATCAGTCTGGAGAGGAATCCTCGTTTACGTTTCACCATTGCGGTACCATAGCTGCCCTCACCGCCCTTCAGCCGGGGATCGAGCAGGTCCCTGAGGGCATCGCCGAACATGTTGAGGGAGTAGACGATAATCGTCAGGCAGAGCCCGGGCCAGAGCGCCAACCAAGGCGCCTGCTCCATGTACTGACGACCTTCTATGCTGAGCAAACTTCCCCAGTCCGGACTGCCGGGGGGCAGACCGAATCCGAGGAAGCTCAGCGAAGCCAGGCTGAGGATGTGGCCTCCGATGCTGATGCTGAAAACGATGATGATGACCGGCATAATATTGGGCACGACATGACGGATCAGGGTTCTCATTCTTCGGTTGCCAGTTGCCTCTGCCGCCAGAAAGTAATCATTCTCCTTAATGCCGATCACGGCGCCTCTGATGATTCTGGAACCGCCGATGCCTCCGCTTATCCCCAGGACCAGGATGATCTGGGGGATCCCCGGCCCCACGATGGACATGATCGTTAGCAACAGGATCAGTCCCGGGAAAACTATCCAGGCATCGACAACCCTCTGCACTATAATGTCAAACTTACCCCCAATGAATCCGGAAGTGCCGCCGATCAGGGTACTGATCACCGTACTGAGCGCGGTGATGGACAGACCGATCAGGATGGAAAGACGCCCCCCCAGGATCAGGCGGCTCAAGAGGTCTCGCCCGATGTGGTCGGTCCCCAGGAGATACTGGGCGGATGAGCCCTGAAACCGGTCTCTCAAGTGGATTTTATCAGGGGGATAAGGGGTCAGCACATCGGCAAAGATCGCCACAAAAATCCAGATCAAGATGATCATCCCGCAGACAGTACCCAGCGGCTTCTCCCTGACCAGCCTGATCAAGAATTCCGCCAGTCGGCCCCGTCGCTTGGGCTCACTGATGGAGGAAGGTTGTTCTAAGGTGTCGGTCATATTTTTTAGTTCCTTTTATTTTGTCGTTCACGCGACATAGCTTTTAGGTATAAGGTGTTTGCTGGGATTGAGCCTAATTTCAACCATTATCATCATTGCGGTAGGGCCGGGTGACGCCCCGGCCAAAAACGTTAAATTATTGTCGTTTTCAAACCAGGGTTTCATTTTCCAAAGGGGGTGTTGATGGATAAAACACCATTGATGTTCCTTTGGAGATTCGGCATATCCATGCTTGATGGCATTCAATCGGATGTATTCCAAATGATAAGCGAAATCTTCCTGATTACGAATACGGTGATCCAAAAAACGGGGTTGCCAAATGGTGGGGCGAGGGGCAGCAATATCAGACCATGCTTTCTTTTTGATATTTCCCACGATGGTTTCAATCACCCCACCGTCATTCGGACGAATCAAAGCATGCCAATGATCCGGTAAAATAACAAGGCCTGCTAAACGGAAAGGATGGTGTTTTCGTTCCTCACGAAACGCTTGTTTTAAGATCTCACAAGGGTCCGTATCCGCAAAGAGAAGTTGTCGTTTTTGAGTGATCACCGTCACAAAATACCACTGATTGTGACCATCCCAACGTGGGGGAATATGGGGCATGATTTCTCTAATGCTCATGTTTTGGCCGGGACGTTACCCGGCCCTACCGTTTTCCTGGTTAACACCGAATACCTATGTCGCGCCAGCGACTATTGATACCGCACCCTGGGGTTCAAATAGGGATAAATCAGGTCGGTCAGGAGAATGATCACCATCACGAGGGAGGCGTAAAACATATTCACTCCGGAGACCACCGGGTAGTCTCTGAGTTTGAGTGCATTCAGCAAGAGATCGCCTATCCCCGGCAGGGTAAAGATGTTCTCCATGATCACCGAGCCCCCGATCAGGAGTGGCAACTGCATGCCGATCAGGGTCACCACCGGGATGAGGGCATTTTTGATGGCGTGTCTTATCACCACGACCCGCTCCCGGAGCCCCTTGGACCAGGCGGTGCGGATATAATCCTGCCGGAGCACCTCCAGCATCATGGTGCGCGTCATCCGCATGGTGGTGGCAGACATGGCTGTCCCCAGAATCAGGCTGGGAATGATGAGAATCCCGAGATTGCCCAGCGGGTCTTCGGAGAAAGGAACCCACTCCATCGGGGGCGACCAACCCCACCAGATCGCTGGGAAGATCATCACCATCAGGGCCAGCCAGAAGTTGGGAGTGGCCATGCCGATGATGGCCGCGGAGCGCCCCACGTAATCGGCGGCCGTATCCTGGCGAATGGCGGAGTACACACCGACCGGCAGCGCGATCACGATCCCGATGACGATGGACAGGACACCCAGCTCGAGGCTGACCGGCAATCTACCTATCAGCTTCTCCTCTACCGCCCACTGGGCAAACAGTGACGTGCCAAGGCTACCCTGGAGGAGACCTTTAAAGTGGGACTCACCGGTAAGCCAGTCAGGGGTTGGCAACACTCCTATCCAGCGTCCATACTGCACGTAGCCAGGCACGTCCAGTCCCAGCATACGCTCAAGAACTTCACGGTCAATCTCGACTCCCGTCCCGAACATGTCCAATTGCATCATTGACACCATTACGTCAATTGCATCACCGGGGATGAAGCGCACCGAGAAAAAGACGATGATGCTCAAAATGAACAGGGTGGGGATGATCAGCAATAACCTCCTGATGATATAGGCTCTCATGGGATACTCCTCTTACCCCCTTTGGCAAAGGGGGACTGTCCACAAGTACTAATGCCCCATTTCTTTCTTCAGCTCCTGGTCGATCCAGAGACGGGCGTAGATAGAAGTCCTGTCCTGGTTGTTCACTTCGACTTCACCGTTGTAACCTATGACCCACGGCTGCACCGCGGTAAACTGCGGAACTTTAGGACCCCATATATCCTCGTGCTTCTTTATCATGTGCATATCGCACTCTTTAACCAGCCTCGCCTCCTCCTCAAGGGTGGTAGCGGCTTGGACGGCTAAAGCAATTTTCTCTTGAACCGGATCAGGCCCCTTCGCCCCCGAAGTCCATGTCGCAGTGGAGGGCTGATAACACATGCCGGCAGGGGGATAATCCAGGCCCATAGCCGTAAAGTTTAACCCATCCCAAGTCTTGTCCCCGTTTATAACTCTCCAAGTAGCTTGGTCCACTGCCTCGATCTTCGCAGCAATGCCAATCTCATTAAGGTAGGCTTGAACTATTTCAAGATAGCCCCTATCGCTGTAGGCTGAGATTTCTAAAATGGGGAGCGTGAATCTAACGCCGTCCGCGCCGCGCGGAAACCCGGCATCATCAAGGAGCTTCTCGGCACCTTCCGGGTCAAACCGGTAGTACTGCTTGACCTCCTCCGGCCACTCTTCAAAGGGGTTCCTATACCCCCTGCCGATGCCGTCCCCTATTCGTCCCTGAGGTAACCACTTGGCATGACCGGAAAAGTAGGTCTCGTTAATGGTCTCGAGATCCAATGCCATCTGGATGGCGTGGCGCACCATGATGTCGTCAGAGGGCGACGGCACGAAAACATTAGTAACGGCGAAACTGTGGTTCGACCGATAATCCCACTTGTGCAACTGGATTTCGGGGTTGGTCCGCTTGATGCTCTCTGCAAATTCGATATTCGCATAGGACGCAGCTGTGATAATCGCATCAACCTTAGCCGTGCGCAGTGCCGCCGTGACTGTTGCCGGTTCCCGAATAAGCAGGTTCCTTAACTCGTCAATATAGGGCAAGCGGTTCTCCGGGTATTTTTCGTCGTAGCCCCAATAGTTAGGATTCTTGGTATAGGTTATCGAGCTGCCCTCGACCAAGTCCGTGATCTCATAGGGCCCGGTGCCGACCAGGTTCTTCCAATCCCCTACCTTAATCTGGCCGTCTCGCCTGATTACCTCAGGGGGCATCATATTAGCAAACCAGTTGGTGACGGTATTCTGAATCCAATTGAGGTTAAACTGCTTGTGCTTGAAAACAACCGTCCATTTGTCGGTGGCCGTTACCGATTCCGGTGCACCGGTGAGACTCTTCACAGAGACAAGCCAGGGAGGTTCGGTTTCACTGAACTCGCCCAGGGCCAATAGACGGTGAAAGTTGAATTCGACATCGTAGGCATCGAACTCCCGACCGTTCATCGGGGGCTTGTCGTGCCAGTAAACGCCCTTGCGGATGTGGATGGTAGTGGTGAGGCCGTCCGGGGAAATTTCCCAGCGTTCCATCAGCTGCCCTTTTACGAAATCTAAAGGGAAGTACCCTCCTGGGATAAAATATGTCAATTTACTCCTGTCTGCTCCCCAGTCAGCCATGCCCAGCTTCTCTACAACGCCCCCGATGTAATAAGTCCCTCCCCTCCCAGGACCGTCAATCTCGTTCTCTTCATATCCTGGTTGGACATAGGTCAAGGTTCCGCCATACTGCGGCGCGGTCACCATCTCCCCGGTCGTGGGGTCGGTCACCATTTTCTTTTCAGCTGCGACGGCCAAACCGACCCAGAGGGTGGTAACCATCAGGATGAGAGTTAACAACAATGATTGCATTTTTCCTGTTTTACTTTTTTGCATGATTCCTCCTACTTTACTTAAATTTTGCGTAACTATTCAGGTCTCTGAAAACCCGTTTAGTTATCATTAAAAAATGATTCCCGGGGAGGATCGATCGTTTTCAAGTCCTCCCACGATACTGTTCCATCGATCGGGAACCCTCTTCTTTCATTAAAACAACTTAACGAAGACATGCTTATAGCACAATAAAATGAAATGTCAACCCCCTGATGTAAAATAAATGCGGGATTCGCAAAAAAAAATTAAAAATACAATAAATCTGCTCAAATCCGGGGACAGTCAGAAGCCGTTCAGTTCAATATCGGTGAAAAAAAATTCCAGGGGAAGACCAATCGCTTTCACGTTTTCTCATGATATTGTTCAATCGATCAATGTGGGTGTTCATCGTTAAAGATTAGCACTGATTGGGACCATTCCAGCGTGGGGGAATAAGGGGCATGGATTCTCTAATACGAATGTTTTGGCCGGGACGTCAACCGGACCTACTGTTTAAGGAGGAGCATGTAAAGCTTGTCCCGGACCTGATCCTCGCTCTTCTCTGTGTCAGTCCTTGAAAAAATTGGATAATCCCGCCCTTCCTGGAACGATATTATTTACCTGCCCTTTTTCTATTGAAGCCCCTTAGTTGGAAACCTGGGACAGACTTATAGAAAATGCTCCAATTTTTCTTGAAGGTGAGAGTTGCCAAATCGGAAATGTCATATTGAATAAGTAACCGAAAGGGCTCCTCCTCTCCCTGCTATCATGCGCTATGAGTTGGAAGATTACTTTGACTGGGGTGACGTTCCACCGGTTGAATCTGTATGAATTTTGAGATAACTACACGATTCACCGGACATACGCTCCAGCAATTCTTGTAATATATTGAGAAAACATTCCTGTTCATCTTACAAGCAATTCCTCTGGGATAATGCCCTATTTTTGTGATAGCGTTCATGCTCGTTGATTATTCTTTACATTTTAGAGATTGACTATAATATATGACCAGGGTACTATTAATTTAGTCATTTCTCAAAATACAAGTGCTTTAGATAAGGAAGGAGAGGAGCTATGAAGACAATGGCCATCAGCCAATTCAAAGCGCATGCGTTGAAGGTGCTGGTTCAAGTCGCTCAAAATCGTGAAAGCATCATCATCACAAAAAGGGGCATTCCTTTGGCCCAGATCACGCCATATGGAGAGGAAACCTCATTGACGAAACCAGGTCGTCTTGCCGATACTTTGGTATTTGAAGAAGACATCGTCTCTCCTTTGGGGGCAGAGATGTGGGAAGTGGGTTGATGAAATATTTATTAGATACCCACACTTGGATTTGGTGGCATTTGAATCCCAACCAGCTCTCTTCAAAGGTCAAGCATTTGATTTCAGAACCGAGTGGATATGAAGCGCTGCTGTTATCGGCGATTTCACCCTGGGAATTCTGCAAACTTCTGGAGAAAAGAAGAATTGGGATTTCCTGCAATCCTGAAGATTGGTTAACCCAGGCCTTGGAGATGCCCAAAATTCAGCTGATTCCTCTTTCTCTTAAGATTGCCTACCGCTCAACCGTATTACCCCAACCTTTTCATAATGATCCTGCTGATCAAATCATTGTAGCCACTGCTCGAGAGGAAAATGCGACCATCTTGACTAAAGATAACAATCTTTTGAAATATGCGCATGCGCAAAGCCTTTGGTAAAGAATCACCTATCCTCAATCAAATCAGTGATTGAGAAAGTGAGGCAAAAGATGATAAAATTAAAACCCCCAAACATCTGTCGTTGCGTCCGTTTTTGATCTATGCGTGAACGCTCGATTCCCAAGTGGCAACCTCTGATATTTTTGACCGCCTCCTTCCATTTGAGGATCTTTTAGAAGGTTTCCGAGAAAAATTGATCCTTCTTTCGTGCGCTTAGCCGTTGAAAGGATTGATCAACCGGGACAGGAATCCTCGTTTGCGTTTCTTCGTCGTAGCGCCGTAACTGCCCTCACCGCCCCGCAGCCGGAGATCAAGCAGGTCCCGCATGTCGTCTCCGAACATGTTGAGGCTGAAAACGACCATCGTCAGGCACAGCCCCGGCCAGAGCGCCAACCAGGGCGCCTGCTCCATGTACTGACGCCCTTCTATGCTGAGCAAACTTCCCCAGTCAGGACTGCCGGGGGGCAGCCAGAATCCGAGGAAGCTCAGCGAAGCCAGGCTGAGGATGTGGCCTCCGATGCTGATGCTGAAAACGATGATGATGACCGGCATAATATTGGGCACGACATGTCGGATCAGGGTTCTCACGCTTCGGTTGCCAGTCGCCTCTGCCGCCAGAAAGTAATCATTCTCCTTAATGCCGATCACGGCGCCTCTGATGATTCTGGAACCGCCGATGCCTCCGCTAATCCCCAGGACCAGGATGATCTGGGGAATCCCGGCCCCACGATGGACATGATCGTTAGCAACAGGATCAGTCCCGGGAAAACGATCCAGGCATGGAGGAGGGTTGTTCTAAGGTGTCGGTCATATTTTTTAGTTCCTTTTATTTTGTCGTTCACGCGACATAGCTTTTAGGTATAAGGTGTTTGCTGGGATTGAGCCTAATTTCAACCATTATCATCATTGCGGTAGGGCCGGGTGACGCCCCGGCCAAAAACGTTAAATTATTGTCGTTTTCAAACCAGGGTTTCATTTTCCAAAGGGGTGTTGATGGATAAAACACCATTGATATTCTTCTGGAGATTCGGCATATCCATGCTTGATGGCATTCAATCGGATGTATTCCAAATGATAAGCGAAATCTTCCTGATTACGAATACGGTGATCCAAAAAACGGGGTTGCCAAATGGTGGGGCGAGGGGCAGCAATATCAGACCATGCTTTCTTTTTGATATTTCCCACGATGGTTTCAATCACCCCACCGTCATTCGGACGAATCAAAGCATGCCAATGATCCGGTAAAATAACAAGGCCTGCTAAACGGAAAGGATGGTGTTTTCGTTCCTCACGAAACGCTTGTTTTAAGATCTCACAAGGGTCCGTATCCGCAAAGAGAAGTTGTCGTTATTGAGTGATCACCGTCACATAATACCACTGATTGTGACCATCCTAACGTGGGGGAATATGGGGCATGATTTCTCTAATGCTCATGTTTTGGCCGGGACGTTACCCGGCCCTACCGTTTTCCTGGTTAACACCGAATACCTATGTCGCGCCAGCGACTATTGATACCGCACCCTGGGGTTCAAATAGGGATAAATCAGGTCGGTCAGGAGAATGATCACCATCACGAGAGAGGCGTAAAACATGTTCACTCCGGAGACCACCGGGTAGTCTCTGAGTTTGAGTGCATTCAGCAAGAGATCGCCTATCCCCGGCAGGGTAAAGATGTTCTCCATGATCACCGAGCCCCCGATCAGGAGTGGCAACTGCATGCCGATCAGGGTCACGACCGGGATGAGGGCATTTTTAATGGCGTGTCTTATCACCACGATCCGCTCCCGGAGCCCCTTGGACCAGGCGGTGCGGATATAATCCTGCCGGAGCACCTCCAGCATCATGGTGCGCGTCATCCGCATGGTGGTGGCAGACATAGCCGTCCCCAGAATCAGGCTGGGAATGATGAGAATCCCGAGATTGCCCAGCGGGTCTTCGGTGAAAGGAACCCACTCCATCGGGGGCGACCAACCCCACCAGATCGCCGGGAAGATCATCACCATCAGGGCCAGCCAGAAGTTGGGAGTGGCCATGCCGATGATGGCCGCGGAGCGCCCCACGTAGTCGGTGGCGGTATCCTGGCGAATCGCCGAGTAGATGCCGACGGGCAGCGCGATCACCAACCCGATGACGATGGACAGGACACCAAGCTCGAGGCTTACCGGCAATCTACCTATTAGCTTCTCCTCTACCGCCCACTGGCCAAACAGTGACGTGCCAAGGCTGCCCTGGAGGAGACCTTTAAAGTGGGACTCACCGGTAAGCCAGTCAGGGGTCGGCAACACTCCTATCCAGCGTCCATACTGCACGTAGACAGGCACGTCCAGTCCCAGCATACGCTCAAGAGCTTCACGGTCAATCTCCCATGCCCCCCCCAGGTACTCCTCTGACACCAGCATTCCCACCATTACGTTTATTGCATCGCCCGGGATGAAGCGCACCGAGAGAAAGACGATGATGCTCAGGATAAACAGGGTGGGGATGATCAGTAATATCCGCCTGATGATATAGGCTCTCATCTCGCACACCTCATCATTTTTGATATTGGCAGGGAAACGCGGGGTATCCTAGAGTGGACCGGGCAGTCCTGCCCGGTCCATAAGTACTTCCAGTCGGCCTACCACTGGCTCTTGTCCTTCAATTCCTGGTCAATCCAGAGCCGGGCGAAGATGGCAACATTATTGCTCTGGACGGACAGACCGCCTTCAGCGTTGAAACCTATGACCCACGGCTGGCTCGCGTAAAACTGCGGAATTTTAGGACCCCATATATGCTCGTGCTTCAATATCTGGTGCCATTCGCACGCTTTAACCAGCCTCGCCTGCTCCTCAAGGGTGGTAGCGGCCATGACCTCTTCATGCATTGCCTCTTGGACCGGATCATCCGGAAGCTTCATGTAAAATTTCGAGGGCGCATAGCACGCGCTGGTAGGGGGATAGTCGAGGCCCAGATGCCACCCCTGCAACGCTAACCCGCCCCCGCCCCAAGTACCTTCCTCGGCCATAGCCATCCAAGTAGGGCGGTCTACTGTCTCAATCTCTCCAGCAATGCCAATCTCAGCAAGGTAGGCTTTAACTATTTCAAGATAGCCCAAATCAGTGTTAGAGCGGAGTACCAGGGGGAGCGAGAATCTAACGCCGTCGGCGCCGCGCGGAAACCCGGCCTCATCAAGGAGCTTCTCGGCACCTTCCGGGTCATAGATCCAGTATTGCTTGACCTCCTCGGGCCACTCTTCAAATGGGTTTCTATACCCGCCGATGATATTGTCCCCTACTTTCCCCTGAGGTTTCCACTTGCCGTGACCCTTAAAGTAGGTATTTACAATGGTCTCGAGGTCCAGTGCCATCTGTATTGCGTGGCGCACCATAATGTCGTCAAGTGGCGACGGCACGAAAGGATTATAAGCCGACAAACTGTAGTTCGACCGAAAATCCCACTTGTACAACTTGATTTCGGGGTTGGTCCGCCTGATGCTCTCTGCAAATTCGACATTCATATAGGCCCCATCGTGCTTAATGATATCAATCTTAGCCGTGCGCAGTGCCGCCGCGACTGTTGCGGGTTCCTGAATAAGCAGGTTCCTTACCTGGTCAGTATAGGGCAAGCGGTTCTCCGGGTATTTTTCGTCGTAGCCCCAGTAGTCAGGATTCTTGGTATAGGTTATAGAGCTGCCTTCGACCCAGTCCGTGATCTCATAGGGCCCGGTGCCGACCAGGTTCCTCCAATCCGCTCTCTTAATAATGCCCTGTGGCACTTCAGCAGTCCTTGATTCCTCGATTACCTCAGGGGGAAACATATAACCACTGTACGTGGTGGCGATATTCACAAGCGCATTGAGGTCAAACTGGCTCAGCTTAAAAACAACCGTCCATTTGTCGGTCGCTGTTATCGATTCCATTCGCAGCGTCCCATAAGCCATCATCCACACCCCGGGTTCGGCTTCACTGAACTCGGTCCCTGTTAACTCGTTTCCCATTATACGGTGAAAGTTGTATTCGACATCAGCAGCAGTAAACTCTCTCCCGTTCATCGGTGGCTTATTATGCCAGCGAACGCCCTTACGGATATGGAAGGTCCAGGTGAGGCCGTCCGGGGAAATTTCCCAGCTTTCCGCCAGCAGCCCTTTTATCACTTTAGAATCCAGGTACGATGGGGGAAAGGTCCATTCATTCCTATCTATTCCCCAGTCCGCCATGCCTAGCGTCTCGACGACGCCGGCGATGACCCACGGCCCCCCGCAGCAGTAGTAGGTGTCAATCTGGGTCACGTTTGCTGCATGGACATAGGTCAAGGTCCCGCCATACTGCGGCGCGGTCACCATCTCCCCGGTCGTGGGGTCCATCACCATTTTCTTCTCAGCCGCGACGGCCAAAGCGACCCAGAGGGTGCTGACCATCAGGATGAGGGTTAGTAACAATGATTGCATTTTTCCTCTTTTACTTTTTTGCATGATTCCTCCTACACTCGAGATGAAATAAGAAGATTCGCTATACCATTGAGCGAATCGGGTCCCCGCTTTTGGGAGGACAAGTTTTTGTACAGCAGACACAACGTCTGCCAGGTTTAACCCCGGGATAGGGGTGAGAATTTGTTTAATATCCATGCATACCTTTATAATGAAAGAGCAATGAAAGAACGTGCGCTTAACCGCACGAATGAGACAAAAACGATTCCCGGGAACGAGGAATTGCTTTCAAAATACTTGATTCACTTCCCTTTTTCCGCAGGAAATTCAATGGTACAATAGGTGCAATATATATTTCAAGTATTTTATCTGAATTTTTTTATTTTTTTTTTGAGTTGAAATGCAAGTCACTAATATTATTGAGGATACTGGTATATTTTTTTTTGATTTATTTTTCTGATCTGTTTCAGGACATATGTTGCGACGCATTTTGGCTTTGGAGAGGAGCGCGCAGGCCGGGAGGAAACCTCGGAAGAATGAGAATGGAAAGCAAGTAGCTCTAAAAAAGATAATTAAGAGACTCCCAAATCCGTATCCAAGGATGAGGCGCCAGCGCATCGATAAAGATGGCCACAACAATCAAGAGCAAGACGATCACCCTGCAGGCCATCCCCAGGGGTTTCTCCTTGAGCAACCGGATCAGGAAATCCGCTTTTGTGAAGACCGTGCTTTTATCTTATGCATTGATATGATAATTTGCAAAAGAAGATAATCCAAAGTGAGGCTGTGGTACGCAACCTTCAGACTGTCTTTACCAGAACAGTGCTTTGGTCGACAAAATGAAGGGGATTCTTGAAAGTTTTGACACTATAAATTTAGATAAAACAAGGGGATTTTTATGAAAGACATGTATCAAATCGCTTATGAAAATCAGGATATTGTGATTCGTCTTCCCAAAGATTCTGTCAGTAAAGAAGCCTTGACAGATCTTCTAGATTATTTGCAAATAGAGTCGATCAAAAGTCGAAGTGCCCTGACGGAAAACCAAGTGGATTCCCTGGCTGAGGTAGTAGATCAACAGGTCTGGCAAAGTCTTAAAAAAATAACAGGGATCAAAAGTTGATAAAAACACCAATCATAGTCGATACGAATATTTTATTTTCTTCCCTCCTGCGTTCTGACTCTCACTTTGTTCAAACCCTTTTCAATAAAGAATTTTCCTTCTTTATTTGCGAGTTGGTTTTTGTAGAATTGTTTAAACATAAAGAAACGATCATCCAATTCAGCCAATTATCAGAAGAAGAGACCATACAGCTCCTCTATTTACTGACGAAACGACTGAATCTATCTAAGGAAGAATTGATTGGGGCAAATCATTGGAAGAAGGCTTTTGAACTTTGTCAGGAGATTGATGAGAAAGATACGCCTCATGTAGCCCTCACTCTGGAGTTGGACGGACTGATATGGACAGGTGATAAAACTCTCAAGAAAGGGTTGAAGAAAAAAGGTTTTGATCGATTTTTTGACCCTGCGCAAGAAACTCCTGGTTAGTGCCCTCTGTTCTTCAACCCTGAAATAAACTGATCAGCCCTGAAAGTTTTCCTGACTACGGAAATGCCGGACGCAGTAGCAGGCGTTGACCAATAAGCGGATGCGAAGAAAGCGTAATTAAAAACTATTAAATGGCAAGAGTTTGGCAGAGAGTATCACCTTGGGAGAGGTGGTTCCTGATGATGGAATGGGGAGAGCAAACGGGAGAGGAATCCTCGTTTGCGTTTCTTTGCGGTGCCGAAACTGCCCTCCCCGCCCCGCAGCCGGGGATCGAGCAGGTCCCGCATGGCGTCTCCGAACATGTTGAGGCTGAAAACGACCATCGTCAGGCACAGCCCCGGCCAGAGCGCCAGCCAGGGGGCCATCTCCATGTAGAGTCGTCCTTCCCGGCTGAGCATCCCTCCCCAACTGGGAATGTTTGGGGGCAGACCGAAGCCGAGGAAACTCAATGCCGCCTCTGACATGATGACGGCACCAATGTTGATGGAGAAGATGATGATGAGGGGCGGCATGATATTGGGCAGCACATGACGCCTCAGGGTGGTGGGCAGGGGACTGCCCAGGGCTTTCGCCGCCAGAAAGTAATCATTCTCTTTAATGGCGATTACGGCACCCCGCACGACGCGGGAGCCTTCCACCCCACCGGCGATCCCCAGCACCATGATGATCTGGAGCAACCCTTGTCCCACGATGGACATGATGGTCAACAACAACAGCAGTCCCGGAAAGGCGATCCAGGCATCGACCAGGCGCTGCATGACCAGGTCCACTTTTCCCCCCAGGAATCCGGAAACGCCTCCGACCAGCAGCGCAACGAGCACATTGAGCGTGGTTGCCGCCAGACCGACTCCTAAGGAAATCCGCGCCCCGTGAATCAGGCGGCTCAACAAGTCCCGCCCGACGTGGTCGGTGCCGAGGAGATACTGGGCCGAGGCCTCCTGCATCCGGTCTCTCAAGTGGGTTTTATTATAAGGATGAGGCGCCAGCGCATCGGCAAAGAGACTGACCCCGATCAAGAGCACAATGATCACTCCGCCGAGCATCCCGAGGGGTTTCTCCTTGAGCAGCCTGATGAAGAAATCCATCAGCCGGTTCTGTTGCCTGGGTTCACTCATATCGCACTCTCGGGTCCAGATAGGCATAAAGGAGGTCGATCAGGAGGTTGTTCAACAAAACGATGCAGGCGAAAAACAGGTTGACCCCGGAGACCACCGGGTAATCCCGTTCTGAGAGGGACTCGACCAGGAGCCGGCCCAGGCCCGGCAGGTTAAAGAGGTTCTCCATGATAACTGCGCCCCCGACCACAAGCGGTAACTGCAAGCCGACCAGGGTGACGACCGGGATGAGGGCATTTTTGATGGCGTGTCTCAGCACGACGACCCGCTCCTTAAGTCCCTTGGCCCAAGCGGTGCGGATATAGTCCTGCCGCAATACTTCCAGCATCATGGTGCGCGTCAGGCGCATTGTGCTGGCCGAGAGGGCCGTCCCCAGAATCAGGCTGGGAATGACCAGGATCCCCAGGTGACTCCACATGTCTTCGGCAAAAGGTACCAGTTCCATCGGGGGCGACCAGGCCCACCAGATGGCCGGGTAGATCATCACCATGGTGCCCAACCAAAAGTTCGGCGTGGCCAGGCCGAGGATCGCGAGGATGCGACCCGCGTAGTCCGCGACCGTATCCTGGCGAATCGCCGAGTAAATACCGACGGGCAGTGCGACGACCAGTCCGATGAGAATGGCCATGACGCCCAACTCCAGGGTGACAGGCAAACGATCGAATATCCGCTCCTCGATCCGCCAACCTCCCATCAGGGATTCGCCCAGGCTGCCGTGCAGGAGGATGCTACCGATCCAGCGTCCATACTGCACGTGGACCGGCAGGTCCAAGCCGAGCCTACGTTCCATGGCCGCGCGGTCGAGCTCACCGCCGGCGTAATCCATACGACCGACCATGTTGTCGATGACGTCGCCGGGAATGAAGCGTACCGACAGGAATACCAGCACGCTCAAGATGAACAAGGTGGGGACGAACAACAACAGACGCCGGATGATGTAAGCTCTCATATCTCTTCGTGGTCAATGAGCGCGGAGGAGCTCGAGGCTCCCGGCGTTCTTGCTCAGAATCCCATTTCTCGCTTCAGATCCTGGTCAATCCAAAGCCGGGCCATCAAGGTGTGACCGCTTATAGATCCCAGCCCGACTTCACCGTTGAAGCCTTTGAGCCACGGCTGGCTCAACTGAAACTGTGGAGCCAGAGGGCCCCATACCTGATTGTGCTGCTTCACTATGGCCATATCAAACTCTATAGCTGCTTTCTTCTGCTCCTCGACGGTCGTCGCGGCAAAAAAGGCATCAAAGGCGGCGGTCAGCTCAGGAGTCTGGACTCCGCCCGTCAACGCATAGACGTGCTGGTTGGGGCGATAGAAGCCCACACCTATGGCAGGGTCCAACAAAAACGCAAGGTCGCCAGTGATCATCTCATAACTTGCGTCTGTTCTATTGGCGATCAAGGCCGCCGTGTCAATGATATCAATCGTTACATCAACGCCAATTTCAGCCCAGAAGCCCACAGCAATTTCTGTGTAGCCCAAATCGATGACGTCGCGGTGCTGGAGGGTGGTCTTGAATCGAATGCCATCCGCGCCGCGCGGGTGGCCGGCCTCATCGAGGAGCCTCTCTGCACCTTGCGGGTCATACCTATAGTATTGCTTGATTTCTTCGGGCCACTCTTCAAACGGGCTGTGATACTCCGGGACGCGGATCAACCCCATGGGGATCCAGCTTGCAAAACCATTGTAGTAGGTCTCGTTAATCGTCTCCAGGTCCAGTGCCATTTGCAGCGCGTGGCGCACCCGGATGTCGTCAAAGGGAGCGTTACGAATGTTCATGGCAAAAGATTGAAGCGCCCGAAGGAAATATGACGATATCTGAATTTCGGGGTCGGTCCTCTGGATGCTCCTGACAACATCGACACTGGCAACGCTAACGACGCCAACATTTCCTACGATATCCAGTTTGCCCGTGCGCAGCGCTGAGATACGTGTTGCCTCTTCTGACATTAACGGGGCTCTCATCTCGTCGGCGTAAGGCAGTCGGTTCTCCGGATATTTCTCGTCGAAGCCCCAATAGTCAGGATTCTTGATAAAGGTTTTGGATGCGCCTTCGACGTAGTCGGTCAGCATCCACGGCCCCGTGCCGACCACGTTCTGCCAATCCTTATAGTCACCGTATCGTTCGACTACCTCGGAGGGTATTATCCAATCCTGAACTGATTCCAGGATAGTGTGTAACCCACCGACGACCGGTTTGGTCATTTTCATCACAACCGTATATTTGTCTGTGGCATCTACCGATGCCCATGGCAATTTGTGAGCCGTACCAAGTCGCTCGGTACGTTCGGTGAAGTCACCCAGGCCCAAGTTGCGCTGATAGGTAAATACGACATCATCGGCGGTAAACTCCCGATTGTTTACGAGGCGGCTGGCCTCACTGTCCGGATTCAGGGCGTAGCGAATGCCCTGACGAATGTGGAAAACATACGTTAGCGGGTCGGGCGTTTCCCAGCTTTCCGCCAGGTTCCCCGTGTATGCAAACATGGGGACTAATTCATCTCTCAAGTCAAATGTGTTCCGATCCAGTGCCCAGTTCCCGTAGCCGAGCCTCTCATTGACACCGTTGATGAGCCAGCCTGCTTCGAGTCCATTGAAGAATGGGTCTGTAATCTCGCCTACTCTTCCACCCCAGCCATAGGTTATTGTCCCGCCATATTCAGGCGCGGTCACCATTTTTCCGGTGGTGGGGTCCGTCACCATCTCTTTCTCGGCAGCCACGGCAGCCGGACTGACCCCGAGGGCGGCTACCATCAGGATGAGGGACAGCAAGATTGCATTCAATGTTGATTTGCTTTTTTGTTGATCCATCTTTTCCCTTTCGATTTGAAGTTTTAAATTAAGGATTGATTTGAAACATGCGTACCTTCGTTTTTTTATAGACATACGTCCTCCTTTATTTTTATTAAATTGAAAGAATAAAAATTCAATTTCTGCTTACGTGAATTCCACATTGGATTCTCCTTACTAAAATGAACGAAACAAGGACAGGGATCATGATTTTCCAATTCCCCCTTGCCCTTCCAATTCGGGAACCCTCTCTAGTTCACTAAAACAACTTAGTGAAGGCATGATTGTAGCAATATATATTTTTTTGCGTAAGGTCAACCCCCAAATGTAAAAAAATGCAGGATTTGCAAAAAAAGTCATCACCACCGGCAGAGCCGGTGGCTTGAAGAGGCCCCCAGTATGAGGGCAAAACGTGTTCGTCATCGTAAGACGTGCTCGTGCTCGTGAACGAAAAAGGCTGCCATGTTAAATCATGAAAAACTCGATGTATACCAATGTTCCATCGAATTTTTAGCGTTATCTGTCCAAGTCATCGAAACATTGCCAAAAGGATACTCAGCCTTAGTTGACCAACTGAAAAGGGCCTCATGGTCGATTCCTCTCAATATCGCAGAAGGCTGTGGAAAAAATTCCTTTGCTGACAAGCAACGATTCTATGCATTTGCCCGAGGTTCCGCAATGGAATGCGCTGCTATTCTCGATGTTTTAAACGTGTTGAAGATCATCCAGCCTCCTTTATTTGACGAAGGGAAACAGTTACTTCATCGCATTGTTTCTATGTTAACCAAAATGTGCCGTCGAATTCACTGACCGTTCACGAGCACGAGCACGGCTAACGGACACGGATACTTTTCTCATGTCTGACCGGCAAAGCCTATTAGGTTCGCACCAGCAGAGCTGGTGGTTTAATGAGATTAATTAAATGAAATATAAATATCAAGAAGCTTGATTTCTCTCTAATCTCTTGGTAGGTTTAGATATAGTCATACAATAAATATATGTAAACTTAAAATGGGAAGAAATCATGCAGGAGTCTGTTATAAATGCTGAAGGACGTCCTCTTTCAAATTATGAGTATCGCGCGGCACAAACCAGATTGATTATGAATCTGTTTCAACTCTGGCAGTTGGACCAGGCAAGCCAACTCAATTTGCTGGATCAGTCTCCTAAGAGCCGCACCCTGATTACAAAGTACCGTAAGGGAGCTGGGGTGTTACCCAGGGGAAGGGATTTGTCCAAGCGAGTCGGTTTGCTGTTGTCCATTCACAAGTCCCTGGTCCTCTTGTTTCCGGAAGACAAAGAGATCCAACAAAATTGGATTCATCAACGTAACCAGCTGCTGGATAATTACACGCCTTTAGAAGTGATGAAAGAACAAGGCCTGTTTGGGGTTGCCAAAGTGGCGCGCTTTCTAGATTTTTATCGTGGCCAATAATGGACCTGTTTGAAACCCAGACCAAGCGGCTCCAGTGTCATGTCCATCGCAATATCATCTCCTCTTCTCCATCGATCAATGTCTTTGAGGATCTGGATGAAGGAGATCCCGTGTTGAATCAAGTCGCCATTCAATCAGAAATGGGAGCAAAAAGTGAGGTTCCTTCGGGTATGATTGCGCGCGCCTTTCATTATTCAGAAGCCGTCGAGCGTCCATTTGTTAAGGAAAATTGGAACCAATCGCGTTTTTCCGATGGGAGTTTTGGGGTTTGGTATGGAAGCCTTGAGGAAGAAACAGCCATTTGCGAATCAGCCTATCACACCATCAAGTTTTATCAAGCCTTCGGAATGAACAAAAGTCAGATTTCCTACCGGGCCATGTATCAGGTGCTCTGCCAAGCAGTGTTGCTGGATTTTGTAGGAAAAGAAAAATCGTTTCCTGATTTGATCTCCAATGATTATCTCTTCACGCAAACCATCGGAAAACGTCTGAGTCGAGAGGGGCATCCTGGAATTATTACGCCTTCTGCCCGGTGTTCGGGAAGCAACATTAATATTTTTCATATCGCTGTACTCAGCCAACCGAAATTGAATTACAATCTCAACTACCACTATGATCCTTCCCGAGATTCGATTCAGATTGAAAAGAAGAAAGCGTATTTAAAAACTATTAAATGGCAAGAGTTTGGCAGAGAGTATCACCTTGGGAGAGGTGGTTCCTGATTATGGAATGGGGAGAGCAAACGGGCCAGGAGGCTTCGTTTGCGTTTCGCCGTTGCGCCGTAACTACCCTCACCACCCCGCAACCGGGGATCGATCAGGTCGCGCATGGCATCACCGAACATGTTGAGGCTGAAAACGACCATCGTCAGGCACAGTCCGGGCCAGAGCGCCAGCCAGGGGGCCATCTCCATGTAGAGCCGTCCTTCCCGGCTGAGCATCCCACCCCAACTGGGAATGTTCGGAGGCAGTCCGAAGCCGAGGAAACTCAGTGCCGCCTCTGACATGATGACGGCACCAATGTTGATGGAGAAGATGATGATGAGGGGCGGCATGATATTGGGCAGCACATGACGCCTCAGGGTGGTGGGCAGGGGACTGCCCAGGGCTTTCGCCGCCAGGAAGTAATCATTCTCTTTAATGGCGATCACCGCGCCCCGCACGACGCGGGAGCCTTCCACCCCACCGGCGATCCCCAGCACCATGATGATCTGGAGCAACCCTTGTCCCACGATGGACATGATGGTCAACAACAACAGCAGTCCCGGAAAGGCGATCCAGGCATCGACCAGGCGCTGCATGGCCAGGTCCACTTTTCCCCCAAGGAATCCGGATACGCCGCCCACTAACAGCGCGACGAGCACATTGAGCGTGGTCGCGGCCAGACCGACTCCTAAGGAAATCCGCGCTCCATGAATCAGGCGGCTCAACAAGTCCCGCCCGACGTGGTCGGTGCCGAGGAGATACTGGGCCGAGGCTTCCTGCATCCGGTCTCTCAAGTGGGTTTTATTATAAGGATGAGGTGACAGCGCATCGGCAAAGAGACTGACCCCGATCAAGAGCACAATGATCACTCCGCCGAGCATCCCGAGGGGTTTTTCCTTGAGCAGCCTGATGAAGAAATCCATCAGCCGGTTCTGTTGCCTGGGTTCACTCATATCGCACCCGCGGGTCCAAATAGGCATAAAGGAGGTCGATGATGAGATTGTTCAACAAAACGATGCAGGCGAAAAACAGGTTTACTCCGGAGACCACCGGGTAATCCCGTTCCGAGAGGGCATCCACCAGGAGACGGCCCAGGCCCGGCAGGTTAAAGAGATTCTCCATGATGACAGCCCCCCCGACCACGAGCGGTAACTGCAAGCCGACCAGGGTGACGACCGGGATGAGGGCATTTTTGATGGCGTGTCTCAGCACGACCGTTTGTTCCTTGAGCCCCTTGGCCCAGGCGGTGCGGATATAGTCCTGCCTCAGCACCTCCAGCATCATGGTGCGCGTCAGGCGCATGGTGCCGGCCGAGAGGGCCGTTCCCAGAATCACGCTGGGAATGACCAGAATCCCCAGGTGGCCCCACGGGTCTTCGGCAAAAGGCACCAGCTCCATCGGGGGCGACCATCTCCACCAGATGGCCGGGTAGATCATCACCATCGTGCCTAGCCAGAAGTTCGGCGTGGCCAGGCCGAGAATCGCGAGGATGCGTCCCACATAGTCCGCGGCTGTATCCTGGCGAATCGCCGAGTAAATGCCGACAGGCAGCGCGATGACCAGTCCGATGACGATGGCCATGACGCCCAGTTCCAGGGTGACGGGCAAACGATCGAAGAGCCGCTCCTCTACCGGCCAATCCCCCATCAGGGATTTGCCCAGGGTGCCGTACAGCAAGATCCCTCCCATCCAGCGTCCATACTGCACCCAGACCGGCACGTCCAGTCCCAGCCTTCGCTCGACAGCTTCACGGTCAACCCCCCCTGCTGCTTGCCATTCCATCCTCCCCAGCATGACGTCGATGACATCGCCTGGCAGGAAGCGCACCGAGAGAAAGACCAGGACGGACAAGAGAAACAGGGTGGGGATCAGCAGCAAGAGTCGCCTGATGATATACGTTCTCATGGCAGTCAGAACCCCTTTTCTTGCTTCACTCCTGTTGCTCTCTCGGGATGTATCCGCGAATATAAAAAATCTTTTTAAGAGGCTGTTTTACATTCCACACCGTTTTAGCCCCCTTGCTCACATGAAAAAAATCACCGGCATTAAATGTTTGAGAATGTCCTAAATGATCAATGAGTTCCAATTGGCCCTCAATTAAATACATCGTTTCATCCCATTGCCAATCAATTTCCCACTTTCCAACAGTACAAGACCAAACAGCAGTGAGACAGGATTTATCTTCAGATTGCCATAATACTTTTATTGCTGCCGTTGGAGATCCTTCTTGTATCTCTTCAGGGATTGGGCAAGGATCCAGCACCACTGTTTTTGTGTTGAGTGATTTGATTAAACCCTCTTGATAACTCATCAATTCTCCTCATTAATTTTAGTTTTTCTTTTTCCAAAGCAGGAGTCAGGGAGCCGGGAAACCTGTGCTGCCCAACTCCCCTATCTTGGGGATCGGTGAAACCGCTAAAACCCCATTTCTTTCTTCAGATCCTGGTCAATCCAAAGATAGGTGAGCACGGCCTGTTCGGTCCCTTGGCGCAGGGTAATTTCACCGTTGAAACCTTTTACCCACGGCTGGTTAGCCTGAAAACTTGGAGCGGCAGGACCCCATATCTGATTGTGCCGCTTTATGGTTTCCATATCATACGATTTAAATGCCCTCTGCTGCTCCTCAATGGTAGTAGCGGCGTTAAAGGCATCATAGGCGGCGGTCATCTCAGGGGTCTCGATTCCGCCCACGTATTCGCTGAGATGTTTGGTGGCAGGTCCCTGGCGATACCAGCCCACCGGCGTTGCAGGGCTAAAATCCCAACCCCGGTGGCCTGTGATCATCTCGTACGTATGCTCGTTTCTTTTGGAGACAAAAGTTGCCGTGTCAACGATATTGATCGTTACCTCAACGCCAATCTCAGCCCAGTATCCGATAGCTATTTCCGTATAGCCTAGATCATTGACGTCGCGCTGGTCAAGAGTGGCCCTGAGTCTAATCCCGTCCGTGCCGCGCGGATAGCCGGCCTCCTCGAGCAACTTCTCAGCACCTTCCGGGTCGTACGTGTAGTATTGCTTCACCTCTGTGGGAATCTCTTCAAATGTGATGTGGTATCCCACGACGGCAGGCCCTACGATCCCCGAGGGTTTCCACCTTGAGAACCCCCCAAAGTAGGTCTCGTTAATCGTCTCAAGGTCCAGTGCCATTTGCATGGCGTGACGCACCCGGATGTCGTCAAAGGGTGGCTTGTGCAGGTTCAGACCAAATTGCTTATCGGACGCCCCCGTAGAACCCCACACTTCTATTTTGGGGTTGGTCCTCTTGAGGCTCCTTATCACATCGAGGGATCCTATAGCTGTGCCGCCAGCTCGATGTATTATATCAACCTTACCCGTGCGTAGTGCCGAGATCCGTGTTGCTCCTTCTGGCATATACAGGGCCCTAAGCTGGTCAATATAGGGCAAGCGGTTCTGCGGATATTTTGGGTCGTAGCCCCAGTAGTCGGGATTCCTGGTATAGGTTTTGGAGACGCCTTCGACATGGTCCGTCAGCATAATGGGCCCGGTACCGACCATGTTCCTCCAATCCGCGTAGTTGCCATATTGCTCGATTACCTCGGGCGGTAAGATATACATCGGCATGTCGTCGAAGATGTCCCTGATCGCACCAACGGTAGGCTCCTTCAGCTTGAAAACAACCGTATATTTGTCGGGGGCCTCGATCGATTCCCATGGCAGGTTGAACAAGACCCAAGTCCGGGCGGGACGTTCGGTGAAGTCGCCCAGAACCAAATTACGCTGATAGTTATAAACGACATCGTCGGCCGTCAGCTCACGAGCGTTCACCGGTGCTTTATTATGCCAGCGAACGTCCTGGCGGACTTTGACGATATAGGTCACGGGGTCGGGCTGCGACCAGCTCTCCATCAGCCCCGCTGTAAAGGCAGGTAGAGGGACGTAATTACTCTTAAAGGCAACTTTTTTCCTATCCAGGGCCCAGTCCCCCAAAGCGAGTGTCTCATTAACGCCACTGATGAGCCAGACCGCATAGTGGGCGTCACGGACGTCGGTAGTATCGCTTGTTAAATGGTAGGGATAGGTCAAGGTCCCGCCATACTCTGGCGCGGTCACCATTTTTCCGGTGGCGGGGTCCGTCACCATCTTTTTATCAGCCGCGACGGCTGCAGGGCTGACCCAGAGGGCGGCCAGCATCAAGGTGAAGGTTAGTAACAATGATTGCATTTTTCTGGTTTTACTTTTTTCCATGATTCCTCCTACATTTGAGACGAAATAAGAAGATTCGCTATACCATCGAGCGAATCGGATCCCCGCTTTTGTGAGGACAAGTTTTTGTACAGCAGACACAACGTCTACTGGGTTCAGCCCCAAGACAGGGGTAATGAATTTTTTAATATCTATGATTACCTTTATAATAAAGAGCAATGAAAGAACGTGCGCTCAACCGCACGAATGAGACAAAAACGATTCCCGGGAAAGAAGAATTGCTTTCAAAATAACTGATTCACTTCCTCTTTTCCGCAGGCAATCCCATGGTACGATAGATGCTATATATGTCAAGCATTTTTAATAAATTTTTTTATTTTTTTTTGGATTGTATTCAAGGTACGGATTTTATTGAGGATTTTGAATTCTTCCGGCAGGCGTTCCCATCCTTTTTTTTGATTCCCTTTTTCTGACTGTTTCAGGATAGAAGCTTATACGCTCTCCGGCTTTGGAGAGGAGCGCGGGATCTTGGAGGGCCCCACCGGGGAATGAGGATTGATGGCAAGCGGCGCGAAATGAATTTCTGCGCTTTTTTCCACTGTTTCAGTGAGTATAGCTCTTCAGGTCCAATTCTTTATACCTGTGACAGGCGACAAAAGCTTCCGGTTGTTCCGGAATGGGTTCCAGGTCGGGTAATACTTCTTTACAGATATCTTTCGCATAGGCGCAGCGGGGTTCCAAAACGCAGCCAGCAGGGGGATTGGAAGGGTCCGGGATACTGCCTTTCAGCAAAATTTCCCTGGTACTGCCAGCCTTGTATTTCGATATGGCAGCCAATAAGGCTTCGGTGTAGGGATGGCGGGGTTTTTCATAGATTTCTCGCGACGAAGCGATTTCAACGATCTTTCCCAGGTACATGACGATTATTCTATCACTGATGTATTTCACAACACCCAAATCATGGGCAATGAAGAGATACGACAATTGAAACTCATCTCGCAGGTCCAGCAGCAGATTCAATATTTGTGCTTGTACCGAAACATCCAATGCCGAAACAGGCTCATCACAGATGATGAAATCGGGACTGATGCTCAATGCCCTGGTAATTCCGATACGCTGTCTCTGTCCACCACTGAATTGGTGGGGATATTTATATATGTCGTTTGCCGATAACCCGACCCTTTCCATCAGCTCTTTTGCCCGCTCGGTTCTCTCTTTTTTATTGCCCACGTTATGAATCGCCATCGGTTCAGTGACGATTTCCGCTACTTTCATTCTGGAATCGAGCGAGGAATAGACGTCCTGAAAGAGCATCTGGAAATGTTTCCTGATACTTTTCATTTCCCGCTTCGGAACTTTTGCAACGTCCATTACCCGACCGTTGATATTGAATTCAATACTGCCTTCCGTAGGTTCATACAACCGGACAATACAACGTCCTACCGTCGTTTTTCCGGAACCACTTTCCCCGACCAAGCCGACGGATTCTCCCTTCTTTATAAAAAAGTCCACTCCATTGACGGCTTTGTTATAATTCGCAATCCTGTAAAAAAAACCCTTGCGGTTGGGAAAATATTTTTTCAGTCCTTTGACCACCAGTATATTTTTTTCAGGTGTCTCTATAACCCCTCCTGTTCATTGTATTTCCAGCAACTGACATAATGCCCGTCCAGGTTAAAAAGTCCCGGGGGATTCATTTTACAGATATCCATCGCCTCATCACATCTTGGTTCGAAGCTGCACCCTTTCGGCAGCAGGTAGGGATTGGGAACAGAACCCTTGATTGAAGAGAGCCGGCCTTCCGTTCTGATTTCAGGGCGGGATTTGAATAAGGCTTTCGTATAAGGATGCAGGGGCTCTTCAAACAGCTTCCTCGTGTCCGCTTTTTCCACAATTTTACCAACATACATGACAGCGACATCATCGGTCACTTCTCCAATGACGCCGAGATCATGGGTAATCATCATCAGGGACATGTTCAGTTCTTTTTGAAGATCCTTTATTAAATTCAGTATTTCCGCTTCTATAGTAACGTCCAGCGCAGTGGTCGGTTCATCGGCAATGAGGAGTTTGGGATTACAGGAAAGGGCAATGGCGATCAAGACTCTCTGTCGCATTCCTCCACTCAATTGAAAAGGATAGTCGTTTATACGCTGCTCCGGAGCGGATATTCTTACACGCCCGAGCGCTTCGATGGCGATTTCTTTTGCCCTTTTTTTATCCACTTTTTGATGGAGGCGGATCGCTTCCATCAGCTGCTGACCTATTTTATAAACCGGATTCAGGGACATCATGGGTTCTTGAAATATCATCGCAATCTCATTTCCCCTCGTATCCCGAATTTTTTTGCTATGAATTCCCAATTTTGCGATGTCTATCCGACTCTCGGCATCCGGGTAATAAAATATATTTCCCCCCTCGATCTTTCCCTCCGGCTGTGGATGCAGCAGCATCAAGGATAAAGCGGTTATGGTTTTTCCACATCCGCTTTCGCCAACAATCCCAAGAGACTTTCCTTTCTCAATTTGAAAACTGAGCCCGTCCACTGCCCTGACGATTCCCTGCTCTATATGGAAATACACTTTCAAGTCGCGCACGTCGACTAAAATATTTTCCTTTTCCAACTCCAACATCCTTTCAAAAGCAAAAGTGATTTAAAACTGAAAATCAGTCCGAATAGGGATCATAGACATCCCTCAAAGCGTCCCCGACGAAATTGAAACAGAGAACGGAGATGACAATAATACCCGCCGGACTGATCAACCAGGGATAGTGCTTTAAGGTTTGCACCTCCCTGAGCTTGGTGAGGAGAAGTCCCCAACTGGTCATTGGCGGTTTGATTCCCAGTCCTAAAAAACTCAAGGCGGCTTCACCTATGATCATCATGGGTATGCTCAAGGTGGCAATGACAATGATATGACTCAATACATTGGGGATAATGTGTTTGACGATGATTCTACTCACACCGGCACCCGATATTTCCGCAGCATATATATAATCTGATCGTCGAATAGCCAATACTTTTCCCCTCAGTTCTCTCGCCAGACCGGTCCAACTGATAAATCCGAATATAATCACGATTCCTAAATAGACGTAGGTTGAAGGCCATTCCTTGGGGATGATCGCGGCAAGCGCCATCCAGAGGGCAATTTGCGGAATGATCCTGAAGATCTCGATGATCCTCTGAAGAAAATTGTCTATCCAACCACCAAAGTACCCGGATATGGTGCCCACGATGGTCCCGATGATAACCAGAATGAACACTCCGATGATTCCGATGGATAGCGAAATTCTCCCCCCAAAGATGATCCTCGTGAACAAATCCCGACCAATGATATCAGTTCCCAGTAAAAATAATTTTCCTTCTCCAACACCAAACAAGTGGATGTCACTTTTTATGAATCCCAACATGGTATACTCTTCACCATGGACGAAAAAATGCAGAAAATCTTTCTGGTTCAGATCGTCATTGTATACGAACCTGAGGGTCTTGGGGTCCCTGGAGGCGATTTGTCGATATATAAACGGACGGAAGTGAAATTGCCCCTCATGGTCAACAAAACGGATTTTTGTAATTTGCGGAGGAGCATATATGTAATACGGATGGTTCGTCAGCATCCCATAGGGAGCAAAAAAATCAGCGAATATGACGATCAGGTAGACGATCATCAGGATGATCGATGCGGCAACGGCAACTCGGTGCTTTAAAAATCGCCGCCACATGAGCTGTCCTTCCGACAGCACGACGTATTCTTCATTCTCCTGAGATTTTTTTTTAAAGAACACGGTGGGAAGTTCCTTATATCAACTCAAACCTTATACGAGGATCTGTCAGGGCGAGGACCACATCGGCAATTAAATTGCCAATGACCAGGATAACTGAAATAACCAACAAAATGGTACCCGCCAAATACATATCCTGTGAGATCAACGAATCGTAAAACAAGGGTCCAATCGTATTTAAATTCAAGACGATAGAGACGAGCATTTCAGTGGCAATAATTTCGGGAAGGTAGACCCCAATCCTGCTGATGATCGGATTGACTGCGATTCTTGAAGCATGCTTCCAATGCACGCCGGGTTCCGACAGTCCTTTTGCTCGGGCTGTTTGTATGAATGGTTGTTTGAGAACATCCAACATATTGCCCCTCATGATTCGCATCGTGTTCGACGTCTGAGCAACACCAATTGCGATGATTGGCGCGGGAAGATGCTTTAAAAAATCAATCACTTTTGCCATATCCCAAGGCGCTCCAATAAATTCATTGGAATACAAACGACCGACGTATGAGGAATCCATCCAAAAAATGGAGATGGCGATGATCAGCACTGCGAGAATGAATCCCGGAATCGCGATGCCAATAAAGGCAACAAACGTCAATAAATAATCGAGTAAACTGTATTTATGAGTGGCTGAATACAACCCGATCGGTAATGCTATCATCAGCGCAAAAAAAAGTGCGCAAAGATTGATAAAGATCGTCATGGGCAGTCTTTCCTTTAACAAGTCGGCAACCGACGTGCCTTGCAAAGACATTGCGATTCCAAAATCGCCTTCGGGAAAACCCTTCACCCATTTCCAGTATTGAATCCAAAATGGTTGATCCAGTCCGTACCGTTCTCTCAACATTTCGATATAATCTTTGGAAACGTTCCCCCCTCCGGTCATAGTCGCCCGAGCGGCATACGCATCCGCATAGTCACCGGGAGGCAACTGAATGATTCCAAAACAGATGATTGAAATGATGATGACGACGGGAATTGATATTAAAATTCTTCTCAGCGTGTAAGTGAGTATTCCCATTTTGGTATATCGACTCGTTGACTCTTTATACTACTCTATTTTGACTCCTTACTTCTTGTAGTTCACCAGCGGTTCTTGCCGTCCAGACACAACGATAGCAGGAGGGTGGAGATTATAAATCGCATTTCGTGGATAAACCATTCACCCTGAATTTTCATAATTCACAAATAAAACCGGGAGGGTGAAACGGAGCCGGCACGTGTTGATTGGACACGTGCTGAAACTCCGTCAAATACTTATCAGGGCCGATTCGCGGGATATTTCGCGTAGACTTGCATATACCTGAATGGCGGGTCAAAATTTCCATATTCCTGGACTCTTGTCGACTCCAAGACCATGTTTCCCAGTCTGTTCGAGTTGATAAAAGGGCGTTTGCGAACACCGACATGGATCATAAATACATTTTCTGCCATAATCCTGTTCGCCTCTTTTCCCAATTCGATACCTTCATCGATACTGGCCACGCTTGCTTCCCTCAGCAGCCTGGTAAATTCATCGTATTCCGGGGAAAATCCTCCGTTGACGTGCGCATTTTTGTGATAGAAGGGAGAACCCGTTTCGGTCGGCACCCACCTGTCCACTGCCAGAAGTGGTTCGTTGTAATTTTCAAAATCCGAAGTGGACATTTCGAAATTTCCGGCAAACAAATTGGTGGTGTGCAAAGTCTGGTGCGTTTCATTCAGTATCAAGTTAATCCCTACTTCTTTGACCATACCCACAATCATTTCCGACATGGGAGTAAAGAGATCATGGGCGTACATATCCCAAATCAGTTCCAATTTCTCACCACTGGGAAGTTCTCTGATGCCATCACCATCCCGGTCTACGATTTCGGCGTCGTCCAGTATCTGTCGCGCCTGGTCCGGATCGTGCTCGGAATACAGGTACCCGTACCTCTCATCGAAATATGGAGAATCGGGGGCCCAAGAGCATCCGATAGGCGTCATCAGGTCAAATGCCAACGTTCTCGATATGGTCGGTCTGTCGATTGCTAAAGAGAGTGCTCGTCTGAAATGAACATTTCGTTGCACTGCCCTGGCTTCCGGGTCCTCGACATCGAAATTGAAACTTATTTTCATGCCGGGAGCGTTTGAAAAACCGATGGAATAATCCCTCCCCGGTTTACCTTGTTCTTCCAGCCACATCGAATAGTGCGGATAACCCGTCCACATATGATCGTGATCGTATTCTCCCGTCATGTTACCCAAACCAACAGCGGGTCTGTCTCCGGCAACCAGGATCTCAAACTCGTCAAAATAGGGAAGCTGATTCCCATCAGGGTCAACTTTCCAATAATACGGATTCCTGGTCATGTGCAGTTTTTCATCAGGGACATACTCGTCGACTACCCAAGCATTCAGCGTGACTCGCCCCCCTTCCGAATCCACACCGAGGATCTTGATTTTTTCATTCAGCGTTTCGTAATCGGAATCCGGGTTATACTTCGGATGCCACTGTGAGATATGATGTTTAGGCATGGCAGCCCAAGTGACATTCGAATATTTTTTCTCAAAAAGGAATGCTTTGTCATCGTACTCGAACTTCAAAGTAAAATCGTCCATCTTGGTGAGACGAGGAAAATTGCCACTGGCGTCATAAAAGTTTCCTTCATAGAACCACACATAGGCGACATTGTCGTCATTGACGATATCTTCCATGAAGAAAACTACGTCTTCCGCAGTAAATGGCATACCATCCGACCATTTGATTCCTTTTCTCAGATTGATGATCAACTCGGTTCCATCATCGTTCCAATCCCAGGACTCGGCGAGATTGGGAAGAATAGGCCCTTCCGCAGGAAACGGGTATGTGAATTGAAAAAAACCATTCCTGTCAACGCGGACTGGAAGTCTTTCGTCGTCCAGAAAGAATGCGGTACCCAAAACCAATTTGTCGCCATAGGTACCAATTTCACTCACCGGAACTTCCACCAACGGATTTTCCGGCAACCTCTCTGCAAGCGGTGGCAATTTGCCTGCTTTGACCATTTCAGCCAGCATCGGCGCTTCCCCCGCAAATAAAATCGACGCGGAAAAAACAAAACTGATCGCAGATAATACACTTACTGTTTTGCTCATTACTTTACTCATATTTACCTTCTTCATGAACGTTTTTAACTCGGGTTACGTGAAAATTTCATACGTGGAACCCAGGACTCCGGCAATTTGCAGCTACAAGCCGAACCAGAATATTTTTGGAAAAATCCTCATTACGAAAAAAATCTCAGGTAACTTCAGTTTTAAAATTATTTGAACAGGCACTCAAAATACTGGAAAAAGATTAACGATCAAGAAAAAAATTGAAATTCCAACAGACCAATCGTATTTTCGAGAGAGTTGAAAACTATCTAATCACCCATTGGACGAGAAAATGGAAACACTGAACATCGCCGGTCTCAGGGCACCCGTTGAATTGCTGACTGATCAATGGGGGATCGTCCACATCTATGCCAAAAGCCAACACGACCTGTTCTTCGCGCAGGGTTTCAACGCGGCTCGCGATCGTCTCTTTCAACTTGAAATCTGGCGACGCCGGGTGCTGGGACTGATGGCTGAAATTCAGGGCGCAAAAGCTCTGAATCGCGACATCGGTTCTCGTCTGCTGAAATTCCGTGGCAATATGGAAGAAGAGTACTCCTCTTATCACCCGGATGGAAAAGCGATTGTCACTGCATTCGTAGAAGGCATAAACGCTTTTATTCGTCATATAGTGGGGGATCCCGACCTTTTACCGCTCGAGTTCCGGTTGCTTGGAATTATCCCCGAACCGTGGACGCCAGATATCGTATTGGGCCGTATTGGCGGCATCTTTCTCAATCTGGAAACTGAAGTTCAAATTGCCAGGGCGCTCAAATCCGTCTCGGCCGACACGATTCGGATGCTGATGAATCTCCATCCCGGCCAGCCTGAATTGGAAGTTCCGGATGGAATCGAACTCGAGGCAATTCCGCATGATCTGCTCAAGTACTATCTGGCAGCTCGCGAGGCAGTCGAATTTATACCGGAAGACGTAGTGAATCCATCCGACCGGGCGTCGGAGTCCTATTCCTCTATCGCAGGATGCCCGCCAGGTTCAATGGGATGCCGGGAGGAAGGCAGCAACAATTGGGTTGTCAGTGGATGCAAAACGATGTCGCGGAAACCGTTTGTCGTGAATGACCCGCACCGGGTAATTACGGCGCCGTCGCTGCGTTATTGGGTGCATTTGGTCGCGCCGGGTTGGAACGTGATCGGGGCAGGTGAACCCCACTTGCCCGGAATCTCAGTCGGACATAACTCTCACGGAGCCTGGGGACTGACAATTTTCCCGACTGACTGTGAAGATTTGTACGTCTACCGAACCCATCCCGACAACCCCGATCGATATTGGTACCGCAACAGTTGGCAAGACATGCGAATCGTGCGCGAGATGATCCCCGTCAAGGACCAGGTCGACGCCGTCGTCGAACTCAAATATTCACGCCATGGTCCGATACTGGCCGAAGATCGTGAGAAGAAGATGGCTTTTGGTTTACGCGCAGCCTGGCTGGACACCGGTGGGGCCCCGTATTTGGCCAGCTTGCGCATAGACCAAGCCAAAAACTGGAAAGAATTTCGTGTCGCCTGCAGCTTTTCCCGCGCTCCGTCGTTAAACATGATTTGGGCGGATACGCAGGGCAACACGGGCTGGCAAACGGTTGGGGCGCTTCCACGGAGACCCAATTGGAACGGACTACTCCCGGTCCCTGGCGATGGTCGCTTCGAGTGGCAGGGCTACCTGCCCATTCTTGAACTGCCACATCGCGTCAATCCGACTGAAGGATTTATCGCGACTGCAAACCAGGAAAATCTGCCGCGCGATTTTAGCGATCCCATCAGTTACAATTGGGCCGAGCCTTTCCGTTATGCGAGAATCGCGGAGGTGCTATCCAGTGGGAAGCAGTTGACCACCCATGACATGATAAGCCTTCAGAATGATGAATATTCGATCCCTGCTCGCGAACTCATACCGCTTTTGATAAACCTGGATATTCCCGAATCCAGCGCGCTTGCGCAAGAAGCGATTGAAAGGCTGCGGGACTGGGATTTTGTTTTGGACAAGAAATCAGTAGGCGCGGGAATCTACATTGCCTGGCAAAGGAAACTGTGGGCGAAATTTACGGAAATCCACGTTCCGGAAGATATGCGCGAATTCTTCTGTAACGTGGCAATCACTCCGCTGATTCAGAACCTGCTTGCTCCGGATGGTAGCTTCGGTGTCGAACCGCTCGCCGGTCGGGACCGTCTTATCCGGGAGAGTTTTACTGAAGCAATCGAGGATCTCGTGGAACGATTCGGTCCGAATCCCGAAGAGTGGATTTACGGTCAGGTCGCCTATCACTCCATCCGCATCAGACATATGCTGGGTAATGCGGTGAATGCCGAGCTACGCGAACGACTCGAGGTGGGTCCGTTTCCACGCGGTGGTGACGCCTTCACGGTCAATAATACCGGATCCGAAGACGAGCAATCGAGTGGCGCTTCTTTTCGTCTGATTGCCGACCTGAGCGACTGGGATCGCTGCTTGGGCATCAATACGCCCGGACAGGCTGGTGATCCGGATAGTGGACACTATTGCGACCTGGCCCCCTTATGGGCCGATGGGAAGTATTTCCCGGTATTTTTTTCTCGCAACAAAATTATCACGGTGACTGAGCGCAAAACCATGCTGCTGCCTCTACCATGATGATTTGAATTTTGTCGCCATTCCTCTTGCATCCGCTGCGCGTGAGTCGGCTGAATTCCAACCGCTTCGTATGTTCCGCAAAATACAGGGCGAGATGATGGTGGATCTGGAGTCGGAATCGATGGCTTCGTTGAATTATAAGAAGTCTACAAAGAAAAACCCAATACCGGTGAAGCGATCGGAAAGAGCAACCGTTTTTCCACACCGACGTTGTAAGCCTTGAAAATCGGATCGATGTTTTGATTATATTGTTGCAAATATCGTCGTGCTTCCAAGGGTTTGCCGATTTGGTATGCAGTGTATACCATTCTGTCCAATAAAACGGTTTGCAAGGGATGTTTTTCCTCCACTGCTTTTAAAATAACATCATGAGCTTCTTGCCATTTTTGTTCTGCCAGATAGGATGCGCTCAGGGCAGCGATCAGATAAACATTTTCAGGAAAAATTTCCAATCCTGCCAGATATATTCTCTGAGCTGAATTTTCCTCACCCTGGTATCGATAGATATCCCCCATCAGATGATGGATGAAGCCGCTTCCTTTTTTTTGTAGTAAAACTGGTCGCAGTATTGAAAACGCCTCTTCCAGTCTCCCGAGACGTTGCAGGGTAGCGGCATGGAGATAAACACTTTCCCAATCGTCAGGATATTTTTCGATCAAGGAAGTGGTGATGGGTAATACGGACTGGAATTTTTGTTGAAAATAATAGACGCGGGCAAGTGAAAAGCGGAGGACATCATGATCCGCTATGATTTGAATTTGGCGGATGAGAAGTTCTGCTTGTTCATAGTTTCCCAGAAGCGTGAACAAGTCGGACTGCAGTCTCAATACTTCAGGATCCAGCGATTGTTTCTTCAATAATTCCTTCAATTGTTGCTCCACTTCATCGAATTCTCCCTTCATCAATTGCCGGCGCAATTTCAAAAGAAGATAGTCTTGATTCAAAGGAGCCAAAGTAGTTGCTTTATCGAGAGCGAAATCCCCTTGGAGGAAATTCCCCAACTTAAAAAAAAGAGAGGCCTGCAAAAAATAAACATGCGCCTGTTGATCGTCAATTTCCGTACTACGTTGCAGCCATTGCAGCGCCTTTTGCAATGCGCCTTGCCGGATCAGCAGGGTGGCGAACTCCACCATAATTTGCGTATTCAGTGGATAGGATTCTAAGAGTGTTTCCAGAATCGCTTGCACCTCGTCCAGCTGGTTTTGGCGAATGAGGATCTGCGCATGAATCATCTGGTCATTCAAGTGGAGAGGGTGGTCCGACATTTCAATCATGCGGAGGGCGGCCTTCCATTCTTGTTGAGTATACAAGATCTTTAATTTTTCATGCCAGGCGTCATAGGAATCGGGATGCTTCTCCAATAAACGATCCGTGAGGATTCTGGCATGGTAGTAATTACCTTCTGCCGAATGTACTCGTATCTGAAGCAAGAGGAATTCTTCATTTTCCGGTTCGAACAGCAGACTTTTATTAATGGCTTCCCGTGCTGCTTCATATTCATGCTGAAGCCAGTGAAGACGCGCCAAATGATAGTAGGCTTCCACAAATTGGGGATCCCGGTTGATTCCTTCTTCCAAGGTGACTAACGCCAGTTCATACTGGGTAGTTTTTTCATAGACAAGGGCCAGTTTTAAGTAAGCGGAAAGGAGATCGGGTTCCAATCGAATGGCCGATTTGAAGGCATTGATGGCCACGTTATAGCGATTCAAACGAAAGGAAAGGTCTCCCCACAATTCAAAATAAATCCCGTTTGGCGGAGAGATTCTCATGGCCGCGTTGATGTGCACTTGGGCCTTGGTATAGTCTTCTTGTTCCAATAAACTGAGCGCCAATCGATAATGCGAATTGGCATCACCAGGATTATCCTCCAGAAGCCGATATTGCGCTTCAATAGGATTTTCCTGCGACCCCTTTGCGGGAGCAAGTGGCGCATTCGTCGACTGGAAAGAATGGCAGCCGATTGAAGTGGCGAGAGCGAGTCCTGTAATTAATGTTATATGGATGAGGAAGCGAAGCGGTCTTTGATTAGGCATTTGGAAATATTGAAAATGTTATCGTGATGAAGGAATGGAATAAGTGATAGACGGAGCGCTTTCGTTTCCTCGAGAATCCACCAACCTGATCTGATACAAATATTCAGGTTCGCTTTTTTCCTGATATCCAATATAGAAATTTTCTGCAATGGGTTTCATATTGACTGGATGTTCCGACCATGCTTGACCTGGCAATCTCCTGTAGAGGTTGACTCGATAAAAAACCGGACGTTGAGCCACTGTTTTTTGATTGGGAAAATAAAATTTGATTTTTTCTTGCGGGGATTGCCAGGAAAATCGCAGCAGTTGAATTTCTTCGAGACTTGTGGGGAGCTTTTCTGATAAATCCTTTAATACTGGAAATGAATCAATGGGCAACTGATTCCACTCTAGCATTGGAAGTGGAGGAAAATCCACAAACTGCGGGAAATGAACGGCTTGAGACTCACTCAAATCGTTTCCTTCCCGATTTTGATGAGTGACTTTGAATATATGCATTTTCAGATCTTTCTTCAACACAGACCGAAAAAAGACTCTTCCTCTCTCCACAACGAAATGACGAGAAGGAAAGGGAAGACTTTGGACGCGTACCAGTTCAGGTTGACAAGAAATACACTGGGGATCGAGTTCCATTTCTTCAATGAGAAAAATCTGCGTACCACTTTCTCGAAAAATGCCATCCTGCATCACCCAGGAAAGACGGACGTGCTCCCCACGTTGCATCGCTTCCAATTCAACAAAAGTGGGAGATGGTATAATCGGACGGGGAGGGGTACGTCGCCCACAAGAAACTAAGATAGTCATACTGATAAATATTCCAACGATAAGAATTCTCGAGAATTTCCATACCAATCGCTGGTCGACTACGGAGCGGAAACAAAAAGTGATTTGTGAAAATATAGCCATAAAGGTCATATTTTGGAATCGCCCCCGCGCCCAGCGGCAACCGTTTGCGAAAACTATCTCCGAATTCTCATACGTCTTTTTTAACGTAGAGGGGATTGACGATGGGGAAATTGCCATCATACTTCTGGTAGTACTCAAAACCCAACTTCAAAAGGGGATATCCATCGGCTATGGGATATTGCAGAGTATGGCGGGGAAGATGTTCAAAAAGCGTATCGAATAATCTATTTCGAGTCACCAAGCGTTTCAGCACCACAGGCTCCCCATTCAAATGCTGTCGAAGAGATTCAAGGGTTGTCAATTGAATTTCCGTTTGTTGGAACACTTTACCGGATTTGAATTGAAAGCGGGCATAAAAAATTTCTGAACGAGCGCAATTTAGCAACACGAAAAACGGTTTTTTCAAAGGAGTCGCCATTGATGCAAGCATCTCCAGCGAAGTGACTCCAATCACCGGCTTCTGATAAACCTGGCCTAAGGTCTTTGCCACGCTCATGCCAATCCGTAAACCTGTATAAGAACCCGGACCTTTGATGACCACGTAGCAATCGATCTGCTGCAAGCTCATTTGCGCATTGTCCAGCAAACTCCCTAAAGTTTGAAATATCAGTTGCTCATTTTGTTTGTTACCAACCGAGTAGTAATTGGCAACCAGTTCGTCATTTTTTGTCAAACTGATTGCCACGTCGAAAAAAGCCGTGTTCAGCGTGAGCATGTTCATAGTGATCAAAAGCCTTGAAAAGAGACTTGAAATGATTTTGTTCCGTCCGGATTTCCAGATTCCGAATCGTACCGGACAATGACTGCAAACTGATCCAAAGCTGTGGTTCGTTGGTCAGAAAAGATTGCAGGATTTCGGGCCATTCGACCAGAGTAACGCCTTTCTCACTGACCAATTCATCCCAGTCGAAATCTTCCAATTCCTTGGGAGAGGAGAGACGAAAAAGATCCACATGACAGATTGGCCACATTCCTTCGTAAATATTCACAATGGTGTATGTCGGGGAAATCACTATATCGGGATTTACGCCCAATGCGGAACAAATGCTTTTTGCCAAAGCAGTTTTTCCAGTACCCAAGTCACCCGACAGCAACACGATGGCTCCCGGAAATAAATGGTTTCCAATCAGCTTGCCTGCAACCATCATTTCTTTTAAAGAATGTATGTTGAATGTAACCATGGATTTTCAGAATTGATTATTTCAACTTTGGTGAAGCGCAACCCTTGCAGGAAAATACTATGGCGATAGTAACAGAGAAAACTCAAGACAAAGAACTAAAAAATCAATCATTTGCCGATGATCGTTGCATTGCAACAACAAAGTTTGTATTCCTTTGAAAATCAGCAAAGAGAACGGATACGTTTTTTAACTGGCAGAACACATTTTTTGATGGCAGAAATAGAATCATGAATTTCAGCGCCGATTTCATTGAAAAAATTTTACAAGCTGCCGACATATTGTCCGTCTTATCGGACCGTGGCATTCAATTGAAGCGCACGGGTGCGAACTACAAGGCTCTTTGCCCTTTCCATAATGAAAAAACACCTTCATTCACTGTCAATCCACAACGAGGTTTTTTTTATTGTTTTGGCTGTGGTAAGAGAGGAGATGCAATCCATTTCGTCAGGGAATATGACAAATTGTCTTTTGTCGATTCAGTCACCGAATTGGCGAATCGTTTTGGCATTCCCCTGGAAAAGAGCTCTTCGACCAAAACGAAATCTGAGGATCGCATCCTGCAAGCATTGCGCGCTGCCTCAAAATTTTACCATTCCCTCATCCTGCAGCAATCGACTGTCAATCCAGGCCGGGAATATTTGAAAAAACGTGCCATTCCTGCCAACAGCTGGCAAACCTTTCAGTTGGGGTTCGTACCCGAGGAATGGCAGATTCTTTTTTTACATTTAAGCAGGCAAGGATTCACTCAAAAAGAACTCCTGGAGGCCGGATTGATTAAACGCTCACAAAAATCCGATCTACCTTTTGATACATTTCGCAATCGTGTCATTTTCCCCATCCGGGATATTCAAGGCCGTTGCATCGCTTTTGGTGCTCGCGCTCTCGACAAGGAACAGCAACCGAAATATTTGAACAGCGCTGAATCGAAATACTATCATAAAAGCCAAACCCTATACGGCTTTTTTGAAGGAAAAGACGTCATCAAACAAAAAAGACAGATTATTCTGGTTGAAGGCTACCTGGACGTAATCCGCCTTCATGAATGTGGTTTCAAGCATGCTGTAGCTACCTGCGGAACGTCATTGACTGCCGAGCATTTGCGCTTTGCCCAACGCTATTCCGAAAAAATCTTACTACTTCTGGACGGAGATCAAGCCGGGAAAGAAGCCGCCTGGAGAAGTTGTCCTCTGCTTCTATCGAGCAAAATGGACGCAACCATCGTTGTTTTGCCCCCTGAGGAAGACCCCGATTCGTTCTTGTTAAAGCATGGAACTGAAAAATTTTCGAAATTATTACAACAAGATATCCCCGTCTTTGAATACCTGGTGCAGCAATGCCTTGATAAACACGATCGCCATGTGCAAGGACGTATAAAAGCAATCGAAGAACTGTTACCTTTGATTGTAGCGATTCAAGACGAAATGATACGCAATCTGGCCATTTCTTACCTGGCGGAATCGACCCACATCAGTGAAAAAGATATTTTAAAAAGAGCAGAAAATACTTTGTATAATCTGAAACAACGTGGTAGAATAAAAAGTTTAAATTCTGATATTCCGAAGGCGACTGAAGATCAAGATGAAAAAAGGATTTTACAAGTATTGCTGCATCTCAGAGCCCCCATGGCGTTCGTACGGGAATATTTGCATGTCATTGAATTTCGCACACCACTTTTTCGTCATATATATGAACAACTGCTTCAATTTTCGATTGAAGAATTTCAAAAAATTCGTATAGAAGAATTGGAGCGTTGGTTTCCCGAACATTTTGTCCAACTGATGGAGCTTTATATGGAGGAGTTACCCCAGGATCTGGAAATGGCGACTCAGGAGGTGCGGGAATTGGAGCTCAAGCGTTGGATCCGTCGCGTCAAAGAACGACATTTGAAGGCGCAATATGATGAGAAGGATACAACTCTGAAGACCGATGAAGAGCGCTTCGAAGCAGGAAGAGAATTTCGAAAGCAAAAGGAAGCGCTCACTCAATTTTTACCACAGCGATAAATCCCCATTCGAGGAGGAAGATTCCAATGAGAAAACAAGGTGCGCAGTCCATTGCCGAAACAGCACGTACTCCGAAAAACCGGGCAAAGTTGATTAAAGACCTGATTGCGGAAGGAAAAGAAAAAGGGTTTATCACGCTCGATGAAATCAACGCTCATTTAGTCAAGGATACCCCCGATCCCGACCAGTTGGAACGCATTTTCGATATTTTAACCGAAATGGATATCGAAGTAGTCGATTCCACAAAAAACATCATCCTGACCAAAGAGAAAAAAAGTCTGTACCTGGAAAACAAGGACGAGTTGGATCTGGAACCAGGCATCGATAATTCCACAGACGATCCGGTGCGAATGTACCTGCGGGAAATGGGAGGCATTGAACTCTTGAATCGAGACGGTGAAGTGGATGTCGCCAAAAGGATAGAGGAGGGGCAGCATGAACTGATTGAAATTTTTTCTCAATCCAACCTGGTGATTACCTACCTGTTTGAATTGTCCAAGAAATTGCGACAGAGTACTTTGCGGGCACGTCATATTGTTTCAGGTTTGGATGACGATGACAACGTCATCGATGATGAAGCGGCTGCCGGTAAACGGGTGATCAATGTCCTGGCAAAAGCTCAAGACCACTATGAGGAACTTCAGCAAATCCGAGCCAGCGGAAGCCGGTTAAGCGATATGGAGAAGAGGAAAGCCAGGGAATTGCAGGAGCAGATCGAGAGTTTGACAAGGAGCATCAATTACAATTCCAGGCAGGTGGAAATCATGGGCAATGTGATGCTCAAGCATAAAAATAAGATCGATCTCACTTTTAAACAATTAGAATTATATTCAAAAAATTTCCGAATCGCTCGTTCAGAAGCCAAATATCTTTTTGAAATGTGGTGTAAAAGCGATGATATTGTAGAAAAGAACAAAATTGCTGAAAAAATTGAAACGAAAAGCGGCTGCGGTTTCAAGATTGCGCGACGTGTTTTTGAAAAAATCCAAGCCTGCCAGAATCGTATCGATTCCATGATTCAAGCAACCGCTCTTTCCTGGCCTCAATTTCAGGAAGAGGTGAAACGCCTCAAAGCCGCTGAACGCAAGGTCAAATTGGCCAAGAGTCAGTTGGTGGAAGCAAATCTGCGTTTGGTAATCAGCATTGCCAAAAAGTATACCAACCGGGGATTGCAGTTTCTCGATCTCATCCAGGAGGGGAATATTGGACTGATGAAAGCCGTGGATAAATTTGAATATCGACGAGGCTACAAATTTTCCACCTATGCCACTTGGTGGATTCGTCAATCGATAACCCGGGCCATTGCGGATCAAGCGCGCACGATTCGCATTCCGGTCCATATGATCGAGACGATCAATAAGCTGTCCCGGACATCTCGAGCCCTGGTCCAGGAATACGGTCGCGAGCCCACTCCGGAAGAACTGGCAAAAAACATGGAAATGCCCCTCAATAAAGTACGTAAAGTGCTGAAAATCGCCAAAGAGCCAATTTCTCTGGATACGCCAATAGGGGACGATGAAGATTCGCAATTGAAAGATTTTATTGCCGATGAGAAGTCGAGTAATCCAGGGGATGCTACCTCTTACTCCAATCTCAGCGAATTGACTCGTTATGCCTTGAGTACCTTGACTCCTCGAGAAGAACGAGTGTTACGCATGCGATTTGGTATTGATGAAAAGAAAGACCATACGTTGGAAGAAGTCGGGCAAGATTTTGATGTGACTCGAGAGCGCATTCGTCAAATTGAAGCCAAGGCGCTTCGCAAACTCCGGCATCCCACTCGTAGTCGCTTGTTGCGCTCGTTTTATGAAGGAGGACGTTGATTAAATGCTCCGGACAGAAGTTGAATCTTTTCTGCTCCAGGAATCCCTCAAGGTTACGATTCGATTAAAAACCGGAGCATTTTCTTGTGAATCAATCGGGTCCACATAGAAATATCCTGTTCTCTCGAACTGAAAGCGCTCTCCGGGTTTTGCTCCTCGTAAGCTTTTTTCCAAACAACCCTTTACGATTTGCAGGGAGTGAGGATTGATCATGTTGGAAAGGTCGGTTAACTCACTATCTGCCGGATTTTTGTCGAGAAAGAGTCGGTCATAAAGGCGCACCTCCGCTTCAAAGGAATGTATTGCCGAAACCCAGTGAATAACTCCCTTGACTTTGCGTCCTATCGGTTTTTTTCCCAAAGTCTCCGGATCATAGTTGCAACGCAATTCGAGTACTTTTCCTCTTTCGTCCTTGATCACCCGATCACAGCGAATCACATATCCATAACGGAGTCGCACTTCTCTTCCGGGAGAAAGGCGTCTATACCCGGCGGGTGGTTTTTCTTCAAAATCGCTACGATCGATATATAGTTCTTTGGTAAATGGGAGGATACGAGTTCCCATTGTCTCGTCATTCGGATGAAAACGCGCATCGAGTTCTTCTACTTGATTTTCCTCAAAATTTTCAATGACCACCTTCAATGGGTATAAGACTCCCAATACCCTCTCGGCCTTTTCCTCCAGTTCCTGACGAAGGCAATCTTCCAAAACGTAGATTTCCGTTATGGATTCACTTTTGGAAATTCCGATGCGCTTGCAAAAATCCCGGATAGATTTTGCTGTATAGCCCCTACGCCGAAAACCAGCCAGGGTCCACATTCTTGGGTCATCCCATCCATGCACGTGCCCATTCTCTACCAATGCGATCATCTTGCGTTTGCTCATCAGCGTGTATTCCAAATAGAGTCGGGAAAACTCGATTTGACGAGGATGACAATCTGTTTCCAATTCATCCAGAAACCAATCGTAGAGGGGACGGTGGTCTTCAAATTCCAAGGTGCATAAAGAGTGGGTGATCCCTTCTATGGAATCAGAAAGGCAATGGGTGAAATCGTACATGGGGTAGATTACCCAGAAGTCTCCGGTTTGATGGTGGGACATGCGGCGAATTCTATAAATTGTGGGATCCCGCATATTGAGATTGGGAGATACCATATCGATTTTAGCGCGCAGCACATGAGCGCCGTCCTGGAATTCACCTGCCCGCATTCGCTCAAAGAGATCCAGATTTTCTTCTACGCTACGATCACGGTAGGGACTATCTCTTCCAGGTTCGCGTAAGGTTCCGCGATATTCACGAATTTTCTCGGGAGTCAGACTGCACACATAAGCTTTACCTTTTTTAATGAGGGTAATCGCACAAGCATAAAGCTGCTCAAAATAATCGGAAGCAAAACGCAGTCGACCTTCCCAATCAAAACCAAGCCATCGTATATCCTCCTTGATGGCTTCGACGTATTCCCTACTTTCCTTACCAGGGTTGGTGTCATCGAACCTGAGGAAGCAATGGCCTCCCTTCTCGACTGCCAGGCCAAAATTCAAACAGATGGTCTTGGCGTGTCCGATATGGAGGAAGCCATTGGGTTCAGGTGGAAAACGAGTGATCACCCTGCCTCCGTTCTTTCCGGCCTTCACATCCTCCTCGATGATATTCCGGATGAAATCAGCAGTATTTGTGGCTTCAGATTTACTCACGAATCTGGTCCTTTGATGAGCATGCATAAATGCATGCCAGATTGAAAAAGAAGCAATATTTTCGTCTTTCTGAAAAGATACCCGTTGCAGGACTGGTTGTCCGGGTTCTCCGGAGGATGTACTGGTCCGATAGCTTGTCTCCCCTTCAAGGATGTGTTGTCATTCCACGCGTACCTGAGTAGTCCTCGACGACTTACACCACGCTCGAGAAAACGCATTGGCGTACAACCTGGTGAACCATTTCAATCGGAAATGAATTGTTACATCTTGTCCTGACTATGAAAAGATTTTTTTCCATAGTTTACGAGGAGGTATGAGATATTTGACGCCGTTATAAGCTACTATCTTTATAAATTTCTGTTGGTAAAACAACGCAGAACCCATAAAATATTGCGATTCCAGATAGAAGCCGTTAAAAAATCATTTCCTATGTGTTATTTGAAGACGTGGACAAAAACGGTTTGTCTGACAGTTGACTATCTGGAAGTCAATTCAACCTCGAATATGGAGAGAGCATGATGAATTCACCCAATAAAGTTGCAATTATAACAGGAGGAGGCACTGGTATTGGTAAGCATAGCGCCTTTGCTCTTTTAAGAGAAGGATATTGCGTCACCTTGGCGGGTCGCCGTAAAGAGCCTCTCGAAACAGCTTTGCAGGAAGCAGGACCAAATCAATCACGAGTTTTGACAATGCCCGTGGATGTATCTGAACCAGAATCCGTACAAAAATTGTTTGCCAAAACGAAAGAACGTTTCGGTCGAATCGATCTATTGTTCAACAACGCGGGCACAGGAGCTCCTCCGGTTCCCATGGAAGATCTTACTTATGAGCAATGGAAAACCGTTGTCGACATCAACTTGACGGGATCTTTCCTATGTACGCGAGAAGCATTCAGGTATATGAAAAATCAGGATCCCCAAGGAGGTCGAATTATCAACAATGGTTCCATTTCTTCTCAAGTACCAAGATTGAATTCCGCCCCTTACACGGCCACCAAGCATGGAATTTCGGGGCTGACCAAGTCAACCTCCCTGGATGGTCGCAATTTTGATATCGCATGTGGACAAATCGACATTGGCAATGCAATGACGGATATGACAGCAAATATGGAAAATGGTGCCCTCCAGGCAAATGGTTCCACCGCTGTCGAACCAACGATGGACCCGGAAAATGTAGCTCAGGCCGTCATATACATGGCAAATCTCCCCTTGGATGCCAACGTGCTGTTTATGACCGTGATGGCGACCAAAATGCCCTTTGTGGGAAGAGGATAGAATTCAGACCATCTATTGTTCGAATGATTCTTTAAAAATGAGTGTTTTGTTAAAAAAAATATTTGATTTCTTTTTTTCCGAGATCCAAACCTCTCCCAGACCTGGATTTTTTTTGAAGGTCCGCTGTGGTAAATGCGACGAAGAATTCAATCTTTTTATTGATGAGCACACCGGTTTGGCGCAGGATTTTAATCCATCGGGTAAAATCTCTTATTTCTTGAATAAAGAAATAATCGGAAGCCGATGTCCCAACCGGATACTAGTACGGATGGATTTTAATAATAAACGAAAATTACTTTCACGGAGCATCGAAGGAGGTGAGTTCCTGGATGGATAAATTTATTACGATCCTACCAACGCTTAGCCACCTTCTTTCTTGTTCTTCCTCACACTATCAAAATCTGACAATCGACGTATCTTTCCAATTTATAAAACAATCTGAAAAAAGCCCTCAAATTCATTATTTTTCGCGGGTTTCAATTCGATAACCTGCAATGGTGCTTGTTCCGCATGAAATCCCGAGTCCTCGTTTTGTGGGTGATTTTTAAAATAAATCTGGCTGGTGAGGCGCGTTTCACCTTTGATCCATACTTTGTAATGAATGTGAGCCGGACGACCGGAATAGGCGCTGGGGATTACTGTTTTAAAGAAATATACCCCATCTGCTTGTACCGTGGATTTTCCCCAATACTGAAAATTCGGGTCCCTCCGTCCTGTCTTGAAATCTCGAGGATGGTTGTATCTCCCTCGAGAGTCCGCCTGCCAGATTTCAACAATGGCCTCATTTTGAGGAACCCCGGTTTCATCAATCACTTTTCCACGTAAATTCAAAACATGCCCCTTTGCTATTCCGGATTGACCATCCACATGCACCAAATCAAAATCTTCATCATTTCGCCTCTGAATTGGATAATAAGGACCTTCTCCATCCCTGGGGGTTTTAGGATATCGAACTGCTGCTTGGCTTTCCTTGGGTCTCAATCCAAAACCCATCAAGAGGAAAACTAAAATGGATTGAATCAAAGTACGTCGTTTCATAAGAATCTCCTTTGTCGGCATTGGTTCCACTGCATTCAGATAACTCGCGCATTACCGCCATCGACCGGAACTTGAGCACCTGTCGTTTTTGCAAAAACGCTACCCGCCATCGCGCAAGCTAAAGCCGCGACGTCTTTAGAGGTGACTTCTACGCCAAGAATATTATTGGTTTTATACTCTTTCAAACTCATCTGATTGTACTGCGCTCGTTTTTTCAACAACTCTTCAGTCCAGAGTCCGGTATCAAAAACCGCATTGGGATGAATTACGTTCACTCGGATACCCGATGCGCCATATTCCAGGGCAGCCACTCGGGCCAATTGAGTCAATCCGGCCTTAGCAACCGAATAAGCGGACGCTCCTGGACCAGGAGCAATGACGTTTTTGGAAGCAATGATTACGACACTCGGGTCAAGACCCCATTTCAAGTAAGGCAGACAAAATTGAATCAATCGTTGATGGCTGGTCAGATTGACTTCCAGACTACGGTTCCAAAGGTCGGAATCCATTTTCTCGATAGTTTGGCTTTCGGGGAATATACCGGCATTGCTGATCAAGATATCCAGACCACCAAAATTACGAATGACCTTTTGTACCATATCCCTCAAGGCTTCTTCTCGTCTGAGATCACATGCAATTCCCAGGGTGCCACTTTGCTGAATTTCTTGCTGGATAGCAGGATTGATATCCACTGCAGCGACAACAGCTCCATGCGCGAGAAGAGCTCTCATACACTCTTTTCCGATTCCACTCGCAGCTCCGGTCACGATGGCGATTTTTCCGGTTAACTCCCGAAAGTTTTGTTTTTGCCGTAATTTAGCCTGTTCCAGATCCCAGTACTCGACTGCGAATACGTCTTTTTCCTGCAACGTTCGCCATCCTCCCAAAGCCAGTCCGCGTTGAATAGCTAAAATCGTATGACTGGCAATGTCCGCGGTGGTTCGCACCGCTTCTATATCACATCCAAAGCTGATGATGCCGTGATCAGGCCAAATCGCCCATCGTGGTTCGGGAGACTGACAATGGTGACTCCCATCATCGTGTCTTGCAAAATAAGCTTCGTGGGCCTCTACAAAATGAAGAACGTCATCTTCCGGTTTTTCTTCAACGATCAATGGAATTCGTTTTGTATGAATGACATGATCCGGTGTGAGGGGACCTTGGGTTGCGATCGTCTCAATATCGGGCAGACTCGCAAAGCCGCAGGCTTCCGGACTATTGTCTTGCATTGCCAGCATCGCGCTTCCTTTCGCTTTTGACACCGCATAGCGTATCCGAGCCAAATGCACCAGGTTTTCTCGAGCAGGGGCTGTTGCTATCGAATCCCACGCACCTTCCAATAAAAGATATGCCTCCGCTTCGGAAACCAAATAAATCATCTTTTCATAGCATTCACGAGCGTCATCGTGGAAAGTGAATATGCCATGGTGCATCAAAATCAAACCATCCAGAGTTTTCCAATCCAGATTTTTCGTTATCTGGTGGATTTTCTTTGCCAAAGCAAATCCCGGCTTGACATAGGGCACGATCAATACCCGATCTCCATATATTTTCCGAATCAATTCTTCTCCACGCACGGTGTTGGTGATCGTTAAAACCGCATCCGCATGGGTATGATCCACATATTTGAAGGGGATGATGGCATGCAAAATGGCTTCAACGGAGGGTTCCGGCGCATTGGCCCTCATCATGGCCGTTTTTTGAATGTCGAGCATTTGCCTGTCCGTGAGACTTTCAAGCATCGCCATTCGCTGCAATACCTCTAATTTCAGGGGTACAAATCCTTCAGCATCGATGCATGCCAGATCTTTCCCGCTTCCCTTGACGTACAGGACGCTTTCTGGTTCTCCAAACCAATCACGGATTTCCATTTTGAGAGACGTGTTGCCTCCCCCATGCAATACCAATGCGGCTTCCCGCCCAAGCAGTCGGGATGTATAGACCCGCAATTGCAGCGGATCATTCAGGTACGGTTTTGCTTTTTGATCTTCCCACAAACTGTCCACATCATCCTTTTGTGACATCTTGCATTAAAAAATAACTCGTCTAACATCCGCTGGCAGGCGCTACTCCGGTTTCATAGTCGGAAAAAGTATGACGTCCCGAATGCTCGATTGGTTAGTCAGGAGCATCACCATGCGGTCCATTCCTATCCCGATTCCTCCCATGGGAGGCATCCCGTATTCCATCGCTCGAATAAAATCAGCATCATAAGGATGAGTTTCGGCTTCCCCTCCCCGTCCGCGATTCGCCTGTTCTTCCAGCAATGATCGCTGGCGGACGGGATCGTTGAGTTCCGAGTAGGCATTGGCCACTTCCCATCCGTTGACGTAGGCCTCGAATCGCTCGACCAGAGTTGGGTCTTCACGGTGTACTTTACACAGAGGGGTGCTTTCCACAGGATAATTGAGAACAAAGGTGGGTTGAATGAGAGAATCTTCACAAGTTTCTTCAAAAATGCGTTCCAACGCGCTTCCACGGGTGAATGCTCCTTCCAATTTCCAATTTTTTTCTTGAAGTAGATTTTGTAATTCCGAGTCTTTGAGATCTGAAAACGGAATTCCTGCGATTTTCTCTACCGCTTCCACCATCGTGATACGCATCCAGGGAGCTTTGACATCAATGATGGTACCTTGAAATTCAAAGCGAGTGGTTCCAAAAAGAGCTAGCGCGCATTTTTCCCAGATTCGTTCATTGTGTTGCATCATAATGGTATAGTCGGCATACGCCTGATAAAATTCAAGAGCGAGAAATTCCGGATTGTGGGTCCGGTCCATACCTTCGTTGCGAAAATTTTTTCCAAATTCAAAAACCCGATCGAAACCACCGACAACCAATCGTTTGAGGTAGAGTTCGTCAGAAATCCTCAGATAAAAATCGACACCCAGAGTCTTATGGTAGGTTTGAAATGGGGTGGCATTCGCACCTCCATATATTTCTTGCAGGATGGGAGTTTCCACTTCCAGGAAATTCGCTTCAATCAAGTATTGCCGTATCGTTTGAAGGATCAATGATCGCTTTCGAAATACTTTGGCCACTTCTTCATTGAGCGTCAAATCGACATAACGTTGGCGATATCGAAATTCTTTATTCGACACTTCATCGAAGCGCAATTTTTCCCCTTCGATTTCTTTCACTTTGATCACGGGAAGCGGACGCAGTGATTTCGCGAGTAATTGGAATGTTTGCGCTCTCAAGGTCAATTCCCCGGTTTGAGTATGCATCAGGAAACCCGTCAATCCAATATAATCTCCAATGTCGCACAAACCAACCACTTGATATGATTCTTCGCCCACTTTGTCTTTTCGCACATAGATTTGAAGACGTTCGTGTTGGCCTTGAATGTGAGCAAAAAGTGTTTTTCCTTTTCTCCGAATGGCCATCAATCTCCCAGCGATGCCGATTTGCCGCTGCTTTTCAATCAACAGCTTCGCCTGCTCTTTCACCTCGGAAATCGTATGGGAGCATTCAAAAGAATAAGGATAAGGGTTTACCCCCAATTCCTTGATTTTATTTAATTTTTCTCGTCTGATTCGTAATTGGGAATGGGATTCGCTCATAAATCGCTTTCTTGCTGAAAATGCGTAATACCAATAGCGCAAATGATCCGTACTTGGTATAATCGAAGCTGTAAATATTAACATGGACCTGCTCGAAGAGACAATCCAAAATCGAATTTATCCAGTTATCAACTCATCTTTGGAGCTTCAATGACCGAAGGAATGCTTATCTTGAGCAACGGCCGAATCTTTAAAGGTCGCTTACGCGGGGCATTCGTGCCAGCAGAGGGGGAAGTGATTTTTCATACGGGTCTGACCGGATACCAGGAAATTCTCACGGACCCCTCCTATGCCGGACAAATAGTGACCATGACCTATCCTCATATTGGCAATTACGGCGTCAATCCCATGGATATGGAATCACGGAAAATATTTGCCAGGGGATTGATTGTCAAAGAATTGAGCCAGGTAACCAGCAATTGGCGGGCGGATCGAAGCCTGGAAGAATGGCTTATAACCTGGAACGTACCTGTTCTGGAAGGAATCGATACTCGAGCCCTGGTTAAAACCATTCGGGAACAAGGCGCTTGTCCGGGGATCATTGCTCCGGTTGAAGGGAGTTCGGACAATCTGGCGATGTTACGTGAAGAGGCGATGAAGTTGCCCGTGATGGAAGGCCGGAATCTGGCAAGCAGCGTCTCGACTTTGCAACGATACACCTGGAAATGTGAGGAGGGGGCACCTCGTTTTCGCGTGGTTGCCTATGATGTGGGGATCAAGTACAACATCTTGCGTTCCCTGGCACGATTGGGTGTGGAGGCGACGGTGGTACCGCATGCCACTTCCATGGAAGAGGTCATGGAACTTGCGCCAGATGGCGTCTTTCTTTCCAACGGCCCGGGTGACCCGGCTGTCGTTCATGAAAGCATTGCTGCCGTGAAGCAACTATTGGGCAGGGTTCCCATATTCGGAATCTGCTTGGGGCACCAAATTCTTTCTCTCGCCTTGGGTTGTCGAACCTACAAATTGAAATTCGGGCACCATGGCGCCAATCACCCGGTCATCGATTATGCAACGCAAAAAGTAGAGATTACCAGCCAGAATCATGGCTTTGCCGTGGAGGAATCTTCTTTGCCCTCCAACGTTCGCGTGACTCATCGTAATTTGAATGACCAAACCGTGGAGGGAATCGAATCTCTGGATCATCCCGCTTATGCCGTCCAATATCACCCGGAAGCGGCACCCGGACCTCATGATGCCAACTATTTGTTCAATCGTTTTATAAAAATGATGAACGCCTGTTCATCTTGATTCAATTTGTCGCAAACAGAAAGAAAAGTAAATGCGATTGATAAATAAAGAAGAAATCGTTTTCGAGACTGAATCCATGGGAATGCGAATCCAGGTGATTGATCGAATGGAACATCGGGAATTGAAATTCGGCAATCATGTCATACAAAGCGCGATTTCCAAAGCGAATCCCGATTATTTACTGCTCTCCTATACCCAATATATGACACTGGGATTAATCTTTTGCGCCTCACCGGAGATGATTCTTCATATCGGCCTGGGGGCAGGAAACATTCCGCGATTCATTCACAAACATTATCCTTCGGCATTTCAGGATGTCATCGAAATCAACCCTGAAGTGATCTCCGTCGCCTATCGATATTTCGATTTGCCGCAGAACGAGCGCATTCGTCTACTGCTCGGGGATGGTTTCAGCACCATGGCTTCTTGTAAAAATGAATATGATTTGATTTTTTTGGATGCCTTCCAGGCCGAAGGTGCGCCTTCCCATTTGAATACCCTCGAATTTTTCAGACTTCTCTCCCGGAAACTCAAGCCCGGAGGCTGGGTTGTGGGAAATCTTTGGTCTTCGCACGAAAACTTTTCTGAAAAAATCAGAAAATGGCAGGGAGTCTTTGAAACCGTTTGGAAAGCCCCCGTTCCTGTTATGGGAAACGTGATTTTGTATGGTGAAATTCAAAAACGCATTTTCGATCGATCTTTGTTGCAAAAAAAAGCCCGAGTTATTCAGCAGCGCATTCCCTTGAATTATCTGGATTTTCTGAAAAAACTGGAACCTGTACTTCCGTAAACGTATTTTTTCTTCAATTTCGCATTTGACAGAGAAGAGCTATTTCGCTTTGCGCTCCAAAGCACGTTCCGCCTACCAGGCCAGTCCCCTTTCAACGAGAGGTCATGAACACCAAAAGTGAGGCCAAAACGGATACCACCACGCATCAAAGGTTGGCAAAAGAGTTCAAGCAACGTTCCCCAAAACAGATCTTTCTGGTGATGAGTGGAGTGATGCTGGCAATGTTGCTGGCTGCGTTGAGCCAGACCATCGTCGCCACCGCCATGCCAGGTATTATTATGGAGCTGGGTGGATTTGAGCGTTATACGTGGGCAGCGACTGCTTACCTGATCTCGTCTACGATAGCGATCCCGATTGTGGGCAGGTTGAGCGATCTATACGGCCGCAAGATATTCTTCATCCTGGGTCTCGTCATCTTCATGATTGCATCGCTCCTGGCGGGTTTGAGCCAGTCAATGACCCAACTCATCATTGCCCGTGCCATCCAAGGTCTTGGCGGTGGAATCATCATGGTCAACAGTCTCGTAGCCATCGCAGACCTGTTTCCTCCTCGGGCGCGAGGCAGACTTCAGGGACTGTTCGGTCTCGTCTACGGCATCTCCTCGGTGATTGGACCCTTCCTGGGTGGTTTCATCACCGATACGATTTCCTGGAATTGGATCTTTCTCTTCAATGTACCTGCGGGCATCCCCGTGTTGTTGTTGATCCTGCGAACCTACCCGAACATCCGGCCCGAAGAAATGGATAATCCCAGTTTGGACTATCCCGGCATGTTGACCTTGGTCCTCGCGGTGACACCTGTCCTCCTGGCCCTGTCCTGGGGAGGCGTCCTCTATCCGTGGAACTCTCCGCAAATTCTCGGTTTTCTGGTATTCGGATTGATCATGATCATGGCTTTCCTGGTCATAGAGTCCAAATCGGATTCCCCCATCATGCCCCTGGGAATATACGCCAACCAGGTGGTATCCGTCGCGGTGGTCGCCGCATCCCTGACCGGTTTTGGATTGTACGGAAGTATCCTTTTTATTCCACTGTTCTTTCAAGGAGTGCTGGGCACGTCTGCGACGAGCAGCGGTAGTTTCCTGACTCCCATGATTCTCGGAATCGTCTTCGGCGCGATTCTGTCGGGGTTGCTGCTTTCGATAACCGGTCGCTTCCGGATACAGGCTCTGATCAATACGGCTACCATGACGATGGGCATGTTTTTGATATTCACCTTGAATGAAAATACGAGTTTTGCCCTGGCCATGCTCTATATCGCGATCATGGGTTTCGGGCTGGGCGGTACGCTGGCAACATTCAACGTGGCCGTGCAGAATTCCGTGTCGCCTGCTCTCTTGGGAATGGCCACTTCCACTCTCCAATTCTTCAGGTTGGTTGGTGGCGTGCTGGGGCTCTCCGTCCTGGGCGTAGTGATGACGAACAGGTTCGCAACCCGGTTGGAAGAGACACTTCCCGATGCTGTCAGAACCGCTCTCCCTCCTGACCGGCTCGATGCCATTAGAGACAACCCGAGGTCCTTTGTCGATCCTTCCACAGTCGATACATTGCGAATTGAATTCGCGGAATCCGGTTCTGAAGGCATCCACCTGACGGACATGCTGTTCGGATCTCTCAACTCTGCGCTGGCCGGGGCGGTACGAGATGTGTTTCTCGTCAACCTGGTTGTGATAGCTTTTTCCCTGATCGCCTCATTGTTTCTCATAATGCCGGGAGGCTCAACACAGGAGAAAGAGAGCACCAGCGACCCGTCTTGGAACGGTCCGCAGTGAGGTCAATCACCCTTGCTTGCGCTGTTTCTCACGCTCCAGCAGTATTTGCTTTTTCAATCGAAAGATTTCGCTGCTCTGTTTCTGGATTTTTACTCGAAGCTGAGCGTGGTAGCTGAAAAAATACAGAGTTGAAAACAAAATTCCGGCTGCCATTGCAAGAAATATGGGAATAAACACGGGACGCCCGGAAAAAACGAAGCTGATGTTGATCCAGTCCAACTGGAACCGCAAAGTAACGAGTTCTTGATTCTGATAGGAGAAAATTGTAATGAAGATTAAAAATAATGACAAGAAAATCAACCAGATATAGCGCATCATCTCATTATTCCAAAAGATAGCTCAAACGAATTCCCGAAGGTATGGGCAGGATGCCTTTCAAAGTGGCCAATCCAAGCAGTGAAGTCAATGAAAATTCTTTTTCATCGAACCCGATAGTACGGATGGGCTCCTCCAGTCCCAACTCCTTACCCATTATTTTAACGACTTCGGGATAGCTTGCCAGTTCATCGATCATTCCCAACGACCGGGCTCTTTTTCCTGCTAAAATACGTCCATCCGACCATTCTCGTATTTGATCCTCTTTCAACTGCTCACGACCTTTCAGAATGGCTTGAATGAATTGTTCATGGGTGTCATCGACCAGTTGCTGCAGAATTTGGCGTTCCGATTCATCGATTTCCCGGAACATCGACATGAGGTCTTTGTTTTGAACACTCTTGATTGTCAGGGTTTTCGCACCAACTTTATCGGCAAGTTCCTGAAAATTGAACCATTGTAACAATACACCGACACTACCGGTGATGGTTCCCGGATTGGCATAAATCCGATCGGTGGCGCAAGCAACGTAATAGGCTCCTGATGCGGCAACCGCACCCATGGATGCATAGACGGGTTTGACTGACTTCAGACGATTCAGCATCCCATAGATTTCCTGGGCTGCCACAACGCTTCCTCCCGGACTGTTCAATCGAACCACTACGCCCAAGACGCTTTCGGTTCGTTTCATTTTTTCAATCTGAGCCACAATCGGATCGGGGTCCAGGATCATACCCTGCACCTCTATGACACCGATGACCCCTTTTTGCCAATATGCTAAGCGTTCCTGCTGCGTCAGGTTCAACAATACCGTGAAAATGATCAGCAATACGAACAGAATTAAAATGCTGGAAAGAAAAGGATGCTTTTTCAACATGGGGTCTGCGATGTAAATGGCGGAGAGAGAGGGATTCGAACCCCCGGATTGTTATTCACAATCAATTGATTTCGAGTCAACCGCCTTCGTCCGCTCGGCCATCTCTCCGTTTTGACGTTTCTGTTCATTTCGCAGCAATCGGATGCAATTTCAATCGTCCATAAACTACGAAAAGCGCCAGTGCGAGTAATACAAGATTGGGAACAACCGCCATGAATTCTCCACGAGTGAGATGAAAAATGCCGGCCAGAACCATCACGGTTCCCAATCCTGCAGCAGCCAGCGGGGTGAGCCACGGTAAAATCCTGGTAAGCGCGGGTAGGATGATACCCACTGCTCCCAAAACCTCGCTAATTCCAATAAAGCGAATTAAAGCCGGTGAAACATCGGCAACCCACGCCATTTCAGCCCCCAACGTCTCTATCGGTTGTACAACTTTGAATCCCCCCGACATGACAAATACTGCCGCCAGGGCAACTTGAACGATCCACAGTGCTATGTTCATTGCTCTTCCTTCCTGTAAAACGTGATCAAATCCTCGTTACTTTCACTCATTTTTCTTAGCATATTCAAATCTTTTTTAAAATCAACCCGAGCCTGTAAAAACCAGCTGTCGTATTTATGCGTACGCAAGTCCGGGAAAGTCCAGGCAAAATGCCGGTAACCTCCTTTTTCCTTGAAAAGCGCCAAATCTGCCCACACTTGATCTCCCAGGTAAATTTTATGACCAGCGGCCTTGGAGGAAAGTAGAACAATCTTGTGCAAATCCAGGAATCCGGGATCCACATTGACTTGCCGATTTCCATTCACGCGTAACGAGTCTTCCACCAGGCAGGCCCATTGTTTCCAACGGATTGCGTCCTCAAGCGTAATTACTCCTGAAAAACTCACATACTGCCTGTACAGGGTTGCTGACATTTCGACTGCATAGTATTTGGTTTCCTCGAACAAATAGCATTCTGATCGCCGCTGGACACTTCCAGTTTTTTCAGCGAATTGCCGCAGGGCGTTTTCAAACAATGGTTTGCTGGAAAAAAGGAAACCAGCCAGTAATTTACCGTAAACAGCCATTCAAACTATTCTGATACGATCACGACGCGTAACGAATACCCGAATTTTTCAATCAAGCAATTTCGGGTTTGTATTTCCAACATTGCATTGCCTGCTCGTTTGTTTCGCCAACACGCTGGCAGGCTACAAAGTTCGGAATTCTTTTTCAACGTCCTTTCCACCGGGGAGGACGTTTCTCCGCAAAGGCTTTGGGGCCTTCGACCGTATCCTCGGACTCTTGCATCGCTTTATGCTGGGGGAATACCTTGGTAATCACTTCAGTAAGCGAATAGTCCATACCGGCATTCGCAGATTCTTTACTCGCTCTCACCGAAATAGGCGCTCCTTTCATGATTTCTTCCGCATAGGATTCAGCCGTGCGCATCAATTGCTCCGTCGGTACGACTTTGTTGACGAACCCCCAGGCTTTCCCTTGCTCGGCACTGACCCTGCTCGAAGTGAGCAGCATTTCCATGGCCAGGTGGTAAGGGATCCTGCGAGGCAAACGGTGCACCCCTCCCGCTGCCGCCATCAATCCCACTCGTGGTTCCGGAAAACTGAAGAGGGCATTTTCGGAAGCAATGATGATGTCACAGGCAAGGGCGATCTCGAATCCTCCACCAAAGGCGAATCCATTGACGGCGGCAATAAAAGGTTTGCTGCAATCATGCCGGTTGGTGATACCTCCGAATCCCCCTTTCACGCCCTGCATCAATTCCTTCACTTTAGATACCCCATGCGCAGCCGTGAATTTCAAATCGTTGCCTGCCGAAAAAGCGCGTTCACCCGCACCAGTGACGATTAGCACCCACTGTTGCGGATCTTCGTCAAATTCGTTGATCGCCTCCGACATCTCCCGGCTGATCATCGGGTGGATGGCATTCAACACCTCCGGACGATTCATGGTCAAAATCGAAATATGACCTTTTTTCTCGACATTGATGAACTGTTGACTCATTGTTTATCCTCTCTTTTCATTTGCAGATTCGTTTTTTTCCATGTGCAACGATTTATTAATTTTTTATACTGAGTATTTTATTGGCTTAGCTTATATCAGATCCGGAAATAGAGGACAACTGAATTTCACACTCTCGATGAGAATATCCGCCCCGGATATAAGTCATTGGGATTGATTCCAAAATCAGGAAATATAGCAGGCTGGAATCGGTTTATCTGTAGACCCTCAAAGCCTGATCAGTTGATTCTGGGCTTGCAGACATGACTGTGAGTATTGATTTTTTGTAACAATCAAGTCCTATGCGGTGGATTTTATAGGGGTGGAGGATTCTCGAGCGGGGACACCGATTTACTTCAATGAGGAAACATGATGCAAACCATACTTCAACGAGAAAAAAAATGATGCAATCCATGATGGCGGCCAGGCTGCATGGTCCTGGTGATTTGCGGATGGACCACGTTCCGGTTCCAGAGGCGCCTCGCACGGGAGAAGTGATCATCAAAGTCGAGACGGTCGGTATTTGCGGCAGTGATTTGCATGCTTTCCAGGACGCGCGCATCGGAGATACCGATTTTGCTGAACCATTGGTGATCGGACATGAGTTCAGCGGAATCGTGGAGGACGTGGGTTCAGAAGCGCTGGATGGTCTGGGAAATCCCCTACGACCAGGAATCCGAGTGGCAGTGGATCCGGCACAACCCTGTTTCCGTTGCCACATGTGTGAACAAGGGCAACCCAACCTCTGTCACCGTTTGCATTTTTGCGGAGTGTTTCCCGACCCGGGGGCCCTGGCGGAATACATTCGTATCGCAGCGCGCAGTTGCTTCCCGCTCCCTGACGAGTTGGACGCCGAAGAAGGCGCCTTGCTGGAACCCCTGGGAGTGGCCTTTCATGCCGTGGACCTGGTCAATGCGAAATTGGGAGAATGCGTGGTAATCCACGGCGCCGGGGCGGTTGGTCTCATGATTCTGCAACTCATCCTGCGTTCGGGTGTCGACCGGGTTTACGTGATTGATCAATTTCCCTGGCGCCTCGACCTGGCCCGAGAATTGGGTGCTTTTCGTACGATCAATTTCCGAAATGAAAATCCGGTAAATATCTTGCAGGAGGAAACCCACGGACATGGTGCCGAAATTTGTATCGAAGCGGCTTGGTGCGACCATTCCGTCAACGAAGGAATCCTGATGGCTGCGCCAGCGGGTCGGGTGCTGTTGGTGGGAATTTCATCGCAGAACCGAATTCAGTTCAATCATGCCTCCGCCCGTCGCAAAGAATTGAAGATTCTGATGTCGAGACGGATGAAACACGCCTACCCGCGCTGCCTGAGGCTCGCCCAATGCCATCAAGTGGAATTGAAGGGCCTCGTCAGTCACCGCTTCCCCTTGAAGAAAACCCCGGAAGCATTTCGGATGAACCTGGATTATGCGGATCAAGTGAACAAAGTCATGATCCGTATTTGATGAATGAAATTTCAATTCGACTTGAAGTTGGTGAATCAAATAAGAGATGCTACCGAAAACAAAAAGAGCTTTTTTTATTCACCACTGAAGGGGACGACGGGAAAATCGAGGTTGATTGCAAACCGGTCGATGCGGCCCCCACACGAACAATGAACCGGAGGTAGATCCATGAGAATCATCAGTTGGAATGTGAACGGTATACGCGCCTGCGTGAAACAGGGATTTGCGGAATTTCTCGAGCGCTCCGAGGCCGACATAATAGGAGTACAGGAAGTCCGCGCCTTGAGCGATGAGATTCCGTCGGCCGCACGACACCCATCCGGTTGGCACACCGTTTTCTCCGCAGCTCAACGCCGGGGATACAGCGGGGTCGGGCTCTATTCCAAACTCGAACCGGAACAGGTGGAAACCACGCTGGACGACCCGAGATTCGACATCGAAGGGCGCTTCATTACCGCCCACTTCCGCTCGGATCTTGGTCGCTTCGCAATCGTCAACAGTTATTTTCCAAAGGGAAGTGGCAAGGAACGGGACAACAGCCGGGTGCCCTACAAACTCGAATTTTACCAGCGTGTCTTCGATAAAGTACAGCGTCTTCGTCGTCGCTATCCCGTTCTCGTTATTGGGGATTACAACACGGCTCATTGCGAAATCGATTTGGCGCGCCCGAAATCGAACGTGAAGAGCAGCGGTTTCCTTCCTGAGGAGCGGGCTGAAGTCGACCGCTGGCTCGCAGCAGGATGGGTCGACACTTTCCGTGCCTTTCATCCCGAGGAACCCGACCATTATACCTGGTGGAGTCAAAGGGGTGGTACGCGTGAACGAAACGTCGGCTGGCGAGTCGACTACGTACTCGCTTCGCCTGCCGCGATGAAGCGGGTACGGAACGCCTTCATCTGGCCAGACGAACGCGGTTCCGACCACTGCCCCATCGGCGTGGATATTGACCTCTAGGAAACGTTGCTTCACACAAATGACCGTCCTCGAAGTCCACTCCGTCCTCATTTTCAATCACGACTGCTTGAACGTGATTGAGCGCAAACCAATCTATTGAACCGTTCGCAGGCGACCTTCCACCATAGGAGCGACAGAACCTTGCGAGGCAATGTATTCAATCACTTGCGATGCCATCAAGGTTCCCGCGTTGGCGTCTATCAATCGTTTCTTGTCTACGAAAACGTCGAAACCGTCGCCACCACTACCCACGTAATTGTTGGTCGCCAAGGTATAGGTTGCGTCGAGGTCGAGTGCCATACCGGCATATTCGACTTCCACTACCCGCTCACCAGCCGGTTTTCCGGGATCGTAGACAACGTTGAGACCGGACACGTGGGGAAATCGACCGGCTCCCTCTTCGATCTGGCTCAGACCGTTTTCCAACGCCGCGACAATGTCTCGCCCCGACAGCTCCATGACGATTGTTTTATTTCCGAATGGCAGTTCGCTCAGAATGTCTCGTCTCGTCAGCATGGTTCCGGGTGGATAAATCTTATTGGCGCGAATGCCGCCCCCGTTAGCAAGTCCCACGTCTGCGCCGGTTGCCATCCGTATGGCGTCGGCAATCAGGTTGCCAATGGCGGCTTCTTTTCCACGGATGGTTGCGCGACGGCTGTCAAGCTCCGTGGTGGTCGTCCCGATTTCTATGTCGAGTTCCACGGAAAGTTTATCGAGATAAACCTGAGCTGCTGCTGCCAATTCCGCATCCGGTTCGACGCGTGCCGTGTCGATGATACGAATGGAAGGACTCCAGGTGAAGCGCATGCTTCCCCGCCGTTCCACCTCATCCAACGAAACGTCGATCATGGTGACCCAGTCCGCCTGTTCGCTCGATTCGGCGAAAAGTACGTCCCCATCGAAGTCCACCCGTAGCATGTGATCGTCACCACTGAGCAACATGTCCACTGCGCCCTGCTTTATCAGCGCTTCATCTTCCGAGACGTCAGTGTGAGCCAGCGCGATGACCAGGTGGGCGCCCGCTTCACGCAGGACTGCCGCTTGTTCCGCTGCCACTTCCTCGACTGAACGGAACGTGACTCCACCCGGACTGGATTTGACGGCGGTACCGAGGGTCGTCAGTCCAAAGATTCCAACCTTGAAAGGGCCAACGTCGACCATGATCGAAGCCTCTGCGCCATCGATGATTTCACCGTCCGTATCGATACTGTTCGCGCCAAGAATCGGAAAGTTCGCTTCCGCAAAACGTTGCTTGGCAACCTCCGGTCCAAAATCGTACTCGTGATTGCCGATCGCCATTGCCGTCAGGTCGAGCTTGTTCAGGAGTTCGATCATGTGAGCTCCCTTATCGAAACCCGACATGAGGGACGGGGAAATCGTGTCTCCTGCAAAAGTGACCAAAACGTTCTCTTTGTTCGCCCGTTCGGATTTGATGAGGGCGGCAAGGCGGGCGACACCGCCTTGCCCTCCGCTTTCTTCCATACGGTCCAGATCGTTGAAGTGAATGATTGTCATTTCCACTGACTCCGCGAAGCTACTGCCGCCGACGAAAACGAACGCTACCATTACTATGCCCGTTAATATCCGGGAAATCGATTTTGACATGATTTTCATTTGAAAGTCCTCCTTCAATTAAACAAATGAACTACCCCGCAGCAGAGCTACGGGGTATCGGAACTCAGCACAACTCCAACTCTAATTGCTGATGATGGAGCTTTTGATACTCGTTTTCAGAACCTTGATTTTTTACATACTGGCGAATAGCATCTTCGCTTGCAGCATGTCGCCCAACAGTGCTGATGAAGTATCCCTTTGACCAGAATTCGCCGCCCCATAGCTGCTTTTTGATGGAGGGCACTCTTTTGAAAATTTCTTTAGCTGTAATACTTTTGACTGTCTTTACAATCTTTGTTGGACTATATGAAGGGACTGATTGGATCAAGAAATGGACATGATCCCGATCTGTTCCTATCTCAATAAATGCAATCTCGTAACGCTGAGCAATTTCCAAGCTAATCTCTTTTAGAGTCATATCCACCTCATCGGTGAACACTACTCGACGGTATTTAGCCGGACAAACCAAATGGTACAATAATACCGAAACGTTATGACTTTTGTGGATATATTCGCTCATGAGAGCGAAAATACACCACACGAAAAAGCGAAGCAAGCTTCGGGGAATTAGACCCGAAGAGATTAAAATTCCGGCTGATGGGTAAGATCAACCAATGCGTTCCCGTTCATTGCGTGGAAACGATTTATAAAATTCACCTGTTAGAAATACCCAAGTTATTGAGGGAGGTCAAGAGACAATTTAGTAAAAAAACAATGAAAGAGGTGAAACAATAAACTCTTTTTGAGCAGCACTCAAAAGCCCGGATAAATCGCTCAGGGTGGAACGAGGCGAAGATGACCCCGCGCATTTTTTTCAAATTCAGCGCGATCCGTGGGGATGGTGATGTACTCACCCTTCAGCCAGAGCTTCTCCAAGTTGTGATAGAGAGACGTCAGCACGTTTCCCGATTGACCCGTTGAAAGGATGAAAAGCGAACGATCGAGGTTGCCGAGGTCGTAGATGGCCCTGAAACCCGGTCCATGGTTGCTGGTGAAAGGTTGCTCGTCTTGAAGAGGGCTGAATCCGAATGCATTGACGCTGTAGATACTGCCAGGAGCGCTGCCACTCAAGTTGAAAAGAGGGGCCAGCGGCGTATTTCCAAATGGCCGGTGTTCCGATACTACGACGTGTTCTTTACCCCAACTCCAGGCATTGGGGTCGGTTCCATGATCGCGAGCGATTCGTTCCATGGCAACTGCGAGCGACCGGCTGAGCATTTGCTCGCAGGTTTCGATTGCCTCGCTCTCACGGTCGTCACACCAGCTTTCCCGCTCTTGAAGAATTCGTTGGATGAAAGGTCCTTGTCGTCTCCAGGCCTTTTGCTGGAATGAGCCCAATTCGTCCGCGGAAACAAGACGACCGAATTCCCAGATCCAGGCGTGAAAAATGAGCGGTTCCGGACGGAGTGGATCCATTGTCCCCTCCCATCCATGGAGCAGTTCATGCGCGTCTGAGGTCAATTGAGTCGCATCCTTTCCTATATCCACCCGCCGCAAGCGAGGGAGGATCGTTTTTGCGAAAAAGGACAACCGATCCTGCTGCAAGTCTCGAAAACTCTCCAAATCGTGTTTTTCGCGCAACTCGAGCCATTCCATGATTCTCTGCGCCCGGTATCCCCCTGCCCATTCGAAGGTCATATGATGAGGATAATCGTCGGAGACGATCTGGTGATTTGCGCTGAAGATTACACCACCTGCAGGGTTGTAGACCCGAGGCAATTCTTCGAAGGGTACGAATCCTTGCCATTCGAAGCCTTCTTCCCACCCTGGCCGAGGCATCATTCCTCTGCGGTGCTCACTTTTTTCTCTCCGTATCGGAACCAGTCCGGGAGCGAGAAACCCGATGTTGCCGTGTACATCGGCGTAACTGATATTCAGTTGCGGAGAATGAAAGTCTCGCATGTTGCTCACAAAGCTTTCCCAGTCGCGCGTTTTTGGCAGTCCGAGACCGGCCTGTAGAGTGAGGTCGTCTTCACGAAGCGCAGTCCATGATAGCGCGAATACTTGCCCGGTATCATCGTCGTCGGATGGTCCGGCCAAGGCGTCGTCGAGAATGGGACCGTACCTTGAATGACGCACGTCCAGCAATACGTCTTCACTGTTTTTGACCCGTATGCGCTCCCGACGCACTTCAAACTTGCGCCATCCATTGGGAGTCTGGTAACGCAACCGATCGGATGGATCGATTTTTTCCATGAACAGGTCCTGCACGTCCGGTCCCGTGTTGGTGAATCCCCAAGCGATGTGACCATTGTGTCCGAGGACCACCACCGGCATGCCGGGAAAAGTCGCGCCGACAAGCTCGTGGCCAGGCCAGGAAAGGTGTACCAGGTACCAGACCGAAGGCGCCGTGAGTCCCAAGTGGGGATCATTTGCCAGGAGGGGTTTGCCTGTGGAGCTTCGTCTCCCGTCGACTATCCAACTATTGGAACCGGAATGACCTCCAGGCGGTGGAAACGCGGACAGCATTTGGGAGATAAAATGCTCGGAAGATGGCATATCGCCCAGCTCTGTCCCGGGATAACCCGGTGCAAACCACGCAATCGAACTTTTTTCCGGGGACGATTCATCGCTTTCCCACAAGGGTACAGATGAAGAGTCCGATACTTCAGGAACAACTCCCCTCGGTTTGTCTGACTGATAGGGCGTATAGAAATCGAGAATCTGCTCTGGCGTGAGTAATTTGGAAAGTCGGAAACGCATTTGATCGCGTGTCCATTCTCGCGCGAGGTCAAGGGACATCACTTTGGGCCATACTGCCGAATCGGCAGCGCTCCAGGGTTCCGGTTCGAAGCCGAGAATCAGAAATTCGGGTGGCAATGGTCCTTCTCGGGTTTCGAGCCATGCGTTCACTCCATGAACGTAGGCAGCGAGTTTACGGTTCGAATGCGCACTGAAGTGTTCCAGTGAAGCCTCCGCACGGTGATAGAGTCCAAGCACCCTCAGCAGGCGATCGGTTTCGAGGGCAGGCGAACCAAGTACTTCGGAAAGGCGCCCTGCGCCAATGCGTCGATTCATTTCCATCTGCCAGAGACGATCTTGAGCATGCACAAAACCAAGCGCGAAAAGAGCGTCCTCCTCGTTTTCAGCCATTATATGAGGAACCCCGAACTCGTCTCGCACCACCTCCACGGGTTCAACAAGACCAGCCAGAGTTCGCTCGCCATTGATCTCGGGGAGTGAACCACGAAGCCAGAAATAAAAACTGGGGGCTGCCACCACAACCAGACCCAGAAGGGTGAACAACGCCCACGCCAGCCATTTCAGAACTGCTTTCATGTGATTTTACGCCTCGATTCTACTGAATTTACAGATACTTTTTTTCAAAATTTATTTTACTCCCGAATTTTCAAGTCTCCACTTCACCGGCTTTGTCCCTGGTCTTTTGCTTCAATCCCTCCGAGGTCTTTGGAAGTTGTTTTAGCCGAGATCTATGGCAACTCGTGAACTTCGTATTGAAAAATATCTGGATACTTTTTATTTTTCAAGAGACCTTGATTTTTTATCCAAACTATTTGAAGGAATTTACTCATGAAAAAATTTGCGCTCCTGGGGGCGAGTCATATTCACACGCCTGGTTTTTCCGAAATAATGGGCGCACGCTCCGACGTGGAGGTAGTGGCCGTTTGGGATCCTGATCCCGCCATCTCGCAAAAATACGCCGACAAACTCCACTGTCGTTCCATGTCGGAGGTCTCGTCACTGCTCAACATCCCGGACTTGGAGGCCGTTGTGGTTTTATCGCAAACCAATCTCCACCAGTCACTGGTCCTGCAAATAGCGGAGGCGAAAAAGCACTGTTTCGTGGAGAAACCGTTGGCAATGGGACTGGCGGACGGAAAGAAGATGAAGCAAGCCCTGGAAGAGGCGAACGTGATTTTCCAAACAGGCTATTTCAAGCGATACCTCCCGGAACATCGATTCCTCAGACAATTGATGAAAGAATGCAGATTCGGCAAAATCAGCCGGGTGCGACTGGATTTCGGAACGACGGCGATTTTCAACGACATCTTCCATTCGGATTGGCTCTGGATGACCGACCCTGCTCGAGCGGGAGTCGGCGCTTTTGGTGACTTGGGCACTCACCTGTTGGACCTGCTTCTTTACCTGATGGACGATCTTGCTGAATTGGAGGCGGTTACGGCCGTCTTCACCCGGCCCTTGAAGAAGTATCCCGATTGTGAAGAATGCGGGGAAGCCCTCCTGCGCTTCGATAATGGCACCCTGGCCAGTATTGCCGCGGGCTGGCTTGATTGGGTGGAACCGACCTCGTTGATCATCAGTGGAACCGGGGGACACGCTCAAATACGCGGGACTGCCGGAACGCCGCACCACGATACCCAAAATGATCTCTTCCTCCTGATCAAGGATATGCCGTGCGCAGACGGAAAGCAACCGTGGACCGACTTACCCGAAGTCATGCCCTCGCCGCTCGATCTTTTTATGAACGCCGTTGTTCGCAACCATACCGAACCCCTGGTCAGCGTCCGCGAAGCCGCCTACCGTAGTTATGTGATGGAAGCAATCAACAAAGCTGCTGCTGAACAGCGTTGGGTCTCCATTGATCCCCGGACCTTGTGAAGCATTTTTCCTGAAGACCCTGCGGATATTGAGCAATTAAATGACTTTCAAACAGGTTCTTAATGCGCTGCCTTAAGCTCCAGCGATCCAATGCCCCTCCGTTGCCGGTCAAGACGACAATTCAAGTCGTATAACAGGCATTTACTTCCACATAACTCTCAGTCAGGTCACAGCCCCACACTCTTTCTGAATGTGGCCCACATCCCAACGAAATTTCAATTTGAATCTCTTCCTTTTCAAGCATTTCTGAAATTTCAGTCAAAGGAACGACGTCTTCGTTGATTTTTTGAGCATCGATACCGAGTCGTTGAGAACCCGTTCCAAAGAAGATCTTCAAATCCTCCAGCTTTACTGTGTACTGGAATACTTTTCCAATGGCCATGATGAAACGTCCCCAATTCGGATCCGCTCCATAAATCGCCGTTTTGACCAAGGGAGAATTGATCACCGACTTTGCCGTCAATAGCGCTTGATCAGCAGAGGCAGCTCCAGAAATCGTTAATTCAATCAATTTACTGACGCCTTCTCCGTCACGCACCAATTCTTTTGCCAGAAAAATTGCCATTTCCGCCAATGCTGATTCAAAAATATCCAGATCGACTCTCCCGGCCAATCCGTTCGACAGGATCACTACGGTATCGCTGGTTGACATATCGGAATCGATGGAGATGCGATTGAAGGATCGCTGGACCACGCGTTGCAGCATCGGTTGTAAGAGAGACGCCTCGATCTCAGCGTCCGTCATAAAATAACACAGCATGGTAGCCATATTCGGTTCGATCATACCGGCGCCTTTAGCCACCCCCAGCAAGGTCGCACCATTGAGGGTGGCGCTGGTCCATTTGGGTCGCGTATCGGTGGTCATGATGCTTCGAGCAAAGTCTTCGACGTGTTGTGGAGTCTGGCCGAAATCCGAGGGCAAGGTTCGACAGGCGTCCCTGAACGTTTCCATGTTCAGGTATTGGCCAATCACCCCGGTGGAAGAGGGAAGAATCAGTTGCGGGGTAATATTTAAAACCTGCGCAATCCATTGGCACAAGGTCCTGCAGTCTTGGATACCTCGTTCTCCTGTGGCCACATTCGCATTTTTTGAATTGACGATGATTGCCTGCAAGAGCCCATCAGCAAGATGTTCTTTCCCTACCAGAACAGGGGCTCCAGGCATGGAATTGCGTGTGAACAGACCTGCAGCCTGACAGGGTTTCGAAGCAAGAATCCCCCCAAAATCCAGGGATTCGTCCTTGATTCCTATATTTTTTCCGAACCAGGAATACCCTGGCACAACTCGAATGCTCCCAGCCATTTTGAATCCTCGATCTTCTGGTTCAAATCATTTTAACAAATTTCGCAAAGCGGCTTCGAGGTCCGGGTATCGAAAGCCAAAACCAATTTCCAACAGGCATTTCGGCTGCATGCGGATGCTGGCAAGGAAAAGTTCGATTCCCATTTCCCCCAATGCCAGTCGTACCAGGGGAGTGGGTACGGGAAAAATCGTCGGACGCCCCAGGATGCGCCCCAGAATTTTTGTGAATTCGAGATTCGTGACAGGATGCGGCGTACTCACGTTGACCGGCCCTTGCAGTTTTTTTGTTTTCAGGACATGGGCAATCACGGACATGACGTCTTCCAACGTAATCCAGCTCATATACTGCCCACCCTCTCCAATTCGTCCTCCCAAACCCCATCGAAATGGAATCAGCATATTTTTCAGAGCACCACCATCCGTGCTAAGAATCATACCAAAGCGCAACAGGACGACACGAATGCCGGCCTGCCGGGCAGGTATGGTAGCCTTTTCCCATTGTTTTGCCACATCAGCAAGAAAGCCGGTACCGGCAACACTGGTTTCTTCCAGAACTTCCTTCCCCCGATGACCGTAATAACCCATTGCCGAGGCCGAAATCAGCGTGTGGGGGGGATGTTTTAAAGCAAGCAACGTTTCACACAATAGCCGAGTGCTGTTTGCGCGACTGAATAATATCCGGGATTTCTTCGTTTGCGTCCATCGTCCTCCAGCGATGCTCTCGCCAGCTAAATGAACAACAGCATCAAGACCTTCCAGGTGTTCTACCGGCAAAACTCCTTGAGCCGGGTTCCAATAAAAATCATGGGATCTCATGTTTTCAGAAGTGCGTACCAAGCAAGATACGGAGTGCCCGTTTTCAGCAAGAGAAGTAACCAAGCGCGCACCTACCAAACCCGAAGAACCGGTTATCAAGATATTCATAAACGCTCCATTCACTTGTTATGCGTTGCTGACAATCCTCTTGCCATTCCTAAAAGTCTCCTTTATATTTTTCCTGAATTTATCGCATTCGTAAAAATTAGACAACTCATTGAAGAGAAGCACTGAAAATGAGCATTCACATTGGCGCCAAACCCGGAGACATAGCCCAAACCGTATTACTTCCGGGAGATCCTTTGCGAGCCAGGTACGTAGCGGAGTCGATGCTGGAAAATGCCGTGTGCTACAACCAAATTCGAGGGATGTATGGGTTTACCGGTACCTACAAAGGAAAAAAAGTGTCTGTCCAGGGAACCGGGATGGGACTGCCTTCCCATTCCATTTACGTCAACGAACTGATCTCCTCCTATGGCGTTACCAACTTAATACGAATCGGCACCTGCGGAGCGATTCAGGGGAATCTGCATTTACGAGACATATTGTTAGCCATGTGCGCATCGACGGATTCCAACATGAACAACATACGTTTTCCGGGAGGAAATTACGCGCCTTCCGCCAGTTATGATTTGCTCAAAAAGGCAGTTGATGTAGCTTCACAAAAAGGTGTTGACGCGAAAGTCGGCAATATCCTGAGCAGCGACTGGTTTTATCACGACAATCCGGATCATTGGAAACCTTGGGCAGCCTATGGAGTCCTCGCAATTGAAATGGAAACGGCAGCGCTCTATACCCTGGCCGCCAGGTTCAACGTCAACGCTTTGACCATCCTTTCAGTCAGTGACAATCTGATTACTAAAGAATCAGAATCACCAGAAGCTCGACAAACCGCCTTGACTGGTATGATAGAAATTGCCCTTGAAGTAGCAGAATGAATAATCCTGTCTGCAACAAGGAAAAGAGCAAAAATCCCTGAGAGTTTCGTAATTTTAACTTGTCTGTTACGGGCACTTCTATATATCATTTGATCCTGGTGTAGATCAATCGACATTTTGAAACCTCAAAACAGGTACTTATGGATATCACATTTGAATACAAGACTCAGCCGGTTAACAAAGCAAAGACCGAGTGTTTGATATTATTTTCTTCCAAAGCAAAAGGCACTGGCGTTATGAGCGAACTGAATCTACTGCCAAAGTCTGTTCAAACATCAATCCGGACATTGATCGAATTGGATGATTTTTCCGGGAAAAAAGGAGAATCGCGAGTATTGCTATCCGGTACTCCCGAAATTCCTCGCATATTGCTGATTGGATTGGGAGCAAAGACAGAAATCGACTTGGAAGGGCTACGCCGCGCAGGTGGAAAAGTCGGCAAAAAACTATTGGAATTGAAACTGAGCCAACTCAGTCTCCAACTTCCCTCGTTTTTGAAAAAGACGCTCAAGTCCGTCGCAGGAACGGCGCTCTCAGAAGGAATTGCGCTGGGGGCTTATGAATTCAAAACCTATAAAAGCCGGAACCCGGAGGACAAGCAACCCAAATCGGCGAATATAACGATTTACGATCCCTTGAAGACTTCGGACAGAAAAGCGGTACAAGCCGGTCAGATTCGAGCAGAGGCCACCAATTTCGCGAGGACATTGGGCAACACGCCTCCCAATGATCTCACTCCAACTGCAATGGTAGAATATGCTCAGCAAGTGGCTCGGGAACACAAGTTGGCGATTAACGTGCTTGAGGAAGAGGATATGGCCAGGCTTGGTATGGGTATGTTGCTCGGAGTGAGCCAGGGATCCAGTGAACCTGCGAAATTGATCATTTTGGAGTACAGGCATAAAAATCCCCAGGATACCATTGCCTTTATTGGCAAGGGCATCACTTTCGATTCGGGTGGGATTTCGCTCAAACCAGGCAAAAACATGGATGAGATGAAGTTTGACATGTGTGGGGCAGCCGCAGTTCTGGGCGCAATGAAAGCAGTTGGCAGTTTGCAGCCTAAATTCAACGTAATTGGAGTGGTGCCAACCTCTGAAAACCTTCCCGGTGGACGGGCGCAACGTCCAGGAGACATCGTGAAGTCCTACGCAGGCAAGAGGGTGGAAATTCTCAATACAGACGCGGAAGGTCGTTTGATTTTGGGAGATGCGCTGACCTACGTAGCTCGAAAATTCCAACCAAGCGCTATGATTGATTTAGCTACCTTAACGGGTGCTTGCGTCATAGCGCTGGGGTCCTATGCTTCCGCAGCAATCAGTAATGACGACGCGCTTTGCCAAAAAGTGGTCACTGCAGGGCAATCCAGTGGTGACCGAATCTGGCCCTTGCCCAATTTCTCGGAATATGAAGAAGCGCTTAAGGGGAAATATGGGGATTTGCAAAATATCGGTGGACCAGCGGCAGGTGTTATCACGGGGGGGTTGTTTTTAAAAAATTTTGTGGAAAAAACGCCTTGGGTTCATTTGGATATTGCAGGGACAGCCTGGAACGTTAAAGGAATCGATTACCTGCCCGGTTCCGGAGCAACTGGAGTGGGAGTGAGGTTATTGATAGATTTCGTTAACAATTGGAAGGCCTGAAGTCCAATCACCACCAGTTCACAAATGAATACCCCGGAATTTTCCAGATCCCCGATATATAAATTTCCGCTTTTGGTGACATTGCCTCCTCAAAAATTCATTGAAGGACTTTTATTCAAAGTTGATCCAGCAAGAGCATTTGTTTTTCCACTTTTCCGCTGGCAGATAAATCCCGGATAATTCATATAAAAACCCGGGTAACCCCCGGAATCGTGGATTGAAGTCATGGATTCCGGCTCGGGGACCGGAATGGCAAAGGAGAAAAAATTCCGCTAACCCCCTCATCTGATTGAGCTCAAACCTGACAAAGAGAGGACATGTTATGTTGGAAAATGTTGATCTCATTTCGCTGCTTCTGTTGACATCGGGAGGTCCTATAGCCGTATTTGGCTTCTTCCAGGTGGCCAAACATGGTTTACCCGTATTGCCTTGGTTTGCGTTGTTGGTGGGTGGTATATGGGCCGTAAGCTACGGTTGGACCCACCTCGAAGAACAATTACCTGTCACGGAATCCGGAGAATTCGTAGAACAAATCGAAGAGTATGACCTTGCAAATAAAATAAAAGAATTCAACCTGATGGATACTATAGAAGAATGGTGCAGCAATCTGGACTGAGTGCCCAGTGCGAAGAATTCACATATTCATTCGCAAAGTCGTATCTTTGACAGGCGACGGGTTATCGAATTTCGCAGGTACTTATTACCAAACACTTTACCATGAATGGTTTCTGCCTTTACTTTCGATAGAGTGACGTTCTGGAATGCGGATTCATATTTGTTAAAATTATTTTAATTCTCTTACGAACAGTTCAGCTTCATTTCATTGACTCATTCATGCGATGCTGCACTTCTTACCACCGTGGATACTGGGTATTGTCACCATTTTTTTATTTTGCTGTAATGTTTTATTCTGGTACATTCCAATTTCTGCCGTCACCCTTATCAAACTTTTAATTCCTCACGCAACCTGGCATAAAAAATTTTCATGCGCGCAGGATTGGCTTTTAACGGCATGGACGGATGGCAACCGTCTTGTTCTGTGGTTTACTCAAAAAATCGAGTGGAAAATCGAAGGCTTGGAGAAACTGAATTCGCAGGGATCTTACCTGGTAATCTCCAATCATCTCAACTGGATTGATATTATCGGATTGCAATGCGGATTGATTCATCGAATTCCACCTCTCAAATTTTTTGTCAAACATGAATTGATCTGGTTACCTTTCATTGGCACCTCTTTGTGGGCCCTGGGCTTTCCCATGATGAAGCGCTATTCTCCGGACTATCTGAAAAGGCACCCGGAACTGCATGGTAAGGACTTGGGAACTGCTCGCAGGGCTTGTCAGAAATTGAAAAAAGCACCTTTTTCTATCCTCAACTTTCCAGAAGGCACCCGTTTCAGCGAAGCAAAGCATCGACTACAAGCCTCTCCCTATCGCAATTTGCTGATACCCCGGTTTGGTACTTCCGCCATCGTTTTATCCAACTTGAAGGATTTTCTTACTGCCATTCTGGATGTTACCATAGTCTACCCCAAGCAACGCACTCCCCGCTTTTGGGACATGTTGTGTGGCAGGGTCTCCGTGATTGTTATCCACGTGCGCGAATTGCCTGTCCCCCGAGGCAAACTCAAATTTTGGATACAAACCCTTTGGGAGGAAAAAGATTCCTTGATTGATCAAATCCTCTTGGAATATACTGAAAGTTCTCAAAAAATTTCTCAAAGAAAATCGGATCATTTGGAGTTTTAGAGATACGAATTCGCAAATAACGAATGGAGTGATGCTATGGATGCAAAAATCGTCCTGGAAGGATTAACGACTCAAATAAAAAGCAGAAAAAATGCAAAAAAACTCATCCATGAAATTGCCGACCATGCAGGGATCCAAATCAATGGAAACAATCCTTGGGATATTCAAGTGAAGGATGAACGTTTTTATAATCGAGTGTTTGCGCAAGGGTCCATGGGTCTGGGTGAAAGTTACATGGATGAATGGTGGGACTGCGAGCAGATGGATGAATTTTTCTACCGGATAACTTTAATGCGCAAACGTAACCTGTTGGACAATCCTTTTCGGTACCTGAGAGCATGGACAGAGGCCTTTTTGCTCAATCGTCAATCTCGCGCGCGATCAAAAAAAGTGGCTGAGATACACTATAATTTGAGCAATGAAATGTACCAGCAGATGTTAGGAAAATCCATGGCCTATACTTGCGCCTACTGGAAGGAAGCCAAAACTCTGGATGAAGCCCAATATGCGAAATACGATTTGGTTTGTCGAAAACTCGGACTGAAAGAAGGAGAAGAGGTGCTTGAAATGGGATGTGGATGGGGAGGATTTGCCAGGTATGCCTCTGAAAACTATGGATGCAACCTTGTGTCTGTCAACATTTCGGAGGAACAAATCAAGTTTGCACGCGAGAACTACAAAGGGGCTGCTGAATTTTATCTTTGCGATTACCGGGATCGTCATTTATACAACCCTTCCGGAAAAAAATTCGATAAAGTGGTTTCCATAGGTATGTGTGAGCATGTCGGGGTGAAAAATTATAAGCCATGGCTGCGTTTGGTTGCAGAACAGTTGAAAGATCACGGTTTGTTTTTATTGCATTCGATTGGCTCCGATCGATATGATGTCGAGGTCGATCCCTGGATCAACAGGTACATCTTTCCCAACAGCGCCATTCCCTCTCCTAAATCCTTGGGCAACGCCATAGACAATGTCCTGGTCCTGGAAGATTGGCATGATTTCGGAGTGGACTACCATACCACTTTGATGGCATGGTTTGAAAACTTCCACAATGATTGGCAAAAAAGCAGCAAGATTCCCGATTATCTGGAATTGAGGGGCATGAGCAGAACCATGTTTTACCGAATGTGGAAGTACTATTTAATGTCGGTTGCTGGCGGATTTCGCTCCCGTTATATTTCACTCTGGCAATTGGTCTTGTCCCGCAAAGGAGTGTTAGGGGGTTACCAAACCATTCGTTAATGCGAAAATGAAACGATGAAAAATTATGAAACCATAATTGTAGGCGGGGGACCTGCTGGCAGCAGTTGCGCCTGGAAACTCATAAATGAGGGAAAAGAGGCCCTTGTGCTCGATAAACAGACCTTTCCCCGCTTAAAACTGTGCGCGGGTTGGATAACGGCCAAAGTGATGGAAGACCTCCAATTCACTACGAAGGACTATCCCCATCCTATTTCCGAATTGAATACAAGAATACATTTCCCTTTTCTTCCTTTTTCCCTTTCCTGGTTTCCCACACGCTGGTCCAATTTTTCTATCCGACGTATTGAATTTGACCAATGGCTGTTGGAACGCTGTAGGGCGCCAGTCATTCAACACCATGTGAAGAAGATCGAAAAAGTGGATGGCCGCTTCATCATTGACGGTCAATATGTCTGTAAAAATCTAGTAGGTGCCGGGGGTACGATGTGCCCGGTGAGGAGAATATTTTTCCCAGACGTTCACAGCAAAGAACGCCAAATCGCAACCCTGGAACATGAATTTGAATATCCTGCTCGTCAGGACGTCTGTCACCTTTTTTTCTTTTACAGGGGATTGAAAGGCTATGCCTGGTATGTACCCAAAGGTAAAGGATACGTGAATATTGGACTGGGAGGTATGAGCCGATACTTCAAAGAATCCGCAACCAATATTCACGACCACTATCGTTTATTTCTGGAGGATTTAGTAAAAGAAAATTTATTGGATTCGAAAATTGCCGAACAGATCAAGGACAAGGGTCATCCTTACTTTTTGTTTTCCAATCAAGGGAACGTTAAAAAAGAACGTTGTTTTTTAATAGGCGATTCGGCGGGATTGGCCTCGGTTGATTTGGGAGAAGGTATCGGTCCTGCCGTCGAAAGTGGTTTGCTGGCTGCAGGAGAAATCATAGGCACTGCGACCTATCACAAGGAGCAGACCTCCCAATTCAGCCTGGGTGGCGTTCTGCACTGGATTCTCGAACATTGGGCGTCACCCGCAAAAAGCAAGCCACAAAATGAACAGGTTTAAAAGTTTTCTTTGATATGGATCAGAGTCCCAATTTAAATTTCAAGGAATTCAAAGTATTTCTCATGAGCATCGTAATGGTCATGGGTCCGACTCCTCCTGGCACCGGAGTGATATAACCGGCTACTTCTTTTGCTGTTTCAAAATCCACGTCTCCTTTCAGAATAGCCACTGGTTGGCCGGTTGTGGCACTTATTTTTTCACCCACTCTGTTCGTTCCCACATCAATCACGCAGGCTCCCGGTTTGATCCAATTCGTTTGCACCAAGTTGGGAACACCGGCGGCCACAATCAAGATATCAGCACGCCTGCAGTGATCCGCCATATTTCTTGTACCAGTGTGAACGACGGTGACGGTGGCATTGGCGCATTTTGTTTTTTGCAGCAACATATTGGCGATAGGCTTGCCCACCAGGTTGGATCGACCCACCACCACCACTTCAGCTCCCTGCGTGTTCACTCCCGAACGGACTATCATTTCCAGAATTCCGGCAGGAGTGCAGGATGGAAATCGAACCGCATCGCTTCCAATGACGAGTCGTCCCATATTGATGGGATGCAAGCCGTCGACATCCTTTTCCGGATCAATTGCTTTGATAATATTGTCTTCATTGATTTGTTCCGGCAAGGGCAGTTGTATCAAAATACCATTTATTCGCTCATCGTTATTGTAATTATCAATCAATGCCAACAAGTCTGTTTCGCTGGTCGTTTCGGGTTGATTCACCTGGACTTCATGAAAACCCACACGATGGGCTGTTTTGATTTTCAAGGTGACATACGAGACTGAAGCAGGGTCCTTTCCCACCAGAATTGTGACCAAACCTGGAACCATACCATGACTTTTACGTATTTGCCGGACTTCTCTGCTGATTTCTTCCAGAATTTCTTCACGGAGTCGGGTTCCGGAAATAATTTTTGCAGTCATCGAGTGCGCTTGTAAGGAAAGATGATTCAATAAAAAATGGTGACGTTTGAAAACGCTTTCGATGCGATCTTCGTATAAATAGAAAAAATAACAATGGACGTAAATTATCATTTCAAGAGTAAAAACTACAATCTCATTTTAATGAATAAAAAATTTGCTCAAATACGCTTGATGTGTAATTATTCAAAAATATAAAATAAGATTCTTATCGGAGATCAACTCTAACCAGTCGGGATATATGGATTCATGGAATAAACCGCCAAATAAATCGCCGTGGGGCAAAAAACCGGCACAACCGAATGTAGATGAGATTTTGAACAATCTTCAAAATCAGTTCAAGAATCGTTTTCAAGGACGTGGATTTCTCAGTTTAATCATCATTGGGGCTTTGATCGTCTGGATGATGACCGGATTTTTCATTGTAGAACCTCCGGAACAAGCAGTAGTTAAACGATTTGGAGAATTCAACCGCATCGAAGAACCTGGACCTCATTTAGCTTTTCCAGTCCCCATTGAATCGGTGGTCACGGAAAACGTCAAGGAAGTGCGCCGTATCGAAATTGGATTCCGCACGATTGAACAAGGTCCACCTGCCCGGTACCGTCGAGTGACCAAAGAAGCGCTGATGTTGACTGGTGACGAAAATATTATTGACGTGTCCTTCATTGTTCAATTCCGCATCATCTCACTTCCTGATTACCTCTTCAATGTCACGGATCCTTTGGAAACGGTACGAGCCTCTTCGGAATCGGCAATGCGTGAAGTGATTGGAAGAACAACGGTTGATGACGCAATTACTACCGGAAAAGGTGCCATCGAGTCAGAAACCGCGCAATTATTGCAACGAGTATTGAATACCTACGTTGCAGGTATCAAAATCGAGAACGTCAAATTGCAGGATGTACACCCTCCAGATCCAGTTAAAGAAGCCTTCAAGGATGTTACCAGCGCAAAAGAAGACCGTGAGAAAATGATAAATGAAGCCCATGGATACCGTAATAACTTGATCCCCAAAGCTCGTGGGGAGGCGGCGCAACTTCTCAATGATTCACAGGCATACGCAGAAAAAACCGTACTTGTTGCTACGGGAAAAGCACAACGATTCAACTCCATCTATGAAGAATACAAAGAAGCGAAAGACATCACAAAGGAAAGAATTCGCATCGAAACCATGGAAGTGATCCTGCCTCATGTCAACAAAGTGATCGCGGATCCCCAGTTGGGTAGGAATTTCCTTCCTTTCCTGCCTATCAGGGAATTGGAAAGACAAACGCAAACGAGGTGATTCACGTTGCTCTTGATCTATGGAGGAGTCAGGGGGATTTGTATTTTGTGATGGACGAAGCGCTGGTGAGTCCCGACTTCTTCTACTTTCAGATCGATGCGTAAGGAATCCCTTCCAGGTAGTAAAGTAAAAGAGAGAGGAAGTTCCACTTCAAGAACACGCCCCGCTTCAATCCAGAATAGAGTGGGGAAGTTTGATCCTTCCAGGCGAGCATACCATAAATCAAATTGGATATGCACCAAGCGCCCTTCACTGTCAGGATTTACTATTTTATACAACAACCTGCCCCTTACATACGTATCGTTTCGTTGCTCTGGTAAAAATCGAAGACGGGAGATGATATACCGGCGGCCTTCGCTTTGACGGTGCCTCCAAAAAAGTCGTTCCGCCGCTCCTCTCCAGATTCTGCTTTGGTAGGTAAATTGCTCGGACGGCATACTCTCCAGTAGCAATGGGATATCCGCTTGCGTACCCAGAACACTCAATAAATAAGCCAAGCGCCAATGGATGGCGTGAAAACGCTGATCCTGGATTGCGTCACGGATGAGTGGAAGAGACCATTCCGGGAAATTCAAGAGAGCTCGAGTGGCTTTGAGTCTGGTTTCCAATAAAGGATCACCCAGCATGGGAAGTATTTTCCTTTGCAGATCATCTTGTACGATTTCATCAAAAACGGTATGTGCCGTCGATGGGAAAAGAAACAATACTGATATCAGTCCAAAGTATGTTTTCCAACAGACGATTGTCTTGTTTAAAACGAAAATCAAAAATCTTGTCATTGAAATGATTCACCGGCGCATTGAGAGTCTATCGATTAATATGAAAATCCAGGAGAATTTTATCTGATATGCGCCGTATTGCAACAATCGCCGCCCTTTGATCACGTTTATTTTAATTTTTTTGATTGACTGGAACTCCTCCCTGCTGGAAAAAACTCCGGATTGTGGAGTGAACATTCGCTTTTTGGCTCATGATCATAAAGAAGTGGATCTCCCTGGTTGATAGATTTTTATTTTTTTTACGAATCCTGCATTTTTTTCATTTGGAGGTTGACATTATTCAAAAATGTATATATTGCTAGAATCATACCTTCACTAAGTTGTTTTAGTGAAAGAGAGTTCCCGATTGATTGAACAATATCGTGGGAGGACTTGAAAACAATCGGTCCTCTCCGGGAATCTTTTTTAATGATATTTAACTAAACGGGTTTTTCAGAGACCTGAATAGTTACTTCCAAATCAAGTATAGGAGGAGTCATGGAAAAAAGTAAAACAAGAAAAATCCAATCATTGTTGTTAACCCTGATCCTGATGGTGGCCGCTCTCGGGGTCAATTCAGCCTTCGCGGCTGAGAAGAAAATGGTCAAAGACCCCAGTACTGGCAAGATGGTGAGTGCACCTGAGTACGGCGGGACTTTGACCTTTGCCACGATGCTTGAGCCACCGAGTGCTGATACCCTTGTGTATGGCAGCGCAGGACTGGCCATGGCTGGCGTTGCAGAGCAGTTGCTCATCCCCGATTGGGCAGTAGAGCGGGACAAATATACCTTCTCGAACCAGTACATCCCGGAAGAGGTCGCGGCAGGGCAACTGGCGGAAAGCTGGGAGATTTCCCCGGACGGCCTCACCTATACTTTCCACATCCGCAAGGGCGTTCGCTGGCATAATAAGGCGCCGATGAACGGTCGGGAGCTCACGGCCCAGGATGTCGAGTACAGCTATCACCGTATCTGGGGACTCGGCAGCGGTTACACCGAGCCTTTGCCAGGTTCCTCTTTGGCGGCTATAGGAACCGAATCGGTAATGGCCACCGACCAATGGACGGTTGTTTTTAGGTTGAAGGAGCGAAACCACCGTGCGCTGCATCGGATCATGGTTGAACATCTGCCATTTATATTGCCTCCCGAGGTCATCAAGCAACATGGCGACATTTCGGATTGGAGGAACTTCGTCGGCACTGGACCCTATGAGCTGACTGACTGGGTCCAGGGCACGTCTATCACCCACACCAAGTATCCCGATTACTGGGGCTTCGACGAAAAGTACCCGCAAAACCGCTTACCTTACACTGACAAGTTAGTGGGCCTCTTCATCATGGAAGAAGCCACACGGATAGCGGGACTGCGCTCCGGCAGGATCGATTTCCTGGGTTTCCCTGCTGGGGTCTCTGATATCGTGTCGGCCGACGTGCTTGATAGCCTCCGGAAGAACAACCCTGACATCGAGCTGCTCCCGTGGTGGGATCGTTCGGAAAACTCTGTCGCCCTTGACACGACCAAACCACCGTTTGACGACATCAGGGTGCGCCAGGCAATGCAGATGGCATTGGACCTGAAGACCATTAACGATACCTACTACAAGGGCACTGCAATGTGGAAACCTCAGGGACCCGTAGGGGAAGGTCTCACAGGATACTACGCACCCTTTGACGAGTGGCCCGACGAGGTCAAAGCAGGATACGCCTATGACCCGGAAAGGGCGAGGCAGCTTCTGGGGCAAGCAGGCTATCCCAATGGCTTCGAGACAGTCATGATATGGAGCAGTGAGGGCGACATGGGGTACGCTGAAATAGCCGCAGGATACTGGAAGGCAATTGGCGTTGACGTAGAGATCAGGGCGTTGGACCGACCTCAGTTTATCCCTCTGGTTACAGAAGGGGACTATGGAGGTATGGCTGGAATAGTTACGGGATGGAGTCATCCTTATGGTGCTATACCGGTTCTACGCCACACGGGTCACTCGACGTCCATTTGGAACATTTCCAGATTCAAGGACGCTGAGTTGGACGCCATGATAGAGGCCGGTGAATCCGCTACCTCGATTGCGGAGGAGCAGAGGCTGTCGAGAGAGGTAGATATGAACATGGTCGAGAAGCATTTATATTTATGGGGTCCTAAAGCTGGAAAGTACATGGCGGTCCAGCCGTGGGTCAAAGGTTATAGTGGAGAAGTCCACTTTGGGGGCCAGCACCGTCTTCCCATCCTCGCTCGCCTGTGGGTCGATCAAGAGCTGAAGAAGGAAATGGGCTTCTAGTACCTGCTCAGACGCAGTAACAGGATATTGAATGGTGGGATGGTGGCGGAAGGCCGTCGTCCCATCTAAACCGAACAACGATGAGGTGTGGGGAATGAGCGCGTATATCACCAGGAGGATACTGCTCATGATCCCCACGCTGTTCATCGTTACGATTCTTGTCTTTCTCTCGGTCCGCTTCATCCCCGGCGATATCATCGACGTCATGATTGGAGATTTGGCGTACATGGGTGCCGGCGATATAGACCGTGAAGCGCTCGAGCGTAAGCTCGGACTGGACGTGCCGGTCCACGTGCAGTATGGCCGCTGGGTGGGGGGTATTTTGCTGCACGGTACCCTGGGTGACTCATTGCTCGGTGGTTTCACCATCGAAGAACAGATCCTAGCCAGACTGCCCGTCACCCTGGAGCTGGGCGTTCTGGCCCTCGTCGTTGGATTCCTGATCGCGCTGCCGGTGGGCATCTACTCGGCGATTCGTCAGAATACGGCCGCCGACTACCTGGGGCGCTCCTTCGCCATCATCGGCCTGGCCACACCGAACTTCTGGCTGGCACTGATGGTCATGATTTACCCGGCCCTCTGGTGGTCCTGGTCGCCCCCGATGCAACTGATTCCTTTCTCCGAAGACCCGCTGGGCAATCTGGGGATGCTCCTCATTCCCAGCCTGATTCTGGGGACGGCCTCAGCGGCCGCCACCATGCGGATGACACGTACCATGATGCTCGAGGTGCTGCGGCAGGACTATATCCGCACCGCCTGGTCCAAGGGGCTCAAGGAGCGGATCGTGGTGATCCGGCACGCCATCAAAAATGCCCTCATCCCAGTGGTGTCCCTGATCGGTCTGCAGTTGCCGATCCTGATCGGCGGCGCCGTGATCATGGAGAACATTTTCAACCTGCCAGGGTTAGGAAGGCTCATGCTGGATGCCCTCGAAACCCGAGACTACCCACTGGTCTCCGGAATCAACCTGCTCTTCGCCACTACAGTGGTGGGAATCAATCTCATGATCGACCTGATTTATGCTTACTTGGACCCGAGAGTTAGGTATGAATAGACCCACCCCGACCGCTTCGCGTCCACCCCGCCCAAGAGGGGATTGTCTCTCTTTCTACTTAAAGAAGGATTCGAGAATCCCCCTCCTTGGAGGGGTATCTCCGGAGGAGGGTGGTGGGTAAAAACTCTGTCCGTCCATTAAAACCTCTGAAGCTACCATAGAGGGAAGAGACTTATAACATGAAGGATACAACAGAGATACCAATCGAAATTATTGAGCCCAAGCGACGGGGACGGCTGGCGGATTTCCTGTTCAGGCTGCTCAAGGAGCAGCCCCTGGGGACGGCCTGCGGTGTGATCGTCTTGCTCTTGATTCTGGTGGCGCTCTTTGCCGATGCGCTGGCGCCTTATCCCTTTGATGAAATGCACCTGAGAGACCGGATGACGGGCTCATCCGTCCAGTATCTGCTGGGGACAGACCATATCGGGCGAGACTTGTTGAGCCGTCTGATCTTCGGGGCTCGGGTTTCCATGCTGGTCGGTCTGGCCGCGACCACGCTCAATGTGCTCGTCGCAGTCCTGATCGGCGTCACTTCCGGATTCCTGGGAGGGAAAGTGGACTTGGCGGTGCAGCGCTTTGTCGATGCCTGGATGGCCTTCCCGGGACTGCTGCTCTTGTTGACCATCATGTCGCTTGTGGGAGAGGGGCTCCTCCAGATCATCGTGGTGCTGGGCATCACTGGAGGCATTGGGGGCTCCCGCGTCGTCCGAGGGGCGGTGATTGGAGTCAAAGAGAATGACTATTTTCTGGCAGCCCGGGCCGTGGGCACCTCCACGACCCAAATCCTGGTCCGCCATGTCCTGCCCAATATTATGGCGCCGATCCTCATCGTCTTCTCAATCAACATTGGTGGTGTCATCATTGCCGAGGCCTCGCTGAGCTTTCTCGGATACGGGCTGCCCGTCGAGATTCCCAGTTGGGGGAGTCTGCTCAGCCGGGAAGGGCGGAAGTACATGGAGCAAGCGCCCTGGCTGGCGTTCTGGCCGGGGCTTTGCCTGACGATTACCGTCTACTCCCTCAACATGTTCGGTGACGCCCTCAGGGACCTGCTCGATCCCCGGCTGCGAGGCGGACAGGGAAGTTATGGCACAACCGTGAAACGAAAACGAGGTCTCCTGTCCCGATTGATCTCACCTTTCAAATAGTAAGCGTATCAAGGGAGTCTCTACGATATCCGCATTTTTAGCTACTCCCGCTCGCCAGTCAGGTATGGTACCATGTCCCCCAGAGTGGTGTCGGAGTGGTTTTCCCGGTTGTTTCGAAAAGCTTTGAAATTCAACCACCGCTCCGATTGCGGGCTTCCGTTCACGAGATCCGAGATTTTTACCGGCGTGTGACTGGCGGCCACTCGATTTCTTGGGAAATCTCAAGGCGATTCTCATTTTGACTGAAGCTCTCTATCCGTCTGCAAGACGGAGGATTCAGACCTTTTATGAGACATTTAACTTGACTGCATTCAGAAATTCTACTAAGATTACTTGAAAATTTGGGGTGTCGCCAAGCGGTAAGGCAGCGGGTTTTGATCCCGTCATACGCAGGTTCGATCCCTGCCACCCCAGCCAAAACCGGTACATGATTCGCTGGTTTTGTATCCTATCCCCGATTTGTATCCCTGTAATTAACATTGCATCTTTAACGAAGTTGCCCTATATTACCGTTATTTACCACAATCGAAAGCGACGATATACTCCGTGTGGCATACCATTGATCGTTCATCAATGAACATTCAATCCATTGAAATTTATTTTTTTTCTGTTGAGAGCCGAGCATGACTTACACTGTCGTTGATAACTGTAACAACTGCAAATATACGGACTGTGTAGAAGTATGTCCTGTAGAAGCCTTCCATGAAGGACCTACAATGCTTTATATCAATCCGGAAACTTGTATCGACTGCAATGCCTGTGTAGAAGAATGTCCCGTAGAAGCCATTTTTGCAGACGTGGATGTCCCCGAAAAATGGGAAGAATGGACGGAACTCAACGCGGAAATGTGTGAAAAATACCCGGTAATCACGGAAAAGAAAGATCCTCTCCCCACTGCAGATGATAGACGAGCGGAATTGGGTTACTGAACAAGCAATCTCCTTCAGCAACGAGGGCAATCTTCCATTGCTTGGAACAAAGACTGAAAGAAGCTTATGGATTTGCAAGTATGCATTCGAAATATTGGCGAAGGGGAATCTCATCAATTTCATGGAATGATTCCATTTGAGATGATGGATGAACTTCTCATTGCAATTGGGAAACAACCCCACGGAGTACGGTATCGACTCCAATTGTCGCGTCGCGGCCAATATTTTTTTGTCACGGGAGAAGTCGAAGGAGAATTAATCTTGAGTTGCGATCGCTGTGTGGAACCCTTTCGATTTTTTCAAAAAGAACCTTTTGAGATGACTTTGTTTCCTGCAGAATCCGAAAAAGAGTTGAAGGGGGACATGATGTTATCCGATGAGGAATTGGAAATGGGGATTTATCAAGGTGAATATGTGGATTTACAAAAAATCGTGGAAGAACAGATTTTATTGGGACTGCCAATGAAAAGGATTTGTTCGGAGAATTGTCAGGGAATCTGTGCCCAATGCGGCAATAATCTCAACAATCATCCATGTGTTTGTCCACCACCAGAGAATAGCGATCATCCTTTTTCTTGCTTAGTTCAATAACATAGAAAGCCGATTCCTCTGGTATGGGGCCGGCAAGAGAAGTAATTTTTAAAAATTTCCAAATTTTTTGGAGCGTATCATGGCCGTACCTCAGCGTAGAACGTCAAAATGGAAGCGAAATTCAAGAAGGGCGCATATCAAATTGCCTGAACCAGGATTGAGCGTTTGCACCAATTGTCGCGCACTGATCCTTCCCCACCGGGTTTGTCCACATTGCGGTTATTATAAAGGAATCGCTGTTTTAGATATCGATAGTAATTAGTTTTTGAAAAGCTACTTTTTTCAAGGAGCCGAATAAGGAGATTCATGGCAATTGCGATCGATGCGATGGGAAGTGACTACACATCTGCCGTTCCAATTGCGGGAGCCGTGGCTGCAATCAATGAATACGGCATAGAAGTGATCCTGGTTGGCAAACAACCGGAATTGGAAGCAGAACTGAAAAAACACCACTACGACCATCGCAAACTTCATATTGTGAATTGTTCGCAAACTGTGGAAAACGAAGAGTCTCCTGCTCAAGTATTTCGACAGAAAAAGGATTCCTCGATACGGGTCGCTTTGGATCTGCATAAAAATAAAGAAGTGGATGCCGTGGTTTCAGCAGGCCATTCGGGAGTCACCATGGCTACTGCAAAATTTGTCTTGAAAGCCATCAAGCACATTGACCGTCCTGCCATCGCAGTGGTCATGCCTTCTATGAAAAATCCTTTTGTTATCCTGGACTTGGGTGCCAACACGGACTGTAAACCAGAGTATTTACTCCAATTTGCCCTGATGGGTGATGCATACGCAAGGTTACTCTTTAATCATCAATTTCCCAAAATTGCCCTTTTGAACAACGGAGAAGAAGAAGGGAAAGGGAACTTCTTAGTCAAAGAAGCTTACACTTTGCTCAAGGAAAGTACGCTCAATTTCCGAGGCAATATAGAAGGCAAAGACATGTTTCTAGGGAATGTGGATGTGATCGTGTGCGACGGATTTATAGGAAACATCACCCTCAAGGTGGCAGAGGGAACAGCAGATTTCATTCAAGCAGTCCTGCGGGAGGAGGTATCCAGATCTTTTTTGGCAAAATTGAGCATTCCTGGTATGAAGAATTCTTTTCGGGCATTGATGGAGCGGACGGATTATAAAAGATGGGGTGGTGCGCCATTATTGGGAATTCGAGGAACCGTTATCATTTGTCATGGTAATTCCGAGGCCAAAACCATTCGCATCGCTATCAAACAAGCGCAGCAATGCGTCGATTTGGGGTTGAATGATATGATTGCCAATGAATTGGAAGATAATCTCAATTTGCTCCGGCAAGTGGAAAACAAAATCGTGGCCCTTTAGCCGGAGTCGAAAACAAATCCCTCCTCGGTCAATATTTCATGCATGGGAACGTCATGACTGCTTTGCGGGAGCTCGCGTATGACCTGAAAGGAAAAACAAATCCCCAACAAGAAGGCAACGAATCCGGATAAAAATCTGTCATAATACCCTCTCCCATGTCCCAGCCTACCTCCCTTTCTATCAAATACCACACCAGGGACGATCACCAGATCGATGCTTTCCAAATCGACCGGTTCCCGAGTTTCGGGGAGAGGTTCCCGCAAGTCGAAGGTGCCCGTAAATAGTTGATCAAATTCACTTAAAATCGAATACCCCAGCTCGGAAGATTGAGGCACGAGATAAGGTACGACGACTGTTTTTCCAGTGTGCCAACAGTGCTGGATTATTGACTTTGTTTCCACTTCCCGGCGCATGTTGACATAAATATGAACAACTCTCGCATTTCGAAAAACCGACCATTGCCACAGATGAGTATAAATCTGTTGAGAGCATTGTTTCCATTCATGAGCAGGAAATCGGTCCCGCCGTTGCAACATTGCTTGTCGAATAGTGTGTTTCTTCAAATCTTTTGGAACCATAATCTAAATAATTAATCTCATTAAACCACCAGCTCTGCTGGTGCGAACCTAATAGGCTTTGCCGGTCAGACATGAGAAACGTATCCGTGTCCGTTAGCCGTGCTCGTGCTCGTGAACGGTCAGTGAATTCGACGGCACATATTGGTTAACATAGAAACAATGCGATGAAGTAACTGTTTCCCTTCGTCAAATAAAGGAGGCTGGATGATCTTCAACACGTTTAAAACATCGAGAATAGCAGCGCATTCCATTGCGGAACCTCGGGCAAACGCATAGAATCGTTGCTTGTCAGGAAGGGAACTTTTTCCACAGCCTTCTGCGATATTGAGAGGAATCGACCATGAGGCCCTTTTCAGTTGGTCAACTAAGGCTGAGTATCCTTTTGGCAATGTTTCGATGACTTGGACAGAAAACGCTAAAAATTCGATGGAACATTGGTATACATCGAGTTTTTCATGATCTAACATGGCAGCCTTTTTCGTTCACGAGCACGAGCACGTCTTACGATGACGAACACGTTTTGCCCCCATCCTGGGGGCCTCTTCAAGCCACCGGCTCTGCCGGTGGTGATGACTTTTACAATCGCCCTTTCAATATCGATAATAATCCGGTTTGTAGGGCCCTCCCTTGGTGACTTCCAGGTAATTTGCTTGTTCGTCGGTCAAGGTCTCCAGTTTTACGCCGAGCTTCGCCAAATGCAAGCGAGCGACTTTTTCGTCCAGGATTTTTGGAAGCACATAAACCCGGTTATCATACTTGGCATGATTTCGCCAAAGTTCGATTTGCGCCATCACCTGATTGGTGAAACTGGCTGACATCACAAAGCTGGGATGTCCGGTGGCGCAACCCAGATTGACGAGTCTTCCTTCTGCCAGAAGCGTAATTCGCTTACCGTCGGGCCAAATAAACTGGTCCACTTGAGGTTTGATGTTTTCCTTTTTAATTAAATTCGAGTCAGTAGTCAAAGCATCCACAGTAATTTCGACGTCAAAATGTCCAATATTGCAGACAATGGCTTGATGTTTCATCGCATCCAGGTGTTCTCGACGTATCACTTGCGCACAGCCGGTTGCGGTGACAAAAATATCTCCAATGGCAGCAGCATCCGACATGCGTACGACTTCAAATCCTTCCATGGCTGCTTGCAATGCGCAAATGGGATCGATTTCTGTCACAAGCACCCTGGCTCCGGCTCCTCTCAAGGATTGGGCGCAACCTTTACCCACGTCTCCGTAACCGGCAACGACCGCAATTTTTCCCGATATCATCACATCCGTTGCCCTTCGGATCCCATCGATGAGAGATTCCCGGCAACCATACAAGTTGTCAAACTTACTTTTTGTGACCGAATCATTGACGTTGAAGGCAGGCATTTTCAATTCATTACGCTGCGCCATCTGGTATAGGCGGCGCACTCCCGTGGTGGTTTCTTCTGACAGTCCACGGATATCGGGTAACAGATCCGGAAATTGATCATGGACCACTCCGGTCAGGTCTCCACCATCATCCAGGAGCAAGTTGGGGCCTTTCCCATGAGACCATTGCAATGTTTGCTCAATGCACCACCAATATTCTTCCTCCGTTTCCCCTTTCCAGGCGAAAACCGGAATGCCCCGCACTGCCATTGCGGCGGCAGCGTGGTCTTGCGTGGAAAAAATATTACAGGATGACCAGCGGACCTCGGCTCCCAAGGCAAGCAGTGTCTCAATCAAAACAGCAGTTTGAATCGTCATATGCAAAGATCCCGTGATTCGCGCTCCTGCCAACGGCTTGGATGGTCCGTATTCCTTGCGCAGTTCCATCAAACCCGGCATCTCATTTTCCGCAATCGCAATTTCTTTACGGCCCCAATTTGCCAGGGAGATATCTGCTATTTTGTAATCACTCATTTGTTCCTTTTTCATTCAATTTTTTTTGACTTTGTGGTTTAATGAAACGATTTTTTCAGAAAAAATCACAATTTCAAATTAATTCAAGTTTGAATCGCTGAATGAGCATTTGAAGTTCTGAACAAAATTAATTCTATTACGAAAACTTGAGTTATTTCTAAGGATCAAATACAAGCTTGATGAGACAACGAAATTTTCGTCAAGGAGGTCGAAAATGATGTTGAAAAAGTCCTCTTTCTTTTTGATGACCGGTCTGTGCTTTTTGGGGGTATTTGGTCTCTCATTCTTGCTATTCGAACGACCTTCGTCTCAACGCGTCATTCCTGCCGAGACATTGAACCAACTCAATGAATTGTCCCAAACGATCAATGAGTTACTGGAAAAGAAAGATCCGGAAAAATCCCGGGAAATTCAGAAATTACTCGATAGCGGACAATTTGGAGAATTTCAGTTACTTTACCGGGATTGGAGTATCAAGCAGTATAAAACCGGAAGCGCGGAACCGACAACCAACAATTTATTTTTTGATCAGCTTGAAAATTTCCAATTCTCTCTTGCCATTCCGGTAGGTAAGCACCAGGTCAAGGGTGTTCTTGTAGCAACCCGTCCTCTGATTTTGATGGAGCATCCCTTTGCCCATCTATTGCTTCAAATTCTTTTCAGTTTCGCAGCAACGTTTCTGATCCTGGGATTGGTCGTCTGGAACAAAATTCAGGTATTGGTCAAACCTATTGACCGATTGTGCCAACAATTTACCAGATATCGTCGGGAACAGGAGACCACCGACATCCATTTACCCGATGCCCGTTTGAAACAAAGCCCTTTGGAAAGAAGGATAGAAATTCTGGAAGATCTCTGGAGTCGCTTTCAATCAATTCAGGAACAATTGGCCGACAAGGTAGAGGCTCTCAAACAATCTGAAGCTGAAAAAGAGAAAACCATCGAGGCATTGGAACGAGCCAAAGAACAGGAGAGACGCTTAGTGGAATTGGGACACGCGCTGGCCGAGTTCGGACACGACATTGGCAATGCAAATGGGGCAATTGGTTCCTTTGTCGGACTGCTTTTGAAAACTCTGGATAAAGAATTTGTCAACGCGATGGATTTGAATCGATGTCTGACGTATATTCGGCGAATCAAAATCGCCTCGACGACAGTCAGCGGGCTCACCAATGATATCCTGGAATTTGCCAAGGGCAAAACCGAACTGAGGATCGGACAACACCGACTCCATGACTGCGTGAATCAACTCGAAGTGAATTTGGGATTGATTGCCGACATTCCTATCCAGTATCAATATCCTCGAGATCGGGATTTGATCTTGAATATCGACGACAATAAAATCATTCGCGTCATTGTCAATCTGGTAAAGAATGCTTGGGAGAAGCTGGAAGAGGAAAAAGGTAGAATTCTAGTAGAATTCATCCCCGATGAAGACTCGGGAATGACCATTGCGGTGACAGACAATGGTTATCCCATTCCTGATTCCGTTCTCAGTAATCTTTTCCGTCCTTTCCATAGCGTGGGCAAAGCGGAAGGGACGGGATTGGGTCTCACCATTTGTAAAAAAATAATAGAAGCCCATGGCGGACGAATTAGAGCGGAAAACCTTCCTCAAAAATCAGGAGTGCGCTTTTCTTTCAGGCTTCCCGATTGCGTAACCCCAATTTCCAAAACGACGATAACGATCATGCCACCGGCAATGGAAACCGATTCTCCTCAAGATAAAAAGCTTGTTTCTCAACCATAGAAAAATCTATTATGAAATTCTTCTGACACCGTAATTCCGGTATTTGAAATGCAAGTACCGGAATGCCGGAGCGGACTCCATTCCGACCTGACAGTCAGATTCGCAAAGATTTGCTGCGAGAACATTTTTTTGAAAAGTAAATAGTGAAAAAATTAAAAATATATTTTTCATTTCTGGTAGCAACCTGCGGAATCCTTTTCACTTTCACGGTGTCGATGGCTTCCCCCATTAAAATCGGGATGATTACGACGCTTTCCACGGGAGCCGGTTACTTGGGCGAGGAAGTGCGAGATGGATTTATACTCGTGATGGAACAAGAAGGAGGAACACTTGGAGGGATTGCAGTCGACCTGTTGGTGGAGGACGACAATCGAAGGCCCCGGAAAGGCGTCGAAATTGCTCAACGATTCATCGACCGTGACAAAGTCGATATCCTCACGGGTATCATTTTCAGCAATGTCCTCAATGCGGTCGTTCCCAAAGTGACTCGTAAAGGTAAGATATTTATCAGCCCCAATGCGGGTTCTTCCAAATTCGCAGGCAAAGGATGTGATAAAAATTATTTCAACGTCTCCTGGCAAAACGACAACATACCCGAAGCGATGGGGAGTTATTTGACGACTAAGGGAGAAGAAGACATTTACCTGATTTCGGTCAATTACCAGGCGGGAAAGGACATGATTGCCGGATTCAATCGTTTTTACAAAGGATCCGTTGCCGGAGAAGTTTATGTCAAATTAGGACAATCCGATTATGCTGCAGAAATCTCTACCTTGCGTGCCGCGAATCCCAAAGGAATCTTTTTCTTTCTGCCAGGCGGTATGGGTATCAATTTCATGAAGCAATTTACGCAGGCAGGACTGCATAAGCAAATAAAGGTCTATGGTCCTGCGTGGTCGTTTGACGATCGCTTGTTGAAAGCGCTAGGAGACGTCACTGTAGGATTCTACAACACGACTCATTGGAATCACGACTTTGACAACCCCGCCAATCGTCAATTTGTGAAAGACTATCGTAAAAAATACGGTAAATACCCTACTGTCTATGCCAGTCAAGGCTACGATGCGGCTTTGCTCATCGCCAGCGCCCTCGAGGCTCTCAATGGTGATGTATCGGACACAGACCGGCTGCGGGAAGCCCTGAACAATTCGGAATTCGAATCGGTACGCGGAAATTTCAGGTTCGGTAAGAATCAGCACCCTGTGCAGGATTTCTACCTGCGTCGGGTTTTCAAGGAGGAAGATGGCAGGGTGACAAACAAAACGGTCGAAAAAGTTTTCACTAACCATGTGGACGCCTATGCCGCAAATTGTGAGTTATAATCCACATGTGGTTGCTGCTTGAACAAATGCTGAACGGAGTGCAACTGGGGGTGATGCTTTTTTTAATGGCTGCCGGTTTAACGCTGGTTTTTGGAATCATGAATCTGATCAACCTGGCTCATGGTTCTTTCTATATGATTGGAGCTTTTGTAGCCGCAACGTTGAGCAATCTCACAGGTAGTTTCGTGCTGGGATTACTGGCTGCCCTTCTGGTAACAGCTCTGGTGGGCATTCTTGTGGAAATTCTCACCTTGCGCACCCTCTACGAACGGGACCACCTCGATCAAATCCTGGTTTCTTTTGGATTGATTCTCCTCTTCAACGAAGCAGTGCAAGTAATTTGGGGGCGCAGCGCTTTATTCTTTGACGTGCCGCCCCTCTTTTCTCAGGCAGTAGAAATTCTGCCGGGAGTGCCTTATCCCTCCTATCGTTTAGCGATCATTGCGGTAGGCATTGCGGTGGCCGTCTTTCTCTATATTCTGATCAACCATACCCGTTTAGGAATGCAGATACGGGCAGGTGCGAGCAACCGTGACATGATAGGCGCTTTAGGGGTAAACGTCAAATTGCTTTACACTCTGGTTTTTGGCTTGGGTACCTTGTTGGCGGGGTTGGCGGGCGCAATGGCTGGACCCATCATGTCGGTGGAAGCCGGAATGGGAGAAAATATCCTTATACTGGTTTTCGTGGTTGTCGTCATTGGCGGGGTTGGTTCGGTCCGAGGCGCTTTGGCAGGAGCCCTTATTGTGGGAATCGTGGACACATTAGGACGAGCCTTTCTGCCAACTTTCTTTCGTTTATTTATGTCCACCCCTTCTGCAGACGGCGTGGGTAGCGCTCTGGCTTCCGTATCGATTTACCTCCTGATGGCCATTGTCCTGATCTGGCGTCCCACCGGATTATTTCATGCCAATGCTTAAACACATCCGTAAAAAAACAGTCCTTTTATCTTTGTTTGTTTTTCTCTCTTGCCTGCCCCTGCTCGCTGAAGCAACAGATCAGGCCTATCTGATCCCCTTCTTCAGACTATGTTTGATTTATGGAATTGCCGCCGTCAGCCTCGACCTGATCTTGGGATACGGGGGGATGGTCAGTTTGGGTCATGCCGCATTTTTTGGAATTGGTACTTATGGCGTTGGCATCCTGGCATATCATTACGCGGAGGGAACGCCCTTCCTCAGTTGGCCCCTTGAAATCTCCGGGAGCAATGACGCCTTATTGGTCTGGCCCGTGAGCGTGCTGGTGACTGCGTTGTTCGCCTTGGGGATTGGAGCTCTGAGCTTACGTACAAGTGGAGTGTACTTTCTGATGATTACTCTGGCCTTCGCTCAAATGCTTTTCTTTTTCTTCAATTCTCTGGAAATTTATGGAGGAGATGACGGCATGAGCATGTTCGAACGCAATTCCCTCTTCAACCTGGATTTGAACAACGACACGACCTTCTATTATATTTGCTTTGTTGTCCTCGTGTTATTTATCCTCTACTCCCATCGTTTGATTCATTCACGCTTTGGTATGGTGATCAAAGGGTGCAAGCAAAACGAGCAGCGTATGAAAACGCTGGGATTTCCTATTTATTTTTATAAACTGACGGCATTTACCATCTCAGGGGCTGGCGCAGGTTTAGCAGGAATCCTGATGAGCAATCACTTGGAATACGTTAGCCCGGACCTTTTACATTGGACGCAATCCGGGGAAATATTGATCATGGTCATTTTAGGAGGAATGGGTACCCTCTTCGGTGCCGTTTTTGGAGCCATTGCATTTTTATCCATTGAAGAAATTCTCTCTGCTTATACCGAACATTGGATGCTTTATTTCGGACCATTTCTGATCCTTGTCGTCTTGTTCAGCAAACGTGGGCTATATGGTTTATTGGTTGGAAAAGACAAAGGAGATCATGGCTGAAACCCTATTGGAAATCCAGGGGCTACGTAAAAATTTTGGTGCTCTTGCCGCCATTGACGGACTTTCCCTGGAACTGGAAAAAGGCAAACTGCATGCGGTGATTGGTCCCAATGGTGCCGGAAAAACCACTTTAATCGCCCAACTCTCCGGTGAATTGACACCTGATGCAGGGAGCGTGTTGTTTCAAGGAGAGCCAATCACTCACTGGCCTATCCATAAAAGGGTGCGGCACGGAATCGCTCGTTCTTATCAAATCACCTCCGTTTTTGACGAGTTGACCATTGAAGACAACGTGGCCCTTGCCGTGCAGGCGCGCAAAGGGCACAGCTTTTATTTTTGGAAAGCTGCCAGCAAGGATCGCTCCCTGCGCGAACCAACCTTGCGGATCCTCGATCAGGTGGGATTAGCCCATCGTGCACCTATCCTGGCACGAAATCTGGCGCATGGCGAAAAACGGCAACTTGAAATCGCGATGACGTTGGCATCCGAACCGGTTTTACTACTCCTGGATGAACCTTTAGCTGGTATGGGAAAGGAAGAATCGGTTCAGATGATCCAATTTTTGATGAAACTGAAAAACGAGTACACCATTCTACTCGTCGAACATGATATGGATGCCGTTTTTGCTCTTTCTGACCACCTGACGGTTCTGGTCTATGGAAAAGCAATTGCCAGCGGACACCCGGACACAGTCCGCAACAATGCAGACGTACGAATTGCGTATCTGGGCAATGAGATTTTCTAATGTTGGAACTGCAAAATATTGAGACCTTTTATGGCAGCAGCCAGGTGTTATTCGGCGTCGATCTCAAAATCGATGAAGGGCAAGCCGCAATTCTTTTGGGACGCAATGGCATGGGTAAAACCACTATGGTACGCTCCATCATTGGATTGACTCCGACTCGTAGGGGGAAAATTCTGCTGGAAGGGAGAGAAATCCAGCACCTGCCTTCCTACCGGATAGCCCGACTCGGTGTGGGGCTGGTACCGGAAGGACGACTGATTTTTTCTAATTTGACAGTGAAAGAAAATCTGCTTGCAACGGCGAGGAAGCAACCGAGATGTCTCTCCGGCAATCCCCTTGCTCCCTGGACCCTTGAAAGGGTCTTGCGAATTTTTCCAATTCTGGCCCGGCGCCAGAAATTTCGAGGAGACCAACTTTCCGGGGGGGAGCAACAAATGCTTTCTATCGGACGAGCCTTGATGACCAATCCCCGTCTTCTCATTTTAGACGAAGCAACCGAAGGATTAGCGCCTTTGATTCGTAAAGATATCTGGCGCTGTCTCGAAATCTTGAAGAAAACGGGACAGTCCATCCTCGTAATCGATAAACACATCGAATCCCTCCTTCGCTTTGCCGACCGCCATTATATTCTTGAAAAAGGACGCATCGTCTGGTCGGGAGATACCGCAATGCTCGCAGAAGATGTGGATGCTCGGCGGCGTTATTTGGGAGTGTGATTCTGATGAAGCACGAGAGTTTAATCCCATGGTTTCTTTTTTACTTCAAAAATATCAATCAATTTCGATTTTCCCGGCAGCTGGACGCGGTCGACAAATTCGATTAACGGATTGTTGGACTCCACCAGTGCCGCAAGGGTGAATTCAGTAATCAAAAAGGGTCTTTGATACGATTTCGTCAGCGCTTGTAAATGCTCCGCAACAATTTCCGCTTCGGAGATGACAGTCCCTTCCATGCGTCCCACTTCTCCAACAATTCCAAGGAGAAGGACTTCACAATTAACGCCGATTCCGATTTCGATAATTGTTTCATTTGCTTTTTTACCCTGATTGAGTTGTTTCACTCTTTTCAGCATTTGCCTTCCGGCAGCAACGGCGTCTTCAGGTTTATCGGGGAAAAATGCCGTTATTCCAGTCGCCTTGTATTTCCCCACAAAACCATTGTGCTTTCGCGCAACGGGCCCCATTTCATTTAAAAACTGGTTAACGAAAGCCAGGTTTTCAGGAGGCGATAATCGTGCGGATAGCACCGGAAAATTTTGTATTTCCATTGACAGGACACTCATTTCTTGCTGAACATAGTCTCCCAGCCGAACATCGATGATGTGCTTTTTTGGTAAACATTGGATCATTGAATGAGGTACGAAACGATTGAATATATCGGTCAAACGCATTACTTTTTCTGCTTCAGCCAATCTTTCTCTCAAGGTGGATTCACTTTCCTGACGGGATGCATTGAGATTGTCTGTCAAGGCAAGTGCCAAGAGAACTATCGCCAATAAAGAACTCAAATAAATACTCCATGTGATTCCTTCCACGTTTAAGGCTTCCGTTGAGTCTGAAGACAATCCCTCAGCGCTCGCCACTGCCAGACAAATCCAGGCTAAAAGGTAGAATCGAGCAGGTCGAAAGTTTTGCCGCCATCGTCGAACACCTGCATAGATTGCCATAACCGCCCAAACGAGAAATAAAATTTTCATCAACTTTAACATAAAGAACTGGTGGAAAATGGTAGCAATCACAGCGGTCAACAGGCTGAGCACCAAGAGGACGACAAGCAAGGAATCGAAAATTGGCAGGTTTTCTTTCGTACGTAAAAAACGACGCGCAAACAAATATGCGAAAACAAGACTGATACCCACCAAGATGGGCCAGGGATTCAGGTTCCACGGGAATAATATTGGCCCCGGAAATTCATAAAAAAACTTATTTTCCAACGTGCGCGTCCCTCCCAAAAATGCAATAAATCCTACATAATAACAGTAACTCGTTTCTCTCAGATTGAATGCGAACATGCTATTGGAGAGAATCAGGGCAACAATCACGCCTAAGTAGATGCTGTGGAGGACCAAGGCTTGGTTTGAAATGGCAAGCATGTTAGTCTGAGGATTTAAATTTATTACCAATTAAAGGGAACTTTGCTTCACGAATGGCGGGCTGAAATGGTTCATTTATCAATTAAATAATTCAAGAACTTCACTGCCCGCCAATTGAACTTATAGTAGTTCCATCCCCTTTGTCAACTTAACATTACGCAAGTCTATTGCAATAAATTCAATAGCTTACGTAAAAATATGGATTCATTCACGCAACTGACCCTCGGAGCTGCTGTTGGAGAAGCAGTATTAGGGAGGAAAGTGGGACGACGCGCGGCCTTTTGGGGTGCGCTGTGCGGTACGCTTCCCGACCTGGACGTTCTATTCTCAATGGGAGATCCGGTGAGCGATTTCACTTACCACCGTGGTGTGAGTCACTCTTTCTTTTTCATGACGCTTGCCATGCCATTGCTGGTATGGTTCATCCTTCACATTCATCCAAACACTCGTTCCCATCGCGTATCGTGGGGTTTGTTAGTCATTTTAACTTTCTACACCCATACTTTGTTGGATTGCTTCACGGTGTATGGTACGCAAATCTGGTTACCCTTTTCCAATCATCCAGTCACTTGGTCCACCGTGTTTATCATTGACCCCGCATTTACCATACCCTTATTGACAGGATTGATGTGCGCCTTGTGGATGCGGCGATCCTCGTCCCTCGGAAATCATTTGAATTCGATTGGTCTGGCCTTTGCGTGTATTTATTTGATATGGACTGTCGGTGCTAAATTATATATTGATGAATTGGCGGAAAGATCGTTACAAAGGCAAAACATCTCCTACGAGCGTCTTCTCTCCACTCCGACCCCATTCAATTCACTATTGTGGCGAATCATTGTGATGGAGAACGATGGTTACTATGATGGATTGTATTCGTTGTTGGACCAATCAGACAAAATACGATGGAGGAGATTTGAAAGCCAACCTGCACTGTTACAGGAGATTTCCGACCAATGGGCCGTGCAGCGACTGACATGGTTCATTAAAGGGTTTTACCGTGTCGGCAAAGAGAAGAATAAGGTCGTCATTACGGATCTGAGGATGGGAATCGTCCCATACTATGCGTTCCGATTCGCCGTGGGTATAATCAATAGCGATGGGGTGCAACCGATTCATGTGGAACAACTTCCACAAGAAACCGGGAACCAAGTCCAACAACTGCGTTTGCTCTGGTGGCGCATTTGGGACGAGCAAGCACCGACTCATCCTGGTTAATCGGTGCTATCTAGTAGAACTTCTGAATGGCGAGTCGCCGCTGGATTACATTGACTTTGTTTTTTTGGAAAGAAAGCACCAAATTGCGTAAATATTTTCATAAGCCAGGAAACTAACGACATACCAGAAAGATTTATATCAAAAAAGGAGACTTACATGAATATTGACAACCGAATTACCGCATTTCACGACGAACTCACCCGTATCCGCAGAGACATCCATGCTCATCCTGAAACCGCCTTTGAAGAAGAGCGTACTTCGGAAATTGTGGCGAAATTGCTTGAATCCTATCGCATCGAGGTCCATCGAGGTCTTGCCAAAACCGGTGTGGTCGGGACGTTGAAAGTCGGGAATGGCACGAAGTCGATCGGCTTACGTGCCGACATGGACGCACTCGACATTTATGAGCTAAACGAATTCGATCACAAATCAGTCTACGAGGGCAAAATGCATGGTTGTGGGCATGACGGCCATACCACGATGTTGTTGGGTGCGGCACGTTATTTAGCGGAAACGAAGCATTTCGATGGAACCGTCCATTTTATTTTTCAGCCAGCAGAGGAAAACGTCGCCGGTGGGCGAGTGATGGTGGATGATGGGCTTTTCGACCAATTCCCCTGCGAGGCCGTCTATGGCATGCACAACGCGCCTGGGCTGCCCGTTGGCAAGTTTGCAGTCAAACCTGGGCCGGTGATGGCTTCAGCCGATTTCTTTGAGGTCAAGATCACCGGTGTTGGCGCACACGGCGCCTTCCCCCATCATGGAAACGACCCGGTGGTTGCCGTTGGGGCAATGATCAATGCTTTCCAAACTGTTGCGTCTCGCCGGACGGATCCCCTGGATTCCACCGTCGTCAGCATTACCCAGGTTCATGCGGGGCATACTAACAATGTGATCGCGGAAGATGCTGTCCTTTCAGGCACAACTCGCGCGTTGAAACCCGAAACTCAGGACATGATAGAACATGAATTACGGCAAATCGCTGAAGGCGTCGGGGTTAGCTATGGAGTAGGAATCGAATTCCGCTACGATCGGCGTTATCTGCCGACGATCAATACAGAGATTGAAACAGAAAAGGCGGCGGCAGCAGCAGCCGCAATCGTTGGGGCTGAAAACATTCTTCGTGATAGTCCACCCGTGATGGGAGCCGAAGACTTTTCCTGGATGCTGAACCAGCGTCCCGGTTGTTTTATTTTTATTGGTAATGGAGTTGAAGGGGGGCCAGGCGGCTGCTATGTCCATAATCCAAACTACGACTTCAACGACGAGATCCTGCCGCTTGGCGTGAGCTATTGGTCCAGGCTCGTTGAAAAGGAATTGAGATAGATCAGAATGAGCGGCTATGCCCCACGGCCCTTCATGCCCCCATGGTTTCCCCAGTGAGAAAGTCGACCGGTTCATCCGTGAACACGACGATGTGATCCAGGGTTGCGCAGTCGAACGCTTCTTCACAGCCGGCATCGAAGCGCAACGTCTTTTCTCAAACTTCGAAACACTCTTCCATTAGACGGAGGCACTTGAGCAAAGCCCCCAGAAAATGCGACAAATCCGCATCGCTCATGGCCGTGGAGAGACAACCCATACCTCCCGAAGATAAGTAAACCCCCTCATTGATAAGATGCTGGTGGAGCAAAGAAAGGTTGGTGTTTTCTGTTTGAGTGGAATAAGAATCTCGATAGTTCCGGAGGGCTCGCTTGTGCAAATGGATTCGAAATAAAGACCCTTCGCCGGTCACCTGTCCGGGGACATTCACGGATTTGAAAACCTTTTCGATTTCTGCACGTAAAAATTTCCCTTTGGCATTCAATTGATCAATCTCTTCTTGATTGAACCATTCCATACAGGTTTTCCCTGCTACCATCGTAATGGGGTTCGCATTGAAGGTTCCTCCGTGGGGCAAAGCGGGTTTTTGTTGATCCGCTTCAAACACCTGCATCACATCAGCACGACCTCCCACCGCTCCGACGGGAAATCCGCCTCCAATGATTTTTGCTAACGTTGTCAGATCGGGAGTCAATCCCAATACCCCTTGGGTTCCGGAATAACCGTTTCGCAAAGTAACCACTTCATCCATTATGAGGAGTGCTCGATGATCTCTGGCAAACTGCTTTAACATCTCGACGAATTCAGATTGAATTGGAATCAGGCCAATTCGAAGGGGAAGGGGATCGAACAAAACCGCAGCAAGTTCCGAGGCATGCGCTTCTAAGATTTGCCCGGCACCATCTGTGTCATTATAGGGAATCACAATTGTCTCTTCCAACACGCTCTCGGGAGTGCCCTTAGAGTATTCAACGGATTGAGGCAGCTCTGTCCCCCAATTCTCCGGGGTGCTGCTCAAACTCACTTCGGCGTTGTCATAACTTCCATGATATCCCCCTTCACATTTGGCAATTTTGAATCGCCCCGTATAAGCCCGTGCGGCTTTGATGGCATTCATCACGGCTTCGGAACCTGAATTGACAAAGCGAATGCGTTCCATAGAAGGAAGTCGTTCACACAAGAGTTCGGCCAATTCAATTTCTGCTTCATTGCTGAAAGAATATGCCGTTCCCAGAGAAAGTTGTTTTTGAACCGCTTGATTGATCGCTGGATGAGCATGACCATGAATCAATGACGTGTAGTTGTTATTGAAATCAAGCAATTCGTTGCCATCCACATCCACCACTTTCGCGCCTTGCGCAGATGATAAAAAAAGATGATAAGGCGATGTTTTGATGGTGAGACGGCTGGTACTGCCAGGAATCACACGACGGGCTCTTTCGAAAAGTCGGGCCGATTTGGATTGTGGGTCAGGAAAGGTCATAAAATCTCAAAGAAGATCACGTTCAGGATTATGGAATACGCAGATCAGGAAAGATACCAGGGTGAAGCTATGATTTCAATTCGTGTTCACCTCCAACAAACACTGGATAGTAATCAACAACACCAACCATATCCCCAATAGAACACCCGGGAGTTTGACAAAAAATCTTCTCCCTACGCAATCAAATAATTCCCGAACCATAAAATCAACGATAATTGAATTTCTTGTTTGAAACATGTCACTATCACTTGGTCGGGACATCTCACTTCCTCGTTAATTCGAGTTTGACATAAATCTTCAATAATAGGAGCATCCTGGCTTATTTGTCATCCTCGCTAAACTTGTCCCTGCTTTCGCATGGAGCAGGAATGACAATTTTTTCTAAAATCTGAAGATTCCATAACATATTGAACTTATTAAAGATATCTATTCGAATCTTGGAATTTCCAGAAAGACTTTATCAAAAATAATCAATAAAGGGAATGCGGATCAATCCACTGTCGCACAAAAATTTTACGCATTTCTCCATGGGCCAGCTCGTAGTCTTCGGCGAAGGCGGATCAATTGAGCAAAAAAATGAAAAATGCAATCTTCAATATATTTTTAACGCGCTCCATTCCTCGAGATATTCTGTTCGGTCTCATGCCGATTGTCATCATCGTTGCCTTGGGAGTGGGGGCCATCAATTTTATAATTATGACGAAAAGAGAAGTCCGTATTTTACAGGAAAAGGCCGATCAAATCGCGGAAAACCTGGCTAGAGACGCAGCACGAGCCTACTACTTTGAAAACAATAAAATGATGGCATAGGCCAGAAATGAATACCAGAAAGGGCTCAATGTGGTTTCTGTTTCCATTTTCGATGAATTACAAAACATTTTGTATGAAGGGAATGATATCCAAGGAGGTCATATTATCGCCAAAAAACCGATAATAGCGTTCTACGATACGAGAATTGGTTCTGTTGAAGTCGCCTACTCGATGAATAGAATCCTGAAGTGGCAAAAAGAATTTCTCTATTATGTCATCGCTGTGGCAAGTTGCCTGGTCTTGGCGATCAGTATCGCATCGGTCGTGTTGCAGGAAATGTTTGTACGAAAACCTTTATTAGCATTGATGGAGAGTGTCAGGGCTATTGCTGCCGGGTCTTATGAGCATAGGCTCTCTCCCATGAAAGACCACACCATGAATCTGATCGCCCAAAGCGTGAATACCATGACAGACAAAATTGCGGCCAGAGAGCAGGATCTGAAATGGTTGGTCGGTACCTTGGAAAAACAGTCTGTTGAGCGTGAATAAGCCAAAGAAAAATTGCGATCCATGACAAACGAGTTATTGTTTGCCGAAGAAAGAGAACGGCGTCGAATCGCTTCTGAAATTCATGATCGCATTGGACATACTTTGACAAATGTCGCTCTCAAAATCGGCCTGCTCGGAGAGACTGCCGACAGTGATGAGAAAAACGTTGTCCTGAAAGACTTTAATCAAGCGATCGAGGAGACTGTCAAAGAGGTGCAATCAATGATCTTAGAAATCAGCCCGCCCGTACTGTATGATTTAGGGGTAATTCCCGCGATTGACTGGCTGATTGAGCAAACTTAGAAGGAGTATGCATGCAAGATTGTGCTGAAAGGGGATGAAACGCTCGAGCCAATCAGCAATAATCTGCGGGTCCTTATTTTTCGTGCAGTCCGCGAACTGCTGTTCAATGTTGTCAAACATGCGAATGCAAAGCATGTCGAAGTTTCCATCACCCGAAAGGACGAGCACCTGGTGATCTCGGTTCAGGACGATGGCGTGGGAATGCCGGCAGGTGTCACAAACGCTCCATCCGGAGCTGGGGGGTTCGGGCTCTTCAGTATCAAAGAGCGCTTAAGTTTCTTTAACGGTGATCTCATTGTCCACTCCCAACCTCACCAGGGCACCCGGGTTGTGATGGAAATACCGGATGCTTAAAGCTATTACTTTTTAATAAAATTAAGTAAATTGAAGAGGGTCGAGCACCCAACAGAAGAGGTAGAATACAAGTATCTGAGGAATCTCTAATGCGATAACTTACATAACTGGAGAGTTTTAGTATGAATACACTTACTTTTGAGAGTAGATTATTACCAGATGGACATCTTTATTGCCCTAAAGAATTTATCAAAAAGAAAAACGCTCAGTTTAAAGTCACTGTAATATTTGAAGATTATGAAATTGTGGCATCTGAAAATGATATAGAACAATCAAACATGATAGATATTTCACATGATGTTCTTTCTGAAGAAGAAATCAATTATTATCTCAATTTGAAAGAGATATGAGGAAGTTTCAGCGTGGTCAAATTTGGTTAGTAAACATTGATCCAAGTATTGGACATGAATATAAAAAAATCCGACCCGCCCTGATCATTCAACAGGAGAAATATATTTCATCCAGTAACTTATTGACAGTTATTCCAATTTCTTCTCAGATTTCAAAAACCACAGAGCTTGATGTACTTTTGAAGAAAGACGTCTAGAATAGACTCATGAAAGATTCTTTACTCAAAACAAAACAGATGAGTTCATTTGATAAAAAACGATTTCTCAAATTCATTGGAACACTCGATGAGCAAACAATGCAAAACATTGATAACAATATCCAGCTTTTCCTCTTTGGAGAAAGATAAAGTAATTTCAAAAAAAGAATCGAATTATAAGAATCAGTAATCTCATTGTCCACTCCCAACCTCATCAGGGCACCCGGGTTGTGATGGAAATACCGGATGCTTGAACAATAGTTTATGGTGGGAGGTATAGCTATGCGTACCAGCATATTACTTGTCGACGATCACAAAATTATGCGTGACGGGTTGAGCGCCCTGATCGAAAAGCAACCGGATATGGAGGTGGTCGGAGAGGCGGAAAACGGAAGGGATGCCGTCAGGCTCGTGGAGAATCTTGGGCCGGATGTGGTTATTATGGATATCAGCATGCCGGATTTGAACGGCATCGATGCCACCCGGCAAATCCTGGCGGTGTCCCCGTCAACACAGGTCATTGCGCTGTCCATGTATTCCGACAGACGTTATGTGGAAGGCATGCTCAGTGCCGGGGTGTCCGGGTATTTAGTGAAATCCTGCGCGTTTGACGAACTGGTGCAGGCGATTCTCGCAGTAGTCAGTGGAAAAGCTTATCTCAGCCCGAACATCGCCGAGATCGTGATGAAAGACTATGCCCAAGAGCGGACCGAAACCGCTGTCGAAGCCGCATCATTGCCTGAGATGCGATTGAGTGCCAGAGAACGGGAAGTCCTCCAATTGCTCGCGGAAGGGTATAACTCGGAGAAGATTGCCGCCAAGTTCTATATCAGCATCAAAACCGTCTCCACGCATCGTCGACATATCATGGAAAAACTCAAACTGAAAAATATCGCCGATCTCATCAAATTCGCACTGCGAGAGGGTTGACTTCCATATAACTCGACGTTGGACCCTATAAAAAGTACCTCACTCAAAAAGATAGCCCTCTTTCTGATTTGTGCTTTCCCTTCAAATCGGCATACTAATAAAGATTGACCTATTATGTGCCACCAATCAATACACCTAACAAGAAAGAGGGATGCAATGAAAGTGCATATTACTGCAACACTCGACGATAGGTTAAGACCACAGCTTGAAAGAGTTGCTGATATTGATGATTTCGCCAGCACCTTACTACAAGAAGCATTAGAGGAAGATACTAATTTTGAACAACTGGCCATGCTTGAGGCACAAAAGGGAATGGATATAGCGGATGAGATCCAATATACTTTAGAAGACGCAAAAGAAGTGTACCGATGATTACTCCAGGTACTATAATTCTCCTCAATTTCCCCCAGGCAGATTTGCAGACTTTTTCCATCCGTCCGGATTTATTACTGAAAGAAACCCCAAGCAGGTTTGATGATTGGTTGGTATGCATGGTGTCTTCTCAGATTCATCAGCATATTGAGGGTTTTGGAGAAATAATCAATAAAGATGACTCCGATTTTCCAACATCACGATTAAAGACTACCAGCGTCATTCGCCTGGATAGACTCCTTACGGTCAGTCAGCAGCGATTTAGAGCCGAGCTTGGGAATATTGATCAAGACCGCCTACAACGTCTCTACAACATGCTTGCAAAATGGTTTACTCCATAAATACGCCCCTTTTTTTCTCTGACAACCGACCTTCCCCCCGGTAAATCCCAGCGATACTGATCTCACCGTAGGGTTGAAAATCCGATCCCTCCTTCAATTTTTCTGATGCATTTATCAGAATTTTTGAAGCCATAAATCAGTGATATGCCTATTGACATTCATTCCCTATAAGTACATCTTTTGAGTCGAATTGAAACATTGTGTCAATACCTTAACAGATTGCCCCCGGTGGCTAGGGAAAGGAGAAATGATGGATTTAATAAAAATGAAACCGAATCAATTGTTTTCGTTATGACTCACCTTTTTGATGGGGCTGATCCTGGCAGGCAGTGTGTCTGCCTAAAACTACGGCGGTTCGCTAACCGTTGCAGCATTGGATAGTAGAATGGGTTTTGATCCGGCAGGGCACTGGCCCGACGGTCCTGGGGGATCGATAAGTCATGATTTTTTAATACAGGCAGATGTGACACGAGGCCCGGGAGGGACCGGTGAATTTGCATTCGCCTCGTTGGGGACCTCCCGGGATAGCATGACCGGTTATTTGGCCGAATCCTATGAAGCGCATCCCACCAAGATCATCTTTAAACTCCGCCGGGGGGTTCACTTCCGGAATAAATCCCCCGTCAATGGCGGGGAACTTGATACTCATGAAGTCATCGTTTCCTGGAAAGCCGCAATCGAAAACACAAACACAAACACAAACATGGCTGCCAAGAAGGACATCTGGACATGGATAGCCCTTGATCAATGGACCGTCGAACTGTCGTGGAAAGTTCCAACTGGAACCTACAATTCGATGGTTATGTCAATGTCGATGTTTGGTATTTTTCCACGGGAGTTGGTCGAGCAGGGCATCAATCGCAAAGACTGGAAGAATACCTACGGATCAGGCCCATTTTACCCCATCGATTATGTTGAGGGGAGTCAACTGGTACTGGAAAAAAACCCGAACTTCTGGCAGAAAGATCCGCTCCATCCCGAAAACCGGCTCCCCTACGTGGATAAAATACGGTATATCATATTGGATGAGCCGGCAAAGGTTGCAGGGATTCGCACAGGCAAGATTGACCTTAATTTATGGTCTATACCGGCACGTTACAAAGAATCCTTGCTGGAGACAAACCCCGAAATAAGGCTTACCCCGATTCCAGACCGTGCGATGTTGCTGACAGGGAGAATTACCATGAAACCTTTCAGTGATCAGCGAGTCCGGAAGGCCGTCATGCTGGCCATCAACCATAAGGAAATGAAGGATCAATTATACAACGGCGACGCAGTCTACCCCACTCATCTCTCCGGTCCCGGCCTTGCGCCCTATTACATTTCATTAGAGGATATGTACAAAGAACGCCCGGATATCGCCAGGCTGTTTGAATATCACCCCGAGGAAGCCAAACAGCTGCTGGCCGAGGCGGGTTATCCCAATGGTTTTAAGACGAATATCATTACCGCTTGCTTTGCCAGACAGTTGAGAAATGTCTAAGTCCACAAGAGCCCACACTCCCGCTTCATATTCTGGATTAGATTGATGCTCTTCAATGTGCTTTAAGATAGGGATTGTCTCATGTTCCATGAGCAAGCCTTCTAAATGGCACTCAATCGCTTCTTTTGCATTTTCTAAAGCATCATCTAGAGAACTCCCGGCTGAAAAACAACTAGGTAGATCTGGGACGGTCTCCCCATAATCGGAGTTAGGATCTTTGTGAATGACAACGGAATACTTCATAATTCACCTCTATGGCCAATCCCAACCAGCCTGGCGATATATGTTTCTTACTGTTCCTATAGTGAAAATCAAAAATTTGTAGAAGCCCCTGTCATCTGCCCGGTTGAAGATCGAACTGGCTATGGTGAAAATCGGGAGGAACGACTGGTTTGGCTGCTGAATTTCCCATTAAATGTATGGGAGTCACATCTAATTTATCTTTTTTGAGTTCTACCTGCCATAAATCATAAGCGACCTGATGTCCCATCCAGGATTCAGGACTGCTACCAAAGGCAAGGGATAGTCGAAGGGCCATTTCAGGTATAATGCTTCCTTTTTTGTTAATAATTTTTGATAGAGTTTTGCGGCTCACTCCGATAGCTTTTGCTGCATGGGTGATACTAATTCCCATTGGATCAAGCCATAGACCTTTAATGATTTCTCCTGGATGAGGGGGATTATGCATTTTCATTTTACTCTCCTTAATGATAATCTTCGTAATTCACGATACTCCTGTAGGTGCGCCTGGATGCCCGCACGGTCGGAGGGGTCGAACCGAGCGGGCGAAGATATTCAGAGTTGTTCTTTTTGAAGTAACGGAGGAATGCCTCGGACACTGATCCTATAGAGGACTCGGGTGTCATCCGGCCCTGTGGCGGCGTGATTGGGGGAAGCGGCATGCATGGTCGCAGCAGTATCCCAAAGAACCACATCACCCACGGCATAGTGGTGTTTGTTTTGAAATCGAGGCTGTAGGGCATGAGCCGCTAACTCGTTGAGAAGCGTTTTAGCCTCTGCCAAGGCCATCCCACGGATTCCCTGACTGGTGCCTGCTGGAGAATACAAGGTTTTTTGGCCAGTCACCGGATGAGGACGCACCAATTTGTGTATAACAGGAGGCACACGCTGCTTCTGCGCTTCGGAAAGAGGAGGGGTTGGGATATCGTCTTTCTGAAGAGCAACGCCCTTCCCGTACAAATGTTCGACTTCCAGGTCCGCAATGCGGGATTTGATGGAATCCGAAAGGGCCTCATAGGCGGCAACCATATCGGCAAATCGGGTATCTCCTCCTTTTTCAGGCGCTTGCGCAGAATACAACAATGTCGTGATGGCCGGTTGAGCCTCATAGGATTGGTCTGTGTGCCACCACGCGGCGCTATCAACATATTTTTTATTTTCCTGCACTCTATTATGGATGGTCGTGATTTCAGGGTATCTCTCCAAGCGTGACTGGTCCACCACATGGGGGATCGGTGTGCCAAACGACTCTCCAAACCGGAGGTATTGATCCAGGGTCAAGTCTTGTCCTGGAATCACCAAAAAACGATGTTCATAGAGAGTAATAAACAGCGCTTTGAGGACCTCAGGGGCTGACGGTTCTGAAAGGTTGAGACCAAGAATGCGTTTGCCAAAATTGCCGGGTGCCGGTTCTGTATCAAAAAATTTCATGGTTTTCCTCATGGTAAAGGGTTCTTAGCAGACAATAGGATCCGCTTAGCTTCTCTCACAATAGATCAGTTCCCAGCCGTGAAATACCAGGATCAGGCCGATGGTTTGCAGGGAGGCGTATTGGTTTTGGAGAATCTCATCCTGCAGATAGAGGGTCAGTTGCCCTTGGGCCTCCTCAATGGTTTGTTGCAGGAGGGAGTCAGTGAGGGCTCCGCGTTTGAGATACTTCAGTTCAATCAGGTAGAGGCAGGGCAGATCGGGATATTTGGCCAGAAAGGGTTCCAGGAAAATATCGGCAAAGCCTTTGTTCATCTCTTTTTCAGTGCGGCTGATGTAAAAGTCGCTGATATTGAGGTAGGCCAGCAGAAAACCCTGGATGACCTTTTCTGCGGTGAGATAATCACGAATGCTGGTTTGCTGGTGGATGGCTTTTGCCAGGAAGTCAAAGAAATTTTTCCATTCCCCTTCATAGGCCATCCGACTGAGGAGGTCATTCAGTTTCCAGAGATCGACCCGAAATGTTTCTATCTCCTGATAGGCCTCTCGCATATACCCATACATAAGGTGTTGAACGGTACGATTGGGAATTTTCAGTAGAGGCTGCCCCCGTTTCCTTCCCGCGAAACTCAAGAGACCGAAATAGTACAACAGGGAAATGAAATTTTCTTGTTGGGTCAGCTGTTCCAGCGGGAAGCTGGTCTTGACTTCACTGAGCACCTCCCCCTCTTCAATGATGGCCTTCAGCCGATCGAAGTTGCTGTTGAGTTGATGACTGATGAGCATCAAATGCCGCAATTTGCCATAATCGATACGAATATTCTGGTCGATCAACTCCTTGGGAGGCCGGCCATTTTGGATGGATTTCTGCACAAAGTAAATCACCATATCGGTATTGAACATGGGGAACTTGCTCTCTTCCCCAAACCGATAATTGTCATACCAGAGCCTCATCAAGGCAAGGGTTTCCTCAATATTCTGCTGAAAGACGCCTTTATGTTGATAATAGGCCAGCATGGTTTGGATGTCCGCTTCGCTGAAGCCGACCATTTCGTTATAGGCGGGATCCAAGCTGATATTACTGCCAATATTGAAGCCGCTAGTGACATCATCCATCGTCACTGGAGAGACACCGGTGGTAAACAACCGTTGCAGCCCGGCTCCACTTTTACCGGTGCCGCCTTTGAGCATGGCAAAGAAATGCCGGTAAAAACCTTCTCCATGGGTCAAGTCATGATAGGCTTTTGCTCCGGCAGTCGAGAGGATCGTGTTGGCAAAGTTGTCATATTCATCAATCAGGATGTAGAGAGGCAGGTTGCGTTTTTGTGCCTCCCGGAAAAGCGCGGAGAGCTTAGCACTGACATTGGGTTCTTTTTGAATAGACGCAATGGCCTCTGCCGAAAACCACTGCCGATACTTGTCCAGAAAACTGTGCAGATGAATCCGCCCGTGATCTTCAAAACTTTCCTCAACCTTCTCCGGATCGGCCCGCACCATGGAAAAATCGAAGGTGAGGACGAGATACGAACCTTGTTCCTCGGTGGGATTGTCCCCAATCCAGGTATCATGAAAGAATTCGGCAAACCGCTCTTTTTTGGCACAATCATAATAGGTCTCCAGAATCGAAATCCAGAGCGATTTGCCAAAACGGCGGGGGCGGATGAAAAAGAGGTAATCGTTTTCCTCCAAAAGGGGAATGAAGCGGGTTTTGTCTACATAGTAATCCTTGCGGGTCTGGATCTTTTCAAAATCTGCCACCCCATAGGCAATTCGCCGTATTCCTTTTTGCATCGCTCTCCTTGTGGGAACCTCTGACCTGAACCCTTGCCCTCTGAGCCCACCCCTGCCAGCAATCGAGTCCTTTGAAACATTCTACCATAAGTTCAGAAAAGGGGACAATAAAAGAAAAAATGAGCCCTTCTCTTTTCTCTTCCAATGCCATTACGCACTCAGGGCATCCAACAGATTTTCAAAGGGATGGGTGTTTTTGAACCGATAGGTCTCGAAATCCCTGCGATCAGTTGTCAGGATTTGGCCATGCCCCTGAGTTTCTGCCAAAATGATCAGGGTGATGTCAGCTAAATCGGCAGGAAGGTTGGTATACTGTTCCGACAATTGTCGGATGCGAGGCAGATGGGTTGGGGTGAGAGAAAAGATGGAGAGAAACGGATCTTCCAGGAACTGATAAAATACCGAAACCTTCCCTCCCAATTTTGCTTGCAGCAAATAATGAGTCTCTGTGACCACAGGCCAAGTTGTGACTAAAGGGACCGTGATGGTCTTGGAGAGCTGGATGGCTTGGGAATGATACGAATCATTTTGATTATACAACGCGATAAAGTAACCGGTATCAACGAGAATGTTTTTCATGGACCTCCTGCCTGACCCACTCCTTATAATTTATAGACAGATCCTTAGAACCTTCGCCTGCTCCGACAAAACCAATCTCTTCAAGATGGTCAAAAAGAGAGTGTTGAGGCTTTTTGGATATGGTTGAATAAAGCTGATCAATCGCCTCTTTTAGCAGCTCGGTCATACTCCACCCTGTTTGATTCTTGAGATATTCAATTTTTGTTTGATAGGTATCGTCTAATCTCGCATTCACTCTCATAGGCCTCCATATGTATGACAACTTATTATGACAACTATCATTAAAATATATAAATCAAACAATGACAACATCTAAATACCTAACCTGGCAGAGCCGGAACCAAATTGGACGCGGTTGATCCATAAGGTCTTTGAAGTGGATCCTTTGCTATGTCCAAATTGCGGGATGGAAATGAAGATCATCGCTTTCATTACCAGCCAACATGAGATCAAAAAAATCTTAAAGCATATCAGAGAGGAAACCGAAAGAGCCCCTCCCCTCCTTCCCTCTATCATGAGCTATGAGTCGGAAGATTCCTATGACTGGAAAGATTTTCCCCCGGTTGAAGCGTATTTTTGTGATGCGGAATGGGGCCTATAAACCTCAGGGATCACCTTAAAACAGGTCAAACTACAAGCAGTTTAGCTTTATTCTGCGAATTAGTCAGCATCGTCAAAGTGAATTTACGATTCTGGCATTGTCACCACTGGGTTGCGTCTATTGACTATGTTTTCCATACGCTCTCTAATCCATTCATCATGCTCATGATCTGACGTAATATAGAGTTGATTCGCCCAAATCCCTGCGAAAAGTACATCGGCTGATGCTTCAATAGATATACCGCCAGCAACACCGTCGGAAAGCCGTTGACGAAGTGCTTTATATTCTGCTGTAACTACAGCTTTTTCAATATCAGTCTGCGAATCTATCGGGCGATTACGTTCCGATGATAAAATGTCTGTCTGTACAAACCCGGGACAATACACAGATACGTTGATTTTAGACTGGCGATGCGCTAATTCGTGATAGAGTGTTTCCGATAACGTGACTACGCCGTGTTTCGTCACTTTATAAATACCCAAATTTGCACCTTGCCCCAAACCTGCTACAGAGGACAAATTAACAATGTGGCATTCGGTATCTTGCTCCAACATTAACGGTACGAAGACTTTTACACCATAAATTACACCCCACAGATTCACATTGAGTACCCATTCCCAATCTGACACAGTACTGTCCCAGATAGTCGTTCCAGCATCTACACCGGCATTATTCACAAGCAGGTGTACTCCTCCAAAGGTTTCTAACGTGGTGTTCGCCAACCGTTCGATATCCTCAACCTTGGAAACATCGGTCTGTATAGATACGACTGTTGCCCCCTGCGCTTTCAGGTCAGCTTCGGTCTGGCTAAGAGATTTCATACCAATACCTGCCAGTACAACTTTCATACCCTCTTTTGCGCACCGTTCAGCTATGCCCCGACCAATGCCACGCCCTGCACCTGTAATTACCGCAACTTTATTTTTGAAATCTTGCATGATGACCCTTTCTGATTAATACACGATATGATAATTAGATTATTCTATGAGTAAGTTACAAATTGTGCTCCGCTCATATTGAACGATCTTTCTTCAACCAGCCCGTTATATGTATGACAATTTTATTGTGAACTACCATTGGAAATACTTTCAGGTGGTGTAAAATAAATTGTATGAATTTTTGAAAGACTTGAAGACATGGGGCTTTCCCAGTAGGTTTTTGTAACCATACATTAACCATCAATTAAGGAGAAAGACCCATGCAATGAGAAGTAAGTGTAAGGGAGTTCAAAGAATTGTTCAATCAAATTCAGAGTCCTGATGGATTGTTTTCCCTACTGCGCTTGGATGTGCGTGAGCAAATCGGCGGCTACCTTTCAGAGTTGATGAAAGATGACTAACATTTATGATGTCGCAAAATTGGCGGGAGTGTCGCTGGCCACAGTCTCCAGAGTAATCAATAAAAAAGACATAGTGAAAGACAAGACAAGGGAGAGCGTGTTGTCTGCCATGAAAACACTGAATTATGTCCCCAATGATGCGGCAACCAGTTTAGCAAGCCGGAAGTCCAGTGCTATCGGAATTACGGTCCCGAGTTTAGCTGTTCAGTATTTTTCAGAAGTGGCGAATCGCATAGAACAGACCATCCGTCAAGACAATCTGCACTTGATCGTTGCAACGGGCCAACGGAATCAAAAAATTGAAAAAGAGACCATTCAATTTTTACAAAGCCGCATGTGCAGTGTGATTGTGGTGATGCTTGAAGCGACTACTGATGAAGAGTTGGTGAACCTTTTTCGTGGGAATAAAAGTGTGATGATCTCTGGACGAAAAGTACCAGGACTGGATCACAGTTTCATTCGGTTTGACGAAGGTGCCGAAGAAGCCCTCGCCACCGAACACCTGCTTCAAATGGGGCATCGAAAAATTGCTAGAATTACCGGAAAATTAAGCATTGGACACCAAACTAAATTTGTTCAAGAAAGAAATTTAGGTTACCAAAGAACCTTGGAAAAGGCAGGAATTTCCTTCAATCCTGAATTACTGGTGGATAGCACTTTTTCAACAGAAGGAGGCTATCTTGGTACAAAAGAATTACTGAATCGTAAAACTCCGTTCACCGCTATTCTTGTCGGCAATGACCAAATGGCCATTGGTGTGTACAACGCCCTCAATGATGCTGGTCTTAAGATTCCGGAAGATGTTTCTATCATCGGGCATGATGATAGTGAGTTCGCCCGGTACCTGTTCCCTCCTTTAACAACCCTCACAGTCTCTCCTGATTTTGGAACGATCATCGGAGAACTGTGTCTGGCTCTCTATCGTGATTCACAGCAGATTTTAAAGCGATCTCTCACTCCTGAATTAATCGTCCGATCTTCTGTGGCAAAAATTTTTTGAGAATTCAGATTTTTTTTCTTGACTTTATTCTCGATTTTTATTATTTTCATAAAATGTAAGCGCTTACATAATTATATATTTAATCAAAATCATTTAATTTCTGTTTCTCGGGGGGCAATTATTCCCATCCCCTTAATTGGGATAATCAGTCATCGGAAGTTATATGCGTGCCTATCTTATTAGAAGAATACTGCTATTTATTCCCACTCTGTTTTTAGTGACTGTGATCATCTTCTTCACAGTCCGCCTCATTCCCGGCGATGTATTAGACGTGATGTTAAGGCAGAATGTAGGCTTTCAGGGGTCGGCCGAGCAACTCCTGGAAACTATCGAGGATCTGAGGCATATGCTGGGGCTGGATCTGCCAATCCATGTCCAGTATGGGCGCTGGATGGGTAACATCATCTTGCATGGAGACTTCGGGAAGTCTTTATGGACAGCCATTCCCGTGACATATCATATAGGGCGTAGTTTTCCGGTATCCTTTCAACTTGCTATCATGGCTATGATAGTAGCTCTCCTGGTAGCCTTCCCCATAGCTATGTACTCAGCGATACGTCAAGATACCTGGGGTGACTATATAGGACGCAGCCTGGCTATAGCCTTTTTGTGCATTCCCGCCTTCTGGCTGGGAACTATGGTGATGGTCTACCCCTCCATCTGGTTGGACTGGACGCCACCTTTGGAGTACGTTCCTTTTTTCGAGAATCCGATAGCAAACCTGCAAATCATGATAATCCCGGCTTTCATTCTCGGCACGGTTGTGTCGGGAATATGCATGAGAATGACACGCACCACGATGCTGGAGGTGCTGAGAGAGGATTACATCAGGACTGCCTGGTCAAAGGGACTTAAGGAGAGGGTAGTCGTCACGCGGCACGCCTTGAGGAACGCCCTGATCCCGGTGGTCTCCATAATAGGCACTCAGATACCATTTTTAATTGGGGGTGCCGTTATTGTAGAGCAGATATTCGCCTTGCCCGGGGTAGGCCGTCTTCTGGTTGAGGTTATTAACAAGAGGGACTACCCCGTGCTCTCCGGATTAAACCTGTTTGTAGCCTCTTTTGTGTTGGTAGTCAACCTGCTGGTAGACCTGACTTACGCCTATCTTGACCCCAGGATTCGGTATAGATAAAAGGTACCCGTTCACGGTTATCAGTTAACTGTTACGATAAAAGGAGAGATCTTGAATGACACCCTGGTAATCCCACCCGAAATCAGGGAGCCCAAGCGACGTGCCAGGCCGGTGGTGTTCTTGACCAAGCTGTTCAGGGAGAAGCCACTTGGTGCTGTCGGTGGGGTTATCGTTCTACTAATGTTATTCACCGGCATTTTTGCCGATTTCCTGGCCCCCGAAGGGTATAACGTGCCTCACCTGCCAGATAGGATGAGTCCGCCGTCAACCCAGTATATCCTGGGTACGGATGCTCTAGGGCGGGACATTCTCAGTCGCATCATCTACGGGGCTCGTATCTCCATGATTGTCGGTCTGGCTGGTGCTGCTCTGCAGACAGGGATCGGTACCATTCTAGGCATTCTTTGCGGGCTCCTCGGCGGGAAGTTCGACCTGGTGGTGCAGCGGTTTGTTGACGCCTGGATGTGCTTTCCCTGGATATTCATTGTCCTGACAATAATGGCTCTGGTGGGGCATGGGATGGTGCAGGTGATACTGGTTTTAGGATTCTTATGGGGCATCATCAATTCAAGGGTAATCAGGGGCACTGTTCTCGGCATTAAGGAGAACTTGTATGTGCAGGCGGCGGTGGCTACTGGCTGTACCAACTGGCGGATAATTATCCGGCATATCCTGCCCAATATTTTGGCTCCGATAGTTATCCTTTATACCGTCAGTGTTGGCGGTATGATTCTGGGGGAAGCCATGATCAGCTTCCTGGGATACGGTATTCCTCCTCCGCAGCCCAGCTGGGGAGGGATGCTCAGTGGACAAGGACGCACGTACATGTTGCAGGCCCCCTGGATAGCTCTGTGGCCGGGGCTTGCCCTCAGTATCTCCGTATACGGTGTTAACATATTCGGAGATGCCCTGAGAGACCTGCTCGACCCCAGACTGAGGGGAGGCCAGGGGGGACGTTACGGAGTGTTCAATAACTAGCGGCCAATGGAAAGGAGGTCATATGTAAACAGGAAAACACGAAAAATCACATCAAACGCACCCTTTGGTGCAATGAATCATCTTAATAATAAAGGTAATATGCAAAATAGAAAAATAAGTAAAATGAGTAAAATCCAAGCAGTGTTGATAACCCTGATCCTGATGGTGGCCGCCCTCGGGGTTTTTCCGGCCATGGTGGCTGCGCAGGTGATGGTGAAAGACTCACTCGGGAGGATGGTAGAAAAACCGCAATACGGAGGGGTCTTGAACTTGGTAGTCGATCAGCCTGACGGCAGCTTTGACCCGAATACTTACTATGGAGCTTTCTTCGCCATGCCCGTTTATGAGCATCTAAGCGCTGCTGACTGGTCGAGGGGTCCCTCGGGGACCGGTGAATTTCCGATGAATTCTACCTATGAACCTCTGGAAGGTCGCGTCGGCTTCGTAGCGGAAAGCTGGGAACAACCAGACCTCCATACCGTTATCTACCACATCCGCAAGGGGGTTCATTTCCAGGATAAGCCGCCGGTAAACGGGAGAGAAGTGACCGCTCATGATGTGGTCTATTCCTTTTTGCGAAGTCAGGACCATCCCAAGAGCGAATGGTATAAGCCCAAGGGTACACCGGAAAAAGAGTTGTATAAAGCCACTGCCCTTGATAAATGGACGGTTGAATTTAAGATGCCCGATGCAAGCGCATTCAAAATAATGGATTTCGGTAGCGAAATCAGGATAGCTCCGCGTGAGGTAGCTGATAAACACGGATACCTGGAGGGGTTTGAAGACTGGAGGAATGCTGTCGGGTCAGGAGCATTTATGGTTCAGGATTTCGCCCCCGGCAGTTCTGTCACCTATGTGAGGAACCCTGACTACCACCGGTTTGACCCCTTGCACCCGGAGAATAGATTACCGTATGTAGATGTCTTTAAGCTGCTGATATTAACCGATCCCGCGACCCGGCTTGCGGCATTACGCACTGGTAAAATTGACCAAATGTCAAGAATTCTCCTTGAGGATGCTAAAAAATTACAGGAGACAAACCCTGAACTCAAGTGGAGGAAGTTACCCCCACGCGGCGGTTTCATTTTTGCTATGAATGAGAATATGGAGCCCGCCTTCCGTGACGTCAGGGTTCGGCAGGCGGCAACCTTGGCCGTCAACCAGCCAGAAATGGTAAAGCACCTCTATGGGGGTGAGGCCGAGATACTTAACTGGCCGCTACCGTCAAATGCCCCGAAAGAGATCTACACGCCATTCGAGGAGTTGCCACCCGACATTAAGGAGCTATTTGGGTTTCATCCGGAAAAGTCAAAACAGCTCCTGGCTGAAGCCGGCTATCCCGACGGTCTTAAGACTCACATCCTTCATATTACGCCTGACTCTCCTCGGAAGAGAATCCATAGTCGCTCCTTTGGTCGCGTCCTACTTGGAGCAAGGCGGCTTTATGGTGGAAATCGAGGCAATGGAACTGACCCCCCTCTTGAAGCTTCATGCCAATGCCACGTTCCCAGGTATGAACGTTGTCCCCGGCTGGACCAATGGTAACCCCATGTGGCCTTTCATGTATGCCCACAGATCTGGGCATCCCTGGAACGACGGTAGATACAACAATCCCGAAGTCGATCGTAAATGGGACGAGATAAGTGTGACTCTCGACATCGAAAAGCGGAACAAGATGTGGAAGGAGCTAAACTTATTCCTTCTAAAGGAGTGCCCTTGGTTAGTATTACCATCACCGAATCAATACGTCTTCTGGCAACCGTGGGTAAAGGGTTACAGCGGTGAGTTTAAGTTGGGCGATACCTGGAATATTTTTGGCATTGCTCAGCATATGTGGCTTGACCTTGACCTGAAGAATAAATGATTGGAGTAAGATAAGCCCCAGTAGCCGCTAGTACACTGCGGCGAAAGTCCGTACATAACCGCTGTGTCATTCCCGCGCAGGCGTGAATCCAGGGTATTGAAACGAACCCTGGATTCCGGGTCTGCGCCCGGAATGACAACGTCGCCTATGACCAGAAAGTGAAAAAATATGTACGCACTTTTGCACTCCAGTACTAGTGAAATAGCACAAGGCATCTTGTTTAATTTTAATGGTGACTGAGGAAATCATACGGGAATGACAACACTGACTTTGCACGAGATCGAAGCAATTGCCGAAGATCTCGGCCTTCACCTTGCAGCCGAAGATGTGGCTTCCTATCACGGTCTGGTGAAATCCCATCTGGAGGGGTTTGCGACCCTGGATGCCCTGCCCGACGAACTGCCGCAGGTCCGGTATCCACGAACGCGAGGAGTGCGACCAGCGCCTGAGGACAATCCTCTCAATGCCTGGTATGTGAAGACGCGTGTCACAGGAGCATCAGATGGTAAGCTTCAGGGTCGCACCGTCGTTCTCAAGGATAACGTGATGCTGGCAGGCGTACCCATGATGAATGGGACTCGCATGCTCGAAGGCTACATTCCACCGATCGATGCGACCATTGTGACCCGCATCCTGGATGCAGGTGGGACGATTGTCGGCAAGGCGGTTTGCGAGGCCTACGGCTTCTCAGGGAACAGCCACACGAGTGCGACCGGCCCCGTACACAACCCGCACCGATCTGGGTATTCAGCCGGCGGCTCCTCCTCTGGGAGCGCGGCGCTGGTTGCTGCCGGTGAGGTTGACATGGCTATCGGTTGTGACCAGGGCGGCTCAATCCGCATGCCCTCCTCCTTCTGTGGGACATACGGGATGAAGCCGACCTATGGCCTTGTCCCATACACGGGCATCCTGGGGATGGAGGCTACAATCGACCATGCAGGCCCCATTACCCGTAGTGTCACAGACAACGCCTTATTCTTGGAAGTCATCGCGGGGGTTGATGGCCTGGATAGCCGTCAGGGAACCCCAAGAACGGAAAATTACACACAGGCTCTAGGTCAACCTGTCGCAGGGCTCCGGATAGGGGTGCTTCGGGAAGGGTTTGGACTTGAGACATCCGAGCCGGATGTAGATGAGAAGGTGCAGGCGGCTGCAGAACAATTCAGGCAGCTGGGAGCGAAGGTCTCTGAAGTTTCAGTCCCGTTGCACAAGATAGCGGAACAGCTCACCCTCGGCTCTATTCAGTCTATTATCGATACGATGTTACATACGGATGGCTATGGCACCGGTCGCGAAGATCTCCTTGTTCCGAGCTACCTCGATTTTCATCGTGGCTGGCGTGACCGTGTGGATGAGCTGCCGGAAGCGCTCAAGATCTCTCTGGTTTTGACGGAATACCTGCGTCACCGTTACGGCTACCGCTTTTATGCTAAAAGCGTGAATCAGGTGCGACGCCTGCGAAAAGCCTACAATGCGGTGCTACAAGAAGTTGATCTGTTATTACTCCCTACAACGCCGATGAAAGCGCCTCGCCTCCCTGGACCAGAAGCTTCACGCGAAGAGGTCGTTCCGTTCGCCGACGCACCGGCGTCCAACACATTTCCCTTTAACAGAACCCACCACCCTGCTCTGTCCATTCCGTGTGGGATGTGCGAAGGTCTGCCAGTGGGATTGATGCTCGTTGGTCAGTTTTATGAAGAATCGACTATCTATCGAGCCGCCCATGCTTTTGAGCAGCATGCTGATTGGCGCTTGTTGTGATAAGATTGTGAACATAGATAGACAAGCAACAAAATTTGCGTTAAGTGTTGGTCACCCAAAAGCAAAACTGAGATAAATCGCCGGAACGATTGAGCTTCCCTCTGGAAGTATCTCTTTAATGAACAACTTCTTTCTGAAAAAACTGAAATGAAAAAACTGAAACAAGAGGAATTCTTCGAGTTCCCCACGCGTGGGCTTTTCATCGATGATTACTCCAAGTTGCCGAAACTCACGACAGATCTCGAGCAGGCCAAATCCGACATTGATATTTACGGCTACTGCATGCTCCAAGAAGCATTGTCGCCTGAGCAGGTGAAGTATTATGCAGCCCTTCTTATGGAGCAGTCTGGTGGCCCACGGAAATTTGAGGGCGTCAAGCGGCCTGGGCCGCCAGGAAGGGCTCAGCTCGGTAACCTGCAGAACCGTGGAGACGAATTCTTGCAGCTGATGGAACACCCTTTGTTTATCAGTATCGCCCGGCATGTTCTCGGTGAGCGCTTTATTATGCAGATCTTTCAATGTCCGTTTCACCTTGATGGCATGCAGGCTTGGCCTCTGCATTCAGACTCGTGGTGGATGCCGCCACCTCAGCGCAAGTCAGCACCGCCGCGGCTGCGGGTTGGTAGTGTGACACGCACCAACGCTCTCACCGAGCTCTGTGAAAACGAAAACAATGATTGGATTTTTCCAAGTGTCCGATGTCCCGCGGTCTGGATGATCACTGACTATCGCTATTCGAATGGCGCGACAATGATCATGCCTGGCTCCCACTTGTCTGGCCGCCACCCATCGGCCGAGGAGGCGGCAGGATCTGGCGTTCACCTGGGGGCAATCCCTCTGCTTTGCCCTGCGGGCACGCTTGTGGTGTACGACGCCAGGCTCTGGCATCAATCGGGCAACAACCAAGGCGCACACATCGATCCAAACTTGCAGCAGCCCTGGAGGGTGAGCATCTTTTCTCAGTTCTGCGCACCACAGATAAGACAGCAGGAGAACATGACACTCACCACTGACCGTAGCGTCATTGCTGGGGCCAGCCCGCAGATCAAGGCAACGCTTGGTCTGGAGGGGTGGTATGGCATTGGCACTGTCAATGGTGTCTCACCACTCACCGGGACGGAGGTGGGGCTCAGCCATATGTCCTGCGCTGGCAGTTCCAAGGCACGCCCTGCTGTTGCGTGGGGCGCTCTTTCTGCTGAGACTCTCTCGAAGTTGACCACAGAAATCGACAGACTCGGCTATGCAATTCTCGAGTCTGGGATGACGGAGGACAGGGCGGAAAACCTGGTAGCGCGTGCTCACGACCAGGCACAGGCGGAGATCAACGGTGGGGTGGCATGTGAGGCGATCGATGGGCGGCAGAGCGTGCTCACTCTTGTCAACAAAGGTGCCGAGTTCGTGGAACTGCTCCTGCATGAGGGGGTGAATACCGTGGTGAAACACGTCATTGGGGAGGAGTTCCTTCTCTCGAGTGCCAGCGCATCAGTCCCTGCAAATTCAGGCGGTGGTCTGTCAAAAGAAGGGCCACTCCGCACAACGCAGTGGTGGATGCCGCAACCCATTCGTGCTGACAAGCAGCCGCCACTGCGACCTGGCTCACTCACGCCCGAGCTGGCGGGCAGTGAGGTCTGGGCATCGAGCAGCCAAGAGTTTATCGCACCCCCGGTATCGGCCGCTGTGGTGTGGTGTTGTGACAGTAACACTACAGTCCGATTGCTCCCCGGATCGCATCTGTCTGGCCGAAACCCAAGCACTGTGGAGAGTTCCGCTTCCCACCTCGTGGATGGGATGATTGAGCTGGCACTCTCTCCAGGAAACGTGCTTCTCCTTGATGGCCGCACCTGGTTTGCGACGTCGTGCACTGGCACCCTCATGCACTACGACTACGTTGGACCCCAATTTCGAACCGCGGAGAACAACGTGCTCGCGACGACGACAGAGGCTTTGGAGTTAATGCCGCCCGCTGCAAAAGAGCAGTTGGGGTTCAAAATATGGTTTTCGTACGGCGGACACTTTGGAAAGATGGGAGCAGGAATAACGGAGGGCCCGCGTGCATTGATCGATGGCCCAGTGTAGTTTTTGACTATTTTTTGCCAAGATGCGGCGGATATGGCCAGTAAGGCTATTTCGATCTCCTTTATTCTCGTGATACCTTGCGGAAATATGTTAAAAAACAAAGAGATGAAGGGATTGAAAGAGAGAGAATTGTCGGGTTGATTGCGTCTTTTTAAAAATTGGGCAAACTGGTTCCTATTCGCTTCTACCACCTGCCTCGTTTTCCTCAAGATTCTGATGATGTAAGCTTTGTCTTGTGTGCGGATAATGGTAAAATGACTCACCTTTTAACTTATGACAGCCATTTTGATTCTTTAAAAGGCTTGTATTCATTCAAATTCTGTCAGCCTTTAGATTTTCTTTTTGAACTTCGTGCTGGGGCCACTCATTAGACAAAGAGTCAAGAAATAGGCAGTTTTTGATTTTCCTAAGGGGGCAATTTTGAGTCGAAGATGGTACGGAAGGGAGAGTCAAGCACTGAATGACATAAGTGAAGTCAAAATTGATAATGATCACATAAAGTGATATCAAATGATAACAGCAGTCCGAACAGCTATTTCACGCATATACTGCGCCAATTTAAACTAATGGAGTACAACAATGCCTAAAATTTCAGGACCTGAAGAGGGGCCCGTCACCGTCACCGGCGCATCCGGTTACATCGGATCCCATGTCGTCAAAAATCTGGTAGAAGCTGGATACAATGTTCGTGCCTGCGTACGCGACACCAGCCGAACCGACAAGATCTCCTATCTCCATGCAATGGACGAGCAAGGACCTGGTCGTATCGAACTGTATTCCTGTGACCTGATGAAGGCCACGGAAGGTTCCTATGACGAAGCATTCGCGGGATGCTCTGCGGTATTTCATGTAGCTGCAGATATCGGTACCGATCCTACCTACGGCAAACCATCGCCGCAAAGTATATATGAGGGATTGCTGGACGCCACTGGTGGCGTTCTCGAATCCTGCAGAAAAGCGGGCACCGTTAAACGGGTTGTCTACACGTCTTCATGCGCCGCTGTTATGGGGCCAGGAAACCCGGATCGTTCTGCCGACTATATCTATACCGAAGACGATTGGGCTGGGGGTTCCTATGAAAGTCTGGAAGAGAGACACACCTCTACCAATCGGGAAGGCAAGGTAGTTATGAACTGGACCGTTGAGCGAAACGCCTATGCCAAGGGCAAGGTCGATGCCGAAAAATTGGGCTACGAATTTGGCGAGAAACATGGCATCGATGTGGTTTCCTGCTGTCCCTGTCATGTGCTCGGACCCTTGCTTGGTAAACCGCATGATACGATATGGCAGCATAAGATTGGTCTCTTTTTGTCCGGCACCACCGATCGCAATCCCAATTTTTCACCAGTAGAAGGTCCAGAGAAATGGAATATCATCGACGTACGGGATATTGCAGAAGCACAACGCTTGATGGCAACCAGCGACGTTGCGCAAAATGGTTCAAGATATATGCTGGTAGCGACCGATGAGTCCGGGGAACCGTCCATGCGCATGCTGCTCGACATGCTTGGTGAACTGTATCCGGATATCGATGTCGCCGGTGATTATGACCCACCTGCCACAGATGCCAGACTACGGGCCCGGTGTACCAAAGCGATCACGGAACTGGGTCTGAAAACCCATGAGGTGAGAGATACGCTTAAAGCGACAGGTGATACGCTGATCGAGTTCGGCTGTATCACACCCGCTCGCAAGTCGAGCTAGCTATCCCCACATCAGGGACAGTTTACATATTTACAACCCCCTCTTCAAAGGTAAGGTCCCCTGAAAATTATTGATTTTCCTATCTGGCAATGAGGTGATTTCGAGGGTTGAGATGGGAATGCATTCTGGCTTTTTTTTAAAATCTAACCAGGAAACATTATTATGGAAAAAATTGAAAAAGTTGAAGCGACTCACTACCGCATTCCGTTGCCCTACGTGATGACCGATTCCACCCATGGCGCCATGACCCATTTTGAATTGGTGACCGCCCAAATCACCGACCAGCAAGGGGTGGAGGGGTCAGGATACACGTACACGGTCAATCATGGAGGAGGTGCCGTGTATTCGTTGGTCGATCAAGCTTTGGTTCCTCTTTTGATTGGTGCGGATTCTGAGAGAATTGCAGCGCTTTGGGAACAAATGTGGTGGGCCCTGCACTATGTGGGGCGTGGAGGCATTGCCTCGTTTTCAATCGCAGCGGTGGATATCGCTTTATGGGATCTGAAGGCGCGTCGCCAGCAAACCCCCCTTTGGAAATTGTTGGGGGGCTACGACCCCAAAGTGCTGGCTTATGCGGGTGGGATTGATTTGCAATTGCCGCTTGAGGAATTGTTGCAACAAACCAATAATAATTTGTCAAAGGGGTTTCGTGCCATCAAAATGAAAGTGGGACGGGACAAACTGTCGGAAGATTTATCACGAGTGGCGGCCATGCGGGATCATTTAGGAAACGATTTTCCTTTAATGGTGGATGCCAACATGCGTTGGACACGGGATGAGGCGCTGAAAGCCTTTCAAGCCTTAGCAGAGTTTGGGCTTTACTGGGTGGAAGAGCCGCTCATTCCTGATGATGAAACCGGTCATGCGATGCTGGCAAATCTCGGGAAGTTGCCCATTGCCACGGGAGAAAATTTTCGAACAATCTATGAGTTCCAACGCATGATTGCTGCAGGGGGAGTCACGTTTCCGGAACCCGATGTTTCCAATTGTGGCGGCATCACTCCCTGGATGAAGATTGCGGCTTTGGCAGAAAGCCACAACTTGAAAGTCACCTCTCATGGGGTGCATGATCTCCATGTCCATCTATTGGCCGCTGTGCCGAACAAATCGTATTTGGAAGCTCATGGTTTTGGATTGGAACATTACATTCAGAACCCGATGGTCATTGAAGAAGGTTTTGCTACCGCTCCGGATCGCCCAGGTCATGGGGTGGAATTCGATTGGCCGTCCCTCTCAGCAATGCTCATTTCAAAAGGAGGCCAACCGTGACACCCGAATTATTGAAACTCTTGAAGGAGTTAGAAGCCTTTGGCCAAACCAACGATGACGCTGCAGAAAACCCCATTGCCAGATATATGAGCCGGGCAGCGATCTCTGTGGAAAGGGTTTACAGGAGCGCCTGCCGATTGAATCTCGAGGACAACAAGGTGACGGTTTATGAGAAACAAAATAAAACCGCTGGGCCGGTACGCCGATGCGGCCGGGATGCCGGACCACGTCTGCGGAAGCGGCACTCCGTTGGATGAAACCTATTTTTGTGATGCGCAATGGGTCCTTTAAACCTCAGGGATCCCCTTGTCTAAAATCCGGCCTGCCCAGAAGAAAAGCGGGCACCCCGCTTTACACACTCATTTGCAAAGGGTAAGGTCGCTGCAAATTTTTGATTTTCCTATGTAGCTATAGCAGGGATTGCCTCATTGATTCTGAAAGCCTTTTTTATGTAGCAATCCTGAGGCCTAATCTCTTATTATCCTACCCACTATTTTATTGCCTCATCCGCTCTTGTGCCGCTGGTGAGGGGTACTTCCCCCGGAGCATTAAAGTTTCTCGTTCCAAAATACGCTCGGAATCGTTGAACCTTAAAATATGAGCAGTGACCTTGCCGATGTCACTCAAAGGATGAATCGCTCCTTCATTGAATTGAAAATGATCTCCCCACCGATCAAGGCGAGGGTTAAAAAATCGAACAAATTGATTTGTTTCCCAGAGGAGAGAACCGACATCACTTCCTTTGAGACGATTACAAATGAAGCAGGCATAAGCAAGATTGTCAGCGTGGGTTGGCCCCTTATGTTTGAGGCTGATGATATGATCCACTTCACATTTCAGGAAGGTATCTGTTTCGTGTATCAAACAATATTCACAGAGAAAATTGGCTCGAACGGCCACGAATCGACGAAGCGTTTCAGGGATGTGGCTACTCATGGGTCAGATATTGTAAAGCGCGCGCTTTAGCTAATCTCATGAAATGTTCGAGTTCCATATAATGATCCAGTTCTGACTTTTCTTCAGAAGAGAGTCCTGATGTTTTTTCTTTGACCACCAGATCGGAAACGTAAGTTCTGACTTCCTGGGAAGGTTCAAAATCAATGAGATTTTGGGGACTCACCCCCGCCGCAATAAAATCGATCACTTCTTCATAGGCTCGTGTTCGTTTCATGAGCAATTTCCTCCTTTCTAGGATACTTTAATGAACCACATGAATCTAGATTCAATATACCTTTATTCTTTGGAAAGCACAAATCGATGAAAATCTAAAATCTGGGGACAGTTACCATTTTTAAAATCTGGGGACAGTTACCATTTTTTAAGGATCTATTTGCGTTAAGTATTGGTCAATCCATAGCATAGCTGAGATACATCGCCGGAACGATTGAGCTTCCCTCTAGAAGAATCTCTTTTATGAACAATTTCTTTTTGAAAAAACTGAAATGAAAAAACTGAAACAAGAGGAATTCTTCGAGTTCCCCACGCGTGGGCTTTTCATCGATGATTACTCCAAGTTGCCGAAACTCACGACAGATCTCGAGCAGGCCAAATCCGACATTGATATTTACGGCTACTGCATGCTCCAAGAAGCATTGTCGCCTGAGCAGGTGAAGCATTATGCAGCCCTTCTTATGGAGCAGTCTGGTGGCCCACGGAAATTTGAGGGCATCAAGCGGCCTGGGCCGCCAGGAAGGGCTCAGCTCGGTAACCTGCAGAACCGTGGAGATGAATTCTTGCAGCTGATGGAACACCCTTGGTTTATCAGTATCGCCCAGCATGTTCTCGGTGAGCGCTTCATTATGCAGATCTTTCAATGTCCGTTTCACCTGGATGGCATACAGGTTTGGCCACTGCATTTAGACTCGTGGTGGATGCCGCCACCTCAGCGCAAGTCAGCACTGCCGCGGCTGCGGGTTGGTAGTGTGACAGTTGCACTACAGTCCGATTGCTCCCTGGATCGCATCTGTCTGGCCGAAACCCAAGCGCAGTGGAGAGTTCCTCTTCCCACCTCGAGGATGGGATGATTGAGCTGGCACTCTCTCCAGGAAACGTGCTTCTCCTTGATGGCCGCACCTGGTTTGCGAAGTCGTGCACTGGCACCCTCATGCACTACGACTACGTGGGGGACCCAATTTCGAACCGCGGAGAACAACGTGCTCGCGACAACAGAGGCTTTGGAGTTAATACCGCACGCTGCAAAAGAGCAGTTGGGGTTCAAAATATGGTTTTCGTACGACGGACACTTTGGGAAGATGGGAGCAGGAATAACGGAGGGCCCGCGTGCATTGATCGATGGCCCTGCGTAGTTTTTGACTATTTTTTACCAAGATGCGGCGGATATGGAGGGTATCTCTCCTCCGCCTTCCCCCCAGTAAATCCTGGCGATACTCATCTCACAAAAGGATTGATAATCCGATACCTCCTTCAATTTTTTCAAGGCATTTATCAGAATTTCAGACGAAGCACAGGATTTTTTTGCCTCCCTTGATCCAAACTGAGGTATGATGATTAAAGCGGTCTCCTTTTTTTACTTGAATTGCGGGGCAATATTTGGAATTTTAACGCAGTACCCTCAAGAGAAACAGAAACCTTCATTGGATATTGAAGTTGACCACGTCGGCCTTGGAAGAATACAGGAGAAAAATTGATGCGATCGACCGTGAATTGGTCAGGTTATTGAATCAAAGGGCGCAGTTGAACCTGGAAATAGGAAAAATCAAAAAAAAGGCAAACCAGGACGTATTTGCTCCTGGACGAGAGCAACAGATTTTTGAGAATCTTTCCCTTTTGAACGCAGGTCCTCTTTCCAATGAAGGCCTTCATCGCGTTTTTCAAGAAATCCTCCAGGAAATGAGAAAGGTCCAACAGGAAATGAGGAGATAATCCGGAAATTGACAACAAGCAGAATCGTTTATCGCCGTTGGAAATTTTCCAAGACGACAATCGTCGAGGCTGCATGAAGGAAGACGTGCCAGGTATGAACAGGAAAACGGCCAGTTTGCTTGAAATTCATTTAGCGGTTCTGCTTTTTGGTTTTACCGGATTGTTTGGAAAATTTCTCAGTGTGGCACCCCTGGTGATCGTTTGGGGTCGTACCTTTTTCGCTTCCCTCATTTTATATCTCGTCTTACGATTTTTCAGCGATTCTCGTCCATTTTCTTCTGCGTTCGAGCGAGGAATGCTGGCCCTGATGGGGGCAATCCTGGCGTTGCATTGGATTGCGTTTTTTCATTCAATCCAACTGTCCACGGTGGCGATCGGTTTGTTGACCTTTGCCACTTTTCCGGTCTTCATCACCTTCATGGAGCCTTATTTTTTCAATGAGAAGATGCAGGGAATGGGTATTGCCAACACGATTTTTGTCATGGCAGGCGCACTGTTGATGGTACCGGCATTTGATTTCAGCAACCAACATACCAAAGGAGCGTTGTGGGGAATAGTCTCCGGGTTTCTGTTTGCCGTCCTTTCGCTGTTGAACAGAAATTATGTGAAGCGCTATCCCCCCTTGATGATCGCATTTTACCAGAACCTGTTTGCCATGCTCTTTCTTTTGCCCTTTGCCGTGTTTTCAGATTGGAATCTTCAATCCCGCGATTTTCTATTGTTGGCAGTGTTGGGTGTTTTTTGTACGGCAAGTTCACATGTTCTTTTTATTCGTGGATTGATCCACATCAAGGCGCAGTTGGCCAGCATTTTTACTTGCCTGGAACCAGTCTACGGAGTGGTTTTGGCGTACATGCTGCTTGGTGAAGTACCGACGTGGAAAACGCTTTCAGGAGGTGCTATCATTTTGCTGACAACGACATTTGCTTCCTGGCGCGCGTATTTACAATCAATGGATAGAAATTGAATGTACGGCATATCGTCATCAACGCGTGAATGAACTTTAACGGCAAAGGACAAAGCAGATCAGAAAAAAGACTACGAGATTGACTTCATACGGAGTTTACAACCATGTTCAGAGCCCCCACCATTCATCAATTGCAAAGACTTTGCTCAGCAGCGGAAATGATTGAGATGGAGCGTCTTGCTATCGAGCATTTGGGCATACCCGGTCTGCTTTTGATGGAAAATGCGGCGCGAAGCGTGGCCGATTGGGTAGAGGAACACTGTATTCAAGAAAGAAAGGAAGCCAAAATCGTAGTCTGCTGTGGAATAGGCAATAATGGTGGAGATGGATTCGCAATTGCTCGCCTGTTGAAAAATCGCAACTATGACGTCGTCGTAGTCGAAGCAGGAACGGCTAAAACCAACGATGCCAATCAAAATCAAAAAATCTGGAGGCAATTCGGCGAAAGTGTTTCCTATACCGATTCAGAGAGCCGGTCCCACGCCCGAATTCTTGTAGCGGGTGCAGACCTCATCATCGATGCCATTTTCGGTACGGGTCTGGAACGTCCGGTTTCCGGAACGTTCAAAGACTGGATTGAAGACATCAATGCCAATTCCAAAGCGATCAAAATTGGGGTCGATCTCCCATCCGGCGTGCATTCGGACCAAGGACAAACGATGGGGGTGGCTGCGCGATGTCAATACACGCTGACCTTTCAAGTGGGCAAACAAGGGTGTTTTCAATATCCGGGAGCTCAAAACGCAGGGAAGGTGGTTGTCCGTGATATTTCCATTCCACCTCACTGGCCCGAAGGAGCTTTGCCCGTCTTTTTGCTCACACGTGCATTCATACGGCAACTCCTTCCTGCAAGAGTCGTGGATGCGCACAAAGGCACGTATGGCCATTTACTCACGGTTTGTGGCTCCTCCGGGATGGCGGGGGCCGTCTTGCTCACGTCTTTTGCGGCAATCAAGAACGGCAGTGGTTTGGTCACGGCTTGTGTCCCCCAGGCATTGCGTGACGCCTTTTTGGGTCAATGTCCTGAACTGATGACGCTTTCTCCGCTTGGAGACTCTACGCACCATTTCACTTCCTCGGATGTGGAATTCGTTGTTTCTGAAATTGAAAAACGCGATGCGGTGGTCCTCGGTTGTGGATTGGGACAAGCGCCTGAAACCGTAAAATTCGTCCGTCAGTTGGTGGCTTCCACAAGCAAACCCCTGCTCATCGATGCAGACGGCTTGAACTGCATCAACTGCGAAATCCTGAAAAAACGCAGCGCATCCACGATCATCACTCCCCATCCCCGGGAACTATCCCGTTTGTGTGGACTCACCACTGCGGAAATTCAGAAAAATCGTATCGAAGTCACTCGTCGATATGCCATGGATTGGGGGCTGGTTTTACTGCTCAAAGGAGCGAATACCGTCATCAGTGACGCCAATGGTTCGATATTTATCAATCCAACCGGTCATGAAGGCATGGCCACTGGAGGGAGCGGAGACGTGCTCAGTGGCATAATCGGCAGTTTCCTGGCTCAGCAATGTCCTCCCTTAGAGGCAGCATTGCTCGGAGCATACCTGCATGGGACGGCGGGGGATTGTTTGAAACCTTCTCTTGCCTCCTCATTCTTGAGCGCTACCAACTTGATTCATAGCTTGAATGAAGCGCGCCTCCTGCTCGAATCAATTGAAGTCGGCACCCACCGCCTGGCGGACTGAAGAAAAACCATCCTGGTCCAATAAACGCAGCAATTCTTGTTTGATATATTTCACGGTTCCCGGTCCCCGGTAGACCATACCCGTATAAACCTGGATCAAAGAGGCGCCTGCGCGAATTTTTTCATAAGCATCCCGGCCCGTAAAAACGCCTCCTACCCCAATGATCGGTATAGATTTTCCAAAGTGCCGGTAAAACCGGCTGATCACCTGAGTGGAAAGTTCCTGCAAAGGGATTCCACTCAAGCCTCCCGCTTCTCCGACAACGCGGGCATGGTTTGTATTATTACGCGTCAAAGTAGTGTTCGTGGCTACAATACCATCTATATCGAGTACCTCGACGACCGATATGATATCCCGAAAGATTTCATCCGTCAGATCAGGCGCGATTTTGAGTAAAACAGGTATGCGCGCCTTTCCCTGCTTGACCAGTTCTTTCCGAGTCTGCAGCACTTTGCTCATCAGGCGAAACAGCGATTCTTGTTCTTGTAAAGTGCGTAATCTTTCCGTATTGGGGGAACTGACGTTGATCACGACATAATCCGTCAGCTCATACGCAGACCTCAATACCGATTCGTAATCCACGTGAGCGTCCTTTAGCGGGGTCTCTTTATTTTTTCCGATGTTGATTCCAAGAATGCCTAGAGGAGGGGTGCCTTGTAAATTTTTAAGCAAGGCTTGCGCCCCTTGATTGTTGAACCCCAAACGATTGATCAGGGCCTGGTCTTCCTCGCAGCGAAAAAGACGCGGTCTCGGGTTTCCTGGTTGCGGCAGGGGTGTCACCGTGCCTATTTCGACAAATCCGAATCCAAGAGATAATAATGGATTGAAAACCATGCCGTTCTTATCAAAACCTGCTGCCATTCCGATTGGATTGGGGAAGGACTTTCCCCACAATTCTGTTTTCAGGGCAGGATGCTCGAATCCATAGATGTTTTGCATCAACCAGGGAATGCCAGAGAATTTGTAAACCTGCCGTATTGTCCACAGCGTCTGTTCATGAACTTTTTCCGGATCTTGCTTGAACAAAAAGGGTCGGACGATGCGAAATAGATAATCTTGATGCAAATGATTCCCCACGGGTTTGTTGCGAGTTTGTATCGGACCTGCTTTTTCCATGAATAGCACTTTGTCATTCAATTGACATCAATTTCATTTGCTCATTGCTTTTTTTCCAAAGAAAGCATAACTTCGAGTATTCATTCTTAAAGGAGAGAATTATGGAAAGATTAGATACGACACGATTATTGACAGCAATCAAAACTCCCTATCAGAACAATGGGGATATCGACCTGGATACTTTTGATTTTCTGGTCGAACAACAAGTAAAAAATGGAGTGGAAGGTTTGATAGTGGGTGGTACCACCGGCGAAGGTCACTTGATGAGTTGGGATGAGCACATCATGTTGATCGCGCACAGTGTTCATCAATTCGGAAACCAACTCGTGATTGTGGGAAATACGGGAAGCAATAATACGAGAGAGGCAGATCATGCCACCAAACAAGGATTTGCCGTGGGCATGCATGCCTCGTTGCAAATCAATCCTTACTATGGAAAAACTTCCAGTGAAGGATTGAAAGCTCATTTTGCGCGCGTCTTCGATTTGGGACCGGCAATTGTCTACAATGTCCCCAGTCGAACCGGACAGGATCTCCAGCCCGAGTTGATGCTGGAATTGGCGAAACATCCCAATTTTAAAGGAATCAAAGAGTGCCAGGGTCCGGAAAGGATTGCCGGGTACACAGAACAAGGAATCCGTTGCTGGTCAGGCAATGACGACGACAGTTTTTACTCACGCCATGACAGTGGCGCCAATGGAGTGATTTCCGTGACGAGTAACGTGGTGCCCGGACTGATGCGCCGTTTGATGGACAGCGAGGACGCCCAGCTCAATGAACAACTCCGTTCGCTGATGTCCTGGCTTTTTTGTGAACCCAACCCCATCCCTTTGAACACGGCATTGGCCATGACAGGCGCGACCGCCCCGGTATTCCGTCTCCCCTATGTTCCTCTGGATCAGGAAAAAAGACGAGTCGGCCTGGAAATCTTGCAGGGCTTCGATGAGAAAGATCGGGTGGGGGACAAGCTGGAACCCTTCGATGACGATTGCGTCATTTTGATATGAGAATTGGGAACGCTCTTTACATCGAGGTCGTCAATTACCACGCAAATTATCAATGGCCCTACTCCTCTTTGATTTTGTAACAAGCCCTTACCCGTTGAGAGGGTTGATCAGTCGGGCCAGGAAGCCTTGTTTGCGTTTCACCACAGCAGTGCCGTAACTGCCCTGCTCGCCCCGCAGCCTGGGATCGAACAGGTTCCTCACGGCGTCGCCGAACATGTTGAGGGAGTAGACGACAATCGTCAGGCAAAGCCCCGGCCAGAGCGCTAACCAAGGCGCGGCCTCCATGTATTTGCGCCCATCCCGGCTGAGCATCCCTCCCCAGCTGGAAAATCGACGGGCAGACCGAATTCCAGGAAGCTCAGCGACGCTTCAGACATAATCACCCCCCCGATGTTGATGCTGAAGATGATGATGAGGGGTGCCATAATATTGGGCAGCACATGGTGGACCAGGATTTGGGCTGTGGGGGTGCCCACGGCCGGGGCTGGCAGAAAATAGACATTTTCTTTGATACCGATCACGGCGCTTCAGACGACTCTGGAGCCGCTGATGCCTCCGACAACCCCAGCACCACGATGATCTGGAAGAGACCCCTTCCCACAATGGACATGACGATGAGCAAGAGCAACAGTCCCGGAAAAGCCATCCAGGCATCAACAAAGCGTTGCACCGCCAGATCAAATTTACCACCAACGAATCCTGAAATGCCGCCTATGAGGTCCACATAGTTACTATGTAAACCAGACAGTCTCCGAGGGTTGTGATAATAATAAAGTTTATCAAACTATAAACAACCCTTTTAAAAGGAGACTGTCATGAAAAAAAATAACATTGAATCATTATCAGGCCAAATCCTTTTTGTTGGCATTGACGTGCATAAGAAGAGTTTTCACGTAACCCTTCGCACCAATCAGATTCGCATGAGCCCTATTACTCGCTCCGGCAAAGCGGATCTGCGAGGAATGCTCGTCGAAGCCGCTTGGGGTGAGCTATTGGTCCAGGCTCGTTGAACAGGAATTGAAATAGATTAGCATGAGCGGCTAGGCCCCCCCGGCCCCTCACGCCCCCACGGTTTCCCCCGTGAGATAGTCGATCGGCTCATCCGTGAACACGGCATTGTGGTCCAGGTCAGTGCTGTCGAACGCTGCTTCACAGCCGGTCGCGAAGCGCAACGTCTGACGGCGTACGCGCCAGTACATGTTGTGATTCATATTGATCATGTGACGGAATTCGTTGGAATGGTTCGTCATACCCCGGTGCCAAAGGCGCATGTCGCGAATCACGATGCTGCCCTTCTCCGTCTCCGCGCGAACCGGTGGCGCAACCTGACGTTGTGCGGCGATGTTGTCCTCGTCGAAGGCCTTCGTATTCAAGTGCGATCCGGGCCACAGTTCGGTGGCACCATTTTCTTCGGTCACTTGCACGAAAAAGATGTTGATTGCGAGTGCGAAAGGCGGGTGCGCTTGCTCGAGATCGGGCCAGAGATGTGGATGGTCACGATGGAGCGCTTGCTCCTGGCTGCCGGGACAGCTGGTGTTGCCGCCGTAGAAGCTATTGAACATCTTGCCGCCGGGGCCGGTGACACCGTTGCCTAAGACCCGCTTCGTCACCTGGATGACGAAGGGATTGGACACAATATCACGAAAAACGTAGGGCACCATCGGCGGCGCACCTTGCTGCAGATGTCCCCTGACCTTCCCCGCTCCGCCCCACTTCTCGGCGCGTAAGAGCTTCTGCGAGTCTTCCGTCATTTTGACGCGCAGGACGTCAAGATGCTCATGGGCGACGACGTTGTCCATGATGACGTAGCCGTCGGTATCTATCGCCTCGGCCGCTCTTTCAACGTGGGCTGCCGACATTCGATCGGCGCGAAGTTCCTCTGGTGAGACGCGAATGTTCATCGTTCGTACTCCTCTTCCTTCAAAAGGTCGCAACAATTTCTTCCTCCACACGCTGATAGGCTTCGACATCACCAGTGGGAATATTGCCGAACATGATCTCGTCGACTCCAGCCTCTACGAATTTGCCGATGCGATCAATGATTTCATTGAGAGGCCCTGTCATCGACCCGGCCCCCAGCATTTTGTGGAAGGCTTCCTGAGAGGCCTTGTCTTCGGTGACATGCAAAGGGATCAGGAGGGTGTGTTTGATCTCTTGAGGATCACGTCCCACGTTTTCGCAATGTCGCTCCAGCACCCCGATTTTGTGTTGATACACTTCGAAAGTCATGCCCTGACCGGCCCAACCATCGAGATTGAAAATATCGCCATGCATCGCTAGAGTCCGTAAGGTGCGGCGTTCTCCCGTTCCTCCCACGAGAATGGGAACGTGCGGTTTTTGGTAAGATCCTGGGGAGAGTGGGGCTTGGTCCAGCTGGTAATACTGGCCGTTATAATCGACAGGGCCATCGGCAGTGAAGAGCTTGCGGATCAATTCACAGGCTTCCTGTAAGCGGTCCTGCCGTTCCTTCATGGTCGGGAATACCCAACCATAAGCTTCGTGCTCACGCTGGAACCAACCGGCACCGAGCCCCAGAGTATAACGGCCCTTAGAGGCTTGATCGAGCGTCGTGGCCATCTTCGCCACCAGCGCCGGATTGCGGTAAGGGTTGCCCAGCACCAAGTGGCCGAGCTTGAGCCTTTTTGTCAAGCCAGCGGCCACTGCTAGAGTAGTATACCCTTCAAATACTGTCAGTTGCTCCTCCTCTGGGGTAGCTTTGGATCCACGGACGGAATTCACAAAGTGATCGGTAAACCAAAGGCTGTTCCAACGCCCGGCTTCCATGGTTTCTATTGATGTGCGAATCTCGTCCCACGTGGTTCGACTGGGGATGATTAGGACTCCAAATTCCATACTCCCTCCTCTTCTTTGCCCCCGGGTTGAACTCTACTTCGATTCTTCGTCATATTTCTTGTAATTCTCATACACGAACGAGGGAAACAGGACGAGCATATTGCCGTCGGGGTCCCTGATCCACCTGGCTGGATTCAGCTTGTGGGCATGGTGGACTTCGATTCCCTTACTGGTGAGATATTCCTCAGTCTCTTGCATATCCTCCACCTCGATGGCCATTAATCGAAAGCCTGCTTCGAATGGTGGCCCGTTGTATTCGGGATCGGGTCCCTTTTCGTTGAACCCAAACAGTTCTATCACGGCGCCATCGTCGAGGACGAGATTGGCAAGCTCATCCACCTGCGACGAGCCCGTGCCCGGTTTGACTTTCCATCTCTCTCGAACTTTGAAGCCCAGGATTTCCGTATAGAATTTGATGAATCTCTCAAAATCAGCAGTTCCGACGCCTATATGATCCAGTTTCTTAAACATGACTCACCTCCTCAGGTCAGGGATTTGAAAAAATTTACTGTTAGACCTCACTTGTTTTTTGCGTTGTCTTCTACGTTGCCTTAGAGCTCACATCCATTGAGTATGCAAAGACCAGTACTTTTTAGCGAAAGTTCGTTTACAGCTTCAGTGTCATCCTGCTCCCGGATCCAGGTCCGGGATGATCCGGGATCCAGGAGTTCCAGGGTAATCCCCTGGATTCCTGATCAAGCCAGGAATGACATCTGCATAAGTCATCACCACCGGCAGAGCCGGTGGCTTGAAGAGGCCCCCAGTATGAGGGCAAAACGTGTTCGTCATCGTAAGACGTGCTCGTGCTCGTGAACGAAAAAGGCTGCCATGTTAGATCATGAAAAACTCGATCTATACCAATGTTCCATCGAATTTTTAGCGTTATCTGTCCAAGTCATCGAAACATTGCCAAAAGGATACTCAGCCTTAGTTGACCAACTGAAAAGGGCCTCATGGTCGATTCCTCTCAATATCGCAGAAGGCTGTGGAAAAAATTCCTTTCCTGACAAGCAACGATTCTATGCATTGGCCCGAGGTTCCGCAATGGAATGCGCTGCTATTCTCGATGTTTTAAACGTGTTGAAGATCATCCAGCCTCCTTTATTTGACGAAGGGAAACAGTTACTTCATCGCATTGTTTCTATGTTAACCAAAATGTGCCGTCGAATTCACTGACCGTTCACGAGCACGAGCACGGCTAACGGACACGGATACGTTTCTCATGTCTGACCGGCAAAGCCAATTAGGTTCGCACCAGCAGAGCTGGTGGTTTAATGAGATTAATTATCGAATGTGAATATCTGAAACATATTTTCGCCGCAGCGTACTAGCCGTTCGCCTTAAGACGCCTTGAATCCATCACAAAATCCTGTGAGATGTTTGTAACACTCAAGCGACCGCTAGTCCCCAGAGATCGCCTTTTGCATCAAGGCGCCTCTTTCCGCCTGCATTTTTGCGCTCCTGCCTAGCGTTAACCCGGTATCGACGACAAGATTATCTCCTGTGGTATGGGGGCTCTCGTCGGAAGCCAGGTATACCGCGGCGTAGGCGATGTCTTCGGGCGTACCTGCGCGCTTGAGAGGATAATCCTCCTCAAAGAAGGCGCTGATACGGCCTAAGGCACGCTCGGCTTCCTGGTCGGTCATGCCGTGGTCTTTGTGTCCGCCGATAAATATGGGCGTCAAGATGCCCCCCGGTGAGATGCAATTCACTCGCACACCAAATTCCGCCAGCTCTATCGCTGCGCACTTGGTCAGGCTGATGACCGCGGCCTTGCCTATGCTGTAAAGCGTTGGCCCATACCCAACACCCATGCCCGCAATGGAAGCGCAGTTGATGATGCTGCCGCTGCGCTGCTTCTTCATCAGTGGGGCGACATACTTCGTCCCCAGGAAAACCGACCCAATCTGCAGTTCCATCGCTGCTAAAAAATCGGTGTAAGCCAATTCGTCGATTGGACCAGCAGCTGTACCCGCGCTGGCATTATTGAAGAGACAGTCGATTTGTCCCCATCGCTTCATGGCAGCGTCGATCATCGCCCTGATATCGTCTTCTTGCGTCACGTCAGTCCGTATGAAGAACGCGCTGTCACCAAGCCTGTCCGCCAGCGCCTGCCCCACATCCTCGGAACGTGCCGCTATCAGTACGCGAGCTCCCTGCTCAACAAATATCTCTACTGTCCGGTAACCGATACCGCTCGTCCCACCGGTTATGATTGCAACTTTTCCCTCAAGTCTGTCACCCATTGCGTTTTACCTCCTCAAAGTCCCTTAATTGGTCATCATAAACTGACTCAGTCGCTCCGGAATTGGAGCGATGATCTGTGTAAAATATACTAGCCCCCTACAATACCATAATTCATCCTGTGCTCCTATGAGACCGTCTCTGCTAAGAGAAAGGGTTGAGCAGCCGGGAGAGGAGACCTCGTTTGCGTTTTCCTGTGGCGCCATAACGGCCCTCACTGCCCCGTAGCCGGGGATCGAGCAGGTCCCTGATGGCGTCGCCGAACATATTGAAAGAGTAGACGACAATCGTCAGGCACAGCCCCGGCCAGAGCGCCAGCCAGGGGGCCTGTTCCATGTACCGGCGCCCTTCCCGGCTGAGCATGCTGCCCCAGTCAGGAATGGTGGGTGGCAGACCGTATCCGAGGAATCCCAGAGCAGCCAAAGACATAATCACCCCCCCGATGTTGATGGAGAAGATAATGATGACCGGTGCCATAATATTGGGCAGCACATGGCGGTTGAGGATTCGGCTCGTGGGGGTGCCCACGGCCTGGGCTGCCAGAAAATAGTCATTCTCTTTGATAGCGATCACGGCGCTTCTGATGACTCTGGAGCCGCTGATGCCTCCGGCGATCCCCAGCACCACAATGATCTGGAAGAGTCCCCTTCCCACAATGGACATGACGGTCAGCAAGAGCAACAGTCCCGGAAAAGCCATCCAGGCATCAACAAAGCGTTGCACCGCCAGATCAAATTTACCCCCGATGAATCCTGAAATGCCGCCGATGAGGACCGAGATGACCACATTGAGCACGGTCGCCGCCATACCGACAAAGACGGAGATACGCGCCCCGAAGATCAGGCGGCTGAACAAGTCTCGTCCCATCTGGTCGGTCCCCAACAGATAATGGGATGAGGGGCCTGTCAGCCTGTCCATCAGGTGCATTTCACTAAAGGGATAGGGTGCCAGCACATCGGCAAAAATCGCCACCAAAATCAAGAGCAAGATGATCACCCCGCAGGCCGTGCCAAGAGGCTTCTCCTTGAAAAGCCTGATCCAAAAATCAGCAAACCGGCCCCGTCGTTTGGGCTCATGGATGGGGGATGAAGTCTCATTCATACCGAATCCTGGGGTCCAAGTAAGAGTAAATCAGGTCGATGATGAGATTGAACCCCAAAACCGCTGTAGCGAAAATCAGGTTTATTGCGGAGACGATCGGGTAGTCTCTTGTATCGAGCGCAACCACAAACAGACGGCCTATCCCCGACAGAGCGAATATTTGCTCCAAGATAACGGAGCCCCCGATCAGGATGGGGAGCTGCAGGCCGATGAGCGTCACCACCGGGATGAGGGCATTCTTGATGGCGTGTCTTATGATAACTATCCGCTCCCTGAGCCCCTTTGACCAAGCCGTCCTGATATAGTCTTGCCTGAGCACCTCCAGCATCATGGTGCGCGTCATGCGCATGGTGCTGGCAGCAAGGGCCGTCCCCAGAATCACGGCCGGAATGAGGAACATCCCGAGATTCCCCAGCGGGTCTTCCTCGAAGGGAATCAGATCTATCGGTGGCGACCAGCCCCACCAGAGTGCCGGGTAGAGCAGGACCATAGTTGCCAGCCAGAAGTTCGGCGTTGCCAAGCCGATAACGGCGACGGTGCGCCCGACGTAGTCGGCGGCGGTATCCTGGCGGATCGCCGAGTAGACGCCGACGGGCAGGGCGATGACGAGGCTAATTACAATTGCCAGAACACCAAGCTCAATGGTGACTGGCAATCTCCCGATTATGCTCTCCTCTACCGTAGCGCCTCCGCCATACAGTGAGTGGCCAAAGGTGCCCTGGAGGAGACCTCTGAAGTGGGACTCACCGGTAAGCTGCCAGTCAGGGGTCGACAACACTCCGATCCAGCGTCCATACTGCACGTAGACAGGCACGTCCAGTCCCATAATACGCTCAAGAGTTTCGCGGTCTACGCCACCCACGGCAGAGGATTCACCCTCCATCTGAGCCACCATTGCGTCTATTGTATCGCCGGGGATAAAGCGGACCGTAACAAAGACGATGATGGTCAGTATGAACAACGTGGGGATGATGAGCAACAACCGCCTGATGATATAGGTACTCACGTGTTTGTGCCCCAAGTATGGGAGCTGGGAAGCGTGCTCACATGCGACCGCCCCCAGCTCCACAGGAGTGTACTGCTAGTTTCCCATCATTTTTTTCTTCAGCGCACTATCAATCCAGAGGCGAGAAAAGTGGGTATGACGCTCGGCGTATCCCATACCCCATTCACCGTGCCAACCTTCCACCCACGGCTGGGCCACCTGAAATAAGGGGACTAAAGGTCTAACCAGGCCAAAGTGCTCCCTTATTAAAATCTCATCGATCTTTCGAATGTTGCTAAAAAACTCCTCGAGGTCCGTAGTATTATTGGCGTTATTATAAAAGGTTTCGAGACGCGAGTCTTTCGCCTTGCTGAAGCTGCCAGGAGCCACGTTTTGGGTGGCGAGCCCTGCAAGCCAGAGCCCTGGGCGACGTTCCCCCATACCCTGAGCATGCATCATGTGCCACTCGTGCGTCTCCGCTCTTTTGGCAGCCTCATGCTCAGCTTCAGTATGAATAACGAGCTCGGCATCAACGCCAATGGCGCGGAAGTACTCTATGAAGATTTCTGCATAGGTCGGTTCATGCCTCACCCAATTGCTCACCGTGAGCTTGAATCGATAGCCGTCGGCGCCTCGTGGATATCCGGCCTCATCAAGCAACGCTTCTGCATCTGCCGGGCGATACTCATACTCACGCTTGACCTCGTCGGGCCATTTTTCATATGGCCAGACCCAATCTGTAAGATTTTGAAGATAAACCCCATAAGGCTCTACAACACCTAAACCCTTATAGATGCTAGCGTTAATTGCCTCGTTGTCCACTGCCATCTGTAGTGCCTTGCGCACTCTTACGTCCTCCGTGTATGGCAGAGACTGGTTAAATTGAAAGGGGAACAGCGCACTTTTAACGAAATGAAATTCGAGTTCAGGGTTGCTCTTCTGGAGGCTCGCTATAGTGTCGACATTCGATATCTGAGCGTCTCCTGGGTTACCAATGAAATCAATCCTACCCGAGCGCAATGCCGCAATCCGTGCTGACTCTTCTGGTAACAGCACGGACCTTAGCTCGTCAATATAGGGCAGGCGGTTCCCGAATTTTTCATCTACCCCCCAGTAGTTGGGATTCTTTATAAAAGTTTGAGAGTTGCCCTCCACAAATTCAGTCAGTTGATAGGGCCCGGTGCCGACCAGGTTCTTCCAGTCCTCAAAGCTATTTTCATTCTTATATACCTCGGGGGGGTACATATAAGTCAGTTTGTTTAAGAAATTCTCCACAGTATTCGCCAGAGGTTTCTTCAGCTTGAACACGACCGTCCAGTTGTCGGTGGCCGTAACAGATTCGAACTCCAGAGCATCTAGTATATAGCCTATGGGGGCCGGTCCGGCTTCGGCGAATTCACCCATACCAGCATAGCGGTGGTAGTTCCATACGACGTCATGAGCATTGAATTCCCGACCGGACATCGGCGGCTTATCATGCCAGTGTACGCCCTGCCGGACGTTCCAGATGAACGTCGTGTCGTCGGGCATTGCCCAGCTTGTGGCCAGAGCGCCTGCGTACATGTTAGGGCCCGTCCATACCCAAGCCAGGTCATCGACGAGTTCCCTGGGGACATCCCAGTTGCCAAAGGCCATCTGCTCTAAAACGGAACTGGCGAAGTGACCTGCCCAGCCACCAGCCGTAAACGCGTCAGCACTCTTAGGATAGTGCTTAACGGCCCACGTGAGTGTCCCACCATACTCTGGTTTGGTCCATGTTCTTCCTGTGGCGGGATCAGTCACATATCCGTCTGCCCAGACCTGACCAGCCATGAAGACGCATCCTCCCATGATGAGAGCCAGCAGGGTTGCGCTCAATTTTGAGTTGCTTTTTTGATTAAACATACGACTTTCTCCTTTTGGATGTTTAAAAATATTGTAACTTTTCAGGTCTCTGAAAAACCCGTTCAGCTAAATATCATTAAAAGATTCCCGGAGAGGACCGATCGTTTTCAAGTCCTCCCACGATGTTGTTCCATCGATCGGGAACCCTCTTTTTCACTAAAACAACTTAGTGAAGGTATGATTCTAACTATATATATTTTTTTTAATAATGTCAACCCCCAAATAAAAAAAATGCAGGATTCGTAAAAAAATTTAAAAATCTGTCAATCAGGGAGATCCGTTTCTTTAGGATCATGAGCCAAAATGCGAAGGTTCACTGTTCTAAGCGCTCTTGCTTCCATGGCTCTCGTTCTTTTTCAAAGTGTTGACAGGCTTCTTGAGAAAGGGGTCAGGCTTGGAAGCTTGGATATATTCTTTATAATAGGCTCTTGAATTTACTTTTATCCCTGAGTTTCAGGGTTCATCAATTGAGGAAACGGATAAAGCAACCCCGTAACCTACAAGATCATCTCGAAACTCTCCAGATTCGATTCTTTGCTTGAATATCCAATCTTCCAAGCCTGATCGCCTTCCCTTTCTTCTACTATGGTGGGTATTCAATGTTGACTTTTAGGGAGTGAATGATTAGTCTGGTTTCATAAGGCTTGGGACGCCATGCAAGAGCTCGTCGCAGAATCAGAAAGTTAAGTGGATGACATGAATGTTACGGAGGTAACGGTATGAGTAAGATTGATCGCGTAGAAGTGTATGAATTTCAGTATACCTTGCAGAATGTGGGGCCGGATGGAGGAAAAGGATTCAATACGGGCTTTTGTCCAGGCGGGAAACTCCCGGTCACGAACTATGCCATTACTATCTCAACGGATGATGGACTCCAAGGGGAGTATGTGTCCCGGGCACCCAAGACCCCGTCGCTGGCCCAAGTCCGGATTATGGCCCCCTTCCTCATTGGCCGCGATCCCTATGCCCGGGAAGAGATTTATAACGATATGAAGGTCGCCTTACGTCAATATGACCACATGGGCTATGGCATGATCGACATTGCACTGTGGGATCTGGCCGGGAAAGCCACTGGGCAGCCTTTGTGCGAGATGTTGGGCATTTACCGGAAGAAATTGCCTGCGTATGCCAGCACGATTCATGCCGATACCCATGGCAGTCTCTCCACCCCACAGGATTATCTGACCTTCGCTCAGCATTGCTATTCTTTGGGATATCAGGGCTTCAAAATGCATGGCTGGAGCAGTGGCCATGTGAAGCATGAGGTCGAAGCGGTGCGGTTGCTCGGCCGGGAGTTCGAGGGAAAGATGAAATTGATGACAGACCCTTGTTGTGCTTTGAGAACCTTCGCTGAGGCCCTGGAGGTCGGGAGAGCCTGTGACGAGGCCGGATTCTTTTGGTTAGAGGATCCCATGATGGATTCCGGGATATCCCATCACGCCCACCGCAAGCTACGTCATTTTATCAAGACACCGATTTTGATTACGGAGCATGTGCGCGGGTTGGAGAACAAGGCAGACTGTATCGTCGCTGAGGCGACTGATTTCGTGCGGGTCGATCCCGATTACGATTTCGGCGTCACCGGCACCCTGAAAACGGCCCATCTCGCCGAGGCATTCGGACTTGATGTGGAGATTCACGGTGCTGGTCCGTGCCATCGCCATTGCATGGCTGCGATTCGTAACACCAATTTCTATGAGATGTTGCTGGTCAGTCCCGACATCCCCGAAAATATTTTTCCCCCCGTCTTCTCCTGTGGCTACCAAGATGTGTTGGAATCCATTGACAGTGAGGGCTGTGTGGAACCCCCCATGGGTCCCGGCCTTGGGGTTGCCCTGGATTGGGATTTCATCCACCACCATTTGCTGACCAAAACTGTCTATCCTGCCCAATGAAAATGCAGGTCTCCTCAGGCAACTCGATTTTTCAAAAGAAAATAAATCTGCCCTGTGCTTGATCGATGGTAAACGGTAAAGGGTCAGGCTTGGAAGTTTGGATATATTCTTTTTAATAGACTCTTGAATTTACTTTTATCCCTGAGTTTCAGGGTTCATCAATTGAGGAAACGGATAAAGCAACCCCGTAACCTACAAGATCATTTCGAAACTCTCCAGATTCGATTCTTTGCTTGAATATCCAATCTTCCAAGCCAAATCCCTTCCTCTCAACCTTATTTTCAACTTGACAATTCCAACCAACCTTTCATAATACTCTCCTTAATCACTCTGATACCCATCAAGCGGATCACATTGAGAATATCCGGCACGAATGACAGCTTTAGCTGAATGTTGGACTTATAGCCCTTTGAGTAAATCCCTCAGCTTCAGCTGAGGGTGGTTTAATTAGGAGTAAACATGGGACGTAATACAAAGTTGAGTCCAGGTCTGCAAAAGAAAATTTGCGATGGATTGAGAAGCGGTCACTTCATGAAATATGCGGCTCCGTTGGCCGGCGTGACCGCACGGAGCGCGCAAGGCTGGCTTGCGCTGGGGCGCGAAGAGAAGCGCCGAATTGCCAGGGGAGAAGCGCCGGATCCGGCAAAAGCGATTTACCTGGATTTTCTGATCGCCACTGAAGAAGCAATCTCGCACGCGGTAGACTGAGCCTTACAAAGGAAACAAAATGAAAAATATTTTTCTTATCATAATTTTATTCGTTTTCATTCACCCGGTATATTCCAAAACTGCGTCTCTCGTATTATGGGATTCCGAAGAAAGCCTGAATCGACTTTCACGGTCAACTCATAAAAAAGATTTTTTCCAGTTGAGTAATCATTTTGTCAGTCAGAACAATAAAATTTTCTGTGGTCTGGCATCTTCTGCCATGGTCTTGAACGCATTGAGACTCGGAAAAAAAGACAATCTTCCAGAAGACAATCAATCAATCGCTAAAAATGAATTATTCTGGCTCCCCAAGGGATTCAATCCCTTTTTTGGTAAATATACATCCAACAACGTTCTCAGTGATCAAACCAAAACCAGGGTGGAGGTCTTGGGAAAACCTATCGATATTGAAGGAGATTTAAAAAGTGACTATGGATTGCAGTTAAGACAACTGGCCCGGGTTTTACGTTCTCATTTACTGGAAGTCACATTGCGTGTAGTTGACGATAATGCGGACGTGGATAGGATTAAAAATGAAATCATTCAAAACATGGCCACCCGAGATGATTACGTTTTGGTCAACTATGCCAGAAAATCTCTCGGACAAACAGGGGGCGGTCACATTTCACCACTCGGAGCTTACGATAAGGAAAGTGATTCATTCTTGATTATGGACGTGAACCCCAACAGGGCTCCCTGGGTATGGGTTAAATCCGATGATTTGATCAGTGCCATGCAGACCTTCGACACTGTGGAAAACCGGGGATTCCTTTTGATCAAAGAAGGAATTTGAAATCCTTGGAGGGTGCGATCCAAGGTCGGATCCCTCGACGAAAATAGAGATCCGACACTCCGGGAAGAGATTCGAATGGGGGTCTGAGCCCGGAATGACAATGCTTCGAATACCCGGAAGGATAAAAACATGCACTCACTTGGCCCTACGGTACCATTGGATTTATCACCCTCGTGAAGGGCAGTACCGAACCCAGTAGTCAGGAAGAGCGGTTGGGGACGACAGGCGTATTGACTTTCAGTGCCGATTGCCCATTTTTGTTGTAAAGGATTTCTATCTCTAAATTCGTACGATCAATCGTGAAATATCGAGAGATGACGCGATAGAGATCCCCTTTCAGTTTATTGAGATCATTCTCCGAAAGACCGGTTCGTTCCCGGGTCAATACCAATTGCAGGCGGTTTTTGGCAATTCGCGCGCTTTTTCCATTGCCCTGGGTGAACATCCTTTTCAGCTTCGTAAACATAATTATCCCCTTCCAAAAATCCTGGCGATCAAGCCTTTTTTCTCTTCAACTTCAGGAATTTCCACGCTTTCTCCAAGCAATCGCTGGGCAATTCTGTAAAAAGCCCGTCCCGCAGGGGATTTGTTATCCAAGACAGCAGGAATTCCCTGACCACCGGAAGATATGATTTTAGGATCTTCTACAATCAGGCCCAACAAGTCGATGGCCAGAATATCCACCACGTCTTCCTTGCTCATCATTTCCCCGTTTGCCACCATACTGACTGAAAGTCGATTGATCAGCAAGGAAGCGGGGATGTCATGATTTTGCAATAAACCGATAACCCGGTCGGCGTCACGCACCGGAGAAACCTCCGGCGTCGTCACCACAATGGCATGATCCGCGCCTGCCAGGGCATTTTTGAATCCCTGCTCAATCCCGGCTGGGCAATCGATCAGCACAAAATCGAACTCTTCCTTGAGTTCCTCACACAGATTTTTCATCTCTTCGGGGGAAACTGCCGATTTATCATCGACTTGAGAGGCGGGCATGAGGAAAAGTTGATGGTTTCTTTTATCCCGGATGAGAGCCTGTTTGAGTTTGCAGCGTTTTTTTACCACGTCGACCAGATTGTAAACAATCCGGTTTTCCAAACCCATGATGAAATCCAAGTTCCGCAAGCCAATATCTCCATCCACAGCCACTACTTTTTTGCCAGAATCTGCTAATGCGGTACTGAGGTTTGCCGTGCTCGTGGTTTTGCCAACTCCTCCCTTGCCTGAGGTAATGACGATTGATTCTCCCATAATATCATCCCTGATTTTCCTGACGTTTCCACAGGCAGACACGATTGCCCGGGATTCAGACGCCTTCTTGCGTTTTATTGAGTCATCACCACCGGCAGAGCCGGTGGCTTGAAGAGGCCCCCAGTATGAGGGCAAAACGTGTTCGTCATCGTAAGACGTGCTCGTGCTCGTGAACGAAAAAGGCTGCCACGTTAGATCATGAAAAACTCGATGTATACCAATGTTCCATCGAATTTTTAGCGTTATCTGTCCAAGTCATCGAAACATTGCCAAAAGAATACTCAGCCTTAGTTGACCAACTGAAAAGGGCCTCATGGTCGATTCCTCTCAATATCGCAGAAGGCTGTGGAAAAAATTCCTTTCCTGACAAGCAACGATTCTATGCATTTGCCCGAGGTTCCGCAATGGAATGCGCTGCTATTCTCGATGTTTTAAACGTGTTGAAGATCATCCAGCCTCCTTTATTTGACGAAGGGAAACAGTTACTTCATCGCATTGTTTCTATGTTAACCAAAATGTGCCGTCGAATTCACTGACCGTTCACGAGCACGAGCACGGCTCACGGACACGGTTACGTTTCTCATGTCTGACCGGCAAAGCCTATTAGGTTCGCACCAGCAGAGCTGGTGGTTTAATGAGATTAATTACTACATTCATACTATAAACCGATTGATTCGATCAAAAACAAAAAAAATCGATCATACCCTGATTTTTTGACAGGTTTCAATGATAATGGAACCTTCTTCGATAAAGGCCACTTCCGGTTCGGAGCGTGTCGACCGTTTGTCTTCTTGTGGAGGCTGCGTGATCAGTTCGGCAATACGCAATTGAGTGGGCTGCATACGCAGCGCGAATACGAGGGCGTTGCGGTTACCGGAAGCGCCCGCGTGAACGGTGCCCCGGAGCGTCCCCAGGATAACCACGTCATGGTCAGAAACAATCTCGGCGCCAGCATTCATGTCTCCCAATAATATCACACCTTTTTGAGAACGAAAGGCTTGCCCGGAATGCAGCGTTTGACGAACTATCAAGGCTTCTGTCGTTTTGTATCCTTTGGCGGGAAACAAGGATCCGGAAGAGAGTTCGAAAGACGCTTCCCGCTGCTGCTGCTCCGGGTGGGAGAGGTCTTGTGAAAATTGGTTCATCCCTTCGTTTGCTTCACTGATCAAGTGGAGATCGCCCTCATATTTCAACATTCTCTTCAAGCGGTAAAACTCATTGGTGTTCAAGCGTCGACCGTTGGCATGCAGGTAGATTTCCGCCCCCTTTAAAAATTGTCTCGAATTGGGACGACGCAGCAACTTCTTCAATTCATCCTCCACCTGATCAAATAACGCAGTTCCATCAATCAGGAGTCCTAATTTTCCTCCAAATCCTTTGATTTCGACCAAGGGCTTTCCAAATTTCATAGTGACTGAGAAGAAGAGTTGACCCACGGAGGGGGGATTGAAAATAATTGCAACTTCCCCATTTTATACACAATCTATTGAAAAGAAACAACAATTTTAAAAAAAATCAAGGATTTTCACTATAAGATGTTGGCAGCCAATTCCGCCAAGCGGGATCGTTCACCTCGTTTGAGTGTCACGTGACCCGCCATTTCCTGTTTCCGAAACTTTTCAACAAGGTAGCTCAAACCGTTGGAGGCTTTGTTGACGTAGGGGTTATCGATTTGATCGGGGTCGCCGGTCAAGATTATTTTTGTTCCTTCTCCCACACGGGTAATGATCGTTTTAATCTCGTGCGGCGTCAGATTTTGCGCTTCATCGACGATCATATATTGATGAGGAATACTCCTTCCCCGGATATAAGTCAGCGGTTCGATGATGAGCAAGCCTTGTTCGACCAATTCCTCATGACCTTTAGAAGCAGGGGGAGTTTTTTTCGAGTCCCCTCCCAGCAATAATTCCAGGTTATCGAAAATGGGCTGTATCCAGGGAGCCAGTTTTTCTTGAACGTCACCCGGCAAATAACCCAAATCCCGGCCCATGGGAAAGATGGGGCGGGATACGAGCAGCCGGGAATATTGATTCTCGAGCAGCATCATTTGCAATCCGGAAGCAAGCGCCAACAATGTTTTTCCGGTTCCTGCCTTGCCCACCAGGGTCACGATCGGGATTGCCGGATTGAGCAACAACTCCAAAGCAAGTTGTTGTTCTGCATTGCGGGGCAAAATCCCCCAAATCCCCTTGTTGTGGACCGCTTTGTAGAAACAATGTTTTTTATCGTCATAAATGGCCACCTCGTAATCATCCGTGTCCGCCTCATTGATCAATAGCAAACCTTCATGGGGGACAAATTCTTCGTCAAAGCGGAAAGTACCCTGCTGCCGGTATAATGCCAATTGCGTTGCCGGGAGAAGGTGGTACTGAACCCCTGCATACGGGCTCGGACTTTCCTGCTTTTCCTGGTAGGATATCACCCGGACTCCAAAGGCATTGCCTTTGACGCGCAAGTGGGCGTCGAGCGTCACTAAAATCGGCTCCCTCCCTGCTTTTTTCAACTGCAAGGCGACCCCGAGCACACGGTTGGAAGATTTTTTCCAATCCAGCAATCCCTTCTTCTCTTCCGGTGGAGTGGAAAAGTCGATACGCAAACGTGCTTTGTTGGCAAGTTGGATGCCTTCGGAAAAATTACCGTGGTCGCGATAGACGTCCAGCATCTTAGAAAGGACCCGGGCGCTGTTACCGGTTTCGCTCAATGTTCCTTTGAACTGGTCGATTTCCTCGATCACGTCAATGGGAATTACTATTTCGGCGCATGGATAGGCGTTGAGGATTTCCGGATCATAGAGCAAAACGCTGGTATCGAGGACGTAAATGGTCGCTGAAGGCATAGAATTCTGTTCTTGAGGAACGCCCGCATAGATCAATCTAACTCCTTTTTATTATTGCTTCCCATGATAATCAAGTTATTATCCAATCCTGTAAACGAAACCCCTTCATGTTACGGACAAAAATGGAATTAACGGGAACAAATCGCTTCCGGTTGCGTTCCATACGACTTGCTGCCCGGCTCAACGATCCGTCGCTTTGACGAGGTTTTCGTTGCAAGCGCGATATCGAAATACTATTGAAATATGTGATTGGCAATTGCCTGCGTGTCTGCTAAATTCCGGTAAAGCTCAAGTTCAAGGAATACGAAACGATGCGCAGGGGGATGAAACAATCGTTCAACATCGAAAAAGGGTAGAGATTCAAAATGGATGAATTATCTCTTCAACAATCCGAGCAACGGCGGGAAAACTGGCTTCGATGGATCGCGCTTTTTTCAGGTGGATTGCTGCTGGTCACGATTTGTCTGGTCCTGAAAGCCCTGCAATCGATCCTGATCCCTTTTTTTATCGCACTTTTCCTCGTCTACCTGGCAGAACCCTTACAGAAAATTCTGGTTGCCCTGAAACTTCCTCGCAGTGCCCGGATTGGTTTGATTCTGTGTTTCACCGCGTTGTTGCTCTACCTGGTGGGGTTGCTGGTTTTTTCGAGTGTCAAATCTCTCGGTCAGAATCTCCCCCAATACGAACGACGGGTGGTGGAAATCCTCGACCAGATGGTCTATGTTTTTCCCCTTCCTTCTGAAGAAGTGGAATCCTTTATCCGTAATTTTCGCTGGGAGGAGCATTTTCAACCCGGCGCCGTTGCCCAGATCGTTGGCAAAAGCTTTGGAAAATTCGGTGGTTTTATTGGAAACCTCTTCCTGGTTTTGCTCTATATGGTCTACTTGCTGTTTGAAAGGGAATCGTTTTTCAATAGAGTCCGTAACAGTTTCGAAGTGGAAAAATCACGGCATGTCACCCGCGTTGTCAAACAAATCAACCAGCAAATCGCCAACTACCTGGAAGTCAAAACATTGCTTTCCTTTGCGACAGGTACCACCGTCACCATCGTTTTATGGCTCTTTGGCGTCGACTTTGCGCTTTTTTGGGGCATACTGACGTTTTTACTGAATTTCATCCCGGCTGTCGGCTCGGTCATTGCGACCCTGCCTCCAGTGGTCATTGCGTTTTTGCAGTTTGATGGTCTTTGGATTCCCATCGTCATCCTCCTTTTGCTCATTCTCGTTCAAGTGACGATCGGCAATGTGCTGGAACCGAAAGTGATGGGAGAAAAGCTCGGGTTGAGCCCCCTGGTCGTGATCCTTTCTCTTATTTTCTGGGGATGGCTTTGGGGACCGGTGGGGATGATTCTCGCGGTTCCCATCGTCTCGGGGTTACGGATTGTTTGTGAAAATATTGATACGTTGCGACCCGTCAGCCGTTTCCTGGCAGATAAAACCTGAACAACGAAAATTATAATTGATGATTCGTGAACAAGTTTTGTAATAAGAGCTCCATTTGGGATTCAATGTAGAAAAGCATAAAGGCACAAAGGCACAAAGGTGCAACTGCACAAAGGAGACTCGTGAAGGAACTGATAACCGATAACTGGCGCCAAAGCGCAAAGGTGACTGCACTGTCCAAATCGCGATTGGCTTATTATTTGGACTACAAACTCAGTTGGAGATTGCTTCCCATCCAAGATTTGTTTCCAATCACGATTTTGATAAACTAAGTGACAAGACAAGGGAGATTGAACGAATGATCGGGAGACTCATTAGAAAAGTAGAGCAAAAATAAAATAACTCTGTGCCTTTGTGCCTTCTCGTGGATCTGATGAGTTTCAGGAATAAAATCGATCTTCTACAAGTTCCATACACTTAACATGAGATAATAATGAACCCGATCGATACGGAAATTCAAACAGGTTGCCAGCCGCTTGTTTTATCTGCTCCCACTCCTGATACGCTGGCAATTCAATGTCAAGCGGCGCTCACCGAACTCGAGTCCGCGGATTCTGAAAAACACTATCAAAAATTGCTTGAAAACAGCACCGGTTTGATACCTGAAAATTTTGCCAGAATGGGTTTTGTCGGTCTATCTCCCGAAGAAGCCGCCATACGCCTGCGAACTGGCCTGCAGAGATTACGAAAAAAAGCGCAGGAAAGCGCTTGGACCTTGCGCAATGGCATTCATTATCGTCGGGAAGCCATGCCTTCCCAGGCTAAGGTGGTGGCATTGTTTTCCGGTCAAGGTTCTCAGTACCTGCGAATGCTCGAAGAACTTCACGCCTCGCATCCATCCATGGCGGCATGTTTTGCAGCTATGGACGCCTTGTTCGAGAAAGAGGGAGGGCGAGCGCTTTCCTCGATCGTTTTTCCACCTCCCACAGCCGACGAAGCCGAAAAAAAGGAGCAAGAAACCCGGCTCACGCTGACAGAACATGCGCAACCGGCCATTGGAACGACCAGTGCGGGCTTGTATAAAATCTTACAATCGGCCGGATTGAAAGTAGATGCTACTGTGGGGCATAGTTTTGGAGAAGTAACCGCATTGTGGGCGGGAGGCGTTTTCAGTGATTCCGACTATTTTTTCCTGGCAAAAGCCAGGGGGAAAGCCATGGCTGCGCCAAAAAACCAACCCGGTGGCGCTGCTCAAATCGAGCGAGGCGGAATGTTGGCGGTCAAGGCCGAAGCGCTCCTGGTTGAAGAAGAAGCCAGGCTTTTGTCGCAGACCCTTAAAACTGAAATCACGGTTGCCAATTTGAACTCGGACAAACAATCGGTATTGGCCGGTCCAAAAAAAGCCATTTTGCAAACCAACGACTTATTGAAGGAAAAAGGATACACGGTGGTCCTGCTTCCCGTATCTGCGGCATTCCACACTTCCCTGATGGAACATGCCCGCAAACCCTTTGCCGCAGCCTTGCGTGAAGTTCAGTTTCGTTCGCCTGAAATCCCCATCTACTCCAATACCTCCGGATCCCTCTATCCAAAGGATCCACAATCAATCCGGTCTATTTTAGAAGAGCACGTCCTCAAACCGGTATTGTTCAAAACCGAGATTGAAAATACCTACCAGGATGGCGGTCGAATTTATATCGAATTTGGTCCCAAAAGCGTATTGACCGCTTTGGTCTCCAGCATCCTGGCAGAACAACCCCATGCAACGGTCGCTTTGAATGGCAGTCCAAAAAAGAACAGTCTGCTGCAGTTGCAAGAAGGACTGCTTCATCTGCGCGTGTTGGGATTGCAACTTAAGAACTGAAGATTCGTGAACAAATAATGTAGAAAGGCACAAAGGCACAAAGGCACAAAGGAGACTTGTGAAGGAACTGATAACCGACAACTGACAGCCGATAACTGGCGCTAAGGCGCAGAGGGGCAAAGGTAATTGCGGTATTGGTTATTTTGAGTGGAAATTATTGCTTGATCAGATGAGTAGAATGGTTTTGATCATCAAAACAAACCAGGGTGGTCAATCCCTGTTTTTTTAGCAGTGAATGAGCGGAATTGACGGGTAGTGCGGGCGAGATCGACCAACAGGATTTCCAGTTGTTGCCAGTACTCCTCTTTCAACATCTCCGATTTACGGTTACGCAGCAAGAGGACGGAGCGTTCCAACTCGAGCATTTTCGCCACCAGTTTTTTTGCAGATTCGACTTCATGGTTGCTCAGTCTGGCAGCCAGTCTTTCGGGGAGCAATGCGCTCAAGAGGTCGATGGTGGCCACTTGTGCCAGGCGGCCGTCGTTTTGCGTCGGGTCCGGATCCGCATTGAAAAGCCCATCTCCATTGTCATCCAATACTGCGTGTTCCGTCGACAATCTGGCCTGTTCCTCGTACCATTTCTGCGTCCGGTGACGGGCATACTGAAATGCCTCCCAAATAGAAAGACGGGTGTTTTTATCGTAATCACCGGCATGATTGTCAAGTGCTTCAATAAAAAAACGGGCAAAAAAAGTATCGAATTTTTCCGCGCTGCTTCGGGTGGCGGAAATAACGACCCGACCCGGGGCAGAGAGCGCCAAACTGAAGGGATAACTCCCATTCGTGGTGTTGACAACGATTATATCCTGACGAGAAAACGCAGTCAGCCATTCTGAAAAATCCTTTCCGCTGAAATCGGGGCCAACAATGTTGAATTTGGCTATTGTACCCCTCCTGTCAACCGAGTCGCTGGTACCATGTCCCACCATCACGATAAGAACCTGGTCCCCGGTTTGAACCTGGTTTTCCAGTTTCCGCAAAGTCCCCCGGATCGATTCTTTACGACAAGGACCTGTAATCCTTGGCTCGCTGCGATCTCCCTTTCCGAGGTGAGTGAAAATGTGATCCGCTGGATAACGATATTCCATATGCAGGATATCATACAGTTTCAAAATCCAATGCCGGAACTGCGTTTCATATTTTTCCTCGGAAGCTGCGCCTCCCAAGAGGACTGCGAATTTTTGAATCCCGGGGGTTGTTTGAAAATAATCCCTTTGCTGGGCAAACGCCGGTGGGTTGGGTGATGAAGAAAAGCTGAAAGCAAATACCACCAGGAAGCTGATGATCTGGAGCAGTTCCGGGTGAGTACCTGGTGTATCTTTGAAAATCCGGAGTTTCACGACAATCCCTTGCGGCGTCGACTGATCCATTCGATGGTGAAGAAGAGAATGAGCAAAATCAATACGAGGGGCATATCCCAGAGGTCTTCTTCCATTTCAACAGTATAATTTTTCCGCGTATGATGGATCGCTTCCAAGAGCTCGTTCCGGTCATGCCACTTGAAATATTGACCTCCACTCGTTTCTGCGATTTGCTCGAGCAAGGCGGCATTCATGCCCGGGTTTGAAAATTCCAGGTCCGATGGGACGACTAAAAAACTCAGTGGACGTTTCGTCAAAATGGTTTCTTCATTTTGCGGAGAAGAAGTTGTTGCCGAAGCTTCCAGGTGATACACTCCTTCCTGCAGAACCTCGAATGATCCGCGGTAGACGCCTTCCTGCTCGATATTCCATGGCAATCGCAAGTCCTCGACCGTCCCATCCGGTTTGCTGATTTTCAGCCAGACCGTGGCATCATCCAGGAAAGTATAAGTTTTATCAGAGACCTGGATTTGAATTTCTACTCGCTCACCCGGACTATAGCTTTCGCGGTCCAGGATCATCCGTATTCGTGGAGGTGAATCCACCGTCAACCAGCGCAGTACCTGTCGCCAGAATCGTTCATGGGAGAGATCTTTGGAGGGTTGAAGCATTTGCCAGCGCCAGGTGCTGGCGGTCATGATGGCCATCGTGCGCCCACGTCCAAAGCGTTCGTGGACAATTAACGGAAGAGGCGTATCCTCGAATCTCAGGTTCGGATGCACTGCCAGTACGGTGGCTCCGGACTTGGCTCGCCTGGTGACGTTGATGCCTTGCAGCTGCGGCATTTTTTCCCACAATTGCCGATTCTGCTCCACTTCCAATCCCAATCGCATCATTGGCGAATCCTCACCCTGCTCAGTGAGGCGCAGGTTATATTTATCTCCTGTCGGCCGGTCTTCGAGAACATCCCCGGAGAGCCCGTCCCCTCTCAAATTTTCCGGGAGAGATTGCTGACGGATTTGAATAACCGGTAATATTTCGGCAATGGGCGTGTCCATGAAATTTTCCTCAAATCCGGTGGAACCCCCGAGCATGAGAAACCCCCCGCCTCGTTTGGAAACGAATTCTTTTGTTATTTTCAATTGTTCCGCGCTGAAAAAAGCACGGGGGACATCTCCAAAAATCACTGCTTCATACTCGAACAGTTCTTCCATGCTGCCCGGGTACCCCTTATCCAACTCTTCCGGCGATTTGATTCCCTGGCGTAGAAATTTGTGGGGACCGGTTTGCAGGTAAGTCACCAAACGTAAGGCTTTATCACCCTGGATGGCGCGCCGGATGAATTTATATTCGTGACGTGGATGTCCTTCCACGTATAGAATGTCGCTCTGACGCCTCGTGTTACTTACCAGGAACATCCGTTGATTGTTTTCGGAAACAATTTCATCTTCTTCTGGAGGAATACGGACCGTATAAACCAGATTTCCCTCCCGCTCCGCGGTCAACTGCAGGGTGTGACGCATCACCCTGTCACTGTTTTCCAGTTTGATCTTTTCAGAATGTACGACTCGATTCCCTTCCTCGACCTGTAACTCGATTTCACGGTCGTCGTATCCTTGGTTACGGAGCAACAAATTCACATCGAAAATGGAGCCTTCCATGACGGTTTCAGAAGCATGAATTCGGACTATTTCCAAGTCTTTGGGAAGACGTTCCATCCCCACTCCCAACGTAAAAACCGGTATTTCAGCAGACTTGAAAGTGGATGCCGTGCGGAGCAAATCAGCAGCGCTGTTGTCTCCTCCATCACTGATCAAAATCAAGCCCGACACCGGTAGTCCTTTCAAGGATTCCATTCCATCATCGAGGCTTTGAGAAAAGACGGTTTTCGAACCTGCGAATGAGAGATCTTCCGCAGTATCGATTTGCCAGGCATCCGCATCAAAAGCAAATACACGCACCCGGAATTCCTCCTCGAGCCTGGAGAGTAATCCATTGCCACCAAAAATATGGTTGGTCATCATAACAGCGCGTGATCGTTGATCTTCCATATCCCGGATGTTCATGCTCCTGGAATTGTCGAGGAGGACCGCTAAATAGCTTTCTTGTGGAATGACGCGCGAGACAATCGATACCGGTTGCAGCAAGCATAGCAGTAAAATGATGAGGATCCCGGACCTCAATCCCACAAGCAGGATTTTCAACGCTAAGGAAACCTCGACAGTGGTGCGGTAGTATAGGGTCCAAGCCAGTACCGGTACGAGGACGGTGCCGACGATGAGAAGTGGAAAATCGACGGGAATGCCGAAAGAAAAGTTCCCTTCAGCCAGCGCAGCCAGTTTATCGCCTGTGAGAAAATCCAGGATTCCCGTCATCACCTGCTCCCACTCCTGTTTTCAATCGATTGGGTGGAAACTTTGATCCTTCCTTCAAGAGGTTGCGAGAGGGTGCGATAATATTCTTCAACCAGGTTTTCATAAATTGCGGGTATTTCCTCCTCTTCTACCGAATAAAGTCGATTTTTAAGTTGACCGATTTCTACCAGAGCTTGCAAGTGAGATTCGAGTTCCCGGATGGGTTCCAGGAGTTGTTTCCAGAGGTCGCGTTGCGTGAAGAAATCCTCGATTTCTTTCCGGGTCAGTTCCCGCTGGATGGAACGAGCATCCACAGCCCAGCTCTCTGTCCGGGTCCAGGGTTCAATTAAACCACGAGCATAGTATTGAGCACGCTGCAGGTTTTCTCGCATTTGGCTGATGCTGGCATCCCGCTCTCCCCTTCGACCCAATTCACCGTTTCCAACCCGCATTGACTGATTTTGTCCTCGTTGTCCTTGATTCCCGCTTTGTTCTTGCTGAGCAAGCTCAGCTTCCGGGTCGCTCTGCCCGGATCGTGGTGGACGATTTTCACCTGAAGTGGCATCGCGTTGGAGCAGGTTCTCCACTTGTTGACGTAGATTTTCCAATTCGTCTCGTAACCTGCCAACGTCGGAGGCTGCTTGTCGGATTTGTTCTTCCCGCGTCAGAGTTTCCCTTCCTGCCACTTGTTGGAATCTGGTGCTGAGATATTCAATCGATTGGGCAATATCCGGTTCCATTATTTCAGATTCATCAAGCCTCCCATTTTCCAGTAGAAATCGAGAATACTCGATACGATCGATCAATCGTTCTCGTTGAAGCGTCCGCAATGCATCAAGCGCCCGGGAAGCAACCTGGGGATGCTTTTCATTCCCCCGCGCCAGCACCGTGCGTAGAAGCTTTTCGGTTTCACGTATATCCTTCTCCAACTCTTTTTTACCACTTAAGACATCTTGTACGAACGATTGAGATTCATCCTGCGTCGATGCACCCTTTTCTGCAGAAACAAGGGACTCTTCCTGCGAGTCCTCGGTGTTTTCCCGAAGAGCTTGCTGCAGGTCCTTTTGAATTTGATCTTCCTGTTCTCGCAATTGCCATGCTTTCCGATTGAGGGCGTCCAGCAGGTTGGACATGGAATCCCTGTTTTGCATATTTTGCATGGTTTCTTCCTGTTCACGCAATTTCTCCAAGGCCTGGCGACTTTGCCGGGCTGCGGTTTCGGGCTCTTCACGCATGAGACTGCGGGCAGCTTCCCGCATTTGCCGGGATGCCAGGTCGAGTTGTTGCATACGATTGGTATTCTCGCGATTGGTACGTCTACCTCCTATTCCCTGTTGAGTGAACCGGGAGGCGCTCCGGGAAAGCTCTTCCGTTTGGCGTAGTAACGATTCCTGTTCACGCCTCAGTTCTTCCAGGTGACGTTTCATTTCATTTCCGGTGATTTGATTTTGACGGCGAAGCAAGTCGTTTTGCCGCTGGTGAACCTGTTCTTGTCGCTGGGCCAACTCTCGCAACCGTTCCAATATGTCTCCTGTCAGACCAGCCTGTTGAGGGGCCACGCTGTTTTGTCCCGGCATCTCATAGCGATTCTCCAAACGCCCCATTTCCATTTCAAACAATTCCCTGAGATCATCCCGTTCTTGTTGTTGGCGACTGCCTTCTCCCTGCCCGCGATTACGAGTGGTCTCGATCCGGGTTCTTTTACTGAGCGCGTCTGCTTTTAAAATAGCTTGTAAAGCAATTTGCTGCGGTACCAAAGCTTCTTTCAACTTGCGGGCATCCAGTTTTTCCCAGGACGACTGCATTTGTTCGACTGCCTCTTCCATATGGATGACGGCGCTGTCGTAGGATTCATCAGAGAATGAAAATCGTTCTCTCAATCGACGTAAGGACATACGCGCGCGTTGAAGCACTTCGGATTGAGAATCGGTCACCACTTGCGTGTCTTCCGCAATTTTATTGGTCTCGGCAGTTTTTTGTCGTTGCCATAATTTCCAGGTTGCCGCAATGATTTTCTTTTGATTTTCCGCAAGGGCGCTGGATTCCTGCTGGCTTCCTTGCATGCCCTCGGCTCCCATAGTGCCACCACGCGGACCAGGCGCGGCCCGGCGAAATTCTTCCTCGGTGGAAATCACTTCGAGAAAATAAATATCAGAGAACACTTCATGGGAACCATCCAGACCATTGTTGTCTGCGGCAGATAAAAAATATGAGACAAAATCCCCGGGTTTTACCAGCAGATCCTCCAAGTAGATCAGTGTTTCGCCCTCTATGCTGAGATCGAGTTTTTGTTGGGGTTCCGTTAATAAGGAGACTTTCCGCTCCTCTCTTCCGGCAATACTGTAATGAAGGGAAAAATTATTCAGACCATAATCATCCGATGCTGATGCTCGCAGGAAAACTTCCTCCAGGGAGGTAACTTTCCGGTCTTTTCCAGGATGGAGCAATGTCAATCGAGGGGGGGTGTCGGGAATTGCCTGGACGAAGTATTCTTGGGGGTTGACGTTTTCCAGGTTTTCCTGATCCAGCACCTTGATGGTATAAGTCGCGTCTTTATCGACGGTAAAACTACCACGGCGGCTCAAATTGCCAGGCTGGACTGCTGGTGTGGAATTTTCCATGGAAGTCAGTTCTACCATCGTGCCATCGTTGAATTGAAGAGTGGCCCTGCTGAGCGGTTTGTTGAAAGTCGCATACAGCGTGATCCGGGTCCCTCGTGGAGCGATGACATCACCTTCCGTTTTACCCATACTGGACGGCATTCCCGTGTAATCCGGATAATCATAATCCACTGTGAGCTTTTCCAAACGCGGCATTTCGAATACGGAGATTTCATACTGACGAGAGCGTTTTTCACCGATATCGACAAAATAACTGAAATCTTCTTGCAGCGATGAGAGAAAATAAATGAAGGTCTGCTCACCGTCTTCAGGGCGCATTGGTGTGGAATCCCAGCTCATACGATTGGATTGCAGGTGAAGATCGACCTGCTGTGGAATAAAATTCTCCACCGTCGCTACGATCGTGAGGTCGTTCCCCTTTTGCATGCGCAGGTCACCAGGCGTCACTTTCAGAACGGCGGTCGATTTTTCCATCCCTGCAGGATGCCAGGGCCAGAGAATGCGGGCGCTGGCATGAAAAAAATCAACCGAAGTGAAAAGCATGATTATCCAGAAAAACGATATTACGCAGGCGGTGCCCAATACCGGCCATGCTTTACGGAATGACGCAATGTCTTCGATTTTTCGATGCTGGACGTGGGCAAGCGCATCTTCCCAGAGTCGCGTGACCAATTGAGCAGAGACGCCACTTCGACTCGCCGGGTGACCTGGTTGAAATCCACTGTCACTTTTTTGCGGATGCGCGCCCTGGTCGAGCTCGATGGATGTGAGAAGTCTCTGCTCCAGGTCCGGGAGCCGGTCTTCCACGTATTGAGCAAGGCGCTGCCGGTCGCTGTCCCAGCGACGCACCATTACAATATTCCAGGCGATCGTGGAAACCAAACCCAGAATCCAGAGGAAAAATAAGAAAATGAGTCCTTGCCGGGAAAAATGAAACGACATCTCCAACCAACCGAAAATGAGAAAAAAGGTTGCCGCTCCCGTCATTATCAGACTGTATTGCCACAGGAGAAATACTCGCTTGCGGCGTTGTCGCACGTTTTTGATTTTTACGCGTAAATTTTCAATTGCGGATAAGGACATATACACCCCACTTGATTTTCTACCGGAACGTCCGATTTGCCAGCAACGTTTCCCCTATTGCCAGAAGTACGACTAAAAGAAGGAGCCACCACCAGAAGCGTTGGGATTTTTCCTCCTGGAGGTTGTGAAAGGAGACCTGCGTTTTCTCCAAAGTTTGCGTTTCACTTTCCGGATTGACCACCAGGTTGCGAAGCGTACGGGGGTCGATTGTCGTCAAATCCGATTCTTCGGGGTCAGGATTGACGGCAAAGAAATCCTGAAAATCGTTGCTGCGGACCTGGTAAAACCCCGGAGTCCCGGTTTGTCTGTAGAACTGGCGTTCACCAGTTTCGGCCGATTGTGGTTGAGCGACCAGTTCGGTTCTATGATCCTGAGGTGAGACGACGTGTATCAGCGTCCGTGGTGGTAAATGAATGGGAACCGGTTCATCGACGCGATAAGCTCGTTTTTTTTCTTCAAGTCGAGATAAATAGCGCAACGATTCGTGCAACCAGGGAAGAAACCATACTTGCAAAGGGAGGTTACTCCATTCCGTATCGAATGAACTGGTCAGTAGCAATACGCGGCCATTGCCGAAATTTTCCTCCACAAGCGCCGGAGCCCCATTATCGAATTGCATAAGGATTTGACTCCCTTCCTTAGCAGTCCCCGACCAGTAACCTTTAAACCGGGCAGTTCCAAAGTCAATCTCCGTATTTCTTTGCAAAGTCTGAAACAAAGGATGCCGGGAATCGAAATCGGTGATTACCCGGTAATCAAGGTCGAGGATCCGTTTTCCTTCCAAAACGAGCGGGGTAATTTTTGAAAAACTGCGATTGAATCCTTTGGCGTCTACTTGGTCTCCAAGAGCAATCAGCAGGTTGCCTCCCCGCGAGACGTATGAATGAATGGAGTTCAAATTCTTTTGAGCGAGTTGCCCGACGTTCAGCAGGACCACGACATGGTAAGAGTGCGGAGATTGCAGGTCGAGCTGGTGGGGCTCGACCACGTCCAATAGAAAATATGACGGTTCGTCTGGTTGGATTTCCGGTGAATTGGGTTCGCTCCCACTACCCCCCCCACGATGATCCCTTGAATCTCCTAATGCCAGGCGAAACCAATGACTTTCATCGTCATACCAATCCTGGTCGGATTCCCCGTTCACTGCCAATATCCGAATGGGCGAAGGGAGGGGCATGGTGAAACGAAAGATGTTGTCGGGTTGCAAGTGATCATCTTCGATCACCACTGCCCCACGCTGAGCGAATCGTTGCATGGTGGGTCCATCACTCTCGCTTCCCCTGTCGATTCTGGTTTGAAACGTCACCACCGCTTCCGATTGATAGACCAGGTCCACAGCTTGGGTTTTTACCTTTTGCAGTTGTCCGTTCGCCCGCTCCATCATCAAGGATACTTTTGCTTGCGAGAGATGTTGGCTGCCAAGACTTCGAATTCTTGCCAGAATGGAAAGCGCTTTTCCATGCGACTCCAACAGGTTGGGAGATTTAACATCGCTGACTGCAAGGTTTGAAGTGTTTTCCTCTCCAATTTTTATAGATTTCAAAATAATTCCCGGACTGAATCGCCACGCGTGGTCCAAACGATCGAATGCCCGTTTTTGGAAATCCGAAACGAGATAGACGACGCGATCCGGGTAACGAGCCGACCGCAGGAGCTGGTCCGCAAGCTTCAGTGCCGGCAGATATCGAGTTCCCTGGTAATCGGGGCTGTCCAGGCCAGAGAGGAAAGCTCTCAGTTCTTCCAGGTCTGCGGTCAATCCTTTGAGCTTGCCGGTTTTTTCTGAAAAAGTTATCAGGGCCGCTTCATCCCCGGGTTGAAAAGACCGCAAAATTCCGGCAACTTCCGACTTCGCCCGGGGAAAATGATCGCCATAGCGCATGCTCATGGAAGTGTCCAGGAGGATCACGGCAGATTGAGGAGACAACCCTTTGATTTGCGAAAATGCTCCCAGGAATGGACGGGCAAAGGCGAGAGCCAAGAGTAGAAATATCAGCGTTCGGATGAGCAAAAGCAACCATTGGCGGACCTGCTGAAAATAAACCATTTTTTTCGATGTCGTCCTCAGGAAACGAAGGGTGGTAAAAGCCACTTTGATGGCTTTTTTTCTGCGGATCATATGAATGGCGATGGGAATGAGAATACCTGCGCTTGCCAGCAGAAACCAGGGAGTGAGAAAAGACATGCGAATTCCCCCGATGCGATTAAAAACTTTTAGCACGCCTCATCAGGTAAGAAGACAAAGCGCTATCCATTGGTTCCGAGGTATTTAAAAGGTGATAGTCGATCCCGCCATTCCAGCATTGCTTCCGGCACGAGCTGCAAAAATTATTGAGCTCTTGCAGGTAGGATTCCCTGATTGCCGAGGGTACGGTCGTTATCGTTTCCAGACTTTCCAGGTCTTCGAATTCGGAAATCTGCTCGAAGGGAAAGTTCAATTCCGCATCATCCATGACATGAAAGACGATAACGTCGTTGCCTTTGAAACGAAGCTTCCGTATTGCCTTCACCACCGATTCTTCCGCGTCGGTGGGTTGATCGTCGAGCAGGTCACTGATCAGGATAATCAGGCTCTTCCGGTTCAGACTGATGGCCAGGTCGATAACCGGCTTCATGAAATTCGTTCGGTTCCCTGGTTGTACCCGGGCCAGGGTTCTCAAGATTCGCATCAAATGTCCCCGACGATAGCGGGAGGGCAAATGCTCGCGAATTTTCTCATCGAAGGTGATCAAACCCACTGCATCTTTTTGGTTCATCATGAAATAAGCCAAGGCGGAGGCTAAGGTTCGCGCATACTCGAGTTTGCTCAATGCTGCGGATTGGTATCCCATCGAAGCGCTGCAATCCAGGAGAATGTGACAGCGGACGTTTGTTTCGTCTTCGAATTGCTTAACATAATATTTGTCGGACCGGGCGTATAATTTCCAATCGATACGCCGGATGTCATCACCGGAATTATAATGGCGATAGTCGGTAAAATCCACGCTGAACCCCCGGGTCGGGCTTTTGTGCAATCCATTGAGGAAACCTTCTACCACCGTTTTAGCGCGCAGTTCCATATTGGAAATACTGGCCAAAACCGAAGGTTGCAGAAAACGAAGTTCGTCAACCATGCGCTGCTTATTGTCAGAGGCCGGAACTTGGTTCGGGAACCACTTCCAGCAGTTTGTTGATCACCTGCGTGGTGTCGATGCGCTCTGCTTCGGCATGAAAATTAAGTAGAATGCGATGCCGCATGACGGGATGAGCGAGCGCGCGGATGTCATTGAATGAGACGTTGTAACGACCCTGAAGCAATGCTCTTACTTTTCCTCCCAAGATCAAAAATTGAGATGCGCGGAGTCCGGCACCCCAACTTACCCAATCTTTGACGAATTCAGGAGCATTGGGAGTCGAGGGTCGACTGCTTCGAACCAGCCGTACTGCGTATTGCGTGACTGCCCCTTCTGCCGGAACCAGCCGGACGATGTTTTGAAATTCAAGAATGTCCTGCCCGCTGAGAAGATTGTCTACGGAGGTATCGAAGATTCGAGTCGTACTCTTCACCACCTCGATTTCATCCTTCTCGGGTAAGTAATCGATTAAGATCTTGAACATGAAGCGGTCCAATTGAGCCTCGGGTAAAGGATAAGTGCCTTCCAATTCAATCGGGTTTTGCGTGGCCAAGACAAAAAAAGGCTCGTCCATCCGATAAGTGGTACCTGCAGCAGTAACTTGCTTTTCCTCCATCGCTTCCAATAAGGCCGATTGGGTTTTGGGAGGCGTTCGATTGATTTCATCGGCAAGCAAAATATTGGCAAAAATGGGCCCCTTCACAAACTTTAAAGTTCGACGTCCTGTGGCACGGTCTTCTTCCACCACTTCGGTTCCTACCACGTCTGAAGGCATCAAGTCGGGAGTGAATTGAATGCGACTGAATCGAAGTTTCAGGATATCCGCGATGGTTTTGATGAGAAGGGTTTTGGCAAGTCCGGGAACGCCGGTTATCAAACAATGCCCTCCTGTGAACAATGCAATGAGTACTTCTTCGATCACGTCGTCCTGTCCCACGATGACCTTTTTCAACTCCCGGATCATCATTTCCCGTCCTTCCTTCATGCGGGATACCAGGGTCAGGTCCGCGCTATGTTGGTTTGCTGACTTGTCAGAAGGCGCTTCCCACCCTGATTTTGAATCGATCATGGCTCCCCCCCAATGCCCAGGTAGTGAGCAGCGTATCTAACGATGTTGGTTGATTCATCGTGTCCCACTATCCCTCCTCATTTCTTTGAAAATCCTTGTCATTCCTGCGGAAGCAAGAATCCAGGATTAGACTACCAGAAACAAAACCGGATCCCTCCCGGGCTTGATCAGGCATCCAAAATATCGCCCCCCTGGATTCCTGGTCAAACAAGGAATGACACGTTTTATACTCCTGATTCACGTTATTTCAATAATTACAATGTGTCATGCTGCTCCCGGATCTCCCCGGAATCCTGGTCAAACAAGGAATGACACGTTTTATACTCCTGATTCACGTTCATATTCTTGAAGAATCATCTTGAACTTGGGTTAAGTATCAATGGGTCATGGCATAAATCAAATAATTGATTCCCAATTGGTATGCCAGGTTGGCGTATTTGGTTGGATAGTCCGGATGATAGGTATGTTCCCAACCATCGCCTATGTCGGAATTCCAATTGATCAACACCATCACTCTCCCTTCGTCGTCAAGAATTGCTCGATTGATGGCTTCGGCTACGTCCTGTTCCGGATAATTGTAGAAGCTGTTAACGATTGAGGGAATCATTTGGGGGCCGTCGATATCATAGAAACAATGGAAAATGGGATGAGTTTTATCAAGTTCCACCACCGGACGGTCTGGAAAAACTTTGGAAAATGCGTTGTAAAAGTAGTCCCATTCCAGGGTTCCCCAAAAATCGTCGATGAAAAGGAAGCCTCCTCGCAGGAGATATTCGCGCAGGTTACTGATTTCTTTTTCGTTGAAATCCGGCCCTTTTCCACGTCCCATTTCCAACATATAGAGAAAGGGATATTCAAAAATCCGCTCATCGTCCAAACGCAAGACCTCCGGGTCGGCATTGATATGGATATTGGTCAGTCGGGTCACTCCTCGCAGAAAATTGTAATCGGCATCCGGATAATCAACCGACCAACTGGACCAACCCCCCCATGAATACTCATCGCCCCAGGTACCGAAATTGTCATATTGAATGCGGATGAAAGTGAATTCATCCCCGGCAGTTCCGATTTTGTGGGACGATTGCTGCGCTATTGCGCAAGGGCCGATGAGGAAGATGAGGAAGGAAAGCAGCGTTCTCATGCCAATTCCAATTTTTCAGAAAGAGGGGCAAGTATTGAAAATGTCTTTTTCCTGAAAAGGTCAGAATATTTGACCCCTTCCTGTAAAAAAGTCAATTCAATACTCGATTGCGCCAGGAAAGGCCCGATGCCTTGGAATCAGGAGCGATCCCATGAAAAAGGAACCGTCTGAGCGAATGGTTCATGTACGGATTTTTTTCAGAAAGGCAGCCAGGGCCTTACCGATTTCAACCGGAGAGTCTTCTTGTATGAAGTGCAAGCCTTTCACCGTGACTTCTTCTTGATTCGGCCAAAGGCGACAAAATTCACGTTGCCGACCGAGCAGGATCATCCCGGGGTGCGCATTGACGAATAGTTTTGGAAGCAGGGAGGAAGACAACCATTGGCCAAAGTCCGTGACAACGACAGCCACGTCTTCCGGTTCATTCGCAATGGGAATTTGACGAGGCCAGGTCAAAGTGGGGCGACGACTTTCTCCTGTTTGCAAATAAGGACGACGGTAGACCGCCATTTCCGCTTCCGTCAGTTCACGGATCACCGAATGGGGGAGCAGTCTTTCCACAAATATATTTTTTTCTAAAATCATACTCTCCCCTCCCGGAGAGCGAAATCCCCGGAATACGTTACGGGCCACTTCCGGCCAGTCATCCCATTCAAGGGGGCAGACGAGCGCTTCCATATAAACCAGCCCCTTCACCTGGTCACGATGGCGATTGGACCAGTCAAAACCGAGGGCAGAGCCCCAATCGTGGACAACGAAGGTCACGTTCTCCTTAACTTCCAGGTACGCGAGCAAGGCATCAAGATAGCGACGGTGCTCAGAAAACGTATATGAATCCGGTCCGCTGTTTGACAGTTTTTCCGAATCGCCCATGCCTGCCAGGTCCGGCGCAATGCAGCGTCCAAAATCAAGGGCGAATGGAATGATGTTACGCCAGAGATAGGATGAAGTCGGATTGCCATGCAGGAAAACTATGGGATCCCCGCTTCCCTCCTCCACGTAACTCATGCGGGAACCAAAAATCTTTGCTTGTTTTTTAGGATAGCGTTCTTCGTCTGTAATCATGGAGACTCCAAAAATCGGTTCAATGCGCGGCGGAGTGGCGGTTCAAATAGTCGACCATTTGCTTGATACCACGCAGCGTCAATTCTTCCATATGAAAGAGTTCCCGGATTTTGTCGAGCGTCCAAACGCCGTAATTCCATTCATGACGGGGAATGGGGTTCAGCCAGACGATATAAGGGAATCGTTTTTTTAACTTCTTGAGCCAGTCCAGGCTGGAAATGGGTTGAAGGTCGTCAATATAGATTGACCCATGGGGATGTGCCAGTTCTTCGGGGGCCATGCTGGCGTCACCCAAAATGATGATTCGCGTATTCGTCGATTTTTTAAGCAGATCTTTTGTCAGAAAAGGCTTGGTCCGTCTTGGATCCTGATAAACGCGATTGTAAATAGTATTGTGGAAATAATAGGTGCTGAATTCCCGAAAGCGGGCATGCATCTTGGAAAAAAGAAGGCGAGTGAGATCGACGTATGGAGTCATGGAATAGCCGCCATTGTCGATCAAGAGCACCACTCTTATTTTGTCTTTCAGTTCACGATGAAAAATCAAGTCGATTTCTCCACCATTACGAGCAGTGTGGTGGATGGTTTCATCGAGGTTCAACTCGTCTTCCGGACCCGTTTTTTTTAAATGTTTCAGACTTTCCAGAGCCTGTCGGATATTATCACCGCTCAGGGTTTGGTCGGCCGAATAGTTGATATAATTGCGATCTCCGATAACTTTGATGGCAGAGCGTGCGCCGGAAGATCCATAAACCCGGATTCCCCGTTCTGCAAACCCGGAATGGCCGAAAGGGGAGGTCCCCCCGGTACCCACCCACTTGTTACCCCCGTGATGCGCTTTCATCTGTTCTTTGACCGTATCCCAGAATTTCTTCATCAACTCCTCGGCCGGCATATTCCAGTAGGCATTTCTTGGAATTTCTCCCTTTTGAACGGCATTGCGCAACCATTCCTGAAATTGGGAGGTTTTGAATATTTCCGGGTCACCTTCTGCAACGGCAGGGAGGTCCACTCCATAAAAATAATAAGCAAAGGCCCGTTGGAATAAATCCATGTGTTCCACCCGTTTGACCATGGAGAGACGCGCATAGAGAAAGAGTTCGTCCAGGTCGTTTACCAAACCTTTTTCAAGCCCTCGATGAAAATCCATCACTTCATGCAGGGAAATGGGAATTCCGAAATCTCGCAGTAAGTTGCAAAAACCGGTCAACATGCTTCAGTACTTCTTTATATGGGATTATGCGAATCAGGATTTGAAATTTAATTTATAAAATCAATAATTTAATAGTCATCACCACCGGCAGAGCCGGTGGCTTGAAGAGGCCCCCAGTATGAGGGCAAAACGTGTTCGTCATCGTATGACGTGCTCGTGCTCGTGAACGAAAAAGGCTACCATCTTAGATCATGAAAAACTCGATGTATACCAATGTTCCATCGAATTTTTAGCGTTATCTGTCCAAGTCATCGAAACATGGCCAAAAGGATACTCAGCCTTAGTTGACCAACTGAAAAGGGCCTCATGGTCGATTCCTCTCAATATCGCAGAAGGCTGTGGAAAAAATTCCTTTCCTGACAAGCAACGATTCTATGCATTGGCCCGAGGTTCCGCAATGGAATGCGCTGCTATTCTCGATGTTTTAAACGTGTTGAAGATCATCCAGCCTCCTTTATTTGACGAAGGGAAACAGTTACTTCATCGCATTGTTTCTATGTTAACCAAAATGTGCCGTCGAATTCACTGACCGTTCACGAGCACGGCTAACGGACACGGATACGTTTCTCATGTCTGACCGGCAAAGCCTATTAGGTTCGCACCAGCAGAGCTGGTGGTTTAATGAGATTAATTATTTTTTAATTATGATGTGTCATGCCGGACCTGATCCGGCATCCAAAATATCGCCCTATCCCCTGGATTCCTGGTCAAGCCAGGAATGACATGTTTTTTACCTCCTGATTCACTATATGGGATTACCAACGTTTTTGGCGGAATTTTCCAGCATTGCGGTAACCCAGAATATCGTTGGTGCGTTTGAGCAACGTTCCCAGGTATGGAACGTTATCGCTATCCAGAGGAATTTCTCCGGAAATCCGCAAGGCTTCGATCCAGTTCAACAGTTCTCCGGTTGCCGGTGGCTTTTCATAACCTCGTTCGCGCAATTCGTAAAAAATTTTCAATGCCGATTCCAGCAAGCCTTGCAGGACGTCCGGGAAATGGAGCCTGACGATTTTCTCCATCTCTTCCGGCTTGGGGAATGCGATGTGATGACAAAAACAGCGTCGCAGAAAGGGATCCGACAATTCCCGTTTGGCATTGGAAGTGATAACGATCACCGGTCGGATGTTGGTTTTAATGGCATGGTTGACTTCGCGAATAGTGAACTCGCAATCCTCCAGGACGTCCAGGAGATTGTCCTGCACGTCGGATTCTGTCTTATCGATTTCATCGAGCAGCAGAACCACCCGGACTTCACTGCGAAAGGCTCGCCCGATGGGTCCCCAGATGACATAGTCATAGAATTCGTTGACGTTGCGCCTGCTCTCACCCGCACCAAAGCGGGCATCATTCAAACGCAATACGGTGTCTTGAGTGTAGCAAACTTCTTCTCCTTTGATCGTTGACTTGGCTCGCAGTACTTCGATCGGCATGTTCAGCGATTGACTGACTTCAAAGGCAAGCTGGGTTTTTCCGGTACCAGGCTCCCCGGTCAACAACAAGGGCTTTTCCATTTGCACCGCCATATTGACGATCATTCCCAAATCAGGATTGAGATAGTACTTTTCCGAGCCAGTGAATTTCATCGAGGTCTCCTGAGATGTGATCCTGCCTCACACCACTCTTTTCTGGTGCAATTCATTGATTTCCGCTTGCGAATAACCCAGTTCAGCGAGCAGGAGATCCGTATGCTCCCCGAGAGTCGGTGAACGTCTGCGTATGGATCCGGGAGATTTTGAAAGGCGGACGGGGGTGTCCATCACCGGAGCCGCGCCTGGCAGTCCGGGATAGTCCGTATCCTTGAATAGATTGCAGGCAAGGACATGAGGGTCTTCGAGCACTTGCTGGGGTGTGAGTACGGGACCGGCCGGCAAACGGGCTTCCTCGAATATACGAAGGACGTCTTCAGTGCTTCTTTCCGCGCACCAGGCAGCTAATCGTTCGCTGATCACTTCGCCATGATCACCCCGTGATTGGTCATCTTGCATGCGTGGATCATCCAACCAATGATCCTCACCCATTAACCGAACCCAGCGCTCAAACAGGGGTTGTCCTAAAGTATGGATGAGCACCCAGCCATCTTTGGTTTTATAAGTATCCGCAGGCGCTGAATTCTGCGACCGGTTCAACGTGCCAACCCGGTTTGCCTGGATAACGCTTTGTTCGATGATCATGCTGTTGTTGAAAGTGAGGGCTGTGTTGAGTAGCGCGCCTTCTACGACCTGTCCTTTCCCGGTTTTTTGCCGTTCCATTAATGCGGCCAACGTTCCAAATGCGCAAAGGGAAGCGGTGCCATAATCGACGTATGGAACAAATGATTTAACTGGATGATCGGCAGGGCCGGTCAGGTGCATTTGACCGGACATCGCCTGTCCCAATCCGTCGAATCCGACCCGGTTGCTATAGGGACCGGCAGAGCCAAACGCGGAGACCGTCGTTAAGATGATGTCCGCTTTGCTGGCCTTCAAACTGTCGTAATCGAGTCCCATAGCGACCAGGGAATCATAGGGGAGATTGGCGACCACAACATCGGCCGTACTCACCAGTTTTTTTACGATTTCACGACCTTCCACTTTCATGGGATTGAGGGTCATTCCCAGTTTGTTACGCCCCATCTGCATGAATAACGATCCTTCTCCGCTGTCGTTGATTGGAGAAACATAACGATCTTCACTGCCCCTCACTTTTTCAATGCGAATCACTTGCGCGCCAAAATCTCCCAACAGGGTTGCGCAAAACGGGCCGGCGATATAGCGCCCGAAATCCAATACCCGGATTCCCTCCAGAATTCCTCCCATGTTTTCCCTTCGATTTATGATTGTCGGATCCACTGCTGTATAAAGGTGGATGCCCAAGGTTTTAAAGCAATTTCAAGCAATGATCAACCCTTATCTTCTAACACGCGTATGCGTAGTTTGAGATCCACAACCCGTACCTGCGGATAGCGCAAGGCCAAGTCGCTTCTGGTTTCCGAAGCGGTCGAGATATAAAAAATTCAGGGGTTTTAACCCGGAGAAGGGTCGAGGATGGATTGAAGTTCCCGCAATGCTTGCCGGGGATTCAAAACTTTGATGGTTTTCATTCCCATTGCCCGTGCGGGCTTGAGATTGATTCCCAAATCGTCCAGGAAAACCACTTCGTGGGGAGCCACTTCTACTTGTTGGCAGGCGATTTGATAAAATTTCGGATCGGGTTTACGGAAACCAATTTTGCTGGATTCGATGACAAAATCAAAATTTGTCATCACCTGGTTGAATTTTTCAGTTTCTCGCATTGAACATTGCATGGCATTTCCATTCCCGGTTCGCATGTTGTTGGTCAGACATGCTGTTTTGAAATACTTTCTCCAATATTGCAGCGCTTTTACCATTTCAGGAACCAACTCACCAAACAGCAATGCATAAACATCACGTCCGGGAATAGTATATCCGAACAATTGGGCTTCCGTGGCAAAGTCCCGGTCAAACGCATCCAGGTCGATTTCATTCCGTTCAAAACGGGCCCATGCATTCTGGTCCGGATTGCTGGCATTGATCATACGAATGGTATCCAGGGGAATACCGTGTTGGGCTTCGTAGCGGTTGAAAGCGACGAAGGGACTGGTGGTCAATACCCCACCAAAATCCCAGAAAATAGCCTTGATCATGGAGAACCCTGAATAATTAGGAGGAAACTCTTAAAAGGGGTCAGATTGAGCGTTTTATAATATACAGCGCACCCGGATAAAGACCGCGGATTCGAGAAACTTGTCCATCCGGCCAGGTAATCTCCAGCTGGTGCAAATCCTCATTGGTCATTTTGCCGAGTCCGAAGTGAACGCGGGCTGGATCGCTGGAGAGGTAACCGCTACTGGCTCGCATTTCACGATGCATCACTCCCTTCACGGTACCTAAGCGAAGCTCCGCCCCGATCGCACGGCGATTCGGGGAGCCTTCCCAATGCAGTTTCACTTCCAGAGCGCCACCGCCGCAGAGACGGTTTTCAAAGATGAGCGATCGTTTGGCCAGGTTGTTGACCACCACGTCCAAATCCCCATCATTGTCCAGGTCCGCGAAACTCATCCCTCTCCCGCTCTCTGTGGCTCCCAACCCCCATTGCGGGGCAGGTACGAAGCGGCCGGTTCCGTCGTTGCGCAAAGCCTGGTTTTCTTCAACCAACTCGTCACCTGGCAAATGATCGAACAATTCGAGGGCAATCATGCCGTTGACGACGTAGAGATCAAGGAAACCGTCATTATCCAAGTCGCCAAATTGCGCAGACCAGCTCCATCCGGTGGCATCAACGCCAGCTTGCTCAGCACGGTCGATAAACCCTGAACCCCGTTGATCAAGGGTTTGCAGGACATTCGCAACCACTTGCACCCCGTCTTCCGGTTTCAGGGATTCCTCGTTTTCAGCCATTTGAGCCCAGGCATTTTCAGTGGCTTCGTCAAGGCGGTAAGGTTTCATATCGGTTGCCAGTAGTTCCGCTATGCCATCATTATCGATGTCTCCTTCCGCAAAACTCATCGTATTGGTCGTGGTGGTCGCAAAAGGCGCGGCGGTGATCCAGCCTTCGGCAGTGTTGAAGAATATTTCATCAGCGGGTTGGAAGTCATTACCGATTAAAATGTCACGTTGATCGTCATCATTCAGGTCCGTGAGGAGCAGTGCCAGGGCAGTGGCTTTTTCAGAGAGGCGCATGGGTGTGAGGACTCCACCGTCGTTGGTGAAGAGAAATACTCCACCTCCCGTCCCGGGGTCAGTGAGGTGCGGATTATAACTCGTGAGTTGCCGTCTGCGTTCTACATCGTAAGAAGCCCCCACCATATCGAGATCCCCGTCGTCATCCAGATCCGCCCATGCCATCGCATAAAGATAGAAAGCGCCTCGGAATTCATCACCTGAAACACGTGTAAATACCGGTCTCGATGCTCCAGCCGTGGCACGCCACAGGGAGGGAGAGCCGGCAACGTGAGTGAATACCAGGTCCAACCTATCATCTCCATCCACATCGACGGCGTTGACTGCCCGTGCGAATTTCGCATCCAGCGACTCATATTTGAATTTCATGCTTCCCAGGTTCCAGTAGATGCTGGTCGGCGCATGCAACCCCGGCAGGACTATATCGATGAGACCGTCGTTGTCCAGGTCTGCCAGCGCTACCCCAGCCCCATTGCTCAGGTAAAATCCGATTCGACCGGACATTCCACGAGTGATACTTTTCACATAGCCATAAAGGCCGGAGGTTGCCAGCGTGTCATGAGACAAGTAACGAGGAACGAATGAACCGGTGCAGGGACGGTTATCCACCCTGAGAGGTTTGGATTCCAGCGCGACGTTGAGAGGCGGTCTCCCGAGTTGGGTCTCGAGACATCCCGCCAGGACAACAGGTATGCCGACAAGAATGAGGAACCGGTTGAATCGATGAGGCCAAACCCCCAACCTGCAAAATTTATGGTTTGTCGTTGATTGAATCATGGATACGTTTGATTTCGTCGGGGGTCTGACGGGGTCAAGGGCAAACTAAGGATTCTAGTCGTAACTCCTTGACTTATGACCAATTTTCAAAAGGATCCCCCGTTTCCTCCAGTGGAAAGTGGATTCGAGCGCCTTTTATGTGAAACAAACGGGCGGCCATGGCCATTTCAGTATCAACGCGTGCGGAAGGTCCGAGACAGAGTTCGTATTCCGGGGTTTTTCCATCAATCAGGTCCATCATCGAACGGGCCATGTTGTGATGGGAATTGGTCCATTTTTCCATACCTGGCAGGGAATTGTCCACCAAGATTTCCCAAAGATCATCACCGGGCAAACCAGGGTGGGTATGGGGATGATAATAGACGTCGGGGCCATCAATAATCGCGCCGGGAAGATAGAGCGTGCCTTCGGTTCCGTGGATTTCAACGCCATACAAGGTGGAGAATCCTCGTTCCAGGCCACGGTTAGTGCCCAGCAAAGCGACGAATTCAACAATTGCGCTTTCAAATTGATAGTGGGCTAAAATCCCATCCCCCGCAGTTTTTTTAACGCCAAAGGCACCCGTAGTGAGGTCTGTGGGGTTAGCCGGTCGGCCTCCCTGGGTGAGGAATGACTGGCACCAGAGAGGTTTGCCAAAAATCTGGCACATGAAATTGAAGTGATGGGGATAGAGATCGATCATCCACTGGTCCCCGCCAAACACATCCCAATCTCCATACTCGGGAGCCCAGGCTGGACAGTTACCATGAATCCGTGCCCATTGCGGGTCTCCGATTTTTCCTTCCTTGATTAGTGGAATGGCTATTTTTTGAATCTCCGGATGTCCCCTCCAGGGAAGGGCGGTTACCAGCAAAACGCCGGTTTTTTCACACGCCTCGATCATCTCATCAACCGCGTCTACGGTGGCAGCGAGCGGTTTTTCCACGTAAGAATGGCTTCCGTTTTCCGCAGCAGCCAATACCATCGGCAGGTGGTTGTTCAATTCATGCGGTGTGATCACCGTTATATCCGGTTTCTCGGTTTTCAACATCTCCGCGTAATCGGCATACCCCCTGGCTGCTCCCGTACGTTCCATGTGTATTTTACGTCCCGACTCATCCGGGTCGGCCAAGGCGACGATTTCCGCACCTTCCACACCAACGAATGCCAGGTCCACGTTATGACCATAGCCACCATCGAGCGTATCTCCGATTATAGCAATACGTTTCGTCATTTATTCTCCTTTATTGATAATTTTTATGTTTTCTGAAGGATATACTCCCCATTTAACAATGGATTTGATCTTTGTCAATTCAACAGGACAAAGAACATGCGCATCGAAATATTACTAAAGAGAGACGATCAGGTCTTCTCCTGATTGCTTCTCTTCGTTTGATGAGCAAGTCTTCGTCTGTGTTCCAAATATAAGTCGCTGAGTTTTTCCATTGTCTTTCCGGCCTCCGAACCGGAATCCATTACTTCAATTCTCGTTTTCTGGTTCCCGGATCCAAACCTGGATGATACGGCATCCAAAATTTCGCCCGTTTCCCCTGGATTCCTGGTCAAGCCAGGAATGACACGTTTTTAACTCCTGAGTTTTTCCATTGTCTTTCCGGCCTCCGAACCGGAATCCATTACTTCAATTCTCGTTTTCTGGTTCCCGGATCCAAACCTGGATGATACGGCATCCAAAATTTCGCCCGTTTTCACCTGGATTCCTGGTCAAGCCAGGAATGACACGTTTTTAACCCCTGATTCACGTGGAACATGTTCAAATCTTTGAGTGAGGCAACCTCCGTCTCCATAAATGGGAGATGGGAGGTATCCAATTCAGTATTTTTTAAAATCTTCAGAAAAAATAGTCAATCCCAATGATTACTTTTTTCTTGACCTCCCACTTCAGCAGAGATAATTTAACCCGTTCCCCGTAAAAAAGGGGAAATTTTTGGGAATATGAAATTCCTGAGTTATCCGAATTCTTCATGGTGAAGGACGAGGGGTATAAATAATTTGTGTTTTAAGGAGTAAACTATGTCTGTACTGAATAATTTCATGTTCAAACGATTTTATGGTTTGATCGCCGTGGGATTGATCCTGTTGATCTTCCCCACGTTCACGTTGGGCCAGAAAATGGCCACGAAGACCCCTCAATATGGAGGGACGTTTACCACGGTGGGCCATACCATCACCAGTTGGGATCCGCACCTTGATTTAAATCCGCAACCCAGCTACGTCTATGAGCAACTCGGTTTTGGCGACTGGACCAAACCCCGGGATGAGTGTCCCTGGACGATAGACTATGCGGCCAAGGCGTGCGGGACCACTTGGGTGGCCGAACGTTATGAAATAGAGGATCCGGAAACCATGGTGTTTTACCTGCGCAAAGGGATTCGCTTTCATAACAGACCCCCGACCAATGGAAGAGAAATGACGGCGGAAGACGTGGTGTACTCCTTTCACCGGCTCTTGGGTTTAGGGTCGGGTTATACGGAAGCTTCCAAGGGAGGACAAACATGGGCTCCCTACGGTATAAAATCGGTTGAGGCCAGAGATGATTACACGGTGGTCATCAAGCATGAGCCCAGCATCCATCTCGAAAATATTTTTCTCACGCAGTCCAATGGGGACAAAATCTTCCCGAAAGAACATGGTGACCTGACCGATTGGAAAGAACAAGTCGGCACCGGGGCCTGGATGCTCAAAGACTATCAAGAAGGCAGTTCCGTGACCTGGGAGAAAAATCCGGACTATTGGGGAACCTATGAATTGGATCCACAGTACCAGCTGCCCTTCCTGGACCAGGTCCGCTGGTTGATCATCAAAGAGACCGCCACCCGTATGGCCGCGATTCGCACCGGTCAGGTCGACCATATCGGCAAAGGCAACATCGCTGCGCTCAACATCGAGGAATTCAATCAGCTTAAGAAGACCCACCCGGACATTCAAGTGAGGAGCTGGGTTTTGGAATCCTGGGCCGTCGGGTATTTGTTTGACGACCCGAACCATCCCTGGGCCGACCTGAGGGTCCGGAAAGCGATGCAGATGGCCATGAATTACGAGGAGATGTCCTCGGAATATTACCAGGGGTATGTGCCTCCTGTGATCTACCCGGCCCTGGGAGAATCGGCTGCGGAATTTTTTACTCCCTTGAGTGAGCTGCCGAAGCATATCCGGGAAGGTTACGAGTACAACCCGGAAGGAGCCAAGCGGCTGCTGGCCGAAGCGGGCTATCCCGACGGATTCAAGACCACCGTCCATGCCGCGCGGCAGGAACAGGATTGGAACATCCTCCAGATCGCTACCGGCTATCTTCGCGAGATCGGTATCGAGGCCGAGATCATCGAGATGGAGTGGGGGGATTATTGGACGATGATCTCCGAAACCCGTGCAGGCTATGAACTCCACTACGGTTGGGCCGCAGTGAATATTGACCCGCTCTTGTGGGCAACGCTCCAGTTCGATCCCAGACAAACCGCCTGTTGCACCTGGAACTTATTGAAAGATCCCACCATGGAAATTTTGTTGGACGCCGCAATCAACGCCAAGAGCCATGAGGATTTTGTCAAAGCCATGAAGGCCGTCACCCGGCGTTGGACCGAGCAGCATTATCAAACAGCGCTGCTGCCCCATGCGAATTTTCAAGTATGGCATCCCTACGTTGGCGGTTTTGATGGTGAAATCCTGCTGGGATTGATGCGAGAAGGCCCCGTCTATGCCCGCATCTGGATCGATCAGGAACTGAAGGAGGAAATGGGATACTAGCTCATTCAAATTGAAGAATTTTTGATTAAAAAGAGGAACCCCATGCGTGGATATATCATCAGGAGATTGTTGCTTATCATCCCCACCCTCTTTTTTTTCAGCACCATCGTCTTTTTTGCCGTGCGTTTTCTCCCTGGGGATATCGTATCCATCATGTTGAGCAAGTATCGCACCGCAGCGTTCGACCGGGAGGAGATTGCGCGTCAGCTGGGAGTGGACGTACCGATGCACGTACAATATATCCGCTGGATACGCGGCATATTGCTGCACGGCGATTTTGGGCGCTCCCTGGATAACCAGAGGCCGGTGACTGAAAAAATATTCCCGCGCAGCATCCCGACCCTGGAACTCGGTTTTGTCGCCTTGTTGGTGTCCCTCCTCTTCGGGTTGCCCATCGGTATCTATTCCGCCTTGCGGCAGGATACCACCGGCGACTATATCACTCGCAGCATCTCCATCCTTTTCATTTCCACCCCCGAGTTCTTTATCGCCATCCTGGTGATGATCTACCCTGTCCTCTGGTTTGGCTGGGCTCCTTCGGTGACCATGATCCGCTGGTCCGAGGACCCGCTGGGGCACCTGGTGATGATCCTGGTACCCGGCACGGTGTTGGGGTTGTTGATCAGCGGCATGACGATGCGGATGATGCGTACCATGATGCTGGAGGTGCTCCGGCAGGACTACATCCGGACCGCCTGGGCCAAAGGTTTGCGAGAACGGGTGGTGGTCGTGCGCCATGCCCTCAAAAACGCCTTGATCCCGGTCATCACCGTGGTGGGCACCCAGATACCCTGGATGGTGGGAGGGGCGGTGATCATCGAGACCGTTTTCGCCCTTCCCGGACTGGGCACGTTGATGATCGATTCCATCTTTTCCCGGGATTATCCCGCAGTGTCCGGCATCAACATGATCGTGGGCACCTTCCTGGTGCTGGTGAATTTTCTGGTGGACATCACCTACGCCTGGCTCGATCCACGAATACGTTACAGGTAGCTGTATTCAGTTAACAGTTGTCAGTTTTCAAGGCTGATAGCAGCAAACAAGGTAGAAAGTATAAAATGACTGATTTTACACCTTCTGAAGCCACTTTTGAAAACAAGCCCCGGTCGGTAGTTGTGGATTTTTTCAGCCGGCTGTTCCGGGAGAAACTCTTGGGGACGATCGGCCTGGTGATTTTGCTGTTCATGGTCATCGTGGCCCTGTTGGCTCCGGTACTGGCTACGCACGATGTCAACAAACAGCGGCTGGTCAAACGACTGAAAGGGCCTTCGACGGAATACCTGTTGGGCACTGACAGTTATGGCCGGGATTTTTACAGCCGCCTGATCTACGGAGCCCGCATCTCACTCAGTGTGGGCCTGGGAGGCAGCCTGGTCGCGGTGGTGATTGCCTCTTTAGTGGGAGGGCTTTCCGGATATTTTGGCGGCAAGTCCGACATGGTGATCCAGCGCTTTGTCGACGCCTGGTATGCCTTTCCGGGATTGTTGTACCTGGTCACCTTCGTCTCGATTTTTGGCAGGGGTTTGTTAGAGATCATCCTGCTGATGGGTCTCTATGTCGGCATCACCCAGTCACGGGTGGTGCGCAGCGCAGTCATTGCCATCAAAGCGATACCCTATGTCGAATCCGCCAAAGCCGCCGGTTGTTCTACCGGGAGAACGCTTTTTCGCTATATTCTTCCCAATGTGACCGCCCCCATCCTCATCATCTTCACCACCAGCATCGGAGGCATGATCCTGGGAGAAGCGGCCTTGAGCTTCCTCGGCTTTGGATTGCCACCCCAAACCCCGTCCTGGGGACGGATGCTCAGTTGGGAAGGCCGTATGTTCATGGAAGCATACCCGCGATTGGCCTGGTTTCCCGGCCTTTGCCTGACCGCGGTGGTCTATGGCGCCAACGTTTTCGGCGACGCCATGCGAGACTTGCTCGACCCCCGTTTGCGTGGTCAAAGCGGTGGCTACGGCTCGGCGAAAAAACCGGTCCTGAAAACGAATTGATAATGGATTCCCTGGAGCGGGGAGCATACGAACAATTGTGATTTATTTCAATCAATCCACTACGGATCCCAGGTAGGTGAAAGCGACGTCCATCAGCACCACTCCCCGGGTATGCAACGCTTTTTTCAATGCAGGATAAAACTCATCCGCTTTTTCGACTTTAATGCCTTTGGCACCGAAACTTTCCGCTGATCGTCTCGCTGGCAATATCTTCGGGAAGTTCCAAATGACACGCTTTTTACTCCTGATGCCCGTGAAAGTTGTGTCATACGCGTCCCGGATCCCCCTGGATTCCTGGTCAAACCAGGAATGACACGTTTCTGACTCCTGAGTTTTTCAATTGTCTTTCCGGCCTCCGAACCGGAATCCATTACTTCAATTCTCGTTTTCTGGTTCCCGGATCCAAACCTGGATGATCCGGCATCCAAAATATCGCCCGTATCCCTTTGGATTCCTGGTCAAACCAGGAATGACACGTTTCTGACTCCTGGTTCATGTGGAACATGTTCAAATCATTGAGTGAGGCAACCTCCGTCTCCATAAATGGGAGATGGGCGGTCTCCAATTCAGTATTTTTTAAAATCTTCTGAAAAAATAGTCAATCCCAATGATTACTTTTTTCTTGACCTCCCACTTTAGCAGAGATAATTTAACCAGTTCCCCGTATAAAAGGGAAATTTTTTGGGAATATTCAATTCCTGAGTTATCCGAATTCTTCAAGGTGAAGGACGAGGAGTGTCCAATTTTTTATTAAGGAGTAAGCTATGTCTGTACTGAAAAGATTCATGTTCAAACGATTTTATGGTTTGATCGCCGTGGGATTGATCCTGTTGATCTTTCCCACGTTCACGGTGGGCCAGAAGATGGCCACGAAGACCCCTCAATATGGAGGGACGTTCACCACGGTGGGCCATACCATCGTCAGTTGGGATCCGCACCTTGATCCAAATCCGCAACCCAGTTACGTCTATGAGCAACTCGGTTTTGGCGACTGGACCAAACCCCGGGATGAGTGTCCCTGGACGATAGACTATGCGTCCAAGGCGTGCGGGACCACTTGGGCGGCTGAACGTTATGAAATAGAAGATCCGGGAACCATGGTGTTTTACCTGCGCAAAGGGATGCGCTTTCATAACAGACCCCCGACCAATGGAAGAGAAATGACGGCGGAAGACGTGGTGTACTCCTTTCACCGGCTCTTGGGTTTAGGGTCGGGTTACACGGAAGCTTCCAAGATAGGACAAACATGGGCTCCCTACGGCATCAAATCGGTTGAGGCCAGAGATGAGTACACGGTGGTCATCAAGCATGAGCCCAGCATCCATCTCGAAAATATTTTTCTCACGCAGTCCAATGGGGACAAAATCTTCCCGAAAGAACATGGAGACCTGACCGATTGGAAAGAACAAGTCGGTACCGGGGCCTGGATGCTCAAAGACTATCAAGAAGGCAGTTCGGTCACCTGGGAGAAAAATCCGGACTATTGGGGAACCTATGAATTGGATCCACAGTACCAGCTGCCCTTCCTGGACCAGGTCCGCTGGTTGATCATCAAAGAGACCGCCACCCGTATGGCCGCGATTCGCACTGGTCAGGTCGACCATATCGGCAAAAGCAACATTGCTGCGCTAAACCTCGAGGAATTCAATCAGCTTAAGAAGACCCACCCGGACATTCAGGTGAAGAGCTGGGTTTTGGAATCCTGGGCCATCGGGTATTTGTTTGACGACCCGAACCATCCCTGGGCCGACCTGAGGGTCCGGAAAGCGATGCAGATGGCCTTGAATTACGAGGAGATGTCCTCGGAATATTACCAGGGGTATGTGCCTCCTGTCATCTACCCGGCCCTGGGAGAATCGGCTGCGGAATTTTTTACTCCCTTGAGTGAGTTGCCGAAGCATATCCGGGAAGGTTACGAGTACAACCCGGAAGGAGCCAAGCGGCTGCTGGCCGAAGCGGGCTATCCCGACGGATTCAAGACTACCCTCCATGCCGCGCGGCAGGAACAGGATTGGAACATCGTCCAGATCGCTACGGGCTATCTTCGTGAGATCGGTATCGAGGCCGAGATCATCGAGGTGGAGTGGGGAGATTTTTGGACGATGATCTCCGAAACCCGTGCAGGTTATGAACTCCACTACGGTTGGGCCGCAGTGAATATTGACCCGCTCTTGTGGGCAACGCTCCAGTTCGATCCCAGGAACACCTCCTGTTGCATCTATAACTTATTGAAAGATCCCACCTTGGAAATTTTGATGGACGCCGCAATCAACGCCAAGAGCCATGAGGACTTTGTCAAAGCCATGAAGGCGGTCACCCTGCGTTGGACCGAGCAGCATTATCAAACAGCGCTGCTGCCCCATGCGAATTTTCAAGTATGGCATCCCTACGTTGGCGGTTTTGATGGTGAAATCACGATGGGATTGATGCGAGAAGGCCCCGTCTTTGCTCGCATCTGGATCGATCAGGAATTGAAGGAGGAAATGGGATACTAGCTCTTTGTTTTTATCGTTCCCATGGTCTCCGTGGGAACGCCTTTTTGGCCGCTCATGCGGCCCAATGGACGGGTTTTATCGATACCTCTTCGTTGGGTCAAACAACTCAGAGAAGCAGCTTTAGAAGAGCTTCAAGAATTTGAGATTATTGGACGCGGGACCATGATTGCATGGGAAAATCTGGATGTCCATCTTGATGTGGAAGAACTTTTTAAAGCGGAAAGAAAAGATGTCGAGGCTTAATCTCAACGTAACATCTACGCCCAATTCTATAAGAGGAACCCCATGCGTGGATATATCATCAGGAGATTGCTGCTTATCATCCCCACCCTCTTTTTTTTCAGCACCATCGTCTTTTTTTTCATTTCCACCCCCGAGTTCTTTATCGCCATCCTAGTGATGATCTACCCTGTCCTCTGGTTTGGCTGGGCTCCCTCCGTGACCATGATCCGTTGGTCCGAGGACCCGCCTGGGGCACCTGGTGATGATCCTGGTACCCGGTACGGTGTTGGGGTTGCTGATCAGCGGCATGACGATTCGGTCAAGCGGTTAAGTAACACATTTTTCTGAGACAGTTTCGTTCTTTGCGCGAACATATGTCAGCTAAAGCAAAGAGTCATGGAATTGTCAGCGATCAGGATATTTTTAAGTGAAAAAAACGGTCCTGAAAACGAATTGATAATGGATTCCCTGGAGCGGGGACCACAAGAACAATTGTGATTTATTTCAATCAATCCACTACGGATCCCTGGTAGGTGAAAGCGACGTCCATCAGCACCACTCCCCGGGTATGCAACGCTTTTTTCAATGCAGGATAAAACTCATCCGCTTTTTCGACTTTAATGCCTTTGGCACCGAAACTTTCCGCCAATTGAATAAAAACCGGGTTGGGAAAATCTAAAGAATACTCATCAAAACCGGCTTGAGCTTGTTTGATTTTTATCATTCCGTAAGCATTGTTGTTTAAAATAATAATTACCAAATCCACCTTCATTCTCACGGCGGTTTCGATATCGCCCAAATTCATAACCAACCCGCCATCTCCCGTCACCGTGACCACTTTTCTGGAAGGATTTAAAAATTTCGCTATCATTCCACTAGGCATACCGGCACCCATAGTAGCGAACGTATTGTCCAACATGATCGTATTTGGATGATAAGTCTTATAATTTCTGGCTAACCAGATTTTATACCAACCATTATCCAATGCCAGAATATCTTCCTCGGCCAGTGCGAGCCTGAGTTCCTTGACGAAACGCCTTGGCATGAGCGTTTCAGAGTCTTTTTCTTTTGCAAGGTTATCAATCGATTTTTGAAATTCTTTTTCTGCGATTGCAAACATACGAGAATGATCCCAACTATGTTTTATGTCTTTTTGGCAAAGCTGCCAGAACGTATTCCCGATATCACCCACCAGTTCGAGATGAGGGGCGTAGACATCGTCAATTTTGGCTTCGTAATAGTTGATATGAACAGTCTTGGTTTGACCTTCTGTCACAAAATGGGTTGGCTTTTCTATCGTATCATGACCTATCGCCAAAATTAAATCTGCGGATTCTATCACTTTATGAACGGAATCCCCATCAGACAGTGCGGCTGTTCCCACATACTGCGCCAGATCTTCACTCAAGACCCCCTTTCCCATTTGTGAATTAAAAAAAGGGATATTGTACTTGGTAACGAATTCCGTCAAATACCTGGAAACCCTCTTCCTGTTTGCGCCTGCCCCAACCAGAACAACCGGTCTTTGGGAATTCTCCAGTTCAGTCACCAGCAAATCAATGGCGACTCCCTCTACAACCGGTCTGCGAATGGGCATTTGTACAATTGGCGCGTATCCATTGATCGTTTCGCTGGCAATATCTTCGGGAAGTTCCAAATGAACGGCACCTGGTCGTTCCGCAATAGCGGTCTTGAATGCCTGTCTGATCGTGGTTGTGATTCTCGCAGAATTTTTAATTTGAACTGCCATTTTAGTAATGGGTTCCATCATTTTAACGACGTCAATCACCTGAAAATCACCTTGTTTGGATTTTTTAATCGGTTTTTGTCCGGTCAAGACGATCACAGGCAGTCCATTCAGCTGCGCATATCCAACGCCTGTGACGAGATTCGTAGCTCCCGGCCCCAAGGTCGAAATGGCAATTCCGGGTTTACCCGTAAATCGCCCATAAGTGGCTGCCATAAAAACGGCAGATTGTTCATTTCTCGTTAAAATGACCTCGATTGAAGAATCTTTGAGGGAATTCAATACGTCTAAATTCTCCTCACCCGGCACACCGAAGATGTATTCAACCCCTTCCGCCTCCAAACATTCAATAAATAAATCACTGGCTTTCATCGTACCTGAAAATCGAAGATTCGCTCTTCTGTTTTTAACCATGGTCCTCGTTGCGTTGCACCGGGCAAACTGAGACGAGGGCTTGCTCGATTTCATGTTGGTATGCCGTGGAAGGGGCGGTGCCGTACCGGGTGACGGAAATACCAGCTGCCACGTTGGCGTAGTGAATGGCCTCCAGCAGTTCCATTCCTCGACTCAAAGCGGCTGCGAAGCTACCGTTGAAGGCGTCGCCGGCACCGGTGGTGTCGACCACCGGGTCTTGCAGGGTGATGGCTGGCATATGTTTGAATAAGGTTGCATTTTTGACAACAACACCTTTCTCTCCGAAAGTGATGATCACGTTTCTCACTCCTCGCTCCAAGAAAATATCTGCGGCTTTTTCGGCATCGGCAACGCTTTCTACGGAAATCCCTGTCAAAGCAGAGGCTTCGATTTCATTGGGAGTGAAATAATCACAGAGGGGATAAATCGATCCCGGTAGTTCCCGGGCAGGAGCAGGATTGAGAATGACCGACGCCTGGTGTTTACTGGCGATTTCCAATGCTTTGAAGGTGGCATCCAAAGGCGTTTCCAACTGCGTCATGAAAAATGAGGAATTTTGAATGCGGGATTCGACCTGCAAGATTTCATCCACCGTGAAAGTTGAAGCGGCAGCCGGGCAGACGACAATTGCATTGCGGCCAGTATTTTCCTCGAGCATGACGGCGGCTACTCCGGTGGACTGTTTTTCATCGCGAATGATCAAATCCGTTTGCACCCCCTCTTTATGATAACATTGCAAACCCTCGTCTCCATAGAGATCCGCTCCGATTTTCGCAATGAACGTCACCTCACCTCCTGCCCGGCTGGCAGCGATTGCCTGGTTGGACCCCTTGCCGCCCGGTCCCGAAAAAAAATGTCCGATAAGGGTTTCTCCCGGTACCGGAATTTTTGGGGAACGAAAGTTCATATCCACAACGTAGATGCCAAAAATCGTGATCAATTTGCTCATTATTTGATTTCTTTAAAAAAGCCTCTTGTTGCTCATCTTGAAAAGGATCGTATGAACCTCGTAAATTTCAGAAATGTTCATTTTTATCAAAATTTCGGATGCAATTCCATCAATTTTGGCTCGTCATTGACGTCATGCGATTCAATACTGTATTCCAGAAAAGAATTTTACCGGGTTTGTTCTTGACAAGAGGCCCGAAAAGGGCAATTCTTTTTAACGAGTGTACTCTCTGCACAGTCCAAGCATTTCATTATGGAAACTCCGTGTTTGCCCACGATTCCTCTTCTCCCCGGCCATCATTCACAAATCGTCTGCCTTTTTTCTATGGATGGATTGTGGTGGCGGTTGCTTTCATCAGCATGGGCATCGGCGTCAGCAATCGCATCGCATTTTCTTTGCTTTATTCACCGATTCTCGAGGAATTCGGCTGGGAACGAGGCGTGACCGCAGGCGCCTTTTCAATCGGTTTTATCGCTGCTCTTTTCTACTCTCCCTTCATCGGGAGTTTGATGGACCGCTGGGGAGCACGAGTTGTCATTGCGAGCGGAGTGATATTGGTCAGTACGGGTCTCATCTTGGCAACCAACGTCCACACGCCCTGGCAACTCTATTTAACGTTCGGCGTATTGGTGGTGGGAGGCAGCATCTCCATGACATACATCGGTCATGGTATGTTCCTTCCCAACTGGTTTGTCAGGAAACGCGGTCTTGCCGTGGGCATTGCCTTTTCGGGAGTTGGGGTGGGATCGATAGTACTACTTCCCTGGCTCCAAAATTTAATCGACGAATCGGGTTGGCGTGAGGCTTGTTGGGCGATGGCGATTGTCTTGCTTGTCGTCCTGCTGCCACTCAATCTACTACTGCAGCGACAACGCCCGCAAGAATTGGGATTACTCCCGGATGGGGACCCGCCTGACGACGAAAAGAAACAGAAATCGTCCCGTTCCTCCAACGTGGTCGATGCGCGATGGGTGGCGATCGATTGGACATTGGCAAAGGCGCTGAGAACCATGCGTTTCTGGTGGATTTTTATGGCATTCTTCTCAATTCTCTTTGCGTGGTATGCCGTCCAGGTGCACCAGACACGGCATCTCATCGATCTTGGTTTTTCTGCAGGCCAGGCAGCTTTTGCCTTGGGACTGGCACCCTTCCTGGGAATTTTCGGACAAATTGGCGTTGGACACATGTCGGACCGTCTCGGTCGCGAATGGGGGTGGACCTTGAGCGGGACCGGCTATGCATTGTGTTATGCAATACTGCTGATTATGAAGGACAATAACCCCTTACTGATGTATTTGATGGTTGCAGCGCAGGGATTGTTGGGCTACGGGAGCGCACCGATCTATGCGGCCATACCGGCGGAAGTCTTCCAGAGTCGTCAATATGGAAAAATTTTCGGCACGCTCAGTATGTCGGCAAGTCTCGGCATTGCCGCCGGCCCCTGGACCATGGGTTTAATCTATGACATGCAGGGAGATTACAGGACAGGTTTTCTAATGGCGCTCTTCTTCAGTTTCTTTTCGATCCTCTGTATCTGGATGGCCGCGCCTCGAAAAATCCGTGTTGTGGCAGGACAAGTAAAACGTCTGAAGTGAAACCGCCGATGATCAACCGTAGCGAATCGACCCGGTTCCTGACAATTGCCAATCTCACTAAAATTTATTTGGAAGGGAACAACCGTTTAACAGTGCTGGAGGAGGCATCACTTGAAGTGCCTGCAGGGCAATTTGTGGTTTTGTTGGGACGCAGTGGTTCGGGAAAATCGACCCTGCTGCACCTCATTGCCGGTATTGACACTCCCACATCCGGAATGATCCAGGTAGACGACCAGAAACTGACAGAGCTTTCTGAAAAGGAACGCACGCTTTTCCGCAGGAAACACATTGGTTTCATTTTTCAATTTTTCAACCTCATTCCCACCCTGACGGTCAGGGAAAACCTGGCCCTGCCGCTGGAATTGAATGCGGGAGGCGCGGTCGATCCTTCTCCGGCCATTGGCAACTTACTGGAACATTTGCAGTTGGCAGATCGTATGGACAGCTTCCCGGACCGCCTTTCCGGCGGGGAACAACAACGAGTTGCCATTGCGCGAGCGCTGATTCATCGCCCCGCCCTGGTGCTGGCAGACGAACCGACCGGCAATTTAGATTCCGTAACGAGCGCCTTGGTGATCGACCTCTTGGAAAAACTGGTTCGAGAGGCAGCACGCACCCTGATAGTAGCCACCCACAATGAACGTCTCACTGCCCATGCGGACAGGGTGATTGCCATTCATGAGGGAAAAATCGTGGAGCATTGCTGAGATGAGACCCCTTTTGTGGAAATCCAGCCTGCGTTATTTTCTGCGCCATCCCTGGCAGTCGGGACTCTCAATTCTTGCCGTCGCCTTGGGTGTTGGCGTGGTGGTTTCCATCGATTTGATCAATGAAAGCGCCAAACGCTCATTCGAGCATTCGATAGAAAGCCTGACTGGCAAAGCTACCCACCAGGTTGTTCCCCTTTCCGGTGACCTGTCGGAATCCTTATATACCCGACTGCGGCTCGACTTGAACTTACGCCAGACAGCTCCTGTGGTGGAAGGAAGCTTGTCGCTTCCTGATTATCCCGGAAAGACTATTCGAGTCCTGGGAATCGATCCATTTGTCGAAAAACCCTTTCGTCGTTATTTAACGAGTTGGCAACTGGATTTCGAGAACCTGAAACGATTCATCAGCCAGCCTCGAAGTATGTTACTTTCAAAAAGGACAGCCGAAAGCTTGCATCTTCAGCCTGCCGACAGGTTGAGGGTCCGGCAGGGAAGAGAATCGTATGATTTGGAACTCCTCTCCATTTTGCAAACTTCAGACGACTTGGAAGATGAGGTACTGGAAGATCTGCTGATCACTGATATTTCCACTGCCCAGGAAATTTTGAATAAAGTGGGATCCCTCAGTCAAATCAATTTGATTTTACCACAAGGAGCGCAACGGATTTCAATCGAGGAAAAGTTACGGCAGGTCCTTCCCTATGGAGCTCGTCTCCGGGAATATGCAGAGCGATTGGAAGGCGCTGAAAAATTGACGCGTTCATTTCACTTGAATTTATCAGTATTCAGCCTGCTGACTTTAATAGTTGGTGTTTTTCTCATTTATAACACCATGACCTTTTCGGTCGTGCAACGATTCCCCATACTGGGACGTCTGCGCGCGCTGGGAATGAATCGTAGAGAATTGTTTCTCCTCTTGTTGAGTGAGGCTTTTATAATTGGCAGTATTGGAACGCTGATCGGCCTGGGGCTGGGTATTTTTCTGGCTCATGGATTGATTGAACTGGTAACCCAAACCATCAACGATTTTTATTACAAGGTCTCCGTCAATCAAATTCACCTTTCCGTGTTCGTTTTCAGCAAAGCAATCATTTTGGGTGTGGCAGCATCCCTGGTTGCCGCATTACTGCCGGCAAGAGAAGCAGCTCAAATTGAACCCGCACTCGTCATGCGCCGCTCAAACCAGGAAGATAGCACGCGAGTTTTATTGCCCCGGCTGACCATGATCGCCATAACCCTGCTGGTGGTCTCCGGGATCTCGATGGGGTTTCCGTCTCGAGATCCGATTCCAATATTAATCGCGGTTTTCTTTATGATTTTGGGGATTTCCCTGCTGGTGCCAGGGATCACGAAATGGCTGGTTCGCCTCATCCTGCCCTTGATGTATGCTCTTTTTAAAACACCCGGATTACTGGCTGCCAGGGGGATCACTGCAGAATTGAGCCGTACCGGAGTAGCCATTGCGACCCTGCTGGTTGCCATCTCAACGTCGGTGGGAGTGGGTATCATGGTGGAGAGCTTCCGTTTTGCCGTAGTCCATTGGTTGGAATCGTCATTACGAGCAGACGTTTATCTCTCTGCTAAGGCAATGAACGATCAAGATCATTCCGTTTTTCTCCCGGAACGGTTCATAGAAAAAGTTTCCGGCATTCCCGGAGTTGCGCATTTCGGAACGTTACGCCGGTTAAACGTTCAAATCGATATGGAATCCCACTCGAGGGAGACCCTGCACCTGGTCGCACTCGACATTCCACTCCCGGGGAGATCCTCTTTTCAATTCAAACAACGGGAATCTTCCCCCGTTTGGGAGTCTTTCGAAAAGGAAGATACCATTCTCGTCTCAGAACCACTTGCTTATCGCCTCCAACTCAGACCAGGAGAGACGATTGTATTGCAAACCCCACAAGCTTCGCGGCCATTCCGCATCCTGGGCATATTCTATGATTACGGCAGGGAGCAAGGGTACGCGGCCATCAGTCGAAATACATTCAAGAAGCATTGGCAGGACCAGCGGATTCAATCCATGGCCCTCTACCTGGAACCATCACAATCCGAAATATCTCTGATCTCGCAAATTCGACAGCTGTCGGATGATCCTCAGCATTTGCTCGTGCAATCGAACGAGACGCTGCGTGACTATTCCATCCAAATTTTTGATCGTACGTTTGCCATCACAGGTATTCTGCGTACATTGATCATGGGAGTGGCCTTTCTTGGCGTGTTGAGCGCTTTGATGGCGCTCGAGTTGGAAAAACAACGGGAACTCGCCGTCTTGAGGACAGTCGGTTTAACGCCCTGGCAAATCTGGGGAGTGGTGATGGGGCAATGTGCTTTGATGGGCATCTTTGCCGGTCTGTTGGCCTTTCCGCTGGGTTATGGGCTGGCGCAAATATTGATTCACGTGATCAATTTACGCTCTTTTGGTTGGACTTTTCAGACAATCCTTTCTGCCGAAATCTGTGTTCAGGGAATAGTTCTCGGATTGACGGCTGCCCTGCTGGCTGGCATTTATCCTGCTTTTAAAATGGCCCGAATCATCCCGGCAAAAGCATTGAGGGAGGATTCTCACCCGATCGACTGACCCTGTTGTGAGAGGAATGATGGCACCGAAAACCGTGATTTATAAATGGATCTTTCCCATATTTCTTGTTTTGCTGTCGACCGTCGCAATTCTGAATTACCCGCGCAAGAAAGAACCGGTTCCCCAACCTCCCTCCATGCATACCGTGTCGGGTATTCTGGCAGGCGCAACGGAAGGATACGAGAGGGCAATCATGCCACGACGGTTTGAATTTCCCCGTGACCATGGCCCCCATCCCGATTTCCGCAACGAATGGTGGTATTTCAGCGGGAATTTGAAAACCACGAACAATCGGCATTTCGGCTACCAGTTCACCCTGTTCCGTACTTCCCTCTCCCCCAATCGGGACTCGCGATCTTCCCGGTGGGCGACCCGGCAGGTTTATATGGGACACTTTGCCCTCACGGATACGCAATTGCTGAAACATCACCAATTCGAACGATTCAGTCGGGCAGCTTTGCAGTTGGCAGGAGCACGGGCATCACCTTTTCGAGTATGGTTGGAAAATTGGTCCGTGCGCAGTGTTGGAAAGTCTTTTTTTCCCCTGAGGATTCAGGTTTCAGAAGGCAATGTTTCTTTGAACCTGGAGTTGACGCCGCAGAAAGACCTGGTCCTGCAGGGCGAAGAGGGATTGAGCCGGAAAGGAGAGGAAAGCGGCAATGCTTCCTATTACTATTCGTTCACTCGCTTGCGAACCAAGGGGCGATTACAAGTCGGGGATCAAGAATATGCACTGGAGGGACTGAGCTGGATGGACCGGGAATGGAGTTCCAGCGCCTTGCAATCGAACCAGGTCGGTTGGGATTGGATTGCCTTGCAGCTTTCGAACGGTTGGGACCTGATGATTTATCAAATGCGACTGAAAGATGGTCGCATCGATCCTGCCAGCAGCGGGCTGCTTGTCTCGCCGCATGGAGAATCCCATCCACTCTCTGCCCGGCAAATAGACCTGCAAAACTTTGAATATTGGCAGAGTGCCGTATCAGGGATTCGCTATCCATCTCGTTGGAACCTGCTCATTCCCCAATACGACGTGAACCTCGACCTCGTTCCCTTCCTCGATGAACAGGAATTCCGCGCTTCTCTTACCTACTGGGAAGGAGCGGTGCATGGCAAAGGAACGTTTCGATCACAACCAGTCCAGGGAAATGGTTACGTGGAATTGACGGGATACCCGTCCCTTCCCTGATCTCGATGGAGAGTGATTGACTCCATTGCAACCTGGAAAGAATCGAATAACAAAAAATCATCGACATCAGGGAAGAGTTCTAATATCTTAACCATGGTACCTTCCTGGATATGGATTTGGTTCAACTTCATATTTCCCGTATCCTTATTTTCATGATATGCATACAAATCGGTCTTTAAGAAAGGTCGTATGCCCCAGCTCTCCGAGAATAAAGCAAGCAAACAATTTTACGCGGACATCCCTCAAAAAACGGAGGGATTTTTTCTCAAAGGATCCAATTCCCTGGATTGGGGAATGAAAAATCGCCTGGCTCGTATTTTCAATCCGGAATCCGGGAGGACGGTCATGCTGGCATTTGATCACGGTTATTTTCAAGGTCCTACCACAGGCTTGGAAAGAGTCGACATCAGTGTCCTGCCCTTGCTTCCTTATGCCGACACTTTGATGTTAACCCGGGGAATTTTGCGAAGTATCATTCCTCCATCCACCACCAACTCGATTGTACTGCGAGTCTCGGGAGGACCGAGCATGCTCAAAGAACTCTCCAACGAGCAAATTGCGGTGGATATTGAAGACGCGATACGCCTCAATGCCGCTGCCATCACCTTGCAAGTCTTCATAGGAGGTGAGTTTGAAACGCAATCCGTGATCAATATGACCCGTATGGTGGATATGGGGATCCGTTACGGCATTCCCACGCTGGCAGTGACTGCCGTCGGTCGGGACATGGCACGGGATGCGAAATATTTCAGACTGGCCACGCGGATTTGCGCGGAACTGGGGGCGCACTATGTCAAAACTTATTATGTCGAAGAAGACTTTGAGAGCATTACGGCCAGTTGCCCGGTTCCTGTCGTGATTGCGGGAGGCAAAAAAATTGCGGAATTGGAGGCCTTGAGAATGGCCTATAAGGCGATTCAGCAAGGAGCTCTGGGCGTGGATATGGGAAGAAATATTTTTCAGTCTGAAGCCCCTGTCGCCATGCTCCAAGCAGTCCGGTCCATCGTACACCATAGTGAAACTCCGCAAAATGCCTATCAATTGTTCCTCTCCTTGAAAAATGAAAACAACAAGAATCGATGAGGTCGATTTCTCAATAATTTTGCGCCAGCGCTTGCGTCTCCCCTGAGATCCTGATATAAAGAGATTGGTTGTTTAACCCATCTTCAAAAAAAATACAGATTCAGGAGGAATATGACAAAAGCGGAATTGATTGCAGCCATTGCAAATGAAGTAAATGGTTCGAAAGCCAGTGCGGAAAGACATTTAAATGCCACCCTTTCCACAATTCTAAAAACGCTAAAGAAAGGAGATACCATTCCCTTGGTGGGATTTGGTACGTTTTCAGTCGTCAAACGTAAAGCAAGAAAAGGCCGTCATCCCCAAACAGGGGCTGCATTGAAAATTCCTGCCACTAAAGTCGTGAAGTTTTCTGCCGGGAAATCTTTGCGGGAAGCTGTTGTTAAAAAACGGAGGAAATAGTTCTTCTGAAGCAACCTTTTCGTGAAAAGGCAAGCGGTCCCACGTGCTGCACGTGGGACCTATGAAGAACGCTCGCGCCACAATTGAATTTCCTCAAACGCCGTCAAATGATCCTGGTCCCGGGCAAAAATTAAAATTCGATTGTGCCCTTCCTCCAATGGGACCATGGTAGAAAATGGTAGATCACGGAGGGAATGATTCTCCAGGTTGCTTCGATAAAAAATTTTCTTTTCATTCAAAACGATGTAGACGTCTTTCATTTGCTGATCGTCGAGGGCGATTCCCTTCAACTCTACCGTTTTCAGTTTAGTTACCGGATCAATATTTCTATTGGCAGGATCTTTTAATTCATAGTCGATCGTAGGGGCTTGATAATACGCATTGGCGCGTTGGTGCGGAGAGAATTGATAGACCAAATTGCTGTGACTCGAGACGACGTCATGCACTTCGATGAACAACTCCAATGTTTCAAGAACAGCGTGATCGCTGACCTGAAACAATAAAAGCGCCTCTTTTTCATCTCCGGAGGGCAATGCTCCCAAAGCAAATCGACTGCGGGAGAGTAAAACCTCCGTTTGTTCTCCCCGGTTTCTCAATAAAACCAACGAATCCTCGGAATCCCCGTCTCCGGAATTGAGCACTTTAAGCCGGAGGGCGATCTTTTCACCAGCCTGGAGCACTTGGTCCCCATTGCCTTGCGATCCAAAACGGCCATCATCGAAAAGCTCGAGGCGGAACGAGAATTTGGGCGCAGGTGCGGCTCCGGAAGCCAGAAATATTCGATCAGCCGCCCTTTTTTGCAATTGGTGATCTACAAATTCAAAATCAATTGCATGGACGCTGTTGTTCATCTCTTTGGGAATTTCCATCTCGAAGGTCTTTACTTGCGATTCGCCGGGAGCCAGGTACCCGAAGGGTAACTGGTGACCATCAAAAACCGAATGTTCGCTTCCCGTCAGGCTTATCAAACGACTGACGGGTTCACTTCCCACGTTTTTCACGCTTACCCGGAAACGAACCTGCGATTCCGCAGGAATCAAAGCGGGTGCCGGAATCCAGTTTTTCAGGGAGCTTGTCAGAATTTCAGTTTGAATTTCAACTTGCAGTTGGGGGTCCGTCTTTGAGGAGGCATGCTGCCAGTCGATATCGCGTTCTCCCAGTGCTTCCACGATGAGAGCATCCTGGTGCGGCATCATGTCTTTTTGCACTTGCAATGCGGTTTCCAGGAGAGTTTGATCGGAGTCACCCTGATACTCGTTTAAAATTTTTCGGGCGATCTCAATAAAAAAATCCTCATTCAATGATTCTTTCGTATATTCATCTCCCACTATAACGTCGTCCGGGTTCTCTACCTCTGAAACAACATAAGGCAGGGCGGCCAAAGGTTCGCCGGCTTGTTCGGCAACCTGAAAATGTCCCCTCAAGTTTTCTTCCCGGTAGTCTTTCTCCCGAATCAAACGCAGTTGGTCATCGGAAATGACGACCGGGTACAAGGCGATATCGGGGGTCACTCCTTTCGACTGGATCGACTTGTCTCCGGGAGTGAGGTAGCGGGCCACTGTCAATTTGAGGGCGGAATTATCTTGAAGCGACTCTATGGTTTGGATGGATCCCTTGCCGAAGGTTTGCTCTCCAAGCAAGATGGCGCGGTCATTGTTTTTTAACGCCGCCGCGAGTATTTCCGAGGCGGAGGCGCTGCCGTTGTTGATGAGGACAATGATGGGAATTGTGACCAGTTTCTTATTATTCAAACCCCAGTGGGAGCGGTAGCTTGAAGAATTCTGCAGGTTTCCCAAGGTTGCCACAATCGTTTTATCGTCAGGAAGGAAATAATCGGAAACCCTGACTGCCTGGTATAGCAATCCTCCAGGATTATTTCTGATATCGATGATCAGTCCTTTGAGTTGATCAATATCGCGCAACTTGGAAGCAAGGTCTTCATCCGTATTTTGTTGAAAATTTTTAATTTTTATATAACGGATGACACCTTCGGCCTGTGGGCTCAGGTCGACCGACTCGACGCTGTCGATTTGGATAGTGGTTCGCATCAATTCAATTTTTTTAGGAGCGCTGAAACCGGCTCTCATGATATGCAGCGTGATCGGGGTACCGGTTTGTCCTCTCAATTTATTAACAGTGTCCGCCATATTCATATTTTCAGTTTCCTCATCACCAATGCGTACAATCCGGTCCATGGCCCGGATGCCTGCCTTGGCTGCAGGCGTCCCTTCGATGGGGGTGATAACGATCATCTGGTTGTTGCGGATTCCCACCACGATACCCACGCCTCCAAAATTACCTCGAGTATTGACTTGAAATTCTTCGTAAATTTCTTTGGCCAACAAAGTGGAATGGGGGTCCAATTCAGAGAGCAGTCCCACGATCAAGGCCTGTTCCACTTTGTCAATCTGCGCGGAAGCGCTCCAGGAACGTTTGATGGAGGATACCATTTGTTGCAGCAGTTGATTCAATTCATCCAGGTCACGCAAAGATTGATAAGTAATCTCTTCATTCCGCGTTTCCACTATGAGATCGAGGATGTGAGAATTCCGCTCCAACCTTGATTTCACTTGAATTTCCGGGATTGCGATGGAGAGTTCATCGAGAGCGCCCTGGAGCATTCGTTGCGGAAGCAATCGTTCCGGGTCCACGTAATCCAATTGGACTCTCATCAAGACTTCAGCAATCAACGGGGAGGGAAAAGCTGCGTCATAGTTTCTTGAGGGGGGCGTTGCTGTGTTTGTGGAGCAAGACAACACAAAAAACAGCAGGAGAAAACTCCAGGAAACCAGGTTTTTACATGACCTGTTCATTGCCGACTGCGCCGTATCCGTTTCGAATCCGGGTTCATGATGACGAGGATGATTCATTCGAGCTTGCGATTTTTGACCTGAGCCAATACTCTCATTTTCGTAAAACAACCAGGCTCCATTTTAACTTACCATTTCAATACCTGCAATCTTGAAGCATCGCCCATGTCGGAATCGAAAAAAATGTTCCTCGCTTGCCTCGACCTGGAGGGAGTTTTGGTTCCCGAGATCTGGATAAATTTAGCTGAAATAACAGGAATCGAGGCATTTAAACTGACCACTCGTGACGTGGCGGATTATGACGAATTGATGAGAAAACGCCTGTCTTTGCTGGCAACTCATCAATTGACGATCAACGATTTTCGGGATGTTGTTTCCAAAATGGAACCCCTGGAAGGCGCCCCTGAGTTCCTGGACTGGTTGCGGGGTCGTTGTACCGTAATCGTCCTTTCAGATACCTTTGTTGACTATGCCCGGCCTCTTTTTGCCAAACTTCACTCCCCCTCGGTTCTCTGTCATTCTTTGATCGTTGATGACAAGGGCCGTATACGCGATTATCAACTCCGTCAAAAAGATCAGAAAAGAAAGGCAGTGGCGGCATTCAAGTCATTGAATTTTCACGTGATTGCCATTGGAGATTCCTACAACGACCTGAGCATGCTGGAAGAAGCCGACACCGGTCTGTTTTTTCGTCCCACGTCCCGAATCGTAAAGGACTATCCCAACTATCCCGCGAGTTATACCTTTAAGGAATTAAAACAACAGCTATCTCAAATCGGATTATCGGGTGCCTGAGTCTCTCTTTGACGTGATCATGCCAAAATGCGCTACCCTATGAACGATTCAAATAAAAAATCAATCCACTACCTGGGAGAGGGAACTGAAATCGAAGGAAAGTTGACTGTCGATAATACGGTTATCATCAATGCGACTATTTCCGGCTCCGTCGAGGGACACCAGGAAGTGGTTTTTGAGACAAAAGGCCGTATGAAAGGTCCCATCCGTGCGCAAACCGTGACCGTGAAAGGTAAAATCCAGGGAGATATTGTTTGCAGGGGAATCGTCAAAATCCTTCCCGGAGGAGAATTGAAAGGCAAAGTAACCACACCCCCCGGAAACGTGGTTGTCCGAGAGGGGGGGATTCTCAACTGTCGTTTGTCCCCTCGGCAGTCGGGTTCCGAGTCCCTGAAACAATTTTTTCGACAGTTGAGTGACGACAAATCCACCAAATAGATCATCAGATTTCAAGATAAGCATTCAATCCATTCAATATGTCATGGAATCCTCACATCTCAGGAATCCGTGTCATCCCTGGCTCGACCAGGAATCCAGGGGAAGGCAAACAGACCGTAATGAGGATTGACCCATTCACACCATGTCATTCCTGGCTCGACCAGGAATCCAGGGGAAGGCAAACAGACCGTAATGAGGATGACCCATTCACTCCGTGTCATTCCTGGCTCGACCAGGAATCCAGGGGAAGGCAAACAGACCGGATTCGGGATTCCCACGTTCACGAGGAAGACCCATTCACTCCGTGTCATTCCTGGCTCGACCAGGAATCCAGGGCTAGACAATCAGACTGCAATCCGGATTCTCGCGTTCGCGAGGATGACCCATTCACTCCGTGTCATTCCTGGCTTGACCAGGAATCCAGGGGTAGACAATCAGACTGCAATCCGGATTCTCGCGTTCGCGAGGATGACCCATTCACTCCGTGTCATTCCTGGCTCGACCAGGAATCCAGGGGAAGGCAAACAGACCGGAATCGGGATCCCCGTGTTCGCGAGGATGACATCCACACCAGGATACTCCTGTTATTAAAAATGCATGTCCACATCAGGTCAAGCAAGGATCAACAAGGTATACAATGAACCATTCCTACACAGTGAGAGAATTGTCTCAAATCCTGCAAGGACATGCGCAACACCTGCCTGCGGAAACATGCTTCCGCCAACTCTCTACCGATTCCAGGAACGTCCATCCGGGTGATTTGTTTTTTGCCTTAAGCGGAGAATCCACCGACGGACATCTTTATATCAAGCAAGCATTGGAAAAAGGGGCAGGTGGAATCGTCGCTTCCAGCAGCAAAATATCTCCCGAGTGGTTATCTTGCAGCATTCCTCTCATTGCCGTGAGCGATCCCAACAAAGCACTGCTGGACCTCGCCCGAGAGTATCGCACCCGTTTAAAAGCGGGAAAGGTGATCGGCATCACAGGCAGCAATGGAAAAACATCAACGAAAGAAATCGCCGCCAGTCTCTGTCAGTCTCTGGATGCGAAAACTCATGCCACTGAGGGAAACTTCAATAATTTTGTAGGCGTACCCCTGACGATTTTATCCGCCAACCTGGCGGAGTCGTGGTGTGTTATTGAAATGGGCACCAACCACTTCGGAGAAATCGCGACGCTCTCTCGAGTGGTCCAACCCGACTTGGGATTGATAACGAATATAGGGGAAAGCCACCTGGAGTTTTTAGAAAACACCCGGGGCGTTGCTCGTGAAAAATCAGGATTGTTTGCAGGGATGGCTCCTCGTTCCATTGCGGCTTTCCCCGCTAACCTGTTGCACCTGGATATCGTGAGAAGCTATGCGCACCAGTACGAAATTCGCGCATTCACTTATGGATTCCAAGACTGGGATGTTCCGGAGAAAGCGGATTTTACGGCAAAACTCATTTCCTCTTCACCCCGTCGGAGCCGCTTCGAATGGTTGGGTCGGACTTTTGAAACACCGTTCGGGAACCCTTTGCTGCTCGGAAATTTATTGGGAGCGCTCACTTTGCTTCACTTGAGCCAGGTCCCCTTGGAGTCGCTCCGCGAAGCGACCAGCGCTTTGTCCCATACCATCAAAGGCAGGATTCAATTACAGGAAATGGGGACGTTTTTATTGGTCGATGATACGTACAATGCCAATCCGACCTCATTCCGCGAAGTGATCGATGCTTTGAAACAGACTTACCCTGCGCGTCGCTTGATCGTGGTGGCAGGCGCTATGGCCGAACTGGGTCGGGAAAGCAATCGTCTCCATTTTCAATTGGGACGGCAAATGAGAAACGCCAAGGTGGCATTCCTTTTTGCCTTTGGTGACAACGAAGCGCGCCAATATATGGCAGGATGGCAGCATGACGACAGATCTTCAAAGAATGCGTATTGGACGGATGACATGACTGCTCTGGTAGAAGCTTTTCAATCAATCGTTCAAGAAGACGACCTGGTGCTGGTGAAAGGATCGCGCTCTGCTCGAATGGAACGATTTGTTCAACTCATTCAATCACGGTATTCTTGAAGAAAACCGAGTTCCCGGGTTTCAGACGGAAAAGATGACGTATTTCTCTAGAAATGCGCTGGTGGCCTGGTAATACCGGTTGATGGTTTCCTGTTTCCTCCATCCATGGCCTTCGCCTGCAAACAAATGATACTCGTGGGGAATCTTGTTCTGGCGGAGGACTTCGACCATGGATTCCGTTTGATTTTTCGGCACCACCCGGTCCTCATCTCCCTGGAAGAGGAGCAAGGGGCGTTGAATGCGGTTGGCAAAAAAGAGGGGAGAACGCTCATGGAAGACGGGAGCGGCTTCCGGGAGGACGCCAATCAAGGAATCGGTGTAGTGTTTCTCGAATTTGTGGGTATCCTGCACCAGGTTGAACATGTTGGAAATCCCGTACGAGCAAATTCCCGCGCAGAAAACCCCGGGATGACGTACCATCACCTGCAGGACGGTGTAGCCACCGGCACTGCCGCCTTTGATGACCAGGCGTTCAGCATCCGCTCGCTTTTGCTCGACTAAATAGGATGCCATGAAAATGGCGTCTTCTACGTCCGAGACTCCCCAATTTCCCCGCAACAGATCCCGGTAGGATTTTCCGTAACCACTGCTTCCGCGATAGTTGAGGTCGAGGAGCGCATAACCCCGTGAAGTGAAATATTGCGCCTCCCCGTTCCAATTCGGCAAGGCTTGACTGTTGGGGCCACCATGAACCCGGAGCACCAGGGGGGGCATACCCTGGCATTCAAAACGCGGGTGTTGCGGGGAGTAGAACAATCCGTGAATGACCTGGCCTCGTTCATTTTTTGCCTGCAATGCTTCAGGAATGGAATAATGATCCGCCGAAATCTGTTCATTGAAGGAACGTTTGAGGATTTGGAAAGCGTGCTTTTCCTGGTTCAATTCCGTTTTGATCAGCTGTTTGGGAGTGTGGGAGTGAGATGCCAGCAAAACCGCTTCTCCTTTTGCCGAGATGCAGATCGATTCCAAGTGGGAAAAGCGGGATTGCAACCCGGGCCAGGGAGTGATTTTACCAGTTGCGCACTCCAGTATCTGCAAGGAAGAGAAGCCTTGCTCACTGCGGATGACGGCAAGCCTTTTTCCATCCGGCATCCAGTCGTACCAACGCATTCCCAGAATCCAGGCTGGCCCCCCCAATTCGGCGGGTTCTTGGGTCAGGGCGCGTGTCGTTTTTGATTTCAGGTGATAGCAGTGCAGGTTGTACCATCCACTTTCATCACTGAGGTAGACGAGTTGATCACTGGAGGGAGAAAACTCGGGTTGGATGATTGAAATTTCATTTCCTCCGGCAATGGAAAGCACCATACCGGTACGAGATTGGGAAAGCAGGGTGGGCGATACGGGCGCAAGCTGGAGGAAACTGCCATCCCAGGGCATATTGGGATGATTCCAACAAACCCAACTCATCCATTTGCCATCCGACGACCAGCGGGGGTCCATGTAAAAATCGGCTCCTGTGACCAATTTCATGGGCCATTGATTGCCGGAAAGCGGAACCAGGGCCAATCCGCTTTCCCCTTCATTGTCGTAGACGTAGACCACCCACTCCCCGTTCGGTGAAATCCGGGGAGAAGCGCATTGGCCGAATCCCGGCGTGATGGCGACCGCATGGCCTTCCCGCAATGATTGACGATACAACTTTCCTTCGTTTCCGACGAAAACGACCACGCCGCCATGCGCGCAGAAATTTCCTCCTCCGTAACCGACTCGCGCCCGGACGTTTTGTTGTATGGTGAGTTCTCGAGGGCAGTTTCCGGAAGAATCCATGGCCACCAACCTCCCCACGCCATCGCACTGTTCCAACCAAACCAATTGATGGCAAACCTTGTCCCATTGGGGTTCACTCAAATCCAATGCATTGGATATCAATTCAGGCGTGAACGGACTCGGCCACAATCCATGAGTTTTATGTGTTTTCTGCATACCACCTTCAACTTTCGCTTGCTATCTCTTCCATCTCTTCATACAATTCAATCTATAGAGCGTTAACTGAGTTTTTGCTCCTTGGTCATTCCGGACTCCGAGCCGGAATCCAGTACGACACTACTCGTATTCTGGATCATGGATGATCCGGGAGCGGAATGACGCATCCATAGAGATCAACATTATTGTCATTCCGGCCTCCGAGCCGGAATCCAGTACGGCACTACTCGTATTCTGGATCACGGATGATCCGGGAGCGGGATGACGCATACTTATTGTCATTCCGGCCTCCGAGCCGGAATCCAGTAGGTTACTACCCGTATTCTAGGTTTTGAATCAAGTTCGGGGTGACATATCCATAGAGATCAACTTTATTGTCATTCCGGCCTCCGAGCCGGAATCCAGTACTGCTCAATTGATTAACTTTATCACGATGTGGCTTTCTTTCATAGCAGGAAAAGGCGATTCGGAGGTTCACCGCTCCTTTGGCAGTGGAGGAGAGCGGAACCCATGCTTTTATTTATCGCCAGGCAGGATTCCGGTCTTGCATTGTAGAATCGACAGAGATAGTTTTTCATTCAATCCCGTTGGCGGGATCCTCAATTTGACCGGTACGGCGACAGGAAACGGGCCCATAGCTCAGTTGGTTAGAGCTGCCGACTCATAATCGGCCGGTCCCTGGTTCGAGCCCAGGTGGGCCCACCAAGCCGTTCCAAATCACAAGCAGGAAGGAGCGGAACCCCCACTCCTCTACCGGAATGCGGATCCGGTTAGCCCACCTCTTTTTGGAAATTCACCAAGGCAGGTTGGATCGATGGAAATGGCTAAGGAGAAAGGTCGTTTAAAGATGAATTCCGTTGAATTTTATCAAGCAAAACTTAACCATGAGACCGATTCTTGGGATCTTTTTGAAGCACTCAACAATAAGGAACCCATCATCGTCATAGACGCTCGCTCTCCGCAGGCTTTTGCACTGGAACACATACCGACCTCAATCAATATACCACATAAATTGATGTCTGAAGCGACTACAAGTGGACTCGACAAATCAAAGCTGTATGTGACCTACTGTGATGGTATCGGTTGCAATGCCTCCACTAAAGGTGCTTTGAACATGGTGAAATTGGGGTTCAAGGTTAAGGAGTTAATGGGTAGGATAGATTGGTGGAAGCGCGACGGGTATGAAACGCACGGCACGAAAGGAGTTTCGGGTTCGGAAGTTTTGTGTGGATGTCAGTGAGATCAGTCATCACCACCGGCAGAGCCGGTGGCTTGAAGAGGCCCCCAGGATGGGGGCAAAACGTGTTCGTCATCGTAAGACGTGCTCGTGCTCGTGAACGAAAAAAGCTGCCATGTTAGATCATGAAAAACTCGATGTATACCAATGTTCCATCGAATTTTTAGCGTTATCTGTCCAAGTCATCGAAACATTGCCAAAAGGATACTCAGCCTGAGTTGACCAACTGAAAAGGGCCTCATGGTCGATTCCTCTCAATATCGCAGAAGGCTGTGGAAAAAATTCCTTTCCTGACAAGCAACGATTCTATGCATTTGCCCGAGGTTCCGCAATGGAATGCACTGCTATTCTCGATGTTTTAAACGTGTTGAAGATCATCCAGCCTCCTTTATTTGACGAAGGGAAACAGTTACTTCATCGCATTGTTTCTATGTTAACCAAAATGTGCCGTCGAATTCACTGACCGTTCACGAGCACGAGCACGGCTAACGGACACGGATACGTTTCTCATGTCTGACCGGCAAAGCCTATTAGGTTCGCACCAGCAGAGCTGGTGGTTTAATGAGATTAATTAAAAACGGGAATAAAAACTGTAAAACGCAAATAGTCTTTTTCATGACATTCTCTCCATTCTGATGTGTGTTGCATGACGCCTTGGAGGCGTCGGGTTATTGCAACAACACCTGTATCACAGGAAAATGTCCCGATTATTTGCCCGGCTTCCGGGAGCTACCCATCAGCCTGCATGTGGACTATTCTATTCATCGGGTAACCCGACAAACAGATACAAGCGTTATTGCAATCTTAAACCTATGTTAGGGACAGGAGAGTGTCAAGGGATTTCCTGCATCAGGATGCAAGAAGTCATTCCAGGACTGCACCTTTATCAGAGGAATTTCGTTCTGGCATTGAAACACCGCTCATAGAACGGCGAGATCTCAGTTCCTCCCAGAACTGTGGGGCTAGAGTGCGTTCATGTTTTTTTTCTTCCAGCTATTTGCAACGTCGTCATTCCGGGCGAAAAACGGCCAAAAACGTCTCATTCCAGGCGAAAAACGGCCAAAAACGTGTCATTCCAAGCGAAAAACACCAATCCAAGAGCATGTCATTCCCGGCGAAAAGCACGAAACCAGGAACGTGTCATTCCGGGCCCAGACCCGGAATCCAGGGGCCCTCAAGACATTCAGGATTCCTGCTTGCGCGGAATACTGCCCGGTATTTCTTCAGTTTCTTCACTCGATCTAAAAAATCCAATCGCCTCTTCTAAATAGCTAAAAGCTGCCATTCCGAGTAAAAAAACGGCCAAAAACGTCTCATTTCCGGCGAAAAACGGCCAAAAGCGTCTCATTCCAGACGAAAAACATCAATCCAAGAGCGTGTCTTCCTAAGCGAAAAGCACGAAGCTAGGAACGTGTCATTCCGGGCCCAGACCCGGAATCCAGGGGCACTCAAGATATCCAGGAAACCTGCTTGCGCGGAATACTGCCTGGTATTTCTTCAGTTTCTTCACTCGACCTGAAAATCCGATCGCCTCTTCTGAATAGCTAAAAGCTGCCATTCCGAGTAAAAAAACGACCAAAAGCGTCTCATGCCGGACAAAAAACGGCCAAAAGCGTCTCATTCCAGGCGAAAAAAACCAATCCAGGAGCGTTTCATCCCAGGCGAAAATCACAAAACCAAGAACGTGTCATTCCGGGCCCAGACCTGGAATCCAGGGGCGCTCAAGACATTCAGGATTCCTGCTTGCGCGGAATACTGCCCGGTATTTCTTCAGTTTCTTCACTCGATCTAAAAATCCAATCACCTCTTCTGAATAGCTTGAGTGTGTCATTCCAGGCGAAAAACGGCCAAAAGCGTGTCATTCCAGGCGAAAAACGGCCAAAAGCGTGTCATTTCCAGCGAAAAACATCAATCCAGGAGCATGTCATTTCCGGCGGAAAGCACGAAGCCAGGAACGTGTCATTCCGGGCCCAGACCCGGAATCCAGGGGCATTCAAGACATTCAGGATTCCTGCTTGCGCGGAATACTGCCAGGTATTTCTTCAGTTTCTTCACTCGACCTGAAAATCCGATCTCCTCATTATTGTTAAAATGATACTATAAAATTCTGATAATGTCAAGTTTTTTTTCGTGGCTCATTCTTTGCGTCCTCTCTTCATCATCCTTCCGACTTATGATTGGAATCATCGCCTTCATCCGGTTTAAGGAATATCGCTCCACCCGCTCAGGAATCGCAGGGGTTTATGAGACTGCTTCATTTTCCATGCTTTGTCGTAAACTCCGGCTGAATTGAACAGGGCACCCCGAATCCGTAGAATCGACAGAGAACGATTTTTTAGCATGAGGCAATAGTCACTCTTGTCAGGCGAAAAAGGAAAATTTCATTGACTTTGAAGATGGCCGCATTCCAACGCATAAATGATCCAATGCAATGCATCGAGCCCCCGTAGATCCGGCCTAAGCAGTAGAATCTCAGAAAATTTCAAGCTCTTGAATTGGCAGAATCGATTTTTAAAGAGAGTTTCGGGAGGACGTTGATCAAAAAAGAGTCAGGCTTGGAAGTTTGGAACTTCAAACAAATATTGGACGTTTCAATTCCTCTGTTTGATTTTGGAGCCCCTCGGATTCCTTCAATCGTCGTCTCAAGCGGTACACTGCAAAGCGGTTGACGAGCCATCTTCAGAATCCAGCGAGAAGGAAAGTGAAATCGATTTGAATAATAAAATATCGCTACTTTTCCAAACTTCCAAGCCAGACACCCTTTTGAATTTTATGTGATTTCTGCATCCAACCCTCAACTTTCGCTTGCTATCTTTTCCATCTCTTCATACAATTCACTCAATAGAGTGGTGGCGGAATTAACTCCATTGTCATTCCGGCCCTTTTACTATAATTCGGCAACGATGAATATTCACCAAGTAGCGGAGTTTTTTCTCTATTCTCATTCCGGCCTCCGAGCCGGAATCCATTACTGCTCAATATATTAATTTTTCACGACGTGGCTTTTTTGCATAGCAGGAAAAAGGCGATTCGGAGGTTCACCGCTCCTCGGGTAGTGGAGGAGGGAGGAACCCTCATTTTGACCGGTACGGCGACAGGAAACGGACCCATAGCTCAGTTGGTTAGAGTTGCCGACTCATAATCGGCCGGTCCTTGGTTCGAGCCCAGGTGGGCCCACCAAGCCGTTCCCAATCACAAGCAGGAAGGAGAGGCATGGCAGCGCTGGAAAGACTGACCTCCGGATCTCTTGTTCGGGGAGTGGCTGCGGATGGGCCCTCTGAAGTCGTCAACGTCAAATGGTTCGGCGACTCCGCAATTGAGCTCACCTTCAAGACGCCGACCACGGGTCACGTGGGAACCCGGCTCCTCTACCGGGATGACGAATCCAGTTTGGAGGTGCTCGAGCACGGGCTTCCATGGTCCTTCGATGGGGACGGCCACCTCTTCCGTCTCGTCTCCGAGGCCCAGCGGATCCGGTTTGCCCACCTCTTCGACCCGCTACTCGCCGTTCACACATCCGTCGTGGACCCTTTACCTCACCAGATCACGGCAGTTTACGAATCGATGCTGACCCGTCAACCGCTGCGTTTTCTTCTTGCCGATGATCCGGGAGCCGGTAAGACGATCATGGCCGGTCTGCTGGTAAAAGAACTCGTGGCCCGCGGTGACCTGGAGCGTTGCTTAGTAGTGTGTCCGGGCAACCTGGCCGAGCAGTGGCAAGACGAACTTTACCGTCGATTCCAGCTGAAATTTGAAATTATGACCAATGACAAGCTGGAGTCCGCCCGTACGGGAAACTGGTTCTCCGAAACACCCCTGGCCATAGCGCGTCTCGACAAACTGGCGCGTGACGAAGATGTTCAAGCCTTGCTCCGCGCTCGGGAAGGCGGGTGGGATTTGGTGATCTGTGACGAAGCCCACAAGATGTCGGCCTCCTTCTTTGGCGGTGAGATCAAGTACACCAAACGCTACCGCTTGGGTCAGATGCTCTCGACCCGTACTCGCCATTTCCTGTTGCTGACCGCAACTCCACATAATGGCAAGGAAGAAGACTTCCAACTGTTTATGGCACTATTGGATGGAGACCGCTTCGAAGGCCGATTCCGGGATGGCGTGCACATTGCCGACGTTTCGGACTTGATGCGTCGCATGGTGAAGGAAAGGTTGTTCAAGTTCGATACCACGCCTTTGTTCCCGGAACGACGCGCCTACGCAGTTCCATTCAAGTTATCTGACAACGAGGCTCGTTTGTACCGGGAGGTGACCGACTACGTACGGGAAGAATTCAACCGCGCCGAAGCGCTTCAGAACGACAAAAATGCGGGAACCGTCGGGTTTGCCCTCACCATCCTGCAACGACGACTGGCCTCTTCACCGGAGGCTATCTACCAGTCCCTTCGCCGACGGAAGGAACGGCTGGAAAGCCGTCTCCGTGAGCTTCAACTATTACAACGAGGCTCGCAGTTCACCGCGTCCCTCCCTGCCAGCTCCCTTCAGTTGAACGAGGAAGACATTGCAGATCTCGATGAGGCGCCCGATGAAGAGCTCGCAAAGGCCGAGGAGCAGGTTCTGGATCGCGCTACCGCTGCACGGACCGTCGGCGAGTTCGAAGTGGAGATTCAGAGCTTGCGTCGTCTGGAATCGTTGGCTCGAACGGTTCGGGCCAGCGGTAAAGACAAGAAATGGCAAGAACTGGCTGACCTGCTCAACCGGTTGTTTACCAATGCAGGAAAAGTAATCGAAGAGTCGTTCGCACCGTCTCCGCATCAAAAACTCGTCATCTTTACCGAGCACCGGGACACCCTCAACTACCTCTGCCAACGGATTATTACCCTCTTGGGTCGCCAGGAGTCGGTGGTCATGATCCACGGCGGTATCAGGAGAGAGGAAAGGCGCACTATCCAAGAGTCTTTCCTGCACGATCCGCAGGTTCAGATTCTTCTGGCCAACGATGCTGCCTCGGAAGGCATCAACCTCCAGCGCGCTCACCTGATGGTCAACTATGACCTTCCCTGGAATCCGAATCGCATCGAGCAACGATTCGGGCGCATTCACCGAATCGGCCAAACCGAGGTCTGTCACCTTTGGAACCTGATTGCGGAGGAGACCAGGGAGGGCGACGTCTATTACACCCTGCTGGAGAAGTTGGAGGAAGCGAGGAAGGCGCTTGGCGGTCAAGTGTTCGACGTGTTGGGCCAGGTGCAGTTCGACGGGAAACCACTGCGCGAGCTCCTGCTGGAGGCCATCAGGTACGGGGAGCGTCCCGAAGTTCAAGCTCGCCTGACAAAGGCGGTCAGCGATGCTTTCGATAAGACCCGGGTCCAGGATCTCCTCTCCGGATCTGCTCTGGTTCAGGATTCAATGGACACCAGTCAGGTCCTGGAGATTCGGGAAGAAATGGAACGGGCTGAGGTCAGGAAGCTCCAACCTCACTACATCGAGTCATTTTTCATCGAGGCATTCAGACGTCTTGGCGGAGGTGTGAAAGAGCGGGAGACCCGGCGCTATCAAATCACCCATGTGCCGGCAAAGGTGCGAGATCGCGACCGGCTGATCGGCTTGGGTGAACCGGTCCTGCCGCGATATGAACGCATCACCTTTGAGAAAGTTTTCATGTCTTCTCCCGGTCGACCCCCAGCGTCGTTTGTCTGCCCCGGTCACCCGCTATTGGATGCCACCATAGACTCGACCTTGGAGCGGCATCGAGGATTGCTCCGGCAAAGCTCAGCGCTTGTCGACGACAATGACGCAAGTGACAAACCTAGGGTTCTTTTGTACTTGGAACACAGCATCCAGGACGGAAGCCGCACACGCTCCGGAGAACAGAGGACCATCTCCAGGAAGGTTCTCTACGTGGAGGTGAATGCGGATTCCACGGTTTTGGGCCAGGACTATGCGCCTTACCTCGACTACCGACCTTTGAGCGATAGGGAACCAAGCGTGGAAAAGATCGTCAATCGCCCTGAATGTGCCTGGATTAATGGAGATTTGGAAACGAAGGCCGTCGAATATGCCGTTTCTCACCTGGTGCCCGCCCACCTCGAACAGGTACGGTCGCGAAAGACAGAACTCCTTTCAAAGACAGAAGTAGCGGTCAAGGAACGCCTGACCAAGGAGATCGCCTACTGGGACCACCGGGCCGCCGACCTCCAGTTGCAGGAGCAAGTTGGAAAACCCAATGCGCGACTCAACTCCGGAGAAGCCCGGCGAAGGGCCGATGACCTGCAAGCACGCCTGCAGAAACGCATGGACGAGATTCAACGCGAGCGTCAGGTGTCGCCATTGCCCCCTGTTGCGTTGGGCGGTGTACTGGTGGTACCAGTTGGACTCCTTCGCAAGATGACTGGTGTGGTCAGCGCGTCTCCGGCAAGTCGAGATACCCAGGCGGCTGCGGCCAGGGCCAGGACTGCGGTCATGGAAATCGAGCGTGGACTTGGATTCGAACCGGTGGATCGAGAGTCGGACAAGCTCGGCTATGATCTCGAGAGCCGTGTGCCCGGCACCGGCAAGCTCCGGTTCATCGAAGTCAAGGGCAGGGTTCATGGCGCGTCGACCGTGACGGTCACCAGGAACGAAATCCTCACTTCCCTGAACAAACCGGATGACTTCATCCTGGCAATCGTGGAATTCCAAGATGACGGAGCGGATCATGTCCACTACGTCCGCAAGCCATTTCGCCGGGAGCCGGACTTTGGCGTGACCAGCGTCAATTACGACCTGCCGAAGTTGCTGGCTCGTGCCGAGGTGCCGTCATGATTGTACGCAAGAAGCTGATCGAAGTGGACCTTCCACTGGACGAGATCAACGCAGAATCAAAGCGGGAGAAGTCGATCAGGCACGGGCACCCTTCCACACTTCACTTGTGGTGGGCGCGCAGGCCGCTAGCCGCCTGCCGCGCCGTCATCTTTGCCAGCATGGTGGATGACCCATCCTCTTGCCCTGACGAATTTCCCACTGAACAGGAGCAACTCACCGAACGCACCCGGCTTCACAACATCATCCGACAGGTCGTCAAGTGGGAGAGTACCGACGAGAGAATACCTGCATCAAGGGAGGTTCAGAACGAAGCCAGATATGAGATTGCTCGTTCCATTGCCCGCTCGCGTGGTGAGACTCCCCCCGACAAGGACAGGCCAACCGATGTGCTACGTTACTTGAATGACAACGCACCGCCGATCTACGATCCCTTCGCCGGGGGTGGTTCCATTCCCCTGGAGGCGCAGCGGCTTGGTCTGCGCGCCATTGCGTCCGATCTCAACCCCGTCGCGGTGCTCATCAACAAGGCGCTCATCGAGTTGCCTACCAAGTTTGCCGGCAGATCACCCGTGAACCCGGATGCCGCTGATATTAAGGGTGGTTCAACTTGGCATGGGACCGCGGGACTTGCCGACGACATCCGATACTATGGCAAATGGATGCGAGACGAGGCCGAGAGTCGCATCGGACACCTGTACCCAAAGGTCCGGCTTCCAGATGGAGAAGAAGCCACGGTGATTGCCTGGTTGTGGGCGCGCACCGTTCCATGCCCCAATCCGGCGTGTGGGATAACGATGCCATTGATGGTGAACTTTCAACTTTCCAAGAAACCGAACAATCAGCATTGGACGAGACCGGTAGTCGATCGTCAGGCAAAAGTTATTTGCTTCGTAGTGCAAAACCACGAGGACGGTGTGCCGAAGGAAGGCACGGTGAACCGCAATGGTGCGACCTGTATAGCGTGCAATACGACATCGCCGCTGGCATACGTTCGTGAACAGTCCAGAGCCGGAAAGATGGGTGAGCAGATGACTGCGATAGTTGCCGAGGGTGACCGCAAACGGCTGTTTCTGTCGCCTACTGATGAACACGTAAGAATGGCTGTATCCGCCAAACCGACTTGGAGACCGACTGGAACTCTTCCAAAAAAGGCGTTGGGGTTTGCAATTCAGGCTTATGGAGTCAAGGAATGGTACGAATTATTCACTTTGCGCCAGTTAACTGGATTAACTATTTTAAGTGACCTTTTGGAAGAAATTCGACAGACATTACAAGCAAATGGAAATATTAGTTATACTGATGTCTTATGGACATATTTGGCATTGGCTATAGGTAGAATGGCAAATAGTTGTTCTAGATACGCTCGATGGCAAAGTTCCGGCGACTTTATCGCCGGAACTTTTGCAATGCAGACTCTTTCAATGATATGGGACTTTGCCGAGTCAAACCTTTTTTATGACGCTACACAAAATTGGATGGCCCAAGTCGAATGGATTGCAAGAGTAGTCGATCGCCTGCCTATTAAAGTCAACAATGGGAAGGCATACCAAGCAGATGCGTCAATAGCCATCCATGCCAGCAAGAGTCCTGTTACCATTACTGATCCTCCTTACTATGACAATATCGGGTACGCAGATCTATCTGATTATTTCTATGTGTGGTTGCGTCCACTATTGCGTAACATTCACACTGATTTATTCCATGGAATCTTGACACCCAAGGAAGAGGAGATGGTTGCTAGCCCTAGATTTAAAAATACAAAACAGCGATTTGAAGCATTGCTTGTCAAAACATTAGAATTAGTACGAAAATACTCCAGCGTAGAATTTCCATCATCCATTTTTTATGCTTACAAACAAGAGGAAGAAAGACAGGGTAGATGGGCATCTTCCGGATGGGATACAATGCTGTCCGCACTAGTCACAACCGGGTTTAATATAGTTGGTACGTGGCCAATGCGAACTGAGAGAACCGGTCGTAGTCGGCAGATTGGAGCCAATGCCCTAGCATCCTCTGTCATTTTGGTGTGCCGCCTTCGGTCCACGGACGCTCCAGTGGCTACTCGCAGAGAGTTTGTAAACGCTCTCAAGTCCGAGTTACCAACGGCATTGCATCAGATGCAGACGGGTAACATCGCCCCGGTGGACCTGGCGCAGGCGGCTATCGGACCAGGGATGGCGGTATTCACTCGTTATGCTAGCGTACTGGATGCGAGCGGCGAGGCAATGTCCGTGCGTGAGGCCCTCAATCTCATCAACCAGACCTTGGATGAGGTACTGGAGGAACAGGAAGGAGCCTTTGATGCCCAGACTCGCTGGGCGTTGGCCTGGTTCGAGCAGTCGGGTTTCACGGAAGGAGAATTCGGCGTGGCCGAGACGCTTTCGAAAGCCAAGAACACCAGCGTCTCAGGACTGGTTGAGGCAGGGATACTGGAATCGGGTGCGGGCAAGGTGCGCCTGTACCGGCCTGAGGAATTGAAGGAAGACTGGAACCCGCAGGATGAACGAAATTTCACGATTTGGGAGACAACCCATCACATGGTCCGTCTTTTGGATCAGGGAGAGCCTGTCGCAGCCGAGATGATGGACAGGTTCGGAGCCAATGTGGAACCCTCCCGTGAATTGGCTTACCGCCTCTACCGTATCTGTGACCTGAAAAAGCGTTCTCAAGAAGCCCTGGTCTACAACTCCCTGATTCAGAGTTGGCCGGAGATCGCTCGCCTGGCTCGAGAAGTAGGCAGATCATCCTGGCAAACGTCCTTTATCAGCGATGAAGGGACTGCGCAATGACCATTGAGACGATCATTTCTACAATGGTGGACCGAATCGTCGGGCGATTCCAACCGGTTCGCGTGGTGCTGTTCGGTTCCTATGCCCGTGGAACCGCCAACGTGTCGAGCGACGTGGACCTGCTCGTAGTGATGGGGGATGTTCAAGACAAACGACGTGCAGCGGTAGAGATAAGACGATCTCTGGGCGACCTCACAATCAGTAAGGACATCGTGGTGACCACGCCGGATGAGATCGCGAGTCGAGGTGACGTGGTAGGAAGCATACTCCACGCCGCTCTTCGAGAAGGAGTGACCGTTTATGAACAGCCCTGATCTCATATTGCATGAGGCTCTCCGCTGGCTACGGTTCTCTGAAGAAGACCTCAGTGTCGCCTCAAGATTGATGACAGGCATTCCGACTGCTCCACGTCACGTTTGCTGGCTCTGTCAACAGTCAACGGAGAAGGCGTTGAAGGCTGCCCTCGTGCTTGAAGGAATCGAATTCTCGTTCACTCATGACCTGGATGCTCTGCGTAACCGTCTACCGGAAAGTTGGTCAGTAAGGACTACGCACGCCGACCTGGCCGAATTGACCGAGTGGGCGGTGGAAACAAGATATCCCGGTAACTGGCCGGAAGCTACGGATGCGGATGCAGCCCTCGCCGAATCGGAGGCCCGTGCAATTTACAACTCCATAGCGACTGAATTCAAGCGTCGCGGGGCGCTTTACGAGTAATTTTAAAAAGGATCACATGGCAGCAAGCAACAAAGATCGCATAGGCAGCGCGTTGGACACGCTTAAAGATGGGCTAATGCCGTTCGTTTCACATGAATTCACCAGTCACTACAGGGAACTTTCTGCGCAAACGTTGCAGAATATCCTCAGAGAACCGGTCCGGGACGTGAATGAGCACTTTTCCAACTTGGACGTCGCAGCACTCCTGAAAGTGATGTGGGAGTCCTGGAACGAAGTCTATCGAGACACCCTTGGTTTTACTGAACGGAGTCTCGTGAGCGAGTTGCGGGTCATCCGTAATCGTTGGGCGCACCAACAAGCATTCTCCAGTGATGACGCCTACCGGGCCCTCGATTCGACTCACCGGCTCCTTTTGGCAGTCTCGGCTCCGGAGGCCGGGAAAATCGAAGATTTGAAGATGGAACTCCTGCGCGTTCGCTTCGACGAGCAGGCAAGGGCGAAACGGCGCAGGAGCGCCAGTGCGGTTGTTGAAAACCGGGGAACGAGTGGTCTGACTCCCTGGCGCGAGGTGGTCAATCCGCACCAGGACGTGGCTGGTGGCACGTACCAGCAGGCCGAGTTTGCGGCAGACCTCTGGCAGGTACACCTCGGAGAAGGATCGTCCGAATACCTCGACCCCTCGGAATTTTACCGCCGTACCTACTTGACGGACAGTCTGAAACAACTATTGAGCGGCGCGGCGCAACGGCTTTCAGGGAAGGGTGGAGACCCGGTTTTGCAGCTTCAGACGACTTTCGGCGGCGGCAAGACCCACTCGATGCTGGCCCTTTACCATCTCTTCTCCGGAGCGGCGGTCAATGAACTGTCCGGTATGGATACGATTATGCAGGATTCCGGAGTCGCATCACTCCCCCTTGTGAACCGTGTCGTTTTGGTCGGTAACCGGATCTCACCGGGCAACCCTGTCACCAAGGTTGACGGCACCCAAGTACGAACGTTGTGGGGAGAGCTTGCCTGGCAACTCGGGCAGTCAGCGGGTGGCGAAGCGGAAGCTCGCCGCGCCTACGAACGGGTGCGTGAAGACGATGAACGAGCCACCAACCCCGGAGACGTGCTGCGTGAGCTGCTGAACCAATACGCTCCCTCCCTCATCTTGATCGACGAATGGGTGGCTTACGCCCGTCAACTTCACGACGAGGGAGACCTTCCCGCCGGGAATTTCGAGACCCAGTTCACCTTCGCCCAAGCCCTTTCCGAATCGGCGAAGCTGGCGAGGGACTGCCTCCTGGTCATCAGCCTTCCGGCCTCGGACGCCACCGAATCACCCCATGCTCAAACTGATGACGTAGAGGTAGGTGGACGGAGAGGAAGGGCCGCGCTCAGCCTTCTGGGAAACGTTTTAAGACGGATCGATTCCTCGTGGCGTCCGGCGAGTGCGGAAGAGAGTTTCGAAATTGTACGCCGTCGTCTGTTTCAACCCATTGTCGACCCGTCAAACTTCGCAACCCGTGATAACGTAGCCCGGGCCTTTTGTGACCTCTACCGCGATAGCCAGCAGGAATTTCCTCCGGAGTGCGCAAAGGGGGAATATGAGAAACGAATCAAGGCGGCGTATCCCATTCACCCCGAAGTCTTTGAGCGTCTCTACACCGATTGGTCGACGTTACAGAGTTTCCAACGTACGCGTGGCGTCTTGAGGTTTATGGCGACAGTGATACACAGTCTCTGGGAAATGGGTGACCGCAATCCTTTGATACTGCCGGCCCACGTTCCCATGGACGATCCCCAAGTGCAATCCGAACTCATGCGTTATATACCGGAATACTGGCGCCCCGTCATCGAACGTGACATAGACGGCGTCAACTCACTGCCCTTGAAGATCGACAGGGAGGTTCCCAACCTGGGTAAGTACAGTGCCTGCCGTCGGGTCGCTCGCTCGATCTATCTTGGCTCTGCTCCCATCCCGGCAGCGGCCAACCAGGGAATCGAAGACCGGTGGATCAAGCTGGGGTGCGTCATTCCGGGAGAGTCCCCCGCAGTGTTCGGCGATGCCATGAGGCGACTCGGAAGCAAGGCCACTTTCCTGTACCAGGATGGCGCGCGCTACTGGTATTCGACTCAGCCGACAGTAGCCAATCTTGCCGAAAGTCGAGCCGAGGAGTTCCGGCAAAATCGCGACAAGGTAGATGAGGAGATTGCTCGCAGACTGAAGGCAGAACTGAAAAACCGGGGTGAATTCAAAAAAGTTCACCTCCTTCCTTCATCGGGTCATGACGTGCAAGATGACCAGGAAGTGAGCCTGGTGATACTCGGTCCGAACTACCCTCATACTCGTGAAGGAGGGTCAGAAAGCCGTGCCATCACAGCTGCCGGGTCCATATTGGAGTCACGAGGGAACGCGCCGCGCCTGTTCAGGAACACCTTGGCCTTTTTAGCGGCGGATGAAACGCGCCTTCATGAACTGGAGGAAGGAATAAGGCAATTCCTGGCCTGGCAGTCGATAATTGCCGACAAAGAACCTCTCGACCTTCCTCCACACCAGGTGCGGCAGGCCGAATCCCAATTAAACTCCGCCGAGAGCGCTGTCAATGCGCGTATCGGGGAGACTTACCAGTGGTTGCTGGTGCCCGAGCATAAAATTTCCCAATCAGACATGGAGTGGCAAGCCATCAGGTTGAGTGGACAAGGAGCTCTTGCAGACCGGGCCAGTAGAAGAATGCGCAACGATGAGTTGCTGCTAACCAGCTTCGCCGGGACTCGTCTCCGCATGGAACTGGACCGCATACCCCTGTGGCGGGGAGACCACGTTACAATACGGCAACTCGTGGAAGATTTCGCGCGATATCCCTATTTGTCCAGGCTCAAGGAACCAGCCGTGCTGCTCCATGCCATACGCGATGGGCTCTCGCTCCTCACCTGGGAGCAGGATTCATTCGCCTACGCCGACAGCTATGATGAAGAAGCCAAGAGATATCGTGCTCTGCGATTCGGTGAGCAAATTGCAATTTCCGACCACGACCCCGGCTTGCTTGTCCGTCCGGAATTGGCACGTCAGCAAAGGGATACGGATCTATCACGCGCCGCAAATACCGCCGAGGGACCGGAAACCAACCATTTCAAAGAATCGAAAGAACAGGGGAAAGCACGTGAGCCTTCGACAGAAGGACTCACGACGTCCACTCCACACCTCGCAGCCAGGCGCTACCACGGGTCGGTGAAACTGGACCCCACGCGTGTCGGGCTTGACGCGAGCCAAGTGGCAAAAGAGGTGATCGCTCACCTGGAGGGTCTGGTAGGATCGGAAGTGAAATTGACCTTGGAAATCGAAGCCGACATCCCAAACGGTGCACCGGAGCACGTCATACGAACAGTGACTGAGAACAGCCGTACCCTGAATTTCGACGACAGCGGCTTTGAGAAGGAGTAGGACGAAATTCCCCACCCGGCGAGTCTGTAGTTGAATTTGTAATGTCCTATAATGGTGGTTTGGTGATAATTCGTGCGATAAAATTTGACTTTACCGCAAAGGAAGTTATGCTTTATTTATGGATTTGCGATGCCGATCAACCCAGTAAGTGGGAAGCCCGCCTGTGTAACCGTTAACCACAGGTACAGTATCCAGCCTTGCAATCTCTATGGTAACTGGGGTTGAAGCGTAGGCAGGAAATCTGGCGAGGAATAAAGGTAACGGAAATGCCGACCTTGAAGTGATAGAGCACGGAAAACGACGTGTTGGGATAGGCCGATTGTATTGAAATGCGGGAAGGCAATAGCCGCTTGAGGCATAAATGACGAGTATCAGCGGGCACCCCGGAGTCTCAGAGCATTTCGAGCCAGAGATCGGGAGGGAATTGGCTTCTTCAGATCAATCATGTTAATTTTACTTATTGGCGTATTCTTTCTCTGAGATTATTCTTATTATGTTTAATTTTCATCAGTAAAATATGTCACCTTCGAATTTTGTGCATCCCTACTTATCAATTATATTTTTTAGAGGTCGATTTCAATGCCTACACATCCGTTAATCACATATGCTACACGCAGACCATACAAAGAGACTGTGGATTTACCCGATGGATCTGCTTATGATCTAGTAAATGGTTATTGGATTTACAATGGGGAACCAATTGTAAATAATGATCAATTCGCCGAGCAACAAGTAACCAAGAAATGTGACCAGGAAACTGGTGAAGACCAAAAAGGGGAATGAAGCCTTCTGTTTTGATGCTTACAAGCTTGTATGATTTTTCAGCCGATCTGGTTGCTTTGAATCTCAAACAAAAGGGGGTTCCTTTTTTGCGAATAAATAAAGAACAGGTTCAAGACTTTAGATTCTCATTTTCTCTTACGACTCAAATATTAAAAATTGAAAAACACTCCGGGCAATACCACGGTGCGTGGTCTATTGATGATTCCCTCAAGTCAGTATGGTTTCGACAGCCGGTTTTTCTCAGAAATACAACTCACAGCCCTTTGACTATTGAAGAACAGCTAACAAAATCTCAATGGTCTGCGTTTTTCCGTGCTTTTAGCATGTTTGATAATGCCGCTTGGATGAATTGGCCACAAGCTACTTATTTGGCTGAATCAAAACCATACCAGCTATTAGCTGCACACCGGTGTGGATTTAAGATTCCTGAAACAATTGTCGGCAATACAGCGTCAAACAAAATAGAAGAACAAGTTATTATAAAGTCTCTCGATACTGTACTACTGAGAGAAGGTAATGACTGCCTTTTTACTTATAGCACCTGTCCAGGCAAACTATCAGACGAAGAGGTAAAAAGTGCTCCATTTATTACTCAGGAGTATATTTCTAATAAAACTGACGTCCGTGTCACTGTAATTGGTGAAAGTTTATCCTCAGTACAAATTCTTTCAGATCGAAATCCTATTGCTGGTGATTGGCGCCTCATGCCAAAAGAAAAGCTTGAATACAAGGACATAAATTTGCCAAAGCCTATTTCTTCAGCTTGTAAAGTTTTAACTCGAAATCTAAGCCTCGAATTTGCCGCAATAGACTTGATTGAAAGAGAAAACGATTATTTTTTCCTTGAAGTTAATCCAACTGGAGAATGGGGATGGTTGAATTGTGCTGAACGTCGTTTTGATAAAATAATAAGTGATTGGCTAGCTAAGCCGCCTAAAATACCTAGGCATGTATTGCGAAGGGTTGTTAATGCATAGATTACTGGAAGAAGTTCTACCTTTTATTTACTACTACAAAAACAGAAGAAATATACTTGCTGCTGCAAGTGATAGAGAATTAATCAATAATGACGGTTCACTCTCAAATTATTCTGATCTTAGCAGCTGCACTATCAATAACCGTATAAAAGAAGAACATGATCGAGAACAAATTATTGATGAAAAGACCGTCAAATTCACCTTTACATCAACAATTGCACTCACTTTGTTAAGCAGTATAAGCACCTTTATATCAAAAACAATAACGCAAGGCGGGTTTCAGTCATGGTCAATTACTCTATCTGCGATATCTGTATTATATATGCTATTTGGCGGATTAATATCATTGGGAGCATTGACGACTTTACCACGCTACGGTTACGGCACTTGTTATCAGATAAAAGCAAAAATAGATCAAAAAATCAAAATTTATGCATTAGCTGCACAAGAAAAAGTTAATTCTGTACGACATATAAGGAACGAGGCAGCGTATCAGTGTATCAGAAACGGATTGCTATTATTGATTGTATCGGTTATTGTGACTCTTTTCGGTTTCTTTACAACAATAATAAATACAAGTTAAGTTCGGATTGTGGTCAATCCCAATTCTAGTTGAAATTTTTTAACGATACTCACACTGTTTTTCTCTTCATTTGATTGACATTCGCTAAGCCTTTTTGAGTTGAGCGAGATGTTTATAGCCCTTCACTCTCCTGAGATTGCCTTCAATCTCCAATAAAGCAGTTGCCACCCAGCGTTGTCGCTGTTTACTATTCTGCGAATAACTCACTCGTCCGGTAAAAATTTCTAACTGTCGATTGAGAGATTCAATACAATTGGTCGTTCTGAAGCTCACTGAGAGCTTTTCCGCCAAACCAAGGCGATGGAGCGTAAGTGTTTCCTCCAGCCCTTCTTGCAAACTGTTCACAGCGGAAAGATTGATCAGCTTCAATTCTTTTCTTACTCCGTTGAGAGCTCGTTTGGCATCTTTGTAGGCCACCCGATTGTAGGCTTTTTGCAGTTTCTGGCGAAATGCGCTTTGCTGCGATTTAGGCAACCCAAATTGTGTAGCGAAATGAGATATTTTGCATGATCGGAGCAAGAGGAGTCTCGCTCACTTCAATGGCCAAATGTACATGATTGCTCATTAAACAAAAGACGTGAATCCGATGATCAAAGCGTTGGGAACCTTCTTGGAGCAATTGATATAATTGTCGATAGTCGGGGGTACTGAAAAAAAATGAATTGCGCTCCATTGCCATGAAGCATCACATTGTAAAGCGCACCCGGATAGTAAAGGCGTGGTTTACGAGCCATCTTCAGAAACAAGCGAGAAGGAAAGTTAAATCGATTTAAAGAAAAAAATAACGCTACTTTTCCAAACTTTCAGGCCTGCCCCCATTATTCGAGGGTGAAATCGCGGCAATTGTGGAAATAAACTCAGGTTACATAGTAACTTCACACTTTTTTCCCCATCCTGTATAGTTTTTAATTTTCCAATGTAGAAGAGGTAAGGAAAATGAGACCTGCAATCAATGATCTTTTACAACGTACAGACGCGCAGCTGTTCCCGATCATTTCCGAAGGGATTGAACACATCGTAGAGAATGCCTCGGATCTAGACCGGATAGCTCATCGACTTTACGACGCAAGTGAAATCCACGGATCAAATATCATGAGGGGACTGGCTGAGGAAGAGGCAGCAAAAGTCCTCGTTTTGGTTGATTTCGTCAGATGTCCCCACTCGAAATCCAAAGAGAGAAAACGGACCTTGAAATGCTTCTACAATCATATCGCAAAAGGCATTTACGCTCATACATGTTATTGGCGACCAGCTAATTTTAAAGATATCTGCAATTACGTCGATTTGAAAAAGGAAGGGTTTTATTTGGACGGTCCGCACGATGTTGATTGGATATTTCGCAATGACATCATATCTACTCGCGACTGGTCGATGTACGTCGATTACGTGCGAGATGTAACCCTTGAGAATGGCGAGTATAGCTGGCAATTCCCTGAACACACCGACATAAATTGTGGTGCGTACATCAGTCCGCGATCGCTGAAGGTGTCTCGTGCGCTTTCGCAATATGGAGTGACATCCATTGGCGGGTTGCGTATCGTAGCCGACATTTGGCGCCGGTTTGAACCACATCCGTGTTCAACGCGGATTGATTTGATGGGTTTGGTTAATAAAACCATCAAAAAGCTGAAAAATACACAACCATGTCCCAATGCTTTCCCTGATGATGGCGGGACGCTTCTTGATGGTTGGGCATTTCCTTTGTGGTCGTTGGAATTATGTTCTTCGATCAAGCGGTCTGACGAAAACAAGAAGTTATTTAGGCTGCGAAAGGAACGAAAAAAAATCATCGAACACTGGATCGAAATTGCGAAACTTCGAAATCCGCGTCCAGTAGTATCTCTTAAAACTGTGAAAAATCTCAGTAAAGCATTCAATGAATGGCAGAACGACATTGACAAATTGACAAACGAATACTTCAGATGCTATGGAACAGGACTGCGGATTATACCCCCTGAGTTGATGTATGAGTATCATCAACTAGATTCGTACAATCGTTTAGAGAACTCGTTGGAGCAATTGACCAAAGAAGAACAAATCGATCTAATCGCTCTAGCGTGGTTCGCGACACAAAGCCCACCCAATTGGCCGCAACAACATCAAACTGCCGTCAAGATGTTTCCGCAAATTGACTACCGATACCAAACAGGATTAGGCGCACATTGGTTGGCCGGTTTTAGGCGTTGGGAAGGTGATCCCGCAATTCCTGGTACGTTCGATTCGCTATAAAAGGGGGTCAGTCCGTGCGCTAGGAAAGCTGGCAAGAAATAGAGAGTGTAGAAATGGGGTCAAGCTTGTAAGTTTGGAATTTTAAACAAAGATTGGAGACTGAAGGGTTTCCAAGCAATCATAGCGGTTCCGGGATTTATTCGTTTCCTCGATGGATGAACCCTGTTAATCGACTACCATCAATCAATACTCTCAAAAACTGCCTTTTCCAAAAAACATATCGAAGTGATCGCTAAAGTTATCTTCGATTATTTGAATTATCCAAATTTTCTCCCTTGTATTTTTTCAGCGTTTCAGGGTCATCACCACAGGGCAATGGTCGCTCAGTTTTTGTTGAGCTTTGCCTTCATACCTCGGATCGTCTTCATATCCCATGGGTGTAATTAAAAGTGAGGGGCATCTCATTAAGCTCTTTGTAGTTGTTGCCAATAACAATCCCATTTTCCATTGGCTCTTGCCACCCTGAGTTGAATCATCTGATCGGCATGTTGTTTTTTCCACCAAGCGCCAGGGAGTTTGAGCCGTTTTTGGATGAGGGAACGATGGGCGCTTTCAATTTTTCCAGAGCCGATAGGGAGTTGTTGATCAATAGCTGTTTTGTATTCAAACTGTCCGGAACGATTTTTCATGTAACGTACCAAAGCGCGAATGGGGGCCTGTTCATTGGGAATAGATTCGGATTCTTGCCTGGATTTAAACTGCTCTAACACGTTGGCTGCTCCTCCTTTTTTCATGGTTTGCTTCTGTTTTTTCAGGGCCGCTGAGCCGTCTTCAAAAGCGGCTTGGCAGGCTGCACCAAGATAATCACAGAGATGATAAAAATCAATGAGATAGTTCGCCTGAGCGCCAAAATGAGTTTCGATTTTTTCACAGATCCAAGGGGCTCCATCCCCTAAAGCATGAATCTTCGTCTGCTTTCCCAGTCCCGCTTCAAGAGCGACCTCTTTCATCTGAAAACCCGCTTCATCTCTACCGTTCAAGGTTCCAGCATAAATGGGGTCGACACTTCCTCGAGCATAAGCTAAGGAGGTAATCCCTTCTTTCCAACTCACTTGACGCGTTTTTCTGCGATCCCCCGTAAATGTAGAGTCTGCCGTCTCTACCAGAGGCACCATGGTGCCATCACTTTCCAAAATCACCACCCCCACCCCACTGGGCTCCCTGCTAGACGGCTGCTCTTCTTTCAGGGAGAAGCATCTCTGACTGTGATGGAGGGTTCGTGCTCGGATACTGCTGGAAGGAACGTCAATGCCATAATGCTCCTTGAGTTTCTGGCTCGCTGCTGCAAAGGAGACATCGGCACCAAAATCCACCATCGCTCGCTGCAGAGGCTTTGAATAACCCTGGCACTGAACGCCAATCGAGGCACTCAAGGGTCTCTGTCTTTTTCCTCTCCGTCCTTCCCGGAAAACAAGTTCTTCGATTCCAATGGCACCAAAGGTACTGTACCAATACAGTTTTTTTTACCATCTCGGATCAGACCCGCTTTTTGAGAAGACTCTGCTTCTTTTATATCGGACTGATGGCCCAACCAGCCTTGAAGCACTTCCTGACCCAATTTACGCACTTCTTCAATCGCCCGCCTCTCAGCCTCATCGGCTGTTTGGCAACTCCCATCGTCATTTTCGATAATCCCCAGAATGGATTCCATCCGACGGCGAAGGTGTGGATACTTCGACAGCCGTTCTTCTAATGAAAGAGATGACTCGTCACCCTCCCTTAGTTCCGAGTAACTCAAGTATTTAGACATTTTCAACTCCTGTTTGAAGGTCAATCATTCGAAATCCCCCCCACTTTCAATATACTTTGAGCACTTGTCCAGCTGTTTCTCTCTGCCCCTCACTTTTAATTACACCCATATCCCATGCTGACCTTGACAAATTCCACCGATCGTCCATTGCGCAGCAGGGTCTTATCGACCACCACGAAATCGATGTGGTCCTCGAATCTTTTCTCATGGAACGGCCAGCAAACATCATCCTTTCCTTTGGGTCCCTTAACGAATTCCAGACCCGAGGGATTCCCGTCGTTGAGTTCCTTCCAGAAGTGATCCGCGTCACCAGAATCGGAGGAAGGGAGATTCATCCTGCGATTGAAGTCACCAGCCACGATGGTCGCGATGCCTTGCGCCGCCTGTTGTTCCAACCAGTTTTCCAGGATCGCATGTTGCGCCACAAGCGTCCTGCAGGCGAAGCGTGAATTGAATACCACTTTCGTCTCGGAGTCTTCATCTTCTACCGGAAACAGGGGCCACCCATGACAAAACGATTTGAGGTGCACGGCCAGCAATTTGACCGGGAGTCCTTCCAATTCGAATTCGACGACCATCGCAGCCCGCGTCTTTCGCTCCACTGTTTTCCCATTGTACAAGTCCAGGTGCCAGATCGACAGCGCGTCCAGGGTTTGAACCTTGGGAAGTCGGGGGAAGGTTTTCTTTGAAATCGCAAAGGCGACAAAAATATCGCGTTGTTGAGGAGGGAGTGATTCGTTGCCCTGTTGATAACGACCTGAAACGATCAGGTGGTATTTCTCCTCCGGAACGATCCGGCCCAGTGCAGCAGGAGAGCCGATTTCCTGCAATGCCAGAATATCGGCATCCAAGTCTTCGATCACTTGACGGAGACGCTGATAGTCTATCTCATCACGTTGTACCCCTTTGAACCGCAGGGGTACTCCAGGCTCGTGGTGAAGATTTGCAATATTCCAACTCGCCACCTTGATTAACTCACTTGAGTGTAGGGTAAATGGAAGGGAAGCTGCTACCAGAAAGATCAAACAGAAAGTAAATGTACGCATATCCGGAATCCGTTGAACGTGTTTTCGACGCAGCGCAAGATGCTGAATATTCAAAATTCTACCAGAAATGGTGAACGAGGCAAGAAAGAGTTACCTGCTTTTGTGTATATTGCTTATAATACAATATACTCCAGTAAAGTATATTGTAAGGTCGTTGCTTCGTTTAAGTTGCGGCGTTTCTTATTCTGAAAAATCAATTTTCAAACTGAGACACTACCCAGTATTTTGAATATGATATATCCCTTAAAACAGTCCGGATTTTATTGACAGTTGGATAGATTTATAAAAAATACGCAAATTAGGAATTGAATATACGTGTCATTCCTGATCTGCTCAGGAATCCAGGGGGATACGGACGATATTATGGATGCCGGATCATCCTGGTCCCGGATCGAGTCCAGGATGATCCGGGACCAGTATGACAAATCATTGTATTTAATAATCCGACTCTCAATAAAAGAAGACGTCTTGCCCGATACTGAGGATTTGTACGCTGCAATCGAAGCCGATGACGTTGACCGGATCGAGCAACTGCTGACAATGCGTCCCGGTCTCGTCAACGCCGCCGGGGAGGCGCCCCCTCCGATTCACTGGGCGATCTACCAAGACAAACGAGGCGCGGTCGAGGTGCTACTGAACCACGGGGCGGATCTCACCCTCCGGGACCGGGATCGCGATGCCACGCCGCTCGACTATGCAGTCGTCTACGCGCGAAGGGTGCTGATCCCGTTGCTGATTTCGCGCGGCGCCAGCCTCGATAGCGGAATGCGGGTGGCCCTCAAAGGCGCTTCCGGAGGGTTCGAGGAATACCCGGAGTTGCCAGACCGTCAACAGTATGAAGAGATTGTGGAACTGCTCGGTGAACTTGGTTCACTGGATTCTCGATGCATTGGGTGCTAGCCCTCAGCGAATCCCTGACCCATTGAACGGTCGCTGGAGCGGGAACGACAACGGCCCGACCCACATCGTGACGCCCGATGGGGATTACATCAGTATCCTGCCGAATTTCCGATTAAACGCTGTAGAATTGCAGAAATGCCATGTTTCTGAAAATTTCAGGGTGTAATTTCAAAAATCCTGCAAATAGATGACAATCAAACATGGAAATGGTAATTTACTCAAATTGTTAACACCAGAATTAAAATAGGTAATAATATACAACAGATGGCCGATATAGTAGCTTACGATACCAACGGGCAGCTAACCCTTGTTGTGGAGATAAAGAGTAAATTGGGGACTTCTTCTCAATGGGCGGCGAAAATGCGCCGGAATATTCTTGCTCATGGGTTGCTCCCGAGCACTCCTTTCTTTCTGCTGGGGCTTCCCGATCATTTTTATCTATGGAAAGATAATGGAATCGTACCAGAAGTAATCATGCCAACTTATGAGATTGAACCAGGACCATTCTTGCAACCGTATTACGAAAAATCCGGTCTGTCATTGGAAAAAATAAGTGGAAAGAATTTTGAATTGATCGTTGTGTCTTGGTTAAGCGAAATTTTAGGGACTTCTGGTCAGGATTTTATACAAGATAGTCAAAAATGGTTGATCGAATCAGGATTATTCGAAGCCATTCGTGGAGGCTATACGAATCAAGCCGGTCACGAGGGAAGTTTCAAATGAGGATTTCAGTCGTCAGCAGCAGTCTCGATGCCGGTAGTCGCAGCAGGGTACTTGCTGCCATGTGTCGGACCGCACTAAAGGAACTGGGGCATTCAGTTGACTTTATCGATCTTCGACTACTCAATCCGCCAAATTTCGACGACGACGAGATTTACGCATCCGAGGTTTACCTATCGTGTCACAGGATCATTGCGGGAGCTGATGCGCTGATATTGGCCAGTCCGGTATATAACTGGGCGTGTTGCGCTGAGATCAAGAAATTCGTGGAGTATATAGGCTCTACGCCACCAGACGGGTCGCTCCGAGGCGCTTTCTTTGACAAGGTTGTTATGTTTGTCAATTCTGGTGGCATACCGCACAGCTATATGGCGTATACGTCGCTGGCAACATCCCTGATGCTGGACTTCAAGTGCATTGTCAGCCCGTATAATGTGTATGCCCACGACGGAAATTGGGGTGACGGAGGAGACCTCGACGACGCGACGACGGCCAGGTTAAACAAGTCACTGTCTGTACTGATTGAACTTGCGGAGCGGCTCATGAACCGCTCCTATGCGTCGAACTGGGAAATCTGAGTCGTGCGAAGTATTCCAGTGTGTATGTCTGCCAGTCTGGAACTCTGCCAGAAGAAATGAGGTCAAGCCTTGGGAAGAGAAAACATGGCAATCTCCACCACACAGAATGTTTGCCTGAATCTCTTCCTGTTTTTTTCGATGTGCCAAATATCCCCCCCGATTGATTCGTGGGGAGGAAAGCAGTCTAATGGTCGGTTATCAGTTATCAGTTACCAGTTCCTTCACAAGTCCCCTCTCTTCCTTTGTCCCTTTGTGCCTTTGTGCCTTGGCGCTTTAGCACCAGTTGTCAGTTATCAGTTACCAGTTCCTTCACAAGTCCCCTCTCTTCCTTTGTCCCTTTGTGCCTAGGCGCCTTAGCGCCAGTTATCAGTTATCGGTTGTCAGTTGTCAGTTGTCAATTAACAGTAATCAGTTATCAATTCCTTCGCGCTTCTCTCTTCCTTTGTGCCTTTGTGCCTTTGTGCCTTTGTGCCTCTCTTCTTTTGTGCCTTGGCGCTTTAGCACCAGTTGTCAGTTATCAGTTACCAGTTCCTTCACAAGTCCCCTCTCTTCCTTTGTCCCTTTGTGCCTTTGTGCATTGGTGCCTCTCTTCTTTAGTGCCAGCGGGTCCCCCTGATCGGTTTCATCCATGGCTTCCGTAACGATGACCTGGGAGGTTTGCATCATAATGACTGTACCCTGGGACTGATCTTCTGCGGAAATAGGGGCACGCACGGACATACGATAGACCGTGTAGGCGGCCATCAGCATGTAAAACAGCGCTATAAAAATAAACAGGCTGCCGGGACCGAAGAATTTCATGGCTTGGGAACTGAGCAGGGGACCGAAAAGCCCACCGAAGCCACTGATAAAGAAAATACTGCCGCTGACCGAAAGGATCTGTTCGCTCCTCACGTGATCATTGATGAAGGAAATGGAGACCGAATAAAACGGCAAGATGGTACCGCCAACCAGGAACAACAGGCCCACCAGAAGCCACAGCCTGCCAGACCATGCGGCAAAGGGTACCAGAAGACTCGCGCAAATGGCGAGAACCGACAATACCAGCAAGGTTCGACGGCGGTCCTGGCGATCGGACAGTCTGCCGACGGGCAGCATCAGCACCAGCCCCCCGAACAGGAGGATACCGACCATCAGTGCGCTTTCAGCAGCGCTAAAACCACTTTGCTGACCGAATACCGCGGTCAACCATACGACGGCTCCACAGGTGAGGCCGTGTACGAATACGCCCAGGGTACCCAGGGGGGCCAGCCGGATCAACCGGGACAACTCCATATGCTGCGCGTAGGCAATCGAAGGAGCGGAAATCCCGCTCAGCAACATAGGTACAATGGAAACGGACAGCACGACTGAGGTAAAAATGAACAATTCGAATCCCAGTGGGGACGCCAGTGTTGTCAGGAATTGCCCGCCGATGAATCCCAGCGTGGTGGTGAACACGTGCGCAGCCAGCAGTCGACCCCTGTTCTCGTTGCCGGTGATCGCGTTCAGCCAACTTTCCGAGACCATGTACAGGCCGGACAGGCAAAATCCCGTCAACGCGCGGAACAAGGACCACATCGCCGGGTCGATGATGGTGGAATGTAAGAGAATGGCTACTGACGCGATCGAACCCAGGGCGGCAAACACGCGGATATGCCCTACTAATCGCACCCAGCCGGGCACGACTCTTGAAGCCAGGAGAAAGCCGATATAGAATACCGACATAATGAAGCCGATGGAGTCTATGCTGAAGTCTTCTAAAGAGGCCCTCAGTCCCAGCAGGGTGCCTTGCATCCCACTGCCGATTGAGATCAATGCCACGCCCAACAAAAGACTCCAAATCAGAAAGAGTTTCGGTAATTGTGTTTGATGACCTGAATTGTTCAATGCATTCCTTTTCTGAAATATTATATGATTATGAATTAAATTATTAGCACTCAATATAAGTGAGTGCTAACAAGATGTAAACTATTTTTCAAAAATAATTCATAAATTTTAAAGATTTCAAAAAGGAAGAAGCAATTCATCACATTGGAATGAGAGTTGTAAAAATATCCTTGTTTTTTTCGCAAACATCCTTTATCCGCGATGAAGAGACTACGCAATGACCGTTGAGATAATCATTTCTACCATGAGAGATAAGACGATCTCTAGGCGACCTCCCTGTCAGTAAGGACATCGTGGTGACCACGCCGGATGAAATCGCGAATCGAGGTGACGTGGTGGGAAGCGTACTCCACGCCGCCCTTCGAGAAGGAGTGACTGTCTATGAACAACCCGACCTCCAGGAGAAAGTGGAGTCTCGCCGCAGGTCTCAGGGGGAGGATTGGTTGTTGTTTTGGTAGGCCCGGTGCCGGCGTCGTCTTTCGTTGACGTAGTGTTCCCCGGTTCTTTTAGAGACCAGTTCATAGAGGTATGCCTGTTTTCCCGGTCGTCCCCGTAGGATGCGTCCGAGACGCTGCACGTGCTCTCTCACGCTACCACTTCCGGAAACCACGATGGCCACGTTGGCTTCAGGGACGTCCACTCCTTCATTGAGCACTTTCGAAGTCACCAGGATCGAGTAGGTTCCTTCGCGGAAGGATTGCAGGAAATCTTCGCGTTCTTTCATTTTGGTATGGTGGGTGAGGACGGGAAGAACAAAGAGATTGCCGATGCGATAGGCCATTTCGTTGTCGTGGGTGAAAACAATGATGCGATCTCCACGATGCTGCTGAATCAATTGCCAGATTCTTTCGATTTTTGCTGCAGACGCCTGGCTCAGTTGTTTTTGGGTACGGTAGGCTTTGAAGGCTTCGCGTCCTTGCGGAGTGCGACTTGCTTTCCAGATGAACCTGCTCCAGCTATTGGGATGGCTGAAAACGATTCGTTCTTGCCTTAAGAAATCGGTGTAAATTTTGCGAGCGATTTCATATTCTACCCGTTCCTCCCTGCTCATTTCCACACGCAAGGTAACCACCTGGTAAGGAGCCAGAGTTTTTCCCTCCAATTCATGGATATGCGCCTGGTAGCACAAGGGTCCGGAGAGCTTGTACAACAAGGAAGTACGCTCCTCGTCGCCTTCCGGAGTGGCGGTCAAACCGAGTCGAAAAGGAGCGATGCTGCTGATTGCCGCGTATTGATACTGTTCTCCGGGCAAATGGTGGCATTCGTCAAAGATGACCAACCCGAAGCGATTGCCTTTGTGGGCCACGTGCAATAAGGCCGAATCGTAAGTTGCCACCGTCAGAGGTTGGAATTCGTGATAACCCCCACCCAACAAACCGATCTCCGTGGCAAAGTACTGCCGGAGCACCGAATGCCATTGTTGCATCAGGTCGATGGTGGGCACGTGAACCAAGGTGGGACGCCGGGTTTTTTCAATGAGCAACACGGCCAGCAGCGTTTTACCGGAGCCTGTCGGTAAGGCCACGATGCCGAGCGATCCCTGCCCCTGCCAGGCTCGCATGGCCGCCTGTTGGTAGGGGCGCGCTTCGACCGTTTTTTGCAAAGGAAAGTCCCGGGATTCGAATTGACGGGCATGGTCTTCGAAGAGCACGTGGTGATCCTTCAATACCAGCAAGATATCACGGTAGCAATAAGCAGGGGCGCGGTGGTTTCGAGTGCGTTTGTCCCATTCCATTCCGGGAAGCAAAGGCAGCAGCGTTTCCGGTAGGTTGGCGAGCAGGAGCGTTCCCTTGTCAAAGAAAAGCTGTATGGCTTCCACGTCTGATTTCGTTTTTGAAATGGAGCGGGACAACGCAGGTTGAGCGCTCAGCGGGTTCAAAGTGGCATCCCTTCAGTCTACGAAATGTTCGGAATCCTGCACCAGGTTTTCTTCCAGGGTGGCCATACCGGCGCTGACGTTCAATTCCAGTCCTACCTGCTTGAAACTCATTCCCAGGGCGTATAAGACTTTGAACAAATTGTGCGAGCGGCATTGTTCCCCCATCTGTCCGATGCGTACGATATTGAGACCGAAGGCCCCGGCAATTTCCACGTGAAAGACGTCCGACATGTACTTGCGCAAACGGACGCTTTCAATTCCTTCGGGTAGCGCAATCGATACGACGGCATTCAAGCGGTATTCCCGGGGAACGAAGAGGCGCAATCCCATCGCCTCGATCCCGGCTTGTAAGGCGGTGGAACTCATGTGGTGACGCTCGAAGCGTTTTTCCAGCGTTTCCAGACAAATCAATCGCAATGCCTCGTGGAGGGCCAGAATTCCAGGCACCGGCGCGGTGTAATGGTACTGCTGGTTCCCCCAAAAACGTTGAGCCAGCTTCGCATCGAGACACCAGTGCGGCACTGGCGCGTTGCGTTTTTCGATCACTTCCCAGGCTGCTGCTGAAAATGCCAGGATGGAAACGCCCGGAATCGAAGAAAGACCTTTTTGCCCCCCGGTGATCAGCACGTCGACCTGCCATTGATCCATGGGCATGGGCATTGTGGTCAGCGTACAGACCGCGTCGACGATTACCAGAGCCCCATGCTGCTTGGCGAGACAAGTGATTTCCGGCATCTCTTTGTTCAAAACGCCCGAAGAGGTTTCTCCCTGCACCAGCGTCACCACGTCAAAATGGTCTTTTTCGAGAGCCGAGCTGACCATTTCAGCGGTCACGGGCTTAGCGGTCTCAGATTTCAGGATGGTGACCTCCGCTCCCACGCCACGCGCCATCTCCCCGAAGCGCCCGCTGAAGGTTCCGGTGGCCAGGACCAGGGCTTTTCTTCCCGGCCACAACAAATTGGTGATGGCCATCTCCATCGACGCGGAGGAAGGACCGGCCACCCCGATGATTTTATCCGAGCTGGTCTGGAAGGCGTATTGAGCCATTGTTTTGACCCTTTTCACCACCGCGTCCATGGTTTCACCGAGATGACTGATGACCACGCTGTTCGCCTGGGCAACCGCATAGGGGAGCGGAACCGGGCCCGCGCCCATCAGCAACAAGGGTTCGGTGGGTAAAAGATTACTCAACGGTACTAAATCAGGAGGAGAATAGGTCGGTTTCATGAAGACGCGTGTCTTAATATTTTGAAGATTCCGAAAATACCGGCAAAGTGCGATGCATGATTCAAGACATGCAAATCCACAACCATTGCCGCTTCCAATCAAATCAACTTCCCACGGGCGCGAGAACAAGTCAAGTGACGCGCCGCATCCGGACCAGGGCTCGATCACTCCGCTATGCTGATTTTTTTCAACATTTTTGACGTGTCTCTTGACACGTGACGGTATTGTCCGTTAAAACATGAATGTCGCGCAAAATACGCCGCGCTGACTGTTCGGCAGGAAAGACAAGTCGTAAAAAATCGAAAAGGATTGAAAGGCAGAAGCAACTGAATCCAGGTAATGGGAAAGGATGGCGGAAAATTCATCTCGACCCGAATTATTCCGCGAGAAAATTTGTGGGATTGATTTACACGGATATCGAATTGATAAATCCGAAAAAAAGCGCTTTAAAACCAGTTAGAGTGAAGGCTCTCGTTGATACGGACGCCGTTACGGTTTGTATTCCGGAACGGATCGTTATCCAATTGCAACTGAATGAGTTGGAAAAAAGCGAAGTTACGACTGCAGATGGGAGGGTGATCACGGTTCCTTACGCAGGTCCCCTTCAGGTACATTTTGAAAACCGTAATTGCTTCACCGGCGCTTTGATGATGGGTGATTCCGTATTGTTGGGTTCGGTTCCCCTGGAAGATATGGATTTAATCATCAATCCCCGATTACGAAAAGTGACGGTCAATCCAAACAGTCCCAATATCCCGTCAACTGTTGTAAAATAAACAAAGTGATATGCGAATCAGGAGTTGAAATTTAATTAATCTCATTAAACCACCAACTCTGCTGGTGCGAACCTAATAGGCTTTGCCGGTCAGACATGAGAAACGTATCCGTGTCCGTGAGCCGTGCTCGTGCTCGTGAACGGTCAGTGAATTCGACGGCAGATTTTGGTTAACATAGAAACAATGCGATGAAGTAACTGTTTCCCTTCGTCAAATAAAGGAGGCTGGATGATCTTCAACACGTTTAAAACATCGAGAATAGCAGCGCATTCCATTGCGAAACCTCGGGCCAATGCATAGAATCGTTGCTTGTCAGGAAAGGAATTTTTTCCACAGCCTTCTGCGATATTGAGAGGAATCGACCATGAGGCCCTTTTCAGTTGGTCAACTAAGGCTGAGTATCCTTTTGGCAATGTTTCGATGACTTGGACAGATAACGCTAAAAATTCGATGGAACATTGGTATACATCGAGTTTTTCATGATCTAACATGGCAGCCTTTTTCGTTCACGAGCACGAGCACGTCTTACGATGACGAACACGTTTTGCCCTCATACTGGGGGCCTCTTCAAGCCACCGGCTCTGCCGGTGGTGATGACTTTGATGTGTCATGCTGGTCCCGTATCATCCCGGACTTGATCCGGGACCAGGATGATCCGGAATCCAAAATATCACCCGTATCCCCTGGATTCCTGGTCAAGCCAGGAATGACACGTTTTTTAACTCTTGATTCACGTTGTGATATTTCCTTGTAGTTCAACCCGAGAAAAATATCAAACATGGCACTACAACTCGATCATACCATCGTCCCTGCTTACGATAATGAGAAGTCCGCTTCCTTCATCGCGCGGGTGCTGGGTTTAAAGTACGAGGGGCTTTGGAAGGGCTTTGCTCCGGTACCAATCAATGAATTCCTCACGCTTGACTTCTGCACTATGGATCAATTCGATGCGCACCACTACGCTTTTCTGGCATCCGACAAGGAATTCGATGAAATCCTTCAAAGGTTGAAGGATGAAAAGCGATCCTTCGGCAGCACCCCGATGCAGCGCAAGAATGGCAAGATCAACCACTTGCACCAGGGACGAGGATTTTATTTTGACTGCGATGATGGTCATGTCTGGGAAGTCATCACGCACACATATATCATCGATTGACCTGGAACTGAGCATCCGGACGGCGGGTCCTGGTGGGAAAGGTGTGGCAGATCATAAAAATTCATTGTTCTGCTTGATCACACGTAAAATAATCATTTCGTATAGACACGGGATTCTTTCTTGAGCGATTTTGAACCTGCAAAAATTCGTTTTTCCATCGACCGGGGAGGGACGTTCACCGACGTGTACGCGGAAATTCCCGGAGAGCCGGGATTCCGGGTAGTGAAGCTCCTTTCCGAGGACCCTCAAAACTACCCGGACGCGCCGCGGGAAGGCATCCGGCGTATTTTGCAGGAAGTGACGGGCGCTTCTTTCCCGAAAGACGCATCCCAACAAACGCGAATTCCCACGGAATCGATCGAATGGATCCGGATGGGTACCACGGTGGCAACCAATGCCTTACTGGAACGAAAAGGCGCGAGAACGGTTTTGGTGACCACCAGGGGATTCGGCGATCTCCTGCGTATCGGCAACCAGAACCGCCCCCGGATTTTCGACCTGGAAATCAAGAAGCCCCGTTTGTTGTATCAATCCGTGATCGAGGTGGACGAACGCGTGAGGCTCTTACGGAAAGAAGAAGCCTGGGAAGAGGCGCGGGTGGTGGAAGGAATTTCCGGGGAACGATTGCTGATCCTGCAAGAGCCCGATTGGGAGCAGGTGCGACGTCAACTCGAGGTGGAGTATGCAGGCGGAATTCGTAGCGTGGCGGTGGTCTTTATCCATGGCTACACCTTCCATGAGCACGAAAAAAAAGTGGGTGGCCTTGCCCGGGAAATCGGTTTTACGCAGGTATCGCTTTCTCATGAAGTGATGCCGATGGTAAAAATGGTAGCCCGTGGAGACACCACCTCCGTGGATGCTTATCTCACTCCGCATATTCACCAATATTTGAACAGTTTTCGCATGGGTTTCAACGACCGCTTGGCCCATACGCCTTTGTTGTTCATGCAATCGGATGGGGGACTGGTCGGTGCCGGTCGTTTCAAGGGCAGCAATGCCATCCTGTCCGGACCAGCAGGCGGAGTGGTGGGTTATGCGATGACAACCTGGAATCGGGAAACCCGGCAACCCGTCATCGGTTTTGATATGGGTGGCACGTCCACCGACGTTTCCCGCTTTGGAGGAGAATATGAACTCGTACATGAAACGGAAACGGCCGGAGTCCGCATCCAAGCGCCTCAAATGCAAATCAGGACGGTGGCGGCGGGAGGAGGCTCCCGTTTGTTTTTCCGCAATGGCATGTTTGAAGTGGGTCCCGAATCGGCAGGAGCCCATCCCGGCCCGCTTTGTTACCGTAAACAAGGTTACCTGACCCTTACCGACGCCAACTTGTTCCTCGGTCGTCTGCACAAGGACTATTTCCCCAGGATTTTTGGAAAATCCGAAGACCTGCCCCTCGATGAGGACGCATCCCGGCAAGCATTTGAAAACTTGACGAAAGAAATCAACTCCCATTACGTAAGCAAGGGATCGAAGCCGTTGACTGAGGAGGAAGTCGCCTTGGGATTTCTGGAAGTGGCCAATGAGGTCATGGTTCGTCCGATCCGTGAAATATCCGTCATGCGAGGTTATGACAGCAAGGAACACGTGCTGGCTTGTTTCGGAGGCGCAGGCGGACAACATGCCTGCGCCATTGCCCGGGAACTGGGGATCTCCAAAATTTTCATCCATCGTTTTGCCGGAATTCTTTCCGCCTATGGAATGGGGTTGGCCGACGTGGTGGTAGAAAAGCAAGAACCCTCCGCTTCCCTTTACAACCATGATTCGCTTCAACAAAAAGAGTTGCCACGGCTGCAGGCCCTGGCGCAAACTGCCGTGAAAACGCTTCGGGATCAAGGATATCCTCCCGAAAGTATCCAATTGCAATGCTATCTCAATCTTCGATTCGAGGGGACCGACACGGCCCGTATGATCAAACAGCCGCATGACAATGATTTTGAACGAATCTTCCGCGATACGTACCTGAGGGAATTTGGATTTGATTTGCATGATCGCCCCATCCTGGTCGATGACCTTCGCGTGCGGGCAATCGCCAAATCCCCCGCCTTGAAAAAATTCCCCGTTGCGTGTCGGGGAATCCTTCCCCAAGCCGAGACCCGGACCCGCTGTTATTTCAAGGAAGGCTGGTTGGACACGCCGATTTACCGCCTGGAAACCTTAGAGGCCGGACAATCCCTGCCTGGACCCGCAATTCTCATGCAAGACACGTCCACCATTCTCGTCGAACCAGGGTGCCGGGCAGAAATTACAAAATTTGGAGACGTGGCGATTACGGTGAGTCCCATACACCCGAGGGCGGACCGCGACTCTCGACATACCGGTACGGGCAACCACCTGGAATCAAAAGGTCGCCTCATCGTCAACGCTCGAGTCGACCCCATCCAGCTATCCATTTTCAGTAACCTTTTCATGTCCATTGCCGAACAAATGGGACGCATCCTGGAGCGTACTGCGATCTCCGTCAATATCAAGGAGCGTCTCGATTTTTCTTGCGCCATTTTTGACGAGACGGGGGGCCTCGTGGCCAACGCGCCTCACGTACCGGTACACTTGGGTGCGATGAGTGAAGCTGTCCGTGAGCAGGTACGATTGCAAGGAGAAAAACTGAAAACCGGCGACGTGTTGGTATCGAACCATCCATCGGCCGGGGGCAGTCACCTTCCCGATATCACCGTCATTACTCCCGTGTGGCAAAACAGAAAACCGATCTTTTTTGTGGCCAGCCGGGGCCACCATGCGGAAATCGGAGGCATTTCTCCGGGTTCCATGCCGCCTTTTTCCCGTGTCCTGGAAGAAGAAGGAGCCTGCATCGAGAGTTTTAAACTGGTGACTGGGGGATCATTCAACGAAACAGGAATACGCGAATTGCTTTTTGCCCCGGGAAAAATCCGGCGCGCTCCGCACTTGGCGGTCATCAGCGGGACACGTCGGATCAAGGACAATATTTCGGACCTGAAAGCGCAAGTAGCGGCCAATCAACGCGGGGTGGACCTGCTGGTGGAGATGATTGAGCAATATTCCCTGCCTGTCGTGCAAGCCTACATGCATCATATCCAGGGCAATGCGGAGCAGGCGGTGAGAAATATGTTTCAACGCCTGTCTCTTTCCCGGGGTCTGGCTGAGGTGGACACGGTCACTGCCAGGGATTTTCTGGATGACGGGAGCCCCATAATCCTGCATTTGACGATCGACCGGCGGGACGGAAGCGCTATATTCGATTTCCGGGGAACCGGCGCGGAAATATGGGGGAATTTGAACGCGCCGCGCGCCGTGACGCAATCGGCCCTCATTTATTCCCTGCGTTGTCTCATCCAGGAGGACATTCCCCTCAACCAGGGCTGTTTGAATCCCATTGAAGTGATCATCGAAGACGGTTCGTTGTTGGCTCCTTCAGAACAGGCAGCGGTGGTTGGTGGCAACGTACTCACTTCTCAACGCGTCACCGACGTTGTGCTGAAAGCCTTTAAGGCCGCGGCGGCGTCCCAGGGATGCACCAACAACCTGACCTTCGGGAACGAGCGTTTCGGTTATTACGAAACCATAGGCGGAGGAGCCGGCGCCGGACCTTCCTGGCATGGTCAGTCCGCCGTCCACACCCACATGACCAATACCCGTATCACCGACCCTGAAATTCTGGAACGACGCTATCCCGTGATCTTGCGGGAATTCAGTATTCGTCAAGGATCAGGAGGACATGGAACATTCAATGGGGGCGACGGGATGATCCGGGAGATAGAATTTCTGGAACCACTTAACGTCGCCATCCTTTCGGAAAGGCGTGCTTTCGCGCCTTACGGGCTGGAGGGGGGAGAGCCCGGAATGCAAGGGCAGAACCTGTTCATTCGCCAAGATGGCAGGGTACTCAATTTGGGAGGGAAAAACGAAATCCGGGCTCAGGCCGGGGAGCGCATCCGCATCATGACTCCGGGAGGCGGAGGTTTTGGAAAAGCTGCGAAGCACCGGTGACGCGCCTGTCGAATTTCCCCTTTTCCCTGCCATGGGTTGCGCTCAACCGATCAAACTGCCGTCATCCTTGTTGATGGCGATCACGCATGACCTGGGAACGCTTTCACCTCCTCCGGGAAAATGGGAATTTCCTTCTTCTCCGGGATGTTGGATGCCCACGAACATCGTTTTTCTATCGCTGCTCCAGGCCATTCCCGTGATTTCGCATTCCCTCGGTCCGACCAGGAAGCGTTTGATTTCACCCGTTACGGTATCCCCCAGCAACATTTGATTGTTGCCTTGTCCGGCAAAATCCTCGCTGTTGGAATAGTTCCCGTCGGTCTGGATCCACAGGCCTCCTTGCCTGTCGAAGGCAATTCCGTCGGGAGAATTGAACATGTTGTCTTTATGGACGTTGTCGGATCCGGCATAAGCATCCTGGTGGACGGTTGGATTGCCGGCCACCACAAACAGGTCCCACCGAAAACCAGTCGCGGAATGATCTTCATGGTCCGGTATCCAACGTACGATTTGACCATAGTGGTTCGCCTTGCGAGGATTGGGACCACCAACCGGGGTGGGGTCTCCTCCGGCATTGGGTTGGATGCCACGGTTCTTGTTGTTGGTCAATGCGCAATAAGCCTCCACTTTCATGGGGTTGGCTGCCACCCATTCCGGTCGATCCATCGTGGTGGCTCCAACGGCAGAGGCCGCCTGCCGGGTATGAATTGAAATTTCGGCCTGGGAAGACATCCCGGTAGTGGCCGGGGTCAGTTCGATCCACACTCCACGTCCCGTCTCACTGAACCGGGCGACGTAAAGCCTTCCATCTGCCAGAAGTTCCGCATTGTTGCCTCCTTCTATGTACTTATCCCGCGAAACGAACTTATAGAGGAACTCACCCCGTTCATCGTCTCCCGAATAAGCAACCACGTGGCCATTTTTTGCCACCACCACTTCTACGTTTTCGTGTTTGAAGCGCCCCAGCGCCGTTCTTTTGTTAGGAGTCGAAGTGGGGTCGGTGGGGTCGACCTCGACGATATAACCGGCGCGATTCGGCTCATGGGGATGCTTGCTGAGGTCGAATCGTTCATCAGTCGTGGCCCAGGCATAGCCACTGTCTTTGATGCCGATGCCGTAACGCTTCATGGCCGCTGACAAGGGGAGATCGGGATTGCTGCTCGAGAAATACCCGTTGAAATTCTCTTCGCAGGTGAGATAAGTGCCCCAGGGAGTGCGACCGTTTCCACAATTGTTCCAGGTTCCCAGGGATTGCGTCCCCGAGGGATCGGCGGCGGTTTTCAGCAAATCGTGTCCACGTGCCGGACCCGTGATTTCCATGGGAGAATCCGCCGTGATTCTACGGTTGAAGGAAGAATCCACGACGATGCTCCAGCGTCCCATTTTTTTGGAAATCTCCACGATGCTGATTCCGTGGGCTGCTTTGCCTTTACGCACGTCGTCCGCATTTTCCACTGCTCCGCTTGCGCGATTCCCGTAAATTATTTTTTGATTCACGTACTCATTATTGACAACCAGCAGGGAATGCCCATCGACGTTCAAAAATGCCATACCGTCGTTGTTGTCGCCAAATGCCAATTCCTGACTGGCTCCGCTTCCCCGGGTCGTGTGGTTGAAGCGGGAGCCTTTTGACCACATCGGATCACCCCAGGCAACCACAACGTGCCAACTGTAACCTCGCGGTACCGAGACCGTGTCCCGACTGTTAGCAGGAATCGCATCAAAATTCAGTAGCCTGCCTTTTGCGCTCCCGTTTTTGGGAATCAACGCACCAGCACTCAACAGGAAGGCGCTCACCCCGACGGAAGCGACGCCTCCTAAAAAGCGACGTCGGGAAAGAGCCCGTTCCAGAACTAGATCGAATTCGGTTTCCCCTTCATGCGAGAAGTTGATTGCACCAAACTCGTCGAGCGGGAGGTCCTCTTTTTTTATATTCATAACATGCTCCAAATATGGGTTGATCGGATTACGAACGACTACTCTGGAAGTCATTCGACCAGAGAGGCGCATTCGAATCATTCTATTCACCTGCTCTGAAATAGAATTCCCATCGAATTACTCCAGCATGTTGAGTCCGTATTTGAAGCATCTTAAAAAATGGTTTGGTCCACCGACTTCAATCGATTTCATAGGAAAACCGATTGCCCGTCTTTGACAAGGGAATCAATCATGGAATTAAAAGCACAATCTGCTCTTTGAAGATTAACACCAATACCGCAATCAATAAAGGTAACGTTATAAATGAAAAAATCGTGCAAGTGCCTGGTGTTCTTTTAAGTTCTCCTTTAATTTCTTTGAGATTATTCATTATGTAATTTAGTTTATTTCTAATTTCTTTTTGTTCGGATTTAATCTCCTTGACATTTTCCTCCAGTATACTCAATCGATATCGAATGATTCCCCCATTGCCTTGACCATAGTCGCTTTTAGTTCGATTTGATCTATAGCTCTCCAAATCTGTAATTTTATCATTCATAACGTGATATCCACTCCCATAGTTTTGAAGACGTATCCCCTTGTATTGCCCCAATCTGACAAACAAATCCTGTTGACTTACCTTGTTTTGAAAAACCAATTTTTTCAGTTATATCATCTACGAAAGTCGGTTTTTGGGGTGCAATAAGTATAGTATTTTCTAAATATGGATAATAATTATCAGGCCAATTTTCTTTAATTCGCTTTATCACATCAGGATCCTTATCTGGACCACTTATAACTACAACGTAAATAGACATATTATCCCTTCCATAAAACAACTACTTATCCCACTACCCTTCTGGTTTTTTACTATTCTCTGAACTGAATCAAGGAATTGTCATGAATTCAGATGAAAATTGAAAGAAGAACTCACATTCGTTACGTTATGGTTTCATTTACCACACAAATCTCAACCCAATGAACGCGGATCGCATGAATATGGTAAGCAAAACCCGAGAAAGTAGCAACACGAATGATCAAGTGGAGGCGTATGAAGAATGGGACTTCGCCGGAGTTTGTGGAAAAGGTGTTGGGATTCAAACTCGACATCTCTGAAGGAACCAAAGGCAGTGGGAGCTCTCGAAAAAACTGTGGATTGTGGAGCGTGCCTTCGTTTGGTTCGGGGGATTCAGAAGATGAGCCAAAGATCTTGAAAACCTCAAAAACACTGCTGAAAATATGATTCGAATTGCCAGGGTCAATGTTACTTTAACCCGGAGCTTTTTGAGCATGCGAGTTTTATTTCACTGGCAAAAACAACTTGCGACTCCCAATTCCAAAGACTATTAAAACCAAGAACAATGGAAATGATCGAGCATTTCAGAAAATTCTTCCCATTTGCTGCGATTCAGGACACGAAATAGTCCCGGAAGTCAGCACGCCTTGCTCCTCGATCAGTCAAAGACAAGTATCATGAATTTGAATCCCAACGCAGAAGATCCCGTCAAGGCGAGGCGATCATGACTCCGGTCGAATTCATCAGCAAGTGGCAGGCGTCTTCATTGAAGGAACGCTCTGCTGCGCAGGAACACTTCATTGACTTGTGCCACTTACTCGGGGAACCGACGCCGGCGGAAGATGATCCGAGTGGTGAACACTATTGTTTCGAGCGTGGCGCGCGCAAGGATTCCGGTGGAGAGGGTTGGGCCGATGTGTGGAAACACCACCACTTCGCTTGGGAGTACAAGGGCAAGCACGCGAATCTAGACTTGGCATTCAACCAGTTGCGACAATACGCGCTCGCCTTGGAAAACCCGCCGCTGTTGATCGTCTCCGACATGGAGCGATTCCGTATTCGTACCAACTGGACCAACAGCGTGAGCAAGACGCACGAGTTCACTTTGCATGATCTCACGGACGCAGCCAACCGGAATAAGCTAAAATGGGCATTGTCCGATCCCGAGCGGTTGAAACCCGGTGAAAGCAGACAGGCGCTCACCGAGCGGGCGGCGAAGGAATTTGCCTCACTCGCTCAGTCGTTACGGGAACGCGGTCACAACAGCCACGAGGTCGCGCATTTCGTCAATCGTCTTGTGTTTTGTATGTTTGCCGAAGACGTAGGTCTTTTGCCAAACGACTTATTCACACGGATGCTGAAACAAGCACGTCGTAAACCAGATGATTTTTCCGCATTGGCTGGTGATTTGTTCCGGGCAATGGCCTCAGGGGGCCGGGTCGGGTTCGAGGAAGTGGACAAGTTCAATGGGGGATTGTTCGATGATGATGCCGTTCTTTCACTGGAGAAATCCGAGATCGAAACGGTATTGACGACAGCGACCCTCGACTGGTCGGAAATTGATCCTTCGATCCTGGGTACCTTATTCGAACGTGGACTCGATCCTGACAAACGCTCTCAACTCGGTGCGCACTATACTGACCATGAAAAGATCATGCTGATCATAGATCCGGTGGTGAAACGTCCCTGGCTCACCGAATGGGAGAAGGAAAAAAATGAGATTGCAGCCTGTCTGAAGCGAAGTGAGATCACCTGGTCGAAAGCGGTAAAGAACCAACAACGTGAGAAGGCGGAAAAATCACTCCGCGAATTTCTCGAGCGACTGAGGAATTTCACCGTGCTCGATCCTGCCTGCGGGTCGGGAAATTTCCTCTATCTGGCATTACAGACGCTTTTAGAATTGGAGCACCGGGTGCAATTAGAAGCCGAAGCCCTTGGTCTCCATCGGATGTTTCCATCGGTGGGGCCGGCCAATGTGAAGGGCATCGAAATCAATCCTTACGCCGCCGAACTGGCGCGGGTGTCGGTGTGGATTGGTGAAATCCAGTGGATGCGGCGCAACGGTTTCAACGGATCGAGTGATCCGATTCTTGAACCCCTGGAGACCATCGAATGCCGCGACGCCATCCTGACGCCGGAGGGTGAAGAGCCTGAATGGCCGGCAGCCGATGTGGTGATCGGCAATCCACCATTTCTGGGAGGCAAACTTTTACGCAAAGGTTTGGGTGACGATTATGTGGAGTCTTTGAAACTCCATTTCGCTTCCAGGATACATGGTGAGGCCGATCTGGTTTGTTATTGGTTCGACAAAGCAGCGCGCCTGGTCGCCGACGGGAAGATTGCCCGTGCCGGTCTGGTTGCGACAAATTCCATCCGGGGCGGGCGCAACCGTCCGGTACTGGACCGGATTGTTGAGCATGGGGTTGTCTTTGATGCCTGGTCGGACGAGCCCTGGGTGATCGAAGGGGCTGCAGTTCGTGTTTCCCTCATTTGCTTTGCCGGCACCGAGGACGGGTTACCTGTCACGCTAAATGGGGAGCATGTGAAGAATGTGAACTCCGATTTAACGACCGGGATGGTCAACCTCACCAAAGCACAGAAAATAGCTCGAAACGTAGGCCATGCCTTCATGGGAGACATCAAGGGGGGCTCATTTGACATTTCAGGAGACCTTGCCCGTAAGTGGCTCCGTCTTCCTGCCAATCCGAATGGTCGACCAAATACTGACGTTCTTAAACCGCGGATAAATGGTATGGACGTAACCCGCCGTCCGGCAGGCAAATGGATTATTGATTTCGGTTTCTCTATGAACGAAGCCGATGCCTCTCTTTACGAATCACCGTTTGCTCACATCGCGGAATACGTCCGGCCTATGAGGAAAAAAGGTCGTCATAAGGCACGGGCTCGCTTTTGGTGGAAGCATGTATCACCTGGTCCCGAGTCATGGCGAACTCTCACCGGTTTATCTCGCTATATCGCCACACCCACCGTCGCCAAGCATCGTCTGTTCGTATGGTGCGACGTTCGTATCTGTCCCGACCATCAATTGATCGTCATCGCACGCGACGACGATACCATCTTTGGTATCCTGCACAGCCGCTTTCATGAGGCTTGGTCATTGCGACTTGGAACCAGTTTGGAAGATCGCCCACGCTACACACCGACCACGACCTTCGAAACTTTTCCTTTCCCGGATGGACTCTCTCCCGACGTTCCCGCCGCCAGATATGCGCACGAGCCTCGCGCAGTTAACATCGCGACAGCTGCGCGACGCTTGGTTGAATTGCGTGACCGCTGGCTCCATCCTCCGGAATGGGTGGAATGGGTCGAGGAACCGGTCCCCGGCTATCCAAAGCGACCAGTTGCCCGCAATGATGCGGTGGCAAAGGAACTCAAAGCCCGTACGCTCACGAACCTCTACAATGTGCGTCCTCAATGGCTGGCCGATGCGCATGACGCGCTCGATGCCGCCGTCGCCACCGCTTACGGTTGGTCTGCCGACATCTCCGAAGACGACGCGCTGCGTGAACTATTGGAACTGAATTTAAAGAATGGAAGATAGGAATTCTATCTCTAAATGATATAGTTGTTCTTACCTCAAGAAGCTTTAGTCTGTTTGAGAACTATATATTCTGCATATCTGTACTGAACACAGACAGGCATCCAGTGCAAACAATATTATAAAATCAGAATATCCGCAGCCTCATGAGACGGTAGCTCATCGCTTGGATACTCACTTTGAACTTATTAGCGAGCATCTGCAAAACGTAATCCTCGGTTAGATCAAAGGGTTGCTGAAAGAAGGCATCCTTGACCCATTCAGCAGGCATGAGGAGAGCTGCGGCAAATGCATTGGCATCCATCTCTTCCCCTTTGGAACCGGAACCCGATTCGAGATCGCGGAAGAGCACGCGATATCCTTTATCAATATAAGTATCTCCTTCGTGAAGAATAAAATGACCAATCTCATGCGCTATGCTAAAGCGCTGTCGGTTGAGGTGGTGTTTCTCATTAACGCCAATGATGGCGCTATCCGCGTTGCGAACGAGCACCCCCGAACAATCTTCGCCAAGATCTACCCTCTCGATTTTTATGTTTAAGTAAGCAGCAACTTTCTCCACTTGAACAGGAGGAGTGATAATGCCTGCCTTTACGAGTAGCTGATTGGCTTTATTCTCTATCAACATAGGACAAAACTTCCTTTCGACTGCTAGTAATAAAAGAGATTACTTGATTTCGACTTTCTCCCGCTACCTTCTCTAGCCGGCCTGTGATTGTCGGTTTTACAGTGTTTGCTTTGCCCCTTGAGAATTCATCCCGGGTCGGAACAAGCGCGGGTATATCAATATTAAGCGCATCGGCAATTGACCAAAGTGTGTGGAGCGTTGGATGCTGATTTCCGCTCTCAATATTGGCAATTGAGCCTCGCGCGAGGCCACAACGTTGAGCGAGTTGGGTCTGCGTGAGGCAAGCCTCACGCCGGCGCTTTTCCAACTTTTGCCCTACAAGTTCGTATAACCTCTCTGATTCTGGTCGTCGTCGCATATACAATTTAGGAAATCGATCTTAATTTCAAGCAATAAAAAGAGAAGGGTAGTTTTTGCTGAAAAGTTTGTATTAAAAAGCAAAATGTTTTTTATTATATAGAATTTTTTAGAGATTTGATATATTATTTGTTTCATTGGGTAAATTTTATGAAGGTTTTTTTTTCATTACCTTTATGTGGAGAAGGTTTTGGCTTTGTTAAATAGAGTATAGCTTTCCCTGCATATCGTTTTTTCAAGAATAACTTTGCAGCAGCAATAGATTTTTAAGGTATTAGACTTTTGAGTAACAAATTCTACATTTTATCAATTGATGGCGGCGGTTTCAGAGGCGCATACTCAGCGTATCTTCTTAAGCGTATGGAAGATGAATGGGGTGTTAATTGGCGTACCCAGTTCGATTTGTTTGCCGGTACAAGCACGGGAGCCATTATTGCGGCTGGATTAGCTCATGGGGAGTCAGCAAATAAGCTATACAATCTCTACGCTGAACACGGTCAATCAATTTTCAGGAGACGTTGGTTTGCCAGATTTATTTTAGGGGGATTTTCCAGTCTCATTGCAAGTCGTTATAGTATTAAGAATTTGAGATCTTGCCTACATGATGTGTTTGGAGACATTCAACTGAAGGATATACAAGTGCCTCTAATCATTCCGTCAGTTGATATTGGTGGTGGTCGAGTGCATGTATTTAAATCCGCGTATGATCCTGAGTTTCATCGAGACCCCAATGTCCTTGTAGCCGACGCTGTTATGGCCTCTTGTTCAGCACCGACATATTTTGATCCCTATGTAGTAGGTCATTATCCCCTGACCGATGGTGGTTTGTGGGCAAATAATCCTGCGCTCGTCGCTGCCATCGAAGCGAAACGACGTCTCGGTGTTGATCTATATAATCTCAGAATTCTTTCAATTGGTGCGGGTAAAAGCAAAACCTGCTATGAAAGTACTTCAGGAAGGTTCCGCAATACATTTTTAGGATGGGGAATAGCAACCCGTTGGCAAAGAGAAAAATTTATTAATTTGATCCTCAATTTACAAGCAGAAAGTTCATACAATATGTTGAATTTATTTTTTCAAACGAAAGATAAGAGAGAACCAGATCAATTACTGCGTATCAATTTCGAATCGGACAATCCTCTTTCGATGGATGATCCACATAAAATACCAAACTGGACAAGAGAAGCTGATCAGGATTTTTCTCACAAAGGTCATAAAATAAAAGAATTTCTCACACCTTAACGTAGCAATGATTCTGATCACAAGTATTTATTTTAAACATTTAGAAGGTTTTTAAAAATGAAACATATAAAATTTTTTGAAGATTTTCTCACCAAAGAAGTAAATCTAAACGAGACACGGCTTACAAAGCTGAATGATAGTATCTCGTCTGTAACAGTTTATCTAAGTAAAAACCTGGAATCTTACGAAAAAAAAATCGAGCGACAGGGTTCATACGCCTTACGCACAATTATCAAACCTATTAATAACCATGAATATGATGCTGACATTTTACTATTCATGAAATTCGACCCAGACAAAGAACCGAAAGATTACATCAATGATCTTTATAATTGTCTTAAAAACAATAAAAACTACGAAAAAATAGCGCATAGAAAAACCAGATGTGTTTACATAGATTACACGGGAGATTTTCACTTAGATATTGTTCCGTGTATTTCACAGGGACCAGACCCATTTATATGCAATAATAAGGAAAATAAGTTCGAAGATTCCGATGGAACGGGTTCTAGAGATTGGTTCAACGATAGGACAAGAATCACAAATGGAAATCTAAAGAGAGTCACGCGGCTGTTGAAATATCTTAGAGATCATAAAGGGAACTTCTCAGTAAAATCAATTCTTTTAACCACACTTATTGGTAATGAGGTATACAAAAATGAAGAAGGCAGTGAAAACTTCAAAAGCATTCCAGACACATTAAAGACCATTTCAAATCGGATCAATTATTTCTTGCAGAGCAATGTAAACATGCCAGAAATATGCAATCCTGTTCTACAGTCCGAAAGCTTTACCAGACACTGGGATCAGGAAAAATACAGCCACTTTAGAAAAATGTTCAATATATATAACGGAAAGGTAAACGAAGCATTTGACGCCACAGATCATAATTCAAGTGTTAAAAAATGGAGGGAGTTGTTTGGGGAAAAATTCGGAAAACTTAAGGAAGAAAACGTTTCTATAGCAGTAGCATTAACCCCAAGAAAACCTCATGCGCAGTAGTGTCAATATGAAGATAAAAAACAAGGATATTCAGTGGTTAGAATCGTGTTTTCCTAACTTACACTACAATGCAATAACCCAAACAATTGTAGGAGAACTTGATTTTTGCGCTTACTATGACCAAGTGTCTAGAAAACTTATTATTGGGAAAGGAAATAAAGATCGAAATGCTTTTATTCAAGATGTATTCGAAATAGCGATTCATCTAGATTCCATAGATTCTAATTGTTGGCCAAGAGTATACGAATCAGGTGGAAGATACAATGAAATTGCAAAAAAATGTAACGTCGAAATCATAGACTTACATATAAATTCAGATAATCTTGCTTGTTGCTTGGGAATAAGTTCTTGGCATGAAAGTAACCAAAGAATCGAGAACTTTATATTTAATTTGATAATCCCTTTTTTTATCGTCTTTCTTATACAGAAAAATTTGGAATCAATGCGGTAAGAAACGACCTTTGGGGAGAGTATCCTCATGGATTAGAAGGAAAAATAGAGTACATAAAAGAAATACGTGATCTAGCTAGTTACAAGCTTGGTAGAAACGACTTATGTCATTGTGGAAGCGGTAAAAAATACAAAAAATGTCATCTTTTTGAAGTAGAGAATATAACTCGACTAAACGATAGTGCAAACTATTTGTATGAATTTATAAGCCATTGAATTGCTTGAAGAAAGGTAAATTCTTTTGTACTTTCCCGACAGGTGTTGATCTCCAGTGTATTTCCATTTTGGAAGCTAATAAAAGCCAAGAGACAATTGCAATAGTTTTCTCCGGCGACAATAACCATTGGCCGAGTTCTTCTTTTTGATTTACATTATCGGAGAAAGATTTTTTCAAATCGAATGACTTAGCTCACCGGCTGCGAAGAAACGCAGCGAATGACTATCCGGGCGCAGCGTTTTGTTAGCATTCATCATCATTGTTCCTGATCAGGTCGCATGTCCAGCGGACTGCTTCCGGATATTGATCACAGTTCAATACGAATTCTTGCCCCCTTGGCACCGACTTCAGTTCTGTTCGGTCACCACGCTTATACCACCGTTGCACGTTTGAATGATAGGTGAGTGGCGTCCTGCCATCACGCGGATGGAACCAACCCGGAAGGTCCCAAGTGGTCAAATTCTTTGCGCAAGGTGCTGTTAATTGCCGATTATGGGAGAATCGCGTAAAAGTACCCGCACCCGGGAGGCTTTCCTTCAACCCATCAATTTGTAGCTTCCGCCGCGCAACGTAAACGACGTTGTTGGGATCATTGCCTCTGTTGAAGTGAGGGTGGTACTGAGCCCATTCGGGCCTTGGGGTTCGAGAATTCCCGAGGTGTAAAATCTCGGCCACTTGCAACCAACCCCAGATAACATGGCGTGGGCGCGCACCACGCACCCATTTATAAGAATCGTTCAGTACTTCGACGCGACGGAAAAGACCAAAGAAAAGTAAGACATCTCCCGGTCCAACGTGGTTATTCCTCAGGTGACCTTGTGCTTGGCCCGTCTGTCCGAAGATGGGTCGCCAACCAGGCAAGCGAGGCAGGCTATCCTCCACGAGGTCCGGATCTATATGGGCCCGGTAGTGCGATTGAATGCACCCACTTGTGAGGTCGGCAACGATATGTCCAAGTGAGTTACCGTCGTAGGATATGGATCCATAGGTGACGCTAGACGACTTGTCCGGAATAGGTAGCGACACCATACGGTTATCAGGAAATATCGGACTTGGAACTCCTCCGGCAGAAGAGTCAAAACCTTTTCGACTGAGAATCAGCTTCATTTCTCTTGCTGTTGCCAAGAGTAGTCACCAGGTGGCCATTTTGTTGGCGGAGCAACTATCCCACGAGGGTGTGAGCAAATGAACTCCAGGAAATCTGAAATGGTTTTTTCTGAAAATTTACACTTGTGTCCCAGGCCAACCTTCAATTTATTCAAATGTTCTGGCAATTCAGGACCGGAACCACCAAAGTAGTGGAATATCTTCCCCACGAGAACATTTTCGCATTTCAAGTCGTGTGTTTTGGTATCCGGATTTTCTTTTTTTCCATTGGAGTGCATCGATTGCAACTGTTTGAACTTACCACAACATAGCGGCTTGTATATGTTATCTCCAGTTTTGTAAATTACTTCCCCCTTGGTGTAGTCTGGTATTTTGTTGCTGAAACGACTGTCATGGAAGTAATGAGCATAATCGAGAATTTCATCTACATTCATAGCGAATACGACCCTGTTTCCGTTAGCTTTCGGACTCAATCCAACTATCCAATCTCCAAGCTGCGCAGCGCATTTTATTTTTGGTTTGCAATTGGCAAGCGTACACCATCCCCAAAATGGATTCGGTGAAAAGCCAGTGTCATACTTGACAATGTAGGAATATAGTTTCATGCACTGCGTCTCTTATAAGAGCTAAGGACCAAGTTCAGTCGTGGATATCGTATTCAAGTTTGTATTCAGAGTCTACTGAAAAAAATCTTGCGTTGAGATGAGGAACTGTTTTAATTCATGGTGATTGATATAGGAAACCATGGAGGGCGGTTTGAATTCAAAGATTGAGGCAATTCCTCTGGTAATCGGCACTGCGAAGTCGACAAACGGTGTAACTGACCTGAGTTCGAGATAAGATTTTAATCAATTCATTATATTGTTGAATCTTCATTGCTTAGAGAAACCTTGTCATTACTGGCTTGACCAGGAATCCAGAGTCTGTTTCGATTCCCTGGATTCCCGCTTTCGCGGGAATGACACAGAATGGATGTTGTGGAATCTTCATAGCTTAGAGGAACCTAGTCATTCCTGGCTTGACCAGGAATCCAGAGTCTGTTTCGATTCCCTGGATTCCCGCTCCCCGTTCCCCGCTTTCACGGGGACAAGTTTAGTGGGGACAAGGTTAGCGAGGATGGCATATACATCAGGATACTCATATCATTGAAGATTTATGTCGAACTCAGATTAACTGATGGTAGAATTTCCATAGGAGCGATCCATGAAAATCCAGGATGCGAAAACATTCATCGTGAGGAATCCTCCTCCTTCCCGGGGAGGTCCTTATTTCATCTTCGTGAAGTTAATAACGGACAACAAGATCACAGGGTACGGTGAAGTTTACGGAGTCCCTTTCCACCCCTCGAAAGTGGCAGGGCTCGTAGAAGACGTAGTGGCGCGGCACGTGATCGATTGGGATCCTTTCAACATCGAACGCCTGTGGCGGATCGTCTATTCGGATGGCTACACCCAGCATCCCGACCTGACCACGTCGGGGATCTTGAGCGGCATCGAGATGGCATGTTGGGATATTGCAGGAAAAGCGCTGGGACAACCCGTCTACAATTTACTTGGTGGGAAAGCCCATGAAAAATTGAGATCGTACACTTATTTGTACGATGAGGCAACGGATGTGGGGCAGCCTGAAACGGCGGGGACGAGTTCGAAAGAATTGATCCTCCAGCATTCGAAATTTTTCCAGGACCCGGCACGAGCCTGCGCAAGGGCATTGAAATACGTGGAGGCGGGATTCACGGCAGTCAAATTCGATCCGGTCATGCCCATGACCGTTTACGATCCCAGGCAATTGACCCTGGAGGAACTCGAAACCGCTGAAATCGTCACGCGCAGCCTGAGAGAGGCGGTTGGCAGTCAATGTGACCTGTTGTTCGGCACTCACGGACAAATGACAACTGCCAGCGCAATCCGGCTTGCCAGACGATTGGAACCCTTTGACCCGCTGTGGTTTGAAGAACCGGTACCACCCGAGAATCGAACTGAAATGGCTCGTGTGGCGCGTGCCACGAGCATCCCGGTCGCTTGTGGAGAACGGCTGGCAACAAAGTACGATTTTGCCGAGGTGCTTGAGAAAAAGTCGGCAGCCATCCTGCAGCCGGCGTTGGGAAGAGTGGGGGGCATCCTCGAAGCGAAAAAGATTGCCGGCATGGCCGAAGCCCATTACGTTCAGTTGGCGCCTCATTTATATTGCGGTCCCCTGGAAGCAGCCGCCAACATCCAAGTGGCGACTTGCAGTCCGAATTTTCTGATCCTGGAAAGCATCGAACAATTCGGCGGGATGCACGCGAAGCTCTTGAAAAAACCGATTGACTGGCAAAACGGTTATGTGATCCCGCCAACAGATCCCGGGCTCGGGTATGAACTGGACGAAAACGTTGCCCTGGAATACGCCTACGACAATTCAGAGAATACGGTGTATCCTCCAATGATGGATGAGCCCCTGATCAAAGAAAGATAACTTTCAATCCTCCCAGGGATGGAGGATGATTTTTCCGCATTCTCCACTTGATTGCAGTTCGAAGGCATCCGGGGTACGGGACATGGGCATACGGTGTGTGATTTGCTTGTCCAGTAAGGGACCACTGTCACGGATCACCTGCATCAGTTTCGGTGAGTCGTATATATTGTACATCCAGGCACCACACAAAGTCAGGCCCTTGAAGATAAAATTGGGTTCGACTGCCAGCTTTATGTAGTCTTTGTCTTTGTCAATATACTGACCTCCCAACAATACCATTTTTCCCAGACGACGGAGGGAATCGAGGGCCAGTTGCAACCCCGCGGGATGGTTTGAACTGCAATCGATAGCAGCATCCACACCTCTCCCTTTGGTGAGTTCCATAATTTGTTCCAATGCATCCTCACCGGTAGGATCGATCGCCGCCATTGCTCCCAAATCAGAAGCCAACTGACGTCGATAGGGTTGGGGTTCCAAGGCGATGGCATGGGCTCGGCGATGGATGGCGTTGACAACTGCACCGAGACCCACGGCCCCTGCGCCAATAACCAACACCGTCTCTCCTTCTTTCACATCGATGCGCTGCATGCCACCGAAAGAGGGTCCCAATCCACAACACATCATGCTGCCATGGTCGGTGGAGACCTCCTCGGGAATGGGGGTCAGCATCCAATCCTCTCTGAGCATATACTGGGCCCAGGTCCCGCTTAAATTCTCTTCCTGAGCACTATTACCCTCATCAAATTTGATGACATCCTGGATTTTGTCCACGTTTTTTTGACAGAACAGGACATCACCGGATTGACAATATTCGCAAACACCACAAAGATCGGAACCAGGCGGAACGGCCACCCGATCGCCGACCTTCAATTTAGAAGAGCGGTCGACCTCCACCACTTCACCTGCGGCCTCGTGACCCAACATAGGAAATCTGAGTCCGGCTTTATACGACCTGTATTCGGAGCACATAGGGGCGCTGAGTATTTTCACCACCACCTTTTCGTCTTTAGCCCGGGGCTCGGGTTGATTCACCAATTCGAAATGATAAGGTTCGGTAACTTTCGCAACTTTCATTTTTTCTCCTTTATTTTGTGGAGTGCCTCGGGATTGACTGCGGCAGGCAGTTTTTCACCGAGGACCCCGTTCAACAGGTTTTTGACCGCCAACTCACGCATGGCGCGGCGAGTTTCGTGAGTAGCGCTGCCAATGTGGGGGAAACAGATCACATTGGGCAACCGTACGATGGGATCGTCCGGGTCATTGGGTTCTCTTTCAAAGACGTCGAGTGCCGCACCGGCAATCTTGCCTTTTTCCAATGTTTTGGTCAAGGCAACTTGATCTACCAATCCTCCCCGCGCCGTATTGACCAGGTACGCCGTGGGTTTCATCTTACTCAATTCCGCTGCTCCAATGAGATGACGAGTCGATTCGTCCAGGTTGGTATGCAAGCTGACAAAGTCGGACTCTGCCAGCAAGGCATCCAGGGACCGGTATTCACAATCGGGGGCCCCTGGCGGTAAATTGTCAAACACATCGTACCAGATGGTTCGCATATTCAGCGCTTGCATACGACGAGTGACCTCTTGTCCGATACGGCCAAAGCCAATCACTCCCAGGGTCTTGCCTTGCACGTCGATCCCCAGACCTGGAGGAGTCTCTTTGCGAGCCCATCCCCCACTGCGGACGAAAGGCTCGTGTTGAAACAGTTTTTGAGCCAGCCCGAGGATCATCGTCATGGTCAAATTCGCCACCGCGTTGTTGAGCACTCCTGGCGTGTGACCGATCAGCACCCCGCGTCGCGTTGCTTCGGGAACGTCGACGGGGTCGTATCCCACGCTTTGCGTGGAAAATACTTTCAATTCAGGCGCAGTGTCGAAAAATTCGTCATCGACGGTGATCAGTGGCGTTCCGAGCACCCCCACCACGTTCTGAATTGCTGCCAGCAATTCGGCGCGTGACGCACGGATGTCTACATATTTGACTTCGCAGACTTCCTCAATTTGAGATTTGAGGTCATCTTCAAGGGGTAACGAAACAACTACTCTGGGTTTTTCCTTCGAACTCATTGATTCCTTTCTTCTTTTATGCGAATCAAATATTGAAATTTAATATATAAAATCAAAAATATTATATTATTGATGTGTCAGCATGATCCGGCATCCAAACTCGCCCGTATTTCCCTGGATTCCTGGTCAAGCCAGGAATGACACGTTTTTTAACTCCTGATTCGCATCTTCTTTATACAATATTGAGAATTTCCTGTTTTAATACATTATTGAGAATTTTCCGGGATTATGGCGACCAACACCCGGATCAACTCTGAAAAAACGCCATTCCCGCTTCCCTGACCGTTCCCTCGACCGACTGCCTGGCAATGTCTGATATTAGCATATAATTCGTGGTTGTTTCATAAACAATTCGGATCCTTCCTGTCCCGGTAAAATCAATCATGGTCTCTCCTCCATACGGTAGACCCGCACGGCAGTGCCCCGTAAGAGGGAATCCTGTTCGGATTCGGAAAAACGGGCTGCAATCTTTTTAAAGGCATTCCAGAGCACGTGATAAGAAAGCGAGACTTTTTCTACGGGAAAATTACTTTCGAACAAACAACGCTCGGGGCCGAAGATTTCGATCATATGCAGGTAATAAGGACTGTGGGCTGATACGATTTCCTCAGAAGTGGCAGGTTTTTCCGCCATATTCCAGCCAAATCCATTGATGGGCATAGCCATACCACCGAGTTTTGCGAACACGTTTGCGCACCGGGCGAGATTGGTTATATCTTGTTTCCACTTGTGAAAAACTTCATCACGATATTTGGCATAGGGGCCGATTCCGAGGGGAGCTCCCAAGTGGTCCAGGATGATAGTCGTTTCCGGAAATTTCAGGGCGAGTTCTGTTACATCAGGAATATCGGGGTGATACAACCAGGCGTCGAAACTCAGTCCCAATGGTGCCAGGCAAGCAAATCCTTCCTGGAATTTTGGATTGGTGTAAAGATTGGGTGGAATATCGAGATGGGAATTTTCAATGGCTTCACTCGCGCTCCAACTGCCATGGTGGCGAATTCCCCGAAACCATCCTTTCCCTGCATCAATGTGAGCTTGTAAAACTTCTTGAATCGCTGCGCCTCGAGTCAAATCGGCATGGCCGACAATGGCGCCTACCTGAGCTGCACCGGGATTGGAGTGAGTCTGTTCAATCGCTTGCGCAACAAATTCTGTCTCTCCCACCGGTCTCATCATGGTGGGCCCCTCCGTGAAATAATCCGCCCTGCATTCGACGAAGACGGTTTGCTCAATGTGGTGGCCACTCTCCGTATCTTCCCACAAGTCTTCCACGAGGTATTGTTCACGACGATGATCCTTGCGCCACAAGTGATGGTGGGCATCGACCATCCGTCTTTCGGGATCGACAATGTCTTCCTTGACTTGCGCTAACCAGGTTTTCAGTTCATCCACGGATTTCATAATTGCGTTATTAATTTTTATTGCTAAAGGTCGTATTGAACATGTTTCTCAATTCAGTCAACAATGGCTTGATAGGCCAGAACGCGGAAATCATCACTGACTGCATAATACCCTTCCGGCATCAATTGAGAAAGGATAATGCCGATAAACTCTTCCCTGGGATCGATCCAAAAGTAAGTTGAAGCCGCACCACCCCAGCCATATTCACCCAAAGATCCGGGTAACTGACTCCGTCCCACATCAATAAGGACTCGCACTCCCAAACCATAACCATAACCCTTAAATACATTGCCGTTGATATCGAAGGGCAATAATGACGGGGGAAGATGATTGGTGGTCATCAATTCAATGGTTTTTCTCCCCAAAATCCTTTCTCCTTCCAACTCTCCCTGATTGAGGAGCATCCGACAGAATTGCAGGTAATCGGCTGCAGTGGAGACCAGACCATGGCCGCCCCGGAAAATCCCATGCTTGTGGAATTCCAGATCTTTTTCCGGTTTGGATAAGGTGCGAATTTGATTTTGGTCCGCCAATTCCCAGGTCCTGCTCGATTTGGAAATCCCGGAGTCGCCTACGCCAATCAATGAAACAAATCGATCGTGTTTTTCCTCAGGGACATAAAAGGCAGTGTCAGGCATGTTCAGGGGTTGGAAAATCTTTTCGTCGAGAAATTGGTCCAAAGGCTGATCACTCAGCACCTCGATCAAGCGGGCGACCACATCATGAGAAAAACTGTAGCGCCATTCGGAACCCGGATGAAATGCCAAAGGCACCTGCAGCAAATCGGCTACGAATTCTTCCAGAGGTTTTTCGGAAGCGATCCCATTTTCCCGGTACATCTCTTCGACCGGGCCATATTCCAAAAACGTATATGTCAATCCGGAAGTATGGGTCAGCAAATCGCAGATCGTCACTTCCCGGTTTGGATCAACCAAGTTCGAGTCGCGGAACACGATTCGTTTATTGACCTGGTTGCGGCGGTGCCTCATTTCGTCGCTAAAAACTTTTAACTTACTAAAATCGGGAATGTACCAGGAAACCGGATCGAAAAGTTGGAATTTTCCTTGCTCGTAAAGCATTAACAGGGCGACGCAGGTGATAGGTTTGGTCATGGAATAGATGCGAAATATGGCATCGTTGGTTAAAGGGTGACGTTGTTCCAGGTCCAGGTAACCAAATGCCTGTTGGTACGCCAGGTCCCCCTTGCGATAAAGCAGAGTTACTATTCCCGGTAAGTGGGTGTTGGCTATATAATTTTCCATGATCGGATTGATCCTCCGGAGCCGTTGCAAATCCAATCCCCCTTTGATTTTTTCGTTCATCGGTAACCTTTCATCAGTAAACAAAATGAATTTGGTTCGTATGGAATGCTTTGATAACCCCTCGACTGGGAGAAGTCAAGAAAAAATACAGTCGGAGTAATTGAATCGGACGGAGGGGAAGAATTTTTTAAAGAAAATCGTACCCCCGGTTGAATTTTCTTGACAACTCCAATGCAGGGGGCTATTAAAGATATTTTCAAAAAGATTATTAAGAAATTAGAGGAGATAATCATGAATGACAATACCAGAGTATACATAGGTGCCATCGGTCAATTCGTATGGCGCAGCGTGAATGGGGGACATAACTGGAACGTGAATATGTCTCCCGACATATACGTAGAATGCGAAGTGCGGGCGTTGGCGGTGCATCCCGACAATCCTCGGATACTATTCGCGGGCACCAATGAAGGTTGCATGCGTACGACGGATGGAGGGGAAGAGTGGCACCGGCTCGACAGTGGCATGGACGACCGCGCGATTTGGTCCCTGGCCATTTTACCGGACGATCCCCAGGTCGTGCTGGCAGGAACCTGGCCGCCGGATTTGTTTCGTTCTACGGACGGAGGCGATACTTGGGAGTGTCTCAATGTCGGAATGAACCAGCATTGCGACTATATCGTACACAACCGGGTAACCGTCCTGAAACCCGATCCCTATATCCCGGGTCGAGTCTGGGCCGGGGTGGAAATCGACGGATTGTACCGCAGTGACGACAGTGGTAAAACATGGACTCAATTCATCGACGGCTTGTCCTCGCTGGACATCCACGGGATGGCCATCGTGCCGGGAAACGGCAGCGCCCAATCGCTGTTGGTGGTGACGGATAACAATTTGAACCTGAGCACGGACGATGGAGAAAGCTGGCATCCACAAAACGTCAATAAGGATTTCCCCTGGACCTATTGCCGGGGGATCAAAGAAATGCCGGGTCGTCCTGAAGTACTATTCATGGGAAATGGGGATGCCCCTCCAGGATCTTATGGGGCGGGTTGGCGTTCGCAAGATGCTGGAAAAAGCTGGCAGAAACTGGACCTGCCTGTTGAACCGAATTCGACCGTTTGGGATTTCGCCGTCCATCCTTCCGATCCGAATCGAATTTATGCCTATACCGTGTTTGGACAAATATTCCTCTCCACGGATGGAGGAGACAGTTGGGATTTACTACGGCGCACCTTCGGTGAGATCCGAGCCCTCGCCTGGACCCCTGCATAAACAATCGACTCCATTTGGAGAATTTAACTCTTTCCGGATTCCTGCTACGGCCGGTTGAGAAATAAAGCTCGAGATCTCATCCGGTTGGGAATTCCGGCGATAACCTCAAGCTGGTCAAGAGGTGCGTAAAAAAGGGACGGTTCTCGTAGGAATTCAAAGTATTTGTTTCTCGAGCATTTCCCGCAACCTGATGCTGTTAATTTTTGCGCCCTCCAGCGTGGGATGGACTTTCAGTACGTCTTCATATGCTTGTAGAGCTTCCATATATTTTTCTTGAGCTATATAGACCAGTCCCAGTCCGGAAATCGCGCCAAAGTGTCGAGGTTCCAGTGCCAGGGTGCGTTCAATATCCGCAAGCGACGCTTCATAGTTTTGCAGATAATAATGCACGGTGGCGCGCTTGTTCCAACCTTCCGCGAATTCGGGGACCAGTTTGACGATTTTATCGAAAAAAAACAAAGCCGTTCGATAATGGCCAATGCGCAAGGCGCGTATGCCTTGACGCATCAGTTCATTCACGTCCCTGCGCTCATGCTCGATCCAGATTTCCCATATTCTTGATTCGATTCTGCGGGTTTCAAATCGTCCCGGAAGGTCATGCAATCGCTTAAAAAGTATAACCAATTCCGGATCATTCTGATCAGCCTGGCCGGATACGGGGCAAAAAAACAGAAAACATAAAAATAACAGGGCAAGAGGGATTGGTATACGCATTGGGGCCTGTCAGGTGAGGGAATCCGCAAGAAAGACCGAACAGTATTCTCTTGAATATCATATGAGCCTGAGGATAAATTGTAGCATTGATTCCTAAAAAAGGAATATACTTTTTATTTTTCTGTGGTATTTTTACCAGAGTTTGACCTATATCTTAATATAGGAGTATCCAAGCGTATATGTCATCCTCGCGGGAGCAGGGAGCGAGGATCCAGATTTCTGTCTGGTTGCATACCCCTGGATTCCTGCTCCCCGCTCCCCGCTCCCCGCTTTCGCGAGGACAAGTTTAGCGAGGACAAGCTTCTCAGGAATGACACGTTTTTTAACTCCTGATTCGCCTATTGAAAGGAAATGCAAATGACAGATTCCACTATACCCCGTCCAGAAGCGTATGAGGAATGGAAACCCGAACCGGTCAAATTGACAGGGTTGTTTCTCTGGCCCATTCGACTTCGGGAGACGCTCAAGTGGCTGAAAAGTTACCTCTTCAGTCCTATCAGCCTTTTTCATTTTGGGATTCCCCTCGTCACCTGGTTTTTTCTGACTCCCAGCATGGCGACCATGAAAACCTTTGCCTTGGATTGGATTTTGATACTCTACCTTCGGAATGTGGTTCTCTTGTGTTTACTCAATGGGGCCATGCATTATTGGTTTTATATCCGCAAAGCTCAAGGGACCCGATTCAAGTTCAATTCAATTGGCCGGAAAAGAACAATTCCGTCTTTCTATTTCGTGACCAGACGAAGGAAAATATGTTTTGGGGGATCGTCAGTGGATGTGGTATCTGGACGCTCTATGAGGCAGTGACCTACTGGATGTTTGCCAACGGATATATGCTTTTCCCGGTAAACTGGCTGGAATCTCCCATCTATTGTACTTTGCTTTTCATTGCGATTCCCTTCATCCGGGCGCATCATTTTTATTTTACCCACAGGTGGACCCACTGGAAACCCCTCTACAGGATCGCTCACTACCTGCATCATAAGTATACCAACACTGGTCCCTGGTCCGGTCTCTCGATGCACCCTATAGAGCACTTGATCTACTTTTCCGGGGTTGCTCTCCACTGGATCATTCCTTCTCATCCGGTGCATGCGTTGTTCCATGCCCAGCACACCGGTCTCGCTCCGGTGTGGGGACACAGCGGGTTTGAGAAAATCGTGATTGGTCAGAAAGCTTACAAATTCCATGACAATTTTCATTTCCTGCACCATCGCTACTTCGAATGTAACTATGGGGCACCCGATACACCATTTGATCACTGGTTTGACACCTGGCACGAAGGTACAGAAGAAGCCACAGTTGCCATGAAGGAGCGTCTGAAACAAGCCGTTACCCCGAAAGAGGCATAAGAAACAGGAAGAAACTCATGAGCACAAAACACTGGTCTCAACTGAAAACTATCTCTCCCGCCTACCAACGGATTAAAGAACGGGGGCTCTTGGGGCACCTGGAAGAGCTGGAATCTTATGGATTGACCGTGATTCCACCAGAAAAAATAGGAGGAAACTCCCTGCTGGAGCGCATGCGGGCTGCTATCCTGAGAATCGCGGAAGAACGAACTGGCGTCAAACACGATATCGAAACCGGCGAGCACGGCACCCTGATTGGAGAAGGCACCAACAACAGCCAGTACATCCTCTTTACTTTTTTTGAAGAAGACCCGGTCTTCGAGGAGGTCGTGCAACACCCGATGACTTTACCTTTGATCGAATACTTTCTTGGAGTGGACTGTCAGTTGTCTTCGTTGAGCAGTTTCATCAAATGGCAGGATCCTGATGGTTATGGAAAAAACCTGGGACTCCACGACGATACGATATTGTATCCAGGCCCGGTGTTGCCTGCCGTTGGAGTGCACAAGTGCAACAGCAATTGGATTCTCACCGACTACACCAAAGACAACGGCGCATTATGCATCATACCCGGTTCCCATAAGCTTTGCCGGCATCCAAAACCGATGGAGGGTGTCGAGGATGCGGTTGCGGTGGAAGCGCCTGCCGGATCCGTGCTTGTTTTTCATGGCAATCTCTGGCACGGCGCCTTTCCCCGGGTCAATCCCGGCCTGCGCTTATCGGTCAACGCGGATTACTGTGGCAGGCATTACCGCATCCAGGAAAACTTTCATGGTCGTCTCAGCGAAGAAATGCTGTCACGAAACGACGACCGGTTCCGGCAACTGATGAATTATGACGATACGATGGGTTGGCAAGAGAAATCCGGTCCCGTCCGCTACCGGTTTCGTAAAAACTGGGAAACTATGTCCGACAGCGAAAAACGAGCGGTGATCGACGGACAGATGAAGCTGTAGACTTTTCACGAATGGAACTGCAAAAAATGGCATATTTCTAGCAAGTTCTTAGCATCATGGTGATCATGGGAAGAAAGAAGATGAGACCCTATACTACAGCAGGAGTGCAATTATGAGTTGGCTTCCCCGATGGAATGCATTACAGGAATCGGATGATAATCCCATTATATATCTCTCTCCCGAGGCAATGCGTCACGTTTATATCATGCCGGTTGAAGAATTCGAGGATTTTCAGAATTCTCCCGAGTTCATCCCGGGCGGTCGTTTGATGGAAGTGTGCCGCCAATACAGCTATACCCTGCGTCAGGTTGCCGACCTGCGGGAGGAAGCTGTGAGTTTAACGGACAACTGGAAATCCAAGACGCAAGCAGGAAACCGAATGTCCAGTTTAGAAGATGAAGAACTTCCCGGTGAAAAATACGACCAAATGGCACGTTGAACCAGCCAATACCATCTTCTTATGTTTCGGTTTCAATTCTCTTTGTGGAAGACGATCGCTCCTTTCTCGACATCCGCGAGAATTTGTTGACCATCCATGATGGTTCCCGCGAGGATTTCCCTGGCCAGGGGAGTTTCGATCTCGTTTTGAATCGCTCGTTTCAAGGGTCTCGCTCCGTAGACGGGGTCGAATCCCAGCTCCGCCAATAAAGCGGTTGCTCGCTCACTGAGAAGCAGTTGGATTCGACGATTCGACAACCTTTTCTGCAGCGAATGCAATTGAATAGCTACAATGGCTTTGATCTGCTCCCGTTCAAGGGGATGAAAGAGAATGACGTCATCAACGCGATTGAGAAACTCCGGTTTGAAATGTCTGCGCAACTCTTGTTCCACTGCATTCCTTGCCGTAGAAAAATCAGGAGATGCCTTTCCTCTAAGTAAATGATTTCCCAGGTTGGAAGTCATGATGACCAACGTGTTTTTAAAATCAACAGTTCTTCCTTGGGAATCCGTCAAACGTCCGTCATCCATCAGTTGCAACAAAACATGGAAGACGTCATGGTGGGCTTTTTCAATTTCATCAAACAAAACAACGCTGTAAGGGCGACGGCGCACTGCTTCGGTCAATTGCCCACCCTCTTCGTACCCCACGTAACCCGGAGGGGCGCCAATCAATCGCGCGACTGCATGCTTTTCCATATACTCCGACATATCGATGCGGATCATGTTCTGCTCGTCATCGAATAAAAATTCCGCCAAGGCTCGTGCCAATTCTGTTTTACCAACCCCGGTTGAACCCAAAAAAATAAAACTTCCAATGGGACGCATGGGGTCTTTAATGCCGGAACGCGCGCGAAGGACGGCATCTGAAACGCTTTGGACGGCTTCTTCCTGACCTATAACACGTTGGTGCAGATGCTCGGGAAGTTTCAACAACTTTTCCGACTCCCCTTCCAGCATTTTTTGCACGGGAATTCCTGTCCACCGGGCAACAATCTCTGCCACGTCTTCCGCATCGACTTCTTCCTTCAGTAAACGCGTTTTCGTTGAATCTTCTGCGTGTTGGTATTTTTCAAGCCGCTTTTCCAACTCGGGAAGTTTTCCATACTCGAGTTGAGCGGCTTCTTCCAGGTTGTACCCTCGTTTGGCTTGTTCAATTTTGAGACGGACTTGCTCTATCTCTTCTTTGAGATTTCTCACCTGGTGCAATTCTTCTTTTTCTGTTTTCCACTGGATTGTGAGGACATCGAGCTGATTCTTCAACTCTGCCAGTTCTTTGGAGTGCTGTTCCAGTCGCGCTTTGGAGGCAGAATCTTCCTCCTTCTTGAGGGCTTCCTGCTCAATTTCCAATTGGAGCACACGGCGGGAAATCTCATCCATTTCGGAGGGCATTGAATCAATTTCTACTCTCAGTTTCGCGGCAGCTTCATCAATTAAATCAATGGCTTTATCTGGAAGAAAGCGGTCATTTATATATCGATGGGAGAGGGTAGCGCCTGCAATCAATGCACTGTCTTTGATGCGCACTCCATGGTGGATTTCATATCGTTCTTTCAATCCTCTCAAAATCGAAATGCTGTCCGTTACGTCCGGTTGAGATACCAGTACTTGTTGAAAACGACGTTCCAAGGCAGGATCCTTTTCGATATATTTTTTATACTCATCCAAGGTTGTTGCCCCGATGCAGTGCAATTCACCACGTGCCAACATGGGTTTGAGGAGATTTCCGGCATCCATTGCCCCCTCTGCTTTACCAGTCCCAACCACGGTGTGCAATTCGTCGATGAAGAGTATCAAATTACCTTCCGATTTTTGTACTTCGTGCAAAACGGCTTTTAAGCGCTCTTCAAATTCTCCGCGGAATTTAGCTCCTGCAATCAAAGCTCCCATGTCGAGCGCGATGATTTTCCTGTCTCGTAAACTTTCCGGAATATCCCCACGGGATACCCGCTGCGCCAATCCTTCCACAATGGCCGTTTTCCCCACCCCGGGTTCCCCGATCAGAACCGGATTGTTTTTCGTACGACGGGACAGGACTTGGATCACGCGGCGGATTTCATCGTCCCGACCTATCACCGGATCCAATTTTCCCTGGTGCGCCATCTGCGTCAGGTCTTTACCGTATTGCTCCAGGGCCTGGTAGGTTGTCTCCGGGTATGCGGAGTTGACGCGTTGATTGCCTCGAACCTCTTTCAAGACCTCTAATACGTCTTGACGCTGAATGCCCTTTTGTATGAAATATTTTCCAACATCCCCTCTCGACCCCTCCGCCAACAATGCCAAAAAGATATGCTCGACACTGATGTATTCATCTTGGAAAGCCCGGGCTTCATCCTCTGCTCGTACCAAGGTCTGGCTGAATCCTCCGCTGGCATAGACTTGACTGGGCGCTTCCCCTCTCATTATGGAAGGCAATTCCTTGACCTTCCCACGAACCTCTTCCGTCATGACTGAAACGTCCTCACCCATCTTCTCGAGCATCCTGGAAAGCAGTCCGCCTTTCTGCTCCAACAACACCTGCAATAAATGCCAATTCGAAATTTCCGTGTTTCTCCCGCGAATAGCCGCGGCATTGGCTCCTTCAAGCGCCTCTAAGACTCGCTGCGTCATCTTTTGTGGGTTCATCTCGCTCCTCCTTATGCTCTCTCTTGATTGTGACTCTTCTTATTCCGAATTTGTTAGCACTCATTATGAATGAGTGCTAACAAATCGTCAAGGCGGAAATTCAAGTTTCAATAGTCAGTTTTAGCAGGAGGAGAGGAGACGCAGAGGCAGGGGGGGCGCTCTATATTTCGGGATTATCAGTTGGAGTTTGAATTAAAAATTCTTGACGCAGCAGCGTAAGGATACGGTCACGAAAGTTTTGTTTCTGATTGAGCATGATGACAAAGTAGCGTCTGTGGGATGGTGTGGAAAGATAACCAGCCATGGTATATACGCCTTTCAGGGTACCCGTTTTTAATCGCAGACCCTGGTGTTCGGCAAGGAGATGACGATGAGGGTGAAAGGCTTTCAGCAATTGCAACATGGCCCGGGCATTGATGCGATTGTTTCGAGAAATTCCCGATCCTTCCGTCAGCTCGAACCAAGCAGGTGGAATATTCAGTTCATTTTCCAGTAAAGCCTGTAGAGATTGCACTGCGCTATCCAGGCGCGCAGGCATTCCAAATTGTTGCAATCCGATGGTGAGAAGCAATTGGTTGGCAATGAAATTATTGGAGTACAGCATCATGCTTTCAATGGTATTGCGCAAAGTGCGAGGATTTTGGTAGACGAGGATCAACTGATCTCGAGGAGTGATGCTGCGAGCAGCGACCTGGCCAGAAACCGTAATACCATGCTGGGATAAAAATTCTTTCAGCAATCCACCCAGGTAGGGTAGAACGTATTCGCCTTGCTGAGAAATATTGATGCGATGCTTGCCCGGAGCCAGTCCTTTTGCCAGCTGAAGCGTTAAAGGGATCAGTGGTGTTTGCTCTTCTGCGGACCTGACTTTCCGGTTCTTGTCGACCATCACGTAGGCAGTGTTGAAATTGGCCACCAAGGCGCCATTCAAGGCGTCATAAGGGTTGAGGGAGTTTTCAACTCCCGGGATGCGAATATCCGGCGCGAAAGAGGAGGCATCCAGATTGAGATGACGAAGGGTTTGAGGCAGACTCTCCTGCTGCGACAATTTGACGGCAATGGTTTTAAGTTCTTCTGAAACCAACAAAGGGTCTCCATATCCACGAACCGTCAGGTCGTTTTCCTTGTTGAGATAAAATTCGGTTTGGTAATGATAATGCTCTCCCAGGTAATGCAGTGCGGCCAATGCCGTGGCCAATTTCAGGATCGAAGCAGGGACCAGCATTGTTTCGGCATGGTAGCTGAAAAGGATGGATTGATCGTCAGCAACCAGGACGCTACCGTTTTTGATGTATGGCAATAATTTGTCCTGCAATCCCGTGGCAAAAAGCGTAACGGGAAGCATATAAATGCTGATCACTAAGATTCCTGTTATTCGACGCATGGTTTGAAGAAAATAAAATGAATAGGATTAACCAGTCGGTGGAAGATTAACATTCATCGGAAACGATAGCGTTGATTCTAGTATTGATGGCCTCAATTCGCAATCTCCCAGTTTCCTGTGGGACCTGATTTAACTTTTTGACGATATTCGTGTATAGTGGCCTTCGAATGAATTGACTTTAAAAAAGCGACCCAATCTTTCCAAATGGAGACTCTATGGAAACTGCAAGGCTTTTTGATATTCCGGAAACATTTAAAAAAAATGCGCTCATCGACAATGAAACATATCTCGAGATGTATCAAGAATCCCTCAACCATCCTGAAGATTTTTGGGCAAAACATGCGGAACGATTGCATTGGTTCAAAAAGTGGCGCAAAGTTTGTCAGTACGATTATCACAAGGCGGAAATCGCCTGGTTCCTTGGGGGTAAATTGAATGTCGCTTACAATTGTATTGATCGTCATTTGACTTCCAAAAAAAATCACGCAGCATTGATATGGGAAGGGGATAATCCTCACGAATGCAAAACTTTCACCTATTTACAGTTGTATCGTGAAGTCTGCCGGGCAGCCAATGTACTGAAAAAACATGGAGTACAAAAAGGGGACCGGGTATTGATATATCTTCCAATGATTCCGGAATTGGCTTTTTCCGTACTGGCCTGCGCCCGCATTGGAGCGATACATTCCGTAGTCTTTGGTGGATTCAGCGCGGAGGCCTTGAAAAGCCGGATCCTGGATTGTGATCCCAAAATACTCATTACGGCGGATGGGGGCTTTCGCGGAGAAAAACCGGTTCCTTTAAAAGCCAATGCGGATGCCGGTTTGCAAGGAACCCAAGTACAAACTTGCCTGGTTGTCAAGCGAACCGGAGAGATGGTTCCTATGGAAAGCTCTCGTGATTTCTGGTGGCATGAGGAAACCACGGCACCGGATATCGATGACGATTGCGCTGCAGAAGAAATGGATGCCGAAGATCCCTTATTCATCCTCTACACCTCCGGCTCTACAGGCAAACCCAAAGGAGTTTTGCACACTTCCGGGGGCTACCTCACCTATACGTCAATGACCCATGAGTATGTCTTCAATTACCAGGATGGCGAGACCTATTGGTGTACCGCTGATATCGGTTGGGTCACCGGACACAGTTATATCGTTTACGGCCCGTTGGCTAATGGAGCAACGACTCTTATGTATGAAGGAGTGCCCAATTATCCGGATTGGGGACGATTCTGGGATATTGTCGACAAACACCAGGTCAATATATTTTATACCGCTCCTACCGCAATTCGCGCCATTGCCAAAGAAGGAGACGAGAACGTGAAAAAAAGAGACCTCGGTTCACTCCGCTTACTGGGAACAGTGGGAGAGCCAATAAATCCGGAGGCCTGGTTGTGGTACCATAATGTCGTAGGGAAAGGGAAATGTCCGATTGTGGATACTTGGTGGCAGACTGAAACCGGGGGAATCCTGATCACTCCCTTGCCAGGCGCAACTAAAACCAAGCCCGGTTCCGCCACGAGGCCCTTTTTCAGTATACAACCCGCATTATTGGATAATGAAGGAAAAGAAATAGAGGGACCAGGATCCGGAAATCTATGCATCAAAGCACCCTGGCCCGGTCAAATGAGGGGTGTCTATGGAGACCAGAAACGGTTTTATGAGACTTATTTCAGTCAATACCCTGGATATTATTTCACGGGAGATGGTTGCCGCCGTGATGAAGACGGGTATTACTGGATCACCGGGAGAGTCGACGACGTGATCAACGTATCCGGACATCGTCTGGGCACTGCGGAAGTGGAATCCGCCCTGGTACTCCACGAAGATGTCGCCGAAGCCGCCGTTGTGGGATTCCCCCATGATATCAAAGGACAAGGATTGTATGCCTATGTGACTCTCAACACTGGCGCTGCGGAGAGTGAAGCACTCAAAAAAGAACTCATTGCGCTTGTGCGTCACGAAATAGGACCGATCGCAACAATAGATATCTTACACTGGGCACCGGGACTCCCTAAAACCCGAAGCGGCAAAATCATGCGGCGGATTTTAAGAAAAATTGCAGAAGGAGACTCTGACAACGTCGGAGATATTTCCACTCTTGCCGACCCTTCCGTGGTGGAACAATTGCTCACCAACCAACCTTAACCACATTTGACGCTTCTATGAAAATATTATTGGCTTTCGACTCATTCAAGGAGTCCTTGAGCAGTCTCGAAGCAGCCCAATATTTTCAAGAGGGATTCGAAACGATTTTCCCCAATGCTCAGATTGTGACGGTTGCGCTTTCCGATGGAGGTGAAGGGTTTGTAGAAGCATTGGTTTTTCAACAGGGGGGCATACAAAATCGTCAGGTGACAGGCCCTTTGGGTTCAATGGTTCAAGCGTCCTTCGGATTAATTCGAGATAAAAAAGAAGCAGTCGTTGAAATGGCAGCCGCATCGGGATTGGAACTGGTTCCTCCTCACCAGAGAAATCCACTGACGACTACCTCCTATGGTACGGGTGAATTGATCAAAGCAGCGATTGAGGAGGGGGCCAGCCATTTATATATAGGAATTGGAGGCAGCGCCACGGTGGACGGAGGAACAGGGATGGCTCAAGCCCTGGGAATACAGTTTTTTGATAAAGATGGAATTCTTTTGGAAAAGAAACTGGCAGGTAAAGACCTGTCCCGCATCGGCCGTATTTGCGCGAAATCACTCATTTTTGAATTGAACAAAATCCAATTCACGATTGCCTGCGACGTCGACAACCCTTGGATTGGACCTCAAGGAGCGGCGCGAATATTCGGACCCCAAAAAGGGGCCACAACAGAAATGATCGAACACCTGGAAGCGGGAATGTCGAATTTGGCAGAGGTGATCCTGCGAGATTTGGGACAAGACGTTTCAAACCTTCCCGGGGCCGGTGCGGCGGGTGGATTGGGTGGAATGTTTTCCGCTCTTTTGAATGCGGAACTGAAAAGCGGTATCCGCATCGTTATGGAGCATGTGGGATTTGAACAATCGGCTCGCCATACGGATTTGATTGTCACCGGGGAAGGCCGTATCGATTCCCAGACAATTCGAGGGAAAACGATTGCAGGTGTTGCCAGGGTGGCAAGACGATACCAAATTCCGCTTTTGGCAATAGGAGGATCAATTGCGCAGGAAGACCTCCCCCTTTTGCATAAAGAACATATCAGCGCCACCATGCCACTGCTTTGCACGCCTCTCACACTGGCAGAGTCAATCCGGGAAGGGGGGCGCTTGATGCGACAAACCGGAGAACGAGTCGCTCGCCTGATGCGCTGTTTACCCCGGCCTGATTGAGAAAACCAGGGAGTTCAGAAAGGGTAGTAAACAATCTGAGTGAGCTATTCAAGAACCAGGTTCTTCTTCTATTAAAAAAGTTTCGTACTCTTCTGAAGTGAGCAAGGATTCATGCTCGTTTAAGTTGGAAGCATGCATACGGATCAACCAGCCTTCTCCATAACAGTCATCATTGATGATTTCCGGTTCATCTTCCAAAGTGGTGTTGACTTCGATAATTTTTCCAGACATGGGCATGAATAAGGAAGAAACCGCTTTTACGGATTCAATTGTGCCAAATTCATCGCTGGCGTCTATTTCATCGTCCACCAAAGGCAATTCCACGTAAACCACATCTCCCAGTAAATGTTGGGCATAGTCCGTGATGCCCACAGTACAAGAATTTCCATCAATACGAATCCACTCGTGCTCCTTGGTGTACAACAGGTTCGGGACGACTTCCCTCATTTCTTCTCCTTCACTGGAACGGCGGATTCTTCCGAATGCAGGATGCGGATATAATTTCTAAATGCGGACATTCGAATGATCCCTTTTTGAGATATTTTCAAATCATAAAAAATACTGATTCTTCTGAAAAACAACAGAAAAATCGTACTCAATCGAGTCAGGTACTGTTGACCATGCAACCCCCTGGTAATTAATCTCATGAAACCACCAGCTCTGCTGGTGCGAACCTAATAGGCTTTGCCGGTCAGACATGAGAAACGTATCCGTGTCCGTTAGCCGTGCTCGTGCTCGTGAACGGTCAGTGAATTCGACGGCACATTTTGGTTAACATAGAAACAATGCGTTGAAGTAACTGTTTCCCTTCGTCAAATAAAGGAGGCTGGATGATCTTCAACACGTTTAAAACATCGAGAATAGCAGCGCATTCCATTGGAAAAACCTCGGGCAAATGCATAGAATCGTTGCTTGTCAGGAAAAAAGAATTTTTTCCACAGCCTTCTGCGATATTGAGAGGAATCGACCATGAGGCCCTTTTCAGTTGGTCAACTAAGGCTGAGTATCCTTTTGGCAATGTTTCGATGACTTGGACAGATAACGCTAAAAATTCGATGGAACATTGGTATACATCGAGTTTTTCATGATCTAACATGGCAGCCTTTTTCGTTCACGAGCACGAGCACGTCTTACGATGACGAATACGTTTTGCCCTCATACTGGGGGGCCTCTTCAAGCCACCGGCTCTGCCGGTGGTGATGACTATTGGGAATCGAGTTCATCGACATTTTCAACATGGTCGTTGTAAGCCAGATAGCCCAAACCCAAGCCAGCAAGCGCAAAAAGAAAATTGAGGAATCCTCCTGGCAGCATGTAGGCTAACAGCAAAAAAACTACGATCGTACCACTTTTTATGACCAGGTTGGTTTTGTATTTTTTGATGAGTTCTTCTTTATTAAAATCCTGTATATCCATGGTTTCAATCCTCGAGCTTTTTCAGTTTGTAGAATATAATTGCAAGATTGACTTTTGCAATTTCGGTAGATTTTCAGCCTATCAAAATTAAAATTTATCAACAAGATCACCCTGTTGAATTTTTTACCACTTTTTCATAATCCAGTCATCAATAGTGATCATTCCCAGCCAATTGTCGCAGGAGGCTTGTGGGTCACATCGTAAAAAACCGCTTCAACTCCGGCTAAGCGCAGAATCTGACCTGCAATGAGTTCGAGGGTCTTCCAATCGACCCTGGCAAATTGAGCGGTCATCACATCTTCGGAACAAACAGGGCGCAGGACAATACAATGGCCTGTATCGTTTTCGGAGAGGGGCAAAATAATTACCAGAAGTTGGAAGATTTTCCGCATGAGACCTTTTGCTATAAAAGTTCGAGTGGCAATGGCGTCTGCTTCGCGCAAGAGGTCCAATCGTTCTTTAGTGCAATAAGCTTTTCTGATTTTCAAAAGAGGCATTCGGGAAGGAGTGAGAAGCACGACGACGCGATTGATGGCTCTCACTTCATTGGTAATTTGAATAGATGTTCGTTCCAGCAAATTCCAATCCAAAGGTCCGCTTAAAACGGCAGGAAAAGCATAAGTCCGCTGGTCACCCTGCACGCCCACGGAGCGTACGGGAAGGAGATCCGCTCGATATTCAGAAGGCGCAATGACCCTGTTCAGCGTATCTCTAAGGGATGCCGTGTTCCCATAAACTTCATCTCCATGGGCGCAAATTACATTGATTGACAGGCCTGGACCCGGAAAGGGATGTCGCCAGACGATCGAGTCGGACAAACCCAGGAGTTGAGCGATTTCGCGCACTTCATCTTTGTATAATTCTTTCAAAGGTTCCAAAACTTGTCCTTTTGCCTGCAAATCTTCGATTTCTTGAACACGATTGTGATGGGATTTAATCACCCGAGAATGTTTGGTTCCTCCGGATTCGATGATATCAGGATAAAGGGTGCCTTGTCCGAGCATCCATTCGGTGGGATCGAGGTTCAGGTTCCGGAGAAACTGGTTCCGGATTTGAACGAACATGGCGCCCACGTTTTGTCTTTTTTTCTGCGGATCCACCTGCCCTTGCAAAGCCTCGAGGAAATCTTCACTGGCATCCCGGAAACGTACATTGTCGAATCCGAGTTGATGGTAACGACTCAAAATAATTTCTGCTTCATTTTTACGCAGAAAACCATTGTCGATGAAAAGCCCCAAAACTCGTTCTTTGCCGAGAGCTTTGTTCAACAAGGCTAAGGTCACCGAAGAATCGACCCCGCCGCTGATAAACGTCAATACTTTGCGAGTGCCAACCGTATCCCGAATTTCTGAAATGATGTCTCGTATAAAACAATCCATGGACCAACTCTTTCGAGCCCCGCATAGTTTGATAAAATTGTCCAGGATTTGTTCCCCATGATTCGTATCTTTTACTTCAGGGTGAAATTGCAGGGTATAAATCGGTCGTGTATTATGCTGAAGTGCCACTATGGGGCACCTGGCGGTATGGCCGATGACGGTGAATTCCGGAGGAGGGATTGTCACGCTGTCTTGGTGGCTCATCCATACCAGGGAAGGAAAACTAAGATCTGCCCAAAGTGGAGAAGAGGCGTTTGCCTCAAAAAAAGTTTTTCCAAATTCTCCGGATCCCGTATTCCGAATGGTGCCCCCGAAGCATTGGGCAATCAATTGATGTCCGTAACAGAGACCCAGGATTGGTAAATCCAATGACAAAATATTTTCATTGAATGCAGGAACATCCTCGGCAAAAACTGATGCGGGTCCTCCGGAAAGGACAATGCCCTTCATTGATCGCAGGTGGGATGCCGCAGTCACAGGAGAGTAAATTTCCGTATATATCCCCAAATGCCGGATCCGTTTGGCAATCAGGTGAGCATATTGGCTACCAAAATCAAGAACGGCAATAGTGTCCCGAATCATGCGCGTTTCCTTGAAAAATAGATTTTAATTCTCCAGATAATAATGTAATTTATAGTAGATGTCACCTGCGTTCGAGAAGAATCAAACCTGTTTTTCAATGACTCTTAAAAATAGTGGGACTGAATGAATGCCATCACACGTGATCCAATAGACCTCAATGCAATGCAATCCCGAGCCCATCATCCCCAGGCAGGGGCGATGCTCTTGTTTTGTGGCGACATTCGTAACCATAGCGAAGGCAAATCAGTGATTGCCCTTGAGTACGAAGCGAAAGAAAGTATGGCGCTCAAACAGATCGACGAAACGGTTAAGGAAGCCCGCAGGCGCTGGGAGTTGCATTATGTGGAAGTGATTCACCGTCTGGGGCACATGCGTGTTTCAGAATGCTCCATTGCCATTGCCGTCGCTACTTCGCACCGAAAAGACGGCTACAGCGCCAGCCGTTTTATCATTGATACGATTAAACACAGTGTCCCGATTTGGAAAAAAGAACATTTCATTGATGGTACCTCTGAATGGAGTAAAGGATGCGAAGCATGCAACATCCATGAACTCGAGCACGATCATTCCCCAGTGAATCTCCAGTCTGCATGATTCTCCTTTCCTGCTTTTTTTTCTGTATGCGTAAATATTTTATTTTTTGTTTATTCCTCCTTTTGGGAGTAATGAATTATGGAAACGTCGCTGCAGAGGAAATGGTAGTCATTCGGGGACAGGTTTTTCCACCTGGTGACGAAAAAATTCCAAAAGATGGCCTTCCAGTCGTTTTGCTGAAATTCATACTCAACGACCAGGGAGAACTAAGTACCGATGGCCCCGTCGCCCGGATCCAAACCACAGATTCCGGAAAATTCGAATTCGAACCCATACTTCTTTCACTCGATTCCGCCTATCGCATCGGCAGCCGTTTTACCGGGAACCTGGTATCCTCGGAATTTTTTTTTCTCACACCAGGACAAACTGAAGCCAATATCCATCTTGTCATTCCCAGGGTCTCTGAAACGACAGAAAAATTGGAAGTGACCAACGCAGCCTTGTTCATCGATGCGGGATTGGGGCACTTGCAGGTCACCGAAGTCCTGACCGTGACCAACCCCACCGAAGCCAACATCGACACGAGCAGGCATCCCTTAATTTTTAATTTACCGGAATCATTCACTCAATTCGAACTGCTTCACCATGCTTCCGAGTCCGAGCGCATCCATGAAATCACGGGCACGCAATTGCAATTCCATCGCTTGTTCGCTCAAGGAGAAACCACGCTCATATTCCGCTATAACCTTCCTGTTCTCCTGGGAAGCTATAAACTACAAAGGCAATACCACCACGTCTTGAAAGCAGGAAGAGTCCTGACTCCGGTACGTCAACTCCAGTTAGAATCTCTTCAACTTACGTATTTGCAGGAAGAATCATTGGGAGAATTGCAGATGGATTCCTGGAAAATGAACACATTGAATGAGCCTCTTTTGGTCATCCATATCAATGCCGTACCCGTCAATCAAATGGTCTATGGCGTGATTGGCGTTGGTTTGTTCCTGGCACTGATGATACTGGCCCTGGCCTTTGTTCGATTTCGCTTAAAACCGGAGCATCGATCCAATGCGGATTGATTCATAGAATCACAAGCTTTCGTATCGCCTCTCTTTCATCATCGCTACGAGTCATCACCACCGGCAGAGCCAGTGGCTTGAAGAGGCCCCCAGTATGAGGGCAAAACGTGTTCGTCATCGTAAGACGTGCTCGTGCTCGTGAACGGTCAGTGAATTCGACGGCACATTTTGGTTAACATAGAAACACTGCGATGAAGTAACTGTTTCCCTTCGTCAAATAAAGGAGGCTGGATGATCTTCAACACCTTTAAAACATCGAGAATAGCAGCGCATTCCATTGCGGAACCTCGGGCAAATGCATAGAATCGTTGCTTGTCAGGAAAGGAATTTTTTCCACAGCCTTCTGCGATATTGAGAGGAATCGACCATGAGGCCCTTTTCAGTTGGTCAACAAAGGCTGAGTATCCTTTTGGCAATGTTTCGATGACTTGGACAGATAACGCTAAAAATTCGATGGAACATTGGTATACGAAGATTCCGCATCTCCCCCTTGGTCTCTAGAACCATTCCTTCAAACTCCATTGTCTCCGGACCGCTTGCCGTTTAAAAAAATATAATGCTTGACAAGGCAATACAATTGCCTGACTCTTGTACGGAACCTCAGTTCGAGATAAGCATTCAATCAATCCAATATTTTATGGAATCTTCATATCTTGGAGAAACCTTGTCATTCCTGTCCCGGATCATCCCGGACTTGATCCGGGACCAGGAATCCAGAGGCATGCGGCCAGGCAGAAATCCGGATCCCCGCTCCCCGCTTTCGCGAGGACAAGTTTAGCGGGGACAAGTTTAAGGTGAAGCAATGAATTATGAAGGTCAGACAATCCGTTGTCAGCCCCTGGAAGATGGGATGGTGGAGTTGATTTTTGATGCGAGGAGGTCTGTCAATAAGTTTGACAGGAAAACTCTGACTGAATTACGAGAGGTGACCGATCAACTCAAAGGAGACTCGACCATCCGGGGACTATTGGTCAGCAGCGCAAAAGACGCTTTTATCGTCGGAGCAGATATCAGCGAGTTTTTGGACTATTTCAGCAGTTCCGAAGAAGAAATCATTGCCTGGCTCAAAACGGCCAATGGGATTTTTTGCGACTTGGAAGACCTTGATTTTCCCAGTGTGTGCGCGTTCAACGGATATGCCTTGGGGGGCGGTTTGGAAATGGGATTGGCCACGACCTACCGGATCATGTCCACTCAAGCAAAAGTGGGGCAGCCTGAAGTGAAACTCGGTATTATCCCAGGATTTGGAGGAACCATGCGTCTACCGCGAGTGATAGGAGCCGACAATGCCATCGAATGGATCGCCGGGGGGAAGGAATACCATGCAAAGGATGCATTCCAACATGGTGTTGTGGAAGCCGTTGTTGAACCGGAAAAGCTGAAAGAGGCCTCCTTGCATCTCTTGCGGCAAGCCATTTCCGGGAAACTGGATTGGAAAGCGAAACGACAAGAAAAACTGGAGCCCTTGAACCTCGACGCTATGGAGGGATTGATGGTCTTTGAAGGAGGTAAAATATTTGTTTCAGGAGAAGCAGGACCCCATTATCCTGCTCCCGTCAAAGCAGTGGAAGTCATGCAATCCGCTGCTACCCATGGCCGGGAAAAAGCCTTGGATCTTGAACATCAGGGTTTTTCGAAACTGGCAAAAACCGCAGTTGCCGCCAACTTGGTCTCCCTCTTTCTCAATGATCAACACTTGAAGAAAAATGCAAAAAAATACCAGAAATCTGCTGTACCAATCCAATCGGCTGCCGTGCTCGGAGCAGGTATCATGGGGGGTGGTATCGCCTATCAATCGGCATATCGAGGAATTCCGGTGGTGATGAAAGATGTTGACACCAAGGCTACCACTGCTGGATTGTCCCATTCGGCCAGTTTACTGGAAAAGCAAATTTCCCGAGGTAGAATCGATGCTGGAGCAATGGCAACCATTTTGAATAAAATTCAGAGCACCCTTTCCTATGAGGACATAAAAGCTGCCGACATCATCGTGGAGGCAGTCGCTGAAAATCTCGAATTGAAAAAAAAGGTTCTCATGGAGACGGAAGCAATAATGAGAAACGAAGCGATCCTCACTTCCAATACTTCAACCCTTTCTATCACTAAGCTTGCAGAAGGACTGAAGCGTCCGGAATCCTTCTGCGGCATGCATTTTTTCAATCCGGTGCACCGTATGCCTTTGGTCGAGGTGATACGCGGAGAGCAATCCGGAGAGCAAGCCATTGCGCAAGCCGTGGGATATGCGACCGCCCTGGGCAAGAGCCCTTTGGTGGTCAATGATTGTCCCGGATTTTTAATCAACCGAATTCTTGCGCCTTACTTTGCCGGTTTCATGGGATTGTTGGGCCATGGAGTGGATTTCAAGAGAATTGACAAGGTGATGGAAAAATTCGGATGGCCTATGGGCCCCGCTCATTTGCTGGATGTGATCGGATTGGACACGGCAGCTCATGTCGAAGAAGTGATGGCCCAAGGCTTTCCGGATCGCATGAAAAGCGAAGCAAAATCCGCAGTAGTGATTCTCTGTGAAAACGGGCGCTTCGGGCAAAAAAACGGGCGAGGGTTTTATCGCTATGCTACAGATCAGAAAGGGAAAGCTGGTAAAAAGTCGGATCCTGACGTCGACGTCCTGCTGCAATCCTTGATAATCCATAAAATAGAGGTCACGGATGAGGAAATTGTGGAGCGTATGATGCTTCCCATGATTATCGAAAGCTCACGCTGTCTGGAGGATGAAATCGTCTTCACTCCCCAGGAGCTGGATATGGGTTGTATTTATGGAATCGGGTTCCCTCCATTCCGCGGAGGATTGCTTAAATATGCGGATTCTATTGGATTGGAGAGTTTGTGTGAAAAAGCGCGACGCTATGCGACCAATAACCCATTGTATGAACCCACCGAGCAAATTCATGCAATGGCAAGGGACTCCAAAGGATTCTATACTTAATGTGAAAACAGGGGAATCACTATGAAAGACGCCGTCATTATCGACGCGGTCCGCACTCCCATGGGCCGGTCCAAGGGTGGGGTTTTCCGGCATGTTCGAGCAGAAAATCTCTCGGCAGCTTTGGTCAACGCATTACTCGCCCGAAATCCGAAAGTGAATCCGGCTGAAGTGGAAGAAGTCATCTGGGGATGCGTCAATCAGACCAAAGAACAAGGCTTCAACGTAGCTCGATTTATCTCCTTGATATCCATCCTTCCTCACACCACTTGCGCCCAGACCGTCAATCGCCTCTGCGCTTCTTCCATGACTGCTTTACACACGGCAGCTATGTCCGTGATGACGGGCAATGGCGATGTGTTCATCTGTGGTGGAGTGGAGCACATGGGGCACCTTCCCATGGATTATGGAATCGACGTAAACCCAAGTTGGAGCAAGCACTTTGCCAAGGCGTCCGGAATGATGGGGCTGACCGCAGAGATGCTTTCCCTGATGAACAATGTCAGTCGCCAAAGCCAGGATGAATTTGCCCTCCGTTCTCATCAAAAAGCGCATCGAGCAACCATGCAGGAACGATTTAAAAATGAGATTATTCCTATGAATGGTCATGATTCCAATGGACTTCCCATTCTCTGTGAAAGTGACGAAGTGATTCGCAGTAATACCAGCCTGGAAGCCCTCGCTGCGCTGAAGCCCATTTTTCATCCACAAGGAACCGTGACGGCAGGAAATGCTTCTGCGCTCTCTGACGGAGCAGCAGCCCTCCTTCTCATGTCTGCTGAGCGCGCAAAAGCGCTCGGGCTGGAACCGATGGCAAAAATCCGAGCCATGGCAACTGCCGGAGTCTCCCCTTCCATCATGGGCTACGGGCCCGTGCCGGCCTCCCAAAAAGCATTGCAGAGGGCGGGTTTGAAGATGAACGATATCGACTACGTTGAATTGAATGAGGCTTTTGCGGCTCAGGTTTTACCGGTTTTAAGAGATTTGGAGCTCGTGGACGCACTGGACGAAAAAGTCAATCTCAATGGTGGCGCCATTGCCCTGGGCCATCCTTTAGGATGTTCCGGGAGCCGAATCACCGGAACCTTGCTTCATATCATGAAAGAAAAAGATGCCTCACTGGGATTGGCTACGATGTGTGTTGGGTTGGGGCAGGGAGTGACAACCATCATGGAAAGGGCTTGAAAGAATCAATCCGGTAGTGATTGTCCCGGATTTGGTATTCCGAACTGGAAGCATGAACGAGACTTTGTTGAATCTCTCCTCCTACGTAAAGCCAACCATTGTCAAAATGCAATGAAGCCATTTAAAATCAAAAAAAGAAGGAAAATGTTATGGGAAAATTGACGGGTAAAGTCGCCATGATCACCGGTGCAGGTAGAGGGCATGCGGAAGCGGTAGCGAGACGGTTCGCTGAAGAGGGAGCCGCGCTGGCCATTTGTGATATCATCCCAGTGACGAGTTTGGAAGAGAAGCTGGGTTCCGAAATTCGTGATAAAGGAGGCAAAGCGTTGTGCTTCCAGACTGACGTCTCCAAGGAGCATGATGTCAACGAGATGGTACGGGAAACCGTAAAGCAACTGGGGACCATTGATATTCTGGCCAACGTGGTTGGCATTGCAGGACCCACCAAAGATGTTTGGATGATGACCTTGGGCGAATGGAAAAAAACACTCGCCATTAATCTCGATTCACTATTTATCTGTTGTAAAGCAGTTTTACCCGAAATGATCCGCAATCGTTATGGAAAAATCATCAACTTCAGCTCAGGTACGGGAAAGGAACCCCTTTCGCATCGGACACCTTATGCGACTTCCAAGATGGGAGTGATTGGTTTCACCCGAACATTGGCTGCCGACGTGGGACGGTACAACATCAACGTAAATGCAATTTGTCCCGGTATACATGAAGATAGAACCGCAGAGTTGACACGTGCGCGAGCCTCTTACAATAATCGACCTTTTGATGAATCCGCTTTTCGTGAGGAATTTAAAAAGTCAAAAAAGAATAAGGTGCTCGCAGGCAGGTGGTGTTCGGATGAAGACTACCTCGATAAACATTCGGGACCGGAAGATTCGGCATCCTTAGCGCTTTATCTTGCCTCGGACGAATCATCGAGTATGACCGGACAAGACATCAATACCAGCGGTTGGGTCATGTGGTAGAGAAATTCCACGCCTTCTGCTTCCTGTCAAATGAGTAGGTATTACAATTTGCGAGAGAATGAATGGTATCCCCCCCAAACGTTGACCTGTCCACTCTGTCAGAGCGACAGGATTTCTTTGATACCTTTGCGAGGAAATGATCAGTCTTGGTTTGCCCGAATCGACTGTCATCGTTGTGGTGAACAGGCGTTTTTTCAATTGGATTTGCCAACTTCTCAATCATTTGACGAACTCGATTGGGACAACCTGAAAGAATCGTTACTGCACGGTTTGCAAAGAGAATGGAGGGAATGGGTAAGCCTCAAAAAACGACACCTCTACCGGAAAAGCCCCAGGTCCCCAGTACGGGGGAAATGGTTGAGTGTCTTTTTAATGGTTACCATGGTCTTTGGAACGTTATTCTTTCTGATGGACCGTTATCACTTGTTGGGGGTCGTTTTGGAAAACGTTACTGCCCGACAGCAAGTGATTGAGAGTTTTGCAAGAAAATTGGCTCACTTGCCTTGTTTTTCTGACCAGATGCTGGAAAAAATACAAACCATCCCCGTTCTTTACACTCCGGAAAGTGTTTATCATCATAATAAAATTCAGTATGGGGAAACAGGTTTTTATTGGGGAGAATACCAGATCAAGATCCACCGTTCCAACTTCTGGTTTTACGGAGGTCCAAAAAAATCATTGTTGATTGAGACCCTGATTCATGAATATCGCCATCGCGCCAGTCCCTGGCTTGGTCACAATGCTCGATTCTACGAACTCGTGCAGAAAGATACTCGATGCGCGTTACGATATTGGGATCAATGAGCGTTTCATCAAAAACAAGACGCCCACATTCTTCTTCAAGGCTTCCGGTGTCAGGGTAGGAGACGAATACAAAAAAAGCGCTGGTGAAGTTATCCGGCATCCGGGATCAATCATCCTCTCAACGGTCATTCCTTTTTTTAATAGGCTCTTGAATTTACTTTTATCCTTGAGTTACAGGGTTCATCAATTGAGGAAACGGATAAAAGCAAACCCATTGAGTAGGTTAAAGTCTTTGTTAAATTACTGCACCTCTTTGAAAAATTTTTTCATTGTGTTCTAAAAAATATGTAATAAGGCGTTGGAAATCTTCTTGATCTTCAAAGTCGGCTGGTATAGTAATGTCTTTAAATGTTGTCAATTCATCATATTGATCATGATTTAATGTAATATTTTCTTCAATACATTCGCGATTATTGTAGTGAAATTCAATATCAAATTTTGTTTTTTTAAAAGTATGAATTACCTTAGAAAGGCGAATATTTCTTAAAATCATTTTAATCTCCTTTAATGAGCTGTTTTATGAGTCAGGTGGTTCGACTTTATGTGTTATTGTTATTTGCAATTTCTAATATAAAAGGGACTTCACAATAGTCAAGAAAAAAAGAAATCAGTGACCGCAATCCCTTTTTTGTTTTTACGCATCGAAGCAAACATCTTCTCCCGGACCGGAATCCGTTGAATGCTTTGCAGATACTGGGCAAACAAGGCCAATCCGGCACGACTTGTCAGGTGTTCATCGCTTGGCTCAAATGCATCAACTCACAAGATCGATTTTCTTCTTACGTGGAATTGCCGTCATCTTGCGAACGCTAACAAATTTTCGCATTTTCGACGGATCAACGGAATTCTTGGTTTATTTGTTCCGTCGCTTATAACACCTCTTGAGTCATCACCACCGGCAGAGCCGGTGGCTTGAAGAGGCCCCCAGTATGAGGGCAAAACGTGTTCGTCATCGTAAGACGTGCTCGTGCTCGTGAACGAAAAAGGCTGCCATGTTAGATCATGAAAAACTCGATGTATACCAATGTTCCATCGAATTTTTAGCGTTATCTGTCCAAGTCATCGAAACATTGCCAAAAGGATACTCAGCCTTAGTTGACCAACTGAAAAGGGCCTCATGATCGATTCCTCTCAATATCGCAGAAGGCTGTGGAAAAAATTCCTTTGCTGACAAGCAACGATTCTATGCATTTGCCCGAGGTTCCGCAATGGAATGCGCTGCTATTCTCGATGTTTTAAACGTGTTGAAGATCATCCAGCCTCCTTTATTTGACGAAGGGAAACAGTTACTTCATCGCATTGTTTCTATGTTAACCAAAATGTGCCGTCGAATTCACTGACCGTTCACGAGCACGAGCACGGCTAACGGACACGGATACCTTTCTCATGTCTGACCGGCAAAGCCTATTAGGTTCGCACCAGCAGAGCTGGTGGTTTAATGAGATTAATTAATTGGGGAGACGGAGGCATTATGAAAAATGATCCCATCATTCAGGCCATCCGTGACGTGCGTCATCAGATATCCGAGTTGGTGGATCACGATCCACGTAAACTGCTGGAGTACTACCGGATGCGTCAAAAACGTTACAGAGATCGTTTGGTTAGCCGCCAGATGGGCAATTCTGAATTGGAAGAAAGAAGCACTGCCTGACCAGTCGCTCCAGCCGACGGCCAACCCACTACGCGGGCCGCCCGTGGCTGAGCTTGGTCGTTAGCGTGCGACAAGAGGTCGCATGTCTCAATGGTCCAAACTTGACGAAGAAAAAAAACAGCGAGACTCCTCTTGCTCCTATTTCGACGATCCGCTTTGCCGTGCACCGGTTGAGACCACGATTGAAAGAATGCGAGGGTCTCCAAAATCAATTAGAGGAACGGAAACGTCAAGTACTTGCTTGATAATTCAAACTTTCACGCCTGACCCCCTTTTTAAAGTGTCTCTTTGACAGATGTCATTTGTCCCTCTTTAGTTCCCTGTAAAAGTAGCACGAAGGCTGATGACAATCGCCCACTGGGTACAGAGGGGGAGGACGCTCGTGACAGATCCGCGTGGCGTGGGGACAACGACGGTAGAACTTGCATCCCACCCGATCGCCCTTTCCCATCTCCTCTTCAACGGATACCTCCTCTTGCCATTTGGCGGATGGGTCGGGAGTGGGGATGGAGCCGATCAGGAGCTGAGTGTAGGGGTGCTGAGGATCATTGATGACTCCGGTGGCATCCCCGGTCTCCGCGACGGACCCCCGGTACAGGATGAAGATCCGGTCGCTGATCTGATACGCGGTGGAGAGGTCGTGGGTGATAAAGAGAAAGCTAATGCCGAAATCCTCCTTCAGCTTGAGCATGATCTCGAGGATCTGGGCTCTCAGCGAGGCATCGATCATGGAGACCGGTTCGTCGGCAACAATGAGGCGCGGTTTCAACATGAAGGCGCGGGGCACGATGATCCGCTGTCTCTGTCCACCCGAGAGTTGAAGAGGGTATTTTCTCAAGATCTCCTCCGGTCTTATGCCCACGACCTCCAGCGCCTCCTCGATCATCCTTCTCGCCTCAGCCCTGCCGCGGGCCAGCTGAAATCCGGAGACGGCCATATTGAACACGTGATCAGCGCGATAGAAGGGGGTTAAAGACGGCGTATGGGTCTTGGAAAACGGCCTGGCACTCGCGGCGGTAAGCCATCCGTTCTTTCTTTGACATCTTATGGATGTTCCGACCTCGCCAAAAGATTTCACCTGAGCTGGGTCGGACGAATTTCTAAGCGAAGGGGTTGAGCAGTCTGGAGAGGAATCCTCGTTTGCGTTTCACCATCGCAGCGCCATAACTTCCCTGACCGCCCCGCAGCCGGGGATCGAGTAGATCGCGCATGGCATCGCCGAACATGTTGAAGGAGTAGACGACAAGCGTCAGGCAAAGCCCGGGCCAGAGCGCCAGCCAGGGCGCCTGCTCCATGTAGACCCGCCCTTCCCGGCTGAGCAAACCACCCCAGCTGGGAATGCTTGGGGGCAGACCGAATCCGAGGAAGCTTAAGGAAGCCTCCGCCATAATCACCCCCCCGATGTTGATCGAGAAGATGATGATGAGGGGGGCGATAATATTGGGCAGGACATGGCGAATGAGGATTTGGGTTGTGGGGGTGCCCACGGCCTGGGCTGCCAGAAAATAGTCATTCTCTTTGACAGCGATCACGGCGCTTCTGATCACTCGGGAGCCGCTGATGCCTCCGGCGATCCCCAGGACCAGGATGAGCTGGGCCAAACCCTGCCCCACGATGGACATGATGGTTAGCAAGACGAGCAATCCCGGGAAAGCCATCCAGGCATCGACAAATCGCTGCATCGTCAGGTCAAATTTACCCCCAATGAATCCGGAAATGCCGCCTACCAGGAGAGCGACGACCACATTAACAGTGGTCGCTGCCAGACCGACCAGTATGGAAAGACGTGCCCCGACGATCAGGCGGCTCAAGAGGTCACGCCCCAACTGGTCGGTCCCCAGGAGATACTGGACTGATGCGCCCTGCAGCCGGTCTGCCAGGTGCATTTTATCATAACGATAAGGAGCCAGAACATCGGCAAAGATCGCCAACAGAATCAAGAGCAAGATGATAATCCCGCCGAAGGTCCCCAGGGGCTTCTCCTTGAGCAGCCTGATAAAGAAATCCGCCAGCCTGGAACGTCGCCTGGGTTCACGGATGGGGGATGGGGTCTCTTGGGTGTTGTTCATGTTCTCGAATTCTCTATAGGTAGGGCCGGGTGACGTCCCGGCCTAAAAAACGCATCGCTCGCATTGGCCGTGACGTCACCGAAATGTCGGACCACCGACCATACCGTTTTCTTGGCTATATTAATCCTAACCCCTCATCCCTTTCGCGCCAGCGACTATTTATACCGGATCCTGGGGTCTAAATAAGGATAAATCAGGTCGATCAGGAGATTGACCGCCACCACCACGGTGGCGAAAAACAGGTTGACTCCGGAGACCACCGGGTAGTCTCTGCTCGTGAGCGCAGTCAGCAGAAGACGACCGAGCCCCGGCAGGCTAAAGATGTGCTCCATGATCACCGAGCCCCCGACCAGGAGCGGCAACTGCAGGCCGATCAGAGTCACGATCGGGATGAGGGCATTTTTGATGGTGTGCCGGATCACCACGACCCGCTCCCTGAGCCCCTTGGACCAGGCCGTTCGGATGTAATCCTGCCGCAACACCTCCAGCATCATCGTGCGCGTCATCCGCATGGTGGCGGCCGAGAGGGCCGTCCCCAGAATCAGGCTGGGAATGAGGAACACCGCGAGATTCCCCAGCGGGTCTTCGGTGAACGAAACCAGCTCCGTCGGGGGCGACCAGCCCCACCAGATGGCCGGGTAGAGTATGACCATCAGGGCCAGCCAGAAGTTGGGCGTGGCCAGACCGATGATGGCCAGGGTGCGCCCCGCGTAGTCGGCGGCCGTATCCTGGCGAATCGCCGAGTAGATGCCAATGGGCAACGCGATCACCAGCCCAATCACGATGGCCAGGAGGCCCAGCTCAATGGTGACCGGCAATCTATTTAAGATCTTCTCCTCGATCACATAACCGCCCAGCAGGGATTTGCCAAGGCTGCCGTGCAGGAGAATATCTCCGATCCAGCGTCCATACTGCACGTAAACCGGCACGTCCAGTCCCAGCATACGCTCAACCGCTTCACGGTCAATCCCCTCGCCATAAGCAGTTTCCAGCCTGGACGCTATGGTGTCTACGACATCGCCCGGGATGAAGCGGACCGAGAGAAAGACCAGGATAGTCAGGATGAACAGGGTGGGGATTAGGAGCAATACCCTTCTGATGATATAGGCTCTCATGCGACACACCTTATTGCGATTTCCCCCGTTATTGCGAGGCCTAGGCGGCCCCCTTGCGAAGCAATCTCTTGCAGCCATTGAGATTGCTTCGTCGCTCGTTCCTCGCTTCTCGCAATGACAACTACGGGTCAGTTATTTCCTGACAACAGAACTAGTGCCCCATTTCTTTCTTCAGCTCACTATCAATCCAGAGACGGGTGAAGGGGGTATTATGTTGACCCTGTCCCAACCAGAGTTCACCGTTATAACCGATGACCCACGGCTGGTGCACGTTAAACTGCGGCGTTTCGGTTCCCCATATTACCCAATGCTTCTCTACGCCATACATATCCATCTCTCTAATCAGCCTCCTCTGCTCCTCAAGGTCGTCAGTGGCTATGGCGGTTTCATACAAGGCGTCATATTCCGGTTCAGCGATTTCCCGCCAGTTTACCCTCGACGCCTTCGAGTAACTCTGCTCCACAATCGAGAGAGGGATCCACCTGTGGGCCGTGCTATAGGCATTGAAACCTTCATAACTCGGGTCGTTTACCCACGCCCTCATCGCTTGTGAATCCATACTTTTAATTTCTGCCTCGATGCCAATCTCACGCCAGAATTGAGCAGCCAATTCCAGGTAGCTCAGGTCATAGCGTAACGAAGCGTTCAGGACGGTCTTGAAGCCATTGGGAAAGCCCGCTTCCGCCAGAAGCTGTTTCGCCCCTTCCGGGTCATAGGTATAGTATTTCTTGACCTCTGCGGGCCACTCCGGAAATGGGACGACTAACCCTTTGGCGTCCCGCGCAAGATGCCCGCTGGGTTCCGGGTTGCCATAACCCTTAAAGAAGGTCTTGTTAATGGTCTCATGGTCCAGGGCCATCTGCATGGCCTGGCGCACCCTGATATCGTCAAAGGGCTTCTTCTTCACGTTAAAAGTAAAAGCGTTATCCGAGCGATACCAATACGGGTGAATCACGAGTTCGGGGTTGGTCTTCTTGAGGCTCTCTACCGTGTCGATAGACCTGATTTGAGAGTCGCCGGGGGTCCCTGCGTAATCAGCCTTAGCCGAGCGTAGTGCCGCCACAAATACGGCTGGTTCCGGCATAACCAAGCCCCTCAACTGGTCAATATAGGGCAGGCGGTTCTCCGGGTATTTTTCGTCAAAGCCCCAGTAGTTGGGGTTCTTGTCCCAGGTGATAGTGCTGTCCTCGACGTAGTCCGTCAGCATAAAGGGCCCGGTGCCGACCAGGTTCTTCCAATCCGTAACGTCGCCGTGTTCCTTGATGACCTCGGGAGGGTACATGAAAGCATTGTAGTGGGCAAGAATCCAGTATAGCACGTCAGCGCGCGCCGGCTCCTTCAGCTTGAAGACCACCGTCGAATCGTCGGTGGCCGTGACCGATTCCCACTTATACGTGTTCAGGGGTCCCCAAAACGAGGCGTTCGGTTCGGTGAAGCCGCTGCCCAGACCCATATAACGGTGCCAGTTAAATTCGACGTCCTTAGCGGTCAAGGCTCTGCCATTCATGGGGGCCTTGTCATGCCAGTGAACGCCCTGGCGGATTTTGAAGACATAGGTCAGTGGGTCGGGTTGCGACCAGCTTTCCGCCAGCGCCCCTTTTAAGCCATCGAGATGGACGAACGTTGTTTTCCAGTCCTCCACGTCCCGATCTATTCCCCAGTCCGCGATGCTGAGCTGCTCCAGAACGCCACTGATGAAGTGGGTCGCCCAGCCACTAATGAAATAGACGTCCGTATGCTCACCCACCTGCTTGCGGACATAGGTCAAGGTCCCGCCATACTCCGGAGCGGTTACCATCTCCCCGGTGGTGGGATCTGTGACCATCATTTTCTCAGCCGCCATGGCTGCCTGGCTGACCCAAAAGGCGGTCACCACCAGGGTTAAGGTGAGCAATAATGATTGCATCCCCGCTTTTGCGAGGACAAGTTTTTGTACAGCAGACCAGGAGCCTGCCGGGTTCAGCCCCACGAAGGAGGCGACAAGTTTTTTTATAATACTCATAATTACCTCTTTTATTTGAGGGTTGTAACTATTCAGGTCTCTGAAAACCCGTTTAGTCAAATAACGTTGAAAAAAATTTCCGTAGAGGACTGATCGTTTTCAAGTCCTCCCACGATATTGTTCCATCGATCGGAAACCCTCTTCTTTCACTAAAACAACTTAGTGATGGTATGGTTTTAGCACTACTACTACTTGCACAATGTCAACCCCAAATTAAAAATCTATCAATCAGGGAGATCCGCTTCTTTACGATCATGAGCCAAAAAGCGAAGGTTCACTCCACAATCCAGTGTTTTTTCCAATGGCGATAATGATCGTAAACGCTTTGCCAGGGAGGTAAATCATGGGCAAGCATGCTCCACTGACAACTCGTTTTCACGACCTACAAAATCGCATTGACGATGCTATGTTTGCCAGGAATACGTTTGGCCCGCAAGGGCGAAACGTTTTAAAAAAGAGGAGTTTCAGTAACAAAGAGGCGCAGGTAAAAGCTTGTCCCGGACTGGATCCGGGAGAGACAAAGCCTGTGTGAGCATCTCGAAGATGGATTTTCCCTGTTTTCTGGTAGTGGAAATGGGTTCGGGTACAAAAAGCCTGTGATCCTTCAGCCGTTCGGAAGCCGCCTGAGATTTTCTGTTTCAATTTAACCATGCGTATATCTCGCTCGGCTTGGTTGTTGTCAAAAGGAACCCGGAAGTCATCCATGAATAACAAGCTTTCCTTTTCATAGAGGATCAAGCGATCGAGTAAATTTTTGGCTTTGCTCTGTTTGGGGCGTCCGCTTGAATCAGAGCTTCAGCCACTTGTTGTTGCAAGGGATAAAGCCTCTGGGCGGCTTGCTGGAGGCTAGCATAAATCGTGGCCGCATTGAGCGGCTGGCCGAACTGATCCTCAAAGAATTGCTGGCATCGATCAAAAGGCAGAAACTGATATTGATTCAGATAAACCGCTAAGCCTTTGATCCGGGGACCATATTGAGTGGGTCCCTCTATCTCTGCTGGAAAGCTCGAGCGATTCAGATGCCGGCAGCAGGAACAAATTTTTTGTTCCACCTGATGCTCGGTGACCTCTAATTGGAGCGGGGGAAGATCAAAAACTTGACGTTTATGCGTGGCCTCAACCGCCACCTTGGATAAATCTTCTCCACAGGCTTCACAGGTGATGGGAGAATGGGACTCCACCTGATCCGGTGATTCACTGAAAGCCAAATGATGGCCTTGATGACCGGGTTGACCTCCGCGAGAGCGACCCCTGCTTTTACGCAAACTTTTGTTCTTTCGACTTGGATCGCTGGAAGGAGGCTTACTTGAGTTTTGGCTGTTGAGAGCCAACTGATCCCGAAGTTGCTTATTTTCTGCTTCGAGCACTTCAATACGTTTGAGGAGTGCTAATCGCTCTTGCTTCCACTGCTCTCGTTCTTTTTCAAAGAGTTGACAGGCTTCTTGAAGAGCCTCAAGGGGGGCTGTCGATGAAATGGAACTAATATACTTTTGAACTTTCGAGAGCATAATGTCCTTTCTGGACTTTATGCCATGCAAAACCTGTGCTTAAATTGAAGGGGGCTCTAAAGAATCCTAAATAGTTACATTTGCGCAAGTAATGCGTCAAGACTATCCTCTTCGACAGCGGGACCGATCACAATCCGGCGATCTTCCACTTTACTCACGAGTAACCCCAATAGTCTCATTACGATACCGGGCAAGGTCCTCATCCGTCATTTGCTCAGGAGAGACAAGACGATAATGTTTCTCCTCAGTTCCTTTGCTGCGCTGACTAGATCTTCGCGCCGGAAGTTTACCTCCTGCGCCTCATTCCTGTGATTCCCGAGAAAGATATATTCAATCAGTCTCGAATATCGGTTTCCACTCTCAGCCATCCTGCCTCTCCTTACTGACACCCCGGCCATTGCAATACAACTACTTCTTCCCGCACCTGTTTGCGTGTTGCCGTGGCAAGACGGGTGCGAAACAGGTCAATTCTGACGACCCGGTAGCCCAGCGACCGGGCTATGTCCGCAAGTATCTGACCGGTGCGAATCATGACTTGCAGGTATGAGGCCTGATCTCCCACAACATAACCAAGATACGCTCCAGGTTTCAGAAATGGTCGTAATTCGGACAGGTGTCGGGCCATGCCGCCGAAATACAACTTGGTCACCTTGCTGTATTGCCTTTCAAAACCGGATGTTTTGCCGAGCGCAATTCTGCGTTTTTCTATCTCCTCGGCTATTGACTGTATTTCTGCATGTCCCACGACCCATTCATCGTCATCGTCTCCCTTATAAACATTACGTGAATTGGACCTGAGCAGGGTTTTTTTCAACCTCCGCAATTCTTCCTTGTTTTTGATATATCCCAACATCACGCTTTCCAGCCTCGTGGTTCTCGTATAGTCTTTCTCGTTCGGATAAGGCGGAGAGGTAAAAACGGCGCTGATACTTTCAGGAGATAACAGCGAAGCCAGTTGCCGCGCATCTGCATGATATACCGTAGCCGGCGCATTCGGGCATTTTTTCATACGCAAATCCGCTACGATTTTTTCCACTTCAGTCAACCAGCTTTCGATAACCGGCGCATCTGCTTTTTTTGTTCGCCGTACCCCTACCTCCGGGCCAAAATACAGGTTGCTGGTGGAAAAAACCAATGAATTTGCAAGCGCAAGCAATTCATGCCGTTTATACCCGGCGTCTTCATTTTCTTCGATTTGATCCCGTAGCACCAAAGACTTATGCAACGGCAACGAACTTATTGATCCGTTTAACAATAGGTTGAATGACTCTTCCGGCAGTGTTCGAAGAGATGCAGTGCTCCATGAATCGATAATTTCCTTTGCCTGTCTTGCCAGTGAATAGGCATGTTCCCTCAGTCCGGCAGGATCTACATCCCAATCTGTTTTTACGGAACAGGCAAAATGCGCGATGGCATTTGCTTCAATCCCTGTACTGGGTATGCCGTGACGTTTTGCCTCGACCAGTGTTGTCCCTGCGCCGCAAAACGGGTCCAACAGCATATCGTCCTCGTTCAGCTCAAACCTGCGGAGATATTCACGAACAAGATGGGCGGGAAATGACAGGACGAATCGATACCAGTCGTGGAAGTGCCTGTCATCAACGTCCAGCCTGTTTATACTGCCGTTGCTCCTTGGCGGCGCTGCCAGGGGCGTATCTTCGGGGAATAAAGATGATTGCAAAACGCTCTCCTTTTCTCTCGTAACCCGTATAAGGAAGTCCGTGAATATTTTACCAGAAGTTTCCTTCTCAGTCCTCCTGGGCTGTCCTGATCAAAGCATCTCACAGGTACAATCATCAAACAAATGACGACTTGGGGAAACATTGACCATGTTTAAGGGACAATTACTTGCAAGTTAAAAGGATCTTCCCACTTGTCGAAACATGCTTGTGAAACGCTAACGTAATTTTCGGATAGTGCAAACTTATTTGTGCGAATGTATTAGCCATTGATTTGCTTGAAGAAGGGTAAATTCTTTTGTACTTTCCCGACAGGTGTTGACCTCCAGTACATTTCCATTTTGAGTCTAATAAAAGCCAAGAGTCGATAGCAAGAGTTTTCTCCGGCGACAATTTCCATAGAAAGATCACGTTCTCTCCAGGTTCCCGCTTCGCTCATAGGGCTCCCGTCCAGATGTTCGCTCAGTTCTGCCTTCATTAATTTGGAAAGATAAATACCAACTTGATGGCTAAAATCCACTCGCAGCAGCTCCAACCATTCATCCGGGCTTTGAAGAGTATTGAACATTTCCTTAAATTCCGTTACGGTCAATTCCAATTTCATGGGGCTTTCTCCTGATAGCAGGTTTAAATTGGACATCATCAAACCTACCGGGATAGTCCCATGGATTCAAGCCCTTCTCAATTTCACACAATTTAATTTACACTATCGGGATAGGCGATCAACAACTTGCTTTCAAGGAATTTTATGACATTAAGCCATGGCCGTCACTATTTTGCTATTCCAGGATCTTCGGTGATACCGGACCGAGTCCTGCAGGCGATGCACCAGGCAGCACCGAATATCTATGAGGGGGTCCTCCACGAAATGGTGGAAGGCATGGTTCCGGATTTGAACCGGGTGGCCAAGAGTTCCGGGGATGTAGCCATCTACATCTCCAACGGGCACGGTTCCTGGGAGGCGGCTCTGACCAACACCCTCTCGCGCGGGGACAAGGTGCTTGCCTTGGCTACGGGACGCTTCGTTGCCATGTGGGCCAAGATAGCTGAACAGCTTGGGGTGGAAGTGGACCTGATCGATTTCGGCAAATCGGCCCCGGTGGACCTGAATCAGGTGGCAACCAAGCTAAAACTCGATGTGAACCGGAGCTACAAGGCAATCCTGGTTGTACAAACGGATACGGCCAGCTCAGTAAGTAATAACATCGCCGCTCTGGGCGAGTGTATTCGTTCCTCTGGCCACCCAGCCTTATACATGGTCGACTCCATGGCCAGCTTGGCCTGTGAACCCTTTGAAATGGATAGCTGGGGGGTGGACCTGATGGTGGCGGGTAGTCAGAAGGGCCTAATGACTCCGCCGGGACTGGGTTTCATGTTTTTCAACCAGCGTGTGCTCGAAGCTCGTAAGCATGCGGAACTGGTCACTCCTTACTGGGATTTCCGTCCGCGAGTCAACCCGGAAAAGTTTTATGAATACTTTTTCGGCACCGCCCCAACCCACCATCTTTTTGGGCTGCGTGAAGCGTTGACCATGCTGCTGGAAGAGGAAGGGCTTGAGAAAGCCTGGGAAAGGCATGCGAAACTCAGCCGAGCGGTCTGGGCAGCGTTCGATGCCTGGGGAAGGGGCAGTTCCATTCGTCTAAACATCAACAACCCCAAAGATCGTTCCCATTCGGTCACTGCCGCTTCCATGGATGCCCCTCATGCCACCGAACTACGACACTGGACTGAAAAAAAGACCGGAGTGACCCTAGGCATTGGACTGGGCATGGCGGAGCCTTCCAGCCCCGATTACCATGGTTTCTTTCGCGTTGCGCACATGGGGCACGTAAATGCGCACATGACCTTGGGCATGCTTGGGGTGATCGACGCAGGTTTGAAAGCGCTGAATATCCCTCATGGTTCAGGGGCCATCGAAGCTGCGAGCCGTGTCGTTAGCGAAGCTTAGGGATGACGGTCAGTCAAAGGTGCTGAACACCTCCTCGTTGAGTTCCGCAAAATACTCTGGTTTATTCGGAATAGAGTGGAACATGAACTCGTCGACCCCCACATCAAAAAAGTCCTGAGCTCGATCGATCAAATACTAAGGAGGATCATTAAACAACCACAGTCTGAAGACGGAGGGTTTAAACTCAAGTACTGAAAGTACGGATACGGGTCATTTCAGACCCGTCTAGGCTTCGGTCCGAAAATCGTCATTAGGATTCGATTCAAAATGATGCTCCAAATAACTTTTAATCATTTCATCAGTCACTTGACCTGCCCTTGCACAAAAATATCCTCTCGCCCAAAAGTGTCGGCCCCAATAGCGTTTTTTGATGACAGGAAACTCTTCAAACAGCTTACTAGCACTTCTGCCTTTGAGGCGACGCATGATCTCACTTGGGGCCATGCTTGGAGGAGCGGAGAGAAACAGATGGACATGATCTTTACTCACCACCCCACTGAGAATTCGGATCTCAAATGCTTCGCAAGTTTGACGCACCAATTCACGAACTCGCAAGGCGACATCACCAGTGAGAACCTTATAACGATTTCTGGTAACCCAAACAAAATGATACTCAATATTGAAAACGGTGTGACTGCCATACCTATATTCCATGAGATCCTCCTTTCATGCGATGGCTTAGCATAAAGGGAGGGATAAATCTATCCGCCTAAAGGCGGAGGTTTAAACCTTGTGGGGGACTAATTAAAAATCTATCAATCAGGGAGATCCGCTTCTTTACGATCATGAGCCAAAAAGCGGTAACTGGCGTTCTTCCGCCAGGTTAAATGTATCCACGAGGCAGATGCCCTCGAAGGGCTGGTAAGTCCCGGTTGCCTGGTAAAACTCGTGCTCAATGTTCATGGAGGTGACGTAGTAAGGGAGCAGCATGACCTCGTTGCAGTGAAGCTCGCTTGCATACTTGCCCGGCAGCGCAGTTTTACAGATTTCCCGCATAATGCGGACGATGAAATTGCCGCTGCCCACGAAATGGTCGATGACGTGCACTCCCTCGTTTGAAAGTGAGGTATCGAATTCGCTGCACAGGAGCTGTTCCACGCTTTTTACCATGAAATCCACAATCGGTTGCGGCGTGTAGACGATGCCGTGGGTGTCGGCAACCTCCACCGAAAAGCCCTGGAAAAACTTTTCGTAAACCGTGTTGAGGAAATGCTGTTTCTGTGAAAAATCACTGATGGTTGCCGCCGTTCTTTCAATGGCGAGATAGAAGCGGTCCAGGCTTTGAAGGAAATCCAGTCGACTGAAGGATTGAGAAGTGAGCGCGTCGATCACCATCTCGATCTCATTGGCGATGACGTTACGACGGGTGAAGTCGGGGTTGTTGAAGACCGTGCGGAAAATCCGCTCCGTGAGTAATTGTTGAATGAGCATCTTCTCGACAGCGGATTCGGAAAGCTCGGGGGTTGATCGAGGTACGGCATTTTTCAAAGGGAGCCGTCAAGGATCAGGTCAAGGACGGCAGGCTGATTGGCTTGGATTGCTTTCTGCAGGGCGGGTCCGATGTCTTCCACCCTTTCGATACGAATCCCCGTGGCCCCAAAGGCGCGGGCAATGGCTGAAAAATCAAAAGGCACGTGAAAGTCCATGTTTGGGTACTGGTTCGGCCGATGGCTTTGTCCGAGGATTGCTTCTTTATAGAGGTTCATGTTGATTTTGAGGACCCGGTACGAAGCGTTGTTGCAAATCAGGTAGACGACCGGGATCTTCGAATTCACGGCGGTCCATAGTCCCTGGACGGTCATCATCGCACTCCCGTCTCCGACGATAGCCAGCACCGCGTGATCCGGACGAGCCAGCTTCAATCCCGGGCCACCGCCCATTCCCCAGCCGATGGCCCCCCCGATCGAACCATAATAACCACCCGGCTGATTGAATTTAACGGCAGCATGAAACATCCCCGAGGTACTGACCGAATCGTCGAATACCAGTGCCTCGGGTGGCATTGCCTCCGCAATGGCCTGCATTGCTGCCGCCACTCCCATAGGGTTTTGCTGCCTTTGAGATTCAGCCAACTGCATGAATTCGTTTTGCTGCGCCTGCGATTTCATCGTAATTTGCTTTTTGCGAGCAGTGGCCGCTTCAACTTCTGAAGGGGTCATGCCGTCTTTCAATTCGGCGCTCAGTGAGGTGAGCGTGCTGGCAGGTGCAGCATGGATCCCAATTTCGGTCTTCTCAGTTTTGCCAATTTCACCGGAAAGGGGGTCAATATGGATGAGAGCCGCCTTTTCGTGAAAAACAGGCTCTGTCAGGTAAAAATAGTCAGCAAACACCGGACAGCCAATGGCTATGATCACATCGGCTGATTGCAACGTTTCGCGAATCGGTTTCGTTCTCACGCTGGACCATGGTAACCTGCCCAGGAATTGAGGGTGACCGGTGGGAAAATTGACCTGGTTGCTAACATGTCCATACACCGCAGCTCCTATTTGTTCGGCCAGGCAAACCGCCTGCCGGACTGATCCATATTTACCAACCCGATTCCCGACAAGCATCACGGGATTCCGGGCGCTTTTCAAGAGAGCGGCTGCCTCTCGGACAGCTTGAGCGGAAGGTTCGGGCAGGGTGACGTGGCGTGATGAGGGGAAAATCGCCTGGTCCGTGGTGCCATCCAAAGAATTGGCGGAGAATGAGACAAAGACCGGGCCCGTTGGCTCGGTTCTTGCTTCCAGAAACGCTCGTCTCAAAACACTCGGGTATTGATCGGGATGAGTGATCTCCACGCTCCATTTACAGAACGGTTCGGCCATACGCGCCAGATCTGATCGACCTTCTGCCAGTTTTCGGACATCCTTGTTGCCTGCGGTGACAACCAGCGGAGTGCCGGCATATTTTGAATCGGCAAGAAGTGAAAAGGCGTTGGCGAGACCATTGTCGATGTGCAAGCTGACAAAACCGACTTCACCACTGGCGCGCGCATACGCATCCGCCATTCCAATCGCAATCCCCTCTTGAACGACCAGGATATATTCAATATCGGGGTAACTTGAAAGAGCGTCCATAATAGCCGCCTCGCTCGTGCCTGGATTTCCAAATATGTATTTGACGCCCTCAGCGCGAAGCATCTCCAGAAACGCATAGGTACCAGTTAGTATAGCCATTCTATTCCCTTCACCCCTCCACCAATCAGAACTTTTCCGCAATGCTCGAACAGGTAATTTTCGGAATATCAGTCATCACCACCGGTAGAGCCGGTGGCTTGAAGAGGCCCCCAGTATGAGGGCAAAACGTGTTCGTCATCGTAAGACGTGCTCGTGCTCGTGAACGAAAAAGGCTGCCATGTTAGATCATGAAAAAATCGATGTATACCAATGTTCCATCGAATTTTTAGCGTTATCTGTCCAAGTCATCGAAACATTGCCAAAAGGATACTCAGCCTTAGTTGACCAACTGAAAAGGGCCTCATGGTCGATTCCTCTCAATATCGCAGAAGGCTGTGGAAAAAATTCCTTTCCTGACAAGCAACGATTCTATGCATTGGCCCGAGGTTCCGCAATGGAATGCGCTGCTATTCTCGATGTTTTAAACGTGTTGAAGATCATCCAGCCTCCTTTATTTGACGAAGGGAAACAGTTACTTCATCGCATTGTTTCTATGTTAACCAAAATGTGCCGTCGAATTCACTGACCGTTCACGAGCACGAGCACGGCTCACGGACACGGGTACCTTTCTCATGTCTGACCGGCAAAGCCTATTAGGTTCGCACCAACAGAGCTGGTGGTTTAATGAGATTAATTACATGCACGACCTGTTTCCTTTCTCCGAATGTGATCATCCGCTTTCTCAATCTTTCTTTAAATATCACAGTAGATATCATGGGACTAGCATAAAGCCAAATCAAACCGTTGGTCTCCCGCAAAAGGGTAACTTCTAAAATATTAAATTTGACACACTCAATTAAAATTTGTATGTATATGACGCATGGTTTTTGTTCCAGAGTTTTGCTATGACTTTGGAAACAAGACAAATTACATGAAAATCATTTGATATCAAGATTCTATCGGATCAGTCCATTTTTTATTTTTATAAAGAGAGTCCATGACCGCCAAACTTTCAATCGAACAAAAACAAGAGTTGTACCGTGAGGGCTACCTCATCCTGAAAGGTGCTGTTTCCAAGGAGTTGACCTCAGCAGCGAGGACTGCAATTGAGGAAGCGGAGCGCAATCCGGAGCCCGTCCGCGCGGATGATCCCAACTTTCGCAATACCCAGTCCTTGGGGCAAAATCGAAAGATCCTCGATCTTCGTGATGCGGCCTTGATGACCGACCTGGTCAACAAGAGCAGCTTGACCCCGGTGATGACCGAGTGTATGGGGCCGTTTGATCCAGTGACTCACGCCAGGATGGCCATTGCACCCATTCAGCGCGAGCCAGGAAAAGGCTACAATGCTCTCGGGTACCTGGAGAAGGACCAGCCCTACTTTGGAGCTCAAATGCATTTGGATGGCTTATGTGGCTTTCCCATTGTAGAGGAGCCGCTCCAGGGTACCGTCGACGAAATCTACCAATACAGGATCTCCTCTCTTCCCAGTGGGAATCTCGGGCGCACTGCGGAGTTGACGGGCACCAACTACGATCCGCTCTTTATGGACCCGGAGATGACCTTGGGAATCGGCAGTTTCACCGCCTTCATCTTTGTCTGCCTCAACGACCAGTCACGAGAGGGTTGTGGACAGACCGCCATACTCCCGGGGGGGCACCACGTCGCGGAGCGGTTTTTCAACAGTCAACGTGCTGCTGGAGAGCGCCTGGGGCAAGAGGGACCTGGCTGGCCCCGGTTTGATTACTCCTCACCCAACCGCTGCGGTATGAAGTTAATGCCGGACTACGTGTACGACGCGCTGATCGACGAAACCTCAGAATGCACACCCGACGGCAAGCGATGGCCCCAACCGATGCAGCTTCTGATGGAAGAAGGCGATGCCGCCATCGTCACGAACCACACACCGCACAGCGCCACTCGCAACGAGCGGGGCACCGAGAGTCGCATGACCGTGCTTTTCCGCCTGCGAGCCAAATCCCATCAACCATCGATGGTGGTGGACTTCCACGGCCATAACGATCACCCGGACCGGGGATACCACGGGGAGTGGCTGGAGTACCCGGAAGGGGTGGATCCGTGGGAGCGCTCAAAGCACTTGCTCTGCCATCCCTGGGATGTCTGGGATGGAATGCAACAAGTCGTTGCTGCAGAAAGGGCCAAGGCCAACTCCTAGTTTGAGCCTGGGGAAGCTCCCTGTCCTTTTTCGGTGGCATTGACCAAACAGGCCATATTGCCATGGGGATGCTTGTTTTCATGCATCAATTGATGCGCATGGCCTATTTGGTCGAAGGTGAAAGTCTCGGACAGGCAAGGGTCCACTTTTTTGTCAGCGATCAACTGGTTCATGGCAGCAGCCTGTTCATCGTTGGAAAGATGGCTTCCCTGGAAGCGTTTCTGCATCATCCAATGGTAGCGTAAATCCATGGTGACGTTGTACCCGCTCGTTCCTGCGCAAATCACAATCATACCACCAGTGTCACAAACAAATTCGGAGGTGGGAAGGGTGGATTCTCCGGGATGCTCAAAGACGATACGAGGGTTTTTTCGCTCCCCCAGGATTTGCCAGATTGCTTTGCCGAAGGATCGCGCCGCTTTGATCCAGGGGCCATATTCCGCAGAAGTGGTGTCCGGCATGGGTCCCCAATGGTCAAAATCCTTACGATTGATCGCTCCAACAGCACCATGGTCCAGACAGTATTGTATTTTGTCCTCACCAGAAACGACTGCAATCGGTTTTCCTCCATGAGCAGCGGTAATTTGTAAAGCCAAACTACCCAATCCACCTGCAGCGCCCCAGACCAGAACGGCATCCCCCTTTTGCACAACATGAGGTTCCCATCCCATCAGCATGCGGTATGCCGTGGAGGCGCACAACATATAACAGCCCGATGCTTCCCAGGTGAGATGCTGTGGACGCGGTTGCAATTGATGGGATTGCGCACGGGCAAATTGACAATAACTGCCATAATTGGTCTGGTATCCCCAAATTCTTGTGCTGGGAGCAAGCATCGGGTCCTTTCCTGAAAGCACCCAGGGATCATCCGGTTCCCACCAACCACTGTGAACCACTACTTCATCTCCCACTTTCCAATCGTGCACTTCATCTCCCACTTTCCAGACAATACCGGAGCAGTCGCTGCCGCCAGCATGGAAATCCTCGGGCTCCCCTTTTTTCTGACGATCGGCAATCACATCAACGGGATACCCCAATGCCGCCCAAACATTATTGTAGTTAATGCCACTGGCCATCACGTATACTAGGACGTCTTTGGGGCCGATTTGGGGAGTGGGAATGATTTCCCGTTTCCAGGCGTGGATAGGTTCTCCAAAGCGATCCTGTCGTACCAGGAAGGCATGCATATTGGGGGGAACCACTCCTGGTTCCGGCCTCTCCCCGAGTTCGTACAGATTTTTTTGCGTGTTTGACATAATTTCTTATTCCCTTCAAGTAAAAGCATTTTTTACAGTAATGTTTTTTTTAATATAAGCGGAAGAAGCATTCAGGTTTGCCTTTGCCAATGCCTCCAGGCTTTTTTTGATTCCAGCGTCTCTCGAACTTTTTCAGCAGCTTCTTTTTTATCGGACACCAAGCGGCTGAGCCATAGAAAAGCGGCCGTCTGAAAAATGAGTAAATCAAAAATCAGTCCGCGTTCCCCTTGTAAAGCCGAGAGCCCGGCCCGAGTAGATTGATTAACCGTAATTCCTTTGATCAAGCAATGATCCTCGCGATGAATGCCAAATTCTTCAGGCACTAACTCTCCTTCCGCGAGATGATTCCCCTGCGCGTTGAGGAATTCCGCAATGGGAAGTTCCGGATCTGTTGCGCAAGGAAACTGCATTTCACCCATAACACTGCGATTGGTTCCTCGATGGTAGCCAATATAGGGGGTAGGTTTTTTTCCCCAGCAGTTTGTTGATCCTTCAATGGTTCTTAAGTTGAAAGCCATTTGGCTTTGGTTGCGCAGACTCAAGAGTTTAATGATCTCGCTGCGATAATGGGGATGAACATACCCGGAAATAACAATATTGCCCCTTCGATTATGAACGGGTTGCAGAAATTTATCAAAAGTCGCCAAAAAAGGGCGCTTTACCATGTCATGACGCAATTGACGCATGGTAAATAATTCCGGAAAGGAGACGGATTGATCGATGTAACACCATTGTATTCCGGGATTGAGCAAGTTTTCTCTTGCTTGCTGCAAGGAAAGCGTTGTGGACTTTCTTGACAGGCGCAGGATTTGGGCTGTTGTGATGCCGTACTTGGGGGCCAGGGATTCGATGCCATGCAAAACGGTGGGAACCCCTGACGCCCCGAGAAGTGCCGCCACAAAAGGTGTCAAATGGTAACTGCGATTGGTGCCATCATAGCTATCGCATAAGTCCACCAATACGGGCAGATCCACTTCTATGCGTTGCCCACGAGACCAAAGGGAATGGAAAAATACGAAATTTTCCTCAAAACTTTCCCGTTTGACCCGTTCCGCCTGTAGAAAAGCCGCTTTCATCCATTCGGGGGTGCTATCTTGCCAAAAAAATTCCATCGCGCGATGCGCTTCCTCGATGCTCAGGTCGCGCCTTTCAATCAATTTTCGGATGATCGCCAGAAATTCTACAGGATATTGTCGACCTGTGGCAACGGATGTCAAGGCCTGCAATTCCGGTAAAAGGAATCGATCCGGTTCTTGTCTGACAGGAGCAATATATTTTTCTTCTTCATCAGAATTATCCAGCAACAAACAAGCGGTCCAGAAAGCAGCCGCCGTAGTTCGGTTGGTTTCTGCTTCCGAGAGCATCGGAAGGACTTGCTGCAACATCGCCGCGGGTAGCTTTTTGCTGCCTTTAGGGCCAATTCCTTTGCGACGCAATGCTTCTCTTAATAACTCACCAGCCATTGTTGCCATTAAATTGGATCTTCTCAAATTGTATCACGACGTTGCACATGCGCTAACACCTCAGGCGAATCCGGATCTGAAATCAGATTGGTTATCTCAGTCGCTTGAAAATCATGATGTGTCTTTCCGGTCATGACCCCGTATCCACGAAATTGTACCAGTCTCACTGGAGTATGGTTATAGCCCGGGTTGAAAAACTCATTCAAAAACAGATTTAGGAGATATTTTATTGAAATGTTGAAAAAAAACAACTCTTCCCTCCCTGGCAAGAGGCGAAAATTTGTAAAGGAGAGTGAAAACACCGATTTAGTTTGACCTGTTTTCTGGTATTCAATAAAAATCTCTATCTTCTGGAAATTGGAAAACGTACCATCTCCCCACCTGCTATGGAAGCTCCTCCTCCGTCAGATCTGCCGACCCCCAATAAGATTTCAAAAAGCATTGAATTGCCACCGACCAGTTGGAAGGCAGCATGGCTTTACAGCCCGGGACCGCGGACTCGGAAGGATTTTCAGCTTTTGATAGCAAAAGGATTTTGTATGGGCACTGCAGATATCATCCCGGGAATTTCCGGAGGCACCATTGCTTTCATTACGGGTATTTATTCCCAATGGTTAGGGGCAATTGTTTCCATCAATCTGATCTTCGTGAAGAATCTCCTGCGATTGGATTGGAAGAGCGCTTTGGCAGAAATCCATTTAAGATTTCTACTGACTCTTTTTCTTGGAATTGCTGTCGCCATCCTCACAACAGCCAGGGTGATGCATTATTTTATTAACAACCACGCGGTATTGACCTGGTCTTTGTTTTTCGGATTGATTCTTGCCTCCATTTTCGTTGTTGGCAAAGAAATCGATTCATGGCAAGGCCCCACCATTTTTCTTACTGGCACCGGGGGGCTGAGCGCTTTTCTGATTGTGGGCATGATTCCCGTCACGACTCCAGAAACCTGGTGGTTCCTGGTCTTCAGCGGCATCATAGTTATTTGCGCAATGGTCTTGCCTGGATTGAGCGGGTCTTTCTTATTGTTGATTTTAGGAAAATATGAATTTGTCATAGGGGCAATTAAAAATCCTTTCAATTTTGAGAACCTGCTGGTGATTTCCCTGTTTACAGCGGGTGGTCTGATTGGCATTGTGAGTTTTTCACGGATCTTAAAATTTTTTCTCAGTCTTTATCACCAGGCTACCATGGCATTTCTGACAGGCGTGATGATTGGTGCGATGCGGAAAATCTGGCCGTGGAAGGAAGTTTTAGAAAGCAAAGTGATACAAGGGGAAACTTATGTTTTGCAAGAACAAAACATTCTACCCACAAAATTTGATAGCCATTTCCTCTTGTCAGTGATTTTGGTGATTGCAGGAGTTGCTGTCGTTCTGATACTGGAAAAACTTTCGCAACGGAGAATTGCATCGTCTTCCCCATGAATCCTTGAGACTCGTTACCATTCTTTTTTATTGAAAATCCTCAATCATAAGCTGAATGGATCGCCGACCTTGAAACTCATTGACACCTGGAAAAACTGCTAATTTCAGAGGCATTCGATTCATTACCCGAGCCTTTAAAAACGATTCAGCTAAATTCCACCCGACGATTTCTCTTCCAGCAATGCTCCATTTAAGATGTTTTCCTTTCAGTGTTTGGAAAGGATGTAGAGGAGAGGGGATCGAAAAAAGAGGAATCGGATTGGCGGCTCCAAAAGGTTGCATTAATTCCAATTGATCAATCAGTTGCCAATCAATGGCCTGAAGAGTCAGTTCTCCCTCGAGCTTCAGCAGGGGCTGTGGAATTTGAATTTGTCCGTCAACCGTCAGGAAAGTTTCACAAGTCGTTTCAAATTGCTCGACAAATGCTTCAAATCGTTCTTCATGAACCGTACAACCTGCCGCACCGGCATGGCCTCCAAATCTTTCCAGTTGTTCAGCACACTGATTCAGGACGTCTTTGATATGGAGTTCCGGGATGGATCGTGCAGAGCATTTAAAGTAATTGCCATTTTTTGCGCAGACAATCGTCGGTTTGTAAAATTTATCAACCATCCTCGCTGCCACAATGCCACTGATGCCTTCATGAAATCGAGATGAGTGGAGTATCAAGCTGTGTTGATGTTGACGCGATTTTGCTTGCGCAGTGGCAATTTCCAACATGCCGGCTTCGGTCTCTCGGCGTTCCTGGTTGACTCGATCGAGTGCTCTTGCAATCTCTCCCGCTTCCTTAAAATCCTCACTCAAGAGTAATTTTACTCCGATGGATGCATTGCGCATCCGTCCTGCTGCATTCAAAAGTGGAGCAAATTGAAACGCGAGGGTTTGGCTATTGATGGTTTTAACATTTTTTAAGCGAGAAAGCGCTTGAATCCCGATACGAGGATGCGCATTCATTTGTTGAATACCAAAATGTACCAAAATGCGGTTTTCGTCTACTAAAGGAACGACGTCGGCGACGGTGCCCAGGGCGACCAGGTCGAGATACGCCTGCAAGTTGGGCTGTGGTTTGGCAACAGTCCAAAAATTGGAACCACGCAATGCCTTTCTCAGAGCCATCAGTAGTTTTAAGGCAACACCACATCCTGAAATCCCTTTGAACGGATAATCACAATCGGGTCGGTTGGGATTGACCACCACTCCAAGAGGGATCCGAGCAGGTTGATCATTTTTACGAACCGACCCGCTGGAATCGCTAAGATGGTGATCGGTAATCAAAGTCTGGATACCCTGCTCTTGCAGAATTTCGACTTCACGCAAGGCAGTGATGCCATTGTCCACGGTGAGCACCAGATCCGGGCGCATCTGCAGCAATACGTCTACACTGGCTTGAGTCAAACCATAACCGTGTTCAAAGCGATTGGGAATGAAATAATCGATTTCCCGGCATTCACAAGACTTCAGAAACATCATCATCATTGCAGTTGCCGTGATGCCATCAACGTCATAGTCGCCAAGAATCACAATGCGTTTTTGCGCGACAATTGCCCTTTGCAACAGGTCCACAGCATTCCGCATATCCCGCATCAAATAAGGATCACGTAAGTCGGTAAGCTGAGGATTTAAAAAACCGTGTATAGCCTCCGAGGTCTCATAGCCCCGTCTGATTAAAATGCTGCTTACTAAAAATGACAACTGGAATTCTTCACTCACTTTTTGTACGAGTTTGGTTTCTGGAGCAGGTAGAAATTTCCAGATTTTCCGTCTTGGCAGTTGGCTGACGTTCATGAAAATCTTCAGTGAAATGCGTCTGTATGACCGTTCCGCACACCAATTGAAAGGCTTAGCAGGATGGATGAACTATTGGTAATAATGGTTCAGTATTTGTAATAAGTGTATTATGGAAAGACCAGTTTTTTCCAAAGGATTTTAAAAACGCTTGTGAAACAACAGGTTTTTCTTTATAAAAACAGCGCAGGTTCTCTATACATTCTTGCTCAACCATTCTGGACAAATTCCTATGAAAAAATTTCTTCTACTTAAAAATGGCAGACAATTGAACACCGTCAGCGACAAGCAGTCACTATATTGTATTCAAATCCTTCTTATCAGTTGGATCGTTTTTTTATGGATTGCAGCCAATGTATTCGCTCAATCAAATTTTACGCCTTTGAGTGCAGAAGACGTAGAAGAAAGAGAAGATACCCTCATGTTTTCTGCAGGAATGAAAATTTCGGCAGATTATCGCTTACAGGTCAGACATATGAATAGTGGCACGCTTCCTCCCGTCGAAGAAGGGGAATACGACCCCGGGAAACTCTCATTCGAACACGAACTGAGAATTGGACTACGTTCTATTTTCCATCGTAATCTCTCCGTCAATGCCGAATTGGAAATCCAGCAAGGACCCTGGCAAGACGCGAATCTGAGGAGTGGGAATTCCTTACAGCAGGTACCCGATTCGCAAGCTGCTCAGCTGCAGGCACGACAGGCATTTTTGGAATACAACTCCAATCCTCGCAACATTCTCAGAGCGGGAAAACATGAATTCAATCTCGGCGAACGCCGGGGCAAAGTTTTCAGCGGTATCCTGACCGGTTTTTCTCAAGAATGCACTATCGGAACCTGGTGTTATCAGTTGGGCGCTGCAAAAATTGGTCGAAGTTCGGCCGACTGGCTCTACTACGGATCCCTGGAATATCCGGTGGTTCACAATCAACATGAAGATGGCAGCACATCCCACCTGCTGGAAATTGAAATTTTCCGAATCCTCTATACGGAACGTGATATTCCCTTAGGTAAGAGTAGTGGTCCCATTTTCGAAAACTCGGCAGATACACTGAGAGCAAAGGATGGTTCGGGGAATCCTTGGTACTATGATGCCATCGAGCAGGATTATTTTGGTATTCTCGTAAATTGGGAACGTTTTCCACTTGATTTAAAATTTGATCTAACAGGCAATCAAGGGAAGCGCCGCTATCACTCGTCTGGAAATACAACGCAACCCAGACACCCGATAGCTGGTGTTGCCAGCGAATTGGAATTGAGTTATCGGCTTGATAACCATCAATTTGGTTTTCGAGGACTGATCGCGTCAGGTGATGAAGAAAAAAATGATCCTGAGAACAGTGGCATGAATTTTTTAAGAACTTTGAATGGCTATCATGAGATAGTCCCGGGTACCTATCGAGGTACTAATTTTTACTTCAATGGCAGAGGTTTGGGGTTGACAAGTGGAACAGGTTTGGGACATTCGGTAAATAATACTACAATGTTTGGAGGATGGTATTTTTTAAATTTGGAGGATTATTCCTTAATGTACCGTGGAGGATTGTTTCAGCTAACTCGTACCCAATCTACCCTTAATGAGAGAGGAAAGAAAGTGCAAAATATCGGTGTAGAGTGGGATAACACGCTATATTGGAAATGGAATAAAAACTTGCATACGGAGTTTGAACTCAATTTTTTCCAAGCAGGTGATGCATTCAATTATAATGACAATCAAACACCTTTGGAAAAAAATGATCCCATCGTTCATCTAGTGGGCCGGATATCCTATTCTTTTTGAAGTCTTTATTTTTGGTTGTTAAAAGATTTTCCGAAACTGGATTGAGCAAACCGTACCCAAGGTTGTATGCTTGAGACTATCCCACGGGAAGGATCAAGGGATGAGGAGATGTCTGGTCAGACTTTCGTGACGAAACGAGATGTTCAGGAAGATTAATTGTGGTTCGCTACTGTGTTGATCAACTCTTTTGAGAATGCAATGAATGTATCCCAGTGTTCAGCACGGCGAATCATGGAATGGGTGAAGTTCAGATTGAAAGGACGCGAAATAAGCCAGATTTTCGCCTGTGAAAAACTCTCAAAAACATTGATGCAATTGTCTGGGTGATCGTCTAAAAAAATCAAAGTTTCCCTTTCCCGAACCAATTGCCGGATAATATCCGCCTTGGTTACCGGAGGATTGTCATCATAAGAAAGCATACCTCCACAATGGATGGAATTCCAGCGAAATCCCGCGTTTTTGAGATTTTGTTTCCGCATTTCCAAATAACGCGCAGGTATATTTGTAATGAAATGCACCGGGTATGCTCCAAAAATCCGATTGAACCGTCGCGGGTCGACCAGCGGAGTCAGTTGGCTGAAATGTTCGCTGTTTATAAAATATTCCCAACTTTCTTCCAGTAGACGTTCATCCAGGACATCCTTGAAAAACCAGTCCGTGCTCTCGAAATCTTCAGAGATTTCCATATGAAAGTATTTATTCAACACACGAACGTAACTCATTTCAAAATCAAGTAAAACTCCGTCAACATCGAAAAAGAATCGCAACATCCATGCTCTCCTGGAAATATTATAACAATTCGATGATGGCCCCACCCCCAATGAAAGTACCTGCCATACTGCCGACGTTGGCAAATACGACAATGAGGAGAATACGAGTGACTTTGTTTCTCCAGAAACCAGAAATGTGGGTGATATCGTCAATAAGGTTTTCAAAATCCTGAACTTGCGGTTTGCGCACAAACGCTTCAACCAATCCTGCGATCCATCCAGCAGCAATAGTCGGATTGAGCGACGTGAAAGGAGCAGCAATGAAAGCAGTGAGGATGGTCAGGGGATGACCGGCTGCCAGAATTACTCCAAGTGCTGAAAAAAAGCCATTTATCAAAAACCATCGTTTTACCATTTCAATACCAACATCCCAATCTGCGAGAAAAAAACCATAGGAAATCAGAGCAATAATCAATGCGGGAATGCCCCATTTCAGCCACCTTCCCCATTGGGCGGGAGGTGGTACATTCTCCAAACCATGCAAGTCATGTGAATGGTAAATTTCTCTTTTTATTCCATGTACATGCCCGGCGCCTACTACCGCGATTATTTTCTTCCCAGGCGCCGTTCTGATTTTTTCAGCAAGATATTGATCTCGTTCATCAATGAGAATTTTTTTCATCATCGGTGATTGACGAGAAAAGAGTTCCATCGTTTCTGTCAATACATCCTGAGTTTTCATATTTTCGATTTCGTCTTGACTGATTTCCTCGGAGACAAAAACACTCATGATCATCTGCATCAGCACTTTGACTTTTTCGCGAAGTGGGAGCATGCGCCAGGTTTTCTGAAAGGTGGTTTGCACATCTCGGTCTGCCAACACGACGGTTGCCTGAATGTCTTTTGCGGAATCAATGGCGGCAATCATTTCCCGACCTGGTTGAATGCCAAGTTTGCTACCCAATCTTTTTTGAAATGATGCCAGAATGATATTGGCTAAGAGTAGAAATGATTTTTTCTCCCGGATGACTTTAAAAATGTCCATGTTTTTCCAGCGGTCTTTGCCGGAAAGGGCTTCGTACCGGGAATTGCACAGTTCCACGCATACCGTCTCAGGCAGTTCCTGCTCGATTACCTGCGTGACTTCCTCGGTACTTTTCCGGGAAATATGGGCAGTGCCTATGAGAAGCACTTCCTTGTCTTCCAATTGCAGAAGATGGACATTGTCGGAATGAGTCATAAATGGACTTTCATGGCAATAGCTTTGCCGGATGAATTTCTCGTGTTCAGCTGATATACAAAAGGCGTGATCCAGCGAAGTAGTGAAAAACCTGATTGATAGCAAGGGTCAGGAAAACAATTCTTTGATTTTGTCTACGAATTTTGTATGCAAGGGATGGCTTTGTTCATTGGAAATTTTTTCGAATTCTTCTAACAGATCTTTCTGTTTAGATGTCAGATTGGTGGGGGTCTCGACGACGATTCGGACATGCAAGTCTCCCCTTTTGTTTGTTCTCAGATGGACAATGCCTTTGTTGCGTAGACGAAAAACTCTGTGAGTTTGTGATCCCGAGGGAATTTTCAGTCGTGCAGCTCCCTCCAAGGTGGGAACTTCAATTTCCGTTCCCAGCGCTGCTTTGCTGAAACTGATCGGTACTTCACAATAGAGATCGCTATCAACCCTTTCAAAAATAGGATGATCCTGGACGTGCAGCACGACGTGCAGATCACCCGCAGGTCCACCTTGCGGGCCTTGTTCCCCTTCGCCAGATAATTTGATACGGGATCCGTTGTCGACCCCTGCAGGAATATTGACACGCAAAGATTTGGTCTTTCTGACACGAGTACTTCCTTGACACGTGAGGCAGGGTCGTCTGATAATTTTTCCTTCTCCATGACAGCGATTGCAAGTGGTGGCCACGCTGAAAAAACCTTGCTGGATATTTTGTTGCCCTGTTCCCTGACAGACACCACAAATTTCGATATCCTTTGCGGAACGGGCTCCCAGTCCCCCGCATTGTCCACAGGTTTCCAGACGCGGAATATCGAGGTCCGCGCTGTGTCCGAAAGCGGCTTGTTCAAATGAAATTTCCAGATTATATTGCAGATCCGCACCACGCTGCGCTCTGCGGGAAGCGCCGCTGCGAGATGATCCTCCAAAGAATTGACCGAAAATATCATCAAACACATCTCCTAAACCACCACTCCCGAATCCTGAAAAAGGATCTCCCACCCCTTCGGAACCCTGTCCCACGCCTGCATGCCCAAAACGGTCATAACGGGCTCTTTTTTCGGCGTGGCTGAGTACTTCATATGCTTCAGTCGCTTCCTTGAATCTTTCTTCCGCTTTTTTGTCTCCAGGGTTACGATCGGGGTGGTATTTTAATGCAACTTTGCGATAGGCTTTTTTTAAATCATCGTCAGATGCCGATTTGGAAACACCAAGAACCTCATAATAATCGCGTTTTGCCAAAGGACTTCTCTCTTACTGATTTGTTAGTCTTTCTTGATTTCCTCAAAGTCGGCATCAACCACATTGTCGTCATCATCCCGCTTCTCAGAACCAGGGGAACTCTCAGTCGAAGTCGTTTCCTGACTCGCGTCCGCTTGTTGTTGGGCAGATTGGGCATAGAGGACCTCCGCTAATTTATGAGAGGCTTCCGCCAGGGAAGTGATGCTGGCTTTGATGGAGTCCAGATTCCCTCCTTCCACATCTTTTTTCAATTGTTCTATGGCGGCCTGGATTTTAGCTTTGTCCTCCTGCGTAATTTTATCGCCCACTTCACTGAGAGATTTTTCCGTATTGTAGATCAACGATTCCGCTTCATTGTTCGTTTCAACCTTTTCACGTTGCTTTTTATCATCTTCCGCATATTGCTCGGCTTCTCGAACCATTTTTTCGACTTCTTCTTCTGAAAGCCCACTGGAAGTGGTGATTTTGATTTGTTGTTCTTTACCAGTTCCCAGGTCTTTAGCATTGACATGTACGATACCGTTTGCATCGATGTCGAAGGTGACTTCAATCTGGGGGACTCCTCGAGGCGCCGGAGGGATCCCGACCAATTCAAATCGTCCGAGGGTCTTATTACCAACAGCCATTTCACGCTCTCCCTGCAATACGTGAATACTCACTGCAGGCTGATTGTCTGCCGCAGTGGAAAAAGTCTGGCTTTTACGGGTAGGAATGGTCGTGTTGCGTTCAATAAGTTTAGTCATCACCCCCCCCAGGGTTTCAATTCCAAGGGAAAGCGGTGTCACGTCCAACAACAAGACGTCTTTCACGTCTCCCCTGAGAACCCCGCCTTGAATGGCAGCGCCAATGGCAACCACTTCATCCGGATTGACTCCTTTATGAGGTTCCTTGCCAAAGAAGTCTTTGACTATTGTCTGTATACGTGGCATGCGGGTCATCCCTCCAACCAGGATCACTTCATCGATATCACTGGCTGTGCATTTCGCATCTTGCAAGGCTTTTTTACAAGGTTCCAGGCAACGTTGCGTCAATTCTTCGACCAACTGTTCAAACCTGGCACGGGAGATTTTGAGGTTTAAATGTTTCGGACCTGCAGCATCGGCAGTGATAAAGGGTAGATTGACATCCGTTTCCATACTGGATGAGAGTTCGTGCTTGGCTTTTTCAGCTGCTTCTTTCAATCGTTGAAGTGCCATTTTGTCTTGTCTCAGATCAATCCCTTGTTCTTTTTTGAATTCGTCTGCAAGGAAATTGATCAAACGGTTGTCAAAGTCATCACCTCCTAAAAAGGTGTCTCCATTGGTTGCTTTCACTTCAAAGACCCCATCTCCAATTTCAAGAATGGAAATATCAAACGTTCCTCCTCCCAAATCAAAAACTGCGATTTTTTCATCGCTTTTCTTGTCCAGGCCATATGCGAGTGAAGCAGCAGTGGGTTCGTTGATAATCCTCAGAACATTCAATCCCGCAATTTTACCTGCATCTTTGGTGGCCTGTCGCTGACTGTCATTGAAATATGCAGGTACCGTAACGACGGCATCCGTCACTTCTTCTCCCAAATAGTCCTCTGCTGTCTGTTTCATTTTTTGCAGGACGAAGCCGGAAATTTCGGGAGGTGAGTATTTTTTCCCGTCGATTTCCACATAAGCGAGACTGGAAGCCCCTTCCGTCACTTTATACGGAGCCACTGCTTCCAGACGTTTTACTTCTTCAGCCGCCATTTTTTGCCCCATCAATCGTTTGATAGAAAATATAGTTCGGCTGGGATTGGTGACCGCTTGTCGTTTGGCAATTTGACCACTGAGGCGTTCACCGGAATCATTGAATGCAATCATGGATGGAGTGGTGCGTGTTCCTTCGGCATTCTGAATGACTTTGGGATCACCCCCTTCCATAACAGCCACGCAAGAGTTCGTCGTTCCTAAATCAATTCCAATAACTTTTCCCATATATCGCTCCTTATCTTATTTCACTCGGCGTCATGTTCGGCGCCTCCATTAATATTATTTTTTGAAACACGAACCATCGCAGGTCGAATCACTCGGTCATGGAGCAGATATCCAACCTGGAATTGATCGACTACGTGATCTTTCGGAACCGTGTCTGATTCAACCGTCCCTACTGCTTGATGAACAGTAGGATCAAATGGTTCTCCTATTGCACTTATTTCAGACACTGAAAATTTCTTAAGTGCTTCTTGAATAAGCTTAAGAACCATCTGAATGCCTTCCAGCATTACTTCAACAGTTGTATTTTCTTCTTTTCCATGCTCTATGGCCCTTTCCAAACTGTCCAAAGCCGGCAGTAATTCTTTTACCAATCCCAGGTGGTAATATTTAAATCGTTCCACATTCTCTTTAGCCGTACGTTTCTTGAAATTTTCGAATTCTGCGTTTGTGCGTAACAAACGATCTTTTAGTGATTCAATTTGTTGCTGAGCCTGCTTCAGCTCTTCCTTCGTTTTGACTTCCGAAGGTATTTCGTCAACTTTGGCTGATTCGGCCGCAATTGTTTCACCAGTCTCTTTTTGCGCTTCCGTTCCATTTGCATCAGAATCTTTTTGTTGATCCGCTTGTTTCTCATCCTGAGATTCCGAATTGTCGTTTTCTTCGCTTGGAGATTTCTCTTCGAGAGAACTTTCTGTTGAAGATAAATTGTTTGCTGAAACTTCCGACATATTTAGAGTTTTTTCCTTAACGTCTTTACGATTTTCACTTGCCATAAATTTAACACATTGTTGAATGACTGCTTTTTGCAGGTTATATTAGTTATTCAATTTGGGCGTGTTCTGAAAGGGATGCTGATATGATTTTTGCAGTATAGTCGACGACAGGGATGATGCGCTGATAGTCCATACTGGTTGGGCCGACCACCCCTACCATCCCTAAAACATTATTTTTTAAACCATACCCTGCAGTAATCATTGAATATTCCTGCAATCCCTGGTATTTGTTTTCCACCCCGATAAAAATCTGAATCCGGTCGGCTGCCAGCGTGTTGTCGACGATTTCCATGATGGTATTTTTTTCCTCAAAAGCCTCCAGGAGAATCTTGATGGTCTCTTGCTTCTTGAATTTCGTGTTCATCAGCAAATCAATTTGTCCTTCCATATATAACTCTGGCGGCGTGTCGAGTTCAAATGCCTTTTTACCTAAGCGTACCGCCTGAGCCAGCAAAGTGTCGTATCGTTCCTTATCCTCCAACATGCTTTCCAGGATTTTGTTGCGGATCTCCAGCAGTGATGAGTTTTGAAATTGTTCATTGAGGAATTGCGCCACTGAATTGAGAAATCCTTGTGACAATCCTTCGGTTGATTCGATGATTTTATTGCGAACCAAACCCGATTTGGTGATCAGAATGACTAGAATTTCACGGGAGTTGACCTTGATGAATTCGATACGTTGAAGGAGACTTGCTTCCGCTTTCGGAGCAGAGACCACACAAATAAATTCCGTCAAATTCGCTAAAACCCGTGTGGTGTTGACTAACAACTGCTCCACTTGAGGGCCACTGTGGCTGGAAACTTCATTGAGCTTCGTCTGTATACTTTTAGGTAGATTATTGGCGACCACCAACGAATCTACATAAAATCGATACGCTTTATCTGTTGGAATCCGGCCGGCCGATGTGTGGGTTTGTTTCAAATAACCCATATCTGATAAATCGACCATGATGTTACGAATGGTTGCCGGTGATAATTCAACATCCAGTGTCTTGGATAGCGTGCGTGAACCTACAGGTTCGGTGTGCTGAATATAGCTGTCAATGATCCCCATTAAAACTTTTTGGGTTCGATCGTCTATTTCCGGCAAACTTTGCTGCGAGATTTGTCCTGAATTTTTCATAGAATCCCCTCTCTCACCAATCTTGCGACTGCTTTTTTCGTTTTCCATCTTCTCTCTGTAGTATTAGCACTCGCTTGCTATGAGTGCTAATTATATTATTGGAAAAAATTCTGTCAAGTAATTTCTCTTTTTTAAAAAAAATCAGATTAAGAGCAGGAGACCTGCGCAATTAATAAAAGTTTTCCTTCCCTTAGAGTAATATGGACAGTAGATTCTGTAGTTTTGTTTGAGACACCCATGGGACCTCTTCCCATTTCCAATGTTTGTTGTTTCAAAGGCCAAGCCAAACCGGTAGTTGCGATTCCATGAACGGCGCCAAATAAAGGATGTAACGACAGGGTGGAACCGAGAGGGAAATTTCCCTGCCATTTACCGGCAATCACTTCAATCTGTTCGAATTCTGTTCGTAAAATAATTTTAAGACGAGAGTCGTATTTATAGAGCAGCTCGATATTGGCTAAAAATTGATCACTTCGCCTTCCAGTCGCCCCTAAGAGGTATACTTCTCGTATTTGACGCATCACGCAATAAGCCAAAGCTTTATCCCCATCATTGGTGCTTTGATCCGCAATATGAATCAATTGTTCGGGGGCAAGTTGCTGCCGGGTTTCAGGTAGAATCGAATCCATGTCTCCCACCACGACATCTGGTTGGAATCCGTGCGCGATCGCATGATTAGCCCCGCCATCAGCACAAATCTTTATTTCTACCTGTCGCCACAACTGCTGCATCAACGCTCTGGCAGGTGGGGCTCCATTACAAATAATCAACGCTGATTTTTTCAGTTTCATTCTGCATTTCCTGAAAGTAAGAATACAGCACGACGATAATACGTTTACTGTGATGCACGTTCGACAATCGAAAGGGTTGTCCTTCCGGGCAAAGATTCGGAATCTGTGTGACTTTCCGGATACCGGATCAAGTCCGGCATGACACTGACGCTGCAAAAGAAATTTCTAAGAGTGCTTCAACTGTTCCTCAGCAAGAAAAAGATGAGATGTTCAGTTTAACACATTATCCTTTGATATAAAAAATCATCGCTCAAATCAAACCCTTCCCGAGAAATTCGCTTCCCATTCTGAAAGACTAAAAAACTTGTGTGAAAAACAGGAATATGATTCCAATAAAAAAGCCTTTCATAAGGGCTTTACTGCAATGGAATATAAAAAGGAACGTTCCCCTGGTTGGTCATTCCTGACCTGGTTGATTCGGAAATAATATTTCAATGAATTTTGCTGCAATAATAAACGGTTTGGCGATCTTGAGCGTCTTCACAGGATGCATGATGGTTTTTCCTTTTTTGGTTGCTTTGATCTATGGTGATGGAGACGCTTCGTCAATCTTTATCTCCGCAGTGATTGCCATCATTTTCGGGTTACTCTTCTGTCGTTTTTTTCGCAGGCAATCCGCATTGAGCGTGAAGGATGGATTCATCATCATTTCCTTGGGATGGATTCTGGTCTGTATCATTTCCTCTCTCCCTTTTATGTTCGATGGCTCCATTCCCTCGTTTACTAACGCCTTTTTTGAAATGATGTCCGGTTTCACCACGACCGGAGTGACAACTTTAACAGAGATCGAATCCCTTCCGCGTGGTCTGCTTTTTTGGAGGAGTTTCAGCCATTTTTTGGGAGGGATGGGAATTCTTTTGATTGCCATTTTTATCTTACCGGTAATGTCATCTGGAGGAATGGTATTTTATTCATCAGAAGTAGACCCGGGACAAGTCATCACTCAGAAAAAATTCCATTTTCGGATGAAAAATATGGCAGTCCGGCTTTGCTTAATTTATTCGGGAATAGTTTTTTTGAATGTTTTGTTGCTTTGGGGAGGTGGGATGCCTTTTTTTAATGTGTTGTGCCATGCCTTTGGCACTGTGGCAACCGCCGGTTACACGCTGCACGAAAAAAGTTTGGGATACTACGACAGTGCATATATCGATTGGGTGACCATTGTCTTTATGTTTCTGGGGGGAACGAGTTTTATTTTGTACACTCAAATACTAAAAAAGGATTGGCAGGCCGTGAAAATCAATACGGAGATTCGTTGGTACACGGGCATTACATTGTTTTTTTGTGCCATCGTTTCTTTGGCATTGTGGCAGGAAAATGCATATTCTCTGACAGATGCACTCCGTCACGGGACATTTCAAGTCATTTCTTTGCTTACGACGACCGGGTTCACGACAGTAAACTACGAGTTGTGGCCTCACTCGGCCCAAATGTTCCTCTTTATCACCTTGTTCGTAGGTGCTTCATCAGGCTCGACAACCAGTGGAATCAAAATCATTCATTATGTGATTATCTTGAAATATTTGCATGCGACGATTAGAAAAATGATGCAGCCGTTGGAAGTGAGACCAATCCGTATCGATAGGCGCTCACTCGATATGAAAGTCGTGGAATTGGTCCTCAGTTTTTTTGTTATCAACATCCTCTGGATCATGGTAGGGGGCGGTTTACTGTCATATTTGGAAGGTATGCGGTACTTCGATTCGATATGTGCCGTTATTTCGACAATTATGAATGTTGGTGCAGGTTTTGGAGAGGTGGGACCTGGCAAAAATTTGAACGAAATTTCCATGATGGGGAAATGGTTCCTTTCATTCACTATGTTGGCGGGGAGACTGGAAATATTTGCGGTGATTATCCTGTTTTATCCTTCCTTTTGGAAACGAGTTTGAGGTTCTCCTTGTTTTTCAATAGATTCAATCCCATGGTGCTCATTCGACCTGAGAAAATGTAATGTCAACTCCCCCATATTCTCCCTATTCTATTTTACTGACAGATCTCTATCAACTGACTATGGCTTATGGCTATTGGAAAAGTGGTATTGCTTCCAAAGAAAGTGTTTTCCACTTATTTTTCAGAACTCTTCCTTTCAAAGGCGGATTCGGTATTGTTTGTGGTTTAGAAAATGTTATCGAATTTCTGGAAAATATACGCTTTGAAAAGGAGGATTTCGACTATTTAGCCTCTTTGAAAGGCGTTGATGAGAAAGCCTTGTTTCAAAAAGATTTTTTGAACTATTTGAAATTCCTGCGTTTCCAATGTGATGTCGATGCCATTCCCGAGGGAACGGTTGTTTTTCCTTACGAACCCCTGGTTCGCGTGCAAGGACCTCTCGTGCAATGCCAGATTCTGGAAACCATTTTACTCAATATTATTAATTTTCAGACTTTAATTGCCACTAAAGCAGCACGTATCTGTCTGGCTGCAAAGGGTGACCCGGTTATGGAATTCGGATTGAGACGGGCTCAAGGGATAGACGGTGGTTTAACGGTCAGTCGTGCCTCATTTATCGGAGGTTGCTCAGGGACCTCCAACGTATTGGCAGGTAAAAAATATGGCATTCCAGTTGCGGGTACAATTGCCCATAGTTGGGTGATGAGCTTCAAAAGAGAAGTTGAAGCATTCCAGACTTATGCGGAAGCCTTGCCCAATAATTGCGTACTGATTGTTGATACATACTCTTCTTTGCAAGGAGTGAAGAATGCAATTAAAACCGGACACTGGCTGAAGTCTCATGGATTTCCCCTGATGGGCATCCGGCTGGATTCCGGAGACTTGGCGTACCTGAGCATCGAAGCGAGGAAGATGCTGGATGAAAACGGTTTTAATGACACAAAAATTGTCGTCAGCAATGAATTGGACGAAACCATCATTTCCAGCTTAAAGAGCCAAAACGCAAAAATCGATATGTGGGGTGTCGGTACGAAGCTGGCTACTGCCTATGACCAGCCCGCCTTGGACGGGGTCTATAAACTTGCGGCAACTCGAGAACCCGGTCAGGCATGGGAACATCGCGTTAAAATCTCAGAACAAGCTGTGAAAGTGACCACCCCCGGCATCCAACAAGTGCGACGATACCGTAAGAATCAAGAAAACAGAGCCGATGTAATATACGACATCCAAACAAACCTGAACCACGGATGCACGATCGTTGACCCCTTGGATATGACCCGACAGAGCAAAATTCAGGCAGGTATGCAATCCGAAGATCTTTTGATTCCGATTTTCAAAAAAGGTAAAAAAGTGTATACTATGCCTGGCATTCAAGACATCAGAGAGAAGGCTCAGCAAGGATTACGTCAGTTTCATCCCGGTATTGCGCGATTCGTCAATCCCCATCAATATCCGGTGGGAATTGAAAAATCCCTTTTTGATTTGAAGACCCAACTGATTCTTCGGATACGGGGCAACGGTATTCGGCATTGAACTCCAGAAAAAAAGCATATGCAGGCATTGATTCTAGTAGATTTGCAAAACGATTTCACCCCCAGCGGCGCCTTGCCGGTTCCGGATGGGGATCAAATCATTCCTTTGATCAACCAAATACAATCCGGATTTGACTTAGTCGTGGCAACGCAGGACTGGCATCCCGCCGACCACGAGAGTTTTGCAATCCATCATGATAAAATTCCCGGCGAAGTCATCATTCTCCATGGTATTGAACAAATATTGTGGCCTGCGCATTGTGTTCAGGGCTCGGAAGGAGCGGCTTTTATCTCAGGATTGAACAAAGAAAAAATTGCTTGGGTGTGTCAAAAAGGGATGAAGCAATCCGTGGACAGCTACAGTGGATTTTTTGACAACGATCACCAAAGTGCCACCGGGTTGGATTCTTATTTGAAGGAAAAAGACGTCTCAGATGTATTTGTAGTGGGATTGGCGACGGATTATTGCGTCAAGTTCACAGCATTGGATGCCCAAGCATTAGGATATCAAACTCATGTTATCATAGATGCCACGCGCGGAGTCAATCTCAACCCAGGTGATGTGGATAAAGCATTGGACGAAATGAGATCGGCAGGAATTGCGATACTACAAAGTTCCGATGTGCTTTAATACTTTTCCCATTAAATCAAACGGTCTTCTTGCAGTTTAATCAGGTGGGATTCGATATTATGAAAAGCTGCCTGAAGGAGTCTTGGGTCGATATCCGGATAAAGTTCCGATAACATCTCATCTTTTGATTTACCCTCTTGGTAGAGTTTCAAAATCTGACTTTCCCGCATCAGGCGGTGCTCCAGAGTCTTTTTGAGGTACAGTGTGCTTTTCAGAGGCATGCCATGGGAGGGAATGATGATTTTGGGATTCAAGGCGATAACCCGTTCCAAAGATGCGAAATATTTTTTCATATTTCCCTCCGGGGCGGCAATGACGACAGTTCCGATACCTTGTATCAAATCTCCAACCAGAAACCACTCCATTGTCGTTGGAGCTAAACCCAATTGCCCTTCGTCATGCCCGGGAATCTCGAATATTCGAATGTTTTTACCCAGCCATTTGGTGAGCACGTCCCCTTCCCGAGCAAATTCGATTTTAATTTGCTCAAAATAGTCAGCACCAAATTTTTTGCAGATCCGTTCGTAGGAATCACGACTCATTCGCATTGGAACTTTAAATTCTTGAGCCAATTTGTTGGAATATTGATGGTGATCCCTGTGATGATGAGTTAAAAAAACGCCTGTAATGTGAAGGGAACGGACCACATGGATCAAACGAGTCAATTCGTTAGTAGTTGCCGGGGAAGGATCAATCAGGAAGCGCTCGCATCTTTCATCGCCCAGGATGAAAGCATTCGTGCTTTCTGCAGGTGGGAGGGTATTAGATAGAACTGGCATCTGCAACACCTGATAGACGGGTTGCATGCTGGGTACTTCATATTGCGGATCATAACTCAAGTGTAGTTGGGCATTATTGACATTCGTATTTTCAGCGAACCTCTCCATGACAAGCAAAGTAGGAACAGCAGCCAGAATCTGTCCCTGATGGTACTCTTTCATAAATTCCTGTACGGAGAGCCAACCAGCCCATGCCGTTTCGTTACTGTCCGCCTTGAACTCTATCTCGGATGCAAGTTCAATTCTGAAAAAGCGGGCATGGAAGCGAATAGGATTGAATGTGGGAGTGATGGCGAACCCGAATTTTGAAATACGCTCCACCTCACCCTTTAAAATGGCGGCTACTAAATCAAAGTTCAATTCTTCTTCAATTTCACGACAAAGAGCATGCATCAACCTGGCATTATGATTTCTAAGAAACGGAATTTCAAAGGGTTGATCCGAATCTTCCTGGTCTACTTTGCCTCCCGGAAATGAATGGTAACCTGGAAAAACTGTTAAATAAGATTGTCTTTGGATGACAAATATACGATTTTGACAAGTAAAGAGGGCAACCACCGAATCTCTCACTTTTACGGAACTCATACGCATCTCCAAATGCTTCTGTTTACTGGTTCATTGAGTTGAATCCCCAGACATCATCTCACATACCGGGGAATCATGGAGATTGCTTCCTGTGGTCGAGATGACACCCGGGATGGCAACCTGATGAACCCTTACATGCAGTCTTTCAATTTTCAAGTCGTACTCCTTCAAACGATACTTGACAAAAAAGCAAAGACGCATAAAATAAAAATCATAGCATTCTATTTTAACCACCCTGGAGAATAATTCACAGAAGTACTCTAACCTTCAAACTAATAAGCACCATGAGAACCCTTTTTATTTTATTGATGGTGTTCTTTCTTTTTCCCTCTCAATATTTGAACACCCGGGCAGAAGACAGAACAGACCCCCGTTACGAGCAACGTCAATATCGTCGATTTGTCCTTCCTAATTCCATCAAGGTCATCTTAATTTCAGATCCAACCGTACACCACGGAGCCGCGTCGCTGAGTGTTGCAGTCGGCTCCTTGAACGATCCTGACGAGCATCCGGGTATGGCTCATTTCTTAGAACACATGCTGTTTTTAGGGACAGAAAAATATCCGGAGGTTGGAGACGACCAAAAATTTCTTACCAGTCATGACGGATTCAACAACGCCTTCACAGCGGACGAAACGACGAACTACTATTTTCAGGTGGCTGGGGATCATTTGGAAGAAGCGTTGGATCGCTTTGCCCAGTTCTTTATCGCTCCTCTTTTCAACCCGGAATTTGTCACGCGTGAATTGGAAGTGGTTGAGTCCGAATATACTCAAAAAAAATCCAGCGAACATTGGCGAGTTTTGCAAGTAGAAGCTTCCCTGTTCACTCCCAACCATCCTGCTCAAAAATTTCGCATTGGTAACTTAGCAACCCTGCAAAATACCAGCAGGGAAGATTTGCTGAAATTTTATAACCAATACTATTCTGCCAATTTGATGACTCTGGCGGTTTTGGGCAAGCAAAATCTGGACACTTTGCATGAATGGGTGGAAAGGTACTTCAGCGAAATCCGAAATCTGCAAACCAGCTCTCCGGTTATTCCTCAAACATTCCTGAAGAAAAGCAATCAACTACGTGTTGTAAGGATTGAACCGCTCAAAGATACCCGCTCCCTCAAATTGACCTTTCCGTTGCCCAGTGTCCGACATCTCTATGAAACCAAACCCACTTATGCTTTGGGACACTTGATTGGCCATGAAGGCAAAGGCAGCCTCCTTTCCTTGCTCAAAAAAGAAGGTTTGGCCACAGGTCTCTCGGCAGGAGCTACTTCCAGAAAATCATACGGGCGCTTTACCGTTACCGTGCAACTGACGCCGAAAGGACTGGAAGAATATGAAACCGTAATTAAAAGGGTATTTCAATACATCCGACTTCTACGAAGTACGGGTTTTCAAGTAGAGCTTTTTGAGGAACTCCGGCAAATAGCAGAAATCGATTATCAGTTTCAGGAAAAAACCGACGGCACAGATCTGGTAATTGGCTATGCTTCTTTGCTTCATTATGTCCCAATGCCTTTGGTAGAAACCGCACCCTTTCTTTATGATCGATACGACCCTCATCATTTCGATAGCATTCTGTATCGCCTCACCCCGGAGAACATGCTGGTTACCTTGGTGGCCAAAGGGTTGAAGACTGACCAGATCGAGCCATATTTTGGAGCCGGTTATTCATATACGGAAGACAGTCCGGGGTTCATTCGTGAGCTGAAAAAAATAAACCCTCACATGGAATTGCAGTTACCGGAAAAAAATATATTTATCCCGGAAAATTTGGATTTGATTCCCTCGACCACTCAGTTTACGCTCAGTTATCAATCCATGGTTGGATTGAAAAAGGAAAAAATCCCCCAATCCATCCTCGATGTACTGCAGACAAATCAAGGAATATATTGGTCTTCCTGGCAAGAATTTCAGAAACAGTTATTTCCACATCAATTGCAGGACATACAGCCTTATCAAAAATTGATATTCAAACATGCCCAAGCCCGTCCTGAAAAGATCCTGGACAATGAGCAAGCAGAAATCTGGTTTCAACAGGATTTACGATTTCATACACCGAAAGCGGAACTGATATTGTTGATCAATACCCCCCTTGTATACCAATCTCCCCGATTCGCAGTATTATCCCAGCTTTACAGCAATGCCATTAACGAAGGATTGAATGAATTTGGATATGCAGCGCTTATTGCCGGATTGGACTTTGAATTCAGTACGAGTAAAGAAGGAATCACAGTCAATGTCAGCGGTTATTCAGACCGTATTTTAGCGCTATCCGGATTACTGTTGAGCAAACTACAGGAAATCACAATTGATGAAGCGACGTTTCAATCTCTGAAGGAGCGACGTTTACGTCTCTACCAGAATTTTCAATTCAATCAGGCTTATCACCAAGCATTCTATGCGCGCTCGCTGCTCATGGAAGAGAAGAAATTCTCAGTGGACCAATATCAGGAGATTATTCGTGACATTAGCCTGGAGGACTTGAAAGCTCACGCGAAATCACTCTATCGCAATTACTTTGTTCAAGGGGTGGTTTATGGCAATCTGGAAAAAGAAAAAGTACGACAAGCCCTTCAGGAGATGTTGCAAAATTTAGATGGAGAGCCCTTAACCGAAGATCAACTCTTTAAAAATACGATTGTTCAGATCAATAACAGTCAGGACTATATCTATTCTAAAAAGGTGAAAGTCGACAATTCCGCCCTGCTTTTTGGAATTCAGGCAGGAGAGATGAATCCTCGGCTGAGAGGAGCGATGTTGATCATTGCCAATGCCTTGCGTTCGTGGGCATATACCGAATTGCGGACCCATCAGCAGTTGGGGTACACCGTATTTGGCGACGTATCGTGGATGGAAAAAACCATGGGTTGGATGTTGGTAGTGCAGTCGGATAAATATCCTCCAGGCACGTTACAAGAGCGTGTAGAAGCTTATATCCCAAAATTCATTGATCAGTTCAAAAAAATACCTGACACTGAATTTGAAACCTACCGGCAGTCTGTGATCAATTCTCAACTGGATAAATCCACAACCATTGCCGAAGAAGCAAATTTTTTGTTTTATCAAGCTTTTGAAAAAAACGCAGAATTTGATTATATCAGTGATTATATCAAAGCAATCGAGGAATTGACTCGAGAGGAAGTGATGGCGATTTTGGATGATACGCTTTCCCTTGAAAAAAATCCTTATTTAGCCATTCGTATGATAGGCCAATCACATACGGATATTCAGGGGACGGGAGTCGTAGTCCAATCCTTCGCTCAATTCAAAGAATCGCAACGAAACCCTTAACCTGTTCCTATTGTTCTGACTGAAATATTACCCAATCCTTTGATCTCCTGGTTCAAGGTCATTTATTCTCTTCCAGTTGAATGAAAATCAGAATAAAATTCCAGGCAGCCGGCACTTTTTCATGAAAACTACAAAATGAAGTTTACTCGATCTCTGCAACTATTCCAGCGCGCCCAACTTTCGATTCCGGGGGGAGTCAACAGTCCCGTACGTGCCTTCAAATCCGTGGAGACCCACCCCTTATTCATCGAGCGAGGTAAGGGATCTAAAATATACGATGCTGATGGCAACGAATTCATTGATTATGTAGGCTCCTGGGGACCACTTATTTTAGGTCATTGTCATGAAACCGTGATGGAAGCGGTGGAAAAGGCACTGCATGCGGGAACTTCATTTGGCGCTCCTACTGAAAAAGAGGTAGTTTTAGCAGAGTTGATCAAGGAAGCCGTACCCAGTGTCGAGATTCTGCGGCTGGTCAACTCCGGAAGTGAAGCTACAATGGGGGCCATTCGTACGGCTCGTGGATATACTGGCAAAGACAAAATCATTAAATTTGAAGGATGTTATCATGGAAGTGTGGATCCATTACTGGTGCAAGCCGGTTCAGGCGCTACCACTTTGGGTGAGCCAAATTCTGCGGGAGTACCTCGAGCCTATGTGGAATTGACCCTTCTGGCACGTTTCAATGATCTCGATTCAGTAGTCGAACTGCTCGATTTTCATCCCGAAGAAATTGCTGCAGTGATTGTCGAACCTGTGGCAGGCAATATGGGTATGATTTTACCAGAACATGGATTCTTACAGGGATTGCGGAATTTGTGTAACCGAGAAGGGATCGTACTCATTTTTGATGAAGTGATGAGCGGTTTTCGCGTGGATTATGGTGGTGCTCAAGCTCTTTTAAATGTGCAACCGGATCTCACAACATTCGGCAAAGTGATTGGAGGCGGATTGCCTGTGGGAGCTTATGGCGGTCGTCAGGATATCATGTTGCAAGTTGCCCCCGTTGGTCCGGTTTATCAAGCAGGCACATTGTCGGGCAATCCCATTGCGGTATCGGCAGGCATTGCCACACTTCGATTGCTCAAAGACGAAGGGGTTTATGCGGAGCTCAGCCGGAAAAGCGCGTGGTTGGTAGGGGAAATGATAGACCTGTTTGAAAAAAAAGGTCTCCCTTTTCAAGCCCGTCACATGGGAGGGATGTTTGGTTTTTTCTTTGCTGCAAGCTCAATTCGTAATTACCAGGATGCCTTGCAAACCGATGTCGAAGGATTTAAGAAATTTTTCAGAGAAATGTTGGCGGCAGGAGTTTATCTCGCCCCTTCTGCTTTTGAATCCCTTTTTATTTCCACAGAACATACGGAAGAGGATCTGGATAAAACCACCCAAGCCGTTAAACTGGCTTTGGAAAAATTTTAACCAATCGCCCTCAATTGTGAGGGAAATTGCGGACTTCCCGCTCAGTGAAGGAATCTTTCGCGATCACATTGGTTGCATTCTCCTGCATACTTTCGTCTTCCGCGGGAGGATCTTCCACGGCAACTGGCATTCGTTCCAACGCCACATTCAAGGCGTCCTCCGCAAAAATCATTGGAACAATTGTCAATTCTTTTTTAATCTCGGCAGGAATCTCAACCAAGTCTTTTTCATTTTTCTCGGGAATAAGCACGGTTTGAACTCCACCTCGTTTGGCAGCCAATAGTTTTTCTTTCAATCCACCAATGGGCAGTATTCTTCCCCGTAGCGTGATTTCTCCGGTCATGGCCACTTCTTTTCTGACGGGAATACCGGTAAAAGCGCTGATTAAGGAAGTGGTCATAGTTATTCCTGCCGAAGGACCATCTTTGGGGACAGCGCCTTCAGGCACATGAATATGGATATCCGTATCTTGGAAAACGGATGAGTAAATCCCAAGCATATTTGCATTGCTGCGCACATAACTCAAAGCAGCCTTTGCCGATTCTTTCATCACATCACCCAATTGCCCTGTTAATTTCAGATTGCCCTCTCCCTTCATCAGACTCACTTCATTGATGAGCAATTTACCTCCCACTGAGGTCCAGGCAAGTCCGGACGTGGTTCCGATTTCATTTTTCTCTCCAATCTCCTTGTGTTTATAACGAGGGACTCCGAGAAAATCATGAATTCGTTTTTCTGTCACTACAATTGTTTTATCTATGTGTTTCTGCACAATTTGTCGGGCTACTTTGCGACATACCTTGGAAATGGAACGTTCGAGATCACGCACACCCGCTTCTCTCGTATAGCGTTGGATAATCTCGGTCAAACTCTTGCGCTGGAATTTGATCTGCTGCTTTTTCAATCCGTTTTCCTCAATTTGTTTGGGAATCAAATGCCTTTCCGCGATATGTTCTTTTTCCAATTCCGTGTACCCCGACAAAGTAATCACTTCCATGCGATCTTTCAACGCGGGAGGGATATTTTGGGCGACATTGGCGGTACAAAAGAAAAGGACATCGGATAAATCGAATTCTACTTCCAGATAATGATCCATGAAGGTGTGGTTTTGTTCACGGTCCAAGACTTCCAATAAAGCAGCAGCAGGGTCCCCCATGACACCATAAGTCATCTTATCTAATTCATCGAGGAGCATGAGAGGATTTTTGCTTTTGGCTTTGCGGATGGATTGAATGATTTTTCCAGGAAGGGCGCCAATGTAGGTACGCCGGTGTCCTCGGATTTCCGCTTCGTCCCGTACGCCTCCCAAACTCATACGCACAAATTTTCTACCCAAGGCTTTGGCTACCGAACGGGCAAGTGACGTCTTTCCCACCCCCGGAGGACCTACCAGACAAATAATCGGACCATTCATTTGTCCGACCTTTTGCGCTACAGCCAGGTATTCAATAATGCGCTCTTTGATTTTTTCCAAACCATAATGTTCGACATTGAGAACCTTCTCGGCATCTCCCAGTTCAAAGTGATCTTTCGTTTTCTCTCCCCAAGGCATGCCCAGCAACCAATCCAGATAATTTCGCACCACATTGGCTTCTGCTGACATCGGCTGCATCATTTTCAGTTTTTTTACTTCTTTATCAGCCACTTCTCTGGCTTCCCGGGAAAGCGGCGTGTCTTCAATTTTTTTGATATATTCCTCGATCTCGGCTTTTCCGTCCTCTCCCTGTCCCAACTCTTTCTGAATGGCTTTGATTTGCTCATTGAGGTAGTATTCCTTTTGAGTTCTGCCAATTTGGCCTTGCACGCGTTCTTTCAGTTTGCGCTCAACTTTTTTCAATTCAATTTCTTCCAACATTCGCTCATAAACAATTTCCAGACGACGTTGAGGATCTGAAATTTCCAATAGCTGTTGCTTTTTCTTCAGGTCCATATTCAACAGGGGCGCAATACGGTCAGCGAGGTGGCAGGGTTCTTCTATATCCAAAGCCAGCTTCTCAATCCGTTCGTTATGCTTTTTCACTTCCTTTAGGTAACGTTTCAACTCATGTCGTACATTTTTGCCCAACGCAATCAATTCAGGTGTTCGAAAGACGGATTCAGGCAGGGGTTCTACCAATGCGGAATAAAAAGAATCCTTCAGACTTGCTTCAATCAGCCTTCCACGGGTTTTGGCCTCGAACAGCGCTTTGATGGTACCGTTGTGAAGCCGCATGATTTGAAGGATCTGACCGATGGTTCCCATCTGATGCAAATCATCCGCAGTTGGTGATTCGATCATTGGATCCTGTTGGGCCACCACGAATACCCGGCGGTCAGTTGCCAGAGCTTTTTCCAGGGCGGCCATGGAAGGCGCCCTTCCGATGAAAAAAGGCGCAGTCATGCGTGGAAAAACCACAATGTCTCTCATGGGCAACATTGGAATGCGCATGGGAGTGTTTGCCTCGGAATATCGATCTTCTTGCGACATAGCAGTCCTTTCTGAATTTCAATGTCAATACCTGGTGACCCGAAGACTAACTCGAGATGCCAGCAATTGGAGATCAAAAGGAAAATCCTCTTCCTGACAAAGCCTATGGTTAGTTAATCATAACGTATGTGATACGCAAAATCCAGAGGCCGTCGGAACGAGGTATATACTACACGAGCATTCTGGATACTTAGAATAGATGACATGCTTGTAAAAAAAAAGAAATCCAAAATTTATGTCGAAGTTATAATTAATCTCATTAAACCACCAGCTCTGCTGGTGCGAACCTAATAGGCTTTGCCGGTCAGACATGAGAAACGTATCCGTGTCCGTTAGCCGTGCTCGTGCTCGTGAACGGTCAGTGAATTCGACGGCACATTTTGGTTAACATAGAAACAATGCGATGAAGTAACTGTTTCCCTTCGTCAAATAAAGGAGGCTGGATGATCTTCAACACGTTTAAAACATCGAGAATAGCAGCGCATTCCATTGCGGAACCTCGGGCAAATGCATAGAATCGTTGCTTGTCAGGAAAGGAATTTTTTCCACAGCCTTCTGCGATATTGAGAGGAATCGACCATGAGGCCCTTTTCAGTTGGTCAACTAAGGCTGAGTATCCTTTTGGCAATGTTTCGATGACTTGGACAGATAACGCTAAAAATTCGATGGAACATTGGTATACATCGAGTTTTTCATGATCTAACATGGCAGCCTTTTTCGTTCACGAGCACGAGCACGTCTTACGATGACGAACACGTTTTGCCCTCATACTGGGGGCCTCTTCAAGCCACCGGCTCTGCCGGTGGTGATGACTTACCATCCGTTTTCTACATGCGCATATAAACTTTCTCATCAATAATATGCGCACCAGGAGTGAAATTTAATTTATAAAATCAATAATTTAATAATATGTTGTGTCATCCCGGACTGGATCCGGAATCCAAAATATCGCCCGTATCCCCCTGGATTCCTGGTCAAGTCAGGAATGACACGTTTTTTAACTCCTGATTCACGTATCAATAATTTCAAAATTGAATAGACGAACAATCGACAATTGGAAACCCATACTCTGAATTTGGAAACTCTGCAGAGCACGGAAAATGGACATTGCACTTGAAAATTGTTCAGGCTTCAGCCAACATTGATCCCTACTTTCGTACAGGTGAAATGGATGTCCGAAGTACTCTTGGGGCATCTGAAAAAGGAGAATGAATGAAAGAAGTTTCCAATAAAATCAATTTTCCCGATCTTGAAAGCGAGATTCTGACGTTCTGGAGAGATCAGCAAATCTTTGAAAAATCGATTGCGCAGCGTCCCAAAGATCGTGAATTCGTATTTTATGACGGACCTCCTTTCGCGACGGGGTTGCCCCATTACGGGCATTTGCTTGCTGGAACCATCAAGGATGTCATTCCTCGCTACAAAACCATGCGAGGGTATCGAGTGGAACGGCGTTTCGGCTGGGATTGCCATGGACTGCCGGTAGAATTTGAAGTGGAACAAGAACTACAATTAGAAGGGCGACCGGAAATCCTCAAATTCGGCATAGGCAAATACAATGAAGAATGTCGCAAGATCGTATTGCGATACACCCGGGAATGGAGGGAAACTGTGGATCGTATAGCTCGTTGGGTCGACTTTGACAACGACTATAAAACCATGGATCGTTCCTACATGGAATCCGTATGGTGGGTCTTGAAACAATTGTGGGAGAAAAATCTCATCTATGAAGGCAGAAAGGTGGTGCCTTATTCCTGGCGACTTTCGACTCCTCTTTCCAATTTTGAGGCCAACCTTAATTATCAGGAGACTCAGGATCCCTCGATTACTTTCAAATTCCAAGCGTGCGACGAAGAAAATACTTATTATTTGGGATGGACTACCACTCCATGGACGATCCCTGCAAATCTGGCATGCTGTGTCGGACCGGAAATAAACTATGTCAAAATCAAGGAAAAGACTAGCGGAGAGAACTATTATATAGCAGCTTGTCGCTTGTCTGCATATTGGCAAAGAGAAGAATATGAAATCCTTGCTACCATGAAAGGTTGCGATTTGCGGAACCGAACATACTTTCCGTTGTTCGACTTTGCTAAAGGACGTGTGGACACAACCCAAGTCTGGCGGGTGCTGGTTGACGATTATATCAGTGATGAAAGTGGAACCGGCATTGTTCATCAAGCGCCGGCTTTTGGGGAAGATGATTTACGGATAGGACTGAGGGAAGGCATACCCGTGTTCGATCCAGTTGATGACGACGGGAATTTTCACTCCTACATGGGATTCCTCGCAGGTATGAACATCAAAGATGCCGACAAAGCGATCATTCGCAATTTAAAAGAAAATTACAAAATTCTCAGACACGAAACCATTGAACATAGTTATCCTTTTTGCTGGCGGACCGACACACCTCTCATCTACAAAGCCATTTCCACCTGGTTCGTCAAGGTGGAAGCAATCAAAGACCAGATGGTGAAAAATAATCTGACAATTCACTGGGTGCCGGGACACATCCGGGATGGACGTTTTGGTAAATGGCTGGAAAATGCAAGAGATTGGGCGATCAGTCGCAATCGTTTCTGGGGGACCCCATTGCCAATTTGGAAGAGTAACGACGGGGATTGTCTTTGTATTGGTAGCGTGACGGAACTGGAAGAGGCAATTGGACAAAAAGTGCAAGATTTGCACAAACACTTTGTGGACGATTTAGAGATAATTCGTAACGGCAAAACCTATAAACGAATTCCCGAAGTGCTCGATTGTTGGTTTGAATCCGGCTCCATGCCTTATGCTCAGGAACACTATCCCTTTGAAAACAAGGAAAGATTTGACGCCAATTTCCCGGCAGATTTTATCTGTGAAGGGTTGGATCAAACTCGTGGTTGGTTCTATTCACTGGTAGTGGTGGGAACGGCGCTATACAACAAACCGACCTTTCACAATGTCATCGTCAACGGGCTAGTCCTTGCGGAAGACGGTAAAAAAATGAGCAAGCGGTTGAAAAACTATCCGGACCCTATCGACATGCTGGGTCAATATGGAGCAGACGCTATTCGCCTCTACATGCTCAATTCTCCCGCAGTCCGCGGGGATGATCTCAGGTTTTCGGAGAAAGGATTGGTGGACACTACCCGTTCCATATTGTTGCCGCTTTGGAATGCCCTGGCCTTCCTGAGTACTTATGCTGCCATCGACCGCTGGCAGCCAACCGAAGAAAAGCTCGGCATGATGCCCTCCAATCCACTGGATCGATGGATTCTTTCCAAATTGCAGGGATTGATTGAAACTGTAAGAGCCGGTATGGACGCGTATGATTTGAATAAATCGGTTGCTCCTTTCGTGGGATACATCGACTTACTGACCAATTGGTATATTCGACGCAGCCGGCGACGATTCTGGAAGGCGGGACAGGAAAAAGACAAGCAGGAAGCTTATGCGGTACTTTACCAGGTTTTACTGGAGCTATCCAAAGTGATCGCGCCATTCGTGCCCTTTATTGCCGAAGGGATTTTCCGCAATCTGCGAGAAGAACGAGATGAATTAAGCGTGCACCTGGTGGACTTCCCACAAGTGCAGAAACGCCACCAGGATCCTTCCATCGAAATGAAAATGGAATTAATTCTCTCTGCTGTCAGCATGGGTCGTGCTCTGCGCAACAAGCATCAATTGAAAATACGACAACCCCTTGCCAGTATATTCCTGGTGACGCGAGACCCCGAAGCCAAAGCGATTTTGAATGACATGGAGGATTTGATCACTGAGGAACTGAATATCAAAAAAGTCGTTATCACGGACAATGAAGAAGACTTGGTGACATACAGCGCCAAGGCGAATTACAGGGTGCTTGGCCCAAAGCTGGGTGCCCGCATGAAAAAAGTCGCCCAAGCTATTGCGAAGCTCGATTCTTCCGCAATTTTTCAATTACGGGATGGTGAATGCGCGACATTGGAGCTAAAAGAAGAATCGATCCTTTTACACCCTGAAGACGTGCTTTTGCAACGTCAAGAAAAAGAAGGCTTGCTGGTGTTGACGGAAAACGATGTAACGGTAGCGCTGAACACGGAATTGACGGTAGACTTGCAACAAGAAGGATTTGCCCGGGAATTCGTAAATAAAGTGCAAAATATGAGAAAAGAGCGGGCATTTGACGTGATGGCGCGTATTCATGTCCGCTATCAAACCACGCAATCATTGCAATCCGCCGTGACAAGATTTGATGAGTTTATCAAAACGGAAACCCTCGCCAACGAGCTGAAAGCCATTCCCGCAGGTCAGCTTACCTCTGGTGGCAGTGGGACCGAATGGGATATTAACGGAGAGGCATGCACCATCGTAGTGCAAAAAGTTTAGAATCTTAAAACTTCTCAACGGAGTCTGAACGCTTTTTAAGGTCGTCTGCTCGAATTCAGAGAAAATCATGTCGGACAGTGACGCCGAAACCGTGCGAAAAGCAGTTGTATTGCTGAATTTTGGGGGTCCCCGGAGTTTGCAGGAAATTCCTGATTTTTTATATGAGATTTTAAGGGATCCCCACACGATTCAGTTACCGATTCCCTTGTGGTTACAAAACATGCTCGCTCGTCTTGTTGCCAATAAGCGCTCACCCGTGGTTGTTCAGCAATACGAAGCAATTGGCGGGAAATCGCCCATTGTGACATCCACGGAGCAGCAACGGCTTCATTTGCGTGCGGCATTGGAAGAACGGAATTCCACAACGAGCGTGTATGCCGTCCATCGTTATATTCCGGGAAATGCAACACGAGTGGTTCGACAAATATTACAGGATCACGTCAACGACATTTTCCTCATTCCCCTATATCCTCACTATTCCCGCACCACGACCGGCTCATCCATAGAGCAGTTTTGCGGCGAACTGAAAAAAATGGGTTTTTCAGGGGAAATCCGCGCATTGCGATCCTATGGGCAACATCCGGACTATATCTCCGGATTGTCGCAGCAGTTGCAAAAAGCATTGACAAAGCACAAACTGGATCCATTCAGCACTCGTATTTTGTGCTCTGCGCATGGCATTCCACAATCCTACGTGGAGCGAGGTGATCCCTATTTAATGGAATTGATTGCTTCGGTGGAAGCATTGCGTAAAAACTTTGACCAGTGGCAATTCGAACTTTGCTTTCAAAGCCGGATTGGACCCGCAAAATGGTTACAACCCTATACCGATGAAATGATCAAAGAGCTCGGTGAAAGCGAGGTGCGGGCCATTCTTTTCATTCCTCTCAGTTTCGTTAATGACCAGTTGGAAACCCTATACGAAGTCGACCACATCTATTTTGATTTGGTCCGTTCTTTCCAGATCACACCTTATCGTCTCCCGGCATTGGAAACGCATCCTCGTCTGATCCAATTATTCCGGGAACAAACACTCCTTTGGGAAAAAGGGGCGCAAGGGGTGGACCCTGCCCTTCTGTTGCCCCCCAATCAGAGTATTCGACGAAACAATCAGTGGGTTCTTTTTTTGTCGGGACTGGTTTTTTTAATAACTCTTGTTTTGTTACTACGTTTGTAAAGTGGTTCTGTCAAAAAGATGCGTGATCGTTTCGGCATTGCAGAGCAGACGTTGTGCCGCCTGAGCCTCCGAGAATGAGCCTCCTGCCATTCCATTTTTCCGCAATTCCATAATTGGCCTACCAGATTTTCGCCAATAACGCAATGAGCCGTGGAGACGTCAGAGCTGGATGGAAAGGGAGTCATGAACGCTGCCGGGAGCAGCATTCGCAGTGCAATCGATGGTCAATGGGGTGACGGAAATCACTTTTTCCACAAAGACGGCATCAACGTCAGAACCTTTTTCAATTTGCTCTTTTTCAACGGTTGTCGTCAGGGCGTCTCCTATCCGGCTTTGCGGTGTTGGGCAGGGAATGGAATAGACAAAATAAGGGGTTCTGGAAAGCCGCGTCACTTTCCAGGGAGTGACTGACGTTGCATTTGCAGGAATGTCGATTTTTAGTATATCGACCCCTGCCGGCATTTTCCTGGCAAGAATAATTTCAGCAAAATATCGAGTGAAATGGATGGCTGCGCTCCAATCCACCTCTCCATAATTGAAAAGAAACTGGTGTTCTACTTCAAGAGAAACGGCCAAGGCAGGTAAACCATGGATTGCCGCGTGGAAGCCCACTCCAACCGTTCCTGAACCGGTAATACCAGAACTCAGATTCACTCCGTAATTGAAACCGGAAATGACCAAATCGGGTAGGCGGTCCCGGCATAAAACCGCCATTCCATGCAGAAAGGTAAGACCTGGAGAACAATCACAATGATAGGCCATTAAGGATTGACCATTGACGGCAAAATTTATCGGTCTGAGAAATTCTTCCCTGTTTCCCTTAACGCTGCCACCCGTTCCAGACTGTTGCTCACTGGGAGCAACAATTAAAACGTCTCCCAGGGTGTGAACCGCTTCGGCCGCGGCCTTCAGTCCGGGCGAATGGATGCCATCGTCATTGCTGATAAAAATCAAAGGTGACATACTATTCCTGATTCTACTGTACCTCGTGCCTCGATAAAATTATTGGGAAGGTGTTTGTTGAGATTTGTACGATTCTCACGGATGAATCACTTAACCGTTCACGGCAGGAAAGCTTCCAAGCTATTGATCTTATCTGAATCTGAAAAAGCCGCAAGGGCTCTCTTGTGTATAATTGACGAGTTGTGCCTTTTTCCTGGATATTGTAAATTGAGTGGAAATAAATATGACGGAAAACAGGGATTTTCTTGTCTCTTTAAGGCCAACTGGTTACATTTTTCCGCAGTGAGTATCATTCATGTCGAGTACTTGCGAAGCCTGAATATCAAATCTATTTATATTTTTAAAAAACAGGACTGTTATGAATTTGATACACCGACCCCGCCGTATGCGACAAACGGCAGCCATCCGTGGATTAGTAAGAGAAACTCAGTTGCAGCCGGCAGATCTGATTTATCCCATGTTCGTTGCTGAAGGAACAAATGTGCGTGATCCCATCTCAACGATGCCCGGACAATTCCGCCTTTCTGTCGATGAATTGGTACGGGAATGTCAGGAAGTGTTGGATCTTGGAGTAGGTGCCGTAAATTTATTTGGGTATTCAAGCGAAAAAGACGAGCGAGCGAGCAAAGCTTATGATCCCAATGGCTTGGTACAAAAAGCTGTTCGGGTCCTCAAGGAATCCCTTCCCGAATTGTGCGTGCAAACGGATATCGCCCTCGATCCTTATACCTGTCATGGTCATGACGGATTGGTCGTAGGGGATGAAATCGTCAACGATGAGACCGTGGAGGTGCTTTGTCGTATGGCGATTTCACATGCAGAGGCAGGAGTGGATTGGGTGGCCCCGTCGGACATGATGGACGGACGAATCGGCGCAATTCGTCAATCCCTGGATGAAGCTGGATTTCATCGAGTGGGAATCCTGGCCTACTCTGCAAAGTATGCTTCCTGTTTTTATGCCCCCTTTCGCGGTGCCTTGGATTCTGCTCCTAAAAAAGGGGACAAGAAGACCTACCAGATGGATCCCGCCAACGTTCGCGAAGCCATGCGTGAACTCACCCTGGATATCGAGGAGGGGGCGGACGTGATTATGATCAAACCCGCACTATCCTGTCTGGACGTCATTGCTCAAGCACGTTCGGTTTTCGATATGCCGATTGCCGCATACAATGTTTCTGGTGAGTATTCAATGATCGAAGCGGCTGCGGAAAAGGGCTGGGTAGACCGTGAACTGGCAATGATGGAAATTCTCGTCGCCATCAAACGTGCGGGAGCCGACATGGTCCTTTCCTATTTCGCAAAAGATGCCGCGAAATTGCTGCAACGTGATTTTGGGAAAATTTTGTGAAAAAAGCGACGACAATTCGCCATGCGCAAGTGGTCCAGCCACACTCCGTGATGGAAACCGATGTGCTGCTGGTCGACGGCAAGATTGCTGCTATTGGCAAAGGATTACCGGTACATGGAGAGGAAATAGAAGCTGACGGACTGACCCTCCTGCCCGGTGTTATTGATCCACAAGTGCATTTTCGAGAACCGGGAATGACTCACAAGGAAGATTTGCATTCCGGCTCCTGTGCCGCAGCAGCAGGGGGGGTGACCAGTTTTTTGGACATGCCGAATAACGACCCGGCTATTGTCAGCCGTGAATTGATGGCGGAGAAAAAAAGGATTGCGGCTGAAAAATGCGTTGTCAATTATAATTTCTTCATTGGGGCGACTCCTACCAATCTGGACGAGTTAAATCGGGTGAGAAATGTCTGTGGGATCAAAGTGTTCATGGGATCCTCGACGGGAGATTTGCTGGTCAGTGATGAAAAAGACCTGGAAACCATTTTTTCTCGGGGGTCTCGACTGATTGCCGTGCATGCGGAGAGTGAAGCAATCCTGCAGGAAAATCAAAAGTTGTTCTCCGGTATTCAGAATGTATTTTTACATCCAAAAATCCGGGATGAAGCCGCGGCCCTTTATGCCACGGAAACGGCGGTGGGCCTTTCATTGAAATACAAGCGCCGGCTTCATATTTTGCACGTGACTACGGAAGAAGAAACTCGCTTGCTACGTCGATTGCCTGGGGATAACAAGATTTCTGCGGAAGTGTGTCCACAACATTTTATCCTGGAAGCCCCCGTGTGTTATGAAGAGCTGGGAACCCGTGCCCTAATGAATCCCCCGTTGCGGACTTCCAGACATGCGAAGGCCTTGTGGCAAGCGCTCAAGGACGGAGTGATCGATTGTATTGCCACCGATCATGCGCCGCATACCACGGAAGAAAAAAACCGTCCCTATGGGCAGGCTCCTTCGGGAATGCCCGGTGTGGAAACGGCTCTCCCTCTCCTGCTCAACCGGGTTAATGAAGGCAAATGTTCGCTCTTGGAGGTGGCGCGTTGGATGTCTGCAATGCCTGCTCGTCTCTATAAAATGAAAAACAAGGGACTGATTGCCGTGGGGGTGGACGCGGATTTGGTATTGGTCGATATGCGGATGAAAAAAAAGGTGAGTAACGGAGAATTATTTACCAAAGTCAATTGGTCTCCCTATCACGGAATGGAATTGCAAGGGTGGCCGGTGAGAACCATCGTTCATGGACAAACCGTTTTCCTGGAAGGTGCGATTCTGGAAGGGGTACGTGGACGTGAAATAGAGATTGAGGAATAAGAACGACAATCTGATGAAACAATCCACTGTCAAACATGCCAACTCTCCCGTGGCCATCGCATTGACCATCGCTGGATCCGACAGTGAAGGAGTGATCTCCTATAAACTAGCCGCACACGCGGCGGACTTGGGAAAAGGGAACCACACTGCGCAGCTCCGGGACAACCTCTTGAGTAAAGCGAGATTTGATTTTTGTTGGAAAGATCAATTTAATCTCCCATTATCGTCAAATTCCCACGATTGAAATCGTATTTCTTATTCTTTCCAGTTGTGTACTCGCTCATTTTCCGCTATTTTGATGATCTTACCCGCGGGTTCATACCGATTCATTTAATGCTTTTATTTCAATCCATTTTTAAAAGGTATATGCGAATCAGGAGTTGAAATTTATTTTATAAAATCAATAATTGTATCATTAGGACTTGTCATGCTGGTCCCGGATCAAGTCCGGGATGATCCGGCATCCAAAATATCGCCCGTATCCCCCTGGATTCCTGGTCAAGCCAGAAATGACACGTTTTTTAACTCCTGATTCACGAAAGGTATACGGGAATCTGCAATCAGTTCAGGCGCGATCCATGGAATTTGTTCGTTTTCGAGAAGATTTCTCTACTCATGAACCGGTGATTTTAACCATTGGGAATTTTGATGGTATGCATCTGGGACACCAGTTCATCATCCGCAAGGTAGTGGATGAAGCGAGGCAACGCCGCTGTTGCAGTCTCTTGATAACCTTTGAACCTCACCCTCAAGAAGTGCTCCATCCCCAAAAGGCGATTGCCAAAATTTGTACCCCCGAATTGAGAAATCGTCTTTTGGAAGAGATGGGATTGGATGCGGTTTACATCATTCACTTCACTGCCGAATTTTCAAAACTTTCAGCAGAGGAATTCGCGCGTGAATTTCTCATCAATCGTTTCAAACCTGTCAAATTGTTGATTGGGCATGATTTTCATTTTGGTAAGAAACGAAGCGGCAATGCGGAATTACTGAAAAGTTTCAGCAGGGAAAATCGTTTTGAGCTTGAAGAAATCGCCCCCATTCAAGTTGGCAGGCAAACCGTCAGTAGCACTTTGATTCGTCAATTGATTGGGGAAAATCGGTTTGAGGAAGTTCCACAATTTCTGGGAAGACCCTATAGTATCTATGCTTCTGTCGAAAAAGGGGAACAACGAGGTCGCCGGCTCGGATTTCCCACTGCTAATATTTCTCCACAAATCAAAATTCCCCTGAACAGCGGAGTCTATATCACCCAAGCGCAAGTACGAGAGCAAATGTATCAAGGGATCACCAATATCGGTATCCGTCCCACTTTTGGACAGCAAGAACAGATGGTGGAAACGTTTATCTTTGATTTTTGCAAAGAGATTTATGGGGAAAAATTGGAAATCTGGCCATTGAAACAAATACGAAGAGAAAAAAAATTTCCTAGCGTGTATGCCTTGAAAGAACAAATCGAGATGGACATTGAAGAGGCCCATAGTTATTTTCATTCGCATTGAACCGTATGACAGTCTACGTACCTGAACGAATCATAGTCGACAAAGCAGTATTGCATACCTCCCTGACCCGGAGGATTCTGAACAAGTTTCCTGAGGTGCCCTTTGCAATCGTAGAAAATTTCACGTGGCATAAAGATGAAGTGTCATTCGATCCGGCAATCAATCCACTCACCCGGGGAAAAAAGACTCTGCATTTAAAATATTTTGCGGGAATGCCGGTCAAACCATGTCCGGGAACTACTGCCGGAGCGGTTTGCTGTAATTATTTAACCATTGACTTTATCGAGAATTGCCCCCTTGAATGTACGTATTGCATATTGCAGGCATTCTTGAACAAACCGGTGATTACCGTCCATGCGAATATTGATGAAATTTTAGAGCACGTCCGTCGACGTGTCGCTTCTCAACCAATGAGACTCTTTCGAATAGGCACGGGAGAGCATTCCGACAGTCTGGCACTGGACCCCCTTCTGGAAATCAATCAGCAAGTCATTCCATTTTTCGGACAATTGAACAATGCGATTCTTGAATTGAAAACGAAATCACATCATGTCAGTCACTTGTTGGATTTGGCTCACCAGGGAAACACTGTGATTGCCTGGTCCATTAATCCTGCAACCGTTGTGGCGCGTGAAGAACATAAGACCGCCAGACTTCATGAACGATTGCAAGCAGCATCACAAGTCATCGAGGCAGGTTATAAAGTTGCTTTTCACCTGGACCCAATGATCTATTATTGCGGATGGAACAAAGACTATTCGGAATTGGTGGATCAATTGTTGAGCGTCATTCCTCCTGAAAACATTGCCTGGATCAGTCTCGGAACGTTGCGATATATCCCGAAATTGAAGACGGTGGTTGAGGAACGCTTTCCAAAAAGTACTCTTTTCCTTGGAGAATTTGTCAAGGGTGAAGATGGAAAAATGCGTTATTTAAAAAAAATTCGTCAAAAAATGTTTCAAACCGTACGGAAAAAAATTCATCGAGTTGCCCCTCGAGTGACAGTCTATTTGTGCATGGAAAAAGAGCCAATCTGGCGGCATGCCATGCCCGTTCATCCAAAAACGGATGGAGAACTGGACCACTTCATGACGCAACGATATCAACAACAATTTTCTTCTGGTTGCTCAATGAGTTCTTAAAAAACCTGTTCCCTGATTCCAAGAAAGATGAGTTCCGATCTTCCTGAAACTATCGCTCTTTTTCCCTTGATGGGCACCATTTTATTGCCAGGAAATATTCTACCACTGCACATATTTGAGCCCAGATACCGCCAAATGGTCGAAAATTGCATAGAGGAACGTCCGTATATCGGAATGATCCAGCCTGTCAGTATGAATACAGAGGAGCTTTACAAAATCGGTTGCCTGGGTCAGATGGAACATTTCCGCCAACTGCCCAATGGTAACTATTTGATCCGATTACAAGGAGAAGTGCGTTTTCAAATCGAGGAAGAGCTTCAAACCGAAACCCTTTATCGCATAGCAAAAGTGGCTTATTCCCATTTCCTCCACGATCTCCGGGAAGAAACTCCCGTTTTGAATAAAAAACCGCTTTATGAAACGTTTAAACATTACTTGGAACAACGAAATCTGCGCATTGACTGGGATAAAGTCGAAAAGATTCCCGTTCACCAGCTGGTCAACGTTTTATCCATGAACCTGGAGTTTAATTTTCTGGAAAAGCAAACCCTGCTCGAATCACATGACGTCTCAACCCGGTTGGAGGATTTGATTGCACTTTTAGAGATGGCTTATCTACCAGGAATGGAAGGCAATATCGGAACCATCAATTGAGCAGGCAAATTCATTTTGATTCCGGGTTGAGATTGTACAAAACATATGTTATTAGATTACAGTTCAAATGTGTGAGTGAAATTTTATTTGAGAATCGATTATGATGCCAGAAGCTGTTTTTTACATCTTTCTTTTTCCCTGGATATTCGTGATTGCCACTGTTCCTGGAATCGTGATGACTTATATTTTTATCGGACTTGGAGCTCAACTGTTGAATTTTCTTCCCGAGAAGGGACCCAAAATCAAAACTGACTGACAAGGTCTCGTGACCGGCATGTCTTGAGTATAGGGTTCAAATTTTATGTATTGGTGAATATATCAGGCATCCTTCCGCTGTAAGGACTCAGCACTAACCTGCAGCAAGCAGAATTTCGAAAATCTTCAGACATGCCGGCATTAGTTTTTCCTTCACGCAGTCTGACAGTCTTTTAAAAGAAGCGCACTGCTGAATAAGCAGCATGAAAGTCCAATTTCGATTTCCTCTCCGGAAACGGTTCCAACGCAAAATCGTTTTTCACTCGTTTTAACAAAAAAATAAAACACTATGCATTCGATTGTCATACGATATTCAGAAATCGGGATAAAGGGAAGAAATCGTCGAAGCTTCGAGAATCGGCTGGCTCAAAACATAAGGATGCATTTGAAATCTTCAGGGGAAAATACGGTGCGTAAAAGACTGGGACGTCTTGAAATTCACAGCGACGGTGAACTCGAGCAATCGATTGAAGTCTTGCGGAAGATCCCTGGAATTGCCAATTTCAGCCCTGTTGTTTCCACTCCATTGAACGAAGATGCGTTGATTTCGGCCTGCCAGGAACTGGTTTCTGAAAAAATAAAGTCATGCGCATTCAGACCTCTCACATTCAGAGTGTCGGCCAAAAGAGCCAATAAGGACTTTCCCCTTGTCTCCATGGAACTCGAATCTCGGGTGGGCGCCTCCCTTTTGAAAGCATTCCCTCTCTTGAAAGTGCAATTGAAGGATCCACTACTTGACGTGGGTATAGAAATTTGGGAAAATAAAGGAGTGGTTTATACTGAAAAAATTGAAGGTACAGGAGGTTTGCCCGTCAACGACAAGGAACGGGTGATTTCAATGATCAGCGGAGGAATCGACAGTCCAGTGGCTTCTTGGATGATCATGAAAAGGGGATGCCGGGTTATTTTCCTGTATTTTCACAGCTTCCCTTTAATTGGAGAGCAAACGAAGGAAAAAGTGATTGATCTGGTCAGGCAGCTCAGCGCATACCAACCTGCCAGTCGACTTTACGTGGCTCCGTTTGCTGAAATTCAAAAATGTATCAGGAAGCAAACACCAGAAAAATTCAGAACGATCCTTTATCGCCGATTCATGAATTTAATTGCCAATGAAATTGCAAAAAAAGAAAATGCGCAGGCAATCGTCACAGGAGACGCATTGTCTCAAGTCGCCAGTCAAACATTGTGCAATTTGGTCAGCACAACTGAAAATGCCGCCTATCCGGTGTTACGTCCTTTGATTGGTATGGATAAAAACGAAATCACCCGCCTTTCTCGCAGGATTGGCACTTACCCGATCAGCATCCAGGATTTTCCGGACTGCTGTACAGTCTTTCAACCCAGTCATCCAACAACTAAAGCTTTCCTTCCAGAGGTGTTTCAAGCCGAAGGAAGCATTGAAAATCCCGCAGGTTTGGTAGCATCTGCTGTGGATGGGTGTGAAATTTACAACTACTCGTGCGCAGAAGCACCTCTTTGGCAAACTGCAACGAGTGCGCTACCAATCTTCGTATGAAAGGGTTTTATGTTGGCGCATACGGAAAATTCAAGTCTCTCTGAAGAACTATCTCTCAAGTACGACGCGTTGCAATCCTGTTTACGTGATTTGGGAAGCGTCGTGGTCGCGTTTTCCGGTGGTGTAGACAGCTCATTGGTGGCCCGGGTTGCCAGTCACGTGCTGCAGGACAGAGCATTAGCGGTGACCTCCGCTTCCGATAGCTTGAAGCGCGATGATCTGGAATTGACAAAAGAGCTGACGATTGCTTGGAAACTGCCCCATCAAATTATCCACACGGAGGAATTGGAAAACCCTCATTACGCGGCAAATCCTCTCAATCGTTGCTATTATTGCAAATCCACGCTCTATCGGGATTTGAAAAAGATCGCCCAATCAGGAAATTTTCGTTATATCGTCAATGGCACCAACCTGGATGATTTGGGAGATCACCGTCCCGGACTCCTGGCAGCTCGGGAATATGGAGTACGAACGCCTCTTGCCGATTGCCAATTCAGCAAAGAAGATATCCGACAATTGGCTTCCTATCTCGGAATGGAAAACGCAAAAAAACCGCAAGCCGCCTGTCTTTCCAGCCGAGTCCCGTATGGCACGGCAGTGTCCCGCGCGCTTTTGAATCAAATAGAGCGGGCAGAAACCATTTTGCAACGCATGGGATTCTCCCAATGTCGGGTCCGTCATCACGATTCCATCGCGCGGATAGAAATCCTACCGGAGGAATTTGAAATTGCGCTGCGACTCCACCAACAAATTGAAGAGCGTTTCAAGGCCTGCGGTTACCAATATGTGACCTTGGACCTGGGTGGATTTCGTTCCGGTTCTTTGAATGAAATCCTACCTCATCCCCCTCCCAAGTAGCTCTTTTCGTACCGGAATTCGAATGATGGACACCACGATCAACATGCCCCTCTGGCTCTTCACGCTCTTACTGGTTGTGACAGCGTGGTCCTTGTCGAGCAGGATACTCTTCCCCAGCGTTCGCTGGTTTTTGCGCAGGCGAGTGAATCGGGTGTTGGATGAAATCAATAATCTGCTCGCAATAGAAATCAAACCCTTTCAACTGACAAAACGCCAGGTGCTGATCGACCGCCTTGTTTATGACGGCAAAGTGATCGAGGCCATTCACGAACATGCCTTTGAAGAGCAAATTCCCAGGGAGATGGCTCAAGCCAAGGTTCTGAACTATGCAGCAGAAATCGTTCCGGCATTCAATGCTTATATTTATTTCAGGACGGGATACTGGATTGCCAAGAAAGTAGCACGTTTGTTTTACCGGGTGCGAGTCGGTTTTGTGGAGGAACAAGCGATTGCCTCCATTGATCCGCAAAGTACAGTGGTATTCGTGATGAATCACCGCAGTAATATGGATTATATTCTGGTCTCCTTCCTGATGGCTGAACGCACCGCTCTTTCTTATGCAGTAGGAGAATGGGCCCGCGTCTGGGCCTTGCAAACGCTGATCAAAGCCACCGGTGCTTTTTTCGTACGTCGTAATTCCAGAAACAAACTTTACCGGCGTGTTCTGGAGCGTTATGTGCACATGGCGACTCGAGAGGGGGTCTGTCAGGCCGTATTCATTGAAGGCGGTTTGAGTAAGGATGGCAGACTTTGCCCGCCAAAATTGGGCTTCATCGACTACATTCTACGGGGATTCGACTCTGATCGGGAAAGGGACGTGGTTTTTGTTCCCATCGCTGTCAATTATGATCGCACTTTGGAGGATCGCACTCTCTTGCGACTGCTCGATCCCCACGCCGTAAAGAAAAGCAAAGTATTTGTCGTGAAAACCATACTGGGCTTCGTATGTCACAACCTGGTGCTGATGGCGCGACAACGATGGCAGCGCTTCGGGTTTGCTTGCGTCAACTTTGGTATCCCCGTTTCTGCCAGGGACTATTGCCGGCAGCATGATATCAATTTCAGTCAACTCGAACGCACCCAACGATTTGCTCAGGTCGAAATTCTGGCGCAACGACTCCTTGCTACCATTGAGCAGATCATTCCGGTTCTACCGGTTTCATTGCTCGCAACGCTCTTTGTGCGAAATCCATGCACCCGGTTTTCAATCGTTGAAATTCACGTCCAGGTGTATCAATTGCTCGAACATTTGATCGCGCAGAAAGTCATGATTTCATTTCCCAGAAAATCCGAGGAATACACCATCGCCACCGCATTGAAAATGCTACATATCCGCCATTTGATCGACCAACGCGATGATCTCTACCAGGTGGCGCCCGACTCCTTGGAAGTTTTATCCTATTACGCCAATGCCATTGCGCATTGGTTCCCTCCCATCATTCAAAAAAAAGAGAACACCTTTGTTGTGTCTGCAGACAGTCATTCCATTTTACAGAATTCTTGAAGAGAAATTTTGCTCAATCGAAACATAATCATACTCGGTTTCAGTCAGGCATTGGGGATGTCCGGAGCGCTCGTTGTGATTTTTTTGGGTGGAATCATCGGCGCGGATTTAGCCCCTTATCCGTCCTGGGCGACATTGCCAATTGCCTTGATGATCATCGGAATGGCATTGTTTACCATCCCGGCGTCATTGTTGATGAAGAAAATTGGCCGTCGTTCAGGTTTTATACTCGCGGTGTGTATAGCGGCTTTAGCCTCACTGGGAGCGGCATACGCGATTCAAACAGAAAATTTTTTCCTATTTTGCGCTGCTGTCTTTTTCATAGGCGGCAATATGGCTTTTGTCCAGCAATATCGCTTTGCCGCGGCAGAAAGCGTAGATTCTTCCCGGACCGGCAGAGCGATTTCCTTGGTCCTGGTGGGCGGAGTCCTGGGAGGATATTTGGGGCCGGAAGTGGCAAAACGTGCCAAAGATTTCTGGGAATTCAAACTGTATGCCGGATCTTTTATCAGTTTGGCATTCCTCTACTGTTTGTCTGCCTTGCTGCTGTGCTTCCTCAGAGATATCAAACCCGAAGATAATATTGCTGAAGGAGAAGAACGACCAATTCGCGCTATTTTGATACAACCTCTTTTTTACACCGCCATTCTGGGGGGAGTGGTAGGATATGCCGTGATGAGTCTGATCATGACTGCGACGCCTATCAGCATGCACATCATGGATGGATATTCACTCGACGAGACGGCATGGGTGATTCAAAGTCACTTGATTGCCATGTATCTACCTTCCTTGTTCACCGGTCACCTGGTACATCGATTTGGTGTGCTCCAGGTGATGATTAGCGGAGTGTTGCTTCTCTTCGTTAGCGTGAGCATTGCCCTCTTGCATTCCCATTTATTGCACTACTGGATGATGCTGGTTTTACTGGGGGTAGGTTGGAATTTCCTGTTTGTGGGAGGCACCATATTGCTCACTCGCAATTACCGTCCGACTGAGCGATTCAAAGCCCAGACAACCAGTGATTTCACAATTTTCGGTATTCAAGCCCTTACCTCTCTTTCCGCTGGCACCCTTATTTATCTGGTAGGGTGGAATTGGTTGAACATGCTCACGTTGCCGGTGCTTGTGATCATACTCCTGCTTTTGGTCAAGCGGCGAATGGAGTCTTGCTTTTCTCATACCTGTTGATTCCGCACGTCGCGGGCTGGTATAGAAAAAACCAAAGATTTACCTATGAAAACTGCACGAAAAAATATCAAAGATTTCACCTTGCCAGTACTGACCGAGTGGTTTGTAACTCATGGTGAAAAGCCCTTTCGCGCCAGACAGATCTTCCATTGGTTATACCAAAAGCGGGTAGAGGATTTCGGAGAAATGACCGATATGTCCAAGACCTTAAAGGAGAAACTCGAGCGGCATTTTTTCATCAGCCGTCTCATAAGATCCCAGCAGGCGCATTCCGAAGACGGTTCGATCAAATATTCTTTTGCTTTGCAGGATGGATTGCATATCGAGTCGGTCCTGATGCCCCACCGGGACCATTATACGGTCTGCGTTTCTTCCCAGGTTGGATGCGCCATGGGTTGTGATTTTTGTATGACTGCGAAAATGGGATGGATTCGCAATCTCAGCGCGGGTGAAATCATTGACCAGATCCTGGAGGCATGGAAAGACTTACCGCATGGAGAAGTGGTGCGCAACATCGTCTTCATGGGCATGGGAGAGCCATTTCACAATTACGACAACCTCATCACCACGCTGGAAATCATCTTGGCCGACGTGGGCTTCAATTTTTCTTCAAGACGAGTCACGGTTTCCACCTCGGGATTGGTTCCTCAAATCAACCGCTTCGGTCAGGAATCGGTGAAAGCCAACCTGGCGGTTTCGCTCAATGGGGTCAACGACACCATACGCTCGCAATTGATGCCGGTCAACAAAACTTACGATCTGAAAAAATTGATCGCCGGCTGTCTGGCATACCCTCTCGAATCACGAAAACGGATTACCTTCGAATACATCCTGATCCAGGACCTCACCGACGATATGGCGGATGCCAAACGCTTGATTCGACTCCTGCATGGCCTGAAGTTCAAAATAAACCTCATCCCCTACAACGAATCCTCCGGTAGTAAATACAAACGTCCCTCCTGGGATCGCATTCAGACATTTCAAAACTACCTCCTCGATCATGGAGTCACCGCCACCCTGCGGATTTCAAAAGGACAGGACATTCAAGGAGCCTGCGGGCAACTGATAACCAACCGGCGCATCAAGACGCCTGAACCGATACATACGCCGCTTCAAGCAAAATGAATCCTTGAAAGAAGGATTATTGCCAATCTCACAACATAATTATACCAGGCCAGTCAAAACGGATTTTCACCCCAGAGTATAGACCTAACCGACTGATTTTACTATAAATTTTAAAAAATCCTTAGTGTCTACATAACTCTTTGAAAGAACAAACGATTTTGGAAACACTCTAACCCGAAATTGAGTCGTATTCAACGAAAATCTTCCCAAAATTGCACTTTTTAGTGACTACAATTTTTGTCAAAAAATAAGCTCTAGCCCACTATTATCAAGGCATTGCTCAGAAATCACCGGGGTGAAGATCCGTCAAAAGTAACATGTTGGCCTTCGTGACCACGAATAGTAGGCTAGTTAGTGTTTGGCAGAAAAAAGTCTTTCATTAATTATATCAAGATGATAAACTGATATTTGTGACGCGAAGATTTGAAAAAACCCGAGTGCGCCCCCCCTCGCATGAAGGGTCAATCGTTGCAGTTACAGTCTCTTCGGAGTGGTTTCTTTCGTTTTTCCATAAATCTTCAAGATTTGAAATTTTATGCGCACCATACGTGACCCCCAGATGAAGTTTGGCGAAGTCGACATTGCCGCCATCGAGTTGGATCTCAAATCCCGTGATGACATCCCCCCTATCCTTCGCGGTTTGCAATACATATACACCACGCCAGCATTACGCGCATCGGTATTCAAAGTTCTGGAACGGGTCATTCCATCGCGAAGCGGAGCGGGCCTGAGCAACGAAGACAGGCATCGCAAAGCGGACCCCCGTCTTGGGCGTCCCGGGGGAGCAGTGGAAGATTCTGGTGCTTGGCGTACTGCGCCTGGGTCTCAACACCGATTACGACCGCATCCATGAGTTGGCTAACCATCACGACACCATCCGGCAGATGCTCGGACATGGAGGGTGGGAAGATAAAACGACCTACAACCGACAGACGATCAAGGATAACCTGCGTCTTTTCACACCTGAGATTCTTGATGAGATCAATCAGTTGGTTGTCAAAGCCGGACATGGGCTGGTAAAAAAAAACGTCCCAAAAGATGGGCCAACCCGAAATCTCACGGAGGAGAAGATTGAACTTCATGATTCAAGCAAGGCTCTACGTGCTCGCTGCGACTCCTTTGTGGTTGAAACCAATGTACATTATCCGACCGACATCAACCTGCTCTTCGACGCCGTACGCAAGACGATTGAAGAATGCGCCAGGCTTTCACGGAGTTGCCAGTTGGAGGGCTGGCGACAATATCGGTTCAACATCAGGCAGTTCAAAAAGCAGTATCGTCTCATCCAAAAGCTCAGGCCTTCCACTTCGAAAGTTGAGCAAATAAAGCGTGCCCGTGAAGAAAAGAGGCGCAAAGAATATCTCAAATACGTTCTCATGGCCAAGGGGTATCACCTGCGGGTCCAGACAAGCCTGGGGCTTTTGGAAAAACGGGTGCGCTCCCCCTTGAAGCTGCTGCGCTTGCGGGAGTACATGGGCTCTGCAAAAACACTCATGAGCCAAATCATCCGCAGGGTGTGTTTCAACAAAACCATCCCTCATCATGAAAAAATCTTTTCCATCTTCGAGCCCCACACCGAGTGGATCAGCAAGGGCAAGGCGGGAGTGCCAGTGGAACTCGGACTGAGGGTCAACCTCATCGAGGACCAGGATCAATTCATCCTTCACCATCAGGTGATGCGCAGGCAGACCGATGAGAAGGTGGCCGTGAAAATCGTCGAAGAAAGCAAAAAACGCTTCCCCGAGCTTGCGGTCGTGAGTTGGGACAAAGGCGCTCACAGCCCGCAGAATCAGCGTGAACTCAAAGCACTGCTGGATCTTGTCGTGCTTCCCAAAAAAGGCAAGTTGAGCAAAGCAGACAGGCAGAGAGAAGATTCCCGGGAATTCAAACTCCTGCGCCGCCAACACGCTGCGGTCGAATCCGCCATCAACGCTCTGGAAGTGCACGGACTCGACCGATGTCCGGATCATGGGATCAAGGGGTTCGAACGCTATGTCGCTCTGGCTGTGCTTGCAAAAAACATCCACCGTCTCGGCACCGTCCTGTGTGAACAACAAAAAGAACGGCAGCGTCGTAAACGAGGACCCTACAAAAAAGCGGCCTGAACCAAAGGACGACTCCTCATTCTAAAATAAGAGGGGAGGGGTTTGCCCAAAAAAAGAGGATTAACAAAAAAGTGGGGATCTCAAAGAAAAAAAGCTTCAATTCTCTAAAATATGGCCTGTTCAAGAATGGCTATTCTCGCGAGTTCTACATCTCCTATTAGTAAAATTGTAATTTTCTGCCAGACACTAGTTAGGAATTTATTCATTACCGACTTGACTGATGCTTTCATAGTAGGAAGATGCTAATGTCGAAATCAGTCCGGAAGCCGTGGTAGTTGTTAATGCCAGATTCAAAACAAAATCAGGAAAATCCAGTCAGTTTGTTTCGTGATGCGGAAGGTCATACATATAAGGATGTTGAGGCACTTCCCTCTGGAAAACTTCGAATGATAGTTACCCATCTGGAGATGAAGAAATCGCCTCGTTACGGACACAGGTCACATCGATCTGAACAACTGTCAATCATACGCAGTCACGACCCAAACGTTAAGTTCTACAGGTATCTATACGATGCAGTCGGCGAGCCGTGGATGTGGTATGAGCGTAAGCAAATGAACGATCAGGAACTCGAAGAAATCATCAAAAATCCTAAAGTTCGAATTTTCGTTCTATATGTCAGTGGAACGCCCGCGGGTTACAGCGAATTGGATTTGAGGGTAGACAATGAGATTGAAATCGCCTACTTTGGATTGACTCCAGAATTTATTGGACGCGGGCTTGGTCGCTATTTTCTCGAATGGACTGTTGAAACGGCATGGCTGGAGAAGCCCGAGCGTGTCTGGGTGCACACCTGCAATTTTGATTCTCCAAGTGCAATGGATACTTATCAAAAAGCAGGGTTCAGTCCCTACTTTCAGGAAGAAGTGATCATCGACGACCCTCGAAATAGATTAACAGGTGTCACTGCAGATTTTTAATGGCGCGACTTACTGCTATACTTGAAATTCCCAATTCAACAACTTGAGTATGAAGAGTTGAAGACATCATTATCGCCTTAGAGACAGCGGCAGAAGGCAGTTTAGTCGAAGTTCCAATATGACGACCCGATTGTCACGCATCGCCTGAACTTAAAGGGCATGGTGCAAAGGGAATATCAGGTGATGGCCACTTTGGCAAAGACCGGCGTGAGGGTGCCCAAAATGCATCTTTCTGACAAAGTTTGGCAAATGGTTGAAAAAATGTCGGGATTTCGCTATGAGAAACAAGAAAGGGGAGAACGATGAAAGTATTAAGCAGCAAACGTGCCCTCTGTGGGTAACTACCGATTACCACGTCAGATGTTGCAAGAGCAAACCTACGACGGGCACAGCTCTATTCACGACGACAAAATGGCAGCGGCTTTGGGTTTCTCTTGAGCCCCTATTGAAGGACCGACCCACTTCAGGCAGTTTTCACCGCTGTTTAATGAAATTTTTAGCAAGACCAGGTTGGAAAACGGTTGCATCTGTGCGCATTATTTAAATAATTTGTTATGCATTGATTGATTTTAATGGAAATCGCTCTGGATGTTCGATGGTTTCAATACTAAGATCAATATCCAGATCCGGCCAATAAAAATGACCAGGAGATATTTCCTCTACATTGAGAACCTGATAAATCGAACTAACCTTAAACCAAGGAAATTCTTTATACGGCATGAACAATTCTTTTCCATTTGATAATAGCCACACACCGTGAGATGAAACGTTAGTCACTTCTGTTCCCGAAATGTTGATGCCAAGCGTTTCTGATTTCATCAAAATGCTCCTCAATAATTTTTTCTATTTTCTTCAATTGCCGACGAGACAGCTGATAGTTTTTTGCTAACTCTAATTCTGGTTCCAGCCAGTATTTTGCTTCACCCATAGCGGAATGTACATGCACATGCATTCCTGGCTCTTCACGAGAGAAAAAGAAAAATCGATATCCTTGATCTATCAATATCGTCGGACTCATAATCAAATATCAATTCATGGATGAGTTGAAAGAGGCTTTATTCTTCTTTATTGTATGGAATTCAACTAAGTCAAAAGCCTTAACGAATCTAGCAAAAATGCCAATAGAAAGGAAGCAATCCTTAATTAATGTGCGGGATATCATCGAGCCCCTGGCTGATCGCGATTCGGTGCAGGAGATCCGTAAAGATTTCGGGATTGGGATTATCACCGAGTTGAATCGAATCGAAGGCCGTCCATTCGGATTGATGGCCAACAATCCCTACCATCTGGCGGGAGCCATCAATAGGGAGGAGCGGATAAAGGAGCACGGTTTCTACAGCTTTGTGATGCTTTTAATCTTCCCGTGGTGAGTTTGATGGACTGCCCCTTCACATAACTGACTTAACTCTGATAAAAAGGCCCGACTCCAGAATCCCTGATCGGAGGGAAGCTTTTTTCCATGAAAACTCAAGAAGGTGCGAAAGGGTTACGTGAAAACTCTTCTTATGCACGTCAATGCCAACAAAAAGGGTTTGGCCTGATAATGATTCAATGTTATCTTTTTTCATGACAGTCTCCTTTGAAAAGGGTTGTTTATTTTTTGATAAACTTCATTATTATCACAATCCTCAGAGACTGTCTGGTTTACATAATAACTATGAAGGACCCATTAGCAGATGTCCCTCGACAATCAGACTGTTGCGAAAATCGAGTTGCTCATTCGTCGCCCTGTGGCGCAAGTGTTTGACGCCTTCGTGAATCCGGATGTGGTTACGAAGTTTTGGTTTAACCGTACTTCCGGGCCGTTAGTAGCTGATGGCTTGGTGAAATGGTACTGGGATCTGTACGAGGCTTCGACGACGGTTCGCGTGTTGGCATTGGAGCAAGATAAGCGGATCTACATTGAATGGGATGTTGATTCGGAAAATCCAACGCGGGTCGAGTGGGCTTTCGAAGATCGTGGGGCCGACGGGACGTATGTCAGTGTCGTCAATAGTGGCTTCGATAGTGACGCCGATGACGTGATTGACCGAGTTGTAGATTCGACGGGCGGCTTTGCTCTCGTTCTCGCGGCAGCCAAGGCGTACCTTGAGCATGGTGTTGCCCTGAACATCGTCGCCGATCGATTTTGACCAAACGGGGAATCTATTTCGACGATGCAAGGATCGCTGCAAGCGCGGTTCGGCATGCAGCACGGTCTCAGCACTGTGCTGAGTTCGTAACGAATGGATTGTGGAGGACGGAAATGAGTACGCGACGCCGCTACAAATCCCCGCCTATTGAAGAAACGGTCTGGGAATTTCGCTTCCTACCGAACGTCGAAAAGAGAGCCGCCCTAAAGTATGATTCCCGAACACAATTCGCCTCTCGCCTCAATACAGAATTACAAAAGTCAAACGTTTTTCCCACTAGCAGGAACCCATGCAAGCAATGATTTTAGCGGCAGGATTGGGAACCCGGTTGCGACCCTTGACCGATTCACTGCCCAAGGCGCTTGTTCCCCTTATGCAAAAACCGGCACTGGAATGGCAGATCCGACGGTTACAAAAAATCGGGGTGGATTCGATTGCCATCAATACCCATTCCTATGCCGGCCAGGTCGAGACCTTTGTCCAACAGCGTCCTGCTTTTCCCGCAATCACGTTGTTCCCAGAACCGCAAATACTCGACACGGGAGGGGGGCTCCTCAATACGAAAGATTATTGGCGGAATCAATCTTTTTATTTACACAACGTGGACGTATTTTCTTCGACAGATCTCTTGCAAGTCTACCATCAACACCAATCTCGACTGGATCTGGCAACGCTTCTCACCCAGGACCGTATGAGCCGGACCAAGTTCCTGGTTGATGAGGAAAATTTTATTTGTGGTATCCATTACTATGACAGAGCTGAATATCGCCTGTTGCGCAAACCACGGGGCAGTCTCAAAGAACTCGCCTTCTGCGGCATTCATGTAATCCATCACCGGATTTTTCCCCTGATCGAGCAATCCGGGCGATTTTCAATCATTGAAACTTACCTGCATTTGAGCGAAAAAATCTTCCCTATCCGTTCTTTCGACATCGGAAAGGCGTATTGGAAGGATATTGGTACTATGGCAGGATTGAAGATGCTGGAAGAAGACTGGCCTCACCACCCGCAGTTACAAGAATGTTACGGGTTGTAGCGCTATGATGATATAAAAAACATCGCAAGAATCTCATGAAAACCGAGAGCGGGAGCAGCACCGAACCAGGAAAGTCACAATCCTTCGTTCAATCCATTTTGCAAGCCAATCGAATTCGCCTCGATAGTCGGCAATGGATGCAACTGCAAAAGTGGGTGACCCTGCTGATCGAGGCCAACCAACAACTCAACTTGATTTCAAGGAAAGACAACGCTCGAATATGGGAAAACCATGTATTGCACAGCCTGGCTCTCCTTGTTTTCTTCAAGATCCCCGAAAACGCGGAAGTTTGTGATATTGGAACCGGGGGAGGATTGCCAGGGATTGCTCTCGCCATCGCATGTCCCGGCGCCCGTTTCACGTTAATTGACGGAACCGGGAAAAAAATAAGGATGGTGCAGGAGATAATTGCAAAATTGGCGCTCACCAACGCATGGGCCGTGGCGGGTCGAGCAGAACGACTGGCGGAACAATCCTACTACCAAAAGCGTTTTTCCATCCTCACGGCTCGAGCAGTGGCTCCCTTGAAATCTCTTGAAAAATGGACACGCGGCTTGCGCGCACCTGGCGCGGTATTGCATGCTTACAAAGGAGGTGACCTTCGGGATGAATTGAACGCGCTTTCCACAAACGCGCGAATCAGAAAAGTGATACAATCCCCTTTGCAACTCAAAGGCGCTTGCTGCTTCGCCCGGAACCAGAAGCGGATCGTCAGTCTTTATTTTTAACTCAAGCGCATGACAACACGACGAAATGCTCCACTAAATCAATCGGGCAATGTGGATTACTTTGATTTTGAACCTATTCATGATTGTAGCAAGACTTCTGCTCCACTTGTAGACGAGACAGCCGGATTCAGAATATAAAATGTGGAAAAAAACAATTGTCAATGTGCTGAAACTTGCGCTGGTTGTTGGGATTTTTTATTACCTGATCGCCAATGACCGTTTGAATTTCGAGCGCTTGTTGTTGTTCGGGGAGCATCCCGAGGTCTTGTTCACATTAGTGGTAGTTTTGACTTTCTGGATAGTTCCCCTGGCAGCGTTTCGTTGGTGGCTATTGCTGAGAGCGATCGGCTTGCCGGTTCCCTGGACGCGGGCCAATCTTTTGACGTGGATCGGAAATTTTTTCAACACCGCCCTCCCGGGCGCAGTCAGCGGTGATGTGGTCAAAGGATACTACATCATCCAAGCCCAGGAAAAGGAAGGGAAAACACCTGCCTTCGCAACCGTGTTGATAGACCGTTTCGTAGGCTTATTCGGACTGGTTGTGATGGCTTTTTTCGCGCTGGTATTCAACCTCAACCTCATTGCCGGCCAACCGGCGCTGATTCCTTTAGTTTGGACGATCTGCGGGTTGTTTGCCGCTACCATTTTATTTTACGTCATTGTAATTTTTCCCTTCAAAGAAGAAAACGACCCCTTTGCGCGCTTGCTGAGTAATTTACCGGGAAAGAAATGGACAGTGAATGCATACCGGGCGTTCAAAATCTACCAACACCAGAAACTGACTCTGGTGGTTACTTTGTTGATGTCCATAATACTTCACAGCAGCGTTGCTTTTTTGTTTTTTCAAATCGCCAGAATGCTGGGAGTGGAAGAACTGAACCTGGCCACTCAGTTTTTCATAATGCCTCTTGGCTTGATAGTCGTGGCCCTTCCCATTACTCCCGGAGGGGTGGGAGTGGGACATTTGGCATTCGGGGAGCTCTACCGCTACGTGGGAATTTCCGAAGGGGCCGATATCTTCAATTTATTTATCATCGTTCAATTGACGGTATTTCTACTGGGGGTGATTCCTTACCTGCTCCATAGTGGAGAATATCGCCTTCGCCGGGACCCTGAAACGAGCGTGGAGAACTGAAGCCCGATATATCGACATTTTTCTCAATCGATTTCTTTTCAAATTCTATTCGATTCCTATGCTTAATTCCCTTCCGGGTGTCGTCATTTCGGTACGCAACGACGCCCAAGCATTGACCCGAACACTACCGGAGTTGACTGCTTGTTTTGAAGAGATCGTCATCGTGGACAACCATAGCAGCGATGAATGCCAGCAAGTTTGCCGGCAATTTTCCGTCAAACGAATCGAAGTCCCTGCAGAAGTCTTTTTTTCTCGAGGGCAATGTTGGAATACGGGGGCTGCGCACATTCAAGCGGAAAGTGTTCTCTTTTTACCTGCCGATACTTTGATTTCGGCTCAGGCAGTGGAGGCCCTGCGATCACTGTGGCGTGAAGTGCGTTGTGATTACTCCTGTTTCAGAATCCGATTTCCGGAAAATTCCTGGAAATTCCGCCTCCTGGAAAAATTTTCCAATGCGAGAAGCCGTTACCTGAAAATCATTTATGGAGACCAGGGTTTGTGCGTGCGCAGACATGTGTTTGAAGCGATTGGAGGCTTCCCTCAAGAATATATCCTCGAAGATCTGAAAATAAACCATTTCTTGAAACCTTTCAGTTTCCGCTTCATCAACGCGCCAATTTTTCCCTCATCCCGTAAGTTTCATCAATTGGGATTTTATCGTTATTTATGGCTGATGAATAAAGTCCTCTTGCTCAACTTTTTGGGAATGAGCAGCAAAAAAATCTACCAGCTCTACTATTCCCGTCCTCTGTGAGAAAGTGCGCTCATCCATTGTTCGACGAAGGAAAGCGTATGCGGGCAAGCATCTTTGAAGGTTGAAGCTTCCGCATTGATGGAATGCCGCATGTCGTACCAGTCTATCAAATCGTCGCTGGTATCCAGGTCTATCTCCACCGGAAGAAGCTGGTAAGCAATCGCCTGGCGCTGACAACGGTGGAGGATTGCTTGCAGGTCCAATCCCTGACCCCAGGTGATGCCTTTTTTCATGATTCCCAAAGGACGGGAACAGGCGATCAGGTACATACCTCCCCCATTGTCGGGGCCAATCACGATGGGAGTCTTTTTCAAATTTTCAAAAACTCGCCGGATGCGCAGCATCGGAATTTGAGGCGCATCACTGCCTATCAATGCGATACCGGTATATCCTTCATGGAAACCCTGCTCGAAGCAATGTTCCATCAAAGCGCCCAGGTCACTCGGGGTAGCGGGCATCTGTTTCAGTTGAGAAGGATGCAAGGAATAACGCCGGCGAAATGCTTCCATTTCCTCTCTTTGCGCTCCTCCCAACATAATCCGCAAATCAAAACCCGCCCCTGTTTTCAGACGGGGGATCCAGTCGGCTAAGAACGCTTTGTACAACTCAAGGGTTTCATGAGGAGATAAAGGATTTGGAGAGTGTTCATGTTGGGTCATCCTGGTTTTCACAGCGCCTATCCTGGGATAGCGCACAAACATGATCAGTAAATCGGGAACTTCCAATATGACCCTCTGCCAATGATTGTGCTATGATCGACCTTGAAGAGTTTTCCTCCTGAAACGAGAGACAACCCGTGAAGATTCCTCAAAAACTCAGACCCGGCGACCAGGTCGGACTGGTCGCTCCTTGTAGTCATCAACCCCGTGGACGGGAGCGCCTGGTCACAGAAGCCATCGCTATATTGGAGAGTTGGGGTTTGCAAGTCAAGTTACAGCCGGGTTGGGATCTTCGTCATTTTTACCTGGCAGGAAACGATCGCCATCGCGCCAGGCAATTTCAAGATTTTTATACGGATTCAAACCTGAAGGCCCTATTTGTCACCAGGGGAGGATATGGGGCTTCCCGGATTTTGAGATTGATGGATTCTTCCGCGATAGCAGGGCATCAAAAAATCGTTGTCGCTTCGAGCGATGCCACCAGCCTGCTGCTCTATCTACAAAAAATATGCCGGATGGTGGTTTTCCACGGTCCCAACCTGGCCACTGCCCAATTTCTGGAAAGCGTGGGAAATCAAGAAACCCAACGATTCTTGTATGAGACGCTGTTTTCCGCAAAGCATCTCCCACTCCTTCCGGTGCAAGCGCTCCGCCACGGAAAAGCGACCGGCGTCCTCACGGGGGGTTGCCTCTCCCTGGTTGTGGCTTCTCTGGGAACCTTTTATGAAATAGATACGGAGGGTAAAATATTATTTCTGGAAGACACGGCCGAGGCTCCCTACCGAGTGGACCGGATGCTCACGCATTTAAAAAATGCGGAAAAACTGGACAATCTCCAGGGACTGATTTTGGGGGAGATGGTTGGCTGCGAAGGAACGGATTCGATCTTGTGGGAAATGTTGAGCGATTTTTTCAAAGGTGTTCGTTTCCCGGTTGCCTGCAAACTCCCATCCGGACACGGACCAGTCAGTGTCACCCTTCCCCTGGGTTCATTAGTATCCCTGGACGCGGATAAAGGCTGGTTTCAAGTGCTTCAATGACATTTCGTGAACTACTGAATCCAAACCAGGGATCGATGGATCCATGCGACATCTCCCTCGTAGTCTTCGATGCGGACCCATTTCCCTTGAATATTGAGCACTTTCATTGAATAATATTTATCCCTCGGGCTCCAGGACACCTGGGAATAATTTGTTCCGGGACCTTCACGCAGATTTGCTTTGTCGATCTTGATCACTGCGCAATGATACTCCTCAGTGGTGAGATTCTTGTAAATCCAATAGATGTCTCCATCGACGTCGGAAACCTTCAGCCAGTCCCCTTTTGCTTCCAGCTTCTTGAAAGGCATGTACTGGTACACTTCCCAGAGCTTTTCGTATTTCGTACTCGGTCCTTGACGCAGGTTTGCCTTTTTTACTTGAACGCAAAGAGCCCAGGTTTGCGGAGCAATTGCGAGACCCACAACAATTACAAGCAAAACCCTGACCATGGAGTTAATTCGATAGTTGATTTTCCAGTTTTGATAAAACCCTTTTTTTCTTTTCATTTATCCATCCATATTATTGATGTTATACAAAAATTGAAAATGTTGATCATTCGTGAATTCCACCCGGGAATCAAGAATGAATTCGGTTTTATTTTAATGAATTACAAAATCCGTACCGTTGCATTCAAAACTATGGTATTTTACGAGACTTCGAGAATTGCGAAAATCGTTCCGTTACTCCCGGGAGCAATCCCGACCATGCGTTTGTTTTACGATTTATCCCAACAAAATGCCCCTTCCTGTTCCAATAGGAAAGAGGATAAAACACTGTTGGGATAATCCGAAATCGTCATTTTTCAGGGATTGAATAATAAAGTTAACACGAATTTCACAAATGGCAACCCCTTCTCTTCCAATAGAAAACGGTACCTTTTCTCTCCCTTCTTCCCTATTCCTCTCCTAGAAGCAGATGCCAGATCAGAGCCATCGTCAAGTCGGTACAGTTTTGAAACGAGTCAAGGGATTTTATTATGTCGATGTTGCCGATACTGTGCATTTATGCCGGATCAAGGGAAATCTATTTCAGGAAAAAATTCAAAAAAACCCGGTTGCTGTGGGAGATCGGGTGGAAATTGATCCCAATGCGGCAGAAGATGCAGGATGGATTTACAAAATTCTACCACGCCGCAGTCAACTGGCTCGTCCTGTTAAAGAAGGGAAAGACGAACAGGTTTTGATCAGTAACGTAGACCATTTACTGATAGTCAGTTCTATCAAGAATCCGTCATTTCGATCCGGGATGGTGGATCGTTACCTGATCACTGCTCAAAAAGGCGGGCTCCGTCCCACCCTCGTCCTCAATAAAGTGGATTTGGGAGAAACGAAAGCCATCCATGCCATCCGGGAATCTTACCAGAGTCTGGGATATCCGGTTTTGTTGACCAGCGTGATTTCCCGTGCAGGGCTTAATCGCTTCCATGATTTATTAAAAAATCAAACTTGCGTTCTGGCCGGGCATTCAGGCGTGGGAAAATCTTCATTGCTGAAAGCCTTGTTCCCGCGGTGGAACATCAAAATCGGTCGTTTGAACTCAATCACTCAAAAAGGGAGACACACCACCGTCATGCCGGAAATGCATCGCTTGCCAGGGGGTGGATACGTGGCTGATACGCCAGGTGTTCGAGAATTGGGACTTTCTCGAGTGGTTCCCGGAGAATTGGATCGGTATTTTGTGGAGTTTGAACAAGCACGCCTTCAATGCCGCTTCAAAGGGTGTACTCATCGACACGAACCCGATTGTGGCGTGCGGTACGCCGTGGCCGAAAAAAAGATTTCTCCCATTCGATATCAAAGTTACTGTTCGATTTTTGCCTCTCTACAATAAAGAAAACCGTTTCCTGCTCTGAACCGATAAAAATCTCCAAGATTTCTCTTATCAACTCAAAAAACCACAACTTTGAGTTTTTAAATTTTGAAAACCGGATTTGATTTTTTTGCATTTTTTTCTTGACATTTCCGGGGGGGGGCGTATACAGGACTTTCATTTACCCAATGGTGGGTGAAGAAGGCCCGGAATTTCAAACGGTTTCCACGGGTCCTTAAATGCCCTTGTTTCAGGGGATCACCTTTGTCAAACCAATAAGGAGGATTTATGACAAAGTTCGTAAAAGAAAAAAGAACGATTCAATCATTTTTATTAACCTTCATCCTGATGGTGGCCGCTTTCGGGGTCAGTTCGGTCATCGCAGCCGAGATGGTGTTGGACCCCAGCACCGGCGAGATGGTGGAAGCGCCGCAGTATGGCGGGACCATTACCTATGGCCGGCCCAACCATGGGGAGCATACCGATGCCTGGTTCATCGGCGGCTGGGCGACCCATTTCGTCAGCGAGGTCACCGAGAAGCTCGTCATCGCGGATTGGGCGATCGATCGGAAAATCAATCACTTGCGGACCTACGACATGCCCTGGTCTGTATTTCGAGGGGCGTTGGCGGAACGGTGGTTGACCCCCGACCCGACCACGATCATCGTCCACGTCCGCAAGGGGGTGAACTGGCACGACAAGGCTCCAATGAATGGCAGAGAATTGACCGCCAGCGATGTCGAATTCAACTTTCATCGTCTCTATGGGCTGGGCAGCGGCTTCACGGAAGTCAGCCCCGTGACTGGGACTAAAAAAGAAATCATTGATTCGGTAACGGCCACTGACAAATGGACGGTGGTCTTTAAGCTGAAGCGGCCAGACCTGCACTCCTTGGCTAAATTACTCGACGGCTGGGAGTCCCAGATCTACCCTCCGGAGGTCATTAAAGAACACGGGGACATTACCGATTGGAGGAACCTGGTGGGCACGGGGCCCATGGAGCTGGCGAACTACGACGAAGGCCGTGCTATGAAGTGGACCCGGGTTGACAACTACTGGGGCTTCGACGAGAAGTTTCCTGCAAACCGTTTGCCCTACGTTGACGAGATCAACGCCATCGTCATGACGGATATGGCGACCCGGCTGGCGGCCCTGCGCTCGGGGAAGATTGATATTCTCGGGACGGCCGGCGACTCTCAATTGCGCTCCATCGATCAGGTCAAAAGCCTGCGCCAGACCAATCCCGAGATCAAGATGTGGAACTTCGATTTTCGGGCCGGCACCGGATTTGTATTCAACAATATCAACAAACCGCCCTTCAATGACATCCGGGTGCGCCAGGCCATGCAGATGGCGCTGGACCTGGAGACGATCAATGAGACCTTCTTCAGCGGTTTTGGCGATCCGACCCCGAACGGACTGATGGCCAATTCCAAGGCGGGAGTGGGTACGCCCTTCGAGGAGTGGCCCGAAGAGATCAAGCCCTACTACCGCTATGATCCGGAAGGCGCGAAAAAGCTGCTGGCTGAAGCGGGCCACCCCAATGGCTTCAAGACCCGTTTGGACTACGACGTGCGCGCCGATCCAAGCTACGCGGAACTCGTCACTGCTTATTGGCGTGCGATTGGCGTGGAAGTCGAGAACTACACGGCCGACGCGACACAAACCACGGCGTATTGGAGAGACAATACTGCAGAGGGATTGATCGGTGCGGTCACGGCCATAACGTATGAAGCCACACAACTAGAAAGGTGGACCACTGGGGACATGTGGAACGGGGCTGCGGGGAGCGATTCGAAATATGATGAACTCTGGCAGCGTGCCCACACCGCTGCCACCATCGAGGAGTTTAATCGGTGGGCCAAAGCGGCGAATTTGCGCCTCTCCGAACTGCAATGGATTATCACGGGTCCCCTGACCCCCCAGTTCAACGTCGCCCAGCCGTGGATCAAGGGTTACAACGGCGAGGTCAGTGTCTCCAAAAATGGCCATTATTCGACGGTCTTGACCCGGGTCTGGGTCGACCAGGCGCTGAAGAAAGAAATGGGATTCTAAGCGCATCATCAAATGACCCACCAGGGACGGCAACACTCGCTTGCCGTCCCCCGTCGAGAGCCTATCTTGAGTTGCGCTTTTCTCATTCAGGAAGGATGGAGCATCCCGTCCAGATAGGCTTGAACTCGAGAGGCGAGGAAATAAGGTAAATTGAGCAAAGTAAATGGCTTTCCCCCAGTGGTGATGGTCTGTTGTTTTTCTAACTTTCCGGAATAAAGGCGAACGGCAAAAGGATGCGGGCTGCGGTCTATGAATTGATGCAGAGACCTCAGTTTTCCGCTAGCACCAGCTTTCACTTCAATCGGGACAATTTGTTCGCGATACTGTATGATAAAATCGACTTCTGCCTGCGATTGGTTCTTTTCACGTACCCAGAAACACTGCTTTTTTCGGTTGTTGACCACATGGCTGATCAACTCTTGACCCACAATATGTTCTGCCAGGATGCCTTTGTAAAAAGAGTGCAAGTCGGAGTAGAGAAAATATTGTCCTTGTAAACCTACACAAAAATTGAGCAAGCCGGTGTCCAGGAATTGCAGACGCGGTTTTTTTTTAAGATCAGGAATTATGGGAATTTCTAAGGCTGTCGAGGGGTAGACTAACGTAATGAGCATGGCTCGCTGCAGGGTCCTCAAGGCTTCGCCCACTTCACGTGATCGATAATTCGATTTTCCAAAACCGGCAAATGCAATTCTTTCGCCCGCAACAAAGGGGGCGGTTTCCAAACAATGTCTCAAAATAGAGGCCATAGTGGAATTGCGGGCATATTTTTCAATATCATCCGTATAGGAGATCAACAGGGCACTATAGATATGGGGTAAGGTAGCGACATCGCGAGTTTGTAAATATTGGGCAACGACTTCCGGCATCCCGCCAATCAGTGTATAGCGATGGAAATAATCCAAAACCGTATCATAAGCAAAGGAAGGGAAAGGGATCGTATGGAGGAGTTCCACCGCCTGGTCCGCTTGGAGTGCAATGAGAAATTCTTCAAAGGTCAGCGGATACATAAAGCGGTGCTCCACCCGGCCTACAGGAAAACTGATATGCTTTTCATGGAGAGCGATTTCCAACAAAGAGCCGGCCGCAATGACATGGACTTTCGGCAAACTTTCGTAGAAATAACGCAGCATTTCCACTGCTTCAGGGCAGTTCTGAATCTCATCCAAAAATAAAAGAACGGACCGCTTGTCAGCTGTAATTTGATGTCTCAGTAAAATGGCCTGGTAAAGGTCGTGAATTGGCAATTTGCGCCGAAAGATATCACCTTCTTGCGGGATATCCAGGTTGAGGTGAATGAAATGATCAAATTGTTTTCCAAACAATTGAACGGCTACTGTTTTGCCCACCTGTCGAGCTCCTCGCAGAATCAAAGGTTTTCTGTCGGAAGAAGCAGCCCAGTCTTTTAATTGAGAGAGAATCAATCGTGGGAACACAGCAGAATATCGCTCATTAATTCTTCAATTTGTCTTCAAGCTGGACTGCGGTAAAAGTTCGTTTATCACTTCCGTGTCATGCCTGAGGAACTTCAACTATAAAAGAATTTTCGCCGCGTTGTACAAGCATAGCTTTTGTTATAAAATAAGACATTATTACTAATATCTTTGTAATAAAACAAGATCAAAATTTTAAAATAATTGTATCATAATAAAAGATAAAACTCTGATTTACGTCATTATGGACGCGAAGCGGACAGGGTGGGTATCGACTTTGCAAGTGGAGTAAAGCAACTTCGGCTGGTACTCAGGAAGGATGGACCAATTCCGTAATTGCAAAGAAATAGGCGATTTCGCTGGCAGCTGATTCCGCACTATCGGAGCCATGCACGGTGTTTTGCTCGATATCGAGGGCATAGTCTTTTCGGATGCTCCCTTCCTCCGCTTCCGCAGGATTGGTAGCTCCCATGATTTCCCTGTTTCTGGCAATCGCATTCTCGCCTTCAAGCACCTGCACGACGATCGGTCCCGAACTCATGTAATCGGTCAAACTGCTGAAAAAAGGACGTTCCTTGTGCACGGCATAAAAACCTTCCGCTTCCCTTTTAGTCAGGTGGATCATTTTCATGGCGACCACCTGCAACCCGTTGTTTTCGAATCGACTGAGGAGTTTTCCAATTATATTCCGGCAAACCCCATCGGGTTTAATAATTGACAATGTTTGCTCTTTTGCCATTTTTTCTTCCTCTCTCAAATGAATTCCCTGGATTCGTCAACCCGGCAGTCCGGCTTAGAGATGACAAAAATTATTCAACAACCGCAAGCCGACTGATTGACTTTTTTCAGGGTGAAACTGCACCCCCCAAACGTTCTCTGAATGCAACACGGAAGTGAAGGGGATGCCATAGTCCGTTTGGGCCAGCGTGACCTCCGCATTTTCGGGAACCCCATGGTAAGAGTGGACAAAATAAAAGTGACTGTTGTCCGGAATATTCCGAAAAAGGGGATCTTCCCGGCAATAAACGACTTGATTCCATCCCATTTGAGGAATTTTCAATTCATGATCAAAGCGCACTACTACACCTTCGATAATTCCCAGCCCTTCATGCTTGCCCCCTTCCCAACCTTCACTGAACAGAAGCTGCAAGCCGAGGCAGATTCCCAGGAACGGCACTCCCGCATCAATTTGCTCCAGGATAGCTTCCATCATCCCTGATTTTCGCAGGTTTCCCATGGCAGGCTGGAAGGCGCCAACCCCGGGCATGAGGATGTGGCTGGCGTCTTTGATGGTTTCCGCATTCGTGGCAATTTGATTTTCCAGTTCCAAGTAATCCAAGGCATTTTTTAGATTGGCCAGATTGCCGGCCTGGTAATCTACAATGACGTTCATTTCAGTGTTCCTTTAGTGGATGCGATTTGTTCCCGTTGTGGATCAATTTGCACGGCATCGCGCAAAGCGCGAGCCAGGCTTTTGAATAATCCTTCGCACTTGTGATGGTCGTTTTCTCCATACAAAATGGCCATATGAAGGGTCACTCGCGCCACCATGGCAAATGATTTGAAAAAATGGGGAATCAATTGAGTGTCCAATTTTCCCAGGGCAGGGTGGTTGAATTCTCCTTGAAAATGAAACTCGGGACGGCCTGAAACGTCGAGTGCAGAGCGCAATAGCGCTTCATCCATCGGGACGTAAGCATGGGCGTAACGGCGAATTCCCTTTTTATCCCCCAACGCCTCTTGAAAGGCTTCCGCCAAGGTAATGGCAACGTCCTCGGTGGTATGGTGGCCGTCAATGTGAAGATCGCCTTTGCACTCGAGAACCAGGTCAAAAAGACTGTGAAAGGCAAATTGTTGCAACATATGATCGAGGTAGCCGATCCCGGTGTCTATCTTGAATTTTCCGGTACCATCGAGGTCGAGACGCACTTCGACGGTTGTTTCAGTCGTGGAACGGATTTTTTCGGCAATACGGGCCATGAGATCCAATGGGTTGAATGTGAATGCGTCACACCGCTCTTGAATCGTTGAAACATTAACGATAATCTATTTGAAAAACTCGATTCCAAAAACCGGAAACGCAAGATGGAATGGACGGCGGGTTTTTTTCACTGCTGGTAATATACGCCGGATCTCTTGAATGAATCAAGTTTTCTTTTCCTGATTTCCATTTCCTCGTTTCCGGCAGTTATTGATTTTCAATTGATATCTCGGAGAGAAATTCAATGCAGCCTTTCAAACCGGCCTGGTGGTTGCCGCATGCTCATGCGCAGACAATTTGGGCTTCATGGGTGCGAAAAGCTCCGCAGGTTGAAACCAATCCGGAATTCCTGGAGCTCGATGATGGAGATTTCCTGGACCTGAGATGGACTTTGGGCAAACAGGGACCGATTGTCATTGTCCTGCATGGTTTGGAAGGATGCATCGAGTCGAATTACATTCAAGGTGTCCTGGCTGCTTTCCATCAAAAAGGGTGGCGAGGCGTATTGATGCATTTTCGCAATTGTGGTTATCATGCGAATCGTTTGCCACAGAGTTATCATGCCGGGCATACCCATGATTTGGCCTGTCTTGTCGATTTGCTCCGCCAAAGAGAACCACAAACGCCGTTTGCGGTGATTGGTTATTCTTTGGGGGGCAACGTATTGTTGAAGTGGATGGCGGAAAGCGGATCAAACCTCCCCATTCAAGCCGCAGTTGCCGTTTCCGTACCATTTGAATTGGAAAAAGCAATGCGTCGTCTGGAAAAAGGCTTTTCTCGAATTTATCATTGGTACTTCCTGCGTCTCTTACGCCGTTCGGCGCTGCGCAAATCGACAGTGCTCCCCCTGCCCTTCACTGCCGGGTTCATAAAAGCAATTCCTTCCATCCGGGAATTTGACGATCGTATCACCGCTCCGCTCCATGGATTTCGTGGCGTCGATCATTATTATGCGACAGCAAGTTGCCGACCTTACCTGAAGGCAATTCAAATACCCACCTTGATCATCCATGCGAAGGATGACCCTTTCATGACACCCGATGCCATCCCTCGAACAGAAGAAATGTCTTCTCTGATTAAACTGGAGCTATTACCACGTGGGGGACACGTCGGTTTCATTGGAGGAAAGTGGCCCTGGAAATCAATTGGTTGGCTGGATCAGCGGATTCCGCAATACCTGGAAATGCAGTTCAATCTTTCTGGTTCAAGAACTGCTATCGGAAAAAGCAACCTGGTAGTAGGATAAAAAATAACGCGCCCCCGTCCACAGGGTAAATAAGGTGGCTGCCCAGAGCAAAACAATACCCACTTCGTGGCAAGGAATCCCCAAAATGGGGTAGTGCAGAATCAGAAAACCCACTGCGAACATTTGCAAAATCGTTTTATATTTGCTTTCCTTACTCGCAGCAATCACAACCCCCTGAGCAACCACAACCGATCTCAATCCCGACACCGCAAATTCTCTCACAATGATCAAAGCGGTCAAGTGCGCTGGCGCTCTCTCCATTCCGACTAAAAGTATCAACAAAGAGATGATCAGGATTTTGTCTGCAATGGGATCCATTAACCTGCCAAAATCGGTCGTAGTGCCTGTCTGGCGAGCCAGTAAACCATCCCAGTAATCCGTCATGCAGGCGATGAAAAAAAGCAACCAGGCGATGGCCAGCAAAATTTGAGTATCCAGAAAAACAAGAACGTAAATCACGGGAATCAATAAGACCCTGGTGAGCGTCAGTCGATTGGGAGTGATCCAATTCGGGAATGAATTCGGCATGAACTTCTTGCAATTAAAATTTGATATAAAATCCCAAAAACGCTACGATCTTATCTGATTAGCGCAGGTTAGACAATGACTATCCTTTTTGGTGTCATGCAGGAATGCCAGGCGGACAAACATTACACCCGAACAGTCGACTCCATGAAACTTGCCGTTATAGGTTGGAATTTCAGAAAGACCCCCCTCGAGATCAGGGAGAAATTGGCCTTGTCTTACGAGCAGCAACAGTCGCTGGTCCGTAAAACATTGCAGGATTGCCGGTTTCAGGAGTTGGTTGTACTTTCAACCTGCAACCGGGTGGAATATCATTTTGTGGCCGAGCAACCACGCATGGCCAGTCAAAGGATCAAGGAGCAGTTGGCGCAACAAATCCATCTTCCCGGTTTGCCGGGATTGTCTTATGAGGCATACGATATTGAAGCGGTTCGCCACCTGTTTCGAGTATCTGCCAGCCTTGATTCCATGATCGTGGGTGAACCTCAGATCCTGGGGCAAGTCAAGGAAGCGTACCAGCAGTTTCTCGACCATCATTTTGTTGGTTCATTCTTCAAAGGACTTTTTCCTCGCGCATTTTCCGCTGCCAAAAGAATAAGGAGCGAAACTCGAATTGCCCACAATGCGGTTTCCATCAGCTTTGCTGCCGTTGAACTGGCAAAACATATATTCAGCGACCTTTCTCAGCAAACCGTCCTGGTCGTGGGGGCGGGTGAGATGGCGGAATTGGCCGTGAAATATTTTATTAAAAATGGAGTTTCCAAACTGCTGGTTACGAATCGTACCTTTGCCCACGCAATGAAACTCGCAGAAGAAAATTGGGGATCTGCCATTCGATTTGAACAACTTTCCGATTACCTGGAAAATGCCGACATCGTGATTGGATCCACCGGGGCGCAGGATTTCATTATCACTGAATCCATGGTCAAACGATGCATCAAACGCAGAAAAGGGATTCCCATGTTTTTTATTGATATTGCCGTTCCCCGCGACATTGATCCACGATTGAACAATCTTGCCAATGTTTATGCTTATGACATCGATGATCTCCAAAACGTGGTAGACGACAATCGCAAAGAACGTGAACAACAAGCCCTGGTTGCGGAACAAATCATTACGGAGGAAGTGGAGAAACTCCATTCATGGTTCAAAAACCTCTCCGTGGTGCCTGCTATCCGGGCACTACGTAAATCCTTTTACGAAATCGGTAATGCTGAATTGGAAAAAACCTTGCAAAAGATGGGCAGTCTTTCTCCAAAACAACAAGAGCAGGTGGAGCAAATGATTCATACCTTGATCAACAAAATCTTACATAAACCATCTCACAATCTGCGTCAATTCAATAGCCGTGAAGACGGGCACCTCTATTTGGAATCTCTTATCGACCTGTTCGACCTGGATCCTCCGTCCCTCTTTACGGAAAAACCTGTAAATTCTCCGGCACGGCAACTCCTGCGCCATCCCAAATCTCGTTCTTCTCAATAAATATATACCATGCAGCATCCTTTGCGTATTGGTACGAGAGGCAGTCGACTGGCACTTTGGCAGGCGAATTGGGTGCGGGACCAGATACTGGTTCGTTTTCCCGGTCTGGATGTCGAGATGGTGGTTATAAAAACGCAAGGAGATCGTATCCTCGACCAGACTCTCGAAAAATTGGGAGGCAAGGGACTGTTTGTTAAAGAATTGGAAACTGCTCTGATTGAGCATCAAGTCGATATGGCAGTACATAGCATGAAAGACGTTCCTGCGATTTTACCGGAAGAGTTGGAAATTTCCATTATCCCCTCCAGGGAGGCTCCTGACGATGGGCTGATCACGCGTCATGGACATAAACTGGATTCACTGCCGGAAAATTCGGTGATCGGAACCAGTTCGTTGCGACGAGCCGCCCAACTCCGCGCATATCGGACCAATATAAGGATCAAACATCTTCGTGGCAATATAGACACGAGACTTCAGAAAGTGAAAGAAGGAGAAATCGAAGCGGCCGTCATGGCAGTGGCCGGCTTCAAAAGGCTGGGTCTGGAAAAACATATCGCACAGTCCTTGCCTTTCTCGATCATGTTGCCCGCCATTGCCCAAGGAGCGCTTGGGATTCAAACTCGTAAGGAAGATGAAACGACCCTTTCTTATCTCTCTCATTTGCATGATCCGGACACGGCCTATTGCGTACGCGCGGAACGAGCCGTTTTAACGACGCTTGGTGGCAGTTGCAACATCCCGATTGCCGGATTTTGCGAAATCCATCAACAGCATTTGAAACTCAGGGCTTTGCTGGCCACCCCGGATGGCTCCCGCATCATCCGTCAACAAGCCGAAGCCCCTGCTGAACAGGCAAGCCAATTGGGACAAAAGGTCGCCCATCGTATTCTGGAAGAGGGTGGACGGGAGATATTGGCCTCACTCCTCCTGGAAATCTAAGAGGAATCCATGACCTTTGGTAAAAATTCTTCCACCTCCTTCTCGATTTTGTTCGCATGCCTTTTGCTTTTGATGGTGGGGGTCGTTTTCGTGGACTATCAATGGACTCTTTTCCTGATAGAAAACCGCTGGCAAGGATTTGCGGAATTCATGAGGCGCACCCTGTTCGAGGACGGGCTTTTGGGAGGGAGTGATCCTGCAACTTTTTTTCTTTTGTTTGCGGCAATTCTCTATTTTTGCTCGTATTCTGCCAAAGTACCGGCTTGGTTGTACTCCCTTCGGCCCGTCCTGGGGTTTGTCGTCTTTGCCTCACTCACGGCAGGGTTGGGGGTTGTGCATAGCATCAAATGGTCTTTGGGAAGAGTGCGTCCTCACATCGTACTCGCGGATCAACTCGATTATTCTCATTGGTATGAATTCGGCAACCATTTTGTCGCCGATGGGATTTTTTATGGAAGCTTCCCAAGTGGACACGTGGCCTCCGTCGTCGTGTTACTCTCCTTTTCCTACGCGCTTTTAGCGAATCCACTCATCTCTGAGAAGTGGCGCCTGGCTGGTTGGAGTTGGACAGCGGTCGTGCTGGCATATTCAGTGGCCATGATCATTGCCCGCTCCATGGCCAAAGCGCATTGGATCAGCGATGGGTTGGGATCGTTCATCTTGGTTCTGGGATTGATGCACTGGCTCTATTTTGCAGTCTTACGAGTGCCTGAACAATTGCTTTATTTCCAATCAAATCGTATTCATCAAACCCCGCATCGTTTTTGGGAAATACGTCTCTGTGCCTGTTTTTTGCTGGTTGCCGTGGGCATCGCATTTTGTCTGGTTGCCCTGAATTCCTTGCAACGTCAATCCCCTCCCTGGCTGCTATCCCTCTTTCTACCCGGAACGCTATTGATTTATATTTATTTTCAAAAAGCCCGCAGGTTCCGGGAAATCTGCACCCAAGACCTGCTCCATCCGGAAAGAAAGAACCAGGCTTCCTCCGGGTGAAATTTTGGGGTCGCTTTCCGAAACGCTATTTCAGGCTACGTAAATTTTACAAGACATCACCGCCATTCGGGAGAAGAATTTCTGAACGGATGCTGAAATTGATTCACTGCTGAGATGGTTCGAGTCTGTTGAGACCGTAATTCGAAAACATGGATTAAGCAATAAAGGGAATTTGATGTAAGGTTTACATTCCTCACCAGGTTTTGTATCATACAGGCCGTTGTAAGGCTTGATCAACATTCCTCGAGCTGCGGTTCTCAAGCATTCCATTGAGCAAACTGCCGGCAACGGACATTCGCCACATCATTAGGAGGAGCATTTATGGAAATGCCATTGACACCCATGGAGTTTGCGCGACGGGCGCGCCGGTTGTATCCCGACCGTGAAGCTGTCGTTGATGGACAGCTCCGTCTCAGCTATGAGCAATTTTTCGAGCGATGTGACCGTTGGTCATCTACACTGCAAGGGCTCGGTATCGGACAAGGAGACCGGGTGGCCACAATCGCGCCGAACACTCATGCCCAGCTCGAGTCATTCTACGCGGTACCGCAGGTGGGAGCGGTTCTCGTACCGATCAACTATCGACTCAACGCCGACGATTTCGTCTACATCATCAATCACAGTGGCGCCCGCGTAGTTTGCGCTCACAGTGATTACCTGGATACCGTAAGCGATATTCGCCATCAATTGCCGAATGTGGAACATTTCGTGGCCCTGGAAGGCTCACGGGAAGGCTGGTTGGACTACGAAATGGCTCTCACTGGCTCCACTACCGATTTCACGCAACCATTTATCGATGAAAACGACCTCATCACCATCAACTACACCAGCGGCACCACAGCGCGTCCCAAAGGAGTGATGATGACCCACCGCAACGTCTGGATGAACGTGGTGGGCACGCTTGCGCATCGCCCGCTCGCTCCTGAAGACCGTTACCTGTGGACGCTGCCCATGTTCCATGCCAATGGATGGACCTTCGTGTGGATCGTGACGGCAAGGGGCGCCACGCATATCTGTTTGCGCAAGGTGGAACCAGGCGTTATTTTCGAACTGATGGAGAACGAGGACGTCAGCATGTTCTGTGCAGCACCGACCGTGCTCATCGGTATCGCCAACGCGCCAGAAGAACTGCGCCGCGTCACGAGGCGGAACGTGCGTCTGTTCACGGCAGGGGCGCCACCGGCTGCTGCTACCATCGAGCGGATCGAGGGTGAATTGGGCTGGAAGTTGACGCACGTGTATGGGCTCACGGAAACAGCGCCGTTCATCACTATTTGTGAAGAACGGCCCGAACACGCGAAACTTTCTCCTCGAGAAAAGGCGAACGTCAAAGCCAGACAAGGCGTGGAACTGCTCACCTCGGGGGAGTTAATCGTCATGGATGAGGAAGGGAACGAGGTGCCTCATGATGGAAAGACGATGGGCGAGATCGTCGTACGGGGCAACGTCGTCATGAAGGGGTACTACAACGATCCGGAAGCGACTGCGGCGGCGATACGAGACGGATGGTTTCATACCGGAGATGCCGCCGTCGTTCACACGGATGGCTACATCGAGATTCGCGATCGTATCAAGGACGTCATCATCAGTGGTGGTGAAAATATTTCTACGGTGGAAGTAGAAGGCGTGCTCTTACGTCACCCTGCTGTCCAGGAAATAGCCATAGTGGGCGTACCCCATGAAAAATGGGGTGAATCACCCCATGCCTTTGTCGTGTTACGCGCAGGCGCGCAGGCCAGTGAAGACGAGCTGAAACAGTTTGTACGCGATCGCCTCGCGCATTTCAAAACACCACAATGGATATCGTTTGTCGAGGAATTACCCAAGACGGCAACCGGGAAAGTTCAAAAGTATGTCCTGCGCGGTCAACGCGCTGCCATTGTCAGGCAGTAGGTAAGCCATTGATTCATGCCGGGCCGCATTGTCCTATCCTGCCCATCCCCAAGCCTCTCCCGGCGAACCCCTCCCCTGGCCCCTCCCTCAAGTGGAGGGGGAATGCTTTCTGGATGGCAAGGGGTTTGAAATGATAAAGGAAAGAAAATTGCTACCTGGCCCTCCCTCAAGGGGAAGGGGAATGCTTTCAGGATGACAAGTGGTTTGAAATGATAAAGGAAAGAGAATTGCTACCTCAATGCTTGGATCAGCTGTGCGTTATACCCCTCAGCCGTTCGTTTCGGTAACGAAGCCATTCGAGGGTGATGAGGAGAGTGATGGAAAAGAGAATCAGCATCGAAGCCACAGCTAAAATGGTGGGGCTGATTTGTTCCCGGATCCCGGAAAACATTTGCCATGGAATGGTGCGCTGCTTGAAACTACCGACAAAGAGTACCACGACCACTTCATCGAAGGAGGTGATAAAAGCAAGCAGTGCTCCGGAGATGACCCCGGGAGCGATCAAAGGGATGGTGATCCTGAAGAAAGTACGAAGGGGTGAGGCTCCCAGACTGGCTGCTGCGCGAACCATGGTCGTGTCGAATCCCACCAGGGTGGCGGTCACCACAATCACCACGAATGGGGTAGAGAGAGCCGTGTGCGCCAGAATGACGCCGATGTGCGTGCCCTGCAGGTGAATTCGCGAGTAAAAGAAGAACATCCCTGCGGCAGTGATGACCAAAGGGACGATCATGGGTGAAATCAATATCCCCATCACCAACGTACGGAAAGGGAAACGGGGATGACTCAATCCCAGAGCAGCAAGCGTTCCCAGCACCGTGGCAACCAGGGTGGAAAAGAAAGCAATGATGAAGCTGTTTTGAACGGATCCCAGCCAGTTCGGGTTGGTGAAGAAATCCTCATACCAACGTAGCGAATATCCTTGTGGGTCCAGGGTCAGCATCTCCGAGGTGAACGAAAAAAAAGGAACCGCATTGAAGGAAAGCGGTACGATGACGAAAATCGGAAAAATCAGAAAAAAGAAAACACACGCGCAAAACAAACGGAACAGGTAGTACCAGATTCGTTCACTCAAGCTGAAGTAACCAGGATGTCCCGACATGATCAACCCAATTTAATGTTGGCAATGCCTACGATTTTGTCGTAAAGCAAGTAAAGCACCAGTATCAAAAACAGCAGAATCGTCCCCAGGGCGGCTGCCAGACCCCAATTGAGGGAAGTCGAAATGTGGTAGGCGATCAAATTGCTGATGAAGGTGCCCTCGGTCCCTCCCACCAGGGCAGGGGTGATATAATACCCGATGGCGAGAATGAACACCAGGATCCCACCTGCGCCTATTCCGGGAACCGTATTTGGAAGATATATGCGAAGGAATGCCGTGAATGGCGTCGCGCCGAGAGAACGAGCGGCACGCATATAATCGGGAGGAATGGTTTTCATGACGCTGAAAAGGGGCAACACCATGAAGGGAAGCAGGATGTGGGTCATGGCAATCACAGTGCCGGTGGCGTTATAGATCATCGAAAGCCTGTTTGCATCGTCGAGGATTTTAAGCGCAACCAGAAAGTCGTTGATAACCCCCTCCTTTTGCAGCAAAGCGATCCAGGCGCTTGTGCGGACCAGCAGGGACGTCCAGAAAGGCAGGAGCACCAGAATCATCAACAAGTTGCCGATCCGGGTCGGCAAGGACGCCAGGAAATACGCAAGAGGGTATCCCAGCAGGAGAGTCATCGCCGTAATCAACAAACTGAGTAAAAGCGTTCTTCCGAACAACTCGATATATATCCGCTCCGTTTCGGGTTTCGGAACGATCCGGCCCGTATTGTTTTTTTCGGAGTCGAATGCGGCCAGGTAATATGATGCGGTATGGATTCCACTTTCCCGTTTCAACACCTGCCAGTATTCGACCTGTCCCCAGCGTTTGTCGATCGTCAGCAATTCTTCACGAAAGGAAGCGACTTCTTCGAATTTGAGACTTCTTACCTTACGAGCGCTTTTTCTGAACAAACTGGAGAATCCGGCGTGTTGGTAATTGAGCCGTTTGCCGGCCCGGTTGATGGTTTTTGTTTCCGCTCCTTGACGGATATCGGCGGCCAGGGCGGCAAACACGTTTTCGTTGGGGAGTTCATCGCTCTGTTCGTCCCAGTGAGCAAGCAGTTGCACGGTGCGGGGAAGTTCGGAGGGAATGATTTCATTGTCCACGCTGCGCAAAAGCATATCGCCGATGGGGAGCAGAAAGGTGAGCGCTATGAACAGGAAAAGGGGAGCTACCAGCGACAGGGCTACCATTTTCTGACGGCGTAACGTGCGCCGTAAACTGATTTTCAATGGAACCCCGTCTGCCGTCGTCAACGGGATTCCCCTCCCTTCGAGGGAGGGGGAAAAGGGGAATTTTGAATTATTTTGAGACATGTTACCGGTGCCCCTCACGTTGCGCACCAATTACTTGACGAGCCAGGCTTGAAAGCGTTCGTTCATATCATCCCGGTTGTCCGCCCACCATTCGTAGTTGAACAGCAGAGTGTTTTTGGAATTTTCGGGATCCGTCGGCATGTGTGGTGCCATCTCGATGCCCAGTTCCGCATGTTTGCCGACCAGGGGTGCGGAAGATGCGCGGGTCGGACCATAGGAAATATACTTGGCCTGGTCCGCCAATCGCTGCGTGTCGGTGGCGAATCTAACGAACTTCAGTACTTCCTCCTTGTTTTTACCTCCTTTGGGAATGACCCAGCCATCCACATCGAAGACCTGCCAATCCCACATCATACCGATGGGTTGCTTTTCTGCTTCGATCGCCTCGAATAAACGGCCATTGAACGAGGAAGCAATGACCACTTCACCATCCGCCAACAACTGAGCCGGTTGAGACCCTTCGGTCCACCAGACCACTTCGGACTTGATCGTGTCCAATTTCCTGAAAGCTCGTTCAACGCCCTCGGAGGTGCTCAGTACGTCGTAAACTTCATCCACCGGAACGCCATCCGCCAGCAAAGCCCACTCCATATTGCCGATTGGCCTTTTCTCCAGGGATCGTTTGCCGGGAATTTTTTCCAGGTCGAACACATCGTTGATGGAGGTTGGTGCCATTTTCACTTTGTCCGTACGGTAACCAAAGGTCGTCGAATATACGATTTGAGGGATAAAACAGGGGCTGACGATCATATCGCCGAAATCTTGTGATGCCGGTGTCCCATCAGGGGCGGCGGCCAATTGCTTGTCATGGTCGATTTCTTCGACGATGCCTTCATCGCAGAGGGAAATGGCATCTGCCGCCACTGCGTCGAGCAGGTCCCAGGTGACATTGCCGGCTTCGGCTTGAGCACGCAGTTTGGCTGCGCCTTCTGCAGCGGAATCGTCATTGACGATCTTGATTTCCGGGTTGGCTTGCATGTAGGGATCATGATAAGCCTTCTGTTGACTGGCAGTATAAGCACCGCCCCAGGAGACGATGACCAGCGTCGTTTCTGCCGAGGCGATTGCTGTCCACCAGGCCAGTACCATGATCATAAACAAGGTTTGTTTCAATTTTTTTTTCATCTTTACTCCTTTTTTTACTGACATAAACGTTGAAATTTCACTCTTCCAAATATCAGGAGGCCCTTCATGACCTCTTTTTACAAGTTGAACACGAATCGCATCAATCAGAGGGATCCAAGGCCCGGCAATCCTCAACGTCCCATCCGATTCTGATGCTTTCCCCGTTTTGCAGCCGGGCGCGAGAGGATGAATTAGGAATTTTTACGATAAAATCATCGTATCCGCAGACCCTGATACGAGTTCGGATATGATCCCCTTGGTAGACCAGTTCTTCTACCGTGGCATCAAAGTTATTGGGAAGTCTCCCGCTTTGCGGGCCAACCATGACCCGTTCCGGGCGCAATGAGAGGGTCGCGCGTTGACCCACTCCATTGATATTGATCCGTTTGGCCTTAACCATACCCTGACCACCATCTATTTCGACCCAACATTGATCAGCTTCCGTTTTCCTTACCGTTCCTGAAAGGACATTGTTTTCACCGATGAAATTGGCTACAAAGGCGTTTTCCGGACGTTCGTACAGGGTTTCCGGGGATGCTAATTGTTGGATAACACCTGCGTCGAATACAGCGACTCGATTCGACATGGTCAGGGCCTCACCCTGGTCATGCGTCACATAAACGACAGTCACGCCCAAGCTGGCATGGATTTGTTTGATCTCATATTGCATCTGTTCTCGCAGATTCTTATCCAAGGCTCCCAAGGGTTCATCCATTAACACGAGTTCGGGATCGAAAACAAGGGCTCGAGCCACGGCAATCCGTTGTTTCTGCCCCCCGGACAGCTGTCCCGGTCGTCGCCCTTCAAAACCCTCCAGCCTCACCATCTCGAGTGCGCGTTTGATCCTTTGCACTCGTTCAGGCTTGGGAATCTTGCGGACTTCCAAGGGGAATGCCAGGTTCTCGGCCACTGTCATATGGGGAAAAAGGGCATAGTTTTGAAAGACCATCCCCATACCACGCTTATGCGGGGGAATGTGGTTGATGGGCTGCTCCTCCAGGTAGATTTCGCCGTGGGTTGCCGGTTCGAATCCAGCGAGCATCATCAAGCAAGTGGTTTTCCCGGACCCGGAAGGTCCGAGCAAAGTGAGAAATTCACCACGCGCGACGTCCATATTGAGGCTTTTGATGACGAGAGACTCTCCATCATAGCTTTTTTGCACGTCTACAAATCTCACCAGGGGATTATTTCCATTCATAACGATCGACGAAATCAGGGAGATCGCACCATTGAGTCGGCAACGATATTCCGTGTTGACTTCTGCTTGGCGACTGTTTCCTGAAAAGTTCCAATACCTTCAGGTAAAATACTAATATTTATCAAAAAAGAGATGCGAAGGCAATAAAATTACGTGTATCAAGAGACTTCCGAAAGGTGGATGGTCACCCCGAAGCCTGCCAGCCCGATTTGTTCAATGAGGAGCATTGTACCACTTTGACGCTGGTCCTGCGTTATGTGACCTGGAACCACACGCTGCATCCTCAGGTTGTTTGGGTGCAACTACCTCATGACAATGGGGACGTGTTCCCTCTCACTGCCGATTATGATATAATGGAAGCCTTGCAATTGTCGGGGGGAATGGTTATCTATCAAACTGGTAAAAGAAATAATCTTCTCTATCCCTTTCGTAAAAACGATCGCATTCTGTTTGGTATGAAAATACGTGAATCAGGAGTTAAAAAACATCTCATTCCTGGCTTGACCAAACATCCGGGGGGATACGGGCGATATTTTGGATGCCGGATCATCCTGGTCCCGGATCGAGTCCGGGATGATCCGGGACCGGCATGACACATCATAAATATTGAATTATTGATTTTATAAATTAAATTCAACTCCTGATTCGCATATGAAAATTAGTTTTAAATTCATTTTTCCAAGAATAATAAAGTCTATTTAAAGGAGAATCCAATGAAAAAAATCATCGTATTGTTGTTCATCACTCTCAGCTCTCCCATAATTCTCCAAGCGGAACTGCCGTTGAATGAAGTACCTCCCCAGGTGATCCTTTCCGGAAACGAGGGCGGATATGTTGACGGACGTGGGGCTTGGGACAGTGCCACACTGACAGGAAAAGTGAGCGTAATTTTTTACGTGGACCCGGATGAAAGCGATTTGAATGACAATGCTTCCGAAGCGCTCAGTGCGGATGATTCTTTGGGTGAAGCCATGAAGGCCGGAAAATACGCTTCTTATGCCGTTATCAATATGGCAGCCACCTGGATACCCAATTTTCTTCTGAAAAGTGAGATACAAAAGAACCAAAAAGAATTCCCCAATACCAATTTCGTCTTCGACATGAATGAGACTCTGCACAAAAAGTGGAACATTGCCACTGACAGCAATGACGTGATCGTCTTGGATAAAGAGGGGAAAGTCGTTTTCAGCAAAGACGGTAAATTATCGGATTCCGATATCGAGGCCATGTTGAAAGCCATCCATGCCAGTCTGTGATTGCCGTATTGGCAATCCATTGACGACGCAATCTTGGTATTTTTCCGATGGATGCATGTGCCGGTTTACCAGTTATCAGAAGAATTGCTGATTTTTCCTCCTCAAAGCCATGCGGAACCGGAGGGTCTCCTGGCAGTGGGTGGGGATTTGTCGACGGAACGTCTGCTGGCTGCGTACCGGCAGGGGATTTTCCCCTGGTATGAAGAAGGGCAACCCATTTTGTGGTGGAGTCCGGATCCCCGATTGATTTTGGAGCCCGCTTCCCTCAAGATTTCCAAAAGTTTGCGCAAAGTGCTCAAAAAGCAAACTTTTCAAATCAAAAGCGATACGGCATTTGAACAGGTTATTTACGCATGTGGAATGCCACGGCGACAAAGTAAAGGCACCTGGATCACCCCCCGAATGCGAGAAGCTTATACGCGCCTGCATGATTTGGGATATGCCCATTCCGTGGAAAGCTGGCATGGAGGAGAGTTGGTGGGGGGGCTGTATGGCGTTTATCTGGGGAAATGTTTTTTCGGAGAATCGATGTTTGCCTGGATGAGTGATGCCTCAAAAATTGCACTTGTAGCCCTGGTGGAACAATTGAAAAACTGGCGGGTGGAACTGGTCGATTGCCAGGTCAGCTCCGGTCACTTGAAGCGCATGGGGGCTTGCGAAATATCACGTGAGAATTTTTTGCAACGATTGAACCGGGCCCTATCATCTCCCACCGTTCCTGGAAAATGGACATTTGAATGCTTCCCCCTCCTCTAATTTCCCTCTGAGGGAGGGGATTTAAAAAGAGCAGCTTCAAAGACCCGCATGGTTTTCTTCAGAAACAATTCATGAGAAAAGAGTTTCCTTGCCTGTTCCAATGCCCCTCGACTTAATTTTTCAAGAAGCTCATCCTCTTCTAAGATTTTTCTCAATGCCTCATAGAGATCTTCTGCAGTAGCAGTTTTCGCTACAAAACCATTGACTTCATTTTTTACGATTTCCGGCAGACATCCGGTGGGTAAAGCGACGACTGGAGTTGCCACGGAGAAGAATTCCACCGCAACCCGGCAGATCATTTCCGAATCCAGCGAACTCACCACTCCCACGTCCACGAATTTCATGATGCTGCGTATGTCTGCGCGAACCCCGATAAAACGGACGTTTGCTTCTATTCCTAATATTTTACTCGTTTCCTCGAGCGCTTGCATTTCGGCGCATTGAAAGTCCGGGTGATTAAACAAGACCAGTAAAACAGTGCGGGGAAGTTGACGCCTGAGCAATTGAAAACTCTTCAACAACAATTGATGTCCCTTCAACGGGCTGAGCCTGCCTACAATGGCCAGGACCCGATGATCCCGCGGGATATTGAATGCTTTCGTATAATCAACGGATGGAGGTAACTCCGCTCTCTCGACGGGGTAGTGGATCACATTTTGTTTATACCGGGGAACTTCAACTCTTTTCAACACGCGTTCCAAAACCGCTTCCCCTGTGAAAATGTGGGCGTCCACCCAATCTCGATAAATCATTTGATTGAGCCACCCTCCACGAACCGCGCGAGCAGTCCCGCGAGTACGAACCAGTTTGAAAGATCTCAGGGACCATTTTAATAAAACATATACGAATAGACCTTCGGAACGGTGTGGATTGACGATTTGAATTTGCTGAATTCGTAGAAATTGCTTCAATCGTTGATAAGAAAAATACAGCCGGAAGGGATTGCAGGTGTTCAAATCTATATCCGTCAATAGCCTCAAACCTCGTTTTTGAAGTTGCGCGAAATTTGCCGTGTGGGGACGTGTGAGGACAAAGACGCGATGTCCTGCGCCTTCCAGGATTTCAGCAGTAACGGCGGCATAGGCGGCATCCGCATTCCACCAGTGCACATTACTGCCAATCAAAATATTCAAGGGTCTCTTTGACTTAGAAATCGGCGTTGTTCGGGACACGAGGAAAGGGGATGACATCCCGGATATTGCTCATACCGGTAACAAATTGCACCATGCGCTCAAATCCGAGTCCAAAACCCGAATGTGGAACTGTACCGAAGCGGCGTAGTTCAAGATACCAACTATAGTGCATTTCATCCATTCCTGTTTCTCTCATCCGTTCCAAGAGCAGGTCATGGCGTTCTTCTCGTTGGGAGCCTCCGATCATTTCTCCGAGATGCGGAAAAAGCACGTCCATGGCGGCCACAGTGTTTCCGTCATCGTTCTGACGCATATAAAATGCTTTAATTTCTTTGGGATAGTCGACCACTACAAGCGGGCATTTGAAATGTTGTTCGGTGAGAAAGCGTTCGTGTTCCGATTGCAAATCAGATCCCCATTGCGCAGGAAACTCGAAGGATTGACCGGAATTTTGCAGAACCTCCACTGCATCACCATAAGTGATTTTTTTGAAAGACGAATGAACGATACTTTCTAAAGTCTCCATCAAGGTCTTGTTGTACAATTTTTGCAGGAACGCCAGGTCATCGGCATGGTGCTCCAAGCAGAAAGTGAGCAGATATTTCAAAAATTCTTCCACCAAACGACACATTTCATCCAGGTTACAAAATGCCATTTCCGGTTCGATCATCCAAAATTCCGCAAGGTGCCGGGAAGTGTTTGAATTTTCCGCACGGAAGGTGGGACCGAATGTATAGACGTCACTCAAAGCCAAAGCAAAGATTTCGGCTTCCAACTGTCCGGAGACGGTCAAAAAAACGGGTTTGCCAAAAAAATCTCGGGAATAATCGAGCTCTCCCGATTCGTTCCTGGGAGGATACTCCGGATCAAAAGCGGTCACCCGGAACAATTCTCCACTGCCTTCCGCGTCGCTGGCAGTGATGATGGGGGCGTGGATATAGATGAAATGACGCTCTTGAAAAAATCGATGGACTGCCTGCGCCAAGCCGTTTCTTATACGAAAGACGCAACCCAGGGTGTTGGTGCGTGGACGCAAGTGAGCGATTTCCCGTAAGAACTCGAGCGTGTGACCTTTTTTTTGCAGGGGATAACTGTCGCCAGGAGCATTACCATAAATTTTGAGTTGTTTCGCCTGAATCTCGAAGGACTGCCCTTTTCCCGGTGATGCGACCAAGCAGCCAGTCACTTCGATGGCTGCTCCCGTATTGAGGGAAAGCGCTTGCTCGTAGTTATCCAAATTCGCTTCGATGACGATCTGAATTCCTCTCTGGTTGGAGCCGTCATTGAGGTTGATGAAGGAGACGTTTTTCGAATCGCGCTTGGTTCGTATCCATCCTCGCACGCAAACTTGCCGACCACATGAATATCCTGACAGCAAGGCCTCGATTTTAGTACGTGCTAACATGTTTTCTGAAGTCGCAATGCAGTTAAAAAAGAGAGGGAATGTTCAGTCCCTGCGATTTTTTATTTTTTGCAAAATGATACTTTGGAACTCTTCGAATGCAAGAGATTGTTGCTCTCGTATGCCATATTTTTTCCAGGTAACCGATTTCGCAGAATGTTCTTTTTCCCCTACGATCAATAAATTCGGGATTTTTGCAATGGCTCCGTTGCGAATTTTTTTGCCAAATGACTCATGGGAATCGTCCACTTCCGCACGAATAAAATGAGAGCGCAATTCTTTCTGCAAGTCAAACGCATACTCACAGAAAACCGGAGCGACGGGCAATATTCGCACTTGAACAGGAGCAAGCCAGGTAGGAAAGGCACCTCCGTAGTGTTCGATTAAAAATGCGCAGAATCGCTCATGGGTACCCAAGGGCGCACGGTGGAGAATGATGGGACGGTGTTGCTCATTGTCAGGGCCGATATAGGAAAGATCGAATCGTTCAGGTTGGATCATGTCCAGTTGATTGGTCGAAGCCGTTTCTTCTCGTCCCACCACATTGACAATTTGAAAATCTATTTTCGGTCCGTAAAAGGCGGCTTCACCTCTCATGGATTCGAATGGCACCCCGACCTCCTCCATAGCCTCGGTGACGATCTTTTCCGCGGTCTCCCAGGCTTCCCGATCGGAAACGAATTTTTTACTGTCTTCATCAGAGAGGGATAAACGCACCCAATAGTCCTTCAAACCAAATAATTGATAATAATCGAGATGCAAATGGATCACTCGAATGAATTCTTCCTTGACTTGCTCCGGGGTGCAATAAATGTGTGAATCATTCATGGTGAAACCTCGAACCCTCAGTAATCCGGACAATTCACCCGATTGTTCATAGCGGTAACAGGTTCCGTATTCCGCCAGGCGTAATGGCAGGTCCCGGTAACTTCGTGAGGAAGATTTGTAGATCATGTGGTGAAAGGGACAGTTCATGGGTTTCAGGTACAGCTTTTCGCCATCCACTTCCATGGGAGCAAACATATCTTCCGCATAATAGGGCAAATGTCCGGAAGTGTGATAAAGGTTTTCTTTGGCAATGTGCGGAGTCGCAACCCGTTGGTATCCTGCCTGAAACTCCTTTTCCTTGGCCAGTTTTTCCAGTTCGTCCCTTAGAATCGTACCGTTGGGCAACCAGAGGGGCAATCCCTTGCCGACGTCCTCTTCGATGACAAAATATTGCTGTTGGTTGTTGAGCTTTCGATGGTCGTGTTCCATGGCCAGTTTGCGCCTCTTCAGAAAATCACGCAAGGCATCGCCTGATTCAAAGGCCAGGCCATAGACTCGTTGAAGCATTTTGTTTTCTTCCGAACCTCGCCAATAAGCGCCTGCCAACGAATCAAGCGTGAAACAATCCAGGGGAATTTCCCGGGTTGTGGCCACGTGCGGACCTTCGCACATGTCCCAAAATGGACCGTTACTGAAAATGCTGAAAGAGGTTTCTCCCTTTTCTTTCAAATCCTGCACGTATTCGATTTTAAAAGATTGCTCCTCCGCTTCCAGCCGTTTGACCATGATGTCAAAGGGTAAATCTTCCCGTTGAAAGTTTTGATTGGCCTTGATGATTTGCTTCATCTTTTTTTCCAGCACTTTCAAATCTTCAGCAGTCAATGCATCCGCCATATCAAAATCATAATAAAATCCTGTTTCGGTTGGGGGACCAAATCCCAGTTTCGCATCCGGTCGGATCTGTAAAACGGATTGAGCTAGAATATGCGCCAGTGAGTGTCTGATTTTGTAGAGAAGGGATTCGTGATCCAGTTTGTCCATTTGTAAAACTCCAGTGACGGCGGACTGAGTGGAATCATCCTGCGCAATAAAACACCAGGTGCATTATCGGAGTAGCGCTTTCAAATTCACGTTTTCATCTGCCAATTGATTACGGGTGACAGCTTTGCGCCGCGCCATCAGACGCTTGGCGACTTGCATGGTTCGGGGTTGATTGATGGTAATGGTTGCTGTCAGGTATCCATTTTCTTCAAAAAAGATTGCGCTACTATCCTCCTGCGGATTGCCGCGCATAATAGGGATTGTCCAACGAGTGGGGACGCCGAGCATCTGGATATTGACGTCGAATTGATCTGACCAGAACCAGGGAATTTCCTCGGGTCCCCCGTCGTGATTCAAAATGATTTTGGCTACCGCCTCAGCCGAGTGCATGGCATTGGCCCAGGATTCCAAACGAAGGGAGCTCTTGCGACTTTTTTCGTACCGGTTGGCCGTATCTCCAATTGCGAAGATGCTTTTGTCGGAAGTCCGCCAGTCGCTATCCACGGCAATCCCGTTATCGATACGCAACCCCGCGTCATCACCAAGACGGGTCTCGGGCGCAAGCCCTATGCCTACCAGCAAGTGATCTGCTTCAAGTGTCTTACCGTTTCCCAATGAAATCGTAACTTTCTCAGAGTCGGTTATCCAATCCTTTGCCTGGGCATCGAGATGAATACGAATACCGTGGCGCTTGTGAAGATCGAGGAGGTAATCCGACAAAATTGGTGGCACCGCGCGGATGCAGAGACGATTCTGCGCTTCCACGACGGTGACGGCGACATTGTAATTTGTTGCCGTAGCAGCCGCTTCCAGACCGATCCACCCTCCGCCAAGCACCAGCAGACTATTGCTGGAGGCAAGTGCTTCTTTCAAACGTAAAGAATCTTCAATGGTGCGGATGACGTGTACTCGATCTCCCTGGAGACCCGATAGAGTGCGGGCTCTTCCTCCTGTGGCAAGTATCAGACGATCGTAGGAAACACTTTTGCCGGATTGTAATCGGACGGAATGATCCGAACGATGGAGTGCAATTACCGGGTCATTTGCCAGAAAATTCAATTGCAATTCCGCAAAGACGCTATCGCTGTACAATTGGCAAACTTCCGCTTCGTCTACACCGGAAAGAACCGATTTGGACAACGGTGGACGTTCGTATGGAAGGCGATTTTCGTCTCCAATCAAAGTGATTGTTCCTTCAAATCCTTCCTTGCGTAATGACCTGGCGCACCATCCTCCCGCCTGACCGGCGCCCACTATGACTATGGATTGAATGTTGTTGCTCATTGGAATTCGCTCCCTACTCACCTTGATGACGATTGTGCCTTACAAAAGGGTGATTGAAAGGCAGGAAATCCAGCCCATCATGCTTGTACCAGAATCAGGTTTCCTTCGGTTTTAACGGGAAATGTCTGTAAGTCACGATCTGCTGGTCCACTCAATAATTTGCCATTGGTGATATTAAAGGTTGCTTCATGCAGGGGACACTCCACTTCACATCCTTCGATGAAACCTTCGCTTAATATTGCATAAGCATGAGGACAGATATCCTCAATTGCATGATACTCTTCTCCAACCTGATAGATCCCAATCGCAATTCCATTGACGTCCACCGACAGTGGTTGATCTACGGTGATATTGGAAACGTTGCCCACTTGATGCCATTTTACTTCCGCCATGAAATCTCCTCTATTAATGCGGCTTGTTTATTATTTTCCCAGTAAAGATTTTTTCAGTATCTAAAATAAAATCTCCGCAAAAGGAATCAAGCTAAAATTATAAGTGAATCAGGAGTTAAAAAACGTGTCACTCCTGGCTTGATCAGGAATCCAGGGGGATACGGGCGATATTTGGATGCCGGATCATCCTGGTCCCGGATCTATTCCGGGATGATCCGGGACCAGCATGACACATCATAAATATTAAACCACCCTCAGCTGAAGCTGAGGGATTTAGGCAAAGGGCTATAAGCCCAACATTCAGCTTAAGCTGTCATTCGAGCCGGATATTCTCAATGTGATCCGGTTGATGGGCATCAGAGTGATTGTTGATATATTCATGAATCATTTCATCAGTCACATTACCACTGGTCGCACTAAAAAATCCTCGCGCCCAGAAAGGTCGGCCCCAATAGCGATTTTTCAAAATAGGTTGGAATTCCATTTGAATTTTTCGCGAACTCCGCCCTTTGGCTTTTTGTACAAAATCACTGACACTCACATGAGGGGGAATTGAGACAAAAAGATGAACCTGATCAGAAGAAACAACCCCGCTTTCAATATGGACTCGCATCTCTTCAGCCACTTGGCCGACAATATCGCGACCCCTCTTCTTGATCTCCTGATTCATGATTTTGTAACGATATTTGGTGATCCACACCAGGTGAAAGCGATGATGATAGGTGCTGAGGCTCCCTTTTGAATATGAAGTTCCCATGGAATGAGATACAACTATTTCATGGGAAATCTCAAGGCAATTCTAATTTTGACTGAAGCTCTCTTTACCGTCTGGAAGACGGAGGATTTAGACCATTTATGAGACATTAAACACTAATCCTAGATTGGGGCAGATATGCCCTATTCGATTTTATCTGAATGAAATCATGTCCTTTGGGTGGGGTCAGAGACAATCGGCTTTTGCAGAAACGTGCTCGGGTTCGTCATCGTGCACGTGCACGTGCTCGATGGAAACATTTTCGATGCCCTTGAAATGGGGAATTCATTTGAACAGCATTTGGATACTTTGAAAAACACAAGATTTAGCTTTGTGGCGAGCCAAGGTTGACAAAGGGTCGGCTTTGGTCCTATAAAGAGGATCGCAACCGCCAGAGGAATCCGCTCATGGCCATAACGAAAGCCCCGATTCATAACAATTTTTTTCTCCAGCAGTTCAGTAATCTTCAGACTGCGCGCTCCTTTTTCGAAGAATATCTTCCAGTCAATGTCAAAGAATCAATGGATTGGTCCATCATGCATTTGGCCCCTGGGGATTTTGTACAAAAAGCATTGCGTAATCGACGCAGCGATTTGCTCTATGAAACCCGCTTCTCCGGTTTCAAGGGCTATTTCTATCTGCATTTAGAACACCAACGGCGTCCTCATCCTGATATGCCTTTTCGTCTTTTAGTCTACATGGTCAATATCTGGGAACAGCATAAAAAACAGTATCCCAAAGAACCGATCCCGTTGATCTTCCCGATGGTGCTCTACCAGGGAGCAACGTCATGGAAGGTGAGCTTGAGCTTTCATGAATTTCTTGAAGTTCCTCATGCCTTAAAACCCTACGTTCCCAATTTTACCTATAGCCTGATGGATTTATCTAAATTGTCTGATGAGGAAATCAAAGGTCAACTGTTATTGAGAGTGGCACTTTTGCTCATGAAGCATATCGATTCCCCGGATCTCCAGGAATACCTGATCGAAACCATTTTGCCTTTACTCAACGAGTTCGCTCAAAAAGAAACGGGATTGGAATCTCTAGAAACTGTGCTATATTATTTATTCCAAGGGAGTCCTCATTTAGAGAAAGCCATTGTGATTCCTCAAATCCAAGAACAACTTGTTTCTGAAAAAGCACAAGAGGTAATCATGACCATTGCCGAACAATTAAGACAAGAAGGCCTTCAGCAAGGTGTCCAGCAAGGTGTCCAACAAGGTGTCCAACAAGGTGTCCAGCAAGAAGCCCTACAACTCGTTGTCAAACTTCTGGAGAAAAAATTTGGCCCGCTCACCGAATCACAGCAAAGGATACTTGCAGGCTTGCCCGTCTCCGAATTAGAATCGTTAGCAGAACGAATCCTTGATGCTTCTAGTCTTGAGGAAGTATTTGATGGTTTCCCGAAGCGATCTTCATAACCTCCTTTGGGATTCCCCGAGACGGCTTTCTCTCGGCGTCACCACTTCGCGTTTTAAGGGGCCCATCAAAACCATCTTCTCTTTATGAAGGTTTGAGAAGGTATTGGACTATTTTTCGATACAATGTTTTACGATCAACCCCCAGGAGGGCTGAAATGTTGCCCTGGTGCCAGTTGTTTCTTCCAGCACCTTGATCAAATACAGTTTTTCGAATCGCTTCACAGTGGCATCCAAGGATTTATTGGTTTCACGCTCCTCAACCGAGACTGGTGGTTCTGTTTGGCTGGCATCGATGAAAGAGGTATCGAGGATGTCGAGTTTCTTGAGCGTCAGGTAGCGATGCATGGTATTGATCAGTTCCCTGACGATTCCCGGCCAATCATAGGAGGTCAGAACTTCCATGACAGCAACAGTGATTTTGGGCAGGTTCTTTGAGGAAGGGTAGTTTTGCATAAAATGCTCGATCAAAAGGGGGATATCCTCTTTACGTTCCCTGAGAGGCGGCAAGTGCATGGGAATAATGTGGATGCGGTAGAAGAAATCCTCCCGTATCAATCCCCTTTTCACCAGTCGTTTTAGATCCTTAAGTGACAAAATCCATGAACATCGCTCTAGATGATCTGAAGTTGAAACACCTTTTTATTGTCTATCCAAGAGACCATCAATACGCTGTTAGTGATCAGATCACCACTTGGCCGTTTCGTGATATTCTGAGTTTAAAAAATCGTTTGTGATCTCTCTTACGAAAAAAAAAATGGAAAAATCAAACCTTACCAAGTCACTTGATGGGTTCACTACAGCTCCAAACAAAATCCGTCCAAATAGTGGGGTGGTCTTGATGTAACTCCTCTAATGTCAAAACTCTTGGAGATGCCCCCTATGGCAGGGGCTTTTGAATGATAAGGAGATAAAGAAGACACTGAAACCAGCAAGACATTGGTATACAGAACCACTACTTTTCACAAACTCATTTACATTACACCAAAGCTTCTATGACAAGCAAGTGATGGGTGATAATCTTTCCTGCCATTTGTGTCATCAACTGCATAATACGCTGTCAGAACTGCCCGTGTGAAAATCAAAACAGGTCGTTGGCTAGATCCGGAGATCCTGTAGCTGGTAGTCTATGAGCCCCGCTTTTGCTTTGGGGGTCCAGCGATAGGCTTCCTCTTGTCCTGCAAAAGGTTTGTACACAAAAGGGGATTCCTCCGGATATTTTTTTCGCCGGGCGTCGATGGCATACATGATCAACCGCGAACGCTCACGGATATAGGCTGCATCGTAGATAGCATCAGGATTGGCCTGCACTTTACTGGGCACATCCAACACCGACTGACGCCGATGGAAACCGAAGTTGATGGTAACGCGAAAGTCGGGGCTGGTGTTCGCGAAGGAGCCATGAAGGATCTGACGATTGCAGATGACGATATCCCCTGGATTGCAGATCAGCGGCACAGCATCGGGCAGACGGTCCGACCCCGCTTCCTTCACCCTGGCTTTGATGTCTACCTTGCCTTGCCGATGAGATCCCGGTACCACCCAGACGCCGTTTGCGGCATTGCATCCATAAAGTTGTGCCATGAAATTGAAACCGTGGGTGTTTTCATCGAGATCGGGGTTGTCCCAATGGGTGACGCCATCCTGGTGCCAGGCGACGGAACCCCCCAGCCTGGGATACTTGATCCACAGCCCCTCATTGAATGGGGTGAAATCCTCACCGTTGATCGCTTCAGCAATGGCAAGGAGTTGGGGATGCCCATAAACGTGTAGGCAGGTTTCAGAAAACTGCAAGGAACCATTGATGAATTGTAACACAAACTCCGGGGCATCTTCCGGGGGCACGGGTTCAAACATCTTTGCCGGATGACGACCATGCATTTTGCTGGTTCCGCCAACCTCATCGGAAAGGGGTTTGACCCAACTAATTTCTTGCAATTGGCAAGCTGCATTGAAAGCTGGGCGTCCTTTATGATCCACTTGCGAATCTTTGGTGACCGGAGCCTGGTCCAGCAGATCGGTCAGATCTTGTTCGATGTCCTGGAGTTCCTCTTCTTTGAGCACCTCGTCGAAAATATAGAACCCGTTGCGTGAATAGGATTGCAGGATGGCCGGATCGAGACGACCGTCTTCATCAAAACGGATCGCTCCTCGGTTGTCGAGTGCCAAAGCACGTTGGGTGCCCTCCTCCCGGTAACGAACCATGGCTGATTCTTCGGTTCCATAATCCACCAGTACCGTCTTTTCTATTGATGAATACTCTCTACTCATATTAACCTCAAGGTCTATTTAGGAAAATTAAACCACCCTCAGCTGAAGCTGAAGGATTTACGCAAAGGGCTATAAGCCCAACATTCAGCTAAAGCTATCATTCGAGCCGGATATTGTCAATGTGATCCGGTTGATGGGCATCAGAGTGATTGTTGATATATTCATAAATCATTTCATCAGTCACATTACCACGGGTCGCACTAAAAAATCCTCGCGCCCAGAAAGGTCGGCCCCAATAGCGATTTTTCAAAATCGGTTGGAATTCCATTTGAATTTTTCGCGAACTCCGCCCTTTGGCTTTTTGTACAAAATCACTGACACTCACATGAGGGGGAATTCATGGGAAATCTCAATGCGATTCTAATTTTGACTGAAGCTCTCTTTCCGTCTGGAAGACGGAGGATTTAGACCATTTATGAGACATTAAAGTCCTTCAAATCGATGAAATGATTTCAACGAAAGCCATGTTCTTTGTCGAACAATACGCTTTGAGTCATTCAATGGAACTTGCCGATGCCCTGATTGGAGCCACTTCCATTGTTCAACAAATGCCTTTGATAACTGGTAATGATAAGCACTACAAACATCTTCCAGGAATCAATATAAAGATGGGGCTTGCCTCGCTCCATAATCTTGCAAAACAGCTTAACTGAAATGTTAGCCGCGGGAGAATCAGAGACTTCCGGCAATGACAAGGGAGATCCTCCGATTACTCTGTGTATCGTAAATATCAGGGTAATCGAACTCAGAATCTCAATAAGTTTCGCCAAAAAATGCGTTTGGGAGTGAAAGTCCAAAAACCACACTATCCCATGGGAGGGTTTTCATATGTTAGTGCTTTCCCCCGGCACAACAGGTGGCTAACACACTAAAGGCTCTACGTTTCAGATGGATCAAATATTTTTCAAATTATTGCTCTGTTCATCTACTCGCGCTCGCCAGTCAGGGTCGGTACAATGTCCTCCAGGGTGATGCCGAAGTCGTTTTCCTGGACGTGTTGAAAGACCGGGAAAAACAACTTGTTGGGACCCGTTCCCCCCTTTTCCCCTCCGAGACGTTGCATCATTGCCATGGTGGGACTGCCTGCCACCCGATGCCAGTCGATCGGCGTCTCCGGATCGCAGGTGCGCAACGATACCGCGAGGCGCCGATCGTTGGTCGTCTGCGTCGCATGGATGGTGTTGACGCGCAGCAGCAACAGGTCGCCAGGTCCCACTGCCGGAGTCTCCATGACCTCCTCGATTTCGAGGTTCTCCTCGAGGTAGTGGACTCCGCTCCAGTCGGAAATATACAAGGTTCCCCCGTCACGAAGTGAGTAAAATCTACTCGCGCCCGAGCGCCGACAGAGGTTGAAGAGTCGCGACGACTTTTCACCAAGCCGATCCCAGGGAATCAGGCGCAGTCCCGCCTCGGTGGGGTAAGGCTTGACCAATGGAATCCAGAAATTGAGATGAGTCCGATTGTATTCCGTCAGGTAAAAATGATCGAAATCCTGATGAAAGGAAAGACTGGTTACCGGAGTCTGGAGATAGAGGATTTGATAGAGCGCGGCCCTGGCTCCGGTGATTCCCTGGGCGAAGGCTTCCATCCACGGACCTATTCTCTGGAAGGTTTCTTTTCGTCCCATCGCGTTAGAACGCAGCGCTCCGGTTTGACCGGCAATTGGCTCGTCGCCGAGGTGCCGCGTGTTATGCATATTTTTCGTTTGCGGGGAATAGTCTGGGCTGGCATCGAATTCTTCCACGAGGAAGTCGATCTCATCACGGCTGAGGAATTCCGGGACAACGCAGAAGCCCCGTTCCTCGAGCGAGGAGGCGATTGCTTTAAAATCAGTCATGAGTCTCCCTTTCTAAATGATAATTGTTCTGACACACAAGATTGTAACACACTTGGTTTTCCCCACACAAGCGGGAATCCAGCGGGCTGGCGATACAGGGTTTCAAGCGAAAAAGTGGTTAGTTTCTCATTTTGAGCTTCTTTATGATGAATAAAAATTGTCGTAGATTTATCCCCATTGTGTGACAACTCCAATTTTTTTCAATCCACTTCGAAAAAGTAACATGTTGGCCTTTGGGACCACGAATAGTAGGCTGGTTAGAAATTTATTCATTATTCTCTTGACTGATGCCTTTATAGTAGGAAAATAAAAATTTTTCTGAAGACCTTACCAATTGAAAATGAGGGTGTAAAGGGAAATTTGTGTTGAGTTTTCTTTCTCTTCGCCCGGATTGTGTTTCTTCTGATTCGATACAAATATCTTTTTTGAGTTGTGCATCCGGTGTCATCCTTGTTAGGTATCAAGACTGTATAAGCTGACTGACTACAGCGTATGCGCCGTCGATGCTCCCGCTTCCAACAGCGGCTAAACCCTATCGTCCGGTCGAAAAAGGAGGTTGCATGACAGAAATACTTGAATCGTATCAAAAACTTGGGGAAGATGAGCAATTTGATATTGTCTTTTGGCAGGCACAAGGGGAAGCAGCGATTTTTCAGGCTGCACTGGAGATGATATTAGATTCACTGATCATAAAGGAAATCAATGCTAACGAGCCCAGACTTCAAAAATCTGTTGAGTCTTTTGGAAAAAAATAGGGATATTATGCCGAGAATTATGTCGCACAGGAATTCGTCTGTTCAGGCGTAAAAGATGTGTATAGCTGGAGAGAAAGAACAGCCGAGGTTGAGTTTATGAGGGGGTGAGGCCGTATTACCGATTGAAGTCAAATCCGGCTGGGTCACTCAGGCTAAAAGTCTTAAAGTGTTCACCGACAAATATAAGCATCTCTATCGCACGGTTATGAGCGCCCATAAGCCATTTATTGACAATAAAAACAATATACATCGATATCCCTTGTATTTTGCATCCAGATTTCCTTTTTAATTGCCGGTATAGTGGACCCGAAAATCCCTGCGGATCCGGATAGATTTGTCGGAAGACCACGTTTTGAGTGAACGCTTCCATCCGATGAAATGCAAACGTATGGCCTTGCTACTTAAGCATTGAGAGCAAACTCGGTGGCGGGGTCACCTGCCACCCGAGTCGTGAGCATGGTCCTGGGTTCGTTTCGATCGTAGGGGCAGGCTCGGTGGAGCACGCAGCGGTTGTCCCAGATGACGATGTCTCCAGGCTGCCAATTGTGCTGGTAGGTCCGTGGAGCCTGGCAGGCGAAAGTTGTCAGATCGGCAAGCAGTTTCTCGCCCGCTTCCGGTTCGAGTCCAGGGATTTCATAAGCATGACGGCCGATAAAATGTGCGGGACGATTGGTCACCGGATGGACCTTAACCAGGGGTCTCAAGGGGGGGACTTTGTCCTCATATCCGTAGCCATCCCCGATTTTCATAACAAGACCGGCCCTGGCTTGGGATTGGAAAAGCGAATGGTAGGCGGACAGATTGGCAATTTGTGCTTTGGTGGCGTCGTCCAGGGCATCGTAGGCCGCCCGCATATCAGCGAATTCGGTCTGACCCCCTTGCGAGGGGACAACGTGGGCTGAGAGCAATGACGCCTTGGCGGAGAGCCTCATGTAGGAGCTATCGGTATGCCAACCTTCGTTAGCGATCGACCCTAATGACTCACGTGTGCTCTTTTCGTAAAAGGTTCCATCCTTCCGCTGGTTACTGACCCAGACGAATTTCTCGTCGTAATGGTTCCCCATGAGTTCAATCTCTCCGAATCTTGAGGTAAATGCCACCTGCGCTTCTACCGAGAGATGCTGCTCTGGGAAAATCAAAACCCCATACTCGTGAAAGGCCGCCTCAATCTTGCTCCAGGTGGTATCTTCGAGTGAGGAGAGGTCAATGCCGGTGACCACGGCGCCCAGGGTTGCGTAGGTTGGTTCAATATTAAGCATAATAATTTCTCTTTCTGGATGGTTAACAAGACTATCTGATAGGGTTAAAACAAAAACTCGACCTATTTTTTACTGAAAAATCTGGCAAAGAACCCTCGTTTTCGTTTCCCCTTCGTGGCACCATAGCGCCCGCCACCGCTCCTCAGGCTGGGGTCGAGCAGGTCTCTGAGCGCGTCGCCGAACATGTTGATGCCCCAGACAACGATGAATAGGGAAAGCCCGGGCCAGAGCGCCAGCGCCGGGACCCTCTCCATGTAGCGGCCTCCTTCCCAACTGAGCATCCCACCCCAACTGGCCACATCGGGAAGCAGCCCGAGACCGAGGAAGCTCATGGAGGCCTCGGCAATGATCACGTCGCCAATGGTCACGGTAAAAATGACGATCATGGTTGCCATGATGTTGGGCAGCACATGCCGGAAGAGAATTTGGTACATGGGGACGCCTACGGCCTTCGCGGCCAGAAAATACACATTTTCCTTGATGCCGATGACTGCGCTTCGCGCGATTCTCGAACCGCTGATACCGCCGGCAATACCCAGGACCAGGATGATTTGCAGCTGGCCCTGACCGACCAACGACATCACCGTGATCAGAATGAGCAGCCCGGGGAAGGCCATCCAGGCATCGACAAACCGCTGCACCACGATATCGACCTTGCCGCCGAAGAACCCGGTCGTCGCGCCGGTCAGCAGGGCAACCACCAGGTTGATACTGGTTGCGGAGAGGCCAATGATCACCGAAATTTGCGCCCCGTAGATAATTCGACTGAGGATGTCTCGCCCCAGCTGGTCGGCACCCAGCAGGTATTTCCCGGAAGGCGGAGCATACCTGTCCAGAAGGTGAATTTCGTTCATCCCATAGGGAGCCAGGAAATTAGCGAAGATGCCGCAGAAAAGCAGCAACAGCACGATGATGCCGCCCACGGTGCCCAAGGGCTGTTCCCGGACAAGCCTCCGGAAGAATTCCATCAAGCGCGAGCGTCTTTTTTGCTCTATCGTGAAAACCTTTTTAGTTGTTACTTCAGTCACGGGAAGTCTATTTCTTTCAGTTGTACGTCAGTTAAGGGGATATTCCAAAATATAATACGCTTTCCCTCCTTTGAAAAAAAAGAAGGGAATCAGTCTTCGACCTTATCCGGAAATCCCTTTAACGGTAGCGCACCCTGGGATCTTAGATCGTAAGGAATAAACATTCACTAAAACAACTTAGTGAAGGCATGGTTTTAGCACTACTACTATTTGCGCGATGTCAACCCCCAAATGCAAAAAAATGCGGGATTCGCAAAAAAATCAATAAATCTGCTCAAATCCGGGGACACTCAGATGCCGTTCCGTTCAATAACATTGAAAAGATTCCCGGGTCTGAAAACCACTTGACAAGCCACCGGTCGAATCTGTACCATTTTCTAGCTGGATAATATCCAGAGTGACAGGTATTATTGAATATGAATCGTGTTCATGATGAAGGTCCCTTCTCAAATAACACTTTTATTGAATAGATTTCAGAGCAGTATGCAATTCCGCTGGCAGAGCGTGCCTCTTTGATAAATAAAAAAATGAGGAGATAAGGACAGGTGGCATTACAAGAAGAATTTGAAAAGGCTGCTGCAGAAGCGAGGCAACTAACTGAACGTCCGAGTAATGAAACACTCCTGAAGTTGTACAGCTTATACAAGCAAGGCATGGAGGGAGACGTGAGCGGAGAGGTGCCGAGTATGGCGGATTTTGTTGCGCGTGCCAAATACAATGCCTGGGAACAATTGAAAGGAATGTCCCGCCAAGAAGCGCAACAAAAATATGTGGACCAAGTCAACGAACTGAAAGGAATGTGAAGCCCTTGCAAGCGATTGTTGGATTGTCGTTGGAGCGGTTGGTTGAACGGATCAAGAACCGACAAATCAAGGCTCGTGACGTCATGATGTTAATTTATGACAATATAGAACGCTATAACGGCCAACTGAATGTCTTCCTTTCCCTGGTGGATAGAAGCCGGGCGATGCAGTGGGCAGAATCAATAGACGAGAAAGCCGACAAAGAAGAGCCTTTGGGAAAACTCGCAGGAATTCCGGTAGCTCTGAAGGACAACATTGTCGTTCAGGATTCACAACTGAAAACGACCTGCGGCTCACGGATTTTGGAAAACTTTCAAGCGCCTTTCAATGCAACAGTCGTGGAAAAGTTACTCCAGGAAGATGCATTGATCATAGGCAAGACCAATATGGATGAATTTGCTATGGGTTCTTCCACCGAAAATTCCGCATTTCTTCCCACCAGGAACCCTTGGAACGTGGAAAAGGTGCCGGGAGGGAGCAGTGGAGGATCGGCAGTATCGATTGCGACGGGTATGTCCCTGTTAGCTTTGGGGTCCGATACAGGTGGATCCATTCGACAACCGGCAGCCTTTTGTGGAATAACGGGTTTCAAACCCACCTATGGAAGAGTCTCTCGATACGGACTAGTGGCCTATGGTTCTTCATTGGATCAAATTGGATGCTTGGGACGGAGTGCGGAAGACTGCGCTTACGGACTTTCTGTCATCCAGGGTTATGACTCCAGAGACAGCACGTCTGCGAGGACCGAAGCCATACCATCCCCTGAATCTATTGATCTCTCCCAATTGAAGATTTGCTTTCCCAGAGAATACATGGACGAAGCAACGGTCAGCGCAGAGGTTAATGAAAGTACCCAGGAAATGGTGAGTTTCTTGAAAGATAATGGCGCGGTGGTAGAAGAACGATCATTTCCCTTAACTCGATATCTGATTCCCACTTACTATATTCTGGCATTTGCGGAAGCAAGCTCCAATCTCGGACGATTCGACGGCATCCGCTACGGACTGAGAGATCGGCAGAGTGACACCTTGGAATCTCTCTACAAACAATCACGCAGCCACGGATTCGGTGACGAAGTGAAACGGCGGATCATGTTGGGGACATTCGTCCTGAGCGCCGGTTATTACGATCAATATTATGGCAAAGCCAGCAAAATGAGGAGCATGATTGAGAGGAAAGTAGAGACGCTGCTCCAAGAGTTTGATTATATTATAGGGCCGGTCTCACCGTTCCCTGCATTCAAACTCGGAGAGAAAACGGAGGATCCGCTATTGATGTATTTGGCGGACGTATACAGTGTCCTGGCCAATTTGACCCGCACCCCCGCTATTTCAATTCCTGCTAAACTCTCCCGCGAAGGGTTACCGATAGGCGTGCAGCTTTTGGGGCGCAAATTTGAGGACGCTCACCTGCTCGCAACGGCAGCGACTATTCAGAAATTCACCAACTTCCATACCCAGCACCCCCCTGATTTCCAGCGTTGAAAGGAAACTGAGATGCCGGCTCACCTGAAGATTCAATGCCATCTGGAAGGGATGTCCCGACCCAGGCGCAGCCACGCGAGCGATGCAGGTTTGGATCTCACCGCTTATAACTTTGAGCAATTAAACGAATTGGTATTTTTTTTTGACACCGGAATTTCTATCCAGATTTCTCGAGGGTATTATACCGAAATACTCCCTCGTTCCAGCATCGTGAAAAGTCATTTCATAATTGCCAACAGCGTGGGGGTGATCGATCCGGATTATCGTGGTCGAATATTCCTCCCTTTTCGTTATCTCGGTCGAGGAAACGCGAAAGCGGCGGCTGAAAAACTTCTCAACAAACGAATTGCGCAATTAATTGTGCGCCGGTTAGAGCCATGTACGATTGAATTTGTCGCTTCCCTGGATGAGACAGAACGGGGATCCGGAGGTTTTGGAAGTACTGGAGATTGAAAGGGGTTCCACCGCTTCGATTCAACCATACCATGGGAGGAAAATTCATGGCCGACGACAGATCAATCAAAGCGCAACAATCCATTGCCAACCAGATTTTCAAGGTTGTGTTTGCTTTCTATTTTTTAGTAACGATGATGGTGACGACCATCCTGATGCTCACGGATTACCGGACTGCGGAAAAACAAATCCGGGAGGATTTGGATTTGTTGTACGGCGCCGCCCAATCCGGAATCGTCGACTCTTTGCAGAGGTCCGACAACACACAACTTCGTTTTGTCTTGGATGAGGTGGCGCGACATCCATCCCTTCTTGGTATTAAAATTGTTGATCCGGATGGAGAAATAGTGGCTGGCGCGGGAATCTTGATAAACGCCAAGGGGCAGTCGGTTACGGTCGACAGGCAAGGGCGGGAAGTACTGGTGGGTCGTGTGATGGGAATGTTCTCGCAATCCAATATGATTAACCATCAAAATCGAGAAGGGCAAAACCGAAAGTTAGGAGAAGCGCGTTTGTATTCCAATACGAATATCGTCTTTCAAAAAGTGCGCATTCGCTTCATTTTGTTAGTTGCAGGGGCCCTCATTAAAACTGCAGCCCTTTGGTTGATCTTTTATGGGGTCTTGCAATATTGGGTATGTCGTCCCTTGTCCCTTTTAGCCTATGCTTTGAACCATTTGGATTTCGCAGATCCCGAAGAAGTCAAAGTCGACCTGCAAATCCAAGTGCGGAATGAGTTGAAAGTCCTCGAAGACGCGCACAACAACATGATCGACAAGTTGCTCCCTCTTACGCAGAAGTCTTAATTCTTTTAAACATATTCTGTTCACCCCGAGCCATTTTGTTTATTCAATGCATTGAGAATGGCCACGGGGGACATAGGCAGATCACGCATACGCACTCCGGTGGCATCATGAATGGCGTTGCCAATGGCAGCAAGAGGTGGAACAATGCCTACCTCGCCGACACCTCTCACTCCATAAGGATGCGAGGGGTTGGGAACTTCAACGATAATGGTATCGATCATGGGGAGATCCGAGGTGACCGGAATCCGATAATCGAGGAAGCTGGGGTTTTCCATATTCCCTTTTTCATCGAGGTTATACTCCTCGTTGAGCGCCCAACCTATGCCCTGCACGACTCCCCCCTGCATCTGTCCTTCTACGTAGCTGGGGTGAATGGCTGTACCGGCATCCTGGGCGGTGGTGTATCTCAAAATGGTCACTTTTCCGGTTTCTGGATCAACCTCGACATCACACACTTGCGTGGAGAAGGCAGGACCGACTCCCCTACTGGCTTGCAGGGATTTAGTTGCCGAGATGGGACCTCCTGTCTGTTTTGCCTCTGCGGTGATCTCGGCCAACGTCAAAGGGGGTTCATTGCCCACTCTGTGATGAGCGCTGCCTGCGATCCATTCCACATCCTCGACGTTGCAATCCCACATAATTGCGGCCCTTTCGCATAATTGCGTAATGATAAGACGACAGGCTTCCACCACAGCCATTCCAGTGGAGAAAGTAACGCGGCTCCCTCCAGTGACGTCGGTGTACCCGACAGATTCGGTATCTGCAACAATGGGTTGGATGGTTTGGACATCAATGCCTAACTCTTCGGCTGCCATCAATGCCATCGAAACACGACTTCCGCCAATATCCGGACTCCCGGTTATCACGCTGGCAGTGCCATTTTCATTGAGGTTGACGATGGCCGAGGAAGCTTCGCCTCCGTTGGGCCAGAACCCACTGGCCACCCCTCGCCCCTGGTTGGGGCCCAATGGAATTTTGTAATGGGGATGATTGCGAATGGCTTCCAGAGTTTCCTTGAACCCGATACGAGCGAATTTTGGTCCATCCGGTCTGCGGCAACCTTCTTCCACCGCGTTGATCATACGCAACTCGATTGAGTCGATTTTGAGCTCTTGAGCAATCTCATCGAGGAGCGTATCGGTTGCAAATGCGCCCATGGGAGACGAAGGGGCACGGTAGGCCTTATTGACTGGTTTGTTGACCACCACATCGAATCCTTCAATCTTGAAGTTGGGAATATTGTAGGGGGTGAAAACACACATCGCACCCGTCCGCGCCGATGAACCAGGAAAACCTCCACTTTCATAGACAAACCAGGCTTGGCCCGCCGTGATTTTTCCGTCTTTGCGCACTCCCAATTTGATCCGAAATTTGGTGGCAGGAGTTGGTCCGGTGGCCTGAAAGACTTCACTACGGCTCATCACCAGTTTCACAGGTCGCTTTGCTTTCTCTGAAAGCCTGACTGCCAAAGGTTCAAGATATATGGTGGTTTTACCCCCAAATCCACCACCAATTTCTGCAGGTGTCACTTTGATACGAGAGTTTTCCCAACCGAGCATTTTCGCTGTTGCCGAACGTACCATGAAGTGTCCTTGTGACGAGCACCAAATGTGAGAGCGACCGTCTTTGCTGGTATCCGCTATGGCCGCATGCGGTTCAATGTAACCCTGATGTACCACCTTGGTGGAGAATTCCCGTTCGATTACCAGGTCAGCTTCTGTAAATCCGACCATAAGATCACCGCGTTCATGCAAAGTACGTTTGCAAACGTTTGACGCTTTGGTGGGTATCGGGTCCATTCCTTCAGTAATCAAGTCGTCGTGAAGCAAGGGCGCGTCTTCCGCCATGGCTTCATCGATAGTGAGCACGGGAGGGAGTTCCTCGTATCGGACCACAATTTTCTCAGTAGCCGCTTTGGCCTGACGTCGGGTAAGAGCAGCCACTGCGGCGATCACCTGCCCTACGTAAAGCACTTTGTCACGTGCCATCAAATTACGGGAGACATAGTCCTGGCGATCGGGTTCCGGAAAATCTTTCGCGGTGATGACTGCCTCCACCCCCGGCATGGCCTCCGCTGTCGTTGTATCAATCGAAAGAATTCGCGCATGGGCATGGGGCGAACGCAGCACAAGGCCTGTCAACATCCTGGGCAAAATCAGATCTGCAGCAAAGCGGGCACGACCGGTCACTTTGTCGAGCCCATCATGTCGCACTGGCCGGGTACCCACCCATTTGTAAGGGGTTTTTGCATCTGTATGTTCATTTGTCATTGTCATGGTTCAACTTCTTTACTTTAAAAAAAAACGATCTCAACTATATTCGTGAAGCGCACCACAGGATACCCCGACGTAAAATTGAGATAAAATTCGCGTTAGTCCACGTTTGATCATCATGGCCAGACTGCCAACAGAGAATACGATGGTCTTTATAATGCCGAGTCCAAGCCAATGTCCGCATACTATCAGGATGGTTGGTGGTCAAGAGAGGAGAACTATTGGAGTGCGGTTCATTCATCAGGTAAAGTTCATCCAGCATCTCCCAATTTTCCATACCCTTGGTGACCGGATGCTGCGCATCGCCCACAATCACCGGAATTGTTTCAGGTTTGGTAACTTTTAATTGTTTAAGATCTGAACTCAGATCATGGATACCCACCCATTGATTCCAAACAGGCCATTCCGGAAAAGCCAATATTGAATGGTGGAGGATAAAAATTCCTTGCTGTGATTGGTCCAATTGTTCCAACGCCGACCTGGGTTTTCCCCGGAAGTGTGGACCGTCATCCATTGGTTCTTCCAAAAGCATCGTATAAAATAGAACCACATCATAAAAGTCCCGTTCCGAGGGAGAAGAACTGGCAAAATCGTCCATGTGCTGAATGTAAGCATCAATCCCCTCCAACCCTCGAAAAAGTCGGTGAAATCCCACCACGTCAAAAGCATGACCGCCTGTCACAACGGCAGTGTGAATTGATTCGTTCATAGGCGTTTTTTTGAGCTATTTCATTCTTGGAATTGCCTTCACACTCCATGTGGCGCGTTTGAAGCAAGGCCCAAGACTTCCTCCACAAAGCACATTGCTTTCAGCACTCGAAGGTCGTCGCGCTGCCGACCGACAATTTGCAATCCCACGGGCATCCCTGAGAGGGTGAACCCTGCATTCACGGTACCTGCAGGATTTCGGGTCATGTTGAACCCCTGTGTAAAACCCACCGCCCAACCGGGTGAGAGGACTCCGTCGACTAATCCTTCGTGGCTGCCAACTTTGGGGGCATGTCCCCGCAGCGTTGGTGAAAGTATCAGCGGTGCGTCTTGAAAGACCTCCTCCAGTCGGTTATTCAGAGTATAACAAGCATCGACAGCCCGTACATAGTCCACTGCGGTAATCTTCTCCAACCCATGCTCAGTCGTCAGGCGGAGCTGTTCGTCCATAAGCTCCCAATCAGCAGTGCCACGAAGATGACCATGAGCCCGGGCCCTGGAGGCAGTCCAGATAACCCACCATTGTTGGAAGGGGTCCTTTTCCCAGATGTCCTCGCGTTCGATCACCTCCACGCCCGCGGCCTGCAATTTTGCCACGGCTTCACTGACAATGGCAGCGATTTCAGTATCCACCTTGGCATAACCCATTGTAAGTGAAAAGACCACGCGCTCGGGTTTGTTGTCTTGATCCATCTGAGGCCGCCAGTCGGGACCATCCTTCGGCAAACCGAAAATATCCGTCGCTTCATCTCCCCTGACCGCGTCCAAGGCATAAGCGGAATCACGCGCACGCAGCGCCATAGGACCTTTGAGCGTGAGTATTCCACTTCCTGGTGGTTTGGGTCCACCGTAGGGGACACGCCCCTGGCTCGTCTTGATTCCACTGAGACCGCACAGCCCACTGGGAATACGAATGCTGCCACCGCCATCACTACCAGTGCACAATGGCAAGACTCCCCCGGCAATGGCAGCCGCAGAACCTCCGGAGGATCCACCTGCATTGTAATCCGGGTTCCAGGGGTTTCGAGACGCGCCGAACGTAGGATTGTCGGTCTCTCCCCTGTGACCAAACTCCGAGGTGTTGGTTTTACCGACAATAATGCAACCTGCAGACTTAAGACGGGCCACCAACGGTGAGTCGATTTCCGACGGTGCATCGTTGACGTGAAGCGCGGATCCGCAAGTCGTCACGAACCCCTTGGCATCTTCGAGATCCTTGATACCCACCGGTATTCCGGCAAGTCGTCCTACCGCATCGCCACGTATCAGCCTTTTGTCGATTGCCTCCGCTTCCTCGAGGGCTTTTTCGGGAGCTACTGAGCAGAATGCATTCAAAACATCTTTTGTCCTTTCGATGTTCTGCAATGCGCATTCGACCAATTCACGAGCAGAGAATTCCTTCAAACGGATGCGCTGTACCCACCCCTCCACGCTGTTACTTCTGAAATCCATTGATTTTATTTCCATTATGTGGTTGTTTTCGTACTGGTGACATGCCTTTTTGACTATTGGCTGCCGGTCAAAGAGATTTCGAGTTCAAAATCTGATTGCACCCTCTGCGGAAAAATTACCACAATGGTTACTTATCCGCAAATTTTAAAATCAGTTATTCCATAATAATTTGAGCTTGCTTTCCGGCCATTTTTTCAGTAAGAGAGATCATTCAGTCTTGTTGCATTCTTTACTAAGATCCTGGTCAGTTTTCAGCGAATTTGTCGATTCTTCGCGCCATCTGTTTGCACAGTGGATAAAAGGTCAACTGAGTGGAACTGACTCGGAGGTGAAAGTGGAGGATAGGTGGCTGGTGTCGTTGAATCGCCGTAATACCAATTGCTTTCCTTCAGCCACGATATGACTGATAGAGGCGTTGTCCACTGAATTAAAAGAAAAGGCGCGAGACGCAGTGACATGCGAAAGAATCTGGGAAATCACACCACCATGACTGACAATCAGTACCGTTTGGTTGGGATGAGCCGTCACAATTCGCTTCATCACAGACAAGACGCGGGAACACAGCTGATCTCTGGACTCGGCCCCAGGAATGACCCCCCAGTCTTGCTGTCGCAACAGTTCCAGGTAGAGAGGGTCCGGTTCTGCAGCTTTGATACGAAACAAACCTCCTTCCCATTCTCCCAGGTGCACTTCCCGCAGGTCCTTTTCCACTCGTGGGATCAAATTCAAACGATGCGCGAGAGGCTCTGCGGTTTCGCTAGTGCGACGCATGTTCGTTACGTAAATTGAGTCAATCGGCTCGTTTGCTAAGCGCTCATTCAAACGCAATGCTTGCCATCTACCTTCCCTGGACAGTTCAGGGTCGCCCTGTCCGTCCACTAAATCAAAGGGAGCTTCCAGTGTGGCCGCTCTGGATTGACCATGACGGACCAGTATAATATCGGTTGCCCCACGAGGTTTGGTATAGCGATGTTGGGGGTAGCTCTTCATTTTTATCATAAAATTTTTCTCGTAGATATGCGCATTAGAATTTGAAATAATATATAAAATCAATAATTTAATAATTTGATGTGTCATGCTGGTCCCGGATCAAGTCCGGGATGATTCGGGACCAGGATGATCCGGCATCCAAAATATCGCCAGTATCCCCCCTGGATTCCTGGTCAAGCCAGGAATGACACGTTTTTGAACTCCTGATTCACGTTCGTAGATATAATAAGAGATCAAGCAAAATGACAAGCAACCCAATGATTGGCTCTATGATTTCTCCATAAAGGCGCTTCCTTGAAACATCGATCTTCAACTTTATTGCAACGGGTGTTGAAAACGCATCCAAATATTTTTTTCGATGAACTCGGAAGATCTCCTTTCAGCAATATTCTTTTTTTAATTTTTTCTTTTTCGGGATCTATTTCCGGCACTGAAGAAAGTAAAGCCTTCGTGTAAGGGTGCAATGTTTCATTAAAAATATTATCTCTCGTACCATACTCCATGATCTTACCGAGATACATCACTGCAATATAGTCGGAAAAATAACCAATCATGCTGATATCATGGGAAATAAATAAGAAGGACAGTCCCAATTTATTTTGTAAATCCAACAAGAGATTTATAATTTGAGCTTGGATGGAAACATCGAGCGCTGAGATCGCTTCATCACAAATGACCAATAAAGGATTCAATGCCAATGCCCGGGCAATTCCAATTCTTTGTCTTTGTCCACCGGAAAACTGGTGGGGATATCGTCTGGTATATTCGGGATTCAATCCTACCATCTCAAACAATTTATCGACCTTTGCTAAATTATCGTCTTTTGAGTTTTTCTCGTGAATCAATAAAGGTTCTAAAACGATTTTTCCTGCCGTCATTCTTGGATTGAGAGAAGCATAGGGATCTTGAAATATCATTTGCATTTGTTTTCTGGTTTTTCTCAGTTCTTTCCCGTGTATCTTGGTTATTTCTCTGTCTTTAAAAAATATTTTACCTGAAGTTATCTCGTATAATTTGAGAATTGCACGTCCAAGTGTTGTTTTACCACAACCACTTTCTCCAACTAATCCCAAAGTTTTTTTTTCAAACAAACTCAAGTTCACGCCGTCGACAGCCCGCACATGTCCGGTTACTTTTTTTATAAATCCACTTCGTATAGGAAAATGAATCTTTAAATCTTCTACTTTCAGAATAGTTTTGGGGGGCGTCATTTTTATAGTATTCAGTTTCTCAACCAACAGGCGACGTGATGATCTTGAGCAAGATCTTTTAAAAAAGGAATTTCCATATGACAACGCTCCATTGCCAGAGTGCATCTTGGCGCAAACGAACATCCTTTTGATAATGTCAGACCATCCGGAGGCGCACCCGGGATATTTGTCAATCGCTTAGTGTTTTTCGTTGATTTATGCGGCAGTGAACCGATCAGACCCTGGGTATAAGGGTGTTGAGGATCTGAAAATATTTTCTTGACAGGCGCTTTTTCAACAATATTGCCGGCAAACATCACGTTGACGAAATCTGCTAATCCCGAAATGACTCCTAAATCATGCGTGATCCAGACAACTGCCATGCCAATGTTGTCTCTGAGATCTTTAACGAGGTCGATTATTTGAGATTGAACCGTTACGTCCAATGCCGTTGTTGGTTCATCGGCAATTAATATTTTCGGTTTACAAGATATTGCCATTGCAAACATGACCCGCTGCCTCATTCCTCCTGAAAACTGATGAGGGAATTCCTTCAACCGTTTTTCGGGTTCAGGTATGCCAACTTGATTGAGTAGTTGAATGGAGTACGCGTCGGCGTCATTTCGGCTCAGACCTTGATGCAGCATAATCGTTTCGGAAAGTTGGTTACCAATGCTGAGAACGGGATTTAACGACGTCATAGGGTCTTGAAATACAAAACCAATTTGAGATCCTCTGATTTTTCGAATTTCATCCGATTTCATTTGAAACAAGTCACTACCATTGAATATTGCTCTGCCAGATTCAATAAATCCTGGAGGTTTTGGAATCAAACCAAGAATTGATAAAAATGTAACACTTTTTCCACATCCACTCTCACCAACTATTCCTAAAGTCTCCCTTTCTTGTAGGGACACGCTGATATCATTGACCGCATGTATTTCAGCAGTCTTGGTAAGCTTAAATTTTACTACCAGATTTTCGATGTTTAAAATCGTTGACATTTTTTTCGTTGGATGCTCCGGTTTAAATCATATGATCCCTGCATGGAAGAATACCGACGCTTCTTATTTTTTAAGGGAAGAAAAGGTTTAAGGACAGACATTTATGATATTATTTTTCCAGCCTTGAGTACCATTGTTGGAAACTTCAAGTGAGCAATGTTATCCAGGGGATTGTCGTTAAAAACGACTAAATCTGCCCAACAACCTTCTTTTATTTTTCCTATTTTTTGATCCCCTATCAGTTCAGAAGCTAAAAATGTCGCAGATGAAATCGCCTCGTAATTGGAAAATCCACATTCGGAAAAAATCTTTATTTCGTCTGCTAAATTCCCAAATGGTACGAATGGAACGCCAGCATCCGTTCCGGAGACCAGTTTCAATCCGGCTTTGTGCGCGTTTTCCAAAAGATTCAATTTATGATAAGGGTCCTGTTTATTTTTTTTGTCTATAAAATACTGCGGTGCATTTAAACGATCTTTACTATTAAACCATGAGGAGTAAGTAACCATAGTGGGGACACTGACTATTCCTTTTTTAATCATTTCCTCGATTATTTCTGACTTTTCCGGGATTGCATGTTCGACGGAATCGATACCCGCTTTTACAGCAACGTTCAAACCAATGTCGTTGGAAATGTGTCCTGTTACTTTTTTCTCCAGTTCATGAGCAGTTCGAATTGCTGATTTTAGTAGTGCTTCATTATATTGCAAAAAATGTGGTTGACTTCCTTTAGTTAAGACACCACCAGTAATAATCATTTTTATCAACCAACCTCCCGCTTTGATCTGATCTTTTACAGCTTTTATTACGTCATTATCCGAATCAGCTTCGATTCCAATTTTCCATAAATGACCACCAGTGGTCGTAATGACTTTTCCTGCACTGTAAATACGTGGTCCGACAACTTTTTCAGAATCGATCAGGTTTTTTAAATTCAATTCTATGTGATTCTGGCCTCCTACGTCTCGAACGGACGTGATACCGTTTTTTATCGCATTTTTTGCGTTCTCAACTGCGTAAAAAGCGATTGAAATATCATCCAAGTTGCCAACTCCATGAAATAGTTCGTGTTGAGTACAAGTCATACAGAGGTGGGTGTGAGAATCGATAAGTCCGGGCAATAGATACTTATTCTTCAAGGAAATTTCTTTTACATTTGCGCCATCCGGAATATTTATTTTACCAATTTGTACTATTTCTCCGTTATCAATTAATAAACTACCAGGTTTTGGTTTTTGCTCGGCGAGCATATCGATAATAAAACAATCTTTTAAAGCCAACATTTTCGGATAATTGTAAATAATTTAATTCTTTGATTTTTTGGGTAATTTTTCAATAACAATTGGTATGAAAACCGACGAGTATTTTCTTAATGAAAGGAGGAAGACCTCAGGTGAATCAAAAATTCTTGAGGGGGATTAAATTTAAAAGTCTTGTACATTGTATTAATTCAAGATGATTTTTGATTTTCTCTTGGGGTCCAACAATTCTTGTAGTCCATCTCCCAAGAAATTTGCTCCAAGAATCGTAATCACCAAGGCAAGTCCAGGTAAAAATGGTAACCACCATGAAATCGCCATATAGGTTCGACCATCGGCCAGCATACTTCCCCATGAAGGATATGGCGGTTGAACACCAACACCAATAAAACTCAACCCTGCTTCAGCAAATATAATTCGTGAAATTTGTAATGTAGTGATTATTAAAATTTGGGGAATGATATTGGGTAACAAATGAAAAAACATAATGCGGAAATCATTGGCACCTAATGATTTAGCTGCCAGTACGTATTCTTCGTTTTTAATGGCAATGGCCACTCCCCTGATCACTTTGGCAAAAATTGGAGAGCCGACAATTGTGAAAACGATAATTAATGTCGTCACTCCCGGAACAAATAAACTTGCCAGCAACAATGCGATTATTATAAAGGGGAAAGTCATGATGGACTCGATGATTCTCATGATGACGTTGTCCAGTAATTTCCCATAAAATCCTGAAATAATTCCAAAAATTGTACCAACTATTGCGCCTCCTAAAGATGAGGTCCATGCGATAAACAAAGTGATTTTGCCACCATGGATCAATCTTGAAAAAATATCTCTTCCTAAATGGTCGGTTCCAAAAATTTGATTCAGCGAGGTGAAGGGGGGCACGAGAATGCTATCAGAATTCAACTTTGTGGGGTCTACCTCATAAATAAAAGGACCAAAGACGATTACGATTATTACGAGCAGACTCAATACGACACCGATAAATAGTGATCGAATCGATATAATCGTAGCAATAATCTTAATCATGATCTTAAAAGACTTTTTTGGTTTTAAAGTAATTGGTAGAAAAGAACTTCAATTCTTTATTTATTGAACCATATTTTGGTACCAATTAATCGAATTGTATTTGCGCTGACTATTTCAATCATAGGTAATTCGTGGATCTAAATATGTATAAATTAAGTCGATCAGTAAATTTACAAATAAAAATAACGTTGCGAATACAAAGACGACTCCTTGAATCAAATAGTAATCTCTCGCATGGACTGCTTGTACCAATAAACTCCCTAACCCCGGCCATTTAAAAACGGCTTCAACCACCACGGCCCCCCCCAACAACCAGCCAAATCGCAATCCTATATCCGTTACGATTGGAATCAACGTGTTGGAAAAGGCATGTTTGTAAATGATAATTGATTCATGAAGCCCCTTGCTTCTTGCAGTTCTGATAAAATCTTGTTCCAATATTTCCATTAATCCTGACCTGGTAAACCTCACTATTCTGGATATCAATGGAATAGCCAGTGCCGCAGATGGCAAAATCGTATGATAAATTGTTCCGCTCCCAAAACTGGGAAAAATGCGTAATTTAACTGAAAATAATAGAATCAGCATGATTCCCAACCAAAATTCGGCAAAAGCCTGACCGGTATATGTTGTAAACCTGATCAATAAATCCAAAACTGAATTTTTGTAGATCACTGAAACAATTCCCAAAGGAATTCCGAATACGACAGTCATGAAAATTGCCATCACTGTTATAATAATTGTGGGAGGTAGCTGCTGCCATATCATGGAGATTATTGATTTTTTGAAGTACATTGAATCTCCCAAATCACCAATGATGATCCCTTTCATATATTCGAAGTATTGAACATACAAGGGCCGGTCGAGACCCAATTGTTTTGATACGGATTCATACTCATATACGGTACCGGTTTGTCCAATCATTACAGTTGCAGGATCTCCAGGGGCAAGTCGAATTGCCAGAAATGTAATTGTTGCGATAATCCAAACTGTTATAATGACTTGAATAAAACGACGAAATATATATTGAATCATGTTGATTTAAATTTGGATGTGAGGGTATGGTGTGACTGACCACCTTTCCTCCGAAGATTGAATAGAATCCCTTGTAAAATGGTGTGATCTGGCTCCCAAAAGATTGGACAGCCTCAGGGTTTAGTTAAAACTGACTATCTCACCGCTTTCAGATGAACGTTTGATTGCAACGGCCACTTTGATTGTTTCTAAAGCCTCATCCCCGCTTACGATGGGAGTTTCGTCATGGATGATACAATCCAGAAAATAGGACAATTCTTCTTTGAGCACGCCTGTTGGTTTGCCCCAAATGTGAGGTTTCATCATGCTGTCCGGGTAGGTGACACCTTGAGAATCGTATACTGAAATTTTACGATCATAGTCGTCCAGAAATGCAACACCTTTTGTGCCTGTAATTTCAAGACATGCAGTTGATTTTCCCCTACTTTCAGGTAGAACCCATAGACTTTCAATAATTGCCGTTGCGCCAGATTCTAATTTCATTAAAACTGAAATACCATCTATTGTGGAGAGGTCCTTCAGAAAGACATTAACAGCTTCTGAATAAACTCTGGAAATTTTTCCTCCAAGCCATTTAATGATGTCGATATCATGGATTGCAAGTTGAAATATCGGGTCTGTTTTTCCGCGATAATGTTTAGGTGTTTTGACAAGATCATTCCTTCTACAAAATATATGTAGAATTCTTCCCAATTCCCCGCTTTTCACCAGTTCGTAAATTTTATAGTACCTGGGATCAAATCGCAGAATATGTCCCACGGTAAATATTATTTTTTTGGAATAGGCGGCGTTCACAATTTGTTTTGCATCGCGAACATTCATTGCTAATGGTTTTTCTACGAATAGATGGATATTCCTCTCAATAATTTCCAGGCAAGGCTCCAGATGTTCCCAATCTGCCGTGCAAACAAAGACTGCTTCTGGTTTCTCTTTATCCAGCATTTCTTTGTAATTCAAATAAGCCCTCACCTTATGCTTTTCGGCTAAAGGTTTTGAATTATTTTGATTCAGGTCCGATATCCCGACTAATTCTGCATGATGGCACTGAATCAGAATATCCGCGTAAGCTGATCCCCATTTTCCAGCACCTACCAGCGCCACTTTGCAACGATTCATATTTGACTCTGAAAAAAGGAGGAGGGAACCCCCGCTCCCTCCAAAATGGACTATTTTGAAATGGCCAAATAATCAATAGAACCATCGATTTTCGGCTTAAAACCATTCACTGCGGCACTGACTGCATACAGTTCCTGGTAATGGACCAAAGGTAACCTGGCAGGATATTGACTGATTAATTCTTCAGTTTTGCAGTATATTTCTCTTCTTTTGTCTTGATCATGATTGAATCTTGCTTCCTCTATCAATCGATCCATTTCTTCCCAAACCGGATATCTTTGGAAGCCTTCTCGATAACGTCCCAGTGAATGGAAGTTAAAACTGAGAAAGAAATCCGCGTCCAGGACATAATTATTCCATGCTTCGTACCAAACGTTAAAATCACCTCCATTTAATAATGGACCCGCAACAGCCCAATCCGGAGCAATTCTGATATTTAAATCGATACCAATCTCCCTCAACATATCATGGATGAGAACTGCGACTTCATCTATATTGGGATAGGCTCCTTTTACATACCAACTATCTAAGTCGGAAATGCCATCCGGATATCCGGCCTCTGCTAAAAGTTCTTTTGCTTTCTCCGGATTGTATTCACCAAAATCTGTTGGACAATTACCGAGTACTACGGGCGAATGACTGGAGTTTGCCGGCCATGCAAAGCCTCGGAAAGCTTCTTTGGCGATTCTTTCCCTGTCAATTGCATGGGCAATTGCTTTCAGTACCAATGGATTCCCTCCAATTGGGCCACTACGCGCCTTACCACCCAAAGCAAGATGAGGAGTGTTGATACTGGTAACCGACATCAGGTTGACATTTGGGTTTGCTTCCAAAACATTGGCCATATGAGTGGGGATCACAGAAATTATGTCCACTTCTCCTGTCATGGCTGTTGCAACGCGAGTGGACTCTTCAGCCATGGGATACCAGATTACTTGCTTAAAATGTGGTTTGCCACGCCAATAATCTTCATTCGCTTCAGCGGTCAGATGATCGCCTCTCACCCATTCAACAAATTTATAAGGCCCCGTTCCTACCGGATTAGTACCAAATGTATCAGCGTCATATGAAGGAGGAACCAAAGCGCCAATTGATAAATTGGAAAGCAATGTCCCCATGGGTTTTTTGGTATGAAATCTAACTGTATAGTCGTCAATGACTTCTATTTTTTCAATTCCTTCCCATAAAAATCCTTGAGATTTTCTTTTCTTGGGATCAAGCAATATTCCATAGGTAGTTTGCACGGATTTCGCGTCAAACTTTTCGCCATTGTGAAACATCACGTCATCCCTCAATGAAAACTCCCAGGTTAATTCATCGATTGTTCTCCAAGATGTAGCAAGCGAAGGCGTAAAATTTCCATTTTCATCCCGACTAACCAATGAGTCAAACATCAACGGACGTGTATGAGTTATCACAGTACGCATGGTCGTTGCGATCGGATCTAAAGTCAGATTCGCTTCGTGCCCAGCCACTGTTAAGGTGTCTTTGGATTGAGCGTGTACAGAAAAAATTATTAAAATTAAAAACGTTATTAATGAATATATCTTTTTCATCGTATCCTCTCTTTTTGATTGAATTTAAAAATTAACACTCATATTATTGACTTCTGCTTTTTTACTCTTTCATTATTTCCTCCTTTAATTGAGTTAAAAAATTAAATTCAGACCAGCAAACTTCTATCAGGGAGGTGTGATATAGTTGTCGTCTCTCTGCTTGAACGCATCATTGATACTCATAATTTTCCCTACTAAAAATAAAGGTTCACCAGCCCACGCCACTGGTTTGGTTCTCACTCCAGTGACAATACCGTCATGTGGTGAAATGACTTTTTCATTAATTTCTCCATGAATATCAATGACACTTCCAATGATATCCCCTTTCTTTACTTTATCTCCCGTAATGACATGTGGTCTTAAAATTCCACCAACTTTTGCATATAGATAGGTTTCTGAGTCAATGCATTCCCTCTCTTGGGGGAGTTCACTGATTGTTCCCGGCAACATCTTTAATTTTTTCATTACGTTTCTGATTCCAATTTTAAGAACATCCACGTCTCTTTTATCGGCTCTTCCCTGTCCGGTTGTTTCAATTACCGAGATAGGAATATTGTTGTCAATGCAAGTTGATGCAAATTTTGCCCATGGTGAAATACGCCAAAGTGTCTTTATCGGAAACATTTCAGCAAGTTCCATCGATTTTATCCCCAGTTCGTTGTCTACGCCGACGAATCCCGCAATAAAATGGGAAGTGCCCCTTGAGCCACCAGAGTGGAAGTCCAAGACAAAATCGACCTTTGGCAAAATTTCTTTTACTACAAAATCTGCCAGTCTCTCCGTGACTGTTCCTTGAGGATTCCCGGGGAAAATTCTAGCTAAATTTTTCCAATCTAAAGGATTTTCTCTGATTCCCGAAACATCAACGGATACTTTTGAAGTGAATGCAGACACATTCAACGCAGGTATGCCAACCAATACCCCGGACAGATTCGAGGGATCTGTTTCTTCCAATATTTCAAGAATTGCTATAGTACCTTCAGGTTCATCTCCATGTGTGCCCGTATTTAAACATAAAACAGGACCTGATTGCATTCCGTTAATGATTGATAAAGGAATGGTAAGAGCTTCTCCATCGGGTTTTTTTGCGAACGTCAGTCTGTCGTTGACCCTTTTTCCATTTTCAACTGATATATTTGAAATTTTAAAAACCATATTAAACCTGTGAATTTCAGTTTTTCAGTAAATCGTATAATTTCCCATTTATAGGATCAAATTGAGTAACGGTTTTTTCTAATCGATCAAGATGGGACATACTTTGATTCCATCTCAACCCTGAAGCCGTCAATAAGCATACGATGATATCAGATTTTTTTAATTTTTTTTCCTTTTTGCAATGTAATACTCCTGCCAGAGATACTGCGCAAGTGGGGTCGACACACAATCCATGATTTCCAATTATTTGCAGGGCGTCGTCGATTTCTCTCTCACTGATAGCGTATGCTCCGCCTTTTGACTCGTTGATAGCCCATAACCCATGGTCGCCAGATTGCTTTCCTCGGATTGATATTGCCTTGCTGTTCCCTGAATCGACGATTGCTGCATTTTTAGATTTGGACTGGTAAGATTTTACTAGTGAATCCCCACCTAATTTCGTCTGACAGGCATACATTTTAGGCTGCTTTCCGACAATTCCTGCTTGATAGATTTCCCGAAATCCCTTCCACACCCCATATATGGAATCTCCTCCCCCTGTCGGAACAAAAAATTTATCAGGTATGTCTGCCAATTGTTCATAAATTTCGAATGATATCGTTTTGTATCCTTCCAGTCCGTAAGGGTTTGCAAAGGGTCTGGGAAAATTTCTTGCAGAAACATAGTAATCGTATTTATTGACTAATTTTTCCACGACTTTTAAAGCCGGGTCGCCATATTCACTCAGGATCACAGGTGTGGAATTTCTCAGCAACAACTCTTTTATAGTTTTTTCTTCAACATAAGGAGGACAAAAAATGAGTGATTTCATATTGGCCGCATACGAATACGCAGCTAAGGAAACTCCCTGATTTCCCGATGATGCCACAGTTGCGAGTTTTTTTTTGAAATCTTTTCCTTTACTGAAGGCAATCGCATTCAACCTGTCTTTAAAAGAACCCGTCGGATTACTCCCTTCATATTTAAAATAAAATTTATCAATTTCTAATTTGCTTGCAAGACTTTTACTTTCTATCAGTGGCGTATTTCCTTCACCTAAAGTAATTTTATTATCAGTTTCCGGCAATAACTCCGACCATCTCCAAATTGTATGCGGTTTATTTTTTGCTGATTTTTTAAAAAATTTTTTGCCGATTTTTTTTAAATTGTATTTCATCTCAAGGGGATGCTTTCTTCCTTTCCTTAAGCAGTTCAAACAACCGTTGAGTGAGTTTAACAATTCAAATTCAAATTCGCAGTTTCTGCAATAGAGTACGCTCATAATTTACCTGTCAAAGTATCCGTTTGTGAAAAACCACCTGGAAAAATTATATAAGGATAAATGTATTATAAGTGCTGTATATATCATGTTTTTCAATAAATTCATTCAGGAATTTAAAAAATTCTCCCTTTCGCATAGGGAACTGGAAGAAATTTTTTAACCCAACCCAGACCTCCCTCCAACTGCCAAACCTCGATCGCCTAACGCACGTATCTTCAGTCGAGACTCAGCAATTATAGAACTCTTAAAAGCTTAAACGACTGGGACACGCAAAACTTGAACTTATTAATTTGAACGTATATATTGTAAATGTCACTATGGTCAGTATCCCATTCATAGATGGGTCATTCCGAACGGGAAGATTCTAAAGGGTCTCTTGTCACTATTCTCTTTACGCCCATTTTCAAATTTTTTTGCGAGTTCTGGCTTCCTGAATGGAGTCAAATGCCATGGATGCTGCGTCTGCGCCCGGTCGGTGGCGCACTATGTCAGACCCGGTGCGGTCGGTCCATGTGTCAAGCTGGTCAATGGCTGGTGAGCTAAATGTGTTTACCTCAGCAAAGAGTACTTTTTTTGCCGTTCACGCAGTTGGTCAAATATGAGAAGGGAGGATTCTACATCAATTACGATTGTGAGAGGAAGGTAAAAAATGAAGATTCAATCAGTAAAATTGGCAATGTCGCTCAGTACGGTTTTAGCGACGGGATGTGCAAAGGGTGTTGCCAAAAATAATAGTATTGTCGAGAGAGATGTCTTGGAGGCCCAAAAAAATTGGGGCGAGGCAATTGTCGCTATTGGTAAGGCTTATACGCGAAAAGAGGACTATAAAGCACTGGCTGAAAAAATCGTTGAGACACTCTATGGTTACGACGAAGGTAGGGTTCTGTTTAAACCCACGAAGGCTTCGGAAAAGCAATTTCGATTGACCAAAGAAGAGGCCATATCTTATTTTGTGACTGGCAAAGTACCAGAAGATCGCGGTTTTGCTATCCAACCGTGGCGTAAAGTTCGATTCGAAAACGCTGAAATTATCATTAATGGCGGCTCAGCAATCGCCATGGGAAATTACTATTTTACAGACGCGAATACCGGAAAAGAGGCCAAAGTGGAGTTCACATTCGGCTATTTTAAGGATGCGAATGGGAAGTTGCGTATCAATGTACATCACTCGTCATTTCCGTATAAACCAGCGCATTGATTTTCAGGGATGACAATTAATCCAAACTTTATCGAGGATCAAAATTGCAGATGAGTAATGCCGAGGACATCTTCACGAACTACACCCGTGATGGGTACTACTTCCCGATCAAAGTGATGACGATTGATGAGGCATTCGCTTATCGCAAGATGCTGGAAGCGGAAGAAATCAATGGAAAGTACGATGACCAGGAAAAACAGTTGCTGTACAAATCTCCTGATTTAGTTTTGCCTTTTGTTGACGAAATCACCAGACTGCCCACCATCTTGGAACCGGTGCAAGCGATCCTGGGGCCCAATCTCCTGGTTTTTGAAACGATTTTTTTCATCAAGGAGGCCCACACGCCCCACTTTGTGAGCTGGCACCAGGATCTGACCTACTGGGGGTTGGATGATCTGTCAGAAGTCACTGCTTGGGTGGCATTAACCCCCGCAACTGCGCAAAGCGGGTGCATGCAATTCGTTCCAGGCAGTCACCGGAAGCAGATTGGCGAACATCATGATACCTTCGAGGACAACAATATGCTTTCACGGGGGCAGGTGCTCATCCAAGAAGTCCGGGAGGAGGAGATCGTCGACATTGTTTTGCAGTCGGGAGAAATGTCCCTGCACCATGGCAGAATGTTTCATGCCTCCCCGGCAAACCAGTCTGCGGATCGACGTATTGGTTTGGCAATTCGCTACATTTCTCCTGAAATGAAATTGATTTCAGGCGAAAAGCGCGTGGTGCATTTGGTGGCGGGTGAAGACACTTTTGATCATTTTGAGAAGGTGGTTCCTCCCTCGGGTGTCATGAGGAAAGCGGATAAAGCTGTTGCCATCCGCAACAATAAGATTCGCAATCGTATTAATTTTTAAACGGGCGGCGCGCCGTATCCCGGGTGCGGAGAGTCCCCTGGCCCTCTGAATCACCCGTACCCTCAACTCATTTATCCACTGAGAAAGGGACCCCCCTTCATGACACCAATCGAATTGATAAATGTTATATCAATGTATTTCAGCAAGCCCTAGTTTTCCATTTTAGTCCAATCCAAGACCAGCAGCAGCTCCTCGAACTCCCGCTGCAAGATGGCGTGATACAATTCGTTTGGGGTTTCGGGGGTCAAGGTGCGAACGACCCCCTCCAGTGGAATCTTACCTTGCTCCAGCCATTTCAATGCGGTAATAAAACCGGAAAAAATATCAAAGCGGGCGTTGTTGTAAAGGGCATGCGGATCTTCCACTAATTCCAGAGCCGGTGTGTTCGCGGGATATTCGTGGGAATACAACGGTATTTCGTGTTCCCACCCGCTCCGCAATATAACGATGCGGTGAAATACGGCATGCAACAACTCTTGGGCATATATATCGGAGAGACGCCGCCAAGGGGTAGCCACCAGGACCACTTCCCCACGCATACGAACGACTTTGCAACCATCGAGCACGGCTTGTTCATGCCCGGAGCAGTCGAGTACGAGAGCCACCTTGCCCGCGATGTTGGGGTCATTCAACGGCATCGTTTCATAAGCCGGGGTGAGTCCCCTGGCAGCGGCCATTTGCCGGCGTCGAGCATCGGGTTCCACCACCACCACTTCATAACCGGATATTCGAAACATATGGGCTGCTAAATATCCGACAGGACCCGTGCCACAGACGACCACCTGTTCACCGGGACGGGCAGCAGTCGTCATCAAAGTCGTCATGGATACCCCCATCAGTCGGGCAATTACCGCGGTTTCCGCACTCATGCCGTGAGGAACAGGCAGGGTCGCCCGGGCATTGAGCTGTTGGGTGCTACTGTGACGACCCATGCAGAAAAGCCGGTCCCCCGGTTCGATTCCCTGGACCTCCGAACCACATGCTTCCACCTCGAACACGGATGCGTAACCCGGATGGATTGGATATTCAATATTGGAAAGCTCTCCTTTGAAAACAGCGGTCTCCGTCCCGAGACTAACGAGGGTTGTCAGGGTACGCCCTCGCACTTGGTGCCTTGGCAAGGGTGGATCTTCATAGGATTGTAGTTCTGCGCGCTCCCTGGCAGTAAATACAAAACCAACATTCGACATAGAGCTTCCTTACAAAGAGATTTGTTGTTACAGGGTTTTTATTCGTCCAATATTCCCCAAAGAGCCTTGGGAGCGATCTCGTGAACCCAACCCTTTATCGCAGCATACGTTCATTTTCTGCGTCAAAGAGCGATCCTCCTCCGGCAACGGCGACTTTCACGGGATAGTACTCGCTAAAGTACTCGACAGCCAGGGGTTTGTCATTGCTGATATATTCAGGGGGGAGATAGGCCATTAAGATATATTTCCCCACAGAAGGTCCCTCTCCTGCGCTGGTGACGTATGAACTTCGTCCTTGGCGATCGACGATACGCTTTCCATCCGATAAAGTGACAATGGGCTCACCTCCCTGCATGTAACGCCATTCACCGGAAGCCGACTGGTGATCCTCCACGGTCAGTGCGCAGAGGATCGCATCCGGTTCTTTTTCGCGAATGCGTAAATAAGCTTCTTTCCCTATAAAATCCTGAAGCTTTACGCGAGGACGTGCCAATCCCGCCTCTTTGGGATTATGATCCGCATCCAACTCGGCTCCATAGAGTCGATATCCCTTTTCCAGTCGTCCGGTTGTACCATAGACTCCAATTCCAGAGGGAATGACCCGGTGGGGTTGACCGGCTTGCCAGAGCAAGTCCCATACGAATGGTCCATTTTCCGTGGGGATATGGATTTCCCATCCCAGATCTCCCACGTAGGAAAGTCGCAGGGCATGAACCGGGGTGCGGTCCAAGACAATTTCCCTGACGGTGCCAAATGGAAAGCCTTCATGAGACATGTCCGCGGTGGTCACGCTTTGCAGGATGTCTCGGGCTCGGGGGCCCCATAATCCGATAGTACAAATGGCGGAGGTCTTGTCTGTCAAAGAGACCGAGTGATCTGCAGGCATGTGATCGCGGAACCATTTTTTATCGCGACTGCCATCCACGCCTCCGGTCACCACCCGAAACAATTGATCTTCCAAGCGCATTACCGTCAAATCCGTTTTCAGGTTCGCCTTCTCGTTCAACAGGGGCGTATATACCAGGGAACCGGGACTGACATCCATTTGATTAACTGCCATCTTCTGAATATATTCCAAGGCTCCCGGACCCGTGATGTCAAAAATTGCAAATGCCGATAAATCGAACATGGCCGCTCGATCTCGCATAGCCAGGTGCTCGGCATTGATAATGGGCGACCACCAGCGCGTATCCCATTCATGGGTTCGGTCCGACATACGATTTTCATATTCTTCCAGAAGTCTTTTGTTGGATTGGTACCAATGCGGGCGCTCCCAGCCCGCGCTTTCATGAAAATTCGCTCCCAACGACTGTTCACGAGCATGGAATGGACTGACCCTTATGCCTCGTGAGTGCTCCCATTGTTCATGGGGATGCACGATGCCATAAATTTTGTTGAAGGATTCATTTGCCCGGGAAATCACAAAATTTTCGGTGCGAGCATACTCGTAAAATCTCGCAATGTCCAAACCATGAAGATCCATTTCCGGGCTCCCATGGGTCATCCATTCTGCCGTCAACCGGCCTAATCCCGGCGCCTCCTTGATCCAAATCGCCGCAGCAGACCAAAGCCCCTTTACTTCTACCGTTTCGCCTATGACCGGTTCGCCATCTGGGGTGAGAGAGAGGAGACCGTTGATGGCATATTGGATTTCTACTTCCTTTTTATTCAACATTGCAGGCAATAAGGTCAAGGCATCCTTCAACTGTGGATCGAAATCATTCTTGGTAAAGGGCATCTCCGTGGGAGAAAGTTTCGCCTCCTCGATAGTGGGGATGCTATCCGGATGAACGATGATGGGGCGGTGCGCATAGGAGCCAATTTCTAAATTCCTGTCAATTTGACGCTCATACATCATCGCGTCCATATCGCGCAAAATCGGATATTCGATTTCTTCCCGGCATTGTTCAAATTCAGCAATCGGTCCAACGTCGATCATCTGGTGCACTACCGGTGTCAGGGGAATCGAAGCCCCGGCCATAGCGGCAATTCGGGGGCTCCAGACACCACAACAAATCACGATTGTCTCTGTTGTCAACTCTCCGCGATTAGTGGATATCCCACAGACACGACCATTTTTAACAGAAATGTCAAGGATTTCCGTATTGGAAATTACCGTCAGTGCTTCCATGTCTTGAGCCGCCTCCCTCATCCGGATCCCGGCTTTCAGGGGATCCACCACCCCGACGGTGGGAGTGTAGAATCCACCCTGGAGCACCTGAATATCGACCCAGGGAAAAAGCTCCTTGATTTCAACTGGTGAGACCAGAAATGATTCAATGCCCCAACTCTTGGCGGATGCCATTCTACGCCGCAGCTCCTGCATACGAGCTTCCGTGCGTGCCAGCTCGATGCCGCCGCTTTCTCGAAAAAAACCCAAGGATCTGTATTGTACCATACTGTCCAGAGCGATCATGGTTTTCTCTCTGGAATGATCCACCGGGAAGATAAAATTAGAGGCGTGACCTGTGGAGCCACCCGGGTTGGGAAACGGACCTTTTTCGACCATCACGATTTCTTTCCAACCAAGTTGAGCTAAATGGTAGACCACGCTATTGCCGACTATTCCTCCACCAATCACCACTACTCGCGCAAATTTAGGTAGATCACCCACGTAATTTCTCCTGAAAAATGAGTTTTCTAATTTTTATGTTGGTAATACTCAAGTTAATTTATAAATGAGAGAAGTTCAATCCTGGGATTGATTCGTTTCCTTGATGGATGAACCCTATTAATCTATTATCATCAATCATCCGCCTCAAATATCGCTTTATCCAAGCTTTCAAGCCGGACCCCGAACGAGGTTCGATTTTGATATTGCCTGGCAAAGGCGCTATGTCCCAATTCGTTCACGTCAACCATTGAGAAGTTTTTTCGCAATCTGCCGCGCCTGGTCCTGGGTTTCGACGATGTGATGTTCGGGTACATGTCGTAAGATATCTAGCGCATGCAGGGTCTTCGCTACAGGACCGGAGAGCCCCTTTATGATGGTTTCGGTATGCTCTTTTTTCGCAATGTCGATGAGTTGGTTGATAACCATCGCCGCCGTATCGTCAAGGTATATGGTTTCGGAGAAATCGAATATGACGACCTCGTGATCCTTGATATCAGCACCAATCACCGTAACCAACCTGTGAGAGGAGGCGACGGTGAAACTTCCCCTGAGCGCCACCAGGCCAACCCGTGCTGCGAATGAAAACTCCTCCTCCTGTTCAGAAAAAAAGTTTTGATCAAGCAATGGTACGGAAATCACACTGTCGAGTTCCAAGCGTTCCAACTGACGCGCATGAGCCATTCCCGCCGCAATCAGTCCTATTGCCACGGCAGTTACCAGATCTACAAAAACCGTGAGCCCCAGAGTGATCAGCATGACGAAAAGATGTTCGCGGCGGACGTGATGGATACGAGTGAGAAGACGCCAATCGATGATGTCCCAGCCAATTTTCATCAGGACTCCGGCAAGAGCGGCAAGAGGAATAGTCTCGACGTATTGGCCAAGTCCCAGAACCAGCGCCAGCAAGAATAATGCGCGTAGTGTGCCTGAAATCCGGGTTTTTCCACCGGCGCGAATGTTGGTAACGGTACCCATGGTTGCTCCAGCACCGGGAAGCCCTCCGAAGATTCCCGCAACCATGTTTCCGATGCCCTGACCAATCAATTCCTGATCAGGGTTGTGGCGAGTCCCGGTCATCGAATCGGCAACCAATGAAGTGAGCAGACTGTCTATCGAGCCGAGCAAAGCAAGGATAAGAGCTGGTTGCACAGCATGAGCCAGGAAGCCAACAGAAGGCAACCCCAACTGCAGCTCCGGTAAACCAGTCGGCACCTGACCGATGATCGGTGCGTCGTTCAACCAAAACACACCTGTCAGCGTCCCGGCAATAAGCGCCACAAGGGGCCCCGGCAGGAATCTCATGAACCGGCGAGGCCAAAACACTCCAACAGCCAAAGTGATGATGGCGACTGAGAAAGCACTCGGATTGATGCTGTCAATCGCTTCCGGCAAGGCAAGGACCATCCCCATAGACCCGCCCGGTACGGCAGACGCTCCGAGGAAAGGTAAGGTCTGCATCAAAATGATAATGACACCGATTCCGGACATGAATCCTGAAACAACGACATACGGTGTATAGACCACGAAGCGGCCGATTCTCAAAAGACCCATGAACATCTGCAGCAATCCTGCCAGAATCACCACGGTCAAGGCTTCGGTAAGGTTTGCCGCGTGGCTGGTGAGAATGATCGCCATGGAGACGGTCATAGGAGCTGTGGGACCGGATATCTGAGAGCGCGTGCCACCAAAGACCGAGGCGAAAAAACCAACCGCGATTGCGCCAAACATGCCGGCTTCCGCTCCCAAGCCCGACGCTACTCCGAAGGCAAGAGAGACCGGTAGCGCCACTACAGTGGAAGTGATGCCACCAAAGATATCCCCCCGCAAGGTATGGAGATCGTAATCTACATGAAAAATACGTTTCATTTTACATCACCCTAAGTTGAACGATACATAATAAAAAAAAGAGGAATTATATACAGAAGTAACCATAGTAAAGACTGGCCAGACATTCATTGCAAGCGCTCATATAAGAACTCATAGATCCGGCCTGGCCAGTGGTGCGATCCTAAGAATCCGTTTGGTTAAATAAGACACTTTGCTAAGGTCACTTTGATCATGGCAATACGAATCATATTTTCAGCAGTGTTTGTGAGGATTTCAAAATCTTTGGATAGTCTTCTGAATCCGCCGAACCAAGCGAATGTGCGCTCGACAACCCAGCGTTTTTTCAAGAGGACCCACTGGCCCTTGATTCCTTTAGCGATGTCGAGTTTCAGTCCCAATACCTTTTCCACAAATTCCAGCGAGGTGCCACAATATCCTTGGTCCGCGGAAAAAGCTTTCAAGCTTGGATATTTGCGAGTGGTTTACTCAAAAACAGCGCACCCTTCCTTGGTGTCAGATTGGTTCGCTGCATGGACTTTCACATATAAAAGGTTGCCCAAAGTATCCACACTGATATGGCGTTTATGTCCTTTGATTATTTTTTCCCCCATCGATGCCCCGCTCTTTGGAAGCATATTGGGTTTTCACACTTTGAGAATCGACGATGGCGTAACTGGGAAAAGGCTTCTTGCCCTGTTTCACACGAGTGCGGGCATTGAGGTAATCCAAAACCTTTTGCCAAATCCCTCTTTGATTCCAGCGGCGATAATGATCATAAACGGTTTGCCAGGGAGGAAAATCATGGGGAAGCATTCTCCACTGACAACCCGATTTCACTACATATAAAACCGCATTGACTATGGTATGTTTGCTATGAATACTCTTGGTCCCTCGGGGGTCAGAACGTCTAAAAAAATGTTCAATCTCAGACCATTCTTGATCGCTTAAATTGCTTGGATACATCTATCTCCTTTTAAAAAAATGGAAATATAGTAAATATGCAATTTTTTATCCAAACAGTCTCTTAAACTTTGATAGTCTCTCATACAGATCTCCTTGTATTGAAGGTTAATACAGAATGACCGCTGCACACGGTCAAACTTGTATGAGTCCCCCAGCAGAGCTGGAGGTTTATTTCTGATTAAATTAAGCTGGATTAGGCTGGGTTCAGTGGTAGGGGATCCGGGAAGTCGTCCCTTAGCACATATTTTTGCAGGCTCAAAAGCCCCTTGATATGAGATCACAGACGATCTTCCTCAATTTGAGGAATGCCCACCAGACACTTCAGAATTTTTTGAGCGTTTTGGCTGACTTAGGCTAAAAGTAGAATTAAAAAATTTCTAACCAATCAATTCACCAGACCTCTTTCCTGTAGGAAGCGGCTGGTGATTTCAGCGTTCGCAACGCAAAAAAGAATCATTCCAACCAAAGATTTATGGTGAAGATAAGGTCTGAATCCAAGACCATTTCAAGAAGATAAAACAGCATCGAACCATAAAAAACATCAATCCTTCCTACTTTTTCATACAATATGCTCGAAAAATCTCCCAAAAACCAGTATCATTGAAGATGATCTAGTGGTTGAAGCAGACGAGGAGGTTGGAAGCTCGTATGGCCACAGATTCAGAATAACGAAGAAGAAAGGGAATGAAAGGAGGTTCTTATGAAAGAAAAAATGACGTGGGATGAAATGAAGAACAAATTTCCTGATCAATGGTTATTGATTATCGAATATGAGTTAGATCCCTCAGGGCATCTCATTTCAGGAGTGGTGAATCGACACTCGAAAGACAAGGATCATGTTTATCGCTTACCAGCATTAAATCAGTCAACTGCGTTTCGATACACTGGTAAATCTACTTTTGGTGGTTTGAGGAGTCATGCAAAAAAGGATCACGTCATTTGATACTGCCGAATATCATATCCATCTCGAATTTCTCATTATGGATAGAAAAGGCTTCAGTCATAGTGTCTCCGGAATTTTGGACACAGGTGCTCCTACGACAGAATGCTCGGATCAGTTTTTGATGCATACCGGTTTCATTGAAACAACAGATGAAGAAGTCCGATTAAAAACCGGTTTACCAACCCAAAAATATGAAACCATCATCTTGCCATCTGTGAATATATGTGGTCATCAAATGACTGAATATGAAATCTTTGTATCTCGATTTTAAAAAAATCTTGGGGGATTGATGCTCTCATTGGTTTAGATTTTTTCCGACTCTATCAAGTCACTATCGACTATTCAAAAGGGATTTTAATAACAGAACCTTATTGAAGTCCCACATCACCAAAATTGTAAAATAAAACGGGGTCAAATTGGGGTAGGTTACGTTATTTCGTTCAAGTGAATAATTGCGAAACAAACATATAGTGCTCTACGGACAGGGGGAGTGGAATTTGAATTCCTGCCCTGTCAGATTTACAATTGCCTTCAAATGACATGGCGTATTTCTTGAACTACTTCAAATTTTTCGTCCAGAATTTTTCCAATATGGATCTCGCAGCTTTCGTTTGAAGATCTTTCCCGAATCTTCACGAGGAAGATTTTGATGAAATTCGACAATGCGAGGAACTTTATACCTGGCGATTCGCTCACCCAGAAACTGTTTCACCGATTCCGCACGCAGTTCTGCGCCATTTTCCAGTTCCACATAAGCAATGAGTGATTCACCAAATTCTTCATCCGGTATGCCAAATACTGCGCAATCTTTCACACCAGAAAGGAGAATCAACTCTTTCTCGATTTCGGCAGGATAAATATTGACGCCTCCGGAAATCACCATGTCATTTTTACGATCGCACAGGTAAAGAAAACCATCTTTGGACAGATACCCCCGGTCACCACTGGTGACCATTCCATTTCTTTCGATCTCTCGTCGTTTTTCATCGAGTTTATGGTAAGTAAAATCGGATTGGTAATCCACCATTGTATAAATATCCCCGATTTGACCGGGGGCAAGAGCTTCCCCCTGTTCACCAAGAATTTTCAACTTTGCCCATTCGCAAGTTTTACCCACGGTTCCAGGATGCGCCAGCCATTCTTGCGGTGTGCAAAGAACCGGCACCCCTGCTTCGGTACTTCCATAATATTCATAAAGGATAGACCCCATCCATTCCATCATGGCACGCTTGATTTCAGGGGAGCAGGGGGCAGCGCCATGAGCAACATTTTTAAGTGATGAGATATCGTATCGTTCCCGTGTCTCCGCGGGAAGCCTTAGCAATCGTACAAACATTGTTGGCACCAGGTGCGCATGGGTCACTCGAAAACGTTCGATCAAATAAAGCATTTCTTCAGCATCGAAGCGAGGTTGCAAGATCATCTGCGCCTCGCTTCTTACGGCAGTCATACTATAAGAATTGGGTGCCGTGTGATAAACCGGGCCGGTCACCAGGACAATGGCTTCTGGTGTGAAACCCCAAGTTTTTCTGCGGATATTCTGTGTCTTTTCCACTAATTCGGGAGTGGGAACCTTTCGACGAACTCCTTTGGGACGCCCCGTAGTCCCTGAAGTATAAATCATCGTCGCAGGCGCTATCCTGGCAGGGGCTTCCCAAGGGGTACAGGATTCGAGCCAGCTTTCCCACTCCAAATATCCCGAAGGCGCGGAACATTGAAATTCTTCCAATTGATAAGCCTCCTGAATCTCAGGTGGAGTGATCACGACCAATATCCGGATATTTTCGGCAATTGCTACTCTTATCTGGTGCAGCAAGTCCGCATGGATGACCAGAACTTTTGCATCCGAATCCTCCAGAATATATCGAGTTTCTTCCACATTATAATGCCAATTGATCGGCACCGAATAGGCTCCAAGAGATCCTGCGGCAAAACTGGCTATAAAAAACGGAAGGTCATTTCGTAACATAATGCAAATCGTGTCCCCTTCTCCCACTCCCAATTCATGGAACCCCTGAGCTGCACGAGACACTTTTGCATGGAAGTTTTCATAGGATAAGATGCGATTGCCACTTATAATCGAATTGGACATAATCGGATACTTTTTCTATAGTTGTCGAACCCGGCTTGCCTGGCTATCCTGGAACCTGCCACGCTATTTGATTCCAGAGTCACAGATCAAGTCATTGGATGATTGATCTGAAAGTACTAATTCAAGCCCGAAACGAAAAAATATGATATATGCGAATCAGGAATTGAAATTTAATTGATAAAATCAATAATTTAATAATTATGATGTGTCATGCTGGTCCAGGATCATCCTGGTCCCGGATCAAGTCCGGGATGATCCGGCATCCAAAATATCGCCCGTATCCCCCTTGATTCCTGGTCAAGCCAGGAATGACCCGTTTTTTGACTCCTGATTCACGTTGATATTTAACTTCATATGAAAAAACCCATTGTTGAAATATATACGGATGGCGCGTGCGCTCCTAATCCAGGAATTGGAGGATGGGCTGCAGTCTTGATTTCGCCCGGACACGGAAATTATCGCAAAGAAATTTTCGGCGCAAAACGGAATACAACGAATAACCGAATGGAATTGTTAGCAACCATTAAGGCCCTGCAAGCTCTGAAAACGGCCTGTGTCGTGAATCTTCACACGGACTCCCGTTATATCGAAAGAGCCTTTAACGAAGGGTGGTTGCATAAATGGCAAAGCAATCGATGGATTGGAGCCGGTCGCCAACCAATTGCCAATCGGGACCTGTGGCAAGAATTGTTAAAACTCTCTCAAATTCATAAAATTTCCTGGTATTGGATCAAAGGTCACGCGCATCATCCTGAAAATGAACGTTGTGACTTTCTGGCAGTTCAGGCGCGTCTTAAGTTGGTTGCTCAATTTTCTGCCGCCTGATAGCCGTTTTCTAATGGGGTTGTCATATGCTCGTTGGAAGAAAGATCATCAATAGGAGAGGAATCGGCTAAAACCACTGGCGCTTTAGTGGTCTCGTAAATTCGTAAAAGTTTCCCTTCATTGATTTCTAAAACCGCTTGATATGTCGGCTTATGGGCAGGTCTGACGTCATTAGTCACTTTTTCTTGTTCTTCCTCTCTTGTTTTTTCTTCTTCATAGATTGCTTTAGCCCTCTGGCTTGCCATCAGTACTTTTTCAAAAACATTAAAATCTTTGTAATTTTCGTGAGATTCAACGAAATTCAAATAATCCAAATCGAGCGACATAAATGATTCCTTTCTATGGATTCAAGGTGAGTAATATGGTTTGGGCTTCTTGTCTGAATAAGGAATCAGGAGTCCGCTCGACCAATCGTTCGAGGTAGTCTTTTGCGGTGTTAATATCTCTTTGCGCCAAGGCAATTTGCGCAAGATACTTCCACCGTACATCCCTCCAATCCTCTCCTTCAATACTGTTGATAACCTCATTCGCAGCGTCCCACTTCTGCTGACCTTCATAAATGACTGCAAGACTTACTTTAGCTGCATTGACCAAACTGACTGCAGCCTTGGTATGTTTAGTTGCTCGTCGATATGCCTGCTCTGCCTGCTCCCACTGGTTTTGTTCGACATACAACTTCCCGATATGCATCAGTGCGACAGCTCCGTTGCCACTATCGGGATATTTTTCATAAAATTCATTGAAGGCGTTCAACGCCCGTGGCTCTGCGTTTTCCAGACCGTCTTCAGTGAGAATCCGCTGGGCGGCATAAAGTAGATTCGCTTGTTCGATTTGTTGGATTTGATTATATTGAATGCCCAAAAAAACAGCGATGACGGCAACAATGAGGGCAATACCTCCTGCAATGAACCATTTCTTCTTTATGAAAATGAAGTTGGAAATGGCATACAAGGCTTGCTGGATTCGATCGGGTCGATGCAATTCCTTGCGGCTCATTCGTTGTTCACTCATAATTTCCTGACCTATGCATGGAGAAAGTGGAAATTTTGGTCAATCTTGAATAATAAATTTTAATGGAAAGTGATTCAAGTAAAAAATTCAGTACGTACCTCCCGACAAAATCCATCAGCCTTCAATTCGTATAATTTTGATCCAGAACAAATTCTAACCCCATCGTGCCCAAAGGAATGAGATCCGTGGAACGTCCCACGATTTCTCCAGGCGCCGGGTGAAAGGGTTGGTTGTTTTTATCGGTGAGGATTCGCAAGGAGTACGAACCTCGCAAATTCTGTCCGGGCATCGCATGGATTTGCCCGATTGAAAAGGATTGACCATCATAGAAGTGCGGAATGATTTTAATGGCAACCGGGCGTGCCTGCTCGGGATCGAATAACAGTATCACCAGTCGGTCCGTCTCTTCAACTTGCGCAGTCAATTCGGCTTTGACCTTCAATTTTCCTTGAATCGTCAAAGCCGGATCTTCCTCCCTGAAATCGGACTGTGGCCTTAATGGCCACTCTCGAAACGGTTTGTTGAGATAGTATTGAAAACCTTCCGTGGCAAGAGGAAGTGGCGGCGTAATTTCTCCAATCACTTCCCCCGGAACGGGGTTTTCCAGCCTGCCATTTTTATCAGACACTATTAACAGGTGGTAATCCCCTTGCAGTTGATAGTTTCCCAAGACGTGTTCTTGCCCCACATAAAATGTCAGGGGTGGTACAAGGGGATTGAGCGTGTTCAGAGCAACAGGTTGTCGAGACTGTGGATCAATGAGTATGACATGGGCATTGTCGGTCCTCACCACTCCTGCCCCAATCCCGGATGCAAGATGGACCACGCCACTGATCCCGGACCGGATCTGTTTTTGATTGCGGTCCAGTTCACGCCACAACGCGTACCCGGCGAAGCAGATAAAAATTCCGAGAGCACTGAAAAAGATGACCTTGTTCTTGCTCATGCAATCATATCGGCCTGAGGAGAGGAGGGCAATTCCGTACTACCCATCAAATAAAGATCAATACATCGTGCTGCCTCACGTCCTTCCCAAATCGCCCAAACCACCAGGGAAGCTCCGCGCCTCGAATCACCGGCAACAAAAACACCGTCCAGGTTGGTCATGAAATCATCGCCGGAATGAATGGCAAACATGAGATCTCTTTGTTTCAGCATCTTGAGTATTTCTTGTGGGTATTGCAGTTCTTTTTGACCTCGTACCTGGAGAAGAACGCCTAAATCATTTACAATCCCTTCGATGGTCGGTCCCAAAAATCCGAGGGCAAGAAAGAGAATATCGGTTTCAATAACAAATTCGCTGCCTGGGATTTTTTCCATCACCATACTGTCGTTTTCCCGCTTCCATTTGACCCGAACCGCTTTCAGCGCCTTCAATCGCCCAAATTCATCTCCGATTAATTTTTCCGTTAAAATACCGGCACGGCAATCCATGGCTGCTTCTTCGTGAACGGGTGTGGGGCGTGGTACCATATCGACCAATTCAAACTGATAGACTTTCTTCTTCGCTTTTTGCCGGTTGAGGGTCCCCAGACAATCGGCCCCCGTGAATCCACCCCCTAAAATTGTCGCAGTTTTTCCCTCTGCGGAAATACGGAATTTCGGATCAATCGAATCTCCGGCATTGCTTCGATTTTGCTGTGGTAAATATTCCATAGCGTAATAAACTCCCCGCAGGTCGTTGCCGGGAACCTTCAATTTTCGAGCTTGTTGCGCTCCCATAGCCAAGAGAACGGCATCGTAACCTCCACGCAGTTCTTCCACGCTGATGTCTTTCCCCACATGCGTGTTTGTTTTGAAAATTACACCTTCTGACGTCATTTGTCGCATCCGTCGTTTTACGTTGAGCTTATCCAATTTGAAATCCGGGATGCCATAGGCCAACAATCCGCCAATCCGGTCGTCTTTTTCAAAGACAACCACTTGATGACCTACGCGTCTCAACTGTTGGGCAGCCGCCAGTCCGGCGGGACCTGATCCAACAATTGCGATTTGCTTGCCGGTGGATTTTTCAGGCAAAATGGGTTGAATCCACCCTTCCTCCCATCCACGGTCCGCGATGTGTTTTTCGATTTGTTCAATAGTGACTGCGTTTTTCTTTTTAAGCCTCTCCTGCAAATCCAGGGTATAATACTCATTAAGGACGCAGGCATCTTCGCAGGGAGCCGGGCAAATGCGTCCGGTAAATTCCGGGAAATTGTTGGTGCTGTGAAGCGCATCGAGGGCTTCCTTCCAATGACCCCGGTAAACCAAATCGTTCCAATCCGGAATCATGTTGCCCAAAGGACACCCCGTGTGGCAGAAGGGAATGCCACAATCCATACAGCGCGATGCTTGTTGACGAATCGCTGATTCGCTATAGAGCTCATCATACTCCTTATAATCCAAGACACGCTCCTCGATGGGACGCCGGGGAACGTTTTCTTTTTCAATTTCTAAAAAACCCGTGTCTTTACCCATTGATTTCCTGCCTGCTACTGAGTATTATCGCTCCTTCGTTCCCGCCACCTTTTTCCATTAAGCAGCTTGGGCTTTCGTTTTTTCCAGGACCAGACGGTATTCGATTGGCATTACTTTAATTAACCGGTTGAGGGTATTCTCCCAGTTATCCAAAAGCATACGAGCCTTGACGCTGCCGGTATACTGCGCATGTTTCCAAATCCAATCCCGCACTTGCTGTTGTTCTTCCGGATTATCGAAATCTTCCAATTCAACCATGCTCGTGTTGCAATGGGACGGAAACAAGCCATCCTCATCGAAAACGTATGCAATTCCTCCACTCATTCCTGCCGCGAAATTACGTCCGGTTTTCCCGAGAATAACGGCCCGACCTCCGGTCATGTACTCACACCCATGGTCCCCAACTCCTTCCACAACTGTGAGGGCACCGCTATTTCTCACTGCAAAGCGTTCACCAGCCACGCCGCTGAAATAAGCTTCCCCACCGGTTGCGCCATAGAGAACAGTATTACCAATCAAAATATTTTCATCCGCCTTGTAGGTCACATTTTCAGGAAAATATATGATCAATCTACCACCACTGAGGCCCTTGCCCGTGTAATCGTTGGCATCGCCCTCCAATTCCAAAGTGACCCCATGAACCAAAAACGCGCCAAAGCTTTGTCCGGCGGATCCGGTCAATTTGCAATGAATGGTTTCATCGGGCAGTCCGACCGATCCATATTTCTTGGCAATTGTCCCGCTCAATATGGCGCCAACCGTGCGATTGATATTGCGGATATCCATTGAAATGCGGACGGGTTCTTTTTTTTCAATTGCTTTCTCCGCCAGTTCAATCAATTGATAATCCAATTGTTTTTTCAATCCGTGATTTTGTTGTTGGGTACAATAGATTGAATCGTTCCTGCCTGCCGGTACCTGGTGCAGAATTTGAGACAAATCCACATTTTTTGCCTTGCGGTGATTCACTTCCTTCTGAGGTTCCAACATATCGGAACGCCCCACCAGTTGATCAAATTCGTGAAATCCCAATTGAGCCATAATCTCCCGTACTTCCCGGGCAATAAAGAAAAAGTAATTGATCACGTGTTCCGGTTGTCCTGTAAATTTTTTTCGCAATACGGGATTTTGGGTGGCAATTCCCACGGGACATGTATTGAGATGGCATTTTCGCATCATGATACAACCCGCTGCAATCAAGGGGGCCGTGGAAAAACCGAACTCCTCCGCACCCAACATAGCGGCAATGACTACGTCCCTGCCGGTTTTCAGCTGTCCATCTGTTTGTAAACGTACACGCCCCCGCAATCGATTGAGGAGTAATGTTTGATGGGTTTCGGAAATACCCAGTTCCCATGGAACTCCCGCGTGTTTGATAGAGGTCAGGGGAGAGGCCCCGGTTCCTCCGTCGTGTCCGCAAATGACAATCATATCGGCATGTCCTTTGGTCACGCCTGCGGCAATCGTTCCCACTCCTGCTTCGGAAACCAATTTGACTGTGATTCGTGCTTCGGGATTGGCATTTTTCAAGTCGAAGATCAATTGTGCCAAATCCTCGATCGAATAGATATCGTGATGTGGAGGAGGGGAAATCAGGGATACGCCAGGCGTCGAATAGCGCACTTTAGCAATATACCCGCTTACTTTAAAACCCGGCAACTGTCCTCCTTCACCCGGTTTTGCTCCTTGAGCGATTTTGATTTGCAGTTCGTTGCAGTTGACCAGATATTCAGCGGTCACCCCAAATCGTCCCGAGGCGACCTGTTTGATGGAACTGATAGGCCAGTCCCCGTTCTCCAGTCGATGGTAGCGCAGTGGATCTTCTCCACCTTCCCCACTGTTACTTTTTGCGCCTATACGATTCATGGCAACGGCAAGCGTTTCATGGGCTTCTTTACTGATAGACCCCAAAGACATCGCTCCCGTGGCGAAGCGCGTGACAATTTCCTCGGCAGGTTCCACGTCTTCAAGGGGAATCGGATTCCCTTTTTTAAATTCCAACAAACCTCTCAGAGTGGCTCTTTTTTTATTTTGGTCATTGACAATTCTGGAGAATTCCCGGTAAGCCTCCTCATTGTTGTTTTGGGCGGCATTCTGTAGTTTATGGACCGTTATCGGATTGATTTGATGGTATTCTCCACGACGGCGCCAGAAATATTGACCTCCCGGCTCCAGGGTATTTTCCACGTCCGGAGAATATTGGTAGGCTTCGGCATGACGCATCAGAGATTCTTCCGCGATGTCCTCCAATCCAATGCCCCTGATGCGGGAAGGCGTACCGGCGAAGTGATTGTCGATCAACTCTTCATCGAGACCAATCGCTTCGAAAATCTGGGCGCCCCGGTAGCTTTGAATCGTGGATATCCCCATCTTCGCAAAGACTTTGAACAGCCCTTTTTTGACGCCTTTTAAATAATTCCGGATAGCATTTTCATAGGTCAGATCCGGGGAAAACGTACCTTCCCGCAACATTTGTTCAAAAGTCTCAAATGCCAGGTAAGGATTGACGGCCCCTGCGCCATAACCGATCAACAGACAAAAGTGCGCGACTTCCCGCGCCTCTCCCGTTTCGATGACAATCCCTGCTGAAGTACGCAATCGTTTGCGGATCAAGTGATGATGCGTAGCAGCCACTGCCAATAAAGCCGGAATGGGCGCCAGCTTGTCGTTAACGCCACGATCCGAAAGGATGAGCACGACGTGTCCCGTTCGCGCAGCTTCTTCGGCCTGCTGGCAAAGGGAGTCCAGTGCTGTTTTCATACCTGGGGGACCCTGTTTTGCTTCAAATAAAATGCTCAAGGTGATCGTTTTGAAATCCTCGCGGTGCAGTTCTTTGATTTGTTCCAGTTGTCTATTAGTCAAAACCGGATGCTCGATTTTCAACAAATGGGCATGTACCGGAGTTGGATTCAAGAGGTTTCGTTCTTTCCCCAGGTGACTGGTCAGCGACATCACCAACTCTTCCCGGATGGAATCGATGGCCGGGTTACTCACTTGGGCAAAAATCTGCTTAAAATAGTTATAGAGCAAGATCGGCTGCTCTGAAAGCACCGCGAGAGGCGCATCATTTCCCATGGAACCGGTCGCTTCCGAACCGTCGACCATTAGTGGTTCGAGCAGTATATGCAGGTCTTCCGTGGTGTAACCGAACACCTTCTGACGTGCTAAAAGCGTATCAAAATCCGTCTTCTGAATTTCATTGGGAGCAGGTAATTCTTTCAAGAGGATCATCTGGTTCACCAACCATTGCTCGTAGGGGTATCGACCGCAGATATCTTCCTTCAATTCGGCGTCATCGATGATACGACCTTGTTTTGTATCTATTAAAAACATTTTTCCCGGTTGCAATCGTCCTTTGCGAGCGATGTCTTCAGGCGGGATATCCAGGACTCCAACCTCCGAGGCCATTACCACCAGGTCATCCTTTGTGACAATATAACGCGCCGGTCGCAGGCCATTGCGGTCCAAAATGGCGCCAACTTGCTCGCCATCCGTAAAAGCCAGGGCAGCCGGACCATCCCAGGGTTCCATCAAATGTTCATGATATTGATAAAATGCTCGCTTTTTGGCAGTCATGTCCGGATTATTCTCCCAAGCTTCCGGAACCAGCATCATCATGGCATGCGCAAGAGAATAGCCGGAAAGAGTCAGGAATTCGATGACGTTGTCCATACTGGAAGAATCGCTTCCTCCTGGTACGATCACAGGAAAAAGCTTTTCAATATGGTCGTACAGTGGTGAAGCCAGAATTGCCTGGCGCGCTGTCATCCAATTAGTGTTTCCCCGCAGGGTGTTGATTTCTCCATTATGCGCCAGATAACGGAATGGATGCGCCAGGTCCCACCGGGGAAAAGTATTGGTCGGAAATCGCGTGTGCGCAACCACCAAGGCGCTCTTAAAATTTTCCTGGGGCAGGTCCTGATAAAACTTTCCCAATTGATAAGGAGTGAGCATGCCTTTATAAACAATTGTTTTCGAAGACATGCTGGAGATGGTGAAGTTTTCAAAATCGATAGAGTTTTGTATTTGTTTGCGAACGACGTAAAGTAAGCGCTCAAACGCCTCTTGTGGAATCGACGTTTTGTTTTGACCAATAAAAATTTGCGCAATCACCGGTCGTATTTCTGCGGCTTGTTGTCCCACATGTTTCGAATCGACGGGAACGTCACGCCAGCCGAGGAGATGCAATCCTTCTCCGATGACGATGTTTTCAATCACTTGTTTGCAAAAATGCCGGTGCTTCTCGTCACGGGGGAAAAAAATCATTCCAATGCCATACTCGCCTTCTTCGGGAAGCGCAATTCCCTGCTTCTGGCATTGTTCCACAAAAAATTCATGGGGAATCTGCAGCAGGAGCCCCGCGCCATCTCCTGACTTCGGATCGGCGCCCAAGGCACCGCGGTGATTCAAATTGCAAAGCAATTGCTGACCTTTTTCTATTATGCCGTGGGACTTGCGTCCCTTCATATCGACAACAAAGGATACTCCACAACTGTCGTGTTCGAATTGAGGATCGTAAAGTCCTTGTTTAACCGGATAACCTGTTTGCATAATGTTTTCCCCTTTCTGGAGTCTTTGTTTCACTCAAATTGGCATAATCAGGTGCAAATTCGTCTGGAATCTTTGAACCTTTTGGAATCTTCAGGACTGGATTTTGAGCCAATCTGACGACAAAATGGGAACCCAATTAATAGAAGACGCGGTGTTTTCTTTGGGTAGGAGGATTGTTTCTCAATATGCATTCTTTCAGTTTTCAGCAAATTTCGTTGCTTGTTTATCAATTCGCGCAACCTCTTCTCTGCCAATTAAAACTGAAAGGAAATTCCCACGTAAAAATTACCTGCTCTTTTTGCTTTAATCAAAGCTTTTATGCGTTCAAACGGCTTAACTTACATGAATCGGAGAGAAAATGCAAATTAAATTCGACTTCAAAGTTTTTCTCACTAATTCCCAAAAGAAGCGCAAATGAGTTTGAATGTTAAATATCTCACTTTTCCTTATTTTATCAGGGCGTGACCAACCGTGGGGAAAATCATATACCGTACTCACCTGAATCGAGTGCGCAGTCTTTGAGGAAACCCATACATCAATGTTTCAGCCAATCGTAGGTTCGTCCCAGGCTGAACCCACCTGCAGGAAAATAAACGGTTGCTCCGCCTTTTCGAACTCCCCTTGACCAGCCCCAAATGCTGATTTGTTCGATGAACGGAAGGAGTCATCACCACCGGCAGAGCCGGTGGCTTGAAGAGGCCCCCAGTATGAGGGCAAAACGTGTTCGTCATCGTATGACGTGCTCGTGCTCGTGAACGAAAAAGGCTGCCATGTTAGATCATGAAAAACTTGATGTATACCAATGTTCCATCGAATTTTTAGCGTTATCTGTCCAAGTCATCGAAACATTGCCAAAAGGATACTCAGCCTTAGTTGACCAACTGAAAAGGACCTCATGGTCGATTCCTCTCAATATCGCAGAAGGCTGTGGAAAAAATTCCTTTCCTGACAAGCAACGATTCTATGCATTTGCCCGAGGTTCCGCAATGGAATGCGCTGCTATTCTCGATGTTTTAAACGTGTTGAAGATCATCCAGCCTCCTTTATTTGACGAAGGGAAACAGTTACTTCATCGCATTGTTTCTATGTTAACCAAAATGTGCCATCGAATTCACTGACCGTTCACGAGCACGAGCACGGCTAACGGACACGGATACGTTTCTCATGTCTGACCGAAAAAGCCTATTAGGTTCGCACCAGCAGAGCTGGTGGTTTAATGAGATTAATTATGGATCATTTTTCTAAAAAGTTGACTACAAGTTCAGATGTAGACTTTCTATCTCATTTTTTAAAGAGGAAAGTTGCGCCTCAAAAAAAAATTTCACTCGACAAATGAAAATCTATACTATGAGTTGACATTTGATTCCAAAATGAATATAAATTGTCACGATTATAAAAGAGATCTTGTTTTTTAGCGATAACAGTGTTCGATGGGAAGGCACTCATAGTGGCAAGGGGGGAGAAAATGAACGGTTCGGAAGTAGTAATCGAAGCCTTGGAACGGGCCGGTGTGGAGTATGTATTTGGTTATCCGGGTGGCGCTTGCATGCCGATTTTTGACGCTTTGTTTGATTCAAAAAAGCTGAAGCTGATCCTGGTCCGGCATGAACAGGGTGCGGCACATATGGCAGATGGATATGCACGGGCGACAGGCAAGCCTGGAGTGGTCTTAGTGACTTCCGGTCCTGGCGCGACCAATACGGTCACGGGACTCCTCACGGCTCAAATGGATTCGGCTCCGATTGTTGTCCTGACAGGGCAAACCATCACTCCGAACCTGGGCAAAGACGCTTTCCAGGAAGGGGATATATTTGGAATCACCATGCCTGTGGTGAAGCACAGTTACCTGGTTAAGGATGTCGATGATCTTCCCCGTGTAATGACCGAAGCGTTCTTTATCACGACCACGGGTCGTCCGGGGCCTGTATTGGTTGATCTGCCTAAAGACGTGGTCAGTGCCGAATGCAAAACCACCTTTCCCAACGAATTGGATCTTCCCGGTTATACAAACGATCCCAAGTTTCGATTCAATACGGATCAACTGAAAAAGGCAGCGAAATTGTTGAACGAATCCAAGCGTCCTTTGTTGTACATAGGACATGGGGCTGTTATTTCTGGCGCAGGAAAAGCAATCTTGAAACTGGCCAGAAAATTACGTGCCCCGGTCACAACGACTTTGTTGGGAAAGGGATCATTTCCCGAAACAGACGACCTTTCGGTAGGCATGTTGGGAATGCACGGAACCGCTTATGCGAATAAAGCGGTCGTTGACTGTGATTTGATTTTTGCGATCGGAGCGCGTTGGGACGACCGGATAACCGGGAAAGTGGATGAATTCTGCCCCGCTGCCAAAAAACTGCACATTGACATCGATCCGGCGGAATTCGGCAAAATTGTTCAACCAGACGTATCCATTCAGGGCGATGCCCGGATTGTCGTGGAAGAATTATACAAGTACGTTAAAAAGCTGGACACAAAACAATGGTTCCAACAAATCAACCAATGGAAAAAACAATATCCCTTGAAATATCCAAAGCGTGGAGGATTACGCGCTCAGCACGTACTCGATGAACTCTACCACCTGACGGAAGGGAGAGCCGTTGTCACTACCGATGTAGGACAACACCAGATGTGGGCGGCCCAATTCTACAAATGTACTTGGGAGCGTCAATGGATATCCAGTGGTGGCGCAGGAACGATGGGATTCGGCTTTCCTGCTGCAATTGGAGCACAGCTCGGAAGGCCGGACGAAATGGTTGTGGCTATCGTCGGAGACGGGGGATTTCAAATGACCGAAGCAGAACTGGCAACGGCAGCCATTCATAAACTTCCAATCAAAATCCTCATCATCAACAACGCTTATTTGGGAATGGTGAGACAATGGCAGCAAATGTTCTTTGAAAACCGTTTGAGTGGAGTTGACCTGGACGGAAATCCTGATTTTGTAAAGTTGGGAGAAGCTTATGGAATCCAGGGATATCACATTCGTCGACGGGGGGATGTTACGCGCATTCTTAAAAAAGCGCTGGCATACAATGAAGGGCCCTGTATTATCGATGCGGTCGTGATAAAAGAAGACAATGTCTACCCGATGATTCCGGCAGGCGCGCCGGTCAAGGATATGTTGCTTGAAGCGCCAAAGTTTCAAATGGAAAAACCAACCGGCAGTACCTGATTCTCCTGAAGACTTTTTGTGCGCGCCTTTACGGAAATTGATATGGAAACAATAACGAACAAAGTGGAGTGGCAAGAAATCGAAGATCCTAAAACCATCAGCATCATGGTCAACAACAAACCGGGGGTTTTAATGCGGCTCACTCAAACATTCGCCAGACGTGGTTATAACATCGACTCTCTGGTTGTTTCCCGCGCACACAATCCTCGTTTTTCGCGAATCACTATAGTGACCCAAGGGGACCCGCAAGGCTTCGATCAAATCATCCGGCAACTGAATAAGCTGATTGACGTAGTGCATGCCTATCACCACGTTTCTCAGAGTTCCGTAGAACGGGAACTGGCTTTGTTCAAAATGAGAGTTAAAACCGAAGATCGCGCTGAGGTTTTTCAGATCGTAGAAGTCTTTCGCGCAAAAATCGTCGACTTCACCGAGGAATCCTTGATTCTGGAAGCCACTGGTACTACCGAGAAGCTCGATGCCCTGGAAAAAATTCTCAACCCGATTGGAATTATTGAAATGGTTCGTTCCGGAAAGGTGATTGTTGCCAGAGGGTTGGAGGCCACTTGAGAGAAGGAAATAGGAGAACAAAAAGTCGTTTCCTTCTTCCTTCTCGAACTCAATCTAAAAATCGGTCGAGCAAATACGCATTGATCGCTTCAGATTCCCGCATAGCCTGTCCATTGATGTTGAGAGTCGGTACCTGACGATTCCCGCACAGCACGATCAATTCTTTTTCATATTGCGGATTTTCGCGAATATTTTTCAGGACGATTCGCTCCTCGATCTTCAGATTTTTAATGATATTCAAAACGTTTCGTGAAAATTCGCACTCGTTATAATAGTAGAGTTCCAATGACATTTTATCCCGCGTTCACTTTCTGACATTCGGTCAAAAGATCTTCGGACTGGCGATGCCCGCCAGGTGTGACGGAATGCGCATAACGCACGATACCTTGCTTGTCGATTATCACCGTAGCTCTATCGGTAATGCCATTGTCTTCTAAAAACAATCCATAACTCCTCGCCATTGCGCCTTTGGGATGAAAGTCGGCGAGCAACGGATATGAAATCCCGCCCAGGGAAGATGCCCAGTTTTCATGGCAATAATGACTGTCTATACTAACACCCAGAACTTGAGTGTCTGCCGCTTTGAAATCACCAATCCGTGATTCAATATCCGGCATCTCCTTGCTTCAAGTGCCTGTCCAATCCAAAGGATAGAAAACCAGCATCACATTCTTTTCTCCTTTGAACTGGCTCAGGGAAAATTCTTTTCCTCCCAAGTGACTTGCCAATTTAAATTCAGGGGCTTGTGCTCCTACTTCAATCATGATTCTCCTTACTTTTTAAAGTGATTTCCGTACTGGCTCATCAGGTTATCCCCCGGTGTCCTCTCGACATGGAACGTCGGGATTTCTCACATTCGTTTGCAATGAAACATCTTTGAAGGGGAACGAACAATCAAAACAGTACATCTGAGATTTGAAAGATAACCTGGTAATTTCCAGGTTAAGATCCGTACAAACAGATCCGATGATGGCAGTATCGTAGCGCAATCATACGAATTTGCAACTCAAACTTTTACCCGTTGCCTACTCGAACGGCGAATTTTTACAAAGATAAGGTGGTTAGCGCTTTTTATACCGGTTTTAAAAATGGGAAAAGTTGGCGTTGAGGTATTGATTGATGTCCGCCGATTCGATCATTGGTTGTCCATCGATAACCAGACATGGCACTTGTCGGTGTCCATTGATCCGCATTAATTCTTCAGCGAATTCATGGTGTTGCAAAATATCTTTGAACAAGACGCGCTCCTCGATTCCCAGTTCCTCGATGGTACGCATCACGAGGTGACAAAAAGGACACATGTCATGATAGTAAAGTTCCAGGTTCATGGAGATTCCTGACTGGTCCAGGTTTTTCGAAATTTTGCGCTGATCCTGTTTTGACGCTTAAAGGATCAATCAAGGGCATACTTGCAAAATTTGTTTACGCAAACTCAGTTATTAACTGCATTTGCCATGAATTGCAACGCAGGTTGCAGATTTTTTCCGGTGGTCGCCGAAACCGCAAAGACGACTTCTCCCAATGATTCCAGTTTTCCTGAAAGTTCCTCCAGCATTTGTTGATCATAAACCGTGTCCAGCTTGGTCAAAATGATCAAGCGCGGTTTTTCAATAAGGAACGTGGAAAACAATTGCAGTTCTTTGAGCAAAATAGAATACGCATCCAAGGGGGGATGCTCTGAATATTCTGAAATATCGAGCAATATGGCCAAAATCGATGTACGTTCGATATGACGTAAAAAACGATCTCCTAATCCACCTCCGGCATGAGCCCCTTGTATAATTCCTGGAATGTCCGCCACCACGAACGTTTCATAGTTTTCCGTTCGAACAACTCCGAGGTGGGGAACGAGGGTGGTGAACGGATAATCCGCAACCTTTGGATGCGCTTGTGAAACAGCACGGATAAAAGTGGATTTTCCTGCATTGGGTAACCCAACCAAGCCGACATCCGCCATCAATTTCAGTTCCAATCGCAGCCAACGCTCTTGCCCTTCTTTTCCGGAATGATGATATTCAGGCGCTTGATTGGTTGAGCTCTTGAACCTGGCATTGCCGGCCCCACCCTTTCCTCCCTTCAAAAAAAGATAAGATTTCGCCTCGAGGATTTCCAAAAGAACTTCTCCACTTTCAGAGTCTTTGACAACGGTTCCCAAAGGAACCGGAATTCTGCGGTCTTGCCCGTTTTTTCCTTGCTGGTTTTTCCCTGCGCCGGTCAGACCGTTTAAAGCATGTTGATGTTGATTGAATGACAAATCCAGCAATGTATTTTTTTGAGGATCACCAAAAAATATGATATTTCCACCGCTGCCCCCATCTCCCCCATCCGGGCCTCCTCGTGGTACGTATTTTTCACGTCGAAAGGAACTGCAACCCGATCCTCCCGTACCGGAACGCACATGAATTTTTATGGAATCGACAAACTTCATGAGGCATTGGATTTTGAATTGCCCGACCACCATAGTTGCAGAGTGAGCGGCAGATGTTCCGGGTTGTAGCGCAGTTTGTAAAGGGTATAAATTCCATATATTAGGATGATCGCAGGAGGGCCCCACAAAAGATGTGGAGAGACGATATTCTTGAAGGACAGGTTTTTGGATCCCAACCACAAGATATAGTAGACGATGACCAGGATCACAGCTCGTAAGTAAGCGCCTGTACGTCCACTTCTGGGATCTGTGATGCCCAGGTTAATGGACGCGAGCGCGAATACCACGCCGGCCAACGGAGTCGTCATGCGAAGTAACAATTCCAGGAGAGCTTTTTTCCGGTCGAGATCGAGAAGTTCACGGGTGGGCACTCCCCAGATGCTGGAATTGACTTCATTTACTCTGGGAGCATCAAAAATATAATCCAGTACCTTGAAAGTCACCGTGCGATAAACCTCCGGTTTGATTGCAGTGAGATGAATGGTCCCGTCAAACAGTTTCAGTTCGATCGCTTGTTCCTCCTCCTGCAGAGATATTTTTCCTTGATCGGCCATAATTACCATGGATTGTTTCTTGAGTTCCCGGTCTGCGATGAAAACTCCCGCTAGATGGTCATTGCTTGATTTGCCATCCACATAAAGGATTTTGCCATTGAAATCTTCATTGATCACTTTGGGTCGGATTTGTCCGGAAGCATGGGAACGGAGCAGTTTCAATTTTTCTCTTTCAAATGCTGCGTATCCCATCGGTTGGGCCCACAATGTCATCAAGTAGGTCATTCCCGTGACCAGCAATCCGAAAACCAATACGGGTTGAACAAAGACGCGGATCCCCGTTCCCATTGACCGCATTGCCGTAATTTCCAGGTCCATGGAGAGTCGCGTCATCACCACCATCACGGCAATGACCACCCCCAAAGGCAGGGTTGAGGCCAAAAATTGAGGCATGCGGTAAAAAACAAGCCAGATCACGCTACTACCTGCGCCTTTGATGACCAGCAAATGGATCAGTTGATAGATGGTATCCAGGGAAAAGATGAAGGTCAGAATCAGCACTCCCATGAGATAGGGAAGCAACATTTGACCAAAGACATAACGAAAAAAAATCATCGCTATCCTTTTACGCAGAGCACTTGTTTGAGACAGGCGACGATTTCCACCAGGTCTGCCTGTGCTTCCATGACCTCATCGATGTCTTTGTAAGCCCCTGGAATTTCATCCAGCACGCCTTTATCTTTCCGGCATTCCACGCCTGTGGTCTGATGCTCCAAATCTCTGAGGGAAAAGCGTTTTTTTGCCTGGTTTCTGGACATGGCGCGCCCTGCGCCATGGCTGCAGGAATAAAAACTGTGGGAATTGCCTTTTCCTCGTACGATGTACGACTTGGTTCCCATCGACCCCGGAATGATTCCGTAATCGTCCGTGTTTGCAGCAACCGCCCCTTTTCGCGTCACAAAAACGTCCTCACCAAAATGGTGTTCCAGACTGGCATAGTTGTGGTGACAATTGACCGATAATTCCACAGCAAAAGGTTCCCTCTCATTCAAGTACCTGGCCATGATAATCATCAGGCGATCCATCATGATTTCACGGTTTTTAAAAGCATATTTCTGCGCCCATTGCAGGTCCTGCCAATATGCGTTGAATTCTTGCGTTCCCTGGACGAAATAAGACAGGTCGGGATCCGGAACGAGTTGATCCATCAGCTTTCGTAAATGTTTGGCAGTGCTGATATGACAGCTTGCCAGCGCATTTCCGATATGTCGGGATCCACTGTGCAGCATTAACCAAACATGGGGATCTGCCGAATCGTAGTCGATACAAATCTCGATAAAATGGTTTCCCCCTCCCAGTGATCCCAGTTGGGAGAGGGCTTTTTCACTTTTTTTCTGCACTCCGGGATGGAGGTCCTTGAATCGTTTCCAGCCTCTCCATTGTTCCACGGGTTTCTCGATACGTTTGTTTCCGTCGAATCCGAGCGGGATTTTGGATTCAATGGCAAGTCGCAGATCGTGTAATTTCCCTTCCAGTGCCGATGCTTTGAACGGCAACTTTCTGGCCATCATCCCACAGCCGATGTCTACTCCCACTGCTGCGGGAATGATGGCGTCTTTTGTAGCGATTACGGAACCCACCATCGCCCCTTTGCCGAGATGGGCATCCGGCATGAGAGCGATGTGTTTAAATATACATGGCAGACCAGCCATGTTCCGAATCATGCGCATCTCGTCGTTGCCCAGTTCATGATTGACCCATGAAAGAACGCGATTGGGGGCTTCAATTTCCAGTGGTTTCATTTCAAAATCCGATGACGAAAAATGCACTTAAAAAATCATTTTCGATATGGGGTTCCTACCCCTTCGATGATCGATAGCGTGGTATCAATCTAACGATATCGTGGGTGAAGCGATATGATTTTCCAGTATATGATACATGGTTTGGGTATGATACTTAAGACAATTATCAACAATCCCGGAATAGTACCTCGACACGTCGAAACCCGCCTTTGTTTTACGAGGAGGCTTTCGCTTGTTTATCTTCCTGCCCTTTGTTACAATTTCACGCATTATGGCAAGCCGTTCGGGGAAATTCGCGGTATTGGGTCGAACCACTCGAATGCAGTGACCGCGGCAACGTGACAATTCTCGAAAATCCTCCATCAAACGAAGTACGGAAAGGAACAGGGACATAATGACGACCACAAGAACCATGGAAATTGAAGATAAGCACTCCCCACCTTTTTTTCAAAAAATTCCAATTTCCATTACGCGTGGAGAAGGAGTGTATGTTTGGGATGAAAACAATCGCAAATACATCGATTTTACTTCAGGATGGGGAGTGACTTCCATTGGGCACGCTAATTCCGTCATCACGAATGCCTTGCAGGAGCAAGGACGGAAAATAATTCAGAATCCTAACTCGGGATTGACCTATTCCCCGCCACGGGCGCGATTGCTGGAACTCTTGCAGCAGGTGTTGCCCGACAAGCTGACAAGAGTTTTTTTTTCCAACAGCGGCGCGGAAGCCAATGACGCTTCCTTGAAAATGGCACGTAAAGTCACGGGAAGGCCGGACGTGATTTCGACCAATCAAAGTTTCCACGGCAGGACCATCAGCACGGTATCCGCAACGGGACAGGCGCAGCATCGCGCCAAATTCAATCCGGTGATGCCCAATTATCGATTCATCCCTTTTGATGACGTCCCTGCCCTGGAAGAGGCATTGGACTCAAAGGTAGCCGCCGTCATCTTGGAGCCGGTACAGGGTGAAGGTGGCGTGAAAGTCCCCTCTGCGGGATATTTGGAAACGGTCTCCCGACTTTGTAAAGCCAACGGCAGTTTGTTGATAATCGATGAAATCCAGACGGGATTCTGCAGGACGGGTCCGATGTTCGCAATCGATTCCTTGGATATGGAAGCCGATTTTTTTACCATGGCCAAAGGAATGGCCGGCGGGTTCCCCCTGGGCGCATTTGCCGTTTCCGAATCAGTTGCCTTGCAATTTGAAGTAGGAGATCATGGGGGCACCTATTGCGGCAATCCTCTCGGATGCGCGGTTTCCTATGCCGTGATCCGCTATTTACTGGACCATGACATCTCCTCGAATGTGGCAACCATGAGCAAACTCGCCTTGCAACGCATGGGAAACTGGCAGCAAAAATATCCTGGCCTGATTTCTGAAGCGCGTGGAAAAGGATTGCTGCTGCTCCTGGAATTTCAAGAGGAGCAGACGGCTACTGCCATCACCGATTACTGTCAGGAGCAAGGCCTCTTTGTCAGACAGACCCAGGGCAATGGTATCCGCATTTTTCCAGCGCTCAATATCAACAAAGAGGAACTCGAGGAAGGACTTTCTATCCTGGAAAGCGCCCTGGAGCATACTACTTGACCATTGTTGTCGATACCAAAGAAGAGAGGGTTGAAAGTCATCACCACCGGCAGAGCCGGTGGCTTGAAGAGGCCCCCAGTATGAGGGCAAAACGTGTTCGTCATCGTATGACGTGCTCGTGCTCGTGAACGAAAAAGGCTGCCATGTTAGATCATGAAAAACTCGATGTATACCAATCTTCCATCGAATTTTTAGCGTTATTTGTCCAAGTCATCGAAACATTGCCAAAAGGATACTCAGCCTTAGTTGACCAACTGAAAAGGGCCTCATGGTCGATTCCTCTCAATATCGCAGAAGGCTGTGGAAAAAATTCCTTTCCTGACAAGCAACGATTCTATGCATTTGCCCGAGGTTCCGCAATGGAATGCGCTGCTATTCTCGATGTTTTAAACGTGTTGAAGATCATCCAGCCTCCTTTATTTGACGAAGGGAAACAGTTACTTCATCGCATTGTTTCTATGTTAACCAAAATGTGCCGTCGAATTCACTGACCGTTCACGAGCACGAGCACGGCTCACGGACACGGTTACGTTTCTCATGTCTGACCGGCAAAGCCTATTAGGTTCGCACCAGCAGAGCTGGTGGTTTAATGAGATTAATTACTTGATAAACCCGCTCAGTATTCCTCCGTATTGGACAAAAAACGGCACAAACACCAGGCTCAGAATTGCTGAAAGTTTGATCAGGATGTTCAGGGAGGGCCCGGAAGTGTCTTTGAATGGATCTCCTACGGTATCTCCTACCACAGCAGCTTTATGAGCCTCAGAGCCTTTTCCTCCCAATTCTCCGGTTTCGATGAATTTTTTCGCATTATCCCAGGCGCCTCCTGAATTGGCAGAAGCAATGGCCAGCACGCCCCCCGTAATCAGCGACCCGATCAGGATTCCCGCAACGGCGGGAATGCCAAATAAAAATCCGACGATCAAGGGAGTGGCAAAAATCAGAATTCCGGGAGGTATCATTTCCCGTAAAGCAGCTGCCGTGGAAATTTCCACGCATTTTCGATAGTCGGGAGTGGCTTTTCCTTCCATCAATCCCGGGATGGATTTGAATTGTCGCCGCACCTCCTCGATCATGTCATAGGCCGCTTTGCCTACGGATTTCATGGTCATGGCTGAAAAAAAGAAAGGCAAGACCGCACCGATGAACAAACAAGTCAATACCAGGGGATCGACCAGGTTGATGCTTTCCAGGATGCGAGCTTCCGGATCCAGTAAATTGGCCCGGGTCAGAAATGCGGTGATCAACGCCAAGGCCGTCAAGATTGCCGACCCGATTGCAAAACCCTTACCAATCGCCGCAGTCGTGTTCCCTGCGGCGTCCAGTAAATCCGTGCGTTCCCGCACGTCTTTTCCCATTCCCGCCATCTCTGCGATGCCACCGGCATTGTCGGCTACGGGTCCATAAGCATCGATAGTGAGGGCGACGACCAAAGTCCCCAGCATACCCAGGGAGGCAATCGCCACGCCATACATTCCTCCCAGTTGAAATGAAATGAAGACGCTGATTGCGATGGCCAGGATAGCCGGTACGGAACTGAAATATCCCAGTGCCAGGCCAAAAATAATATTCGTGGCCGCGCCGGTTTCCGTGGATTTGGCCACTTCACGAACATATTTGTAATCGTGGGAAGTGTATCGCTCGGTGAAAAGCCCGATGACCAGTCCGCCAACCAGTCCGGAAAGGAAACAGAAAAAAATTCCGAGGTTGGTATATGCAATTCCATTGATTTCAAAAGAATCGGGCAAAAGCCACAAAGTGACAAAGAAAATGACAACGGCCATCAAGGCCGTCGCAATCAGTAGTATGCGTTTGAGAGCAGGTGCGACGTCGCTTTCCTGCTTCACGCGGATGAGCATCAGGGTAACCAGGCTGACCGGGATACCAATGGCGGAAATCAGGATGGGATAAAGCAGGGCCTGAAGGTTGGCGGCAAAAGCAACCGCTCCGATAACCAAAGCGGCGCAAGTGCTTTCTGCGCAGGAACCGAACAAGTCGGCGCCCATTCCGGCAACATCCCCGACGTTGTCCCCGACGTTGTCGGCGATCACGGCAGGATTTCTCGGATCGTCTTCCGGAATCCCCTGTTCCACTTTTCCCACGAGATCCGCCCCCACGTCGGCCGCTTTCGTAAAAATACCGCCTCCAACCCGGGCGAAGAGGGCGATGGAAGAGCCTCCCAAGCCGAACCCTGCAATCACTTCCATCAAGATATGCGTGTCCAGCTCAGGCAGGAGGGCATGCAATATCACGTAGATCAGAATCAAACCAACGACCGCCAGTCCGACCAGACCAAATCCCATCACCGCGCCGGATTTCAGAGCGATGTTGAATGCTTTTTCGATGGAGGCTCTCGCAGAAACCGTTACTCGTACGTTGCCCACCGTCGCAATTCTCATGCCGATGAATCCGGAGATGAGGGAAATCAGGCAACCCAGTATGAAGGCAATGGCAGTATAAATGCCTTCGTTGACCTCCGGTGTGTGAGGATCGTCGATCAAAAAGGTGATGATCAAGGCAAAGACGATGATGAATATGGCGAGATAGCGATACTGTTGGTTCAAAAATGCCATGGCGCCTTCCGCAATGGCCCCGTGAATGGAACGCAATTGTCTGGCTTGCTCCGCTGATTCTATACCTTCGTCAATGGGAATGGCCGCCGTTTTCCGCGCATAAACCAAGGCGATTGCCAGACCCGATACTCCCAATACGATGATCCATAATACGATTGCGTCCAAATCAAGTTCCTTTCCGATCCGGGTTTGAATTGATCCATGCTGCCGAAGCGTCAATATATAATATATGGTAAAATTCAGATATTCAAGGGGAATTATACATTGCCGTCCTTTGGCGTCACATTTTACGGAACGTCAATCCGTTGCCCGGAGATTCGTATCGGTGCCGAATGCTTCACGTCAACCGGAAATTCGAGTCGTCCTCGATCGAGCGTCACTCCTTTATTTCTTCAGTTTCTTCACTCGATCTTAAATATTCATATGGGGAATGCCAGCTATTATTTCTTCAGTTTCTTCACTCGATCTTATTTTCTGCTTTCCTGTTTTCAATACCTTAAATGAATTTTTCCCTCGAGAGCATCCAAAACTGAACTGACCTGGTTGAGAAAATGCTTCATTTGATTAGCATACCTGCAATTAACATAGTGGCAAAAGCGGTTTTTCAGGAGAACGGGGGTTAGGTACAAGTTTTTTCTCTTGAGGAGATATATGCCAATCCATCTCTTCAAGTGGCACGGCTCCGAGTAGAGGTTCTGCTCCGTGGGGCAGTTCAATTGCACGAACATGACAAATACGACCACCAACCTCAACTTCTACCATTCCAAATACTCGATATTCATGTTCCCCACCATCAGCAGTGTAGACGCGAACGTCCCCTGATTCTTCTAATTTGAGACGATTAATAATTTCTACGGGGAGAGCCAATTCGGCGGCTCCGGAATCCACCAAGGCATCACAGGTAATGTCTTCTCCTCTCTTTTCTTCTGAGAGAAATCGGTTTTGCCAATTTTTAAGCTGTATTGGTACACTAAATACTCCCATTGGCTCTCCTTATTTATGTTTTATGCGCAACGTTAAGGTCACTTTCGCCCACCCGATAGTATCCAGTGTCCTGAAAATGAACTGACAGTCTAGCACAATATTGGGTGAAAAGCACAATTGGGCGTCTGGTGAAGCGCGAAATGATGCGCTCTGAATGCTATGCATTTCGCTCCGGGAAGGGCAGGCTTGCGCAGTATTTTCAGGGACTGACACAGAGAGCAGCAAGGATCAAGTCCAGGATTTGACAAGCACCCGCCACATAGGAGTAAGAGGAGCCAAATAATCGATTGACCTCCTCATATTGTTATAGATGAGGTTACTGAGGGGGATCCTGAAATCTACCAGGATTTTGCCATCATCGTTCTTTTGTGTTTGTTTTCAAGAAATCGTCTTGGGCTGAAGATTTTCTTTCAAGGTCGTCCTGTTTTATTGAGCCGAAAATCATGTAAAAATTTCTTTTCCTCCTCATGTAGATAATTTGAAAAGGTCATCGGGGAATGGAATAGTGCCAAAAAAACTTTAAAAACTTTTACAAAGCGATTATACAGTATTTTTCCAGGGCCGGAAGAGCATATAGTCCATTCCGGACTCTATGCCACGCAAAACCTGTGCTAAAATCAATGGGGGATCTAAAGAAACCTGAATAGTTACTTTACCGTGAAAATAATGGGATAACCCTTTGAAATTATTTTCATTCTCCGGGGTGGAATACTTTTCCATGAAGGTTACCTTCAAATAAAAATTTGGAAAGCACTGTAGCCGTCTCGTTTACAGTATGAGCCGAAACGATTCGTCCGTCGAATTTGTTCTGGTATATTTTTAAAGGAAACGATCTTCAATTTGAAGATAAGCGTGCGTCATTCATTTTCCAGGTATGAAAGAGGTCATCGATTGGACACGGACAAACCAAGGGCTGCGATTCAAAAAATGGGAGACCGATCTCTGAAGAAACGAATCGACTTGATTCTCGTGGAAAGGGAACTGGCGATTTCCCGCGAAAAAGCTCAAGCCTTGATCCTGGCAGGTAAAGTTTATGTCGCTAACGAGCGGGTGGAGAAATCCGGAAAACTGATCCCAACCCATGCGGATGTCTGCGTCTCAGCGAAAGACCACCCTTATGTAAGCCGGGGTGGTGTGAAACTGGAGGCGGCTTTGCGAAATTTTCGTTTCTTCCCCCGTGCAATGACGGCGTTGGATATTGGCGCATCGACGGGTGGTTTCACGCATTGCTTATTGCTCCATGGGGTGAGCCATGTTTATGCAGTGGATGTTGGATATGGTCAGCTTGCTTGGGAGCTGCGACAAGATCCCCGGGTGACTTGCCTGGAGCGTAGCAATATTCGCACATTGGAATTTGAGCAAATTGGAGTACTGGTGGATTTGATTGTGATCGACACTTCATTCATATCGCTAAAAAAGATTTTTCCACATGCATCACGATTTCTGAAATCCGCGGGCCATGTCATCGCCTTAGTCAAACCACAGTTTGAAGCAGGCAAGATTGATGTGGAAAAACGAGGGTCTGTGAAAAGTCCTGCAGTACATCGACGAGTGAAATCAGAAATTACCGAAGTTGCCCAAGAAGCGGGATTCCAAGTATTAAAGTGGGCGGATTCGGCAATCGAAGGAAAAAAAAGCGGTAACAAAGAATTTTTTATTTTTTTACAAAAAATGGAAACTATTCAGGTATCTTCGGAGAACCCATCGATTTAAACACGGATTTTGCATGGGATAAAGTCCTTACTGGACTTTATGCTCTCGAATGTTCAAAAATTTATTGATTCCCTTTCATCGATTCCCCACCTCGTTGAATTTCGTCAAATATTAAAAGATCGCTCTCGAGATTTATTTCCTCATCCAAAATGAAATTCAGTGCCTGAATGATTCTTTTCGGGTTCAAATCCGTTTCAAATAACTGCGCAAGCTTCTCATCCTTTTCTAAATTAAAGATGTGAAACCGGGGAAAACACTCCTTGCCAAAAGATTCCAAAAGATATGTCTTTCCTACCTGCCTTGCTCCTTAACCTCTGCCGGCGCTCAGGTGCGAGTAGACTGCTCTCGCTGCGTGGCGGCGGCACTTTTTACATTTCCGATTGGAGCGGGGTCACCTGGGTCGAGGAGAGCCTCGAAGTCGAGGAGGTCAAGGAGACTCCGGAGCTGGGCCCCGGCGATATGCTGCAGCGCTTCAACGTATTCCACGCGACACAGAGCAAGGATGGAAAGTGGATTCATCCGATCGATGCTGCCAAACCTGTGCCGGGTGCGACGCAGCCGAGCGAGGATCTGCGCATCGCCGTGGCGTTACGCACGTGCGATCCGGACAAGCCGCTCGACTGGCAATGGGTAGCCGAACGCCGAGTTCTCCCGTTTTTCACCATAACGTGGGAAGGAGCGAAGAACTTGTAAATTCACTCTGCGTGATAAGCGAACCGACTACGGTGAAAATCGGGAGCAACGATTTGTTAGCCACTCTCATTTTGTCTATCGAGATAATCTGCTATAGAAAGGGCCACACTCGGAAACTCCGATAATATTTTTTTATCAGTCGTGATCAAAGGTAGCCGCAAATCATCTGCCAGAGCAACAAATTCACAATCATACGCAGTACATTTTGAGTCACTCGATAGTTTGAGTACCTCCGAAGAAATAACTGAATACTCATGGTCTTTCAACTGTGCTTCAGCATCTGATATCACTTGCAGGGCGACATCCAGTGTTAAAAGCTCATGACGGATATAGTTAATGAGAACATTACGGAATTCCGATTTCCATAGGAGTGGGACTTTCCACTCTGGATCAACTTGAAGGAGCTGCTCTGCATCCCGGGTGTAACTACCAGGAATCCAAAAATAGGCGATGACGTTTGTATCTACAACGATCAAAGTCGCTCCTGGTTTTTGTATTCGTGGAGGATGTCTTCGGTCAAATTCCCCGAAATCTGACGGCGGACCTGACGGGCGCGGGCTAATAAGAATTCACTATTTACAGGGGTAGCACTCACTGAACTTTCGAGGCATGCAATAATTTCATTGTTAAGACTACGATGATGCTGAGACGCATTTTTCTTTAATTTTTGATGGAGATTTTCTGGAATATTTTTAACTGTGATTGTGGGCATATTTTCCTCTTTGAAAAATGATAAATCAAAATGAAACCATATTGGTTTATCATATTACACGACAGCTCTCTCGTCAATTGAGAAATAATAAAGGCAGGACATCTTCACAGAGCATTGATGGTTTTGGAACCTTTGATCTTGGAGAGTCGAGAAGATCTGGAAGAAAAAATACCGCAATGGAAAAACACGCTGGAGACGTTGAATTCAGGGGAATCTGAGAAAAGACATATCCCTACATCGAGGCTCTTCAAGAAGCCTGTCAACACTTTGAAAAAGAACGAGAGCCATGGAAGCAAGAGCGCTTAGCACTCTGATTTACCTCCCTGGCAAAGCGTTTACGATCATGATCGCCATTGGAAAAAACACTGGATTGTGGAGTGAACCTTCGCTTTTTGGCTCATAATCATAAAGAAGCGGATCTACCTGATTGATAGATTTTTAATTTTTTACGAATCCTGCATTTTTTCATTTGGGGGTTGACATTGTTCTAAATTATTATTATTAATTGCCAAAATCATACCTTCACTAAGCTGTTTTAGTGAAGTTGTTTTAATGAAAAAGAGGGTTCCCGATCAAAGGTAGCATATCGTGGGAAGACTTGAAAACGATCGCTCCTCTCCGGGAATCTTTTTGAATGATATTTAACTGAACGGGTTTTTCAGAGACCTGAATAGTTACCAATCTGGTTAAGATAATACAGATGGAATAAAGAGAAAATTCGGTAATTGCTAAAAGATCACTCTCAACGGTTTCTAAAAACTTTCTGGATTCTTCAGCTTTTTCTTGCTTTAAGAATACTACTAACCAAATATTGGTATCGACAAGAAACATCAATCTCCCCACCACGTTAAGGATTGTTTTTGCAGATCCAATGAAGTCATTTGATTCTCAAACTCTTGAAGCCCTCCTGCCCAGGAAAGACGGAGTTTTTTCCGTTTATGATGCACTTTTTTTTTCTAACAAAAAACTGACAAAGTCTTCCACTTCCTCTTGAAACTGGGGAGGGAGTTGATTGAGCTTTTCTTCTAATGATCCTTGCATCATTCCTCCTGATTTATTTGTATCAACACTCAAATAATCGAATCTTACACACAAATCTCTAAAACATCAAATCCATTGATGCGTCTGCCTCGCTAACTGACAAAAGTATCTGAGAAAAAAGAAAAAAGGAATCTTTTATTTACTATCGTTTGTACAGGAAAACGTACAAAAATTGAATGAGTCACTGAAATCCAGGAAGGTTTACTTTTCCCGAGAACCGGGGTTTCGTGACACAGAAGGCAGACGACAGGGGACCGCAGCAGCAGTCCCCTATCCTGGAGGTAAGTCAGCTAAAACCCCATTTCTTTCTTCAACTCCTGGTCAATCCAGAGGCGGGAGAAGATGACCAGACGATCCATACTTCCCAGCTGGACTTCCCCGTTATACCCTTTGACCCACGGCTGGTTCGAGTTGAACTTGGCAGGGTGAGGCCCCCAGACATACCCCTGCTGCTCGATCAGGACCATATCTGCCTGCCTGGCATGCTTCATCTGCTCCTCAATGGTGGTCGCGGCTTCGACCGCTTCAATGATGGCGTCCAACTCGGGGTCCTTGATTCCGGAGAGGTTCCACGGAATTGAGCTCGAGTGACCCCGCCAGCGTACCAAAAAAGCAGCATCCATATTCCAGCCACCAATCGTACCTAACGGACCTTCCCAAGTCCGTTCGTTTACCATAGGCATCATAGAAGCTCGGTCGAAGGGTTTAATCTCTGCATCAACGCCAATGGCCTTCCAGTATTCGACCGCTAATTCGGTATAGTTTAAATCAAACTCAGCGAAGTGGTTCACCACAGTCTTGAAGCCATTGGGATAGCCCGCTTCCTTCAAAAGCTTTTTGGCCTCTTCCGGGTCATACCGATAGCCTTTCTTGACCGCTTCAGGCCACTGCTCAAATGGGATGTAAAACCCGCTGATTCGATCCCCGATCACCCCCTGAGGTGTCGCATTGGCAGTCCCCTTAAAGTAGGTATTGTTGATGGTCTCCAGGTCCAGTGCCATCTGCATGGCCTGGCGCACCCGGATGTCGTCAAAGGGCGGCTTGGTCGCGTCCAGGGCAAAAATCGTCTCCGCACGATCCCACCATGGGTTCAACACGATTTCGGGGTTGGTCCGCCGGAAGCTCTCTATCTGGTCAAGAGACGTTATATGAGAGTCGCCGGCAGGGAAACCCAGGTAATCAATCTTACCCGAGCGCATTCCCGCCAGGCGTGTCGCTTCCTCTTTAATAATCTGGCCCTTCAACTCGTCCACATAGGGCAAGCGGTTCTGGGGGTATTTTTCGTCGGTGTCCCAGTAGTCCGGATTCTTCGTCCAGGTCATCGAGCTGCCGTCGACCCAGTCGGTCAGCCTATAGGGTCCGGTGCCGACGAATCTCCGCCAGTCCTTCGCGTCGCCGTACTGCTGGATCACCTCGGGGGGTAACATAAAAGTAGCGGCGTCCAGGATTAACTTCAGCGCCTTGAGGTTTGGCTCCTTCAGCCTCATCACAACCGTCGCATCGTCAGTGGCCGTTATCGATTCCCATGGCAAAGGCTTGATAAATGATGCGGAACCACCGGGGCTCACTTCGGTGAAGCCGCTGCCCAGAGCCAAATACCGGTGATAGTTATATTCGATATCCTTGGCCGTCAATGCTCTCCCATTCATCGGCGCCTTGTCGTGCCAGTGAACGCCCTGGCGGATTTTGAAGACATAAGTCAGCGGGTCAGGTTGCTCCCAGCTTTCCGCCAGTGCCCCTGTAAAGGCAGAGAGAGCAATGTACTGACTTGAGAAGCTAAATTCGTCCCGATCGATTCCCCAGTTTCCGATGCCCAGCTTCTCTGCAACGCCACTGATGGCTGCTCCCGGCGAGTGCGTGAACCAGGGGTCCGTGTGCGGAGGTTCGAGTTTCATGGCAAAGGTCAATCTCCCGCCATACGTCGGCGCAGTCACGACCTTACCTGTGCTGGGGTCGGTGACATTCTTCATCTCCGCAGCGGCTGTCGGGCCGACCCAGAGGGTTGCGCCCAGAATGAAAGCCAGCAGCACCGAGAGGAGTTTCATGGCAGACCTGGGGCCTGCCGGGTTCAGCCCCACGAAAAAGGCGACAATTTTTTTTATAATACTCATAATTACCTCTTTTATTTGAGGGTTTTGAGAATGATTCACCCGCCGTGGGGCAAATCGGGTTGTCGTGGCGAGCACGGCGCCTGCCACGGGGTACTCTCTGCAGAGGGCGAAAAGCTTCTTCGCGAGCATCTTCATCCGGACTATTTTTTGACCAGAATGGGTCTTTTTTGAGGAAAATGAGCGTTTGGAAACCGAGCCCTCCTATTTATATAACCTACCAAGAGCGTAACTATTCAGGTCTCTGAAAAACCCGTTCAGTTAAATATCATTAAAAAGATTCCTGGAGAGGACTGATCGTTTTCAAGTCCTCCCACGATATTGTTCTATCGATCGGAAACCCTCTTCTTTCACTAAAACAACTTAGTGATGGTATGATTATAGCACTACTACTACTTGCATAATGTCAACCCCCAAATTAAAAAAAATGCAGGATTCGTAAAAAAAAATTAAAAATCTATCAATCAGGGAGATCCGCTTCTTTATGATCATGAGCCAAAAAGCGAAGGTTCACTCCACAATCCAGTGTTTTTTCCAATGGCGATAATGATCGTAAACGCTTTGCCAGGGAGGTAAATCATGGATGAGCATACTCCACTGACAACTCGTTTTCACGACCTACAAAATCGCATTGACGATGCTATGTTTGCCAGGAATACGTTTGGCCCGCAAGGGGCGAAACGTTTATAAAAAGGGGAGTTTCAGTAACAAGGAGGCGCAGGTAAAAGCTTGTCCCGGACTGGATCCGGGAGAGACAAAGCCTGTGTGAGCATCTCGAAGATGGATTTTCCCTGTTTTCTGGTAGTGAAAATAGCTCCTCGGATGGTACAAAAAGCCTGTGATCCTTCAGCCGTTCGGAAGCCGCCTGAGATCTTCTGTTTCAATTTAACCATGCGTATATCTCGCTCGGCTTGGTTGTTGTCAAAAGGAACCCGGAAGTCATCCATGAATAACAAGGTTTCCTTTTCATAGAGGATCAAGCGATCGAGTAAATTTTTAGCTTTGCTCTGTTTGGGGCGTCCGCTTGAAACAGAGCTTCAGCCATTTGTTGTTGCAAGGGATAAAACCTCTGGGCGGCTTGCTGGAGGCTAGCATAAATCGTGGCCGCATTGAGCGGCTGGCCGAACAGATCCTCAAAGAATTGCTGGCATCGATCAAAGGACAGAAACTGATATTGATTGAGATAAACCGCTAAGTCTTTGATCCGGGGACCATATTGAGTGGGTCCCTCTATCCCTGCTGGAAAGCTCGAGCGATTCAGGTGCCGGCAGCAGGGACAAATTTTTTGTTCCACAAATGAACTACCCCGCAGCAGAGCTACGGGGTATCGGAACTCAGCACAACTCCAACTCTAATTGCTGATGATGGAGCTTTTGATACTCGTTTTCAGAACCTTGATTTTTTACATACTGGCGAATAGCATCTTCGCTTGCAGCATGTCGCCCAACAGTGCTGATGAAGTATCCCTTTGACCAGAATTCGCCGCCCCATAGCTGCTTTTTGATGGAGGGCACTCTTTTGAAAATTTCTTTAGCTGTAATACTTTTGACTGTCTTTACAATCTTTGTTGGACTATATGAAGGGACTGATTGGATCAAGAAATGGACATGATCCCGATCTGTTCCTATCTCAATAAATGCAATCTCGTAACGCTGAGCAATTTCCAAGCTAATCTCTTTTAGAGTCATATCCACCTCATCGGTGAACACTACTCGACGGTATTTAGCCGGACAAACCAAATGGTACAATAATACCGAAACGTTATGACTTTTGTGGATATATTCGCTCATGAGAGCGAAAATACACCACACGAAAAAGCGAAGCAAGCTTCGGGGAATTAGACCCGAAGAGATTAAACCCATAGTAACCCTGCGCTATTTGTTTTGATCTGAATGCATGGCAAAGACATAAATTACCTTTCAATTTTAAACGAGAGCGGCCCGGTTATTTTGTCATTATCTTCAAAAATATGCCCCCTCACTGTTATCATTATTCAATCTCCCTTGACTCTCATCAAATTTGATTCTAATATGTACGTACTAATCAAATGGTATGTACGCTCTGAGAGAGGAAGCACGATGAAAACGGTCACCCCCACAGAACTCCGAAGCAATATTTATAATCTCCTGGATGAGGTACTCCACACAGGCATTCCCCTTGAAGTCAATAAAGGAGGAAAGAAGTTGAGAATTATGCCCATCGGAAAAATGAATAAACTCCAAAACTTAGTTTCAAGACCCCATGTCATTCAGGGGAATCCGCATGATCTTGCAGAGATTAGTTGGGAAGAGGAGGTGAATCTTGATCTACCTTGATACACATGTGGTCGTATGGCTGTACGTAGGGCTCTCTGAAAAATTCAGTCAGCAGACCAAAGAATTGATTAATGAAAATGAAATCTATATTTCAACAATTGTCCGATTAGAATTACAATATTTATACGAAATCCAACGCTTAACCGATGAATCTAATACCATTGTCTCTGACATATCCAATCGAATTGGTCTCAAGGTGTGCGATAAAAACTTTAATACCATTATTGCTCAATCTTTAGAAATCACTTGGACTCGTGATCCATTTGACCGTATTATTACTGCCAATGCCACTCTAAACAATAACATCTTGGTCACTAAAGATCAGAATATTTTAGATAATTATACGAATGCTAAGTGGTAAACGAATTTCTGAAAGTATTAACATGACTTTGAAGCTTATCGGATTGCCGATAACGGAGCGAACCAGTTGATGAAGATCGACACCCCATATAGCGCCCCTTCGACAATTTGAGTGAAGTTATTCTTAAATCGTCCCCAGATCTTTTTTGAAGCGCCTCTTATCTTGGCGTTCGGCTATTTACGGGTCAGGCTTGAAAGTTTGGAAAAGTAGCGTTATTTTATTATTTAAATCGATTTCACTTTCCTTTTCACTTGTTTCAAAAGATGGCTCGTAAACCACGCCTTTATTATCCTGATGCGCTGTACCATGTGATGATTCATGGCAATGGAGGGCAATCCATTTTTTCAGTCCCCCCGACTATCGACAATTTTATTACTTGCTCCAAGAAGGTTCCCAACGCTTCACATCGTTTCAAAGCAATTCCAATCTCATCATGCCATTATTGGGCTCCGATGATATTAGTTCGACTATACCATACAGGAATGCCATGAGTACGTAAGGTGATTGCCAACTGATCAGCAAACTCTCGGTCTAAATCGGAATGGGAAAGGAAAACTTCTTGAGGAATCATGAGGGGAAATGGAGAGAAAAGAGATGTTATGCGGATTCTAAAAGAGTTTCAGCTATTTTCCTGATTCCTTTTTCTTTATCACGTTCAATTAAATCAATCGGATTGAGATGTTTAAGAATCCAGGGGAAATCATCTTGAGTAATCGTTTTATGAGGATCAGCAAGCACAGGAATTAAGCGTTTACTATACTTCTTTGTTCCTAAAGCATATTCGATTTCTCGATTTACCCCAGTAGAGGTAAGCGATGCAGGAGTGAGTAAAACGACCATCGCTTCTGATTCTTTTAAGCCCTGGGCGATTTTATCAGCCCAGTTATCCCCAGGTAGAATTTCATTGCCGGCTTCCCATACATCTAGACCAGCTTCCTGTAGCAGAGCAGCAACGCTTTTAGCTAATTTCCCGTCTACAGGAGAATGGCTGATAAATACTTTCATAAGCAATTCATTATTTTGAGAACCTAAATCCTGCAATTAGAAGACAATCAAACATGGAAATGGTAATATACTCAAATAGTTAACAACAGAATCAACATTTTGAGAGATCACCATTTCCATGAAAAACAAAGGTAACACAAGATCGGCAAGAACGACAGCAAAAAAGATCCATATCCGCCAGGGAGGCAGAGACCTGACCGCGCAAGCAGACTTGATTCAGGAATCCTCTGGCTCCGATCATACAGAATATCTCATTTCGTTACACACGTTTGGTGAATCAACGAAGGTAAAGCAGTTTAGTCATATCAAGGAACTTTCAAAATATGGCAAAATTGCTGAGAAATCATGACCAAAATCAAGCAGAACAAGTCATTTGAACGGATTGCTTGAGGGCGTCGCTCGTTCCTCGCTCTGGGTGGCGGGTGATGCCGACGTTAACACTATGAATAATCCAAGTCTAAAAAAGGAATAGGTTCTCTCGGGCTTGATTCTTTCCAATGGTCCAAACTCGAGGAAGAAGCAAAAACAGCGATTCTCAAGAAGGAAAAAGAGACGGGCTCCTTTTGTCCGTTTACCATTTGAAAGGGTGGATCAGTCGAGCCAGGAGGCCTCGTTTGCGTTTCCCCGTGGTGCCATAACTTCCCTGCCCGCCCCGCAACCGGGGATCCAGCAAGTCTCGCAGGGCATCGCCGAACATGTTGAGGGAGTAGACGACAATCGTCAGGCAAAGTCCTGGCCAGAGCGCCAGCCGGGGGGACATCTCCATGAACTCCCGCCCTTCCCGGCTGAGCATCCCTCCCCAGCTGGGCACCTTGAGGGGAAGCCCAAATCCCAGGAAGCTCAGCGAGGCCTCGGCAATGATGACCCCGCCGATGTTGATCGAGAAGACGATGATGATCGGCGGCATGATATTGGGCAGGACATGGCGGGTCAGGATATGGCGTGTGGGAGTGCCCACTGCCCTGGCTGCCAGAAAATAGTCATTCTCTTTGATACCCACCACCGCGCCCCGGATGACTCGGGAGCCGCCGACACCTCCGGCGATCCCCAGGACCACGATGATCTGGAGGAGGCCCTGTCCCACGATGGACATGATGGTTAACAACAAGAGCAACCCCGGGAAAGCCATCCAGGCATCGACAAAGCGCTGCACTGCCAGGTCCACTTTCCCCCCCAGGTATCCGGAAGTGCCGCCGATCAGGACCGCGATGAGCACATTGAGGGCTGTCGCGGCCAGACCGACGGATAAGGAAATACGAGCCCCGTAGAGCAGGCGGCTTAGCAAGTCCCGCCCCAAGTGGTCGGTCCCCAGGAGATACTGGACGGATGGGGCTTGCAGTATGTCGGCCAGGTGTATTTCCCGATAGGGATAAGGCGCCAGAACCTCGGCAAAGATCGCCAAAAAAATAAAAAGCAAGGTGACCATCCCGCCAAAGGTCCCCAGGGGCTTCTCCTTGAGAAGCCGGATGAAGAAATCCGCAATCCTGCCCCGTCGCTTGGGCCCACTGACTTCAGATGAGAATTCTATGGTGTCACTCATGTTCTCGATTTTTCTATAATGCAGTCCCGGATGGACTTCTTCTTACATACGAATCTCAAACCTATATTTCCCGGAAGCATAACAACTATTCATACCGCACTCTCGGGTCTAAATAGGGGTAAATCAGGTCGATGAGGAGATTGAGCAGGACTACACCAGTAGCGAAAAACAGGTTTGTCCCCTGCACCACCGGGTAGTCACGGTTTTGCAGGGCATCCAGCATGAGTCGGCCGAGACCAGGCAAGTTGAAGATATTTTCCATGATCACTGCACCTCCGACCAGGATTGGCAACTGCAAGCCGATCAGTGAGACCACGGGGATGAGGGCATTTTTGATGGTGTGCCGGATAATCACGATCCGCTCTTTGAGCCCTTTGGACCAGGCAGTGCGAATATAGTCCTGCCTGAGAACCTCCAGCATCATAGTGCGCGTCATGCGCATGGTGGCGGCCGCCGAGGCCGTTCCCAGAATCACACTGGGGATAAGGAACAATCCGAGATTCCCCAAAGGGTCTTCCGTGAAAGGAACCCACTGCATCGGCGGTGACCAGCCCCACCAAATGGCCGGGTAGAGCATCACCATAATGGCCAGCCAAAAGTTTGGCGTGGCCAGACCGATGATAGCCAAAGAACGTCCCAGGTAGTCAGAAACGGTATCCTGACGAATCGCTGAGTAGATGCCCACGGGCAGCGCAATCACGAGCCCGATGAGTATGGCCAGCAGGCCCAGCTCGATGGTGATCGGCAGTTTAGCTAAGATCTCCTCCTCTACCGGCCATTCGCCCCACAGGGATTTGCCCAGGCTGCCATGCCGGAGAATCTGGCCGATCCAGCGTCCATACTGCACCCAGACCGGCACGTCCAATCCCAGCCGACGCTCAACGGCTGCACGGTCAATGTCTCTCCCCATTGTCGCCTGCAACTGACCCAACATGGCATCTACGACGTCACCTGGGATGAAGCGCACCGAGAGAAAGACCAGGATGCTCAAAATGAACAGCGTGGGGATTACCAGCAAGACCCGCCGGATGAGATAGGCTCTCATCTACAACCCCTAATGCCCCATTTCTTTTTTCAACGCACTGTCGATCCACAGACGGGAAAAGGGCGCATGTGAGTTGCCAACGAAAATTTCACCGTTGAAACCTATCACCCACGGTTGGATCGCGTCAAATTGGGGAACTTTAGGACCCCATATATACCAATGCTGCTCGACCATGTACAAATCTGCCTCTGCAGTCAGCCGTTGCTGCTCTTCTAGGGTGGGAGCGGCCATGGCGGCTTCCACCTTGGATTGCATCACTTGGTCCTGGTGTCCGGTGCGGCCCCACACAGCCCCGATTTGAAGCCGATTTAGCAGCAAGTTAGGCGAAGTGTCATTGCCGAGATCCATAAAGGTCATACCTTCATAAGATCCGTCAGTTATTATTCCCGTCAGCTGAGTGCCTTCATGTGTCCTGATCTCTAAATCAACGCCAATTGCAGCCCAGTATTCAACGGCTATTTCCTGATAGCCCAGATCCCATGTCGGCAAGGGGTTATGGACTTCCTTGAAGCCATTGGGATAGCCCGCTTCAGCCAAAAGCTGCTTTGCCCCTTCCGGGTCATAGCTAAAAACTTTCTTCGTCTCTTCGGGCCACTCTTCGAAGGGAATGAAGTACCCCTTAAGACCATCTCCTATAATCCCCTGGGGTGTCGTCATTCCAAAGCCCCCAAAGTAGGTATTGTTAATGGTCTCGAGGTCTATGGCCATCTGCATAGCCTTGCGCACCCGAATGTCTAGAAAGGGCGACGGATGGCGCATATTGAAAGCAACAGAGGTCTCCGAGCGAAAGGCCCACGGGTGTACCACGATTTCGGGATTGGTACGCTTGAGGCGTTCTACCTGGGCTGCTTGTAACTGATTGATGCCAGGTTGACCGATATAATCGATCTTAGCCGAGCGCAGCGCCGCCAGCGACGTTGCTTTATCCGGCATGATCAAGCGATTTATCTGGTCGATGTAAGGCAAGCGGTTCTGCGGGTATTTTTCGTCGAAGTCCCAGTAGTCAGGATTCCTGGAATAGGTCAGAGCGCTGCCCTTGACCCATTCGGTCAGCATATAGGGCCCGGTGCCGACCATGTTATCGCAGTCCGTCAGATCGCCGTGCTGCTCGATGACCTCGGGTGGTAATATCCACGCATACCAGTCGACCAGGAGAGTGTCCGGTAGGTCTACCTTTGGCTTTGTCAGCTTGAAGACAACTGTTGCATCGTCGCTGGCCGTTATGGATTCGAATGGTATCGAGGCGAGATTGCCTGCACCGGCGCTCGGTTCGGTGAAGCCGCTGCCCGTACCTGTATAACGGTGAATGTTAAAGACAACATCCTGGGCCTTAAATGCTCGACCATTCATCGGCGCCTTGTCGTGCCAGTGAACTCCATTGCGTATGTGGAAGACATACGTCAGTGGATCAACCATCTCCCAGCTTTCCGCCAGTGCCCCTGTCATGAAACGGAGAGGGATCCACGGGTCTGAAAAGCTATGTTCGGCCCGATCTACTGCCCAGTTTCCGAGGCCCAGCTTCTCTCCAACTTCATCGATGACCCTTGGCCCATGGCCATGGAGATAGGGGTCACAGTGCGGAGGCTCGAGTGCATCGCCCCAGGTAAATGTCCCGCCATATTCCGGTGCACTCACTACTTTTCCAGTGGTGGGATCCGTCACATACTTCTTCTCCGCAGCGGCTGTCGGGCCGACCCAGAGGGTTGCGCCCAGAATGAAAGCCAGCAGCACCGAGAGGAGTTTCATGGCAGACCTGGGGCCTGCCGGGTTCAGCCCCACGAAGGAGGCGACAAGTTTTTTTATAATACTCATAATTACCTCTTTTATTTGAGGGTTTTGAGAATGATTCACTCGCTGTGGGGCGAATCGGGTTGTCGTGGCGGGCACAGCGCCTGCCACGGGGAACTCTCTGCAGAGGGCGAAAAGCTTCTTCGCGAACATCTTCATCCGGACTATTTTTTTGACCAGAATGGGTCTTTTTTGAGGAAAATGAACGTTTGGAAACCGAGCCCTCTTATATATATAACGTACCAAGAGCCAGAATTTCACCAAAAAAATCAAATTTTCTCAAAAATCTCCTGAAATTGCTTTCTGTCATCCGGACTATTTTTTTGACCAGAATGGGTCTTTTTTGAGGAAAATGAGCGTTTGGAAACCGAGCCCTCCTATTTATAGAACGTACAAAGAGCCAGAATATCACCAAAAAAATCAAATTTTCTCAAAAATTCCCCGAAATCGCTCTCTGGCGCGGTGCAACTGTTGGGAGATCATATCCTTTTCGGTCTTGGTCAGTTCCTTTCTAGGAAGCGCCAACTCCTCGGCGGCAAGGGCTTCAAGGGACAGCCCGTCCCAATAGCAGCGGCGCAGCAGCCGAGCGGTCTGGGGATGCTCGTCTTCCAGTTGTCTCAGGGCCCCTCCTACCCGCTCAATCTTCTCTTCCTGCAATTCCGCCGACTGGGCCTCCCACCAGACCTGCATAGAGCGCAGCTCATCCACCTCTTCCGGGGCAGCGAGTTCCGGCTGCCGTTTGGCACGTCTGATTTGGTCCAGCAGATGATTCTGAACGACTCTGTACAGCCAACCCTGGAAGGCTTTATCGGCCTCGCCTTGGAATTTCTCCAGCTTGCTCTCCCACAAATCCTTCCAGATTTCCTGAACCACCTCATCGGCCTGGTGGAGACTCCGATACTTGCCAATCAGCGATTGGGCAGTGTGGACGATATATGCCCTGTAGTGTTGGTACAACTCCTCAAAAGCGTCTTCCTTCCCTTGAACGGACGCCTCCAGCAGTTCCCGCAGTGGTTTCCGGTTAATCGTTGGACTCGGTTTTGATTTTCAGCCAAGAACGCCCAAGAACAGTCTCAATATAGGAAAAGCAAGAGGGAAACGCAAGGTGGGGAAATCGGTCAGATACAGTGAAACCCTGCGCTTCTCCGGGAACAGTCTGGCAAGGAAGTCTTGCAGCACCCTTTTCAACAAGGCGATGGTTCGGGAGCACTCCGGCGCAAACCTGGCGATTTCCTCTGCTAACGTCTGCATCAGCGGCCTTGACCTACGATGAAATTGGAAGCAGCTGGATTGGTTGCATTGTGACTTGGCATTGTCTCTCTTTTCCTCAGAACGTTCTGAGGCGAGGAGACGCGATGCGACTTATATTCATCAAGGAAGGGGAATCGCCTCGGAAGTGAACTTTAAAAAAGGGACAACTCATCCCGAAATCATCGGAGAAGATCATTTCGTCAATTCTGTTTTTGAGCAACTCAAATGAAGCCTCACACGCCTCCTCCTATAGAAAAGATTATCCAGCAGCTTGCGCAGGTTTATCGGATTGAGGAGGAGCAATAAAAAAAACGTATTGACTTTCGATTCCGGATATGAGAAAAATTTGCCTTAATGACTATTGATACTATTACTTGCAGTCAATTGCTTAACATAAATCGGATATTTCTTAAAAAATGTTGATTTTTTTATCTGGATGGTAACTATTTAGGTTACTTTAGAGCCCCCTTCAATTTAAGCACAGGTTTTGCATGGCATAAAGTCCAGAAAGGACATTATGCTCTCGAAAGTTCAAAAGTATATTAGTTCCATTTCATCGACAGCCCCCCTTGAGGCTCTTCAAGAAGCTTGTCAACTCTTTGAAGAAGAACGGGAGCAATGGAAGCAAGAGCGATTAAAACTCCTCGAACGTCTCGAAATAGAAAATAAGCGTATTGAAGCGCTCGAAGCAGAAAATAAGCAACTTCGGGATCAGTTGGCTCTCAACAGCCAAAACTCAAGTAAGCCTCCTTCCAGCGATCCAAGTCGAAAGAACAAAAGTTTGCGTAAAAGCAGGGGTCGCTCTCGCGGAGGTCAACCCGGTCATCAAGGCCATCATTTGCCTTTCAGTGAATCACCAGATCATGTGGAGCCTCATTTTGTCAGCAGCTGTGAAGCCTGTGGAGAAGATTTATCCCAGGTGATGGTTGAGGCCCGGCATAAACGCCAAGTGTTTGATCTTCCCCCGCTCCAATTAGAGGTCACCGAGCACCAGGTGGAACAAAAAATTTGTCCCTGCTGCCGGCATCTGAATCGCTCGAGTTTTCCAGCAGGGATAGAGGGACCCACTCAATATGGTCCCCGGATCAAAGGCTTAGCGGTTTATCTCAATCAATATCAGTTTCTGCCCTTTGATCGATGCCAGCAATTCTTTGAGGATCTGTTCGGCCAGCCGCTCAATGCGGCCACGATTTATGCTAGCCTCCAGCAAGCCGCCCTTAGGCTTAATCCCTTGCAACAACAAGTGGCTGAAGCTCTGATTCAAGCAGAGGTGGTTCATTTTGATGAAACCTCCCTCTTTGAAAACAAACAACGTCGTTGGCTTCATTCAGCCTCTACCGAAGAGTTGACCTTTTATTTTATCCACGACAAACGGGGTCGAGCCGGAATGGATGCTGCCGGTATCCTGCCTCAGTTTGAAAAGACAGCTATTCATGATCACTGGGAGAGCTACCAGCATTATGAGTGTGATCATGGCTTTTGCAATGCGCATCATTTACGTGAACTCACTCGGGCCTATGAACAAGAAAAGGCCTTCTGGGCTCAGGAGATGAGCGACTTACTGGTAGAGATCAAAAAGCAAGTAGACCAAGCCAAATTCAAAGAACAATCTGCTTTGAATCCAGTCCTACTGGATCACTTCCGGCAACGCTACCGCGACATCACCCAAGAAGCACTCGAACTCTATCCTGCAAAACCTCGAAAAAAGAAACGAGGACGCCCCAAACAGAGCAAAGCCAAAAATTTACTTGATCGCTTGATCCTCTATGAAAAGGAAACCTTGTTATTCATGGATGACTTCCGGGTTCCTTTTGACAACAACCAAGCCGAGCGAGATATACGCATGGTTAAATTGAAACAGAAAATCTCAGGCGGCTTCCGAACGGCTGAAGGATCACAGGCTTTTTGTACCATCCGAGGAGCTCTTTCCACTACCAGAAAACAGGGAAAATCCATCTTCGAGATGCTCACACAGGCTTTGTCTCTCCCGGATCCAGTCCGGGACAAGCTTTTACCTGCGCCTCCTTGTTACTGAAACTCCCCTTTTTTTAACGATTCGCCCCCTGCGGGCCCAACGTATTCCTGGCAAACATAGCATCGTCAGTGCGATTTTGTATGTCGTGAAAACGAGTTGTCAGTGGAGTAGGTTCATCCATGATTTACCTCCCTGGCAAAGCGTTTACGATCATTATCACCATTGGAAAAAACAATGGATTGTGGAGTGAACCTTCGCTTTTTGGCTCATGATCATAAAGAAGCGGATCTCCCTGATTGATAGATTTTTAATTTTTTTTACGAATCCTGCATTTTTTTTAATTTGGGGGTTGACATTATGCAAGTAGTAGTAGTGCTAAAATCATGCCTTCACTGAGTTGTTTTAGTGAAAGAGAGGGTTCCCGGTCGATGGAACCATATCGTGGGAGGACTTGAAAACGATCGGTCCTCTCCGGGAATCTTTTTAATGATATTTAACTGAACGGGTTTTTCAGAGACCTGAATAGTTACTCTGGATGTAAGATTTTAATAAGAATGCGCTTGATTTTTTATTCCAGGGACGGAAGAGCAATCATGAGATCCTTCGCTTTGCTCAGGATAACATGAAAATCTGAAATAAACCCGTTTCAAGTATAAAAAACATCTTGACAATGAGGTGGTTATGAGAGTGAATTTAAAAGCCATATCCCATATTAAGTTATCAGTTCCTTGTTTCCAGTTTCCACTCTCAAGCTCTAAGTCAAAAGCCCCAAGCAACGAATTCCCAATCCCAAGTTCTACCCCCTTATCTTATCTCGACATCAGGGAGAGATCCTTGAGATCCCTCGTTCTCCGTTCCGGGAACGGAACGGCAATGGGGAATTTGGAAAATCATCGGCGCCTGAGTGCGTCGGTTTATAGTTCATTGCCCAATCCTGGAGCCAATGAATCGGTTTTTTGATCACTTGAAAATGAAGGAGAACCAATGTGTAGAGCAATCGTCGAGAACGTGCTTTCGGGAACGAAAGCAGGTTTTAAAGCAACCCGCAATCTTGTTTTTAGTCAAAAAGCAGAAAGGAACACCATGAACCGTCAAAAAAGTAGAGGAATCGTCGAGAACGTGCTTTCGGAAACGAAAGCACGTTATAAAGAAACCCGCAATCTTGTTTTTAATCAAAAAGCAGAAAGGAGCACCATGAACCGTCAAAAAAGTAGAGGAATCGTCGAGAACGTGCTTTCGGGAACGAAAGCAGGTTTCAAAGCAATCCTTAATTTTGAACATGCAATCGAAAGGAAAAAGATGGAAAATCAAAAAAGCAAATCAACCTTCAGTGCAATCCTGCTCACCCTCATCCTGATGGTGACCGCTTTTTGGGTCAGCCCGGCCGCAGCCCAGAAGTATGTGACCGACCCCAGTACTGGCAAGGTCGTGACTGCACCAGAATACGGCGGGACATTGACCTTTGCCACGAATAACGAGCCAGCACATGCCGACACTCATTTCGTACATGTCATAGCAATTGTCTCCGGCCACACTGTAGAGAAACTGGGAATCATGGACTGGGCAATAGATAGGGACATATTTTCGTTCAGAAACCATTACATACCTCCATCCCTCTATAGACCACATCTGGCTGAGAGCTGGAACACCCCCGACCCACTCACGATCATCTTCAACATCCGCAAAGGGGTGAAATGGCAAGACAAGGCACCGATGAACGGGAGAGAGTTTACCGCTGATGATGTCGTGTTCAACTTTCATCGCCTGCTGGGCCTGGGCGACTTCGCCGAAGCCGGACCGAGCCCCTTTTCGTATGCGCGGCCACCTGGCGAGTCGGTAACGGCCACCGACCGATACACGGTTGTTATCAAGCTGGCGGAGCCCAATAGCGCAGCTCTTGGACAGTATCTCGGCATGGGCCTCACCTTTATGAACGCCCCTGAGGTCATCCAGGAGCACGGTGACGTGAAGGATTGGAGGAACCTGGTCGGTACCGGGCCCTATCTCCTCACTGACTGGACCGACGGCAGCTCTATTACCTTGCAGAAGAATCCTGACTACTGGAAAGACGACGAGAAGTACCCGGGGAATCGTCTACCCTATATTGACGAGCTACAGGGCCTTTTCATCAAAGAGGAAGCGACCCGTCTGGCGGGACTGCGTTCTGGTAAGATTGATTTCATGGGTGCCCCTGCCGGTTGGTCTGATATAAATTCGGTTGAAGTGCTCGAGAGCCTCCAGAAGAGCAACCCCGAAATCGTGCTGCAAGCGTGGTGGGACCGCTCGGAAACGTCTTATGCTATGGACGCGAGCAAGCCGCCCTTTGACGACATCCGGGTGCGGAAGGCCATGCAGATGGCCATCGACCTCGAGGGCATTCACCGCAGCGTCTACAAGGGCACTTCAGCCTGGCAGCCTCAAGGGATATTAGGGGAAGGCGTCATCGGGTATTTCACCCCATTTGAAGAGTGGCCCGAAGAGGTCAAGAAAGGCTATCGGTACGATCCGGCAGGGGCGGAAGCCTTGCTGGATGAGGCCGGATATCCGCGCGGCGCCGACGGCACTCGATTCAAGACCGTGTTGAACCATCTCTATCGGTTTCCTTTGAGTTACAGTGAATTAGCGGCCAGCTACTGGGCTGATATCGGCGTTCAAGTAGAGATTAACGTATTGGATGAAGCTGCCGCTGGCCCTACTCGAAGCAACCGCACGTGGGAAGGCCTGATGTATGAAACTCTGGGCACCAATACTGTTCCGCTGGATTTTGTACGAAAGATGGTACACTCGAGCAGCTACGAAAACTTACACGGAATCAGGTACCCTGAGTTGGACGCCCTTCTCGACGCCGCCGGAGCCACGACTTCCGAGGAGGAGCGGCAGAAACTGGTCAAAGAGGTGGATATGTACACCATGGAGAACCACTGGTGGATATGGGGTCCCAAAGCTGGAAAGTACATGGCACACCAGCCGTGGGTCATCGGCTTTAACGGGGAAGTGTGGCTTGGATTTGTGGAGCGTGTTGTCTTATCCCGCCTCTGGATTGACAGTGCGTTAAAGACAGAAATGGGTTACTAGCGGGTTTCAAGCTGGGGGCCCCAAGGCCCCCAGCATTGCTTCCGAGCGCCCTCCCAAGCACATCCAGCACTCCGAATCTGTCATGAGAGCGTATATCATCAGGCGTCTATTGCTCATTATCCCCACCCTGTTCATCCTGAGTATCCTGGTCTTTCTCTCGGTCCGCTTCATCCCCGGCGATGTCATCGACGTCATGCAAGGTCGGTTGGGAGGTCTGGGGCGGGTCGACCGTGAAGCGCTCGAGCAGATGCTGGGACTGGATGTGCCTGCCTACGTGCAGTATGGACGCTGGATAGGAAATATTTTCCGGCACGGCAGCCTTGGCGAATCACTGATGGGCGATTGGTCGGTAGAGGAAAAGATAGTAGGGAGATTGCCAGTCACCCTTGAGCTTGGTCTCATGTCCCTCGTCATCGGGCTGGTGATCGCACTCCCCGTCGGCATCTACTCTGCGGTTCGGCAGGATACCGCCGTCGACTACCTGGGGCGCACGGTCGCCATCCTCGGCTTGGCCACGCCCAACTTCTGGCTGGGCATTATGGTGATGGTCTACCCTGCCATCTGGTGGGGCTGGTCGCCTCCGATGCGGCTGATTACTTTCAGCGAAGACCCGCTGGGGAATCTGGGGATGTTCCTCATTCCCAGCGTGATTCTGGGGACCTACCTTGCCGCCACCACAATGCGGATGACGCGCACAATGATGCTGGAGGTGCTGAGGCAGGACTACATCCGCACCGCCTGGTCCAAGGGTCTCAAGGAGCGGGTGGTTGTCGTGAGACACGCCGTCAAGAATGCCTTCGTCCCGATCGTGACCACCATCGGCCTCCAGGCGCCGATCCTGGTCGGAGGCTCCGTTATCATGGAGAACATCTTCAACCTGCCGGGACTCGGTCGTCTCCTGCTGGATGCCCTCACGGACAGAGACTACCCGGTGGTCGCCGGCATCAATCTGGTGTTCGGCACCGCGGTGATGGGGATCAACCTGATGATAGACCTGATTTATGCCTTCTTAGACCCGAGGGTGCGGTATGAATGAGACACCATCAGTAGCAAGCGAGCCCAAGCGACGGGGCTGGTTTGCGGACTTCTTGATCAGGCTGTGGCGGGAGAAGCCCCTGGGGACGGCCTGCGGGATGATCATCTTTCTCTTTATTGTGGTGGCGATCTTTGCAGATGTGTTGGCACCCCATGACTATAGAAAACGACACCTTCCAGACCGGCTGACAAGCTCCTCCACCCAGTATCTCCTGGGGACCGACCATTTGGGGCGAGACTTCTTGAGCCGCCTGATCCATGGGGCTCGTATTTCGTTAGTGGTTGGTCTGGCCGCGACCACGCTCAATGTGGTGGTGGCTGCCCTGATCGGCGTCACGTCCGGATTCCTTGGCGGGAAATTCGACCTGGTGGTACAGCGATTTGTCGACGCCTGGATGGCCTTCCCGGGGCTGCTGCTCTTGCTGACCGTCATGTCCATCGTGGGACAGGGTCTCCTCCAGATCATCGTGGTCCTGGGGATCACCGGAGGCATCGGCGGTTCCAGAGTCATCCGGGGCGCCGTGATTGGTGTCAAAGAGAATGACTATTTTCTGGCAGCCAAGGCCGTGGGCACCCCCACGATCCAAATCCTGATCCGCCATGTCCTGCCCAATATTATGGCTCCCGTCATCATCATCTTCTCAATCAACATCGGGGGGGTGATTATCAGTGAGGCGTCTTTGAGCTTTCTCGGATTCGGGCTGCCCATCGAGGTTCCCAGCTGGGGAGCGATGCTCAGCCGGGAAGGGCGTGAGTTCATGGAGCAGGCGCCCTGGCTGGCGCTCTGGCCTGGTTTTGCCCTGACGATTACCGTATACAGTCTCAACATGTTCGGCGACGCCCTCAGGGACCTGCTCGATCCCCGTCTGCGGGGAGGTGAGGGCAGTTATGGCACTGCAACGGGGAAACGCAAACGAGGATTCCTTGCCCGGCTGATCAACCCCTTCAATTGGTAAGCGCATCAATGGACTCTCCACAATATATCCGCATTGAAAAGAATCCTCTCCCCTTTCAGATGGTAAACGCACCAAAGGAATCCGTTCCTTTTTCCTTCCTGAGAATCGCTGTTTTTCTTCTTCCTCAAGTTGAGCGACTGGTTAGATGGTATGGTCTTCAGATTGTCGTGTTCTTAAGAGCCTCTGAAAGTTCTTTAGTCGTCGGGATAGCATGATTAATCCCCTCAGCGATCCTAATGATTTGAATCCGGTTTGCTTCCGTGTCTGGTGAACTCACAAGGTCACTCCTTCGCTTTTGGCATTTCGATACAGTTGGAGACTCCTTAGGAACAAACCTTAAATAACCTGTAGTTCTTCCAATGGTGTGAGCAAAATTGGGGGACATGTAGACCGCTGCGCATCTCAACTCTACTGTTTTATACCTGCTGTTACGTGTCCCCTGATTTTGCGGAGTTATAGTCAAATTCTGGGGATGGCAATTCAGGCGGCGATCCTGTATTGAGGAATTCCATCGACAAATTGTACTCCCTCTATCACTTCGGCTAATCGTTTAAATCCGTGTAATCGGATCCAATTTTTCTGAGCGGATTCCATTAATTTGAATGCCATCGTCAAGACGGTATTTCTTGAGAAACAACCTCTGACTTTGGCAGTTCTCAGTTTGACAGTAGCGAAGGTGGATTCAATGGGATTGCTCGTTCTCAAATGCCTCCAATGCTCTGCCGGGAAATCATAGAAGGCCATCAAGGTCTCCTGATCTTTAATCAAGCAGTGAGTGGCTTTAGGATATTTCGCCTCATACATGTCAACAAAATGCTTTAAGGCTTTGAAAGCTTCCTCTTTGCTGCTGGCCATCCAAATTTGATGGAGACGATCCTTGGCTTTATGATGCTCCCTTTTTGGTAAATAGTTGAGAATGTTTCCCGTTTTGTGCATCCAACAACGCTGCTCTTTGCTCTGAGGATAGACTTTTTTCAAAGCTTTCCAAAATCCCATCGCTCCGTCTCCCACAGCGATTTTAGGGGCCTCAGTCAATCCCCGGTGCTTCAGATCCATCAGCAGTTCCCTCCAGGATTGCTCACTTTCCCGGTAGCCATCTTCCAAGGCAACGAGCTCTTTATCTCCATTTTCTGTTGCCCCCACAATCACCAAGAGGCATTGTTTATCTTTATCCATTCTCACATTGCAATACACGCCATCGACCCAGAGATAAACATAATGACTCTGGGAGAGATCCCGTTGTTTCCAGGCTTTCCAATCCTCATACCAGCTTGATTTAAGACGGCTCACTGTCGCTGAAGACAAGCCCGCCGCTCTTTTACCTAAAATCGCTGCGAGCGCCTCCTGAAAGCCACCAGTGGAAATCCCTTTCAGATACAGCCAGGGAATCAGGGCTTCAATACTTTTACTTTTCCTCAGATAAGGGGGGATCAACTTGGAAGAAAATCGAATCCTTTCCTCTGATGAGGTGCTTTGACGATCTTTACTCCGCGGAACTTTCACGGATATAGAACCAATTCCCGTCTGAATCTCCCGATCTTGATGATAACCATGACGAACCACTCGCTGACGTCCATCCGAGAGTCGATAGGACTGATATTCCTTCATGAATATTTCCATCTCCAATTCCAACGCTTCAGAAAGTATCTTCCTGGCTTTCACTCTCAAAAGTTCACTCAAATGATCTTCAATAATTTGCTCTGGCTTCTCCAGATCAATCACGTTATAGTTGCTCATCGGCGTATCCTTTCTTTGATGTAATTCTATTTATTTTAAATTCCCATCAATAGGATACGCCACCTTCAAATTTAGTCCATCCCCAACTTTCGACTATATCTCGATTTTGCGTATCCATACTTAACTTATTTAAATTTCATTCCTTAATTCAAAGGTATCTTGAGGAGCGGGTTTGACGGAGAGCAATTGATCAGACTCAAGTGTATGGGATTGAGAAACTGGGGAAAATGAGTTTACTCATCGGGATCTATTCCAGTTTTTTTCAAGATTTCTCTAAGATGTTTTTCTTTAGCTTCCGCCTCTTCCTCTCTCCGCAAGGCTTCTACCTTATCTTGCAGAGCCCTCTCTGATTCTCCTTCCTCTTTTACTTTTCAAAATGGATTGGTTTTTTAAGAATAACCTCTTATTTTATTTTTCTTTTTGGCCATCACAAAGCGGCCCATGCCGCCTCGCAGCCGAGGGTCGAGCAGATCACGCAGGGCGTCGCCGAACATCTTGATCCCGAAGACGACGATGGCCAGGGAGATGCCGGGCCAGAATGCCAGCCAGGGATTTTTCAACATATATTTCTTGCCTGTCGGGTCGGAGGAGGCGCGTTTCCGCTAGCCTCCGTCCGCCGCCCAAACCGGACGTGCAGTTTTCCCGCATCCGGCTTTCACAGAGAAGTCCGTTTGCCGTAGGGACTAATCGAAGGAATTAGTGAAATCAGATTTACTAACCGATACTCCCCATATAACTTCGTACTAGGGAGAGCTTTCCAGCCTGCATTTCTCCACCTTTTGTATCGATGCGACCAAATGCGTCGCACGATCCAGCGGTTCAGCCGATTGAATAGTAACCGGACATGGGCTTTCCTATAGTGGTTGCCCCATCCCCGGATTACCGGGTTCAACTCTTCTACCAATTGTTGGGTCGTCAAAGGCGCCTTCCGTCGGGTGCGTTTTCGAATCTGCTCTTTAAAATGCTGGATGGATTTGTCGCGGGGATAGGCATAAAGTCTCCCCGGCTTGGCTCCACTGCGAATCTTTTCGGCAGGAAGCTTGAGCGGTTTACTGCCCCGCTTAATCTTAAAGCCCAAAAATTCAAAACCGTGTCCTACATGGACGATTCGGGTCTTCTCCGTGTGGAGCACCACCCCCAGCTGATGCAGAATACGTCTCGCCGTTTGAAGGGCGGATTGGGCTTCCGACCGACTTTGACAGGTCACGACCCAATCATCCGCATATCTCGTCAGTTGGTATCCTTTACGACGCATTTCCTGGTCGAAGGGGGTTAAGAGCACATTACTCATTAAGGGGGAAATCACCGAGCCCTGTGGCGTCCCGGCTTCGGTAGGAAAGAGCTTCCCTTCGCTCCAACAACCGGCCTTAAGCATTTTTCTAAGAATACCTAAGACACGGCCATCCGAGACCCGTTGGTTCATCAGGGTCAAAAGCTTTTCCTGATCGACCGATCCAAAGAAATTTCTCAGATCTGCGTCAACGATCCACTCATCCCCTGCCTGTATTTCCTTCCATACTTTCCCCAGAGCTTCTTTCGTCGATCTTCTTTTGCGGTAGCCGAAGCTGGCATCATCGAATACCGGCTCGAAGATCGGCTCCAACCGGTTGAGAATGGCCTGTTGGCACACCCGATCACGAATGGCCGGGATGCCAAGCAGACGATATTTTCCCGGTTGCCCTGACTTGGGGATCCGCTTCTGACGAACAGGAAGAGGCTGATAGGTATCGCCTTTGAGTTGCTCATGCAGGCTTTGAAGATTCTCTTGGAGATGATTTTCAAAATCCTCCAGGCTCTCCCCATCGATGCCTCCTGCCCCTCTGTTCTGCTTGACCTTCTGCCAGGCTAACTCCAGATTTTTCATCTTGTAAATCTTGTCCACTAAGGAGTGAACCTTCTTCGCTCCCGTTGGATTGATCCAGTCTGCCAGTCTCCTCGGCCCATGAGTTCTGGGTCTTTCACTTACCGAACTTTCCACCTCACCGTCCTTACTCATCTGACTTCCTTTCCCATTCCAACCTTCTCTGCCCATCGCCTTCCCCAGCTCACTCGGCTGCCGATCCCTCGGTCACGTGGCTCTCACTACGCTTCAGGTACTATTCGATGGTCCGACTACTCAAAACGCTTCGGTTCCCACTTCGCTTTCGCTTATAGGGTCCCTTATCTTAGTGCCACCTGAGAACGTCCTGAGTCCTCCTGGGGTCACCCATGATTCTTCCTCACCGTGTCGTCCGCACACACCTTGGTATTGCAGGGGGGAATCCAATTGCTTTCGCCACCATAGTGCAAGCTCAACCATTCCCTGCTGTTGGCCGACCGGTTCGTCTCTGGAGTAGCCTCCTTGACTACGACCCGGTGATTCTCCGCAAACCCTTCAGATTCCACCTCACGGTGGACACCCTGTCCTCCGGAAGTTTACTTCGGTGCATTTGGCCCTTTCGACCTCCCATTGTGCTTAAAGCGCCCGGGATGGCGCCCTGGTAAACATTCCGGCCAGCGAGGCATTACCCCCGCTTTTGGATATCAGCCTGGGATCTCAGGCTGAGTGGGACTTGAACCCACCTGAATCATGCGCTGCCCAGCGCACACTATGAACTTGTCCGACTCCTGAAAACGTGGATGCTGGGGTTATTTATTAATTTTCCCGGCCCGACTGCCAAGGGAACATTGACAGTCATCTTCAGGATTTCCCAGGTTCCGATCAAGAAACTTCCACACATGCTCCGGGTCTTCGACTCCGTCAAGCCCAACCGGGACTCACGCTAACGTCTTCGGTTGATATGGCCTTCCCCACCAGGCTACAGGGTCGGCACCTGAAACTTTGATTTCGGAGCTCAATAACCGAGCCTATGTGCTCCCCTGTCAACGCTTAGCGCCTATCCTCACGGATACCCACCCATGACTCGGGGCCTCGGCGGGTCGTTACTGCCTTACCGAGTGAGAGACTTTCACTCCCTATTTCTTGCCAGCCTTCCTGGCGCACAGCCCATCCTTTTTTCCTTCCTGAGAATCGCTGTTTTTTCTTCTTCGTCAAGTTTGAACAATTTGGAAGAATCAAGCCCAGAGAATCTATTTTAGACATTGAGGTTATTTCGGCAGATTGATAAGAAATGGGAAATCATTCATGTCAAACCTCGTCAAACGGAGCAATTATTTGAGAACCGATGAATTGTTTTACGAATTTTTTCATTTGAGAGAATTGTTAACCTATGCTATTGTAGAGAAGTTTTCTAAACTGACGAGAGAGGAGATAGAGAAGATGCTCAAACTGACCCCATTAGACGAAACCGTCGCCGGAAAAGAACTGATCCAAATCGGAAAATCACAAGGTTTGGAAGAAGGCCGAGAAGAAGGTCTGGAAAAAGGTCGAGAAGAAGGGATACTGATCGGTCAAATCCACATGACTCAAAACCTTCTCAAACAAGAGAGGACTCCTGAAGAAGAGTTGATTCGAAAAAGGAAAGAAGAGTTACAAAGCCTGCTTCAACAGCTTCAATCTCAACTCAATCGCTCCTAAGCAAGCTCAAGCAACTTTTTGCGAAAGCCGCTTATTTTGAGTGCGCATCACTTCTTGACATGATTTGCTCTGCATCCCCTGCTTTTCGCTCCTGGAAGGGCAGGATTGCCCTGTATTTTCAAGAACTGACACAGAAAACAGCGAGGATCAACTCCAGGATGAGACAAGCACTCGCCCCTGAGGAGTTAAGAGGAACAATAAAAATCGATTGACCTCCTCTAAATATTGTTATAGAGAGAGGATATTGAAGGCTTTGGCGTTCAATCGCTTGCCGCAAACCGGACAGAACCAGGACTGCGTGGAATCTTCAGGGAAACACCGCTCCGGAACACTCTGCCAATCCTGGAGTTCTTTCTTGCTTTCCCACACCTCTAGTCCCAGGAATTCTATCCATTTGACGTAATCTCCCTTTTGGGCAGCGTTGGAATAAAGCCCCCAGTAATCCTTGGTTATTGGCTTTGGCGGCCTCATAGATGAGGGAGAGCCTCCTAAGAGAAAGGATTGAGCAGTCTGGCGAGGAATCCTCGTTTGCGTTTCAACATCGCGGTGCCGTAGCTACCCTCACCTCCCCGCAGCCTCGGATCGAGCATGTCCCTGAGGGCGTCGCCGAACATATTGAGACTGAAAACGACCAGCGTCAGGCACAGCCCCGGCCAGAGCGCCAGCCATGGGGCACTCTCCATGTATTGACGTCCCTCCTGGCTGAGCATAGCCCCCCAGCTTGGAACCTTGGGGGGCAGTCCGAATCCGAGAAAGCTCAGTGAAGCTTCGGCAATGATGACCCCGCCGATGTTGATGCTGAAGATGATGATGAGGGGCGCCATGATATTGGGCAGGACATGGCGGATCAGGATTTGGCGCGTTGGGATGCCCACGGCCCTGGCTGCCAGAAAGTAATCATTCTCTTTAATACCAATCACAGCACCTCTGACTGTTCTTGAGCCGACAATGCCTCCGGTGATCCCCAGGACCACAATGATCTGTGGCATCCCCCGCCCGACAATGGACATGATGGTTAACAAGAGCAGCAGCCCCGGGAACGCCATCCAGGCGTCGACAAAGCGCTGCACTGCCAGGTCCAGTTTGCCGCCAAAGAATCCGGAAATCCCGCCGATCAGGACAGCGACGACCACATTGAGCGTGGTGGCGGCCAGACCGACAATTAAGGAAAGACGAGCCCCGTAGATCAGACGGCTCAACAAATCTCGCCCTATATGGTCGGTCCCCAGCAAATACTGGGCTGACGGGCCCTGCAGCATGTCGGACATGTGTACTTCCATATAATCATAAGGAGCCAAAACATCGGCAAAGAGCGCCACCCCCATAAAAAGCAAGACGATCATCCCGCAGAAAGTACCCAGCGGCTTCTCCTTCCACAGCCTGATGAAGAAATCCGCAAACCGGTTCCGTCGCTTGGGCTCACGGATGGGGAAGGATTTCTCACTCATACCGCACCCTCGGGTCCAGATAGGGATAAATCAGGTCGATGAGGAGATTGATCAGCACCACCCCGGTGGCGAAAAAGAGGTTGACTCCGGAGACCATCGGGTAGTCTCGGTCATTGAGGGCATTCACCAACAGTTGCCCGAGCCCCGGCAGGTTGAAGATGTTCTCCATGATCACCGCGCCTCCCACCAGGATCGGCAACTGCAGGCCGATCAGGGTGATAACCGGGATGAGGGCATTTTTGATGGTGTGTCGGATAATCACGACCCGCTCCCGGAGCCCCTTGGACCAGGCGGTGCGGATATAGTCCTGCCGGAGCACCTCGAGCATCATGGTACGCATCATCCGCATGGTCGCAGCCGCCGAGGCCGTTCCCAGGATCAGGCTAGGAATAAAGAACCCCCAGAGATTCCCTAGCGGGTCCTCTGTGAAAGAAACAAGTTCCAGCGGAGGCGACCAGCCCCACCAGATTACCGGGTAGATCATCACCATCGTTCCCAGCCAGAAGTTCGGCGTAGCCAGGCCGATGATAGCCACGGAGCGCCCCGCGTAATCGGCGGCGGTATCCTGGCGAATCGCCGAGTAGATGCCCACCGGCAGGGCGATCAACAGCCCGATCACGATTGCCAGGAGGCCAAGCTCGATGGTCACCGGCAATCGAGCTATGATCTCCTCCTCTACCGGCAAACGACCGCCAAGCAGTGAGCGGCCAAGACTGCCCTGGAGGAGACCTGTGAAGTGCGACTCACCGGTACGCCAGTCAGGGGTCGGCAACACTCCTATCCAGCGTCCATACTGCACGTAGACGGGCACGTCTAATCCCAGCATATGCTCAAGAGCTTCACGGTCATACTCCCCCGTTGAATAGACTCCCATTTTAGCCACCATTGCGTCTATAATATTGCCGGGGATGAAGCGGACCGCGAGAAAGACCAGGATGGTCAATATAAACAGGGTGGGGATTATCAGCAATAACCGCCTGATGATATAGGCTCTCATGTGACACTCCTCATTGCGATTTCTGCCGTCATTGCGAGCCCTTCAGATGACAACGAGTAAGGGAACTGGGAGGCTTAAGCCTCCCAGTTCCCTTTTTCCCCTAAGGTCAGCCACAATGGGTGCAACCCCTAATAACCCATTGCTGCCTTCAGTTCACTGTCAATCCAGAGGCGGGCAATGACGACCCCAGTGTCTATATTTTCACCGTTGCCGCCTATGACCCACGGCTGAAGCACAGAAAATCTTGGCGCGCCACCAAGAAATAGATGCCAGTGGTTCTCTACTAGGTACATATTTGCCTCTCTAACCAGCCTCTGCTGCTCCTCATGGGTGGTAGCGGCTTTGGCGGCTTCATACATGGCGTCATAAGCCGGTTCCCGCACACCGGCGGGGTTCCATGGTGAGGTCGAGATATTTTGTCCTAGGTGCCCGAGTATGCTCGTCGCAAATCCTATGGCTTCACTGGTCATACCTTCATATTTATGTTCTCGTAGACGACCACCCCAAGACGCCGAATCCATTGGTTTAAGCTCTACCTCAACGCCAATCTCACCAAAGTATGCTACGACCAATTCATAATAGCCTTGATCATATATATTTCTGAAGTCCAGGCCAGTCTTGAATCTAATGCCGTCGGCGCCGCGCGGATAGCCAGCCTCATCAAGCAACGCTTCCGCCCCTTCCGGGTCATACCTGTAGTATTGCTTGATGTCTTCCGGCCAGTCTGCAAATGGGGTGACATACCCGACCATCGCGTCCGACATATACCCCACAGGTGTCGTCTTTCCCCAACCCTTCAAGTAGGTATGGCTAATTGCCTCAACGTCCACTGCCATCTGCATTGCGTGGCGTACCCTGATGTCGTTAAAAGGCGGATTTTGCGCGTCCTGAGCAATACCATACGGCTCAATGTAAAAGGGAAAAACTTGGATCTCGGGGTTGGTCCGCAGGAGGCTCTCTAGCATGCTGATTTTCTTTATTGGAGTATAATACATCCTACCTAGGTAATCAACCTTACCCGTGCGTAGCGCTGCCAGACGTGTTCCCTCCTCGGGCATAATCATCACCCTTAACTCGTCAATATAGGGCAAGCGGTTCTCCGGGTATTTCTCGTCATAGCCCCAGTAGTTAGGATTCTTAGTAAAGGTCAGAGAGCTGCCCTTGGTCCAGTCTGTCAGCTCAAAGGGCCCGGTGCCGACCAGGTTCCTCCAGTCCGTAACGTCGCCGTGTTGCTCGATTACCTCTGGGGGTAACATGTACAAAGGGTACCCCCAGAAGATTTCACGAAACGCCTGCAGGTTTGGCTCCTCTATGGTAAAGACAACCGTATATTTGTCGGTTGCCGTTATCGATTCGATTCCCAGATCGTCGATTCCTCCCCACTGGGCAATATTGGGGCTAAATTCAGTGTAGCCGCTGCCCAGACCCGTATAACGGTGCCAGTTGTATTCGATATCCTTGGCAGTTAGCTCCCGACCGTTCATCGGTGCCTTATCATGCCAGTGAACGCCCTGGCGGATGTGGAAGGTAAAGGTGAGGCCGTCCGGGGAAATATCCCAGCTTTCCACCAGACCCCCTGTTCTGGCAGAGTCAGGTATGTAAAAGGCTGTAAGGTCATATTCGTCCCTATCTACTGCCCAGTTAAGATTGCCTAGCATCTCGCCAACTTGCTCGTTCAACTTCATCGTTGGATGCCCGAACCAGGCGTCAGAACCCGCAGGCTCGTTTCCTAAGGCCACGGTCAGTGTCCCGCCATACTCAGGTGCAGTCACTACTTTTCCAGTGGTGGGATCCGTCACATACTTCTTCTCCGCAGCGGCTGCCGAACCGACCCAGAAGGCGGCCACCATCAGGGTGAGGGTGAGCAACAAAGATTGCGTTTTTGCAGCAGACAAAAAGCCTGCCGGGTTCAGCCCCACGAAGGAGGCGACAAGTTTTTTTATAGTACTCATAATATCCTCGTTTATTTGAGGGTGTAACTATTCAGGTCTCTGAAAACCCGTTTAGTCAAATAACGTTGAAAAAAATTTCCGGAGAGGACTGATCGTTTTCAAGTCCTCCCACGATATTGTTCCATCGATCGGAAACCCTCTTCTTTCACTAAAACAACTTAGTGATGGTATGATTATAGCACTACTACTACTTGCATAATGTCAACCCCTCAAATTAAAAAAAATGCAGGATTCGTAAAAAAATTAAAAATCTATCAATCAGGGAGATCCGCTTCTTTATGATCATGAGCCAAAAAGCGAAGGTTCACTCCACAATCCAGTGTTTTTTCCAATGGCGATAATGATCGTAAACGCTTTGCCAGGGAGGTAAATCATGGATGAGCATACTCCACTGACAACTCGTTTTCACGACCTACAAAATCGCATTGACGATGCTATGTTTGCCAGGAATACGTTTGGCCCGCAAGGGGCGAAACGTTTATAAAAAGGGGAGTTTCAATAACAAGGAGGCGCAGGTAAAAGCTTGTCCCGGACTGGATCCGGGAGAGACAAAGCCTGTGTGAGCATCTCGAAGATGGATTTTCCCTGTTTTCTGGTAGTGGAAATAGCTCCTCGGATGGTACAAAAAGCCTGTGATCCTTCAGCTTGATCTTTGATCTCTACCAGTAAGTCGCTCATCTCCTGAGCCCAGAAGGCCTTTTCTTGTTCATAGGCCCGAGTAAGTTCACGTAAATGATGCGCATTGCAAAAGCCATGATCACACTCATAATGTTGGTAGCTCTCCCAGTGATCATGAATGGCTGTCTTTTCAAACCGAGGCAGGATAAAGGAGGCTTACTTGAGTTTTGGCTGTTGAGAGCCAGCTGATCCCGAAGTTGCTTATTTACTGCTTCGAGCGCTTCAATACGTTTGAGGAGTGCTAATCGCTCTTGCTTCCACTGCTCTCGTTCTTTTTCAAAGAGTTGACAGGCTTCTTGAAGAGCCTCAAGGTGGGGAATCGATGAAAGGGAATCAATATATTTTTGAACTGTTGATAGCATAACGTCCTTTCTGGACTCTATGCCATGCAAAACCTGTGCTTAAATCGATGGGGGATCTAAAGAAACCTAAATAGTTACATTCTGTTTAAAAATTCCACCACCTCGGCCTTTCTCTTCAACAATTTTATTGACTCTCTTGAGTTAGACGTATAATATTAAAAATATTACACGTCACTCATTGAGGAGGTCATGATGCAGACAAAACTAACCCTCAGATTAGAAAAAGATTTAGTCGATCAAGCTAAGGAATATGCTGCCAAGCAGGGGAAATCGGTTTCAAAGATGGTGGCTGATTATTTTTTATTATTAAAAGAGAAGTCCCATGGACAACCGGAGGAACTGAATCCGATCGTCAGCTCTCTTAAAGGAGTACTTCGAGGAGCTGAAGTGGATGAATTAGATTATAAGAAATATCTGGAGGATAAATACCTGTGAAAATCCTCTTTGATACCAATATCGTTTTTGATGTTTTATTAGATCGAGAACCTTTTTCAGAAGCAGCGTCTCAACTTTTCTCATTGGTCGAAGCTCATACCATAAAAGGTTTCCTGGGCGCAACAACGATCACCACAATTTTTTATCTTGCCGCAAAGGTATCAGGAAAAGAAAAAGCCAGAGAAGAGGTGAAAAAATTGTTATCTCTTTTTGAGATTTCACCGGTTAATCATATCGTCTTAAAAGAAGCTTCCCAGTTAGCATTTAATGATTTTGAGGATGCAGTCCTTCACGAATCCGCCAAATATTCAGGTGTTCATGGAATTGTGACTCGCAATCCAAAAGATTTCAAAAAAGCATCGATATCCATTTATAGCCCAGAAGAACTATACAAAATGTTACAATCTATTGACGAACCATCGGATTAAATCAAAAAACAGAACATATCGTTGAACCGGAGTTTTTTGTTGATGGCAGTAGTAAAGTATACCAAAAACGGCAATTTGGAAGTTTACCACGTAGTTAAGTGGGCAGAGGAGTAGGTTGAGTATTGAGCGACAAGGTGCAGTGATGTGATGTGGCCTCATACCTTTAAAACAGCGGATGGAAGGGGCTATATGCCTTTTTCATTTTTTTCTTTTATTTCTACGATAGCTTTCTCCTTCTAAAATGATAACCTCCGAATTCATTACCAGTCGATCTGCAATGGCAGTGGCCACAGTGGTCGAATCAAAGAGATTCCCCCATTGGGCAAAAGGCAGGTTTGTGGTGAGAAAGGTTGATTTTCTCTGATGCCTGCGACTAATGACCTGGAAAAAGAGGCTGCTTCCTTGTTGATCCAGTGGCAGATAACCGATCTCATCGCAGAGGAGGAGGTCCGGTTCGGTGTAATGGCTGAGTTTTTTGACCAGGGAATGGTCCGATTCGGCAGCAATCAAATGGTTAATCATGTCGGTTGCTGTGGTAAATAAAGTGCGCATGGCGTTCTGAGTGGCCTCGTATGCCAGGCATAAAGCCAAGTGGGTCTTGCCCACCCCTGGATTGCCAATCAGGATAACATCCTCGCTATTCTTGATAAAGTCCAATTGCATCAATTGTAAAATTCTGCCTTTGTTCTTTTTTCGAGAGGGGTGGTGGGCAAAATCAAAGCTCTCGATGGTGGGAGTGGCGGGCAGTTTGGCTTGCTTCAAGCGCAATTGAATGCGCTTATGGAGACGATGGTCCAGTTCGAGATCAAACAAGCTCTCGAGCAATTGATGATGAGTCCAGTTTTTTTGCGAGGCAGTTTTAAAAATCGCTTCAAAATGCTGGCAAAGGCCACTGAGATGGAGGCTCTGACATTGTTTTTTTATTTTTTCACTCATCTCTCCCCCTTCTTTCTCTGCAGGACGAGGGCATCATATTCGGCCAGCGAATGCGGGGTGAGGCGGATATGATTTAAGGCTTCTTGTTTCAAAACCACTGGAGGTTGATGGGAGACGGGCCTCATTTCCTGGTAGAGGATATTTTTGACATAATCGAGGCCAAAAGCGTGGTGATGGATGGCCTTTTCAAGGGCAATGACTAAAGAGTCTAAGCCGTATTGCTCTAAAAGTTTGAGCAGTTGCTGAATCGTCTTTTGTAAAGCCATCCCCGATTGATTGATGCCCTGCAGAAAGGTTTGGCAACAGGGCGCCAATGAAAGAAAATAAACACAGTCCGGATGCGGTAGAGGGGAGCGTTTTTGAGGGTTTCGATGTTTGGGATTTTCCAGCCTTTGTTTGCGTTGCCAAGATCTTAAATGCTGGGCCACACGGCGCTCTTTAATAAAGAGCAAGACCTCATATTGGTCGGCTTTGAGGGTGAGCCGGTGTCCTAATGTCCAGTCGGGTACGGAATAATAATTTGAATCGAAGGTCACGGTGGCATCGGCTAAGACAGTCACACGGCGGGTCAGATAACAATCGGGCAAGCAAGGGGGCAAGGCTCGAAGCGTTTGAGGTTGAAAGCGTTCATCGGGTTTTTCTAAGGTGGTTTGATGCTGGCGCACATTGGCCACTGTCTGCAGCCAATGATTCATTTGCTGCTGGACATCGGCCAGATCTTTGAACTGACGAAGAGGCCAAAAATTATCCCGAATATAGCGGATCACCCTCTCCACTTTGCCTTTCGATCGCGGAAGCCTCGGCGAACAAGCCTTCGGGATGAGCTGAAAGGGGCGGAGAAAATCTAAAAAGGCTCCGTTAAATCGGATGATGGATCCCACTCGTTCAACGACGGCGGTTTTCATGTTATCAAACACCAGTTCTTTGGTAGTTCCTCCGTAGAACTGGAAGGCGGTTAATAAAGCCTGATGGAAAGCCGTCTGGTCTGTCGAATGGCTAAAATAAACAAAGAGTTTTCGGCTATGGCATTCAATGACAGCCAGGGCATAAAGCTTTCGCTGGGTTTGTCCATAGCTGAGTTTGCCAAAAAAACCCCAATCGATTTGGAACTGTTCCCCCGGCTGGCTTTCAAAGCGTCTGATGGGCATCGCAGCGGGTTTGGGGCGAATCTTTCTGAGATAGTCTTTCACAATCCCATACCTCCCCTCGAATCCAAGCCCTTGCAGACGCTGCAAAACCACCGTTGCGCTGAGGCTGGCATCACTTTGCAACCATTGCTCCATATGCGCTTTAAAAGGATTGAGTTTAGATGGTTTTTTAATTTTTTTTCGCACAATTTGAGGATGGCAGAGATGCCGCTTCACCGTCGCACGGGAAAGGTTCAAGCGAAGAGCAATTTTTCGCTGAGAAAGTCCTTCTGCATGCAGGCGATGGATTTCAAAGAGAGTATGCTGATCAATCACAGGGACCTTTACAGTCAGAGGGTGAGGGGGATCTTCTTAGTGGAGACAGGGGCAAGTGAAGGACCTGCACTAAGGTCTCTTCTGTGGCGATCAGATCCATTTGCAATAAACCACTCAAGGCCTGTTGATAGACATCCCTCTCCATTTTCAGCAGTTGAGTGATGGTCTTGAGACTGTAGTAGGAAAGTCCTTGAGCATCCGCGGCCATCACATAAAAAAAATATAAGATCAATTCCTCAGATCGCAGGCATTCAAAAAAGCCCTCCCTCAAAAATCGGTGAGGAATGAAGCTAAAACTTCCCTCGATCACCCGTCGTCTGCTTTTCATAATCAACTGCTTTCTCATCACAGCTCCTTCTTTTGGATGGATGGTTAACAAGGTTTTCATCGTTTTTAACTCAACTGAAGGGTGGTGGCAATAAAGTCCTTCTTTGCAATCACGGATAAGTTGTTGATATCTCAAGGTTCTTTTAGGTTAACGCGTCCATCTTTGCAATCAAAGGAAGCTCAACAAAAGCCTTAAAAATCTGGGCAGGGGAGGAATTTGACGCGTCCATCTTTGCAATCAAATCCTCATCGGAGGAGGCGATAAGGCAGAATTGATAAGGGATGGACGCGTCCGTCTTTGCAATCGGCACTGATGAGAGCGAGAAGGGCTTTGATCTGAGCGGAGAGATGGAAGGAATGGTATTCATCGAGAGTTTTTCCACAATATACCCCCGCTGTTTGGCATTGCGGATCAACTGAAGTTTTCGATTGCGCTCAGCCTGAACTGGATGTTTTTCTCGATAGACTTTCCAATAATCGCGGTGGCTTTCTTGCCAAGCCTTCTGACTAGCTTTTCGGTTCTGTTGATAGTCTGGATCGCTGGCTAACTTTTTACGCTCCCAATTCGTCTTGCGCGCACGCTGACACCTCTTCAGGCTGCAGTAACTTTGCTCCTTGTTTTGAGGGCGGCGGAGGAAAAATTGGTGGCAGTTGATGCATCTACCTGTTTGCATAGGATCTCCTGTTGATGCTTTGAGGGGCTTCCTTCAAGAAAAACTTGTCTTACAGGAACATGACTCAAAGTATCAAAGAAATCACTGCCTCCCACTCAAATGAAGAAGAAAAATGAACAGGTAAAACAACTTCTTACACCATTGCTCGCTCCATGTTGATTCAGCTCTCAGAGGAAGGAAGAACAAGCATGAGAAAGAAAATGGAGAGGAAAACAAAATTTATTGATTGGAAAGTAAATGAATAGAAGAAAAAACGAGACAAAGTAAAAAGTAGTAAAAAAACATCCGCTAACTATTGGCTATCATTCAAGTCGCCACACTTGGTTAAGTTTTACAGTGGCGTTAACATTTTTACCCGCGCTCGTTCCTCGCTTCGGTAAAACCCCGGTTAACTCGTCGTTAGCACAATGAATAATCCAGGTCTAAAAAAAGAAGAGGTTCTCTCGGGCTTGATTCTTTCCAATGGTCCAAACTCGAGGAAGAAGCAAAAACAGCGATTCTCAAGAAGGAAAAAGAGACGGGCTCCTCCCCGTTTTCACGAGGACAAGTTTTGCGCATTTACCCGTTGAAAGGGTGGATCAGTCGAGCCAGGAATCCACGTTTGCGTTTCACCACCGCAGTGCCGTAACTGCCCTGTCCGCCCCGCAGCCGGGGATCCAGCAGGTCCCTCACCGCATCGCCGAACATGTTCAGACTGTAAACGGTAATAGTCAGGGCAAGGCCGGGCCAGAGAGCCAGCCATGGCGCCTGCTCCATGAATCTGCGCCCTTCCCAGCTGAGCATACCTCCCCACTCAGGAATAGCGGCTGGCAGACCGTATCCGAGGAAGCTCAGAGCAGCCGCACTCAGGATCACCCCCCCGATGTTGATGCTAAATATGATGATTACGACAGGCATAATATTGGGCAGGACATGTCGCATAAATGTTCTCCATTTTTTGCAGCCAATCGCCTCCGCCGCCTGAAAATACACATTCTCCTTTATGCCAATAACGGCGCCTCTGACTACTCTTGAACCACCGATACCTCCTGTTATCCCCAGGACCACTATTATCTGTGGCAGACCCCGCCCCACTATGGACATTATCGTTAACAACAGGAGCAGTCCCGGGAAACACATCCAGGCATCGACAAATCTCTGCATAACCAAGTCCAATTTGCCACCAAGGAATCCTGAAATGCCGCCTATCAGGACAGCGACGACAACATTGAGAGCGGTCGCCGCCAGACCGACAATTAACGAAATTCGAGCCCCGTAGATAATTCGGCTCAAGAAGTCTCGCCCAAACTGGTCGGTACCCAGCAGATACTGGGCTGATGCGCCCTGAAACCTGTCTGCCAGGTGCATTTCACGATATCCATAAGGGGCCAGAACATCGGCGAAGATAGCGACAAAAATCAATATCAATATAATAATCCCGCTGATAGTACCTAGTGGCTTCTCCCCCCACAGCCTGATAAAGAAATCAGCCAAGGCGTTGCGTCTCTTCGTTTCCGCTTCTTGTACCGGGATATCTCTAACCTGACTCATCTTTTCGCCTCAACTACTTGTAGCGGACCCTGGGGTCAAAATAGGGATAAATCAGGTCGATAAACAGATTGACCCCCACAACCGCGGTGGCGAAAACCAGGTTTATTCCGGAGACCATCGGGTAGTCTCGTTCCTCGAGTGCATTCACCATCAAACGACCGAGCCCCGGCAGGTTGAAGACGTTCTCCATGATCACGGAGCCGCCGATCAGGATAGGCAACTGCATTCCTACCAGGGTAACTACCGGGATGAGGGCATTTTTGATGGCGTGCCGCACGACAACCACCCGCTCCCTGAGTCCCTTGGACCAGGCGGTGCGGATGTAGTCCTGCCGGAGCACCTCCAGCATCATGGTGCGCGTCATCCGCATGGTGCTGGCAGACAGGGCCGTCCCCAGAATCACACTGGGAATGATGAGTACCCCGAGATTCCCCAGCGGGTCTTCCGTGAAAGGCATGTATTCCATCGGTGGCGACCAACCCCACCAGATTGCCGGGAAGATCATGACCATAGTGGCCAGCCAGAAGTTAGGCGTTGCCATGCCGATGATGGCGGCGGAGCGCCCCACATAGTCGGCGGCCGTATCCTGCCGCATCGCCGAGTAGATGCCGACCGGCAGCGCTATCACGAGCCCGATTACGAGTGCCAGGACGCCAAGCTCAATGGTTACCGGCAATCTATCTAATATCTTCTCCTCTACCGTCCAGTCGCCTACCAGTGATTTGCCAAGGGTGCCGTGGAGGAGACCGTTGTAGCGGGACTCACCGGTAACCCAGTCAGGGATCGGCAACACTCCTATCCAGCGTCCATACTGCACGTAGACAGGCACGTCTAATCCCAGCATACGCTCAAGAGCTTCACGGTCAAAATCACCATAATGTATCATCCTACCCACCATCACGTCTATTACATCGCCGGGGATGAAGCGGACCGAGAGAAAGACTATGATGGTCAATATAAACAAGGTGGGGATTATCAGCAATAAGCGCCGGATGATATAGGCTCTCACGTGAAACCCCTAATGACCCATTTCTTCCTTTAGCTCACTATCAATCCACAGGCGGGAGAAGAGGCCACTACTGTAGTTCATTGCTCCGAGTTTGGTTTCACCGCTCCAACCTTTGACCCACGGCTGCACCGCACCAAACAATGGAGTGATGGGACCCCATATCGTCCAGTGCTGCTCTATATAGTACATATCCATCTCTCTAATCAGCCTCATCTGCTCCTCCTCGGTGGTAGCGGCTTCGGCGGCTTCATACATGGCATCAAAAGCCGGGTCGCTGGTTCCGTGGCGGTTCCCCCAATGGCCCGACTTAGAATAGGCAAGCAACTGCATAGGGTCAGATGGGGCCGCGCCAAGCCACCAAGTCATACCTCCATAACTTTGATCAGCGAAACGAGCGTCATAAGAAGGGGCGTCCTGTTGATAACTCGTCACATGAACGCCGATCTGACGCCAGTATTCTTCGGCTATTTCCGGATAGTCTTTAAGATATAGAAGATCCTGGGTGGTCTTAAACCTTATGCCGTCCGAGCCGCGCGGATACCCAGCCTCATCAAGAAGTTTCTCGGCACCTTCCGGGTCATACCTGTAGTATTGCTTGATGTCTTCCGACCACTCTTCAAACGGGACGTAATACCCCTTTCTCCCTACTATCCCCATAGGTGTGGTCCTGGCATAACCCTTGAAGAAGGTATTAGCTATTGTCTCAAGGTCCAGTGCCATCTGCATTGCGTGACGCACCCTGATGTCGTTAAAGGGCGGCTCGGTCACGTTAGTGGCAAAGCTTGTATTCGACCGCTGAAACCACGGCTCCACCTGGATTTCGGGGTTGGTCTGCTTGAGGCTCTCTGCCGAGTCGATAGACATTATAGGAGACTGGGAGCCGACACCTACGAAATCAACCTTAGCCGTGCGTAGTGCCGCCAGTCGTGTTGCTTCGTCTGGCATAATCAGGGCTCTTATCTCGTCAATATAGGGCAGGCGGTTCTGCGGGTATTTTTCGTCGTAGCCCCAGTAGTCAGGATTCTTGTCCCAGCTTATAGAGCTGCCCTCGACCCACTCAGTCAGCATATAGGGCCCGGTGCCGACCACGTTTCTCCAATCGTTAACATCGCCGTGTTCCTCGATTACCTCGGGGGGCAATATATAAACCATGTGGTGATCGATTATCTGCGTCAACACACCGAACACTGGCTCCTTCAGCTTAAAAACAACCGTCCATTTGTCGGTGGCGGTTATCGATTCCCATGGCAAATTTGTCATATGCTCATAATAGCCAGCAGGTCCGCTGAAGCCGCTGCCCGTACCCGTCAGACGGTGAAAGTTGTATTCGATATCATCGGCAGTCAGCTCCCGACCGTTCATCGGTGGCTTATCATGCCAGTGAACGCCCTTGCGGATGTGGACTATAACAGTTAGTGCGTCGGGCGTTTCCCAGCTTTCAGCAAGCTGACCTTTCAGTACAGGTACAGGAATAAAATCGGTTAGATATGCAAATTCATCCCTATCTATTGCCCAGTCCCCCTCGGCTAACTTCTGCGCAACGCCACTGAGGAGGAACCCCGCCCAGCCTCCCGCGATCGAGGGGTCAGTACCCTCGGGCTCACGGTTCCAACCTAACCTGAGTGTCCCGCCATACTCAGGTGCGGTTACCATTTTACCAGTGGCCGGATCTTTGACCATCTTTTTCTCGGCTGCCACAGCCGAACTGACCCAAAATGCGGCCACCATCAGGGTGAGGGTGAGCAATAAGGATTGCATTTTTGCAGCAGACCTGAGGCCTGCCGGGTTCAGCCCCACGAAGGAGGCGACAAGTTTTTTTATAATACTCATAATTACCTCTTTTATTTGAGGGTTTTGAGAATGATTCACCCGCTGTGGGGCGAATCGGGTTGTCGTGGCGGGCACGGCGCCTGCCACGGGGAACTCTCTGCAGAGGGCGAAAAGTTTCTTCGCGAGTATCTTCATCCGGACTATTTTTTTGACCAGAATGGGTCTTTTTTGAGGAAAATGAGCGTATGGAAACCGAGCCCTCCTATTTATATAACGTACCAAGAGCCAGAATATCACCAAAAAAATCAAATTTTCTCAAAAATTCCCCGAAATCGCTCTCTGGCGAGGAAACCGAGCCCTCCTATTTATATAACGTACCAAGAGCCAGAATATCACCAAAAAAATCAAATTTTCTCAAAAATTCCCCGAAATCGCTCTCTGTCACCCGGACTATTTTTTTGACCAGAATGGGTCTTTTTTGAGGAAAATGAGCGTTTGGAAACCAAGCCCTCTCATATATATAACGTACCAAGAGCCAGAATATCACCAAAAAAATCAAATTTTCTCAAAAATTTCCTGAAATTGCTTTCTGGCTTGGAAACCGAGTGCCTCTATTTATATAACGTACCAAGAGCAAAAATCTGACAAAAATATTCAAATTTTCTCAAAAATTCCCCGAAATCGCTCTCTGGCGCGGTGCAACTGTTGGGAGATCATATCCTTTTCGGTCTTGGTCAGTTCCTTTCTAGGAAGCGCCAACTCCTCGGCGGCAAGGGCTTCAAGGGACAGCCCGTCCCAATAGCAGCGGCGCAGCAGCCGAGAGGCTTGGGGATGCTCGTCTTCCAGTTGTCTCATAGCCTCTCCTGCCCGCTCAATCTTCTCTTCCTGCAATTCCGTCGACTGGGCCTCCCACCAGGCCTGCATAGAGCGCAGCTCATCCACCTCTTCCGGGGCAGCGACTTCCGGCTGCCGTTTGGCACGTCTGATTTGGTCCAGCAGATGATTCTGAACGACTCTGTACAGCCAACCCAGGAAGGCTTTATCGGCCTCGCCTTGGAATTTCTCCAGCTTGCTCTCCCACAAATCCTTCCAGATTTCCTGAACCACCTCATCCGCCTGATGTAGGCTCCGATACTTGCCAATCAGCGATTGGGTAGTGTGGACGATATATGCCCTGTAGTGTTGGTACAACTCCTCAAAAGCGTCTTCCTTCCCTTGAACGGACCCCTCCAGCAGTTCCCGCAATGGTTTCCGGTTCATCGTTGGACTCGGTGTAACTATTCAGGTCTCTGAAAACCCGTTTAGTCAAATAACGTTGAAAAAAATTTCCGGAGAGGACTGATCGTTTTCAAGTCCTCCCACGATATTGTTCCATCGATCGGAAACCCTCTTCTTTCACTAAAACAACTTAGTGATGGTATGATTATAGCACTACTACTACTACTTGCATAATGTCAACCCCCAAATTAAAAAAAATGCAGGATTCGTAAAAAAAAATTAAAAATCTATCAATCAGGGAGATCCGCTTCTTTATGATCATGAGCCAAAAAGCGAAGGTTCACTCCACAATCCAGTGTTTTTTCCAATGGCGATAATGATCGTAAACGCTTTGCCAGGGAGGTAAATCATGGAGGAGCATACTCCACTGACAACTCGTTTTCACGATCTACAAAATCGCATTGACGATGCTATGTTTGCCAGGAATACGTTTTGCCCGCAAGGGGCGAAACGTTTAAAAAAAGGGGAGTTTCAGTAACAAGGAGGCGCAGGTAAAAGCTTGTCCCGGACTGGATCCGGGAGAGACAAAGCCTGTGTGAGCATCTCGAAGATGGATTTTCCCTGTTTTCTGGTAGTGGAAATAGCTCCTCGGATGGTACAAAAAGCCTGTGATCCTTCAGCCGTTCGGAAGCCGCCTGAGATTTTCTGTTTCAATTTAACCATGCGAATATCTCGCTCGGCTTGGTTGTTGTCAAAAGGAACCCGGAAGTCATCCATGAATAACAAGCTTTCCTTTTCATAGAGGATCAAGCGATCGAGTAAATTTTTGGCTTTGCTCTGTTTGGGGCGTCCTCGTTTCTTTGTTTGAGGAGGGGGAGGATAGAGCTTAAGGGCTTCTTGGGTGATATCCCGATAGCGTTGCCGGAAGTGATCCAGTTGGATTGGACTCAAAGCAGATTGTTCTTTGAACTTGGCTTGGTCTACTTGCTCTTTGATCTCTACCAGTAAGTCGCTCATCTCCTGAGCCCAGAAGGCCTTTTCTTGTTCACAGGCCCGAGTGAGTTCACGTAAATGATGCGCATTGCAAAAGCCATGATCACACTCATAATGCTGGTAGCTCTCCCAGTGATCATGAATGGCTGTCTTTTCAAACCGAGGCAGGATACCGGCAGCATCCATTCCGGCTCGACCCCGTTTGTCGTGGATAAAATAAAAGGTCAACTCTTCGGTAGAGGCTGAATGAAGCCAACGACGTTGTTTGTTTTCAAAGAGGGAGGTTTCATCAAAATGAACCACCTCCGCTTGAATCAGAGCTTCAGCCACTTGTTGTTGCAAGGGATTAAGCCTCTGGGCGGCTTGCTGGAGGCTAGCATAAATCGTGGCCGCATTGAGCGGATGGCCGAACAGATCCTCAAAGAATTGCTGGCATCGATCAAAGGGCAGAAACTGATATTGATTGAGATAAACCGCTAAGCCTTTGATCCGGGGACCATATTGAGTGGGTCCCTCAATCCCTGCTGGAAAGCTCGAGCGATTCAGATGCCGGCAGCAGGGACAAATTTTTTGTTCCACCTGATGCTCGGTGACCTCTAATTGGAGCGGGGGAAGATCAAACACTTGGCGTTTATGCCGGGCCTCAACCATCACCTGGGATAAATCTTCTCCACAGGCTTCACAGGTGCTGACAAAATGAGGCTCCACATGATCTGGTGATTCACTGAAAGGCAAATGATGGCCTTTATGACCGGGTTGACCTCCGCGAGAGCGACCCCTGCTTTTACGCAAACTTTTGTTCTTTCGACTTGGATCGCTGGAAGGAGGCTTACTTGAGTTTTGGCTGTTGAGAGCCAGCTGATCCCGAAGTTGCTTATTTTCTGCTTCGAGCGCTTCAATACGCTTATTTTCTATTTCGAGACGTTCGAGGAGTTTTAATCGCTCTTTCTTCCATTGCTCCCGTTCTTTTTCAAAGAGTTGACAGGCTTCTTGAAGAGCCTCAAGGGGGGCTGTCGATGAAATGGAATGAATATACTTATGAACTTTCGAGAGCATAATGTCCTTTCTGGACTTTATGCCATGCAAAATCTGTGCTTAAATCAATGGGGGATCTAAAGAATCCTAAATAGTTACGGAAAATTCAGATTTTTTTGTATTGCCCATATTTCGTCATGCTTGTCAGGGGAGAAAAACTGCGCAGGGTTGCCAACCGCCACCCAACCAATAGGTACCGTGTTTTCAGCTTCGACCACACTATCGATATGAACCACCGCATTAATCCTGAGCTCAGCTAATGTTTTAATATGTGCGCCATTGAACACTGACACGCCTGTGGCAACGAACACTTCATCTTCAATAGTGCATCCGCAAATATGAGTGTGTGGGCCAATCATGACATTGCTACCAATGTGACAATGATGAAACCGTGAACTTCTTATAACAGCATTCTCCATAACAACAGTGTTTGACCCAATGGTTATCACACCATCGTTTGCCGTGATTACGGCGCCGTGAAATATACAAGCTTCTGGTGCAATACGAACATCACCAGAAATAACAGCAGATTCCGCTATGTAAGCTAATGGTGAAATTTCAGGGTCACCCATATCAGGATGTTTGTTCATCGGTTTATTCCTTTCTACACCCTCTATCAAAGAAAACAGCCACACTCGCCCGAAGATACCTGAATAGTTACGACTCGGTTTTGATTTTCAGCCAAAAACGCCCAAGAACAGCCTCAATATAGAAAAAGCAAGAGGGAAACGCAAGGTGGGGAAAACTGGCCTTGCCATGGAAACCGTTTGCAACTGATTTGCGAAATCAGGGGGACAGTTACTAATTAATTGCTATGGATTCCTTCATTTGATAATGGTTGTAAATAATTATCGAGCATTGAATTTTCACTTCAGCAATGGGAGGTAAGCTAGCCAGGTTAGCGAGAGTGTTACTTCCAGGGGTCCCCCATCATGTCACCCAAGGAGGGGTTCGCTCCATAAAAATCTTTTCAAGTGACGAGGATCGCAGAGAGTATCTCTCTCTGCTCAATGCGCATGAAGAAAAAGAAAGATAAAAATTAGTAACTGTCCCCGGATTTTTAAATGGATCACGAGTCCAAGTGATTTCTAAATCCCCAGCAAGTGTATAAAGCCGTCTCTTTTAACGCGATCAAAAATCGAGTCTTTGAAATCTTTGCTGAGCAAGAAGATCTCGACACCACGCTCGAAGAGTTAACTCAATTCTTTTTAACCAATCCGGTCCTGATTCGAAAACAACGGGCTCCTGAAAGAAAAAAAAGCATCCGGCGAAGTTATCATTATCAAAAACGGGTCCGAAAATTTGTTTTTTAGCCCGCTCTAAGCAAGTGTATACCTGCTCTAGAGCTGAACGTCCATGATGAACAGTCTTGTGACCCAACTCTGCATTATGAAAAAGAGATGGAGTTACAAATTAGCACGACATTTCGAAAAGAGCGCAGGGTCACAAGTCTGCTCTATCAACTTATTGTGTGATTATAAGAATGTTGCTGGAGATAGATTAAATCTCTCACTTAGAGAATAAATCTGACGGATATTAAGACTTCGCTTTCCAGAAAGAATTTCTGAAACAACGCCTTGAGTTCCTATTTCGGGAAGGTCATTTTGGGTTAAGTTATGTTCTTCCATGAGATATTTTAGTGCTTCGATAGGATTGCCTTCAGAAAATGGATAATGTTCATTATCATAAGCTTCAATGAGGGTCCCAATTGTATCTACTAGTGAGGCTAAGGGATGGTTTTCATTGTCTTCTACTTCATCTAACACACGATCTAAAAAATTCACTAACTGATCATATTCCTCTTCGGATCTTGGGACGGTTAAGATTGAAGCAATGGTTTGCCATTGATGGGATAGCTCTTCAAAATTATAATCTATCATCTTATTCTTTCCACTTACCCTTTTCATATTCTTGATGAGTGAGAACATGACGAATTAATATTTTATTGCGGTTGAAATGAATTGAAGCGATTAAGCGTATTTTATTGCCTCCTATATTAAATACCGTAAACCTTCCTACCATGTCTGCACTAGGAAAATACTCTCTCAACTCAACAAAGGAATGAAAGTTGTTTTTCTTGACAATCCTATACCAACCTTCAAGAGCACTTTGACAATCAGAATGAACGTTTACAAATTTTTCAAGTCGCTTCTTCGTGATTACATGCATAAATTAACAATATCTCGATTTGAGATAAAGTCAATAGCAATTTGAGTAAGATGGTGCATTATTTCACACAACGCAGAAATCACCGGACTTTGCCGGAGCGAGGAACGAACGCAGGTTAAGCGCCGGTGCATTGATTTGTTGGAAATTTTTGTTCTCCTGCATTTTGATATAAATCAAGGGGGAATCTTGCGATGAATAATTAATTTAGCGGTTGCTTCATTAATCATCACTGGAGCAAAATTGTTCATGGGATAAAGGTATTCCTCCCCTTCTTCATCAATAACTTTAAGATCGCCATGCTTTTCATATTCAGGATCCGGAATAATTTCATACACCTTCCATAACTCCAATGATGCCTCGCATCCTTTGTTTTGGACGCAAATTAAACCACCCTCAGCTGAAGCTGAGGGATTCAGGCAAAGGGCTATAAGCCCAACATTCAGCTTAAGCTGTCATTCGAGCCGGATATTCTCAATGTGATCCGGTTGATGGGCATCAGAGTGATTGTTGATATATTCATGAATCATTTCATCAGTCACATTACCACTGGTCGCACTAAAAAATCCTCGCGCCCAGAAAGGTCGGCCCCAATAGCGATTTTTCAAAATAGGTTGGAATTCCATTTGAATTTTTCGCGAACTCCGCCCTTTGGCTTTTTGTACAAAATCACTGACACTCACATGAGGGGGAATTGAGACAAAAAGATGAACCTGATCAGAAGAAACAACCCCGCTTTCAATATGGACTCGCATCTCTTCAGCCACTTGGCCGACAATATCGCGACCCCTCTTCTTGATCTCCTGATTCATAATTTAGTAACGATATTTGGTAATCCACAACAGGTGAAAGCGATGATGATAGGTGCTGTGGCTCCCTTTTGAATATGAAGTTCCCATGGAATGAGATACAACTATTTCATGGGAAATCTCAATGCAATTCTAATTTTGACTGAAGCTCTCTTTCCGTCTGGAAGACGGAGGATTTAGACCATATATGAGACATCAAAGAATTGGTCAAACTACACATTCCTTCTGTCAGGATAACCCACCCGTATCCAAATCAACGTTTGAGCGTCTGACTCGAGGCAGGAGCCGGATGCGTTAGTAGCGCACGTCCGGATCTTTGCCGGAGGAATGATGAAAGGTGACTGAAAGTCACTATAAATCAGTTCTTTACGGTGACTGCGAGTTTGGGAAATAGGAGTTATGATTTTTGATCTTAAGTTTCTCCTTTCAGCCGATTTTGTCAATGTCCCGCAAACCTCGTCTTTACTTCCCCGGCGCCCTTTATCATGTCCTGCTCCGTGGTAATGGTGGACAAGCCATATTTTTCGAGCCTGTGGACCAAGAGCGCTATTTGCTGGTCTTAATCCGTTACATCCACCTCAATCCGATTCGAGCGGGAATCGTCAAGGAATTGGCGGAATTTCCCTGGAGTAGCCATGCCGCTTATTTAGGGGGAAAGCATCCGGATTGGTTGCATTGTGACTTGGCATTGTCTCTCTTTTCCTCAGATCGTTCTGAGGCGAGGAGACGCGATGCGACTTATATTCATCAAGGAAGGGGAATCGCCTCGGAAGTGAACTTTAAAAAAGGGACAACTCATCCCGAAATCATCGGAGAAGATCATTTCGTCAATTCTGTTTTTGAGCAACTCAAAATGAAGCCTCACACGCCTCCTCCTATAGAAAAGATTATCCAGCAGGTTGCGCAGGTTTGAGGAGGAGCAATTAAAAAGCGCGGGACAATCCCGCAAGCTCAGTGAAGCGCGGGCTGTGGTTGGAATGATCGCTTGCGACTGGAAGTCAACAACGATCAGAGAGGGAGCAAACCAGCTCAATCGAGATGATTCAACAAGCAAGAGAAAGAAAAATGAATATTGACATAACCGAGTTGAAGGAGATCGCCGAGTCGATTCAAGTCACCGGATTGCTTCAACCGATCCTGGTCAAACAGGGCGACAATCATTTCCAAATCATTGCAGCAGAAAGACGATGGAGAGTCCATAAAATGCGCATGTCATAATTAAAATCCTGGACACGAAGATTCAGATTTCATAAATCATTTGGTATCAATTTCTTATTGATTGAAAGGATTGATCAGTCTGGCGAGGAAGCCTCGTTTACGTTTCATCTTCGCAGTGCCGTAACTGCCCTCTCCGCTGCGCAGCCGGGGATCCAGCAGGTCTCTCACTGCGTCGCCGAACATGTTGAGGGAGTAGACGGTAATCGTCAGGCACAGCCCCGGCCAGAACGCCAGCGACTATTCATACCGCACCCTCGGGTCCAGATAGGGATAAATCAGGTCGATGAGGAGATTGAGCAGCACCACCCCGGTAGCGAAAAACAGGTTGACTCCGGAAACCACCGGGTAGTCTCGGTCATTGAGGGCATTTACCAAGAGACGCCCGATCCCTGGCAGGTTGAAGATGTTCTCCATGATCACCGCGCCGCCGACCAGGGTCGGCAACTGCAGGCCGATCAGGGTGATAACCGGGATGAGGGCATTTTTGATGGTGTGCCGGATAATCACGACCCGCTCCCGGAGCCCCTTGGACCAGGCGGTGCGGATATAGTCCTGCCGGAGCACCTCGAGCATCATGGTACGCATCATGCGCATGGTGGCGGCCGCTGAAGCCGTTCCCAGGATCAGGCTAGGAATAAAGAACCCCCAGAGATTCCCTAGCGGGTCCTCTGTGAAAGAAACAAGTTCCAGCGGCGGCGCCCAGCCCCACCAGATTGCGGGGAAAATCATGACCATAATTCCCAGCCAGAAGTTAGGGGTTGCCAGGCCGATGATGGCGATGCTACGCCCTACGTAGTCGGCGGCCGTATCCTGGCGAATCGCCGAGTAGATGCCGACGGGCAGCGCTATCAAGATTCCGATTACGATTGCCATGACGCCGAGCTCAATGGTTACCGGCAGTCTATCTATTATCTTCTCCTCCACCGCCCCACGGCCCATCAGTGATTCGCCAAGGCTGCCGTGCAGGAAAATACCTCCTATCCAGCGTGCATACTGCACGTAGACAGGCACGTCTAATCCCAGCCGACGCTCAAGAGCTTCACGGTCAATTTCCCCAAAGCCACCCGCGTAATCCATCCTACCCACTATTACGTCTATTACATCGCCCGGGATGAAGCGGACGGAGAGAAAGACCAGGATGGTCAATATAAACAGGGTGGGGATTATCAGCAATAACCTCCTGATTATATAGGCTCTCATGTCACACACCTCATTACGATTTCCCCCGTCATTCCCGCGAAAAGCCTGCCCCGCACTGGATCCGGGGGCGGAATCCACCTTCCACGTCTTTCCGGCCCCTTCCACTGAAGGGCGCGGCACTCTCTAAGGTGCGAATGACCCCTGCCAAGAAACTGGCCTCTCACCGTTTTGGGGAGTCCAGAGGGGTGAAACCCCTTTGAAACGGGGGTTCAAGGGGGTGTCCCCCTTGATTCTCCCCGTCATTCCGCCGAAAGGCGGAATCCACTTAGACAATCCCGTTGCCTCAACCAGATTGCTTCGTCGCTGACGCTCCTCGCAATGACATGGTGTATGGGAGCTGGGAAACTTGAGCCTCCGCGCCAAGGACCCTCCAGCTCCCTTTTTCCCTGAGGCCAGCCACAAGGAGTGAACCCCCCCTAATGACCCATTGCCTCCTTCAGCTCACTATCAATCCAGAGGCGGGCGTAGACGGTGTTATACTGACCGCTTCCCAGGAAGTATTCATTGTTGTAGCCTATGACCCACGGCTGGACTGGCAAGAAAATTGGGGGCATAGGACCAAATATCGCCCAGAACTTCTCTATCGCATACTGGTGCATCTCTCCAAGAATCCTGTTCTGCTCCTCGATGGTGGTAGCGGCTCCGGCGTCTTCAAACTTGGCGTTATACCACGAGTCGTTGACATTGGAGGTGTTCCATGGTGCGTCCTTCTGATAGCGCTGTAGGATTACCATTAGGATCCACCTCCCGGCCGCTTCCGCACTGATCATTTCGAAATCATCCTCACTTCTTCTAGCGACAAAGTCCGCTGTTGTCACTACCTGAATCTCGACATCAACGCCAATCTTATTCCAGTATGAAGCGACTAATTCTACATAGTTCAAATCATAGACATCGCGGTGGTAATGGGTGACCTTGAATCGAACGCCGTCCGCGCCGCGCTTGTATCCGGCCTCATCAAGCAACGCTTCGGCACCTTCCGGGTCGTAGTCAAAGACCTTTTTGACATCTTCGGGCCACTCTTCAAAATTGGGGATAGCCTCTGTCATATTACGGTTTACCAGCCCCTGGGGTGTCACATCTGCATAACCCTTATAGTAGGCGTTGTTAATTGTCTCGAGGTCAATGGCCATCTGCATTGCCTTGCGCACCCTGATGTCGTCAAAGGGCGGCAACTGAACGTTCATACCAAAACCATTCACCGAGTCTCGAGAATACGAATCTATAACGAGTTCGGGGTTAGTCCGCTGCAGGCTCTCTACCTGGTCGAGAGTCCTGAATGTGTATCCAATATCAACCTTACCTGTGCGCAGTGCCGCCAGTTGTGTTGCCACTTCTGGCATAAACAGGGCCCTTAACTGGTCAATATACGGCAGGCGGTTCTGCGGGTATTTTTCGTCGTAGCCCCAGTAGTCAGGATTCTTGTCCCAGGTGACAGAACTGCCCTCGACATACTCGGTCAGCATCATGGGTCCGGTGCCGACCAGGTTCCTCCAGTCCGTAACGTCCCCGTATTCCTTGATGACCTCGGGGGGGTATATCCAAGCAGCGTTCTCGTCGAGGATAGCAGCCAGCGCTTGGAGGTTTAGCTGCTTCAGCTTAAAAACCACCGTCCACTTGTCGGTGGCTTCTATCGATTCAAATTCCATACCGGCAAAGCCTACAGCATGTTCGCTACGTTCGGTGAAACCGCTGCCCATACCCAACAGACGGTGATAGTTGTATTCGACGTCGTATGCATCTAGCTCCCGACCGTTCATCGGTGGTTTATCATGCCAGTGAACGCCCTGTCGGACTTTGATGACATACGTCAGTGGGTCGGGCTGCGACCAGCTTTCCGCCAGTTGACCTCTCGTGTTAGTTGGAACGTTGTGATACTGGAAGTCTTCTATGTCCCTGGGCGTTGCCCAGTCCATCATGACCAGTTTCTCGTTGACGCCACCGCAGTACCTTTGTGACCATGGACCAGAGATCACGGCATCAGGACCCGCCGGCTCATCTGCTAGGGCGAAGGTGAATGTCCCGCCGTACTCAGGAGCAGTCACGACCTTACCTGTGCTGGGGTCGGTGACATACTTCTTCTCCGCAGCGACTGTCGGGGCGAACCAGAGGGTTGCGCCCAGAATGAAAGCCAGCAGCACCGAGAGGAGTTTCATGGCAGACCTGGGGCCTGCCGGGTTCAGCCCCACGAAGGAGGCGACAAGTTTTTTTATAATACTCATAATTACCTCTTTTATTTGAGGGTTTTGAGAATGATTCACCCGCTGTGGGGCGAATCGGGTTGTCGTGGCGGGCACGGCGCCTGCCACGGGGAACTCTCTGCAGAGGGCGAAAAGCTTCTTCGCGAGCATCTTCATCCGGACTATTTTTTTGACCAGAATGGGTCTTTTTTGAGGAAAATGAGCGTTTGGAAACCGGGCCCTTCTATTTATATAACGTACCAAGAGCCAGAATATCACTAAAAATATCAAATTTTCTCAAAAATCTCCTGAAATCGCTCTCTGGCGCGGTGCAACTGTTGGGCGATCCGGTTCTTTTCCGTTTGGCTCAGTTCCTCTATGGGAAGCGCCAACTTCTCGGCGGCAAGGGCTTCCAGGGACAGCCCGTCCCAATAGCAGCGGCGCAGCAGCCGAGCGGTCTGGGGATGCTCGTCTTCCAGTTGTCTCATAGCCTCTCCTGCCCGCTCAATCTTCTCTTCCTGCAATTCCGCCGACTGGGCCTGCCACCAGGCCTGCATAGAGCGCAGCTCATCCACCTCTTCCGGGGCAGCGAGTTCCGGCTGCCGTTTGGCACGTCTGATTTGGTCCAGCAGATGATTCTGAACGACTCTGTACAGCCAACCCAAGAAGGCTATATCGGCCTCGCCTTGGAATTTCTCCAGCTTGCTCTCCCATGAATCCTTCCAGATTTCCTGAACCACCTCATCGGCCTGGTGGAGGCTCCGATACTTGCCAATCAGCGATTGGGCAGTGTGGACGATATATGCCCTGTAGTGTTGGTACAACTCCTCAAAAGCGTCTTCCTTCCCTTGAGGGGAAATCGGTCAGATACAGTGAGACCCTGCGCTTCTCCGGGAACAGTCTAGCGTGGACCAAGAGCGCTATTTGCTGGCCTTAATCCGTTACACCCACCTCAATCCGATTCGAGCGGGAATCGTCAAGGAATTGTCGGAATTTTCCTGGAGTAGCCATGCCGCTTATTTGGGGGGAAAGCAGCCGGATTGGTTGCATTAAATGAAGCCTCACCCGCCTCCTCCTATAGAAAAGATTATCCAGCAGGTTGCGCAGGTTTACCGGATTGAGGAGGAGCAATTAAAAAGCGCGGGACAGTCCCGCAAGCTCAGTGAAGCGCGGACTGTGGTTGGAATGATCGCTTGCGACTGGAAGTCAGCAACGATCAGAGAGGGAGCAAACTAGCTCAATCGAGATGATTCGACGATCAGTGCCAGAATCTATCAGCTGAGACAAAAAATGAGAAAGTCTCCGGATCTTCAAAACCGTGTCGAAAAGATCAAACGGGAAATTTGAACTTAAACTCCCAAAGTCGCAGGCCTGATAAACATCTAGCAGGAGGTGAGACATCGTCCCGGATTATGGTAATATTTTTCAGTCATTTATTTTTTTACCATAATCAGGAGATGTCTCATGGGAAAATTATATGCAGGAATCGATTTACATTCAAACAATAATTATCTTTGTATCATTGATGAGTCTGATAAGCGACTAGTTGAAGTTAAATTAGAGAATAATCTGAGAGCGGTTTTACTGGCTCTGTCTCCCTATAAAAAGGATTTAACAGGAACGGTAGTAGAATCGACTTTCAATTGGTATTGGTTAATCGACGGACTGATGGAAGAGGGATATCCGGTTCATTTGGCCAATCCTGCTAAAAAATGCTCAATATACTGGACTGAAACATAGCAATGATAAGTATGACGCTTTCTGGTTGGCTCATCTTCTGCGGCTTAATATACTGGCGGAAGGTTATATTTATCCGAAAGAAGAGCGCACGGTGATGAGCTGGCACGACGATATTACCAGAAAAAAATATCAAAAACGAAGGCGGTGGTGGCCATCAAAGCCTTAGCCAGTAAACTGGCGCGAGCCAGCTATTTTGTCATGAGAGATCAAGTGGATTTTGAGGCCAGCCGTTTGTTTGGAAAATAAAATGCTTTAAGAAAGCTTAAATCGATTGATAACGGAGACCGTGAACCATCATGGGGGTTGGACAACGAGCCATTGGCCTGATTGGAAACCGGTCTCCAACCCTTCAGATGAATGCGATACAATTTTCGAACGCCCTTGCGGTGAGCCATCAAGGGGATGGACGCGGACGGAACCGTGAGCCAAAAGCCTGTACCAACCATTGGACACCACAAGGTACATACGTTTTTCTGGGGCCATTGCCTGGGGAGTCGGGAACCTGAAGATCGGCCCACTCCTAGATCCTGATGAGTGACTGGAGCGTTCCTTTGATCCATTTTGAAGAAATGACTCCAACTCTTGAAATAAATGGTGCGTTTATAAAAAATTGTAGTGCCAAGTGCTGAAGACTACACGCAAATGGGTTACCCTGATTTGTGGACGGAAAAGTGTTTTTTATCTTGCAAATTCCTCTAATGAGTGAGTGACCCCGATTTTGGAATAGAGATGAACTGACAGTTTGCCACAAAACTTCGTGAAAAGCGCAGGGGGTGGGCGTTCAGTGAACCGCTGGTTGGCACTTTTTTCTTGAGTGGTTATCAGTCGAATCACAATAAACGATAACACATTGACATCAAAGGAAACAACATAAAAGGATGCTCCACTGGGAAAGAAGAGGAGGGAGGGTCCATGCAGGGTGAGGAAGAGGCAAGAGGGATGAAATAAATTGAGATTATTTTGGTAGATTGATAAGATAGGGGAAATCATTCATGTCAAACCTCATCAAACGGAGCAATCTTTTGAGAACCGATGAATTGTTTTACGAATTTTTTCAATTGAAACCGGATGCCCTGATCCAATTGCTTCAATTGAATTTACAGGGTTCGTATGTTTTTGAAAGTATCACCCTCAAGAGAGTGGAAAGACGAATCGATGGATTTTTCAGGCGCACCGATGGAGAAGGACCCAACCTCTTTTTAGAAGTACAAGGTTATGACGATAAAAAAGTTGTTTGGCGTCTCTTTCAAGAATTGACGACTTATTATCTGCAAAGTGAGGATGACCAACCCTTCATCGCCATTGTTCTGTATATTGATGAAAAATATGACCCTAAAGATCTCCCCTTTTCCTGTTTACCACCGAATCAATTGATCCAAGTCAATTTAGCCGACAGTCTTAAAAAAGCAGGACATCATCACAAAGCGCTGATGGTTTTGGAACCTTTGGTCTTGGAGAGCCGGGAAGAATTGGCAGAAAAAATACCGCAATGGAAAGCCACTCTGGAGAGGTTGGATTCCCCGGAGTCCGAAAAAAGGCATTTGATAGAATTGTTAACCTATGCTATTGTAGAGAAGTTTTCTAAACTGACGAGAGAGGAGATAGAAAAGATGCTCAAACTGACCCCATTAGACGAAACCGTCGCCGGAAAAGAACTGATCCAAATCGGAAAATCACAAGGTTTGGAAGAAGGCCGAGAAGAAGGTCTGGAAAAAGGTCGAGAAGAAGGTCGAGAAGAAGGGATACTGATCGGTCAAATCCACATGACTCAAAACCTTCTCAAACAAGAGAGGACTCCTGAAGAAGAGTTGATTCGAAAAAGGAAAGAAGAGTTACAAAACCTGCTTCAACAGCTTCAATCTCAACTCAATCGCTCCTAAGCAAGCTCAAGCAACTTTTTGCGAAAGCTGCTTATTTTGAGTGCGCATCACTTCTTGACATGATTTGCTCTGCATCTCCTGCTTTTCGCTCCTGGAAGGGCAGAATTGCCCTGTATTTTCAAGAACTGACACAGAAAACAGCGAGGATCAACTCCAGGATGAGACAAGCACTCGCCCCTGAGGAGTTAAGAGGAACAAAAAAAATCGATTGACCTCCTCTAAATATTGTTATAGAGAGAGGATACTGAAGGCTTTTGCGTTCAATCGCTTGCCGCAAACCGGACAGAACCAGGACTGCGTGGAATCTTCAGGGAAACACCGCTCCGGAACACTCTGCCAATCCTGGGGTTCTTTCTTGCTTTCCCACACCTCTTGTCCCAGGAATTCCCTCCATTTGACGTAAACTCCCTTTTGGGCAGCGTTGGAATAAAGCCCCCAGTAATCCTTGGTTATTGGCTTTGGCGGCCTCATAGATGAGGGAGAGCCTCCTAAGAGAAAGGATTGATCAATCTGGCGAGGAAGCCTCGTTTGCGTTTCATCTTCGCAGTGCCGTAACTGCCCTCTCCGCCGCGCAGCCGGGGATCGAGCAGATCCCGCAAGGCGTCGCCGAACATATTGAGAGAGTAGACGACAATTGTCAGGCAAAGACCGGGCCAGAGCGCCAGCCAGGGCGCCTGCTCCATGTATCGACGTCCATCCCAGCTGAGCATGCCTCCCCAGCTGGGAATCTCGGGAGGCAGACCATATCCGAGAAAGCTCAGGGAGGCCTCGGAAATAATCACCCCCCCGATGTTGATGGAGAAGATAATGATGACGGGCGCCATAATATTGGGCAGGACATGGCGGACCAGGATTTGGCTTGTGGGGGTGCCCACGGCCCTGGCGGCCAGAAAATAGTCATTCTCTTTAATACCGATCACAGCGCCTCTGACGACTCGGGAGGCGCCGATGCCTCCGGTGACCCCCAAGACCACAATGATCTGGGGGAGACCCTGTCCCACAATGGACATGATGGTCAGCAGGAGCAGCAACCCCGGGAAGGCCATCCAGGCGTCGATAAAGCGCTGCACCACCAGGTCCACTTTTCCCCCAAGGAATCCTGAGATGCCGCCGATCAGGACAGCGACCACAAGATTAAGAGTGGTCGCGGACAGACCGACCAGCATGGAAATGCGAGCCCCGACGATCAGGCGGCTCAGGAGGTCTCGCCCTATCTGGTCGGTACCCAGCAGATACCGGGCTGATGGGCCAGTCAACCTGTCTACCAGGTGCATTTCCGTATAGCGATAGGGAGCCAGAACATCGGCGAAGATAGCGACAAAAATCAAGAGCAAGATGATCATTCCACAGGCAGTGCCCAGGGGCTTCTCCTTCCATAGCCTGATAAAGAAATCAGCCAGCCGGCCCCGTCGTTTGGGCTTGAAAATGATGCCGGACTACATGAATGACGCTCTGACGGACGAGACCTCGGAATGCACGCCCGACGGCCAACAATATTGGATTTATGGCCTACGGCTCGCTAGCGTTTGGTATTCTATCGGGGGCGTTTACGCCGGAAACAAGGACAAATTGGTGATGCCATTGGAGTTACTGAAATATCGGGAAAAGCTTTTGCAATTGAATCCACTTTTGTTTTTCTGTTCCAATTTGCATATTTCTTTTTTCCAATTTGTGCTTTCTTCCTCAAATCGCTATACTCAAAGTTGATTGGCCTCAGTCTCACATTAAACACTCCCATCAGAAGGAAGGACGCCATGCAGTCGATTTTGGTGAGTGATGAAAATTATATGCGGCTCAAAGATTTAGCGGAAGAGCAAGGACAAACTATTGAAGAAATGTTGGAAGCGGTCATTATTCAGCAAAAGACAATTCTCCAAAAGCGATTAGAACAAGCTGCAATTGCTTTACAGGACGATTACGCAAACGATCCCGAATTAACTGCTTTTACTGCTCTTGATGAGGAGGCTTTTTACGAATATGACGATGAAAAACGGTGAGGTCTGGCTTATCAATCTTCGTCCAACCAAAGGAGACGAGATAACTAAGACACGTCCTGCTATCATTCTGAGTGCCGATGCGATTGGCATATTAGCATTGAAAGTCATTGTTCCTGAAACTGATTGGAAAGAAGGATATGGCATTGCTCCTTGGATGGTGAAAATGCCACCCACCCCTCAAAATGGACTCAGTAAAGATTCTGCTGTAGACACGTTTCAAATACGTTCTGTATCCAAGCAACGGTTTGTCAGAAAATTAGGAAGTGTCACGCAACAAGACATGACTGCCATCAAAAAAGCTTTAGCAACCATCCTTGAGATGTAGAAGAAAATTCCAGCCTTTTTGAACCCATCAAGTGCACCAGGGTTAGCTGCTCGGATTGTGTATATTGCTGATTGCGATCAATCATTTCAACGAAATGATGCTTTAAAATAATTTGCCTGTCCCCTATTCTGGGTTCGGAGATTCCCCAAGGATTAGCCCTGAAAGGGCGTCACATCAATCAGGGGTCAATCCCCGTGTCCCATGTGACGCCCTTTCAGGGCTGATTTGAGGGGGCCATTGTTTCCCAGGGCGTTGCCCTGGGCTGGTATGTTCAACCCCTTCGGGGTCAATGACACAAGCATTTGTCCTCCTAACACATGGGACCAGGTGTTACCCATCACCCGGTACGTTTTGTTACCCATCACCCAAGTCTATACACCCTCCCAGGAGGGGAATTTCTTATCCGGAAATCTCCTTATTGATACCGGATCCTGGGGTCCAAATAGGCATAAATGAGGTCGATGAAGAGGTTGTTCAACAAAACGATGCAGGCGAAAAACAGGTTGACTCCGGAGACCACCGGGTAATCCCGGTCAGAGAGGGCATCCACCAGGAGACGGCCTAAACCCGGCAGGTTAAAGAGGTTTTCAATGATCACAGCCCCCCCGACCACGAGAGGCAACTGCAAGCCGACCAGGGTGACGACCGGGATGAGGGCATTTTTGACGGCGTGTCTCAGCACGACCGTTTGTTCCTTGAGCCCCTTGGCCCAGGCGGTGCGGATATAGTCCTGCCGGAGCACCTCCAGCATCATGGTGCGCGTCAGGCGCATGGTGGCGGCAGACATGGCCGTCCCCACAATCAGGCTGGGAATGACCAGGATCCCCAGGTGGCCCCACGGGTCTTCGGCAAAAGGCACCAACTCCATCGGGGGCGACCAGCCCCACCAGATGGCCGGGTAGATCATGACCATAATGCCCAGCCAGAAGTTGGGGGTGGCCAGGCCGAGAATCGCGAGGATGCGCCCCACGTAGTCGGCGGCGGTATCCTGGCGAATCGCCGAGTAAATGCCGACGGGTAGCGCGATCACCAGCCCAATGAGGATGGCCATGACGCCCAGCTCCAGGGTGATGGGCAAGCGATCGAATAGCCGCTTCTCGATCCGCCAACCTCCCAGCAACGACTCGCCGAGGGTGCCACGCAGGAGGATGCCGCCGATCCAGCGGCCGTACTGCACGTGGATCGGCAGGTCCAGGCCGAGCCTACGTTCCATGGCCGCGCGATCGACCACGCCGACGGCGCCGCCAGAGCCCAATATATTGCTGGCCATGATGTCGATGACATCGCCTGGGATGAAGCGCACCGAGAGAAAGACCAGGACGGACAAGAGAAACAGGGTGGGGATCAGCAGCAAGAGCCGCCTAATGAGATAGGCTCTCATGCGAAACCCTAAAACCCCATTTCTTTCTTCAGATCCTGGTCAATCCAGAGGCGGGCGAAGATAGTATGATGGCTAAACTGTCCCAACGCCCATTCACCGCTAAAACCTCCGACCCACGGATGGCTCACCTGATAATGTGGGGCAAAAGGACCGCATACCTGATTGTGCTGCCTCATCACGGCCATATCGAACTCTTTTGCTGACGCCATTTGCTGCTCAATGGTGGTAGCGGCGAAGAAGGCCTCATAGGCGGCGGTCAGCTCAGGAGTCTCGATTCCGCCCACCGTTTCCTGCGACCATAGTTCGTCCGCGCGATAGTTGCCTACGAGCACGGCAGGAGGCGAATACCAGGAGCAGTCGCCAATGGCCATCTCATAATTACCTTCTCTTTTGGCAGGGCCTATAGTCCCCCAGTCGAAAACACGAATCGTTATCTCAATGCCAATCTCTGCCCAGTAGTCGACAGCTATTTCGACAAACCCCAAATCAAAGATGTCGCGATGCATATAGTCGACCTTGAATCGAACGCCGTCCGCGCCGCGCGGATAGCCGGCCTCATCAAGCAGCTTCTCAGCACCTTGCGGGTCATACCTGTAGTATTGCTTGAGCTCTTCGGGCCACTCTTGAAATGGCGTGTGATACCCCTTGACGGCGATATACCCAGGTTCCACCTTTGCATAACCGTCATAGTAGGTATCGTTAATCGTCTCCAGGTCCAGTGCCATCTGCAGCGCGTGGCGCACCCTGATGTCATCAAACGGCGCGATGCGCATGTTCAGACCAAACGACTGAAAATTTCGCTGGAAAAATGGCCATACCCTGATTTCTGGGTTGGTTTTCTGGAGGCCCCTTACCACGTCGATGCTTCCTATGTCAACGACGCCGGCGTGATGATTCATATCCACCTTACCCGTGCGTATTGCCGAGATACGTGTGGCTTCTTCTGCCATTCTCAGAGCCCTTAACTGATCAATATAGGGCAGGCGGTTCTGCGGGTATTTTTCGTCGAAGCCCCAGTAGTCAGGATTCTTGATATAGGATTTGGAGACGCCCTCGACGTAGTCGGTCAGTATAAAGGGACCGGTGCCGACCACGTTCCTCCAGTCCTTATAGTCGCCGTATCGCTCGATTACCTCGGCAGGTAATATCCAATCCTGCCATTCCCGGATGATAGCGTCCAGTGCATTGATAGACGGCTCCGTCAGCTTCATAACAACCGTATATTTGTCGCGGGCCTCGATCGATTCCCATGGCAGGTTGATAGTTGAGCCAGCCCTAAGGGGACGTTCGGTGAAGTCACCCAGAGCGTTATTGCGCTGATAGGTATAGACGACATCATCGGCGGTTAGCTCGCGACCACCTACGAGCCGACTGGCCTCACTGTCCGGATCGAGAGCGAAGTGAACGCCCTGACGGATGTGAAAAACATACGTCAGTGGGTTAGGCGTTTCCCAGCTTTTCGCCAGATTTCCGGTGAAAGCAAACAGAGGGGCGTGAGAGTCTCTAAAGTCATATTCTTCCCGATTCAGTCCCCAGTTTCCGTAGGCGAGCTTCTCATTGACACCGTCTATGAGCCAGCCCGCTGCGGGGCCAACAGTAAAGGGGTCTACAATCTCGCTTGCTCTGTTATGGGGATAGGTCAATGTCCCGCCATACACCGGTGCGGTTACCATTTTACCAGTGGCCGGATCTTTAACCATCTTTTTCTCGGCTGCCACAGCCGAACTGACCCAGAGCATGGTCACGCTCAGGATGAAGGCCAGCAGGATTGCACTGAAGGTTGATTTGCTTTTTTGATTATCCATCTTTTTCCTTTCTTTTTTTTGATTAAAAACAAGATTTAGGATTGATTTAAAACCTGCTTTCGTTCCCGAAAGCACGTTCTCGACGATGCTTCTGATTATTACTTTCATTTTGACCTCTGATATAAAAAGTTAAAAAAGCGATATTCACCATGAATATTACCCTATCAAAAACCGATTCATTGGCTCCAGGATGGGCCATGGACCTTGAGCTTTCAATTTGCTCGAGGAATTTCCGTTGGCTGATGAACTGAGGTACAACTTCAAAGATCTCTCCCTGAAGTCGAGATAAGATAAGGGGGGACAACCCAATGAACTGGGGACTTGGGATTCAGAATGTGGGAACTTAGAACTTGGGGTGCCGGGTGCCGGGTGCCGGGTGCCGGGTGCCGGGTGCCGGGTGATTGAATGATACTCTCATATTAACCTTATTGTCAAGCTATTTTATATTTGACGGGTTAATTTCAGACTTTCATGTCATCCTGATTGATAGCTGACAGCGAAAAGCCATTTCGCGACAGCGACTCTTTAAGGAAAATATTTTATATCCAGAAGAAAATCAACATATTTTTTAAGACGGATCCGATTTAGTCATTTAAAGCAAATTTTTCTCATACCTGGAAATAGTATAATCGCTCTGCAAATGTATCAAGGTTTTTTGAACAGGGCGACTCATTCATGAATGTCTTCTGATGATCAACGAAAATAATTTTTCATATTTGGATATGGAAGTCAACATTTTTAGCACTTTCCCATTCCCCGTTGAACGTTTCTAAAAATCCTCTGGGGAGGATTTGAGGTTTTAGATGAGGTTCGGTTCAAAATAAGAGCGAAATAGAAATAAAACGTTCCACCCAAGGCTGATTTCGTTGAAACTTATCAATAAAAAAAACGAAAAACAAGCCGAAATTCTTAAAAACCTTCAGCAAAAAGCGATTTCTTGAAAACGATCACAAAAGAACGATGATGGCAATATCCTGAAGGACTGATGCGCTCTCGGCACGCGTTTCGATGCTCCGCTGAGATAACGGGGAAAACTCTTTCAGTTCTGCGATGCTTAAAACTTTCTTCGAGACATAGGGACAACAAATAAATCTCGCTGTTGCCCAAACGCTTTGATAAGCTGATTGAAAACAAGGGCTTTCTTGTTCCTTTTTTGAGGAGTATCCTGGTGAAACATCGCATTTCTCCGACAGTCGATTGTGTCTACAAGGCCATTTTGGGAGCAGAGGAAAATAAGAACTTACTGCTTGATTTCCTCAATGCTGTCCTGGCGCCACCGTTTCCCATTTTGGATGTCGAAATCCTCAACCCCTATAATGAACGCGAGTTTTATTCGGACAAGTTGACGATTGTCGATGTGAAAGCCAGAGATGAAAAGGGGAGGACCTATCAGGTCGAAATTCAATTGGCAGTTTTTTCTTATTTACCGGAGAGGATGCTCTACACGTGGAGTGACATCTATCAATCCCAGTTACAAAGTGGGGAGCCATTCTCAGCATTACGTCCGGTGATCTCCATTTGGATGTTGACTGAAAATTTGCTCCCCAAAAGTCCTGCCTTTCACCATCACTTTCAAATGTTTGATCAGAAAAACCAAAAACGGTTATCGGAGCATTGCTCGATCCATCTTTTAGAATTAGACAAATGGCACTATTCCGAGAGATTAAATCCTGAAGATGAATGGCTTTATTTTTTTAAAGAAGCCGAGCACTGGCAGGAATTACCCGAAATCATCAACACCCCTAACATGAGGCAAGCCATGGCAGTCCTGGAGCGATTTTCAGAAAAAGAACGAGACTATCACCTCTATCAAGCCCGTCAAAATGCGATCCGTGAGGAACAAACCAGGCAAAAGCTTTTAGAAGAGGCCCTGCGAGACAAGGAAGAGGCGGAAGCTATGGAAAAACGTCTAAGGGAAATCTTGAAAAAATCAGGAATTGATCCAGATGTTTAAGCAATTTTTTCCTCGGTTTCTCACGACAACCACGTCTGTAACAGGGACAGATTCTTAGGGTGCGCTTACTCGTTGAACGGGTTGATCAGTCGGGCCAGGAGGCTTCGTTTGCGTTTCCTGGCACCATAGCTTCCCTGACCGCCCCGCAGCCTGGGGTCGAGCAGGTCCCTGAGGGCGTCACCGAACATGTTGAAGGAGTAGACGGTAATCGTCAGGGCAAGACCGGGAAAGAGAGCCAGCCATGGCGCCACCTCCATGTACTGACGCCCTTCCCGGCTGAGCAGACCTCCCCAGCTAGGAATGTTGATGGGTAGTCCGAATCCGAGGAAGCTCAGGGAAGCTTCAGCCATAATCACCCCCCCGATGTTGATGCTGAAGATGATGATGACAGTCGCCATAATATTGGGCAGGACATGGCGTAAGAGGATTTGGCTCGTGGGGGTGCCCACAGCCCTGGCTGCCAGAAAATAGTCATTCTCTTTGACACCAATCACGGCGCTTCGGATGACTCTTGAACCGCCGATACCTCCGGCGATCCCCAGGATCACGATGATCTGGAGGAGCCCCTGTCCCACGATAGACATAATGGTTAACAAAAGCAGCAGTCCCGGAAAGGCCATCCAGGCATCGACAAAGCGCTGCACCGCCAGGTCCACTTTCCCCCCGAAGAATCCTGAAATACCGCCGATCAAGACAGCAACGACAACATTGAGTGCAGTCGCGGCCAGGCCGACGAGTAACGAAATGCGAGCCCCGTAGATAATGCGGCTCAAGAAGTCTCGCCCCAAGTGGTCGGTACCCAAGAGATACCGGGCTGATGGGCCAGTCAGCCTGTCTGCCAGGTGTCGCTCACTATATCCATAGGGAGCTAAAACATCGGCAAAGATAGCGACAAAAATCAAGAGCAAGATGATCATCCCACAGGCAGTGCCCAGGGGCTTCTCCTTCCATAGCCTGATAAAGAAATCAGCCAGCCGGCCCCGTCGTTTGGGCTCACGAATGGGGGAGGGGTTCTCACTCATACCTCACCCTCGGGTCCAAATAAGGATAAATCAGGTCTATCATTAGATTGACCCCTACAACCATGGTGGCGAAAACCAGGTTTACTCCGGAGACCACCGGGTAGTCTCTCTGATTGAGGGCAGTCACCATGAGACGACCTATCCCCGGCAGGTTAAATATGTTCTCCATGATAACGGCGCCACCTACCAGGATCGGCAACTGCAGGCCGATCAGGGTAACTACCGGGATGAGGGCATTCTTGATAGTGTGCCGGATAATCACGACCCTCTCCCGGAGTCCCTTGGACCAGGCGGTCCGGATATAGTCCTGCCTCAGCACCTCCAGCATCATGGTGCGCATCATCCGCATGGTGGCGGCCGCCGAGGCCGTTCCCAGAATCAGGCTGGGAATGAGGAACATCCCGAGATTCCCTAGCGGGTCTTCGGTGAAAGGAATCAGCTGCATCGGTGGCGACCAGCCCCACCAGATTGCCGGAAAGATCATGACCATAAGTGCCAGCCAGAAGTTAGGCGTTGCCAGGCCGATGATGGCGATGGAGCGCCCAGCGTAATCGGCGACCGTATCCTGGCGAATCGCCGAGTAGATGCCGACTGGCAGGGCTATCACTAGCCCGATTACGATTGCCAGGAAACCAAGCTCAATGGTTACTGGCAATCTACCTATTATCTGCTCCTCTATCGACCAACCGCCCATCAGTGATTCGCCAAGGGTGCCCTGGAGGAGACCTTTGAAGTGGGACTCACCGGTAACCCAATCAGGGGTCGGCAACACTCCTATCCAGCGTCCATACGCCACGTGGACAGGCACGTCTAATCCCAGCATACGCTCCATAGCTTCACGGTCTATCTCGATAAGCTGGCCTTCCATCCCCGCTTGCATTACGTCTATTACATCGCTGGGGATGAAGCGGACGGAGAGAAAGACCAGGATGCTCAATATAAACAGGGTGGGGATTATCAGCAATAACCGCCTGATGATATAGGCTCTCATGTGACACTCCTCATTGCCATTTCCCCTGTCATTGCGAGCCCCATAACTTCGTTCAGGACAAGCCGAAGGCGTGGCAATCCCGTCGCCCCCTTATTCGTCATTCCGGCGAAAGCCCGAATCCACTTAGGCAATCTCATCATTCAAGTCCCGCCAAGTCGGATTACCATTCTCAATCAACTCAACCTTCCACACTCGCTTCCATTCCTTGATCGCCTTCTCGCGTGCGATAGCGCTCTCCATTGATTCATGACCCTCAAACCAGACGAGCGTGTGTACACCGTAACGCTTTTTGAATCCCTCCACGAAGTCGTTCTTGTGCTGCCAGATCCGCTGCACGAGATTCGATGTCACCCCGAGATACAGCGTGCCATTGCGCTTGCTGGCAAGAATGTAGACACAGGGCAGCTTCATCTCTGGTTCTAATCTGCACAGTACAACTTTCGGGTCTGCATAACCTTAACCCCAATGCAGAACGGTCGCCTCACCGAAGGCTTACGGAGGAAATCCATTGTTCGCCTGACTTCGCCAACCTTCTGGATTCCGGCTTCCGCCGGAATGACGGGGGAGAAGGAGGAGATTGCTTCGTCGTCCTTCTGGGAAGCGCGCCTCGCAATGACAGTAAGAAAGCGCGCCCCGCAATGACATCGTGTGGGGGAGCTGGGAGGCTCAAGCCTCCCAGCTCCCTTTTTCCTTCCCTAAGGTCAGCCACAAAGCGTGAAACCCCTAATAACCCATTGCCTCCTTCAGCTCACTATCAATCCACAGGCGGGAGAAGACAACATTTAATTGCCGTCCTCCAAAGCCGGCTTCGGCGTTATAACCTATCACCCACGGCTGGTGGAAGGTAAACGACGGGGCCAAAGGCCCCCAGAGGGCCCAGAACTGTTCTATGGAGCGCATGTCCATCTGTTTAATCAGCCTCTGCTGCTCCTCCATGGTGGTAGCAGCTTGCATGGCTTCATACCAGGCGTCATATTGAGCGTCGCGGACTACGGCGTTCCTATCCCAGCCGCTCCAAAAATAAATCATTACACAGGATGGACAAGCCTTGGAGCCCCCTTCTGTCACAGACACACCAAAATCTCCAGTTGTCTGTCTAGCGACATAATCCGCAGCCATCTCTACCTCAATATCCACATCAACGCCAATGTCACGCCAGTATGCTGCCGTTAATTCTGCCCAGCCCAAATCATACGCCTGGTGGTGCATGTACGTGGTCTTGAATCTAATGCCGTCCGCGCCGCGCGGATATCCAGCCTCATCAAGGAGCTTATTGGCCCGTTCCGGGTCATACCTGTGGTATTGCTTGATTTCTTCGGGCCACTCTTCAAATGGGATCGTATACCCCTTGAGTTCCCTGCCTACTCGCCCCCGAGGTATCGTATCTGCATAACCCTTGTAGTAGGTATTGTTCATTGTCTCGAGGTCCAGTGCCATCTGCATTGCGTAGCGCACCCGGATGTCGTCAAAGGGCGGCTTGCTCACGTTAAGCCAAGCATTAGCATTCGACCGTTCTGACCACGTGTGCACCACCAGTTCGGGGTTGGTCCGCATGAGGCTCTCTGCCTGGTCTACAGTTCTTAGATAAGAGGCGCCCTGCGGACCTGCGAAATCGATCTTAGCCGTGCGCAGTGCCGCCACAACTGTTTCTTTTTCCTTCATAATCAGGGCCACTAACTTGTCAATATAGGGCAGGCGGTTCTCCGGGTATTTTTCGTCGTAGCCCCAGTAGTTGGGATTCTTGGTCCAGGTTATAGAGCTGCCCGGGACCAAGTCAGTTATCATAAAGGGCCCGGTGCCGACCACATTCTGCCAATCCCAATCGTCACCGTATTGCTCGATTACCTCGGGGGGCTGTATAACCATACTGTACCAGTCCAAGATATAGTCCAGGGCAGCGAGGTTTGGCTCCGTCAGCTTCATAACAACCGTCCATTTGTCGGTGGCCGTTACCGATTCGAAAGGCAAAGCTACGAGGTCACCTCCCCCTGGGGAAGGTTCGGCTTCACTGAACTCGGTCCCTGTCAACTTATTTCCCAACATGCGGTGAAAGGAATGTTCTACATCCTTGGCAGTTAGCTCCCGCCCGTTCACCGGTGGCTTATCATGCCAGTGAACGCCCTTGCGGATGTGGAAGATATAGGTTGTGTCGTCGGGCTGTTCCCAGCTTTCAGCCAGCGCCCCCCTTAGGGCGTATACAGGCGCGACGTAGACGCCCATAAAAGGATATATGTCCCTATCTATTGCCCAGTCCACCAAGGCCAGTTTCTCATTAACGCCACTGGTGATTATTAACGATACAGGACCGCCAATATATGGATCCGGTCGAAAGTCGGCATCGTATGCCCGGGCCTGGGTTATTGTCCCGCCATATTCAGGTGCACTCACTACTTTTCCAGTGGTGGGATCCGTCACATACTTCTTCTCCGCAGCGGCTGTCGGGCCGACCCAGAGGGTTGTGCCCAGAATGAAAGCCAGCAGCACCGAGAGGAGTTTCATGGCAGACCTGGGGCCTGCCGGGTTCAGCCCCACGAAGGAGGCGACAAGTTTTTTTATAATACTCATAATTACCTCTTTTATTTGAGGGTTTTGAGAATGATTCACCCGCTGTGGGGCGAATCGGAGTTTCGCGGCGGGCACGGCGCCTGCCACGATTACCCCTTTGAAAGGGGCAAAAAGTTTCTTCATCGACATAGTGGCTCCGCTTAGTTGAGATAGAGTCATCTCTTTAAGTTTTGCCACGGAGCGGCTGCCTGCCGCGATAAATTTCCCGATAGGGGCGAAGGCTTTTTTCAAGGTCATGTTTCTTCTCCTAAACTGAGGATAAGACAAAAGATTCGCCCGGCCCTCGGGCGAATCGGGTTGTCGTGGCGGGCACGGCGCCTGCCACGGGGAACTCTCTGCAGAGTGCGAAAAGTTTCTTCGCGAGCATCTTCATCCGGACTATTTTTTTGACCAGAATGGGTCTTTTTTGAGGAAAATGAGCGTTTGGAAACCGAGCCCTTCTATTTATATAACGTACCAAGAGCCAGAATATCACCAAAAAAATCAAATTTTCTCAAAAATTTCCTGAAATCGCTTTCTGGCGCGGTGCAACTGTTGGGCGATCCGGTGCTTTTCCGTTTGGCTCAGTTCCTCTATGGGAAGCGCCAACTTCTCGGCGGCAAGGGCTTCCAGGGACAGCCCGTCCCAATAGCAGCGGCGCAGCAGCCGAGCGGTCTGGGGATGCTCGTCTTCCAGTTGTCTCATAGCCTCTCCTGCCCGCTCAATCTTCTCTTCCTGCAATTCCGCCGACTGGGCCTGCCACCAGGCCTGCATAGAGCGCAGCTCATCCACCTCTTCCGGGGCAGCGAGTTCCGGCTGCCGTTTGGCACGTCTGAAAGGATGAGTTGGTCAGAGGGGGGACACAAAAGTCTTGCCGAAGATAAAACGTTAAAATACTGATGCGCAGAGGGTTGAAACGCGCCCCTCTGATCAACTCTATCCGTTTGTTGGCACTTTTTCTCTTGATTTGTTACATGGCCGGTTGCCATGAGAAATTGAAGAAAATGAGTTTACTCATCGGGATCAATTCCTGCCTTTTTCAACTTTTCTCTGAGACGCTGTTCTCTAACTACTGTCTCTTCCTCCCTGAGCAAAGCCTCTTCCTTGTCTCGCAAAGCCTCTTCCTTGTCTCGCAAAGCCTCTTCCTCCCTGAGCAAGGCATCTTCCAAAAGCTTTTGCCTTGTTTTTTCCTCACGGATGGCATTTTGACGGGCTTGGTATAAGTGATAATCGGCTTCTTTTTCAGAAAATCTCTCTAAAACTGCCATTGCTTGCCTCATTTTAGGGGTGTTCATGATTTCGGGTAATTCCCTCCAGTTCTCGGCTTCTTTAAAAAAATAAAGCCATTGACCTTCAGGGTTCAATGCTTCGGAATACTGCCATTTGTCCAATTCCAAAAGATGGATGGAGCACTGCTCTGACAATCTTATTTGATTGTCTTGATCCACGATTTGGAAGTGATGGTGAAAGGCAGGGCTTTTCGGAAACAAATTTTCAGTCAACATCCAAATAGAAATAACCGGACGTAATTCTGAGAATTGCTCTCCGCTTTGTATCTGAGATTGATAAATGTCACTCCAGGTATAGAGCATCCTCTCCGGTAAATAGGAAAAAACAGATAATTGAATTTCTATTTGGTAGTTCGTCTCATTTTCATCTCTGGCTTTGACATCGACAATCGTCAGCTTGTCCGAATGAAACTCGCGATCATTGTAGGGGTTGAGGATTTCAACATCTAAAACAGGAGACGGCGGAGTCAGGACACCGTTAAGGAAATCAATCAGTAAATTTTTATTTTCCTCTGCCCCCAAAATCGCCTTAAAGACACAATCGACCGTCGGAGAAATGAGATGTTTCAGCATGATAATTCTCAAAGAAGGGAACAAGAAAGCACTTGTTTTCAATCAGTATATCAAAGCGTTTGGGCAACAGCGAGCCTTGTTTGTTTTCCCTTTGTATCAAGGTCATTTTCCCGATTTGCCTGGACGAGTCCATGTCCGAATTGGGAAATCGTCAACTTTGATCGAATTGTTCCGATATGCAAACACATCACCACTTTAGAAAACTTATCTATTCTGTCGGAGTTTTTCTGTGGTGCCAACCATTTAGATAAGCGGATTTCCACACACTTCATTAATGGCGCAGCAGTCCCGGGAACGCCATCCAGGCGTCGACAAAGCGCTGCACCGCCAGGTCCAGTTTTCCGCCAAAGAATCCGGAAATCCCGCCGATCAGGACAGAGACAACCACATTGAGCGTGGTAGCGGCCAGACCGACAATTAAGGAAAGACGAGCCCCGTAGATCAGGCGGCTGAAGAGGTCTCGCCCTATATGGTCGGTCCACAGCAAATACCGGGCTGACGGGCCCTGAAGCATGTCTGACGTGTGCATATCCATATAACCTAAGGGGCCAAAACATCGGCAAAGAGCGCCACCACCATAAAGAGTAAGACGATCATCCCACAGAACGTCCCCAGCGGCTTTTCCTTGTGAAGCCTGCTGAAGAAATCCACAAGCCGGCCCCGTCGCTTGGGCTCACGGATGGGGAAGGATTTCTCACTCATACCGCACCCTCGGGTCCAGATAGGGATAAATCAGGTCGATGAGGAGATTGAGCAGCACCACGCCGGTGGCGAAAAACAGGTTGACTCCGGAGACCACCGGGTAGTCTCTCTCATTGAGGGCATTCACCAGGAGACGCCCGATCCCCGGCAGGTTAAAGATGTTCTCCATGATCACCGCGCCTCCGACCAGGATCGGCATCTGCAGGCCGATCAGGGTGACTACCGGGATGAGGGCATTTTTGATAGTGTGCCGGATAATCACGACCCGTTCCCTGAGCCCCTTGGACCAGGCGGTGCGGATATAGTCCTGCCGGAGCACCTCCAGCATCATGGTTCGCATCATCCGCATGGTGGCGGCTGCCGAGGCCGTCCCCAGAATCAGGCTGGGGATGAAGAACCCCCAGAGATTCCCCAGCGGGTCCTCTTTGAAAGGAATCAGCTCCAGCGGCGGCGACCAGCCCCACCAGATGGCCGGGTATATCATCACCATCACTCCCAGCCAGAAGTTCGGCGTGGCCAGGCCGATGATGGCGATGCTGCGCCCCAGGTAGTCGGCGACGGTATCCTGGCGAATCGCTGAGTAGATGCCCACCGGCAGCGCGATCACGAGCCCGATGAGGATGGCCAGGACACCCAGCTCAAGGGTGACCGGCAGTCTCTCTAAGATCGCCTCCTCTACCGCGTAACTGGTCAGCAGGGACTCGCCTAGAGAGCCGTGCAGGAGAATATCGCCGATCCAGCGTCCATACTGCACCCAGACCGGCATGTCTAATCCCAGCCGACGCTCCAGCGCTTCCCGGTCAATCCCCCCCGATTCTGCGTATTGCATCCTCCCTTCCAAGACGTCGATGACATCACCGGGGATGAAGCGGACCGAGAGAAAGACCAGGATGGTCAATATAAACAGGGTGGGGATTATGAGCAATAACCGCCTGATGATATAGGCTCTCACGTGAACCCCCTAATGACCCATTGCTTCCTTTAGCTCACTATCAATCCAGAGGCGGGAGAAGATGGTGGTATATTGACCGGCTGCCAACCTCTTTTCACCGTTATAACCTATGACCCACGGCTGCACCGCAGCATACTGTGGGGCCATAGGACCCCATATCGTCCAGAACTTCTCTATCCCATACTGATCCAGCTCTTTAAGTATCCTGTTCTGCTCCTCGAGGGTGGTAGCGGCTGCAGCGGCCATATGCATGGCGTCATAATCCGGGTCTTGTGGGTTTGAGGTGTTCCATGATAGGCCCATCGTATATTTCATCTGCACTACCAATGGGAACCACGTATTGGCCGCTTCCGCACTAATCATTTCGAAATCCCTCTCAGTTCTTTTAGCGGCAAAGACAGCTGATGGCACTACATCAATCTCCACATCAACGCCAATCTTAGCCCAGTATGAAGCGACTAATTGCGCATAGTTCAAATCGTACCGCTCGAGGTGCATCAACTCGGTCTTGAATCTAATGCCGTCGGCGCCGCGCTTGTATCCAGCCTCATCAAGCAACGCTTCGGCACCTTCCGGGTCGTAGTCAAAGACCTTCTTGACATCTTCGGGCCAATCTTCAAATTGGTTGACAACCGCTGAAAAAGAACGGTTTTGCTGCCCCTGAGGTATTATATCGGCATAACCCTTATAGTAGGCGTTGTTGATTGTCTCGAGGTCAATTGCCATCTGCATTGCCTTGCGCACCCTGATGTCGTCAAAGGGCGGCAACTGAACGTTCATGCCAAAAGAATTTTCCGACCGTTCTGACGACGTGTGGATTACGAGTTCGGGGTTGGTCCGCTGGAGGCTCTCTACCTGGTCGAGACTCCTCATTTGAGCCGCCCCGATCGTACCTATGTAATCAACCTTACCCGTGCGCAGTGCCGCCATATATGTTGCCACTTCGGGCATAATCAGGGCTCTTAACCGGTCAATATAGGGCAAGCGGTTCTCCGGGTACTTTTCGTCGTAGCCCCAGTAGTCAGGATTCTTGTCCCAGGTGACAGAGCTGCCCTTGACCCAGTCAGTCAGCATCATGGGTCCGGTGCCGACCAGGTTCCTCCAATCCGTAACGTCCCCGTGTTCCTTGATTACCTCGGGGGGATATATCCAGGCAAGCCTGCCGTCGAGGATATGAGTCAGCGCACCGAGGTTTAGCTCCTTCAGCTTAAAAACAACCGTCCATTTGTCGGTGGCTTCTATCGATTCCACTTGCACACCCTTCCACTCAGCATGTTCGCTACCTTCGGTGAAACCGCTGCCGAGTCCCAAGATACGGTGATAGTTGAATTCGATATCGTCGGCAGTCAGCTCCCTACCGTTCATCGGTGGCTTATCGTGCCAGTGAACGCCCTGGCGGATGTGGATGGTATAGGTGAGGCCGTCCTCGGAAATATCCCAGCTTTCCGCCAGAGACCCTATCGTGTTAGTTGGAACGTTGAGAAACATGAAATCATATTTGTCCCTGGGCGTTGCCCAGTCCCCAATGGCCAGCTTCTCTAAAACGCCAGAGACGTAGGCCATCGCCCACATACCACTGATCACGGTGTCAGGACCCGCCGCCTCTTCTTTTCGGGCGAAGGTCAATGTCCCGCCATACTCCGGCGCGCTCACCACCTTGCCGGTGGTGGGGTCGGTCACGTACTTCTTCTCCGCAGCGGCTGTCGGGCCGACCCAGAGGGCGGACGCGCCCAGAATGAAAGCCAGCAGCACCGAGAGGAGTTTCATGACAGACCTGGGGCCTGCCGGGTTCAGCCCCACGAAGGAGGCGACAAGTTTTTTTATAATACTCATAATTTCCTCTTTTATTTGAGGGTTTTGAAAATGATTCACCCGCTGTGGGGCGAATCGGGTTGTCGCAGCGGACACAGCGTCTGCCACGGAGAACTCTCTGCAGAGGGCGAAAAATTTCTTCGCGAGCATCTTCATCCGGACTATTTTTTTGACCAGAATGGGTCTTTTTTGAGGAAAATGTACGTTTGGAAACCGAGCCCTTCTATTTATTTAACGTACCAAGAGCCAGAATATCACCAAAAAAATCAAATTTTCTCAAAAATTTCCTGAAATTGCTTTCTGGCGCGGTACAACTGTTGGGCGATCCGGTGCTTTTCCGTTTGGCTCAGTTCCTCTATGGGAAGCGCCAACTTCTCGGCGGCAAGGGCTTCCAGGGACAGCCCGTCCCAATAGCAGCGGCGCAGCAGCCGAGCGGTCTGGGGATGCTCGTCTTCCAGTTGTCTCATAGCCTCTCCTGCCCGCTCAATCTTCTCTTCCTGCAATTCCGCCGACTGGGCCTGCCACCAGGCCTGCATAGAGCGCAACTCATCCACCTCTTCCGGGGCAGCGAGTTCCGGCTGCCGTTTGGCACGTCTGATTTGGTCCAGCAGATGATTCTGAACGACTCTGTACAGCCAACCCAAGAAGGCTTTATCGGCCTCGCCTTTGAATTTCTCCAGCTTGCTCTCCCACAAATCCTTCCAGATTTCCTGAACCACCTCATCCGCCTGGTGGAGGCTCCGATACTTGCCAATCAGCGATTGGGCAGTGTGGACGATATATGCCCTGTAGTGTTGGTACAACTCCTCAAAAGCGTCTTCCTTCCCTTGAACGGACCCCTCCAGCAGTTCCCGCAATGGTTTCCGGTTCATCGTTGGACTCGGTTTTGATTTTCAGCCAAGAACGCCCAAGAACAGCCTCAATATAGGAAAAGCAAGAGGGAAAAGCAAGGTGGAAACGCAAGGTGGGGAAAACTGGCCTTGCCATGGAAACCGTTTGCAACTGATTTGGAGTCCTTTTTGTTCTAATTATTCGGCGACTGTCATAAGTACCTCGTGAGCCTCTTCACAGCTGAGCAGGTTTTTTACTTGCTGAACCACTTCCTCTTCCTTTGAGGTGGGAACTGGCTTTGAATAAATAGTAGAGTACCTCCTCAAGATTCCGCAAACCACTGCCTTATTCAAATAGTTTGTCAAACAAAGGCCAGATGACCGTGGCTAATTGAACGCAGAAATCACCGGACTTTGCCGGAGCGAGGTACGAAGGCAGGTAAAGCGCCGGTGCATTGATTTGTTGGAAATTTTTGTTCTCCTGCATTTTGATATAAATCAAGGGGAAATCTTACGATGAATAATTAATTTAGCGGTTGCTTCATTAATCATCACTGGAGCAAAATTGTTCATGGGATAAAGGTATTCCTCCCCTTCTTCATCAATGACTTTAAGATCACCATGCTTTTCATATTCAGGATCCGGAATAATTTCATACACCTTCCATAACTCCAATGATGCCTCGCATCCTTTGTTTTGGACGCAAATTAAAAATCGTTTCCCTTCAAACTCTTGTAGCAAAATCCCTCCTATGGTTTAGTCTTTATTTGTACTTTTCCAATTCCATGGGCTTCGAACCAATGGACTTCTGTCCAAATTATGTTTCCATCACTTAACCTGACTTTAGCAAACCCTTTGTATTTCACCCAGTTACCTTTCCCATATAATCGATCCAAACGTTTACGGATTTTAACAGATTTTCCCTTCGCGATCACTTCTTTATCCTGGACTTCAGTTAAAATCTTATAAACCTCTGACATGAAAGACTCTTATTTCAATTTGTGTTTAGCACGCTCAAAATGTAAAGATGATCTGTTAGTCGGCAATATTCCGGCTCTCAATATCTGCAATTTTTAGGCTAGGGAATTTTTGCATTTCCAACGACACGCTCAGCGCAGGGAGTGCGTCCGCAGGAACCGCTGGTTGGACAAATATTGTGGCTGTACAATCCTAATTTCCTTCTTCAATTTCCAGTTGTTTTCGTATCAGTTGGCATAAACTTTCTTTGACTTCCGAGTGTCGAGGAACAGGAGCTTGCCTTCCATTTTGCGGGTTTGCATAAATATCATGTCGACTGCCATGACGCTTTAAATAACAGCCGGCTTTCACTAATTCTCTGATGAAGTCATCACCACCGGCAGAGCCAGTGACTTGAAGAGGCCCCCAGTATGAGGGCAAAACGTGTTCGTCATCGTAAGACGTGCTCGTGCTCGTGAACGAAAAAGGCTGCCATGTTAGATCATGAAAAACTCGATGTATACCAATGTTCCATCGAATTTTTAGCGTTATCTGTCCAAGTCATCGAAACATTGCCAAAAGGATACTCAGCCTTAGTTGACCAACTGAAAAGGGCCTCATGGTCGATTCCTCTCAATATCGCAGAAGGCTGTGGAAAAAATTCCCTTCCTGACAAGCAACGATTCTATGCGTTTGCCCGAGGTTCCGCAATGGAATGCGCTACTATTCTCGATGTTTTAAACATGTTGAAGATCATCAGCCTTCTTTATTTGACGAAGGAAAACAGTTACTTCATCGCATTGTTTCTATGTTAACCAAAATGTGCCGTCGATTTCACTGACCGTTCACGAGCACGAGCACGGCCCACGGACACGGATACGTTTCTCATGTCTGACCGGCAAAGCCTATTAGGTTCGCACCAGCAGAGCTGGTGGTTTAATGAGATTAATTACCCCGTTTCATGTAACTTCCACTGAAATTTCCTTTGTTTTGATACCTGGATGAGTTGCTTGCGGCTCGGCTAAGATCAATTTGTATGCCTCTTTGATATTGTCCTCTAACTCTTCCAACGTCGCTCCTTGACTGAATATCCCTGGAATTTCTTTGATTTTTCCTACAAACCAACCATCATCGTTCCAGTACTCAAGGGTGTAGTTTCTGATCATAATTTGTCTCCTTTATTTTGCCCAAAATCCGTCTTCAAACCAGACTCCTCCTCTTTTAGCCAAATGCCGTGGTTTGGTTTTTTCAGGTATTCCCAAAATTCCCCTGTAAAAGGATCGTGCTTCATCCTCTTCTCCTTGAGACATGGCTAACTTGTTGTTATATTTTTGGTTTTTATTTGTCGAAAAGACCGAGTATTGTTTCCTCCTTTTTTTACTTAGCCAATCCTGAAGGAATATTGGGCGCGGTTGGATTGAAATCAACTGATAATGTAGCGGTGTCTACAAATACAAAATTCATCGATTTTTGAGGTCCCGTATAGCATCGGGGTCAGGCTTGTGAGTTTGGGAAATAGGAGTTATGATTTTTGATCTTAAGTTTCTCCTTTCAGCCGATTTTGTCAATGTCCCGCAAACCTCGTCTTTACTTCCCCGGCGCCCTTTATCATGTCCTGCTCCGTAGTAATGGCGGACAAGCCATATTTTTCGAGCATACGGATTATCATCATTTTTTCAAGTTGCTTGCAGAGGGTCATGCCCGTTTTGATCATCGTATTCATGGCTTCTGTTTAATGAACAATCATGCTCATCTGGCCATTCAAACCGGCAGTCAGCCCCTTTCGCCGATTATGCAAAATGTAACATTTCGTTATACCCGTTGGATCAACAAATGGCAAAAACGATTCGGACACTTATTCCAGGGGCGTTACAAAGCTCTGTTAGTGGACCAAGAGCGCTATTTGCTGGTCTTTATCCGTTACATCCACCTCAATCCGATTCGAGCGGGAATCGTCAATGAGAAAGTCTCCGGATCTTCAAAACCGTGTCGAAAAGATCAAACGGGAAATTTGAACTTAAACTCCCAAAGTCGCAGGACTGACCCCGATTCATACGTTCCTTCAATTCTTTCTCCTTGGCAATGGATGAATAAAAGCCTTCGAGTGGAGTACGAGCAAAATCAATCACAATTGCAACGTTGATGGTGGGCACTGCTCACCTCAGCGTTCTGTCTCTCCTGAAACACCCCAGTTTATATTCAGTGACGAAATCCTTGTAAAATGTTATAATTCATTTTATACACTTCTCAATTCGATGATATTTAGAATAGTGAGAAGTAATAATGAATGTTCCAAATTGTGAAACAGCATTTATCCCAATTTCAAAAATTGAAGATTATTTGCTTTCTGAAAGTCATTCTGTAGGAAAGTCAAAAGCAAAGTTTTTCAGATTGTGTGGCTTTAATGAAACAAACACGTCTCTTTTTGAAGAAGAACTCTTATATTTAGTTAGGTCTCAAGATTACCAAGACAAGTCTTCATCTCCTTTTGGAGAAAAGTACATTGAAAGAGGAAGTATAAACACTCCTTTTAGGGGAGAAGTAGAGGTTAAAAGCATTTGGATTATAGAGCCGGTTGATAGTAGGCCTAGATTTGTAACAGCCTATCCGGATTAATGGAGATATAAAATGATTATTGAACATGATATCGTTGTACTCTCAATGGATATTCCAGAACATGGTTTGACAAAAGGAGATGTTGGAGCAGTTGTCCATTGCTATGATGAACAAAAAGGTTTTGAAGTTGAATTTGTCACAGCAGGGGGAACGACAATAGCTGTCTTAACGCTAACAAAAGAAAATATTAGACCTATCCATGCTCAAGAAATATTACATGCCCGAGAGCTTTCAGCTTCGATTTAATCTTAATAGGATTCTCATATACACAATAATGTTTTTGTCATCACAGCTTACGAGTTGAGGGGGAAACCCTTGCTCGCCTATCGACGACGTCGTAGACGAAAAGGAGGAAAACGATGAAACCGAACAAATTTCCATCAGGTTGGGACGAAAAGCGTGTCCAAGGAGTCATTGCCCATTATAACGAGCAAACAGAAGAGGAAGCAGTGGCAGAAGATGAAGCTGCCTTTGAAGATCAAGATCAAACCATCATGGAAATTCCTCATGAATTAGTGCCAATGGTTCGAGAACTTATTGCAAAGCATCAAGAGGATAAAAAGGCTCATGCCTAACCAGACCTCGACTGTATGCAAGAGCATCCGAAAGGGGTCGTGCCCCCTTTATAACATTAACTACAATGCAACTTTATATTCTTGTACCGTATTTCCACCATCAACAACGATCAGCTGACCGTTCACATAACTTGCCTCTTCGCCAGCAAGGAAGACGGCTACATGACCAACCTCATTTGGTGTGCCTGGGCGACCAACCGGTGTATATTTTCCAGCAGTAATCTCACTTTCACTGCTGGATGATGTCTTAATCCAACCCGGCCCAACACAGTTTATCGTGATGTTATGACTGCCGATTTCAATAGTCTGTACAGCCAACCGAGGAAGGCTTTATCGGCCTCGCCTTGGAATTTCTCCAGCTTGCTCTCCCACAAATCCTTCCAGATTTCCTGAACCACCTCATCGGCCTGGTGGAGGCTCCGATACTTGCTAATCAGCGATTGGGCAGTGTGGACGATATATGCCCCGTAGTGTTGGTACAACTCCTCAAAAGCGTCTTCCTTCCCTTGAACGGACCCCTCCAGCAGTTCCCGCAGTGGTTTCCGGTTCATCGTTGGACTCGGTTTTGATTTTCAGCCAAGAACGCACAAGAACAGCCTCAATATAGGAAAAGCAAGAGGGAAACGCAAGGTGGAAGGGTTCTTTGCTATGTTTTTCGGTAAAAAATAAGTAGAGTTTTTTTTAACCCAATCAGATATGCTTGTTAAGCATCCAGAAAGAGGAATTATTATGCTTCACACAATTAAAAAGGAAATCTGGATGCAAAATACAAGGGATATCGATGTATATTGTTTTGATTGTCAAAAAATGGCTTATTGGCGCTCATAACGGTGCGATAGAGAGGCTTGTATTTGTCGGTGTACACTTTAAGACTTTTTGCTTGAGTTACCCAGCCGGATTTGATTTCTATCGGTAATACAGCCCCATCCACTTCCCTCAAAAACTCAACCTCGGCAGTTCTTTCTTTCCAGCTATACATATTTTTTACCCCTGAACAGACGAATTCCTGTGCTATATAATTCTCGGCATAATATCCCTTGTAAGAACCATAGTCATAATCCAGGATCGATTTCGGCGGTAACTGACTGAGTGCTCCAAGAATACCAACATCAAAAAGATACAGTTTGAACAGGTTTTCTACGGTATGTGCGGAAAATGGCAACTCGCCACTGTTGACAATGGGTACTTGAATTATCAGCCCGGCCGTTTTCAGCCAATCAATGACATTTACCAGTCGTGAATGCCGGTTAATGCCTGGAATGACTTGTTTGAATCTGAATTTTGACGCGGAACCAGACTGCAGCTTGGCTAATTGGGCCGGTACATTTTTCCAGAGACGCTCCAAATGCATCGCATTTTGTTTTCCAGAATGCTTCGCCATATCTGCATGATAGGTCGTAATCAAATCTTCCTGTTTTTTCCTGACCCGCTTGAACGCATCGAATACATTATCTTTTCTGTCAGCGAATGTGCTGACAACTTCCGGAAGTCCTCCGACAATGAAGTAGTTCTTTAATTGCCCCCAAAGATGCGAATGGACAACATCAGGAACGATATCATTGACTTTGTATTCGTTATAAAACGAAACCGATTTACCATCTCCGACTCCCTCCAAAAACTCTTTAAACGACATAGGAAAAAGATTCAGAAATTCTACCTTACCTACCGGGAAAGAGTCTTCGCTCAGTTGAAGCCCAAGAAGCGATCCAGCTGCGCAAAGAGCCAACTCAGACAAATCCTCCTGAAAATATTTAAGGCTGGTTAATGCCTTTGGACATTGTTGAATTTCGTCAAATATTAAAAGATCGCTCTCGACATTGATTTCCTCATCCAAAATGAAATTCAGTGCCTGAATGATTCTTTTCGGGTTCAAATCTGTTTCGAATATCTGCGCAAGCTTTTCATCCTTTTCTAAATTAATGATGTGAAACCGGGGAAAACATTCCTTGCCAAAAGATTCCAAAAGATATGTCTTGCCTACCTGCCTTGCTCCTTTTAAAATAAGTGGTTTTCGATCACTCCTGTTTTTCCATTTTTCCAATTCTGAAATGAGATGTCTTTTCATTTTTTCGTACCATTCTTTGTCATATTTTTACATTTATTCATATCACTTTTTGTAAATATATAACAAATTTTGCCATCATTTGCAATGTAAATATCTACTTATTCACCCGTTGAAGGTGAAAAGGAATGATTCATTCATTAGCAGGAAAGTCAAGAAAAAAATGAACACCCCAATCCAAAAAAGTTTAACTGATTTTACCAGGCACCTAGCGACAAAATAGCGAGTCGGCTGTCAGGAGCTGTCTCGGCCATGAAACCTCCTCCCGCAGAGGAACTCCAAGGATGGCCACCCTCATTGAATTGAAGGAGTACGATTATTTTTGTTATGTCCTCACGGACGCGTTCACCTTCTTCGGGTGCCGGCGAACGCAGGAGGTGAAAATGTCAGAAGTTGAGTTGCTCGACTCAGCCTGAATCATCTAACCACAATTTACTCCCTTATTCTTGTAATATTTCTGAAAAACGTTATCATGTCGTATCTAAAAGCGGATTCCATTATTTCCTTTGGTAAAATGAGGTATTTATGCGGGTGATTCCTATTCCATGTCTGCAAGATAATTATGCTTATCTGGTTATTTGCGAAACTACCAACCAGGCAGGAATTGTAGACCCTTCTGAATTCAAACCCGTGTGGCAGGAGATTGAACGTCAGGGGGTGCAATTGACAGCCATTTTAAACACACATCACCACTGGGATCATGTGGGTGGCAATGAAGAATTGCTGCGGAAAATCCCTGAATTGAAAGTGTATGGGCACCATTCGGATCGTGGACGCATTCCGGGGCAGAATGAGATGCTGGAAGAAACAGATAAAGTACGCATTGGAAAATTGGAAGCCCATCTCACGCATAATCCCGGACATACCACTGGAGCGATTTCCTTTTATTTCGAAGATGCGGTTTTTTCGGGAGACACCATGTTTGCCGCAGGTTGCGGGCGATTGTTTGAAGGAACGCCCCAAGACATGTATAGCTCCCTCAATGAAAAAATTGGCGCCCACCCTCCATCTACAAAAGTTTATTTTGGTCATGAATACACGGAAAGCAACCTGAAATTTGCCCAATCCCTGGAACCTGACAATGTCTGGATTCAGAAGAAATCAGAAGAGATCCGAGAATTGAGACAAGAAGGAAAATTCACGACTCCGTCTACATTAAAGTCGGAATGGCAGACCAATCCATTCATGCGATGTGACAGTCCTGAAATTCAAGCTTCCGTGAAACGCTACGATCCTCAAAATGACTTAGCGCCGGTCTCAGTATTACGGGTCGTCAGGCAACTTAAAGATGATTTTTAAGCTTTTACATGCTATCCCCTTCCAATGGCATGGATCGGTTAAGCCTGATCTCACGTAATTCCCAGAGGCGAATATTGGGTTTGACTTCAGGTACTTCTTTGGATGGAGTGGACCTGGCGCTGACTACGATCTCCAATGTGAATCAAAAACCCAGTCCCCACTTGGAACGCTTCCTCAATCTTCCTTATCCGAAAGTCTTAAAAAAGAAGATAGAAAAGCAGACTCAACCCTCTTTGTCCAGTGTTGATCAAATTTGCGCCCTCCATGTAGAATTGGGTCAATTTCTGTCAGATACCGTGTTGGAGACATTGCGCCAGTGGAGAGAAGAACCGGTTGGTATCGATTGTATCGCCAGCCATGGTCATACGTTGTTTCATTTGCCGAAAGGACGCAATTGGCAAGGCCAACCCATGCAGGCGACCCTGCAAATAGGCGATGGGGACCAAATTGCCGCACGAACAGGAATTCTGACAATCTCGGATTTTCGTATGAAGGATCTGGCAACGGGAGGAGCTGGAGCTCCATTGCTTCCCTATGTTGATTTTCTTTTGTTCTCTGAGGAGGGAAAAAACCGAGCTCTGCACAATTTAGGTGGCATAAGTAACCTGACTTACCTTCCAGAATCCTCTGATCCTCGAGATGTCATAGCATTTGACACGGGCCCCGCCAATGTGTTGATCAATCTGGCAGTAGAATACCTCATCGATCCTGCAATGCACTATGATCCGCAAGGCCGAATTGCCTCAAAAGGAAATATCTCAATAAAATTACTGGAGGAGTTGTTAACTCATCCTTATTTTGCTGCAGTTCCCCCCAAATCCACGGGCAGAGAGCTTTTTGGTCCGCTCTATTTTGAAGAAGTATTGGGAAAAGCGGAACGCTTGAAATTGCCAGCAGAGGACATGGTAGCCACTTTAACTGCCCTGACGGCGTATTCTATTCAGCATGCTTATCGAAATTTCCTGCCACGCGATCAACTGAGCGAAATATACTTCAGTGGGGGAGGAATTTACAACCAGACTTTGATGCGGCAAATCCAAACTCTTCTGCCCCACATACGCATTCGTCTGTTTTCCGAATTGGGAATGAATCCCGATGCTCGGGAAGCAATCAGTTTTGCAATACTGGCCCACGAGTTACTCTCTGGAAGAGCGGTGACTTTTCCGGGAATCACGGGCAGTCAATCCATGACGACCTTGGGAAAAATTTCTCTACCTTGATGCTGTGGTTTCTCATCAATACAAAAAGAAGAGGTTTGCAAGAAAAGATGGTAGATTGAAAACATGGTAATTCAATCGTGGATGACAAATTCTTTTCAAATAGCTCTGGACTGCGTTTATGCAGCATTACCCCAGGCTATTCCAAGTAGAGAAATTTTAAAAAAAAGTAAAATCGTTTCACATCGGGGAGAGCATGACAATCGAACCGTTTGGGAAAATACGTTCCCTGCTTTCGATACCGTCTGTTCCAAGGGAGTATGGGGATTGGAGTTGGATATACGATGGACAAAAGATTTGCAACCCGTTGTTATTCATGATCCTGACTGTCGTAGAGTTTTCCGAAAGAACATTGTTGTCAGTCAGGTTTCACTGAATGAACTGAATGCGCAGGTTCCTTTGATTCCCACCTTGGAAGACACACTCGAAAAATATGGTCAAAAAATGCATTTGATGGTGGAGTTGAAAGAGGAACCTTACCTTGATCCCCAATACCAAAGTCAACTCCTGAAAAATCTTTTCTCCTCATTGTTGCCCGAAAAGGATTTTCACATCATTTCACTGAAACCAGCCATGTTTCAATTTGCTGATTTTGTCCCAAAATCGGCCTTGCTGCCTGTTGCCGAACTAAATTTCCGGGAACTCAGTGAATTGGCGCTCCGGGAACAGTGGGGAGGGCTCACGGGACATTACTTTTTCATTTCCAACGAAATGATTGAAAAACACAAAATGGCTCATCAAAAAACAGGAACCGGTTTTGTGGCATCGAGACAAAGTTTGTTCCGGGAACTGAATCGAGGAGTTGATTGGATTTTTTCAAATCATGCCGTCAATATCCAATCTCTGGTGCAACAATTGTTGGAGGCGCATTAACCCGAGTTCGACATAAATCTTCAATAAGTAGGAGTATCCTGGTGTCTGGGTCTTCCTCGCTAAACTTGTCCCCAAGAAAGCAGGGAGCAGGGAGTGGGGATTCGGATTTCAGTTTGGCCGCATACCTCTGGGTTCCTGGTCAAGCCAGGAATGACACGGTTTCTCTAAGAATGAAGATTCCATAACATATTGAATTTATTAATTTCTTATCTCGAACTCAGGTCATTAGACTCAATTTAATGAATCTCATTAAACCACCAGCTCTGCTGGTGCGAACCTAATAGGCTTTGCCGGTCAGACATGAGAAACGTATCCGTGTCCGTTAGCCGTGCTTGTGCTCGTGAAAGGTCAGTGAATTCGACGGCACATTTTGGTTAACATTGAAACAATGCGTTGAAGTAACTGTTTCCCTTTGTCAAATAAAGGAGGCTGGATGATCTTCAACACGTTTAAAACATCGAGAATAGCAGCGCATTCCATTGCGGAACCTCGGTCAAATGCATAGAATCGTTGCTTGTCAGGAAAGGAATTTTTTCCACAGCCTTCTGCGATATTGAGAGGAATCGACCATGAGGCCCTTTTCAGTTGGTCAACTAAGGCTGAGTATCCTTTTGGTAATGTTTCGATGACTTGGACAGATAACGCTAAAAATTCGATGGAACATTGGTATACATCGAGTTTTTCATGATCTAACATGGCAGCCTTTTTCGTTCACGAGCACGAGCACGTCATACGATGACGAACACGTTTTGCCCTCATACTGGGGGCCTCTTCAAGCCACCGGCTCTGCCGGTGGTGATGACTTTCTGTTATTTACTGGAGCATAAATTGCCTGAAGAACGTTGTGGCCATGTAGGATTGATTGGTCGACCCAATGTAGGAAAATCGACGCTGCTCAACCGAATCGTCGGACAAAAAATTTCAATAACCACCCATCGTCCTCAAACCACCCGCAACCGCATACTGGGGATAAAAACTATCGACGCTTGTCAGATTATTTTCATTGACACGCCCGGTATTCATCTTTCCGAAAAACTGTTAAACCAACGAATCGTAAAATATGCCGTCCGTACTTTAGAGGAATCTGATCTCAACTTATTGCTGGTGGAACCGGTTCCTTTGGCAGTGAATACCATCCATCGAGAAGACGCCAGGATACTGCAGTTGCTGGACAATAAATTGAGTCAAACTTTGCTGCTCATCAATAAAACCGACACCGTCTCCCGGGAGGTGATTCTCAGGACGATTTCGATATTCAACCAACACGGACCATTTGCTGAGATTGTTCCAATTTCAGCCTTGAAACTCACCAATGTGGAGCACCTGGTAGCTATGTTGCCTGCCTATATTCCAGAAAATGCGTTTTATTTTGAAGCAGATCAAATCACGGATATTTCTGAACGATTTTTAATGGGAGAACTGGTTCGCGAAGCGTTGTTTCGTGTTTTGCAAAAAGAGTTACCCTATTCTGCTGCCGTGCATGTGGAGTCTTTTGAAGAAACTTCAGAATTGATTCGCGTCCATTGTAAAATCTATGTGGAACGAGAATCCCAAAAAGGAATTGTCATTGGCAGGAAGGGCGGTATGCTCAAGCAGATTGGAAAAAGCGCCCGTCAAAATATGGAATATTTACTGGGGAATAAAGTCTATCTTTCCCTTCAAGTCCGTGTCCTGAAAAAATGGAGTACGAATGCTCGATACCTCGACCGGCTTGGCTTGGAATAAAATTCAATAATTAATCTCAGTAAACCACCAGCTCTGCTGGTGCGAACCTAATAGGCTTTGCCGGTCAGACATGAGAAACGTATCCGTGTCCGTTAGCCGTGCTCGTGCTCGTGAACGGTCAGTGAATTCGACTGCACATTTTGGTTAACATAGAAACAATGCGATGAAGTAACTGTTTCCCTTCGTCAAATAAAGGAGGCTGGATGATCTTCAACACGTTTAAAACATCGAGAATAGCAGCGCATTCCATTGCGGAACCTCGGGCAAATGCATAGAATCGTTGCTTGTCAGGAAAGGAATTTTTTCCACAGCCTTCTGCGATATTGAGAGGAATCGACCATGAAGCCCTTTTCAGTTGGTCAACTCAGGCTGAGTATCCTTTTGGCAATGTTTCGATGACTTGGACAGATAACGCTAAAAATTCGATGGAACATTGGTTTACATCGAGTTTTTCATGATCTAACATGGCAGCCTTTTTCGTTCACGAGCACGAGCACGAGCACGGCTAACGGACACGGTTACGTTTCTCATGTCTGACCGGCAAAGCCTATTAGGTTCGCACCAGCAGAGCTGGTGGTTTAATGAGATTAATTAAAAAAGAATCGTTACATCTTACCAATCCTCAACAATACCAGTAACCTGCATTTCAACTCAAAAAAATGAAAAAAATTTAAGTGAAAATGCTTGACAAATATATATTTCGCATATAGTTTCTGGATCAGTTTTGGAAAGAAGGGAAGGGAATCAAATCATGTGAAAGCAATTCCTCCTCCCCGGTTATTTTTTAACTCTTTCCTATTTTTTTTATGATCTCGAGAGGAACGAATTCTTGTCAATCATTGAATTCATCATCACTGACTGACACCCTTTGCCATTTCCGCAGAGCTTGACCCCGTGAAAGCGGGGAGTGGGGGAGCGGAAGGACACTGGAATTCGTGACTCAGGAGAAATGAAAGTAGCTGCCATAAGACGTAATTCAATCATATGTTTTAACTTCTTGAATAAGGAAAAATATGAAATGCGAAACGAGTCAAATTCAAAATCCAATGAAAAGCAAAATCAAAGTAAAAAAGGAGGAACCATGGAAAAAAGTAAAACAAGAAAAATGCAATCATTGTTGTTAACCCTCATCCTGATGGTGGCTGTCTGCTGGGTCGTCCCCTCAGGCGCAATCGCGCAAGAGATGGTGCAAGACCCTGCAACCGGTGAAATGGTGCAGGCCCCACGATATGGCGGGACATTCACCCTCTCCGGGAAGTTCGAGCCGCCGCATACGGACATCTGGTTCGGGAGTGCTTCGTCGGCAGTCCCGCTAAGCGCTGTTCTGGACAGGCTCGGTGTCGCAGACTGGGCAGTAGATCAGAATATATGGGACCACACATCAGACGTCTCGGCGGCCGCTCCCCTCAGAGGGCAGCTGGCCGAAAGCTGGGAGACACCCGACGCCACTACGATCATCTTCCACATTCGCCAAGACGTGCGCTGGCATAATAAGGCACCGATGAATGGGAGAGAAATGACGGTCAAGGACGTCGAATTTCACTTTCACCGCATCTTGGGTCTGGGCAGCGGATTCACCGAAACGATGCAAGGTGCCGGCGATTTTGTCGGTTTGCCCTGGGATTCGGTAACGGCCACCGACGATGGGACAGTTGTTTTTAAACTGAAGCAGCCAAACCTCGATGCGCTCTCTAAGCTATTAAGCCACTGGGTAACCAGCATAATGCCCCCCGAGGTCATCAAAGAACACGGCGACGTGAAGAATTGGAGGAACCTGGTCGGCACCGGGCCCTTCGAGATGGCGGACTGGGTCGAGGGCAGCTCTCTGCACTATACCAAGAATCCGGACTACTGGGGCCACGACGAAAGATACCCGGAGAACCAACTGCCCTATGTGGACGAGGTGATTGTCAGGATCTTCCCGGATGAAGCAACCATTATAGCGGCGCTGCGCTCCCGTAAAATTGATTATACGGGTGTGTACGAACAAGGGTCAATAGCGTCGCGTGACCAGATTGATAGTCTCCAGAAGACCAACCCCGAATTGGTGATGTCCTATTGGTATAATCGGTCGGAGACCTCTCTTGGTCTGAACCTGAAAAAGCCGCCCTTTGATGACATCCGGGTGCGCCGGGCGATGCAGATGGCCCTGGACCTGGAGACCATCAACAATACCTACTATAAGGGGACGTCGCTGTATACCCCGATGGGGTGGCAGAGAACCCCGGGGAGTTTCATCCCCTTTGCAGAGTGGCCCGAAGAGATCAAACAATACCATCAGTATGATCCCGAAGGGGCGAAGAAACTGCTGGCGGAAGCGGGCTATCCCAATGGTTTCAAGACAGTCTACCACCACTACACCCCCTTCGATTTGAACTACTATGAAATTGCCAATCAATACTTCAGAGAGATTGGCGTTGAAGTAGAGACGAGGCTCGTCGACCGATCCGGTCTGTTCGGTTTAATCAGAAGTGGTGATTATGAAGGGATGGTCACGGCGATTCAGGGCGTTGCCTGGGGCAATATGAACCCCATATCAATGAATCACTCATCGAGGGCTGGGAACGATTGCTGCAACTACGGCGGAACTATGGACCCGGATTATGATGCCATCGTTGATGCCGCTGCAGCCGCAACCACCTTTGAGGAGCAGCAGAGGCTGACGAGAGAGGCCGATTGGTATGGGATCGAAAATGCGTGGCTTGTCTGGGGTCCTATCAGCCCATCGTTTGTCGTGGTCCAGCCCTGGCTCAAAGGGTTTAACGGGGAAAATCAGTTGGGGGTGATCGACTATCACCGTGTGCACGCCCGCATCTGGATTGATCAGGAACTGAAGCAAGAAATGGGTTATTAGATACCATTCGAATCGACAACTGACCTGTGCCAGAAGGAAAGGCGGGGTTTCGGCCCCGCCACTGGAGAGTGGGGAGCGGGGAGGAAGGAGATTCCAACCATGATGTTCGGAATGAAAGTCAAGGGGGTAGCATTTCGTGAAGATCTTCATACGACTCCGGTTACTTCTGTTACCATTGAAGAACTTTGGGGACGTCGCAAATCATTCCAGTTGATCGACGTACGTACTCCGGATGAATTCGCTGCAGGTACCATTCCGGGAGCGATCAACTTCCCCCTGCTATCGCAAACGCAGCATCACCAAATTGGCACGCTCTATCGAGCATTCGGGCAAGAAAGAGCTGTGGCCGCAGGTTATGACCAATTGCGGCACAGTTGGCCGGAAATACTGGAATCTCTACAAGCGATTCCCGCCTCACGTCCCTTTCTGATATTTTGCGCACGAGGCGGGATGCGTTCTCGTATTATCGCCAATATTTTTGCCATGCTTCAATATGACAATATGGTCCTGGAAGGTGGTTACAAACGATTCAGAAACTGGAATATAACCCGATTGGAGCGCCTCACTTTCCCTACGCCTCTCTATGTCTTGCATGGTTTGACTGGCGTAGGAAAGACCAGAATTCTGCAAAAACTGAAAAATTCCATTGATTTTGAGGACTTAGCCCAACATCGCAGTTCCGTTTTCGGAGACATTGGTAAAAAGCCTGTGTCGACCAGAACTTTTGAAGCCCGTTTGTTGGAAGCTTGGGACAGTCTTATAGAGAACTTACCCATTTTTCTTGAAGGTGAGAGTCGGCGAATCGGAAATGTCACCATCCCTCACCTTCTGTTTGAAAAAATGAAAGTCGGTAAGCGCATTTTGCTGACGGCTTCTATTGAAACTCGGGTGAAACGAATCGCCAGAGATTACCTGCCTCAAACCACGGAGGATCACCATCAGTTGATCAGGAAAACGATCAGGTTGACTCACTTGTTGGGGAAAAAACAGGTGGAGGAACTAGTCAAATGGTTGGAGCACAAAAGATATAAAAAATTCTTCAGGTTCATGCTGGAGGAATATTACGATAAGAGATATGCCAATAGCATGAAGGGCTATACCTACCAAGCAATTATTGATGCCGAAGACGAGCGCACTGCCATCAATCAAATATCAAAGCTCTTCTGAGAACCGTAAAATGAGTTCAGAATGGAATTGAACTATACTTTGATCATTGAAAAAGACGAAGTTACCGGGCGTTTTTGCTTTTCCTCGCCCGATCTGGATGGGTTTGGAGGCAGCGGTTTTTCTCTCGAAGACTGCTTACAACAGGCCCCGATGGCCATAGAGGAGTACCTGGTATCTCTGAAAGCCCGTAACCATCCTCTCCCCCTCAAATCCAAAGACCCGCAGATTATCTTTCAGGGAAAAACCTGGCAATCCGTTGCTTGACAAGGGGACACGTATCTGAAAGTAACCCGAGTTCGACATAAATCTTCAATAACAGGAATATCCTCGTTTCAGATGACCCTTTCCTTTTCTTCAGTTGTTGCCGACTGATTTCCGCTTAAAAGAAAGCGTTTTAATTTCTCGTCAGCTTCTTTTCGGGTTTTTTGGATACTTTCCATTTTAATCTCTTCGTATCCACGGATATTATCAGGAAGAGAAGCAATAACGACGGCATTTTGCAACGTCTCCACAGTCAAGGCGGCAAGCAGTCGTCGCACCAGATTTTCATACCATGGAATCAGAGCGGATTCCGCTTTGCGTACCTTCGCCCGGCCAAATGGATCCCATGACGAACCTCTTAAAAATTTGAAACGGGTTAATATTTTCAGGAATGGAAAAACCCAGGGTCCCATAGTGAGCTTATTTTTTAAACCCAACTGACGAAGTATGGGAGGATGGAGATGGATGGAGACTTTGACATGGCCTTGATAGCCCTTTTTCGCATTTTCCACTGCAGGGGTCTGTGTCCACAAACGAGCCACTTCATATTCATCCTTGTAAGCCATCAGTTTAAAGAGCCATTTGGCCACGGTCGCAGTGAATAGCGTCTCGTCGGATTGGTTCATACCTGCGGATAATTGACTGATTTCCGCTTGGTGTACCACTTTGACGGTGTTCAGGTAACGTTGAGCATATCCGGGATTCTGATAGAGGATCAAGTCCGATACGCGAGGATAAAGGATGTCAAGCAAAGCCTTGTTTCCGGGAAACTGCTCAGCTAATACTTCCATAGCAGCCGAGTGGCTTGGCGCATATTTTTGAAGTTTCTCCACGGCAACGGCTTTGGCAGATTTGGATTTCGTTGCGTCCTGAAAGAGAATGGTTTGGGCATACTCGGGATCCATCGCGTATTTCCTGCCCCAGCGGAATGCGTTGATATTTCGTTCTACGGCAACTCCATTGCCTTCAATGGCAGCTTCTATGTATTGAGCATCGAGCGGAATGACTCCCTCTTGGTAAGCAATTCCAAGCATAAATATATTGTTGGATTGCTCCGTCGCAAATAAAATTTCTGAAATCCGATTGGCATCCACAAAAAGATTCCTTCCGGCTTTTGTATGTCGGTTCAATTGATGCTGTAGAAAAGAATGTTTGGGAAAAGGTGTTGTCGTATCCGTAATGGTCAACGCGGTATCGGTTTGATGAGAATTGACGATGGCAATGGTACGACTGGCGTGCAATCGATCAAGATTGTCCGGCGAGACGGATGCGAGAAAATCGAATGCCAGCAATAAGTCGGTTTGTCCGGAAGGGATACGGAAAGATGATTCAAAAGGCTGCTCGGAAATGCTGATATTGGCTGTTACGGCCCCTCCTTTTTGAGCGAGTCCGGTTTGATCAAGATGGGATGCGTATTTTCCCTGCAAGTGCGCGGCTGCCACCAGGATCGCACTGGCTGTCACCACTCCGGTACCTCCAATTCCAACCATCAGGATGCGATAAGGTGTTTGGTATTCTGCCAGAATTTCTGGTGCTGCCAGCGTATTGATTTCCACTTTTTGAATGGAACTCGATTTGGTAATGCGTTCCGCGCCTTCCTCCAGTTCCACTGTCATGAATGACGGACAATCTCCTTGCAAACAAGAATAATCAAAATTGCAGGAAGACTGGTGAATCCGTGTCTTCCTTCCATATTCCGTCTCAACCGGAATGACGGAAAGGCAATTTGATTGCACGCCACAGTCTCCGCATCCTTCACAGACGGCTTCATTGATCACTACGCGTTTGCGGGGAATTTCCAATCTTCCGTGTTTACGATCTCTCCGTTTTTCCGCAGCGCATTGCTGGTCGTAAATCAGCACGCTGACCCCTTTGACGGCTTTCATTGCTTCAACAACAAGAGGATATTGCGCTTTAGGAACGACATTGATTTTCTTGCTGATTTGTTTTTGGGGATATTTTTCGGGAAGTTCCGTAACTATGGTGATTTTGCGCACCCCTTCCCATTCCAGCTTCCGCGCCAGAGACGTGGGATCCAGCCCACCGGAGACCTTTTGACCGCCGGTCATTGCCACTGCCGAATTGTATAGAATTTTGAAAGTGATATTGACTCCGGCATTGATACAAGCTTCGATGGCTTTGCTGCCGGAATGAAAATACGTACCATCGCCGATGTTTTGAAAAAAATGTTCTTTCTCAGTGAATCTGGAAAGGCCAATCCAGTTGGCCCCTTCTCCTCCCATATGAGTGATGAACTCGAGTCCTCTTCCCATCCAAATGGCCATGGCGTGGCAACCAATGCCGGCCCCTCCAATTTCGCCTTCAGGATTGACCGTCGAAGTACTGTGAGGGCATCCGCTACAAAAATAAGGGATTCTGGGCATAACGTCCTCATAGTCGCGAGACTGGATTTCCGAGATTTTGGCTGCCCTGGAAGATAATTCCATCCCGGGATACCTGTCTGCCAGAAAACGGGTCAAAACCATGACGATTTCGCTGACTTTCAATTCACCCTGCGCATGAAACATAACTTGATCCCGGTGGTCTCTCTTTCCATAGATCCGGGGTGGGTGGGGAAGCGAGTACAATTCATTGCGGATCAGCATCTCGGTGAATCCGCGTTTTTCTTCAACTATCACGATCTCGTCCAGACCTTCCGCGAATTCCCGCAATCGATTGGGTTCGACTGGAGCAATCATACCCATTTTATAGAGTCGGATTCCCATATCCTGTAACGCTCGATCGTCCAGTCCCAGCAAGTTAAGGGCATCCTTCAAGTCGTAATAACTTTTTCCGAATGAAACGATCCCGATGCGATCGTTTGCGGTGCGTAAGATGATTTTATCAATCTCATTCTCATAAACGTACGCTTTTGCGGCCTCTGTTTTCTCATAGAAGAGCTGCCTTTCTGATTCCAGGCTCATGGCTCCAACCAGTTTCAGCGTCTGAAGTTTTTGGAAGGGTTTGCCAGCGATTTCAAAGGCCGGGATGAGTTGCAGGGCTTGTTCCGGATAAATTTCCACAATGGACCCACTGTCCGCTACGTCCGTGACCACCTTGAGGCCCGTCCACAATCCCGTGTATCGAGATAGTCCGATACCTTTCAAACCCAATTCAAGGATTTCCTGTTGATTTCCCGGAAAAAGCACGGGAATGCCAAGGTCATACAAACTGGGAGTGGTATCGCTGGGGATGGTTGAACTTTTACAAGAGGGATCGTCACCGGCAAGGGTGAGCACGGCACCATATTTGCTGGTCCCCGTGAAATTATTATGACGAAAGGCGTCCCCCGTGCGGTCCACTCCGGGACCTTTACCAAACCACATTCCCAGAACACCGTCATAATGGGCGTGGGGGAGAAGTTCCAGTAATTGGGTGCCATTGAGGGCGGTTGCTGCGATATCTTCGTTGACTTCCGCATGAAAAAAAATGCGATGATCTTCCAGCAAAGATGAAACCCGCCCAAATTGCGTGTCCATGGATCCCAAAGGCGATCCCTGGTATCCGGTCACGTAAGTTCCCAATTTGATACCGTCTTTGCAGTCTTTGCGGGTTTGGTCAATGGGAATACGAACCAAGGCCTGCAATCCGGTTAAGTTAACATTACCCTCCAAGACTGTGTAGCGATCCATGAAATTGAATTCAGTGGCTCTCATCGTCTCTCCTGGTTCAGGTGGATACGCATTTTGTTAATTAGTCATACGAAAACGCTGACGCATTACAAAAAATTGTTTCATGGAACAAGACGCAAGTCAATCGCATCTTTAAGGATAACTGACAGGCCTGAGCTTTTCCCTTAGAAATTCAAAGAAATATCGCGATGGTAGGCCATACATCGGGCGACTAGCTCCGCTTGTTCATCCGAGAGTCGTCTTTGCATTCGCAGACCGAAAGAATCCTTGATAGCGTTATTGTAAGTCTGCAAGGCGGGGGCTAATTCCATTGAGGCTCGATGCCGCCATTCCACTTCGTTCATGAAAATCTCCAAACCTTCATTCAGCAAATGCAATGCCTTTTCAGTTTCCGGATTTTTCCCTTTCAGTGCGCGGCGGGCTTTTGACAATTTAGATTTGATTGCGTTGCTGCCGGCTACTGAGCCTAGTATTCTTTCTTCCAACTTAATACGATCCATCGCTTTTTCAGGAGATTCACCGGCAATCACTTTTCGCAAGTCAACCAGTTGTCCTTCAAGTGCAGTGAGTTGCGGAACGGCAGTTATGATTTTTAGCAATTCCACTATCGTTTCATACGAACGATCGACATTGTTTCGATAGTCAGTGCGTGCTTTTTGTTCTGTTTTTTTCAGTTTCACGAAGCGTTGCCGAACCTCTTCCCATTCTGCAGGTATTTTCTGCGCAATTTTATTCTTGGTCTCACCGGTTTTAACGAGATTCATTTCGATCCTCTGCCTCATCGCATCGGCAGTCACTTTATCGGATCGTTCTTCTCGAGATAAACGCACCAAATTTCGTTCCAGATCTTCAATCTCATTTTCCAGTTCTCGAATTTCTGATTGTAAGTCACGCACTTGATGATGCAAGGGGCGGTATTGGGGTATAAATGCGGCAAGTTCACTTTCTGCCTCCCGAATTTCGGCCACCCGAGTAAAAGTTTGCATTGCCTTGTCCAGGCTTTCTGTCAATTGCTCTTGCAAATTTTGTGGGAGAAAGCCGGTATCGACGCGACGCATGGTATCGATCTGGTTTTTCAGAGATGTTTTCTGCTCATCATAATAAGCAAAAATTTGTTTCTCCATACAAGATTGCAATCGCGGGTTCATAGGAGGTGGAGCCGTTTCTGAAGTCAGGTTGATACGATTGGGCAGGTAATTCACCATCCTGGGAGTTGCACCAACGATTACGAGGGCAAGCAATTGTAAGCCGATGAAAGGCACAGCTCCTCGATAGATATGCAGCGTTTTCACCACTGCTGGCGCCACTCCCCGTAAATAGAACAAAGCGAAACCGAAAGGTGGGGTGAGGAAGGAAGTTTGTATATTCAACCCTACCATGACACCCAACCATACTGCGGTCACATTTGCAGCAGGGTCTGCTAATAAAATTGGTGCCACTATGGGCACCACCACCACCGAAATCTCAATGAAATCGAGAAAAAAACCGAGGAGAAAAATCACGATCATAACGACGATGAACTGAGTCCAGAATCCTCCTGGCAAGTCGCCTAGAAATTCCTTGACCAACTCCTCTCCACCAAAACCGCGAAAAGCGGAAGTCAGCATGGCGGCACCTATAAGAATGATGAAAACCATGGAGGTAGTTTTGGCGGTTTCAATCATCACCTCATTGAGAGTATCGTCGGTTTTGAATATGCGCCAACCGCTCCAAACGATGGCAATTCCTAAACCAAGAACGGCAACGGAAGCCAGGAAAATTCCGATGATATCGTTCACGCTCTTTATATTCTTGATGTTCAAATAAAAGAATGCCAAAACGATTAAAAGCGCGATGGTCGAAACAATGGCGAGGATTGCCGGATAATAGGTGTTGCGTTGCTTGGAGGCGAGCCGGTATCCTCCCATGATCATGGCTCCAACCGCACCAATGGCGCCTGCTTGGTTGACCGTCGCCACACCCAAAATAATGGATCCCAGCACCGCAAAAATCAATGCCAGGGGAGGTACCAAAGCCATACCCACTCGAAAGGCGAATTGCCCGTCGTATTTTCCTTCATAAGGGACAGGAGGCGCGGTCGCGGGCCGAATCAAGGACATGATGAGGATGTAGACGACGTATAACCCCACCAGTAACAAGCCTGGCACCAGGGCACCCATGAACATTTCACCAGCGCTGGTGGAGGTAATATCCAAAGTCGAAGGCATTGAAAATTCACCAGTTGCTGTTCGAAAAGCAGTTTTCCGGGAAGTACTGGCCTGGTCGGCTGCACTGGCCAGTTGGTCCGCAAGGATAATCAACACCACCGAGGGAGGAATGATCTGACCTAAGGTTCCCGATGCGCAAATAGTACCGGATGCCAATGATTTGGAGTAATTGTTGCGTAGCATCGCTGGCAGAGAAATCATTCCCATCGCAATGACAGTGGCTCCAACGATGCCAGTAGTAGCCGCAAGGAGCGCACCGACCATAACCACGGAAATTCCCAATCCTCCCGGTACAGGACCGAACAACTGAGCCATGGTAACCAACAAGTCTTCAGCAACCCTGGAACGCTGGAGCATGATGCCCATAAATATAAACAAAGGAATGGCAATCAAAGTGTCCCGTTCCACATCCCAGTAGAGACTGCGAAAGTTGGTCACTCCGGCATTGAGCCACTGTACGGGACCGCCTTCCGCAAAATAAACGCTGGGGTTACCTTCCAGCAGGTATCCACACAATGCTGCCAATCCAATCGAGAGTATTGCGGATCCCGGCAAAGAGAAAGCAACCGGGAAACCGGAACTCAGCGCAATCATCATGATCAGAAAGAGGACGGCAAGAAAGACCAATTCCACAATATTATCCTGATTTTAATGCTCGGTGTTTGGGTGGTCCTCAGTCGCTTTTTCTCGAAGTTCGGCCACATTCTCGAGGAGGTAGCTGGAAAATTGTACAATCATGGAAATCGCAAAAATTGCCAGGAACCCGACCATCAAGTATTTCACGTACATCCCATACCCTGCCTGGGAGACTTCAAAATTGCGCAATGGGCTGTTGATGCTACTGGACTTATCCCACATACCCGTTATGAGGATGACCCAGCAAAGGGGCAGGCCAAAAAACAATAATCCACAGGTATTGGACCATGCCTTGGTCCTTCTCTTGAAATGGGTGTAAAGGACATCAACCCGCACGTGACCTTCGTAAAGCAAGGTGTAGGGACTGGCAAAGAGAAACAAGGCGGCATACCAGAAACGAACCAAATCTCCCATAAATGCCTGTTCGTAGGAGAAAATAAAGCGGAAAATGACAATTTGAAATTCTGCGAACACTATCAACAGTGATAACCAGACAAATCCCAGGGATCGTATAAAAAAAGCAATAATCAATGAGATCATTATCAAGGGATAGTGGACATAGACCCCACGAAATTGAGAACGTCCCAATGCCAGTGCCAATTCTTTACCAATCAATGGTTCTAACAGATTTTCCACACGGAGCAAGGATATGCCAAGATCCACGATCCCGATGGTCAAAACGGCCCAAAATGCTGCCCGGATTATGTATGCGGCAAAAACGGACAACCGGGCAGCGTCTGTACGTAAGGAATGTTCACGAGTAAAAATGACATACAACATCACCAGAATACCTCCACCGAGATAGCTGCAGAGCTGAAGCCAGCCTTGGAAGATTTGGACCGGTCCCAATGGTACATCCAGGGGAGTCAATCCGAACCAACCTCGATGAGCGAGAAAAGTAATCAATCCGGGCCATTTTTGCCAAAAATTCAGATAGTTGTTGAGCAGGAAAATCAGCATTGTGGAAACAATGGAACCCACGCTGATACGGATTAGCCAATCGAGGGGCGTTTTGCTTTCCGAAGGGGACATGTATCTGGCACTTCTATAAGCCGGGGTGGGAAGAATGGGATCTTCCGACTACTCACTCTATTTTAATGAGGTCAGGAGGGCTTGAGCAAGGACGGTAAAAAGCTTTATTGTCGTCGTGCAAACACCATTACATTTGATGCATTCACATATTATTTGCCATGCAAAGCCTCAGGGCCCGGCATGGCAGCAGACCTCCATTGCGTTTTTATTAAAGGCCGAGTACGCGATTTCGTTGGGCCACATAAGCCTGATCCGCGATTTTATTCCAGGAACCGACCTCTTGACGAGCTCTGAGGAAACTTTCGTGGATTCTCCTCGCCAGGTCACTGTGGCTGACGACTTCTTCAAAAACTTCATCGGCAGCTTCGCCAAAACTGTCATAGATATCTTCGTTGAATTCACGCAATTGCACTCCTTGCTCATTAATGAGTTTGGCCAGGGAAGCACCGTTTTTGGCGTTGAATTCGGACATCATCACGTCATTTTCCTTGGCTGCTGCCGCAGCAATGATCTCTTGATCCGAATTGGAAAGTCCGTCCCACCATTTTTTGTTCATACCAAGGGCGAGCATTGATCCGGGTTCGTGCATGCCAGGGTAGTAATAATACTTGGCCGCTTCATAAAATTTCATAAATTCATCATTCCAGGGACCGACCCATTCCGTGGCATCGATCGCCCCGGAGACCAGGTTTTCATAGATTTGAGCGCCAGGCAGGGAAACCGGAGAAGCGCCAAGCTTTGCCATCACGTCACCTCCCAGTCCCGGAATACGCATTTTGAGACCCTTCAGGTCGTCTGCGGAATCTATTTCTTTGCGGAACCAGCCCCCCATCTGGACGCCTGTATTACCACACATAACGCATTTTAGTCCAAACTCAGCCGCCAATTCATCCCAGAGTTCCTGTCCTCCACCAAAACGAATCCAAGCGTTTATTTCAGTATAAGTCAATCCAAAGGGAACGGCAGTGAAATAGGCCCAACCCGGATGTTTCCCTTTCCAATAGTAATCAGCGGCATGATACAGTTGGCTGTTTCCGGAAGCGACTTCATCGAAGGAATCGAATGGTTTGACTCGTTCTCCGCCGGCAAAGTAATTGACTTGCATGCGACCGTCGGTCATATCCGAGAGACGCTCGGCAAAACGTTGCGCACCCGTACCCACCCCTGGAAGATCCCGGGACCAGGTGGTCACCATGGCGATTTCGATGGTTTTCTGGGCATGAATCGCAGGTGCGGATCCCGCCATAGCACCTACAGCAACTGCTCCTGCCCCCGTTTTCTTAATAAATTCTCTCCTTTTCATAATTTCATCCTTATTTTAATGTTAGTTTCAGAATTGGATCATGACCACCATATTGCAGACGCATTCCGCATATTTATAAAAAATTAATTCATTTAATCCGCTCGACCGAAGAAGTCAAGTTCTGTTTTTTTCTGACGACGCTTTACAAAAAAAGAATCCTTTTAAGTCTCGACTCGTCCGATTCGGATCAGTCTGAAAATTTTTTCCTTCATTTCCGCAAATGTGTTAAAGTTATAAATCGGGTCAATAGAACGTAATGGGATCCTTTGAGAGCATTTTATACTGTCATTCTTCACGTACAAGAAAGGAAAATCATGGTATTAAGAATATTTTTACTGACATTGGTTTTTTCCATGGTGGTTTCTTATGTGGAAGCACAAGGGAAAATCCGGGGATCTTATGAGGTGTTAGGAAAGCTTCCCTCAAAAAACAGCCTGGAAAAAGTTGTTTTTGAGGAATTCATCAATTTTGGATGTCCGCATTGCAACCATTTTCGATTGCTCTCCAGGGAAATGAAAGAAAAGTATAAAGACCGCGTGGAATTTGTCGACGTACCGATTTTATTTCGGGGACAGGACGATGCGCCTTTGCGCTTGTATTATGTCGCCAAATCGCTGGGAAGGGCAGAGCAGGTAAGGGATGCTATTTTTGAAGCGCGTTTTCAATATGGTGTAGACGTATTCGATCCGGGAATTATCAATTATCTGGCTCGAAGCCTGGGAATGGGGGAGGTGTATAAGCAAAAAGCGAATAATGGAGAAATCAGCCAGGCCATTGCAGAGGGAGAGCAAAAATCCATATTTTACAACATCGCGGCCACTCCCACCATCGTGATTGCGGGAACTTTAAAATTGAGAGTTGGCACGAACATGGAAAGCTTTGTGGAAAGTCTTCCTGATACTTTGGATGATCTCCTGGTTGAATAGTGAAGTAAAAATTCCGATGTCGTCATTGCAAGGAATCAAAAAAATCACGTTCACTACTCATTAACAAAGTCGTGTCTTCTAAGAGTGTTTGACGATAAGCATCGTGGGAGCGTTGAAACCTGAAGAAATCGGGATCTTTCCCATACGCATCGGCATAGATAGTCAACGCCGTGGCATCGGCAATACCTCGGATTTTTTCGGCTTCCTTTTCTGCTTCAGCAAGTAACTTCACGCGGTCCCGGTCGGCTTCGGAACGGATGGCCAAGGATTGTTCCTCTCCTTCAGAGCGATAACGTTTGGCGTCACGTCGACGCTCGGCTTCCATGCGTCCGTAGACGGCACGACTGTTTTCCGGTGGCAAATCAGCCCGTTTGATGCGCACATCTACGATTTCGATACCAAACTCCGTGGCCTCCTCTCGCGCGTTGCTGGTGATTTCATTAAGGATGCTGGTTCGTAAATTGATGGCGTCTTCTACATCAGTCACCCCACTTTTAGTCTCACCTTCATGGTCATCTCCCGAAACAATTTCGGTCAAGGTATGTTTACCCAAAACCTGTCGCACCTGAGAATAGATGATATCGTCCAAACGGGCTTGCGCTTGCGTAGTACTGCGCATGGTTCGGTAAAATTTCAAAGGATCTGAAACCCTCCATTTCGCATAATTGTCCACCACCATTTCTTTCTTGTCTTTGGTGAATATGGAACCGGGATCGGCATCGTAGGTCAGCAAGCGGTTATCTACCACAAAAATGCGTGTAATAAATGGAATCCTGAAACGAATACCCGGATCAGTATAAATGGATACCGGATCCCCCAAACGAATTTTAATCGCATATTCCGTTTGATCGATCACAAACGCCGTAGCGGAATAGACCACCACAATGGCAATCACGGCGACAATAAAAATTTTGAATGTACTCATGCTTTTCATAGTTGATTTCTTTTATATGAATTCAAACTCTTAACAGGCAACTAAGTTTAATATAGCACCATCCTTTTATCAGTTACATGTTTTTATTTACAAGTTGTCGAAAAGTGAGTCGATTCTGTTGAGTGATGACAGGACAGGTGTTTATTTCCGCAAAATGAGAAAAATTCAAGAGATATCGATTTTTTGCAACCATGACTCTACAAATTCTGCTCTATACGGCAGGTGAGCTTCACCTTGTTGAAATTCGACCTGAATTGCTTTTTTTTCTTCCTGAACAAATTCTGAAATCGCCGATCGAAACCCGGGATGCTGAATCCAATGGGCACTGTAGGTGATTTCCGGCAAAAATCCACGCTGAATTTTGTGTCCCCCTTGCGCACCGGCTTCAAATAAGGCGATTTTATGAGCAATGGCATATTCAATCGTCTGGTAATAGCAAAGCTCAAAATGGAGACTCCTGAACTCTTCCAAACATCCCCAATATCTGCCATAGAGGGAATGGCCTTTGTGATAATTAATGGTGCCTGCTACCCAATTTCCTTCTGATTGGGCTAGTATCAATACCAATTTGTCTTTCATTTTGAAAAACACGTGTCTGAAAAAATCAAGGGAAAGGTAGTCTATAGCTCCTCGTTTGTATATGGTGGACAAGTAAAATTCATACATTATTCGGACGTGTTCATCTCGAAGGGATTCACCAGTGAGCACATGAATGTGGATCCCCTGCTCCCTCACTTGTCGACGTTCCCTGAGGATTTCTTTTCTTCGTTTTCCTTTCAACGTTTTCAGGAAAGTTTCAAAATCCGCATAACCTCGATTTTTCCAGTGATATTGACTGCTGTGACGTACAATGAAACCGGCTTTTTCAAAAATCGGGACTTCTTCTTCCGGAATGAATAAAAAATGTAAAGAGCTGCAATACCATTCCTTTGTCAATTTCAAGACCGATTTCAGCAATATAGTTTGCACTTGTTGTGGGTCAACCTCCGGGTGAACCAGAATTTTGTTTCCAGTTGCCGGAGTGAAAGGAACTGCTGAAACGAGTTTGGGATAGTAGTTAAAGCCATGTTGCATGTAAGCATGCGCCCAGGACCAGTCAAAAATATATTCTCCATAACTGTCACTTTTTAAATAAAGGTAGATGGCGCCAATCAGTTTTTGCGATTGCCAGAGCGTGAGGTAACAAGGATTCCAACCCGTTCGTTTCCCAACGCATCCTCCCTTTTCCATGGCAAGTAAATAATCGTATTCCGAAAAAGGAAAATGATCGCCAATCAATGAACTCCATTCCAAACTGGAAATCTCTTTCAGGCTATTGAAAATCTTTAGTTCCATCATCCCGGGTTAAAATCAGGTCGCAATATTGGTATCCAAAATGCTGAATTTATTTTCGCATAGCTCCAATAAAAATTTTACAATGGTGATTGACAAAGTCAAAGATCATGGGAAAATAGCCAATAAAGTCATCACCACCGGCACAGCCGGTGGCTTGAAGAGGCCCCCAGTATGAGGGCAAAACGTGTTCGTCATCGTAAGACGTGCTCGTGCTCGTGAACGAAAAAGGCTGCCATGTTAGATCATGAAAAAATCGATGTATACCAATGTTCCATCGAATTTTTAGCGTTATCTGTCCAAGTCATCGAAACATTGCCAAAAGGATACTCAGCCTTAGTTGACCAACTGAAAAGGACCTCATGGTCGATTCCTCTCAATATCGCAGAAGGCTGTGGAAAAAATTCCTTTCCTGACAAGCAACGATTCTATGCATTTGCCCGAGGTTCCGCAATGGAATGCGCTGCTATTCTCGATGTTTTAAACGTGTTGAAGATCATCCAGCCTCCTTTATTTGACGAAGGGAAACAGTTACTTCATCGCATTGTTTCTATGTTAACCAAAATGTGCCGTCGAATTCACTGACCGTTCACGAGCACGAGCACGGCTCACGGACACGGATACGTTTCTCATGTCTGACCGGCAAAGCCAATTAGGTTCGCACCAGCAGAGTTGGTGGTTTAATGAGATTAATTAAGGTAATTTTATTTTTATGAAATGAAAAGGTTAAGTGTCGAACAATCTTCAAGTTTAACAGAGCAGACACTTCACCTGCAATGGGTGTAGTGGTTCACAGGGACGTCCCCCGCGTGTCGTCTCAACCGCAAGGAGAGATCTTCAAGGATTCCTCGCATTCATGTTCCAATGCCGCCTCTTTGAAAGAGTTACAAGCTATTGGACCAATACTATAGAGGGATTGTGAAGGTCACTCGACAATGGGAAATGTGAGGTTTGTGGATTTATCGGACTACTGATGAAAGAACGACGAAAAATAAAAACTTTGACTTATTACAGGAACAAAATCCCAGATATTGAATTATTGATCGACAATGTATGGGACCCTCACAATGTATCAGCGGTTGCCAGAACTGCTGACGGATTGGGTCTATCCCAAATCAATCTCTATTATACCTACAATGAATTCCCTGATTTGCAGCGTTTGGGTAAAAAAACGAGTGCCAGCGCCAATCTCTGGATGCGTTTTGAAAGAATTGAGGATCTTTCAGATTTTGTAACCCTTAAAAAATCCCAGGGTTTTGTTTTTCTGGGAGCTGATGTGAGGAATTCCGCAAAGCAATTGCCTCAGTTCCAATTTCCCGAAAAATGTGTCATCCTTTTAGGAGCGGAAAGTCAAGGAATGTCTCCGGAGCTCCAGTCAGTCTGTGATGAATTTATCTATATCCCTATGGTGGGAATGGTTACCAGCTACAATGTTTCCGTGGCAGCAGCAATCATTCTCTATGAAGTGTTTCGACAAAAAGGACAATCATTGCTATTGAAACCCGCGGAGGACTTTCAAAACCACTACCATCGCAAATTCTCTTCTCTTTCACATGAATCAGAAAAAAAAGATGAGTAGAGATTACTTATTTCTCAAACAAGTTATTCACGATTGAGGCAATCGTTTGGATATGAGCTGGTGTTGTATTGGTACCTCCTCCAATGATTGCCGGTACATGGGAAAGCAGGATTTCAACGATTCGGAGAAAATCAGTGGTAATCCGACCAAATGGTTGGGGGACTGGCTCATCCAGCAAGATGCTGACTACGCCAAAGTGTCGAATGAGGGAAGCAGTCAATTCAATCAATTTTGGATGCTGCCAAGAGGCTTGTACACCGATAAAATCCGATTTTTTTTGTATCTTTTCCAACCGGCTAATCCAGGTGGCAGGATTGTCATTCGGTGTGAATTTAAGATGCGCAACGACCTGTTTTTGTATGGATCGTTTGGACACCCTGACTGCCATATTCAAGTCTTCCCAATCGTCAAATTCACTGAACATGACGAAGTGAGCTCCCGTATCCGCTTGATATATCAATTGGGCCCCGTAAGCCTGTTCCAACCATGAATCCGGGATTTCTCCCGATACGTCTTTCTTGATGGAGGTCACGCTTGCCGACGGAATGCCACGCATACCCACGCCTTCCCGTAAGAGTGCCATGCCGTTGTTGTTGATGTTTTCCCCTCGATCCTCAATCTGCAGGGTCCTCAAGATTAACTGGTGAGCCCCTTCCGTGTTAATTCGCATAATTGACGCACCCGCATCCAGGTACACCCGGTGTAATTCTGAAACCAAAGCAGGGTGTGTCAGGTTGGCCATGAAACAAGCACTCGTTTGCGGGAAACCCAATTGCTGAAGAAGTAATGGTTTGGCGCCATCACAAATCACCGGAGCGTGCTTTTTCAAGTGGTTGAGCAGTGAAAAATGTGGAAAGGTTTTCATCGTGTCAGTGGACTTTGTTCAAGAATTGGATGCGATGTTATTTGACAAGGCAATCGAGTGAATCCCCGTCAAAATATTCACTGATCAGTTTTCCGATATTGGCAGGATTGTTTAATCCACTGGCTAAAAAAGGTAGCAAAGCCAATACCCGGACGGATGATTGTTCTTCCAAAGTGAGCCACTGATAATGGATCAATTCCGTATGTTTGGAATTCAAGCGATTTGAAATAACAATGCCGGTAATTTCAATGTTGGCCTGCTGAAGGGCATGAATCTGTAACAGGGTCTCCGCCAGTTCACGTTCCCCTACATTCGTGACCCAAACCACCCGGGGAGTCCATAGTTGAAGCAACTCGATTTCCGAGTCCGTTTCGGTGATTGGTGTCAGGAGGCCTCGGTTTCCTTCGATCACGATGCGCTCAAATCGAAGACGAAGCTGTTTGAAATGATGCCGCAATATATTTGTTCTCAGCTTAATTCCATCCCGACGTGCGGCTAATACGGGTGGTAAGTCTTCATTGAGTAAAAAAGGATTGACCAGATTGGGATGCTCGTTCATGGTTGCCGCTCGATGCAATCGTAAACCATCACTTGGTTCATCAACCGCATTGTACTCCATCTGTCCCACATCGACCGCTTTCCATGCTGCCGTTTTGTGATTCTGGCTCAAGAGGTGCAGTAATCCCAGTGTCACAAAGGTTTTGCCAACGCCCTTTGACGTACCTCCCACATAAATCGTAGCGCTCATTTACTACCTGCCTGTTCCTGTATTGCCGGAAAAAAAAATCTTATAACATGGATATAGGTCAAAATGAAACATTCTCGGGGGTCGGAATGACAAAGGAGAAAAAACTCCGCTACCCCTCAGTTATCTGTGTCACTATGATGCGAATGATGTTAAAACGCATTACGAATTTTGTTAACAGGTTCAAAAAAATAAAATGCGCATTTATGAAATATCGCATTGACTCTCCTTTCACAAAGAGTTAAAAGAGAAAAATCAATCCTCACAGGGATTGCCATAAGTGATTCAACTCGCCTGATTGGTTTGTACATTCGCGCAACAGGTAGCTTTGTTGTTAATTGGCGTGTCCGAATCATGATTATTGTAACGTTTTAATTGAGAGGTATTTCCATGGGAGTAAGTATCAGTGTGACCGTGAATGGAACGGTTCATCAAAAAGAAGTCGAAGCTCGCATGCTCCTGGTTGATTTCATCCGGGAAGAAGTGGGTTTGACCGGAACGAACATTGGTTGCGACACATCCCAATGCGGAGCATGTACAATCCACATGGATGGCATGGCCATTAAATCCTGTACCGCTTTGGCAGTTCAGGCGGATGGCTCAAAAATCACGACCATTGAAGGACTGGCAAATAATGGAGAGTTGCACCCGATGCAAAAAGCTTTTTGGGACAATCATGCTTTGCAATGCGGTTTTTGTACGCCTGGAATGATTATGGCGGCAACCAAACTGGTTGAAATCAATCCCGATATCACGGAAGACGAAATCCGGCATGGTTTGGAAGGGAATATTTGCCGGTGTACGGGTTACGACAATATTGTCAAAGCAATTCAAGCTGCATCAGCAGCAGGAGGTGACTGATGGGAAAATATTTAGGTCAAGAAGTAAGAAGGGTCGAAGACCCGAGATTCATGATGGGACGAGGTCGGTATGTTGCCAATTTAAACATCCACGGAATGACGTTTGCCGCAATCTTGCGTAGCCCGCATGCCCATGCGAAAATACTAGGGATTGATGTGGCCGAAGCCAGGCAATTGCAAGGCGTGGTTGCCGTTTTTACCGGGCAAGACCTGGTGGATGCTGGTGTTGGCTCTCTCCCGTGTGGTTTTGCTCCTCCGGACATTAAAATGCCTGTTTACCCTGCATTGGCCACGGACAAAGTGCGTTACGTTGGTCAACCAGTGGCGGTAGTCATTGCGGAATCCCGATACGTTGCGCAAGATGCGCTGGATTGCGTCAACGTGGATTACGAGGTACTCGATACCGTGGTGGATGCCAAAGAAGCGGTGGCGGATGACGCCCCTCAACTTCATGATGACGTCGCCAACAACACCAGTTTCTACTGGGCTTTGGGAGATAAGGACGCCACAGACAAAGCCATGGCTGAAGCGCACAAAGTGATCGAACTCGATTTAATCAACCAGCGTCTCATCCCCAATGCAATGGAACCTCGAGCCGTAGCAGCTCAATGGGATGATTTCAGTGACGAAATGACGGTCTGGACCACCTCCCAGAATCCTCATGTGATCCGTATATTGATGAGCGCTTACACGCTCTTTATCCCTGAAAATAAACTACGGGTTATATCACCCGACGTGGGGGGAGGGTTTGGCAGTAAAATCTTTCATTATCCGGAAGAAGTAATCATTCCCTGGGCTGCTCGGTCGATAAACCGCCCTGTCAAGTGGGTGGCCCTACGCAGCGAATCGTTTGTTTCGGATGCGCATGGTCGGGACCATATCACGAACGCCAGGCTCTCTGTTAAAAGTGATGGTACTTTTACGGGGTTGAAAGTGAGCAATTACGCAAATATGGGGGGTTATCTTTCCCTCTTTGCACCGATGATTCCATCAGCGCTTTATATTACGCTATTCGCGGGATTATATAAAACGCCTGCGATTTTTGGTGAGACATATGGCACCATGACCAACACCACCCCTGTGGATGCGTATAGAGGAGCTGGACGGCCCGAAGCCAGCTACATGTTGGAGCGTTTAGTCAGTATTGCCGCCCGGGAACTGAATATGGACCCGATGGAGATTCGTCGTAAAAATCTCATCCAACCAAATGAATTTCCTTACCAAACACCTGTTGCTCTCGTCTATGATAGTGGGAATTATCCCGGGCTGTTTGATAAAGCGGAAGAGGTGTCCTGTTATAATGCGATGCGAGAAACCCAGAGAAGGGGACGTAGTGAAGGCAAATTGGTGGGAATTGGTATCAGTTCCTGTATTGAAGCTTGCGGAGTTGCTCCGTCGAAAGCCGTTATTGGTTTGGGAGCAGGAGTTGGACTGTGGGAAAGTGGCTCCATTCGGGTTCACCCTACAGGCAAGGTCAGTGTGTTCACGGGAAATCATAGCCATGGTCAAGGACACGAAACGACTTTCTCTCAAGTGGTCGCCGATCAATTGGGTATTCCCATGGAAGATATTGAAGTGATCCACGGTGATACGGGTCGTACGTCTTTTGGATTGGGTACTTATGGAAGCCGCAGCAACGTCGGAGCCGCGGCCCTCGTCAAGAGTGCCGAGAAAATTCGCGAGAAAGTGACTCAAATCGCCGCTCATCAGTTGGAAGCGGCTGTGGAAGACATGGTCTATGATCAAGACAACGGCACCATATACGTGAAAGGTGCTCCTGACAGGTCAAAAGCTTTTGGCGAGATCGCCTTTGCGACACTCACGGCGCATGAGCTTCCTGAAGGTATGGAACCAGGTTTGGAAGAGACCAGTTTTTATGATCCTGAAAATTTTGTCTTTCCCAATAGCGTACACGTCAGCATGGTTGAGGTGGATCGAGATACCGGAGCAGTGACGCTGAAAGATTACACTGCTGTCGATGATGTCGGCAAAGCAATCAATCCATTGATCGTAAAAGGTCAAATTCAGGGTGGTATTGCCCAAGGAGTCGGTCAAGCCTTGTGGGAGCATGCCGTTTATGATAAGGAGGGTCAATTGCTTTCCGGCTCTTTGATGGATTACGCAATGCCCAAGGCGAGTGGATTGGTCAGTTACAAAGTCGATCGGACGGAAACTCCCTCTCCTCACAATCCATTGGGGGTCAAAGGTGTCGGAGAAATGGGAACCATTGCCTCGACACCCGCTATTGCCAACGCAGTGATGGATGCTTTAGCGCCATTGGGAATCAAGCACGTGGATCTGCCATTGACTGCCGAACGAATTTGGAACGCAATTCATAACAGTGGAAATTAAAGGAGGTGTGATATGTATCCAGCAAAATTTGATTATTACCGTGCCGGATCCGTAACAGAAGCCCTTTCGTTGATGCAGCAACACGAAAGCGCCAAGTTTTTGGCAGGTGGTCACAGTTTGATTCCTGTGATGAAGCTACGATTGGCAGATGCAGGCGTGCTGATTGATATCGGGCGCATTGCCGAATTACGGGGGATTTCCACTCGTGATGGAAGTGTCCATATTGGAGCCCTGACACCCCATGTCGAAGTGGCCCGATCTGGTTTGGTACCGACGGGGATGTCCGAAGCTGCGGGTACCATTGGCGATCCGCAAGTTCGCAACCGAGGCACTATCGGAGGGAATATTGCTCATGCCGATCCGGCTTCCGATTGGCCGACTGTATTGACGGCATTGAACGCAACCATACATATCCGGGGAATGGCGGGTGAAAGATCTGTGAGTGCATGTGATTTTTTTGTCGATCTTTTTGAGACCTCTCTGCAGGAAGATGAATTGATTACGGGAATTTCGGTGCTCTCTCACGATAACGGTACCGGTTCTGCTTATGCCAAGATGTTTCATCCTGCTTCGGGATATGCCATTGTGGGCGCAGCAGCGGTTGTAACCGCATCCGCAGGACTTTGCGGTTCCGCCAGCGTCGCAGTTGGAGGGTTGACCGCATCAGCAAAAAAAGCTCCGTCGGTGGCGGAATCCCTGACCGGCAAGTCCTTGAGCGAGGAAAATATTGCAGCAGCGGCTGATTCAGTGTTGAATGACCTGGGTGATGATACCATTGGCGATTTTCACGCCAGTGCCGATTATCGCAAAGCCATGATCAAGGTCTATGTCAAACGGGCATTGAGCACTGCCGCGGATCGAGCATGATTCACAATTATGATTTTATGCGCACCTGTTCTGATGCGTGACATTCTGATCTGGCTGGAAGCGTGGCGGAAGGCAAAGGGTTCCCGAGGGATTGATTCAACAATATTGTGGCAGGGTTCTCAATCGATCAATAATCAATACCGTGGAGGAATCCTTTGACCCTTGAGCATCACTTCGAGTCCATCGATCAGGTGCAACGATTGTTGCAAGGACAAAACTACGTGTCAGATCGCAGTCTGACGACATCCATTTATCTGGCTTTGAAGCTGGGGAAGCCCATTTTTCTGGAAGGAGAAGCCGGTGTTGGAAAAACGGAAATTGCCAAAGTCCTTGCAACAATGCTCGGACGCGTATTGATTCGATTACAATGTTATGAAGGGTTGGATGTCAACACGGCCGTTTACGAGTGGAATTATACGCGCCAAATGCTTGAAATCCGACTCTTGGAGGCAACAGGAGGGAGCAGCCAGGAACAAGCGCTCGATAAAATTTTTGGACCTGATTTTTTGCTCAAGCGTCCACTTCTGCAAGCCATCGAACCTGTCAATGGCCTGGAACCGGTTTTACTGATAGATGAATTGGATCGCGCTGATGAAGAATTTGAAGCATTTCTTTTGGAAATCTTGTCGGATTACCAGGTCACGATTCCAGAAATCGGTACACTCAAGGCCGAAAAACCTCCAGTGGTGGTCATCACTTCCAATCGGACACGTGAAATTCATGACGCCCTGAAACGACGTTGTCTGTACCATTGGATCGGCTATCCTTCCTTTGAAAAAGAATACGACATCGTCCTGGCTAAAGTTCCGGACGTTCCACAACGACTGGCGAAAGAAGTTGTGGTCTTTGTTCAGAAATTGAGACAAGTGGAACTGTATAAACTGCCTGGAATAGCGGAAACGCTGGATTGGATCACTGCGCTGGTGGCATTGGATCGGAAAGATCTCAGCGAAGAGGTGGTCAACGATACATTGGGAGTATTGCTCAAATATCAGGACGACATCCTACAAACCCAAGGATCCCTTGTCCAAGAGATCATGGGAGGGGGCGATTGTAGTGCAAAGAAACCATGAATGAAGGTTCTCGAACAATCGACTCAGAAAGACATGGGAAAATCGAACAGGGATATTTTCTCCGAAACCTCCTCTTATTTGGACGCTTGTTGCGTGGCTTGGGTGTAGCTGTCACTCTCACGCAGATCTTGGATATGGTAGAAGCATTGAAGTATGTCAAGCTGCACTCCCGAGAGGATTTTAAAAACAGCGCCCGTGCTCTCCTCATAAACAAACACGTCCATTTGCCTCTCTTTGACCTTGCATTCGACTTGTTCTGGCAAGCCCGCGACGAGGAAAGACTGATTGATCCGGACCTGGGGAAGCTATCACTGCAAACGCCTGAACAGCATCAAATAGTTGAGTTTGCTCCGCTGAACGATGAAGAGCGAAAAAGCCCTGAACGTGAATCCAGCGAACCCTTTTTTGACACTATACAAACTTACAGTACAAGAGAAGTGTTGCGTAAAAAAGATTTTGCAGAACTCACTCCAGCAGAACTTCAGGAAATCAAACAGTTGATTCAATCTATGAACTGGAACCTGGAGCTTCGACGCACACGACGAAAAACTCGAGCAACACGCAAGATTTACCTGGACTTGCGTCGTGGCTTCCGACAAAACCTTCGTTATGGGGGAGAAACACTTCGCTTGATGTGGCGCGATCGTAAATTGAAGTGCCGACCCCTTGTGGCGATCTGTGACATCAGTGGTTCCATGGAGCGTTACTCCCGGGTTCTTCTCAAGTTCATTTATGCGCTCAGCAATGGTCCGGAGCACGTGGAGGCGTTTGTTTTCAGTACTCGACTGACACGGATTACCCATCAACTTCGGGGTCGAGATATCGATGAAGCCTTGGAACATGCCACTGCTTCAATTCATGACTGGGCAGGGGGGACACGGATTGGTGAAGTGTTAAAAACTTTCAATTTTCGATGGGGGCGTCGCGTGTTGGGACAAGGCGCGGTAGTGCTGGTTATCAGTGATGGCTGGGATCGAGGCGATCCTCTGGTACTCGGGCATGAACTGAGTCGTTTGCAACTCACATCTCATCGATTGATATGGCTCAATCCTCTCCTGGGGTCTGCCAACTACGAACCCCTCACCCGCGGTATGAAAGCGGCGCTTCCCTATATTGATGATTTTCTGCCAGTTCACAATTTGGAAAGTCTGGAACAACTGGCCAAATTGTTCCAGCGGTTGGAAAGAAACAAACCCGTCCAGTCTCAACTAATTTAATATTCAACCTGAAGTCGGATAGTCTCCCTCTTCAGTGTTGGGAAGTGCAATAAAGGCTACCATCGTCGATTATAAAATCCCGCACAAAAATGACAGCAATCTTTTCTGGGAAAAAAACAATTGGCAGCCTCTCTGTCTCACCTGCCACAACTACCACAAAAAACGAATCGAGGTCGGCATGAAAAACAAAACAAAAATAAAAGCTAGTATTGCCAAGATAACATAGCAACCGGGTGACAATGATCGGAAGTCTTCATATCTTCTATTTTTTGATTGAGATAGATATGAACCCAGCGCCCCAATTTAGAACATCCCGCCCATGACGGCAGCGGTTGTTACAACCAAAAAAAATATCGTATAAAATTTCCATACGGACGGGTTGCCTTATTGAAAGGAAACCCGGTGACGTTCAGGGACCAACGGCTTACTCGGGAAGAGGGCGGGGTTCATTCGCCCGGCCATTTTCGGAGAAAATGGACTCATCGCGGAACCTCGCGGCAATACCCGTCTACTTTTTTCTTCACACCTTTTAACCTCCAGGTATAGACATCACCGGGTTCACCATGTACCGTTCGGACAGAACTTGGCAAAATTGCCATTTGGTACACAAATCCGGTCTGGCGGACAGTCTCAAAAATTCATTCCTAAACACCCCCCGGAAAGTATTTGATAAACGCCGTTGCGATTGAAACAAAAATAAGAACCATGGTAATAATCCAGCGATTATTAGTCTGTATAGATTTTTCAAGATTATCAATTTGAGTATACACGTTTTCAAATTTCGTGTTCACGTTTTCAAATTTCGTGTTCATTGTTTCAAATCTTGCATTTACCACTTTTTCAAGGGCGTCTAAATCGTTTTTACTAATTGTCGCATCCATGTTTTACTCCTTATTGCTTATAAGTCTGTAACCCGCCAGATCTTTTTTGTGCTCTTGGGCAGGGCCAAAATGGAAGTGCTTGAAAGTATGGATATGTTGAAACTGGCCCTTATGAATAATCAGTGAAGGGCATCGAGTCAACAATCGAAAATTCAAGCGCAGTCGCGCCCCAACCCCACCCTAAATCGGATCAAATATTCATTCTTTTTTTGTAGCCATATCTTTCAACAGATTTCGAATCTGTCGCAATTCGTGAAGTTGAAGTAAAAGCAAACTAGTCCTTTCAAATTCCCTGTTGGGTCGAATTTAGCCGGAATCGTTAATCACTTGATGAACTTCGTTTAACATTTTTTCTACTTCTTCTTTACTCATTCTTTACCTTTCCTGCTTTAGTTTTCATATTTCAACAAAAGAAGCCAAATTGTCAATCCGGTCACAAGCAAATACACAAAACCCGCGGGCAGGTACCTAGTATTATAACGCACTTTTTCACACCTGAATAGCCAGTAACTCAAGTGATAAACGGGGGCCATTATGAAAATAAAAACAAACGGCGAATATTTACAAAAGAATTTACCCTTCTTCAAGCCAATCAATGGCTTATAAATTCACACAAAAAAATTTGCACTATCTCCTCCGACGCAATACGTCGTTGACGACCGGGATGAAGTAGCTGAGTGATTTACCGGACCCTGTCCCTGTCGTCAGTACATAACTCTCACCTTGTTGGGCCAGGTCGATGGCCTCGGATTGGTGTCGGTGTAACTCGAAGGGCTTACCAAAAGTGTCGGTTGAGTTTTTGATCCGGAAGATTTTCGCACATTCTGCATCAAGGGTCCCGTTTGACACAAGCTCATCAATGGTTCCACCCGTTGCGAAATTCGGATTCAATTGAATGATTGGAGCGGGCCAGAAACGACCACTTGAGTATACTTGCTCGACGGCATGGCGGATATCTTCAGCGCGGATCTAGGTGAAGCTTCTAGAGAAACGTTTATATTCTGAAATGAGCTTTTCACGGAATTCGAAAACATTCATCGATGGTCTCCCATTTCTTTAATCGTTCATGTATTAGATTACTTTTTGAATCCCTTTCGAGCTAAACCGATTTACCATACGTTGATGGAAGCCGGGGAATCGGAATGCAATTCCCCATCGCGCGTTAAATGGGGAAGCAGCCACTGCGGAATGCCTAAAGCGCCATTGAAATTTGTTTCATGCAACAAAGCGTTCTGCAGTCGCGCTCCACGGAGTCGGGCTTGTCGAAGCAATGCTGATATCAAAGAAGCGCGGTTCAGATTGGCCTGCACCAGAAAAGCGCCGCTCAAATTCGTCTGAAACATACTGGCGCCGTGCAGATCGGCTCTGTAGAGAAAAGCTCCCATGGCTTTAGCTCCATCAAGATTGATTTGACATGCAATCACGCCTTCCAGGTTCGCTCCTTGCAAATTGGCCCCGCTTAAATTCGCCCGAACCAGGTTCGCTCCTTGCAGACTTGCTTTTGTGAGCAACCCGTGTTGTAAATCCACTTGCTCCAAATTGCTTTTTTGCAAGTTGGCTTTGCTCAAATCGGCCCCTTTGAAGGAAGATCCTCTCAAATTCAAGCTGGACAAATCGGATTCCCTGAAATCGCAATGGGAATAGTCGCGTTGAGTGCGAAGCGCGTTGCATTGCCCTTTAAGTAGCTTTGTATTTTTTTTCTTTTTTGGAGCAGTGCCCCATTTCTCGCTGTCACAAACAAACACCGGGGTAGTCCCACGATATAGCGGGGTCGATCGGGCCGGGCTCCCCATACGTGACGATTGTTTCCCTGGATGTGGTCCTGTTGTATTTTGCAAACCAACGGTGGAGCCCTGTGGATCGGTGTCTTTAATGGCCCGATTAGTCGGGTTTTCACCAATGGAATTCAAAGAGGCAGGTGTCTTTGAGGTTTGATTCATGACCAGTTGTTCTTCGAGCTTCGCAAGCCGGCGCTTTGCGTTCAAATCACCTGCATCCACTGCCTTCTGATACCAGGAGATTGCTTTTCCTATGTCCTTCTCGACATATTTTCCTCGTTCATGCATCAAACCCAGATAATACTGAGCTGGCGGGTGGAATTGACGGGCTGATTTTTCAAACCAATTGAAGGCTTCGGCGAAATTCTGAGCAACGCCGCGACCAAAATAATACATAAATCCGAGGTAATATTGAGCCGCGGCATGTTCTTGTTCGGCAGCATGGAAAAACCACTCCACGGCACGGGAATAATCCTGTGGAGTCCCTTTACCGTAATAATGCATGTACCCTATATAAAATTGAGCTTCTTTATGTTCTTTGCCGGCGGCTTGTTGAAACCAATGGAGAGCAATATTGAAATTTTGGGCAACACCACGGCCATGATAGTAAATCAGACCCATGTTGTATTGAGCAGGGACCTCACCATGTTGGGCCGCATTTTGAAACCGTTGCAATATGATCTCGTCATTCTGAGAGATTTCGTTTTCTGGAGTGTTGGAACTCAAAGCAGAGCGGCTACTTGCCTCGGCATTCTGGGTTTGTCCCCTGACTTCACAGCTTACCATGCCAGAAAACAAAAGAATGCAGCAGACGTAGTTCAAAATTTTTTGTTTACCGAGTCTGGTAAAGATCTCTTCAGACATAATCTGACCGATATTAAAATTGCTGGTTCCTTGATTATGGAGATTCGGAAAAATCCGTCTCTCCTTTCTCTTTGGTCGAAGGCATTGCCCGGGGGAGTTCAATAACCATTTCGGTAAACTCGCCGGTCTCGGAGTGGACCTGGATGGAACCGCCGTGTTCACGTACTATGTCGTTGGACAACGCGAGCCCGAGCCCAGTCCCTTGATCCGTCGGCTTGGTAGTAAAGAACGGGTTGAAGACTTTTTCGATAATATCGGAAGGAATCCCGCTCCCATTGTCTCGTATGTGAATTTCGACTTGGTTTTCCAAACGACGAGTTTTCAAGGAAAGTGTCGGATAATAACGCACGACATCCGCAACTCCTGTTTGGGCTGAACGCCTTTTCTCGTCAGTGGCATAACAGGCATTGCTTACCATGTTGAGGAAGACACGGCCCATTTCCTGCGGAACGACCTCAATCTTACCAATTTCCGGATCCAAATCCATCTCGATGGTCAGGTTGAAGTCCGGGTCAGTCGCACGGGCACTGTGGTAGGCGAGTTTGGTATTTTGATCGAGCAGGCTGTTGATGTCGGTAAGCTGCAATTCTCCGGAGCCTCTTCCCATCATGAGCATGTTTTGCACAATCGCATTGGCGCGGTCACCGTGTTCACAGATGCGCTTAAAGTTCGAAGTGAGGTCCTGACAAATCTCTTCAATCAATTCTCGCTGCTCCTCGCTGAGTTGTTCCTTGCTTTCAGGGAGGGTCTCCTGCAGTTCTTCCAGCAATTCTCCCGAGACTTCGGAGAAATTTTTTACGAAATTCAGGGGATTTCGTATCTCATGGGCAACTCCCGCAGTCAGTTCGCCAAGCGCAGCCAGCTTCTCACGCATGACGATTTGGTCTTGCGCCTGACGCAAGTCTGCCAATACCTTTTCCAGTTCGAAATTCTTACCCTGGAGCTCTTCAGCCAGCTTCTCTACCAGGTTCAGGCGCTGGACTTCGAGGGCATGGCGACGAAAGACTTCCAAGGCTGCGGCCATATCCGCAACCTCGTCCCGTCCACCGATATCGATCTTGGTCTCCAAGTTGCCATCCGCCATACGGCGCATGCTGTTCGAGAGTCGTTCGAGACGCCTCAGCAGCACCCGGCCCACGAACAGGTAGGCGATCAGCACTGCTCCGATAATACTGATCACGTTGAGTACGAGAAGCAAACTGCGTCCGGTAAGGATGGCTTGGTTAGAAGCGCGGGTAGCGTCTTGAGCGCTGACGCGGGCTGAGGCCACCAGACCTTCGACTTCAGCGACTAAATCGATAGCCAAGCTACGATTGCGGGAGAGTAAATCTTGCTGGCGTCCGGCCAATTCGAGTTCTCGAGCACGCAAGTCGAATCCTCCATGCTCTCCCAGACCCAACAGGAACAACTGGGTTATGGCCGAGGTGATTCGCTCGTACGAAGGATCGGTTCCCAATGCTGCCAGATTCCACTTGATCCGGCGCGCAGTAGCTTCGAAGCGTTCCCGCAAGGGTTCAATCAAAGGAGCATCCAATGTATTGAAAGCGCTGGCAAGCAGTTGGATTGCGATGGTAACATCTGCTTTCAATTCGACAAGGTGGCGGTAGTGGTCGAATTCCTCCTCCGAGAAGTGCAGTTCTCTCAATACTGGAGCTTCTCCAAGATTTCGGTATCCGGTCATGGCATAGAATAGTTGGTCGTCAATGGCCGGAACAAGAATTCCAATCAATTCGTTTCGCATCTCAGCCAATTCCAAGCGCAGGGATTCGCTACTCATTGTCAGTACAAATCGTTCGGCTACCGAATCCTCAATAGCCTGAATATTTGATATCAACTTGTTACCTTGGGAACGAATGCGCTTGTAGTGCTCTGTTTCTCCACCTTGGTGTACCAGGGTCGCCAACTGCGCTTCAAAAATGCTCCGTTTTTGCGAGATCTCGGTCGCAACACCCTCAAATTCCTCCGGAGTCGCCGCAGCAGTCAAGCGAGGAGCGGCAGCCACCAAGGCGCTGCTCTGCTGGGCGACTCCGAATGCAGCCGCCATTTCAGGTACGCTGCCCTCGTTCACGAGGTGCTGGGCGTCACCTACCCGGTTGAAGGAAAACCAACCAATCAGGCTCGCGCTAATGGTAAGGATGACGGCTCCACCAATCCCCACATATAGCTGTGCCGCGATCCGGAAGCGACCCTCGAGTAGACGTTTCAGCAATCGGCTCATGGTTGTATTTCGTCCTGTAGTGCGTCAATCGAGCGATATCGACCATCCTTGCCGATCACAGTGAGGAAAACCGCATCTGATCCCTGGTTGTCGTTGTCTCCATAATGAAGCCTGAATCCATCGAGGTCGATGTTTTCTGTACGCTGTAAATTGTCGAGCAAGCAAGCACGCTCGATATCCGGACCACAGAGTTCCAGGGCTGCGATCGCCAATCGACCTGCCAGGTAACCTTCGAAAGAGACGAATCCGGGCGCCAACGCGGAATCATATGCTCTCAGAGCCTGGCGATAGACTGCGGCGATCCGTAGATTGTCGTCTCTCGGAAAAGGAACTACTTGGGTGACAAAGACTCCGATTCCTGCGTGACCGAGCATCTGGGCCAACGCGTTGCTACCGACAAAAGAGATAGTCATGAAGAAAGGATCCCACCCCGTATGTCGCGCCCAGGCAATCAGTGTTGCTACCGGTTGGTAAGCTCCGATCAGGATCACTGCGCCGGGGTCTGCGTTGCGCAGGTCAAGAAGAGCTGTTTTCACAGCCGTGGTATTACGTGGATACACCCCAATTGCCACAGGTTCCATGCTTCGTCGCTCAAGAGCCTTCCGTACACCCAGATATCCGACTAAGCCGAAAGAGTCGTCCTGGTACACCACGGCGATGCGCTCGAGTCCCAGGTCCGTGGTCAAGCGATCGACCATGGTCTCGGTTTCCTGGTCGTATGAAGCCCGCAGATTGATCACGTTTTTCCATCTTGCCTCACGCAGGAATGCCGCTCCGGTGAAGGGAGCAATATAGGGCACGTTTGCGGCCGCAGCCACCGGAGTGGCCGAACGGGATGTGGGTGTGCCAACCGCGCCAATCAGTGCGAATACGCCTTTTTCCTCGATCAGCTGGCGGGTATTCGCGATCGCGGCCTCCGGTTCATAGGCATCGTCCAGAGATACCAGTTCCAGTCGTCGTCCGTGGACTCCACCCCGTTCATTCACTTCCCGAAAAGCCGCCTGTATGCCATGTCGCATGTTCTTGCCCAGTTCTCCAGCAGGCCCACTGAAAGCAGCGGATTGACCGAACAGGATGCGTTCATCTGAGATTCCAGTCTCTTCCGCATGAATTTCTGTAGCCAAACAAAACACAATTGACAGTATGAGCAGCCATCTCATCCATTTCTCCGTTTAATCAGGGTAAGGTGGTTTTTGTCCTGCTTGCGCCGATAGTGCAGTTCGTCCATGATGGATCGGACCAGGTGGATACCAAGACCTCCTATCGGGCGATCTTCAATCTCCGACTCCAAGTCGGGCTTGGGAGCATCGCGCAGGGGATTGAATGCCCGTCCGTCGTCCATAATTTCCACGGTAAGGATGTCTGAATCCCAGGCCAGCGTGACTTTGATTTCATGGCTACGATCGCTCTCGCATCCGTAGTTTACGATGTTTACTGTCAATTCCTCGAGGACGAGGTTGACTTGGTATATCAGGTCGGGTGTCCAGTTTGCAACCTGTCCGAACTCTTCAACCGTATTAAAAATTTGCTTCAATCCCTCTAAATTCGCTTCAACGCAAAGTGACTGTTCCATGCTCATGTTTTGTTCTTGCTACGCAGGAGGGTGAGACAGGTGATGTCATCAGATTGGGGTATTGCTCCTGTGAAAGCGTGTACGGCTTCGAAGATTGCCTGATTCACTTCACGGGAATTATTCGAATTCGCATCCGTGAAAATCCCGCGAAGGCGTTCCATTCCAAATTCCTCACCTCGTTCATTCATGGCTTCAGTGACACCGTCTGTGTATAGCAAGAGGACATCGCCGGGTGACAAGGTGATCACGTTTTGTTCGTAAGAAATGTCTGACATTAATCCCAAGGCGATTCCGCCTGTCAGGGGAAGTACGGTCGAACTTCCGTCCGCGTGGATGATGAGCGGGGAATTGTGCCCACCGTTGGCATAAACGAGTTCGCCGCTAGAAGGGTCGAACACGGCATAAAACATAGTGACGAACATCGTCACATTGTTGTCCGCCTCCAACAACTGATTGACTTCCCCAAGAACCTTACCGGGTCCCAGTCTGCCGATGGCGGCGCCTTTCAAAAGGGTACGGCTTGACATCATAAACAATGCGGCCGGGACCCCCTTATCGGAGACGTCGGCAATTGCCAAACCAATACGACCCTGATCCAAGTAAATCACATCGAAGAAGTCACCACCCACTTCACGCGCCGGCTCCATATTTCCGAAAACCTGAAAGCTGCTTTGTTCAGGAAAGCTTGTTGGGAGGATCGATTGCTGCATCTTGCTGGCGACATGAAGTTCGTTCTGCAAGGCGACCAATTTGTCTCTTGAAGTCAGAGCCTCACGCCACAAAGTCAGGTGGTGAAGAGTCCGGTTGATAGTGACCCGCAAATCTTGAAAATCGATGGGTTTGGTGATGAAATCAAATGCTCCCCGGTTCATGGCAGTTCGGATGTTTTTCATGTCTCCATATGCCGAGACAATCACCGAACGGATGTTGGGATCGACTTTGGGGATTTGCTCAAGCAAGGTAAGACCGTCCATCTGTGGCATATTGATATCTGTGAGCACCATGTCGATATTCTGCTCCTGGTTCAGGATCTCGAGAGCTTGCACGCCGTTTTGAGCAAAGGAAAATGAAAAGAGACCGTCGCGAACGTCCCTGCGCATTCGTTGCCGCACGAGGTGTTCGAGGTCGGGTTCATCGTCTACGACAAGGATCTTGAATTGCGCTTGAATCATATTATGAATGGGGATTAATTGTTTTGATAAATGACACTACACTGCAAAGATGCAACCTCCCTGTCTCATCCCTGAAACAAAGTAAACAGGCCTTCATTCAAGGAACCTCAGGAACGATAAATCTTCAACTTTGCGTCATGTAGTAAAATCTCACATGTCAGTCCTACTAGTGTGGTCGAGTCGTCCCGCAAAAATCGTGCTCTCCTGCAGTTAGTGGGATGGCGCATTTTGTCCGGCGAATTTCAACTCGATTCCGTGGTGGGAGCAATTCGAGGCCGCATGCAAGGTGACGATCGGATGCGCCTCGGACATTTTTTCAAGGATAACAAATCCGTAGAAGAATCTAGCCACCAAGGGTAGCGAGTGCTTCCTCCCGGGTGTCATGGACCGGGATGATTTTGTCAAAGCCGCTGATCTTGAAGACCTCCCTTATCGGATCGGAAAGCGAACAGAGTACAAATTCCGCATCACGTTTCCGAAGAGTCTTTGCGAATAGCAAAATGACCCGAAGTCCTGCGCTACTGATGTAGGAAAGTTCTTCAAGATCCAAGATCAAGTTGCGGTCGTCTTCTCTGATCGTATCACTCAGGGTATTCTCAAATTCGCGGGCATTGGCACCATCAATCCGGCCATCCACCTTCGCAATCAAGATCTCCTTTTTTCGTTCTATGTCAATCTGCATCGGTCCTTTATCCTAACAATTATGAGTTTTTCATATAAATATGTATGTGAAGTCATCACCACCGGTAGAGCCGGTGGCTTGAAGAGGCCCCCAATGAGGGCAAAACGTGTTCGTCATCGTAAGACGTGCTCGTGCTCGTGAACGAAAAAGGCTGCCATGTCAGATCATGAAAAACTCGATGTATACCAATGTTCCATCGAATTTTTAGCGTTATCTGTCCAAGTCATCGAAACATTGCCAAAAGGATATTCAGCCTTAGTTGACCAACTGAAAAGGGCCTCATGGTCGATTCCTCTCAATATCGCAGAAGGCTGTGGAAAAAATTCCTTTCCTGACAAGCAACGATTCTATGCATTTGACCGAGGTTCCGCAATGGAATGCGCTGCTATTCTCGATGTTTTAAACGTGTTGAAGATCATCCAGCCTCCTTTATTTGACGAAGGGAAACAATTACTTCATCGCATTGTTTCTATGTTAACCAAAATGTGCCGTCGAATTCACTGACCGTTCACGAGCACGAGCACGGCTAACGGACACGGATACGTTTCTCATGTCTGACCGGCAAAGCCTATTAGGTTCGCACCAGCAGAGCTGGTGGTTTAATGAGATTAATTAATCGAATGGATCGGCTCATGTCTTCCTCGCATTGTAGCCACTCCCGCCTACTTCAACTCTCGTCTTCTTCCGGCATGAGCACGAATTCAGGATAGGCTTCGATTCCCAGTTCCCCAATATCCTGACCCAATCGCTCGACTTGATGCGACACCCGGACACTCATTACCAGATCTAAAACGCGCCACAACAACCAAGAGATTCCGAACACAAACGCTCCAATTGTTGCCACACCCAGTAATTGCACCCCAAAGCGGCTGTTGTCAGTGGAGATGCAGACCGCCAGGGTGCCCCAAATTCCGGCGAAAAGATGGGCGGGTACTGCCCCGACTACATCATCCACTTTGGCTTTCTCCAGGAACTTAATCCCGGCGGTACACAAGACACTGCCGACGGCACCGATGATAATCGCCCAATAGTGATCGACAATATCGGGGGCTGCCGTAATCGAGACCAATCCCGCAATCGCTCCGTTCAGACCAGCGTACAAATCTGTGCGTCCCAAGATGGGTTTCGAGAAGACAAGGGCAGCAATGACACCAGCTGCCGCTGCCAGGTTGGTGTTGACCAGCACATGACTCATTGCCACCACATCGGCAACGCTTCCCAACGCCAGTTGCGACCCTCCATTGAATCCAAACCAGCCGAACCACAGGATGAAGACACCCAGGGTCACCACGAGGATGTTAGAAGGCGGTGTGGGCTTGATAGTGCCGTCACTACGGAATTTGCCGAGACGGGGTCCAACCACCAACGCACCTGCGAGAGCAGCCCAGCCACCCGTACTGTGCACGATAGTCGACCCGGCGAAATCTTTGAATCCCATGGCATTGAGCCACCCACCACCCCATGTCCATGACCCGACAATGGGATAAATAATAGCAGTCAACACCAGGATGAAGAGGAAAAAAGTCCAAAGCTTCACTCGTTCAGCCAAGGTACCGGACACAATGGAGGCGGTCGTTGCCACAAAGACCATTTGGAAAAACCAATCCGACATGGTGGAATAGCCATTTTTTGTCACATCTGAGATAGCCACTTCTTCTCCCGCCACCAGAGCGATCTCTGCAACCGACGGTCCTTTGAGGAATGTAAACGAACCGATGAAATTAACAACATCGGTGTACATGAGGTTGTAACCGATGAAGTAATAAGCAAGCCCTGCAATCGAGTAGAGGCCGATATTTTTCAGGCAGATCATCGAGGCATTCCTGGTACGAACCGAACCTGACTCGAGCATGGTGAAGCCAGCGCACATCCACATCACCAATGCGCCCCAAATGAGGAACGAGAAGGTATTGAAGACAAACAGGGTTTCCTCGTTAACCGTCGCGTATGCGGGGGTCATACAACACATCAAAAAGATGAACGCGATGAGTGTTTTTCCCACCACAGTTAAACAACGATATCTTCTCACGACAACGCTCAGAAACGCTCTCATAACTGATTTCCTGATAATTGAAATTTAAGGGAAGCTCCGACTTATTTAAAACTCAACAGCCATCTCCTCATTTAGAAATTTATTGGATGCCTACGGTTTTGTCATATCTGATTTGATCAGTGATCGAGGAGAGAATTGGTGATTTTACCGAGTTCCGTTTTTTAACTTATTTTTATTTTAGAATTTTTACAAGTATTATTGGAATATTTCCAAACCAAAACAAAGTGCGACATGCTTCCGCCCTTCATTCATGCTTCGATGCTAAGATAAACTACGGAGTCTGGAATTGCAACAATTCCAGACATGTTGACTTCAATCTGTATGGTCGTGATTTTCTCATAAGATTTTACGCGTTTTTCCAACTTATCAACTCTTCAGAGAAGAATGATTTTAAAAAAAACATACGGCCATAAAATTTTTTTCTCATGTAATGCGGAGCAAAGAGGGTGGTTTCCGGAAGCATGAAACGACAAATGCGACGATAGAAACCAAACTCGTGAGCATTTAAGACTCTGATAATAAAAATTTGAAATTGAGCACGTTCTGCTCTAATTTCAATTCATTTTGAACCATAAATTCGTAATGTTTTTGGCAACACTAAACTCGTGAGATATTTCTCATACTTTTCGTGACAGAAAGGAGCAACTGCTATATGACAAGGCTTGCAAATGGGTCTTCAAAGATGCTCCCGCTAAAGACAATGCTTCTCTAAATCATGACAGTTTATTTTATGGGAGATCAGATAACCATCATGCGACAAACAGTTCAAGAAGCTATAGATTTTGCATTGACAAATGGATTGATCAAGCTCAATCAGCGATTTGAACTGAAGCACGCGCCATTTACGATGTCACCTTGCGAAATCTCAAAGGACGTCCTGGAGCAAATCATTTTTTTGACTCCCTTGTTCAATACTCTGATGTTCAAGGTTTCTGAGGATGAAAGATTTTTACATGAATCTTTAGCTGCTACCGCACGAACCGACATATTTGTGAAGGAGTTGCTATCCGTCCTTATCGATAGCAGGAAAACGCAATCCATTCAACTGCTGATCAACCGCAATGATTTCTTGCTCAGTACGAGGTCGGGTGCTTCCGATTTACCAATACCTAAGCAGGTGGAATTCAATGCCATTGCTGCAAGTTATCCCTATCTCAGCAGTCAAATGAGTCGCTTGCACCATTTTTTGAATGGGATTCTGGGTAGAGAAAAAACACTGGTCGATAATGATCCAATCAGCGGTATCGTGGCAATCATAGCAGAGGCGTTCAGACGCTATGATGCGCCTCGATGTTGTCTGTTAACCATAGTACAAACCAGAGAACGAAACGTTTTTGATCAGCGAGGAGGAGAATACCAACTGTGGGATGAATTTGGTATTCTTACCATTCGTATGTCCTTGGAGGAAGTGGCCCAAGAAGGTTATCTCAAGCAGGGACATCTGATGGTATACGGCAAAATAGCTGCGGTGACTTATTTCCGGGCAGGATATACTCCCAATGATTATCCTACGCCAGAAGCTTGGAAAGCCAGGAGATTGATAGAAGCATCTTCTACCATTGCAGTCCCCGGTATAGCTATGCAATTGGCAGGATTGAAAAAAATCCAACAAGCGCTTTCCACACCGAAAGTTCTGCATAATTTTGTCGATGAGGACTGCGCCGGACAAATTGAGTCTACATTCGTCGGTTTATATCTATTGGATGAAATGATTCGAATAAACGGGGAATATCAAACTGCAAGTCAAGCGGCTTGTCATTTTCCCGACAACTTTGTACTCAAACCTCAGCGGGAAGGAGGAGGGAATAATTTCTATGGCCGTGACATGATTGGAAAACTCCAGTCTCTGGATGAGGAATCTTCCCGGGCATACATTTTAATGGAACGGATATATCCTGTTCCCCATCAAGCGTCTATGCTGATGGATGGTCAGCTTCAAGAAACCGAAGCAGTTAGCGAAATTGGTCGATATGGCGTATGTCTGGCAGAAGACAGGGTTATCTTACAAAATCGTGACGTAGGTTTTCTGGTTCGCACCAAAGCGGCTCATCAAAATGAAGGGGGAGTTTCTGGTGGTTACGCCTGTTTGGACACGTTGTGTCTCAAATGAGAATTACGTGGAACATAAGTAATGAGTTGTCGAAATTCGAGTGAATTAAAATATATCGAAAAGCGAACCCATTTTTTTAAAATTTTTTGTTATCCAGCTCTGATCTGAAGCTTTGAAGTTATTTGTGAATTCATCCAGCATCAGGTCGACCGATTGCATCACCACAGTTCTGAAAACAGACGATTCCATATCGTCCACAACCAACTCTTTAAGAATTCTTCCCCTCCACAACAAGGTCCCTGTGAATACGTCAACCAAATTGAATTTGATAAGCAGCTGCTTGCCCGCATCACACCCTGAACAAGGAAGTTCGTCCACTTGAATCACAAACAATTGCTCCACTTGGAGTGCTTTGCCGAACTGAGCAGTAATATTTTTATCTGAAATCCCGGTCAATACAAATGTTGATTCAAATTCGTTCATTTGCATTTGAAGGTGGAGGTTTTGCTGGATGAAAGACAGTGTCTGAGACTTGGAATAAAATCCTGAAAAATTTGAAAAATTGATGAGTCGTTGTTCCACTCTTTGCGTCACCTCCTCGAGCAAAGCTGTTTCTACGGAGTTAGTGGATTTTGACACAATCATTGCTACGTTTTTATATAAATGTGGACCTGGATTCGGATCAATGTAGCCCTGAAATTCCGAACATGCGGAAAGAACAAGTAAGCAACCTATCAAAATCTGCCAGGTATTACGTCGCGGTGTCACTTTAAAATCCCTCTCAAAGCCTGTACATTATTCTGTTATCACTTGATTCCAACATTGATCATTGTCTCAGAATTGTATAATTTATTCTATGGACTGCCGGAAATTTGAATTAATTTTCCCTGTGTTTAAGAACAAATAGTATTTTCAATGATTTGCCATCTCAGGATTGGATAAAAATATTTTCTTCAAATTCGTATGATTGCGTCACTGGTAAAAAATGGCAATGGAAAGGCGCTTTCCCAACTGATATTTGAGCAGTAACAGAGTTTTTATTCAAATGACAATTTAAAAGGAAAAACAAACTAACATATTTTTCTGAGAAATTCCATGTCGATAGTCCACACGACATTTTTTATGACGGAAAATCGTAGAATCGATTTTATTTTTGGAGAGGGTATATAATTAAAGAATGTTTGATCTGAAAACAGTCGGATTGTTTATAGACCACAAACTCCATCAGGAAGTCAGCCAATTTTTACAAGACTGGTTCGCTTCTCATCAGATTGAAACAACGTTACTCAGTTGGGACATTTCCCCTGGCAAAGACCTGGATCTCATCATCACGATTGGAGGTGACGGAACTGTGTTGCATGTATTGGGTCAATTTCCTGTCTGTCCTGTTTTGGCATTCAATTTTGGCACTATCGGATTCCTCACTGCCGGGAACCGGGAGGAAATGGTAACCATCCTGGAAAAGTTTCTCAACAATCAGTGTTTCATCAGTGAGCGCTCCACCTTGGAATGTCACTATGGTAGTAATCGTTTTCATGCAATCAATGAAATGGTGATTAAAGGTATCAATCGCTTAGTTTCGGTAGACTGTTTTGTTAATGAAGCCCATGTACGCCATATCTGGGGAGATGGTGTCATTGTGGGCACGCCCACGGGAAGCACGGCTTACTTGCTTTCGGCAGGGTCTCCAATCGTTATGCCGGAAATACGCTGTTTGATTCTGGCAGGATTGAACGAACACAATTTTACATCCCGTCACTTGGTGCTCAACCACGATGCGAATATCCGGCTTGTCATTACGCCCCAAACCAAGGAACAGGAAATTTATCTTTCAATTGATGGTAAAAATAAAATTCCACTGGCAATTCATAACGAGCTATTTATTAGCGAAGCAAAACAGCGTGTCCAATTGGTTTTTCCTGAAAAACATTATTTTTTTCGGAATCTCTCTTCACGTCTTTCCTGGGAATAAAAAAGGAATCCGTACCATGCCACAGCCAGAAATCGCAACCAAGAACGACTTTTATCCTGGAAAATGGATCGTCTTTTTCATGCTGGCCCCCCTTTTTATACAAACCGGTTGCTTTTCCCCTCAGGTGGATTTTCAATGGGGATGGTATACCCGGCAAGTGAATGGAACCATGCTGTATGAGGAAGGAAATGAATTAGCCCGGCAAGGATTTATCATTGTTCGCACTTATTATTCCCAATTCGTCGAGACCGCTGAAGCTCAAACAATTTACTTTCCACAAGCACGACTGATATTTCCGGATTCAGAAGGAAGATTTACCATCCCTTTTGATTGGAAGGCGGTTCGCGTGGATTTGACGTTTGTGGCGTCCGGTTACGTGATGAACCATCTATCGATTCAGAGGCAAGTCGGCGTCGGAGACATTTTTTATGAAGTCCCCATGCAAAAAACCGAAGGGTGGCAAGATCATCTCTTTGTGACGGTTTCTCCTTTTCTGCAACAGTTTATCCTGGAGCAAGACTACCAAATGGCACAAGCTCATCAATTGTTCCTCGGTGATTGGTTGAGTCGACAAAAAGAAAAAAACAATCCTGCTTCACAACCACCCGAAAGTTGACACATCCTTTCAATGGGTGGAAAAAAGAACGGTATCCCGTAAACAGTTTTTTCCAGCTTAGAATACAGACATGCTGTCATCCATGGGAATCCTGGGCTTGGGGTATTCAGGCAATCAACTTTGCAAACAGGCAATGCGAAGTATTGCCTGGGGAACTTATCATCGCAGGCCTTCTTCGAGTCTTTATAGTACTCCTTCCCTTTACCTGAACTTTCAATGGGAAAATCCTCAAACCTGGGGGAATTTACCTGAAAAAGCGGCGGTCTTGATTTTGACGATCCCTCCCGTTTTAAAAGATCCTCGAGTAGAAACAGCAAGGCTTATTCAATGGTCAGAATGGATGAGGCTGAATCGTCCGCAATTAAAACGAATGGTCTACATTTCTTCGAGCAGTGTTTATCCCGATCAAAACCGACTGTGGCAGGAATCGGATTTCTTTGAGCCCGACCGCCCTGCTGGTATTCTGCGATTGACAACTGAAAAAGTATTGGACCAATATTTTGATTTATTCATCATCCGTCCCGGAGGTATTTACGGACCCGAACGAAATATTGCGCAGCGTGTATTGGACGGAAAAACCATCTCCCGGAGCAAACGTCCCGTCCACCGCATTCATGTGGTAGATCTTGCCTCTATCGTGAATTTGCTCGTAAAAACAAAGGATGCGCCGCGTTGCCTGAATGCCGTCGATAATTTTCCCTGTCCTTCGTACGAAATCTTCGAATGGTTCCAGAAAAAAAAATCACTAAAGCTTTCTGCAGGATGGGCGTTTCTTGATCAAGAAAATGAACAAGACAGCCATAGAAACTCCGGAAATAATAAACGCTTGATTTCCAACCACAGGCTCTTGCATGAATTGAATTACTCTCTCCGGTTCCCCTCTTTTCGTGAAGGATTTGAAGATATTTTCCGACATTCCATGAACTGATCAAGTTAGATTAAGACACTGATATAAAAAAGATTATTTAATGGCTAAATTCTTTCCAATGTTTTTTTCCCAGTAAGAATGCTATGAAAACCTTGATTGCCAAAGGACTGAAAAAAACCTTCAAAAGCCGCCACGTGGTGAAAGGGATTTCTATTGAAGTCAAACAGGGAGATGTCGTGGGGTTACTGGGTCCGAACGGGGCAGGAAAAACCACCTCTTTTTACATGATCATTGGTATAATCCACCCGGATGCCGGGCAGATCATTTTTGACAATCACGATATCACTCATATGGCGATGGACCGTCGGGCACGGATTGGAATAGGATATCTTCCCCAAGAGCGTTCGATATTTCGCAAGTTGACAGTGGAACAGAATTTGCTGGCAGTGATGGAATTGGTAAAAATGGCAAAAGCGGAAAAACAAGCGCGTTTGGAAGAGTTGTTGAATGAACTGGGAATTGCCCATATCCGGCAACTGAAGGGCTATGCACTCTCTGGAGGTGAGAGCCGGAGGGCGGAAATTGCCCGATCTTTGGTGATTGATCCCTCATTTATTTTACTTGATGAACCTTTTGCCGGCGTCGATCCTATTGCGGTGTTGGATATTCAAAAAATAATCCGCCACTTGAAAGAGAAAAACATCGGGGTGTTGCTCACGGATCATAACGTCAGAGAAACATTTGGCATTATCGACCGCGGATATATCATGAATGAAGGGAGGCTCATGGCACAAGGCACTCCGGAGGAATTGATGCAAAACGAACAGGCGCGCAAGGTTTACCTGGGAGATTTGTTCTCGATATAAATGCTATGATTATTGACTTTCATTATGAGATTTTCTGTGCCAACATATGAAGGTTTAATAAAACTGAATTCATTTGAGAAAATGGACCCATGGCTATGGAAATGAAGCTGCAAATGCGCCTTTCCCAACAGTTGATCATGACTCCTCAATTGCAACAGGCGATCAAATTGCTGCAATTGTCCAGGACGGAACTGGAAGAGTTGATCGACCAATCTCTGATTGAAAATCCGGTGTTGGAAGAAGGGATCGATATTGACACGGATCCGAATCCGGAAGCAGAATTGTACGAAACGGATTCCCCAGAAATATCAGAGGAACCAGAATCTTTTGAAAGCGCAAAAGAAATCCAAAAAGAATCTCTGGAATTGGATGTCGACTGGCAGCAGTATGTCGAATTTGGGGGTACCGATTCGCGCCAAAACTATGGGGAAGACAATTATCTTCCCATTGAAACCACCCTGGCTGAAAGTCAAACGCTTTGGGACCATTTGTTGTGGCAGCTGGACATGCTTCCTCTCGAAGCCATTGAACGCGAGTTAGGGACTCACATCATCGGTAATATCAGTGAGGATGGCTATCTCAGTCTCACAATTCGGGAATTGTTTGAAGCCAATCCACAGTTGCTTGAAGCAATCGAAACTTGGGTAGTCAAACACGTTCAGGACCTATCCCGATACGACCCCCTCTGGTTGGACAACCATGACCAAAACGTTCTCCATAACGATAAAAATTCAAAAAATAAAATAGCTTTAGCATTGAACAATCAACCGATTCAATTAAAAGACGAAAATGTACTGCAAATCAGTCCCGATGCTGCTTGTTTCGCCAATAAAATTCTAAATCTTATTCAGCAATTCGATCCTCCGGGTATTGGTGCTCGGAATTTACAAGAATGTCTACTGGTGCAACTGGAACTTCTGGGAATGGAGGATTCCTTATGTTCTGCGATGGTGAAACAAGATATGATCCTACTGGAGAGAAAGGATATAAAAAAAATTGCGCGTCGTCATAAAAAAAAGCTGGAGGATGTCATCGAGGCCTACAAACTGATCATGTCTCTTGAACCGAAGCCCGGTCGTGCGTTCGATCAACTTTCCTCTCACAGTTATATTATTCCTGATGCATATATATATCACTCCAATAATGGGGGATTAAAAGTGACGCTCAACGGCAATGGTGTTCCTCGTTTGCGTATCAGCGGGTATTATAAAAAATTAGTGGAAGATATGGAAGAAGATGGAAACCTGACCAAGGAATACATTCAGGAAAAAATAAAATCGGGTCAATGGCTGATGAAAAGCATCGAACAACGGCAAAAAACCATCTATCGAGTGACGCAAAGCATTTTAAAATTTCAGAAGGAATTTTTTGAAAAGGGAATTCACTACTTGAAACCCCTGGTCTTAAAAGATGTTGCGGAGGACATCAACGTGCACGAGTCGACCGTCAGTCGAGTCACAACCAATAAATACGTACACACGCCTCAAGGGACATTTGAATTGAAGTATTTTTTTACGAGTGGTGTTGAACAAGTAAGTGGAGAAACCGTTTCTTCTAAAAGAATCAAGGATATGATCGAGCAGTTGATTCATAACGAAGACGTTCGTTCTCCATTGACCGACCTGCAAATAACTAAAATTTTGTATGAGAAGAACAAAATTCAAGTCGCCCGGCGCACAGTCGCCAAATACCGGGAAGCTCTTGAAATTCTTCCTTCAAACAAACGCAAGCAATTGTTTTAATTAATGATTCAGGAGTACTATGGGAATTTTATCTCGATTCATCAACGTGGTTCGTTCAAATCTCACCAGTGCGCTGGACAAGGCTGAGGATCCTGAGAAATTGCTCAATCAGATGGTCACCGACATGGAATCCCAGAAACGCCAGACTAAGACCCAAGTAGCCCACGTGCTGGCTGAACAAAAGAAACTGGAGCGTGCCTTGGCCAAAGAAAAGCAGGAAGTTCAAAATTGGGAACAAAAAGCGATCCTGGCCGTTCAAAATGAAAAAGACGCCTTAGCTAAAGAAGCGCTTTTACGTAAAAAAGAGCACGCCACTCGAGCTGAAGAATTTGAACAGCAATTGGTTATTCACACTAAAAACACAGAAACTTTGCGTCAAAGCTATCAAAAACTGGAAAATAAAATCGAGGAAATCAAGCGCAAGAAAGGTTTATTGATTGCCAAGCAAAAAACCGCGGAAGCCCAAAAAACCATGATTTCAACCATGCAAGGAATGAATGGCAAAGGGGCCATCGAGACCATCGAACGTATCGAACAGAAAGTCGAAAACATGCAAGATCGTTCGGAAGCCTATATGGAATTGAACCAGGAACAAGGTAAGGATAGTCTGGAAAAAGAGTTTGCCGCGTTGGAAGGAGGGAACACCGACGTCGATATGGAATTGCTTGAACTTAAAAAACGGGCCCTTCTCGAGCATAAAAACGGATCCGGCAACTGAAACAATCTTTACTCTCACATTCTCAACAATGAAAAGCGAGAATGTTTCCCCTGCATTTCTGAATCATACCTGGATTTCCTTTTCTTCTCAAATTGGCAGGGTAGCTCAGCTGGTGAGAGCGCAGGATTCATAACCCTGAGGTCGGGAGTTCAATTCTCCCCCCTGCTACCAATTATATCGATAACTTAACCTGAGTTCGAGATAAGCATTTCATAAATTCAGTATTTTAACCTGAGTTCGAGATAAGGAATTAAATGATTTGCAGCTGTGTTGCCTCTTTCATTCCGATATTGAGGGCCGGCTCTTTCGGTTGCCAGGTATAAGCAGTCATCACCACCGGCAGAGCCGGTGGCTTGAAGAGGCCCCCAGTATGAGGGCAAAACGTGTTCGTCATCGTATGACGTGCTCGTGCTCGTGAACGAAAAAGGCTGCCATGTCAGATCATGAAAAACTCGATGTATACCAATGTTCCATCGAATTTTTAGCGTTATCTGTCCAAGTCAACGAAACATTGCCAAAAGGATACTCAGCCTTAGTTGACCAACTGAAAAGGGCCTCATGGTCGATTCCTCTCAATAACGCAGAAGGCTGTGGAAAAAATTCCTTTCCTGACAAGCAACGATTCTATGCATTGGCCCGAGGTTCCGCAATGGAATGCGCTGCTATTCTCGATGTTTTAAACGTGTTGAAGATCATCCAGCCTCCTTTATTTGACGAAGGGAAACAGTTACTTCATCGCATTGTTTCTATGTTAACCAAAATGTGCCGTCGAATTCACTGACCGTTCACGAGCACGGCTCACGGACACGGATACGTTTCTCATGTCTGACCGGCAAAGCCTATTAGGTTCGCACCAGCAGAGCTGGTGGTTTAATGAGATTAATTAAGCCAACAAGTAAATTAGCCATAAAGTTTTTGACACTGCGATGTCTGGAATGCTCAATTTCTGAAATATTTTTCAGTGGGTCGTTGATGGTTTCAATAATGAAGCGTTTTCTCAACAAGAGGCGATCCAGTTGCCCCGAGCGGCTAATCCCGCGAAGCGGCGATAGCGCTGAATACGACGATTATGACAAACGGCCAAAGAAGTCGAATCAATATAGCTGATACCACTGCAAAGACCTTGGCGGCTTTGCAGGTAGTAACACAAAGGCAACAACACCGATTGTTGCAGTTCGACCAATCGGTTGTAACTCACTAATTGGGGAAATTCTGCGCGAAGATGACGAGAAACATAATCGCGATAATAGGATTTCAACTCCCGATAGTGGGATTGATGAAAGTGAATCAAAATCGTCATGACTTCACTCGGGGATAAACTCGATGCTTTCAAACGCTGTTTTTCTCCCTTGAAATTTATAAAGTCAAGCAGGTTCGGTCCGGAATTTAAGTAGGTGACATGTGACGGTAGTGAACGGGTTCTTTGCGTCGCAGTAATTCGTAGAAGTATGCTCCAGATTTTCCCTGGGGTTGAAGCCAGTCATCGATCCGGGTTTCCTGCAGAAAGATGGGACAACGGTCGTGCCCTTGTTCCTCGATTTCCGGTGGCGGGTCGTCGGTGATCACCGCAAATGAGTGAAAGCCCATTGTGTTGTCTTTCGATACCCAACTGTCATAAAGGGCAGGAGCCCACATAAGGTCGTAGTTGTCCGGGGCGAAGGCAACCAGTTCTTTCTTTCCTTTCACATTGCGGACCCATTCAAAAAAGCGGAAAAATGGAAACAAGGCATGTTTCTTCATGAACAGGCCCTTCCAGGTTCGCCGCGTTTCCAGGGAATCGAGGCGGGCATTGAAAACGTTGAACCGGGCAGGAATCTCCACTGCCGATCCGTGGGGTCTCACTCGATAGCGCATGGGACGGATCTGCCTCATCCCATTTTCCCAGACGATGACCGGTGCGAAATATCCCGGGTAAATGCGAGCATTGCTACCGGCTTCTTTAAAAAAAGGAGAGGTGGGCTTCCTTTTCAAGCCGAGGGTTTCTTTGATGCCTGCCTCGTCCCATTCCGTCTCTATTTTTTGCATGGACGAAAATTGATCGAAAGCATGACGGTCGATCGATGCATGGAAGCGTGCCGCCAGTTTTTTAATGTCTTTGTCCACTTCGACGGAAAAACACATGGATTGCTCTTGATTGCATGTTGAAATTTAATTATATACGTATTATATTATTCTTATGACTTAAAATACGTTACGAGGCAAGGATGGGATTGTTTGGCATTCATGATGATTTCAGCGAAAAGTACCAATCGCTCGATGAGCGTTTCGTTAAAAACAAGGCCTCCACTTTCTTCTTCAAGGCTTCCGGCAAGGCGATGGCGCCTCTCATTCTCCCGGACGACGTTTTAATCGTTGACCGCAGTATCGACCCGGTGGACGGCCGGGTGGCGGTCATCGCATTCGAAGGAGAACTGCTTTGCAAACGAATATTTCGTTTCAAAAACGGCGTGATACTGAGATCGGATAACCCTGATTACCAGGATATACGAATTCCGAATGAAACGGAAGTCGCCGTTTGGGGAATCGTGGTGGCCACTGCGCGAGAAATCCGATGAATCAAGTATTCGCCCTGGTCGACTGCAACGCCTTCTACTGCGCCTGTGAGCGATTGTTCCGGCCCGACCTGCTCGGTATTCCGGTGGGCGTCCTTTCCAACAACGACGGGTGCTTCGTTTCCAGGACGGTGGAATTGAAAAAGCTCGGTATTCCGATGGGGGCGCCTTATTTCAAATACAAGGACGTTTGCGAAAAAAACAAGGTGGCCGTCTTCAGTTCGAACTTCGCTTTGTATACCAACATGAGCGATCGGGTGATGGTCACCCTGAGTCGATTCACGCCGGAGTTGGAGATTTACTCGGTGGATGAAGCGTTTTTGAACTTGAGCGGGTTTGAAAAGCGGGGACTGCATGAATACGGAACGCAAATCAAAAAAATCGTGGAGCGCGATACGGGAATTCCGGTGAGCATCGGGATTGGTCCCACCAAGGTGCTGGCCAAAGCAGCCAATGCTTATGCCAAAAAACAGGACTCCGGCAAAGGAGTGGTTTGCGTGATGAACCGCCGGCAACAAGACCAGGTCCTCGCGCAACTGGACATCGAGGAGGTGTGGGGGATCGGACGGCGCATTGCGCAGAGTTTCAGGAAGCTCCACATCCATACTGCAAAGGATTTCCGGGATTTCAACAACGAAGGCCTGATCCGGAAAAAAACTTCCATCGTCGGCAGAAGAATACAGGAAGAGTTACGAGGGAATCCTTGCTTCGAACTCGAATTGGAGGTGCAAAAGAAAAAAGAGATTCTCAGCAGCCGTACCTTCGGCGATGCGGTTTATGACCTGGAGAGCTTGCGTGAAGCGGTTTCCCATTACGCTTCGGTGGCCTGTGAAAAATTGAGAAAACAAAGGTCGGTATGCTCCACGGTCGAAGTCTGGATCCGGACGAACCCTTTCAAAAAGACACCCCAGTACTACGCAGTGGATTGCAAACACTATCTCTCGTACACGGCCGATACGAGGAAAGTGATCAAATACGCCCTCTCCCTGCTCGAACAGCTCTACCGGGAAGGGTACGAATACAAAAAAGCGCTGGTCAAGTTGTCGGGCATCCGGGATCAATCCTCCTCTCAACTGTCATTCCTGGAACCAGGGGATACCGAAAAGGATCTCGTCCTGATGAAGGCCATGGACCGCATCAATCAAAAAGAGGGGCCCATGACGCTGAGGGTGGCCTCATGCGGGGTTTACGACAAAGCATGGAAAATGAAGCAGTCTCACAAATCCCCGCGATACCTGTCCGGGTGGAGCGATATTCCCCCGGTCGCCTGAGGGCTCCTCTCGAAGTTGTAACCCTGCCTCAAATCGAGTACAATTCCGGACCATCCGCATGGGACGTTGCGCAAAAACCAGGCCCATCGAGCGGAGACGTTGCTTCTTCTCGACTTGCGCCATCATCGACAGGAAGGAAAATGAAAAAAACGAATCGAATCTTGAAAATCATAGCCTTTTTGCTCTCCTCCGCATTGATCGCCTGTACGAACCCCACCCAATGGCTGCCGCCGGATGAAGTCAACCAGGTGGGAAGCCAGGCATCCAGTGAGATCAAGCCGGAGGTTCCCCCGGAAACAGAGGAATGGGCTTCCTGGACCGATGAAGACGGTAGACTTTACGAGGGAGAGTGGCAAAACAACATGAAACATGGAAAGGGGACCCTCACCTGGCCGGATGGGGCTCGATACGAAGGCGAATGGCGAAATGACATGGCGCATGGAAAAGGAATCCTCACCTGGCGGGATGGGGAGCGGGGATCATCCTGGTCCCGGATCTAGTCCGGGATGATCCGGGATCAGGATGATCCGGGATTGAGCGAGGATGGCATAGACACCAGGATACTCCTGTGATTGATGAGTAATGGCGAACTCAGCTTACCTTATTTCAATTTCTGAAAAAATCGTTCCCTTTATCATCGCAAATGATGAAGGCGGGAAAATTTTCCACTTCGATTTTCCAAATTGCTTCCATACCCAATTCCTCAAATTCCTGGATGGTTACTTTTTTAATACAATCCCTCCCCAAGCGAGCAGCAGGTCCTCCGATGGAACCCAGGTAAAAACCGCCATATTTTTTACAACTTTTAGTAACCAAAGGACTGCGATTCCCTTTACCCAACATGACCAAAGACCCCCCTTCCTTTTGGAAAACCGGCACATAAGGGTCCATTCGTTGCGAAGTGGTGGGGCCGAAACTTCCTGAAGGATAACCTTTTGGTGTTTTTGCGGGCCCTGCATAATATACGGGAAATTCTTTAAAATATTCAGGTAATCCTTCTCCTCGGTCCAGACCTTCTTTAAGTTTGGCATGGGCTATATCGCGGGCAACAATCATGGGTCCGTTGAGTATGATTCTGGTAGCCACTTTCAAGCTTCTGAGTGTCTTGCGGATCTCTTCCATCGGTTGATTCAAATCAATGACTATGGCTTCTTCTTTTTCCAGATCGGTGAGATCTGCGGGCAAAAAACGAGCCGGGTCGCTTTCCAGTTGTTCCAGAAAAATTCCGTCCTTATTGATCTTTCCTTTGATTTGTCGGTCTGCCGCACAGCTCACGCCGATGCCAACAGGACAGGAAGCGCCATGGCGAGGCATACGGATGACTCTCACGTCGTGTACAAAATATTTACCCCCAAACTGAGCTCCGATACCCCCTTCCCGAGCCCATTTTTCCACTATCGTCTCGAATTCCTTGTCCCGGAATGCGCGGCCATGGATATTGCCCGTCTCAGACAGGTTATCGTAATAACCGCAGGAAGCCAGTTTGACTGTCTTTAAATTGGATTCTGCAGAGGGTCCGCCAATCACCAGGGCCAGGTGGTAAGGCGGACAGGCCGCGGTACCCAAACTATTCAAAGATTCTTTGACGAATCGTTCCATCGACTGAGGATTCAGCAATGATTTGGTTTTCTGATACAGGAAAGACTTATTGGCGCTGCCACCTCCTTTGGCAATAAATAAAAATTCATAGCTGTCGCCTTTCTTACTCAGCAGATCAATCTGGGCAGGCAAATTATTTCCGGTATTTTTTTCATCATACATGGAAAGCGGGGCTAATTGGGAAAATCGAAGATTGCGATCCTGGAAAGTTGCATAAATCCCCCGGGACAAGGCTTCCTCATCATCACCGTACACATGGACCATTTCTCCTTTATTGGCCATTACGATAGCAGTTCCGGTATCTTGACAAGATGGAAAAACTCTTTCGGCTGCGATGATTGCATTTTTTAAAAGTTCCATTGCTACGAACTTGTCATTGGAAGATGCTTCCGGATCCTTGAGGATCCTCTCCAGCATTTCCAGATGAGAACTGCGCAGCAAATGAGAGACATCGTCCAAGGCTTCTTTTGCCAGAATCTCCAGCCCTTTGCTGTCCACCATTAACATTTCCTGGTTCCCGAAAGGTTGTGTGGAGACGTAATTCCCGGAGATTTTTCTATACTCCGTAGTATCCTCCATTTCTTCAAACATTGGTTGGAAATAAAACTCTCTCATGGTTTCACCTTCTATTCAGTCTTTCAATCGGCTATGAACCTTCATAACGTCAACAATGTTATATATTTACTCAATTTAGTTGGAAGTTGACAGATCAAAATCAAGATCCTGCTGAAGAATGGAAATACGCCTCGTCTTGTTTTGGTATTGAAGGTTAAACAATCAGCAGCTATTTCAATTGGAAAAAACAAAACCTCCGAAAAATTTCGAGGGGTGATTCTCGTTGATAAAAGATTTCATCGGTGCTACTTTTTCAGCCAATACGTTTGAGAAAAAACATTCCTTTTTGTGAATAATCGTTGAACCCCTTTTTTCTATGGAAGCAAGAGATTTTTAGTCAAGCCTGTAAAAAATTATAAGAATTTAAATGATGAATTTCTCATCGAACTCGGACGGTCTACGGAAAACATCGCCTCCTTCACGAAGCATGAAAGCGGTTGCTTGAAACGAACAACTACTATCAATTAACGAACATGACTGCCAACTTCTGGAATCAACTTTATCCCTCCACTCGTCGACCTGTACTTGCTAAAAACGTCGTTACCACTTCACAACCTCTCGCAGCCCAAGCCGGTCTGGAAATGCTCCACCGTGGTGGAAACGCAATGGACGCCGCATTGGCGGCTGCAATAACTCTTACGGTTGTCGAACCCACTTCCAATGGCATCGGGGGTGATGCCTTCGTTTTGTTCAATCAAGGAGATCAACTGATTGGATTGAATGCCTCTGGCAAAAGTCCCAAGAAATGGTCCAGGAAATATTTTTCTGAATATTCGACGATGCCCCATAATGGCTGGGATACGGTCACGGTTCCCGGAGCGGTTTCGGCTTGGGTTGAATGCTCCCGGAACTATGGAAAACTCGAGTTTGCCGACTTATTCGAACCTGCCATTCGCTACGCTCGGGAGGGATTTCTCGTCTCGCCAGTGACCGCCAGCAGTTGGGCGTTACAAGTCGACCATTTTAATGATCGTGAAGATTTATTGTCAACTTTTGCCCCTGGAGGACGCGCCCCTCGAGCTGGAGAACTTTTTAAAAATCCCTATATTGCAGAAACTTTACATAAAATTTCTGAATCGAAGGGAGAAGCATTTTATCATGGAGATCTGGCTGAAAAGATTATTGCCCACAGCAAAGCCCAGGGAGGCGCCATGGAACTCGAAGATCTGCATTCGCATCGGGTTGAGTGGGTCTCGCCTCTTTCTATTGATGTCCAAAATTTCGATCTTTATGAACTTCCACCCAATGGCCAGGGATTGGCCGCTTTGATTGCTCTCGGAATTTGCCGGTACTTTAATCTGGAAAGTTTGAATCCCGAGTCGTCTGATGCCCTTCACATCCAGTTGGAAGCCATGAAGCTGGCATTTGCCGACTTGCATTCCCATGTATCCGACCCGGCATTCATGCAGATTCCGCCACAATCGTTGCTGGACCCCGACTACTTGAAGCAAAGAGCACAGCAAATCAACATGAAACAAGCCGGTTTTCCTCAAACCGGCGTTCCTTTACCAGGGGGAACGGTCTATCTTTGCTGTGGGGACCAGGGCGGGATGATGGTATCTTTCATTCAATCGAATTTTGCCGGTTTTGGCTCGGGGGTGGTCGTTCCAGAAACCGGAATCAGCCTGCAAAACCGCGGTGCATGTTTTGTACTCGATAAAAATCACCCCAATTGTGTTGACGGCGGGAAACGCCCCCTGCATACAATCATTCCTGCGATGATTTACCAGGATAACCGGCCCCGTTCTGCTTTTGGCGTTATGGGAGGACACATGCAAGCCCAGGGACACTTGCAAATGGTGTTACGATTCACATTCTGGAAACAGAATCCTCAAATGGCGCTGGACGCTCCTCGCTGGATGATCAATAGACCCGATGATATCTGGATGGAAGAGGGGATCGAACCTACCACCCTTGACGATTTAAAGGACCGTGGCCACCAAATTACCATTCATCCCATTGGACCGAATTTTGGAGGGGGACAGTGCGTTTGGAAGCTCGAGGATGGCTACCTGGCTGCCAGCGAACCACGCAAAGACGGACAGGCCGTCGGATTTTAACTTGAAAACGATGTTTCCTGCGGAGAAAATGATGTCAACGTTTCCCATCGAAGAATAGATGGGGGCTGACGCCGGATTCAAAATTTGTTTTTTTATTCCAATTTCGATTTCAGGGAGATGGATGCGTCACTGGTGGGCGCCCCGGGCTTCAAACCCGCGTGTGTGGCACTAACACTGTCACAGGTGAGTTCGATTCTCACACATCTCCGCCATCGGATTTGTGGATCATAAAGTCATCACCACCGGCAGAGCCGGTGGCTTGAAGAGGCCCCCAGGATGAGGGCAAAACGTGTTCGTCATCGTAAGACGTGCTCGTGCTCGTGAACGAAAAAGGCTGCCATGTCAGATCATGAAAAACTCGAGGTATACCAATGTTCCATCGAATTTTTAGCGTTATCTGTCCAAGTCATCGAAACATTGCCAAAAGGATACTCAGCCTGAGTTGACCAACTGAAAAGGACCTCATGGTCGATTCCTCTCAATATCGCAGAAGGCTGTGGAAAAAATTCCTTTCCTGACAAGCAACGATTCTATGCATTTGACCGAGGTTCCGCAATGGAATGCGCTGCTATTCTCGATGTTTTAAACGTGTTGAAGATCATCCAGCCTCCTTTATTTGACGAAGGGAAACAGTTACTTCATCGCATTGTTTCTATGTTAACCAAAATGTGCCGTCGAATTCACTGACCGTTCACGAGCACGAGCACGGCTAACGGACACGGATACGTTTCTCATGTCTGACCGGCAAAGCCTATTAGGTTCGCACCAGCAGAGCTGGTGGTTTAATGAGATTAATTAAAATCGTCGTTGAACTTCTGAGTACGAAAGCTGAATTGATATTGAATTTGTTCCATGAAAAAAAATGAAAATAATGGAATTTTAAGAATTTGCAGAGCTTTTTTCTATTCTTGGGATGGTTTAAAAGCAGCTTTTCAGAATGAAGCGGCTTTCCGACTGGAATTGATTCTTGCCTGTTTGATGATTCCAATTCCTTTTTTTCTTTCAATCAACTTTTCTATGAGAGCCATGATGGTTGGCAGTGTGCTCCTGGTATTGATTGTTGAAATTCTCAATTCTGCTATTGAAGCGATTGTGGATCGTGTTTCTTTGGATCAACACCCTCTATCAAAACGGGCTAAGGATTTAGGAAGCGCAGCAGTATTTTTATGCTTGATCAACGTCCTGGGAATTTGGCTTATAGGCTTTCAAGAATGGCTGAAACGATGAATTTTTTGAGTTTGAAGTATTCGCACCTCGTTTGATCAAACATTCCCTTTGACATGATATCCCACAAATCCAACGTTTTTGACGAGCGGACCCCTTTTCACAATCATGTTATTTGATTGCTGTCCCTTTTCAGCAGCAGTGACGTTTCTGGATTCTCTTTGATAAATAATTCTGTTGACTATTGATTGCTATTTTATTACTGTCCCTTTTCAACATCGGTGACATTGCCCGATGAGTCATGTGGAATCGATGCGTCAAGCAACATCATTGATTTCTATTTGATATTTATAATGGCAGGAGGACGATGAAAGGTAAAATCAGCAAGCATTCCGTCGAAAATCTGTCATGCGAGAGAAAAGACCGCTTCCTTTGGGATACGGAGCTGCCGATGTTCGGCTGTAAAATAACCCCCAAGGGCAGACGGGTTTATCTCCTGCAATATCGCATCAAGGGACGCCTGAGGCGCTATACCATTGGCACGCATGGGATTTTGACCGCCAAAGAAGCCCGCCACATTGCCAGGAACCTGCTGCATGAGGTGGTCCTGGGTCGTGATCCGGCGGATACGAAGAATAAAAAAGGAGATCAAAACGATAAATTGTCTCCTGTACCTCCAAAACCGGTTGTGAACAACACGAACTTGGTTTCCAGTGGGGAAAATGCAGAGATTCCGGGTTACTCGCTGGAGGAGGTCATTTTTGAAAGCAGTCGGACCAGGCTTTGGCGCGGCAGGCGGCAAAGCGATGAGCTTTCGGTCCTGATCAAGGGATCGGCTTCCCCTCAGCAGAGCGCGCAGGAGCTGGCGGAAATGCGGCATGAGCATGAGATCACTCAGGCTCTTAAGATCGATGGGGTCCTCAAATCACGGGAACTGGTGCAGTGTGAAAACGGATGGGCTTTGATCCTGGAAAACACGGAAGGGCTCCCTTTAAGAAATCTGATGGATGCCGCCCGGTTCGAGCTGCTGGACTCGCTGAAGGTAGCGCTTTCTCTGACCGGTATTCTGAAAGAAGCGCACCGGCAGGGCATCTTGCATAAAATGATCAATCCGTTCAATATTTTTGTCGATCCGGCAACGGGAACGGTCAAACTGACCGGCTTCGGCCTGGCCACCCGGCTTCACCGGGAAAATTCGACGACGTTGAATCCTCAGCTTAGCGAGGAAACCCTGTCCTATATCTCTCCTGAGCAGACCGGTCGGATGAACCGCCCGCTTGATTATCGCAGTGATTTTTATTCCCTGGGGGCCACCCTTTACGAACTTTTCAGTGGGAGAGTGCCTTTTGGGTCCCGGGAGACCATGGAAATCATCCACGCTCACATTGCCCGGCAACCCGTACCCCTGGACCAGGTGGCGCCGCAGGTGCCCAAAACCCTTTCCCGCCTGGTGATGAAACTGATGGCCAAGCGTGCCGAGGCGCGCTACCAGAGTCACTCGGGCCTTTCAGCCGATCTGCTGACATGTGTGGAGCAGTTCGAAAAACAGGGGAGCCTGATCGACTTTCCCCTGGGCCGCCAGGACGTTCCCAAAGAATTGCAGATCGCCCCGGGGCTTTACGGCCGGGAGGATGAAATCACCGCTCTGGAGGCTGCCCTGGAGCGAGTCAGCCAAGGAGCGACCGAGATGGTGCTGATCTCGGGATCCGCAGGTGTCGGTAAAACCGCCCTGGTCGGTGAAATCTATAAGTCCGTTGCCCAAAAAAACGGCTTCTTCATCTCCGGCAAGTTTGACCAGCTCCGGCACAATATCCCCTACAGCGCCCTGATCCAGGCGCTGCGGGGACTCATCCGGGAAATATCGGCCGAAGACAAATCCGAAATGGAGCGTTGGAAAAGCAGGATACGGACTGCCCTGGGACCCAACGGACAACTGGTGACCCGGGTGATCCCGGAATTGGAGCAGGTGATCGGCCCGCAACCCCCGCTACCGGAAATGGGAGCGCAGGAGGCCCGCAACCGCTTCACTACCGTTTTACTGGAGTTCATCTCTGTTTTCTGTGAAAAAACCCATCCCCTGGTTATTTTTCTGGACGACTTGCAGTGGGTGGATGCCGATACCCTCAAGCTGGTGGAACGCATTGCTCAGGATCCGGAGAGGAAACCTCTGCTTTTCCTGGGAGCCTATCGCAACAACGAGGTGGAGGCCGATCATCGGTTGACGATCAGTCGTGAGGTGATCAAAAAATCAGGTCTGCCTGTGCAAATAATCCCCTTAAAGCCCCTGAACCCGGAGGATATCTCACAACTGCTCGTCCATACCTGCCACTGCCTTCCCGAGGAGGCCAAACCGCTGGCCGAGGTCCTGGTGCGCAAAACCGGCGGCAATCCCTTCTTTGTGAGCCAGTTTTTAACCCTACTCTCCGAGAAGAACCTGATCCACTACTCCCCTGAGGAAAAACGATGGATCTGGGAGCTGGCTGCCATCGAGTTCCTGGCGGTGACCGAGAATGTGGTGGATTTGCTGATTGACCGGCTCCACCGGTTTTCCTCTGAAACCAGGCGACTCTTAAGCCTGGCGGCCTGTATCGGCAATACCTTTGACCTGGAATCGTTGGGACTCATCAGCGGAGCCGGAAGCGGGGAGATCTATGAGAACCTGTTGCCGGCCCTGGAAACCGGGTTGATTCTCGGTTTTTCCCGGGCCCCGGAGCTGGATAATCCTCTGGCCGGAGCGAGCGCGGAGGGTGGCAGCTACAAATTCCTGCATGACCGGGTGCAGCAGGCCGCCTATGCCCTCATCGCGCAAAAGGAGAAACAGCCGGTCCATCTTCAAATCGGTCAGACCCTGCACAAGCAATACTCTCCGGAGAAAGGTGAAGATCTGCTTTTTGACATCGTCCACCATCTCAACCTGGCCCGGAGGGTGAAGGATAAATGGAAAGAACGATCGCACCTGGCAGAACTCAACCTGGAAGCCGGTCTTAAGGCCAGAGCGGCTTCGGCTTTTGAACAAGCCCTGGAATATTTTACCATCGGCCTGGAGCTTTCAGAAGCCGCCTGGAAACGACAATACCCCCTGGCCTTATCCCTGCATGAGGAGGCCACAGAGATGTCATGGCTCTGCGGCCGGTCAGACCTGATGGAGAAGCTGGCGGGTGCCGTAAAAGACAACGCCCGAGAGGACCTTGACCTGGCCAATGTTTATCGATGCCGGATCAAGGCGTACACCACCCGGGGTGAAATAAAGAAGGCTATGGAAACGGGCGCGGAAATTCTGAAGAAATTGGGGTGTCAACTCAGCCGTTTGTCTTTAGACCAGTGGCAGCAGACCCTCGCTCAAATCAAATCCAGCCTGGCCGGTAAAAGCGTCGCGGACGTGATGCGCTTTGAGCCGCTCACCCAACCGGATGCCGAGGTCCTTGTCCATATCCTCTATGATATCCATATGGCCTATGGCGAGACTGGGGTTGCTTTGGATGGCGGTCTTTGGCAGCCCATCGCTGCAAAACGCATCTCTTTACTGCTGAATCATTTTCATCCGAAACATTCACCCGAATTCTATTGTCAACTTGGAATAATATATTGCCAGTTTATGCAGGATTTTGAATTTGGTTATGAACTCGGTCGTCTGAGCATACAGCTCATGGAAGCGCTTGCTCTGAAGGAAATAAACGGTAGAGTTTCCTTTGCTTTCAACACCGCGACCCGGTTCTACCAGGAGCCGTTATCAGCGTCATTGGATCCCTTGCTGGAAGCTCATCAGATGGGAATCGAAACGGGAGATTTCTTCAATGCCGGTCAAAGCGCTGTCATAAGATGTCAGATTGCCTTTATGTGCGGGAAAGAGCTGAATTGGCTGAAAGGGGAATTATCGACGCTGAAGCTTGCTCTCAAGAAGATCGATTATATTCTCGGGTCTCCCCGGGTCGAAATGCTGATGAAGACGGTCATGGTTCTGATGGAGGAACCTGCGACCTTGTCGAGCGGCATCATGGATCAATACCACAGGGTGACAAGCACGGAGTACTCATATTATGAACAGAGCCATTTTAATTACCAAAAGCTGGTGCTGCAAACTCTGTTTGGAGAATACGAAGCAGCCCGGGAGACGGTTTTTGAAATGATCAACCTGATGAAAACCTACAAGGATTCCCTTGTTGATCCCCTGGCCAACTGCTACCGATCCCTCGCTCTCCTCGCGGTTTACGGCCAGGTGCCTGACAGGGAAAAGGAGGAGATCCTCACCCAAGTCCATGAACATCAGGATACATTGGAAAAACTGGCGCGCTGCGCACCGCCCAATTATTTGCATAAATACCACTTGGTGGAAGCCGAGCGGATGCGGGTTCTGGAGGGTGAACCCGATACCATTATGCACCACTATGACCAGGCCATCGCTTTGGCCAGAGAGAGCGAGTTTATCCACGAGGAAGCCCTGGCCAATGAACTGGCAGCCAGGTACTTGCTCAACCAGGGGCAGAACGTCGCCGCCGGCTCTTACCTGCGCTCATCAATGGAAAAATACGAAGCCTGGGGGGCAAAACGGAAGGTTGCCCACCTGAAGTCTCGATATCCCGGGCTGATTGCCGATGATCGTGCTGAAGCGGCGTCTCCTTCGGCCAACCTGGATCTAGGGACGATTCTCAAAGCCTCGGAGGCCATCTCCAGTATCCTCGAATTGGAACCACTGCTGGAGATCCTGCTCCGCATTCTCATAGAAAATGCCGGGGCCCAGACAGCAGCCCTGATACTGGAAACCGAAGGTCAGTCTCTTATCGCTGCCCGCGGGAGCGCCGAGCAGGTCGAATATTTCCTGCCGCTTTCCCTGCCTGTGGAAAAGGTCCAATCCCTCTCCCTCTCGGTCATCTCCTGGGTGAAACAAACCCGGGAACACCTGGTTTTGGACAATGCCGCTCGCGAGGAACGGTTTGCCATGGATGATTATATCCAGAGGGAGCGTCCTAAATCCATCCTGTGCGCACCGATAATTCATCACTCCGCCTTGAGCGGCACCATTTACCTGGAAAATAACCTGGTTGAGGGGGCCTTCACTTCCCGGCAACTCGAGGTGATCAAGCACCTTAGCTCCCAGATCGCTATTTCCCTGGAAAATGCCAGGCTTCACGAAAACCTTAAAAAGGCAATGGACGAACTGAAAGAGAGCGAAACCTCCTTGCGTGAGGAGAATGTCCGCCTGAAGGTCAAAATTAAGGAGCGTTACCGCTTCGGAAAGATCATCGGCAAAAGCCCCGTGATGCAAAAGATTTATGAATTGATCTTAAAGGCGGCGGCTAGCGATGCGGGTGTCATTGTCTATGGTGAATCAGGGACCGGTAAAGAATTGGTGGCTGAAGCCATCCATAAGATGAGTGATAGAAAAGAAAAACCCTTTGTTGCTGTCAACGCCGGCGGCGTTGCGGAAACCCTCTTGGAAAGCGAGTTTTTCGGCTACAAAAAAGGGGCCTTTACCGGAGCCAACATGGATAAGCGCGGCCTGCTCCAACAGGCAGACAAAGGCACGCTTTTCCTGGATGAATTGGGTGAAATCGGCCCCAATCTGCAAGCCAAACTGCTGCGTGCTATTGAGGGCGGAGGGTTCACGCCAGTAGGCGGACTTGAAGCGGAAATCTCCGATTTTCGCGTCATTGCCGCCACCAATAAAGATTTAAAAGAACAGGTGAAAAAGGGATTGATGCGGGAGGATTTCCTCTACCGCATCCACATTATCCCCATTCACTTGCCGCCTCTCAGGGAACGTAAAGAGGATATCCCCCTTTTGATCGAGCATTTTATGCAAAATCACCCCCCCTCAAAGAACCTGCCCACAATCACCGTCGCTGTCATGGAAGCTCTGACTTCCTATGATTGGCCGGGCAATGTGAGAGAACTCCAAAATACGTTGCACCGCTACGTTTCCTTGAAGAGGCTGGATTTTCTGGGAGCCCCTTTAAAAGCGCCGGTCCCTTCGCCGGAGATGAAATTCGAACCGATCCGGCCAAATGAAGAGTTGCTCCGAGACGCGATAGGGCATTTCGAAAGAGAATATATCCTGAAGCAATTGGAAAGGTACCATTGGAACCGCTCCAAAGTTGCTTCTAAGCTTGGCATTGACCGAAAGACACTTTTTAAAAAGATGAGGAGTTATGGGGTGTTTGAGCCCCATAATGTGGCGAAATGACCCCAGTTTTAATTTTTCCTTATATTTCAGTAGGTTACCCTGAAAATCCACGGTAGCATGGGGCCATTTGGCCCCACTCTGCGATCTTTTCAAAACCTGTCGAAACTTCCTCTGTCAATCAATTATTCTTGTGAATTCAGTCACTTAGACTATCCCACACCGTTTTGGCACCATCCTTGCCTATATTATTCCAAACAAATCAATTCTTTCCGCTGAGGAAGGGAGAGGTCCCTGACTAAAACTCCAAAGCAGCGCGTCCCAACGCGAAGCAAGGGGACGATTTAAGGGGAGAAAAGGGTTATCGGTCAGACACTCGAAGTAAATCATCATTAAAGGAGGAAATGCCTATGGAATAAAACCCGTTTTGAAAATCATGGGCGCGTGAGAGCGTCATTTTGTCATTTTTTTTATTTTTTAAGGAGAATCTTATGAAATCGAAAATCGCTATTCTGTTAATGCCATTTTGTCATTTATTTTTTTAAGGAGAATCTTATGAAAACAATAATCGCTATGTTTAATCTAAACTGCAAATCAACCTTCAGGGCAACCCTGCTGGCTCTCATCCTGGGAGCAAGCGTCTTCTTGGCTGGGAGCGTGTATGCCCAGAAAACCGTCATCCAATTCGACAGTTTTCAGTGGGCGTGGCCACCAGCTCAAAAGGCTATAAAAAAAGCCATTGAGGAATATGAGCGACTAAACCCCCATGTGGAGATTCAAATGGTAGGTGTTGGCTGGGGTGATGCATCACAGTCACTGCTGGTGAGAGCAGCGGGGGGTGACGCACCGGATCTCATGTGGCTGGACGAGTTATGGTTTTACGACCTTGCCATAAATGGCGTTTTAGCCGATCTAACCAAGCTTGCAACACCAGAAGAACTGGCGGATTTGGATCCAAATACACGTGACATAGGAAAAATAGGTGATGCGGTATATACCATTCCATGGATGATGGCTCCTTCGAGCATGTGGGTCAATCTCGATCTCCTGAAGAAGTATGATGTTGGGATCGCGGAAACCTGGGATGAGGTATACGAGAACGCGATCAAGGTACGCGATCAATCCAATGGCGAAGATTTTTATTTTTGGGTACCTTCTTGGAATTGGACGATGGATTACCATAATATATGGGAGCCCTGGAACTTTGGGGTCTTTCCGCTGGAGAATCTTGCCGAGGGTGAGATTGGTTTGAATACCCCCGAAGCCAAGGTCTGGCTGGAATGGCGGAGAAAGATGGCAAAAGCGGGATTGCTATATGGTCCCGGGGAAGATATCGGGGCACCAAGGGAAAGAGGGTTTGCAATGGAAAAGTTGGGAATGCTTATCGATGGGGTTTGGTTGCTAGGTAATCTGCTTTCGGCTAATCCTGATCGTTGGGGGGGCGGTGGGCTCTATGATGGGAGCGTTACATTGGCAAAACTTCCCGTCTTGAATAAGGGGGATGATCCGGTAACGCCGCCAGTCGCCCATCAGTTGGCTATTTCCGAACAGAGTAAGGTGAAGAAAGAAGCCTGGAAATTTGCCTATTGGTTTACAACCGATCCATGGGCGATAGAGAACTTGTGGCATTTTAATCAAACTATTACCCCCGCGCTCAGTGTGCAGAAGGAAATGTTTAAGCCCGGCGGACCCTACGATAATGCCATACACCGCGCGGCGAAAAACAACTCCCTTCCCTTTGTAAGAATGCCAAGGTTGCATAAAATGTGGAGTAGAGCGGCGCCATTCGTCATTGATGCCGCGAACAAAGCGGTATTTACGGATAAACCGATTGACGAGATATTGGAGGAAGCAGAAGCAAACATTAAGATCGTCACCCGTATGTAATAGAAGTTACCGCACCGAGGGGCGGGACACTGTCCTGCCCCGCCGCTTCGCTTCCAAGTACATTCGGACATGACACAGCCCATTTTACCTTAACGACATTGGTAGCACCATGAGCTATCTTACGACTCCAAAGGAGCCAATAATCTTAATACCGCACAGGTGATGAACCGCACTATGGGCTCCCTCGGCATCAAGCTGAACTTACAGACGAGGGACAGGATTTATGGATTTTTGCTGACCTTGCCGGCCTTGCTTGTCGTCTTCGGCCTGATTTTCTACCCACTCGGGCTGGGGATTCTCAATAGCTTTCGAGACGTTAACCTGTTTCAGCTGGACGAATCGCCCTGGGTCGGATTTGCCAACTACAAGACACTCTTCGCCTACAGCTTCTTTTGGAATTCGGTTCAGGTGACGCTCGTCTACACTATATCTTCCGTGGCCGGAGCGGCCCTGGTTGGTTTACTGCTGGCCTTGGCGCTCAATAAACAGACCCGCACAAATAGCATACTCCGAGCATTCTTTATCATACCGTGGGTCTTGCCGGGGGCCCTGGTGGCCTTTCTCTTTATGTTTATGTCTCTTCAAAAAGGGGGCGTTATCGGTTTTTTCTTAACGAAAATCGGTCTGCTTGACAAACCGATAAATTTCTTTGCGGGTTTGGATACGGCCATGCCCGCCGTGATCATAGCTACCATTTGGATGTCGTTCCCCTTCTGCATGATCATGTTCCTGGCCGGGCTCAAGACCATTCCCGGGGAGATCGAAGAGGCCGCCGTGATTGATGGTGCGAACCGATTTCAGCGTTTCTGGTACATCACGCTGCCCTACCTCAAAAATGTCATTGTCATTACGACGACCCTCATGGTGATATGGAACTTCAATTTCATTGATATCGTTATTATCACGACCCAGGGAGGGCCGATCGGTAAGACGGATATCCTGGTGAATCTGGCATACAGAACCTCCATTGAACAATTAAACTTCAGCCTCACCTCCGCCATCGGCGTCGTTTGGTTGTTGGCGCTTACGGGATTCGCCTACCTGTATCTGAGAAGTATGAAAGTGCTGGGGGATTAAGATGACAAGCTCAAGACATCTGCTTACTACTTCAAAGTTCGTCATTCTGCTTTTGGCCCTAGTTTTCGTTGCGTTTCCCCTCTATTGGATAACGATTACCTCATTCAAGAGCTGGGAGGAGTCTTACAGCGTGCCTCCCACCCTGATACCCAATGAGTGGACGCTAGAAAACTACAGGGAAATTTGGCTTTCCACAGCTGATGGGTACAAGGAGTTAAATTGGGGGGTCAGTCGCACTTTGACCTTTGCCATAAACGGGGCGATCGTATCCTTCTCAGTGACCTTCCTTACCATGGTCTTGGCCGCCCTGGCCGGCTACGGTTTCTCAAGATTTGACTTTCCCGTCAAAAACCCACTGCTGCTAGCACTTCTCTCGACCCAGATGTTCCCCTACGTCGCGATCATGTTACCCATCTACCTGGTCTATCGATCGCTCAATTTACTCAACACCCACGCCGGGATCATCCTGGGTGTCACCGGTTTGGTGCTACCCTTCTCCATTTGGATGCTTAAAACCTATATCGACACGATCGATAAGGAGATTGAGGAGGCCGCGCTCATCGATGGCGCCAATCGATTCCAAATCCTGACCAAAATTGTTCTGCCGCTCATTATTCCGGCGCTCGTGGCCGTCGGAATGTTCTCATTTTTGGCAGCCTGGAATCACCTGATGTATGTTATTATACTCCTTACCGATTTAACGCTGGCCACGGTTCCTATAGGGTTCAAGAATACCTACATAGGTTTTTTATACACGAACTATGGTGGACTAGCTGCTTCAATGGTCACTGTCAGCCTGCCCATCATCGTAACCTTTCTCGTGCTACAGAAATACTTCGTGTCAGGCCTCACGGCAGGCGCTACCAAAGGTTAAGGTTCAGATTTGTGAGAATGAGAGCTTTAATTTTATCTGATTAAACCACGTCCTTTGGGCGGGGATCCGAATACGGCCCAGCCTAGTCATGGTCAGAGATAATCGGCTCTGCCAGAAACGTGCCCGTGTTCGTAATCGTGCTCGTGCTCGATAGAAACGTTCCCGATTCCCTTGAGAGGGGGATTCCGAATAGAAGAGACGGCAGGGAATCCAGGATTCTCAGGGATGCCGTTTCGTTCACGAGCACGAGCACGGCTCACGAGCACGGCTCACGAGTACGATCACGAGACGCCCCTTCCAGGGGCCCATCAAAACCACCTTCTATGGCGGATGGCTAGTCGCGGACGGCTAGTCAAGGTGGATTCTTTAATATTTTAATTTGCAGGAGGAATATGGCTGTACTTTATATCTGTGAAATGAAAATTAAAAAAGATAAGAAGGATGAATTTGTGGATTTATTGAAGTCTCCAAAAGGATTTGCTCTCACAAAATCAAAACCTGGGCTTATTTCTTTGGAAAGTGGAGTTTCCACAGATGATTCGGGTCAAAGCACCGTCCACATATGGTGTAAATGGGAAAAAATGGAAGATTATGAAAATTACACGAAAGATCCTAACCGAGATCCTGAAAGTGAGTACGGGCAGAAGTCGGCAGGTATGACAGACGGGCCTGCAAAGATAGTTTGGCTTGAAATTATTGAGTAAGCAGTAAAGAGTATGAGTATTCAAAGTTTATAAAGGAGGCAAAATGACCCTACCCACTTGGACCCGCGACGCCGGGACCATGAAACGAGATATCGACGAGCATGGATATTGTCTCGTCAAGGAAGCGCTGACCCCGGAACAGCTTGTCGAAGCTCAAAAGCGTCTCAGCGAGCAGGCCGAGGCCGAGCGCAAGGCCGGCGTCGGCTTCTTCAGTAACGGCCGGATCCCTGATGACCTGGGAGAATTTCCGGAACCCGAGGATGGCAACAACCAAGCTGTGAATTTTCTCGCAAACAAGGGCCGCATCTTTCGCGAGATGGCTGCGCTGCCGGACATTCTGGACATTGTGCGCCATGTGCTCGGCGAGGAAATCCGTATCCAAAATCTCTTGGCGGTCATCATTCGCAGTGGTGGCCAAGCGCAGACGCTGCACCAGGACCAATGGTTCGTCCCATCGGCCGGCCGCTATGACGAGCCGATGCGAGCCGGATCGATCACACGCGCGAATCCTGGGCAGCCCGTGACACCAGGAGTGACCCTGATGCCGTGCATCGTGTGCAATGTCTTTTGGATGCTGGACGACTTCACCAGCGAAAACGGCGCAACCTGGATCGTGCCCGGCAGCCACAAGCTCGGACGCCGACCGAACAAGGACGACATTAAGAACCAGATACAGGTGACAGGCCCGGCCGGCAACTGCTTCATCTTCGACGGCCGGCTCATTCATGGAGCTGGAGCCTACCTCTCTCAGGATCCGACTGGCGAGCGGAAGGGCCTCACCTTCGCTTACCAACCGCCCATGTTCAGGCCCTTCGAGAACTATCCGATGGCGTTGCTTCCTGAGGTGTATGAGGAAGCCTCCCAAGAGCTTCTCGATCTCCTGGGCTTCAAGGTCTGGTTCGGCATTGGCCACCGGGGCGACTTTAACGCGGAGCGCATCTCGCGCGACACACCGATCATCGGGGAGCTGAAGCCGTGAGCAAGGCTTCGTAATAATGAAGAAAGGGACCCTATGAAACGTTTCGAAGAGAAAGTGGCTATTATCACGGGCGGGGCTCAAGGGATTGGGGAAGCAACCACCCGGAGGCTCGCCAGCGAGGGCGCTATGACGGCCATTCTGGACATCCAACTTGACAATGCGCAGGTGGTGGCTGAGGAGATCCTCTCCCAGGGAGGAAAAAAGTCGATCGCGGTGAAGATGGATGTGACCGACAGCCAGGATGTGAAGCGCGCCGTCCGGGAGGTTGAAGATACCTTTGGAAGAATTGACGTCCTGATAAACAATGTCGGTGGGGATGAATTCGGGCTTTTCATTGAGAGTACCGAGGAGAGCTGGGACTGGAAAATAGCGCTGAATCTCAGGGGACCCATGACGGTGACCAAAGCGGTCCTGGAGGGGATGGTCCCCAGAAAATATGGCAGGATTGTCAATATGAGTTCTGATGCAGGTCGGGAAGGGGAGTTCGGTGAAGCGGCTTATGGAGCCGCCAAGGCTGGGATCATCGCCTTGACCAAGGCCTGGGCACGAGAACTCATGGAACATAATATCACGGTGAACAGTGTTTCCCCTTTCGCCACTACTCCAGGAGGGGATCTTTTTGTAGAGCACATGCAAAAGAATGAGTCACATGTTTTAAAAAAGCTTCCTCCCAGCACTCCTAAATTGTATAGAAAAACGGGCAAAGGGACACCTGAGGAAATGGCCGCGGCTGTGGCTTTCTTTGCCTCGGACGAAGCCAGCTATATTACCGGACAGACCCTCAGTGTGAATGGGGGGAGGTTCATGTTTTGAAAAGGAGAGCTTCATGACTTTTGGATTTGAGAATAGAAAGGAAAGAGTATGAGTATTCAGATTGGCGCGTTTTTTCCGACCAATGACCTGCCGACCGACCACGTCGCGATCCGCGATTGGGCCCAGGCGGCAGAGGCGATCGGCTTCGATTTTGTTGTGGTCTCGGACCGCGTCCTCGGGGCTGACTGGTCCGCGATACCCGACATGGATGGGCCGTATGATGTGGACGACTCGTTCCATGAAATCTTTGTGACCATGGCGTACATCGCGGCGGTGACTGAGCGGGTCGGCCTCGCCAGCGGGGTGTTGGTTCTACCGCAACGGCAAACCGCCCTGGTTGCCAAACAAGCGGCCCAGCTCGATATCGTCTCCGGCGGCCGGTTGCGCCTGGGAATTGGAGTGGGGTTCAGCCCCATCGAATATGAGGGGCTAGGTCAGGACATGCGCGTGCGGGGGCGTCGCCAGGCGGAGCAGTGCGAACTGATGAACCTGCTCTGGACCAACCGCAAGGTCACGTTTGATGGCGAGTTCGATCGGGTGCACCACGCGGGGATCAAGCCCCTGCCGATTCAACAGCCGATTCCGATTTGGTTTGGCGGTGGAGCGGAGCCGGTGTTGAGACGCGCTGCGAAATACGGCCAGGGGTGGATTCCACTACAGCCGCAGTTTCGGCCGGACAAGCTGGAAGGTCCCCTGGAACGCCTACATAGCTATCTACAGGCCGAGGGGCGGGAGCCAAGCGCATTTGGTCTCGATGGCTGGGTGGTCAGTAGCATCGGTGGACCGGACGAATGGCAGAGGGAGGCTGAGCGCTGGGCGAGTGTTGGAGCCACTCATGTAACGTTTTACACCTCGAATCTAGGCATTGGTGCAGTAGAGCAACAAATTGAGGCCATGAACCAATTCTACGATGCCGTGCGATGAGAACCGAGTTTATCTTTATCTAGGAGGCAAAATGACCCTACCCACTTGGACCCGGGACGCCGGGACAATGAAACGAGATATCGACGAGCATGGATATTGTCTCGTCAAGGAAGCGCTGACCCCAAAACAGCTTGCCGAAGCACGCGAGCGCCTCAGCGAGCAGGCCGAGGCCGAGCGTACTGGCGAGCGGAAGGGCCTCACCTTCGCTTACCAACCGCCCATGTTCAGGCCCTTCGAGAACTATCCGTTGGTGTTGCTTCCTGAGGTGTATGAGGAAGCCTCCCAAGAGCTTCTCGATCTCCTGGGCTTCAAGGTCTGGTACGGCGTGGGCCATCTGGGCGACCGCAATGCGGAGCGCATCACGCGCGACACACCGATCATCGGGGAGCTGAAGCCGTGGGCGAGGCCTGGGGAGGAGTTTCTATGACAGGGACACTGGAACAGCGCCCCTTCGGGCGTACAGGGGAGATGGTCAGCCTCATCGGGCTGGGTGGCGCCGCGCTCCATAAGCACAGCTATCAGCACGGGCTGGCCACCGTCAAACATGCGTTGGATCTGGGGATCAGCTATTTTGATACCTCTCCTTGGTACGGCATCGCGGCTGATGGGAAGTGGATCAGCGAGGGTGAATCGCAACGCATTATGGGTGAGGGGCTCGAGGGGACGAGCAAGCCGCATTTACTGGCCACTAAGATTAATGCCTGGCGGACCTACAATCATTCGGTAGAAGATTGTCTCGCGCAGGTACGAGACAACCTCCGTGTCCTGCGTCGTGACCGGGTCGACGTGCTCTTAGGCCACGATATGCAACATAGACGATTCTGGAAGCCGGACGCGAAAGAAGGGGAGCAGATGGAGATCGTGGAGATTGAGGAGTCGCTCGACTACGAGAATGCACCGGTGATGCAAGCCCTTCGTGAGGCCAAGGTGCGGGGGTTCTGCCGCTACCTGGGTCTCAGTGGCTACCGGTTAGAGCTCCTGGCTCATGTGATGCAGCAGGTGAAACTCGACATGTGCCTGGCCGCCGGCGGGTATTCGCTGAAGGACCGTACTTCTCCGCGTGTGATGCTCCCGGTCATTCGTGAACAGGGCATGGCCTATGTGATTGGCGGCATTTTTTCTGTGGGCAAAGGCCCCATCAACGGAGCGATCTTCAAGGATGCGCGCCTCCTCGAGTTGGCCCGGACCACGGGTCTTTCGATTGCGGCGATGAGTGTGCGCTTTTTGATGGCCAATCGGGAGATTACGACTATCCTGGTGGGCGCGTCCACACCCGAAGAGATTGAGGAGAGCGTCGTGGCCGCCCAGGCCGGCCCGCTCCCTCCTGATATTCAGCAAACCCTGGAAGCGCTCGCTCTTTGAAATCCGGGGACAGTTACGAAAATAAATCACGAAAACCAGACCCGATATTAGCGGGGATCGGAATCTTTCTCTTGGAGGAGAGCACGGAGCCGTTCGACTTCCGCAAGCGCTTTTTCTTCTCTTTGCAATAAATCACCCCAGGCTCTTGGCCCCCCATCCTTTGTCGGCAGCGCTGACGTTGCAGGATGCTTTGATTAATAATTCTGTTGACGAATGTTTGCTATTTGTCTACTGTCTATTTTCCGCAGCGTGACGTTGCACGATGCGTCAAGCAGAATCATTGATTTTTATTTGATATCCAAAATAGCGGGAGGATGATTAATCACCTTTTATATTTGTTATCTTATTCATTGATTTATTGATTTTTCTTTATTCTCGTATGGAGGTAGTAACATGAGTGACATGTTTGATCTTACCGGAAAGGTGGCCATCGTTACCGGCGGTAACGGGGGGATTGGGCGCGCCATTGCCGTAGGGCTGGCACAGCACGGGGCGGATATCGTCGTGGCGGCGCGCAATGAACAGAAGACGGCAGCCGTCGTCAAAGAAATCGAAGCCCTGGATCGCCGCTGCATCGGGGTGCGCTGCGACGTCCTCGAGCAGGACGACATCCTCAACACTGTAGAGATGGCGGTCCGCGAACTGGGCAGCCTCAACATCCTGGTCAATAATTCCGGCATCGGTCACGGCGGTGAACCGGCCCAGACTGTGACCCTGGAGACCTGGCATCGGGTCATCGATACCAACCTGACCTCGGTGTTCCTGGTCTCTCAAGCGGCCCACCCGATGCTGGTGAAAGCCGGCGGGGGCAAAATCATCAATATTGGGTCAGGCTATTCCCTGATTGCCGCTGCGGGCAATGCGCCCTATTCGGCGAGCAAGGCCGGTTTGTTAAACCTGACACAGACCATGGCCCTGGACTGGGGAGCCGACAACATTCAGGTCAATCTGCTAGCACCCAGTTGGACCTATTCAGAGATGACCGTCGGTGTCTGGGAGAACAAAGAGCGCACCGCCTACATCATCGACGAGACCCCGGCCGGTCGAATAGGCAATCCGGAGGACCTGGCGGGGGCGGCTGTGTTTCTTGCCTCCCCGGCCTCTGACTTCGTTTCGGGAACGTTCATCAACGTTGACGGGGGTCTGAAGGCCGGCGACAAGGGGTGGTCAAAACCAGACCAACCGGCTGGGGAATGACTTCAGAGGGTGAGGTACCGCAGAAATAACTGGGCGGATCCTAGTTTAAATGGAGGGTTTCAGGCGAGGTCTCGCCTAAAGAGAGTTTTATGATATTTGGATGCGCAATGTGGCCTTTAAACTTCAGGGCCCCTCTTGTCTCAAATCCAGCATTTCCGGTCCGCCCAGCGACGAAACATACCATACCAACCATCTCGTAAAGAAACCTACCAAAAAGTCATCACCACCGGCAGAGCCGGTGGCTTGAAGAGGCCCCCAGTATGAGGGCAAAACGTGTTCGTCATCGTATGACGTGCTCGTGCTCGTGAACGAAAAAGGCTGCCATGTTAGATCATGAAAAACTCGATGTATACCAATGTTCCATCGAATTTTTAGCGTTATCTGTCCAAGTCATCGAAACATCGCCAAAAGGATACTCAGCCTTAGTTGACCAACTGAAAAGGGCCTCATGGTCGATTCCTCTCAATATCGCAGAAGGCTGTGGAAAAAATTCCTTTCCTGACAAGCAACGATTCTATGCATTTGACCGAGGTTCCGCAATGGAATGCGCTGCTATTCTCGATGTTTTAAACGTGTTGAAGATCATCCAGCCTCCTTTATTTGACGAAGGGAAACAGTTACTTCATCGCATTGTTTCTATGTTAACCAAAATGTGCCGTCAAATTCACTGACCGTTCACGAGCACGAGCACGGCTAACGGACACGGATACCTTTCTCATGTCTGACCGGCAAAGCCTATTAGGTTCGCACCAGCAGAGCTGGTGGTTTAATGAGATTAATTAAAAAACTTTCTATAATTGCCTTTACAAACCTGTTTCCAAGTGCTATTGTTCGCACATCATCGCTATGCCAGCAATCAGAACACCAGCCGAGCAAGGTAAGTTTTATGGACAATTTCAGAAACAAAAAGGATCAAGAGTACGTTCGTCGTGCCAAAGAAGTCATTCCCGGAACGATGTATGGCCACATGTCGGTGCAAAGACGAATGCCATCAGGGTATCCCCAATTTTTTGAACGTGCGGCGGATTGCCGATTGTGGGATGTGGACGGGAATGAGTATATCGATTTTATGTGTGCCTTTGGTCCAATGATCCTGGGATATCAACACCCTGTTGTCGAGGAAGCGGCCCGTCGCCAAAGTTCAAAATTGGAGACAGCCAGCGGACCTGCTCCGGTGATGGTGGAATTGGCGGAACGGCTGGTGGAGCAGGTTTCTCATGCAAAGTGGGCCATGTTTGTCAAGAATGGCAATGATGCGACCACGACCTGCCTGACCATTGCCAGAGCGGCAACCCGTCGCAAAGTGATTCTCCTGGCTGAAAATGCGTATCATGGCTCCATGCCTTGGTGCACCCCGGTCCTGGAGGGAGTTGTTGCAGGAGATCGCGCCCATCTGCTTTACTATCAATATAATAACGTAGACAGCCTCCTTGAAGCAGCAGAGCAAGGAAAAGATGATTTGGCAGGAATCGTCGTTTCTGCCTTCAAACACGATGCGAGGGTCGATCAAATCATGCCCACTCTCGAATTTGCAAAAGCAGTACGTCAGCTATGTGATACCAATGAGGCGGCCTTGATCCTGGATGACGTCCGGGCGGGTTTGCGTCTGAGCCTGGATGCCAGTTGGACGCTCTTGGGGATTCAGCCGGATCTCACTACCTGGGGAAAAGCGCTGGCCAATGGTTTGAGTCTCTCTGCCGTGACGGGCAATGAACATTTTCGACAGGCCGCTGCCAGTATCTTCGTCACCGGATCCTTTTGGTATCAAGCCTCCCCCATGGCAGCCGCCTTAGCTACGTTAAATTTACTGGAAGACGCCCAAGCCCCGGAGTATTTGGAAAAAATAGGCAATCAATGGCGCTTGGGGTTGGCAGAACAATCCCAGTATCATGGCATCCCGATCCGACAAACCGGGCCTGCGCAAATGCCGATGGTCCTCTTTGATGACGATCCTGATTTTGAGAAAGGATTTCAATTTTGCCGGGTGGCCATGGAATCCGGAGTGTATTTGCACCCCTGGCACAATTGGTTCCTCTCCCTGGCGCACACCAGAGAAACGATAGAAAAAGCCTTAGAGGCCACCAATCACGCTTTTGAAAAATTAGCGCAAAGCCGGAAGTGAATTGTGGCGTTTAGCGCCTTCTCAGGAAGGACGCTTCCTTATCCGGAAGTCCCATTGCGCAGTACGAGTCCTGGACGGTTACCAGTCAGTTCATCGTCAAGCAGGATTACCTGACCGTTGCAAACCGTGGCTTTGTATCCGACTGCCCGCTGGATGAACCGGGGAGCTCCGAAAGGAAAATCATGCACGATTTCCGGCATACGTTCTTCAAGCCGGGCCATATCGAAAACATTGATGTCTGCGCGCTTGCCAACCGCCAAGGTCCCACGATCCTCAAGTCCCAAGACGTATGCCGGAACCGCGCTAATCCGCCGAACGGCTTCCTGGATCGAATAAAGTCCGTAGTCTCTGTGCCAGTGAGACAGGGTAAACGTGGCCCAGCCCGAGTCAATCATCTGGCTGACGTGCGCTCCTGCGTCACCAAGGCCGGGCATGGCCCAATCGGTGGTGATCAATTCGGGGAGAGCCTCGAGGTCAAAATTAAAAAGGCGCATGTGAAAAAGAGCTTTCCCGTTGGTTTCATCGCTGATGCGCAGCCAGATTTCAGCCGGGTGCTCCCCGGTCTCTTGGGCCAAAGCGAAAAGACTTTGCGAGGGATCTTGAGTGTATAAGGGTCGTAAACCATTGCCTATGTAGAAGGCATTCTTCATCAGGGAGTATTCTCTATGACTGAATACAAATAAATCCGAATCTTTGATTTTTGCTTCGTTTTCAAGACGCTGACGCATTTGGGGATCGCGTATTGCCTGGAGACGTCCTGCAAAATCAAGTGATTTCAACTCTGTCCAGGCTTCAAACTGATCAGGGTTCTTTGAGATTGGAAATGGCAGCGTGGCAGAGAGTCCCGTCAAAAATCCACCACTGCGGGGTGGTGTTACCGAGGTGACGTTGAGACCTTCGGCACGCATATCCATCACATTTTTGCCAACACGGTCAATTTCCTTCATTTCTAAGGCGCAAGAGAAAAGGACGCCTCGAGTCATGCGGGCTTCATCGGCCAATAGAGCCATCTCTGCTTCAAAATCGCTAAAATCGGACACGGTTTGCATGATGCCTCCAAAGGCTCCAACTTCTTTCGCAACCGCTCTCAATTCAGCGCGATCCGCAAAAGTGCCCGGGATGGAACGACCGTCCGGTAGACGGTGTGGAGGAAAACGATTGGTCGAGAAACCGACGGCCCCTTCTTTGACAGACTGGCCTGCTAACCCGGCAATCTGACGAATCTCTTCCTCCGTCGCCTGCTCTTCAACCGCTCGCTCGCCCATGACGTAAAAGCGTGTCGCGCAATGCCCCACCAACCCGCAGATGTTGATAGACGGTTTCATGGATTCCAACGCATCCAGGTAGCCCCCATAGGACTCCCAATTCCAGGGCAATCCCTGCAGGATGGCTTGCTTGGGAATGTTCTCTACCGTTTCCATCATCCCCGCCAGGTATTCGCGGTCGGCTGCTTTGCATGGAGCAAAGGTGACCCCGCAGTTGCCGAGTAGCGCAGTCGTAACCCCATGCCAACTCACAGAGGTGAGTTGAGGATCCCAGCCGACCTGCGCGTCCAGGTGTGTGTGCAAATCGACAAAACCCGGCGAGACGATGAGACCGTCGGCTTGAATTTCCTGTTTGCCTTTTCCATCGACATTGCCAATCTCGACGATTTGGTCTCCTTTGATGGCGACATCCGCCAGAAAGGGTTCTGCTCCAGAACCGTCCACAACGGTGCCGTTCTTGATAATCAGATCATAGCTCATAGTGTTTTTCCCCATAACCATTCATTATTCTCTTTGTTCCATTCAAAATCTTTCATGACCTGAAAATAGTACGTTGTGCGTATTTTGTCAAAAAAAATATTACTGGATTAGCAAGGGTGTGGGTCATGAAGGGCGAGGTCATGCGGCAATCACCTCCAGCGAATTTCAAAAAAGGCTTATCGCTGAATCGGTTTTGGTTTATGAAAGATCAGAGAATCTGATTAATTTTACATTTTGGGGGTAGTAGTTGTCGGCGCATTAGAGGTGTTGTACAATCAGAGCGCAGCACTTGGATCCCCGCTTGTGCGGGGATGACATTGAAATCCATATAAGTTCAATGAAATCAAATGGATATGGGCTCTCCTGAACCCTATTCAGGAATGATGAGTGAACATTCTCAATTTTATATTTTTTTCAGGAAGCGCTGCAATATCCTTATCCAGAACCCGGTTTACTAAAAAAAATGTGGATTCATATAAAAAATTTACGTTTAAGAACAATCATCGGTTTGAACGATTGGGAAAGGAGCAACAAGCAAGACGTCGTGATCAATGTAAAAATTGAATTCGATGGCACTGAGGTCTCCCAATCCGACAACATTTCGGACACAATCAACTATCGTTCCCTGAGTAAACAAATCATCGCCGAGGTGGAACAATCAAATTTTCAAATGTTGGAAAAACTGGCCGGTCGTGTGCTGGGCATTGTCATGGCGGAATCTAGAGTGGCTTATGCGCGCGTGGAAGTCGACAAACCCCAATCTTTGAGATTCGCCGATTCCGTGAGCGTGGTCACTTCGGAGAGACGGGGATGAATCGAGTCGTGATTGCAGTGGGTTCCAACATTGACCCCCACCACCACATTGAACAAGCGCAGCAACGGTTGGCTGAAGCGCAAATGTTACTCAATGTCTCTCAATTTGCGAAGACAAAGCCAATCGGTTACACGGAACAAGCAGATTTTATAAATGGAGCTTTTTTGATTCAAACCTCCCTCAACCCTGTGCAACTCAAACAATGGTTGCGGGACCTGGAACATTCCCTGGGTCGGGTGAGCTCCGCAAATAAATTCGGTCCTCGTACCATCGACTTGGACATTGCAGTATGGAATGGAACCATTGTCGACACGGATATCCACGAACGAGCATTCATGAAAAATGCGGTTCTCGAACTATGTCCGGAACTCAATGATTGCTTTTAATTTCAACTGATAATCGGGTTTTTATTCGAAACCTCAAGAGTCTTCCCTCAGGTGCATTTTTTTGAATTGGAACAGTATGGATTCGAAGGATTCATCTTTAAACTGGTCCAATGCGTGAAAAGACTGCATGTCCCTTTGTATTTGCATCGATCGCACATCAGCGCCGTGATCGGCAAAATGTTTGGTAGATAAATTTCGCAAAACTTGCGCATGTTCACCCACCATCCCGATTTTGACCAATTCCTTTTTAATCACGTCTGACATTCTGTTGCGTGTCAGCTTCTTTCCGGATTCATTGATCAAAAAAGCAGAAGTTTCCCGTCCGGTATGATCAAGGATTAATTGGCGTGCAGTCTGGTATTGCTTCAAAACCACCATTGCTGGTTGGGCAATTGGCAAAATTCGTTTTTGTTGACCCGATTTGATCAGCACTTTTTGGGTCACTTCGTCCAATTGAACCTGGTCGATACGAATTTGTTTACTTGGCGTGATACCGAGTCCGTAAAAAAACTCCAGAATCAGACGATTGCGAAAGCCTTCAAAGCTAGATTCCGGCGGTTCTTGAAATAGCCGCTGAATTTCAGCTTCCGTGATATCGGCAATGATCAACTTCTGCACTTCCCGTTGCATCGTGAAATTGCGGATCGGGTTCTTCCTCAAGTAGGCTTTTTCACGCAAAAAACGGAAAAAAGAACGAATGCTGGTCAGATAAGAAATAACCGTGTTGATTTTCCAGTGGCGCACCTGCAAATGTTCACGAAAAAAAAATTCCAATTCTCGCACCCCGATATCAGAAAAATTCCAGTTTTCAGAGAGAAATATTTTCTCATGATACTCAGAACAAAAAGCGAAGAAGTATCGTACGTTACTCAGATAAACGTGGCAGGTTCCGGATTGAAATCCCTTTTCAACTTGCAAGTAGGTAGCATAACGGCTTATGATTCGTGACAACTTCCTTTGATCCATATGAATTATCCATGCTGAACCTGTTGAAGAAGGAGAAATACAGTGAAAAAGATAGAGGCAATAATTAAACCTTTCAAATTGGAAGAAGTCAAGGAAAGTCTGAGTGCTGCCGGAATCCAGGGACTGACGGTCAGTGAAGTGAAAGGTTTTGGTCGTCAAAAAGGGCATACGGAATTGTATCGGGGTGCTGAATATATTGTGGATTTTCTTCCGAAGGTTAAAATAGAATTGATTTTAGCGGATGAAGAAGTCGATAAAGCCATCGAAGCCATACAGTCCGCTGCCAAAACGGGTAGGATTGGAGATGGAAAAATCTTCGTCTTGCCTTTGGGACATGCAATTCGTATTCGCACGGGCGAGACAGGTAACAGCGCTGTTTGATTTACAATCTGGATTTCCAACAGGCAATCGGACGCTTCGTTGCCTCCGTAAAACCGGTTACCTCGGGAAGGAAGGCCATCGTTTTTCTTCCATCCCGATAACATATCCAACCAGTGAATCGCAAAACCGGGAATTGCGGAAAATTCTGGAAGAGCTTCGTAAATTGTTTTGTCTGCCTGCTCTGGACCATTGACTGGCACATGGAAAAATCCCACATTCGAGGACCAACGATGCACCGTGATTGATCGTAAAACGATTCAATCAAAGAAAGGGTGATAAAAAATGGGCCGTGATCGTGTTTTCACTTCCAAAAAAAGAAGGGTGCTGCGCAAGCATATTCCCTTTGCGGAAAATTTTTCGGGCATCATTTTACTCTGCGCGCTGTCGCTCACGGTGATCTGGTTTGCCACCCAAAAAACAAATTATGATCCCAGGGAAAGGGACCTCTCCTATGAGCAACTGCTGAAAAAATCGAATGAACTCCAATTATACACCCCTCCTTTGAAGCCATGGGTAGAACCAGGCACGTCGCCCGAAAATTCAACTCAAAACCTTGGCATCTTTCCTCGAGTCATCCTGGACGAAGAATGGCGAATCGCGTCTCGTCTGAAGCAATTCCATTCCGCTAATCTCTACGAAAAAATAAATGGAGAAGCCGAAAAATTCATTCGGCAAGGATTTCAGACTTTGAGTTATCTCGTCTTGCGTTCGGATCGTGACCAAAGCGAAATTGCCATCGAATTGTATGACCAGGGTGATTTAGGAGGCAGTCTGGGCATTTTTGCCGATCATCTTTCAGAAGAGAAAGTCATTGAACAAAAAGGCCCGGTAACTTACTTCATGACCTCTGCCGGAGCCATTGGACGAAAAGGGCGTTTCTTTTTCAGAATTGCCGGTGACCAGTCAACCGAAAACATTCAGGCAAAATCTCTCCAATTGCTGGAGTCCTTTTCTCAACTTCCACAAGATACGGGGGAAATTCCCCGGGCATATCAGATTCTGAGTGAAAAAATGGAAATTTCGCCCATGCGAATCTCATTTCAGAAACAGAACGTTTTCCAATACGATTTTGTAGAGGATTTCTGGTTTGCGCGATTGCAAGGGAGCAACAGGGCTCGTATATTTTTACACCAGGCTTCATCCCGGGAAGAAGCCGGGTTCCTGTTCGAAGAAATCCTGGTTGAGCAAAGCTACGATTACAACGTGGTAAGAGATGATGGGATGCTGGTGGTGATGTTCCACGATTTTTTGAATAATTACTTTACAATTCAACACCAGGGAGCATTCATTTTCGGTGTTGAGAATATCGAAGACCTGCGCGAGATCGATCCTTTAATGGAACGTTTGGGCCGGGAGTTGGATGATGACTGACAAAAAATATCCACACGGCGACTATAAAAAAAATACCATGACCCGGCGCGAATTGATCACGCGGGGTGCCGGTATTGCCACTGCAAGCGCAGTGGTCTCCTACCTGGCTTTGGCTCCCGGTGATTTCCCCTTTTCACTGAAAGATGAAGATGGATTGCGGAGCCTGCCTCAACCGGTGCCTTTTCATTTACCGGATTTTCGCGTTCCCAAAGAATCGGGAAAGTCTGATATTGGCTTGGGACGGTCGGGTTCCACAGGAACCATGCTACGCAAAGCGCTGGACGCCATTGGCGGCATCACCCATTATATAAAGCCGGGGGATATCGTTTTGCTCAAACCCAATGTGGCTTTTGATCGATCTCCCAATTTAGGAGCTACCACCAATCCTGAAATCATTGAGGAACTGATCCGGTTACTGCTGGTGGACTGTCGTGCAGAGGAAGTGCGGGTAGCGGACAATCCGATAGAATCCCCTGCAGACTGTTTCGCAAAGAGTGGAATTCGCATGGCATCCGAAAAAGCCGGGGGGCGAATCTGCTTGCCGGACAGCAATTCGTTCGCCGTCTTGAACACCCCGGAAGCCGTCTTGATCGAGTATTGGGATTTCTTCAAACGGCCTTTCAAAAACGTGAATAAAGTGATTGGCGTGGCGCCGGTCAAAGACCATAACCTTTGCCATGCTTCCCTGGGAATTAAAAACTGGTACGGCTTGCTGGGAGGGCGTCGTAACCAATTTCACCAGGATATCCACGAAATTGTCTCGGATCTTTCCATCATGATCAAACCGACCCTGACAATTTTAGACGGAACTCATATCCTGGTAAAAAATGGACCCACGGGAGGAGATCCCTCTGACGTGAAAAACGGAAACACCATCGTCGCCGGAGTGGACCCGGTTGCTATGGATGCATGGGCCAACGAACACCTCCTGGAACGGCTGGAATTGCCAGAGTATCTATACAAAGCAGAAGCGAAAGGAAGCGGATTCATCGACTACCGGGGCAGGATCAAAGAGGTTGTATGAAAAAGACGTTACCCGCCAAAGAAAAATCCAAACGACTGTTGCGTTTGACGAATATCCGAATTGTCTCGCAAATTATTTTTTTCGGTTTGTTCCTTTTTTCCATCTGGGCTACCTGGACTTCACGTCTCGGCGGTTACCCGGTTTCCCGCCTTTTGGAGTTAGACCCACTGGTTGCCGTATCCACTGCGTTGTCCACGGGGTATGTTTATCGTTATTTGGGATGGGCAATCGTCATCATCCTGCTCACATTTCTATTTGGACGCATATTTTGCAATTGGATCTGTCCCTACGGCACGCTGCATCAATTCATCGGATGGCTTTTCAATACCAATAATGCGGTGAAACGAATCGAGCAAAACCGCTACCGGGACCTGCAGTATCTTAAGTATGGGATTTTGATCGTCTTCTTGATCATGGCATCGTTAGGAGCCCTGCAGATAGGGTTGCTGGATCCGATTGTCCTCATGTACCGGGGTTTTACCATATTTGTCGCTCCGGCATCCGATATGTTGCTGGACACGGTTTCCAGTCGCACCGGATTCGACGCCCAATGGTTGGATTCACTGAAATTCGCCCCAGGAGTGACCAGTCGTATTTTTGTCGGTTCTTTTTGGGCAGGTTTGTTTTTTCTCTCATTCGCCTTGCTCAATCTTTGGATTCCTCGTTTTTTCTGTCGTTTCCTTTGTCCTCTGGGTGCCTTCCTGGGAGTTCTTTCCCGTTACTCGCTTTTCCGTATCAATCGCATCGTAGACAAGTGTACCGATTGCAATTTGTGTCTCACTCGTTGTGAAGGCGCTTCGGACCCTCAAGGACAGTTGCGAGTCAGTGAATGTTTTTCCTGTATGAACTGTTTGGATGACTGTCCGGAGGATGCGTTACAATTCACCATGTTTGGTCTCGATAAAAAGCAGGTGGTGCCACAACCTGATATGTCGAGACGACGCCTTCTTTTTGCGGGAGTAGCGGGAGCCGTTGCATTCCCGCTGTTGCGTAACAACGGCAAAGTCAATGACGAAAATTTTTCTCCGCACATGATCCGTCCTCCAGGATCGGTAGCGGAAGCGGAGTTTCTGGAAAAATGCATCAAATGCGACCAGTGCATCAATGTCTGTCCCACCAATGTTTTACAACCAGCCACGCTCAAGGAAGGTGGATTTGAAGGTTTGTGGACTCCTGTGATGAACTTCAATATCAAGCACTGTCAGTTGAAATGCAACCTATGTTCAAAAGTATGTCCCACGGGCGCCATTCGTAAAATTTCCGTCGCCGAAAAGCTGGGAGAGGGAGAATTTGCAGAACAAGGTCCGGTGATCCTGGGAACTGCCTTCATCAACACCTCGCGATGTCTGCCTTGGGCCAACCAGATTCCCTGCGTGGTTTGTGAAGAAGTTTGTCCGGTCTCCCCCAAAGCGATTCAGACAATCGATGAGGAAGTCAAAGATGTTTATGGCAACAAGGTCGTCTTGAACAAACCCTTCATCGTTCCGGATCTTTGCATTGGTTGTGGTATTTGTCATAGTGAATGTCCTGTACTGGATCAGCCCGCAGTCTACGTGACTGCTGTAGGAGAAAGCCGGTCTCAAAACCGCAAACTATTGCTCAAGTTTCGCAGCAATGAACCAGCATGAGGAGAATATCGTGAGTGAAAACAAGATCGGACGACGAAAATTAATCAAAACGGCTGCGTTTTCCGTAACAACTCTAGGTGTTGCAAGACTGGCAAATGCCCAATCCCGTGGTTCACGGAACCGGCAGAACGATCCTTTTTCCGAAGCGTCCATGCCGCATCATGAATTGGGCGCTACGGGAGTTAAAATACCTATTTTGATTTTGGGAACTTCCCAACGCTTGGATCCGGTTTATGACAAGATCCTGCATCGTTGTTTCAAGGGAGGCGTGACGGCCTTTGATACCGCATTGTCCTACGGTTGGGGGGCTTCTCACCGGGCTATTGCGAATTTTGTCAGTCAGGTCGGGGATCGCAAGCGAGTGTGGATCACGTCCAAATCGAGTAGTCGCGCAATTCAAGGTCTGTCCTCCGGGATTGACGAATGCCTGCAAGAATTGCAAACCGATTACCTGGATCTCTACTTTATGCATGGCATTCGAGATGAAGCGATGTTGGACCGGGATTACCTCCACCTTGGGGACAAATTGCGCCAGTCCGGAAAAACCCGATTTTTTGGTTTTTCCTGTCACGATGGCAATGTAGTGGAACTTTTAACCAAGGCCGCTCGAGTAGGAGGCATCGATGCCATTTTATTCCGTTATAATTTTCGACGTTACGGTGATTTGGAATTGAATCGAGCCATGGATGCTTGCAAAAAAGCCGGTATTGGTTTGATTGCCATGAAAACCAATGGTTCGGTTCCGCGTAATCTTGAATCCGTAGTGCAGTTTCGCTCCCGGGATTTCACGTTGGGTCAGGCAAAACTCAAATCTGTTTGGGCAGACGAACGTATCGATTCGATTGTCTCGGAAATGGACAGCATCCGCGTTTTACGGGAAAACATTGCAGCCGCCAAAACAGAAAAATTGCTTTCCGCCAACGAATGGCACCAACTGAATCAATTGGCTGCGCGGACGGCAGGATACGCCTGTAACGGTTGCTCACAATTCTGTGAAGCGTCTGTGGGAAACCAGGTGGCCATTGCCGATTCGCTGCGTTTTCTCATGTATCATGAATGCTATGGAAAAAAAGAACTGGCGCGCGAATTGTTCCGGGGTATTCCTGCAGAAGCCCGACAATTCGACCAAGTGAACCTGGCGCAAGCCACTGCGGCTTGCCCGCAAGGGATTGACCTGACCGCACGTTTGCGAGAAGCGCAAACAGCCCTGGCCTGAAATGATGAAGGAAATATTGAGCATTATCGTATCCTCGTATGAGGACAAATAAGGAAAATCATATGCCGAAAACAAAAACATCTCCCCCCAATACAAAAAAATCCACTGCAAAAAACCAGTCCTCCAAAATGCCCTCGTCTCAAAAAAATCCTGCAAAGAAAAATCCGCTCCCACCCACCTCTCCGGAACGGGCGCATTCCGCCATCGTCCTCGATGGATACGAGCGGGCAGCGAGCCGGGGAATGTTGTATGCGATGGGATTCAAAAAGTCCGATTTTAAAAAATCCCAGGTCGGCATCGCCTCCACTTGGGGACGGGTCACACCTTGCAACATGCATATCAACGAGTTGGCCGATTTTGCCGCAAAAGGGGTAGACCGGGCGGGTGGTAAGTCGAATCAATTCAATACGATCACCATTTCCGATGGCATCTCCATGGGAACCGAAGGGATGAAATATTCCCTGGTTTCCCGGGAAGTGATTGCCGATTCCATCGAAACGGTGGTGGGATGCCAGGGTTACGACGGGGTGATCGCGATTGGAGGATGTGACAAAAATATGCCCGGATGCCTGATGGCTCTGGCAAGGCTGAACCGGCCTTCGGTATTCGTCTACGGGGGCACTATCATGCCGGGACGATACCGGGACCAGGATGTGGACATTATCTCCATTTTTGAAGCAGTCGGTCAATATGCCAGCAACCAGATCAATCAAAAAGAACTGAGCGCCGTTGAATCGAGCGCCATTCCGGGTCCCGGTTCATGTAGTGGGATGTATACGGCCAATACCATGGCGTCTGCCATCGAAGCGATGGGGATGAGCCTGCCCGACAGTTCCGCCGCTTCTGCCATTTCCCACGCCAAAGCCCGGGAATGTCGTAAAGCCGGAGCTGCCGTGATGAATCTCATCAAACAGGGAATCCGTCCGGTGGATATCATGACCAAAAAAGCATTTGAAAATGCCATCACGGTGGTCATAGCCTTGGGAGGTTCGACCAATGCCGTGCTGCATCTGCTGGCCATGGCGCATGCCATGGGTGTCTCCCTGAAAATCACCGACTTTACCAGGATTGGACGTCGGGTTCCGGTGTTGGCCGATTTGAAACCCAGTGGAAAATACGTAATGAACGATTTGATCAAAATCGGTGGTTTGCAACCTTTACTGAAAACGCTGCTCGATGCCGGACTTCTCCATAAAGACTGTATGACCGTCACGGGCCAAACCTTGTCTCAAAACCTGGAAGGGGTGAAGGCTTATCCCAAGGGGCAGAAAGTGATCTATTCGATTAAAAACCCCATCAAAAAAGAGAGCCACCTGGTGATATTCAACGGCAACCTGGCCGCTGGAGGCGCAGTGGGAAAAATTTCAGGAAAAGAAGGTGAACGGTTTGTGGGCAAAGCCCGTTGTTTTGATTCGGAGGAAAATGCGATGCAACGTATACTGGATGGCACCGTGCAAAAAGGTGACGTGATTGTCATCCGCTATGAGGGGCCAAAAGGAGGACCAGGCATGCGTGAGATGCTGGCGCCTACATCGGCAGTGATGGGTAGGGGGCTTGGTAACGACGTGGCTTTGATCACCGATGGCCGTTTTTCCGGGGGAAGCCATGGATTCGTGTTGGGTCACATCACTCCGGAAGCAATCGAAGGGGGCCCCATTGCCATCATCGAGGATGGAGATCAAATCACCATCGACGCCAAAAAACGCAAATTGAATCTTGATATTCCGGCAACTGAATTAGAAAGACGATTGAATGCCTGGAAACGACCCCGACCCCGATTCTCCAAAGGCATACTGGCAAAATATGCCAAAACCGTCAGCAACGCCTCTCTCGGCGCGGTGACGGATTTGGATTTGTAAAGGAATTCTCAACAATAATTCGTTCCTGAAAAAAAAACCGAGGCCACCGGCCGCGATGGTTTGAGCAGAATCAAACTTCACGATTTGTACGACGACAAATGTTGTCGCGCCAACTCGACGTAATGGGGCGCCGTTTCAGCAAAGCCGATTTTTTCTTCCTCCGTGAGCATTCGTTGGCATCGCGCAGGACTCCCCATCCACAGCTCACCGCTTCGCACTCGTTTGCCAGGAGTCACTAGGGACCCGGCAGCGACCATGCCGCCTTGCTCCACGTAAACATTGTCCAGCAGACAGGATTTCATTCCAATGAAGGCGCGGTCTTCAATCGTACAGGAATGCAATAATACCATGTGCCCCACGGTAACGTCGTCTCCCAGGTAAGTCCCCTGATCGACGCTGGAAACATGGATAATCGTACCATCCTGGATGTTGGTACGCTCCCCAATGCGTATTTGATTGACGTCTCCTCGCAGGACGCAACCGAACCAGATTCCCGATTGGGAGCCAATTTCCACGTTTCCGATTATAACGGCATTCTCCGCAATAAAAACATCGCTTGCTATGCGAGGTCTGGTGCCTTGAAAAGGAAGTATCAGCGCATTTGATGGGGAAGTCATTTTATCCTGGAGGTAGTTTGCTTCAGCCGAATGATTCTAATGTCGATTAGTTTTGATGGATATTGCGCAAAATCACAAGGCTTTCACAGTTTCTTTTTCATTCCAGAGACAATTCCAGTACGCAAAACAATACCGCCAACAAGCAACGTGGCATCTGATTTGCTCCATGAAATTACCAGGATTCTCCGGTTTGGCCACCGTACTGCTTGAAGTACCGCATAACCAGAGAAATTATTTTCACTGGGAATGCGGTGGAAAAGTCGAACCTCAACAAAAAACTTGATCAATTGAGGATGTGCATTAAATTGATCACATTACTGAATTCAAAAAAACAACATTTCGTCGCTTTTGTAAATAACGATGCATAAGGTCGATATTTTCGGACAGACGCAGGTTTTTGAGAATCAAATCTAATACAACGTCTTATAAAATCAAAGGAAAAAAATGAGAGAAGCAGTGATCGTATCAACGGCAAGAACACCAATTGGTAAAGCCTATCGAGGCGCTTTCAATGACACCGATGCTCCCACGATGGGAGGACATGTGATCCGCGAAGCGGTCCAACGGGCGGGAATCGAAGCGCAGGAAGTGGACGACGTCGTTATGGGTTGCGCCATGCAGCAAGGCACCTCCGGTTTCAATATCGCGCGAACCAGCGCCCTGGTAGCAGGACTACCGGTCACCACTTCGGGAATGAGCATCGATCGACAATGCTCCTCCGGAATGATGGCCATTGCGACTGCCGCCAAACAAATTATCAATGATGGAGTCCCCATCGCCATTGGTGGGGGGATCGAATCGATCAGTCTCGTCCAGAACAACCACATGAATACCTACAGGTCCCAGGATCCGAACGTGCTCAACATTGCCGAACATGCTTACATGCCCATGATTGATACGGCAGAGGTAGTGGGGAATCGTTACCAGATCTTACGGGAAGCCCAGGACGAATATGCGCTGCAAAGCGAACAACGGACAGCTGCTGCCCAGCTGGCTGGAAAATTTGATGATGAAATCGTCTCTCTTCCTTCGACGAAAGTGGTTTTCAACAAGGAAAGCGAGGAAAGCCTGAAAATGGAAGTGCTTTTGGAAAGAGACGAAGGCAACCGCCCGGAAACCAGCATGGAAGGATTGCTCGCGTTGAAACCGGTTTATGAAGGTGGCAGGATCACGGCAGGCAATGCCAGTCAGTTGTCGGATGGCGCTTCCGCGTCAGTCTTGATGGAAAGCAAACTGGCAGAGCAAAAAGGATTGAACCCCTTGGGGGCGTACCGGGGTCTTGCCGTAGCAGGTTGCGAACCCGATGAAATGGGAATTGGTCCCGTTTTCGCAGTGCCGAAGCTCTTGCAAAGAAACGGATTGCGCATCGAAGACATTGATCTATGGGAACTGAACGAAGCCTTTGCCGTGCAAGTGCTTTATTGTCGGGACAGGTTGGGACTTCCCGGTGAATTGCTCAACGTCAATGGGGGTTCAATTGCTATTGGGCATCCCTACGGCATGAGTGGGGCTCGGATGGTGGGCCATGCCCTTATCGAAGGCAAACGTCGTGGCGCCCGTTACGTCGTTTGCACCATGTGCATAGGAGGCGGAATGGGAGCCGCGGGCTTGTTTGAAGTTTATTGACCCACTCCTTTCTTTGCGGCACGACCACAAGTTGCTTTATATGCGCGCCGAGCAACGAGGAGGCTGCTATTCCTTACCGGGTTTTTCATACCGATTGGAAACAGTGTGGATAACCATCACTTGAAAAGGACGTCACGCAAACAGGATTACTTCGTTTTTGGGCGAAAAAGTCTATCTTTCTTCCTCAGCTATCATTGAACGCTATGGCGCGAGATTCTCGATCAAACTCCTCATTCGTGAATGCAAGTCCGAGATGGTAATGCAAAATCACCTTGAGGTGAGAAAGTATAGCTATCGTTGAAAAGATAGTTTATCCAACATATGAGTGTGTAGATTTTCAAAAGATCAGGATGATTGTCTGACAAATCCAGTTGGTGCCGAGAGCCGGAATCGAACCGGCACGGGGTCGCCCCCACTGGATTTTGAGTCCAGCGCGTCTACCAATTTCACCACCTCGGCAACCTAAAGGTTTCAGGAGAATGGTATTTGGGGTATTTAAATAAGATTTCCGGCACTGTCCGACTCTCCCACCGCGGTTTCCCTGGCAGTACCATAAGCGCAAAGGGACTTGACTTCTGTGTTCGGGAAGGGTACAGGTATGACCCCCTTGCCATAAGCACCGAAAAACGATTTATTGTTCACCCTGAGAGCGGTGAAGGTTTTATCAAAGAGTAATTGGTATTCGAAAAATCAAGTCACACGGTCAATTAGTACCAGTCAGCTTCAGACATCACTGCCCTTCCACCTCTGGCCTATCAAACAGATCGTCTTTCTGAGACCTTCAGGGGACTAACCCGGGAAATCATTCTTGGGAAGGGCTTCCCGCTTAGATGCTTTCAGCGGTTATCCCTGCCGAACATAGCTACCCGGCGTTGCCCCTGGCGGGACAACCGGATCACTAGAGGTTCATCTACTCCGGTCCTCTCGTACTAAGAGCAGCTTCCCTCAAATTTCCAACGCCTACAGCAGATAGGGACCGAACTGTCTCACGACGTTCTGAACCCAGCTCGCGTACCGCTTTAAATGGCGAACAGCCATACCCTTGGGACCTGCTTCAGCCCCAGGATGCGATGAGCCGACATCGAGGTGCCAAACCGCGCCGTCGATATGAACTCTTGGGCGCGATTAGCCTGTTATCCCCGGAGTACCTTTTGTCCGTTGAGCGATGGCCCTTCCATACAGAACCACCGGATCACTAAGACCGACTTTCGTCCCTGCTTGAACTGTAGCTCTCACAGTCAGGCTCCCTTATGCCTTTGCACTCTACGGCCGGTTTCCAATCGGCCTGAGGGAACCATGGCGCGCCTCCGTTACTCTTTGGGAGGCGACCGCCCCAGTCAAACTACCCACCAGACAATGTCCCTGACCCGGATTCACGGGTCCAGGTTAGAATCCCAAATCAATCAGGGTGGTATTTCAAGGACGACTCCCGAGAAGCTGGCGCTTCTCTTTCTAAGTCTCCCACCTATCCTACACAGATTCATCCAGAATTCATTGTCAAGTTATAGTAAAGGTTCACGGGGTCTTTCCGTCTTGCTGCAGGTTAATCGTATCTTCACGACTATTGCAATTTCACTAAGAACCACGCTGAGACAGCGCCCAGATCGTTACGCCATTCGTGCAGGTCGGAACTTACCCGACAAGGAATTTCGCTACCTTAGGACCGTTATAGTTACGGCCGCCGTTTACCGGGGCTTCAATTGAGAGCTTCGCTTGCGCTGACTCCTCCTTTTAACCTTCCGGCACCGGGCAGGCGTCACACCCTATACTTCCTGTTACCAGTTGGCAGAGTGCTATGTTTTTGATAAACAGTCGCCTGGGCCAATTCACTGCAGCCTTCTTCAACTCCACGGGCATGCCGCTTCACCTAATGAAGGCAATCCTTCTTCCGAAGTTACGGATTCATTTTGCAGAGTTCCTTAGCATGGTTTCGCTTAAGCGCCTTGGTATATTCTACCCACCCACCTGTGTTGGTTTGGGGTACGGATTGCTTGAGTTAAACTTAGAAGCTTTTCTTGGCAGTGTGGACTCAATCACTTTGTGAGGTCTAGCCTCTCGTCATCAGTTCTCGGCTTAAAAGACCCGGATTTGCCAAAGCCTTCAGCCTACCACTTTAAACCAGGACAACCATCCCCTGGCTGACCTATCCTCCTGCGTCCCTCCATCGCGCACTCAAACAAGTACAGGAATATTAACCTGTTTGCCATCGACGACGCCTTTCGGCCTGATCTTAGGAACCGACTAACCCCGGGATGATTAACATGGCCCGGGAAACCTTGGGTTTACGGCGTGCGGGTTTCTCGCCCGCATTTTCGTTACTTATGCCAACATCTTCACTTCTTTACTTTCCACCATCCTTTACAGTCTGGATTCACTAAATAAAGAACGCTCCCCTACCATCCTCGAAAACAAGGATTCCTAGCTTCGGTGATGAGTTTCAGCCCCGTTGAATTTTAGGCGCAGATTCACTTGACCAGTGAGCTATTACGCTTTCTTTAAAGGGTAGCTGCTTCTAAGCTAACCTCCTGGTTGTCTTCGCGCTTCCACATCCTTCTCCACTTAACTCATACTGGGGGACCTTAGCTGAGGATCTGGGCTGTTTCCCTTTCGACGACGGAACTTAGCTCCCGCCGTCTGACTCCCCTGCTTGAACTTGCCGGCATTCGGAGTTTGATTGGGTTTGGTACCCTGGTGAGGGCCCTAGTCCATTCAGTGCTCTACCTCCGGCAGTTAAACAGAAGGCTATACCTCAATATATTTCGGGGAGAACCAGCTATTTCCGGGTTTGATTAGCCTTTCACTCCAATCCCCACCTCATCCAAGGACTTTTTAAGGCCCACTGGTTCGGTCCTCCACTTAGTCTTACCTAAGCTTCAACCTGGACAGGGATAGATCACCCGGTTTCGGGTCTAAAGCTTGCAACTATTTGCCCTTATCAGACTCGCTTTCGCTACGGCTCCACTTTCAAGCTTAACCTATGCTACAAACCTTAACTCGTTGGCTCATTATGCAAAAGGCACGCGGTGGCACCGGATAAATCCGTGGTGCACCCACTGCTTTTAAACGTAGGGTTTCAGGAACTATTTCACCTCTCTATTCGAGATACTTTTCACCTTTCCCTCACGGTACTGGTTCACTATCGGTCTCTGGGGAATATTTAGCCTTGGATGATGGTCCACCCGGATTCAGACAGGATTCCTCGTGTCCCGCCCTATTCAGGAACATTCTTGGGGTTCTAGTGTTTTCGAGTACGGGGCTTTTACCCCCTATGGCACTTTTTTCCAAAAGTTTCCTCTAACACAACGCTTCCCCTTTATGAAAGTCCTACAACCCCGCCCGGCACACCGGACGGTTTGGGCTCATCCCATTTCGCTCGCCGCTACTAAGGGAATCTCTATTGATTTCTATTCCTCTGGGTACTAAGATGTTTCAGTTCCCCAGGTTCGCCTCGATCTGCTATTGATTCACAAACCGATGACGGTCTTTGCGGACCGCCAGGTTGCCCCATTCGGAAATCTCCGGATCACAAGTTGCTTGCACCTCCCCGAAGCTTATCGCAGCTTACCACGTCCTTCTTCGCTTCCCAGAGCCTAGGCATCCACCCTACGCTCTTAGTTCTTTGACTTCTCTTGAAACCAAATCTTACTCTTGAAGATAAAACCTTCACCTCTACCTGGGTGAAAGTTTAAACAGCTTTCTGATTTAATTATCCAAGAACAACAAATATATTTTATGCTGGAGAGACAAAAACAAATAATTTTTGTCTTTACCAGAGAAATACCAAAAGGAAAATAGTCTTTTGACAAGGGGTCGGTTGAAAAAACTCGAAGGGCATCGACCTTATCTCTTGAAAGAGATTCAAGAAATTTCCTTAGAAAGGAGGTGATCCAGCCGCAGGTTCTCCTACGGCTACCTTGTTACGACTTCACCCTAGTCGTCAACAGGAGCTTGGACGTCTGCTTCCTTGAGGGTTCGCTCAACGTCTTCTGCCCATGTCAACTCCCATGGTGTGACGGGCGGTGTGTACAAGGCCCGGGAACGTATTCACCGTGGCGTGCTGATCCACGATTACTAGCGATTCCACCTTCATGCAGTCGAGTTGCAGACTGCAATCCGAACTGAGAGAGCTTTTTTGAGATTGGCTCCACGTCACCGCTTCGCTGCTCTTTGTCACTCCCATTGTAACACGTGTGTAGCCCTGGGCATAAAGGCCATGAGGACTTGACGTCATCCCCACCTTCCTCCGGCTTGTCACCGGCAGTCTCCTTAGAGTGCCCAGCATGACCTGATGGCAACTAAGGACAAGGGTTGCGCTCGTTGCGGGACTTAACCCAACATCTCACGACACGAGCTGACGACAGCCATGCAGCACCTGTCACCGTGTCCCCGAAAGGAAGACCTTGTCTCCAAGGCGAGCACGGGATGTCAAACCCAGGTAAGGTTCTTCGCGTTGCGTCGAATTAAACCACATGTTCCACCGCTTGTGCGGGCCCCCGTCAATTCCTTTGAGTTTTAGTCTTGCGACCGTACTCCCCAGGCGGGATACTTAATGCGTTAGCTGCGACACCCAGGGGATCGAATCCCCAGACATCTAGTATCCATCGTTTACAGCGTGGACTACCAGGGTATCTAATCCTGTTTGCTCCCCACGCTTTCGCGCCTCAGCGTCAGATTGGTCCCAGTTAGCCGCTTTCGCCACCGGTGTTCCTCCTGATATCTACGCATTTCACCGCTACACCAGGAATTCCGCTAACCTCTGACCAACTCAAGAACGGCAGTTCTAAAAGACTTTCCGGGGTTGAGCCCCGGGATTTCACCTCTAGCTGACCATCCCGCCTACACGCCCTTTACGCCCAGTGATTCCGAACAACGCTTGCACCCTACGTATCACCGCGGCTGCTGGCACGTAGTTAGCCGGTGCTTCTTCCTGAGGTACCGTCATCATCTTCCCTCAGATAAAGAGCTTTACGACCCGAAGGCCTTCTTCACTCACGCGGCATTGCTGCGTCAGGCTTTCGCCCATTGCGCAATATTCCCCACTGCTGCCTCCCGTAGGAGTCTGGCCCGTGTCTCAGTGCCAGTGTGGCGGATCATCCTCTCAGACCCGCTATCCATAGTTGCCTTGGTAGGCCATTACCCTACCAACTAGCTAATGGAACGCAGACCCATCCCAAAGCAATAAATCTTTCAATTTTCAACCACTCGATTGAAAGTGTTATCCGGTATTAGCCCCCCTTTCAAGAGGTTATCCCAGACTTCGGGGCAGGTTATCTACGCGATTCTCACCCGTTCGCCACTCTACTCAGATCCCGAAAGATCTTTTCTCGTTCGACTTGCATGTGTTAAGCATGCCGCCAGCGTTCGTTCTGAGCCAGGATCAAACTCTCAGATTTTAAAGTTTGATATGACGCGCTGATTTACATCAGCAAAATCTTAATGACCCATCAGAGCAAATCTGACGGATCAATGGCCCATTCTTGTAAATTTCTTCCGATTCCCTTGTCAAAGACCAACATGATTTGAAAGCATTTTAGCACACTAAAAAATAATTTATAGAAAAAAATTATTTTCAAACTTTTTTAGATTTTTGAATGCGTTTTAGCATGCTTAATAATAATTTATAGAAAAAAAAATTATTGTCAAACTTTTTTTAGATTAAAAATTCAAAAAATTCAAGCGCCCATAAAATGAGACTCAGATTTTTAAATGGAGCTCAAGTCCGAAAATGAACATCATTGCCTTGAAGTTCATGTAACCGATTGTTTAATTGTTCCTACAGATCAAGCAATTAAATCCGGATCTGGTCTGCTTTTCTAACAGCCGAAATGAAAGTGGCAACACGATTCCGATTTTTCAATCCCGGTGAAGATTCCACTCCACTACAGACATCGACACCAAAAGGACGAACACTGGTGATGGCTTCTTGCACATTTTCAGAATTCAGTCCACCTGCCAAAATTAATCGTCCAAACTTTTTGGACTTCTTCGCGATTTCCCAATTGAAAGACTTACCTGTTCCTCCATAACGGTTGGGTTGGTAAGAATCAAGTAAAAAATAGCTTAATGGGAAATGGCTGATCTGATTCGGTTGAAAAGAGGGAGAGACACGAAAAACCCGAATATATTCGTGTGTTAAGGCTTTCGCATATTCAGGTGATTCGTCTCCATGCAATTGGACAAGTTGCAAACCAGTGTATTCCATGATTTGATTGACTTTTTGAACCGACCCATTTACAAAAACTCCAACCGTTTTTACATCAAAAGGCACAATATTCAACAGTTCACGAATTTTTTCAGGAACTATATACCTTTTGGATCCGGGATAACAATTGAACCCCAACCAATCTACTCCTGAATCGACACAATCTTTTACCTGTTCTCGGGTCGTTAACCCACACACCTTAATACATGTCCGTGCCATGCAAATTTAGTCCCTATTTCAGGTGAATTTTTTTTATCAATAGTTCTAACAGTTTTTGCCTGATTTAAGAAATTATCGGATTAGAGCATACTGGTGATTCCCAGGGCTTCCACTTCGCTCACTGGGTTCCTCCCAGATTTTCGATCAGTTCTGCTTCATTGATTCGGAAAGATCAATACCGACTTGATTGCTAAAATCCACTCGTAACAGCTCCAATAATGCTTCCAGGCTTTGAGAAGAGTATTGAACATTTTTCTGAATTCCGTTACACTCAATTAGAATTTCATGGGACTTTCTTTTAGAGAAAGTTAAATTTGAAATCGTCAACCTTACCGGGAAAGTCCCATAGATTCAACCCTATTCTATTTCACGCAATTCAATTTAAGCAATCAACTAGAAGATTCCTGATTCTTACTGTCTTACAAGATAATTTTTTTTGTAAGGAGCAAAGTGGTCAAGTTCATGCAAGGATATGAATACGAAAATTCCAAAAAATGATCGGATCATATATTTCTAGTGTTATGATACCTGCGCAAAACGGTTTCATTCTAAATGGCAACCAACTTGTTTTTTATCATTTTGTCCAATTACTTGCGCACACAGGGTCATGGAGGTTTGCCTTAAACAACAAAATCAAATTGAGTTTTATCGCCGCTCTTGAAGGAGGAGCAATAAATAAACTATGCGTTTCTTTTCTTGCCCGAATCCTGAAAGTTTCCCAATCCAAAATCTCCATCCAGCCTCGTATAAAAAATTGTAGTAAGGTCTTTCGTGTTGCCAATATCTACAGTACATGCTGGGAATCAGTAATTCAACCACTCCAAAATACTCACTGATCAATTTTCTAAAAAAGATCCCAATGGCTTACTTTTGTAAAAATTTGTTAGTTGACTCCTTACTTTTATTTTTATTTGTAGTAGTGCTCTCCCCCCCCTTGGAAACATTTGCTTCTCTACCTGAAGAAGAACAGTTTCAAATTATACAAGGATTTTTCAGAGACGAATTCTATAAACTGGCTGAAGAGGAAGCTGAGGAATATCTAAAAAAATTTCCTGATGGTCAATTTCGTGAAACGGTTTTGTTTTTGAAAATCCGAGCGAAGGATTTGGGCTCGGAAGACAAGATCGGGCTTGCAGACGAGTATTCCAATTATCGACAAGAATATCGTATGGGCCGGTGGACTGAAGAGGCAATGTTTCGGGAAGGTCGATTGAGAGCAGGTATGCTGCAACATAAAAAAAGTATATCAATTCTCAGTGACTTTTCCGAAAAATTTCCAGAAAGCAAGTATCGGGAAATTGTATACTACTTGTTGGGAAGATCCTATTTTTATGTTGCAGAATCGGCGCGCAAAAATCAAACCTCTGAAGCGCTTTCGGTTTATCAGAAAGCCAGTGACTCTCTTTCCAAGATAACAACTACAGGACAGCTAACCAAGGAGCAGAATATAGAATGGCTACATCTGCTGGGATTGGCTTATCATCACCAACAAGATTTTCAAAGGGCAAAAAAGTGGCTACTGAAATATACGGATCATATTCAGGACTTGGACCAACAAGCAAAGATTTATTACCAACTCGGCCAAAATGAATGGGGTCAGAAAAACTACAAAGAAGCCCTTATATTTTTTGACAAATTGGAACATTTCCCTCAATTTCATCTGCGCGATTCCACGCTTTTTTTTAAGGCGGAAGGGGAGTATCAAATATTGTTGAGTGAGCCTGATGCGCGGCAGAAAAAGATTCGTATGGAAACCATTGTAGAGCTCTACCGGAACTATCTGAAAACGGAGGACAACCAATATCGAAATAATGCAAGAGAGAGGGTCGCTTCCCTTTACTATCAACTCGGACAGATTGAGTGGAAACAGCGAAATTACAAAGAAGCCGTTATATTTTTTGATAAACTGGAGCAATTCCCCGAATTCCCCTTACGCCACCCAACTCTCTTTCTCATTGCGGAAGGGGAGTATCAGATATTGCTGAATGAGCCTAAAGCGCAGCAAACAAGAGCCCGCCTGGAAGCAATCGTTCAGTCATATCAAAACTATATAACAACCAAGGACACTCAGTATCGAGACGATGCTGAAGCAAGGATTGCTTCGCTTTATTATCAACTCGGTCAGATTGAGTGGGAACAGCGAAATTACAAAGAAGCCATTGCCTTTTTTAACAAATTGGAGCGATTTTCAAAATTTCCCCTTCGCAAGACTACTCTTTTTCTCAAAGCCGAAGGGGAGTATCAAATTTTTATCAGTGAGCCTGACTCCCCGCACCAGAACTCCCGTTTGGAAGCCATCATTCAACTCTATCAGAACTATCTCAATACCGATGATCTCCAGTACCTGGACGATGCGAATGAAAGAATTGCTTTGCTCTACTACCAACTCGGTTTCAGGGAATGGGAAAACAAAAACTATCTAAAGGCTATCTCATATTATAATGAACTGGAGCGATTTCCCCAGTTCCCGCTATTTCATTCGACTCTTTTTCTCAAAGCCGAAGGGAGGTATCAGATCCTGGTCAGTCAGCCCGACTCCAATCAAAACAGGGCTCAAATGGAAATCATCTTACAGCTCTATCAGAACTATCTCAAAACCGGAGACAACCACTATCAGGACGATGCCAGATCAAGGATTGCTTCCCTTTACTATCAACTCGGACAGATTGAATGGGCGAAGCAAAACTACAAACATGCTGTTTCTTTTTTTGACGAATTGGAGCGGTTCCCTCAGTTCCCCTTACTCCATCCCGCCATCTTTCTTAAAGCTGAAGGGGAATATCAAATACTGCAACACGTACCAGAATCCCAGCACACACGAACTCACTTGGAAAACATCGTGACCCTTTTCCAAAGATATTTGGAGACTCGGGACAACCAGTACCAAAGCGATGCTAAAGCGAGGATCGCTTCGCTTTACTATCAAATCGGGCAGATTGAATGGAAACAGCAAAACTACAAAGAAGCCATCGCTTTTTTTAACGAATTAGAAAAATTTCCTCAATTTCCGTTAGGTCCGGTGGCCCTCTTTCTGAAAGCGGAAGGAGAGTATCAAATCCTGATCCACGAGTCTGAGTCAGAACATACACGAACACGTCTGGAAACTATTATCCGGTTTTATCGAAATTATCTGAAAACCGAAGACATTGAATATCAAAGTGATGCCAAAGCAAGAATCGCTTTACTGCTCTATAAGCTCGGACAGCAAGAATGGGAAAAACAAAACTATAAAGAAGCCATTGCCTTTTTTGACGAATTAGAAAAATTTCCTGAGTTTCCACATCGCCCCACTACTCTCTTTCTGAAAGCAGAAGGCCAGTATCAAATCCTGCTTCGTCAACCAAAATCTCAGCAAAAACGAGGTCGTCTACATGCCGTTGTACAGCTTTATCAGGACTATTTAAAAACCGGGGACAAACAGTATAAAGATGACGCCAAAGACAGAATCGCATCTCTGTTCTATCAAATCGGCCAACAAGAATGGAAAAAACAAAACTATAAAGTAGCCATTGCTTTTTTTGACAAACTCGAAAAGTTTCCTGAGTTTCCTCTACGTCACCCCGCCCTCTTTCTGAAAGCCGAAGGTGAGTATCAAATTTTGTTAAGTCTGCCTGAGTCTCAGCATCAGCGGACTCTTTTGGAAGATATCATCCAGCTCTATCAGAAGTATCTCAAAACAAAAAACAGCCAGTATCAAGGTGATGCCAAAGCGAGGATTGCTTTACTTTACTATCAACTCGCTCAGAACGAGTGGAAGCAGCAAAATTACAAAGAAGCCATCATATTCTTTGACAAATTAGAGCAATTCCCTCAATTTCCTTTACGGCCCACTGCTCTTTTTCTCAAAGCGGAAGGAGAGTATCAAATATTACAAAATCAACCAAAGTCTTTTCAAAAACGTGTTCGTCTGGAACGAATCGTGAAGCTTTTTCAAAACTACTTGAAGACCAAAAATAACCAGTATCAAGGAGATGCCCGAGCAAGAATCGCCCTGCTTTACTACCAGATCGGTCAGCAGGAATGGGAACAGCAAAACTACCAAGAGGCCATCACTTTTTTTGATAAATTGGAACAATTCCCTCGATTTCCCTTTATCCCTCGAGCCCTTTTTCTCAAAGCAGAGGGAGAATATCAAATCATGCTGAGCGAACCCGAGTCAGGACATAAACAAGTTCGTCTGGAAAGCATCGTGAAGCTTTATCAAGACTATTTGGAGACTGAAGAGGATGAATACCGAAATGATGCGAGATCAAGAATTGCATCGCTTTACTACCAACTTGGTCAAAATAAGTGGAAGCAACAAAATTACGAGGAAGCCGTCGCCTATTTTACTGAACTAGAACGATTTCCACAGTTTCCCTTACGCCATCCCACTCTTTTTCTCAAAGCGGAAGGGGAGTATCTGATCCTCCAGAACCTGCCTGAATCACAACAGGAAAAAGCCCTCTTAGAAGACAGTATACGGCTTTATCAAAAATATTTAGATACCCAGGATAGCCAGTACCAAAGTGATGCAACAGCGAGAATTGCTTCCCTCTACTACCAGATCGGCCAACAAGAATGGCAAAAGAAAAGCTATAAGGAAGCGATTGCATTTTTTGAAAAACTTGAACAATTCCCTCAATTTCCTCTGCGCCATCCTGCACTTTTTCTCAAAGCCGAAGGGGAGTATCAAGTCCTGCAAAGTGAACCCGAACCTCATAGGAATAAGGTTCGTATGGAAGCCATCATTGTACTCTTTCAGAATTATCTCAAAACAGAAGATAGCCAGTACCAAGATGATGCCAAAGCGAGGATTGCTATGCTTTATTATCAACTCGGTCAGACTGAGTGGGAACAGCAAAACTACAAAGATGCAGTCGCTTATTTTGAAGAAGTGGAGCAATTTCCTCAATTCCCCTTAAGCAAGCCTACCCTTTTTCTGAAAGCGGAAGGGGAATATCAAATCCTACAGAGCCAACCGGAATCTGAACACAAGCGAGCTCAGCTGGAAGCAATCCTTCTTCTCTATCAGGACTATCTCAAAACTGATGACAGCGAATATCAAGAGAATGCCGAGGCGAGGATTGCTTCACTTTATTACCAGATCGGACAGCAGGAATGGGAAAAACAAAATTATCAAGAAGCCGTGGCTTTCTTTGACAAATTAGAAAAATTTCCTCAGTTTCCACTAATCCACGCCACCCACTTTCTGAAGGCGGAAGGAAAATATCAAATTTTGCTCCGCCAGCCTGAATCAGAGCACAAACGACCGCATTTGGAAAACGTGGTGGCGCTTTTCCAAAACTATTTGGAGACCAAGGACAGCCAGTATCAAGACGATGCCAAAGCGAGAATTGCTTCACTTTATTACCAGATCGGACAGCAGGAATGGGAAAAACAAAATTATCAAGAAGCCGTGGCTTTCTTTGACAAATTAGAAAAATTTCCTCAATTCCCACTACGCCACCCCTCTCTCTTTCTGAAAGCAGAAGGGGAGTATCAAATCTTACTGAGTCGACCTGAAGCGCACAAAAATCAAACCCGCTTGGAAACCATTGCGCAACTCTTTCAAAATTATTTGAAAACCCGGGACAGTCAATACCAAGGTGATGCTGAGGCGAGGATTGCTTCACTTTACTATCAACTTGGTCAAAATGAATGGAACAGGCAAAACTTTAAAAAAGCAATCGCATATTTTGATGAATTGGAGCAATTTCCTCGATTCCCTCTACGTCATTCCACTCTTTTTCTGAAAGCGGAAGGGGAGTATCAAATCTTGCTCGGTGAGCCTGAGTCCCATCATACTAATGCTCATCTGAAAGGCATCATTGATCTCTATCAGAACTATTTGGAAACGGGGGATAGCCAATATAATAATGATGCTGAGTCAAGGGTCGCTTCGCTGTATTATCAACTCGGTCAGAATGAGTGGGTAAAGAAAAATTACAAAGAAGCAATCGAATTTTTTGACGAACTGAATCATTTCCCTTCATTTCCCTTACGTAGTTCCACCTATTTTTTCAAAGCGGAAGGAGAGTATCAAATCCTGCAGAACCAGCCTGAGACCGAACACACAAGAGCTCGTCTCGAAAACATTGTGGAGAACTTTCAGCATTATCTTAAAACAAAAGACATCCAGTACCAAGAGAAAGCCAATGAGAGAATCGCCTCACTTTACTATCAACTCGGTCAGAAGGAATGGGAAAAGAAAAATTACAAAGAAGCAGTCGGGTATTTTGACAAACTGGAACGATTTCCTCAGTTCCCTTTGCTTCATCCCACCCTTTTTCTGAAAGCGGAAGGGGAGTACCAAATTCTGCAAAAACAATCTGAGTCGGAGCACGAACGTGCTCGCCTGGAATTCATTGTAAAACTTTATCAGAACTATCTTAGAACCAAAGATACCAAGTACCAAGACGATGCCAAAGCGAGAATTGCTTTACTTTACTACCAACTCGGTCAGAAGGAATGGGAAAAGAAAAATTATGCAGAAGCCATCACTCTTTTTAATAAATTAGAACAATTCCCTCGGTTTCCTCAACGTTTTACAGCTCTTTTTCTGAAAGCGGAAGGAGAGTACCAAATTCTGCTCAGCCAACCTCGATCCGAGCACAAACAAGGTCGTCTGGAAAGAATTATTCAACTCTTTCAAGACTACCTCAAAACAGAGGACAGCCAATACCGAAGCGATGCTCGAGCGAGAATCGCTTCACTTTACTACCAACTCGGTCAACAGGAGTGGGAGAAGCAAAATTACCAAAAAGCACTGGTTTTTTTTGATGAACTAGAGCAATTTCCCGAATTCCCCTTACGTCACCCCACCCTTTTTCTGAAAGCGGAAGGAGAGTATCAAATTCTGCTTGGCCAGCCTCGGTCCGAGCACAAACGTGTCCGCCTGGAGGCTATCATTCAACTTTATTGGGACTACCTTAAAACAGAGGATAATCAATATCAAAGCGATGCTGGATCCAGGATTGCTTTACTTTACTATCAACTCGGTCAACAAGAGTGGGAGAAGCAAAACTACCAAGAGGCCATCGCTTTTTTTGAAAAATTGGAACAGTTCCCTCAATTTCCCTTACGCCACCTCACTCTTTTTTTGAAAGCGGAAGGGGAGTATCAAATTCTGCTAGGCCAGCCAAAGTCGTCGCATGATCGGGGTCGTATCGAAAATATAATACAACTATTTCAAAACTATCTTGATACCAAGGACAATCAGTATCTGGATGAGTCTCGAGCGAGGATCGCTTCACTTTATTACCAGCTAGGGCAGAATGAGTGGGAACAAAAAAATTACAAGGAGGCTATCGCTTTTTTTGACGAACTGGAGAAATATCCAAACTTTCCTTTACGCCACCCCACCCTTTTTCTCAAAGCAGAAGGGGAGTATCTACTCCTGATGAATTCGCCTGAATCGCAGCACGAACGCGCTCGTTTGGAAGCATTAGTTCAGCTCTTCCAAAACTATTTAGTCACGGAAAACAGCCAATACCAAAGTGATGCAAATGCGAGAATTGCTTCGCTTTATTATCAGCTCGGGCAGCAACAGTGGGAAACGCAGGACTACAAAGAAGCCATTGCATATTTCGACAAATTAAATCAATTCCCTCAATTTCCTTTACGCCACACCGCCCTTTTTCTCAAAGCAGAAGGGGAGTACCAACTCATACAGAAAGAACACGAGTCACGTCAAGAACAGGCGCGTTTGGAAGTGATCGTGCAACTCTTTCAAAACTATTTGGAAACCGGGGACGATCAATACCAAGCTGACGCCAAAGATCGGATTGCATCGCTTTACTATCAACTCGGTCAACAACAGTGGGATAGGCAAAATTACGAAGACGCCATTGCTTATTTTGATGAACTGGAGCGATTTCCTCAATTTCCTCTACGCCATCCGACTCTGTTCCTTAAAGCCGAAGGGAAATATAGAATTTTATTCAGGCAGCCTGAATCCCTGCATAAACGTGTTCATTTAGAAGCTATCATCCTGCTGTACCAAAATTATCTGAAAACCGAAGACGACCAATACCAAGGCCAGGCAAAAACGAGAATTGCTGAACTCTACTACCAACTCGGTCAACAACAGTGGGAAGAGAAAAACTACAAAAAGGCCATCGCATATTTTGATGAATTGGAGCAATTCCCGCGATTTCCCCTTCGCCATACTGCTCTTTTTCTTAAAGCAGAAGGGGAATATCAAGTGCTACAAATCATGCCGGAGTCGCAGCGCGAACGGGCCCACATGGAAAACATCGTGCAATTGTTTCAGAATTATCTGAAAACCGATGACAACCAATACCTGAGCGACGCCAGAGCCCGGATAGCTTCAGTGTATTATCAACTCGGTCAACAACAATGGGAGGAGAAAAACTATGAAGAAGCAATAGTTTTTTTCAACGAACTCGAGCAATTTCCCAAGTTTTCCTTACGCCATCCCACTCTCTTTCTCATAGCAGAAGGAGAGTATCAAATATTGCTGGGAAAGCCTGCGTCCCGGCAATATCGAGAAAGTATGGAAGCCATCGTACAACTCTATAAAAACTATCTCAATACAGAAGACAATCAATATCGAAGTGATGCACGCGCAAGAATTGCTTCACTCTACTATGAAATCGGTCAGGGTGAATGGAGAAAGAAAAACTATGAAGAGGCAATCGCTTATTTTAACCGTCTCGAACAATTCCCAAACTTCCCTTTGCGCTATACTGCTCTTTTTCTAATTGCTGAAGGAGAATATCAGATATTGCTCGAGCAGCCTGAATTTCAGAATAATCGAGAAGGTATGGAAGCCATTGTTCTGCTTTATCAAAATTATTTGAAGACACAGGACAGGCAATACCGAAGCGATGCACGGTCGAGAATTGCATCATTTTATTATCAACTCGGTCAGGGTGAATGGGAAAAGAAAAACTATGAAGAGGCAGTTGTTTTTTTTGACAATCTCGAAGAATTTCCAGATTTTCCCTTGCGTAATACTGCCCTTTTTCTCAGAGCGGAAGGAGAGTATCAAATCCTGCAAAATTTGCCTCAGTCGCAGCAAGAACGGGCTCGTCTGGAAGCCATTGTTCTGCTTTACCAAAACTATTTGAAGACTCTGGACAGCCAGTACAAAAGTGATGCACGGTCGAGAATTGCATCACTTTATTATCAACTCGGTCAGGGTGAATGGGAAAAGAACAACTACAAAATGGCCATTGCTTTTTTTGACAATCTCGAAGAATTTCCAGATTTTCCGTTGCGCCACGCAACTCTCTTTCTCAAAGCGGAAGGAGAGTATCACATCCTACAAAGCCTGCCAGAAACGCAGCATGAACGGGCACGCTTGGAAGCAATTGTTCAGCTCTTTCTAAATTACTTGGAGGCAGAAGACAACCGTTACCAAGACGATGCGAAAGCAAGGATTGCATCACTTTATTATCAACTCGGTCAGGGTGAATGGGAAAAGCAAAACTACAAAGAGGCCATTGCTTTTTTTGACAATCTCGAAGAATTCCCAGACTTTCCGTTGCGCCGCCCCGCCCTTTTTCTGAAAGCGGAAGGGGAATATCAAATCCTGCAAAGCCAGCCCGAGTCGGAGCACGAACAATCGCGCTTAGAAGCCATAGCTCAACTCTTTCAGCACTATTTGGAGACAGAGGATAGTCAATACAATGAAGAAGCAAAAGCAAGGATTGCATCACTTTATTATCAACTCGGTCAGGGTGAATGGGAAAAGCAAAACTACCAAGAAGCCATTACATTTTTTGAAAAATTGGAGCAATTCCCTGAATTTCCATTACGCTTTCACACGATTTTTCTGAAAGCGGAGGGAGAGTATCAAATCCTGCAAAGTCTACCAGAATCTGAGCACAAACGGACCCATCTGGAAACCATTGTTCAATTGTACCAAAACTATTTAGAGACGAAAGACGATCAATATCGAGCCGATGCCCGAGCAAGAGTTGCGTCGCTTTATTACCAGTTCGGACAGTATGAGTGGAATAAACAAAACTACAAAGAGGCCATCGCTTTTTTTGATGAATTGGCTCAATTCCACAACTTTCCCTTACGCCACCCAGCCTTATTTCTGAAAGCGGAAGGGGAGTATCAAATCTTAATAAACCTACCAGAGTCCCATCATGAACGCTCTCATCTGGAAGGCATCTTAAAACTCTTTCAAAATTATCTCAAAACCGGGGACAAACAGTACCAAGATGACGCCAAAGCACGGATAGCTTCGCTGTACTACCAACTCGGCCAGCAGGAATGGGAGAAGCAAAATTATCGAGAAGCCATTGTTTTTTTTGACGAACTGGAACAGTTTCCACAATTTCCACTGCGTCACACCACCTTGTTTCTCAAAGCTGAAGGAGAGTATCAAATCCTCCAGTACCAGCCTAAATCGCAACACAAACAAGTTCGTCTGGAAGCCATAATGCAACTTTACCAAAACTATTTGGAAACTCAGGACGAACAATACCGAAGCGACGCTAGAAGCCGAATTGCTTCAATTTACTACCAACTCGGTCAGCAGGAATGGGAGAAGCAAAACTACAAAGAAGCCATTGTTTTTTTTGACGAACTGGAACAGTTTCCACAATTTCCACTGCGCCACCCAACCTTGTTTCTCAAAGCTGAAGGAGAGTATCAATTATTACAGCAACGGCCTCATCAATACCGCCACAAACGAGTCAGTCTGGAAGGTATCATTCAACTCTATCAGGATTATCTCGAGACCGAAGACAGCGAATACGAAGAAGACGCCAAAGTAAGGATTGCTTCGATTTTTTATCAGCTTGGGCAGAGTGAGTGGGAAAAGAAAAACTATCGAGAAGCCGTCGCTTTTTTTGACGAATTACGACAGTTTCCTCAATTTCCATTACTCAACCCTGCTCTGTTTCTCAAAGCCGAAGGGGAATATCAAATCCTCCAGAATCAACAAAATCCGCAGAATGAACAGGCTCGCCTGAAAGTCGTCATGCAACTCTTTCAAAATTATTTAGCGACAAAGGACACCCAATACCAAAACGATGCCGAAGCAAGGATTGCTTCACTTTATTATCAACTCGGTCAACAAGAATGGGCAAAGCAAAACTATCAAGAAGCCATCGCATATTTTGATAACCTGGAACGGTTTCCTCAGTTTCCCCTGCGTCATTCCACTCTGTTTCTCAAAGCCGAAGGAGAGTATCAAATTTTGTTGAACAAACCAAATTCCAAGCACAACGGGGCTCACTTGGAAGCCATCGTTGAGCTCTTTCAGAACTATCTTAAAACCGGGGACAGCCAGTATCAAGGTGATGCCAAAGCAAGGGTTGCTTCACTTTACTATCAACTCGGTCAGCAACAGTGGGAAAAGCATAACTACGAGGAAGCCATCGCATTATTTGAAAAATTGGAACATTTCCCTCGATTTCCCTTGCGTCATTCCACTCTGTTTCTCAAAGCCGAAGGAGAGTATCAAATCCTTTTGAGCCAACCCAAGCGTCAGCATAACCGAACTCGTAAAGAAGAGATTATACTGCTTTATCAAAACTATCTCAAAACCGAGGATAACCAGTATCAAATTGACGCAAAAGAGAGGATCGCTTCGCTTTTCTATCAACTAGGTCAAAGTGAATGGGAAAAGCAAAACTACCAAGAGGCCATTGCTTTTTTTAACAAATTGGAACAATTCCCTGAATTCCCCTTACGCCATCCCACTCTTTTTCTTAAAGCCGAAGGAGAGTATCAAATCCTGCAGAGCCAGCCAGAGTCTCAAAATAATAGAACAAGAATGGAAAGTATCATTCAACGATATCAGAGTTATCTGAAAACCGGAGATGATCAATTCCAAAAAGATGCCAACTCGCGTATTGCTTCACTTTATTACCAACTAGGTCAAAGTGAATGGAAAAAGCAAAACTACCAAGAGGCCATTGCTTTTTTTGACGAATTGGAGCAATTCCCTGAATTCCCTTTGCGTCCCCATACCCTTTTTCTTAAGGCGGAGGGGGAATATCAACTCATGCTCAGCCTACCTGAGTCTCAACACCGACGAACTCATTTGGAATCCATCGTAGAACTCTTCAAAAACTATTTAGAGACTCAGGACGGTGAATACGATAACGATGCTAAAGCGAGAATTGCTTTACTTTACTATCAGCTCGGGCAGCAGGAATGGAAAAAGCAAAACTATCAGGAAGCAATCACGTTTTTTGACGAACTCAAGCAATTTCCTCAATTCTCTCTGCATGACCCCGCTCTTTTTCTGAAAGCGGAAGGAGAATATCAATTAATGCAAAGAGAGCCCGAATCCCAGCGCAATCGAGATCATCTGGTAGCCATACTGCAACGTTTTCAGCATTATCTCAAAACCGAGGATGTCCAATATCAAACCGAAGCGCAATCGAGAATTGCTTCGCTATATTATCAACTTGGTCAGAATGAATGGGATAAGCGAAACTATCGAGAGGCTATAGCATTTTTTGACGAATTGGACCAATTTCCTCAATTTCCTTTGCGTCTGCCCACACTTTTTCTGAAAGCAGAAGGGGAGTATCAAATACTGCTCAGTGAGTCTGAACCTCAAAATAAAGAGGACCGAATGGAGAGCATTGTAGGGCTCTATCAAAACTATTTAGATGCGGAGGATAGTCAGTACGAAGCTGATGCCAACTCGCGAATTGCTTCACTTTATTACCAACTAGGTCAAAGTGAATGGGAAAAGCAAAATTTCCAAGAAGCCATCACTTTCTTTGAAAAATTGGAGCAATTCCCTGAATTTTCTTTGAGAGATCCCACCCTTTTTCTCATAGCAGAAGGGGAGTACCAGATCTTGCTGAGCCAACCCAAGTCCCAATACCTAAGGACTAGGCTCGAAGGCATTGTACAACTTTATCAAAACTATCTTAAAACCGGAGATAATCAGTACCTGAATGATGCAAAAGAAAGAATCGCTTCTCTCAACTACCAACTCGGTCAGATTGAGTGGGAAAAGAATAACTACAAAGAAGCAGTCGCGTTTTTTGACGAACTGGAACACTCCCCAAATTTTCCCCTGCGAGATCCCACCCTTTTTCTAAAAGCTGAGGGGGAATATCAAATGTTGCTCAGCCAACCTGAGGCGCAACATAAAAGAGATCGCCTGGAAAGAATCCTGGAACTCTATCAGAACTATCTAAAAACTGGGGACAGTCAATATTTAAGTGATGCCAATGCGAGGATCGCTTCCCTTTACTATAAGCTGGGGCAAATCGAATGGGAAAAGAAAAACTACATGGAAGCGATTGCGTTATTTGACGAATTAGAGAAATTTCCTGAATTTCCTTTACGCTCCGCTACCCTTTTTCTCAAAGCCGAAGGGGAATATCAAATGTTGCTCAGTCAACCTGGAATTCAGGACAAACGCGCTCGCCTGGAAGTTATTTTACAATTATTTCAAGACTATCTACATACCCACGATAGCCAATTTCGAGATGATGCAATAGCCAGGATTGCTTCACTTTTCTACCAGTTGGGTCAGATTGAATGGGAAAAGGACAATTACAAAGAAGCTATTGCTTTTTTTGACGAACTGGAGCAATTTCCTCAATTTCCCCTACGTTCTCCCACCCTTTTTCTTAAAGCTGAAGGGGAGTATCAAATTTTACTGAGCCAGCCCAAGTCCCAACACGCACGGGCTCGTATCGAAAGCATCGTCCAGCTCTATTGGAACTATCTCGAAACAGGTGACAACCAGTTCCAAATCGATGCCAGGGCAAGAATTGCTTCGTTATATTATCAACTCGGCCAGAATGAATGGGAACAACGAAACTACAAAGAAGCCATCACTTTTTTTGACAAATTAAATCAATTTCCAGAGTTTCCCTTACGTCACACCATCCTTTTTCTCAAAGCAGAAGGGCAATATCAAATTTTACTGAGCCAGCCCAAGTCCCAACACGAACGGGTTCGTATCGAAAGCATCGTCCAGCTCTATTGGAACTATCTTGAAACAGGTGACAACCAGTTCCAAAACGATGCCAGGTCAAGAATTGCTTCGCTTTATTATCAACTCGGCCAGGATGAATGGGAACAACGAAATTACAAAGAAGCCATCACTTTTTTTGACAAATTAAACCAATTTCCAGAGTTCCCCTTACGTTACACCATCCTTTTTCTCAAAGCAGAAGGAATGTATCAAATTTTGCTTCATCAACCAGAGTCTCAACGCACACGGTCCAGTTTGAAAGCCATTGTTGCACTCTACGAGAATTATCTGAAGACGGACGACAAACAATATCAAACCCGGGTTTTTCACCGATTAGCTAAGATTTATCAAGAAATAAATGAACCTCAAAAAACCATTTCAAATTATAAGAATTACTTAAATACCGACGATGGTACCCATGATGCCAGAGTCCGCTACGAGCTAGCGCATCTCTTTATTGATCAAGAGGATTATATCCAGGCAATTAGAGAACTCGACCTTGCTAGAAAAAGCAAAGAATATCAAAATGATGGGGAATTGATCCTACAGTTATCTAAACTTCTCGAATTAGAAAATCGGTATTTAGAATTGCAAAATCTGCTCGCAGAGGCGAAAAATAACTCAGCATTAAGTGATCAGCACCGAAACTTTTTTCGAATGAAAGATATCAATCTTGCATTGAAAAATAATCAATGCGAGAAAATTCTCAAGGAAAATAAAGAACTCTCCGCTTCACTGAATCAAGAAGACCGACACTACGTTCTCTATGCTCGAAGTGTTTGTTTTTACCAAACAAAACAATGGAAGCAAGCCGCAGTTGAATTGAATGTCATTAAAAACGACCCAGACTATGAGCAATTTGCATTCGAAAAATTGATTGAAATTTACCAGGAATCAAAAGAATGGAATAGTTTAGCGGTGCATATAGAAGAATTTTTAAAAAGAAACGATTTTCCTTTGCTCCCTATCCATTTTCAAACTTTGCTGAATGCTTATCACCAACTCAGGGATTGGAAAAAGCTTGTTGCAACATATATGCGCTGGGATTCTGTTTCTCCAGAAGATGTTCAAAAATCGGAATTTTTAATCGATTGGGCAGAGACGGAAGAAAAATTAAATCGTTATGAAAAAAGCAGAGATCTTTATAAAAGAGTTTTATCTCTTCCTGAAATTGACTTGGATCTCAGGGAAGGGATCGTTTTTCATTTAGCAGATTCGTACATAGAGGACGAAGACTATCGTAGTGTGGTACAAATCTATGAACGAGATTTGATCCCCTATCTCAGCGAAACAAAAACACTTCAAAATTATGCTCTCACCCTTGGACAAATTTATTATGATCCCCTTAAAGAATACGATAAAGCCCGCCAATGGCTCCAAAAAGTAGATCAGGGTCAAGAAAGTGATGTAGAGGTAAGTGCGATTCTGTTGCTCAGTGACATTGCTGAAGAACTGGAAGAAGTGGATAAGTCTATTCAACTTCTAAACAATCTTACCCAACGCTCACTTAATCCAGAGTGGAGATTAAATGTTAACTACCGTCTGGCGATTTTATATGAAAAACGACAGCAAATACCAAAAGCCTTAGAAAAGTATCGTGTGATGGCAAGTCTGAAATCCATCACAAAAAAGGAAGATCGCGAGCTTCAAGAATACGCTCAAAATCGGATTCAGGAGATTGAAAAAAACAATTCCATCCAAGAACTGGATCAATTGATAAAAAATAAATCCTGGCAAAAACTGGCAATTCGTATTCGTAACGGATTCGATAACCAGAGTCTTACTCCGAACCATGAATTATTTGAAATCCTGGTTTATGCCGAGCGCCATCAAAAAAATTGGCAAGGTATTCTGGATGCTTATCAGTTATGGGGAAAGCTCGATGCGTCTAAAGCAGAATCCTTGGAAGCTTTGCTTTCTCAAGGGGAGGCAGCCCTACAAATATCGGACAATGAACTTGCTGAAAAATTTTACAAAAACGCCCTGAAAATTCTCCCAAATGAAGATCAGGCAACTCGCATCTTTTTGACAAAAAACCTGGCTTTCATTTATGAACAACAAAACAATTTTAGCAAAGTGGTGGACGTCTACGAGCAAATTTATCCGCATTTAAGAGATATACAAGACCAGATTCAATTTGCCTACAAATTGGGAAGCTATTATTTAAGTCCATTAGATGACAAAGAGCAGGCACAAAAATGGTTTAGCGAAGCAGATAGAGGCGGAACCTTGGAAGAAGAATTGAGTGCTGCCTGGCAACTGGCAGAACTGGAATCCAATCCTACCCAAAGCATCAAGATTCTTGCCAAATTGGCGTCACGTCCGATCTCAAGTAATCTCGAATGGTATATTACCGTCAATTTGAAATTGGGTATATTGTACGAACAACAAGAAAAATGGCGAAGAGCTAAGCTGCACTATGATCGGGTTGTTAAATCCAAGAACACCAAATATAAGAATTACGAACAATTTGCTCTTGAACGATCCAATACAATTTCGGATTATTTGAAAAGCCTCCAAAGGAGTCAGTGAATTCAAACAGAAAAGCAAAATAATCTTACCTCCGGATTCCTGCTTCCTCGGGATCGACATGGATTCTCCAAAATATGAAAATTCCATAACATATTGAATCTATTAAATTCTTATCTTGAATTCGGGTTAAGTTACGACAAGTTCCATAGTCAGTGGATGATTGCCCTTAACCTCTTATTTCCGCCATGCGTGCTGTAGAAACTTTATCTGGCAACACAGAATTAACTGAAAAAATAAAAAATAAAGCCCGAAATCTCGGCTTTGATTTAGTCCATGTGCTGCCAGTCTTACCAAGCCAAAGCATCAACATTTACGGACAATGGCTTGCTAAAGGATATTCAGGAGAAATGGGATATCTGAATCGGCATTTCGAAAAAAAACAAGATCTGCGCAATGTAATGCCTGAAACCCTCTCTTTAATTTCATTGGGCATCAATTATTATACGGTCTCTATTCCTGAATCGGAAAAAAATTCGTCTTCAAAGGGAAAAATCAGTTCTTATGCCTGGGGGACAGATTATCATCTGCTAGTTCGCGAAAAGTTGGAAGCACTGCGCCAATTCATCAAAGAAATAATTCCTCGTCAAAAAAACAGTCGTGTCTACGTAGACACCGGTCCTATCCTGGAGCGCGAATATGCGTATCGAGCAGGACTAGGGTGGCTTGGTAAAAACTCAATGTTGATCAACTGGAAAGAGGGATCTTGGTTTTTTTTAGCAGAAATTTTACTGGACACAAAGTTGATTTATGATGCAGTTGTTCCCCGGGGAGATTGTGGAAATTGCACCAAGTGCCTGGAAGCGTGCCCAACCGATGCTATTGTTCCTGAGGGGCAAATCGACGCACGTCGATGTATTTCGTATCTCACTATTGAATTAAAAGGACCTATACCGCAACAATTCCGATCTTCAATGGGAAATTTAGTTTTTGGGTGCGATATCTGTCAGGAAGTCTGCCCTTGGAATAATAAAGCTTCCATTTCCCGGGAACCCGGATTCCGACCCAGAGCCGAAAACATTATGCCGGAGCTGATTCCATTGATGTATTTAACCCAGGATGAATTCAACATACGATTTAAAAACAGCGCAGTTAAAAGAGCAAAACGGAGAGGATTTTTGCGTAATGTCGCCATTGCTTTGGGAAACTGGGGGAGTCCATTGGCAATTCCAGCGCTGAAACACGGTTTACAAGATGCAGAACCCCTCATTCGTTCTCATTCTGCTTGGGCATTGGGACAAATCGAACATGCTGATGCAAAAACTATTTTGGAAGAGGCGTCTAGAAATGAACACCACACAGGAGTCATTCAAGAAATCCAAGATGCCCTTTCAGTCCATGGGACTCCAACAGTTTAAGTATTGTTTCAGCAATAAAGCGGCTTTCTGCAACACATCAGCATGAAATCGCTCAAAATCTGCCGTTGTGTTTTTGTTTCCTAAATCTGTAATAACGCGAAAGGCAAGAGCACCTGTTTGATGTTCCCTGCAAGTTCTCATAACCACCGCGCTTTCCCAATCTCCACAGAGAGCTTTGTAGCGTAAATATAATTTTTTTTTCAGAATTTCACTGTCAATATTCTGATCTCCTGAAACTATGGGTCCTAGTCGGATTTGAGGAAAGTCACGGGCAATGGAAAGAACTCTGGAATCTGCAACCAATAGACTGCATAATGGGGGAGGTTGTAGATATTCTGCCGTGGCGCAAGCGACAACAATATCTCCAATTTTCATACCGGACGCAATGGCACCCGCACTTCCAAAATTGACGACCAACTCCGGAAAATGTTCTTTAATGAGTAACTTCGCGGCCCTGATTGCATTTTTTTTCCCCACTTTACTGACCACGACCCTCAGATGATGTTTCTGCCATCTCATCTCAAACCAGGTAAGATGCTTGAAACGGTAGACCCGAGGCGGAGGATGCCAGGAAAGAAAGGGTTTTGCTTCTGCCCACAAGGAGCATAAAATTCCAATATTTGACAAGCACGTCCTTATTCTGAGGAAAAAAGAGATGCTTAAAAAGGCAAGCTCTTTTTGCCTTAATTCAATGAATGACTATGTCCATCTCTTCTTTTACAAAAAAAATTTCAGACAATATTAAAGCCCATCAGCTATTTGAAGAAAAAAGTACCCTTTTGGTTTGCGTTAGCGGGGGTAGCGATTCTGTAGCACTATTAAATGTCTTGTTTGAGTTACAGAAGCAGTGGAGACTTGCAGTGCATGTTCTCCATTTCGACCATGGGCTTCGACCAGAGTCTCCGACAGAACGTCATTTTGTCGAAGCCTTAGCAAAGCAATATGGACTTCCCATGCACACTCTTGTGTCTCAGTCACTCGCCCAAGAATTTACAGGTGTACAGGAGAAATCCAGACAATGGCGCATGCGGTTTTCCGAAAAAATTCGTGCTGAGATCAGTGCGACTCATATTGCGACTGCGCATCATGCCGATGATCAGGCAGAAACATTTTTATTCAAATTGCTGAGAGGTTGTCATCTCTCTAATTTACGGGGCATGGATTGGAAAAATGGTTTCTATGTTCGTCCTCTGCTCAATTGCACTAAATTGGAACTCCAGCAATATTTGCGGAGTATTTCGCAAACCTGGATGGAAGATCAATCTAATCAAACTACCCGGTACCTGAGGAATCGCATTCGATTGGAACTAATTCCTTTGATAAATGAATTGGTAGGGGGGGAACTCAATTCCCGGATCAATGATCTTTCAGAACAAAGCGCACAGCTCAAACACTGGATCCAACAAAGTAAGGGCAATATCCATTGGAAAGAACAAGATATCCTATTTATCAAGAACTTGCTCAAAGAATCAACCATGGTTCGGGGTGCCTGTTTGTATCACTATTTGAGTGATCAAGGTGTCAGCAATTTAAGCTATCTTCATATCCGGAAAATTTTAAACCTGATCTTATCTGGTAAAAATCAATGGGAGTTTCACTTACCCGGAAAGAAAATCTGTAGATGCGAAGGAGATATCATTTCGGTAAGTTCTGCGCAAGCCACAAATTTTTCCAATTGGTGGTGTGATACTATCGAAATTAGTAGTTATTTAGCCCAGGATCAGCAAATCAAATGTCGGGTTTTAAAATCAGGCCGGGAGTTACCCTCAGAAGGATTGGTACTTTTCAATATTGCTCCTCGAAGTCATTTGATTGTGCGATATCGAAAAGCGGGTGACCGTTTTCATCCTCATTGGAAGCATGGTCCAGTGAAATTAAAAGACTTTTTACGAAATCAAAATTTTCCTCTTCATGAGAGAAATCGTATCCCTTTGATTTGCCATCAAAACCAAATTCTCGCCATTTACCCTCATTACCGTATTAAATCGAATTGCCAGGATCAGCGAGGGTTCCCACCTTTACATTTTCATCTCACTTCGCAGTCTGATTGAGAGTTTGGCCATTCCGAATAATTCCTATAGGACTCCTGGTTGCACGGCAATTCCTGCAAGATGGCTTGTTTGGGAATATCCTCGACCGCTTCCATCTTTCCCTTAAGCTATTCACGGTCGGCCGCCTTGAGCAAAAGTGACTCCACAATTGCCGCAGCGCGGTCGTGACCCCATGTCAACTCACTGGGATTAGAAGAGGAGCCCTGCCGACCTGAGCCTCAAAGTCCATGTTAAAAATTCAGACCAAAAGGGAATAAAGAAACTCATTCAATCCGGCTAATGAAATGAGTGAAACTGATTTTAATTCTGATAGATTTTCTTATAAAGGTGGTAGGACATGAATACCCGTTTGACATAGTTTCTTGTTTCCCGAAAAGGAATCGATTCCACATATTCATCCATGGGAAGATCAGCATATTTTTTCAACCAATCTCTTACACGATGCTCCCCTGCATTGTATCCTCCTGAAACATAGACCAATTGATGTTTAAACTCATGAGCTAAATTTCCCAAATAATGCGTACCCAGTTGGATATTGACATGGGGTTCATATAAATTATTGATGTTGGTCAAGCGAATATTTAACTGCATGGCCATTTTATAAGCCGTTGGTAGGATCAACTGCATAAGCCCGTGGGCATCTGCAACGGAAAGCGCATGGGGGTCGTATCGACTTTCTTCCCGGATCGTCGCCAGTACCCAGTATGGATCGATCTTCGCTCTGCGACTCCTCTCTTGAATATAGGACCAATAAGGTCTCGGATAGGCATATTGCCAGAGTGTTTTTTCTTCGGTTGAAAGCTTTTTTAAATCATGTAGGAAATAGTTGCTGATGAAACTTTGAAGCGGATAAAATTCTTCGTTTTTATAAAGCAATTCGCTTCCTTTCCAGATTATGGGTCGCTTGTTATATCGAGGCACGTCCCGGAGGAGTTCGAATACGGCTTGTTCATTTTGACCCACTGCGAACAGGAATTCATAACGTTTGACAAGCGCGTTTGTTTTTCCTGAAGGTGGATTGGTATTTTGATGCCAGAATTTTTTTTGAGACGCAGTAATGCCGAAGGTATTGATTTGGGTGGTCCACTCTCCTGGTTGGCTCAAAAAATGAAGATTGTAATACGTATTTGGCCACTGTTGTTGTAGTATTTTAAATGTTTCATCCGCATGAGCTGTTTGCCCTGCGTAGTATTCCAATTTTCCCTGCCAGTAAAGGAATTTAGCAAAAACTTCGGGGGACAATTTTTGGTATTCAAAAGCTCGTTGAACAAAGTACAGAGCATCCTGATATCGTTGATGCCGGTAACGATACCAAGTCAGTTTCCAGAAAGCGATTGCTGCTTCTTCTGTTCTTGGAAACCTTTTGGCCAGTTTTTCCCACCACAGATCCGCACTTTTTTCATCATCATGCACTTCGTAAGTTTCCGCCATTTTTTGATAGGCGACAGGCAGCCATGTCGAACCAGGATTTGTGTCTTCCAAGAGGGTAATCATCAGTTTGGCAGATTTCAAATCTTTCAAGCGCTGATAAGAGCGCATACTCCAAAAAAGCTGCGAGGTCGGATAGGCATTATACACATTCGTCAATTGCTTCTTTTTTCGCAGGTCGAGGATGGTATGGTACTGTTTTGCTTGAAAAAGAGCATATAAATAAATATTTGCTACTTGGGTACGGACTTCGAGATCGTGAATGTCTGAAATCTGCTGAGGAACGATTCTTATCAAGTATTCAAAGAGTTTCAGTTCCTTCAGTTTTTTGATGCGCCTCAAATAGTCCTTTGCACGAAGATGCGCCTGTCTCTTCAATTTGAGCCTTTTAATCATAGCCTCGGATTGCTCGGCCGTTTCAACGTTTTCCGGGTTGAGCCATTGAGTGATAAAATGTCGGGGTGGGAATGGTTCTTTACGAATGGAAGCACTGTTAGCAAAAATATCAATGATATGATGATCTTGCAGTAAGGGAGATTGTTGCTTGGAAGCGGTAGACAGGATTGGATATATCAAAGGTGCGGTTTCACGACTATGAAAATAATTTTTAATGTTGGCTTTGATTTTTTTCAAATAGAAAGGACTGACAGGAGGACGAAGCAATTCTTTGATCAATGGAATTGCTTTTGCTTGTTGCCTGGCACGCAAATATGTACGCATCTTATGGTAAGTCCATAAATCCGCATACTTGTCGTCCAGCTTTTCTCCTTCTTGAAAACTTTTCAGGGCAAGTTCATATTCTTCAATTTCTATATAGCATTGCCCCAACAGAAACCAGGCTCGTTTCAAATAATCCGCATCGCCAAGTGAAGCCGTCACAACAGGAGTTAATTCAAGGATTACATGTTTGAATGCGCGTTGTTTGTAGAGGCTTATAATCCGGTTCCAGAGAGGTTTCAGATCAGAAATTTGCTCTTCTTGCGCATGCAACATTGACAGTTCTGGAAGGAGAAAAAAGGCCATCCCTATCAGTAAAGCTTGCGTAAAACGACCTGCTGTGATTTTAATGCGCTTGCCGGAAGTTTCTGAAAGTACCATCAGAGATATCAATTGCTTTTAGGACAACAAACGGAGAATGTGTGTTTAAAATACTACGGATGACCAGTGAAAACACTGAATTTTTTACTTGGGGCATTTATGAAATCCGGTTCAGTTAGTCGAAAGACATTGGGTCATGATTGAACTGCCTTTTGATCGTGACGGAGTGGCGATGCGTCCTACCATAGCCACCATTCATCTTCATCGACTCACTCACAATTTGCAGACAATCCGTGAGCACATCAAAGGTAGCAAAATCATGGCAATTGTCAAAGCAAACGCCTATGGGCATGGTTTGCTTCCCGTCACAAGTCACCTTGTCAATTTGGGAGTAGAGCACATCGGCGTTGCTTTCTTAGAGGAGGGAATTGCCCTGCGAAAAGGGGGAATCCGGTGTCCCATTCTGGTTTTGGGAGGTATTTTGAATACGCAAATCGAGTTTTTTTTGGACTTTGATTTGGAATTGACCGTATCTTCTTTGGATAAACTGAGACAAGTGGACGCAGTAGCTGCATACAAACGAAAAAAAGCAGTCATCCACCTGAAAATCGATACGGGTATGGAGAGAATCGGAGTTCACAGTTATTCGGCGGAACCTTTTATTGAAGCTGCCGTACGCTCCAAACATTGTCGGCTAAAAGGCATCTATTCCCATTTAGCATGTGCGGATGATCCCGACTCACCGATGACGCATGAGCAATTGAACCGGTTTGAGGAAGCTCTTTATAAGTTTGAAAAATTGCAAGTTCCTGTCCCCATTAGGCATCTGGCCAATTCCGGGGGAATCTTGCATTTCCCCCAAACCCATTTAGATATGGTGCGGCCCGGCATCATTCTTTATGGTATATATCCCGATCCTACCTGTCGACGAGTTCTTGCCATAGAACCTGTCCTTTCCTTGAGTTCCACAGTGGTCTATTTTAAGGTAGTTCTGGCGAATAACCCTATCAGTTATGGATCTACTTGGCGAACGGATCATAATATTCGAGTCGTAACAATCCCAATAGGTTATGGAGACGGGTTTTGCCGTTCCCTTTCAAGTCGTGGAGAGGTATTGATTCGAGGAAAACGTTATCCGATTGTAGGAAGGGTTTGTATGGACCAGTTTATGGTCAATATAGAAAAAGGGAGCGCGTACAATGGTGATGAGGTAGTTTTGATCGGTTCCCAGGGCCATGAGCGACTCAGTGTCGAGGAAATGGCAGAAAAAGCTGGAACCATTCCTTATGAAATCCTCACCCGCTTCAACAACCGGGTCCCACGTATTTATGTAGATGATGATGGACAGACCCAGGTGTATGCTGACGAATAATTGTGAATTTTTCTGTAACTATTCAGGTATTTTCAGAAAACCCATCGATTTAAAAACAGATTTTGCCGGGCATAGAGTCCGGAAAGGTCTTTATGCTCTTGATGGAAGCAAGAGCGCTTAGCACTCTGATTTACCTCCCTGGCAAAGCGTTTACGATCATTATCGCCATTGGAAAAAACACTGGATTTTGGTTGCGCCATGACGCTCACTCCAACCGACAAGTGAATAAGGGGGTTGATCTTTCTATCCACTTCAATTATTGTAATGATTGATTGAAATATTACTTCAAACTATCATGATAATTGGAACCAGATGTTTAGAAGAAAGCTCAATTTACCCACGGAGGAAACCTTTTTCCTCTGGGGGCCGCGGCAAACGGGTAAAACCACTTTATTGAAGGCTCAATTTCGCGAGTCCCTGTGGATCGATTTATTGAAATCCGAAGAATTTCGCCGCTACATGCAAGCGCCGCATCAGTTGCGGGAAAGGGTGGCCGGCAATCCGGCCATCAGGCATATTGTCATTGATGAAATCCAGAAAGTCCCGGATCTCCTGGATGAGATCCATTGGCTGCTGGAAAACACGGCGGTGCAATTTGCCTTATGTGGATCAAGTGCCCGCCGCGTCAAGCGGGGACATGCCAATCTCCTGGGTGGTCGAGCCAATCGTTTTGAATTATTTGGCTTAAGCGCTAACGAAATGGGAGGCGCGTTTGATTTGACACGATGCCTCAATCAGGGGTATTTACCACGGCATTATCTGGGCAACCATCCCCAACGCAGGCTCAATAGTTATATTTCGGATTATTTGAAAGAAGAAATTGCCGCTGAAGGCATGGTACGCCGTCTCCCGGTGTTTGGGTATTTTTTAACAGCCGCCGCCTTCTCGGATGGTCAAATTGTCAATTATTCAAATATCGCGAGAGATTGTGGGGTATCCAGCCATACAGTTCGCGCTTACTTTGAAATCTTGGAAGACACGCTGCTGGCTTCCTTTTTGCCCGCCTATCGCAAACGGATGAAACGCCGCACCATTCAAGCGCCTAAGTTTTATTATGCCGATGTGGGCCTGGTCAATTTTCTCTGTAAACGAGGCTCCCTGGAAGTGGGATCAGAATTGTTTGGCAAGGCATTTGAGAATTGGGTTTATCACGAATTGAAAACTTACAATCACTATGCAGAAGCCTTTGCGGATCTCTCTTACTGGCGCTTAGCCAGTGGCATCGAAGTGGATTTTATCATCAATGATTTTTGGTTGGCGCTTGAGGCAAAAGCCACCCAAAACGTCAAACCCTCCCACCTCAAGGGGTTGAAAGCAATCGCAGAGGAAATCCCGTGTCAACAACGGGTGCTCGTTTGTTTGGAAGAGCACAAACGCGAAACGCAGGAGGGGATCTTGATTCTGCCATACCAAGATTTCATTCAAGAACTGTATGAGGGGATTTATTTTTAATAGGTGAGATTCCTCTTGCGTACTATTTGCTTACTATTTATTCGCTTGATCAAGACGACCCAACTCCTGATATTTCAGAGGATTTGCTTACTATTTGCTATTGCACTAAGACCAGAAAGTTTGATAGGCTGCTCATCATCTTATCTCTCCGGGATTCGGCCATCCACCCGACAAACAATTCCGTTGACGGATTGCGTACTATTTGCTTACTATATATTTGCTTGATCAAGACGATCCAGCTTTTAACATCGTAGAGGAATTGCTTTCTATTTGCTATTGCACTAAGGCCAGAGTCATGAAAGACAAAATCACTAAACAGGCTGTCGAGTCCCTCAACCCCGGGACTAAAGACCGTTTCCTATGGGACACCGAGTTGCCGATGTTCGGCTGTAAAATAACTCCCAAGGGCAGACGGGTCTACCTCTTGCAGTACCGCATCAATGGACGTTCGCGGCGCTATACCATTGGTATTCATGGGGTATGGAGCGACAAGCAGGCCCGAAAAATCGCTAAAAAACTGCTGCATGATATTGCCCTGGGTCGCGATCCGGTGGATATGAAGAAGAAGAATAAAGGGGATCAAACTGAGGGTAAGAATCAAAACCGTTCTCAAGACCGCAAGCAGCAGGTTGTTAAATTCAAAACTCCTCACATCCGTGGAAATCCGCGGAAATCTGCGACTAAAGCAAATAAAGCATATCCTGGACCTCTAAAATCGGTTGTAAGCAAAACGAAATCCGTTTCCAGTCTGGAAAAACCAGAGATTCCGGGTTATTCGCTGGAGGAGGTCATTTTTGAAAGCAGTCGGACCAGGCTTTGGCGCGGCAGGCGGCAAAGCGATGGGCTTTGGGTTCTGATCAAGGGCGCGGCATCTTCCGAGCAGAGTGCGCAGGAGCTGGCGGAAATACGGCATGAGCATGAGATCACCCGGGCTCTGGAAATCGATGGGGTCCTCAGGGCAGAGGAACTGGTGCAATGTGAAAAGGGATGGGCGTTGATCCTGGAAAACACGGATGCGCTTCCATTAAGAAAGCTGATGGATGCCGCCCGGTTCAACCTGCTGGACTCGCTGAAGGTAGCGCTTTCTCTGACCGGTATTCTGAAAGAAGTGCACCGGCAGGGCATCTTGCATAAAATGATCAATCCATTCAATATTTTTGTCGATCCGGGATCAGGAACGGTCAAACTGACCGGCTTCGGCCTGGCCAGCCGGTTGCCTAAGGAAAATTTGACGACGTTGAGTCCCCAGCTAAGCGGGGAAACCCTGCCCTATATTTCTCCTGAGCAGACCGGGCGGATGAACCGGGTGCTCAATTATCGCAGTGATTTTTATTCCCTGGGGGTCACCCTTTATGAACTTTTCAGCGGGAAAGTGCCTTTCGGATCCCGGGAACCCATGGAAATCATCCACGGTCACATTGCCCGGCAGCCCGAACCCCTGGACAAGATTGAACCGCAAGTACCCAGAGTCCTTTCCCGCCTGGTGATGAAACTGGTGGCCAAGCGTGCCGAGGCGCGCTACCAGAATCACTCGGGGCTTTCAGCCGATCTCCTGGCATGTGTGGAACAACTGGAAAACCAGGGGAGCCTGTCCGACTTTCCCCTGGCTCGCCTGGACATTCCTAAAGAATTGCAGATCGTCCCGGGGCTTTACGGCCGGGAGGATGAAATCACCGCCCTGGAAGCCGCCCTGGAGCGAGTCAGCCAGGGAGCGTCCGAAATGGTGCTGGTCTCGGGAAGCGCCGGTGTCGGCAAAACCGCCCTGGTCGGTGAAATTCACCGGTCCGTTGCCCAAAAAAACGGTTTCTTCATCTCCGGCAAGTTTGATCAGCTCCGGCACAATATCCCCTACAGCGCCCTGATCCAGGCGCTGCGGGGGCTCACCCGGGAGATACCGGTTGAAGACAAATCCGGAATGGAGCGTTGGAAAAGCAAGATACGGGCTGCCCTGGGCCCCAACGGACAACTGGTGACCCGGGTGATACCGGAACTGGAGCCGATGATCGGCCCACAGCCCCCGCTACCGGAAATGGGAGCGATGGAGACCCGGAACCGCTTCACTGCCGTTTTACTGGATTTCATCTCTGTTTTCTGTGAAAAAACCCATCCCCTGATTATTTTTCTGGACGACTTGCAGTGGGTGGACGCTGATACACTCAAGCTGGTGGAACGCATCGCTCAGCATCCCGAAAGGAAACCTCTGCTTTTCCTGGGAGCCTATCGCGACAACGAGGTGGATGCCGATCACCGGCTGATGATCAGTCGTGAGGTGATCAAAAAAACTGGCCAGCCGCTGCAAACGATCTTCTTAAAGCCCCTGAAACGGGAACACATTTCACATCTGCTCGTCCATACCTGCCACTGCCGTGCTGAGGAGGCCAAACCGCTGGCAGAGCTCCTGGTGCGCAAAACCGGCGGCAATCCTTTCTTTGTGTGCCAGTTTTTGACCGTACTCTCCGAAAAGGAGCTGATCGGTTACTCCCCTGAGGAAAAACGATGGACATGGGACCTGGCTGCCATCGAATTCCTGGCGGTGACCGAGAATGTGGTGGATTTGCTGGTTGACCAGCTCCATGGTTTTTCCTCTGAAACCAGGCGACTCTTAAGCCTGGCGGCCTGCATCGGCAATTCCTTTGACCTGGAATCGCTGGGACTGATCAGCGGCGCTGGAAGCAGGGAGATATACGACAACCTGTTGCCGGCCCTGAAAAAGGGGCTGATCACTGGTATTTCCCGGGCCCCTGAACTGGATGATCCGACCACCGGAGCGACCTCGGATTACAGCAGCTTCAAATTCCTGCATGACCGGGTGCAGCAGGCTGCTTATGCCCTCATTGCCCAAAAGGAGAAACAGCCGGTCCATCTTCGAATCGGTCAGACCCTGCTCAAGCAATATGCTCCCGGAAAAAGTGACGCTCTGCTTTTTGACATCGTCCACCATCTCAACCTGGCCAGGGGGTTGAAGGATAAATGGAAAGAACGATCGCACCTGGCGGAACTCAACCTGAAAGCCGGTCTTAAGGCCAGGGCGGCTTCAGCTTTTGAACAGGCCCTGGAATATTTTACCATCGGCCTGGAGCTTTCAGGAGCCGCCGCCTGGAAATGGCAATACCCCCTGGCCTTATCCCTGCATGAGGAAGCCACGGAGATGTCATGGCTCTGCGGCCGCTTCGAGTTGATGGAGAAGCTGGCCGGTGCCGTAAAAGACAACGCCCAAAAGGACCCGGACCTGGCCAATGTTTATCAATGCCTGATCAAGGCATACACCACCCGGGGTGAATTAAAGAAGGCCATGGAAACGGGCGAGGAAATTCTGGAGAAACTGGGATGTAAACTGAGCCGTTTGTCTCCCGGCCAATGGCAGCAGGCCCTCGCTCAAATCAAATCCGGCCTGGCCGGTAAAAGCGTCGAAGAAGTGATGCAGTTTGAGCGGCTCACCCAACCGGATGCCGAGGTCCCTGTCCGTATCCTAAATGAACTCTTTCACTCATTTGGCGAGACTGGGATTACTCCGGATGTCGGTCTTTGGCAGCCCGCCGCTTTAAAACGCATCTCTTTGCTGCTTAATTATTTTCATCCGGAATATTCACCCGACTTCTATTGTAGCCTTGGAATGATCTATTGCGAGTTTATGCAGGATTTTGATTTTGGTTATGAACTCGGTCGTCTGGGCATGCAGCTCATGGAAGCGCTTGATCTGAAGGAAATACACTGTAGAGTTTCCAGGATTTTCAACGGCCTTATCCGGATCTACCGGGAGCCGTTATCGGCGTCATTGGATCCCTTGCTGGAAGCTCATAAGATGGGAATCGAAACGGGAGATTTCTACAATGCCGGTCATGGTGCCGTCGTAAGATGTTTTATTGCGTTTATGTGCGGGAAAGAGCTGAATTGTCTGAAAGGGGAATTGTCAACGTTGAAGGCTGATCTCAAGAAGATCGATTTTATTATCGGGTCTCCCCGGGTGGAAATGCTGACGAAGGCGGTCACGATTCTGATGGATGAACCTTCGACCCTGTCGACCAGCATCATTGATCAATACGATAGGGTGACGAGTGCAGAGTACGTATATAATGAACATAGCTGTTTTAATTACCATAAGCTGGTGCTGCAAACCCTGTTTGGAGAATACGAAGCAGCGCAGGAGACGGTTTTTGAAATGATCAACGTGATGAAAACCTATAAAGCTCCCCTTATTGATCCCCTGGCTAACAGTTACCTGTCCCTCGTTCTCCTGGCGGTCTGCGATCAGGTGCCTGAGAGGGAAAAGGAGGAGATCCTCACCCAGGTCGATGACAATCAGGAGACGTTGGAGAAACTGGCGCGCTGCGCACCGCCCAATTATTTGCATAAATACCACCTGGTGGAAGCCGAACGGATGCGGGTTTTGGAGGGTCAAAGCGATGCGATCCTGTCCCACTATGACCAGGCCATCGCTTTGGCCAGGGAGAGCGAATTTATCCACGAGGAAGCCCTGGCCAATGAACTGGCAGCCAGGTACTTGCTCAACCAGGGGCAGAGCGACGCCGCCCGGGCTTACCTGCGCTCAGCAATGGAGAAGTACGAAGCCTGGGGGGCAAAACGGAAGGTTGCGCACCTGAAGTCTCGATATCCCGGGCTGATTTCCGATGATCGTGCCGAAGCAGTGGCGTCCCCATCGGCCAACCTGGATCTGGGGACGATGCTCAAAGCCTCGGAGGCCCTATCCAGTACCCTCGAGTTGGAACCACTGCTTGAGATCCTGCTTGGCATTCTCATGGAAAATGCCGGGGCTCAGACAGCAGCCCTGATTCTGGAAACCGAAGGTCAGTCTCTCATTGCTGCCCGCGGGAGTGCCGAGCAGGTCGAATGTTTTCTACCGCTTTCCCTGCCTGTGGAAAAGGCTGAATTTCTCTCCCTCTCGGTCATCTCCTGGGTGAAACAAACCCGGGAACACCTGGTTTTGGACAACGCCTCTCGGGAGGAACGGTTTGTCGGGGATGACTATATTAAAAAGGAGCGCCCCAAATCGATCCTGTGCGCACCGATCACTCACAAGTCAGCCTTGACGGGAATCATTTACCTGGAGAATAACCTGGTTGAAGGGGCCTTCACCCCCCTGCGATTCGAGGTGATCAAACACCTCACCTCTCAGATCGCCATTTCCCTGGAAAATGCCAGGCTCTACGACAACATGAAGCGAGCGGAAGCCGAATACCGGGGAATTTTTGAAAACGCCACCGAAGGCGTCTACCGGACGAGCCAGGACGGCCGCTTTCTGAGTGCCAATCCAGCGATGGCCCGGATCTTCGGGTACTCCTCCCCGGAAGAGCTGATGGCATCCATCAACGATGTCGGGAACCAGCATTATGTGAATCCGGAGCGTCGTCATCAGTTCCTGGATCTCATCCGGCAACGCCGCCCCGTTTCGGATTTTGAGGTGAAATTTTTCCGTAAAGACGGCAGCACCTTCTGGGCCTCCCTGCACGCCCGCCCGGTCTATGACGAGACCGATGCATTGCGCTTCATCGAAGGGATTCTTTCCGACGTAACGGAGCAGAAAAACCGGATGGAAGCCCTGCATGAAGAAAATGTCCGTCTGCGCTCCAACATCAAGGAGCGTTATCGGTTCGGAAAGATCATCGGCAAAAGCCCCGTGATGCAGGAGATTTATGAATTGATCTTAAAGGCGGCGGCTAGCGATGCTGGCGTCATTGTATACGGTGAATCTGGGACCGGTAAAGAACTGGTGGCCGAAGCCATCCATGAGATGAGTGATAGAAAAGAAAAAGCCTTTGTTCCTGTCAACGCCGTCGGCGTTGCGGAAACCCTCTTGGAAAGTGAGTTTTTCGGCTATAAAAAAGGGGCCTTTACCGGAGCCAACGCGGATAAGCGCGGCCTGCTCCATTCGGCAGACAAAGGCACGCTTTTCCTGGATGAATTGGGTGAAATCGGCCCCAACCTGCAAGCCAAACTGCTGCGTGCTATTGAGGGTGGAGGGTTCACGCCAGTAGGCGGCCTTGAAGCGGAAACCTCCGATTTTCGCGTCATTGCCGCCACCAATAAAGATTTAAAAGAACAGGTGAAAAAGGGATTGATGCGGGAGGATTTCCTCTACCGCATCCATATTATCCCTATTCACTTGCCGCCTCTCCGGGAACGTAAAGAGGATATCCCCCTTTTGATTGAGCATTTTATGCAAAACTACCCATCCTCAAAGAACCTGCCCACAATCACTGCCGCTGTCATAGAATCTCTGACTTCCTATGATTGGCCGGGAAACGTCAGGGAACTGATCAACACCATGCATCGCTACCTGACGCTCAAGAAACTCGACTTCCTCGATACCTCTTTAATCAATGACAGCCAAACAGAACCCCCGGTCCCGGTTGAGGCGCGTGAAACCAATGAATCCTTGGATGTCACTGTGAAGCGACTCGAAAAACTGTATTTGACCAAGGTGCTGGACAATAATAACTGGCACCAGGGCAAAGTTTCAGCCCTCCTGGGGGTTGATCGTAAAACGTTGTATCGAAAAATAATCCAATACCATCTCAAACCTTCATAAAAAAAAGATGGTTTTGATAAGCCCCTTAGAACGCGAAGTGGTGACACCGAGTGAAAGCCGTCTCGTGGAATCCCAAGGGAGGTTATGAAGATCGCTTCGGGAAACCATCAAAAACCTCCTCAAGACCAGAAGCATTAAGGATTCGTTCTGCTAAGGATTCTAATTCGGAGACGGGCAAGCCTTCAAGTATCCTTTGGTGTGATCCGGTGAGCGGGCTAAATTTTTTCTCCAAAAGTTTGACAACGAGTTGTAGAGCTTCTTGTTGAACACCTTGTTGGACACCTTGCTGAAGGCCTTCTTGTCTTAATTGTTCGGCAATAGTCATGATTACCTCTTGTGCTTTTTCAGAAACTAGTTGTTTTTGGATTTGAGGAATCACACTGGCTTTCTCTAAATGAGGATTCCCTTGGAATAAATAATATAGCACAGTTTCTAGAGTTTCCAATCCTGTTTCTTTTTGAGTGAACTCGTTGAGTAAAGGCAAAATGGTTTCGATCAGGTATTCCTTGAGATCCGGGGCATCGATATGCTTCATGAGCAAAAGTGCCACTCTCAATAACAGTTGACCTTTGATTTCTTCATCAGACAATTTAGATAAATCCATCAGGCTATAGGTAAAATTTGGAACGTAGGATTTTAAGGCATGAGGAACTTCAAGAAATTCATGAAAGCTCAAGCTCACCTTCCATGACGTTGCTCCCTGGTAGAGCACCATTGGGAAGATCAACGGAATCGGTTCTTTGGGATACTGTTTTTTATGCTGTTCCCAGATATTGACCATGTAGACTAAAAGACGAAAAGGCATATCAGGATGAGGACGCCGTTGGTGTTCTAAATGCAGATAGAAATAGCCCTTGAAACCGGAGAAGCGGGTTTCATATCCATCGAGTGTTAACGCCACTGTAAAACTTAACCAAGTGTGGCGACTTGAATGATAGCCAATAGTTAGCGGATGTTTTTTTACTACTTTTTACTTTGTCTCGTTTTTTCTTCTATTCATTTACTTTCCAATCAATAAATTTTGTTTTCCTCTCCATTTTCTTTCTCATGCTTGTTCTTCCTTCCTCTGAGAGCTGAATCAACATGGAGCGAGCAATGGTGTAAGAAGTTGTTTTACCTGTTCATTTTTCTTCTTCATTTGAGTGGGAGGCAGTGATTTCTTTGATACTTTGAGTCATGTTCCTGTAAGACAAGTTTTTCTTGAAGGAAGCCCCTCAAAGCATCAACAGGAGATCCTATGCAAACAGGTAGATGCATCAACTGCCACCAATTTTTCCTCCGCCGCCCTCAAAACAAGGAGCAAAGTTACTGCAGCCTGAAGAGGTGTCAGCGTGCGCGCAAGACGAATTGGGAGCGTAAAAAGTTAGCCAGCGATCCAGACTATCAACAGAACCGAAAAGCTAGTCAGAAGGCTTGGCAAGAAAGCCACCGCGATTATTGGAAAGTCTATCGAGAAAAACATCCAGTTCAGGCTGAGCGCAATCGAAAACTTCAGTTGATCCGCAATGCCAAACAGCGGGGGTATATTGTGGAAAAACTCTCGATGAATACCATTCCTTCCATCTCTCCGCTCAGATCAAAGCCCTTCTCGCTCTCATCAGTGCCGATTGCAAAGACGGACGCGTCCATCCCTTATCAATTCTGCCTTATCGCCTCCTCCGATGAGGATTTGATTGCAAAGATGGACGCGTCAAATTCCTCCCCTGCCCAGATTTTTAAGGCTTTTGTTGAGCTTCCTTTGATTGCAAAGATGGACGCGTTAACCTAAAAGAACCTTGAGATATCAACAACTTATCCGTGATTGCAAAGAAGGACTTTATTGCCACCACCCTTCAGCTGAGTTAAAAAAGATGAAAACCTTGTTAACCATCCATCCAAAAGAAGGAGCTGTGATGAGAAAGCAGTTGATTATGAAAAGCAGACGACGGGTGATCGAGGGAAGTTTTAGCTTCATTCCTCACCGATTTTTGAGGGAGGGCTTTTTTGAATGCCTGCGATCTGAGGAATTGATCTTATATTTTTTTTATGTGATGGCCGCGGATGCTCAAGGACTTTCCTACTACAGTCCCAAGACCATCACTCAACTGCTGAAAATGAAGAGGGATGTCTATCAACAGGCTTTGAGTGGTTTATTGCAAATGGATCTGATCGCCACAGAAGAGACCTTAGTGCAGGTCCTTCACTTGCCCCTGTCTCCACTAAGAAGATCCCCCTCACCCTCTGACTGTAAAGGTCCCTGTGATTGATCAGCATACTCTCTTTGAAATCCATCGCCTGCATGCAGAAGGACTTTCTCAGCGAAAAATTGCTCTTCGCTTGAACCTTTCCCGTGCGACGGTGAAGCGGCATCTCTGCCATCCTCAAATTGTGCGAAAAAAAATTAAAAAACCATCTAAACTCAATCCTTTTAAAGCGCATATGGAGCAATGGTTGCAAAGTGATGCCAGCCTCAGCGCAACGGTGGTTTTGCAGCGTCTGCAAGGGCTTGGATTCGAGGGGAGGTATGGGATTGTGAAAGACTATCTCAGAAAGATTCGCCCCAAACCCGCTGCGATGCCCATCAGACGCTTTGAAAGCCAGCCGGGGGAACAGTTCCAAATCGATTGGGGTTTTTTTGGCAAACTCAGCTATGGACAAACCCAGCGAAAGCTTTATGCCCTGGCTGTCATTGAATGCCATAGCCGAAAACTCTTTGTTTATTTTAGCCATTCGACAGACCAGACGGCTTTCCATCAGGCTTTATTAACCGCCTTCCAGTTCTACGGAGGAACTACCAAAGAACTGGTGTTTGATAACATGAAAACCGCCGTCGTTGAACGAGTGGGATCCATCATCCGATTTAACGGAGCCTTTTTAGATTTTCTCCGCCCCTTTCAGCTCATCCCGAAGGCTTGTTCGCCGAGGCTTCCGCGATCGAAAGGCAAAGTGGAGAGGGTGATCCGCTATATTCGGGATAATTTTTGGCCTCTTCGTCAGTTCAAAGATCTGGCCGATGTCCAGCAGCAAATGAATCATTGGCTGCAGACAGTGGCCAATGTGCGCCAGCATCAAACCACCTTAGAAAAACCCGATGAACGCTTTCAACCTCAAACGCTTCGAGCCTTGCCCCCTTGCTTGCCCGATTGTTATCTGACCCGCCGTGTGACTGTCTTAGCCGATGCCACCGTGACCTTCGATTCAAATTATTATTCCGTACCCGACTGGACATTAGGACACCGGCTCACCCTCAAAGCCGACCAATATGAGGTCTTGCTCTTTATTAAAGAGCGCCGTGTGGCCCAGCATTTAAGATCTTGGCAACGCAAACAACGGCTGGAAAATCCCAAACATCGAAACCCTCAAAAACGCTCCCCTCTACCGCATCCGGACTGTGTTTATTTTCTTTCATTGGCGCCCTGTTGCCAAACCTTTCTGCAGGGCATCAATCAATCGGGGATGGCTTTACAAAAGACGATTCAGCAACTGCTCAAACTTTTAGAGCAATACGGCTTAGACTCTTTAGTCATTGCCCTTGAAAAGGCCATCCATCACCACGCTTTTGGCCTCGATTATGTCAAAAATATCCTCTACCAGGAAATGAGGCCCGTCTCCCATCAACCTCCAGTGGTTTTGAAACAAGAAGCCTTAAATCATATCCGCCTCACCCCGCATTCGCTGGCCGAATATGATGCCCTCGTCCTGCAGAGAAAGAAGGGGGAGAGATGAGTGAAAAAATAAAAAAACAATGTCAGAGCCTCCATCTCAGTGGCCTTTGCCAGCATTTTGAAGCGATTTTTAAAACTGCCTCGCAAAAAAACTGGACTCATCATCAATTGCTCGAGAGCTTGTTTGATCTCGAACTGGACCATCGTCTCCATAAGCGCATTCAATTGCGCTTGAAGCAAGCCAAACTGCCCGCCACTCCCACCATCGAGAGCTTTGATTTTGCCCACCACCCCTCTCGAAAAAAGAACAAAGGCAGAATTTTACAATTGATGCAATTGGACTTTATCAAGAATAGCGAGGATGTTATCCTGATTGGCAATCCAGGGGTGGGCAAGACCCACTTGGCTTTATGCCTGGCATACGAGGCCACTCAGAACGCCATGCGCACTTTATTTACCACAGCAACCGACATGATTAACCATTTGATTGCTGCCGAATCGGACCATTCCCTGGTCAAAAAACTCAGCCATTACACCGAACCGGACCTCCTCCTCTGCGATGAGATCGGTTATCTGCCACTGGATCAACAAGGAAGCAGCCTCTTTTTCCAGGTCATTAGTCGCAGGCATCAGAGAAAATCAACCTTTCTCACCACAAACCTGCCTTTTGCCCAATGGGGGAATCTCTTTGATTCGACCACTGTGGCCACTGCCATTGCAGATCGACTGGTAATGAATTCGGAGGTTATCATTTTAGAAGGAGAAAGCTATCGTAGAAATAAAAGAAAAAAATGAAAAAGGCATATAGCCCCTTCCATCCGCTGTTTTAAAGGTATGAGGCCACATCACATCACTGCACCTTGTCGCTCAATACTCAACCTACTCCTCTGCCCACTTAACTACGTGGTAAACTTCCAAATTGCCGTTTTTGGTATACTTTACTACTGCCATCAACATCGAGCACGTGCACGAGCACGATGACGAACCCGTGCACGTTTCTACAAAAACCGATTGTCTCTGACCCCACCCAAAGGACATGATTTCATTCAGATAAAATCGAATAGGGCAGATATGCCCTAAAATAGGGCATATCTGCCCCAATCCAGGATTAGTATTTAATATCAATGTATTACTACCGAAAAACCATCATTTTTTGTGTATGAGTAGGGCAATACTGCCCCATTTTACCAAAAAATCACCTCAAAACTGGCAGCCCTCTTTCCCATAGGTCGCCTTAGCCCCCACCAATCCTGCGTTTCGAGCGGTTGGCATGAATTTTGAAGCTAAAAACTCCTGGCAGGGGGGCAACGATTTACGTGGTTAAGCGAAACATTACACTGAAAACCCGATGAAAGGAGGAAATGCCTATGGAATAAAACCAGTTTGGAAACTCATGGACGTCTGAGTGCGTCCTTCAACCTAAATAATAAGCAAGGAAAAATGATGGATGCTACCATAAATAAGAGGAGCAATATTAGGGGTACGAAATCCCTTTCGAAAGCCCTTTTTAATTCAATAATATTTGACTGGAGATAATTATGAAAAAGATCAGGAAAAAAATAAAAAAATGGATGCTGGTTAGTGTGTTGGGAGCGATTGTCCTTTCGATGGGCTCGGTGGCTTTTGCGGGCAAACTGGTGATCAATAACAGCAATCCCGACCCTGCTCCTAAAAAAGCATGGACGGAATTGGTGGAGGATTTCAAAAAAGCCCATCCCGAAGTGGAAGTTGAACACAACTTTTACGATCATGAAAGTTATAAAACCTCCCTCAGAAACTGGTTAACGAGTGAGCCACCCGATGTGATCACTTGGTTTGCAGGAGAGACATTGAATACCTTCATCAGCCGAGGATTGATCGAAGATATCAGCGATGTGTGGGATGCCAACAACATGCATGGGGATTTTTCCTCTACCCGTGCTTCGAGTACCTTTGATGACAAACAGTATGCGGTGCCCTGGGGATACAATCAATGGGGAGTATATTATCGCAAAGACCTCTTTGAAAAGTATGGCATTGCGGTTCCTACAACCTGGGATGAATTTTTGAAAGCCTGTGCGACGTTGAAATCCAATGGCATCACTCCCATTACGATTGGAACTAAATATTATTGGACAGCGGCAGGTTGGTTTGATTACTTGAACTTTCGGATCAATGGAATGGATTTCCATCGAGAATTGTTAGCAGGCAACGCCTCCTATACGGATCAACGAGTGAAAGATGTGTTTGCCAAATGGAGAGAATTGCTGGATCCAGGATACTTCATTGAAAACCACACTTCGTATTCCTATCAAGAAGCCATACCTGCTCTTCTTCAAGGCAAAGCAGCAATGTATTTGATTGGAAATTTTGTGACGTGGGGTATCCCTGCAGAGGATTTGGCCAAGATCGACTATTTCCAATTCCCCACCATCAATGGCAGTCTTCCTAAATTCGAAGATGCACCTACCGATATCGTGGCCATTCCAAAAGGCGCCAAAAATAAAGCAGATGCCAAAAAGTTCATGGCCTTTGTCGCAAGAGCAGATGTGCAATCTAAGTTGAACAATGCAATAGGCTACCTCCCTCCCAATACAAAAGCGAAGCCCAAACCCGACCGCTTCTTGGAAATCGGAGCAAAGGTTCTTGCCTCCGCAGCTGGTACTGCCCAATTCTATGATCGAGATAACAAACCTGAGATGGCAACAGATGGGATAAAAGGCTTTCAGGATTTTATGGTGAACCCTGATCGCCTGGATAAGATTCTGACAAGAATTGATAAAACAAGGAAACGTGTCTTCAAGAAGTGATCTCTTCATAGGTAGATGGATTTTTTTGAAAATACGGAAGATCCATCTGCCACCCTTCAAGATATAGCATTCTTAGGGGTAAATGATGTCTAATGAAAAACCGCTTACCCCATGGCTCTTTTTGCTTCCGGGACTCATCCTTTTTTCCATCTATGTCCTCTATCCTATCGTTCGTAGTTTTTGGGTCAGTTTCTACGAGTGGGATGGCATGGCGGAACCAATATTCGTTGGGTGGGGGAACTATATCGAATTGTTTGATGATGAAGTGTTTTGGGTCTCTGTCAAAAATAACATCATTTGGCTTTTACTCTTCCTCACTTCTCCTGCCATTGGGCTGGCGATTGCCCTTTTTTTAAACCAGAAAATCAGAGGAATTCGAGCGGTCAAATCACTATTCTTTTTTCCTTTTGTCATTTCCCAAGTGGTGGTGGGTTTGATGTTTTCCTGGTTTTACGCCCCTGATGGAGGTCTTCTCAATGAATTTTTGTCTCTCTTTGGGATCGATCCTATCGCCCCTCTCTCTAACGAGGACCAAGCCACTTATGCTGTCATTACAGCAGGGATGTGGCCCCAAATCGCCTACTGCATGATCCTTTACTTGACAGGGCTCAATGTGATCAATCCAGATTTGATTGAAGCAGCCCAAATTGATGGGGCCAAAGGATGGACGATGCTTTGGTATATCATCATTCCTCAACTCCGCCCAGCCACCTTTATTGCGATTGTTGTGACGGTCATTGGTGCTTTACGAAGTTTTGATACAGTCGCCATTATGACGTTAGGAGGGCCCTATAACAGTTCCAGCGTCTTGGCCTTTTTTATGTACGAACAAGCGATTTTCAATTTCAGAATGGGGTATGGAGCAGCCATTGCGGTTATCTTGTTTTTGATCATGGCTGTGTATATTGCCTGGTTTCTCTCTAGAATGGTTCGTGAAGAAAGGGCTTGATTATGTTTCCTACACCCATTGAAAAAACATCCCCTCTCACACAATCGACCTATAAAATTGCAGTACCGGTGGTCTTGATCCTTTGGCTGGTTCCCATTTTTGCCGTGACTTTGACCTCGGCTCGTCATTTAGATGACATTCTAAAAGGCAATTATTGGGGATGGCCGACAGAGATCATGCTTTTGGAGAATTTCAGTGCTGTATTCACGACTAGCCCCATGTGGAGCTATCTGTGGAACACCGTATTGATCACCATTCCCACCGTCATTGGAGTCTTGATCACTTCCTCTCTCGCAGGATTCGCCTTGGCGAAATACCGATTCCGGGGAAACATTGCGATGTTCTCCATTTTTATTGGAGGCAATTTTGTTCCTTTCCAAATCTTAATGATTCCTGTGCGAGAATTGACCATTCAAACCGGGCTTTTCAATACCTTGACAGGGTTGGTGATTTTTCACATTGCCTTTCAAACAGGATTTTGTACGTTGTTTTTGAGAAATTTTATCAAAACCCTTCCTGACAGTTTGATGGAGTCGGCTCGGATTGATGGAGCCAGTGAATTTCGGATATTTTTACAAATCATCGTTCCCCTGGTTCGCCCTGCCATGGCTGCTTTGGCGGTATTAGAATTCACTTTTATTTGGAATGATTATTTTTGGGCCTTAGTCTTGGTGCAAAGTGATTCAGTGCGCCCGGTCACGGCAGGGTTGAATGCCCTTCGAGGGCAATGGACCACTTCTTGGAATCTCATTTCTGCAGGCTCGATTGTCGCTGCATTGCCTCCAGTGATCATGTTCTTTCTCATGCAGAAACATTTCATTGCAGGGTTGACCTTGGGTGCTACCAAAGAATAATCCGCTTGCCTCCCATGGCTTCTCCGAAAAAAGAGACCGACTCATTAGAAACGCAATAAATAAAGAAAGGAAATCGATTATGAAACCAAATAAAAACCAATCCATCCCTCCTGAGTTTTTGCCAGAAAACGTACAGGCCAATAGCCCGGAAAGCGAGCAGCTCTTCACCCATCTTCTCAAGGCAAACGAGTTCCAAAAAAGCTTAGAAAAGCAAGGTTTGGTTTTCACTCCAAGTCCCTCAGGTGGAGAAAATGGGGTGGACTTGAATGACGACTCGCTTTACTACAACACCCAGGGAAGCGCTAAAGCGTATTGGGAAAAAAATGGCCCCCTCCCTTCTCCGACCAAGAAGATCACACAACTGCGAAATGACTTCCGCGAATTCGGCTATTGTCTGGTCCAGGATGCCTTGAGTCAAGAACAGCTGCATACAATGCGCACCCGCGTGGTGGAACAGGCCGAAGGAGAACGCCTTGCCGGGATTGCTCACTTCCTGAATGCCAGCCGGGACCAAGTATGGGATAAAGATATTACCCAGTTTGTGGATTGCCTGGTGAACAAAGGTGACTGCTTTCGAGGTTTCATTGAACACGACCCTGAATTTATACAAGCCGGCCCTTTGATTGAACAACTGGTCCATGAGACGGTCGGGGAGGACTTTATCATCCACTCGTGTTTGTGCATCATCGCCCGCAAAGGGGGGCGGCCCCAATCTCTGCATCAAGACAGCCGTTTCAAACTCAATGAAGCCCCCCTGCTGACCAACCATTTATTGTATTTGGAAGATGTCAGCTACTTGAATGGTTCGACCCTGGTTATCCCTCGAAGCGCGAAGATCATCTATGAAAGCGGCTATCAAAAACCAGTGGGCAAACTGCCTCCGCCCATCAATTTGGAAGTCAAGGCAGGGACCCTTATGTTGATGGATGGGTACACCCTGCATGGAACAGGGATCAACCAAACCGATCACCCACGCCACATGGTGGTCATGTCCTGTATAAAACCATGGCAGCGAACCCAGGAACTTCATCCGATCAGCTTATGCCCTGAGGTCCTGGCGAATGCTTCTGAAAAATTACTGAAACGTCTGACTTTTATGACTGAATCGATCGGAGGGATTGAAGGTCACGGGATGGAAGCCGGCCTCCTTCGTGGCATGCGGCAGGCCATTGATGAGGGCAACTATGTGCGGGTGGGAGAACTCAGCCCCCGCTCCAGCAAGGAAGAACTCACCAGAGCCTATACCTGGCGTTCCACCACGACCGGTCGCCGGGCCGCCATGAACCAGCCTGAAAGACGTTATCCCCCCGAGAAGCCTTGGAAAAGCAAAGACCCGCTTGAACAGACACCTCCTAAAAGAATCATTCACTAGCGAGAATGCAAAGAGGGGACATCGTACCGACCCTGACTGGCAGCAGGACTAGTTGGAGGTATTGTTAGTGGCTATGTTATATTAATTAAAATCCTTTTAATCAAGGGGGCCGCCTAGGCTTCATCTGAGTCCCTTTTTCAAACAGGTTATAAAAATTAATAAGGAGTGAGTGATGTTTTTTAAAAAGCTTTGCAGCCTTTTTGTGAGGTTGACCGTGGCAGGCGTCGTGTCTGATGCGAAACTCCGATTCGCCCCAGGACGGGTGAATCGTTCTTACCACACTAATAAGGAGATCCCATGAAAGCAGCGATACTTAAAGACGGAAAAATTGAGATTCAGGATCTTCCCGCCCCGACCCCCCCGGGGGACGAAGAGGCGCGCATCCGCATCACCGCGGCAGGCGTCTGCCATTCCGACCTGCACGGCGTGCGAGGCGACTGGGCGGGGATGCCATCTCAATGGCTGTCAGGTGTGTTGGGGCACGAGGCCATTGGCATCGTCGAAGAACTCGGGCCAGGGGCCGAGCGCTTCGTCTCCGTGGGCGACCGGGTCATCCTGGGGCTCGGTGGCTTAGGCGGTTACTGGTGCGGCGCCTGCGAGTTCTGCCTGGGCGGTGAACCGCGCCACTGCTCCCAGGCAGAGGGCATCAATGGCACCTTCGTCGAGCAGAAGTGCCTGTGGGCTAAGGCGCTCGTAAAACTGCCGGACACGGTGGGCGATGAAGAAGCAGGGCTCTCCTGTGGCGGCCTCACGGCGTATGGCGCCGTCAAGAAACTCTTCAAGCACCACATCCAGCCGGGACGCCACGTGGCGATCGTGGGTGCCGCCGGGGGCCTCGGCCACTACGCCGTCCAGATCGCGACGACCTTCGGCTACAAGGTGGTGGGCATCGACATCGGCGAGGAGCGGCTGAAGTTCGTCGAGTCGCTCGGCGCCAAGCTGGCGGTCAGTGCGGACGACGCCGTCGAAGCCGTGCAGCAGTTCGGTGGGGTGGACGCCGCGATCGTGTTCTCGGCCTCCATAGCCGGGTTCAATCTCGGCTTACAGATGCTGCGCAAAAGCGGCCTGTTCGTGGCGTGTGGCCTTCCCCCCACGAGCGAAGGCCACTTCGGACTGGACCCCTTCTTGTGGAACCAGAAAGGCGCGACCCTGACCGCCTCGGTCGTCGGCAACGTGCAGGAGATGCGCGAACTCGTCGACATGGTGGCGGCCGGAGAGGTCAAGAGCCACATCGGCCGCAGCGGTCCGCTCTCGGATCTCAACGCCATCTTGGACGAGCTCGAAGAAGGCAAGTATCTGGGCCGCGCCGTCATCACCGACCTCGGCAGCTAGGATCTGCATGGCTTTGAAGACCCGGGAGGAGATCCCCGGGTTCCAGTATAGAAAAGATAGTATCGGGGTTTATTTGACAACTCCAATCTGGCCGATGCAGGTCGTTGTGATCTGTGTCTGCATAACTGCGCATTAAATGTGCTACACACGAACAAAGGAGAAAATAAATGAGTAAAGAACTACCTGAAGACGTCCTTTCGGGCGTAAAATTAATCAATTCGAATACCGCTGTGCTTGATCCTCTCGATCCTGTTGCCAATATACTGGAAGGATCTCCGAAATCATCAATAAAAATATTATGGAGATCTGAAGATGGATCATGTCAGACTGGTGTTTGGACGTGTACTGAGGGAAGTTGGCTGGTCGAGTGGCCATGGGATGAAATGTGTTTTCTACTCGAGGGCGAATTGGAAGTCACAGAAGTTGACAGGAACAGCGATCATTCAGGACAAACCATACGAATAAATCCGGGTGATCAATTTCATTTTGAAAAGGGTTCTAAAACGGTGTGGAATGTAATAAAACCTGTGAAAAAGATTATGTATATCAGACATAATTCCCCAATTGCGGATCAGGTATGGGAAGAAAACGAAGCGTTCAAAGCGAACTATAAAAAATAAAACCAACCACGAGGATTAATTCAAGATGAAATATGAAACAATAGACCTTGGCAAAGGATTGACCCTACCGTGCATCCAGCTAGACCTGACTGGATCCACAGATACGCCAGCACGGCGCGAGCTCAAAGCACAGATCTACCACTTAGTTGACACCAAGGGTGGACTGCTGATCAGGAATACCGGCATCAAGGACACAAAGCAGTATGGAAAATTCCTTGCCTCTATCGAATTTAGTCATCATTCTTACGTTGGTGGTACGAATCCAAGGACTGAGAAGGGAAGTGGCGTTTACACCGCAGTCGATCTGCCTCCGCCGATAACAATTCACAGTCATCAGGAGATGTCCTACCTGGACACAATACCGGACTACGTATCCTTTTATTGCCAGTTACCTCCGAACAACGGGCAGAAGACCAATTTATTCGTCGATATGCGTCAGTTCACCGCCAATCTTCCCAATGAACTAAAGGCGCGATACCGGGGCAAGCGGGCTCGTTTGCAGCGCACGTTGCCGAGTGCAGAGCGGGAGGATTTTTCTCAAGGAGAAAAATCCTGGCAGGAGGCACTCGGTACCGGCAACCACCAGGAAGCTACCCTTATTGCTCAGGAGCACGGATGGGAACTGACCTGGAAGGATGATGATTCCCTCGTGATCTTGCATGAGCCCGCGCGGTTCTTCCGGCCCCATCTTATACACGGAGAACTCTGGTGTAACCAAGCAATGCTTATCCATCCGGTGATCTCCCATCGCTGTGCCATTCGCAACGGGCGCCTGGCGGATGTCGAGAAGCTGGATAAGGTTCGCGCCGAAGCCCCTGACATCATCGACCAGATGTTTCTAGAAAACGGAAACTCGATACCCGACACTGACGTGGAGAGCTATTACGATCTGCTACTGGAAATGGAAACTCATTTCGCACTTAAGCAAGGCGAGGTCATTATTCTGGATAACATGCTGGTCGCCCATGGCCGAGGTGCTTTCGAGGGACCCAGGGAGATGTTCGCTGCCCTTGGGAACCGACACTCAGGCCAATCCACCATGAGTGCGAACTGATCGGACAGTGGTGTTTTTCTGTTTCAACATCTTCGGAGATGCCCTGCGCGATCCCAGACTACGGGACGGAGAGGGCAATATGGGACCATGTGAACAGGAGGGCCGGATAGCTAATATCAGTATGGAAAAAAATCTCATGACGAAACTACGGCGCAAAAATTGTAGAAGGTTTCTGAAGAATTAACAGGTATTTCTTACCTGGTATAAACAAGAGATAACTATGAAAGATTTTAAAGGTAAAAATGTTGTCATCACTGGGGGTGCCACTGGTATCGGTTTCGCTTTGGCAAAACTATTCGGCAAACAAGGTGCCCGGGTTCTCATTGCTGCTCGTCGGGAGAGCAGACTCAAGGATGCAGTCGATCTGCTTGCCGGGGAATGCATAGATGCTTGCTACCATACCTGTGATGTTTCAAAGCGAGAAGATGTTGAGGCCTTAGCAGAATATGCATGGAACGAATTTGGTCAGGTGGACGTAATCATCAACAATTCGGGGGTGGGTTCGAGTGTTAGTACACCACTAATTGATACTCCTCTTGAGGAAATCGAGAGAATTTACTCGGTGAATTTTTACGGTGTGATCAATGGCTGTCAGGTTTTTGGTAAACGATTTATTGAACAGGGTACGCCCGCAGCAATTTATAACCTAGGCTCTGAGACCAGCTTATTTAATTCTGTTCCCCTTGCCTCTCCCTATATGTCTTCCAAACACGCGGTTTTTTCCCTGACAGAAGCCCTTGCCGAAGAGGTCCCTGATTTTATATCTGTCAGTCTTATTTGTCCGGGCTTCGTCCGTTCTGAAATAGGCTCCGAAGCAGAGATGAAGATGGCAATGGATACAGACAAATACGCAGACATTGTTATTGAACAATTAAAAAACGAAGAGTTTCTTGTCGTATCCCACGCCTATAACATTGTTAGAATCGAAGAACGCTATCATCAAATCTCGAAAGCTTTCACCCAATATGCGCCTCGCTATGAGGGTGATGATGAATACGATTATAGAACTCTGGTCTCCAAAATGGCCACTAACAATCAATAAGAGAAACTCGAAATGCCCTTTCTCGAAATTATGTAAACTTATTTCCGTTTCAATTTAACTAAGAAAGATGAGTCATGATGACAAAAGAACCGCTCTGGCGTCCCAGTCCTCAACGCATTGCTGAAGCCCAAATGACGGCCTATCGTGCCTGGCTCAAGGAACACAAGGGGCTCCATTTCGATCATTACGAAGCCCTCTGGCAATGGTCAACCGAGGAGTTTGAAGCGTTTTGGGAAAGCATTTGGGAATATGGGGAGGTGATTAGCCATCGCCCCTACCAGAGGGTGGTCAATCAGCAAGAAATGCCGGGAGTGAGTTGGTTTGAGGGGGCTACGCTCAACTATGCCGAACACATCCTGGCCCCTGGCACTCAAGCAGAATCTGTGAATGCCCCCGCGTGGAAGTGTCCTGGCAAAGCCTGTGTGAGCAAACAGGCGCCCTCACCGCCAGCATGAAACAGTTTGGTCTCGAAATGGGCGACTGTGCTGCGGCCTATCTGCCCAACATCCCGGAAACGGCTGTGGCCCTGTTGTCTGTCAGCAGTTGCGGGGCAATTTGGTCAATGGCTTCCCCAGAAATGGGGATTGCCAGTGTGCTGGACCGATTCCATCAAATTGAGCCCAAGATTCTTTTCACCATCGACGGTTACCGTTACAAGGGAAAGGACTACGATAGGCGGGAAGTCGTGGTCGATCTCGTCAAACAACTGCCCTCGGTGGATACCGTTATTTTTATTCCTTATCTCCATGCGTCCAATGAATTGGACCTCAGTGCTTTGAGGGAAGGCAAACCGCCCCAAGTGGTTTCCTTTGCAGAGACCATCAGCACACCCTCTGAACCTGATTTTTACCCCGGTGCCCTTTGCTCACCCGCTGGAGAACTAGTGATGACGAAACCTATCCCCTGCCTGCCTATCGGGTTTTGGGGAGATCCAGAGGGTCGGCGTTACTATGAAAGTTATTTCGACACTTTTCCTGGTGTATGGCGGCATGGGGACTGGCTGCAATTGATTTCCCATCCAGAGGCCGTCGGAGGCATTGTATTCGGCCGCTCCGATGCCACGATCAACCGCCAAGGCATTCGGATGGGGAGCAGTGAGATTTATCGAGTGGTGGAATCCTTCCCTGAAGTGGCCGATTCCTTGGTGGTGGATTTGGAATATCTGGGCAAGCCCTCCTATCTCGCACTTTTTGTGGTCTTGACAGACCCTGAAGTCGCAGGCAAAGCATCGACAACGGAGAAACCCAGTCTGAGAGACACGGGAATGCCAGAAACCCTACGAAGCGGAATCATGAACAAAATTCGCACCCATCTCTCGGCTCGCCAAGCCCCCAATGAGATCTTTGCGATTCAGGCAGTCCCTTACACGATCTCAGGTAAAAAAATGGAAGTCCCTGTCAAGAAAATTTTGTTGGGCAAGTCCGCAAATACCTCAGCCAACCGTGATGCCATGGGCAATCCGGAATCCATCGACTGGTTTGTTGAATTTGCTCGTGGTAGCAATTCTTGATACCATGCCGCCCATGGGTTTCAGGAAGGAACGGATTGGAAGAAAATGTAAAACGCCGTTTCTATGGTCCATACTTCACATCCTAACGTAATGTGAGTTCTGGATAAGGTTACCCACTCCGTCCGCTCCGCGTCCACCCCTCCCAAGAGGGGATATGAAATTTTGCCTAGAAAGTCCCCTCCTTGGAGGGGATTTAGGGGTGGGTAAAAAAAGGGAACTTCTCGAATCTACGAATTCTTTATTAATTTGAATAGGTATCCACCATGAAAGGAGAACAACCATGAGCGATTTTGAATATATCAAGACGGACCACGTCGGTACCGATGGACGCGTCGGCCGTATCACCCTCAACCGACCGGAGAAAATGAACGCGCTCTCCGAAGAGTTGCTGTATGAACTGAACGAGGCGCTCCACGACATGGAGGCCGATAGCGACGTACGCGTGATAATCGTGCGCGGCGAAGGCAGAACTTTCAGTGCAGGTTACGATCTCACGCCGTCGCGCGGGGGTGCGGACGCGGTCGTCCGCAGTCACAAGCAGCGAGACGCCAAAGATCGCCGGCTCCTGATGGGTATCAGGACTGGCATGCAGCAGATCACCGATATCCACATGTATTTCTGGAATATGGCGAAGGTTACCATTGCGCAGGTGCACGGCTATGCGATTGCCGGCGGCTGCGAACTGGCGATGATGGCCGATCTTGTCGTTGCCGCCGAGGACGCACAACTCGGACACCCGGGAGTGCGCCTCGGTACCTCCCGAACCAGCGAACCCTCGCGTTTGCCGACCGGCTCGCGATCATGTCCGCCGACCATCTCGCGATCCTCAAGGTCAACATGAATCGCTTCTACGAGAACATGGGAATCTACTCGTCCGTGCGCAGCAGTACCGACCTCGACGCGATGGGCCAGTGCACCGAGCGCACCTACCAGTACCAGGACATGATGCGCGAGCATGGGCTCAAGGACGCGCTGGCCTGGCGCGACGGACCGTTCAAAGGTAGTGATACCTACAAGAAGAAGTAGCTCGGAAAGGGGTCAAGTATTAATTTGTCTTTAATTTTCTCGATTGAAATGAAGGAGCGGGTCGTGATGATCTGGCACACCCTCAAAAATGCCCTCATCCCGGTTATCCCTCTGATCGGCCTGCAGTTGCCGATCCTGGTGGGGGGCGCCGTGATCATGGAGAACCTCTTCAACCTGCCGGGGCCCGGTCGTCTCCTGGTGAATGCTCACAATGACCGAGACTACCCGATGGTCTCCGGAGTCAACCTCTTTTTCGCCACCGGGGTGGTGGGGCTCAATCTCCTCATCGACCTGATTTATCCCTATCTGGACCCGAGAGTGCGGTATGAATAGTCGCTGGCGCTCTGGCCAGGGCTTTTTTTGACTACGCTACCGTTGCTTGAACATCCATTTCGATTCGTAAAGGCTCAACACCAATACCACGTAGGTCCGAGATTGCCGAATCTATCGCCATTTCTAGACTCTCAGACTCTCGATCAAAGGCAACATAACTGGTACCATGGCACTGACCCACGCTTGAATCGGAGCATATGCCATAGATCGCTTCGGCAGTTTCGTCGTCTATCTCTGAAATGGTGAGAGTAAATTCATACGTTTTCATCGCCTATTTTCCTTACGGGGTATCAATGCAGGAGGAGAGGCTATTTTCAATGATGGTGACAATTATCCACGGCTCTGTAAATCCTTTTAGCATGCGCCTCCGGATTACGAGGGGTTGAGTGGACATTAAAAATGCATCCTCCACTGGATGCGATTGTGGCACCGACAGGGATCCCTGCCTGGACCACCGATTTGATCAATGGAGATCACCCTTATAACAGCAAAAGCTCCCTGTTTCCCGCAGTGGCGGGTTATCCTGGCATTACAGTTCCTACTGGATTTATCTTCGGGCTCCCTGTCGGCGTTTCATTTTTTGGAGGCGCTTATCAAGAACCCACGCTTATCAAATTAGCCTATGCTTATGAGCAAGCAACTCAAGTTCGAAAAGCTCCGCAGTTTTTAGCCAATGCGGAATACCGGTTCCTGAATCTCATGCGGCAACCCAGCTCCTGACTTTTCAGAGCAATTGGTATCTATTTGGTATCGCAATTAGACTAAAGTTCGGTAAGCTTCTCCTCATTTCATCTCTCCAGAATTCGGCCATCCACCAGCCAAACAATCTGTTCTCAGAGCTTCCGATCCGTTGACGGATTGCGTCCTCTTTGTTTACTATTTATCCGCTTGACCAAGACGACCCAGCTCCTGACATTTCAGAGGAATTGTTATCTATTTGCTATCCCAATTAGAGCAAAGTCCGGTAAGCTACTCTTCATTTCATCTCTCCAGAATTCGGCCAGCCACCAGTCAAACAATTCCGTTGACAGATTGCGTCCTATTTGTTTACTATCTCTTGATCAAGACGACCCAACTCCTGACATTTCAGAGGAATTGTTATCTATTTGCTATCGCAGTCAGGCCAGAGCCATGAAAGACAAAATCACTAAACAAACTGTCGAATCCCTCAAGCCTGGGGCTAAAGACCGCACATTATGGGACACGGAACTGCCGATGTTCGGCTGTAAAATAACCCCCAAGGGCAGACGGGTGTACCTGCTGCAGTACCGCATCAAGGGACGACAGAGACGCTATACCATTGGCACCCATGGGGTTTTGACCACCAAAGAAGCCCGCAACATTGCCAAGAACCTATTGCATGAGGTGGTCCTGGGCCGTGATCCGGCGGATGCGAAGAAGAATAAAGGAGATCAAAACGATAAATTGTCTCCTGGACCTCTAAAACCGGTTGTGAACAAAACGAAGTCTATTACCAGTCTGGAAAAACCTGAGATTCCGGGTTATTTGCTGGAGGAGGTCATTTTTGAAAGTGGGCGGACCTGGCTTTGGCGCGGCAGGCGGCAAAGCGATGGGCTTTGGGTTCTGATCAAGGGATCGGTTTCCGAGCAGAGCTCTCAGGAGCTGGCGGAAATACGGCATGAACATGAGATCACTCAGGCTCTGGAGATTGATGGGGTCCTCAGGGCAGAGGAACTGGTGGCGTGTGAAAACGGATGGGCATTAATCCTTGAAAACACGGAAGGGCTCCCTTTGAGAAAGCTGATGGATACCACCCGGCTCGACTTGCTGGACTCGCTGAAGGTTGCGCTTTCTCTGACCGGTATTCTGAAAGAAGCGCACCGGCAGGGCATCTTGCATAAAATGATCAATCCGTTCAATATTTTTGTCGATCCGGCATCGGGAACGGTCAAACTGACCGGCTTCGGCCTGGCCACTCGGCTTCCCCGGGAAAATTCGACGATGTTGAGTCCACAGCTTAGCGGGGAAACCCTGCCCTATATCTCCCCCGAGCAGACCGGTCGGATGAACCGCCCGCTTGATTATCGCAGTGATTTTTATTCCCTGGGGGCCACCCTTTACGAACTTTTCAGCGGGAGAGTGCCTTTCCACTCTCGGGAGGCCATGGAAATCATCCACGCTCACATTGCCCGGCAGCCCGTACCCCTGGACAAAATTACGCCGCAAGTACCCGGAGTCCTTTCCCGCCTGGTGATGAAACTGCTGGCCAAGCGTGCCGAGGCGCGCTACCAGAGTCACTCGGGTCTGGCATCCGATCTCTTAGCATGTGTGGAGCAACTCGAAAACCAGGGGAGCCTGTCCGACTTTCCCCTGGGCCGCCATGATATGCCTAAAGAACTGCAGATCGCCTCGGGGATTTACGGCCGGGAGGATGAAATCGCTGCACTGGAAGCCGCCCTGGAGCGAGTCAGCCAGGGAGCGACCGAGATGGTGCTGGTCTCGGGATCCGCCGGTGTCGGCAAAACCGCCCTGGTCGGTGAAATTCACCAGTCCGTTGCCCAAAAAAACGGTTTCTTCCTCTCCGGCAAGTTTGACCAGCTCCGGCACAATATCCCCTACAGCGCCCTGATCCAGGCATTGAGGGGACTCATCCGGGAGGTATCGGCCAAATGCAAGTCCGGAATGGAGCGTTGGAAAAGCAGGATACGGGCGGCCCTGGGACCCAACGGACAACTGGTGACCCGGGTGATCCCGGAACTGGAACAGGTGATCGGCCCGCAACCCCCGCTGCCGGAAATGGGAGCGCTGGAGGCCCGCAACCGTTTCACTGCCGTTTTACTGGATTTCATCTCTGTTTTCTGTGAAAAAACCCATCCGCTGGTTATTTTTCTGGACGACTTGCAGTGGGTGGACGCTGATACCCTCAAGCTGGTGGAACGGATCGCTCAGGATCCGGAGAGGAAACCTCTGCTTTTCCTGGGGGCCTATCGCGACAACGAGGTGGATGTCGATCATCGGTTGATGAACAGTTGTGAGGTGATCAAAAAAACGGGCCAGCCGCTGCAAAGGATCCCCTTAAAGCCCCTCAAACCAGAGAACATCTCACAACTGCTCGTCCATACCTGCCACTGCCGTCCCGAAGAGGCCAAACCGCTGGCCGAGCTCCTGGTGCGCAAAACCGGCGGCAATCCCTTCTTTGTGAGCCAATTCTTGACCGTACTCTCCGAGAAGGACCTGATCCACTACTCACCTGAGGAAAAACGATGGATTTGGGAGCTGGCTGCCATCGAGTTCCTGTCGGTGACCGATAATGTGGTGGCGTTGCTGGTTGACCGGTTCCACCGGTTTTCCTCTGAAACCAGGCGACTCTTGAGCCTGGCGGCCTGCATCGGCAATACTTTTGACCTGGAATCGTTGGAGCTGATCAGCGGAGAAGGAAGCGGGGAGATCGATGAGAACCTGTTACCGGCCCTGGAAACCGGGTTGATTCTCGGTTTTTCCCGGGCCCCGGATCTGGATAATCCGACCGCCGGAGCGAGCGTGGAGAGCGGCAGTTACAAATTCCTGCATGACCGGGTGCAGCAGGCTGCCTATGCCCTCATTGCCCAAAAGGAGAAACAGACGGTCCATCTTCAAATCGGTCAGACCCTGCTCAAGCAATACGCTCCGGAGAAAGGTGAAGCTCTGCTTTTTGACATCGTCCATCATTTCAACCTGGCCCGGAGGGTGAAGGATAAATGGAAAGACCGATCGCACCTGGCGGAACTCAACCTGAAAGCCGGTCTTAAGGCCAGGGCGGCTTCAGCTTTTGAACAGGCCCTGGAATATTTTACCATCGGCCTGGAGCTTTCAGAAGCCGCCTGGAAACGGCAATACCCCCTGGCCTTATCCCTGCATGAGGAGGCCACAGAGATGTCATGGCTCTGCGGCCGGTTAGACCTGATGGAGAAGCTGGCGGGTGCCGTAAAAGACAACGCCCGAGAGGACCTGGACCTGGCCAATGTTTATCGATGCCGGATCAAGGCATACACCATCCGGGGTGAATTAAAGAAGGCCATGGAAACGTGTGAGGAAATTCTGGAGAAATTGGGGTGTCAACTCAGCCGCATGTCTCCCGACCAGTGGCAGCAGACCCTCGTTCAAATCAAATCCAGCCTGGCCGGTAAAAGCGTCGCAGACGTGATGCGCTTTGAGCCGCTCACCCAACCGCATGCCGAGGTCCTTGTCCATATCCTATATAGGCTCCATACGGCCTATGGCGAGGCTGGGGTTACTTTGGATGACGGTCTTTGGCAGCCCATCGCTGCAAAACGTATCTCTTTGCTGCTCAATCATTTTCATCCGGAATATTCACCCGAATTCTATTGTCTCCTTGGATTGATCTATTGCGAGTTTATGCAGGATTTTGAATTTGGTTATGAACTCGGTCGTCTGGGTATGCAGCTCATGGAAGCTTTTGCTCTGAAGAAAATAAACTGTAGAGTTTCCAGGGTTTTCAACCTCTCGATCCGGTTCTACCGGGAGCCGCTATCGGCGTCATTGGATCCCCTGCTGGAAGCCCACAAGATGGGAATCGAGACGGGAGATTTCTACAATGCCGGTCAAAGCGCCGTCGCAAGGTGTCAGATTGCCTTTATGTGCGGGAAGGAGCTGAATTGGCTGAAAGGGGAATTGTCGACGTTGAAGGCTGATCTCAAGAAGATCGATTTTATTATCGGGTCTCCCCGGGTGGAAATGCTGACGAAGGCGGTCACGATTCTGATGGAGGAGCCTTCGAGCCTGTCGAACGGCATCATGGATCAATACCATAGGGTGACGAGTGCAGAGTACGTCTATCAAGAACAAAGCAGTTTTAATTACCAAAAGCTGGTGCTGCAAACCCTGTTCGAAGAATATGAAGCATCGCGGGAGACGGTTTTTGATATGACCAACCTGATGAAAACCTACAAGGATGCCCTTGTTGATCCCCTGGCCAACTGCTACCTGTCCCTCGCTCTCCTGGCGGTTTGCGACCAGGGGAGCGAGGGGGAAAAGGAGGAGATCCTCACCCAGGTCGATGACAATCAGGAGACGTTGGAGAAACTGGCGCGCAGTGCCCCGCCCAATTACCGACACAAGCATCACCTGGTGGAAGCCGAGCGGCTGCGGGTTTTGGAGGGTCAAAGTGATGCGATCCTGTCCCATTATGACCAGGCCATCGCCTTGGCCAGGGAGAGCGGATTTATCCACGAGGAAGCCCTGGCCAATGAACTGGCAGCCAGGTATTTGCTCAGCCAGGGGCAGAACATTCCCGCCCGAACTTACCTAAAGGCGGCATTGGAGAAGTACGAAGCCTGGGGAGCAAAACGGAAGGTCGCGCATCTCAAGTCTCGATATCCCGAGCTGATTGCCGATAATCTCACTGAAGCGGTGGCGTCCCCATCGGCCAACCTGGACCTGGCGACGATACTCAAAGCCTCCGAGGCCATCTCCAGTACCCTCGAGCTGGAACCGCTGCTGGAGATCCTGCTTGGCATTCTCATGGAAAATGCCGGGGCCCAGACAGCAGCCCTGCTTCTGGAATCCGAAGGCCGGTCTCTTATCGCTGCCCGTGGGAGTTCCGAGCAGGTCGAATATTTCCTGCCGCTTTCCCTGCCTGTGGAAAAGGCCGGATCCCTCTCCCTCTCGATCATCTCCCGGGTGAAACAAACCCGGGAACACCTGGTTTTGGACAACTCCTCCCGGGAAGAACGGTTTGCCATGGATGACTATATTAAACGGGTGCGCCCCAAATCCATCCTGTGCGCGCCGATCACTCATCAGTCCGCCTTGACCGGCATCATTTACCTGGAAAACAACCTGGTTGAGGGAGCCTTCACCCCCCGGCGATTTGAGGTGATCAAGCACCTTAGCTCCCAGATCGCCATTTCCCTGGAAAATGCCAGGCTTCACGAAAACCTCAAAAAGGCGCTGGACGAACTGAAAGCGAGCGAAACCTCCCTACGCGAGGAGAATGTCCGCCTGCGAGCCCGCACCAAAGATCGCTTTCGGTTTGGTGACATTATCGGAAAAAGCGAGCCCATGCAACGGGTATACGAGCTGATTTTACAAGCGGCGGCCACCGATATGAACGTGATCCTCTACGGCGAATCGGGAACCGGGAAAGAACTGGTCTCCCGGGCTATTCACGAGGCCAGTGACCGTAAGGAGCATGTTTATTTCCCGGTGAACCTCGGGGCCATCCCCGAAAACTTGATCGAGAGTGAGTTCTTTGGACATAAAAAAGGGGCCTTCACCGGGGCCGACAGCGATCAGCGCGGTTTCCTGCACCTGACCGACAAAGGGACTTTATTCCTGGATGAACTGGCCGATATCGGGCTGAACCTGCAGGTTAAACTGCTTCGTGTCCTGGAGGGCAACGGCTTTACCCCGCTTGGCACCACAGAGGTCATCAAGCCCGATATCCGGTTCATTGCGGCTTCAAACCAGGACCTGAGTCACCGGGTGAAGACGGGGCAAATTCGAGAAGATTTTTATTACCGGATTCATGTCTTTCCCATTCGCCTGCCCACGCTCCGGGAAAGAAAAGAGGATATCCCCCTGCTGGTCGAGCATTTTTTGAATTCCACGGCACCGTTTCAAAAAGGAAAGCCCATCACAGCGAGAGTTCTGGAAGCCCTGCAGGCCTACGATTGGCCAGGCAATGTCCGGGAGCTGCAAAACACTCTGCATCGCTATGTCTCCCAGGGAGAGGTTGATTTTCCGGGGGAACGGATAAATTCTAAAATCAGCGAAACTTCAAATTTCGGAGATAGCATCTACCCCAGGAAAATGGCGCTGGATCATGCCGTCGCGGATTATGAAAAAGCGACGATTCTCAATGCCCTGAAAAATTTCCAGGGCCACAAGGTAAAAACCGCTGCCGCCCTGAGAATCTCCCGGACCACCCTCTTCAATAAAATGAAAAAGTACGGGATAGATGAGAGGAGATAAACGAAGGGGATTTACTTCAAAACGCTTCAATCTTGGCTGGTTATTCAAAAGATAAGATTAACCTCTTCCCCAAAGTAGTGGCAGCTTTTTCCAGGACCTTAATAGTCGGAGAATGGTGGGGGTTTTCCAAGCGTTTCACGGCCGGCCAAGATGTTTCCAAAGCCCGAGCTAAATCTGCCATGCTTCGATCACCCCTGGCATGGTGGATCAATAATGCGGCCTGCACTCTTGCAGCCGGTGCAATATAATGAATCTGATCTTCCGATGCGTCTTGTGGATCAGGTATATTAATGCCTTCATCTAATCGAGACTCCAAAGTCAATGTTAAGACTTCTTGTGCATTGAATAGAGCCTCTTCCAAGGTTTTCCCCTCAGTGATTGCTTCGCTAAGATCTAAAAATTGAACAAAGTACATACCAGATTCATCCACTTGTACTCTTGCCGGAAAAATCGGTGTCATAGTAATTTTACTCCAGTTTGTTTCTCGATGGCTTTTAATAATCCGAAACCCAAATCTCGTTTCCCATGAATGGAGACAGTTGTACGCTGGTCTCCTTTACCTAAACGGTAATGACTACCACGAACTCGAAGAATCTCCCAACCATCATCTTTCAATAATTTGATAACTTGTTTACCGTTCATACAAAAATGATATATTAAAATTGATATAGTGTCAACTGTTTTGCCTCCATAATTATCCTTAGGTAAAAAACGCTTCTGCCGCTAACGATCATAGAGTTTAATAGTGTTCAAAATATTAAACATGTTTCAAATTCTGAATTTTGATCTATAAATATTTAATATCAGATAGTTAACGACTATTTCCTCCCGGATTAAGTTAACATATTTGAACATCTGCTTCGCATACCCAACCCTCCACTTATCAAAAATAGTTAATAATTACAATAAGTTAACTGAATATCCTCAGTTTTGGCACACTGATTGAAGCTAAAGACCTTCAGCAGGCGACCTTTATGCGGGAAAGCCAGATTAGTGGCTTGAATGAGGTTTCTTTCTGGATTTGCTGAGGAGTAAAAGGGAGCTTTCCATAGCGGAAAAGTGTTTTTTTTTAACACTTTATTCTTTTTGAGAGCTTTTACGAAAGCGGCTTTTGTAAAAGCGATAACTTTTATTGGAGAAAAACGATGTATAAGAAATCAATGGTGGTATTATTGGCTGGGGTAATGTGCTTATTGGGAGCGACTTCAGCACTAGCGCAAAAGTATAACGAGGCTCCCATGCTGAAGGAATTGGTTCAGGCGGGGAAGCTTCCTCCGTTGGAAGATAGACTTCCTGAAGAGCCTTTGGTGATTGAAGTCTATGAGGAAATTGGACAGTATGGGGGGACAGTGCGTATGCTGATGCCTACTGTGGTAGATTGGGGTGAACCCACAGAAGCTAACTTTGAAAATCTGTTCGCCATGGACCGTAATTTCACAAAGATAGAGCCAAATATTGCCAAAAAGTGGGAATTTTCAGAGGGAAATAGAGTTCTGACCGTCTATTTGAGAAAGGGGATGAGATGGTCAGATGGGGAACCCTTCAACGCTGATGATATGGTATTCAGTTATGAGGATATTGTTTGGAACGATGATATTCACCCAAGGGGTCCCATTCGCACCGCAAACCTGGCGTGGGCGGTCGGTGGTGAGTATGCGACAATAGAGAAGGTGGACGATTATACAATTCGCTTCCACTTTGCAGGACCTAATCCAAATATACTTCTCCCTTTAGGCGGGGTAAACTTTGGCTTTTGGCAGTCTCATTTCTACCCCAAACATTACCTGAAACAATTTCACCTCAAGTACAATGAAAAGGCGAATGAGTTAGCCAAAGCAGCAGGAGTTGACAACTGGATACAGCTACTCAAGAATAAAATGGAGTTTACTAGTGGTCAACAGGCAAATGTGGATCTTCCAGTACTCACTGCGTGGGTCCCCAAAAAGGTGACCCCTAATGATGTACTATGGGAGCGGAATCCCTATTACTTTAAAGTAGACCCGGAAGGCAACCAGCTCCCCTATATTGATTACATGACAGGGACGATGGCGTTAACTCCGGAGTTAAGCAGCTTGAAAGCGATAGCTGGAGAGGTTGATTTCGGTCAAAGGATGTTCAAGCTTGAGGATTATCCCCTTTATTTTGAGGCCGCAAAGAAGCATAACCTGCGTGTTTGGACGCCAACATCCGGTTATACATCTAATCCCGGTTTTTGGTTTAATTTGAACTTGGATGATGATCCGGTTAAGCGTGATATCTTCCGTGATGTCCGGTTCCGGCGAGCTCTCTCTTTGGCTATCAACCGCAAGGAGGTTAACCAGAAAGTAAACTATGGGACAGGCAGACCTGCTCAAATGACATACGGACCCGATGTCCCGGGTTATGAAGCGAGGTTTGCCAACGCGTATGCAAGTTTTGATACAGGAGAAGCCAACAGACTTCTGGATGAGATGGGACTGGATAAGCGGGATGGACAAGGTTTCCGGCTCCGACCTGATGGCAAAGTTTTGACCGTATCAATTGTCGTTGTATCAGGGGGTGAGATAGCCTGGGTTGAGACCAGTGAGTTGGTAGGACTCTACTGGAGAGATGTCGGTGTTAAAGCATCTGTCAAGCAAATGGATAGGGGAGCTGCCTTTGAACTAAGAAACGCTGCGCAGCACGAAGTACTTGTGTTCATAAATGGTGGCGTCGTAGGAGGAATGGCTGCCTTAGCAACTGCCTCTGCCAGGTATATGTGGTTTCCTGATTGGTTCGCTCCCAAGTGGTTTGGGTGGGATGGTAAAAGCGGTGAAGCGCCGTCCGAGGATTTTCAGAAGCTTAAGTCCTTACAAGAACAATTGTGGGGTTCTGGAAACAAAGAGGAACAGAAGGATTTGCTGAGACAGATTGGGGAGCTACAAGCCGAGAATATTTGGGGAATTGGGACTGTAAGTCATAGTAAGAAACCTGGCGTAGCAGCGGCTAACTTGCGTAATATGGATGAGAGTGCTTTGACGGATACCTATGATACTAGTTGTCTCAGATACCAGTTACCCGAACAATGGTTCTTCAAGAAATAGTGGGATAAGAGCCTATCCAAAAAGCCTGTAGGGCAGGCGTCCAGCTTACGGAGATATGGTATGCGCAACTCGTGTATCACTTTTCAAACAGGCGTCAAGCTGTCCTGAATTCCGCAGAGGCGGCTCTCACACCGTTAGATGGGGAGTGAGAGCCGCCCCTCTGTTTTGGGTATAGGGATTTTAGGATGTAATTAAGGGACAATTCCTAAAGAGGATTATAAAAAATGTTGCATTATTATATTCAGCGGTTTTTATTTATGATCCTGATTTTATTGGTTGTTTCTGTTGTTGGTTTCATCATCATCCAGCTTCCACCAGGTGATTTTTTAAATTCTTACATAGCGACTTTAGAGATGACGGGAACGAAAGTTGATCAATCTCAAAGAGCTGCTCTAACCAAGCAATATGGACTGGATTTGCCAATCTATCTTCAATATTTCAAGTGGATGGGGAATATGTTTCAAGGGGATTTCGGTATGTCCTTTTCATATAATAAGCCAGTGAGTGAGTTGATAGGTGAACGAATCGTACTGACAGTATCGATCTCTCTTTTTACGCTCATCCTGACATATATTGTAGCGATACCTATCGGGATTTATTCTGCCACCCACCAGTACTCATTTGGTGACTATTTCTTTACATTAATTGGTTTCATTGGGGTGGCGACACCTAATTTCCTGATGGCTCTTATTTTAGCGTTCTTTCTCAACGAATTTTTCGGACTCCATGCAGGAGGTCTTTTCTCATCTGAATATGTCCATGCCCCCTGGAGCCCAGGCAAGGTTTTAGATATGATTAATCATTTGTGGGTTCCGGTAATCACGATCGGCGCTGCCGGGTTAGCCTTTCTTATCAGGATTATGAGAGGATGCCTGTTGGATGAACTTCAAAAGCAATATGTCATTACCGCCCGGGCCAAAGGGCTCTCGGAAGGGACTCTTTTATTTAAGTATCCGGTAAGAATAGCCTTAAATCCCATAGTAAGCGTCCTGGGTTGGGCTTTTCCCCTCATCGTCTCCGGAGAAATTATCACTGCTATCACATTGAACCTCCCCACGACAGGGCCTCTTTTTCTACACGCGTTACTAAGCCAGGATATGTATTTAGCCGGGAGCATCATGATGTTGCTATCCGCTTTAACTGTGGTAGGAGTTTTTGTTTCCGATTTACTGCTTGTTTGGCTGGACCCCCGTATTCGCTTTGAAAAGATAAGTGGTGGCTAAAAGCCGACTCCTCTCATGAGTGAAACCTGAATGTATAAATTTGGAAGCGGTTCATGGTGATCAATGCGCAAGAAAAAGTGGATGATGGGAGTGTCAGAGAAGCAGAAAAGATTTTTTTTGCTTCACAGTGGCAGTTGTTGTGGCTTAAGTTCAGGAAACATAAGCTCGCGATAGCGAGTGGCATTTTGTTAGGTGTTTTTTATCTTTTAGCGGTATTCTGCGATTTTTTTGCTCCTTATCATATGCATACCCGTACGGAATTTACCTATAGTCCGCCGCAAAGGATTCATTTTTTCGATGATCAGGGAACGTTCCATTTTCGTCCCTTTGTCTATAAGCAAGAATTAACCATCGATTTAAAAACAATGCGCAGAGTATACAAAGAAGATAAAAACCGAAAGTTTCCTATCTATTTTTTCGTCCAGGGTGATGAGTATAAATTTTGGAACTTGTTTCAATCAGATATTCATTTTTTTGGAGTAAAGGAGGCTGAGGGAACGGTTTTTTTATTGGGATCAGATAAATTGGGAAGAGATGTATTCTCCCGGGTTCTCTACGGATCACGAATTTCTCTATCTATCGGCTTGGTAGGGGTATTCTTAAGCCTTTTTCTGGGAAGTATATTGGGGGGGATCTCCGGTTATTTCGGAGGAGTTCCTGATATGATTATCCAAAGGGTCATAGAATTTTTAACATCAATCCCCAGAATCCCCCTATGGATGGCATTGGCGGTCGCTCTGCCCACAGATTGGTCGATGATCAGGATTTATTTCGGGATTACTATTGTCCTCTCTATCGTTGGCTGGACGGGCATCGCCAGAGTGGTGAGAGGACAACTGCTGGAATTGAGGGAGGAGGATTTTGTCCTGGCGGCTCGACTCTCTGGCGCAAGTCATATGAGAATAATTTTCAGGCATCTTCTGCCTTCAGTGATGACCTACCTGATCGTACACCTGACCATAGCGATACCCGAAATGATCATAGCTGAGACCTCATTAAGCTTTCTCGGCTTAGGAATTCAGCCCCCGGCAGTCAGTTGGGGGGCCCTCTTGAAAGATGCGCAGAGCACAGGTGCCATCGGTCTCTATCCCTGGATTCTCATTCCCGGGCTTTTCGTGATTGTCACCGCACTGTGCTTTAATTTTTTAGGAGACGGCCTGCGTGACGCGGCGGACCCTTATAAATAAAGGAGGTGTTGGATTGAGCACGCTTTTGGAATTGAAGGACATCAAGACATACTTCTATTTGGATGAGGGGACTGTAAAATCCGTAGATGGCGTCAGCTTTAGCATAGACAAAGAAAAGACCCTGGGTGTCGTCGGAGAAAGTGGTTGTGGAAAAAGTGTCACCGCCCAGTCTATCCTGCAAATAGTCCCCCAACCCGGGAGGATTATTCAAGGGGAGATCCTTCTGCACCAGAATACAAATGGGAACGGAAGGAAAGTAACGGATCTGACGAAATTGGACCCACAGGGAAGCGAGATCAGGAGGATCAGAGGAAAAGAGATCTCTATGATCTTCCAGGAACCTATGACAGCCTTCAGTCCTGTCCACACCGTTGGAAGCCAGATCATTGAAGCGATCCTGCTGCATCAGAACCTGAGCAAGAAGGCAGCCAGGGAACATGCCATAGAGATGCTGGATCGGGTTGGGATATCTCTTCCACAGATGAGAGTAGACGAATATCCTCATCAATTCAGTGGTGGGATGAGACAGAGAGCGATGATAGCAATGGCTCTTTCATGCAATCCGAGCCTCCTGATAGCAGATGAGCCTACCACAGCCTTGGATGTCACCGTCCAGGCACAGATTCTTGAGCTGATGAACGACTTGAAGAAGGAATTCGGGATGTCCATTATGATGATCACTCATGATCTTGGAGTGATCGCGGAGATGGCGGATGATGTCATTGTTATGTATTTGGGAAAGGCCGTAGAACACACCGATGTAGACCGTCTCTTCCATGACCCAAAGCACCCCTATACCAGGGCGCTTCTCAAATCTATCCCCAAGGTAGAGAAGGTGAGCGTCCGTCTTGAATCGATTAAGGGTGGCGTGCCAGACCCCTTTGCCGTTCTTAAAGGGTGCCCGTTTTTCCCTCGTTGTCCTGAGGGTCTGCCCGGTGTGTGCGATGAGGATAAACCTCCTGCTTTAGTTGAAATGGCAAAGGGTCACCAGGTCGCATGTTTTCTCTACCATCAGAATAAGGAAGAATGATGGTGCCTGGTAACGATATTCTTCTCGAAGTTAAAGGGCTTAAGAAGTATTTTCCTATTACTAAGGGGTTCTTGAAGAGAACGGTTGGATATGTCAAAGCGGTTGATGGAGTCGATTTCTACATCCGTGAAGGGGAAACGCTCGGCTTGGTCGGAGAAAGTGGATGTGGAAAGACCACGACGGGGAAAGTGATTCTGAGAGCCCTTAGTCCGACTGCTGGAGAGATGTTTCTTCGACACGACGGTGAGGTCGTTGATGTCGCTGGGGTCGAAGAAAAAGAGCTTAAAATGCTAAGAAGAGATATGCAGGTGATCTTCCAGGACCCCCATTCCTCCCTGAACCCACGAATGACAATATTGGACGTCGTAGGAGAGCCCCTTCTTGCGCACAAGATGGCCAAAGGCAGAGAGTTGGAGGACAGAGTCAAGGAACTCCTCCGTGTGGTCGGACTGAATGTCCAGTATCTGAAACGCTATCCACACGCGCTCAGTGGAGGACAAAGACAGCGTGTCGGTATCGCAAGAGCTTTGGCCCTGCATCCAAAACTCATCATAGCCGATGAAGCTGTCTCCGCCTTGGACGTCTCTGTGCAAGCGCAGGTATTGAACCTTCTAAAGGATTTACAAGAAGAATTTCACCTGACCTATCTCTTCATTGCCCACGACTTGGGGGTGGTGGAGCACATCAGCGACAGAGTCGCTGTTATGTATGTGGGGAAGATCGTAGAAATGGCAGAAACAGAGAAACTCTTTTTGAGTCCAAAACATCCCTATACGGAAGCGTTGATGTCTTCTGCTCCAAAGGCAGACCCGAGGCTTAAGTCTGAGCGAATCATACTCAGTGGCGAGGTCGCATCTCCAGTCAATCCACCTCCAGGATGCAGCTTCCACCCCAGGTGTCGATATGCGCAAGAGGTATGTGAGACTGAGGAACCTCCTCTGGAGGAGATGGAGGAGGGACATTATGCCCGTTGTCATTTTGGCAAGGAACTCCAACTGAAAGGGGCCATCTAGGGACATGTTAAAACTCGCTTTGATCTTCATCATCTTTGTTGCGGTTATAGTTTTGCTTGCTCGAGCTGGTATGTGGTGGATGAATTTCATCATTCAAAGATCTATAGGGGGAAGGAACAAAGCCGCTGAATTAATCATTAACACCCGAAAAGCACCCCAAAGTTGGACGGTCGAATTTGAAAAAAAGATAGATGAGTTAAACCAGGCTTCTCCTGACCCGACAAAGATCCTGAAGTTGAAGAAAAAAGCGAAAGATATCTGCCTGAAAAAAGTCTCGGGCTTAATAAACTACTTCCAAACAAGCCCTCTGGTAGAAGACGAAAAAACACGGAGGATCCTGTTGGGTGAGCTTGAGAATGCCCGCGATTTATGGAGAAAGAAAAGTTGGGAAGAGATCGTAGCTCAATAGTTTATGAATGGAGTTGTCATGAATCATTTTTTATGGCCTTTTTAAATGTAAACCCTCACTAAAGGTTGATATGTTGACACGTCAAGAATTTAATGGACGTATGAGGTACTTAACAATTCGGGAGACTCCGGTGCCTGAAGAGTCGGAAGAGCTGGAGGAGCAGGGGTATACCATTGTGCGCAAAGCCTTCAACGCCAAAGAGTTGAAGGCGCTCAGAACAGAGATCAATCAGGTCTACGACGAACGGCAGCCTGATAGCCGTATGCGTGACAAATCCGATATGAATACCCCTCAGCACTACCGCTACGAGATGTTCAATCACAGCCCATTGTGTCAGGCCATAGCGGGACGCCGGGAGATTCTCGACGTGATTGAGCCCCTGCTGGGGGAAGACTGTCACATCATTGCCAATACCTGCTGGCGAAATCCTCCTGGGGAAATGGGTCTGAAAGGGGGACGATGGCATCTCGATGGTGGTCCGCACATTCCCCTCCATTCAGACCAGGTGTGGCCGGAGAACCTTCCCCATCCGGTATTTGCCATCGGAGCCCATATCTTTTTAACCGACTGTCCCCGCGAATCTGGTCCCACCGGAGTGATCCCCGGCAGTCACAAGTCCGGAACGCACCCACCAGAGGATCGGGAGTATGACGATGAGCTGAGTTGGAATGGACTCAAAGTGAAGCCCTTGATTGCCAAAGCAGGTGACGTGGCTCTGTTTGTCTCCGACATCTGGCACCGGCGGCTCCCCACGCAGAAAGGGGACACGGGACGGTTTTTCCTGCAGGTGCATTACGCCAGGCGCGATATCGCCCAACGAGTCAAAACCACGGAGTCGGTGAATCATGTCGATCCCGCTGCCATGGAACGCATCGCTTCGGATCGAGAACGCCTCCTGCTGGGGTTGCACTCCTTGTCATTCTACGACGCCTGACGAAAATCCTCAATGACTTATGATCCTCGCATACCGGCACGTGAAATTTGTGTTCTTGGTTATCAAATCGAACGCTGGGCGCTCCAGAAGCCCGATGCAATCGCAATCATGTTCTATGGTGGCGAGACATGGACCTGGCGTCAGACCCTGGAACTGACGCAACGTGCCGCCAAGGGGCTTCAAGCAATGGGTGTCAAAAAAGGCGATCATGTGCTCTCCTGGCAACCGAACAATCGGGAAGCGGTCCTCACTTGGTTTGCTCTCAATTATTTAGGAGCGGTCTACGTGCCCGTGAACACCGCTTATAAAGGCGCACTTCTGCAACATGTGGTGCTATTATCCGATGCCACATTGATGGTTTGTCATGCCGATCTTGCCCCGCGTCTGAATGACATCGAAACAGGCTTGCTACGGGATGTCATCATCACCCATGGGGAAACCTCCTTAATAAACCTGACCCCTCATCCAGCATCCGCTCTCATCTTCAATCAAGGCCTCTCGGAGATGTCGGAAGTAGTCGAGCCCTGGGACACCCAGTATATCATCTTCACTTCAGGCACCACTGGCCCCTCCAAAGCGGTGCTTTCTTCTTATCTTCAAGGCTATTCCATGGGGCCGGAGTCTGGTTATTATTTCGAGGAAAGCGATCGGATTTTGATCAATGCGCCTATGTTCCATGTGGGAGGAACCATTTTATTTATCGTCACACTGGCCAATGGAAGTTCCTGTTTTTTAGACACTCATTTTAAAACCAACGAATTTTGGCAGACCGTTCGCGAGAATGAAACCACTGCGACCAGCCTGGTGGGTGCAATGATCCCGTTCCTCCTGAAATTACCACCAGGCCCTCATGACGATGATCTTTTTTTGAAGAAAGCCGTCTGCATTCCCTGGAATGAGGATGCCATGGCAGTAGGGCGCCGCTATGGTCTCGAAATGCGCACCGGTTTCAACATGACGGAAATATCCTTGCCCATTATGTCAGAACCCTATCCGCCGGGAAGCGGTACTTGCGGGAAAGTCCGTGAGGGTGTGGAAGCTCGTGTCGTTGATGAAAACGATTGCGAGGTCGGTCCTGGGGTCACCGGTGAGCTTATCTTACGAACCGACCGTCCGTGGGCGATGAACCATGGTTATTACAAGAATCCGGAAGCAACCGCTAAAGCCTGGCGTAACGGTTGGTTCCACACAGGGGACGCTTTCAAATATGACGAGAATGGGTATTTCTATTTTGTTGATCGCATCAAGGACTCTATTCGTCGCCGTGGTGAGAATATTTCTTCTTTTGAAGTGGAAAGCGAGGTCACCGCTTTCGCCACAGTGCGTGAAGCGGCGGCGGTTCCCGTCCCTAGTGAGCTTAGCGAGGACGATGTGATGGTGGTGGTGGCTCCGGTGTCGGACCAGCAGATCGATCCCAGGGAACTCTTCCATTTTCTCCAACCGCGTATGGCTCACTTCATGCTGCCCAGATTCATTCGAATTGTCGACGAATTGCCCAAAACCCCCACCCAGAAAGTACAAAAAAATCTGCTCAAAGCGGCAGGAATCACTCCCGATACTTGGGATCGTGAAGTTGCTGGAATCACGGTCAAGCGAGAGAAGATCGGTGTCTAGATCTTTTTTGCCATAAAAACTAACGAACGCTCAGTTACAATATAAGAATATGGGAAAAGATATGACTAGAGTTTTAAGTATTTCAGAAGCAGCAAAACTGCTCAAGACCGGAGATACGGTAAATATATCCGGCTAACTCCCAGCGATGGCGATGGTTTGTGAGATTATCAGGCAGGGAGCAACCAATTTATTCATAAAAAGAGCCGAGGCACCCACGCAAGTCCTTGACATGTTGGCAGGACTTAGCCGTCTCAAGCAATACAAATGCCATTCGTTCGACTATCTCAATGTGGGGTAATCCCTTGATACTCTTTGCTCCGCAGAGGATCTTTCACTATTTTGAAAAACAGGAAAAGGGGAGGTCTTAATTACCTTCTGTTTGCCCCCCTTTTTCTGATCCCTTTCAGTCTGGACCCTGCGTCGCTCTCTGGCTTTGGGCAGAAGACCGGAATGAGGGAGGGGACCTCCGATGACTCTGGAAAAAGAGGTATTGATCCTTGTAAATATTTGCTGGAATAAGTCATCACCACCGGCAGAGCCGGTGGCTTGAAGAGGCCCCCAGTATGAGGGCAAAACGTGTTCGTCATCGTAAGACGTGCTCGTGCTCGTGAACGAAAAAGGCTGCCATGTCAGATCATGAAAAACTCGATGTATACCAATGTTCCATCGAATTTTTAGCGTTATCTGTCCAAGTCATCGAAACATTGACAAAAGGATACTCAGCCCTAGTTGACCAACTGAAAAGGACCTCATGGTCGATTCCTCTCAATATCGCAGAAGGCTGTGGAAAAAATTCCTTTCCTGACAAGCAACGATTCTATGCATTGGCCCGAGGTTCCGCAATGGAATGCGCTGCTATTCTCGATGTTTTAAACGTGTTGAAGATCATCCAGCCTCCTTTATTTGACGAAGGGAAACAGTTACTTCATCGCATTGTTTCTATGTTAACCAAAATGTGCCGTCGAATTCACTGACCGTTCACGAGCACGAGCACGGCTAACGGACACGGATACGTTTCTCATGTCTGACCGGCAAAGCCTATTAGGTTCGCACCAGCAGAGCTGGTGGTTTAATGAGATTAATTAATTGTTCTGATCAGGAATTTGAAATGGGTAGTGGAAAGGGGGAAAATATTAATTTGTCTTTTATTTTCTCGATTGTGTTTCCTTGATGAAACTCCTTGCGATACCCTTCCCCCATTCCTTGAAGGATAAATCTTTCATAATGACGTCTTTCTAATCCGCCAACAAAAAATTGTAGATTATCTCCGCAGTCTCTTTGTATCTAATCCGCTTCTTTTGCGGAACTATCGATCAAGAGGTGAAAATGACGGATCCAAAGCCACTGATTTCTTCGATTTGTTGCATTAAATCCGCCATCATGATATTTTCGTCTAATCCGCCTACAAAAAATTGTAGATTATTTCCGCAGTCTCTTTATACCTAATCCGCTTATTTTGCGGAACTATTGATCAAGAGGTGAAAATGACGGATCCAAAGCCACTGATTTCCTTCGAAGGGTGGAAGACCTATTTTCACGATGACGATATATGCCGTCGCCATTTGTTCAACCTTTGCTGGCCAGGAGGTTTTCGGTGCCCCGAATGCGGGCACGATGGTTTTTACGACATGCCCAAACGGAGTTTATTACAGTGTAAAAGATGCAAACATCAAACCTCCGTAACGGCAGGGACGTTGATGCGCAAGACACGGACTCCTCTTCGTTTTTGGTTCTGGGGGATCTACCTGGTAAACGAGCGGAAGAAAGAGGTAACGGCCAAACAGTTCTCTGAGATGAGTGGTTTGAACTACCATGCTGCCCGGAGAATGCTGGGAAAAATCCGCGAAATCGAAAAGAACCAGAGTTTTATGGAGGAGCTGCTGAAAAGCTTCAATATGCCTGAACGGTCCAAGGAAACAATCTCTGACGGACTGGGAATGGAAACGCCACCGAGGTCAATAAAAGAGTCGTATCCACTAATAGAACAAACGATTCACGGCGGGAAAAAACCCGAGATTCCGGGTTATTCGCTGGAGGAGGTCATTTTTGAAAGCAGTCGGACCAGGCTTTGGCGCGGCAGGCGACAAAGCGATGGGCTTTGGGTCCTGATCAAGGGATCGGCTTCCCCTCAGCAGAGCGCGCAGGAGCTGGCGGAAATGCGGCATGAGCATGAGATCACTCAGGCTCTTAAGATCGATGGGGTCCTCGGGGCAGAGGTACTGGTGGCGTGTGAAAACGGATGGGCCTTGATCCTGGAAAACACCGTAGGGCTCCCTTTAAGAAAGTTGATGGACTTAGCCCGGCTCGACCTGCTGGACTCGCTGAAGGTAGCGCTTTCACTGATCAGCACCCTGAAAGAAGTGCACCGGCAGGGCATCCTGCATAAAATGATCAATCCGTTCAATATTTTTGTTGATCCAGGATCGGGAAACATCAAACTGACCGGCTTCGGCCTGGCCACTCGGCTGCCCCGGGAAAATTTGACGACGTTGAGTCCCCAGCTAAGCGGGGAAACTCTGCCCTATATCTCCCCCGAGCAGACCGGCCGGATGAATCGGGTACTCGATTATCGCAGTGATTTTTATTCCCTGGGCGCCACCCTTTATGAGCTTTTCAGCGGGAGAGTGCCTTTCCACTCTCGGGAGGCCATGGAAATCATCCACGCTCACATTGCCCGGCAACCCGTACCCCTGGACCAGATCGCTCCGCGGGTGCCTAAACCCCTTTCTAATATGGTGATGAAACTGATGGCCAAGCGTGCCGAGGCGCGCTACCAGAGTCACTCGGGCCTTTCAGCCGATCTCCTGACTTGTCTGGAGCAACTGGAAAACCAGGGGAGCCTGCCCGACTTTCCCTTGGGTCGCCATGACATCCCGAAAGAGCTGCAGATCGCCCCGGGGCTTTATGGCCGGAAGGATGAAATCGCCGCCCTGGAGGCCGCCCTGGAGCGAGTCAGCCAGGGAGCGACCGAGATGGTGTTGGTCTCTGGAAGCGCTGGTGTCGGCAAAACCGCACTGGTCGTAGAAAACTATAAGTCCGTTGCCCAAAAAAACGGTTTCTTCATCTCCGGCAAGTTTGACCAGCTCCGGCACAATATCCCCTACAGCGCCCTGATCCAGGCGCTGCGGGGGCTCATCCGGGAGGTATCAGTCGAAGAGAAATCCGGAATGGAGCGTTGGAAAAACAGGATACGGGCTGCCCTGGGACCCAACGGACAACTGGTGACCCGGGTGATCCCGGAACTGGAACAGGTGATCGGTCCGCAACCACCGCTGCCGGAAATGGGAGCGCTGGAGTCCCGCAACCGCTTCACAACCGTTTTACTGGAATTCATCGGCCTTTTCTGTAAAAAAAACCATCCCCTGATTATTTTTCTGGACGACTTGCAGTGGGTGGACGCTGATACTCTCAAGCTGGTGGAACGCATCGCTCAGCATCCCGAAAGGAAACCTCTGCTTTTCCTGGGAGCCTATCGCGACAACGAGGTGGATGCCGATCACCGGCTGATGATCAGTCGTGAGGTGATCAAAAAAACTGGCCAGCCGCTGCAAACGATCCCCTTAAAGCCCCTGAACCCGGAGGACATTTCACATTTGCTCGTCCATACCTGCCACTGCCGTGCTGAGGAGGCCAAACCACTGGCAGAGGTCCTGGTGCGCAAAACCGGCGGCAATCCTTTCTTTGTGTGCCAGTTTTTGACCGTACTCTCCGAAAAGGAACTGATCGGTTACTCCCCTGAGGAAAAACGATGGACCTGGGACCTGGCTGCCATCGAATTCCTGGCGGTGACCGAGAATGTGGTGGATTTGCTGGTTGACCAGCTCCATGGTTTTTCCTCTGAAACCAGGCGACTCTTATGCCTGGCGGCCTGCATCGGCAATACCTTTGACCTGGAATCGCTGGGACTGATCAGCGGCGCTGGAAGCAGGGAGATATACGACAACCTGTTGCCGGCCCTGGAAAAGGGGTTGATCACTGGTTTTTCCCGGGCCCCTGAACTGGATGATCCGACCACCGGAGCGACCTCGGATCACAGCAGCTTCAAATTCCTGCATGACCGGGTGCAGCAGGCTGCTTATGCCCTCATTGCCCAAAAGGAGAGAAAGCCGGTCCATCTTCGAATCGGTCAGACCCTGCTCAAGCAATATGCTCCCGGAAAAAGTGACGCTCTGCTTTTTGACATCGTCCACCATCTCAACCTGGCCCGGGGGTTGAAGGATAAATGGAAAGACCGATCGCACCTGGCCGAACTCAACCTGGAAGCCGGTCGTCAGGCCAGGGCGGCTTCGGCTTTTGAACAGGCCCTGGAATATTTTACCATCGGCCTGGACCTTTCAGGAGCCGCCGCCTGGAAATGGCAATACCCCCTGGCCTTATCCCTGCATGAGGAAGCCACGGAGATGTCATGGCTCTGCAGCCGCTTCGACCTGATGGAGAAGCTGGCCGGTGCCGTAAAAGACAACGCCCAAAAGGACCCGGACCTGGCCAATGTTTATCAATGCCTGATCAAGGCATACACCACCCGGGGTGAATTAAAGAAGGCCCTGGAAACGGGCGAGGAAATTCTGGAGAAACTGGGATGTAAACTGAGCCGTTTGTCTCCCGGCCAATGGCAGCAGGCCCTCGCTCAAATCAAATCCGGCCTGGCCGGTAAAAGCGTCGAAGAAGTGATGCAGTTTGAGCGGCTCACCCAACCGGATGCCGAGGTCCCTGTCCGTATCCTAAATGAACTCTTTCACTCATTTGGCGAGACTGGGATTACTCCGGATGTCGGTCTTTGGCAGCCCGCCGCTTTAAAACGCATCTCTTTGCTGCTTAATTATTTTCATCCGGAATATTCACCCGACTTCTATTGTAGCCTTGGAATGATCTATTGCGAGTTTATGCAGGATTTTGATTTTGGTTATGAACTCGGTCGTCTGGGCATGCAGATCATGGCAGCGTTTGATCTGAAGGAAATACACTGTAGAGTTTCCAGGATTTTCAACGGCCATATCCGCTTCTACCGGGAGCCGTTATCGGCGTCATTGGATCCCTTGCTGGAAGCTCACAAGATGGGAATCGAAACGGGAGATTTCTACAATGCCGGTCATGGTGCCGTCAAAAGATGTCAGTTAGCGTTCATGTGCGGGAAAGAGCTGAATTGGCTGAAAGGGGAATTATCGACGCTGAAGGCTGATCTCAAGAAGATCGATTTTATTATCGGGTCTCCCCGGGTGGAAATGCTGACAAAGGCGGTCACGATTCTGTTGGATGAACCTTCGACCCTGTCGACCAGCATCATGGATCAATACCATAGGGTGACGAGTGCAGAGTACGTATATAATGAACATAGCTGTTTTAATTACCAAAAACTGGTGCTGCAAACCCTGTTCGAAGAATACGAAGCTGCCCGGGAGACGGTTTTTGAAATGATCAACCTGATGAAAACCTACAAGTATGCCTTTATTGAATCCCAGGCCAACTGCTACCTCTCCCTCGCTCTCCTGGCGGATTTCGACCAGGTGCCTGACGGGGTAAAGGAACAGATCCTCACCCAGGTCCATGACAATCAGGAGACGTTGGAGAAACTGGCGCGCTGCGCACCATCCAATTATTTGCATAAATACCACCTGGTGGAAGCCGAACGAATGCGAGTTTTGGAGGGTGAACCCGATACCATTATGCACCACTATGACCAGGCCATCGCTTTGGCCAGGGAGAGCGAGTTTATCCACGAGGAAGCCCTGGCCAATGAGCTGGCTGCCAGGTACTTGCTCAGCCAGGGGCAGAACGTCGCCGCCAGCTCTTACCTGCGCTCAGCAATGGAGCAGTACGAAGCCTGGGGGGCAAAACGAAAGGTCGCGCATCTTAAGTCTCGATATTCCGGGTTGATTGCCGATGATCGTGCCGAAGGGGCGGTGTCTCCTTCGGCCAACCTGGATCTGGCGACCATTCTCAAAGCCTCGGAGGCCATCTCCAGTACCCTCGAGCTGGAACCACTGCTGGAGATCCTGCTTGGCATTCTCATAGAAAATGCCGGGGCTCAGACGGCAGCCCTGATTCTGGAAACCGAAGGTCAGTCTCTCATCGCTGCTCGCGGGAGTGCCGAGCAAGTCGAATGTTTTCTACCGCTTTCCCTGCCTGTGGAAAAGGCCCAATCTCTCTCCCTCTCGGTCATCTCCTGGGTGAAACAAACCCGGGAACACCTGGTTTTAGACAACACCTCCCGGGAAGAACGGTTTGCCGGGGATGACTATATCCGGAGGGAGCGCCCCAAATCGATCCTGTGCGCACCAATCACTCATCAGTCCGCCTTGAGCGGCATCATTTACCTGGAAAATAACCTGGTAGAGGGAGCCTTCACCCCCCGGCGACTCGAGGTGATCAAGCATCTTAGCTCCCAGATCGCCATTTCCCTGGAAAATGCCAGGCTTCACGAAGACCTCAAAAAGGCGCTGGACGAGCTGAAAGCGAGCGAAACCTCCCTGCGTGAGGAAAATGTCCGCCTGCGAGCCCGCACCAAAGACCGCTTTCGGTTTGGCGACATTATCGGAAAAAGCGAGCCCATGCAACGGGTATACGAGTTGATTTTACAAGCGGCGGCCACCGATATGAACGTGATCCTCTACGGCGAATCGGGAACCGGGAAAGAACTGGTCTCCCGGGCCATTCACGAGGCCAGTGACCGCAAGGAGCAAGTGTTTTTCCCGGTGAACCTCGGAGCCATTTCCGAAAACCTGATCGAGAACGAGTTCTTTGGACACAAAAAAGGCGCTTTCACCGGGGCCGACAGCGATCAGCGCGGTTTCCTGCACCTGACCGACAAAGGGACTTTGTTCTTGGATGAACTGGCCGATATCGGGCTGAACCTGCAGGTTAAACTGCTTCGTGTCCTGGAGGGCAACGGCTTTACCCCACTTGGCACCACCGAGGTCATCAAGCCCAATATCCGGTTCATCGCGGCTTCAAACCACGACCTGGGTCACCGGGTAAAGACGGGGCAAATTCGAGAAGATTTCTATTACCGGATTCATGTCTTTCCCATTCGCCTGCCCCCGCTCCGGGAAAGAAAAGAGGATATCCCTCTGCTGGTCGAGCATTTTTTGAAATCCACGGCACCGCTTCAACAAGGAAAGCCCATCACACCAGGATTTCTGGAAGCCCTGCAAGCTTACGATTGGCCGGGCAATGTCCGGGAGTTGCAAAACACTCTGCATCGCTATGTCTCCCAGGGAGAGGTCGATTTTCTGGGGGAACGGATAAATTCCAAAATCAGCGAAACTTCAAATTTTGGAGACACCATCAACCATGGGAAAATGGCGCTGGATCAAGCCCTCGCGGATTGTGAAAAAGCGACGATTCTCAATGCCCTGAAAAATTCCCAGGGCCACAAGGTAAAAACCGCTGCCGTCCTGGGAATCTCCCGCGCAGCCCTCTACAATAAGATGAAAAAATACGGAATTCAGACCATCCCAGGAACTTAAAAATAGAATTTAATAGTATTTGAAATATTATTCTTTATGGATCTATGCCATCGTCAGTGGTATCAAGTTCTCAGCAAATCCTTTTATCCAATCTTTTTGGTCTGCGGTTTCGGGAACAGAACATCCTCGAGCCTGACTCACTGAAACAAATGATTTCTCAGGATCAACCCCTGCGAAAACTAATAAAGCAGAAGCAATTATGGCAGCTCGACCAATCCCTTGCCTACAATGGATGGCGATCTTTTTACCGTCAGATAATTTAGCGTGTAACTCCTTCACTAAATTTAATGTTTTCAACATAGAATCCGGTATATCACGGTCAACAATGGGGAAAGATATAAATTCCAAATCGAATTTTAAACAAAAACTCTCTTCTTCTTCCAAGCCTAAAGTGACGGTTTCTTCCCTGGTTAACAGGGAAACAATGACATCAAGCTCTGAATCTTTCCAAAGTAATATTTCATCTTCGATCCATTCATGGCCTCTAGGACGAGGAGTAATGGCAAGCTTCCCCTCCCAAGGTCCTTCAATCCAGTATAGTTTTGATAACATAAACTCTCTCCCAGTTGTGGGTCTCAAGAAAATTCATTATCTTGTTTCTCAATAATTTCACGAGGAAGAGAGTCTACATCAATGCCTCGTTCCCTCAATATTTTTATCCGATGATTCCCCTCTTTTATTATACCCTCAGAAGTGACTTTTAAAGAATTTGGCGTGATTTGTCCCTTTGTCCCTGAATCATCCAAGGGAGGAAGTATGATCTGCTTGCAAAACCTATTTACGTAAAATCAGTAAATAATAGAATTTAAAAATGTCCAGAATATGAGACATATGTCTTAAAATCTAGATTTTGTTGTTTAAATATTTAATATCAATGAGTTAACCGCTATTCCCGATCTAGTAATGTCAATAAATCTAGACACTTGCTTCGCATACCCAACCCTCCCTCTTGTCAAAATTAGTTAATAATTACAATAAGTTAACTGAATAATCTCAAAAATGGCACACTGCTTGAAGCTGTATCCCTAAGCTGATTGTCCATCCATCCCCTTCCAGAAGCAGCGGATGGTGGAAATTTTTCATTCACTGCCTTATCAGGAGAAGCCTATGGGGAAATCACGTTAGCAGAGCAAAGAATATTTATTCCTTCAATCTTAAAAAAACTAGTGCCGTAGGGCAAAAGTGCGTTTACAGCCACAGTGTCATGCCGGTCCCGGATCGAGTCCGGGATGATCCGGCATCCAGGATTCACAGAAAGCCCTCTGGATTCCTGGTCAAGCCAGGAATGACAACTGAATAGATTGTCAAATGTGATTAACTGTAAACTTATTTTCACCGGGCAGTACTAGATTTGGGAGATAATTATGAAATCAATCGTATTTGGAGAAATTATTATGAAAAAGATCAGGAAAAAAATAAAAAAATGGATGCTGGTTGGTGTGTCGGGGGCGATTGCTCTGGCGATGGGCTCGGTGGCTTTTGCGGGCAAACTGGTGATCAATAACAACCAAGCCGATCCTGCTCCTAAAAAAGCATGGACGGAATTGGTGGAGGATTTCAAAAAAGCCCATCCTGAAGTGGAAGTTGAATTCAACACTTACGATCATGAAAGTTATAAAACTTCCATCAGAAACTGGTTAACGAGTGAGCCACCCGATGTGGTCAATTGGTTTGCTGGAGAGCGATTGAATACCTTCGTCAGCCGAGGATTGATCGAAGATATCAGCGATGTGTGGGATGCCAATAATATGCATGATGATTTTCCCTCCTCTCGTGGTCCGATTACCTTTGATGGCAAACAGTATGCGGTGCCCTGGGCATACTATCAATGGGGAGTATATTATCGCAAAGACCTCTTTGAAAAGTATGGCATTGCGGTTCCTACAACCTGGGATGAATTTTTGAAAGCCTGTGCGACGTTGAAATCCAATGGCATCACTCCCATTACGATTGGAACTAAACATTATTGGACAGCGGCAGGTTGGTTTGATTACTTGAACTTTCGGATCAATGGAATGGATTTCCATCGAGAATTGTTAGCAGGCAACGCCTCCTATACGGATCAACGCGTGAAAGATGTGTTTGCCAAATGGAGAGAATTGCTGGATCCAGGATACTTCATTGAAAACCACACTTCGTATTCCTGGCAAGAAGCCATACCTGCTCTTCTTCAAGGCAAAGCAGCAATGTATTTGATTGGAAATTTTGTGGTGTGGGGTATGGCCGCAGAGGATTTGGCCAAGATTGACTATTTCCAATTCCCCACCATCAATCCTAATCTTCCTAAATTCGAAGATGCTCCTACTGAAATTGTGGCCATTCCAAAAGGCGCCAAAAATAAAGCAAATGCCAAAAAATTCATGGCTTTTATCGGGAGAGCAGATGTGCAATCTAAGTTGAACAGTGCAATGAGCATGCTCCCTCCCAATACAAAAGCGAAACCCAAACCCGACCGCTTCTTGGAAATCGGAGCAAAGGTTCTTGCCTCCGCAGCTGCTACTGCCCAATTCTATGATCGAGATAGCAAACCTGAAATGGCAACAGAAGGGATGAAAGGCTTTCAGGAGTATATGGATAAACCCGATCGTCTGGACAAGATCTTAACAAGACTGGATAAATCCAGGAAACGGATTTTCAAGAAATAGTGATCTCCGCTCATGGGCAGATGAATGGCTTGGAAACACGGAATATTCATCTGCCACCTTTCAAGATACAGCATTCATAAGGGTCCATGATGTCTAATGAAAAACCGCTTACACCATGGCTCTTTTTGCTTCCGGGACTCATCCTTTTTTCCATCTATGTCCTCTATCCTATTGTTCGTAGTTTTTGGGTTAGTTTTCACGAATGGGATGGCATGGCGGAACCAATATTCGTTGGGTGGGGGAACTATATCGAATTGTTTGATGATGAAGTGTTTTGGGTCTCTGTTCAAAATAACATCATTTGGCTTCTGCTTTTCCTCACTTCTCCTGCCATTGGGTTGGCGATTGCCCTTTTTTTAAATCAGAAAATCAGAGGAATCCGGGCGGTCAAATCATTATTCTTTTTTCCTTTTGTCATTTCCCAGGTGGTGGTGGGTTTGGTGTTCTCCTGGTTTTATGCACCTGATGGAGGTCTTCTCAATGAATTTCTAGGAATCTTTGGAATCGATCCTATCGCCCCTCTCTCTGAAGAGGGCCAAGCCACTTATGCCGTCATCGCCGCAGGGATGTGGCCCCAAATCGCCTACTGCATGATCCTTTACTTGACAGGGCTCAATGTGATCAATCCAGATTTGATTGAAGCAGCTCAAATTGATGGAGCCAAAGGATGGACGATGCTTTGGTATATTATCGTTCCTCAACTCCGCCCAGCCACCTTTATTGCAATTGTGGTGACGGTCATTGGTTCTTTACGAAGTTTTGATACAGTCGCCATTATGACGTTAGGAGGGCCCTATAACAGTTCCAGCGTCTTGGCCTTTTTTATGTACGAACAAGCGATTCTCAATTTCAGAATGGGGTATGGAGCAGCCATTGCGGTTATCTTGTTTTTGATCATGGCTGTGTATATTGCCTGTTTTCTCTCTAGAATGGTTCGTGAAGAAAGGGCTTGATTATGTTTCCTACACCCATTGAAAAAACATCCCCTCTCACACAATCGACCTATAAAATTGCAGTACCGGTGGTCTTAATCCTTTGGCTGGTTCCCATTTTTGCCGTGACTTTGACCTCGGCTCGTTCTTTAGATGACATTCTAAAAGGCAATTTTTGGGGATGGCCGACAGAAATCATGTTCTTTGAGAATTTCAATGCTGTGTTTACGACTACCCCTATGTGGAGCTATCTGTGGAACACCGTATTGATCACCATTCCCACCGTCATTGGAGTCTTGATCACTTCCTCTCTCGCAGGATTCGCCTTGGCGAAATACCGATTCCGGGGAAACATTGCGATGTTCTCCATCTTTATTGGAGGCAATTTTGTTCCTTTCCAAATCTTAATGATTCCTGTGCGAGAATTGACCATTCAAACCGGGCTTTTCAATACCTTGACAGGGTTGGTGATTTTTCACATTGCCTTTCAAACAGGATTTTGTACGTTGTTTTTGAGAAATTTTATCAAAACCCTTCCTGACAGTTTGATGGAGTCGGCTCGGATTGATGGAGCCAGTGAATTTCGGATATTTTTACAAATCATCGTTCCCCTGGTTCGCCCTGCCATGGCTGCTTTGGCGGTATTAGAATTCACTTTTATTTGGAATGATTATTTTTGGGCCTTAGTCTTGGTGCAAAGTGATTCAGTGCGTCCGGTCACGGCAGGGTTGAATGCCCTTCGAGGGCAATGGATCACTTCTTGGAATCTCATTTCAGCAGGCTCGATTGTCGCTGCATTGCCTCCAGTGATCATGTTCTTTCTCATGCAGAAACATTTCATTGCAGGGTTGACATTGGGTGCTACCAAAGAATAATCCGCTTGCCTCCCAGGCTTCTCCGAAAAAAGAGACCGACAAAATAATTATCTGGAATACTATAAGACAGTCAAATGAATAGGAGGTACTTCAATGATTTATGACCCTCGTATCCCAGAGCGAGACCTTTGCGTTCTTGGTTATCAAATCGAACGCTGGGCGCTCCAGAAGCCTGAGGCAATTGCAATCATGTTTTATGGTGGCGAGATATGGACCTGGCGTCAAACTTTAGAATTGACACAACGTGCAGCCAAGGGGCTTCAAGCAATGGGTGTCAAAAAAGGCGATCATGTGCTCTCCTGGCAACCGAACAATCGGGAAGCGGTCCTCACTTGGTTTGGTCTCAATTATTTAGGAGCGGTCTATGTGCCGGTGAACACCGCTTATAAAGGCACACTTCTGCAACATGTGGTGCTATTATCCGATGCCAAATTGATGGTTTGTCATGCCGATCTTGCCCCGCGTCTGAATGACATCGATACAGGCTTGCTACGGGATGTCATCATCACCCATGGGAAAACCTCATTACCAAACCTGACCCCTCATCCAGCATCTGCTCTCATCTCCGATCAAGGTCTCTCGGAGATGCCGGAAATGGTCGAGCCCTGGGATACGCAGTATATTATCTTCACTTCAGGCACCACTGGCCCCTCCAAAGCGGTGCTTTCTTCTTATCTTCAAGGCTATTCCATGGGGCCGGATTCTAGCGATTTTATTGAAGAAAGCGATCGGATTTTGACCAACCTGCCTATATTCCATGTCGGCGGGACGATCAATTTCATCACCACCCTTGCCAGTGGAGGTTCTTGTTTTTTAGACACTTATTTCAAAACTAACGAATTTTGGGAGACCGTCCACGAGAATGAAACCACTATGACCTATCTGGTGGGCGCAATGATCCCGTTCCTCCTGAAATTACCACCAGGCCCTCATGACAATGATCTTTTTTTGAAGAAAGCCGTCTGCATTCCCTGGAATGAGGATGCCATGGCAGTAGGGCGTCGCTATGGTCTCGAAATGCGCACCTGTTTCAACATGACAGAAATATCCTTGCCCATTATTTCAGAACCCTATCCGCCGGGAAGCGGTACTTGCGGGAAAGTCCGTGAGGGCGTAGAAGCTCGTGTCGTTGATGAAAACGATTGCGAGGTCGGTCCTGGGGTCACCGGTGAGCTTATCTTAAGAACCGACCGTCCGTGGGCGATGAACCATGGTTATTACAAGAATCCGGAAGCAACCGCTAAAGCCTGGCGTAACGGTTGGTTCCACACAGGGGACGCTTTCAAATATGACGAGAATGGGTATTTTTACTTTGTTGATCGCATCAAAGACGCTATTCGTCGCCGTGGTGAGAATATTTCTTCTTTTGAAGTGGAAAGCGAGGTCACCGCTTTCGCCACAGTACGTGAAGCGGCGGCGATTCCCGTCCCTAGTGAGCTTAGCGAGGACGAAGTGATGGTGGTGGTGGCTCCGGTGTCGGACCAGCAGATCGATCCCAGGGAGCTCTTCCATTTTCTCCAACCGCGTATGGCTCACTTCATGCTGCCCAGATTCATTCGGATTGTCGACGAATTGCCCAAAACCCCCACCCAGAAAGTACAAAAAAACCTGCTCAAAGAGGCAGGAATCACTCCCGATACTTGGGATCGGGAGGCTGTAGGAATCAAAGTAAAGCGAGAAAAGATCGGTGTCTAGATCTTTTTTGCCATAAAAACTAGCGAACGCTCAGTTACAATATAAGAATATGGGAAAAGAATATGACTAAAGTTTTAAGTATTTCAGAAGCAGCAAAACTGGTCAAGACCGGAGATACGGTAAATCTATCCGACAAAATCCCAGCGATGGCGATGGTTCGTGAGATTATCAGGCAGGGAGCAACCAATCTATTCATAGAAGGAGCAGAGGCCCCCGCGCAAGCCCTTGACATGTTGGCGGGACTTAGCCGTGTCAAGCGATACAAATGCCATTCGTTCGACTATCTCAACGCTCCTAACTTCCGTAGGGCTGTGGAGAGGGGCGAAATAAAAGCAACGCCCCATTCAGAGGCGGCTTGGATGGAGATGGTACGGGCCGTGGGCTTAGGGAACACCTTCGCGGTTCAGAGGAGTCTCCTGAAAACAGATGTTTTTAAGTCCTTGGAGGAGATGGGGGATGCCCAGGAGATTGTATGCCCCTTTACGGGCGAAAAACACGTGGTGTTGCGCGCACCCAAAATAGATGTATTTATATCCCACGCGGTAGCCGCCTCTCCCGAAGGAACCGTGCAGATGTTCAATGGATATGGCCCCTTATTTGAGCCGGCGTTGATGGCCTCGAAGACGATCATCACGGTGGAGGAGATAATCAGTAATGATGAGGTCATGCGGTTTCCTCATAAAACGGCGATACCTGGATCGTTAGTGGATGCTGTGGTGAAGGTTCCCTTTGGAGTCCATCCCTATAGCCTTGAAGGAGAGTGGGACCCCTACTACGAGGCCGATCAGGATCACCTCACCAAGTACGTTGAGATGGCTCAGGAAGCAAAGGGGTTCAAGGAATATATGGATAAGTTTGTTTTTGGCATAGAGGATCACTGGGGCTATCTAAATCTCATTGGCCTGGAAAGATTGATGGAATTGAGACATATTGGGAGAGTTTGATATGCAGAAAAAGGTTTACGCAAAAGATTGTACCATTCCAGAACTCATCGCTGTGAATATTGCTCGACAGATGAAGGATTACGGACAGGCGCACATCGGGGTAACGAGGGGAGCCGGGAGGTCATTCACTTACATCATAGGAATCCCCATGGTTGCGGTCACCCTGGCAAAAAGGATGGGTTATGCACCGAACTACTACTGGATCGATGGCATCACTTTTAACCGTAGGATAGATGAAACGCGTAATAGAGAGGAAATGCGTTCTCCGAAGATCAGGTCGGAGGGGATAGTGGGGACGTGGCCAAACTTAGTCAATCCGGGGCTCGAACATTGTCCCAGACTCACCAATGCCTTCTCAGCCGGGGCGCAGGTAGACCAATACGGCAACCTCAATTGTACCTTCATCGGGGACTACCATAAACCAAAGGTCTTCCTGGGGCAGCTTCAGGCACAGCCGGAACAGATGATGTTCGCCGAGACCAGCTTTATTCTCCAGCACTCCCATGAGAAGAGGGTCTTCGTCGAAAAGGCCGACTTCATTTCAAGCGTCGGCTATCTGAAGGGCGGCGACTCCAGGGAAAAGGCAGGCCTCCCACCAAAGCAGGCGATCAAGGTTTACTCTAACCTGGCTGCCTTAGACTTTGAAGAGACGACCAAACAGATGCGACTGGTTTCGGTGCATCCCGGCGTCACTGTTGAGCGTGTCAAGGAGAACACGGGATTTGACCTGGTCATACCCGAGAAAGTCCCTGAGACTGAGCGGCCCTCCGAGCAAGAAGTCGACATGATCAGGAACCAGATAGACCCCCACGGGATATACCTGACCGTCAAGGACTAAGGGCTCACTCAAAAATAACTTCACATTTTCGCATCCCGTCTTCAGGCCATCTTTGCCCGATCCTTCCCGCCCCGGACGGGAAAAAGTCCTCGAAATAGGTCTCTACATAGTAGAAAAATCAAAAATTTGTAGCGACCTTAGCTTTACTTGTTCCCGCTAACCTTTTCAGAGATCCCGGATTTCGATTTGCTGACCTACCTCAATACAGGCGGTCTTCCTTACATATAAGGCAATCCGGATGCAGAGGAAGAGCTGGCAAGTTACGTGGGGACCTATTTAAGCGAAAATCACCTGAAAGGACTACGGGCGTTGAAGGAAGAAGGTTTGTTGCAGCGCTATCTGGTTGTCTCATTGGATTTAAATGAAAGGATAACCAGGGATGGTATCGAAATCGTCCCTTGGCAGATGTTTTTGGGGAAGCTTTGGTCCGGTCAGTTATTCTAATGGACCGCTCTCCGGAACTGCAGGAATAACACATCAGAAAAGCGGAGTCCTACGCCAGCAACATCGGAAAATCAAAAATTATACAAAACGATAGCACCTGTGGCAATCCAGCTCCTGACATTTCAGAGGAATTGCTATCTATTTGGTATCGCAATTAGACCCAAGTTCGATAAGCTACTCCTCATTTCATCTCTCCTGGATTCGGCCATCCACCCGAAAAACAATTCCGTTGACAGATTGCGTTCTATTTGTTTACTGTCTATCCGCTTGATCAACACGATTGAGCTTCTGACATTGCAGAGGAATTGCTATCTATTTAAGAAAGCTGATGGATACCGCCCGGCTCGACCTGCTGGACTCGCTGAAGGTAGCGGTTTCACTGGCCGGCACCCTGAAAGAAGTGCACCAGCGGGACATCCTGCATAAAATGATCAATCCGTTCAATATTTTTGTCGATCCGGCATCGGGAACGGTCAAACTGACCGGCTTCGGTCTGGCCACCCGGTTGCCTAAGGAAAATTTGACGACGTTGAGTCCCCGGCTAAGCGGGGAATCCCTGCCCTATATCTCCCCCGATCAGACCGGCCGGATGAACCGGGTACTCGATTATCGCAGTGATTTTTATTCCCTGGGGGTCACCCTCTATGAACTTTTCAGCGGGAGAGTACCATTCCAATCCCGGGAGGTCATGGAAATCGTCCACGCTCACAATGCCCGGCAGCCTCTATCCCTTGACCAGAAGGCGCCGCAGGTGCTCAAAACCCTTTCTAATATGGTGATGAAACTGATGGCCAAGCGTGCCGAAGCGCGCTACCAGAGTCACTCGGGCCTTTCAGCCGATCTCCTGGCATGTGTGGAGCAACTGGAAAACCAGGGGAGCCTGCCTGACTTCCCCCTGGGCCGCCATGATATGCCTAAAGAACTGCAGATCGCCCCGGGGCTTTACGGCCGGGAGGATGAAGTCATCACCACCGGCTCTGCCGGTGGCTTGAAGAGGCCCCCAGGATGGGGGCAAAACGTGTTCGTCATCGTAAGACGTGCTCGTGCTCGTGAACGAAAAAGGCTGCCATGTTAGATCATGAAAAACTCGATGTATACCCATGTTCCATCGAATTTTTAGCGTTATCTGTCCAAGTCATCGAAACATTGCCAAAAGGATACTCAGCCTTAGTTGACCAACTGAAAAGGGCCTCATGGTCGATTTCTCTCAATATCGCAGAAGGCTGTGGAAAAAATTCCCTTCCTGACAAGCAACGATTCTATGCGTTTGCCCGAGGTTCCGTAATGGAATGCGCTACTATTCTCGATGTTTTAAACGTGTTGAAGATCATCCAGCCTTCTTTATTTGACGAAGGAAAACAGTTACTTCATCGCATTGTTTCTATGTTAACCAAAATGTGCCGTCGATTTCACTGACCGTTCACGAGCACGAGCACGGCCCACGGACACGGATACGTTTCTCATGACTGACCGGCAAAGCCTATTAGGTTCGCACCAGCAGAGCTGGTGGTTTAATGAGATTAATTAATTGTTCTGATCAGGAATTTGAAATGGGTATTGGAAAGGGGGCAAATATTAATTTGTCTTTTATTTTCTCGATTGTATTTCCTTGATGAAACTCCTTGCGATACCCTCCCCCCATTCCTTGGAGGAGAGAGGAGCTGACAGCGTGTTAGAGCAGTTTATATCCAGGCAAGAACCTGAATCTATTCCCAATGAACAGGCCCCCATTCGCGCTTTGGTACGTTAAATGAAAAATCGTCCCGGACAGTTTAATACATAACATCTATTGATCAACAACTCCCTATCGGCTCTGGAAAAATTGAAAGCACCCATCGTTCCCTCATCCAAAAACGTCTCAAACTCCCGGGCGCTTGGTGGAAAAAACAACATGCCGATCAGATGATTCAACTCAGGGTGGTAAGAGCCTATGGAAAATGGGATTGTTATTGGCAACAACTTCAAAGGGCTTAATTGAGATGATCCTCACTTTTAATTACACCCTCGGGCAAGAAAAAACTTGAAATCCTATTAATCCTGCTGTTATCATAAAAGTTTGCATTTCTATCGGACGTGAAATTTGGATGTCAACAATCAGCAAGCATGATGAAAACAAGGTCGATAAATAAAGAAGATCTACAAAATGGCACCCATTCCCGCCAATGGTGGTTGGTGGATGGAGAGGGAAAAACATTGGGACGTTTGGCCACGCAGGTTGCCAATTTGCTAAGAGGGAAGCATAAACCGATTTACACGCCCCATGTTGATACGGGAGATTACGTGGTGGTTGTTAATGCGGAAAAGGTGGTTTTGACCGGAAAGAAGATGAAAGACAAAATTTATTATCACCATACGGGATATCCCGGTGGATTGAGACAAGCGAAGGCACAAGAACTTCTGAAAAAAAAGCCAACCGCATTGGTTTATAATGCAGTCAAAGGAATGATGTCCAAGAACGCCCTCAATCGAACAGCACTGCGCAAGTTAAAAATTTATACTGGTTCTCAACATCCGCATGAAGCACAAGATCCGCAACCATTAGAGTTGAAAGGATAATTGAAGATGGCCGTGGAACAATATTATGGAACGGGACGTCGTAAAAGTTCGATTGCACGTGTCTATTTACGCCCCGGAGAGGGACAAATCACTGTCAATAATAAAAGTGTTGATGATTATTTTGCCAGGAAAACCTTGCGAATGATCGTTCACCAGCCACTGGAATTGACGGAGACAGTGGGACACTTTGATCTATTTGTCAATGTTCAGGGAGGTGGATTATCCGGTCAAGCCGGAGCCATTCGGCATGGGATCGCAAAGGCATTGCAGGAATTGGATGAAGGGCTTCGTCCGATTTTGAAAAAAGCAAAGATGCTGACACGTGATGCCAGACAGGTTGAACGAAAAAAATATGGTCAGCCCGGGGCTCGCAAACGATATCAGTATTCAAAACGCTAGTTTGCGTGTTTCTCCCTTGAGTCCTGAAAGTGAGTTGCATGGCATTATTTTTTTTGCTTTGGAGCGTCTTCTGCGCGCTGCTCACTGTCAACGTCTTTCAGCCTGTTCACTGGAGTGATAACAGGCTGTTTGTTTTGTCGATTTTTGCTGCTAGTTGGTTGATAGGGGACTTGGCCCTGCATTGGATTGTTTTCAATCTGGGAGTTACATTTTTTTTCTTTATTGCAGGCGCACTGGAAAGCAAACTTGGGCAATTTGCTTTACTTCTCTTGTTGCTCAGCTGGATTCCGTTGGGATGGCGCTTTCGACTCCTCATTCGCCTGAAGCTATTGGTTGACCAGCAAATGAAGGCTGCATTGGGCGCTGATTATGAGCAGCTTCAAGTAGAGGATTACCCAAAAACAGTTTCTGCCACTTCCATCAATTGGAGAATCTATTGGAACCCCTTCCTACTATTGAAAGACGCTCGGATTGAAATCATTTCAAATATTCCTTTCTATCATGATCAGGGCATTTCCTTGACTTTGGATATCTACCGCCCAAGACATCATGCCAGTGATTGTCCAGTACTGCTTCAGATCCATGGAGGTGCCTGGACAATTGGTAAAAACAATCAGGGAATTCCCCTGATGGTGAGAATGGCAGCTCGAGGGTGGATCTGTTTTTCAATTTCTTATCGATTGAGCCCACAAGCAGTGTTCCCGGATCATTTGATTGACTGCAAGCGAGCCATCCATTGGATAAAGACAAATGGAAAATCTTATGGAGCCGATCCCAATTTTTTAGTCGTTACGGGAGGCTCAGCAGGAGCGCATCTTGCCGCTCTCACTGCATTGACTCCAGGGGATGTGGAATTTCAGCCTGAATTTGCGGATGTAGACACCACGGTTCAAGGCTGTGTGGCTTTTTATGGAATTTATGATCTTGAAACACACTTTGAAAAAAAATCCAATTTGCCATTGCAAAATGTTCTGAAAACGGCTATGCGCAGCACACCTCATAGAAATCCTGCAAAATTCCGCCAAGCGTCCCCTATACGGAGGATATCAAAAAATCCTCCTCCTTTCATGCTTATCCAGGGAGAGATTGACTCCCTGATCGCAACTGACGAAACTTTACGATTCCATGATGCTTTACGTAAAGCAGATACACCATCCTTGGTATTACTGAAATTACCTTGGGTAGGGCATGGTTTTGATGCATTGCCGACAGTCTCAGCTCAAATGGTGCTTCCTGTGGTCGAACAATTCTTATCCTTCCTGAGGACAAAATTTCTCTGTGCGACAAGGCACGAACTATCGAGAACAGGGACAATCAATTGAGTTTCGCATCTGACCAAATATTCCCATCTCTTCCAGGTTTTGCTATGACAGGTAGAAAAAGGTCTTATACTTTGCAGGATATCATTATGACTTTACACCGGTTTTGGTCAGAGCATGGTTGTTTAATAATGAACCCGTACGATATCGAAACCGGGGCTGGAACAATGAATCCAGCCACCTTTCTGCGTACCATTGGTCCAGAACATTGGAGAGCCGCCTATGTAGAACCCTCCCGTCGACCTGCAGACGGACGATACGGAGGCAATCCGAATCGTCTCTATCAACACCACCAATATCAGGTTATCTTGAAACCGATTCCGGATGATATTCAAGACATCTACCTGAATTCCTTGCAGGAACTGGATTTGAATCCCTTGGAACATGACATTCGTTTTGTCGAAGACAACTGGGAATCCCCCACATTAGGAGCTTGGGGTTTAGGATGGGAAATTTGGCTTGATGGTATGGAAGTGACCCAATTCACGTATTTTCAGCAAATGGGTGGATTGGAATGCCATCCGGTTTCAGTAGAACTGACCTATGGATTGGAACGATTGGCTTCTTATCTGCAAGGAAAAGAAAATGTCTTTGAACTGGAGTTTGCTGAACGGATTTCTTACAATGCGATTTTCAGACAGGCAGAATTTGAACATTCCAAATATACCTTTGAGGTCCTTGAAGGGGATTTCTTATTCACGCAATTCAGTCAGTTCGAATGCGAAGCATGGCGTTGCATAGAGCATAAATTGATCTTTCCGGCGTACGACTATGTATTGAAATGCTCCCATGTTTTCAATCAGTTGGTTGCAGCAGGGGTGATCAGTGTTTCGGAACGAGCCACCTATATCGATCGTGTGCGAAATCTATCCCATCAAATCGCAGTCTCATTCCTGGAAGAACGTCGAAAACTGGAATTCCCCTTATTGCAGGATCGTCAATCTGCTGAAATCTTGCTCAAGGAAATGACAAAACAGTAATGAATGCTTATTTACTGGAAATTGGTTTGGAAGAATTGCCGGCTGATTTGGTCGTGCCTTCAGCCCGACAACTTGCAGAAAAAATTCAAACAACCTGTCAACAAAACCAAATACCATTCCAATCTTTACAGATATTTTCTTCTCCACGACGTTTAGCCGTATTGGTTAAAGGACTACCTGACAAACAACAGGACCTGATCTCAGAAATAAAAGGCCCCCCTTTACAAATTGCCAGGGACAAGAAAGGTCAGTGGAGTAAAGCGGCTCTTGGTTTTGTGAAGAAAAATCAAGCTGATGTCAGAGAATTGTACATCAAAGAATTCCACGGCAAGGATTTTTTATTTATCCGTAAGGAAATTCGTGGCAAACCAACATCCCAAGTGATCGAAAGGCATGTGAAAGGGTGGATCACGGAGCTCACTTTTCCCCGCACCATGCGCTGGGGTCAATACAAAATGAAATTCATTCGACCCATACGCTGGTTAATTTCTTTGTGGAATGATCAAATCCTGCCTGTTTCCCTGGAGATGGTCACTGCCGACAATCAACTGCGTGGTCATCGTTTTTTGCACCCAAAACCTGTTTTATTACCTCATGCCGAACAATATCCCTCTATGATGGAAATGTTGCATGTTGTTGCCAGTCATGAAAAACGGCGTTCGATGATTGTCGAGCAGGTAAGCGTCTTGGAAGAGCGACATAATTTTTGTGTCGTTTTGGAAAATGATCTTTTGGAAGAAGTGACCAATCTGGTGGAATGGCCCACTGTGTTGTTGGGTAGTTTTGCAAATGAATTTTTACAACTGCCTACTGAAATTCTGGTGACTGCCATGGCTGAACACCAGCGCTATTTTCCCGTTTATGATCAACATCAACGCCTGCTACCCGGTTTCATTACAGTGCGAAATGGAGACAAACACCATGCATCGATTGTAGTAAAGGGAAATGAAAAAGTGATTCGTGCTCGTTTAAATGACGCTCGATTCTTTTTTCTGGAAGATCAAAAACGTGACCCATCTTTTTTCAATAAAAAAGCAGAATCCGTAGTTTTTTTTCGCAAACGTGGCTCCATTGCGCAACGAATTGAAAGGCTGAAAATTCTGAGCATTTTCGTGTCAGAGCAGTTGCGTTTGAGTGAGCAACAAAAAAGCGTTGTTGAACGCATTGCAACCCTGTGCAAATTTGACCTGCAAACCCAGATGGTTTCAGAGTTTCCCTCCTTACAAGGAATTATAGGTGCTCATTATGCTCGCTCGTGGAAAGAGGATCCTTTGGTCAGTCAGGGAATTCGCGAACACTACTATCCCCGATTTGCTCAAGATTGCATTCCAAAGCATCCCGAAATTGTAGCAGTAGCCATTGCTGATAAAACAGACATGCTGGCCACCGCCTTTTCTCTCAATCTCATTCCTACGGGTTCTGCAGATCCCTATGCCTTACGGCGAATGGCACAGGGGATAGTGCAAATTGTGTTGGAATCGAAACTGCTTATTTCCCTTCGTGAGTTATCCACTCGTTCTCTTGAGATTTTGAATAAACAACAGGGATTGAGTCTGAATATTCATAATATCACTGAGGAACTGACACAATTTTTTGCCCTGCGGCAGCGTTTTTTCATGCAGGAAGCCAAGATTCGCTATGATGTGATTGAAGCCTCATTGGCTGCGAAATCCTTATTACCGATACAACAGCTACAGTTGGCGGAAATGGCCTCAGATCATTTGGAATCTCCCGCCTTCAAATGCGCAGTGGAAGCCATTGTCCGAGCAGAAAATATTTCAAAAACGCAAAGTCATATTCCGGAATGGGTTTCAAAAGATTCCTTTGCCGAACCAGAAGAGAAAGCATTGTGGAAAAAAATCGAACCATTGACGAATTCAACCCTGGATTTGAATCAGTATTTTCAAACTCTGTTTGAGTTGGAACCCGCAATCACTCTCTTTTTTGACAAAGTCCTGGTGATGGATAAAGATCTGATCAATCGGCAGAATCGTTTGTTTTTGTGCCGGTCGATTGCTAACTGGTCCGCGCATTACATGGATTTGAGTAAAATCGTTTTTTCCAGGGAATCATAAAACTTTCGATTCAATCACTCCCGTTCAAAAACCAATAGTATTCCTGAAAACGTCTCAGAGGTGGGAACGCCGCGACTCTAAGTAGGCATCACGTTTTTCTTTGGGAAGCGCAGCAAGTTCTTCAATCGTTGCAAAAAATGCCGGCCAATTCTGATCCTGTTCCTTAAAAATGTGTTGGAAGGAAGCTGTATAATTTTGATATCGCTTGATTCCCAACAAATGCGCATTGTTTAAGGATTGTTCAAACCAACGGTCGTAATTCAACACTTTAAATTCATGCGCATTTTGGCGATACGTCTTCTGCATTTCCTGAAAAAGTTGCTTTTTTTGAGCCAATTTTTCCTTATCTGTCAGAGGTGAGCGATAAAGTTCCTCAAATTTATCATAAAAAGTCTGGACGATTTGCAAAAATCGGCTTTTGTCTTCTTTACTCCGCAAGTAATACAGGTAAGTCTGAGAATCCTCTTCAATACGAGATTGCAGGTATTGCTTCAACCCTTCCTGTTCCACAAAAACTGCAAAAGATTCATTGAAGGAAGTGTCTCCTGCAATAAAAATCACTTGATGGGCCATTTCATGAAGCAAAGTGCCAATAATGACCATATTCGAACGATCAATAAACGTATTCAGAATCGGATCTTTGAAATAATCGGGAATAAAACTATTGTTTAACCATTTTAACGTAGAATAGGCACGAACATTTTTCAAAGCCACATCCCAACCTCCTTTTACCAATTTATCCGCGTAAGTACGTGCCTGAGCAGGATCAAAATATCCTCTGTATTCCACACACCCTATGAATAAAAAACACCATTGGTATGGTTCCAGCTTCAAAGCGTGAGCAGCCGTCACCACGGTGCTGACAAAGGGTTTCTCGATATCTGAATAGGCAGTATAGCCGTGCGTATGAGGCAGTTGCATTTTTTCTTTTGCAAATTGACGGACGTCTTGGATCAATTTCAACTTGCTTGCCAATTGGGGAGGAGTTTGAGGATCTTGGAGCAATTGCTGCAGGTCTTTTTTTTGGTTTAAAATATCCAGGTGTCCATTGATGGCTTGTAGATAATACTGAATTTCTCCACATCCTGAGAGAAAGATTCCTAAGCAGAAGATCACAGGAATGACTGGTCTGTTGAACGGGAAATATTTTTCTTTGAAGACGAGAAAACGGAAGGGAGGAAACATGGAACGAATTGAGAAAATCTTAATTTATTTTCATCAATCTATATCAAATTTGCAAACACGACCAGGATTTGAATCACAGGAAGCGTAAATTGCGTATTTTTAGTCAGAACTCCTGCGAATACGTTACCGGGGGTCGGCCAGATAGAAAATAATGCGGTAGCAGAAAGGACAATTGCGATGTTTGTCTGAGTTGGCAATCATTTCATTGAACATCTGAGGAGGCAAAACCGAGTTACATCCACTGCATGCCTTGTTTACCACCGGACAAATGGCAGGAAAAATTCCTCGTTGGCGGGAGTTTTGATACTGCCGACTCAATGATGCATCAAGCTTTGCTTTCAAATCGACTTGACACTTTTTCAATCTATTCAGCTTTTCCATTGTGGAACTCTTTTGTAAAACTAAATCGGTAATATCTTTCTCAAATGCGTCTTTTGCTTGACTCCAATCTTCTTGAAGCCGGTTCATCTCTTTTTGGAATTCTTCTTTTTTGATTTCACTTTCCAGCAATTCATTTTCTGCGCTTCCACGCCTTTTCCGTGCTTCTTCTAATTCTTTTTTACGGGCATTGAATTCTTTTGGCGTTCTGATCAAGGGAATCAGAGACTCTACTTTGCTGATAAATAAATCTTCTTCTCCAAATTTTTTTTGCGCTTCTCGATAGACAAGAATGTTAGATTCCTGTTGTTCCTTAATTTCTTGAATCTTAGTTTCGTATTGATTCAAAGGTTCACGCGCTACCATGATCTTTTGTTTTAATTTTTCTAAACTACGTTGAGAAATCAACAGTTGCTGATCGGTTTGACTGAGTGCAACTAAATCTTCAATCGAAGTGGACATTTACATTCTTTCATTACTTTCCGAAGCAAAATGCGCTTCCATTGCTTTGCGCATTTCATCGGCAAGATCGGGTTGTTGGTTGGCTTCATAGGCTTCGATCAGTCGCAGTCCGACTTCTTTAGTTCGTGGGTATTCAGGATAATTTTTTAAGAGGTGCAAATACCTTAAAATTGCGGACTGAAAGGCTTTTTGTCCAAAATAAAAATTACCAACCATAAATTCATGGTCAGCAAGGTCATTCTTGGCTCGGGACAGGAATGTTCTTACATCGGAGAGATAGGCATTTTGGGGATATAAAAAGAAAAAACGCTGATATTCCTGGATAATTTTTCGATTGGGTTCCATATTTCGATCGGATTCACGACTTTCAAAGATAAGTCCCTGCAAATTTCTTTGGTAATTGAGAGAAATCAACTGGCTCAAGACATAGGGAGTCAGGTGGCTATTTGGACTTTGATTGAGAAAACTACGATAATTGATTTCGGCTTCATCCCATTCGGAGATGTTGAAATGCAAATCACCCAATTTTAAATAGGAAAGCGTTGCCAGACGAGTTCCCGGATTTTGCTCAATGACTTTCTCGAAATCAGTTTGCGCCTCATTGAGAGAGTTATCTTCATAAGCCATCAATGCTCGATGATACAGTTCGACTGTCGTCACTTCAATTTCGACGGGAGGGCTGCAACCCTGGAGCAAGGTGCCCAGGATAATTATCGATGGAGCAAGCAGAAAAATAAATCTTGATGGTTGCATGGTCTCATTGATTTCGTTTGCGATAGCGAATCATGGTTATTTCGTTTCCCCGTTCATTCCAAAAGACTTCATCCATAAAATTCATAGTCAGTAACATTCCACGACCATTAATCTTGAATAGATTATCCGGATCCCTGGGATCTAAAATCTTTTCGTGCTCAAAACCCTTCCCTTCATCACGGACCACGTATTTTATTGAATTTTGCGTGATTTCGTAAGAAAGATAAACTTTTCTTTCTTGATAAGGCTTGAACTGCCTGCGTCGTGCTCCTTCCTCCTGGAATAGGGAATGACCTGCATTTTTCAATTCGGAAGGAATTTCCAGATTACCATGAAAAATGGCGTTTTCCAAAGTTTCTGCCAGCACTATCTCCAAAGAGAACAAGTCATCTTTATCCAGAATTCCATAGGAGGGCACATTGCGCGTAATGAAAGCGACAATTTGATTGATGTGTTCGAAATCATTTCCCAATTCCAAACTGTGAGATTCCGAGATGGAATGCTTGAGGCAATAACTATTGAATTGATAGTCCCCATACAAAGCGTTGATTTGGTGATGAGTTCGATGAAGATTGGCGACGGTGAGCGGTTTGATAAGAAAATCGCAAGCACCCAATTGCAAAGCGGTCAGAATATTTTGCGCATCCTCATGTCGTGAGATGAGTACAAAAGGGAGTTTGGTACGTATCGCTTTCAGTTCTTTCAAGAGTTCCATACCTCCCATTTTGGGCATAGTCAATGCGCTGAAAACGGCATCCACACCTTTCTGCCGGAATAGTTCAAGCGCATGACTACCATCTTGCGCTTCGATGACGCAGTGTCCCTGAGTTTCAAGAAAATCTCTCAGTTGATCAAGAATTTCAACATTGTCATCCGCAATCAATATTCGCATAGTGAGTTTGATATTGGTTTAGGCCGTCTCGAAACATCCCCGGTTGAGTACCGCAGCCTTATGACTCTTTGTGAAAGGATACTTTGAGGCAGTATTTTTCACGAGAATCCATGATGAACGATACCTTTTTATCTCAGGTAGGTCTAGCATTTTTTAGAAAAAAAAGGGTGCTCTTAGCCCCTATCAATCTCACTTAATTCGCTTTGATACAAAAATCTCCTTTAAATAAAGTGAAAATATTGTAGAATGAGTGAAGTCATCAAGAATTAACAACCGCTGAAGAAAGGATTAAGAAATACATGGAAGCGTTTAAGCAAGATGGAACCCGAATCACGGAGAATGGGGATTTTGTCTCTGAGGCTTGGACTGCAGACGCTGCGGAAATTGAAACGAAATTAATGGAAAAAGAAGTCAAGGAGACGAAGGAATGGTTTTCAAGTCCCCGTTTTAAGGCCATTACGCGCCTCTACTCCCCCCGGCAGGTTGTGGAACAACGCGGATCGATTCAAAAAGACTACACCGTTGCAAAGATTGCAGCCGAGAGATTTTACAATCGACTGAGGGAACTATTTTCGAATGGAAAATCAATCACGACCTTTGGTCCGTATTCGCCAGGCCAGGCAGTGACGATGAAGCGGATGGGAATTGAGGGGATCTATTTAGGAGGATGGGCGACGTCCGCGAAGGGATCCATTGTTGAAGATCCAGGGCCGGATTTAGCGAGCTATCCCCTGAGTCAGGTACCGGATGAAGCGGCCACAATCGTACGTGCATTACTGACCGCTGATAACAACCAAAAATATGCGCGATCTAAAATGTCGGACAAGGAGCGCATGGCCACGTCACGAATTGATTACCAGCCTAATATTATTGCTGATGCGGATACCGGTCATGGGGGGGAGGCTCATGTCAGAAATCTCATCAGGCGCTTTGTTGAAGTGGGGGTCCCGGGCTACCACATCGAAGACCAAAAGCCGGGTGTCAAGAAATGTGGACACCAGGCGGGAAAGGTGTTGGTCCCCCAGAATGAACAAAACATTCGATTGAACGCGGCTCGATTTCAACTTGATACAATGAAGGTCCCCGGAATTATCGTCGCCCGCACCGATGCCGAGGCGGCCACGTTTCTCGATGGACGAGGAGATGAGCGCGACCAGCCATTCATTCTTGGGGCTACGAAGATTGATATCCCAACCTATAAAGTTTCTTTTCTGGCAGTATTGAAAAGGTTTAACGATCGGGGAGTTGGAGAAGTGAACGGGCACTTGCTATACAACATTTCCGATGCCGCATACGAGGAAGCATTCGAGTGGCTCAAACAAGTTGGTGTTTTAAAATCTATCGATGAATACATAGAAACGTTCCAATCGGGTAAAGCGGTAGATGTTGAAGCGTCTTTGGATAAAGCAATGACCCAGTTTTTAGATACCTGGGAGATGGAAGCGGGTCTGAAGACCTATGGAGAAGCCGTCGTGGACGTCATGGAATTCCAGATTGATGAGGGTTTTCAGTTTGAGATGACCGTGGAAGAGTGGCGTGATTATGCCAATAAAGTCTCGTTTCGTGAAGCGCGAGTTAAAGCTCGGTCGATGGGAATTAATATAATCTGGGATTGTGAATTATCGAGAACTCCTGAAGGATTCTACCAGATACGAGGAGGATTCGATTATGCCATCGCAAAGTCACTTGCTGCGGCTCCCTTTGCGGATATTATTTGGATGGAGACCAATACGGCAAATTTAGACGATGCAAAAAAATTCGCGCAGGCGATCCATTCAAAATACCCCGAGCAGATGCTAGCCTACAATTTATCCCCTTCTTTCAATTGGGATACGACGGGAATGAGTGATCATGAAATGCGCAATTTCCCGACTGAGTTGGGTAAACTCGGCTTCGTATTTAATTTTATAACCTATGGTGGTCATCAAATAGATGGTTTGGCGTCAGAGGAATTCGCAACTGCGTTACGAGAGGATGGGATGCTTGCCTTGGCCCGTTTGCAACGAAAGTTGAGGCTTGTCGATTCTCCCTATAGAACACCTCAAACCTACGTGGGTGGTCCACGTGTTGACGGCGCTTTGATGGCATCCACCGGAAGAACTGCGACGACAAAGGCGATGGGTAAAGGATCGACCCAGTTTCAGCATTTGGTACAAATCGAGATACCCCCCAAGCTACTCGAACAATGGTTCGAATTTTGGAGCGAACAGAATAAGAACGGAACGCCTCTGCACGTTGAATTACGTCCCCATACTGCCGGATTGGATCTCTTGGAATTGAATGTATTGGATCATTCCAAGGCGAAGATGGCCAACGTAATATTTGCAACGATCCAGGATCGAAGAGATCGAAATATTCTCACCATTCGAGATCAGAACACCTTTAATCAGAGTTTCCGTCAGAAGCGACTGATGACTCTGATTCATTTGTTTTTGATTCATCGCTATAAGAGTCTTTCAGTTCATTATGTCAGCCCTACCGACGATAACCTGAAGCAGGCCGAAGGTATGAAAAAGTTAGGAATCTATGATCAGGTCAACACTGAAATTGGTGATATTATTGTCGCCGGGGTTAATACGAACCAGGTAAAAGAACTGTTGAATCCGGACCAGATCGAACTCAAAAAACTGATATCCAAGGACCGGTAGATCCGGAAGTAGAAGGGAAAAATGATTTCGGTGGCGGTTCCATACCCGGTATTTACGGTGGCAAGTGCTCCCACATCAGTGGTGCCGGCGTTTTATTGCCAGTCCATCTGAAGCGATATGGAAGCTGGAAAATAACGATACTCCACTCAGTGATGCGTCAATTTTTTCACCTCAACGGCAACGTCTGGAGGAAGCCATTCAGTCCATATTGCTTCGTACTTTTGTAGAAATTGCATAGCCGCCTCCGACACGTCGACCCGGCTCTCTTGCATAGTTGCCAGCAAATCGTTCAAAACGGTGGCGGGGAACACGCGACGCTCGAGATAGTCGACAACCATGGCCTCTTCCTTTTTCAACCGATCAGTGATAATGGTATGCACTTTGGGTTGGCCCCAGGAGGAAGGTTGCGGATCAGCGCATTCCTGCTCGGGTTTGACAATGCAATCTTCCCAGTTTTCGTCACCGGCGAAGGGTACGCCGAAAGGGATCTTAACCATGTTGTACTTGCCCACCATTGCGGTTGGAGACCAGTAATAACCGAACCAGTTCTCGCCACTTTCGATGGCCGCGTTCATGGATTCGTTCAGACCCGCTCCGGAACCCGGATCAACCATTATCCAGCCTTTTTCTTCCATACGGAAAGCACGAAATAGATTGGTATTGATCAAATGGCAAATCCAGAATGCAGGGCAGCCAATGAACGCCCCTTTCGAAGGATCATCCGCATGTGGAAATAATTCGGGATGTTCCAGAATATCCAGCACGGTCTTCAACTCGGGGTGTTTTTCCACCGTATGTGGTGGCACCCACCAACCTTCATCACGACCGGCAATCGGACCAGGATTGATAATGTGCAGACGGCCTTCCTCCCGGGCCCGGACCAACAAGCCGATGTCATTGGACCAAAGCTCACCGGCAAGATCCGGTTGAGCGTTTTCGTTCATCGAGTTGAAGGTCGACACGTTATCACCGGACACCAGGTGCACGGTACAGCCAAAACCCTCTTCCAGAATGATCTTGTCAATATGCGTGATCAAGTCCGCAGATTGCCAGTTCAGTTTCGCTACCGTGACAAACCCGCAACCCGCCCAAACGGTCCCGGTGACTACCGTCCAGGCAATGAAAACAAACGTTGCTGTAAGAATGTTTCGTAATAAGTGTTTCCACGTAAGTGAATAATTCTTGCTTATTTCAGCTATGAATAGCATGGAGGCTCCTGATCAACTGGGTTCGTCGTACCTGTATCGCCCTGCAGAGAATATACCAAGACAAACTTCTGCTTCCTGCAACCCCTTCTCGCAGGAACTCGAGGCGGGTAAAGGAATTCAATCCGGACTGCGAAGGAGGTCAAACATCCATCAAAGTCGAAGCGCAGGAAAACTGGCTTCTTTTTCTCTGATTGCGGCCATTTCAGCCAGGGACCAATCCTGTTTCCGCAATTCAATATGAAATACATCTTGGAAAGAGTCAACCAGAATCCGGTGAATTTCATCCTGCGTAAACTGGTTGAAGACCCCCAGGGTCTGCAACGCCGAGACTTTGCCGCGAAGATAAGACTCAGGCATCTGTTTAAAAATTTTTATGAGCAATGGCACCTGGTCAGTCAGGGGAATCGTACCATGCTGCAGGAAAGCTTTGGGACTACGGCGTTGGGCGCTGCCAATGATTTTACGTCCTTTGATCAAAATCTCATAAGCGGAAGGCATGGTAAAACAAACATGAGAGGCCCTTGCCCTTCGTTCTCGTTGGGTCTGAGCTTGCAGTTGCGGAGAAAGCCCCAATTTTTCGAAAAATAAAAGAAAAACTTGTGAAATGGTTTGATAGACAGAAAAGATTCCCCCTGAAAAGCGAGGATTCCGTACATCGCCAACCAGCGCATAGGTAATGTCATTGCCGTGCAGGACCGCTTGCCCTCCGGTTGCGCGACGCACGATCACCAACTCGTTTTCCCGGCACCAATTGGTGTTGATTCCATCGATTCGTTGATTTTTCCCAATAGAGAGTGTCGGCCGGTCCCAGGTATAGAGACGCAGAGTCGGGGTATCTCCCAATTTTAACTGACTGAACAAGACTTGATCTGCCGCCATGTTGAAGCTTCCGGATTGCCGGTGGCTTTCAATAAAACGCCAAATTTCAACCATCTTCGACGGAACTACGAAATGAGAGTGGAAATACTGAATGATTCAAGTGTAAATAGTTGCCATCTTCCGTGACGTGTTTGAGAATACGATACCGCGGATAGTCCGCTAAAAGCACTTCTCCATGGCAGGAACTCCGACAATAGAGGTTTTCCTGCGCATCCATAGAAAACGACCGGGGATCCAGGTAATCGTGCTTTCCGTTGTTCAACAATGCGAGCAATGGATCGCTTTCCTGGATTTCGATTTGCCTGGCCAGCATCGGAGTGATTTCACAGTCCAAATAGCATTTGTCCATTCGCTTTTCGACCTGGTACTCGACAAAATAACGCCGCAGTTCCTCTTCATAGGCCAGGTGGGATTGTAAGAATTTTTTCAGCCGTTGGTCAAGCCGAATTCCCTGCATCGACCAATTTTGCTCGATATCGACTTGAATATAGCCATAGGAGTATTTTTCAGCCAGGGTCAAAGAAAAGGGAGTTCCCTCTTTCATTTCCCGTGCGATCGGGGTCGGAAAGTATGTGGCAGGAGGAAGATCAAGCATGGCCTGATTCAATTTTTCCAATACCACCCGGTTGCCGGCATCCTCGAGGAGGCCTGCATCCCGGAGCTTCGCTTGCTGCGTTGCAATGAGTGGATTCAAATATCGTTGATCCAGCAAAAAAAGCACCTGGATGTCCGCGGCAGCCAGTTGTTGAAAAACGGATTCCATGGAATTGTTTAACCTGGCCTTTTCTGTTTTTTCGTCCACGTGCACGCGCACGTAAGTTAAGGAACTCAATCCAATCCCACCGCTTCCGATAAAGTGGGACCGATCTCGGCATGCAGAATCAGGTCCGCCAGTTCATCCAGGTTGGTGCGGTCCCGGTTGATGATGATCAGACGAGCCCGGTTGCGCACCGCCATTTCCGGGAAACCAGCGGCCGGGTATACCACCAGGGATGATCCTATGGCCACAAATAAGTCGCAGGCCATTGTCTCGGTTTCCGCCACTTCCATTTGCGTGATTGGCATAGGTTGCCCAAAAGAAATGGTGGCCGTTTTCACGATACCCTGACAACGATCACAAATCGGCAATCTTTCCCCGTCCTCAAAGATTTTACGAATTTCCGCCAATTCATATCGTTTGCCGCAATCGAGGCAGGATGCGTAAGTGCTGTTGCCGTGTAGTTCGATGACTCGATGCTCGGGGACCCCCGCCTTTTGATGCAGTCCGTCCACATTTTGCGTAATCACGCAACTCACTTTTTCCCGCTTGACCAACCTGGCAACCGCAATATGTCCCAGGTTGGGATCCGCCTGCCTGATGAGTTGATCCGTGGCGAATTTCCGCCTCCATGATTCTCGTCTCATCTCTTCGGAGTTGAGAAAATCCTGAAAATAAATCGGCTGGTATTTGTCCCAGACTCCACCGGGACTGCGAAAGTCGGGTATGCCGGACTCAGTACTGATCCCCGCACCCGTGAATACTACCGACCGTCGACTTTCTTCGATCATCGTTTTCAGTTGCTTGATACCTGCTCTGTTGTTTTTCATGCATTTTTCCGTATATCCAACTCCCCGCAATACAGGACCAATCTTCAAACCTGCCTGTTACGTAAATTCTTAAACATAGAAGGCGCTGGAGAAGATCGGACGGTATTTTTTGGAAATTTCATGCCCTTCTCCCAAATATTTAAAAATCGCAATACAGATTTTTCGGGCTCCTTCATCTTCATAGCCACGTTCCAGCCGGATTACTTCGATGAATTGTTCCAAAGCCGCACTGAATTTCCTTTTTCGCAGTTGATGAATCCCCTCCAGAAAAAAGTCGCGTACCGGATCTTCCGGTAAATGGTTCTGGTAATCTGGCTGAATTATTTTCCCAATCAACTTTACAGAATCGGATTGAGGACCGAATTTCGACTCTGCTCCAATGTCCCGGACAAGCTTCAAGGCATATTGCTGTTCCTCGGGATTGTCTGAAAAGATATCGATCTGCGCTTGCAATACCCGGGCTTCCTCGTTTTCCGGTTCGTTTGAAATGATGGTCCGCAGAAGACCACGGGCTTCCTGGTATCGTTGAGCGGAAATGAGCATTTTTGCTTGCTCGATTTGACCGGAAGGTGGAGTGGGAATAGCACGTTGAAGCCATTCTAAGATTGCTTCTTCCGGAAGCGCACCTGAAAACTCATCGGCTACCTGTCCGTCGATAAACAGTTTGACGTTGGGAATGCTGCGGATTCCAAAATACCCCGCGATTTCCGGATTCTGTTCGGTGTCGATTTTAACCAGGCGCCATTTATCCTGATGGACTTCAGCCAGTTTCTCCAACACAGGCCCGAGAACCCTGCAAGGCGCGCACCATTCAGCCCAGAAATCAACCAGCACCGGGATTGATTGACTTTGCTCCAATACATCTGTTTGGAAATCGTTCATTTCATAACCCATCATGTGTCCTCCAGACTCAGCGTCCTTTAAATTGGGGTTGTCTTTTTTCCATGAATGCCGTCACCCCTTCCTTGTGGTCTTCCGTTTGACCGCAACGTAAGTGAGTCAAAGCTTCCCGGTCGAGAATTGTACGAAAATCGGAATGGGCGGATAAATTGATGTTCTCTTTCATGTAACGAAAACTGACTTGGGGACCATGGGCGATTTGGTTTGCGAATTGCTGAACCGTCTCTTTGAATTCGTCTTGCGGAATCACACGATTCGCCAGGCCGATACGCATTGCTTCCTTGGCAGGTACGATATCGCCGAGGAAAAAAAGCTCCTTGGCCTTCGCTTCTCCCACCAGTCGCGTCAATTGCCAGGTGGTTCCATAATCACCGCCAAAACCTACTTTTGCAAACGCGGTTCCGAATTTTGCCTGGTCGGAAGCCAGCCTCAAGTCGCAACTCAATGCAATTCCCAAACCTGCGCCTACGGCAAATCCATTGACGGCGGCGATGGTCACTTTAGGAATGTTGTGCAACAGCCAGGGCAATTGATGGCCTATGTTTTGCCGGTCGATTGCCTGTTCCAAGGTTAAGGGATTTCCTCCTCTGTCTGACATCTGGGAAACGTCTCCTCCTGCGCAAAATGCGCGTCCCTCACCTGTGAGAACAATCACCCCGATTTGAGGATCCATTGTGAATTCTTGCAAATGTTCGATAGCGGACTTGATCAGGTCTCCACTCAGGGCATTCAGTTTGTTGGGACGATTGAACGTCAATGTGGCGACCTTGTTTTCAACTTCAATTCTCAAATCTCCAGTGGTAAAGGCCATTGATTCCTCCTTTTATCTACAAAATATTGTTTCCTGTTTCTGCTACATTTCTACGGGAATCGGTAAAGGGTTCCCTGCTACCTCTCCACCGTACCTTGAGGGACTGCTTTGGATAAAAGAAAATGTTTAGCTTACTTGGGAAAAAATTGCAATGCCAAATCCAAAAAAGGATTTTCTATCAAGCTGTCTCGTCTGACGGCATGACGCCGCTTTGATAAGATGATAAAAATTTACAGGTTGTCCAATTTTCTGAAACAGGTTGGAGGAACGGGACCTGATTTATCAGGAATTGTCCCAAACAACGGATAATTTTCGCTTATCCTCCATCGATTTTTCCTGTATCCTGAAAGTGCTTTATGAATCCATCCGGTTTCCCCATATGAAGGAGACTGGAAATAACGTAGAAATAACGGAGGAACGATCATGACACAACCAGTATGCGTGATAACAGGTGCGGGGCCCGGCAATGGCGCTTCCTTTGCCAGAAAATTTCATCAGGAAGGTTATCAGGTCGTCGTTTTGGCGCGCAATGAATCTTACCTGGAAGAATTATCCCGGAAACTCGATGGAGCTCCTTTCTATCCCTGTGATGTGACCAATGTGTCCCAGGTGGAATCCGTTTTTCAAAAAATTCTCCGCCAATTTGGAGGTGTGGATACTCTGATCTACAATGCAGGAGCCGGTCAGTTCAAAAATGTTGAAGAATCCACAGTGGAAGAATTCGAAAGGAGTTGGCAAATCAACGCCCGCGGCTGCTTTGCTGCCTGCAAGCAACTCCTGCCTGTCATGATTGAGGCGGGTCGAGGCAACATTGTGGTTATCGGTGCCACGGCTTCCCTGCGGGGAAGCGCCAATGCGGCCCCATTTGCTTCCGCCAAAGCTGCCCAGCGTAGTCTGGCCCAATCCATGGCCCGTCACCTGGGTTCCAAGGGAATCCATGTCTCTTACGTCGTCGTGGATGGGGTGATCGACTTGCCACGCACGCGGGAGTACCTAGCCGACAAGCCGGAAGAATTCTTTTTGAAGCCGGATGATATTGCCCAAAGCGTCTTCGCCCTGGTCCGCCAACCCCGTTCGGCCTGGACATTCGAGTTGGATTTACGTCCCTTTGGTGAGAAGTGGTAACGGCCCTGAATAAGCAATCATGACCGGGCAGAGGGTGCGCGTTTCGCGGAATCCCGGATAATGTTCAAGTAACGGGCGATCGTTCCTTCCAAACCCTGGTCAAGAGATTCCACCACCAGGGCATGACCGATGGAGACTTCCAGGATTTGGGGAATCTGCAAAAAGAAGGCAAGATTTTGCAGGTTCAAATCATGTCCGGCATTGACTCCCAGTCCCACTTTCCGCGCTTTGAAAGCCGCTTCCCGGTATTCTGCAATCACGGTTTCCACTTTCTCGGATCCATAAGCTTGCGCAAAAGCTTCAGTATACAGTTCGATGCGATCGCAACCTGTTTGTGGGGCCAATCCAATTTGATCCGCAAGCGGGTCCATGAACAAGCTGACCCGGATTCCGGCATCCTGCAGTTCTTGAATAATGGGAATCAACCGTTCGCCGTCTTTTTTTAAATCCCATCCATGGTCCGAGGTCAGCTGGTCCGCATCATCGGGAACCAGTGTGCATTGATGCGGTTTAGCCAGTTGGACGCATTCGAGAAATTCCGGTATCGGGTTGCCTTCGATATTCAATTCCCGACCCGGGTACTGCCCAATCAACGCGCTCAGGTCCCCGACGTCGGAATATTTGGCATGCCGCTGGTCAGGACGGGGATGTATCGTGATGCCATGGGCCCCGGCTCGCAAACAACGGGTGCCCATTTCAACGACATTGGGATAATCTCGCCCGCGAGAATTACGCAGCAAGGCGAATTTGTTCAAGTTCACGCTGAGTTGGGTCATTGTAATTTTTCATTAGTTTAACTCTTTCGCCAAGCCGGAAAGGAACTCCGTACCACGTACGCGTATGCAGGACCGCGTTCGGGATGAACCCAGACCTGTGCTTCGACCGGACGGATGTTTCATGCTTCCGGCCTTGCAAACACTCCCTTCAACGCGAATTCCCGATCTTTGCCGGCGGCTGGAATGAGGAGATTAATCATCCCAAAACTCCGGACGCGAGTAGAATACCAAGATTGACTTCCCCATGCCAATTCTGCAATTTGGGATGCTCTGAACCCAGCACGATATCCGTCGACCCGTTGCCGTCTTTGGCAAAGCACAACACGTCATTCATCCGGGCCGTGCTCAATACCATAGGTGAATGAGTCACCAGCAGCACCTGGGCCCCATGCACTGAAGAAAGAGAGTCATACGCAGTGGCCATGGCGCGTGGATGGATTCCGTTTTCCGGCTCCTCGATCAGGTAGATACCCTCCAAGTCGTCGAGATAAGCCGGCAAGGTCAATGCCGTCAGGCGAAGCATGCCATCGGACACCAGCCAGGAAGGGACTTTCAGCCCCCCTTCATATTCATAAACCAGGTAGCAATGTTTGTCCTCCGGACGTTCGTTGCTCGTGATATCCAAAAGATCGGCAAAAGCCGTTTTCAAGTGAGCAATCCAGTCTTTGAACCTCCCTGGATTATCTTGCCGCAGACGGGCGACGACCCAGGGCAGATTCGATCCGTCCAGCGAAAACCCTTTGACCCTGGTTGGTGGACAGGGGCGTTTGATCTCGAGACTGTTGAGAATGAATCGCTGTACACCCGTATTCAGGTATTCTCGAAACCACATGGCCACGGGAAAAGACTTTTCATCTGCGGGAAGATTGCCGAGGGCCGACTTTTGAGGACCTAGTTTGAACGAGGGTGCCCAGCCCTTTCCCGACTCTCCGTAAGTCTCGCTGTAAAAGTTATCATTCCCTCCCGGTACTTTATTGACTACGATCTTGTTGTCGCGCCTGCGTTTGGAAGTCAACAGCGTATTTGGCGCACTGGGAGACGTTGGGAACAACGTACGTTGAATAGAATGAATTTCATTTGACGTTTTCAGTAAAAATTTCTCGGCTTTGAATTCGAACTGACGCTGTGTTTCGTCGAAACCAATAGCCACTTCGTATCGGGCCGTGTTCAGCTCCGGTTTCGCCGTCAGTTTACTCAACCTGTCGGGAATGTGAGCTTCGATGGCCAATTCCAGTAGTGGACCCTCACGGCGGAAGAGGAGTTCTTCCGGATTCGTGGTTCGATTCGACAATGCCGAGTCCATCCCCTCGGAAATTACATCCTGTAGCAAGCCCACTACATCCAGGAAGGTAGTCTTACCCGATGCGTTTGGTCCCACCAGGACATGAAAGGATCCAAGGGGTCTCGAAACATACTGCAAACATCGATAATTCAGAGCTTCAATCAGCGTGATCATCTTTCCTCTCCATTATCCGGGACCAATTCGACTCGCGCTGAAACCGGATCCAAACGCCTTGGGTTGGAGCTTTCAGGTTGAGAGACGTTTCCAACATAAGGAAAGTCCTGTCCGCGGGAGTTGAGCACTAATGTGTATTGATTCGAATTGACGCTTAGGTGTGACATCGTGTTTCTCAGATTCGGGGAAGGTCTGTTGTTTGTCTATGTACTTTAAGTCCTCAGACAACACTGCAATCGGGTCAAACTTTTTTGTCATCATAAAGTCATCAATTGAGTAATCTTAACACCTTCCATTAGTTTGACAAGTTAAAGACGCATACATATTAAATTTCGCCTTGAATCATTCAGTGGATTTTGATTTTCTTTGGAGGTGCGACTGGAATGAATGAACTGGTTTTATCCAATTCGTTTGATGACACTGGCAAACCGCAATATACATTCCAGGTTTTAATCTGTTCAAAATTGTGACTGTTCATTTACCATCGCAAAATACTCAGCCTGAAAGCAGGAACCTCACTGCGTCATCCCGGCCTTGATCCGGGGTCCAGTGATTCGAAGCGTCCCACAGGAATGTCATAGCCGGCTTAAAGAAAATCGTTGAAAGCTCGTTGGAATGTGCTTTGCAATCGGTAACAAATATTTAAAATCAAGTAATCCGGAAATTTAATGGACGATTGGGCAATTGTCACTCTGGGAATCCCCACGGGGGTCAGTGGAATTTTTTTTGGTTGGCTTTTATTGAAACAATATATGAAGCTATTGGCGAATCGTGATAAATTAAAGCAAAAATCATTGGAGCTACAGGAGCGAGAATTGCTTCTCAATGAGCGGAAAGTAGACCGTGAATTGAAATTGCAGGAACAGGAAATGGAATTCAAATTCAAGATGCTGGAACGGCAATCTCAAAATGAAAGTCCAGAATAACTCAGTTTCTTAGCCGTCGAGTGAGAGGTAGATCCATTGATGGGAATATGGATAAGTTCCTTACACTCGTTTCTTGCCTTTTCCATCGTAAAGGCGTCCACGTTGGAAGCCATTTCAAGTGAGCTTCAAATGGTCGGACACTTCCGAGAGAAGCGTGTTGATCGTTTGCACCGTCTGTGGGTCCGGAGCAGTTTCTCCCCCGAGTTCGATGCGGACGTTGAACTTGAGATCGTTGCCGATGGCCGCCTTTTTGATTTCGGGAATCTGGTCATACAGGTCCTGGATCTCATGAATTTCCAGCGTCGCCTCGGCAGTGAGCAATCCCTGTGGTTTTGGCGTATTCAGCATTCCCGAAACTTCGTGAAATTCCTTGCTCACCGGCACCTGAAAGATTGCGTAACGAGCACCCGAGAGATCGCATGGCCAATCGCCATCGACGTCGCAATGTTCGATCCATCGCGCCCGGATGCCGTTTTCTATGGCTGATCGTACGGTAGACCAAGGCAGGTTGCTGCCTCGTTTGTTCGACAGCGCAGTGGCCATGGCCATGGCATTGGTCCTGCCGTCTTTCCAAGCGTCGGGAATCGAATCATCCATCAATTCGTCAATGGCGATTGCTTCGGGCGGCGGCCTCAGCGTAGCCGAAGCGCCGAGCACTCCATCCGGTACGGGTTCGCCGAGAAAGGAAGCGGGCCCGCTGGTCAACCACAGCAATCCTTTTTCGATGGCTTGCGAAATGGCGAACTCGACATTGGCTGGTTCACACTTCGGAATGACAAGCGTCTCTTCGTAACCCTCCCTCGGCATGCGCACGGTGCGTCCACCGGAGAAATAGTCGTACACGTCCCGGACACTGGTTTCTTCCGCTTGCCACAGTCCCGGGAGTTTCTGGAATGCAAGCAAACCGGGCTCGAGTCCGTCCAGTGTCGCAGCAGCGGGAAGCAGCACTTCCAGACCCGCTTCCTTGAGCGTCGACTCATCGATATCAGAGCGCCAGAAGGTCTTCAGCGTGTGATCCGGACGCGTCACCTGCGCCACCCAGATGCCGGATCGCACGCCCTGCACCACGGTATCCAGAATTTCCTTCCTTCGCAGCATCTTGGGCAGCTTCGGGAACTGCGCAAAAGCGCCCACCAGGTCCTTGACCCGGTGGGAGGGTTCCCCTTCCCGCCACAAGTCGTAGGGTCCGCCGGGGAGCATCGCTTCCGCGCTGATGGCGGTTTCCTGGATCCGTGCCCGCCTGTCGGCCTTGATGGTGGTGAACAAGGGCTCGTCGTTCACCGATACCTTGAAAGCCTGGATGACGTTGTCTTCATTGACACTGACCACCACGGAGTAAGCTTGCCTGATGACTTGCGGAATCAGTTTTCTTGCCGACTCCGTCTCCTGGGTCAGCACCTGCTCACGGATCGCGTCGATGGGCTGGTCCTTGAGTTGATCGCGAACTTCCAGCCAACCGAGATATTCTCGCATTCGTACGCGCGCCGCATCGAGGCCATCCCTGGAAGGAACGGCGAGGACGACCGCGTTGCGATGAACGCGGGGGCGATCGGAAGCGGTCGTCTCGTCGATAAACCGCTTAGCTTCCTTGTTGGGCTTACCGGATTCCGAAACCGCTTGCGGGCCAAGAAGGGCGTAGTGAAACTCCCCGTCATCCGCAATATCGCGCGGCCTTTGCGGCAGGTTGTGCACGCTGGCCCCCGCAGCGGATGCCCCGGAGGTGAGTGATTTCAGTTTTTCGATTTGGTTGACGATCTGCGATTCCACGAGAGCCGTTGGTACGCGGGTGTTGCATGCGTCGTGATGCATCTGGCGCAGGTTGGGGCGATTGCCAAGCCGCCATGATTTGGGCAATTGCCTGGCGCCATCTATCCGTTCTCCCGTGGCAACTTCTACCTCGTCCAGGAACCAGGACGTTTCCGTCCAGCGAAGCAGGGCCTTTGCCAACTCGATCTTGTCGGGCCGCGTCGCCCCGAGCAAGATGATCAACTCCGCCGTCGATGCCTTGTGACCAATTGGTTGTGAATTGAGAAAAACCGAAACAACCGCCTGCTCCATCTCTCTGTGGCGCAAACCGGTCACCTCACTTTGGATGGCGCGCGCCTTGGCCAGTTCACCTTCCAGGATGGGGGCCCATTCATGGTGCCGGCCATCGGCACCGTCTACGCTGGCAGAGACGGCCAGTTCTCGTGCGGCTTCCGCCAGGTCGTTCCGTCCCGCTTCGTTCAACAGCACGTTGGCCCCGACCAGTGGACTCGTGTCCCATTTTTCCGCATCACGCAAAGCAATGGCAAAGGTTCGCAGGATACCCCGCGTCCGCTGGAATCCCTCGAGTTGAGTCCAGCGCGTGTAGAAGATCTCACTGAGATCGGGGTGAAAGGGATAGCTGTTCAAATATCGTATTTCCGCAATCTTGCGCTCTTTTTTGGTCCCTTCGTCGAGCATGGCGATATGGCTCACCACCGAATTCACATGTGGACGGAACTCGTTGGAATCGCGAATCGATTCGGGTTTGAAGAAGCGACGGCGGAGCACTTCCGCCACGTCCTCCTTGCTCACGGGACTCGCGTCTTCTTCCATCTGCCTGCCGAAGACCTCGGACAGGTCTCGCAGGAGTTCCTTTCCGAAATCATCGTGCTTCCCGGGATCGGAGGCAAGCAGGGAGGCCACCATGGCGCAGCGGTCCACCTTGACCACGGCTTGCGTGAGGTACTGGAAAAAGCTCATCATGCGTCCACGCCAACTCGGGTCGCTTTCCACGCGGGTGCGGATGTACATCAACACCTCGTCGAGAAGTACCAGCGTCGCCAGACCCTCTTGCTGGGGTTTGGACAGCAGGTCCACCAGGAGGGGTTCCGCCGGTGGCGTATCACGCTCCTCCTTCCCCTCTCCATGGATGAGGGCGAGACCCTCCGCCCCCGCCAATTGAAAGGCGAGCACGCTCCACGGGTGCCGGAGCATCCGCGCCCTTCCACCGGGACCTGGCGTCTCGACTCCCTTTTCCAGGTCGATCTTGTCGAAGCACAGTGCCGAGACACGTGCCTTGGGAATTTTGAACCCGGCGTGTGATTCGAATTCTTTGACGGCTGGCAAGTCGGGCAAAGTGTCCGGGTCGTTTACGAGATGCCTGAGCGCGATGAGCGTGTGGGTTTTGCCACCGCCATAATTGACGGAGAGTTTACGATAAGCCTTGTCACTCCGGCCGGCCAGGCGCAGAACGACCTCCCTGACCAGTTCGCGCAGGTTGAATGTGGCGTAGGTCAGGGCAAAGAACTCGGCGGGCCGCTCGTAGACCGGCCGTTGACCCTTTTGCATCACCACGTCGTAGAGGTCTGCGGCAAAGACGGCCAACGCCAGTTCACCGGTCTTCAGGTCATCACGCAGTTGCACGACCTCGTGCCAGGGTTTCCAGGAAGCTTTCATTGTCATGTTGTCCTCGTTCAGTGAGTTTAGATAGCGGATTCGAGACGCCGGGCAAGGGCGTCGAAATCCTCGGGACACTTCTGCCGGATCGCGCCAATCCGGCGCGATGCCTCTTCTCCCAGTACTTTTCGACCACCGCCAGGTTCGTCCGACAAACCTCGTTTGATGACTAGTCGCTCGAAGTACACTTCCTTGACCTGGACTTCCTTACGAACGTCGGACCACCGCCATTCGTTTGGCAAATCCAGACCCGCCAGAACCCAGGTCTCCAATTCTTCCCAGGCATTCTCGGCAAGGAATGAATGGGAGTTGCCTAATTTCGATTCGAGTCGATCAAGTTTCTGACGCCGGTTTTTATCACCGTCCCGGTCGATGCACAGAATAAAAATATCAGTCATCCCACCATGTTGCATCAGAATCTCTTCAATGCGCTGAATTTTCATTGCTTCATCGACGCCGCCAAGCAATGGATCGCGACAAACCTCGACTTTCGTACGTGGTTTGCCGATGGCATGAAAGAGTCGTAAGAATAATGGCTTCAGAATGTATTGATCGTTGCGGAAATCTTCCGGAATGATGAGAACTTTCATTCTTCATTCTCCTCCTCATCGTCGTTTCCCTCGGTGAACGCAAGCGCGGTCTCCATCCAACCTCCGCTTAGAAGCCGACCCAACCCCTGGGTCTTTCGTAATTCCCTGGCATTGGGAATTTCCGCCAGTGGCCGAATTATGCCGTCCTCCGAGTCCTCGTCACGGTAGACGACGGAGGTATTCTCGAATGTCCGGTCATTGACCAGGTTCAACAGGTCGGGTGCATGCGTGGTGGTGACGACCTGAATTGTGCCTTTAGCAGTCTGATTTTCGATCAGTTCCAGTAAAAGCGATTGCCGTGCCGGGTGAATGCCCGTGTCGATTTCTTCGAAGAAATACAGGCCTCCCGAGTGGGGGCCGAGCAGTATGGCCAGCATGGCGAGAAAACGCAACGTACCATCTGAGGCGCTGTAGGCCGAAACCTTTCTCCCGTTCCCCTCCACGATTTGGAGGTGGACCCGACCAGTGGGATCACGCGGGAATTCGAAACCACTCACATCCATGGGAGTCAGTTCCTGCAACCAATCGGCTAGAATCTTCTTTCGTTTAGGGTCAACACAGATTGCCTCGAGCGATGTTGGTAAGTTCTCGCCTGTATCTCCCAATTCAGTCGCGCCAGGGAAAGATGGTTCCCGCATCCGCTCGGGAACCAACTCTATAAAACTCATACGATCTAACACATCGTGAAAACTCGCTTCAGATTCGGAAAAATACTTGAACTTGTATCTCTGATAAAAATCCGACAGGGCCGGTTTATAGGGGCTATAGGGGGGAGTTTTCTCCTGTTTCGTTACCTCCCCTGCAACCAGCGAGAGGGTGTCTTGATCTTTCTTCGCTGTGTAAACATGCCTTGACCCAATTCTCAACTCTTCTTGCAATACGCAGAATCCAGCAGGGTTGTCCGGTTCGTAATTGACCGTGATTGAGTAGTATGTATTTATCCCTGACGATTTCAATTCGACATCAAGGGAGAAATTGGAGGGCGCTGACCCAAAACGAACGATTTCATTTGGAGCCCCGCGAATCGGTTCCCATTCTGGAATTCTGGGACCACCAAATTTCCCGCCGAAAATACTGGCTAAGGTATCACCACAACCGATGCCGTGCAGGAAGCGGAAGGCATCGCGAATGTTACTTTTGCCACTGGCGTTGGCGCCGACGATCACGGTGAAGGGTCCGACGCGCAACGTCTCGTCGGCGAAGTTCTTGAAATTGACGAGTCTCAGTGACGTGATCATGCTCATGCTCCCAGTTGAAATCGAGTCTGGCGCGGCGCCTTGACGTCCCCACGGGCCATGGCATGGTTACTCAAGGCTTCCAGGATGGAGCGTTCTTCGGAATCGACGGATGCCAGTTCGATGAGCGCCTGCAGGAGTTGATGGAACAATGCGTTACGTTGTAGACCCCGCGTGTCGATGTAATCGTCAACTTTCACTTGCTCCCCTTCGCGCCAGAGGTGCATCAGTTTGTGTACCTGGTCGATCAGTGGTACGAGCCCCCCACCGGATGCTGGCAGACCGAGGTTACGACCCTGCCGCCGCTGCCAGGGTTTCAGTTTCACCTTGGCGCCGCTTCCGCTACTCGTTTCTTCCACCTCATCGTCCGTGCTACCGGCAGACAGACCCTCTTCCAATTCGTTGCCGGAGTTTCCCTTACCCGCTCGGGCCATCAGGTCATACTGACCCACCAGGGCCGAGTCGGAGAGATTGCAAGACAGCGCGTAGAGGATGCAACCCCCAACGGGCGCTTCATCCATACCAAAGTCGTGGCGATGCAGCAGGTAGTAGGTGGTCACGTCGTCGAGCCCGCTTGCGGTTTCTTGCCCGCCATCGTGACTCAGCACTCGTCCCACGACGAAATCGACCACCAGGCGACGCACTTCGCGCAGGAACTCCGAGACGTTCATTAAATGATCCGGGTCGTTCGCCTTTTTGACGATGGGGTACTTGCTGAAGGCTTCCAACGCCGGACCGGTCGCGGCCCACACGAAATCCGGTCCGCGAATCCCCGCGTCCCAGAAATCACGCAGTTGTTGGCTGATCTTCTCCCGCATATCCTCGAGGACGGTGTGGTCCCAACCCGGACGAGAAACGGATCGCTTTTTACACACGATCCAGACGGATGATGACAAGGCGGCGGAACTCATCGCACGAATTCTGGTACCCATCTCAGTTTGAATAGGCCAGGAGCCATCAACTACGAAGCCGGCACGAATTAGCGCAGCGGCCAATGTCTCCCAAGCAGCCGGACTTTTGTTTGCGAAAACGACGACTAACCGCCCGTCCGACCGCAATGCAGCATGACAAGATCTAAACGAGCGGACCATGCCATCTTCATAGTTTTGTTTGGACCGCTTTCTATTACCATCAAATCGACTGGCATCGTCTATGAGTTCACCATCCATTACTTCATGATTCCATTTAGGACCGAGGGCATTGGAGAAGATCGAATCTATCTCGGCGGACAATCCCGGAATCGAACGCCTTAGCCAGACAAAGAAGAAATCCATCAGATCAGAATACGGAATCGCATCATAATAGGGAGGATCAGTTAATATCAGGTCAACATTATCAGTTGGACAAGTAATTGCTGAAGCACAAATACACTCTCCACCTCGGACTGAAACTGCACTTTTAATTAGATGTTCGCAGACCCGGAATATCCAATCGACAGATTGTACAAAACCTCCCGTAGTGTCTGAAAGTGGCGCGAACTCAGAAAAATCCCATGTGATTGGTAACGCAAATCGTGCAAAAGTACTCCTAATTTTTTCTGGGTTATTAGTCCATGTTGCTAACGTGCTTCCTCGGTCAGCCATACGGCTAATGATGGGCAAACACATTCCAACCAGAGCTTCTTTCCATTCTACAGGGTAATCCGTCATTTGCTTTGATATTGTGCGCAGTGCTAAAACGAACTCCCCAATCGCCAATAACTGCCGTTTTGTAAACAACTTCTGCCATGTGTTTAAACCATAGTTATATACACCAGAAAACTGGCTCTGTGTTGGCGTCTTCTCTTCTGGCAACCCAAAAGGAATGTTCGTATACAGTAAATGAAGTTGCTCCTCAGTCACTTCCGCCACCATCCGTTCATGATCCGTAGGGAGACGGTATTCCTTACCTTTCGCTCCATCTACCACCACTGCGGTCATCATTGAAGCCAACCGGCCGGCTCGACCCTCCAATCGAATGTCTTCCATGGTCATGATCATGCCGCAGCAAGGGCAGGTAGCCCCGGTGCGCGTCATGGTTCCGGCTCCGATACGTTTGTCGTGCTCCCTTCGTTGCGCCGCGTTGCCACCGTTTTGAGGCACGTCGCTCTCTACGCCAAAGATCACCCCGCTCTGTTCAGCATCCGGTTCCATAGTCAGCAGCACGCGCTTGCGTTCCTTCTTGCACAACCAGCGCGTTTTGAGCAGGGGCAGCGTACCCCGGCACTGTTTGCAGGTCACAGTACGCGCCCAGAGGTAGGCCACCGTCGGTTTGGCGATCCAACGCGGATTTTGTGTATTCGAGAGATAACCCTTGTCGAACTCGTCGTTGAGTGATTCGGTCTGAGGATCGCCTTCCTCGTCGATCTCCAAAAGACGTAGGGGGCGTGGTTCGAAATCGGTACCCGGCATCAACGGCTCGAACGAAGCATAGGTGGGATAGTATTTAGCCAATTTTTTACGTGCCCTGGCTAACACCCAACGACCCCAGGCACGAACCTGCCAGGCGAGATCCGCGTGGCTGATCGAGTCGTCCTGGGGAAGCGCATCAACCTGAATCGAGCTGTTGTCACCATGTCCGAATTGCTTCATCAAGGTACGCAAACCTTCTCCCTGGAATTGCTTTTCCTTCAGGAACGCCTCCATGAATGGGCGATCCTTGAGCGCGAACCCGGGCAACGGGAGGCTTTGACCTGCAAGTTTCTGGGGATATTCCAGGGTGCATTTGAGAATGAACCAGGCAACCGGGTTGATGTCCATGGCAGTCACTTCGCATCCAAGACGCATCGCTTCCAAGGGAATGGCACCACCCCCTGCGAAGGGGTCCAGTACCTTAGGGGCGCGACCGCCATAGGCTTTACGAATTTCCTTACGAAACCACTCGAGATCTGGACCCTGTTCACGACCCCAGTGGAGGATACCGCCAACCGTTTCCTCCTTCTTCTTCTCGACCACACGCCCGTTCACGCGCTTGCGTTCGATCTTCTCGACCACCCGGCCAGCCATCCGCTCCAGGATGGCTTTTCGTTGCACGGAGTCGCCAGGATCGGGAAGCAGCGTGGCAATCAGGGCCGCCCGGCACGCCGCCAACGGCCGTCGCGCCGGCCAGATATGCAACGTGGAAATGTGCCCATGCCGCACGTTCTTCTCATGCACCGAATCCATCGAAACCTGCTTCAACGGAAAAGCCACCTCAATAAGTCGTTTGTCATTGGTTGTCATGGTGTATTTCCTGGATCATTCGCGATCCAAATCTCGCGTACAAACTTGCGGGCTTGTTCAAGATCAGGATCCTTTGCGAGATCTCGCTGTTCAATAACTTGCTGTACCCAAGCCGGACCGTGACCACCAATGGCCTTACAGAAACCCTCCAACTCACCAACGGGTACGATCCATAGGCCCATCTGCCTACAGAGCCTTTGAAGTTCCTGAAATTTTTGCGTTGCCTGGCCTGCCGGAATGGCGGGTTCACCAGCATGCTTGATGTTATCCCACGAGGTATCTTTACGGAAGATTATTTCGATCTCTGAACGATTCTTTCTTGTTAGCTCGTCTTCTGGCAGTAGATTTTCTAGTAACGTGTTGATTCTTTTTTTAATTTCGTCGACGGTTAACCGTGGTTTGTGCTGTTCAATTGCTTTTTTTACTTGATTTGCAATCGGTTGAATACTGTACCAATCTCCGTTTAATGCAACAATGATCCGTTTGAAGACATCGTCTTCTCTCAGGATATCGATATCTGCGATGACATCGACTGGCACATCCAAATCAACCAATGTCTTGGCCATAGTCGCCATACGGTGCTTGCCACCAGCATGAACAAAGAGAACATCGGGTTGACGCCTTCCGTGAACCATTGGCATGTCGAGAATCGAGGAATAGAACATACAATCGGCATCCGATTCACAGATGATCACTCTTTCGTGGAACACGCCAGACAATACCGAGGAATACTTCATTAACGGATCGACGCTGATTTGTTTAACGAGTTCTTTGTCCAGTTCTTTGACCCGATTGACATCGCCGTTGCGCTGTATCCTCAACACACGAAGATGTTCGGGAGCAACATTGACCAACCCTTGAAGGACATCAGGACTATGGGTTGCCACAAAGAGTTGAGCGCGAGATGATTTTTCTTTGGCAATGATTTCCCCAAGCAGCCGGGCTTGGGGTGGATGAAGAAAGGCTTCCGGTTCGTCGAGCAGGAGGACCGTAGGGGTAGTTGAGGCAAACGTGTGCAAGATCACACTTGCAAAACTGCGCATTCCATCGCCTTGTTGATTCAGAGGTTTTGTTGATTTGCGCACTCGTTTCAAGTAAGTATTGGATATACGGTCTTCTCCCGAATGCAGAGGCGGTTTATCGCCGACAAACAGAGGAATTATACTCCCACCTGAACGAAAGAGAATAAGGTCCTCACCAAAAGCTGACCGAAAATACTTGCTGATCTTCTTTTCAAGTTGGTCGTCCTCATACAGCATCTGGATCGGGTGCGAGATCGGATCCTCCAGAAAATTTATTGACCCTGCCGGATTACTGGCATTTATGCGGCTTTCGGTTGGTATTCGCATACAAAACAATGAACGAAATGGTTTTAAATTGTTTGGCCAGTTGCATTTTGGATGGTTGCGCGACGACCATGAAAAGCCAGGTATAGAATAGGTCCTATTAATTCCATCTATCCTAACTTGGGTATGTTTGTCTATTAATTTGCCGAATTCTTCTTGTGTACCGACTTTAAGTGGTTCAACCGACTTGATGACGATTGCCTCAGAGGTTTCAGCAATGTGTCCCTCAAGTTCTCGAAGTGAAACGCTCTTACCCGAGTTGTTGGGTCCTACTAAGACAACTATGTCAGTGGGTTCAAGTTCGAATTTAGTTCCATCCGAAAAGGTGATACTCGCAAACGTGAATGAAGGATATTTATCCAAGTCCGATGCCTCGATTTGTGGAACATCACCCTTGTGTGTTTTATTGTCCATTGCTGAATACTTCAATTAAATTTCTGATGCTTCTTTGTTTAAACGTTCAAAATGTCAAAACGTGCGCATGTCACCTTTTCTTTGCGGGCGCCAAGTCCTGAAAATCACTTGGGTTGAAATGCCACTTCTATAAGACGTTTGTTGGTAAACTCTTATCTCCGAATTCTATTAGAAAGGAAGTTCATCATCGAAATTTTCTGGATTGCTCTCTCTTGATCAAATCGAACAGCGAGTCGTTACTGCTGATCCAATCCCAACCTTTCTCGCTGAGAGCCACTGTTTGAAAGGAGTTTCCACGATAGTCTTCATACCACTCTAATTCGATAAGCCCCTTTTTCTCAAGTCTCCGAATCCCCACTCCAAAACCGACATCTGTCAATCCCGAACTTTCCAAGTCTCTCTTCAGAGAATGAACGTACGTCGTGTCTCCTGGAATAGAATTGTTTGCGGCAGCGATGGCAAGGACTTGCATTTCAATCTGACTTAGTCCTTCTCGTGGTGTCAGTTTTTCAGATTCGATAAATTTTATAGTTTCACCTTTCTGGACCAGGGCCTTTGCTCGTTCCGTGATGTCATTCTTAAGCTTTTCGAAATCGCTCGGCGAATCAGCGCTGTATTTGATTACGGTACGGTGTTGAATGTCGAATGGAAATCCACCTTCTGGCCGCTCGTCCGAGCAAACCATGATTACGGAACGACCCGAAGCAAATGCAAACCCCAGTTCATACCATACATTTGGGTTATTTGTGGTTATATCCGCCAGGCAAATAGTTGCGTCACGAATGCGATCTTCGATGGAATTGATTGGTACCTCAACAGAAGGATCTTGATCAACACGATATGCTTCGAAACCTGCTTGCTCTAAGGCCGGTTTGAAGATGTCTTCGAATCTCTTGTCGTACTTGTCAAAGTCGAACGGTTGAATTACAAAACATGTCGGCATTTGGGCCTCCGTATGATTTGTTAAAGTTATGTTGTCATGAAGCCGACTCTCCATCCAATCCCATTTCCTTACAAACTCCGAGGGTTACTTCAACTTTCAAATAGGATCGCGGAAAGCTCAGCGTCAGACTCGATTGAATGCCTGCAATTGTTATAACTCTGAAGTTTCATCCATCCTTGATCTGTTGTTCTCCTATTCGTGAGGGCAGTTTCGAAGAGACGTATGTTATCAATCACAGGCCTATATTCTTGTTGTTCCGAACTGAATTGGTGGTGGAATCTGATACCTCAGATTGGCAGATGGGGACCTATGTACCCAATTTCGATTTTTCGTGAGTCCGCGTTGAAACGAAGGTGAATGCGTCGGCCATTGCTGAATTTGGCGTGCCATTCGAATAATTCTCGCGTACCACCCTGTGATTTGAATCGACGCGTCTCACGGAGTTTAGGATTATTCATCAAGTTGACGGTTTCGGGTGTTACCGTACAAGTCCATGGAGGCACGCTCCCTCCCACTTTGCGCCATTCGGCGGCCGATTCGTCCAGAGCAATTAACTTTTTGACAGTAGACCCAAAAAACTTCCGTTCTATTTTTACATCCGGACCAAAAACAAGATTCGGAAACGCCTCTTCCCTGCGCTCCCACAATGACGAGGGACTCTGACATCGCAGAAGGATTGCCTGGCGTTGCTCGCAAATCGACAGAGCATGAACGGATCGAGTGAGATTGTCTATTGTTTCAGAGGATTCCTCAATGCTGTCGTCGGGTAGTAACTCGTTGAAGCTAATTTCGAGGCAGTCGTGGTCCCAACCCGGAGCCGATGGAAACCCGACGGCGATCCAGTCGGTGATGGCACACAGGACCAACGGTTCTCCATCTTCCGCTGACAAATCTGTTGCCTCACAAGCAAGAAACCGATCCTTGAAATCCAGTTCGAAGTCGCTCAGCAACGGAATTTTTGTACTCAGACGCATGAGGAATCCGTAAGTGTCCCGATCCCCGTTTTTTCGTAACTCCTGGTAAACATCCCATAATGAATAACCGGGTACACAGTTGATCTCGGATGGGAGACGGCACATCCTCAGACTTGATGCTACTACCCTTTTGGTAGTGAGTTGAGCCATACCGCTACCTACGTCTTTCAACCAGTCAACGGCCGTGCTCACATCGGGTGACACAATGCTCGCATGATTAAGAACCATCTCGCGCATGTCAGGACCTCGGGGCAAGGAGTTTCGCCAGATTTTCTTCGTGCTGGTCAAAGAAACCGGAAGGCCATGACGACAAACGCCCATCCGTATCGACTTGCGGTGAGGAAACGACGGTCATGCCACCCTTGCGCTCAAAGTAGTGGAATGCAACTCCTTGCGGAGGGATCAGTCCCTCTCTGACAGAAATACGAACTCCGTCCATGAAGTGGTCGCTGTGGGTTTCGACGATTACCTGAACGCCTGCCAGGGAAGCGCGTACCGCAAGCTCCGCCAGTTTGGTCTGCCCACGTGGGTGCAGGTGCGCCTCGGGATTCTCTATCAAGCATAACGTACCCGCAGGCGCTAGTAGAGCGAGCAACACCGGCAATGTATATGATAGACCGAATCCCACGTTTGTCGTGCGATAACGCCGCGTTGCAACATCTCCCGGTCGATCGAATGAAAAACCAGCGATCAGGGCATCAGCAGCGGAAACGGTTTCAAGCTGCAGTTCGACGCCCGGAGTTACTTCCTGTAACCACCGATTGACGACCCTGATCAAACGGCTACTGCGAGCGCCGGGGAAACGTGGGTCTTCATCCGGCAATCGCTCGTCCTGATGCAGGTTCAAGTAGTTCAACGCGTATTCATTACCCACTCCAAAGTCGCTTCGGCGACCCTGGGTTTCCGAAAGTGGATAGATTTTTCGAGGGCCGATCCGTTCCGCATCAATATAGACCAAGCTCACGAAAGGCGGGACTTCACGCCATAATTCCGGCATCAAAGGAGTTGTCCGATTCGGATCACTGGACACGACAGATAATTGATCGGTAGCTTTCGAATAATCGAATGCGAGTGACCATGGGGTCGAAATTTTGTCACTATGGAGCTCAAATCCGACGCTATCACTATCCGCGCCTTCAAAAAGCACGTCCACGCCGGTCCCGAGGTCCACGAGTTCTCCACCCAAGACTAACTTACCGTCAGTCAGGTCTCCCGAAAAAAACGATTGTCGCAGGATAAGTAACGCCTGAATCACGCTACTTTTTCCCATACCATTCAAGCCACACAAGAGCGTAAGCGGTGCGCAACTCAACTCCAGACTTTGGAAGCACTTGAAATTCAACAGTTTGATCATGCTGAGCATTATACCATCTCCCCAACCAACTTTTCGATCGTGCTGAAGCGTTTTTTAACGCGCTCGGGTAATCCGGTAGAATATGAGATCGCGTTATCGAACTCATTGTCTTCATTCATTAGCGTGATGAACCGATCATTAACCTCCTCCCGTTTTTTGCGAAGCGATTTGATCTGTTCGGGTGAGCAGCGCGCCAATTGAACGCTCCAGGCTTCGAACAATGCCTTGCTGACCGGAGGACGACGGAAATCATCCCGCTTGTAACGCCTACGAAACGCATTCTTACCAAAAATGATGCGAGCGACCGACATCGCTTTTTTGAAATCCTCGGAGATGGCGTCCCGTTGTTCTGGAGTCATTTCATTGATCTTCGTCATGGTCCGGTTTAGAATATTATCCAGTTTACTGGCGTCATAGTCTTCCCAGCGGCCTATGTAAAAGGCAAGGAAGCGCAAAACGCATTCGCGATCGGCCATTCTGTTTTTTTTGATCGAACGATCTGTGGCCAAGAGGAATTCCTCGCTTTCTGCGAGTTCTTTCAGATATTGCCGGATGGGACCGCGATACAGAGCGTTACGAATTTCCTGCCCGTTCAATTTCACACCACCCGTGTTGATGCGCCGGAAAATGTTGAACATTACGTCTTCTGGCGTGCTCGGATCTATGATATTCACGACCAGTTGAGTCTCCACAATCCGCCGTTGCATCGGTCGCGGAAGTTCGCTGTATTTCCGTACTTCGAATTGAGAGAGATACTCGAGTTGTTTAAGGGGAAATTCATCTTTCACGTAATCATAAATGGTCGACATGCGCTGAACTCCGTCGACGACGGCCCAATTTTCTTGCTCATCCGCAGCCACATAGAAAACAGGGATGGGAATGCGCAAGAGAAGGGATTCTATCAACTGGCATCTCTGCCGTTCATTCCATACAGACAAACGCTGAAAGTCGGGCTCCAGATCGATCTCTTTATATGAGAGTCTCGAAACCAGCAATTCCACGACGATATTGGTTGTCCGTACTTTAATTTTTTCGGGATCAAAAGGACGTTCGATTTTTATTTCCAAATCGTCTTTTTCGGTCTCGAGGCCACTGTCCGGATCGGATTCGATATCGTATTTAGACTGCGTTATTGGGACTTGATCCTGTTTTGATTGTTCCAATATGTGATCTTTGTCGGTAGTCAGTCTCTGAGAGTTGGAGAGGAGTTCGTCAGTCATCTCAAACCTATCTGTTGCGGAGAAGTGTGTACTTTTTTGAATGAGGCATTCGACCTGTTTGTGACTTCTATCTTACCTATATCTCGCTTTTCATGAATCAAATATTCTTAATTTTTTGTTCGAGACTCTTGAGCCGCACGGCGGACCGTCTTTTCAAACGTTGGTTGCTCGGGTCGACTTCGATACCCACTGATTCCAAGGCGGTGACACCCAACAGCGGCTCGGCATTCGCCTCGCCGAATAAAATCGTTCCACCGACGATTTCGCCCATGAATTCAATGTCCGCGGTCGTAATATCCATTTTGATCTGACGACCATCGGCCAGTTCATATACCCGCTGGCCTTTGGGCTTGAGACCGATGGCTTCCAGGTGTGCTCTGGGCACGAGCGAATCGGTCGCTCCCGTATCGACCAGGAACAGCTCTTCCCAACTTCTGTCCGGTTCAGCCGGATTCCGAATGGTAACGGTGACGTGCGTTGCTCCCATTTTATTAACCTTTCCTTCGGTATACTCAGGTATTTCTTCAAACTATTTGACAAACCGTAGATTTTTCAATGCCGAACCGCATTCATGTGAGGCACTCCGTGGCGCAACTTCTCCACCAGGTAATTCGCGAGAAAACTGAGGATCTCGTCGGGAAACACGGCGGCGTTCATGCCAGCAAGAATAATGGTATGCAGAACCTTCGAATTCGAACCTCACTGTTTCCAGTATTGATATACATATAACATACGAGTGATCGTCAAACTTGTCCATTGAATTCGGGATACGACTGCAATAAAAACGGTATCACGCGCGTTCCTTTCATTTCACTTTGCCATTCGGTTTTATTCGGCGATCTCCAAGAGCGAGTTGGCGGTGAAAGTGAAGGCCTGAGATTCACGGCTTCGGGTGAACAGCCTGGCGAAGGGGTTGCACACCCGCAGCAAACGCGGGCGTGGGGTGGCGCAGTCAAAAACGACGTAAAGCCAGTACCGGTCACGGAGATTGCAGGCCCTGGTCCATTCATTATCGCTCATCTCGATGATACCCGTGCCGGTACGGCCCTTGACTTCGATGGCTCGCTCCTCGTAGCGTACATTTGGCTCGACCGGGCGGGAATGCGTCCATGATATCTTTTGATCGATCGTGCGGGAACCTTCCACAGGATCATGAGAGCTCGCAGGACGGCGGGACAGGAGATCGAAGCCGGGCCAGGCGGTCAGCCCCGCACGGTGCGCGAGTTCGGGACGTGAAACGTCCTTCACCTCGGCGCCAAAGCTTTTCTCGTATGTAACCGCAAATTTGATGGCGATCGCTTCAACGTCCGCATCGTAACGCTCGATTTCCTCTTGATTCTGGACGGGTACCACGAGGGCATGCGCAAGGAATTCGACTGCACCAGGCTGAATAAGATGCGGTTCGGATGCCAGTTCGTCGAGTCGACGGGTTTTGGCTGCCTTCAAACTCCGCTGCCGTTCCTTGATCCGGGAGAGTTCTTCCGCCGCTTTTCGATCACCAGTGCGGGCTTTTTCGCTAATGCGGCTCCGGACCTGCGCGAGTTCCGCGGCCTGGTGGTCAAAGCCCCGACGGACCTGCTCCATACGAGCCGGTAATTCATCGAGAATTCGCTGTTGGTTGAACTCTACCATACGTTCCACCACTTCATCCCGAGCAAAATCATACGCAGCGGATACCAAACTTCGTGCTCGGCGTGCAAGCGGCACCCGGCCCGGCGCAAAATTCCGGGTTCCCCGCAGCAGAAGCAAATGCTCAACCGGAGAATCCTCAAAGGTACCGTCCTCCCTTTGACGCAGACCGACCAACCTGGAATCAACTCGCATCCCACGGTCCATTTCGGTCGAATGGTTGGGAACCCGGGCACCTGTTTCATCGTCGCCCGCATTGTTCAACAGGTCGATCGACTCCGCGTTGTCCTGGCCGTGAGAACGTTCAACGGAAACCAAGGCAATATGGAACAGGTACGGTTCGGCTGCGTGAGGGTCGATGAACACGGCGCCTTTCAGTCCTTCGTCTGCGAAGCGGCTTAAAATCAAGGAGGAGATTCGATCAAAGAGTGGTTCGCCGGGGTGCATCCAGATCGCCTCTTCGTCGTTTCGAGGCTTGGACACTGTCAGGTGACCGCGGGCGGATTCGGGATACATTTCAAACGCCCGTAACAACGGATCGAGCGCACAGGGTCGTTGCGGGAGCAGGGTGAAGGTTGTCTCCAGGTTTCCTTCGATCCGCAGATTGAGCAAAGGCGCCGCTTTCTCCACGAATCGTCGTACGTAGCCGGGGAGAAGACGCCGGTAACTTTCCTGCTCCGCCTGATCGTTGAGACTTGCCAGTTTGCGACGGACTTCGCCTCCCTCTCCAAACAGAGCGCGTTCCTTTTCTTCAAGAGCGCTCACCTGCTCCTGCGTGAAGTCGCCTTGCAATCGTGCGGCCGCTGCCGCAGGGTCTTCTTCCGTGAGCGCCTGTTCGAGGTAATCGCTGATAGACAGGTCCTGGAAGAGGCGGCCGATGACGTCGAAAACCTTGTCGGACTGGAGTTGTTGGCGGATCGATTCGAGCTTGTCGAGCAAGGTCCTCAGAACTCGTCCTTCACGAGTGCTTCCCGCCACCAGGTTGATGATGATCACCGGGTCATGCTCCTGGCCATAGCGATGAATTCTTCCCATCCGCTGCTCGAGCCGCGCCGGATTCCAGGGGATGTCGTAATTCACCATCAACCAGCAAAACTGGAGATTGATTCCCTCTCCGGCAGCGTCGGTGGCCACCAGGTAATTGGCTCCCCCCTCGTCCACGGGTTTGCGGAAAAACTCCACTTGCCGCTCGCGTTCCTGGTATGGTAAGCCACCGTGGATCAGGGAGACCAGACCGGTGAAACCAAGGCTTTCGAGCCGGCGTACCAGGAAATGCGCCGTATCACGATGTTCAGTGAAGATAATGAATTTCTGGTCGGCATATTCGGGATCCTGGAGGACTTCCCGGAGCTTCTCGAACTTGGATTCTTCCCCGGCGTTGTCCAGTTTCTTTGCCTGGTCGAGCAACTCCGCGACCCGGGAAAGTTCCGTCTCGAGTTCGCTGAGACTGACCGCGACGGTGCCGGCCAGGAGACCGCCTTCGAAGTCCTCGAGTCGTTCACCGGCGTCTCCAGTTATGCTGTCCTCATCAGCGGTACTCGTTGCAAAAGGATCATCAAGCTGATCAAGGATTCGTTGTTGTTGCGCGAGTCGTTCCTCACTGAGCCGACCATTCCGAATGTCGTTGATCCAACCCCTGAGTTTTTCCTCGCGACGCTCGAAAGAACGCACCAGGGCATAAGTGGAGCTGGCAAGCCGGCGCTGGAAAACGCTCATTGCCAGGCGGGCGGCGGATCGATTCAGGAAGCGGGCCCGGTTGTAGTAACTGCGGATGTAGTCCGTCGTTTCGTCGTATAGTTCCTGTTCGCTTCCCACTCCTCGAGTCAGTTCGTAGCTTATCGTGTTGCAGGATCTCCGGGGATAGAGCGGGGAGCCATCAAAGTGGACCATCTCCTCCTTGGTACGGCGAATGTAATGCTTCCTTTGGTGCTCCTTGGAGATCCTGGCGAATGCATCGTATGTCGAGAGCTCGTCTGGCAACAACAAACGCCACAGGTAATAATAGGGCTCGTCCTTTCCCATGTGAGGCGTTGCCGTCAAGAGCAGCAGGTTTTGAGCGGACCAGCGCAGGGTCCATGGTTCACTGCCGCTCCCGGCTCCCGCGATGGCTTCCGCCAGTTTGTAGCGGTCTGTTTTGCGAACCCGCATATCCGGCAGACGATTCGCGGAGAGCTTGTGAGCCTCGTCGAAAACTACGAGATCATAGGCTATGGTCGTTGGGTCTTCGAGTTGACTGAATAGGCGTTCACCGGCCAGGGTGTCGATGCTGACGATAACCAGGTCACTTTCCGGACCAAGAAAGGGATTACCGGATCGCGCGTCAGCGCCACTGATGATATTGAATTGCAAGTGAAACAGGTTCCACAATTCACGTTCCCAGTTGCCCACCAGGCCGGCAGGTGGCACGATGAGTACGCGATGAATGAGTTGCCGCGACAGCATTTCGCGCACGTACAGCCCCGTCATGATCGTCTTACCGGCTCCCGCGTCGTCTGCTAACAGAAAACGAAGCGGGGACTGTGGCAACATGTGTTCGTAGACGGCAATCCGTTGATGGGGAAGGGGATCGATCCGGGAGGTTTCAGTAGCGTAGGTGGGATTGAAGAGATGGCCGAAAGCCAGGCGATGCGCTTCGGCGATAGTGGAAACGACGTTCGCATCTGCAGAAAAATCCAGGTTCAGGGGCATGTCAACTCCGGATAACGCATGTTTTTGCAACGATACTGGGCAAGAGGGAATCGCTCAATCACTCATTTTCGTTTGCGAAGCCTTTCGTATGGCACTGAGAGATTGTTTTGGAGTGAGCGCTTCCGGGTCGACGATCAATTCCAGGAGAGCCGGTTTGCCACTGGCCCTGGCCCTATCAAATGCTGGTGGAAAGGCTTCGGTTCGGGACACCCGTTCCCCAAACGCGCCATAAGCTCGAGCGAGCGCGACAAAATCAGGGTTTTTCAAATCGGTGGCCATCACGCGTGCCGGATGGTGACGTTCCTGGTGCATGCGGATGGTGCCCAGCATTCCGTTGTTGACGACGATAAAAATCACGGCCACCCCGTATTGCATGGCAGTTCCCAGCTCCTGGCCGAAAATCTGGAAACATCCATCACCGTTAAAACTGACCACGCATCGTTCCGGCGCAGACAGTTTCGCACCGATGGCAGCAGGTACCGAATATCCCATGGCGCCGTTGCTGGGAGCAATTTGCGTGCGGAAACGTTTGTGCTGAAAAAAACGATGCACCCACACCGTATAATTTCCCGCGCCATTGGTGATGATGCTTTCTTCAGGCAACACTTCACTCAAATGTGTGACGATTTCACCAAAATTGAGGGCTCCCGGAACCGGAGTGGGCACGATATGTTTCAAGTAGGATTCACGCGCATCGACCAGGTTTGCCTGCCATCGACTGCTATCCACAGGGGGCAGCAAACTGAGGGCGGCAGCAAATTCCGGCATGGAGGAGTTGATGGCCAGGGTGGGATAAAAAACACTGCCCAATTCTCCGGCTCCGGGGTGAATATGGACCAACTTCTGGGTGGGATTGGGAACGTCGAGCAGCGTGTAACCGGAAGTCGTCATTTCCCCGAGCCTGGGTCCGGCGGCAATCAGCAAATCACTGCTTTTGAAACGATTTTCCAGGTACGGATTGATGGCGATGCCGACGTCCCCGATATATTGGGGATGCCGGTTGTCGAAGCAATCCTGGGCTCGAAAAGATGCTGCAACCGGTAGCCGGTTCGCTTCCACGAATTCGGTAATACGGGCAATCGCCTCTGCGGTCCAGGTGGCGCCTCCGACAATCAGTAAAGGAGATTCAGCGCTTTCCAGGTGCCTGCGGAATGCTTCCATGGCCCGGGGAGAAGGAGCCGCTTGGATGCGATGCGCCGGATTGCCGTCCTCCACGTCGGCCTCTTCACGAAGCATGTCTTCCGGCAAGGCCAGCACCACGGGACCCGGTCTTCCGGAAAGGGCGACGTGAAACGCCCGGCCGACGTATTCCGGAATGCGGGAGGCCATTTCGATTTGCGCAACCCATTTTGCCATCTCTCCGAACATACGACGGAAATCGATTTCTTGAAAGGCTTCCCGGTCCACCATCGAACGCCCTACCTGGCCTATGAGAAGAATCAGGGGAGTGGAATCTTGAAATGCCGTATGAATTCCAATGGATGCATTAGTGGCGCCTGGTCCGCGGGTCACCAGACACACTCCCGGATCACCCGTCAGTTTGGCAGACGCCTCAGCCATATTGGCCGCGCCTCCCTCATGCCGGGCGGTGATAACCTGGATGGTGTCCCTGTGTTCATAAAGCCCGTCCAACAACTCTAAAAAACTCTCACCAGGCAAACAGAAAACACGTTTCACTCCCTGAATTTTGAGTTGATCCGCCAGGATATGTCCCCCTGTTCGTTTACTCATGAATCTCGAATCGTGATGGGTCGAATTTGATTATTATGCTACTTTTTCCTTCGGGGTCGAGACTTAAATATATCGACAGCTCGTATAAAGTCAATTCATGCGCACCAGCACACTTACAATAAATTGGCATATTCAAGAAATTTCGCTGGACTTTTCAAGTCGCATTGTCGAATAATCGTCATTCGCATGGGTTTTATGAGAATTCAGCGTGGAGATGGTATGAAAAATATTTCGATATTCGCCTGCCTGATTTTGCTGTGTTGGGTTTCAGCAGAATGGGCAGAACAGAATCTCTTGTTCAACTCCCCGGCCCAATTGGCAGCCCTCTCCAAGCGTCCGCTTCGGGAGGAATTGGCAAAAGGAAAGTTCCTGATTGCCAATCCGCAATTGCAAGGCACTTATTTCGGAGAAACCATCATTTTGCTGACGGATCACAGCGCATCCGGCAGTATGGGGCTGATCGTCAATCGACCAACGAACATCGAACTTTCAGCATTGGGAGCGGAATTTAAAGGGATCCCTGAGGAAAATCGTTTGTATATTGGGGGACCCGTGGCCAGGAGCCAGGCATTTCTTTTGATCCAAACGCCCTCCCCTCCCGATGAAACAATTCACGTTCTGGAAAACATCTATTTCGGAGGCAGTCGCAGACTCTTCGAAATGGTTTCCCGATTCAGCAATTCCGGGGAGCAATTTCGAGTTTACCTGGGGTATGCCGGTTGGTGGCCGGGCCAGTTGGAACAGGAAATCCGGGAAGGCGCCTGGCAAGTGGTTTCAGGTAACAGCGCCATGGTTTTTCAAAGCAGGCAAAGAAAGTGAAGTTGCTTTGCCAGTGCGGCGGCATCGTCTTTTTAAAGAAGACTGGCTAAAAAGACCTTAGGGAGTATCTTCAGAATCCGATGAACTCCACGGAGCAAAATAAATGACGGAAAAAATCAAAAAAAAGGTACTGGACCAGGAAGAATTGGAGGAGTTTTCCTTAAAAGTCTGGAAGTACAAGGAAGGGGAAATGGTTTCTTTAATGATCCACTTGGGGGATCGCCTTGGATTGTATCAAGCCTTGGATGGAGCCGGAATGACGACTGCGAAGGCACTTGCAGAGAAGACGGGTTTGCACGAACGCTGGCTCCTGGAGTGGTTGCGCAACCAAGCGGCAGCAGGCTTGCTGGCGCACGAATCCGGGAATCGTTTTGAATTGACTGCAATCGGAAGAGAAGTCCTGGTCAACGAGGAAAGCAGCTTGTGGTTCGCAACAGGCGCTTTTGGGGAACCGATGCATCCGGATATCGTAAAAAGTCTGGCGGACGCCTTTCGCACGGGAATCGGATTGACTTACCAGGATCTCGGTCCTGCCGCCGCGCATCAAATTGCGCGTACGCTGGGACCTTGGTCCAGACTGGCACTCGTTCCAACCATTTTACCAGCCCTGGAGGGGGTGGTATCCAAGTTGAAACGAGGGGGCGCTGCTGCGGACGTCGGTTGTGGTGCGGGAGTGGCATTGACTGCGCTGGCCGAGGCCTTCCCACAATCGGAATTTCATGGTTACGATTCCTCTTCTTTTGCCATCGAACAGGCGCAGGAGAGAGCCGCAAAAGCAGGGGTTGGGAACGTAAAATTTCACGTAGCACGGGGTGAAGATCTACCTGGTGAACCCACTTTCGACTTTTTAATTACCCTGGATTGTATCCACGATATGACACGACCGGACCGAGTCATTGCCGCAATTTACAAAGCCCTCAAGCCGGAAGGAACCTGGCTGATCAAAGACATCCGGAGTGACCCCGATTTTGAAGAAAATACGAGAAACCCGGTATTGGCCATGATGTATGGTTTTTCTATCGCGTCGTGTCTGTCTTCTGCGATGTCAGAACCCGGTGGTATGGGATTGGGGACGTTGGGTTTCAATCCGCACGTGGCCCGCAAAATGACCCATGAGGCCGGTTTCACCCAATTCAAAGAACATGATTTTGACGACCCGGCCAATCTGTATTATGAGGTGAGACCCTGAGAGGAGGAAATGATGAACGAATCCGGAAATTTACTGGATCTTCAAAAAAAGATGGAAGCGGCCGTTCAGGAAAAAGCATTGCAAAAAAGTGAAGACAGAGCCCGGGAGCTAAACATTTCCCTCGCCCTTCTGAAATACCTGGAAGAGCTGGAAAGTCGCTTGGACGCACTGGAGAAAAAAGTGAATAAACTTTATACGACACGAGATTGAATTGTTTTGCCGGGATTACGGATTCCGAAAATTCGGGGACAGTTACCAATCATTTGCAATAGATTTCTGAATTTGATTAAGGTTGTGAACAATGATTGATCATTGAATTTTCGCTTCAGGAATTGGAAGTCAGATGGCCAGGTTGGTGAGAGTACTCCTTCCAGGCATTCCCCTATTTAAGGAGGAGTCCCCTGATTTAAAAAATTTCGAGAGCATTTTCGGACGAGTCGCCCTTTAGGAGATGACCGTTATGGATCAAGGAGCGCTTCAAGCAGTGAACCGCTCTGTGCGGAGCAAACGCAAGGTGCTTACGTAAACATCTTGGTCGAGTAAAAATTTCATGCTGGTTCCGGCGTCAAGTCAATGTCTTCAGAGGCCACAAGCGCAATTGCATACTCCAAACAGGCATGGATATCTTCAGGCTTAAGATCGGGGTAATAATCTTTTATAATTTCATGGAAAGATACTTCTTCTTTCAGTAATTCCAGAACATTTTGTACTGGAATTCTTGTCCCTGCAATGCAAGGCTTGCCAAAATGAATACTTGCATCAATGTTTATCCTATCAATCATTATTGCTCCCACTATAAATGGTTCACTATCGAGATTCTGAATTAACATCTATTCCAGAATCAGACTTATTGTCAAAGGTAAAATAATTTTCTCATGAAGGTCATTTTTTATACTAGTGCTCTATTTTGTAAGCCGAACGTTTATGGTAAGTGGGTACTGGGAAGTCAAGCACAACTTATACTATTTCTGGATATGAGAAAAATTTGCCTTAAATGACTAAATCGGATCTGTCTTAAAAAATATGTTGATTTTTTTCTGGATATAAACTATTTTCCTTAAAGAGTCGCTGTCGCGAAATGGTTTTTCGCTGACAGCTATCAATCAGGATGACATGAAAGTCTGAAATTAACCCGTCAAATATAAAAATTCTTGACAATAAGGTTAATATGAGAGTATCATTCAATCACCCGGCGCCCAGTTCCCACGTTCTAAATCCCAAGTTCCCAGTTCATTGGGCTGTCCCCCTTATCTCATCTCGACTTCAGGGAGAGATCCTTGAGTCGCACCTCAGTTCATTTCAGCCAATGGAAATGCCTCGAGAGAATTGAAAGCTCAGGGTTCATGGCCCAATCCTGGCGCCAGTGAATCGGTTTTTTTGATAGGGTAATATTCATGGTGAATATTGCTTTTTTAACTTTTTATATTAGAGGTAAAAATGAAAATAATAATCAGAAGCATCGTCGAGAACGGGTTTTCGGGAACGAAAGCAGGTTTTCAAGCAAACCTTAATTCTGAACATGCAATTGAAAGGGAAAAGATGGATCATCAAAATAGCAAATCAACCTTCAGTGTAATTCTGCTCACCCTCACCCTGATGGTGGCCGCTTTCTGGGTCAGCCCGGCTGCCGCCCAGAAGTATGTAACGGACCCCAGCACAGGTAAGGTGGTGACCGCTCCGGAGTATGGCGGGACAATAACTTTTGCCAAGGGAGTGACAGCGACGAGTGCTGACATCCTGGCCATAGGCTCATCGTCAGAAGGTCTAATCGATCCCGTCGTCGAGAAGCTGGGCATGGCGGACTGGGCAACGCCCAGGGACAAATTTGACTTCTATTCTTTCTCTCCTCCAACATTCACGAAAGGGGCTCTGGCGGAAAGCTGGTCGCAACCTGACCCACTAACTGTTGTTGTCAAAGTCCGCCAGGGCGTGCATTGGCACAATAAAGCCCCCATGAATGGCAGAGCCTTGACGGCCCAGGATATCGAGTACAACTATCACCGTATCTTGGGACTCGGCAGTGGTTTCACCGAGCCTAGCGAAGCTGCTGGATATGGTGCGTTGTCAGGTGTGAGCGTGGAATCGGTTACGGCCACCGACAAACATACGGTTGTTTTCGAGCTGCAGGAGCCAAGTCTCACTGTTCTGACTGCTATCTTCAACGAATTCACCGGCTTCATCTACCCCCCCGAAGTGATTGAGAAACACGGGGACATGCAGGATTGGAGGAACTTGGTCGGCACCGGACCCTTCATGCTGACTCACCGGACCGAGGGCAGCTCTATTACCTGGACCAAGAATCCGGACTACTGGGGCACCGATGAAAAATACCCGCAGAACCGCTTGCCCTACGTTGAGCGGATAAGGGCACTAGTTATGCCGGAACTGGCGACACGTCTGGCGACACTGCGCACGGGTCAGCTTGATTACTTAGGTGTGATCGGCGGAGGTCAAATAAAATCTATCGATCAGGTAGAGAGCCTCCGGAAGACCAACCCCGAAATCGTGATATGGCCGCTTGCCTTTAATTCGAAGAATAGTATTGGCATGAACGTTCAGGCGGAGCCCTTTGACGACATCAGGGTGCGCAAGGCCCTGCAAATGGCACTGAACCTCGAGGAAATCAACAACGCCTTCTTTAAGGGTTATGCCGATATAATACCTCAGGGGCAGCTGAGCCGGTCTATTTCACAGGCTATCATCCCATTCGAAGATTGGCCCGAAGTGATCAAGAAGGTCTTTGACTACGACCCGGAAGGTGCCGAAGCGTTGCTTGATGAGGCCGGATTTCCGCGTGGCGCGGACGGCGTGAGATTTAAGACCGACTTTACGCAGAACGCGAACTACGATTTGAACTATATACAATTACTCGCTTCATACTGGAAAAAGATTGGCGTCGATGTAGAGATTGATGTACCGCCAATTGCTGGCTTTGTCGCTAGAAGAAAGTCGGCAGATTTTAGATTGATCAATGCGGAAGCGGCCGGGAAAACCGTACCATTAGGATGGGCAGGGGGGATGCGCTATACGGATGTAACATGGGACTCCTCCAATGTCGACGACCCGTGGTATAATGCCAAGTTTAAGGAGAAGGAAGCGGCTACCACCATGGAGGAAGTAAACAGCATAACTAAAGAGCTGAATCAGTATGCGATAGAGAACTTCTGGACGCTCTTTGGCCCTATCGCCCCAGAGTATACGGTGGTCCAGCCGTGGATCATAGGCTATAACGGAGAGGTGTGGTTGGGAGAAAATCGATATATCACCGTTTTCTCCCGTCTCTGGATTGATAGTGAGCTGAAGGAAGCCATGGGGCATTAGGGGTTTCCCGTGAGAGCCTATATCATCAGGCGGTTATTGCTCATCATCCCCACCCTGTTTATCTTGAGCATCCTGGTCTTTCTCTCGGTGCGCTTCATCCCCGGCGATGTCATCGACGTCATGCAAGCGAGGATGGAAGTCTCAGTAGTCGGTAAGTCGCTTGACCGTAAAGCGCTTGAGCATGAGCTGGGACTGGACGTGCCTGTCTGGGTACAATATGGACGCTGGATGGGAGGTATCTTGCTGCGCGGCACCCTTGGCAATTCACTGTTGGGCCACTGGTCGGTCGAGGAGAAGATAATAGGTAGACTGCCGGTCACCCTTGAGCTGGGTATCCTGGCAATCCTCATCGGACTCGTCATCGCGCTGCCCGTGGGCATCTACTCGGCGATTCGCCAAGATACGGTCGTGGACTTCCTGGGGCGCTCAGTTGCCATTATCGGCCTGGCCACGCCGAACTTCTGGCTGGGCGTGATGGTGATGATCTACCCGGCCATCTGGTGGGGCTGGGCACCGCCGACGGAATGGGTTCATTTCACAGAGGATCCGCTGGGGAATCTCTGGGGGTTTCTCATCCCCAGCCTGATTCTGGGAACGGCCTCGGCGGCTGCCACCATGCGGATGATGCGCACCATGATGTTGGAGGTACTCCGGCAGGACTATGTCCGCACCGCCTGGTCCAAGGGGCTCAAGGAGCGGGCCGTGGTGATCCGACATGCCATCAAGAATGCCCTCATCCCGGTGGTGACCCTGATCGGCCTGCAGTTACCGATCCTGGTGGGGGGCGCCGTGATCATGGAGAACATCTTTAACCTGCCGGGGCTCGGTCGTCTCTTGCTGAGTGCCCTCAATGACCGGGACTACCCGATGGTCTCCGGAGTCAACCTGTTTTTCGCCACCGGGGTAGTGCTGCTCAATCTCCTCATCGACCTGATTTATCCCTATCTGGACCCGAGGGTGCGCTATGAATAGTCGCTGGCGTGAAAAGCATTAATATGAGCCATGCCACTTGCGCATGCCGGAAGCAAACCAGATTCAAGGGGGCGGGCGCCGCCAACTCGAAATGTTCGGACGCTTCGATCCATTGCGCAAAATCTTGTGCCATTTCAATGTGGTGTTTGATGTGCTAACGCAATCCTTCGATTCCGTAGTGGCGAATAACAAACCAGAGCTTCAAGGAGCGGAAACGCCGCCCCAAAGGGATCCATGGCATTGGAGGAAGTCGTCCCCATGGTAGCGCAAACAAAACATGGAATTAAACCTGCCTGGCGATCCTCATCGATTTGCCGGGCGAGTTCATCAGGACGCATGGCAAAATTGTCATCCACTGCAATCAGGCGTAGGTTTTGCCTTCCAATACCTGCGATTTTGACGGCTTTCTCCACGGAGGAGTGGGCTTGTGTGGAGGCATAGGCCACCAAGCGACCATCGCATCCTGTTTCGTTGCTGGCAAAACCCGTTACACGCTCACGTGCCGCCAGTAGCGCACAGAGGGAGGCGCTGGAAGCCGTATCCTGAATCACTCCTCCACCTGTTGAGTCCGATTTGAATTTGGCAGGTAAGCCCAACATGTCCACCAGCCAATCCAACACATGGGTTTCCAACTCCGTGCAGGCAGGACTGGTTGACTAGAGCATCCCCTGAACTACCAATCCGGATGAAAGCAAATCCCCCAGGATCGAGGGTCCGGAAGCATTGGCAGGAAAAAAAGCAAAAAAATTGGGGGACTGCCAATGTGTCACTCCGGGGAGGAGACGATCCATATCCTGCAAAATCGTCTCAAATTTTTCTCCATGCCAGGGAGGTTCTGCCGGCAGAGCGGAACGGATATCACCGGGTTGGGCTCGAGAAAAGACGGGGAAAGAATCAATGGCTTCATAATAATCGGCAATCCAGTCGACGACAGCTTTACCATGGTGCCGGAAAGCATCCGGAGACATGTGAAAGTTTTTCTTTTCAGACATTTGCTTTTGCAATGAAAAAGGATTGGAGGAACCTGGTCGGCATGGGGTCCTATGAGCTGACGAACATAATCGAAGGCGGCTCTCTGATAAATTTAATAAATTTACTGGCATCCGGGATCTCGCTGCCAATCAATTCATCGCTTTCATTCAGTTCAGTAATGAAACCGGAACCGAATGGCCCAATCTTCTGATACTTGATCCATTTTTCCCTCTGTATTGTGAGTGAAGAAAAATATTTACTCTTATTTTATCACATCCCAAGCCCACCAACAATTCGATTGTGTAACGATTCTAAACCAAGATCCAATTTGCGCTCATTGTAAATCGCATTGATGGATGCCTTGGCCACTGGGTTGTTTGAGGCAAACAATCCTCATTCCCTAGTGATTCGATTCTCGGGCTTTGGAAAAGCCCCTCTCTGTCGAATTGAAAAGTCTTTTTTGATCTTGGCAGATTTGCCAGACTTGATCAGCTGGAATGCCTTCGCATTCGGTTCCTCGGATCTCGAGGAGATCATCTCCTCGTGCTGATAGTGCCCTGACAGTCATCTTGGGGATGTTCTCATCGACCCTGATTTTCACCCTTCCTGCGCTTCTAAATCAATCGGAATGATTGGTTCTTCTGCCAGGGAGGCTGCCTCGGCGAGACAAGCCTCAATATCCTCTGCCTTCCAATTCGGGAAATCATCAATGATGTCATCAACGTTATCGCCTCTGGCTCTCTGAAGGCAACATCTTGGTAGATTTTCCCGCAATCCCTTGAATGATAAGGGCAGTCTCCGGTCAAAAGGAACCGACAAACCCATCGAGAAAAAGATATTGGCCTTCTTCCAAAAGTGGAAAGTTTTAAGCAGAGCAGAACTGAAAGAGTTTTCCCCGTTATCTCAGCGGACCATCGAAACGCGTGCCGACTGAGCATCAGTCCTTGAAATGATTCGCTCTGAATCCCATGCTTTTCATTCCTGGAAGGGCAGGATTGTCCAGTATTTTTAAGGACTGACACAGAGAAGAGCGAGGATCAACTCCAGGATGACACCAGCACTCGCCACTGAGGAATCAAGGTGAGCAAAAAAAAATCGATTGACCTCCTCTGAATATTGTTATATTGAGAGAGGATACTGAAGGGGATAATGAAACCTACCAGGATTTTGCCATCATCGTTCTTTTGTGATAGTTTTCAAGAAATCGCCTTGGGCTGAAGGTTTCATTTCAATTTCGCTCCTATTGATTGAGCCGAAAGTCATCTAAAACTTCATATCCTCAGCAGAGGATTTTTAGAAACGATCAACGGGGAATGGAAAAGTGCCAAAAATGTTGACTTCCGTATATGAAAACGTATTTTCTTTGATCATCAGAAGACACTCATGAATGAATGAGTCGCCATATTTAAAAAAATCTTGATACATTTGCAGAGCGATTATACTATTTCTGGATATGAGAAAAATTTGCCTTAAATGACTAAATCGGATCTGTCTTAAAAAAAATGTTGATTTTTTTTGGATATAAAATATTTTCCTTAAAGAGTCGCTGTCGCGAAATGGCTTTTCGCTGTCAGCTATCAATCAGGATGACATGAAAGTCTGAAATTAACCCGTTTCAAGTATAAAAATTTCTTGACAAAAGGTTAATATGAGAGTATCATTCAATCACCCGGCACCCGGCACCCGGCACACAGCACCCACGTTCTAAATCCCAAGTCCCCAGTTCATTGGATTGTCCCCCCTTATCTTATCTCGACATCAGGGAGAGATCCTTGAGATCCCTCGTTCTCCGTTCCGGGAACGGAACGGCAATGGGGAATTTGGAAAATCATCGGCGCCTGAGTGCGTCGGTTTATAGTTCATTGCCCCATCCTGGAGGCAATGAATTGGTTTTTTGATCACTTGAAAATGAAGGAGACCCAATGTGTAGAGAAAACGTCGAGAACTTGCTTTCGGGAACGAAAACAAGTTTTAAAGCAACCCGCAATCTTGTTTTTAATCAAAAAGCAGAAAGGAACACGATGAACCTTCAAAAAAGTAGAAGAATCCTCGAGAACGTGCTTTCGGGAACGAAAGCAGGTTTTAATAATCTTGTTTTTAATCAAAAAGCAGAAAAGGTCAAAATGAAAATAATAATCAGAAGCATCGTTGAGAACGTGCTTTCGGGAACGAAAGCAGGTTTTAAAGCAATCCTTAATTTTGAACATTCAATCGAAAGGAAAAAGATTGATCATCAAAAAAGCAAATCAAACTTCAGGGCAACCCTGCTGGCCCTCATCCTGGGTCTGATCGTCCTTTGGACCGGTTCGGCAGCCGTTGCTGCCGAGAAGAAGTATGTGACAGACCCCAGCACAGGTATGGTAGTGAGTGCACCTGAGTATGGCGGGACATTGACACACGTCCTGAAAAACACCTCATTAGTGGCATCGAAGCTGGATGCTTGGTATAGCCATTTAGCGTTATTCATCACCAGTGGCGTTGTAGAGAAACTGGCCGTCGTGGACTGGGCAATAGACAGGGACACATATCCCTTTGTCGGCGGGTACATGGCGCCTTTATACGCCCTAAGGGGGGCGCTGGCTGAAAGCTGGGAACAGCCCGACGCCACAACGTATATCTTCCACATCCGCCAGGGCGTTCACTGGCATGATAAGCCGCCGGTGAATGGGCGAGAGCTAACTGCCAAGGATGTAGAACATTCCTTTCACCGCTATTTGGGCTTGGGCAGCGGCTTCACCGAACCTTCCCCAATGGGAGGTGCCCTCACAGATTTGCCTTTCGAATCGGTAGAGGCCACCGACAAGTGGACGGTTGTTATGAAGCTGAAGGAGCCAAGACTCGATGCCCTGAACCTTATCTTGGACAAGCACGGTATGGTTATACAGCCCCCCGAGGTAATCGAGCAATACGGGGACATGCAGGATTGGAGGAACGTGGTCGGCACCGGGCCCTACACGATAACTGACTTGGTCCCCGCCACCTCTGTGACCTGGACCAAGAATCCAACCTACTGGGGCTACGACGAAAAATACCCGGAGAACCGCTTGCCCTATATCGACACCGTGAGGGGTCTGGTGATCATGGAGGTGCCGACCTATTTGGCGGCACTACGCTCGGGTAAGGTTGATTACATAGGTTGGCAGGGCCTCGCTAATTTAAACTCTATAGGTCAGGTAGAGAGCCTCATGCGAACCAACCCCGAACTCGTGGTGCACCCGTGGTCAGAACGGTCGAATGCTAGTTTTAGTTTGAACGTGAGCAAGCCACCCTTTGACGACATCCGGGTGCGCCACGCAATGCAGATGGCACTGGACCTCGAGACAATGAACGATACCTACTTCAAGGGTTATGCAGATACGATACCTCGGGGGCGAGTAGGCAGGGAATTCAAGGGGTATCACATCCCATTTGAAGAGTGGCCCGAAGAGCTCAAGCAATACCACAGGTATGACCCGGCAGGGGCCGAGAAGCTGCTTGATGAGGCTGGATATCCTCGAGGCGCCGACGGCGTTAGATTCAAGACCGAGGTCATGCACTTCCAGCGGTTTGATTTGAGCTGGACAGAATTCGTCGCCGCATACTGGCGTGACATTGGAATTGATGTGGATGTTGAGACACCTACCTCTGTAGAATTTAATGCTAGAGAGATGACTGGAGATTTTGAAATACGTGGTGCAACTTCGGGGGTAAAGGCTGATCCATTGTCGCAAATGGGTTTTCTTTGGTCGCGCGCAGAGAGGAACGCCGTAGTCCGTGACGCGGAATTTGACGCCCTGTATGAAGCCGCCCGCGCGGCTGCTACCATAGAGGATCAGATGCCGCTTATTAAAGAGATGGACATGCGCTTTATAGAGCAGTTCTGGTTCATCTGGGGGCCTTTGGCCCCATCTTTTAACGTGCACTGGCCGTGGGTGATGGGTTATAACGGCGAAGGCGGCTTTGGAGCGATTCAAATGCAAGTGGTCTTCTCCCGCCTCTGGATTGATAGTGAGCTGAAGGAAGCAATGGGTCATTAGGTGTTTCACCCCTTGTGGCTCCTGACCTTAGGGAAAAAGGGGGTCGGGGGGTCCTTAGCGCTGAGGCTTAAGCTTCCCAGCTCCCTTACTCATTGAATAATGAGAGGAGGCCTTTCTTACTGTCATTGCGAGGCTTGTCCTGAACCGAAGCTCTGAGTGCAGCGAAGAGGCAGTGAAGGAACTTGGCGAAGCCCCGATTCTGCTGTCTCAGAAGTGCGCTTAACAAACAGAAAGCCTTCGGCGGCCCTTCGACGGGCTCGGGGCGAACGGAGTGTTGGATTCTCCCGTTCGTGGTGAGCCTGTCGAACCACAGGCCCACTTCAGAACACGATGCGATTTATGCAACGAACTTGCGAGTCGGGACAATAGAATCGGGGCTCACAATGAAAAAAGAGGGGTGGCAATGACGAAAGAAATGATGGGGGAAATCGCGATGAGGTATATCACATGAGAGCGTATATTATTCGGCGGCTGCTGCTGATAATCCCCACCGTGTTTATACTGACCATCCTGGTCTTTCTTTTGGTCCGCTTCCTCCCCGGAGATGTGATAGACCTAATGGAAGCTCAGATGAAAGAAATAGATTTCATCGAGATAGACCGTGAAGCTCTTATGCGTATGCTGGGATTAGACGTGCCTGTCTACGTGCAGTATGGGCGCTGGATGGAAGGTATTTTCCTTCACGGCACTCTTGGTAAATCAATGTTTAGTGATTTTACGGTAGAGGAGAAAATAATTGCTAGCCTGCCGGTAACCATTGAGCTCGGTGTCATGGCCATCGTCATCGGGCTCCTGATCGCGCTGCCCGTTGGCATCTGCTCGGCGATGCGCCAGGATACGGTTGCCGACTACGCGGGGCGCTCCATCGCAATCATCGGCTTGGCCACGCCGAACTTCTGGCTGGGCATCATGGTCATGATCTACCCAGCAATCTGGTGGGGCTGGGCGCCACCGATGGAGCTGATTCCTTTCACGGAAGACCCGCTGGGGAATCTTGGAATGTTCCTCATTCCCAGCCTGATTCTGGGGACGGCCATGTCTGCAAGCACAATGCGAATGACGCGCACTATGATGCTGGAGGTGCTGAGGCAGGACTATATCAGGACCGCCTGGGCCAAGGGTCTCAAGGAGAGGGTGGTTGTTATGAGACACGCTGTCAAAAATGCGTTCATCCCGATAGTTACCCTGGTAGGCCTGCAGTTGCCTATCCTGGTAGGTGGCTCCGTTATCATGGAGAACATATTCAACCTGCCGGGTTTAGGTCGTCTCATGGTGGAGGCACTCAATCAGAGAGACTACCCGGTGGTCTCCGGAGTAAACCTGGTTTTCGCCGTCATGGTTGTTGGGGTCAATCTAATGATCGACCTGATTTATCCTTATTTGGAACCGAGGGTGCGGTATGAGTGAGAACCCCTCCCTCATCCGTGAGCCCAAGCGACGGAGCCGGTCGGTTGATTTTTTCATCAGGCTTCTCAAGGAGAAGCCCTTGGGGACGGTCTGCGGGATGATCGTCTTGCTCTTGATTCTGGTGGCGATCTTTGCCGATGTTCTGGCTCCGTATGGCTATATGAAAGTGCATCCGGCAGACATGCTGCAGGGCTCATCAGCCCGGTATCTGCTGGGGACCGATCAGTTGGGGCGGGACTTCTTGAGCCGCCTTATCCTCGGGGCTCGTCTTTCGTTAGTCGTCGGTCTGGCCGCGACTGCACTCAATGTTGTCGTTGCTGTCCTGATAGGCGGTATTTCAGGATTCATTGGTGGCAAATTTGACCTGGTTATGCAAAGATTTGTCGATGCCTGGATGGCCTTCCCGGGACTGCTCCTCTTGTTAACCATCATGTCCATTGCGGGAAAGGGTCTCCTCCAGATCATCGTGGTCCTGGGGATTACCGGAGGCATCGCCGCTTCAAGAATAGTCAGAAGTGCCGTTATCGGTGTTAAAGAGAATGACTATTTTCTGGCAGCCAAGGCTGTGGGCACCCCCACGACCCAAATCCTGTTACGCCATGTCCTGCCCAATATTATGGCGACTGTCATCATCATCTTCAGCATCAACATCGGGGGGGTGATTATTTCCGAGGCCTCCCTGAGCTTCCTCGGATTCGGTCTGCCGGCCCAGATTCCCAGCTGGGGAGGGATGCTCAGCCGGGAAGGACGTCAGTACATGGAGATGGCCCCCTGGCTGGCGTTCTGGCCGGGGCTTTGCCTGACTATTGTCGTTTACAGTCTAAACATGTTCGGCGACGCAGTGAGAGATCTGCTCGACCCCAGGCTGCGGGGCGGGCAGGGAAGTTACGGCACCGCAGGGAAACGCAAACGAGGATTCCTCTCCAGACTGATCAACCCCTTCGCTTAGAAATCGGGGAATCGGGGTCAAATCGGGGTCAAGCCTGTGACTTTGGGAATTTAAGTTCATATTTCCGTCGGGTAGGTCGGGAGTCTTACGACTCCTTTCCCCCCTGAGAACGGCTCGTCGGACGGGGATGAAGGGATTGCCATCACCCTGGGTCAGCCCGAACTTTCAGCCTCATTAACCAGGAAAGGGAGAGAGATGAGATAAGGAAGTTAGAGTCGGGGAATTATTCATTATCCGAAGTAAAAAGGAGGAAACCATGCCCTTGCGGGAGAATCAGTTAAAAGCAAAGTTGAAAAGAGGTGAAGTGATCATCGAAACATTAATGAAGAGCCGCGGACCCCACGTGGTGGAGGCTTATGCGCAGGCCGGTGTGGACTACTTGGATATGGACGCTGAGCATACTAATTTCCATTCCTAAAACCAATATCTTCGCATTTTTGACAGAAACTCTTTTGGGATGGGGTAACCTGAATTCGAACCGATGACAGAATCTATTCCACAATTGGGGCCCATTGCTGTTGTCCTTACCCCTTCAATCTCATCGATCCATTCCACAATTATACTCGGCTCAAAAATCGATAGGCAGTAAAAGCAACCACAGTACTCGCCTTCTGTTAATTCGTCTCTGTGATATGACGAATGTTTATGAACTTTTACAAAATCTGATTCCATTATTTTTTTATTTTCTGAAGCACAACGACCAAGCTCAGCCGCGGACAGCCCGCGAAGCGGGTTGGCCGTCGGTTGGAGCGCTGGGTTAGGCGGCTGGTTGGTCGCGACCCAACTCAGCGCTCTGTGTGGTCTCAATCAGTCGGTCCTGGTACTGCTTTTGCATTTCCATGTAGAAGGCCACCATCTGCATGGGATCATGTTCAAAGCGCGCCGAGATGCGGTGCCGCACTTCCCGGATCTCGTCGATTACCGGATCATTCGATTTCTGTTTCATCGCTATCTCCAAGTAGCTCCAAGGGTGTCACCAACGCTGGCACGAAAAGACCGAGCATGGCATTCACACGGCGGATGTGTCCGAACTTGTTCGCATTTGCAAGGTGCTGGCAATTCCAGGTGACCAGAAAGTCGCATTTGTGATAAGACGCAAGCGCCAAATGCAGTGCGTCACCACCAGGATCAGCCGGCTTCACCTTGTGCCGGATATATCCCTGGACGATCTCGGCGATGGCCGATTCGACTGGCAGGAGTGGTAGACCACGAATCAGAGCCAGTCGTTTCGCACTGCGTTCCGGTATGCCGCCGGTCAACTCGTCGAGCACCGCGGGGCTGGTGACCAGCTCGTAGCGCTCGGGCGCGCTGTCCCACCACCGCTGGGTCCACTCCCGGCGGGCCACGATGGCGGGGGCGGTGCGCTCTTCGTGGTAAAAGCTGGGAACCGTGGTCTCGACATACACGCGTGGTTTGGCCATATCGCAAGGTATCGCATTTAGTTCCCGACGGACAGGCCGAATAAGGTCAACCGCCTAACTATATAATTATCTGGTTCTTTATAATTACAAAAATCTGTCTTGACCAGTTTTTTTATCTGTATTTTAATAGTTTTCTAACTGGATAACTCTCAAAAAGCATTATTAGCCAGAAAAGCGATAACTTCCCATGCTTAGAATTCCACCAGGATATCCGGGTTAATCCTCAATCACAATCGCTTCAGAGATTCTTGCCAGGAGATCTTTCACGTGAATAACATCTTCTGCTAATTCCTTATACCCATGTTCAGATTTTTTGACATCTTTTTGATCCACCAAAGCGAGCATTCGTTCAAAAGTCCTGTTCATATTCTTCAGCAGGGAATGCTTGAGTGTTCATAATGGCTAACAATGATTTCACGACGACATTTCTCTCAGAAAATGCAGAGACCGATTCAAGTCGTTTTTCACCTCCTGATACGTTTTTTCCACTTTTTGGACGAGTCCTGACAGTTTTTCACTATCGATTTCAAAACCATAAATGTTCCGGAGGACTTGACGAAAGGCCAGGTATTCGGATAAGGCTTTTTCGGTTTTTTGGGACAACACCGGCGGCCTGATATTTTCTATGTCCAGCGTCATGCTTCTTATCCCTATCGGCTCTGGAAAAATTGAAAGCGCCCATCGTTCCCTCATCCAAAAACGGCTCAAACTCCCTGGTGCTTGGTGGAAAAAACAACATGCCGATCAGATGATTCAACTCAGGGTGGCAAGAGCCCATGGAAAATGGGATTGTTATTGGCAACAACTTCAAAGGGCTTAATTGAGATGACCCTCACTTTTAATTACACCCAAATAGAGGAAGTCATTTGAGAGAATTGTTAACCTATGCTATTGTGGAGAAGTTTTTAAACTGACGAGAGAGGAGATAGAGAAGATGCTCAAACTGACACCATTGGACGAAACCGTCGCCGGAAAAGAACTGATCCAAATCGGAAAATCACAAGGTTTGGAAGAAGGTCGAGAAGAAGGTCTGGAAAAAGGAAAACTGATTAGTCAAATCCACATGACTCAAATCCTTTTCAAGCAAGAGAGGACTCCTGAAGAAGAGTTGATTCGAAAAAGGAAAGAAGAGTTACAAAGCCTGCTTCAACAGCTTCAATCTCAACTCAATCGCTCCTAAGCAAGCTCAAGCAACTTTTTGCGAAAGCTGCTTATTTTGAGTGCTCATCAGTCATTGAAATGATGCGCTTTGAATCCCATGCTTTTCGCTCCTGGAAGGGCAGGATTGCACAGTATTTTCAAGGACTGACACAGATAGGAGCCAGGATCAAATCCAGGATGACACCAGCACTCGCCCCTGAGGAGTTAAGATGAGCAAAAAAAATCGATTGACCTCCTCTGAATATTGTTATATAGAGAAGATACTGAAGGGGATAATGAAACCTACCAGGATTTTGCCATCATCGTTCTTTTGTGATAGTTTTCAAGAAATCGCCTTGGGCTGAAGATTTTTAAGAATTTCGGCTTGTTTTTCTATTTCTTTTTTGATAATTCTCAACCAAAACGCCTTGGGCTGAAGGTTTCATTTCAATTTCGCTCCTATTGATTGAGCCGAAAGTCATGTAAAACATCATATCCTCAGCAGAGGATTTTTAGAAACGGTCAAAGGGGAATTGAAAAGTGCCAAAAATGTTGACTTCCGTATATGAAAAAGTATTTTCGTTGATCATCAGAAGACACTCATAAATGAATGAGTCGCCATATTTAAAAAAATCTTGATACATTTGCAGAGCGATTATACTATTTCTGGATATGAGAAAAATTTGCCTTAAATGACTAAATCGGATCTGTCTTAAAAAAAATGTTGATTTTTTTCTGGATATAAAATATTTTCCTTAAAGAGACGTTGTCGCGAAATGGCTTTTCGCTGTCAGCTATCAATCAGGATGACATGAAAGTCTGAAATTAACCCGTTTCAAGTATAAAAATTTCTTGACAAAAGGTTAATATGAGAGTATCATTCAATCACCCGGCACCCGGCACCCGGCACCCGGCACCCGGCACCCGGCACCCGGCACCCGGCACCCGGCACCCGGCACCCACGTTCTAAATCCCAAGTCCCCAGTTCATTGGATTGTCCCCCCTTATCTCATCTCGACTTCAGGGAGAGATCCTTGAATTACCCCTCAGTTCATTTCAGCCAATGGAAATTCCTCAAGAGAATTTAAAGTACATGGTTCATTGCCCAATCCTGGAGCCATGAATCGTTTTTTTGATCACTTGAAAATGAAGGAGACCCAATGTGTAGAGAAATCGTCGAGAACGTGCTTTCGGGAACGAAAGCAGGTTTTAAATCAATCCTAAATCTTGTTTTTAATCAAAAAGCAGAAAGGAAAAAGATGGAAAATCAAAAAAGCAAATCAACCTTCAGTGCAATCCTGCTCACCCTCACCCTGATGGTGGCTGCATTTTGGGTCAGTTCGGCCGTTGCTGCTGAGAAGAAGTATGTGACGGACCCCAGCAATGGCAAGGTGTACACTGCACCAGAGTATGGCGGGACAATAACCCAGGTCCTGTATGGCAATGACCGTCGAGTGGATGCCTATAGTGGCGGTCCGGGATCGTTATTCATCACCAGTGGCGTTCTAGAGAAACTGGCCATGACGAACTGGGCAATAGATAGGGACACATATCCCTTTGTCGGCGGCTACCTTACGCCTGTATACGCCCTCAGGGGGGCGCTGGCGGAAAGCTGGGAACAGCCTGACAACACAACTTATATCTTCCACATCCGCCAGGGCGTTCACTGGCATGATAAGCCGCCGGTATCTGGGCGCGAGCTAACTGCCAAGGATGTAGAACATACCTTTCACCGCATGTTGGGAAATAAATTGACAGGGACCGAGTTCAGTGAAGCCGAACCTTCTCCAGGGGGAGGTTCCCTCCTGGATTTGCCTTTCGAATCGGTAACAGCCACCGACAAATATACGGTTGTTATGAAGCTGAAGGAGCCAAGACTCCGTGGCCTGGGCCTTATCTTGGACTGGAACAGTATGGTTATACAGCCCCCCGAGCTACTCGAGGAATACGGGGACGATTGGGATTGGCAGAGTGTGGTCGGCACCGGGCCCTTTGAGCTGACTGACTTGGTCCCGCGCAGCTCTGTGACCTGGACCAAGAATCCCAACTACTGGGGCTTCGACGAAAAATACCCGGAGAACCGCTTGCCCTATGTTGACGAGGTAAAGGGCCTTGTTATCCTGGAAGTGCCAACACGTCTGGCGGGACTGCGCAGTGGTAAGATCGATTTCATAGGTTGGCCGGGCGCCACTCAATTAAACACTCTAGACCAGGCAGAGAGCCTCATGCGGACCAACCCCGAACTCGTGGTGCACAGGTGGTCAGAACGGTCGAATACTTCTATCAGTTTGAACCAGCGCAGGCCGCTCTGGGGGGACGACATCAGGGTGCGCCATGCAATGCAGATGGCACTGGACCTTGAGACAATGAACGCTACCTTCTATAAGGGTTATGCGGATACGATACCTCGGGGGCTGGTAGGCAGGGAATTCAAGGACTATCACGTCCCATTTGAAGAGTGGCCCAAAGAGCTTAAGGGATATTATACCTATGACCCGGCACGGGCAGAAGCGTTGCTTGATGAGGCGGGATATCCTCGTGGCGCCGACGGCTTTAGATTCAAGGCCACGTTTCTGGCTGATCCGTCGATGGAATTGGTAGAATTACAGGCAGCATACTGGCGTGAGATTGGCGTTGATGTGGTTATTGAGACACGTTCCGGTGCAGAATTTGGGGCTAGACGAAACGCGGGAGACTATGATTTGACTTGGTGGAATGCGGGCATCAAGGCTGATCCATTCTATCCATTGTGGGCAATGACTCAGTTTTACGGGGGCACTGCACGGAGTTACTCTGGAGTCTCCGACGCGCAATATGACGCCCTGTATGAAGCCATGGTAGAGGCGACCACCATGGAGGAGGCGACGAGGCTGACTAAAGAGATGGACATGCGCATCATAGAGCAGCACTGGTTCCTCTGGGGGCCTTTAGCCCCAGTGTTTACCGTGCACCAGCCGTGGGTGATAGGTTATAACGCTGAAGGCGGCTTTGGAGCAAGCCAAAACCATGTTGTCTTCTCCCGCCTCTGGATTGATAGTGAGCTAAAGAAAGAAATGGGGCATTAGTCTACAAGTCCCCCTTTGAAAAAGGGGGATTTTACAGCCTTTGAAATCCCCGCTTCCGCGGACGGCCCCCCCCTTTGCCAAAGAGGGGAAAGAGGAGTATCCCATGAGAGCCTATATAATCAGGAGGCTGTTGCTCATAATCCCCACCCTCTTTATACTGAGCATCCTGGTCTTTCTCTTGGTCCGCTTCCTCCCGGGCAATGTAATAGACCTAATAGAAGCTCGGATGGAAGCCATTGCTGGTGGCCCCGGGTGGGCGGGTCCGGCGATAGACCGTGAAGCTCTTCTGCGTATGATGGGATTAGACGTGCCTGTCTGGGTGCAGTATGGACGCTGGATGGGAGTGTTGCGAACCCCTGACTGGTTTACCGGTGAGTCCCGCTTCAACGGTATCCTCCAGGCACCCTTGGCCAATCACTGATGAGCCCTCTTTCGGTAGAGGAGACGATATTGGCCAGTTTGCCGGTCACCCTGGAACTTGGCATTCTGGCCATCGTCATCGGTCTGGTGATCGCGTTGCCCATTGGCATCTACTCGGCGATTCGCCAGGATACGGCCGCCGACTACGTGGGGCGCTCCATCGCCATCATCGGCATGGCAACGCCTAACTTCTGGTTGGGATTGATGGTCATGATCTTCCCGGCAATCTGGTGGGGCTGGTCGCCGCCGATGGAGTGGATTCCTTTCACGGAAGACCCTCTGGGGAATCTCCGGGGGCTCATCATTCCCAGCGTGATTCTGGGGACGGCTTTGTCTGCCAGCACCATGCGCATGACCCGCACCATGATGCTGGAGGTGCTCCGGCAGGACTATATTCGGACGGCCTGGTCCAAGGGGCTCAAGGAGCGGGTCGTGGTGATCAGACATACCATCAAAAATGCCCTCATCCCAGTGGTGACCCTGATTGGCCTGCAGTTACCGATCCTGGTCGGCGGCGCCGTGATCATGGAGAACATCTTTAACCTGCCGGGGCTAGGTCGTCTCATAGTGGATACACTCAATGAGAGAGACTACCCGGTGGTCTCCGGAGTCAACCTGTTTTTCGGCACCGCGGTTTTAGGAATAAATCTAATGATCGACATGATCTATCTTTATTTAGACCCCAGGGTGCGGTATGAATGAGAGACCCTCCCCCATCCGTGGGCCCAAGCGACGGAGCCGGTTTGTGGATTTCTTCATCCGGCTGGTCAAGGAGAAGCCCCTGGGGACCTTCGGCGGGCTCATCATCTTGATCTTGATTGTGGTGGCCATCTTTGCCGATGTGTTGACCCCTTATCCCTATGATAAACCAAACTTGGTAGACCGGCTACAGGGCTCATCCGCCCGGCATCTCCTGGGGACCGACCAGTTTGGGCGAGACCTCCTGAGCCGCCTGATCGTCGGGGCTCGCATTTCCTTAGTGGTGGGTCTGGCCGCAACCACGCTCAATGTGCTCGTCGCGCTCCTGGTCGGCGGCACGTCTGGATTCCTTGGGGGGAAAGTGGACCTGGTGGTGCAGCGCTTTGTCGATGCCTGGATGGCTTTCCCGGCACTGCTTATATTGTTAACCATAATGTCCATAGTGGGGCGGGGTATCCCACAGATAATAGTGGTCCTGGGTATAGCAGGAGGCATCAGCGGCTCAAGAGTCGTCAGAGGCGCCGTTATTGGCGTAAAAGAGAATGTGTATTTTGAGGCGGCAGAGGCGATTGGCTCCTCAAAATGGAGAACACTTATCCGACATGTCTTGCCCAATATTGCGGCTGTCGTCATCATCATATTTAGCATCAACATCGGGGGGGTGATTATGTCTGAGGCTTCTCTGAGCTTCCTGGGGTTCGGGCTGCCAGCCCAGATTCCTAGCTGGGGTGGTCTGCTCAGCCGGGAAGGACGTCAGTTCATGGAAATTGCCCCATGGCTGGCGCTCTGGCCGGGGCTTGCCCTGACGATTGTAGTCTACTCCCTCAACATGTTCGGCGACGCGGTGCGAGACCTGCTCGACCCGAGGCTCAGGGGCGGCCAAGGCAGTTACGGCGCCGCAGGGAAACGCAAACGAGGATTCCTCTCCAGACTGATCAACCCCTTCGCTTAGAAATCGGGGAATCGGGGTCAGGCCTGTGACTTTGGGAATTTAAGTTCATATTTCCGTCGGGTAGGTCGGGAGTCTTACGACTCCTTTCCCCCCTGAGAACGGCTCGTCGGACGGGGATGAAGGGATTGCCATCACCCTGGGTCAGCCCGAACTTTCAGCCTCATTAACCAGGAAAGGGGGAGAGATGAGATCAGGGAGTTAGAGTCGGGGAATGATTAATTATCCGAAGTAAAAAGGAGGAAACCATGCCCTTGCGGGGAAATCAGTTAAAAGCAAAGTTGAAAAGAGGTGAAGTGATCATCGGAACATTAATGAAGAGCCGCGGACCCTACGTGGTGGAGGCGTATGCAAAGGCTGGTGTGGACTACTTGGATATGGACGCTGAGCATACTAATTTTGATATGAAAGAGCTAGTGGAGAGCGTCCATTATGCTCACCTGGCTGGTGTCACACCGATGGTACGCCTTCCTGCCCTGGAGCAACATTTCATCACGAGATTGCTGGACAACGGCTGTCAATGTCTGATCCTACCAAGTATCCGGAGCGCAGCGGAGGCCCGGCTGTTGATAGAGTTTACCAAATTCCACCCCGAAGGAAAGCGTGCGTTTGGCATGTACGGGGCCCCTGATGTACCGGCAGCGTGCGCTCACGCTAACGCCAACACGTTGCTCGGCCTGATTATTGAGACTCCGGAGGCACTCGAGCACTTGGAGGAGATTCTCATTCCCGGGATAGACGTGGTCTGGGTAGGCCATACCGATCTCTCACACCTCCTGGGTATAGCCGGCCAGTTTGACCATCCCCAGATAACTGAAGCCAGAGACCACGTCCGTGCCATGTGCCAGAGGAAAGGGATAGCGTTCTGTCAGTGGGCGATACCGCCCACTCCAAGCACGGTCAAATCATTGTTGGAGAGTGGCATTCGTTGGATAGGGTACGGAATGGATTTATGGTTTCTGGAGCGTGAAGCGCGAAATGCGGTCGATGAGATCGCAGCTTGGCGCGGTTGATGAGGTCAGTGAGGGGCAAGCAAAGGTGGAATTCTTTCGCTAACGAGGTCTATTGCCGTGTCTTATGCGGCACATAATATTCGTGCAAACACGATTTGCCCGGGAAGGATAGAAACCCCAATGACCGAGTGGATAAGAAGCGACCCGGAACGGAAAGAGGCTTATATAATGAGTCCAGTTTTTTTGCCCCTTTTCATTTAATCAAAGGCCTGAGAGCCTCCTTCCAGAGAATCCGTCAGGCTCTTCAGCGAGAGCAGTTGACTGGGAGCGAATGGTTTGTCGATCAAGTTGAGAAAAAAATAGGATTGAGAGTGAAATGGCGTGGATAAGGACTAACCAAAAACAGAAAAATTAATTTGTCCCCTTTTCTCCTTGTTCGCATGTCGATGAGAGACTTAGATACGGCTACCAATTATTAAAAACTGGGGACAGTTACCAATCATTTGCAATGAAAATCCGAAAATCTGGGGACCGTCCCGTAACCACCACGAGAGGGACAAACGCTTCGTAGGTTGGGCTTGAAAGTTATTCTGATCGCGGACCTGACTGAAACGGAAAACCTGAAGTGTGCCGATCTTGTGCTGTACTGTCATTGCCGGGGGACTTATCTTTACGATACCGCGACGGCGATGGTCAGTTTGATCCACTTTTTTAGGCTCAGCGATTGCTTTGCAGAAAGGCCACGAAATTGTGGAGCGATGGCAGCGGATCGAGGATTTGCATGAAGCGTTCGACCATTTTGGCCCGTTACCCGCCAAACCCTGACACGTTCACTCGAATTTCACAAATAAATTGACATTCATTGATACTCTCTGTAAAGCGGATCATATCATCAACAACATTCACTTAGGACTATCCAGGGAGCGTTTTGATGAATCAACGACTTTATTTAGATGCTTGTATACTCTCTTGCCCTTTTGATGATCAAAGCGTCATGCGGATTCGTTTGGGAACCAATGCCTATTACTTGATTTTAGAGGTGATTAAAAATCAGTTCTAAAAGATGATCACCTCTCCTGTCCATTTCCAAGAAGTCGAAGCGATTCCTGCTGTAATCCAAGCTCGATGGCATGAGCGGTCTCACAGTCTTGAGTCCCCATCTGGTAGGCCTTCGTAAAAACCGGATCTGGCTTGACCGTGATCTTCCACAAGCGATGATCCCTCGAGGAGTTCACCAAAAAGATGAATCTCGCGGGATAATTGTAGTCATCTCGTCAATTAAAACCACTTAAAATAATAGCTTAACGAGGAACTAATTTGATCTGCAATTCACACCCTACCGCATCTGCATATTTCTGAAGAGTATTTAGACTGGGCGAACGGTTATTTGTTCGACCATAAGATTCAATACGAGCAATAGCAGGAGCTTTGGTTCCCATTTTTTCGGCGACTTCCTCTTGAGTTAAGCCTGCTGTATGACGTGCCTGAATCAATTCATCGAAAAGAGAAAATTCCTCTTCTAAATCATCATAAGCTTTTTTAAACTCTGGATCTTTTATCCACTCCTTAACCATTTGTTTATGAGATTTCATTTTTCACCTCTTTCATTCTTTGGTTTGCAGTTTTCAATTCGTTTCTAAGAGTTTTTCGAGTTTTTTTGATAAATCCATGAAGCATCACAATTTTTTGATTGATCACTGTACAATAAAATATTCGTGCAATCCCTTCTTTTCCTTGAGCACGAATCTCAAACAATCCTTCTCCCATAGGCCGGGTATGTGGCAGCCCTAGATTTGGCCCATAAATCTCCATTCGTTCGGTAATTCTTGCATAGTAAGCTCGAATTCCTACAGGAAGATTTTCCGTCCAGTGCTGGAGTTCTTCATTGTAATAAATAATTTTCCATTTCATAGAATTAACTTAACATATTTGTTAAGATTTACTAGATTGTAAAAAATAAAATTTTTGTCAATATCCAAAAAGAAAAAGGATGATCTTCGATATTCAAATCAGAGCCAATTCACGCCTACCTATAAAATCTCACGACAAGCAATTTTAAACTTTTCCAATCCCTTGCATCAGGCAAAATAAATCGAACCTGACTGCAACGGAAATCCTGAAGTCTACTGATCTCGTGCTGCGCTGTCATTGCCGGAGGACTTTACGATACCCCTACGGCGATGGTCAGCTTGATTCACTTTTTAGACTCAGCGGTTGCTTTGCAGAAAGGCTACCGAAATGGTAGAGCGAGTGCAGCGAATGAAGGATTTGCATGAAGCGTTCGCCCATTTTGGCCCGGTCCCCGTCAAACAAGGAAAGACGACAAGATAAAATCCGGGGACAGTTACCATTTATTTGCAATAGATTTCTGAATTTGATTAAGGTTGTGAACAATGATTGCTCATTGAATTTTCGCTTCAGGAATTGGAGGTAAGATGGCCAGGTTAGTTTGAGAGTGCTCCTTCCAGGCATTCCCCTATTTAAGGTGGAGTACCCTGATTTAGAAAAATTTCGAGAGCATTTTCGGACGGGTCGCCCTTTAGGAGATGACCGTTTTTAAGAAAAGCAGAAGCCCTGATCAAACGAGAATGGAGGCCCAAAAAACCAGGGAGCCTAAAAAAATAAAAATTAGTAACTGTCCCCGGATTTGTGGAGTGAACCTTCGCTTTTTGGCTCATGATCATAAAGAAGCGGATCTCCCTGATTGATAGATTTTTAATTTTTTTTACGAATCCTGCATTTTTTTTCAATTGGGGGTTGACATTATGCAAAAAACTATATATTGCTAATATTATGTCTTCACTAAGTTGTTTTAGTGAAAAAGAGGGTTCCCACTTGATCGATTGAACAATATCATGGAAGGACGTGAAACGATCGGTCCTCTCCGGGAATCTTTTTAATGATATTTAACTGAACGGGTTTTTCAGAGACCTGAATAGTTAAATCCAAATCAAGTATAGGAGGAATCATGGTAAAAAGTAATACAAGAAAAATTCAATCATTGTTGTTAACCCTGATCCTGATGTTGGTCGCATTCGGGGTCAGTTCAGTCGTGGCGGCTGAGAAAGAGACGGTGTTCGATCCCGCCACCGGCCAGACGTGGACGGCCCATGAGTATGGCGGGACACTCACCTTTGGCACGAAGCGCTATCCCAAGAGTGCTGACGTGTGGTACGCGGGTGGCTGGGCGCCTCACTTCATCAGTGGTGTTAATGAGAAGCTGGCCTTCGCCGACTGGGGACTATCCAGGGATAAGAGTGCTGACTTTTACGTCGTTGTGACCCCAGAGATGACCACAGGGTGTCTGGCGGAAAGCTGGTCGCAGCCCGACCCCACAACGTTCATCTGGCACATCCGCCAGGGCGTTTTCTGGGACAATAAGGAGCCGGTGAACGGTCGTCAGTTCGATGCTTATGACGTCGAATGGAACTATCACCGCTATTTGGGTCTGGGTGATTTCAGCGAACTTGGAATCAGCCCCGAAGTTGAGGATATCACGAATGGTCTTACGTACGAATCGGTAACGGCCACCGACAAATGGACGGTTGTGGTTAAGCTGGCGAGGCCTGACGCCGATGTGCTGGGGAAAATGCTCCACACCTACACGTTTATGTACGCTCCCGAGGTAATCGAGAAATACGGCGACGCTCAGGATTGGAGGAACGCGGTCGGCACCGGGCCCTATCGACTGACTGATCACGTCCAGGACAGCTCGGCAACCTGGGAGAAGAATCCTGACTACTGGAAATACGACGAAAAATGGCCGGAGAACCGCCTGCCCTATATTGACAAGTTGGTGAGCCTGGCTATGCCAGAGTCAGCGACACGTCTATCGGCAATGCGCACGGGTAAGATTGATATGCTGACTGAAACCGGCGACGCTTATATTCTGAGTCCCGACTATGTAGATGCTCTCCAGCGCACCAACCCTGAAATCGATGTGTTTCCCGTTTATTCCATTGCCCAGAACCTTTATGGTTTTAACCAGTCTTCAGAGCTCATGCAGGACGTCAATGTGCGCAAGGCACTGCAGATGGCAGTGGACAACGAGGCAATCAACAATTCCTTCTTTAAGGGTTATGGAAGTACAGCACTTTATGGGTATATAAGTCAAGCTTCTAAAGGGTGGAACTGGCCAGTTGAAGAATGGCCGGACGAGGTCAAGCAAGAATATACCTATAATCCGGAAAGGGCCGAGGAACTCCTTGATGCGGCTGGGTATCCACGAGGCGCCGACGGCTATAGATTCAAGGTCAAGCTAGGCAGTTCGGAAAGGGTTGAAACGACCTATGGAGAAATACTCATGTCGTACTTCGATGCCATTGGCGTTGATAGCGAGATTGAAGTGGTTACTGAGGCCGAGGCGGGAGCTGCCGCAAGGGGGCCGACGATGAAGTGGGATTTACACAATTTTTTGGCGTATAGCTGGTTCGCCCCCAACAAGGATATATATTGTTTATCAAATTGCGCAGATGGTCATTGGCCCAAAACTCAGGACCAGCGAATGCACGACATAGTTGCCGCCATGAAAGTCGCTGCCACCATGGAGGAGTGGATGAGCTTACATCGTGAGGCCGATGAGAAAACGGTAAGGGAGCACTACGCCATCATCAAACCCAAATCCCCTAAGTTTTACGTGAGCCAGCCGTGGGTCGAGGGTTATTTCGGTGAAGCAGGCATGCAACGAGCCTCACGTAATACCTTCATGGCCCGCCTCTGGATTGATAGTGCGCTGAAGGAAGAAATGGGGCATTAGAAGCTATGTTAAAACCTTGTTTCCCCTCCCCTGGCGGGAGGGGTTAGGGAGGGGGTTTCCCATGAGAACCTATTTCATCAGGCGGTTATTGCTCATGATCCCGACCCTGTTTCTCCTGAGTATCCTGGTCTTTTTCTCGGTGCGCTTCATCCCCGGCGATATCGTCGACATCATGGTAGCTAAGATGCACGGATGGGGTGGTGGCTATACAAACCGTGAACAGCTTGAGCGTGTGTTGGGATTAGACGTGCCTGCGCACGTACAGTACGGACGCTGGATAGGAGTGTTGCCGACCCCTGACTGGAAGACCGGTGAGTCGCAATTCAGCGGTATCCTCCAGGGCACCCTTGGCAAATCACTGTATGCCACCCATTTGTCGATAGAGGATCAGGTATTAGAGAGATTGCCGGTCACCCTTGAGCTGGGTCTCATGGCCATCGTGATCGGGTTGGTGATCGCGCTACCGGTGGGCATCTACTCGGCGATTCGCCAGGATACGGCCACCGACTACCTGGGGCGCTCCATCGCCATCATCGGCCTGGCCACGCCTAACTTCTGGCTGGCCATTATGGTCGTCCTCTACCCGGCCATCTGGTGGGGCTGGGCGCCATCGGTAAAGTATATCCCTCTTGTCGAAGACCCGCTGGGGAACCTGGTGATGTTCCTCATTCCCAGCGTGATTCTGGGGACGGCCATGGCTGCCGAGACCATGCGGATGACACGCACCATGATGCTGGAGGTCTTAAGGCAGGACTACATCCGCACCGCCTGGTCCAAAGGGCTCAAGGAGCAGGTCGTGGTGATCCGGCACGCCATCAAGAATGCTTTCATCCCGATAGTTACCCTGATAGGCCTGCGCTTGCCCCTCCTGATCGGGGGCTCCGTTATCATGGAAGAAATATTTGTTCTGCCGGGGATCGGTCGTTTGTACCTGGATGCCATCGAGAGCAGAGACTACCCGGCGGTCCAGGGAATCAACCTGTTTTTCGCCACCGGGGTGGTGGGGATCAATCTCTTCATCGACCTGATTTATGCTCTCCTGGACCCCAGGGTTCAGTATAGATAGTCGCTGGCGCGACAATGGTATTAGGTGTTAGAAAACGGTAGGGCCGGGTCACGTCCCGGCCATTGCATGCGATGCGTTTCTTAGGCCGGGACGTGACCCGGCCCTACCGATGGAAATTAAGGACATGAGCGACACCATAGAGACAACATCCGCAGTCCGTGAGCCGAAGCGACGAAGCCGGTTTGCGGCTTTCTGGATCAGGTTTCTCAAGGAGAAGCCACTCGGTACTGTCTGCGGGATCATCATCTTGCTCTTGATTTTAGTGGCGATCTTTGCCGATGCGCTGGCGCCTTATCCCCATAAGGAAGCACACCTGATGGACAGGCTGCAGACCCCATCAGCCACGTATCTGCTGGGTACCGACCACATAGGACGAGACTTATTCAGCCGCCTGATTTACGGGGCGCGTATCTCCGTCCTTGTCGGCCTGGCCGCGACTACGCTCAACGTGGTTTTCGCGGTCCTCATCGGCGGTATTTCAGGATTCCTCGAGGGTAAAGTGGACCTGGCGGTCCAGCGTTTTGTCGATGCCTGGATCGCCTTTCCGGGGCTGCTGTTGCTGTTGACCCTCGTGTCCGTCGTAGGACAAGGGTTGCTCCAGATCATCCTGGTGCTGGGGATCGCCGGTGGCGTCGAAGGCTCCCGCGTCGTGCGGAGTGCGGTGATCGCCATTAAAGAGAATGACTATTTTCTGGCAGCCCAGGCCGTGGGTACCTCGACCAGCCAAATCCTCAACCGTCATGTCCTGCCCAATATTATGCCACCGGTCATCATTATCTTTTCCATTAACATCGGGGGGGTGATTATGACTTTGGCTTCCCTGGGCTTCCTCGGATACGGTCTGCCACCCAACATTCCTGACTGGGGAGGGATGCTCAGCCGGGAAGGGCGCCGGTACATGGAGATGGCCCCCTGGCTGGCGCTCTGGCCCGGTCTTTGCTTGACGATTGCCGTCTACGCGCTCAACATGTTCGGCGACGCCATCAGAGACCTGCTCGATCCCCGGCTGCGAGGCGGACAAGGCAGTTACGGCATCACGGGGAAACGCAAACGCGGCCTCCTCGCCCGACTGATCAACCCTTTCAGGTGGTAAGCGCAGCAAAAATTGTAAAAATACTTGCTTAACTTTTTCCACAATGTTAAATCGTCATAGGTGTTCGGGATTTAAAAAGATAAGAAAAGAATCCACCTTCTTAGAAGGTGATTTTGATGGGCCCCTGGAAGGGGCGGCTCGTGATCGTGCTCGTGAACGAAATGGCATCCCAGAGAATCCTGGATTCCCTGCCGTCTCTTCTATTCGGAATCTCCATCTCAAGGGAATCGGGAACGATTCTATCGATCACGTGCACGTGCACGATTACGAACAAGTGCACGTTTTTGGCAGAACCGATTGTCTCTGACCACAACTAGGCCTCCCCGCCCAAAGGACGTGGTTTCATCAGATAAAATGAAAGGAAAATATGAAATATTACAAACTCATTTCAGCAAATGGCAGCCCTCGATTTGCCGTGGAACAAGAGGAAGGCCTCCTCGCCGACTTGACTTCGGTGGATGAAAATCTGTCAGGCCTGGAAGTCATTGCTCGGGCCGCATCCCTCTCCGGAGTCAGCATAGACCAGATTGCAGAACGGATCATCGCATCCGGCCAGCCCCAAATCCTGAAAATGGAGGAGGTCTTGGATGAAAAAAGCGATCTGCGACTGGCTCGTCCCTTCGACCCTCCGGAAGTGTGGGGTGCCGGCGCGACCTATAACAAAGACCTGAGCAAGGCCTCAGAAAGTTACATCAAGATCTATAAGGCAGAGCGCCCGATGCTTTTCTTCAAGGCAACGCCCCAACGATGTGTAGGCCCCTTTGAATCCGTTGGAATCCGGGAGGACAGCGCGGTCAACATCCCGGAGCCTGAACTCGCCTTTGTGCTCTACCAGGGGGAGATCATTGGCTACACCGTCGCCAACGACATGAGCGCCATCTCCATCGAGGGAGAAAATACGTATTACCAGCCCCAGGCCAAAGTCTATAATCAGAGCTGCGCCATCGGGCCCTGCTTCGTGACTGCGGAATCGATCCAAACCCCTGAGAACCTGGATTTACGCTGCTCTACCAGACGTGACAACGAAGTAGTGTGGCACGGCGAGAGCTCCACGTCCCATTTGGCCCGCAGTTGCGTCCAACTGGCCGACTGGATCCAACGTTCCAACGCCATGCCCGACTTGACGACAGTACTCACCGGATGTGATTGTCATCCCCCGTCTGGATTCACCCTTCAGCAAGGCGATGTGATCAGCATCACGATTGCGGGAATCGGGACGCTGGAAAACCCCGTCATTGTCGTCTAGATGGAGCTTGTTTGAGCGGTTCACCGTTGACCGCTATTGCCTCATGAGGAACTCTACGCTAAGAACCTGTAATAGAGGCAGGATCCGATCATTTGGGGAGGATGATATTTTCAGCCTTCTTAACCCACGCCATCAAATCGAAGGTGGAGAAGTATGAGGACATTATGATACCTTCCTATGAAGCCATTATTGCCCCCCGGCACGTGACCGTTTCGGGGATATACAATATGCGGGACCTCGGTGGTTTACGCCGGGCGAACGGCCAGCAGACAAAGCAGCATGTTGTGTATCGTGCCGATAACCTCGGTTGGCTCAACCCCGAAGGGGTGAACGCGTTGGAGGATTTGGGGATCCGGACCGTCATCGATTTACGGTCCGACTCAGAGGTGACGAGTACGCCCAACCCTTTTCGCTCTCACAGCAGCATCTGCTATCTCCATATTGACTTTCTCGGCACCCTGATTGACTTTCTCAGCACCCTGCGGGAACCGTCGTCGGGTGAAGGGGAGTGGTATCAGTCCAAAAGTCCGGACGGGTTACTGGAGTTGCCGGTCTATCTCAATGTGCGTAAATATTGGAAATGGCTCGTCGAGTGCCAAGTACAACTCAGAGCAGTCATCGAGGCGCTCAGTGCCGTCAACGCAACCCCTGCTGTCTTTCACTGTGTCGGCGGCAAGGACAGAACCGGTGTGGTTGCCGCCCTGTTACAATCTCTGTCCGGCGTTGACGATGCCGTCATTGCGGCAGATTATACGCACACTGCGCGCAATAACACTGCTGGACTCTTGAGCGTACACGATCCGGAAGGCCTCCAGGATCCAACGATCATTCAGCCCCCGATCAAAGAATACCTCGATTATCAACGGCAGTTCTGCCCGGCCGAGACGATGCTCCTGCTGCTCTTTATGATCCAAGTCCACTACGGCACCACCGAGGCGTATCTGCGTCACATCGGCATCAACTCGGCGACCATGGACCGGCTGATGAAACTGCTGGTGGGATCATGAATATTCTTGAGAAAGGTCCTAAAAAACATTTTTATAAGGAGACATCTATCAATGACCATTATGTCGATCAGCCGGCTCATCTCCCAACGGGCGATAGAAGATCCTGACCGGCCTTGTATCGCGCACGAAGGCAAAACGGTGACCCGTCAGGAGTTTGATCGCCACACCAATCGGCTGGCTCGTGCTTACCAACTTGTCTTTTATTTTCTCGATTGAATTGAAGGAGCGGGTCGTGATCATCTTTATATTCTCGGGGTAAGACGATCAATCGACACCAAGCTTTATTGAGGAAGGAGGCCCGACAATCACTAATCCATCTGGTTCAAATGCTTTCCCATAGTGAGTATGATAAAGATTTCTATTCTTGGCTTATGAAAAATGCTCAACTGTTACGTGAACATAAAGTTTCTGATATTGATAGTGAGCATATTGCGGAGGAACTTGAATCTATGGGAAAAAGTGAAAAAAGACAATTAATCAACCGTCTCTCCATATCTATTTTTCATATGCTATTGTCTTATGAAATTTTGATTTTACTATGGGGTATATTCAGTCAGTCTGCCCAGGAATTTGTTATCTCACCTTTATGAAAGGAGAAATTAGAGGAAATGATAAAAAAACTTGAAGACAAAATCGCCATTGTGACCGGCGGCAACAGTGGCATCGGCGAAGCCACCGGCAAGGTCCTCGCCGGCGAGGGCGCCAAGGTTGCCCTACTGGCCCGCAGGCAGGAAAAAGGCCAGGCCGTGCAAGACGAGATTCGAGGGGCCGGTGGTGAGGCCACCTTCTTCTCCTGCGATGTGAGCAATCACCTCGCCGTCGAGGAGGCTGTCGCGCAAGTCGTCGAACGATACGGCGGGGTCGACATACTGGTGAACAACGCCGGGGGCGGGGCTCTCGGCGGCAAAGCCGGGGAATTGATGCGATTGGAAGACAATCAGACCTGGGATCGTGTGATCCGCGTCAACTTGACAGGCTCCTTCTACATGACGCGAGCCGTGTGGCCGCAGATGGTATCCGGCGGTGGCGGAGCGATTATCAACATCTCCTCCGGAGCGGCGGGCGGCGGCTTCACCCCGAAACTCCTGGAAATTGGAGGAGGCTTCGACGTATCAAGTTATTACGCCTCCAAAGCCGGACTCGAGGGGTTGACCCGTATCACGGCGAGTATGGGGGGACCCGACAACATCCGGGTAAATGCCATTCGGCCGCAACTCATTGTGAACAAACAGGGCCATCATTGGCTCGAAGGACTACGCGAGCATTTGCAAATCCTCAAGGGCCAACTTCAAGGCGTGGATGTGGCCAAGATGATCCTCTTCCTTTGTTCCGAGGACGCCCGCTACATTACTGGCGAAACTATGGAGGTGGGCGGCGGGTTCATGTACAAATTGCAGTAATCCAGGCAACCGGACTCGTATCCCTCTTCTGAAGAAGGGGGTAGATCTAGGGGTTCTCAGGTCAGCGGGCGGTGCCTTTATAACACCCGCTGTTTCTTTATCAATAATGAACACACTCCCTTTCCTTGCCAATTTTGGTGGCAGAAAAAGTGATCAAGATATCCATCCTCTGGAAAAACGCTGGATTGTGGAGCGAACATTCGCTTTTTGGCTCATGCCGAAGATGGACCGTAAAATATTTTTTTATAGCTGACCTCCTTTGTTGCGCAATTCTCCTGATCCAAACTTGCTATAGGCTTTGCGCCGCGTAGTAGTGCTGAAATCGTGCCTTGTTGTTTCAGGGAAGGAGAGGACTTCCGCTCGTTTGATTCAAAATTAACTGTGGAAGGGTTCCCGCTTGATCGATTGAACAAAATCTTGGGAGGGTTCCCGCCCGTTCGATTCAAAATAGGTGCGGGAGGAAGTGAAGTGATGGATCCTCCTCGGGAATCATTTTTAAAGTTATTGAACTGAACGGCTTCTGACTGTCCCCGGATTTGAGTAGATTTATTGAATTTTTGTTATTTTTGCGAATCCCGAATTTATTTTACATCAGGGGGTTGACATTGCATTTTATTGTGCTATATCATGCCTTCGCGAATTTGTTTTAATGAAAGAGAGGGTTTCCGAACTAGTTACAGAGATATTTGGCCCGTTTTGTTGGGCTGACCGTGGCAGATGTCGTGTCTGCTGCACATAAACTTGTCCCCGAAAGTTTGTTCCCGCGAAAGCGGGGAGCGGGGATCCGATTCGCTCAATGGTTGTACGAATCTTTTTATTCCAAATCAAGTATAGGAGGAATCATGGTAAAAAGTAAAACAAGAAAAATCCAATCATTGTTGTTAACCCTGATCCTGATGTTGGTCGCATTCGGGGTCAGTTCGACTGTGGCGGCTGAGAAAGAGACGGTGTTCGATCCCGCCACCGGCCAGACGTGGACTGCGCATGAGTATGGCGGGACACTCACGTTTGGCATGAAGCGCTATCCTAAGAGTGTTGACGTGTGGTACGCTGGTGGCTGGGCGCCTGTCCTCATCAGTGGTGTTAATGAGAAGCTGGCCTTTGCCGACTGGGGACTATCCAGGGAAAAGACCGCTGACTTTTACCACTTTGTGACCCCAGCGATGACCACAGGGTGTCTGGCGGAAAGCTGGTCGCAGCCCGACCCCACAACGTTCATCTGGCACATCCGCCAGGGCGTTTTCTGGGACAATAAGGAGCCGGTGAACGGTCGTCAGTTCGATGCTTATGACGTCGAATGGAACTATCACCGCTATTTGGGTCTGGGTGAATTCAGCGAACTCGGAATCAGCCCCGAAGTTGAGGATATAACGAATGGTCTCTCGTACGAATCGGTAACGGCCACCGACAGATGGACGGTTGAGGTTAAGCTGGCAAAGCCTGACGCCGATGTGCTGGGGAAAATGCTCCACACCTACCTTTTTGTGTACGCCCCCGAGGTAATCGAGAAATTCGGCGACGCTCAGGATTGGAGGAACGCGGTCGGCACCGGGCCCTATCGACTGACTGAGTACGTCCAGGACAGCTCGGCAACCTGGGAGAAGAATCCTAACTACTGGAAATACGACGAAAAATGGCCGGAGAACCGCCTGCCCTATACTGACAAGTTGGTGAGCCTGGCTATGCCAGAGTCAGCGACACGTATATCGGCAATGCGCACGGGTAAGATTGATTTGCTGACTGAAGCCGGCGACGCTTATATACTGAGTCCCGACTATGTAGAGAGCCTCCAGAAGAGCAACCCTGAAATCGAGTTGTGGACCATTTATTCCATTGTCATTGACATTTTCGGTTTTAACCAGTCTTCGGAGCTCATGCAAGACGTCAATGTGCGCAAGGCACTGCAGATGTCAGTGGACAACGAGGCAATCAACAATTCATTCTTTAAGGGTTTTGGAGATACATCACTTTATGGGACAATAAATCAAGCTTCTAAAGGGTGGAGCTGGCCAGTTGAAGACTGGCCGGACGAGGTCAAGCAAGAATATACCTATAATCCGGAAAGGGCCGAGGAGATCCTTGATGCGGCTGGATATCCACGCCGCGCCGACGGCTATAGATTCAAGGTCAAGCTAGGCAGTGCGGAAAAGTTTGAAACGACCTATGCAGAAATACTCGTGTCGTACTTCGATGCCATTGGCGTTGATAGCGAGATTGAAGTGGTTACTGCGGCCGACAAGGGAGCTGCCCGAAGGGGGCCGACGATGAAGTGGGATTTACACAATTTTGGGTATTATAGCTGGTTCGCCCCCAACAAGGATATATATTGTTTATCAAATTGCGCCGATGGTCATTGGCCCAAAACGAAGGACCAGCGAATGCACGACATAGTTGCCGCCATGAAAGTCGCTGCCACCATGGAGGAGTCGATGAGCTTACATCGAGAGGCCGATGAGAAAACGGTAAGGGATCACTATGCCATACTCAAACCCCAAGCCCCTAAGTTTTACGTGAGCCAGCCGTGGGTCGAGGGTTATTTCGGTGAATCAGGTATGCAACGGGCCTCACGTAATACCTTCATGGCCCGCCTCTGGATTGATAGTGCGCTGAAGAAAGAAATGGGGCATTAGAAGCCATGTTAAAACCTTGTTTCCCCTCCCCTGGCGGGAGGGGTTAGGGAGGGGGTTTCCCATGAGAACCTAATTCATCAGGCGGTTATTGCTCATGATCCCGACCCTGTTTCTCCTGAGTATCCTGGTCTTTCTCTCGGTGCGCTTCATCCCCGGCGATGTCATCGACGTCATGGTGGGTAAGATGCACGGATAGGGTGGTGGCTATACAGACCGTGAACAGCTTGAGCGTGTGCTGGGATTAAAGGGGCGGCTCGTGATCGTAATCGTGAGCCGTGCTCGTGAACGAAATGGCATCCCAGAGAATCCTGGATTCCCTGCCGTCTCTTCTATTCGGAATCTCCATCTCAAGGGAATCGGGAACGTTTCTATCGAGCACGAGCACGATTACGAACACGGGCACGTTTCTGGCCGAGCCGATTGTCTCTGACCACAACTAGGCCTCCTCGCCCAAAGGACGTGGTTTCATCAGATAAAATGAAAGGAAAACATGAAGTATTACAAACTCATTTCAGCAAATGGCGGCTCCCGATTTGCCGTGGAACAAGAGGAAGGCCTCCTCGCCGACCTGACTTCGGTGGATGAAAATCTATCAGGCCTGGAAGTCATTGCTCGGGCCGCATCCCTCTCCGGAGTCAGCATAGACCAGATTGCAGAACGGATCATCGCATCCGGCCAGCCCCAAATCCTGAAAATGGAGGAGGTCTTAGATGAAAAAAGCGATCTGCGACTGGCTCGTCCCTTCGACCCTCCGGAAGTGTGGGGTGCCGGCGCGACCTATAACAAAGACCTGAGCAAGGCCTCAGAAAGTTACATCAAGATCTATAAGGCAGAGCGCCCGATGCTTTTCTTCAAGGCAACGCCCCAACGATGCGTCGGCCCCTTTGAATCCGTTGGAATCCGGGAGGACAGCGCGGTCAACATCCCGGAGCCTGAACTCGCCTTTGTGCTCTACCAGGGGGAGATCATTGGCTACACCGTCGCCAACGACATGAGCGCCATCTCCATCGAGGGAGAAAATACGTATTACCAGCCCCAGGCCAAAGTCTATAATCGGAGCTGCGCCATCGGGCCCTGCTTCGTGACTGCGGAATCGATCCAAACCCCTGAGAACCTGGATTTACGCTGCTCTACCAGACGTGACAACAAAGTAGTGTGGCACGGCGAGAGCTCCACGTCCCATTTGGCCCGCAGTTGCGTCCAACTGGCCGACTGGATCCAACGGTCCAACGCCATGCCCGACTTGACGACAGTACTCACCGGATGTGATTGTCATCCCCCGTCTGGATTCACCCTTCAGCAAGGCGATGTGATCAGCATCACGATTGCGGGAATCGGGACGCTGGAAAACCCCGTCATTGTCGTCTAGATGGAGCTTGTTTGAGCGGATCCAAACTCTTTCTTTTGCAACTGAGCGCGATGATTGCTCATGATGCGAGGCGCAAGCGGAATCCGTTTGAAAGCAAAATATACCAGGGGGAGGTTATTATTTCCCTTCAAATCGCGGAGTGCGTCGTTCTTCCATCGCCAGCACCCCTTCGCGAAAATCGGAAGTTGCGCTGAGCATGCTCTGCATTTCGAGTTCGTGCTCAGTCGCCCGTGCCACTTCATCAGCAAGGTTTCCTCGCATAGTAGATCGTATCTCTCGCAGTGAAAGCGGGGCGGATTGCGCGATCTCGCAGGCAAGGGCGTGCGCACGTGAACGCACGGAATCACGTGGGACCAATTCTTCAGCCAGACCCATCGCAAAAGCATCCTCGCCATTTATACGTCGACCGCTGAGTAAGAGTAATTCGGCTCGAGTTGGCCCGACAATACGAGGTAAGGTCACACTCAGACCAAAGCCGTGGTGGAAACCGAGACGAGCAAAGTTGGCAGAAAAACGCGCTTCGGGGCAGGTCACTCGAAAGTCGGCCGACAAGGCCAATCCCAATCCGCCCCCGATGGCAGCCCCATGCACGGCGGCAATCACCGGTGTTGAAGCACGAAACAAGCGCACGGCTTCCATATAGAGATTTCCCGCCTGGCTCTCGAGCTGCTTTTCTCCCCAGGATTGTTGCGCAGTCAGTTCCGCACCGGCGCAAAAGTGTTTACCTTGCGAGCAAAGGACGATGGCACGGCAGTCGTTTCGTACATCCAGTGACTCGTAGACTTCCGCAAGTTCGCGAATGAGAGTAAAATCGAAGAAATTATTGGGTGGACGTCGAATTTCGACACATGCTACATGGTCGGATACCTCGACCGAGATCTCTCTGTCGACCCGTCCGTCTTCCTGCGTGCTCATACTCGTTTCCTATTTTTATGCGAATCAGGAGTTGAAATTTAATTTATAAAATCAATAATTTAAAAGTCATCACCACCGGCAGAGCCGGTGGCTTGAAGAGACCCCCAGTATGAGGGCAAAACGTGTTCGTCATCGTAAGACGTGCTCGTGCTCGTGAACGAAAAAGGCTGCCATGTTTGATCATGAAAAACTCGATGTATACCCATGTTCCATCGAATTTTTAGCGTTATCTGTCCAAGTCATCGAAACATTGCCAAAAGGATACTCAGCCTTAGTTGACCAACTGAAAAGGGCCTCATGGTCGATTCCTCTCAATATCGCAGAAGGCTGTGGAAAAAATTCCTTTCCTGACAAGCAACGATTCTATGCATTGGCCCGAGGTTCCGCAATGGAATGCGCTGCTATTCTCGATGTTTTAAACGTGTTGAAGATCATCCAGCCTCCTTTATTTGACGAAGGGAAACAGTTACTTCATCGCATTGTTTCTATGTTAACCAAAATGTGCCGTCGAATTCACTGACCGTTCACGAGCACGAGCACGGCTCACGGACACGGATACGTTTCTCATGTCTGACCGGCAAAGCCTATTAGGTTCGCACCAGCAGAGCTGGTGGTTTAATGAGATTAATTATGATGTGTCATGCTGGTCCCGGATCCAGTCCGGGATGATCCGGCATCCAAACTATCGTCCGTATCCCCCTGGATTCCTGGTCAAGCCAGGAATGACACGGTTTTTAACTCCTGATTCACGTATTTTTTAGCAAGTTTCATTTTTTAACCCGATTTCGACATAAATCTTCAATAATAGGAGTATCCTGATCTATGTCATCCTCGCTAAACTTGTCCCTGCGAAAGCAGGGAGCGAGGAGTGGGGATCCAGATTTCTGTCTGGCTGCATACCTCTTCACAAAACCACTTTTACTATGTTTTACGAGTTATTTCGAGGATCGGAATTCAGTCCTCGTTACCGAACTGCGCAAAGGAATGACTGACTAATTTCAGATTTTGTAGTAAAGTGGAAACAATCAAAATGTACCCATACAAATGCAAAACGGAGACCAATCCATGATACTTCAGACGATCCTTTCATGGGAGTCTTTCCTTTCTGACGAGACAAAATGACTCTTAGAAAACAGGTTTGGAGTAGCCCTTTGAACGAGAAGCCCGAAGAGCAAAATGTCCTTTTTTGCGCAGGACGCGACGTACATTCCCTGCCAATGGCCGATGCCGTTTTGCTGCCTTATGATCTCTGGACCAACCGCGCCCACGCGATCATGCTCTTTGAACAAAATATCATCACTTCCCAGACACTTTCCTTGATCCTGCAAGGACTTGGCGAGTTACAGTCCCTGGTGGAGGCAGGGAAATTTTCGTTGGATCCTCAAAAAGAAGACGTACACATCAATATTGAATCGTTCTTGACGGAAAAATATGGGCTTGCAGTAGGAGGAACGCTTCATACCGGACGGAGTCGTAATGATCAAATCGTCTGCGATATGCGGCTTTTCATGCGTGACGTCTGCTTGCGGTTAGGAGAGAATCTGACCGCGCTTTCCACCGCTTTGCTCTCCCATGCGCAGCATCACGCGCAAACTGTCATGCCCGGATTTACCCACTATCAACCTGGAATGGTGACCAGTTGGGGGCATTGGGTGAGTTCCTACGTGCAAGGGCTTTCTCGTGACCTGGAACGGGTTGCTTTCGCATACCAATTGATCAATCGTAATCCATTGGGAGCTGCTGCGTCCTTCGGTACCTCCTGGCCAATAAACCGTCAACGTACCTCGGAGTTGCTTGGATTCGACTTGATCGACAGCAACACCTTGGACTGCATCGTCTCTCGTTGGGAAAATGAAACGCAGCTGACTCAAACCTTCGCGATGGCGATGAATCGTCTGAGTATCATTGCGCAGGATTTGATTTTCCTCAGTTTGCCGTATGTGGGAATGATTGAAATCGATGAAAGCATGGTCACGGGTTCTTCCATCATGCCGCAGAAAAAAAATCCTGATTTTGCGGAAGTGATCAAAGCAAAAGCCTCGCTGAGCCATGGGATCCTGATGAGCCTGTTGGGCATTCAAAAAGGAAACTTGAGCGGTTTCAACCGGGATACGCAGATGACCAAATACCTGGTGATGGACGTCATTCGAGAATGCGAGCCGACCCCTTTGATCCTTAAAAGCGTATTCGAAGGACTGACCGTGCGCAAAGAAGTGATGCGTCGAAAATCCGAGGAAGGGTTTATCAATGCAGTTGATGTGGCTGATCACCTGGCACGCACCCTCAATTTGTCTTTCCGGAAATGCTACCAGGTTTTGGCATTGGCCGTAGAATATGCCAGAGATGCCGGGCATCTCACGCAAACAGCATTAGAGCGAGCCATGCGGGAAACAGGCTGTCCTGGAGAAATTTCCCCGGAGACCGTCAAATCCTTCAACGATCCCCTTTTTCTTCTGAAACAGCGACAACACCAGGGATCTCCCAATCCTGAATCCTTGCCGGGTCAAATCAAGGCGCTTTCCCATTCCCTCGAGCAGCATTCCCGCTTTCTGCAAAAAGCGAGGAATCAATTGGAACAGGCGCGTCATGCTTGTCTTTCCTTTCAATAATCAGAAATCGAATTTTTCCTAGTTTATTAGTATGTTTTTGATTAAAATGAAGCGTATTCGGATAGAAAATCAATATTTCCTATTAAATTAGTCAGATAATTTGAATTTATAAGATACTGATTTTATTAATATTAAAAAAAAATAATTATAAATCTTGACTTATTCAAACAAATTTCATATTTATATACTCTAAAAAGGAGTGCGTATGAAACGCACAACTCGATGTGATTATGCGCTGCGCGCGGTGTTGGAACTTTCGCATTACTACAACAATAAACTGGTACGGGTCTCGGATCTTTCCAAGGCCCAGGGGATTCCAAACAAGTATCTCGAACAAATCATGCTCCAGTTGAAAAAAGCAGGATACGTGGAAAGTAGAAAAGGACCCAGTGGAGGATATGCTCTGGCAAAACCACCAGACGAGATTTTTTTGGGAGATATCATCCGGTTGGTAGACAAACGCTGGTTCTCATTGGAGCATTCAGAGCCATTGCCTCAATTGAAATCCCTCCATGAAGGACGCCTTCATTTTTTTGGCGTATGGGCAGAAGTTCAGGAAGCGATTGCACGGGTTTTAGACACGATCAGTTTACAGGATATTATGAAACGGGAAGTCAAAGTGCGTTCCCGGACCAACCAGGGTTTTATCTATTATATTTAATCCTTATCAGCTCGGAAACTCCCAGGAAAAGGAACGGGTTCGGGAGATAAATATTATTTAAAAGGCAAACATGACTACAATTGAATCCACCCAAGAGTGTTGGCAGCATATTATTGACGAAACAGATTTGTCCAGGCATTTGGAGCTTTACGAAACCGAACTCAACCGCTGGCTCAATGGGGAGGTTCCGGAAGCGATTTTCACGGAATTTCGTCTGCGCCATGGAGTGTACGGACAGCGCCAACCCAATCAACAGATGATTCGGATCAAACTCCCACTGGGTATGGTCTCCACTGAGCAGCTGAAGACCATGGCAGATTTGTCTGAAGAAATGGCAGACGGGGTTTCGCATGTCACAACGCGTCAGGATATCCAATATCATAACGTCAACATCCGGGATACGCCAGAATTACTGAAACGGCTGGCTCGAGCAGGGATCACCACCTTGGAAGCCTGTGGAAACGTAGTCCGCAACGTGTGCGCATGCACCAAGAGTGGAGTTTGCGCATCCGCAGCATTTGATACCACCCCGGATGCCCTGGCCATGTCCGAATTTTTATTGAAGCATCCCGAAGCTCAGGATTTCGGTCGGAAATTCAAAATTTCTTATTCGGGTTGCGCTGGGGAAATGTGCGGTTTGGCCTACATGCATGATATCGGAGCCATTGCTCAGGTACGGCAAATCGAAGGAAAAGCGGTGCAAGGGTTTGAGTTGCTCATCGGTGGCGGTCTCGGTGCGGTGCCTCGCAAAGCGCGCCAGTTGTATGAATTCATTCCGCGGGAAGAGTTGTTTTCCGTAGCGCAGGCCATTGCCCGGATTTTTACTCGCCATGGGGAGCGTCGTAACCGCAATCGGGCGCGTTTTAAATTTGTCGTGGATAAACTCGGAATCGACCCCGTGCGTGAGATGATTGAAGAAGAACGGATCAAAATTGGTGGTAACCAAGCAGGAGCAACCATTTTCGCCAAATATTCCAATTATAGTGAATCTCCCTCAAAACCACCATCTTCCCTGGATTTGGAAGCGCAGAGCGATGAATTCAAAAAATGGTTCCAGCACAATGTTGAAGCTCAACAACAGGAAGGATATTCCATCGCCCATATATTTTGCCCATTGGGAGACATCAGCGCCGATCAATTGCGCCGTTTGGTGAAATTTTCCAGTCAATATATCCAAGACACGATCCGTTTGAGTGCGGAACAAAACATCGTCTTTCGCTGGGTTTCCAATGCCGAATTGCCTTTTCTGTATGAAGACCTCAAGCAATTGGGATTGCATGGTCACAGCAATACCCTCAGTGATGTCACCGCTTGCCCCGGTACCGATTCCTGCAAACTGGGAATTACTGCTTCGAGAGGGTTGGCAGCCATGCTTCATGAGCAATTCCAGAACAATTTGTACGAACTCGGTGAAAAAACGGGAATGAAGATCAAAGTCAGTGGCTGTCCCAATTCCTGTGGGCAACACCACATTGCTGATCTCGGTTTCTTTGGTTCTGCCCAGTCCAAGGAAGGTCGGATTGCACCCGTATTTCAAATGCTTCTGGGAGGCACTACCACCGGCAATGCGCAATCGTATGGATTGGCTGTGGGGAAAATATCCCCTCACCGTGTTCCGGAAGCTATTGAGCGGGTGAACCGATTTTATGAAAATTTCCGGGAAGCGGATGAAAGTTTCGCTCAATTTGTGGAACGTGTCGGAAAAAAGAAAGTCAAAGAAGAATTGGCCGATTTAATGACTTTGCCCACTTATGAAGAGAGTCCCGGTTTTTTTACTGACGTGGGAGAGGAAAGCGCATTTCAGTTGAGTACGGAAAAAGGGGAATGTGCCGGGGAACTCCTGCCTCGTACCGAATTTTTATTGGAGGAATGCGACCGTAACAACGCGCAGGCTGCAATATTTCTGGAGGAAAGCCGCTCACGGGAAGCTTACTACCTGGCAAAGTCTTCAATGGAAAAAGCTGCAAAAGCGCTGCTCCTGACCCAGGGTTATGAAGAATTTGGCGATTATGTGACCGCCGATTCCTTCAAAAGCCATTTTGTAGAAAATTCAATTTTCTTTGCCAAACCGGCCGCCTACTATTTAAAAACCCTGGACGAAGATTTTGCATCGTTGGATGAAACCAATATTCGCTATACCATTGAACAAGCAATCCTGTTTGTTGAAGAAGCCCATGTGGTTTACAGCCGGATTGCTCAAAGCGCAAATATTGTTGCTGCCTAACGCCTAAATAAATGTGATGATCATGTCAAATAAAATACCGTTTGGTGAACACTTTCATGAAATTCAGGCAGTATTGCGCAAACTCGATCACCTGGATACGGCTGAATTTATTCGGGAAACCTATGACCTTTTTGGTGACAAATTGATCGCTACAACCTCCTGTGGTATCACCTCGGGAGTGTTGATTCATTTTTTATCCGAGCTCGAATTGCCCATCCGTGTTGTCTTTGTCAACACGGGCTTCTTATTTGAAGAAACTCTGGACTACTTTGAGACCTTGAAAGCGACTTACCAGAATCTGGACTTTGTAGAAGCATTGCCGAGACTGACAAGAGAGGATTTTTTGCATAAACATGGTGCTAAATACTTGTTCAATCCCGATTTCTGCTGTGCCTTGAACAAGATCCAACCCCTGGAAGACTATATCAACCAGCATGGCGTTCGCGCATGGATTTCTGCGGTACGCAGAGACCAAACCAATCAAAGAAACAATTTCGCGAAAGCCGTCCTGACCAAAAAGGGAATATATAAACTCCATCCTTTCCTGGACTGGACAACTGACGAGATATTCGACTATATGCGAAAAAAGTCGATCCCCATCCATCCTCTCCATATTCCCGGGAAAGACCAAAGCCTGGGATGCGTTCCCTGTACAAAAGGGGTGGGAATCAATGGACGAGAAGACCGGTGGAACCAGTATGATAAAACAGAATGTGGATTACATATCAATCTATGAACCCGTTGATCTGGAATGCGGGCATCCAATAATCGAGGAGAACAGGCAATGAACCAAGAAATGAACTTTGATCAATATTTAGACTGCCGAAACCTCAGTTGTCCGATGCCTGCGCTGCAAACGAAAAAGGCTCTATCCAGGTTATCCCCCGGACAAGTGCTGAAAATGGTGTCGACAGACCCCGGTTTTATCAACGATGTCAAAAACTGGGGTATTCGTACCGGAAATTCAATCCTGAAAACCGAGGTGGAAGATAACGCTCATATTTTTTTCATTCAAAAGAATTGAAAGGGTTCCCACTTCACCCCTCAAATCAGTATTCCATGTATGATAATCGCCGACGAAACATAAAAGCCCGCTTCCAATAAACCTACCCCGACATTGCGGTCTTCCACCATCTCTTTATCCATATCATAGGGAATGATTTTGTGTAGTCCCTTGCGTCCCAATCCCAGACAAATAATCCCTGCTAAAAAATAAAGAAATGTTGTGATCAATTCAGCAGCTAAAATAGCCCAGATGCTGGGTGATTCTCCTTCCAGAAACGGGAACAAGGCATAATTGACTTCACCAGCGACAGACGCATGGATAATTATGGAGATTCCGATATAAAATCCGGCTTCCGCGCAGGAAACCGCGCGATTGTCCTTTTCCGAGGTTTCGTGGGTCAAATCATAAGATGTAATCCAATCAAAGAACTTCCGTCCCAACATGAGGGCGATCAATCCAATACTGAAATAAACGACTATCTGAAGCAGTCCGGTCATAAAAGCATCTAACATCTTCTCTCCTTTTGATGATTGGATGATTTAAAATTGCGTGAAGTACCATTTCTTTTTTCTCACAAGCGACTGAAATAATCCACTATCAATTCTTCAATTCATAAACATTCAATGCTCAGTGAAAAAGAATCTCGATTTCTCAGAAGCCGGAAAGTTGCCCATTTGGCGACAGCAAACGCAAAATGCCAGCCGCATGTCGTTCCTGTTTGTTTTACCCTGCATGGAGACATGGTTTACATCACGGTCGATGAAAAACCGAAGCGAAACATAAACCGAATGCCCAAACGAATCCGTAATATTTTGGAGAATCCACAAGTTGCTCTGGTTGCGGACCTCTATAATAATAAGGACTGGTCACAATTGGGATGGGTGATGTTGCAAGGATGCGCAGAGATCCTCAATGCCGGTGCAGAGCATGATCACGCGCAGAACTTACTGAAACAGAGATATCCCCAGTATAATGCCATGCTGCTGCACCCTCTTCCTGTCATTGCAATCAGGGTGTCGAAGGTTGTCAGTTGGGGCAATCTTTCAGCTTGAAAACAGACCCAGGAACAGTCAGCCGCCCTGAATTGCGGAAAGTACATGAACTTCAGCACCTTCAGGGATCTGTTCATAGGTGGGATGGGCAACGACTTCGCCATTGATGGCAACAGCGAAGCCGGATTTGAGCGCATCAGCGATACCGGGGTAGCGCCGGTCGAGTTCTTTCACAAGCGACTTCACCGAAGAGGCTTCCACATCGACTACTTCGACCCCGTCGGTGAAGGATTGCAGGTTTGTTGCGAGAATGACTCGAGCCATCAGCCAGTACCGTTGTGTTTATTCAACGCATCGAGAACCGCAACCGGTGACATGGGAAGATCTCGCAAGCGTACTCCAACCGCGTCATTGATGGCGTTCGCAATGGCAGGAATCGGAGGCACGATGCCCACTTCGCCTACGCCTCGGACTCCATATGGATGATTGGGATTGGGAACTTCCACAATGATGGTTTCGATCATGGGAAGGTCCGAAGCTACAGGAATACGATAATCCAGGAAACTGGGATTTTCCATAACACCTTTGGAATCGTGAATGTACTCCTCATTGAGCGCCCAACCAATTGCCTGCGCGACCCCTCCTTGCATTTGACCTTCAACATAGCTGGGATGAATTGCCGTACCGGCATCCTGAGCCGTGGTGTACCTCAAAATCGTGACTCTGCCTGTTTCAGGATCGACTTCGAGGTCACAAACCTGAGAGGAAAATGCGGGACCTTGGCCTTTGGCTTCGAGAGAACCGGTTGCCGTGAGCGGCCCCCCGGTTTGTTTCGCTGCTCCAGTGATCTCAGCCAGGGAGAGCGGGGGTTCATTTTTGCCAGTGTGATGGGCGCTGCCATCGATCCATTCGACTTCGTCCACGTTGCATTCCCACATGATAGCCGCACGTTCTCGCAGTTGAACAACGAGTTTACGACATGCTTCCACAACGGCCCAACCGGTGGCGAAGGTAGCTCGACTTCCCTCTGTCACGTCAGTGAATCCAACGGCTTCGGTATCACCTACCACGGGTTGAATCAAATTGACGTCAATACCAAGTTCTTCGGCCGCAAAGAGCGCCATCGATGCACGACTCCCTCCAATATCCGGACTACCGGTTACCACGACTGCAGTGCCGTTTTCGGTAAGATTCACTGTGGCGCTGGAGGATTCAGCAATATTGAACCAGAACCCTGTGGCTACTCCACGTCCCTGGTTGGGACCCAGGGGCGCTTTATAATGAGGATGGTCGCGAATGGCTTCCAGGGTGGCCTTGAGCCCAATCGGTCCGTATATCGGACCTTCAGGCCTTTGATGGCCTTCCTCTGCCGCATTGAGCAAACGCAAGTCGATTGGATCCATTTTGATTTCGCGTGCGACCTGGTCAAGAATTGTTTCCGTGGCATAGGCAGCCATAGGTGCTGACGGTGCTCGATAGGCTATGTTAACCGGTTTGTTGACCACCACCTCGAAGGCTTCGATTTTGAAGTTTGGGATTTTGTAAGGCGCAAAGACGCACCAGGCGCCCAGCATTCCCCAGATTCCGGGGAAGGCCCCACTTTCATAAGCAAGCCATGCTTTGCCAGCCACGAGCGTCCCGTCCTTGCGAGCTCCTATTTTGACTTTAACCCGCGTACCCGGCGTCGGTCCCGTTGCCCGGAAGACTTCATCACGGCTCATGACGATTTTTACCGGCCGTTTTGCAATTTCAGAGAGCCTCGCTGCCAGGGGTTCGAGATAGATGGTGGTTTTGCCTCCAAATCCTCCCCCAATTTCAGCTGGGATCACTTTGATCTGTGAGGTTTCCCAGCCTAACATTTTTGCGGTCAGGGAACGGACCCGGAAATGTCCTTGAGAAGAGCACCAGATGGTGGAGCGACCGTCCTTGCCCGTATCGGCAATGGCGGCATGCGGTTCGATGTAACCTTGGTGAACAACCTTGGTGGTGAACTCGTGCTCGAAGACTACGTCTGCCTCCGCAAATCCTGCTTCGAGGTCACCACGCTCATAATGAGACCGGTTGGCAACGTTCGAGGGCTTGCTGGGACGCGGGTCGATGCCCCTGGTAATCAAATCTTCATGAATCAACGGCGCGTTCTCAGCCATGGCCTCATCCACTGTGAGCGCATGAGGAATTACCTCATATTCGACTACGATCTTCTCCGCGGCAGCTTTTGCCTGACGACGAGTGTTTGCGGCCACGGCAGCCACAACCTGCCCTTCATAGCGCACCTTATCACGTGCCATTAAATTACGTGATACAACATCCGAAGGATCGGGATCCGGGAAATCCTTGCCTGTGACGATAGCTCTTACACCAGGCATGCCTTCCGCTTCCGTCGTATCGATCGAAAGGATGCGCGCATGGGCATGAGGAGAGCGTAAGACATGGCCATAGATCATCCTGGGCATGATCAAATCCGCAGCAAAACGGGCACGGCCGGTCACTTTCTCTAACCCATCGTGTCTCACAGGTCGGGTACCTATCCACTTATAGGGAGTTTTGGTTTCAGAAGTTTCATTGGCAATAGTCATTTTATTTACCCTTTCTATTAAACGTTTTTCATTTGTACGGCGGCGTCGAGTACCGAGCGCACGATTTTGTCATATCCGGTACAACGGCAAAGATTACCAGCCAGGGCATAACGAACTTCGGTTTCTGTCGGATCGGGATTGCGATCGAGCAATGCTTTGGCAGCAACCAGGAATCCCGGGGTGCAAACGCCACATTGTAAAGCGGCACCTTCGAGAAAAGCGGTTTGCAGGGGATGGAGCGTATCTCCATCGGCCATGCCTTCAACCGTTTCAATGGTCGCCCCATTTGCTTCGGGAGCAAATGCCAGGCATGAACAAATCAAGCGTCCATTGAGCATAATGGAACAGGCACCACAATCTCCGGTACCGCATCCCTCTTTTGCTCCGGTCAGTCCGACTTCATCGCGTAACGCATCGAGTAATGATTCATCATCATCACAAAGAAATTCGACCTCGTCGTTATTTATATTACATACTACATGTGTTCGACTCATACTATTCTCCTCATTTGCTTGCACGTTCAGCTGCTAATTTGACTACCCGTTTCGCCAGCACTCCGGCAACCTGAGTGCGATATGCGATGGTACCTCTTTTATCGTTGATTGGACTGGTTGCGGCACTAGCGGCGGCATTGACGGCCGCCAGGGTCTGACTATTGATCGGCTGGGCTCTCAACGCATCTTCTGCTGCCGGGACCCGCACTACGGTTGGGGCTGCCGCACCGACAGCAATGGTCGCCTCTTTGCAATGATCGTTCTCGTCCAGCGTAATCCTCGCTGCCGCATCTACAACTGCAATGTCCATTTCCGTGCGAGGAATGAACCGCTCATAGGCATCAGAGGTACGTGAAGACGGACGATCGATTTTAAATTCAATGACAAACTCACCAGGAGCCAGTGATGTCTGTCCCGGCCCTGTTGCAACCTCGGACACCGGAATCGTACGAGTACCACCGTTGGTTGCAATCACGGCTTGAGCGTCGTTGACGATCAATGCCGGGACGGTATCAGCTCCGGGAGAAGCATTGCAGACATTACCTCCCCAACTGGCCCTGTTTTGGATCTGGTCGGAACCAATCAGTCCACTCGCTTCTGCGATTCCAGGGAAATCCGCCCGAAAGTTCGCGTTTTCATGGATCAAGGCTACCGGGGTGGCGGCCCCTATAGTCCATGTACCATTTTCGCATTCCATACCAATTAATCCCGGAATGCTTTTCAAGTCTACCATCAGTTTCGGGTCGGGTCGTCCCGCCCGCATCTGGGGAACGATATCTGTTGCTCCGGCGAACACATAATAATCGGGTTCATTGCCAAGAAGAGCAAGCGCTTCCTCGACTGATTGTGGTGCTACATATTTCATTCATATCTCCTCAAATGATGTCTCGTAAAATGAAGATTTTTACAGATTGCCACGAAATTTATAGCCCGCCTCGATGCGCATCGAAGTTGAAAAATCAAATGCAGGACAAAAATACGCAGTCAGTCATCAAATCCTTACGACTGAAACCTTTAATCGCAGATGAATGCGGATCTGATAAGGTTTTCGATCTAACACTTTATTGAATGAAAACCGAAATGTCAAAATATTTTTTACTTATTGCAATCTCGCATTTTGAAAAAATTTCAACCCGGGAAATGGAATCCTTGCAATCTTCAATTTACCACTTTTTCATCATACAAATCGAGTGCTTTCAGATATGGAACATAGCGTTCTAAAAATTCCCAGTCACGAGCATCCCAGGCTTGCTCTTCGAGATATTCATCCATGGCAAGAAAATATCTCAGCATCCCTACGGCAGCTCGCCTGTGACTGACCGTTTGGGTTTGTAGCAGTATTTGAGCCAGAATACCATTCAATTCCATATGATATTCAATATCGTTCCAATCCTGGGAATAATTATCAGTAAAAATCCGCAGATCCCGGTTAAAAAATCGTTTCTTAGTCAATTCTAAAACTTTCAAAGCCGTTTCTTCATAATAAGGATTGTCAAAACGAGTGGCCGCTTTCTGAAATAGATACGCCAGGTGAGCAAAATTCGGAAGGCGACTTTCACCCTTCCATTGATTCTCGGAGACCGAATAATAATGGGGAATTTGTTCTTTTTGCCAGATCATCGATGCGAGAAAATTCAGGGATTGTTTAATTTTTTGCTCTAGAGCAAACTCACCCGTATATTCCAGAACGTCGATCAGGTAGTCGAGTGCAGGAGCCACACGGTTGATAAAGGCTTTTTGAATGACCAGGGGAGGTTTGATGGTTTTTCGTTGCCTGGCATCAAAGTAATAGTACTCTGTATCGGCTTCCTGGAAGCTCAAAAAGATACCGGTCTGGAAATCAAAGAGCGTTGTGGTTAAATATTGCAAAGTCTGGTCTGCGACTTCCTTCAATTCCGCATCGTTGGTTTCACGAGCCATTCTGTAGAGGAGCAATATGTTGCCCGCATTCAAATCAGCCATTTTTTCATAATGTGGGATTTGCCACTTCCGTTTCTCCGCATAACGAAAAAATCCTCCTTCAATGGGATCATAGATGTGAAGGATAGCTTTTTTCAAAGTCAAATGAATCGACTGTAAAACCTCAGCCCGGTTTTCCACATCAGTTTCGTCCAACAGGTAGATAAGAGTATGGGGGAAAATGGCCTTTGCCTCTCTTCCGATTCCGCCTTCGCTCAGATCAAAATTCTCCCGAACCGTTTGCAAAAACAAGTCTTGGAATGACTGAACTCTGTCTTTTGCCAGTTCTTTTGGTGGATCATATTCATAAGCCATCGATTCAAATCCGGGAATGGCCCGTCTCTCGTCGATATTTTTTTTCACTTCATACAATACTTTAACGAAATCACGGGGATAAACAGTCCCCGCGTATTGGTAGTGGACCCTGGTATCGGGATTCAAAAAAACCGTATAGGGCCAGCCTGTGGCTTTGAATTTTTGAAAGACGGTTGGGTGGATGTCGGCATCGATGAAGATGCTTACAAAATTTTCATTGAGAAAGGTGTACACTTCAGGATCCACCAATGTCTTGCTGGCAAAAATTTTACACCAATGACACCATTGCGCTGAAAATAGCAGATAAAACGGTTTATTCCGGGATTTGTGATTTTCAATGACGCTGGGGTTGTATTCCAAAAACTGAACGGGAGAATGCTCATGTTCAAAAGCATAAACAGTGACGATCCAGGTTGTCCAGGCTACCCATAAAAGTAAACAGGATCGCATCAGAGTCCAATTTGAAGAGATTGAAGGTTAAAATGGTGTTCGGGATCCTTATTGAGGAAGAAGACGAAGGATAGAATCGCGAAGCTGTTGGGGGGGAGAATCATGGGCCATTGTTTCTTGTAAATTTCCCTGGGGGTCCACCAGGAAGATATCGGCAGTATGGTTGATGACGTATTTCAAGGCTGAATTGTTCAATGTTTTTTTTGAGTAAACTACGCCATATTGTTGCGCAACTCGGGCAATGCGTTCTGGTATATCCGTCACGCCAAGAATGTTGGGATGAAAATATCCCGTATATTGATTCAACTTTTCCAAGGTGTCGTGTTCAGGGTCCAGGCTGATGAAGAGCGCTTGTATTTTCTTTAAATTCTCCGCAGGGATTTGGGAAAATGTTCTTTCCATAGTCAACAGGGATATGGGACACATAGATGGACAACTCGTGTATCCAAAAAACAACAGAACTACTTTGCCTTGAAAATCATGAAGAGAGACAGGACCTTGCGGAGATTGCAAAGTGAAATCGCCTCCCAACTTTGCTTTCGATTCCTGAGCAATGGCATGATGAAAAGCCAATATCATCAGAAAAGTAAGACTTGTCAGCAGAATTTTTTTAAAAATCGATTTCTTGCAATACATGGTACATATCTTTCTCCAACACTGCGGCAATCTCAGTGAGAGGAATTGAAGCAAAAATTCTGGCAAAAGCAGTTGGTTTTAAAAAAGCAATTTGTACATGATTTTGTGATTCTTCCTGGTAAATTATGAATTTCACGGGCATGAAGACGCCTGCTAAAAGATGTGAAGAAATCAATTTGGCGCAATTGTTCAAATTGCAAAATTCCACGATTTTGTAATTCTCGAACTTCACTTGAATATCATGTAGTAACTCATCGCGTTCTTTGATGTTGTCTATATTATAAACACGAGTGATGCGATAATTGCGCAATTCGATTTCTGTGACCAAATCCTCAAGGAGTTCTTCAAATTTTATATCGTAAAACGATTGGGTGACGATATCCTTAATGATCTCCATTTTCAAACCCGTTGCGAATTCGTCTGTTGAACAAAGCCCCTTTGAAAATTATGGTTGTTTGATGGTTTTGATGTAATTCACCAAGTGCCAGCGTTCTTCTTCCGAAAGGACCAGTCCCCAGGGAGGCATGTCGTTGCGTCCATAGGTTATATACCAGAACAAATATCCATCTGCGGAGGAAGCGGCATTGTACCAAACGTAGAGTTTGCGGGGATTACTTATGAATCCATGAGCACTGGGGCCTTGTCCGCCACCATCCAAACCATGGCATTTGGCACAGTTTTTTTGATACAGTGATTGACCCCGTGCCTCCGATTCACTGGTGCGTGGAATTGGATTTTCCAGAGTAGGGATTTCAGGAACTGATGGAGGTATGGCTACCATTGCGTCTATTTCTTCCTCGAGTAACGGTGTTTCTACTCGTGAGGGTCCTTTGTGAACCCGATAATTATGACCTGCCGGATCTTCGATAGCTGCAATGGTGGATTCAATTGTTTCTTTGCTGACAGTATCGGCGTCGAATTCGACAGTCAGTACAGGCCAACCACTGGGTGTGTTTTTCAAATTCAGATCAATCACTTTCACTTTCAGCTTGTCCAACAAGCCTTTCGTTAAAGCCTTGGGACTGGCGGGGGAGATCAATCCTTCAATTTCAAATTGAGCTTTCTCCGCATAAACCATTGAATGAAGAGCAATTGTGTTTAAAATTATTCCTGCCGTTAAAGAACCAAAGAAAAAGGCAGTAAGTTTTTTATTCATGAATGATCCTCGATTCTCACCTTAAAATGAATGTGAGGTAGCGGAGTTTTTTCTTTGGATTTAAAATAAAAACTCCGTTACTGCTCCAATAAGTTGAAATCCAGCTAACGGGGCTCGATTTCTTTTGAGATTTCCCACCGTTCTCCATAGTTATCCACAAACACAACCTTGAGCAGGGCATTCTTGGTTGCTTTCAACTTGAAAGTGAAGAGAGGATTGTCAGCAATGGCGGAACTCATGGCGAATCGGTTGACCAGCTCATCTCCATAATAAACCAACATTGTGCGGATGAACGAAGTTGGAACCGCACGATTGAATCGAGGCAGGGTTTTCTCATCTACACGTCCCAACCCTGTGAACGAAGGATGGTCGAATTTCACTTTCACTTTGAATAGTTGATCTTTTTTGATCCTTCTCGGCAAGCGGAGGCGGGGAGGATTAATTTTTTCAGCCAAGGTATCCTTATTTTGATAGGGTTCATAATTTTTACTGGTTATTTACACTCAACGAACTGACAGTATTCTATCATCAATTTCAGAGACAATGGGTGAATGCTCTCGGATATATTGGACCAGTTCCTCAACAAATATTTTACCGGTGTCTTTGATGTTCGTTGCCCCAAAAAGAGGATTGTTTTGAAATCGCGTATGCACTGAAGCAATGCTGTAAGACTTGTTGAAATCAATGGGTTGATCCTCAACCTGCAGGGAAACAATGCGATCTCTCAATTTCCTGTTCAAGTCGTAGCGGATTTTAAGACCCGCGAAGCGGATCATGTCCCCCCCTACGCGAGCATAAGGATCCGGGTCTGTGAAACTTCCCAGAATATTTTCCAGCAACATCTTGATTTGCTCTCCTTGCATGGAATAAGTGATAATTCGTCCATGGGTGGGTACGATATTGTACACGTCCCCAACAGTGATTTTTCCCGGAAGTATGGTGGCACCATATCTCCAGGCCGGGAAAAAGGCGATATCGGTTTGGGCGGAATCCCGCAACGCGGCAGTGATTAGATTTCCCAGGGTACTTTGCCAATAATCCCGCCGGTAGAGCATGCTCCTGGATTCTCCAATGATCTCTTCCAGTTTTTTTTGATGGGGTTGGTATGCTTGTTCAATTATTTTGGCAACTCCAGGATGAGCCGGGATACGATTCTGATTGATCCTGACCAACTGGTAATCGAAATTAAGCACTTTCTTGTCTTTGACCCGGAGATCCAGTTTTGCTACAAATTTTCCGTGTGCACCTGCCTGGTAAATGATCGTATTGTTCCAGACAAGGGGATGAAAAATTTCATCATGGGTATGACTACTGACTATGACATCAATACCATCCACACGTTTTGCAAACTTTTGATCTAAACCGTAGCCGCCATGAGAGACAAAAATTACGAGGTCGGGGTCTTCCTCCTTTCTGATTTGCTGAATCAACAGCTGAGCTTCATTTTCTCTGATTCCGAACTTGTACCATCGAGCGGCACCTGTAATGGCAGATGTGAGGGCAGTCCAGGGATATGTCATGCCTACAATTGCCACTCTCAGGTTTCCTACCTGGTTTACAGTATATTGCTCCAGGACGGGTTCTTCCCATTCTTTGTCAACGAGATTGTATGCCAACACCGGGAATTCACATTGTTCCACCAGATTTAGAAATTGATCTTCTTCATAATAGAAATCCCAGTTGCCGAGTGCCATCGCGTCGTAGCCGATGGTGTTCATAATTTTGACCATCGATGCGCCCTGGTCCAGGAGTGAAAATGCGGAGCCATGCCAGGTATCTCCGGCATCAATTACCAGAGATTTCCCGGGTTTTTCGCTGCGGAGCTTCTCGATCACCGTAGCCACCTGAGCCATCCCGCCAATTTTTCCCTCCAGTTTTGCTTTTGCAATATAATTTCCATCACGTGTTTGAGATCCCCAAGGTCGAACTTCATCAATATGCCGATAGTAGAGTGGACGGAGATAATAATGAATATCATTGGTCGAAATAATCCGGATTTCTTCGGCCTCGGATGCTCGCAGGGAATGACCCGTGATTGTGAAAAAAAGCAGGAACAAAAGAGTGGTGGTCTTTGCGAATATCGAGGCAATTCTCCTCAACATAATCAACATCCTCCAGCAGCCACCTTGACAGATTTACTGATAGCGAACAGACCGTGCTGGTTACACTCGGCAATGACCCAAACTGTACTCTCCCCCCCATCCAAGCGAATTTGGGTTCCCAAGTAGACTTGACCATTGGCGGGAGTGAAGAAAAACTGTCCCTTATTCACGACGGGATCGTTAAAACTGACGATTTGGATGCTCCTGATGTAGTGGTCCGGATCCATCGGATGATCCATTTCCACCACGATTGGCGCCTGACTGCCATCTTCAACGATGGGAGGCATATTGACCTTGGGAAGATGCATGCGCTGGGCATCGGTCAAATTCTTCAAATCCCGGGGGAAACGGAATATTTCAGTAGTCACGGCCCCTTGCACCGGATTTGGAAAAATTAAGCTGGAAAACACCGGGACTGCAATTCCCCCCATTGTTATGTATTGCAGGAATTTTCTTCGTGTGATGCTTATTTGTGATTTCATGATTCCTCCGGACTGTATGGTTTGAATAAAGATTTACGCAAACGTCCTCTCCCTTCTTTTTTCCAGAAGGGGGAGGGGTAAACAGGAAACTATTTTTTAATTGCTTACCAGGATCAGTTCATTGGACACCAGCAACCCCAACAATTGCTTCAGCTCATCCGGGTGTGGAACCCAACGGACTCCATTGTTTTGAATACCTGAATCGATATCCGTAGTGAGAGTCTCCCAGTCCATCGGATCGGCAGATGACGTATCAATTAGGGTCGCCACGGGTTCCTTTTTTGTGGAAACGATCGCATGGGTTCCTGCAGGATTGAAGGCTACATTGTGTGGCCCCAAACCGGTGTAGATGTTTTTCACCGCAACGTCGGACACTGTGTCTATGATAGTGACAAAATCGGATTTGCCACCTTCATTGGCAAAAATCCCATAGCGTGGATTAGCAGGATTCAAATAAAGGCGGTTGGCATCCGGACCGGTCTCGATCGTTTTGATCAATTCCAACTTTTTCATATCCATCACTGCCACGGCTTCCGCTTTTCTCAGACCACCATAGCATTTAGAACTATCTTTAAGACAAGTGACATTTCCGGCTCCGCCCGGTACTTCGATCGTTTTGATCAAGTCGGTGGTATTGGTATCAAAAATATGAAATGCTCCGGAAGCACCGACAATATAATAACGACCGTCAGGTGTCATGGCTCCGGTCCTGCTCCCTTTGAGAGGTATCATTTTGATTTGTTCTCTTTTCTGAACGTCAACAACAGCCATGCCTTTCGGTTCTTGCTGGCAACTCGTGAAAACTTTAGAATCGTCCAGTGTGAACAAGGCGTCACGGGCGCCATGGCATGTCAATTCCACAATGCTATCTGTTTCATGAAGGGCCGTATTAATGAATGTCAAATATCCATGTTCTTTGTCCAGAATATTACCCGTAACAGCCAGCGGTTGCGTGTAAGCAAAGCCAATGTGCAGGGGGGCGATCACCTGTTTACCGTCCCGGCTCAGATGGAATTTTTTCGCCACTTCCAGTGTGGTGAGATCAATGAGCCACATCACATCTTTTTCATAACGCTGTGAAGAGTATACGTATCGAGCTCCGGGAATTACAAAGATATGATGATTTCCATTCTCTCCCATATCGATTTTTTTGATAGTTTTTTCCTGGAAATAATCCACCACGGAAACTGTGGGTTCTCCTTGGTTATCTATGAAAAAATATCCCGACAATCCTTGTACAGCATCCCAGTCCATGCGGACGGTATTTTGAGGATCGAGAAAAACCAAATTCTGGTATTCGGTACTTGACATTCCTTCGGTAGGAGCGCCAAATTTCTTGCCGGCCATCACGTTGTTTGACGTCAGGCATAAAAGCACGATTAAAACAATTGAGTACAGATTAAAAACTTTCTCCATTTTTCCCCTTTCTTTGTTAAAACAAGAGCGACATTCGCTCAAATATGCCTGACTTGGAAGAGTTCACTCCAAGCCTGTTCCTGTAAAAGGAACGCTGATCCAAAGCAATAAAATATTAAGCAATGATCAATTTTCCTTTAATCTCATTCCAGGTTGCCATCAAATACCATAACAGCATGATGGCAATTATGGAAAGATAGGCCAGTTTCCAACTCATGATGTCAGGCAGAAAAACCTGGGTTCCTAATTTCATCAACCAGCCGCTCTCGTCGAGCCATGTCCTGAAATACGAACCGACCAACGAAAAAGTCAATAGCGCCAGCCATAATTTCACGTGACCTTCTCCTGCTCTCCAGATGCAGCCTGAACCGCAACCTCCCGCAAAGGACATGCCGATTCCGAAAATGATCCCTCCAATCAAACTGCCGAGCCAGAATCCAGATGAAACCATTGTATCCCATTCTCTCAGGTCTGTCCATTTTAAAATAGTAAAACCACTCACACTGATGATGACCGCTAAGGCGACCGCTTTCGTGGCGTCTCCTTGACCTGTCATAAAAGGCTCGCGAAAGGCACGTACAAAGCAAAATCGAGAACGTTGCATAACGATACCGATCAGCAAACCAAAAAAAAGAAGACCTCCCCGCTCTTCATAATCGAAACCATCGTATATGAAGACCAAGGTCATTGCCAGAAGAAGAAGGACAACTGCTATCGTCGGTTGTCGCACTCTCCGCTTTGGAGAGGTATGCTGTGAAGGAGGGGCACTGGCAGCAGGTAGATATTCCACTTCCCAAATGAGCAATTTGAGTCCGATCACCGCTCCAATGAGCAGTCCTAACATCATGGTAGGCCCGGATAGGGACAAGGCGCTGGTAGCACTGAAGAACCCCCCGATGTTACAACCAAAGGCGAGGCTCGAGCCAATTCCCATCAATGCTCCTCCGCTTATCCCTTTGAGAAGCTCCCGAAGAGGGGCAATGCGTACGGCGAACTGTTGGGCAAACAATGCCGCAGCCATGCTACCGACAATCAATCCAAAGTTGAGCACCGAGGTCGAATATAGATGAGGATCAATGATGATTTGATCGGCTGCGCCAATAGAATTATAGAACCAATCTCCCCAGTTTCTGATTCCATCTGCTGCACTCCAGGGACGTGCATAGGCAAACATGAAAACATTGATTCCTCCCAGCAAAATGCCACCTACCCAATAAGGCCATTGTCGACCAAATAAAGTCTCATACCCTTCTTTGAATGCGGTTTTCATACTGGATATATCACTCATGACTGCACCGGAACAATTGATCAATGTCCAACATCAAAAAGGTTGGACGCAGCAAGAACAATCAATAAAAGCTCAGCAATGACCAAAAGCGTAAATAAAGCCATCCTGGCTCTGACGAAGTCGACCAGTAAGACTAGATAACAGATTCCGCTCACTCCTGCAAGAATAATCAAACCGGTGAATGTGAGGTAGTCGGCCTTTTTGATATGATCAAGCCATTGCCAACCCCGGGGAGCGCCAGTTTGCTGTAAGAATTCTTGCAGGGGAAGATTCCAATACTGAGACATTGTTTCCAAAGGTATCAGAGGTTTGACTATACCAAATACATACAATGTAAAGGTAAGAAAGAGAAGAACCAGGCCCATATTACAAATCGTTCTCAACACGACTGCATAACGCTGTTGAACATCCAGGTTTTCAAATTTTTGTTTCATTCGGTTCCCGTTTGTACAAAAAATCTCGTCAGACCTTAATTGAGATATTTGAAGTCACCATCCCATCCCTTTCAGCAAAGAGCGCAGGGCGGCCAGTAATAAGACTGCAATTACCATTTTTCGTATCAGAGTGGGATTGACTTTGGGTAGTAAATGTCCTCCGATTTTGCCACCAATCATAACGCCTGCCAGGGAGGGAACAACGATGATGGGGAGAAGCGCCCCTTGATTGAAATAAATCCAAATTGCCGTGGTGTCGGTGATGGAAAGGGAAAAGCTGCTGGTGGCTACGGATATTTTTAAAGGAGCTCCCATTATCAAGTTGAATACCGGAACATTTGCCCAACCTGCACCTAACCCAAACATACCTGCCAGAAATCCGATCAAGCTGAAAGCCATCAGTCCTCTGCCGGTTCGATACACCGACCAGGACACTTGACGATTAATTGTAGGTTCATAAAAAATACCATTCAATTGCAGGGCTTGCGTGAGAAAATTTCCTGGTTTGACTTTCGGATAGACCGTATTGCCGGAAAAAAGCATGAATAAAACAATAATGATAATCAAAATCCCCAGACTTACCTGTATATATGCCGGATTGACTTGCGAAAGTCTCAGGCCGCTCAGGGCACCGACAATGGAAAATCCGGAAGCAATCAAGGCCGCCGGTAGAGCCAGTTTCAGACTGGCAACGTTTTTATTAAGTAGATTGGGAGCAGCAGCTAAAGAGCTTCCCAAGGCAATCATCAACCCGGCACCTCTCACAAAATCAATATGAAATGGAAAAAATCCACTGACGAGCGGTACAAACAAGACTCCGCCCCCGATTCCTGCCATCACGCCAACGATTCCGATCAAAAACGTCAATCCAAAGAGCAAGATGGGCCAAAGCCACCAGGGTTGTCCCACGATTTGCTGGTCTGCGGCATTGGCAAGCGTGGGAATCCAAAACAGCGTCAATCCCAAAATCGAAGGAGGAAAGAAATACGAAAATTTTTGATCCATTGTACCTGCTGGAAAAAGTATAAATCACCCAATTGAACAACTGGGAACAAAAGGAGTTTTTACCTTCGGACTATGCAGAAAGCCCAAAATAACCAAATAGAAAACAGATGCAAGTCACTATTTGATTGGCTTTTTCAGACAATTGTTATATAAGGGGAAAAATGGTTGTTTCAATGGGAGTCGACATGGATAAAGTGATTGATCTCAATCAATGGCGGCAAAAAAAAGAATTCGCTGACAAATCCACGCCCATTCCGGGAGTCATTGTGTGGTTGCATTGTCCCAATTGCCAATCCACCGAATACAGTGAATTGCAAGTACCCGGAGGCAGGATTCATAAATGTGGTATGCTTGTGGAAGAGGCGGAAGTGGCCATTGATGTACGCGCCGAATATACTATTTCCCAACGAAACCTCGTCATCCTGGAAAAATTGTCCGAGAAAATGTCGGGTATCAAAAACAAACTGATCCGCAAGTGGATACGTAATGCGCAAATGCTTGAACAAATCAAGGAGAATGAAAGGGAATTCCAACAACGTTTAAAAATGATAGCCAAAGAAAAGATGACTCCCTATTCGGACGAATGGGATCCATTGGAAAATGGTATAGAGATCGTAAAAGGCCAGCCGACCGGTATCTTGATTACGAATGCCCGACAAGCTGATAAACATTTTCCTCGAGCGAAAAAGAAATAATGAAACACCACAATGCAAATTCCAGAATCCCTAGAACGTCTCATTCAAGAACTGTCCAAATTTCCCAGCATTGGACGTAAAACAGCACTACGACTGGTATTCGGAATATTACAATACTCGGAAGCGGAAGTTAAAAATTTAGCAGAAGCAATTATGGATGTCAAACAACGTATCCGTCACTGCTCGATTTGTTTTTCCTTTACAGAATCCGATCCCTGTCTTATTTGCCGGGATGAAACTCGCAATCGCCAAATCATTTGCGTCGTCGAACAACCCAATAACGTTTTCCCCATCGAAAAAAGCGGTGTTTATCACGGTTTGTATCATGTACTGATGGGGACCATTTCACCATTGGATGGCATAGGACCAGAGCAACTCAAAATTTCGGAATTGAAAATTCGTTTGCAGAACGGAGAAGTGCAGGAGTTGATCTTAGCGACCCATCCCACAGTCAAGGGAGAAGCGACTTCACTGTTTTTACAACAGGCTTTTGCGAAAAATGCTATCAAGATCACAAGGTTGGCACGGGGAATCCCGGCAGGGGGTGATTTGGAATACGTGGACGATGTGACAATGATTGAAGCTTTTTCGGGTCGTCAACTGTTTTGAACGGTAGAGTTGCCTTATTTTCTGAGATTTAGGAAACCGCAGGATTACTTCTATTTTTTTCGATTAATCAGAATCGAAAGACGAAATTGATCTCGATCGATCCGCTCACGTTTAGCTGTCCATGAATCTGGTGCAGATTGAAATAATTTGATCAGGGTCATGCAATCACGTTGTTCAACTAATTGTGACCTATATTTTGTCATTTTCGAAGAATTTAAACTAACAAAACAATTTTAGCCATGTATTAAAATGGAGATTCAGAAAATATGAGGTTCAATTAAATGAAACAGTGGTACGAAGAACTATTTGAAAATTACGGATTGAAATATGATCAAGAATATTTCACTCAAGGTACCATCGGCGAATGTGATTTCATTGAAAAAGAAATCAAATACGATAAAAGCACTAGAATCTTGGATATAGGATGTGGGACTGGAAGACATTCAATTGAATTAGCAAAAAGAGGATATAACGTTGTGGGCGTCGATTTGTCAGAATCACTATTGGAACGGGCAAGAGAAAAAGCACGTGAGCAAAACCTGCAAATTATGTTTCAAAAAAACGATGCCCGAATGCTAACATTTTCCAATACATTCGATCTGGTTATCATGCTTTGTGAGGGTGCATTCCCTTTGATGGAGACGGACGAGATGAATTTTAAGATTCTTCAAAATGCTGCGAATGCCTTAAAACCGGATGGGAAATTTATTTTTACGACCTTGAATGGCTTGTTTCCTCTCTATCATTCCATTGAAGATTTCTTCACTGCAAATGAAAAAGGAGATAAAATAAGGTCTGCTCATCATTCTTTTGATCTGATGACATTTCGAGACTACAATACAACTGTTGTTGAAGATGATTTAGGGAACGAAAAAGAAATTCAATGTAATGAACGTTATTATACTCCTTCTGAAATTTCTTGGCTTTTAAAATCGTTGAATTTCAAAGTGACTGAAATATTCGGAGCAAAACTCGGTGAATTCAGTCGCAACGACGAATTATCGACAGATGATTTTGAAATGTTGATAATTGCAATAAAACAATAAAAGAGAGTTTCAATTTAAATAAAAAAGGGAGCAATACTTATGATACAGGCACTGGAACGAAATGCAGCGGGATTACCAATCCGTGAGCTGGGAAAGACGGGGTTGAAGGTCTCGATTATCGGATTCGGCGGTGGTCACTTTGTAAGGCCTCATCTCGACGAACAAGCATCAATAAGGTTGATCCAGAGAGCCATCGACGCAGGTGTGACTTTCATGGACAATGCCTGGGAATACCATCAAGGCGAATCAGAGCGCCGGATGGGAATGGCACTGAAAGGCCGTCGAGACCAAGTCACGTTAATGACTAAGGTCTGCGGGCGTGACCGCAATACAGCGGAAGCGCAATTGCACGACAGTTTGCATCGGCTGCAAACGGATGTCATCGATATCTGGCAATTTCACGAGATCAATTACGACAATGATCCGGAATGGATTTTCCGGGTCGGTGGAGCCTTGGAGGCGGCATCGAGGGCTCGTCAGGCAGGGAAAATACGATTCATCGGATTCACGGGGCACAAAAGTCCACACATCTTGAAGGAAATGCTCGTAAAAGACTTTGATTGGGACACCTGCCAGTTACCCATCAACCTATTGGATGCTCATTACCGCAGTTTTCAAAATGAAATTCTACCAGAACTGAACCGTAGAAATATTGGGGCGATTGGTATGAAAAGTCTTGGAGGGCGGGGACAACTAACTACTGAACTCGGATTAACTGCCGAACAATGTCGAGGTTATGCCCTGTCTCTACCCATCAGCACCCTCGTTTGTGGTATTGAATCGCAGGAAAATTTAAATCAAGATATACAAATCGCGCGTAACTATTCGCCAATCACAAAGGGAAAGCAAGAAGAACTGCTGAATAGCGTCTACAAGGAAGCATCCGACGGTCGACACGAGTGGTTCAAAAGCACGCAGTTTTTCGATTCGCAATACCACCGGGAACAACACGGATTTCCACCCATTGGCCAAGTCAGCTGATTCCAGATTTTAACTGAAATTATTGAATGACCCCATTGATCTTCGAAAAGACCGATGCCAAGAATGTGGCTGATTTTCAGGTTTGTAAACCTCAAGAATTTTCTGAGACTTCACAGTATTATCGGTAAATTACAAATAAATTGTCTTTTGCAATTGAAATTGATAATATCAATAATCGAGCTCAAACAGAGCGCATTGTGACCTCCTTGAAGAGAGTATTTTTTTAGCAAGGTTTGGAAACCCAAGAAAAAATTCACCTCTGCCAGGTGTTACCCAATCCATTCTTTATATGACGACGGATATCAAAAATATTCTTCAATCTCAACAGCTCCGGCATATCGAACTGGATTCTTGCGTAATCGTGGAAAAATCCACCTCCATATCACAGACTATAGAAAAAATGAGGGAGGGTCCTGGCATTCAAACCACGATTGTAGTTGAACGGGGTAAACCGATAGGTATCCTGACCCAGCGTGTAGCCATGCGCAATTTGGCTCTCTCTGATGTCGATTTGAATAACGCAGTGGAAACCATCATGGTACCCAATCCCCAAACTTTGATGCTCAAAACAACTCTGCAGGAAGCGATTGATTTGTTGAATAAGGAAAATCGGCTGGCATTACCCATCGTGGATGAAGATGGAAAAATGGTAGGGGTGGCTACAATACGGGCTTTGATCAGCCATATTGCGACTTATTTTCCTGCAGCCATCTATAATCTTCCTCCTGATCCACACCAAGTCAGTTCATCTCCTGACGGTGCATAAACCGATAAATTTAAACCTTTCATCATGAGTTATAATATTGGTTCACAAAAGGTAAAAATGGAACAAACAGCGCTCGCCCGATCTTCGGTGGTGCGTCAGGAACGTGAAACCATCACTGTCCATTTTGCTGGAGATTCCGGGGACGGTATGCAACTCACGGGGGACCAGTTTACAGTCACATCTGCACTGTCTGGTAATGATGTCAGTACGTTTCCTGATTTTCCCGCTGAAATTCGTGCTCCAGCCGGAACTTTGCCGGGGGTTTCCGGATTCCAGGTCAGCTTCTCCCACCACGATATTCACACCGTTGGAGACAGGGTTGATGTGCTGGTGGCCATGAATCCCGCCGCCTTGCGAGTCAATCTTTCGGACCTGGAAAAGGGAGGAATTCTGATTATCAACTCTGACAATTTTTCCGAAAACGATCTGAGAAAAGCTAGCTACGCAGAAAATCCCCTCGAATCAGATGCTCTGAATGACTTTCGAGTGTACGAAGTACCTTTGAGTTCCCTCACCTTAAAAGCAGTGGAAGAGGCAGGACTATCCAAGCGTCAGGCGGAACGATGTAAAAATCTATTTGCCTTGGGGGTGGTCTTCTGGTTGTTTGATCGACCAATGGAGCACACCCTGAATTGGATCGAGACGAAATTCAGCAAATTCCCCCTGATCAGCCAAGCCAATCAGCTGGCCCTCAAAGCGGGTTATAACTATGGCATCACCATGGAATTTGCCGAGCATTACAAAGTCAAACCGGCCACGCTTCCTTCAGGAGTATATCGTCAAATTACAGGAAACCAAGCCCTTGCGCTGGGATGCGTGGCAGCCTCCGTGCAAGCCAAACGTCCTTTGCTGCTCTCGTCTTATCCCATCACGCCCGCTTCTGATATTCTCCATGAATTGTCCAGGTATCAAAATTTTGGTATAAAAACCTTTCAAGCCGAGGATGAAATTTCTGCCATTTGCGCGACCATTGGTGCCGCATTCGGAGGAGTCCTGGGCTTAACGACTTCCAGCGGTCCGGGGATTTTACTAAAAGGAGAAGGCATCAGTTTGGCTGTTGCTGCCGAATTACCCTTGGTCGTGATTGATGTGCAACGGGCAGGGCCTTCCACCGGTATGCCGACTAAAACCGAACAGGCCGATTTGCTAATGGCTCTCAATGGCCGGCATGGAGAATGTCCCATCGTAGTGATTGCCCCGCAAACTCCGGGAGATTGTTTCTATATCATGTTGGATGCTTATCGACTGGCTTTGAAATACATGACCCCGGTGATGGTATTGAGTGATGGCTACCTGGCAAATGGCGCAGAACCCTGGATGTTACCAGAAATCGAAGAACTGCCCAATTTAGAGCCCACTTTTCATACTGAATCCGAAGGATTTACACCCTACCTGCGAGATACGGAAACTTTAGCGCGCGTTTGGGCTGTTCCCGGAACACCAGGACTGGAACATCGTTTGGGTGGATTGGAAAAGGATAGTGAAACAGGAAATGTGAGCTATGATCCCCTCAATCATCAAAAAATGGTTGACATCCGGGCAGCCAAAATCAAAGGAATTGCCAAAGATTTGCCCCCCCTTCGAGTTCATGGACCCAAACAAGGCGACCTTCTTGTTTTGAGTTGGGGTGGTACATATGGATCTGTTATTTCTGCAGTAGAAGCGCTTCAAGCTGAAGGAAAAGCAGTCGCCTCCGTGCATTTGCGCTATCTCAACCCATTCCAGGAGAATTTGAAGACGCTATTGAAAAACTATAAAAAGGTACTGGTCCCCGAGTTGAATCTGGGACAACTTTGTCAATTATTGAGATCTCAGTTCTTGATTGATGCGATTCCCTTCAACAAAGTACAAGGGAAACCCTTTCTGGTTTCCGAGTTACAAAACCGTATTCTTGAATTATTGTGAGGAATGTTAATGAGCGTTCATGTGCAACCACAAGAAGTGAAGAAGCTAAGCAAAGCAGATTTTGTTTCCGATCAAAACGTCCGTTGGTGCCCGGGATGTGGCGATTATTCCATTCTGGCAAATGTCCAGAAAGTAATGCCGGAGATCGGTGTCCCTCGAGAAAAAATCGTCTTTATTTCAGGAATCGGTTGTGCCAGCCGCTTTCCATATTATATGAATACCTATGGGTTCCATACTATCCACGGTCGGGCTCCTGCCGTCGCGACTGGACTGAAAATAAGCCGTCCCGATCTCTCCGTTTGGGTAGTAACCGGGGACGGCGACGGATTGAGCATTGGAGGCAATCACCTGATTCATATCATGCGCCGCAATGTTGACGTTAATATTTTGCTTTTCAACAATCGCATCTACGGCCTGACAAAAGGACAGTATTCTCCCACTTCTGAATTGGGAAAAAACACCAAAAGCACTCCGTTCGGATCTGTTGATTTTCCTTTGGAGCCCACTCGGTTGGCATTAGCTTCCGGAGCATCTTTCGTAGCTCGCAGTCTCGATGTCGATCCCAAAGGATTGCAAAGCATCCTCAAAGCCGTACCTGCGCATAAAGGCACTTCTTTTGTGGAAATCTACCAAAATTGCAATATTTTCAATGACAATGCCTTTGATTATATGAGTGACCGTGCGGTACGCGAAGAACGGATGCTAAAGCTGGAACACGGGGAACCACTCGTCTTTGGAAAAAATCGAGACAAAGGAATCCGTCTCAACCGGCTCACACCAGAGGTAGTCACATTGGGCAATGGAATAAGTGAAGAAGAGTTGATTGTCCATGATGTAAGTGATGCAATGGAAGCAGAACTGCTAAGTCAGTTGAATTTTCCAGAATTTCCGGTTCCCATGGGAATAATTTATCAAAAAGAACGGGATACCTACGAAGATTTACTCGCTATCAAAGTGGAAAATCAGCTGGCTACAAAAGGTCAAGGCGATTTGCGACAATTGCTTAACAGCGGTCAAGTCTGGGAAATCTCGGCGATCAAAGTGGGTCAGGAAATGGAAGATGATTTTGATTTGCAGGACATTGATATATTCCCGGACATTCCCAGGGGTGAACAAAAAGATCTCATGGAAAAACCCATCAGTGCCCTCAAGCCTCCGCAAGCTTTGGTGGTTGCACCTTCAGACAGTGTAGCCCATGCAATCGAACTGATGTTGGGAAAAAATTATGGCTGCGTTCACGTGCATGATGAGGGAAAACTGATCGGGATTTTTACAGATGAGGATATCATCGAAAAAATTATTGGAAATGGTTTGGATTTGAAATCCCTTCCTGTTTCCCAATTGATGCGCACCGATCCACTGTGTGTGGATCAAAAGGATTCCATTGCATTTGCCTTAAATCAGATGGTGATTGCCGGAACGCACCATCTTCCCGTTCTAGACGATGGAAAACCAGTCGGATTTACCTCGGCCCGTGGATTGATGGCGTACATAGGAGGCCATCTTGAAATATAAAGAGTCAAGAAATTCTTTTTTTGTTTGACAAAATAAAATTTTTAGTATAATTTATCCGTTTTGCTGGCATAGCTCAATTGGTAGAGCAGCTGATTTGTAATCAGCAGGTTGTGGGTTCAAGTCCCTTTGCCAGCTCCAGTTAAAAAGCAAGGTTGATTGATTGCCGGGCGAAAAGGGAACCATTCTTAAGTCTGAATATTGGGGAGATTCCCGAGTGGTCAAAGGGATCAGACTGTAAATCTGACGGCGAAGCCTTCGAAGGTTCGACTCCTTCTCTCCCCACCACATATGCGCACGAAAGACCAATCTATTAAAACATCTGAGTCTGGGGCAATCTTGGCCGGTCAACAAGGGGCGAAGATTCGATCGTTTGATCAACAAGAAATGCAGATAGGCCTGGGTAGCTCAGTGGTAGAGCGTTTCCTTGGTAAGGAAGAGGTCGGCAGTTCAATCCTGCTCCCAGGCTCCAATTGAAGAGGATATTATGGCAGGAAAAGGCAAACGAGATATCATTCAACTCGAATGCAAAGAATGCAATCGTAAGAATTATACGGCTTCACGTAACAAAAGCCTGAAGCAAAGCCGTATGGAAATTATGAAGTATTGCAAGTGGGATCGTCGCCACACGCTGCACAAGGAAACCAAATAGGATTCTCCCAGGTGAGGACTTAAAAAAACAGGCCAGTAGCTCAGCTGGCAGAGCATCGGTCTCCAAAACCGAGGGTCGCAGGTTCGATTCCTGTCTGGCCTGCCATCATCTCCATTTTTCTGTAATAAAAGTATTTCAGAAAAAGGAAAGACAGGGATTAGAGAAGAAAAAATGTTTAAAAGAATAAGGCAATTTTTAGAAGATGTCCGCTCCGAGTTCAAGCGGGTGCAATGGCCAACTCGAGAAGCCACTATTAAATCGACCTACGTGGTCCTTGGTGTGACCATCACCATTTCTATTTTTTTGGGAATTGTGGATTTGGGATTGTCTGAGCTGATGCAATTGATTATTTCTATTTGAGACTCGGCAATGTCTGAAGAAAAAACAGCAGAACAAGCATTTGCGCAGAGTAGAGACGTAACTGAAAAACTCATCTCGGAAGAATCGCTTCCTGAAGGAATTCTTGCTGAAACGGTTGCTTACGGAACAGTCCCTGAAGAAAAACAGAGAGACCCGAATTACAAATGGTATATCCTCCAGGCTTATGCGCAATATGAAAGCCGGGTAGAAAAGACGATTCGAGAAAAACTGCGCATTGAAAAATTAGAACACCTTGTACAGCAAATATTCATTCCTTCAGAAAAAGTTACCAAAACCAAAGGAGGTAAACACCAAACGATCAATCAGAAATATTTTCCGGGCTATATTCTCATCCATGCTAATTTGACACCGGAGCTTTGGCATTTGCTGATGAACACTCCCCGGATTTCCGGATTTGTCGGAGGCACTCAAAAAAATCCCCTGCCTCTTGACGATAAAGAGCTGGAAAAGATCGTGCAGCAAATTGATAGCGGCGTCCAGCAATCCGTTTTAGAGGAAGAATATGTCATGGGTCAAAAAGTGATGATTTCAGAAGGTCCTTTCAGTAATTTCAACGGAACCATTGATGAAATCAATCGTGAAAAACGCAAACTGAAAGTACTGGTCAGTATTTTTGGACGTCCCACTCCCGTCGAAATTGAATTTGACAAAGTAAAAAGTTTATGAAGTAACCAACCATTCCTGGTAGAAATAATGGCAAAAAAAGTAATGGCATATATCAAATTGCAGGTTCCCGCAGGAAAAGCGAATCCTTCTCCGCCTATCGGCCCTGCTTTGGGTCAGCATGGGGTCAATATCATGGAGTTTTGCAAGAGTTTCAACGCGCAAACTCAAGGGCAGGATACCATCATTCCGGTCATTATTACGGTTTTTTCAGATCGCTCTTTCACATACATAATGAAAACGCCTCCTGCCGCGGTCTTGATCAAGCAAGCGCTCAAACTCGAAAAAGGCTCCTCTACTCCTAATACAGCCAAAGTAGGAACCTTATCACAGGATCAACTGGAAGAAATTGCAAAAATCAAAATGCCGGATTTGAATTGCTATGACATTGATGCTGCCAAACGAATCATTGCAGGAACTGCTCAGAACATGGGAGTTGAATTAGAAGGATAATCTTGAATAATTCATTCGAAACTGTTAAACAATAAAATTCTGTCGAATTTAAGAATCAAGGGCTTGATGAAAAAAAGAACGAAACGCAACAGGGTGATCCAGGAAAAAGTAAACAAAACGCAGGTATATCCCTTGGAAAATGCCTTGGATTTAATCAAAGGAGTCAAAACCACCCGATTTGATGAAACTGTGGATGTGGCGATCCGTTTGGGTGTTGATCCTCGAAAAGCAGATCAAATGGTGAGAGGCACTTGCGCGTTACCCCATGGATTGGGGAAAGAAGTGCGAGTTCTGGTCTTTGCCAAAGGAGAGAAAGAACTCGAGGCCCGTGACGCAGGAGCTGATCACGTGGGGGGAGAAGAATTCGTCAAAAAAATCCAGGAGGAAGGTTGGTTTGAGTTCGATCGCGTGGTAGCAACCCCGGACATGATGGCCATGGTCGGAAAATTGGGAAGAATCCTGGGACCACGTGGACTGATGCCCAATCCAAAAGTGGGAACCGTCACATTCGAACTAACAAATGTCATCAAAAGTATCAAGGCTGGTCAAGTAGAGTTTAAAGTGGATAAAAAAGGGAATCTTCATATCCCGGTGGGCAAAGTTTCTTTCACAACAGATAAACTCACAGACAACATAAAAACCTTTGTTGACACGGTGATACGTTTGAAACCCTCGACATCCAAAGGTGTCTATCTCAAAAACATTTCCGTCAGCTCGACTATGGGGCCTGGGTTAAAAGTTTCTGTGAACCAATAGCTCTACCTGGTAACCCTTCAAGAGGAGTGAAAATCAACAAAAATCAAATTCTCAACAGTACGCCTCACTTCGCCGGGGCCAAAATCGTATCAATTCATTAAACGATTGTCGAAGACAGCAGGGGTCTTTGTTCTGAAGGCTTAAAAAAAACCCCGCCGAGACAGAAATTGTCCTTCCGATATTTCTTTCTATTTCTTCGTCAATCCCAGTATTTATCGTGATTTAACCAGAGTTGGATTTTGTTCAGAAATCAGAACTCTTTTTACGTTGTGAGGTAGAGTGGAAAGATCAACCAAAGAAGCTATTGTGGCTGAGCTGAAAGAGTTATTCGGAAGCATTGCATCAGCCGTTTTAGTGGATCCCAAGGGATTGTCGGCCAACAAATCGGTAGAGTTACGTAAGGAACTCAAGCAATCAGGTTCCAATATGCGCATTGTGAAAAATACGTTGGCCATCATTGCCCTGGAAGGAACTCCTTTCGAAAAAATGAAAGATCAGTTTTTGGAAACACGCGCATTAGTCTTCAGTTACGAAAATGCAATTGGTCCGGCTAAAGTTGTCAGTGGATTTGCCAAAAACAATGAATCATTGCAAATCAAACTGGGTTTGTTGCGCAGCAACGGGAAGGTCTCTTTGCTGAAGCCGGAGGAGGTCGATGCTTTGGCTGACTTGCCCTCCAAAGATGAGTTGCTGGCAAAATTGCTCTTCTTGTTCAATGCCCCCATCTCTCAATTTGTGCATACTCTCAATGAGATACCGGCGAAATTTGTCCGTACATTGTCCGCACTTGCGGATGCGAAAAAAAACGATTCATGAAAAGGAATAACCATGACTGAAATCAACAAAGAACAAGTCATTGATTTTATCTCCGGTATGTCCGTTCTGGAATTATCGGAGATGATTAAAGAGTTGGAAGAAAAATTTGGAGTCAGTGCCGCTGCTGCCACCACCGTCGGGGTTCCCGTTGCCGGAGAAAGCGAAGCAGCGGGAGAGACGGAAGAAGAAAAGGATGAATTCAACGTGATCCTCTCCTCCTTTGGAGAAAAAAAGATCAATGTTATTAAAGAGGTTCGTGCCCTAACCGGTCTGGGATTGAAAGAAGCCAAAGAATTCGTCGAATCGGCGCCGAAACCTGTCAAAGAAGGAATTCCTAAAGCCGAAGCAGACGAAATCAAAGAAAAACTGGAAGCTGCTGGTGCAACTATCGAAATCCAGTGAGTGCTGAAACCCCATTTCAGTCTGGCTGTATACCTCTGGATTCCTGCTCCCTGTTTTCGCAGGGACGCTTCGCAGGAATGACAAGGATTCTCTAAGATATGGAGAATCCATAACATATTGAATTCATTAAATTCTTTTCTCGAACTCAGGTTAGTTGAAGACAGTTGGTCCTTCTACGGAATCTTCTTCAAATCGTTCAAAAATGCGCAGTTTGGCACTCCGGCTGCGCGGGTTGTATTCGATTTCTTCCGTACCGGGTACTATAGGACGTTTCACTACTCTTTTCCCTAATGGTTGCCGGCCACATACGCAGTGTGGCAACAGCGGAGGGCAACGGCACGGGTTTTCCCATTGCCGAAAATGCTGCTTGACCAGCCGGTCTTCCAGGGAATGGAATGCAATACATGCCAACCGTCCCCTGGCATTGAGATAAGGTAAAACGATTTGCAACATTGCCTTCAATTCTCGCATTTCGTCATTGACGGTAATTCGTAAGGCTTGAAAGACTTGGGTGGCAGGATGAGTATTTTTTTTGTGAAATCGGCGAGGGATGAGGGAAGCAACAAAGGTTGCCAGCTGTTGCGTGGAAGAAAATTTTTGCTCTTTCCTTTTTTGCGCAATGCCTTGAGCGATTTTTCGAGCAAATCGCACTTCTCCATATCGTTTAAAAATGTCTACCAACTCCTGTTCGCCGGCTTGATTAATCCAGTGGCTGGCGTCCTTTTCTTCAGAATTGGGGTCCATCCGCATATCCAGAGGACCGTCATGACTGAAAGAAAAACCCCGCTCAGGAAGTTCCAGTTGAAAAGAAGACACTCCCAGGTCAGCGACAATAAAATCGTATTTCCATGCAATTTCAGCTAGATTTTCTTCCAGCTTGGAAAATCGAGAATGTTGGAGCTGAATGCGCTCATGGAAGGGACGCAATCGGGAACTGGCTATTTCCAGTGCAAGGGGATCTCGGTCAAATGCCACCAGTTGAGCATGTCCGAATCGATTGAGCAATGCCTCGCTGTGCCCCCCTCCCCCTACCGTACAATCGAGCATTTTTTTTACTTGGGAAGGGGTCTGGTCCAGAATTTCCTCTATCATGACAGGAATGTGGACGAGCGGTTTTTGCAGGGACATTGCTTTTCAGATACCTCCCACAGTCATCCGGGAAACCAGCACAGTGGGCAGTCCCACTCCCACAGGAACACTCTGACCGTGTTTTCCACAAGTCCAGATGCCCTCACTGAAAGCAAAATCCTTTCCCACCATGGTGACATTCGACATCGCATCCGGTCCATTGCCTATTAAGGTGAAATTTTTAATGGGGTAGGCGCATTTACCGTCCTCTACCATGTAGGCAACGGTGGGAACAAAAACGAAATCTCCATTGGAAATATCCACTTGTCCCCCACTGAACGATTCGCAATAAATTCCCTTTTTGACGGAGTGGATGATTTCTTCCGGAGGCGAATCACCTGCAGCAAGATAGGTAGTCGTCATTCGTGGTGTGGGGTAGTGAGCGTAAGATTCTCGCCGCCCGTTTCCGGAAGTCTCTACGTGATAATGTCGACTGCTGATGCCGTCATGCATATATCCGCGCAGGATCCCATTTTCAATCAGCATACTGGCGGGAGAGACGTTCCCTTCGTCGTCAAAATTCAATGCGCCCCGGTCGAACTCTATTTGGCCGGAATCGTAAATCGTACATAACTCCGAAGCCACTTTTTCCCCAACACGACCACTGTAAGCCGAAGTCCCCTTGCGGTTAAAATCAGCTTCGATAGGATGTCCAACTGCCTCGTGTAAGAGGATACCGGATTGGGCGGGACCCAAAATTACCGGCATTTCCCCGGAAGGCGCTTGTTGAGCATCGAGCAACAAAATGGCCTGCGCAGCCGCTTTTTCCGCAATGATGCGGGCATGATCGCTTTGCTGTAGGAAATCCGTCCCCACTCGTCCACCCACTCCTGAAAATCCAACCTGAATATTCGCTTCCTCCTGAGCAATGCTTTGGACTCCCATACGAAACATAGGTCGGGTGTCCCGCATTATTTTTCCTTCAGAAGTGGCGATCTGAACATAATTGATGGAATCCACCAAGGTCACAGTAACTTTGATTATGCGTTCGTCATAATCATGAGATTTTTTTTCAACTTCCTGGATCAAGCGGATTTTTTCGGCAATTGCCAAATCGGTGATGGAATTTAAGACTTTATAGTAGTTGGAGGGAACCGATTCATTGAACTGTTCAACATCTTCGACTTTCACTTTGCCGCCCGTAGCAATGGCTGCGGCCGTTCGGGCTGCATGAAGCATGGGCTTCAGACTCAAGCCCTCACTATAGGCATAACCGGTTTGTTCCCCTTTGAGAACCCTGATACCTACCCCCATGACCACGGCTTTTGATGAATTTTTAATGATCCCTTCTTCCAGGATAATTGAATTTCTCAATGTGTATTCGAAAAACAAGTCCGCGAAATCGCCCCCCAGGCTCATCGCTGTTTTCAGGATTTTTCTCATTATATCCTGATCGACTCCCAACTGCTCTGCGAAGATCGCTTTCGCCGCTTGTGAAGGTGGGTTATCGTTTAAAAGAACGATTCTGCTTGGATGAGCTGCAATTTCTTCCAGTTGCTCCATTTTCAATTCCTTTCCTGAAAATCGCTTTACAGGAGTTAATACTTTGGGATGCTCTCAGAAAAAAGACGATTATTTTTTACGATCCTTTGACCTTGTATTAACTGACGGTGCTTGAGCCCGAAAAGTTACCCGACCCCGAATGAACACTTTGTCCATAGAACGAGAGTGCGTCACTATGTCCATTGCGCAAAATGGAATACAAATTTAAAACAGATCAGGATAGTCTGTTGTGGGTACCGTCACAAAATGGTTTATCAGCGCTATGTTTGCAACCACAGAGCCAATATTTATTGACTTTCGTAATAGTGAATTTGACTGGTTCAAATTCAGTATTTTTATGTGAACCATCACAATATGGTTGATTGGCAGACCGGCCGCATTGGCACCACCAGTATTCTCCGGGCTCCAAATCAATACCATAGGGTTCTTGTTGCGCAATGTGTGGTTTCGTCATGTTCTTTCTCCTGGATTGTCGGCTACTTTCCCCATCGAATGAATCATCCTTTCGTCAAAGCATGAATTCATTTTTACATGAAACAGGAAAACATTCATACAGCGGTTTTCTGCCAGGTTCAAGCTTTTAATAGTTTTTTATTTGTCTTTACAATTTTCTGATGATTCCTTCCAGATAAGGAATGACCCTTTTCCAAACCGGCACAGAAGAAAAGCGCTAAAAAAGAAAAAAGTCTAAGGAACACCACCTTGGGGCCCCAGCAAAGCCAATAGGAAACGGTCTTTGAGATAAGCTCCATGTTTATGATTTGACCCCTTTTCAAAAACCGTCTCCGGGCTGCTTCGTATTCTTCGAACAGGGTTTGCAGAACCAGCTTTTTCGAAGATCTTTCGTCTAGTGACTCAGATGAATCATTGACAACATCAAAATAGTGTATTAGCATGTGTATTAAAATACACAAAAAGCTAAACACCTATCCAACGAGGTACCCATGAGGACAAATATTGTTTTGGATGACAATTTAGTGAACGAGGCTTTTAAATACAGTTCTGTTAAGACAAAAAAGGAGTTAATCTATATAGCACTCAAAGAATTTGTAGAGAAAAAGCGTCGTTTAAATTTGATGGATCTGGAAGGGAAAATAGAATTTGAGGCAGGCTATAATCATAAACGCATGCGGGAAGGGTCATGATCTTAGTCGATACTTCCGTACTGATTGATTTCTTTCAAAAAAATGAAAATCCTTCCGTACTTAAATTCAAAGAAATCATTACACGAGAGATCCCTTTGACCACCTCCCTTTTGCCATGTCGCGTCTCCTTTTTCAAAAGCGGATTGCAAATTTGACCACCTCTTCCGGGTGGTCCTGGATCAGGCGCCAGACCTCCTGGAATTTATCAAGCGAAACGAGGGGCTGGATCAGGCCAGGAGCGGTCAACCGGCCCTGACGCATCATACTCACAATACAGTCGAAGGCCCGGTACTCGTCCCAGCGCGGGAAGTCGCGCGGTTTAAGACCATCAGAACAGCCATGAGGAACGATCATCGTCAGCTGGTTGTTGTGCCATTCGCGGCCCAGCCATAGGTCCTTCGCCGGTTGACCTGCGTAGGCGCTCGCCGAACAGACCGTCCCCCCGCTCCGAGCAGCTCGAATCGCGGTTTGCAGCGCAGGAATTTTGCCACTGATCTCAATCGCCACATCCACCCCGGCTCCGCCCGTCAACTGGTGAATTTCCAACGCGGCATCCCCGGCAAAGGGATCGAGGACGTGGTGCGCCCCAAATTCAGTCGCCATGTGGCGGCGGTTCGGCAGCGGATCCACGGCAAAAACCTGTTCTGCTCCACTGAGAGCAGCCAGGCGTACCGCCAGTAAACCAATGGCTCCCAGTCCGATGACGGTTACCGTATCACCAAAGCGGACGTTGGATTCTCGGATGCAGTGGAAGGCCGTAAAGGCCGGCTCGAAGCATAAGGCCAACAGTGGATCGAGATCGCCCAACTTCCACAGACCACCATCCAGCCAATTAGGAGGTCCCGACCAATGAGCCGGTCGATGGGCACAAATGATATTCGTCTCGCTCACATCCAGAAAGCCTAAGACCCGATCCCCAATTTGCCAATGAGAAACCTCGGAACCTAGTTCGATAATGGTGCCGACACCACTGGTACCGACTGGCGAACCGACCATCCGATCTTCCGCTGGCGGCTCTTCTGTTGGGATAAAGAGGCGCATCTTTTCATCCCAACGCTGCCATGGAGGGTGCTGGTCATCCATATATGCGAGAGGCGTCCCGTGTTTACCCGAGGCATATTCCGTTTTGATGCGAAGCTCATTCGGCTCCAATGGTCGTTCTTCATATTCAACGACTTCAATTTGATGCCCGCCTGTGAAGGCTAGTTTTCGTGGCATATTGTCACCTTTTCACGCACCCCCTGAAAAAGGAGGGCAGATTGTAATATTGATAGCCATCGGCATGCTCAGGTAGGGGTCAGGCTTGAAAGTTTGGATAATAAATTTTATTTTCCAAACTTTCAAGCCTGACCCCTTTTCTACGGCTTCAGCTCCCCGATGATCGGTGTGTCGCGCGAGATGCGCTCCGCGTTGAAGTCGCCCCGGTGGCCAATGCCGAACCAGACCTTGAAGCCCAGGAGATCGAGAAGCTCTTGGGAGGCTTCCTCATATACCTCGGGAAGTAACTCCATTGGGTAGTTCTCGAAGGGCCTGAACATGGGCGGTTGGTAAGCGAAGGTGAGGCCCGTCCGCTCGCCAGTCGGATCCTGAGAGAGGTAGGCTCCGGCTCCATGAAAGAGCCGGCCGTCGAAGATGAAGCAGTTGCCGGCCGGGCCTATCACCTGCATTTGGTTCTTAATGTCGTCCTTGTTCGGTCGGCGTCCGAGCTTGTGGCTGCCGGGCACGATCCAGGTCGCGCCGTTTTCGCTGGTGAAGTCGTCCAGCATCCACATGACGTTGCACACGATGCACGGCATCAGGGTCGCTCCCGGTGTCTCGGGCTGCCCGGGATTCGCGCGTGTGATCGATCCGGCGCGCATCGGTTCGTCATAGCAGCCGGACGATGGGACGAACCATTGGTCCTGGTGCAGCGTCTGCGCCTGGCGGTCACTGCGAGTGATGTGCGCCAAGAGATTTTGGATACGGATTTCCTCGCCGAGCACATGGCGCACAATGTCCAGAATGTCCGGCAGCACAGCCATCTCGCGAAAGATACGGCCCTTGTTTGCGAGAAAAGTCACAGCTTGGCTGTTGCCAGTCTTGGGTTCCGGAAATGTTCCCAGGTCATCTGGGATCCGGCCGTCAGTGAGGAAGGCGACTCCGGCCTTGCGCTCGGCCTCGGCCTGCTCGCTGAGACGCTCGCGTGCTTCGGCAAGCTGTTCCGGGGTCAGCGCTTCCTTGACGAGACAATATCCATGCTCGTCGATATCTCGTTTCATTGTCCCGGCATCGCGGCTCCAAGTGGGTAGGGTCATTTTTCCTCCTTTTTTAAAAATCATGAAGTTCTCTTTTGGCGAGACCTCACCTGAAACCCGCCATAGCGCCCTGCAGCGCCCCTCAGCCTCGGGTCCAGTAAGTCTCTCATGGCGTCTCCAAACATATTCATGCCGTAGACGACAATCGTCAGAGAAAGACCAGGCCATAAGGCAATCCAGGGAGCGAGAAACATATAGCGGCGTCCGGAGCCACTGAGCATCCCTCCCCAGCTGGTCGAGGGAGGGGGGATGCCAAAACCCAGGAAGCTGAGGGCCGCTTCATTTAAAATGATCGTCGGCACACTCAACGAAAAGACAATGATCAAGGGGGCCATGATATTGGGCAGAATATGTCGGGTAATGATTCTCACCGTCGGACAACCAATCGCCACCGCTGCTGCTAAATACATATTCTCTCGAATCCCGATCACGGCGCTTCTAATGATCCTGGAACCGTAAATCCCTTCAAACAACCCTAAAACGATAATCAACTGCAACATCCCGGTTCCCACGACAGAGACAATGCCCAGGAGCAGGATTAACACGGGGAAGACCATCCAGCCATCCACAAAGCGCTGTACCACCATATCGAGCTTCCCGCCAAAGTAACCGGAAGGCACGCCGATCAAGAGGGCAATCAATATAGCCAGGGTAGCAGCAGCGAGACCGACAATCATGGAGATGCGAGCCCCAAAGATCACCCGGCTTAACATGTCCCGCCCCAGGTTATCCGCACCGAGGGGGTACTTGAATGAGGGGGGATGCAGGTAATCCACGGAGCTATACTCGTTCACGCCGTAAGGCGCCAACCAATCGGCAAAGATGCCGGCAATCAGAAAGAGCAGCACGATAATCCCCCCCACAAAACCCAGAGGTTTCTCCTTGACCAGCCTGGTCAAGAACACGCCCAGCCTGGAACGTCGTCTGGGCTCACTGATTTCGGATGGGATTTCCAGGTTATCGTTCAAGATCGGTTATCGGTTATCCGTGAACGAGTACCTTTTATCTATACCGAACCCTGGGGTCCAGGTAGGCATAGGCCAGGTCCGTCACGAGATTGGACAGCAGGACAACGCCCCCCACAAACAACATGATTCCGGAGACGACAGGATAGTCTCTATCTTCGACCGCCTGTAGAAATTGCAAACTCATGCCAGGGATGCCGAATATCTGCTCTACGACAACGGAACCCCCAACAATGTAAGGGATTAAAAATCCGACGACGGTGATCACGGGAATCAGGGCATTTTTAAGAGCATGCCGGAGGATGACTACCCTCTCCTCGAGTCCCTTGGCCCAAGCCGTCCTGATGTAATCTAGTCTCAACACCTCAAGCATCATAGTTCGCGTCATTCTCATGGTCATCCCTGATAAAAACACGCCCAAAACAAGAGCCGGAACGAGGAACTGCTCCAGGTTTCCCAGCGGATCCTCCATGAACCGGATCAGCATGATCGCCGGAGACCACCCCCACCAAATCGAGGGTAAGACGACGATCATCGTTCCTAACCAGAAGTTGGGAATGGCAATCGCCAAAATCGCAAAGCTGCGCCCGGCATAGTCGCCCAGGGTTTCCTGCCGTATCGCGGAATAGGTACCGATCGGTAAGGCGATGAGGAGCGATATCGTTAAAGCAAAGAACCCCAGCTCAACAGTGGCTGCCAATCGATCGAATATTACCTTCGTCACAGGTTCATTGCTCCACAGCGATCTTCCGATGCTGCCTTGTAAAATTCCGGAATAGGCGCCTTCGTGGTCGGCCATCACTCCCATATAGCGTCCATATTGGACCAAGATGGGCTCATCCAGCCCCATGGCCTGTCTCACCCTCTTTGCGTCTTCTGCTTGAAAAAATGGGTTCTGAGCTGCTATCTTGTCCGCAAAATCACCGGGAATCAGGCGCATCAGGATGAACACGAGCAGGCTCGCTACCCAAATAGTAGGGATGAGCAGGAGTAACCTTCTGATGATGTAGGTTTGCATTTTGTATCCCCTGGCTTCTCTACCCTCTCATAATCGGGGAATGAGATCGCCTCATTCCCCGATGGGCTGATTACTGTATTTTTGCCTTTAACTTGCTGTTGATCCAGGCGCGAGCCCACAATACGGCTTTATTATCTGCAGTTGACGGTTCTACTTCGCCGTAGTAGTTCTCCAACCATGGCCACCAAGCTACGGCATAATAGCCAGATGGTAAATCGACATTACTCGCCCGCTTGAGACCCTCTATAGCCATCGTTTTCATAATGCTGTACCTTTCATCTTGGTCAGAAGTGAATCTCTCTCCATATGTAAAGAGCGCATTAATGCCAGGGTCATTCAACATTCCCGCATTTCCTCGATCATCTATCTTGGCATAACGCCAAAGGGCACCGTACATGGGAAAAACAGCGTGACCAAAGAGAAGCATCGGCGCGTGCTCCTTCTTGCTCATCAAAGCGTCGGTCGTGGTGGAGTCAACCATCTGAGGCTTAACGTCGATTCCAACATCGCGCAAGTTAGCCATGATTATTTCAGCCATATCTTGAAAAGGACTCAGTGCAGCTGCCTGCAAAGTAGTCGTGAATCCTTCCGGGTAGCCCGCAGCGGCCAACAGGAGCTTCGCACGCTCAGGGTTATACTCAAAATTCTCCTGAACTTCTTTCGGCATCTCCTCCAGAGGAGTAAATACAGACTCCGGCCCGTCTGCCGGGATGGGATTGTTGAGGATTACTCCTTCTCCACCGAATACCGTGTTAAGAATGGCTTGTCGATCGACAGCCATATTCATGGCTCGTCGAACAAGGAGATCGTCAAAGGGCTCTCTGTCCGTCCTCATGGCTAACATGTACGCACAATGCTGAAGGTAATCGTCTTTAATGATTAGTTCGGGACTTGATTTTCTAAGCGACGGGACGTCCTTTTTCTCCAATTTGAGCCAGTCAAGCTTCCCCGTTCGCAGGGCGGCGATTTTTGCGGATTCATCCTGTATGAGAGCTTTCACCATTCGGTCGACAAAGGGAATCTCGTATTCCTTGCCATTGTGGGTATAAGTGTCCCAGTAATTGGGATTCCTGACGTAAGAGACATGGCTGCCTTTCACATAGTCCTCAATCATAAACGGGCCTGTTCCCACTCCATTCCTCCAGTCGTCCATCCCTGCTTCTACCATCTCTTTAGGATAGATTCTGGACAAACCACCTAATCCCCATAGGTAAGTCCAATCAGGATTAGCAACATAGTTCAAATCGATCTTGACCGTGTACTTATCCGGAGCGGTTATCGACTCGATATTGTCCATAACGATTTGGAATTCGCCACCGCCTTCTACAAACGTCGAAACCTTATGGTTGTAGGCAAAAACGACATCCTCTGCTGTAAACTCCCTGGATTTCATGACTCCCGGCTTGTCCTGCCACATGACTCCCTTTCGGAGTTTGAAAACCTGTGTCGTCGGATCGGGCATCGACCAGCTTTCCGCCAACTCACCTGTAACCACACTAGCCGGTGGGGCGGGAGATAAACTGAACCCATACTCGTTGGTTCCTCTCGGGCCCTTGTTGACAATGTCTCCCGTCAAAAGGGTCTCCAGATACGGTGAAACGTAGATATATTGCGTCCAGATGGAACTGCTGGGATTAAAAGTTGTAGGCGGGAACTGCCCACCAAAGTTGCTAACGGCGGTAATCGTTCCACCATACTCCGGCTCTGCGTTCTTTGCCTCCTGCGACGAGAAACCCAACAATTTTCCCGTGGTCGGGTCTATTGGCGGATCGGCTGCCCAGGCCGGGCTGCCCAAGAAGCCTGCCACCCCCAGGATGAGAGCGAGCAGGGTTGCAGTGATGGTTGAATTGCTTTTTTGTCGATTCATTTGATTCCTTTCTGCTTTTTGATTAAAAAGCCAAGATGAACGGTTGTTTGGAATAGCGATTTTCGATTTCATAAGATTCTCCTTAATATATTGAATGAATAAATGGCATTAAAGGACACTCTCAAGCGCCCATGAGTTTCAAAACGGGTTTTATTCCATAGGCATTTCCTCCTTTCATTCAGAATTATGAGAATTTTTCGATTCATGCACCAACGGTGTTTAAATGGTCAATAATGCTTCTCAAATAATAGGGGACAATGGGTTTAATCAAATAAAAGAGGATACCCTTCTTCCTCACCTGAATCTCCAATTCTTTCGAGTTCGACTCTGTCGTCACAATGATCTTCACTTCCGGCAGTTCTTCTTTGATTTTTGTAATCAGGTCGGCTCCTGAGATATCGGGAAGGGAAAGATCCAAAAAAATCAAATCGTAGGCTTCTAATCGCACCTGCTGCAAAGCCTCTTCCCCCGAATCGACCATCACCACCCGATGTCCGGGATCCCGGGTCAGCTCGTTCAGGTACTCTTGCTCCAAACAGTTCGCACCTGCAATTAACATCTCCATGACGACCTACTTCTACTTAGTGTCTGACCGATAATAGCTCCAGACCAGATTTTTCAAAGGATGCAGCAGAATGGATACAAACGAAGTTTTAGCTTTTAGCCATTTGCTTTAAAGAAGAACCCCCCTGATCGCTGAAAGCTAAGAGCTAACAACCAAAACTTCATTGCCCACCTGCCTGAGTTTTTAGCTTCAAAAGTCATGCCATCCGCTCGAAACGCAGGATTGGTGGGGGCTGAGGCGAGCTATGGGAAAGAGGGCCGCCAGTTTTGAGGTGATTTTTTGGTAAAATCGGGCATTTTTGCCCTACTTAAACACAAAAAATGATGGATTTTCGGCAGTAATGCACTGATATTAAACACTAATCCTAGATTCGGGCAGAAATGCCTGATTTCTGGGCATAAATGCCCGATTTGATTTATGAGGGTTTGAGATGGTACTGTTTTTCGAGTCGCTTCACAACAGCGCGGAGTCCGCTCATCGAAGCGATCATCAGATATCCTTGAAATAGTGAACATAAGGGTATAGTATTGTGGCAAGGAGTCGCTGGAAGTATGAGAGTTTTTAAATATAGAACATTTGAAAAATGGGCTAAAAAACAGGGTATGATTAATGATGACCTGAGAAAAGCCATTACTGAAATAGAAAAGGGATTGGTAGATGCTAATCTAGGAGGAGGCGTATACAAAAAAAGGATAGGACTGCATGGCACAGGTAAACGGAGTTCCCATAGAACGATCATTTTGATGAAAATTCATGATAAAGCCCTATTTGTTCATGGATTTGCTAAAAGAGAAAAAGATAATATCACTAAAGATGAGCTTGAGGGATTTAAGACCATGGCAAAAGCATTCTTGAATTTAAATGAGGAACAAATCAATATTTTAGTTGATCAACAAAATTTGATAGAGGTACTTTAAATGAATAAAGTGAGAGAAACAATCAGTGAGATGGCCAAAGATTTCTATGCAGTGGGTGCAATAGATAAAACGACATTAAGAAAGTTTAATATAGAATCATTACCCCCCGTCCCTGATTATTCAGCAAAACAAATCAGTTCAATTAGACATAAATTAGGACTTAGTCAAGCTGTATTTGCAGCCTATCTAAATGTATCGGATAGAGCTGTAAAAAAATGGGAACAAGGAGAAAGTCATCCAAGTGGAGCTACTCTTAAATTGCTTTCTATAGTCGATAGAAAAGGGCTTGAAGCAATCACATAACAAGATGAGGACTGTAATACTTCATTTGATTTATGAAGGTTTGAGATGGTACTGTTTTATTTTTCGATATAACGTTTTAGGATCAACCCTCAGAAGGGCTGAAACTTTGCTCTGTTGCCAGTGATAATCGTCCAGCACCCTGGTCAAATACAGTTTTTCGAATCGCTTCATGGTGGCATCCAAGGGTTCATTGGTTTCACGCTCCTCAACCGAGACCGGGGGTTCTGTTTGGCTGTCTTCGATTAAAGAGGTATCGAGGAAGTCGAGTTTCTTGAGCGTCAGGTAGCGATGCATGGTGTTGATCAGTTCCCTGACGTTTCCCGGCCAATCATAGGAGGTCAGAGCTTCCATGACAGCGACAGTGATTGTGGGCAGGTTCTTTGAGGAAGGGTAGTTTTGCATAAAATGCTCGATCAAAAGGGGGATATCCTCTTTACGTTCCCTGAGTGGCGGCAAGTGAATGGGGATAATGTGGATGCGGTAGAAGAAATCCTCTCGTATCAATCCCTTTTTCACCTGTTGTTTTAAATCCTTATTGGTGGCAGCAATGATGCGAAAATCGGAGGTTTCCGCTTTAAGGCCGCCTACTGGCGTGAACCCTCCGCCCTCAATAGCACGCAGCAGTTTGGCTTGCAGGTTGGGGCCGATTTCGCCCAATTCATCCAGGAAAAGCGTGCCTTTGTCTGCCAATTGGAGCAGGCCGCGCTTATCCTCACTGGCTCCGGTAAAGGCTCCTTTTTTGTAGCCGAAAAACTCGCTTTCCAAGAGGTTTTCCGGAACGGCACCGAGGTTGACGGTCACAAAGGGTTTTTCTTTTCTATCACTCATCTTATGGATGGCTTCGGCCACCAATTCTTTACCGGTCCCTGATTCACCATAGACAATGACACCGGCATCGCTAGCCGCCGCCTTTAAGATCAATTCATAAATCCTCTGCATCACGGGGCTTTTGCCGATAATCTTTCCGAAGCGATAACGCTCCTTGATGTTGGCCTTCAGGCGGACATTTTCTTCATGGAGGGCTTCCATCCGGTTTTTCTGCTCCGTTACGTCGGAAATAATCCCATCGATGGAGCGCAATGCACCGGTCTCGTCATAGATGGGGCGGGCGTGCAGGGATGCCCAGAAGGTGCTGCCGTCTTTACGGAAAAATTCCACCTCAAAATCCGAAACAGGACGTCGTTGCCGGATGAGATCCAGGAACTGATGACGCTGCTCCGGATTCACATAAAGCTGGTGCCCGACGTCGGTGATGGATGCCATTAGCTCTTTTGGGGAGGAGTATCCGAATAAGCGGGCCATCGCTGGATTGGCGCTCAGAAAGCGGCCGTCCTGGCTCGTCCGGTAGATGCCTTCAGTGGCATTTTCAAATATTCCCCGGTATTCCGCTTCGGTTCGTTTGAGGTTTTCGTGAAGCCTGGCATTTTCCAGAGAAATGGCGATCTGGGAGCTGAGGTGCTTGATCACCTCGAGTTGCCGGGAGGTGAAGGCTCCCTCAACCAGGTTGTTTTCCAGGTAAATGATTCCGCTCAAGGCGGATTTATGATGTATCGGCGCGCATAGGATCGATTTGGGGCGCTCCCTCCGGATATAATCATCCATGGCAAACCGTTCCTCGCGGGAGGCGTTGTCCAAAACCAGGTTTTCCCGGGTTTGTTTCACCCAGGAGATGACCGAGAGGGAGAGGGATTGGGCCTTTTCCACAGGCAGGGAAAGGGGTAGAAAACATTCGACCTGCTCGGCGCTCCCGCGGGCAGCGATGAGAGACTGACCTTCGGTTTCCAGAATCAGAACTGCTGTCTGGGCCCCGGCATTTTCAATGAGAATGTGGAGCAGAATCTCCAGCAGTGGTTCCAGCTCGAGGGTACTGGAGATGGCCTCCGAGGCTTTGAGCATCGTCCCCAGATCCAGGTTGGACGATGGGGACGCCGCTTCAGCACGATTATCGGCAATCAGGCCAGGATACCGATCCCTCAGGTGAGCGACCTTCCGTTTTGCCCCCCATGCTTCGTATTTTTCCATTGCTGAGCGCAGGTAAGCCCGGGCGTCGTCGTTCTGCCCCTGGTTGAGCAAGTACCTGGCTGCAAGTTCATTGGCAAGGGCTTCCTCGTGGATAAATTCGTTCTCTCTGGCCAAATCGATGGCCTGGTCATAATGGGACAGGATCGCGTCGCTTTGACCCTCCAAAACCCTCATCCGCTCGGCTTCCACCAGGTGGTATTTATGCAAATAATTAGACGGTGCGCAGCGCGCCAGTTTCTCCAACGTATCCTGATTGTCATCAACCTGGGTCAGGATTTCCTCCTTTTTCCCCTCAGGCCCCTGGTCGTAAAGCGCGAGGAGAGCGAGGGAAAGGTAGCAGTTGGCCAGGGGATCAATAAGGGCATGCCTGTAGGTTTTCATCAGGTTGATCAATTCAAAAACCGTCTCCCGCGCTGCTTCGTATTCTTCGAACAGGGTTTGCAGCACCAGCTTATAGTAATTAAAACTGCTCTGGTCACCATATCGGTACTCTGCTCCCGTCACCTTATGGTATTGATCCATGATGCCGCTCGACAGGCTCGAAGGTTCCTCCATCAGAATCATGATCGCCTTCGTCAGCATTTCGACCTCGGGAGACCCGAGAATATAATCGATCTTCTTGAGAGCAGCTTTCAACGTCGACAATTCCCCTTTCAGCCAATTCAGCTCCCTCCCGCACATAAAGGCAATCTGACATCTTATGACGGCGCTATTACCGGCATTGAAGAAATCTCCTATTTCGATTCCAATCTTATGAACTTCCAGCAAGGGATCCAATGACGCCGATAACGGCTCCCGGTAGAATCGGATCGAGCGGTTGAAACTCCCGGAAACTTTACAGTTTATTTCCTTCCGATCAAGCGCTTCCATGGTCTGTATGCCCAGACGACCGAGTTCATAAGCAAATTCAAAATCATGTGTATACACGCAATATATAAATCCAAGGTGATAATAGAACTCGGGTGAATAATCCGGATGAAAATGATTCAGCAGAAAAGAGATGCGTTTTACAGCGATGGGCTGCCAAAGACCGTCATCCAAGGCAACCCCAGCCTCGCTATAGGTCATATGGATATCATATAGGATATGGACAAGGACCTCGGCATGCGGTTGGGTGAGCGGCTCAAAGCGCATCACGTCTGCAACGCTTTTACCGGCCAGGTTGGATTTGATGTGAACGAGGGTCTGCTGCCACTGGTCTAGAGACAGACGGCTCAGTTGACACCCCAATTTCTCTAGAATTTCCTCGCCCATTTCCATGGCGTTCTTTAATTCACCCCGGGTGGTGTAAGCCTGGATCAGGTATAGATAAACATTGGCCAGGTCCAGGTCCTTTTGGGCGTTGTCTTTTACGGCACCGGCCAGCTCCTCCATCAGCTCGAAGCGGCCGCAGAGCCATGACATCTCCGTTGCTTCCTCGTGCAAGGATAAGGCCAGGGGGTATTGCCGTTTCCAGGCGGCGGCTCCTAAGAGGTCCAGGCCGATGGTAAAGTATTCCAGGGCCTGTTCAAAAGCCGAAGCCGCTTTAGCCTGACGACCAGCTTTCAGGTTGAGTTCTGCCAGCTGCGATCGTTCTTTCCATTTATCCTTCAACCCCCTGGCCAGGTTGAGATGGTGGACGATGTCAAAAAGCAGAGCGTCACTTTTTTCCGGAGCGTATTGTTTGAGCAGGGTCTGACCGATTTGAAGATGGACCGGCTTTCTCTCCTTTTGCGCGATGAGGGCATAGGCCGCCTGCTGCACCCGGTCATGCAGGAATTTGAAGCTGCCGCTCTCCGTGCTCGCTCCGGCGGTCGGAAAATCCGGATCCGGGGCCTGGGAAAAACCGAGGATCAACCCGGCTTCCAGGGCCGGCAACAGGTTCTCATCGATCTCCCCGATTCCTTTTTCGCTGATCCGCTCCAACGATTCCAGGTCAAAAGTATTGCCGATGCAGGCCGCCAGGCTCAAGAGTCGCCTGGTTCCGGACGAAAACCGGTGGAGCCGGTCAACCAGCAAATCCACCACATTCTCGGTCACCGCCAGGAAATCGATGGCAGCCAGCTCCCAGCTCCATCGTTTTTCCTCAGGGGAGTAGCGGATCAGGTTCTTCTCGGAGAGTACGGTCAAGAACTGGCTCACAAAGAAGGGATTGCCGCCAGTTTTACGCACAAGGAGTTCGGCCAGAGGTTGGGCCTCCTCAAGACGGCAGTTGCAGGTATGGACGAGTAGTTGTGAAATGTTCTCCGGGTTCAGGGGTTTTAAGGGGATCGTCTGCAGCGACTGGCCTGTTTTTTTGATCACCTCACAACTGATCGACAACCGGTGATCAACATCCACCTCGTTGTCGCGATAGGCTCCCAGGAAAAGCAGAGGTTTCCTCTCCGGATCCTGAGCGATGCGTTCCACCAGCTTGAGAGTATCGGCGTCCACCCACTGCAAGTCGTCCAGAAAAATAACCAGCGGCTGGGTTTTTTCACAGAAAACAGAGATGAAATCCAGTAAAACGGCAGTGAAGCGGTTACGGGACTCCAGCGCTCCCATTTCCGGCAGCGGGGGTTGCGGGCCGATCACCTGTTCCAGTTCCGGGATCACCCGGGTCACCAGTTGTCCGCTGGGTCCCAGGGCAGCCCGTATCCTGCTTTTCCACCGCTCCATTCCGGATTTGTCTTCGGCCGATACCTCACGGATGAGTCCCCGCAGCGCCTGGATCAGGGCGCTGTAGGGGATATTGTGCCGGAGCTGGTCAAACTTTCCGGAGAGGAAGAAACCGTTTTTTTGGGCAACGGACCGGTGAATTTCACCGACAAGGGCGGTTTTGCCGACACCAGCGCTTCCCGAGACCAGCACCATCTCGGTCGCTCCCTGGCTGACTCGCTCCAGGGCGGCTTCCAGGGCGGTGATTTCATCCTCCCTGCCGTAAAGCCCCGGAGTGATCTGCAATTCTCTAGGAATGTCCTGGCGGCCCAGGGGAAAGTCGGACACATTTCCATTGTTTTCCAGTTGCTCCACAAATGTCAGGAGATCGGCTGAAAGGCCCGAGTGGCTCTGGTAGCGCGCCTCGGCACGCTTGGCTACCAGTTTCATCACTATATTAGAAAGGGTTTTGGGCACCTGCGGCGCCACCTGGTCCAGGGGTACAGGCTGCCGGGCAATGTGAGCGTGGATGATTTCCATGACCTCCCGGGACCCAAAAGGCACTCTCCCGCTGAAAAGTTCATAAAGGGTAGCGCCCAGGGAATAAAAATCACTGCGATAATCGAGGGGGCGATTCATCCGGCCGGTCTGTTCGGGGGAGATATAGGGCAAGGTTTCCCCGCTTAGCTGGGGACTCAACGTCGTCAAATTTTCCCGGGGATGCCGGGTGGCCAGGCCGAAGCCGCTCAGTTTGACCGTCCCCGATGCCGGATCGATAAAAATATTGAACGGGTTGATCATTTTATGAAGGAGGCCCTGCCGGTGCACTTCTTTCAGGGTGCTCGTCAGTGAAACCGCTACCTTCAGCGAGTCCAGCAGGTCGAGCCGGGCTGAGTCCATCAGCTTTCTTAAAGGAAGCCCTTCCGTGTTTTCCAGGATCAAAGCCCATCCGTTTTCACACCGCGCCAGTTCCTCTGCCCTGAGAACCCCATCGATCTCGAGATCCCGGGTGATCTCATGCTCATGCCGTATTTCCGCCAGTTCCTGAGCGCTCTGCTCGGAAGATGCCGCTCCCTTGATCAAAACCAGAAGCCCGTCGCTTTGCCGCCTGCCGCGCCAAAGCCAGGTCCGGCTGCTTTCAAAAATGACCTCCTCCAGCGAATATCCCGGAATCTCCGGTTTTTCCAGACTGAGAATGGGCTTCGTTTTGTTCACAACCGGTTTTGGGGGGCCAGGAGACGCTTTATTTGTATTGGCTGCAGATTTCCGCAGATTTCCACGGATGTGAGAAGCTTTGGGTTTAACAACCTGCTGCTTGCGGCCTTGAGTACGGTTTTGAATCTTACCCCCTGCTTGATCTCCTTTATTCTTCTTCGCATCCGCCGGATCACGATTCAGGGCAATATCATGCAGCAGCTTTTTAGCGATTTTTCGGGCTTCCCTGGTGGTCAATGACCCATGAATACCAATGGTATAGCGCCTCGAACGTCCCTCGATGCGGTACTGCAAGAGATAGACCCGTCTGCCTTTGGGAGTTATTTTACAGCCGAACATCGGCAGCTCCGTGTCCCACATTATGCGGTCTTTAGCCCCAGGCTTGAGGGACTCGACAGCATGTTTAGTAATTTTGTCTTTCATGACTCTGGCCTAATTGCGATAGCAAATAGATAGCAATTCCTCTGAAATTTCAGGTGCTGGACCGTATTGATCAGGCAAATATATAATAAGCAAATAGTTTGCAATCCGTCAAGGGAATTATTTGTCAGGTGGATGGCCGAATCCTGGAGAGATGAGATGTTGAGTAGCTTACTGAACTCGGGTCTGATTGCGATAGCAAATAGATAGCAATTCCTCTGAAATTACAGGTGCTGGGTCATCTTGATTAAACGAATAAATAGTTAACCTAAAAATCTGGGGACAGTTACCATTTATTTGCAATGAGAAACCATTTATAGGCCATGTTCTATACTCTGGAGAATATCTCGTGCCCTTCGGCTCAAATCTCTGAGGCGTACCATTTGGTGCCTTATGGTCTTAATCAACCCCCATTCCTTTTTGAGCCCAATTGAAAGATTTGACCCCTTTTTTACAATATTTAAACCTTGGATAAAGCGAAAAAAGATTTGACCCCTTTCCGAGCCTTCTCGATCGCCATTTCAGTCGCTCGTGTGGCAACCACCTGTCTGAAGGTAGAATGACCATCCCATAGATATGGGAGTTGGGCTCTACCGGCAGGGACACCGGTTCCCAGCTTTTGCCGGCAACACGGGTGCGCCGCACGGCACTGGTGACACCGGAAATCGTGTCGCCGTTGTCGACGAACATGACCTCGGGGTTATCCGCTTTGATGACCATGCCGTGGCAGTAGGTTGCGCCATCTGCTTCATGGAGCTTGGGGAACTCGTGGTAATCCCAGCTTTCGCCTTCGTCGTGGTTGGTGGCGAGCCCAAATGGCGAGGTACAATAGACTAAGGGACCTTGAGCACAATTGCGCTCTGGATGGAGAAGGCAGCGGATCTTTGTGAAAACTCCGAAAATCGCTGTTTGACAAGCAACCTGAATCACTTGATTCAATAAAGTGCCCATTTTAGGATTTGTGAATTTCTAATTTCGGGTGTTCAAAAACTTTTGCCAAGTCCGAGACGGATTGTCCCAAAGTGAAAAGAGAACGAAACAAAAGATCAAGAGAAACACTCGGATCTCCTGATTCCATTTTAGCAATGCGAGATTGACTGGAATTTAAAACTTTTGCCAGTTGGACTTGTGTCATTCGTTTCCGTTTTCTGATGCTTTTCAAATTTTCACATAGAGCCATTTTCAGTTCGATATAGGCTGACTCTTCTGCAGAAAGTTCTAGAAAGTCTTCGGTGGAGCCAATTCTCCAGCCTTTCTCTTCCAACCTCTTCTTCTTTTTTGAGTCCATATTTTTCCTTGAATTATTGAGAATCTCTTCGGTAACGTTTCAATCGCTCTTGGCAGACTGAAATCACAGATTTCGGGGTCGCTTGTGTCTTCTTTTTAAATACCTCAAGAATGATGATGGCATCTGACTCGATAGAATACATGATCCGCCAAAACATATCACCATCTGGAATCCGCAATTCATGGCATCGGGAGCCAATAGACGGCACTGGTCTCGATTGAGGCATGGCAAGCTTTTCCCCTTGCTGGAGTTGCCTCAATAATATTCCCGCTTCAATTCGGGATTCTCTCGAAAATAGCGGTGTTTTGATTTCGCTGTTCAACCATGCCAGAGGTTTGTTTTTCGTTTTCATTCCTGTTTTTATATCATTTCTGACATATTTTCAACTAAAATATTCACTCCTATCTTAATTTAAATATCATTTACAACCTTCTATATTTTTTAGCTTTGATATAGCTTTCAAAGCCATCTCGACTCTTATTTCCAAAGAAAAAAGAAAGCCTTATACGGACGAGGGAATCGCATTGACCAATAAACGGAGAAGGCAAAATTTGAGCGGCGAGCGAAATGATCGCTCGGCCTCGGCCTGCTCGCTGAGGCGCTCGCGAGCTTCGGTAAGCTGTTCCGGTGGGTAGGTACTTGTGAGCTTGCCGTTATCTCACCCTTTGAAGTCATTCCCCAGCCGGTTAGTCTGGTTAAGACCATCCCTAATGAATTTATAATAATTTTTAACCTAATGTACTAAGGGTTTCCTCCAGAGGGAAAGACATCGGCCAACTGGTCACGGACCTCGTATGAGTCGAAGAGGGCTTTTATGTGATACGGACAACCTGATGTTTCGTCAATATTGGCATAAATAGCACCTTAGAATTCAGTTAAATGGCTCCTCTCTCATCATTCTCCCATCACTTCCCTGCGGTTGCTCCACCGTCAATGACCAAATCGCTGCCGGTGACAAAAGAGGACTCGTCCGAAGCCAGGTAAAGGGCGCCGTAGGCCACGTCTTCCGGCTGGCCCGCGTGACCCAGGGGAATACTGTTGAACAGGTCCTGTCGAGATTCCTCCTCCTCCAAAAAGTGGGCGATCATCATTGTTTCGATGTTGCCCGGAAGGATGGAGTTGACGCGGATCCCTTCCCTGGCGTATTGAACAGCGGTGGACTTGGTCAATAGCCGCATCGCAGCCTTGGACGTGTTGTAGGTGCACGACGTCCCCATGGTGCCTTCCAGCGCAGCCACCGAAGCGATATTGATCATGGAGCCGCCGCCCGCTTTTCGCATCTCGGGTATGGCTTGTTTTGTCCCCAGAAACGCACCCTTGGCATTTATATCCAAATCCCAATCCCACTGCTCGCTGGTGATCTCCTCCACCCGAGCGAATCGGCAAGTACCCGCATTGTTCACCAGAACGTTCAGTTTCCCGAAGCGGGTGACCGTGGACGCCACGGCTTGCTTCCACTCAGCCTCGCTGGTGACATCCAACCGGACGAATAGGCACTCGCCACCGGTTTCATTAATTACGGTTTCGGTCTGACGCCCTTCTTCTTCCAACACGTCTCCAATGACCACTTTGGCCCCTTCCCTGGCAAACAGCTTGGCAATCCCTGCGCCCAAGCCCCTGGCTCCTCCGCTGATAAAAGCGACTTTGTCTTTCAGTCTCATGGTTTCCGTCTTTTATTGATGATTGATGGTAGTTTGTCTCCCCGCTAACCACTGGATGCCCCGCCCCACTACCGTTCGAAAACTGGCTTTTGTGAAGGCCCGGTTATCGTGCCCGTTCTGATAGCAGAAGACCCTCGCCTTACCGAAGGTCCGAGTCCACGCGATCGTCTTCATACTCAAGGGATGATCGGTGGTGAGCAGGATGTGGCTATCCTCGTCCGCGTCATCTATGTGATAGGTCTCGTCGACGATGTCCCACGGCTCCAGTGTGGCAGTGATGCGATGCTCCGTGTCCACGTCGTCGATGTTCACGGTCTGGTCAAGGGCGACCGGTATTTCGCCTCGCTGACGCATGCCGCTAAGCTCTCTCCAGAGCGACCAGTCGGGAAAGGCCATCAGCGCGTGATGCAGCAGAAATATCCCCTGGTCCCCATCACGGCGAATCCCCTCCAGTATCTCCTTTAGGTCTCCTCCGCTCTGCTTAGAGGTTCCTGGCTCTAATTTGCCATCTTTTTCAGCGGGCGTGCTTTGGTGCCAGTTGTAGAACACTAGTACGTCGTAGTTCCCTGGACCACGCGCCGGGTCGGTAATGAAGTCCCACATGTTCTGAGGGTAGGCCTCAATTTCGGGAATGGTGCGAAGCATGGACTGGAAGCCGACCACGTCATACTCGTGCTCGCCGGTAATCACTGCTGTTTTTATCTTTCTATTCGTCATGTTTCTGTCTCCTGCATTAGAATAATTAATGATTACAATGATATGTCATCCCGGACTTGATCCGGGATCCATGTACCAGATAGCGTTGCATACCCGTTCCACGTCGGCCGCTTCCGCGTACGGCTGGATTCCTGGTCAAGCCGCTCGGTGGACCGCAGGAATGACAAAAATAGAAAATCACACCCAACTAGTTTGGCAGCAAGGCCACGGAACGGACCTCGCCAAACTCTTTTTGCAGTTTTTGCCAGGAATCACCTCCGTCTTCGCTCACGTACACATAGCCATAGAAGCTGGCCGCGACGATTACGTGGGGCCGCTCCTTGTGAGTGGCTATCCCATAGATATGGGAGTTGGGCTCTACCGGCAGGGACACCGGTTGCCAACTTTTCCCGGCATTCTGGGTGCGCTGCACGGCACCGGTGACACCGGGAATCGTGTCGCCGGTGCCGACGAACATGACATCGGGGTTATCCGCTTTGATGACCATGCCGCGGCAGTAGGACGCGCGAGCGCCTTCATGGAACTGAGGGAAATTGTGGTAATCCCAGCTTTCGCCTTCGTCGTGGCTGGTGGCGATGCCAAAGGGCGAGGTGCAGTAGACTGTGGAACGGGCGCCAGTCTTCAGAGTCAGACTGTGAATGTCGCCATGGAAGGGGTCAGGCCCCAGGTCGGGCAGGTGGCCCCATGTGTCGCCGCCATCCAGGCTCTTGTATACCCCGTCAACTTCCATGCCAGCCCAGATGGTGTCGTTGTTCCTGGGATTTACCACCATGCAGGTGGTCCGCGGCGGCGAGTCAGGAAGTGCTGGAGACAGGGGGTTTTTCATGTTTACGCCCATCTGAAGCTTGCTCCAAGTCCGCCCCCCATCCCGGGATCGAAATCCCTCGGGTCGCGTGCCCACAAAGAGGGTGTCCGGATCCGTAGGATCGACAGTCACCGACCAGATTTCAAGGCCCGCTGTGGGAGCATCCAGGTTTTCCCAGGTCATGCCGCCGCCGTCGCTGCGGAAAACGCCCACCTGGGATGAGGGTAATAATTGATGACCATCAACACCAGCCAATACCCGCCGGGGGTTGGACGGATCCACGCACAACGCCCTGACGTTGGACTCATGCCAGATAGGCTGATAGATGGGGGTCCAGGATTCACCGCCATCGGCACTCACGTTCAGCCCTTGGCCGACGGTGCCGATGAGGAGTGTGTAATATTTTGCCATGTTGCGTTTCCTTTCCAAAAATCATGAAGTTCTCTTTTGTTGAGGACACGCCATAGCGCCCTGCAGCGCCCCGCAACCGGGGGTCGAGAAAATCCCTGAGGGCGTCGCTGAAAATATTGAGGCCGTAGACGGTGATCACCGGAATGAGGGCGTTGGGAAGCGCATGCCGGAGTCGGGGAATGAGATCGCTCCATTCCCCGATTGGCTCATTACTACCCCAATATTTCTGCCTTTAAATCGCTATTGATCCAGGCACGAGCGAAAATCCCTCCTACAGAAAAACAGCAGGTATCATTGACTTCACCGGCGTAGTTCTCCACCAATGGCCAGTAAGCCATGGTTACCATTGGAGTTGGTGCATAGGCCACATAAGTTTTCAACAGCCACAACTGGTTCAAACCCTTCATGATCTTGTCCGCTTCAACTGGGTCCGATGTTTGCGACCACCGCTCATAGATCTCGTTTAATTCAGGATCATCAACCACCGCGACTTGAGCCAAAGCAGCCTCATCAATTGCAAAAGCGTTCATAGTAAGTCCCGGAAGACCAACTGAGTTAGCCAACAAGGTAATCGGCGCATGCTCATTTTTATTAAGTAGGCCATAAAAAGTAGACTGATCCCGCAAATCAATTTTAACTTCGATTCCGATATCCTTCCACATAGCTGCCAGAAAAGCAGCCACATCTTGCTCGGGCTCCTGCGCATATGTTTGTATGGTAGTCTCGAAACCGTTCGGGTAGCCTACCTCGGCTAATAGTTGCCTCGCACGATCAGGGTTATACTCAAAATTCTCCCGAGTTAATTCCGGTAGCTTCTCCATAGGAGTGAAGAGATTTTCGGCATATCCTGAATGGAGCTCAGCGTTTAAAATCACTCCAGCCCCCCCCCCACAAGATATTGATAAAGGCTTCTCGATCTATAGCCATGCTGATTGCTTTGCGCACCCTGAGATCGTCAAAGGGCTTCACATCCAGCCTCATGCCGATTCTCCAGGCTCTCTCGATCATCTTTAGTTTGGGACTTGATCTTTTTAGCGAGTCGACGAACTTTTTTTGGAGTACATCATACACGTCAATCTTCCCTGTTCGTAACGCAGCGACCTGGGAGGATTTATCCAGTATTAGAGTTTTTACCATGCGGTCGATAAACGGAATCTCGTATTTCTTGTCATTGAATACGTAACTGTCTCAGTAATTGGGATTCCTTACGTAAGTTACCGTGCTGCCTTCCACAAAGTCCTCGAGATGAAACGGGCCTGTCCCCAGCCCTACATGATTTTTCCAGTCTTTCATATACTCGTCCGTCATCTCACGAGGTACGATGCTCGACTCAGCCCAAGCGGCGTATCCAAAGGTATGATACCATTCAGCTAGGAAACCTTCCATCTTGATTTCAACCGTGTACTTATCCGTAGCTGTGATTGACTGCCATTTCCCCCCACATCCTGGCGATGTTCATAGCGCCCAAACGTAAAGCTATAAGCTACATCCTCCGCTGTCAGCTCCCTTGATTCCATGACTCCCGGCTTGGCCTGCCACATGATTCCCTCACGTAGTTTGAAAATAAGTGTGGTCTCATCGGGCACCGACCAGCTTTCAGCCAACCGACCTGTTAGCAACTCTTCAATAGCCCCTTGAGAGTGATAGGACGGATACTCATTGGTCCCGCGTGGCCCATTCTTCACAAAGTCTGTAGCCAAAAGGGTCTCATAATACGGTTCAACATAAACACCTACCGTCCAAACACCTTTGGCGGGGTCCCATTGTGTAGGTGGGAAGCGCCCCCCATATCCGTCCAGGAATGTAATACTCCCACCGTATTGCGGTTCGGCTGCCCAGGCCGGGCTGCCCAAGAAGCCTGCCCCCCCTAGAATGAGGGCCAGCATGAGGGCCAGCAGGGTTGTACTGAAGGTTGATTTGCTTTTTTGTCGATTCATTTGATTCCTTTCTGATTTTTGATTAAAAAGCCAAGATGAAGGGTTGTTTAGAATAGCGATTTTCGATTTCATAAGATTCTCCTTAAAAAAATAAAAAATAAAAAATATGAGAAAATGACGCTCTCACGCGCCCATCAGCTGTTTCAAAACGAGTTTTATTCCATAGGCATTTCCTCCTTTCATCGGGTTTTCAGTAATATAAAAGCTCTATAATCAGGAAGACCCCCCCTAATCGCTGAAAGCTAAGAGCTAACAGCCAAAACTTCATTGCCCCCCTGCAGGGAGTCTTTAGCGTCAAAAGTCATGCCAACTGCTCGAAACGCAGGATTGGTGGGGGCTGAGGCGACCTATGGGAAAGAGGGCTGCCAGTTTTGAGGTGATTTTTTGGTAAAATGGGGCAATTTTGCCACACTTAAACGCAAAAAATGATGGATTTTCGGCAGTAATACATTGATATTAAACACTAATCCTGGATTGGGGCAGATATGCCTCTTAGCGGGGCAAATATGCCCCATATAATTATATTTACCTGAATCAAGCGTTTCGTGGATTGCCGCTTTCAGGAAGACTACGACAGGCTGTTCAGCAATTCTTGGATTTCATGAATCAAAATAGGTAAATTGGGTTGCACAAAACTCATTCCTTCTGCAGGAATCCTATTATGTTTCATGTCTGACGGAATATGCTTGTGATGGGGATGAGTGCTTTGCAAATTCGAATCATCAGGATGTGGTTGAGAATCGTACCAGTATAGTTTTTTCTCTTTTTGTCGGATCTCATATCCATATTCGTCAATGACGGCAGGTAAACGATGATAAACAATTCGTTCACGGATGGCGATCCATACATCTTTTGTAAAGTACAGTTCCCCCTCCACACGAGCTAAGGTTGTCCCACGACGGATTAAACGCAAAGTTGAACGTTGGATGACAGGGAACTGCTCGGTGAGTGTGTAAATAAACAGTTCATAGTCTTTGATGCTTCGGAGAGCATTATTCATACAGAAACCCGAATCAAACCACTCAAAGTCGGCTTATCAGGCTGAATTCGTTGTACTTGGTCACGATAGGTTGCTTGACGTGCTAACCACGTACGAAAGACGCTGGCCCATTCTCCAAAATCTAAGACCCAATTTTCATCTTCGGGTTCTTCACCACTCATATAGGCTGCGTAGAATATGTCCGAACGAACGCCATACTTTCTTTCAAAATCAAGCAATTCTTCTTCAAGGGAGTGAATATCAATCAGAATATCTTCAAGAGTCATATAACCATCCTTTAGGTGTGAGTAGGGCCTATCACTAAATCGGCGATTAACACCTTCTTTGAGAGTAAGCGTACCGGTTTTCTCTGAGTTCTACAAGCCTGTTACATTGCTGATCTTTCGATGGCACGACGTTTTCTTCTGACCAGGCGGAATTCCGCTTCTGCCTCCGGAAAGCCCCTTCCAGGGGCCCATCAAAACCATCTTCTCTTTATGAGGGTTTGAGATGGTATTGGTTTATTTTTCGATACAACGTTTTACGATCAACCCACAGAATGGCTGAAACTTTGCTCTGTTGCCAGTCATTATCGTCCAGCACCCTGGTCAAATACAGTTTTTCGAGTCGCTTCATAGTGGCATCCAAGGGTTCATGGGTTTCACGCGCCTCAACCGAGACCGGTGGTTCTGGTTGGCTGGCCTCGATGAAAGAGGAATCGAGGAAGTCGAGTTTCTTGAACGTCAGGTAGCGATGCATGGTGTTGATCAGTTCCCTGACGTTTCCCGGCCAATCATAGGAAGTCAGAGCTTCCATGACAGCGACGGTGATTTTGGGCAGGTTCTTTGAGGGGGGGTGGTTTTGCATAAAATGCTCGATTAAAAGGGGGATATCCTCTTTACGTTCCCGGAGAGGCGGCAAGTGAATGGGGATAATGTGGATGCGGTAGAAGAAATCCTCCCGTATCAATCCCTTTTTCACCTGTTGTTTTAAATCCTTATTGGTGGCGGCAATGACGCGAAAATCGGAGGTTTCCGCTTTAAGGCCGCCTACTGGCGTGAACCCTCTGCCCTCAATAGCGCGCAGCAGTTTGGCCTGCAGGTTGGGGCCGATTTCGCCTAATTCATCCAGGAAAAGCGTGCCTTTGTCTGCCAAATGGAGCAGGCCCAGCTTATCCGTGTTGGCTCCGGTAAAGGCCCCTTTTTTGTAGCCGAAAAACTCACTTTCCAAGAGGGTTTCCGCAACGCCGCCGACGTTGACGGGAACAAAGGGTTTTTCTTTTCTATCACTCATCTCATGGATAGCTTCGGCCACCAGTTCTTTCCCGGTCCCTGATTCACCATAGACAATGACACCCGCATCGCTAGCCGCCGCCTTTAAGATCAATTCATAAATCCTCTGCATCACGGGACTTTTGCCGATGATCTTTCCGAACCGATAACGCTCCTTGATATTGGCTTTCAGGTGGACATTTTCCTCACGCAAGGAGATTTCGCTCGCTTTCAGTTCGTCCATCGCCTTTTTGAGGTTTTCGTGAAGCCTGGCATTTTCCAGGGAAATGGCGATCTGGGAGCTAAGATGCTTGATCACCTCGAGTCGCAGGGGAGTGAAGGCTCCCTCAACCAGGTTGTTTTCCAGGTAAATGATTCCACTCAAGGCGGACTGATGAGTGATTGGCGCGCACAGGATGGATTTAGGACGCTCCCGTTTAATATAGTCATCCCCGGCAAACCGTTCTTCCCGGGCGGCGTTGTCCAAAACCAGATGTTCCCGGGTTTGTTTCACCCAGGAGATGACCGAGAGGGAGAGGGATTGGGCATTTTCCACAGGCAGGGAAAGCGGCAGGAAATATTCGACCTGCTCGGCACTCCCGCGGGCAGCGATGAGAGACTGATCTTCGGTTTCCAGAATCAGGGCTGCTGTCTGGGCCCCGGCATTTTCTATGAGAATGCCAAGCAGAATCTCGAGCAGCGGTTCCAACTCGAGTGTACTGGAGATGGCCTCCGAGGCTTTGAGAATCGTCCCCAGATCCAGGTTGGCTGAAGGAGACACCGCTTCAGTGTGATCATCGGCAATCAGGTTGGGATATCGAGACTTCAGGTGCGCGACCTTCCGTTTTGCCCCCCAGGCTTCGTATTTCTCCATTGCTGAGTGCAGGTAAGCCCGGGCGTCGTCGTTCTGCCCCTGGTTGAGCAAGTACCTGGCTGCCAGTTCATTGGCCAGGGCTTCCTCGTGGATAAATCCGCTCTCCCTGGCCAAAGCGATGGCTTGGTCATAGTGGTGCATAATGGTATCGGGTTCACCATCCAAAACTCGCATCCGTTCGGCTTCCACCAGGTGGTACTTATGCAAATAATTAGACGGTGCGCAGCGCGCCAGTTTCTCCAACGTCTCCTGATGGTCATCAACCTGGGTGAGGATTTCCTCCTTTTCCCCCTCGCTCCCCCGGCCGCAAACCGCGAGGAGAGCGAGGGAGAGGTAGCAGTTGGCCAGGGGATCAACAAGGGCATCCTTGTAGGTTTTCATCAGGTTGATCATTTCAAAAACCGTCTCCCGGGCTGCTTCGTATTCTTCGAACAGGGTTTGCAGCACCAGCTTCTGGTAATTATAACAGCTCTGTTCATGATATACGAACTCTGCACCTGCCACCCTGTGGTATTGATCCATGATGCCGCTTGACAGGTTCGAAGGTTCCTCCACCAGAATCGTGACCGCCTTCGTCAGCATTTCGACTTGGGGAGACCCGAGAATATAATCGATCTTCTTGAGAGCAGCCTTCAATATCGACAATTCCCCTTTCAGCCAATTCAGCTCTTTCCCGCACATAAAGGCAATCTGACATCTTACGACAGCGCTACGACCGGCATTGTAGAAATCCCCCGTCTCGATTCCCATCTTATGAGCTTCCAGCAAGGGCTCCAATGACGCCGATAGCGGCTCCCGGTAGGACCGGATCCCACCATTGAAACTCCCGGAAACTCTACAGTTTATTTCCTTCAGATCAAGCGCTTCCATGAGCTGTATGCCCAGACGACCGAGTTCATAACCAAATTCAAAATCCTGCATAAACACGCAATATATCGATCCAAGGAGACCATAGGATTCGGGTGATTGTTTCGGATGAAAATGATTCAGCAGAAATGAGATACGTTTTAAAGCGATGGGCTGCCAAAGGCCGTCATCCAAAGTAGTCCCAGCCTCGCCATAGGCCACATGGAGTTCATAGAGGATAGGGACCAGGACCTCGGCATCCTGTTGGGTGAGTGTCTCAAAGCGCATCACGTCCGCGACGCTTTTACCGGCCAGGCTGGATTTGATTTGAACGAGGGTCTGCTGCCACTGGTCGAGAGACAGACGGCTCAGTTGATACCCCAGTTTCTCCAGAATCTCCTCGCCCGTTTTCAGGGCCTTCTTTAATTCACCCTGGTTGGTGTACGCCTTGATCAGGCATTGATAAACATTAGCCAGGTCCGGGTCCTCTCGGACGTTTTCTTTTACGGCACCGGCTAGCTTCTCCATCAACTCGAAGCGTCCGCAGAGCCATGACATCTCCGTGGCTTCCTCATGCAGAGATAAGGCCAGGGGGTAATGCCGTTTCCAGGCGGCATCCCCTAAAAGCTCCAGTCCCACGGTAAAATATTCCAGGGCCTGTTCAAAAGCCGAAGCCGCCCTGGCCTGACGACCGGCTTCCAGGTTGAGTTCTGCCAGCTGCGATCGTTCTTTCCATTTATCCTTCACCCTCCGGGCCAGGTTGAGATGATGGACGATGTCAAAAAGCAGATCTTCACCTTTCTCCGGAGCGTATTGCTTGAGCAGGGCCTGACCGATGCGAAGATGGACCGGCTGTTTCTCTTTTTGGGCAATGAGGTCATAGGCAGCCTACTGCACCCGGTCATGCAGGAATTTGTAGCTGTTGCTCTCCGTGCTCGCTCCGTCCGGGGGATTATCCGGCTGCGGGGCCTGGGAAAAGCCGATGCAGGCCGCCAGGCTTAAGAGTTTCCTGGTTTCAGAGGAAAACCGGTGGAGCCGGTCAACCAGCAACGCCACCACATTCTCGGTCACCGCCAGGAATTCGATGGCAGCCAGCTCCCAGATCCATCGTTTTTCCTCAGGGGAGTAGCAGATCAGCTCCTTCTCGGAGAGTACGGTCAAAAACTGGCCCACAAAGAAGGGATTGCCGCCGGTTTTGCGCGCCAGGAGTTCGGCCAGCGGTTTGGCCTCCTCAGGACGGCAGTGGCAGGTATGGACGAGCAGTTGTGAGATGTCATCCGGGTTGAGGGGCTTTAAGGGGATCGTCTGCAGCGGCTGGCCAGTTTTTTTGATCACCTCACAACTGATCGACAACCGGTGATCGGCCTCCACCTCGTTGTCGCGATAGGCTCCCAGGAAAAGCAGAGGTTTCCTCTCCGGATCCCGAGCAATGCGTTCCACCAGCTTGAGGGTATCGGCGTCCACCCACTGCAAGTCGTCCAGAAAAATAACCAGGGGATGGTTTTTTTCACAGAAAACAGAGATGAAATCCAGTAAAATGGCAGTAAAGCGGTTGCGGGACTCCAGCGCTCCCATTTCCGGCAGCAGGGGTTACGGGCCGATCACCTGTTCCAGTTCCGGGATCACCCGGGTCACCAGTTGTCCGCTAGGTCCCAGGGCAGCCCGTATCCTGCTTTTCCAACGCTCCATTCCAGATTTCTCTTTGACTGATACCTCACGGATCAGTCCCCGCAGCGCCTGGATCAGTGCACTGTAAGGAATATTGTGCCGGAGCTGGTCAAACTTGCCGGAGAGGAAGAAACCGTTTTTTTAGGCAACGGACCGGTGAATTTCACCGACCAGAGCGGTTTTGCCGACACCAGCGATTCCCGAGACCAGCACCATCTCGGTCGCTCCCTGGCTGACTCGCTCCAGGGCGGCTTCCAGGGCAGTGATTTCATCCTCCCTGCCGTAAAGCCCCGGGGCGATCTGCAATTCTTTGGGAACGTCCTGACGGCCCAGGGGAAAGTCGGACACGTATCCATTGTTTTCCAGTTGCTCCAGACATGTCAGGAGATCGGCTGAAAGGCCCGAGTGACTCTGGTAGCGCGCCTCGGCACGCTTGGCCACCAGTTTCATCACCATATTAGAAAGGACTCTGGGTACTTGCGGTTCAATCTCGTCAGGCGGTACAGGTTGCCGGGCAATGTGAGCGTGGATGATTTCCATGGCCTCCCGGGACCCAAAAGGGACTTTCCCGCTGAAAAGTTCATAAAGGGTGGCACCCAGGGAATAAAAATCACTGCGATAATCGAGGGGGCGGTTCATCCGGCCGGTCTGCTCGGGAGAAATATAGGGCAGGGTTTCCCTGCTTAGCCGGGGACTCAACGTCGTCGAATTTTCCCGTGGAAGCCGGGTGGCCAGGCCGAAGCCGCTCAATTTGACCGTCCTTGTTCCCGGATCGACAAAAATATTGAACGGGTTGATCATATTATGCAAGATGTCCTACCGGTGCACTTCTTTCAGGATGCCGGTCAGTGAAACCGCTACCTTAAGCGAGTCCAGCAGATCAAGGCGGGCGGTATCCATCAGCTTTCTTAAAGGGAGCCCTTCTGTGTTTTCCAGGATCAAAGCCCATCCGTTTTCACACCGCACTACTTCCTCTGCCCTGAGAACCCCATTGATCTCGAGAGCCCGGGTGATCTCATACTCATGCCGCATTTCCGCCAGCTCCTGCGCACTTTGCTCGGAAACCGCTACCTTGATCAGAACCAAAAGCCCGTCGCTTTGTCGCCTGCCTCGCCTAAGCTAGGTCCGCCCACTTTCAAAAATGACCTCCTCCAGCGAATAACCCGGAATCTCCGGTTTTTCCGGACCGGAAATGGGCTTCGTTTTGTTCACAACCGGTTTTGGAGGTACAGGAGACACTTTATTAGCTTTAGCCGCAGATTTACGCGGATTTACGCGTATGTTAGACGTTTTGGGATTAACAACCTGCTCCTTGCGGCGTTGAGAACTGTTTTGAATCTTACCATCCGTTTGATCCCCTTTATTCTTCTTCCTATCCGCCGGATCGCGACCCAGGGCAATATGATGCAGCAGCCTTTTAGCGATTTTTCGGGCCTCCCTGTCGGTCTATGCCCCATGAATACCAATGGTATACCGACTCGAACGTCCATTGATGCGGTATTGCAAGAGGTAGACCCGTCTGCCCTTGGGAGTTATATTACAGCCGAACATTGGCAACTCGGTGTCCCATAGGAAACGGTCTTTAGTCCCGGGGTTGAGGGACTCGACAGCCTGTTCAGTGATTTTGTCTTTCATGACTCTAGCCTGATTGCGATAGCAAATAGAAAGCAATCCCTCTGAAACGTTAGCAGCTGGATTGTATTGATTAAGCGAGTAAATAGTAAAAAAATAGAAAGCAATCTGTCAATTTGATCCACTTTTTCGGTACGGCGATTGCTTTGCAGTTGGGATCGGGTACTAACCCAGATGTTCACCGCCATCGAGAAACAAGCAATCGCCCGTGACAAAGTCGCTATCCCGTAGAAAACGAACGGCGCGCACTACGTCGTCTACATTGCCGCAATGCTTGAGCGGAATTTCTTCGCTTTTCATTTTCAGAAAATGAGAACCTTTTCCTTCCGGAGGAAGGATAAATCCGGGACAAATACCATTTACCCGGATACGCGGCGCCAATTCCAGTGCTGCCATTTTGGTCAATTCATAGAGCATTTTCTTGCTCAGAGAATAGGCAAAGTGAGTCGAGGAGTATTGAGTAATCCGTGTGTCGAGTAAATTGACAATGCTTCCTTCCGCAGAACAGAATCGGCCAAATCCCCGGGTCAGCAACCATGGTGCTTTCAAATTCACTTGCCATGTGCGCTCCAACAAGATTTCCGTGGTATTCATCAAAGAACCTGCTTCAAACACGGCCGCATTGTTGATCAGCAGGTTGCAATGCGGTTCGAGTTGAAAAGATTGACGGAGCAACTCTTGAACCTGGCGAGAACTGGAAAGATCTGCCTTGAGCAAATGGCAGTCAACGCCACTGGTTTTTATTTTTTTCGCTGTTTCTCTGGCTGCTTCCACCGAATGGAAATAATGTAACAAGACGTTGTACCCATCCTGGGCCAATCCATGCGCAATCGCTTTTCCAATTCGACGTGAAGCTCCGGTAATCAGTACTGCCGCGGGCATAAAAACGCGTCCTTAGTTGTTGATAGTTAGTGCTGAAGCCGGAGAGTCCCAGCCTCCTTTTGCAAGTCAAATGTCTCCCTGAATACCAGGAAAGATGGATTAATCCGATGTGGTCAATCCCTGCGACTGATGATTGCGATGCGCGTGACGAGGGAAAGCAAAACGATCATTAAAACTTTCAAGAGGGATGAAACACGTCCAGAGTACAGCGTTGAAGATCCTGCACTATTACTCTTGAGACAGATATAGAATCAAGCGCAATGTTACCATTCGTAAGTCTTTTGATTATCATTGTCGCAGCATTTCCTCTATTTATCGTCCTGCATTGACGGAGAAAGTAAAGATTTTTCCCAAAAAATCAGAATTGGTGTGATTCAGTTCGTATTGGATTTGATAATATACTTCGTTATCGACCAGATCACAAAGATCATCGTTTACAGAAATCTTCAAGGTAAAATACAGTTCCGAAAACTCCTCGTTTTGTCTGGCATTTTCGATATAAATATCCAATGCGCTGAGGTAAAGCACAATGGTTTTATCTTCCAGACCAATCCCTATGGAACCGAGGATGCAGGATGCAATGTTAAACCCCAAAGCGGAGCAACCATATTTGTTCCCTGACAAAATATAAGAAAAAATGCTGCCTGGCAACGAGGAGAAAGTTGAGGGAAAAAGGATTTTGACTTTTTTTCAGAGTTTGCTAGATTGTTACCTGATTTAGCAATTCCCTCTCCAGTTACCGTGCCAAGATACACGTTTCCCTTTCATGGCAAACCTGCAACAGTTAGAACTTTTCTCACCAGAATCTGATCTGATTGCATGTGGGTTTGATACCCTGAGACAATTGGATTTTGAAAATGCTCTGCGACTTTTTCGAGAGGTATTACGGCAATTCGATACTCACCAGGAAGCGCAACACGGGGTTGTTCTCTGCCGTGATTGGGCATCGATTTTCAGAAAACAAAGGCGATTGGATCGAGTAAGAGCTTGTGAGTTGTTGTGGCAATCCATTTGTGAATATGATTTTGGCGCAACTGCATATGCGTCAGTTTTGAAGCAAGCCTTGTTGAGAAAACTGGCTCAAGACGTAGAGCGTTTTGATAACCATTTATTCAGTGATTCGGGACTCTGTCTTGGAGAGATTTATTGTAAATTGGAGGAATATTCTCGTGCAGTAGAAGCATTTGCTCCACTATTGGAGAGATATCCCTATGAACCCTGCCTTTTGGTTCATTATGCTAACGCATTATGGCAGGCGAGGGATAGATTTCAGGCAAAGCTGTTTTTTGTCAAAGCCTGGATGATAGCTCCCTCCTTACTGAAATCGCTTGTGGTCAAGGATGTGGATTTTAAGCAGCTGATTGTTGAAGAGGGACCTTATATGGCACCGATTTATGAATGGATTCGGCAAGGAATGCCGGAATTGGAGTGTCCTCAAATCCGAGGTGAGAATTTAGAACATGTGGCAGCACTGAAAATTTATGATGCGGTCATGCGAATCCATAAAATGAAAATCCGTGGGCAGTTTGATAGAGTGGAGGAAGCTCAAAAGTTGCTCAGACGCCAGGCGCCCGAAGTCTATCAAGCATACGAAAAACTATGGGATCCGACTTTTAAGACTTCTGGCGATGAGGTTTCTGATCGAAGGGAGCCGCCACATTAATCATTATCCAGGAAACCCTGATTATGAAAAATTCTGATCTGCAACATCACAAAGTACTCATTTTGGGTTCGGGGCCTGCCGGTCTGACTGCAGCAATTTATGCAGCACGCGCCAATTTGCAGCCTGCAGTTGTTTCGGGATTGGAACCTGGTGGTCAATTAACTATTACAACTGACGTTGAAAATTATCCGGGCTTCCCTGACGGATTACAAGGACCCGAGATGATGGATTTGTTCCGGGCTCAGGCTGCACGATTCGGGACCCATTTTTATACGGGTGAAGTTGAAAAAGCGGACTTGTCGCAACACCCCTTTCAATTGACGACTGCCGATTCCTCACTCAATTGTGACGCCTTGATTATTTCCACAGGTGCTTCAGCACGATGGTTGGGATTGGAATCAGAAGAACACTTCAAAAATAAGGGGGTCTCCGCCTGCGCAACTTGTGACGGCTTTTTTTTCCGGCAACAGGATGTGGCGGTGGTCGGAGGGGGAGATACTGCAATGGAAGAAGCCCTCTATCTGGCCAATCTATGTAAAAGCGTGCATGTCATTCACAGACGGGAGACACTTCGTGCCAGTCAAATCATGCAGCAACGAGCTTTTAAGCATGAAAAAATTGAATTTATCTGGAACTCAGTAGTCGAGGAAGTCCTTGGAGATGAACAAAGAGGAATGACAGCACTGAAAGTGAGAGATCTGGGATCCCGCAAGGTGAAAACATACCCATTCACCGGATTGTTTGTTGCCATAGGACACATCCCCAACACTTCCTTGTTTCGCAATCAATTAATCCTGGATGAAAATGGCTATGTTGTCGTAAAACCCGGTACCTCTCATACTTCGGTTGAGGGAGTATTTGCTTGCGGAGATGTGCAAGATCATGTATATCGTCAAGCAGTTACAGCTGCCGGAAGCGGGTGTATGGCTGCCATGGATGCGGAGCGCTGGTTGGCAGAGCAGGAATTTTGACCCCGGCTGAAAACGCACAGTAGAATAAATCATCCTATCGACCCATTCTCGAAAAGATTGAACATGTCAAAAGAAAAATTGGTGTTAGCCTACTCAGGTGGATTGGACACTTCCGTATTGGCTCACTGGCTCAATGCGCAGGAATATGAAGTGATTGCCTTATGTTTGGATTTGGGGCAAAAAGTAGAAGACCTGAATGAGATCCGACTGAAAGGACTGCAAGCGGGCGCTAAGGAAGTATTGATTGAAAATGTTGAAGAGGAATTTGTGCGGGATTATATTATCCCGGCGCTTCAATGGAATGCAGTGTATGAAGGTACCTATTTGCTGGGAACCTCGCTGGCCCGTCCTTTAATTGCTAAAAAGCAAATTGAAGTCGCAGCTCAAAAAGGAGCCACCGCCGTTGCGCACGGGGCAACCGGAAAAGGAAATGACCAGGTGCGTTTTGAACTTTCATACTACTCCCTCAATCCGGAAATACGCGTCGTTGCGCCTTGGAAAATGCCAGAATTTTACATGAAATATCCAGGCCGGGCTGAATTACTGGCATATGCCGAAACCCACCAGATCCTCGTCAAGGCTACTCAGGAACGGCCTTGGAGTTCTGATGAAAATTTGATGCATATCAGCTTTGAATCGGGCATGCTGGAAGATCCATGGCAGGCGCCTGATCAAGATATGTTTGAACTGACTCGATCCCCACAGGATGCTCCTGAGCAAACCCAAGAAATCCTCATAGATTTTGAAGCCGGAGTCCCCGTAGCGGTCGATGGTCAAGCGCATTCTCCCGAAAAATTATTAGCACGTCTCAACCTGATTGGAGGAATGCATGGTATAGGTCGCATCGACATGGTGGAATCTCGTTTTATTGGCATGAAAAATCGGGGGGTCTATGAAACACCAGGGGGTACCATTCTCCACATCGCCCACCGTGCCATGGAATCGATCACACTGGACCGTGACGTGATCCGGCTGAAAGATTCTCTCATGCCTCGCTTTGCCGGTTTGGTTTATAATGGCTTCTGGTTTTCTCCAGAGATGCGGATTTTGTTGAACATGGTTCACCAAACCCAGGAAAATGTCACAGGCACTGTGCGTTTGGAGTTATATAAAGGTAATTGCATGGTGACAGGAAGACGTTCCCCCTGCAGTTTGTATGATGCGGATATAGCGACTATGGAAGCGGATGGAGGGATTTATAATCCTCAGGATGCCGTGGGATTTATCAAATTGAACGCATTGCCTTTGAAAATACATCATAAGGTCTTGAATAAAAAGGATTCCTGATCTTATGAGGAGTGAATTTCATGCAAGCTTCAACAAAAAATCAAACCTCATGGGGAATGAATGTATTTATATTCGTCATGATCGCAGGTTTGGTGGTGGGTGGATACTATTTGTATTCCTACTGGAAAGCACAACAGAAATCTCCTCTGGAAATCAGCCTTGATCCTTCCTTCGATACAAAAGATGAGTCCATTTCCTCATCATTTTCAGAAGACCTTCCCGAAGAAAGTGAAAACGTCAACATCCAGCATTTCCTGCAAACTGAAAACGACATGTTATTGGCGAGGATCGAGGAAATGGAGATTGATCTGGAGCGATTGGACCAGTTCAAAATGGGTCGTGAGGTCTTGAATGAATTTTCAACTCGATTCTTCAAATACGAACCTTTATTGAATAGCAATAGTTTTATTCAATTCTGTGTTGTACTTGCGAAAGATTATGTGGAAAACAAAGCAGTTTCGGCGAGTGAAATAAATACATCGCATCCGGATTTTGAAAATCTTCGTCGTGAATTCATAAATTGGGTGATTACGCAAGAGGACGAAAAATACATTGCTTTGGCTAACTTTTTAGGATTCCATCTTATTGAACCTTTGTACCAATTGCCTTTGACACGGGTTGCAACAGGATTATCCGCAGAAATCGAAGCCATTGATTTTCAAATGCTGGTCCAGGACGCAAACGCCGAAAGGCCGCCTGTTCGCGACTCCAATGGGGAATTGAAAATGGGAAAGAGAGTTTATTTACACGATTACACTTCCGCCCAGCAATTTTTATATCGACGGGGCCCCCTTTTTTCTGCAAAAGTGTTGGTTTTTCTGAAAGCCTATTTGGCGTATGATAATCACTAGCTTTGTTTTAACGATAAGCCATGGTATTATTTAAGGAAATAAGTTTTTTAAAAAATCATTAACAAATACAATTTGAGGAGAAATATATGTTTGGTCGAGAAGAAACAGTTCCATATCGAAATATACAAACAGCTGCCAGCGTTTCTGTAGGAGAGCGCCTCGCGTTTCTTAAAAAAGTATACGGATTGCTGGCCGCATCGTTGTTATCGGCAACAGTCGGAGCTTTTTTGGGAATGGGACCCTTATTGCCGGTTGTCGCTTCCGCGGGATGGCTGACCTTCGTATTATTCATTGGCGCCTTCTTTTTCCTGATGTACGCCCAACGCAAACCAGGTCTGAACATGGTTGCTCTCTTCAGCTTTACGACAATTGCGGGGCTGATGATTGGTCCCATGCTGAGCATGTATATTGCTGCGGGAGCTGGAGGGGTCGTAGTGGAAGCGCTGGCGCTGACAACAATCACCTTTATCGGATTAACAGCTTATGTGATCATATCCAAAAAAGATTTCAGCTTCATGTCGGGATTTTTAATAACTGGATTGATCATCCTGATAGTAGGAGGACTGATCAATATCTTCCTGCAAAGCTCAGTAATGCACTTTGTGTTTTCTGCTGCTGGCGTGTTGTTGTTCAGCTGTTTTATTTTATATGACACGTCCAACATAATACGTCGTTACAGCACCGAAGATTATGTCAGTGCAACGGTATCGTTGTTTCTGGATATATTTAATTTGTTCATCCATTTGCTCAGTCTACTCGGAATGACCCGGGAATAATTGATGATTGGCATATAAAACGGGGGGAGCGCCTGCTGCTTCCCTGCGCCGCTTGGACTCGGCTAGGTAAAATATTATCCCTTTCGCAGGCTTTAAAAATCCAGCAAAAACATTTTGCAGGGTTGTCTTGCCGCAAGCGGATGCCCCGATTTCTACTACAAACCGTTTATCATTAATAGTTGATAATCTGCAACGCTTGAACCGATTCAAGATCCTTGGTTTATAAACAAACTGGTTATCAAGTGCAACAAGAGATAATGAATCTCTTCCCCATCCCCTCAGGAAACCCGCTAAAAAATCAAATAAATGCTTCGTAAATTTCCCTTTACATGCCTTTTTTCAGAAGATATCGTCTTGCGTAATACTTGAATTCCTATGCGGCAGAGTATGAAAAAAATTCTACGGACAGGGTATCAACGGTTGGTACTGCCAATAATCAGCAGTGTTAAGTCGATCAAACCGCTCAGTTTGGGAGAGGAAAAAAATTCAAACAAGCAAAACAAAGTGAAGCGAACACAAAAGCTGAGTTTCAGGACAAAATACGAACAGGCGATATCTCAACTGGAATTACTGGCAAAGCAAAATCCCCATGAGAGTGCGGAAGGGTATTATCGTCTGGGAAATAAACTCTATGACAATCACGCTCCTGAGCAGGCAAAACAAGCTTGGGAGCGATCGATCACCTTGAGAATTTTTCCCGACTCCCAAAGGCCCGCCCGGTCTCTCCATGCTGTATTGTGGAAGACTGTTGGATCGACAATGCTCATTTTGATCTGCCTTTACTGTATGATCGTGCTTCTCTTTCCCCGGCAATTTGACCTCTCCGAAATGTTGTTGATGTCCTTACAACAGCAAGAGAGAGAATCTCAAGAAGCCTCATCCTGGTGGGAGCGATTTTGGACAACAGGACGGCCATCGGGACAACGTTATGCATTGGAACAGGGAGAGTTGTGGTCGATTCTGAGCCGCCAGATGGATGAATTCTTAGATCTTTTTTCCTCTCGGAAAGAAGGGCCGGTCACGTTAGAAGATCACTGGATTGATATTTTGAATCGTTTGCGTTATCCGCGTATTTCAAATCAAGTCATTCAAGGCAAGAGCCAATATTATTATTTAGTGGGGCGGGGGATGCACAATCTGCGGCTGCATTCGGATGCCCTGGATGCCCTGCAAAGCGGTTTGAATGAAACAGACGATCCCCAGGAGTTAGGGTTGCTTCATCAGGAAATTGCCACCATTTACTATTTCCAGGGATATAAACTGCAACCGGATGGACTGGCGAAATACGACCTTTCCCTGGTTCGAAGATCCATAGACTCCTATCAACAAGCGCTACAGTACATCGAAGACCCTTTCATACACGGCAATCTGGGATGGGGTTATTATTTGTTGGGGGACTATGAAAAGGCTGTATATTATGGAGAAAAAGCGCTGCAGTTGGATGCCGGGTTGAGTTATGCTCGTATGAACATTGGAATCACTTATTTGCGCATGAACAATTATAAAAAAGCTTTCGAAGCCTATGAAGGGCTTCTCCGATTCAATCCCAATTCCATTGACTATATCGGAGGATTGCGAGATCTGGAGGAATTGAGCAGAGATTTTCCAGAACAATATCCCTTTGTTCATTTTATTATCGGATACATCTATTTCCATCAGGAAAATTTTTTTAAGGCCCGTCAGGCCTGGAAGAAATTCTTAGACCAAAAATTCCATGAAAACGTTTGGAAGGAAAAGACGAGGCAGTTTCTGAAGACCATGGAACGTTACTGAAAATTTGAAGGAGTGGAAACAAAGCAATATGAATCAAACTATTCGAGTCGCTATTGCAGGATTGGGAACCATTGGAAGTGGAGTGGCCACAGTCATTCAAGATCATTGCGCAAAGAGGGCGGCCGTCCAACTGGTCAAAATTTTGGAAATCGATAAAAAAGGTCCTCATGCCAGAAAATTTTATTCTGAACAACCCGATTTGTTTGTCGAAGATCTCCAAAAAATTGTAAAGGATCCTCAAATCGATGTGATTGTCGAGACAATTGGAGGGCGGGGATTTGCTAAAATCGTGATAGAGGAAGCTCTCAATCACGGAAAACACGTTATCAGCGCCAATAAAGATCTGATCGCCACTGATGGGCATGAATTGATGAAACTGGCAAGGCAAGTTCAAAAATATTTTCTTTTCGAAGCCAGTGTTGGTGGCGCGATCCCCGTGATTCATCTCATGCAAAACTATTTTTCATTACCCGATATTCAAGAAATTTCAGGCATCATCAACGGGACGACGAATTATATTTTGAGTGAGATGGACCAACGAGGCGTTTCCTTTGAGGTGGCATTGAAGGAGGCTCAAGAAAAAGGTTTTGCCGAGCAAGATCCCACTAATGACATAAAAGGATACGACGCACGATATAAGATTGTGATTCTCATTTATCTGATAACTGGGAAATGGATTCCCGTGGAAGAAGTTGCAGTCGAGGGCATTGATACACTGGAATCGCCGGATTTCGAATACGCGGCGCGTATGAATCGCAAAATCAAACTGGTGGCGTATTTTTGCTGCAAGGAGAATCAGTTGCGGGTTTTTGTCACGCCTTTGATGATTCCCCAAGAAAGAACACTGGCTAAGATTACAGGGTCTACCAATATAATCACCGTGACAGGGAGATACTCTGAAGAGATATCATTGATTGGCAGAGGAGCGGGTGCTCGACCGACTGCATCCGCGATCGTATCCGACATCCATAAAATCCGGAATGCTACGTCACCTGCTGCCCCAAGTTGGCTGATTCAACCCGATTATATCCTCCCTTTTTCAGAATGCGTTTTCAAACATACCCTGCGTTTTGACATCAATGACCAGCCGGGAATTGTTGGAAACATTGGCAACTTACTGGCAAATTACGGCATCAACATTTATGCCCTGGAACAATTACCACAATACCACCATCGAGAAAGAGGTCGGGAAAAAACGATTTTTCATCTCACTTTGGAGGCGTGTCAGGAAGGAATCGTGCAAAAAGCAACTGCAGAAATCAATGCGGCGTCTTATATGGCCAGACCTGTCTTTATTCTGCGTGAACTTCAACACTGAGAGGGCGCTTGCATTGGAAAAGGTGGCTGTGCTCCATGGGGAGCATTTGTATGATAAGTAATACTGCTTTTCCGCAAAGCGTATTGAGTACGTCAGACTGGATAGAAAATCATTCTGTCCCCATTCGATCGAGTCTGGAAAACGAACGACGAGCGTCAAGCCGGAAAGATATTCTTTTATTTCCCGGTTATTTTGAACCGGCAAGGGTCAAAAATCCTGAAGGGGTCGCAGCGACGTCTGTCGGTGATTCTTCCGCACCAAAAAGTACCGGCGCTTCTATGTCTGAATGCAGTGATATTGATTGGCTTGCAGAGTCACAAACTCCCATCCATTTTTTCCCCTATCCTTTCTTTTTTAAAAATCAACCCCTGACATGTGAACAAAAGGCGAAGTTGCTGGGATATTTGGCTCAGGAAGCTGCTGAAAAAGAAGATTCACTGGCTGCTGCCGGTTATTTGTTGCAACAGGCCGAAATCGCGCATCCTGATTTCTCTGCGCAGACTGAGCAGATCCTCAATTTGCTGGAAAGTATCGAAAATGCGGAAGAGCTTCAAATCCTGGAGGAGAAATATTTCCATATTGATTTCGTGAGGGAAGAATTGCCGTATTTACGCTTGAATTTATTGTTGAAGCAAGAGGAATACGTCCCCGCTCTTTCACTTATTGAGACCCTGTTGTCTCAACTTCAGAAGCACCGCGTCTCAGAAAAGCTGGAGTACTTGTCGAGCTTGCAAAATCACGTAAATCTCATTTTAAGCGTCAATCCCAAACGTATTGGCGTGATACTACCGTTGAGCAGCACCAATCCCCAAATTGCGCCGTTGGCCCGGGAAGCCATGCATGGACTGAGACTGGGACTGATAGCATTTTCTGAAGTGGTGGAATCCGGACTGCGTACCAGGGATTCGCAGGACGGCGGGGATGGGGAATCGTTTGAATTGATTTTTCGAGATTCTTTACTCAATGCGGAAATCAGTGCTGCTGCCGTCCGGGAACTGGTAGAAGAGGAGCATGTGATTGCCATCATCGGCCCCTTGATTCGCAGGACTTCAGAATCGGCAGCTCGTGAAGCCCAACGTCTGCAAGTCCCTTTGATTTCCTTGTCTTTGACTGCCAGTATTCCGCATACCGGCGCTTTCGTTTTCCGTAACAATCAAAACTGGGAACAGGAAATGAAGGCATTGGTCCGTTATGCTTACGACTATAAAAACGCAAGACGCTTTTTGATTCTCTATCCCGAAACCCGTGAAGGAAAATATAAAATGAATTTTTTCTGGCAAGAGGTGGAAAGTTTGGGAGGAACGATTGTGGGAGGAGAAAGTTTCGAGTTGGGCCAAGAGAATTTTATAAAGCATTTTGAATCTTTTACCGGTTTGAATCGCTTTATCGATCCGCAGGACAAAATTATCCTGGAAAAATTTGAAGAGGAGCAACAGCCTGTCCGTGACTTTGACGCATTATTTGTTCCAATTGGCAGGAATCACCTTGAAGATCTCAAAGTGTTACTCCCCTATTCCTCCGTCTATAATTTGGGAAATATCTTTATCTTAGGAGACAGTGGATGGAATGATTACGCCATTTTGCCCACCATCGAAAAGTACGTCGGGGAGACCGTTTTTGTTGACAGTTTTTTCAAACAAATTCAACAACCTCAAATGCAACGATTCCTGAGACTTCATGAACTTTTTTATATGCACCATTTGAATTATAGAGGACCAACTTCTTACACGGCCTATGCTTATGACACGGTCAATCTTTTACAAAATCTGCTCTCTTCTCAGGAAAACAGGAATTATCGGCAATTACAGCAAGCCTTACTCCACATGGAACCCTATGTTGGAATGACGGGAATGATTACTTTTTCAGAAAATGGAGAAGCGCAGCGGGAGATGAAGTTGTTGACCGTTCGATCCGGAAAAATCGTACCAGTCAATTGAATCGAGATGCATTCGAATTCCCGGTACTTGGAAATGAGTGAGGATTATCTCGAGAAATTCAAGAAGGAGGTTAAATACGAGGCAATCCAACAAGTGAGAACCGAACGTAGCCGCTGGTTGAATTACCCAAGTAAACTTGTTTTTAAAGAGGCGCTTCAACAAATTTCTCCATTTCGGTCCCGTTATGTCAAATTGGGAAGGGTCATTCGCATTGGTCGATCCGGGGAACTCTCCGCGGAAGAACATGAACGTTTGCAACAGGTCCTGGAGGCATTCATTCCGTGGCGCAAAGGGCCTTTCGAGATTTTCGGAAATTTTATCGACTCGGAGTGGAAAAGCGACCTCAAGTGGGAAAGAGTGGAGCCTGTTTTGGATTCTTTGCAAGGAAAACGGGTTGCCGATATCGGCTGCAACAATGGTTATTATTTGTTCCGCATGGCGGCGCATCATCCGGAACTGGTCATTGGATTCGATCCCACGGTGAGGCATTGGTATACCTTTCAATTCTTGCAGCGATTTGCACGGATCCCCTCTTTGCATTTTGAATTGTTGGGGGTCGAACACATTCACTTTTTCTCCTCTTTTTTTGACGTAGTTTTTTGTATGGGAATCCTCTACCATCATCCCGATCCCATTGGAATCCTGCGAAAAATCCGACAAGGGATGAGACCAGGAGGGCAATTGATTGTAGAATCTTCAGGAATTCCTGGTGAAGAATCGATGGCTCTTTTTCCGGGGAAACGCTATGGAAAGGTTCCGGGAACATGGTTTATCCCGACTCACGCATGTTTGCTTAACTGGCTTCAGCGTTCCGGTTTCCGGGAGATAAATTCCTTCTGCGTCATCAAGCTGACCGTTGAAGAACAACGGCAAACGAAATGGGCGCCTTTTGAAAGTCTGGAGGATTTTCTCGATCCTGGAGATCCTGACCTGACTATTGAGGGTTATCCAGCACCCTGGCGTTTTTACTGCCACGCGCGCAAACCGGATCAAGGATAGCGCCTCAGCGTCACATACCAATCCCCACCTCGAGGCTCTTCAAGAAGCCAGTCAACTCTTTGAAAAAGAACGAGAGCCATGGAAGCAAGAGCGCTTAGAACTCTGATTACCTCCCTGGCAAAGCAATTCGACTCTCTCAATTTGAGGTGACTACCAAAATGTCGTAAACGCTTTTTTTCCCTTGGGTGTCGCCTCTTTTCTCCTTGTAATCTCCCCTGGCATAAGAGTCAAAAGCACAATAATTTCCGCTTTTCCTGTACCCATGATTCGTTGAATGATGCTTTCTAATTCCTCAACCTTGTTCTTTGGCAGATGAGATCATCGTTTTGTTAAATCTGTCACTTGATTTTCCACTTGTTTGAACTCGATTTTTATTGGAATGTGCTCCTGCGAACGAATAGCATGAGCGGCTAGTTTACGAGTCCGTTCGATGCACTGGTACGACAGGTTTTAAGCGGTTTGGGGAATCATTTCTTGATACGAAAATTCCCATAGCCCGGCATTGGCTTTTGCATGCTCGATTGTCATGTTTATAAGATTCCCATTTTGATCTAAATCCACATAAACATTTTCACTGATTTCTTTTGTTTCAAAGACTTCTTGCTCTATAAATTCCACAAGAGCCGTGTCAGTATCTGGAAAATATTTTACTTTCATATTTAATCTCCCTTGGAAGAGCTATCAAAGAAGGCATTGTGTACAGTCTCGCCATTTTCTAACAAAATTACCCTGAGATATTTATTCGCTTCTTGGATCTTAGCCCACTTCTTAACCCTACCATCTGATTGAGTCTCTGTCTTTACAGGATTATCGATAACATGCATAATCCAATAATCTTTGATATTCACTCGATCAGGTCTTTTTCTCGTGTATGTAAAATATTGAGTCGTTTTCATTTTCTTTTTCCAAGGATCCGGTACTGATGGGCTACGCAGAACACGACATTTAAGATCATTGAGCCACTTGTGTTCGTCAATTTGATCTAAAAACTGCTGAATCACAAATCATCCAGTTCCAGGTGGATGTCCGCCGTTTGAACGTCATCGATTTCTTCTACGAGCCTGCGTGCTTTTCTGGCGATTTTTTGTACTTCGTAAACACGCAGTCGAGGGTCGACCATGATCTCGATTTGCACGCTCAGTTGCTCTTTAAGAAAATGGCAAAGGATGTGAGAGACGCCTTTTATTTCAGGAAGGGTCTGAAGAATTTTGCGGATGTCACTCTCGATGTCGGATTGGGGGCGCATGAGAGTGGGGTGGGACTCATCGAGATCTTCTTCCGCATCTATATGGACCAGCACCTCATTCACTTGAGGGATTTGTTCCAGGAGCATCATGCGCACCCTTTCTCCAATTTGGTGGCCAGCAGAAACACTCAGTCGCGAGTCGACTTGCACGTGAAGATCCACCAATACATAAGAACCCATACGACGTGTGCGCAAGTCGTGGAATTTTTCCACACCTTCGATTTGATTCAAGGCTTGTTTCAAAGCAGGCAAGATATCTTCCTCTACCACCTCGTCGCTCAATTCCCTGACACTATTATAACCAATCGTCAGTCCGATTTTGATAATCCATCCTGCCACCAGAATTCCGGCAATGGGATCCAAAACGGGAAATCCCCATTGCGCCCCCCCAATGCCAATCAAGGCCACTAACGAGGAAATGGCATCCGAGCGATGGTGCCATGCGTTGGCAATCAACATGCGGGAATGGTTGCGTTCACCGATATAAGCGGTGATTCGATAAAGCGCTTCTTTGAAAAGAATAGATGCAATGGCCACTGCCAACGCAAGATTGCCTGGAACTTCTCGTTGATCAACTTGCTCAAAAGCATGGATGGCTATGCCAATCCCGGTGGCAATCAGCATCAACGCAAGAAAAAGTGCGCCGATGGTTTCGAATTTTCCATGGCCGTAAGGATGGTTCTGATCTTTCGGGGTTTGTGCCATGCGCAGGGCCCAGAGGGCGACCAAATCGGAGAGGAGATCTGAAAATGAATGACCGGCATCCGCAATCATGGCAGCAGAGTTTGAAAAGATTCCTGCCACCCCCTTGAGCAGGGCAAGTGCCAAATTGGCCAACAAACCCAACCAGGTCACATAAAGGGGCTGATTGGCAATGGCAGGAAGCATGACTTTCGGTAGTTCAGTTGGGGAGCAGCGAAACTGTGGGTCGAGACAATGAAAGCTGGTATTGTTTTTCCAGGTGAGCAGGCATCTCCTCAAATCGGTCGGAGACCGGTTGAGGCCATGAATGAATCAGACCGCCAATAGTGAAAATCAGGAATAATAAGATTGGACGCATTTTTAAATATCCAGTTTCCGGCAACGGTTTTGAGACAGCCGGTTGAACCGCTCAGTTCGCAAGTTCGAGCAAAGGACGAATCGAATGACCCGTGTGACTGTCAGGGCAATCGATAACCTCATCAAGTTTTCCAGCAAAAACGACCCGACCTCCATTATCACCTCCTTCGGGTCCGAGGTCAATGATATAATCAGCCGTTTTGATGACGTCCGGATTGTGCTCGATGACGATCACCGTATTGCCTTCCTGGACCAGTCGATGCAGGATTTGGAGCAGGCGGGCGATATCATCGATGTGGAGTCCGGTGGTCGGTTCATCCAGAATATAGAGAGTCTTACCGGTAGAGCGTTTTGCCAATTCTGCAGACAATTTAACTCGCTGGGATTCTCCACCGGAAAGCGTATTGCCTGATTGTCCCAATTTGATGTAGCCCAATCCCACCTCTTGTAAAGTTTTGCAGATACGCAAAATCCTGGGTTGATGCTTGAAAAGCTCAACGGCGCGATCGATTTCCAGATTCAGTACGTCGGCGATGGAATGACCCCGAAAGGTGACCCTCAGTGTTTCCCGGTTATATCGTTTCCCTTTGCATTCGTCACAATCGATCCAGACGTCGGAGAGAAAATGCATTTCAATCTGGTTCTGTCCCTGTCCTTCGCACGCGGGACAGCGACCTTCAATCGCATTGAAGGAGAATCGGCGTTTAGTAAATCCTCGTTTTTTTGCTGCTGGCAATTGTGCGAACAAATCCCTCAAAGAATCCATTAACTTCGTGTAAGTGGCGGGATTGGAACGTGGCGATTTGCCGATCGGTTCCTGGTCAATGATCACAAATTTATCGATGTGCTCTAATCCTGTAATTTTATCATGTTCACCAGGGTAAATCCGATGCATGTACCAATGCTTTTGCAGAGCTTTTTGAAGAATCTCGATGACGAGCGATGATTTTCCGGATCCGGAAACTCCTGTAACCACCGTAAATGCACCCACTGGAAAAGAAACTTCAATATTTTTCAGGTTGTTTGCCCGGGCTCCATGAACCGTTAAGCATTTAATCCGGCCCTTCGCATCTGAAACCAAAGGACGTCTGGTCAAGGGCAAAGGTATGGACTTGCTGCCTTTGAGATATTGGCCGGTCAGAGAGGATTTGCAGTAGGAAAGTTGATTGGGGGTACCGTATTGCACCACTTTCCCTCCAAATTGACCCGCTCCCGGTCCAATATCGATGATATGATCTGCAGCACGCATCGTATCGAGGTCATGTTCCACCAAAATGACGGTGTTTCCCAAATCGCGAAGACGGTGCAAGGTGTTCAGTAACCGGTTGGTATCTCGGGGATGCAGTCCAATGGTCGGCTCATCCAGAACATACATCACCCCCATCAATCCTGAACCGATCTGAGAAGCCAAACGGATGCGTTGCGTTTCTCCTCCCGAAAGGGTGGAAGCGGCTTGATTCAAGGAGAGGTAGTCCAGACCAACATTTACTAAAAACCTCAAACGGGCGCCGATTTCACGAAGGGCTTGTTCGGCCACAATTTGCTGATTTTTGCTCAGTTTCCAACATTCCGTTTCTGCCAGCGCTTCTCTGACGTTCAAATGGCAAAATTGAATGATATTTCGATGGTTGATGCGGACTGCGCGATATTCCGGTTTGAGACGTTCCCCTTCACAGTCGGAACAGACCATCGGCGCCACGTACATGTCTCTCGTCCCTGCTTCTTCGACTCCCTTGGCCCCTCCTTGGAGGAGAGCGGGATTTTTTTGTTTGGAAAGTCGAGGCTTCAGCTTCGACGCCTTCGCCGTCGGGAGAGTCCCCAAACCATCACAAGCAGGACAGGCGCCCACATGAGAATTGAAAGAGAACATGCGTGGAGTCAGTGCTTCCTCCTGGTAATAGTCGCAGGAAACGCATCCGGGATGCTCAGATAAAAACAATGAGGCATTGTTTTTATCAGGAAAGAGGAGTTTGAGCAGTCCATGCCCATGTTGATAAGCTGTTTCTATTGCTTCAGCGAAACGTTTTTGATCTGATTTGCGAATTTTTACCCGGTCAATCACCAAATCCACGACGCTCTTGCGAGTGAGTGAAAGCTTGGGAAGAATTTGTTCCCATTCATCAAGATGAATGAAGGTGTTGTCTATATAAAGCCGAACAAATCCTTCAGCCCGTAAATTGGAGATGATGTGCTTTAAATGAAAAGGATCATCCAGTAAAAGAACTTTGGGAGAATTGGGTCGGAAAAGCGGGGATAACAGAACCACGCGTTGTTGATCAAAGTTTTTCACGAGGTATTGGGCAGCCCGAGTCGGAGTATAATCTGACAGGGGCTGTCCACATTGAGGACAATGGGGTTTGCCAATGCGCGCGTACAAGAGGCGCAGGTAATCATAAATTTCCGTTGTCGTGGCGACGGTGGAACGGGGATTTCGGCTCGCGGTTTTCTGATTGATGGCGATGGCGGGAGCGAGGCCGTCGATGGAATCGACAGGTGCTTTCTCGACGCGTCCCAGGAATCGCCGCGCATAGGTGGAAAGGGATTCCAGGTAGCGGGCTTGTCCTTCTGCAAAGATCGTATCAAAAGCCAGACTGGTTTTCCCGGAACCGGATACCCCCGTGATCACTGTCATCTTATTCACGGGAAGGGTGACGTCGAGGTGTTTCAGATTGTTTTTGGAAGCCCCTTTGATAACAATGTTACGTTCTCCAGGGGAAGAAGCCAAGTATTCAGATTGTTTTTTTTCAGAAAAAGGTAGTTTCATACTCGACCCCTTCCCCGAGGGTTCAGCTTCAATGTTGGAACGTTCACGTCTCCCTCTCCCCGGGCCCCTCCATCGAGGGGAGGGGGCTTCAGCCAGCATCGCAGCCGAAGCCTCGCCTTCCAGGCCATGTTCAAGAGTGTTTTTCAACATCCGTTTCAGAAATTTTCCTGTAAGCGAATGTTGGTGTCGCGCTACCGATTCAGGGGTGCCGTGGCAAATTTCCCGGCCTCCGTGTTTACCACCTCCGGGTCCCAATTCGATGAGATAATCCGCGACTTTGAGCACATCCAGGTTGTGTTCAATGACAATGACTGTGTTTCCCTGGTCAATCAAACGATTGAGACAACCCAGCAGGACGCGGATGTCCTGAAAATGAAGGCCGGTGGTGGGTTCATCCAGGATATAAAGGGTTTTTCCGGTGGATTTTTTGCGCAGTTCAGCAGCCAGTTTCACCCGTTGGGCTTCACCCCCGGAAAGGGTCGTCGAGGGTTGTCCCAAACGCATATAGACCAATCCCACGTCTTTCAGCGTCTGTAAAATACGTGCTAATGGTGGAATGGCGGCAAAAAAATCAAAGGCTTCAATCACCGTCATTTCCAGGACGTCATAAATCGTTTTGCCCTTGTAGTAAATCTGTAATGTTTCCGCATTGAATCGCTTTCCCTGGCAGGCATCACAGGGAATTTGCACGTCGCTTAAAAATTGCATTTCTATGGTTTGAATGCCTGCACCTTTGCAATCCTCGCAGCGTCCTCCTTTCACGTTGAAGGAAAAACGTCCCGGTTTGTACCCCCGTGATTTTGATTCGGGAACGGATGCAAAGAGTTTGCGGACTTCATCAAAGGCTTTGGTATAGGTGGCGGGATTACTGCGGGGGGTCCTTCCAATCGGGGATTGATTGATTTCAATCACTCGATCGACCTGTTGCAGTCCGCTGATTTTTTCGTGAGCTCCCGGAATTTCATCTTCAGCGCCACTTTCATGTTCAGGTGTCGGCTCAGCTGAAGCCGAGGCGACACCTGGGGGAGGTGTCAAGGATCTGAATTGTTTTTTTTTAGAAAAAGGCAATTCAGCAATTAGACCCCTCCTCCGAGTCAGATGTTGGGACAAGGCTTTTTTCAGGATCCCATTGATCAATGACGATTTACCAGAACCGGAAACTCCGGCTATGGCGACAAAAACTCCCAGGGGAATTTTAACGGTGATATTCCGTAAATTGTTCAATGCGGCTTCATGAATGGTCAGGCAAGCTCCATTGGGCGAGCGACGTTTGGCAGGGATCGGGATTGTTTCATGGCCTGCCAGAAATTGTCCTGTGATCGAATCAGCGGCTTGAATCAAAGAATTCAAAGTTCCCTGGGCAGTGATGGTTCCTCCATTTTTTCCCGCTTCCGGACCGATATCGACCAGGTGGTCGGCTGAGGTGATGGTTTCTTCGTCATGCTCGACGACTAAAACCGTATTGCCCCGGTCGCGTAGTAATTTGAGGGTATGAATCAGTTTTTGATTGTCGCTTTGATGCAGGCCGATGGAGGGTTCATCGAGAATGTAAAGGACCCCTTGTAATCCGGATCCTACTTGAGAGGCCAAACGAATGCGCTGTCCTTCACCCCCGGATAGCGTGGCAGCAGAGCGGTTGAGACTGAGGTAACCCACTCCCACGTCATTCAGAAATTTGAGCCGGCTTCTGATTTCCCGGAAAATATCCCGACCGATTTTTCGTTCTTTTTCATTGATTTGCAGCGACTCAAAAAATTCCAGACTTTCTTCAATCGACATCAAAGAAATGGTTTCGATGGTCTGTCCACGAAATCGGACGGCGAGTGCCGTGGGATTCAAGCGACGACCGCTACATTCCGGGCAGGTGAGTTGATCCTGAAATTTTTCAAGGGAACTTTTCACGAATTTATTGACGTATTCTAAAATTGGAATCACTCCCGGCCATTGTTTTTGTACTCTCAGGCGTTTACCTAATATGGACCCATGGCGGAATATATTGGAAATACCCAGGGGAATCGGCGCATTTCCCTGCAGGATCATTTTGCGTTGCGTTGACGGGAGTTGACCCCACGGAAGGGATGCGTCAATGCGAAATTGTTTGACGAGCTGTTTGAAATGGGATTGGTCGATTCGGGTAAACATGATATTGCCCCGTTCGGTGATGCACTTGAGGGCGCCATCGAACAATGTTTTCTGTGGATCACACAATTTGTCTTCTTTGAAAAAGGTAATGGAACCAATACCTTTACAACGGAAGCAAGCCCCTTGTGGGGCATTGAAAGAAAAAAGGCGGGGCTCCATCTCCGGAATGGCGACCTGGCACCGGGGACAGGCCATCAGTTGACTGAATAGATGATCTTTGTTCTTGTAATGTACGATGACTAATCCTTCCGTGAGATGCAATGCCCGTTCTACTCCTTCCACGAACCGGCTTTTTTCTGTCGCAGTAAGGGTCATGCGGTCGATTACCAGGTTGATGGAATGCTTTTCATAACGAGCTAACGCAATCTCCTCGTCCAGACGACGAATTTCTCCGTCAATCTGTGCCCGGAGGAAGCCTTCTCGAAACCATTGTTCCAGTTCGCGGCGGTATTCTCCCTTTCGTTCCGTGATCATGGGGGCCAAAATCAAACAAGGCTCATTCAAGGCTTCCAGATATGCATGATCCGTGATTTGATCAGCTGTTTGAGAAGTGATTTCAATCCCGCATCGAGGACAGTGAGGCGTACCGAGACGGGCAAAAAGGAGTCGGAAATGATCATAGATTTCAGTGATGGTCCCCACGGTAGAACGTGGATTCCGGTTCACCGTTTTCTGGTCGACCGAAATGGTGGGACTGAGCCCCTCAATATGTTCTACTTTGGGTTTCTCCGTTTGACCTAAAAATTGACGGGCATAGGAAGAAAGAGACTCGACGAAACGACGCTGGCCTTCTTTGAAAATGATGTCGAATGCCAGGGAAGATTTTCCGGAGCCACTCACCCCTGTGAAAACCGTCAAGGTGTCTCGGGGAATAGTCAAATTGACATTTTTAAGATTGTGTTCATTGGCCCCCACAATGACTATTTCTCTGGTATTTTTTTTCATGAAAATAGTAAAAATGGCTGGGTGATCTCAGGAAGAAAGGGATGGATCAACCAACACCAGGTGATCCCGGTGAATTACGGTCAAGGAGCGAGATGGGGGTTGTTCGAGCATTCGTTGTTTCAGTTCTTCTGAAGAAAGATTGATCCGTCCCACCCCTATTTTAACGTCAGACTGGTTATAAATGGTGACCAGGTCCTTGGTTTGAAAATTTCCGGAAATCTCGGTGACGCCGGCTGCCAATAAGCTTTTTTTATTTTGCAAAGCATTTTCAGCCCCCGCATCGATCGTCAGGCGACCATTTCCCATCACCCCCGTCGCCAGCCATTTCCGGTAGCTTCTGACTTTTTTACCCTGGGAGACAAAATGAGTGCCGATGCATTCTCCGGCTAATATTCGAGAAACTGCGTTGTAAGATTTTCCTGAAAGAATGTAGGTATCTATACCAAACGACATTGCCATTCCCGCTGCCTTGACCTTGCTCAACATCCCACCTTTTGCTCCAGTTGCGATGGTGGTGTCGCAATAACTCAAGATCTCGTCGTTGACTTCCGTCACGGTTTCAATCAGATCAGAACCCCGGAGCAAACCCGAGGTATTGGTCAGGTAAAACAAAGTGTCGGCACTGATCAGCGCAGAGACAAAGACGGCGAGTTGATCGTTGTCACCAAATTGAGGAGCCAATTCTTCCGTGGCCACCACGTCGTTTTCATTGATAATGGGAAGCACCCTGATTTTCAACAGCCCTTCCAGCGTGTTACGGATATTCAACCAGGCAGTGCGATTGCCAAAATCAGAACGGGTTACCAGCACCTGGGCAATCACGATTTGATGCTCCAGAAAAAAATCAGAATAGATCTGCATCAAACGTACTTGACCCACTGCCGCCATCATTTGCTCTCGCAAAATCGAGTCTTTTCCCCACGGCATCTTTTGACTCATCGGGTGGGAAGCCGGGTCGGAAAACGATTGGTTTCCGATGCGGGGGCCTCGACCCCCGCGCCCCTGGATCTGAGTCCTCAACGTTGGATGCAATTCCTGACCGGCACCGACTGCTCCGGAACTGACAAACAGGATTTCGTAGTTTTCATCCAGAAGGGAAGCAATTTGCTCGGCGAGGTCCCGGATTAAATTGTAGTCCAATTTACCCTTCCTGCTTTGCAAGACGTTGGTCCCCACTTTTATCACGATACGTTTTTTACTCATGTGACTCGCTTCAATGTCTTTTATTTACTCCACTATCTCGTCTTTGACGGGGGGTCGCAATTCAATCCAGTTCGCAACCGTAGTCTCATCGATAACGGCAATATCGAGTTTTTGCGCTTTTGCCAGTTTCGATCCTGCATTTTCTCCTCTCAGTAAATAATCGGTTTTCCGAGACAGACTATTGGTAACATAAGCCCCGTGCTGTTCCAGGCGTTCTTTCCAGACCTCCCGCGATTCTGAGAGCGTGCCTGTGATGACAACCGTTTTTCCTATCAATCTCGAATATTCCGGTTGCTGAATCCGGAACTTCGGCGCTGGGATTTCCGGTTCTACAACAATACCGTTTGCCAGACATTGTTCGATGATGGTCAGATTTTCACGGTCTTGAAAATATTCCAGAATATTTTGGGCGATTATGGGCCCGATTTCGTCAATCTCACTCGACTCTTCCAGGGAAGCCTCCAGTATAGCATCCAGGGTTCCAAATCGATGGGCCAGCAGTCTGGCAGCTTTTTCTCCAACATTTCGAATTCCCAAGGCATATATAAAACGAGAAAGACGAATGTTTTTGGATCGTTCAATTCCGGTCAATACCTTTCGCGCCGATTTATCTCCCATGCGTTCCAACTGACTCAACTCTTCATGGCGCAGCCGGTAAAGATCTGCCACGTTGTGAATGAGTTGCTGATTTAACATTTGCTCTACTAAGACCGGGCCGATGGCGTCAATATCCATGGCTTTGCGTGATACGAAATGGAGAATTCTTTCCAGTTGTTGAGCAGGACAGTGGGAATTGGGACAGCGCCAATCGACTTCACCCGACAATTGGATAACCTTCGCCTGACAAGAAGGACAAACCAAAGGTGGCAGAACAGGCCTGGCTCCAACCCCTCGCTCTGTTGTATCCACTGCGACCACCTTGGGAATGATCTCCCCCCCTTTTTCCAGAACCACCTGATCCTGAATGTGAAGATTTAAACGAGCAATCTGATTATAGTTGTGCAGCGTAGCACGGGAAACGAGAGTCCCATTCAATTCGACGGGTTCCAATATGGCCACAGGCGTGAGGACACCGGTCCTGCCCACTCCCACTTTTACGTCCAGAAGGCGGGTTTGCGCTTGTTCTGTCGTGAATTTGAATGCGACTTCCCATCTTGGAGATTTTGCGGTTGCCCCCAGCCGGGCTTGCTGAGGAAGACTGTCGATTTTGATGACCACTCCGTCGATATCATAGGGCAGTTGCTCTTTTTTGTTTTCCCATTTTCGACAATAGTCAACTACCTCGGCTAAGGTTCGACAACACCGGGTTTCCGAATTGACTGGTAATCCCAATGCACGTAATTTTTGCAAGTTTTGGAAATGTTCTTTTTCCAGTGGACCACTCATCATGGCATAGATAAATATGTCCAGTTGCCTTTTACGTACATCACTGCTGTCCACCATCCGCAAGGTTCCCGAGGCGGCGTTTCTGGGATTTTTAAATAATGCTTCTCCCTCGCTTTGGCGTCGCAGATTGAGCTTATCGAAATTCGCGCTCGAGAAATAGATTTCTCCCCGCATTTCGAGAGTCAAAGGCTCAGGAAGTTCTAATGGCAAACTTTCAATCGTTTTGATATTGAGGGTGACGTCGTCTCCGGTGATACCGTCTCCTCGAGTCACGCCTTTGACCAGTTTCCCATTTTCATACAATAAGGAAATCGCCAATCCATCGATTTTGAGTTCACAGGTATACTCGATTTGATCCGTATTTAACAATTTACCGGCATATTCTGCCCAGGATTGCAATTCCTCTTCCGAATAGACATTGCTCAGACTCAGCATGGGGAATTGATGAGTATGAGGGGCAAAAGCAGGTAAGGGAGCCCGAAAGATTTTAGTCGTCGGGGACGCGGGATCCTCTAGTGTGGGGAAGCGATTTTCCAACAACTTCAATTCGCTGGTCAACAGATCATAATCATTATCCGAAACAAGCGCATTTCCCTTAAAATATGCCCGGTCACAGGCATGGATCTCTTGACGGAGGAAATGGAGGCGTGTCTGGGCGGTGTTCAGATCCATATTTGATGGTATCGATGAAGGTTTCTTTTTTATGGCAAAATCGAATCACTTATTTTAATATGAAAAACCATAGGGAGAAGAGGCGCAAAGGAGCGAAGGTACTGAGGCGCAAAGTATGTTTTAATTTCTGCAAATGCTTCTTTGCGCCTTTGTCCCTCTGCGCCTTTATTCGACGCCATTTCAAACAATTCAAAAAACAATGTCAATTCATTAAGCATGCCGATGATTTCACTCACTCCGAATGCGAAAGATTACCCTATCGAAATTGAATCTGCAGAGTATGATCAATTGGTTCGTCAAAAAAGTCAGGGATGGAGCGTTTGTGACAGTCAAAAGGAATGGCTGGTCAAATTGCATTATCTCCGACAAGGAAGGAAAGAAGGAAAAATTGAGGAGCTGGCCTTCCGGGAAAGAGAAAAAGCATTGGTATTGAATTGGTGGAAAAAACTTCGCTGATACCTTTTCTTTACGATATTTTCCCAGGTTTTGGTCAGGCAATGAATAGTTCCAGGACAATAATTATTGGAGATGTACACGGATGTTTGGAGGAACTGGAAGCCTTACTCGACAAGGTCGGCCATCGCCCGGGGGAGGATCGCTTAATTTTTACAGGAGATCTGATCAACAAAGGTCCACACTCCTTCGAAGTTTTGCAAAAAGCTGATTCGTTGTCGGCAGAAGTCGTAATGGGTAATCATGAATGGAAGTTTTTGAAATATTTAAAGGAGGGTGCCCCTTTTTCCCTGGGCTTTGAACAGTTAAAAGAGCAAATGGGAGGGCATCTGAACAGGTGGCGGGAGTGGCTTGGCCGCTTGCCCGGCTATATCGAAGCAGAACAATTTTTAGTGGTTCATGGAGGCCTGGTTCCCGCCCAACACCCTTCGGAGACCCCGATTTCGATCTTGTGCCGTATTCGCACGTGGGATGGAGAGGGAAAGGATTTGAACAATCCTGCTCACCCCTCCTGGTTTGAATTGTATGATCGTTCCAAACTGGTTGTCTTTGGACATTGGGCTCAGCGGGGGTTGGTACTACGGAGCAATGCGATTGGTTTGGATACGGGATGCGTTTACGGCAATCGATTGACTGCGGTTGTTTTACCCGAAAAGATACTCTGTCAGGTAACGGCTAAAAAAATCTATAAACACTACAAGAACAGGATGTGAAACAGTTTTTTTTCTTTTTTGTCCTTATATTGACCTTTTTCTTCCTGGGAAGTTCCGCCTTTCTGGTAAATCTGATCTTCGTAGCCCCCGGAGATCATCTCGACGAACAAAGGATTAAGCAATCAGTCCTCACCGAATCGACGGTATATTACCGGGATGGTAAAACGAAGCTGGGTGCCCTCTATAGTGAAGCCCATCGCGAATACCTTCTCATGCCGGACCCCTTGAGCACCAGTATGCATCCGGTCAGTACAATTCCCCTTCTGTTTCTCAAAGCGATAGTTGCCAGTGAAGATCAAAATTTTTATAATCATATCGGTATCTCTCCTTTAAGTATTTTAAGAGCGGCAATTGCTAATCTGAAGGCGCGAAAGGTGGTCCAGGGAGGAAGCACCCTGAGCCAGCAAACGGCAGAAATTCTATTCAATCACAAAGCAACGGATGAATGGGGTAAATGGAAGGAAAAAGTCCTGGAAACTTTAGATGCCTTTCGCCTGGAAACCCGTTATTCCAAAGATCAGATTCTGGAGTTTTACACTAACCTTTTTCACGTACATGGCACCGGACAAGGATTGGCGATTGCTGCGCGTTATTATTTCGACAAGAGAGTTTCCGAATTGAACCTTTCCGAAATCGCTTTCATTGCGGGTTCCGTGAAAGGACCTGCCAATTACACTCCATTCGGCGTTGATGATCCTCAGTTGTCGGGACAGATTATCGAGAAGGCGACGGGACGCAGAAATTACGTATTAAACAACATGCGCCTCAAAGGCGTCATCACCGCCAGGGAATATGAGCTTGCTACAGCGCATCCCGTCGCGTTTCGTCAAGGTGACTTTCGTTTTGAAGAAAGCCATCAAATGGACGCGGCCTTGAAAGTATTAGAGAGCGAACCCTGGAAAAGCAAGTTACTGGAAAAAGGGATTTCGGATTTGCGTCGAGCAGAAGTGAACATTTACACGACGCTCGATGCGGATTTGTCCCGGATTGGTGAATTTGCACTCAAACGACATTTGTCGAAATTGGAATTTCTGATTGCCCCCTACACTCCTCCTGCCGGTCCCCCCCATTCTGAAAAAATCAAACCCGAGATCAACAAGTTTTATGTGGGAACCATCCTGAAAGTCGAAGCTGAGGTTTCGTCTTCCCTCCCGAAAGTGACCATTCGAATAGGGGCGGAGCAAGGGGTAGTGCAAAACATGAATTTAGATTCCTTTGTTCAACAGGTTCTTAACCTGTCCGGCACCGATGGAGAAGAAATCGCTCCTTCTCATTACCAGAAGGCACTGTCCATATTGAAACCGGGAGATCCCGTACTGGTTTCAACCCTGCAAAAAAGACCGGACGGGGAGTGGGACGTGGCCATTGAACAAGAACCTCGTTTGAATGGGGGGGTGTTCATTTTGCAAGAAGGAGAAGTGCGCGCCATGGTTGGGGGGTTTCACAATTATGGTTTCAATCGCGCGTTACAGGCAAAGAGACAACCCGGGTCGACTTTCAAACTTCCTGTTTACTTGACAGCCTTGCAATTGGGATGGAATCCACTGGACGTTTTACCCAATGAACGTCGAATCTATCCTTTTCAGGGTCAGTACTATTTTCCGAGACCGGACCACACTCCTCCAGCATCCATCAGTAGCATCGTCTGGGCAGGAGTCAAATCCGAGAATCTGGCCAGCGTTTATTTACTGGCGCATTTGCTGGATCACTTGGACCTGGAGCAATTCACCCAGTTGATTCGTTTCAGTGGTTTGGATCGAAAACGGGAGGAATCTCTTCGGGATTATGGGTACCGGCTACGTGACGACCACGGGATCATTGAAAACGAAGCTCACATGCTACCCGGAATATTTGCCGTGGTGCAAAAACGTTTGAAAAATGAATTTTTAATGGATGAATTTTCAGAAGAAGCGCAGATCTGGGATCGCCTGCATTATGGTCAAGGTTGGGAAAAAGCCTACAAGGCTTGGAAAAGAAACAAATTGAACCATAGGACGTTGAAAGGAGAGCACCTGGAACATAATTTTCTACGATTTGAAAAAATTGCGAAAATGGCATTGGAAAAGTTATCATTGCTTGATGCGTATTGGGACGGCGAAGGCACAGAAACCCCGACCACAGCACCTGTCGCCGAAGATGAAACTACAACTTCAACGACACCTGACGAAGATACTCGGGGGAATGATCTCTTGTTTAAAGGATTTTATGTGTACCAGCCGGATAAGAAATACGAAGCGTCTGGCATAGAAAGCAGTATTGCTTCATCTTCAGCGCCCGATCACTTTGTAGATGAGGGGGTACGCTTGAATGGTGCGTCGGGAGGTAGGGATTCAACAACCGAAGTACCAATTCTGGCATTTTCAGATTCGGAAAATTCGCTACCTCCCGAATGGAAACCTCTGGATTATGCCACCCTGCAAGTCTTGGAGTCGAAGATGGAGATCCGACTTCCGGATCAACAAAAAGAATCAGGCAATCAATGGAAACAGACCCTCTTTCATCCGGATAATATCCGGATTGAAGGAATAATACGCTTATCCATCCTGACAACTACAAGGGACCTGGTGAAACAGCACCTGGAAGAGATGAAGCGATTCCATTCTTATGCTCCACAACGATTATACTACCATCATGATTTTCGTATTAGCCTCGCATTACACACTGTGATCAAACTATCAAAAATTTTGGGAATTCAAAGTGAGCTCAGGCCTGTTCTTTCCTTTCCATTGGGATCAAATGAAGTGACGCTGGATGAATTGGCACTGATGTATCAAAGTTTTGTTTCGGGACAGATAATGACCCGTGCGGAAACACCGTGGCAAAACACGTGGAAATTGATCGACCGTATCGAGGATTCAAAAGGCAATCTCATTTATCAGGAAACACTCGTCTCTAAACGGATTTTGGACGAAGAAACCCGCCATGTTTTACGAGAAATTTTAAGAAACGTGGTGGAGCATGGAACAGGGAGGCGCGTCAAACCTTACCTCGTCTGGACACAGGACCTGGACGGAGACGCTGACAATTCTCGCTATACTTTGCGTTTACCTGCATATGGAAAAACCGGCACCGCCAATAGTTACAGCAATGCCACTTATGTCGGATTTCTCCCTGCAATTCAGGACGATGGTGTCGCTGTGTCGGGAGGATATACGATTTCAACCTACATTGGTTTGGATCGTCAAGATCCGGACGCAGAGCCGCTTCCCTTTCGATTGACAGGCTCTTCGGGAGGTTTGCCGGTATGGGGAGAAATTGCGCAACAGGTCATTCGTAGCCCTGCTTATAAAAATAAACTACAGTGGCTTTCTTTATCCGGGGACGATGAAGTGGAACTTACTTTCCCCAATCCGGAAAATTTCACCCTCAACGTGTCAACAGCGTCCGGGTTGCCCCTTTCCCGGCAGAACCACTCTCCCGCGTCCGGGGAAGCCGGCGTTTCCAACCGGCGACCCGCGATTGTTCATCTTCCCCGGTTGGCGGATGAAAACAGGAGAGTGAATATTTTCAAGGAACTGAAAGGCACAGGGGAACAAATGCGCTGAAACGCAATGTCAATATTTTTTTGCAATTGAGCGAACGCTTTGTTACAATGCCGCACCTCTCAAAACCGGAATATTTCGTTTGGCAGTGCAAATGTTTCGGTGGGGAATTGGCTACGTTGGAACCAATATTGGTATCGTAAATTTCATACGCTTTGTTGACCGAAAATGGTTAATCCTTCCACACTGAGCAAGGACCGGAAATCTGACGCCACCAACCGGTTGATCCACGAAAAAAGTCCTTACTTGCTACAGCATGCCCATAACCCCGTAGATTGGTATCCTTGGGGGAAGGATGGATTTGAAAAAGCAAAAAAAGAAGACAAACCGGTGTTGGTCAGCATCGGGTATGCCACCTGTCATTGGTGTCATGTGATGGAACGGGAATCTTTTGAAGATCCTGCTTTGGCGACCTATTTGAACGAACATTTCGTCGCTATCAAAGTAGACCGCGAAGAGCGGCCGGACGTGGATAAAATCTACATGGACGCTCTGCATGCGCTCAATCAGCAAGGTGGTTGGCCCTTGAACATGTTTGTTACGCCAGATGGAAAACCGATAACGGGAGGAACTTATTTTCCACCCGAAAACAGGTATGGTCGTCCGAGCTTCCGACGGGTCCTGCAAATTATTGCCCGTACTTGGAAAAACGAGCGTGAACGTATTCACCAATCAGCAGAATCCCTCACAACACACTTGCAAAAACAAGCAGCCGTGGTTAATCCGTCCACGTTTGATTGGGACTGGAGTGCTGAAGATCAGACAGTCGACTCTTATAAACGAAGTTTCGATCCCGAGGAGGGTGGTTTTACTTTGCAGCCACAAAATAAATTCCCGCCCAGTATGGGGCTGATGCTGTTACTGAGGCATTATCGAAGAACGGCAGACCCCCTGAGCCTGGCCATGGTTGAAAAGACACTGACTAAAATGAAAAATGGCGGCATTTATGACCAGCTAGGGGGGGGATTGAGCCGCTACAGCACTGATTACCAGTGGCTTGTTCCTCATTTCGAGAAAATGCTTTATGACAATGCCTTGTTTACCAGCGCCCTCATCGAGGCTTATCAAGTGACAGGTAACCCGTTCTACCAGGAAGCCGCCGAGGATGTCTTGTCTTACATTCTCCGAGATATGCGGTCTCCGGAAGGTGCATTCTATTCTGCCGAAGATGCCGATAGTGAAGGAGAAGAAGGTAAATTTTATGTCTGGCAAGCAGAGGAGATTCTCGAAATCCTGGGTCCGGATGCAGGCCGGCAGGCCTGTTTGTATTGGCATGTTGCCGGTCCAGGAATCAAAAAAGGAGGAAATTTTGAAGGAAAAAATATTCTCCATTGTCCTCGTTCAGCAGAAGAGGTGGCAAAACAACTGGGAATTTCCGTAGGGACGCTTTCAAAAAAAATGGAAAAAGCCCGGTATAAGTTGCTGAAATTTCGCGACCAACGAATACGTCCCTTGTGTGATGACAAAATTCTCACTTCCTGGAACGCGCTGATGATTTCACAATTTGCCCGGGCAGGTCGTGTATTTGCCCGGCCCCAATATGGTGACGTTGCTTCACAAGCAGCTCAATTCATTTTTTCAAACCTGGTCAATTCAGAAAATCGATTGCTCCGACGTTTCCGGCAGGGGGAGGCCCGTTTTCCTGCCTATTTATGCGATTATGCCCAATTGGCAGCTGCTTGTTTGGATTTGTATGAGTACTCTTATCAACTGCAATGGCTGGAAAAATCAATCCAATTGGTCAATGATATCAATGGTTTGTTTAAAAATGAATCCGGACCCTATTTCGACGTGGGAATAGATGCGGAAAAGCTGCTGACTCGCAACATGGAGGGATACGATGGCGTGGAGCCTTCCGGAAATAGCACGGCGGCCCTGGTATTTCTCAAATTAACGGCCTATGGTCTTCAAGGCAGTTATCCGGAGGATGCTCAGCGGATTCTGGATGGATTCGCCCCCTATCTCAAAGAAGCAGGAGTGGGTTTTTCCGCCATGCACTGGGCCTTGCATTGGTTATTGATTAAACCCAAACAATTGGTGATTGTGGGTGAGCGCGGTGAGCAGAAAACGGAATCTTTACTCAAAGTGGCGAGACGGGGTTACTATCCAAACCTCGTCACTATCTTTGTCCCGATAAATGAAGTGGACCGAAGTAACCCGTCACGTGTTAATCAAATCATCCCCCTGGCAAAGGGACGAGTGGCTCTTAACGGCAAAGCGACTGCATATGTCTGTCAGAATATGGTATGTCGACTCCCTGTTCATACACCGGAAGCTCTGAAAGAACAACTTGTCTGAGTCATCGTGTACGTGAAAGATATAAAGCAATGGAGGCGGGTTTCAGGGACGTGATGCAGACGAAAATGCTTTTTATTACAGGAGGCGTGGTTTCCGGGTTGGGTAAAGGAATTGCGGGAGCATCCATAGGCGCCTTGTTGGAAAGCCGGGGATTGAGCATTTCACTGATGAAGTTGGACCCTTATATCAATGTCGATGCGGGTACGATGAATCCTTATCAACATGGAGAAGTGTTTGTCACGGAAGATGGAGCAGAAACCGATTTGGATTTGGGACATTATGAGCGCTTTACCAATGCAACTCTCACTCGCAAACACAACTGTACGACCGGTCAAATCTATGACGCCGTCATTCGCAAGGAAAGAGCCGGAAAATATTTGGGAGGAACGATCCAGGTGGTTCCTCATATTATTGACGAAATTAAAGGTAAAATTCGACAGGCATCTCAAAACACGGATATAGCCATCGTCGAAATTGGAGGGACGGTCGGGGATATCGAATCCCTGCCTTTTTTGGAAGCCATTCGCCAATTCCGTCACGATTATGGACGGGAAAACACGCTCTTTATCCATCTCACTTTGATTGTTTACGTCGACAATGGAGAGATGAAGACCAAACCAACACAGCACAGCGTGGGTAAATTGAGAGAAATCGGGATCCAACCCGACATTCTCATTTGTCGTACTCGTCATTCCTTGCCCCAGAACATTAAAAAGAAAATTTCCTTTTTCACGAACGTGGAGGAAGGTGCGGTGATCAATGGCAGAAATACGGATAGCGTCTATGAAGTGCCTCTCATATTTCATAAAGAAGGTTTAGACGCAAAAATCGTGGAATATTTGCGCATGTGGACAGCCCGTCCAAAATTGCAAGCATGGGCCGACACGGTGGATCGCTTCAAGAATCCACTCGACGAGGTGACTATTGCCTTTGTCGGAAAATACGTCGAGCATCGTGATTCCTACGAAAGCCTGAATCAAGCGTTGATTCATGGAGGTATTGCGCATCAGTTACGTGTTCGATTGCTCTATATCAACTCTGAAGAATTGGAGCGGGGCACCGTGTTGGAGTTGTTGAAAAATTCGCATGGGATTCTGGTTGCTCCAGGATTTGGAGAACGAGGGACTGAAGGGAAAATAGAGGCGGTTCACTATGCTCGCATTCAAAAAATTCCTTTTTTCGGTATTTGTTTCGGGATGCAACTGGCAGTGATTGAATTTTCGCGTAACGTTGCCCGGATCGCCCACGCCAGTTCCGGAGAATTCACCCCCCAAGGCAGAGCAAATGTCATCGATTTGATGCCGGAGCAGGAGGGAATTGAGGAAACGGGAGGCAGCATGCGCCTCGGAGCTTATCCTGCCGAATTGAAACCGGGAACGCTCATTGCGTCCATTTACCAAACTGAACATATCGTCGAACGACACCGTCACCGCTACGAAGTGATGAATGAGTTCGTTCCTCGATTGGAAAAAGCCGGCATGGTCTTTTCCGGACATCACGTGGAGCGAAATCTGGTGGAAACGATCGAATTGAACGATCATCCCTGGTTTATCGGATGTCAATATCACCCGGAACTCAAGTCGAAACCATTAACACCCCATCCCCTCTTTGCCGCTTTCATCGCGGCATCATACCGTTATAAAAGTGAATTGAATCAATCCGAAGTATTTGGTGCTGAAGCTTTTGCTTCATCGCCTGAAAAGGAAAAAGAAAGTGATACCATTTGATTACCATCGCAACAAGAATTTTCGTATCCTCTCCTTCGGGAAAGGACCGTACCGGGCATCGAAGCCGAGGCGTCGACTTCAGTGCCAATTCATGCTCTGCGGCCTTATTTGTCTCGGGGTGATGACTTCAGCTGTCTCCATTAACGCAAATCAGCAAGCGGAAAATTTCAGAATCACGGAAAGAACCCTGCAAACCTTAGGACAGGAAAATGTGCCCCAGTCTCTTTTGGATGCGCTCCGTCCATTGCTCAATCAGCTTTATACCTCTGAAACCGAATTTGTGAAAATCTTGGAAGGCATACGGGACCCGGAGCGAAATGCGCCACAAGCGGAGCAAATCGACTTGATCCTCAAGCATGCAATGCTGAATAAACTATGGGTTCAATCGGAGAAAACAGAGGTTGATCTTGAAAAAGGAGAAAGTTTGCTGACAGGAAGCGTACAAGGTGGCATTCCCAAGGATGATATCATTTTTTCTGCAGATAAGGTACGAATTGTTACAGAAGGATCCAAGCGTTACAATAAGATCATTGCTGATAACAACGTGCAGGTGATCCAGTTGCAACGAAAGGTCACCTCCGATCGCGCGATTTATGATCGTGCCACACAGAAGCTGGACCTGCTGGGTAGCGTCGTCATCGAAGACGAAGGAATCGTCCTTTATGGCTCAACTGCATACCTGGACCACAGGGCGGGAGTTTCTGAGGTAGTGGGAGACTCCAACCATCGCGTAAAGGTCGAATACAGACTCGAAGACGCAGGGACGTCTTCCGAGGTTCCGGAGCCGCCACCTTCCATTATTCAAGCTCAGCGCGCATTAATTGATAACCAGAAAAAGCAGGCAATTTTTGAAGGCAATGTCGAAATAACGCGACCCCAGCTTGAGCTCTACTTGAAAGCAGGAAAGATAATCTTGCTTTTCAACGAAGATCGGGAGTTGGTTGCCAGTATTGCGGAGCAGGATGTCTGTCTCCAGCAACCAGGCAGGGCGGCGAGAGCAGAAAAGGCGCATGTGAGTGAAACGGATCAGAAGATTATTTTAGAGGGTGATGCTGAAATCAATCGAGAAGGAATTTATTTGAAAGGTCCCACTATCAATCTCTTTCTGGACGTGGAACAAGGTCAAGCCATTGGAGACAGCACCACTCTGGTCCAGATGATCATTCCTTTAGATGAGGAGTCTGCGGATCAGACCTCCTCGGATCAATATTTTAACTGCCATCGATAAAATCCTTCGTCCCGACAGTCTTGAATCCGCTGTCCTCCGTTGTCGCTGAAGTCGGGGCTTCAGCATCGACTACAACAGTCCTTCAGTAACACTGCGTTGATGCGAATATCCTGTTTTTTCATTTACGACCATCGGAGTTATTCATGGATGAATTGACGCTCATTCCACAACCACGCCATTTGATTTTTCAAGGAGGGGTTTTCCGATTGATGCCCCGCCAACCTCTCGTTGGTCAAGGCGATCCTCTCGTCTGGTTCCCCATTGCCCTGTGTTTACAGCAAGCATGTCGGGAACAACTGAGGATTCAATTGGAATTGAATGCAATCAATGCAACTCAACAGGTTCAGGAAGGTATCGTCCTGCGGATCACTCCTGGTGCGCCTGTTCCGCCCCAAGGTTACCGTCTCGGCATCACCACTCGGAAAATCGAGGTGTTGGCCAAAGATGGTGCCGGATTGTTTTACGGGGTGATGACGCTCAAACAGTGGCTGCGCCAAAATTCAGGTTTTTTTCACACCTGCATATTGGAAGATTATCCGGATTTCCCGGTACGTGGAGTAATGCTCGATATAAGCCGGGATAAAGTTCCTACGCTTTCCACTCTTTTTACATTGATTGATCAACTGGCAGAATTGAAAATCAATCATTTGGAGTTGTACACAGAGCATACCTTCGCCTATCGCGATCATCCGGAAGTCTGGGCAGAAGCGAGTCCGCTGACGGGTGAGGACGTCTTGCGCCTCGATGCCTTTTGTCGCAAACGGTTTATCGAGCTGGTTCCCAACCAGAATTCTCTGGGCCATTGGCAGCGCTGGCTTCAAATTTCACGTTACCGTCATTTGGCGGAATGTCCAAACGGATTCGAATGGCCTTGGGGAGGACGAAGTGAGCAACCATTCAGCCTGGACCCCCGCAATCCCCGAACTCTGAAACTGCTAGAGGCGTTGTATGCCGAATTGCTCCCACATTTCACAAGCCGTAAAATTAATGTGGGATTGGACGAGTGCCTGGATTTGGGACAAGGAAAAAACAAAGAACTCTGCCGGCAAAAGGGAGTGGGCCCCGTCTACCTGGAATTTCTTCTGCAAGTGCATCGGCTCGTTTCGAATCAAGGACTAACTATGCATTTCTGGGGAGACATAATTATCCAGTATCCGGAGTTGATAGGAAAATTGCCTGATAATGTGGTCCCCTTGGAATGGGGTTATGAAGCCGATCACCCTTTTGACGATCACTGCAAATCCTTTGCGCAAGCTGGATTGCCGATTTATGTTTGCCCGGGTACCTCATCCTGGCGCAGCATAACAGGACGTAGCAAAAACTGTCTCGAAAATCTGAAAAATGCCGCGTTCTACGGAAGGAAAAATGGAGCAATCGGTTATTTGATCACGGATTGGGGGGATCAAGGGCATTGGCAGCATTTGCCCTTCAGTTTTTTAGGAATTGCTGCAGGTGCCGCTTTCTCCTGGTGTTATGAGACCAATCAGAAAATGAATTTTGTCCCGGCGCTTGATCTCCATATCTTTCAAGATCGCGCCAGAGTGATGGGAGGGTTGGTCTATGAATTAGGAAATACTTACCTGCAAGTCGGGCAGCTTGTTAAAAATGCCAGTGCTCTTTTCCACCTTTTGGTCCGTCCTTTAACTCAAAATCTTTCGGAAGGGATTACCTGCATCACTTTGCAACAGACCGCTGAGTTTATACTTGCAACAATGGAACCCCTGAAATGGGCCAGGAGCCAAAGAGCGGATGCGGTGCTGGTTGCCGACGAATGTAGAAATGCCGCTCAATTTCTTTTATATGCTTGTCAACGAGGAATGGCGATTCGGGAAAAAACGACTGCTGACTCGAATACCCGAAAAAGATTGGCAATGGATTTGATCGCCTTTCTGGGAGAATATCGACGCATTTGGATGATACGAAATCGTGAAGGTGGACTGCGGGACAGCACCCGCATGTTAGAGGTTCACCTGCAAGAATATGCGGAGACTGCGCATCCTGTGAATTCGATTTTCTGAATGCACTCCTCGTCTTTCATTCTCGTGACACGTGCACGAGAACCATATAAAGCCCGTGCGCATTGCTTTCGGCCTGTGTTCAGTCACTTGGCTTATGCACTAATGTGGAGTGAACATTCGCTTTTTGGCTCATGATTATAAAGAAGCGGATCTCCCTCTGATTGATAGATTTTTTAAATTTTTTTTACGAATTCTGCATTTTTTTATTTGGGGGTTGACATTATGCAAAAAATATATATTGTCAAAATCATGCCTTCACTAAGTTGTTTTAGTGAAAGAGAGGGTTCCCGATCGATGGAACCATATCGTGGGAGGACTTGAAAACGATCAGTCCTCTCCGGAAATCTTTTTAATGATATTTAACTGAACGGGTTTTTCAGAGAACCGAATAGTTACCCTTCAATCTAAATAAGAATAAAGGAGAAATTATGTCTATTAAAAAAACGGGAATCCTATCTGGATCTTTCAAGAAAATTAATTTGCTGATGATGGCCTTTGTGCTGGCAGCACCTCACGCCTTTGCCGCGGATGAGCCAAAATACGGGGGGACGATCAATCTCCCGCGCAAACCAGGTTCTGTTACTTGTAATAACTTCGACATTCTTCGCTACGGATGTATGGAGCCACTGACCTACGTTTTTGAAAAGCTCGCTTGGGGCGACTGGGCTGAAAACAAAGAGGCGTTGATGGCTTCCTCTCACACAGGGAATCGGTATCCGGTGGAGATATTGGGTCCAATGCTGGCCGAGAGTTGGCAGATTGCTTCAGACCGTTTGAGCATCACGGTCCAACTGCGCAAGGGGGTTCGCTGGCACAACAAGCCCCCGGTTAATGGTCGCGAACTGACCGCTGAGGATGTTGCCTGGAATTATAACCGCCATATGACGAGTGAGTGGACCGACAAAAACGCGGCTAAGGAGATAGAAACGGTAAAAGCGACTGGCAAGTACACACTCGAATTCAAGTTAAAGCCTCCGGGAAAAGTCGAGATGGCAGAGAGGATCTTGGGCGGTACTGATAAGTTTTTGATTGTGCCTTCGGAAGTTGCGGATCCGAAAGACAACGAGATCAAAGACTGGAAGTTTGATATAGGGACGGGGCCGTTCATATTCGAAGACTATGTCCTTGACTCTTCGGTACTCCTGAAAAAGAACCCGGACTACTGGGGCTACGACGAGAGACATCCGCAAAACAAGCTGCCTTATGCCGACGCGGTCAAGTTTATAATAATGGGAGATGAAATTACCAAGCTAGCGGCATTGCGGACCGGCAAGGTCGATAGAATGTATGATGTACCAGTTTCGGATGTATTGGAACTCCAGAAAAGCAACCCTGAGCTAAACTATTTCAGGGGTGGAGTTGATGCCTCCTTAGTATTTAAACCGAGAAACGAGACTCCGCCTTTTGACGATGTGAGGGTCCGTCAGGCGATGAATATGGCTATGGACAAGCAGGCAGTAACTGCAAGCATCTTTGAAGGTGATGTCATACAGAATCCCTTAACCTTGATGTACCCAGGCTGGCCAAACTACGTCCGGCCCGAGGAGTACCCTGACGCGCCGCTTTGGCCTGAGGACAATCCGGCCGGGGTGAGTGTCAAGGAGGTCCTTAGTTATAACCCCGAAAAGGCAGAGAAACTCCTTGATGCCGCAGGGTACCCTCGGGGTGCGGACGGTATCAGATTCAAGACGAACATACTAGCTGCAAGTATAGATGAACATACGGAACTCACACAGATTTTCCAAGCCTACATGGCCCAAGTAGGCATCGAGGTCAAAATCGACAGTCGTGAAGTGACAGACTACAATACGGTGCGATTGGGCAAAACGTACGATCAGATGGTCGTTCACTGGCATTGGTGGTCCAGCACTTTCGATACAACGACTCCCTTCACACCGGGCTATCTCTATAACCTGAGCATAACCAATGACAAGAAGTACAACGAAATGTACGCCAAGGCAGGCGCTGAATTCAACAATGAGAAGCGCTGGGAGCTCACCAAGCAAATGAACTGGCGGGCCATGGAACAGGCGTTTTTCGTGAGCATGCCTCAGGGAGCAAGCTATACCGTCGCTCAACCATGGCTCCGAGGTACTGAGACAGGAGGAGTTCCTGGCATCTTTTATTGGGGTGCCAAAGATGCCCGTCTCTGGATTGACCAGGATATGAAAACGGAGATGGGAAAGTAGCTTGAGCCTACAGGTTTGACAATTCAGCAACACAGGGGTCAGGCAAACAGTTCGATCCCTGTGTTTAAACGCAATGAACACAATACGAACTTAGCAAAGTGTTGTGACGGGTTATATCATCAGAAGGTTGTTGCTCCTCATTCCGACCGTTTTTTTTGTGGTGCTCATCGTCTTTTTGATGTTCCAGTTGATTCCGGGCGATGTGGTGGATGCGCAATTCGGACAAATGGAGTATAGCGCCTTGGATCTTGATAAAATCAAGGCCTCCATGGGTCTGGATCAACCCGTCCATATCCGCTTCGGACGTTGGCTGGGGCAATTGCTGCGCGGAGATCTGGGGAATTCGCTTTGGACAACCCGTCCGGTGCTCGATGATATTTTGCCTCGAATTCCAGTCTCCGTTGAGCTGGGTCTCCTGGCACTGATAATCTCGATACTGATAGGTGTACCCATCGGCACCTATTCGGCAATGCGGCAGGATACTGCAGGCGACTATATCACCCGCTCAGCAGCAACCCTCGCTATTTGCGTGCCGAGCTTCTGGCTCGCAATAATAATCATGGTATACCCCTCGATCTGGTTGGATTGGACGCCGCACCTGGAATACATTGCTTTTACCGATGACCCCGCGGGAAACCTGTTCCAATTCCTCATTCCAGCTACCATTCTGGGCATGCTTCTGGCGGGGACGCTCACGAGAATGACCCGCAGCATGATGCTGGAGGTTCTGCGGCAGGACTACATCAGAACGGCCTGGGCAAAAGGGCTCAGGGAGAAAGTGGTCATCCTGAGGCATGCCTTGAAAAATTCACTGATCCCTGTCGTCAGTCTGATATCGGTGATGATCCCGTCATTGATCGGAGGAACGGTTGTTCTGGAGCAGATCTTCAACCTGCCTGGCTTGGGTCGGTACCTGCTGATCGCTATCGGTCATCGAGACTATGTGGCCCTGGCCGGGCTCAACGTGTTGATTGCCATGTTTGTTGTGTTCGTCAATCTGCTCTTTGACCTGAGCTATGCCTATTTGGATCCCCGGATTAAGTATCGTTAGTCATTCTGCTCTTTGACCTGAGCCAGGTCTATTGGGATTCCAGGATTAAGTGATGAATCGAGAAACCAAAGCAGCAACAGTTGAAGATTCGAACCCAACCCCACTGGGAGTTTTGAACGAGTCAAAGAGAAGGTCTCTGCTGGTCGATCTGGTGATAAGACTGGTGAGAGAGAAGCCCTTGGGCACGGTGGGTGGCGTGTTGGTGATCCTCTTGATCCTGACCGGGATTTTTGCCGACGTGCTGACCCCTTATGCCAGGGATGAAATTAATCTGATTGACAGACTCCAATCCCCTTCCTTCAAACATCTTATGGGCACGGATGAACTCGGACGCGATACCTTCACTCGCGTTATTCATGGCGCCCGTATCTCCATGACCGTAGGTCTGGCTGCTTCCGCTCTGGCCACCGTCATCTCTGCAATGATTGGCATCTTATCCGGATATCTCGGTGGCAGATTTGACATGGTGACCCAGCGCTTCGTTGATGCCTGGATGTGCTTCCCGGGTTTGTTTTTAGTCCTGAGCGTGATGGCGGTCCTCGGACCTGGTTTGGTGCAGGTGATCGTCGTCCTGGGCGTTACAACCGGCATAGGCGGCTCCAGGACAATTCGAGGGGCGGTCATTGGCATTAAAGAGAACCAGTATGTGTTAGCGGCACGGGGCGTTGGGGCTACCAATTTTTCCATTCTTTTACGACATGTCCTGCCTAATGTGATGGCGCCCATCATTGTCCTGCTGACGACACGAATGGCCTGGATGATTATAGAAGAGTCCACTATCAGCTTCTTAGGCTTCGGGATTCCTCCGCCCACTCCCAGTTGGGGGGGCATGCTCAGCGGAGGCGGACTCAAATACATGCTGCGGTCGCCTTGGCTTGCCCTATGGCCAGGTCTCGCCCTCGCTATCGCGGTATACAGCATCAATATGCTCGGAGATGCCGTCAGAGACCTACTTGACCCCAGTTTGAGAGGGGGGACCGGTAGCTACAAAAATAAAAAAAAGTGATACAATCGCAAAGCAAAATAGGACTCCTATGACCCATACCAACAAAATCTACCCGCAACCCATCACGGACCTGACCCTCGCCAAAGCCCACGTGGATGAGTTTGGCTACTGCATCCTGGCCAATGCCATCCTCCCGGAGGAAGCTGCTGTCTTGCGCGCACGATTGCTGGAACAAGCGGAAGCGGAAGCGCAACGGGGAATCACTACCCTGTTGAAAGACAAGAAACAACTCGTCGATTTTTTAATCAACAAAGGGCAAGGGTTCCGCGACTTGTTGTTCCACCCCGGCATACGGGAGATGACCGCTCACATCCTGGGGTCCGTCTATTTGCTCAGTTCCTATAAAGGCCATATTGCCCACCCGGGGGGCAGCAAGGTATTTCATACCGATCAATGGTGGATGCCTCCGCCAACCAATAGTCAGAAAAGGACATTGATAAAGCCTGGGTCCATCACCGCTGAAGAGTATCGGGGACACCATGTTGGGGGGGAGGCCACCATGAACCTGCCTGCCATCGCCCCCGCCTTTGTCTGCAATGCCATGTGGATGCTCGATGATTTTCGGGAAGACAATGGGGCCACGCTGGTCGTCCCCGGCAGCCATCTTTTCGGCCGTCAACCCGACCCTGAACTCGATGAAGAGGCCAATTGGATCTCAGTAGAATCTCCCGCAGGATCCGCCCTGTTTTTCGAAGGACGGATCTGGCATTCGACCGGGGTCAACCGCAGCGATCATCCCCGGATCGGGCTGACGACCAACTTCTGCGCCCCGCAATTCCGGCAGCAGGAGAATTTCTTACTGGGCACCTCTCCTGAAGTGCTGGCAGAGGCCACGGAGGAGTTGTTGGCCTTGATCGGTTTCAAACCGTTTAATGGCTATGGCAGCATTGATGCGCCCAAAAGAGGATTTGTCGCTCGGGGTCAGTATGGCATGAGTGAGATGAAACCCAAATTAAACCTTTCCCCCTAGAGGCATCTTTTTGTTGTTCCAAGCGGGCAATGCCTGCTACCATTTTCTCTATAAACTCTTGAACCTGATCTGAGTGAGCCATCTCTTGAAGTTCCTCGTCCGTGACATCGCTGACAATCGATTTCTTCGGGAGGAGGAGAGGTGCACGTTTACAAAAAAAATTATGGAAATCAGTGATTTGAATACGGATCCCATTCTTGAATTCGAGAAATGGATGAAGCTTGCGCAAGAGACGAAGCTGCCCCATCCCAATGCGATGACCCTTGCTACATCCACGAGCGACGGAGAACCTTCAGCAAGGATCGTTTTATTGAAAGCCATAGATGCCCGAGGATTTGTCTTCTATACGAATTACGAAAGCCGAAAAGGCCGGGAACTCAGCCAAAATCCCCGCGCCGCCCTGGTTTTTCACTGGGATGTTCTGAGACGACAAATACGGGTCGAAGGAAGGGTGGAGCGAATCGTGGGAGAACAATCGGAATCATATTTTCACTCTCGCCCGCGGGATAGTCAATTAGCTGCCTGGATTTCAGAGCAAAGCGCCGTCATAGAAAATAAATCCGTCCTTGAAGACAAAATGGCGCAATGGGAAGATAAATATTCACACCAGTCCATTCCAGTTCCTCCTTTTTGGGGTGGCTACCGCGTGATTCCTCACCAAATCGAATTTTGGATTGAGGCGCCACGTCGACTGCACGACCGTTTTTGTTACCGGAAACATAATTTCAGCCAATGGACAATCCGGCAGCTTGCTCCTTAGTTAGTTTTCCAAGCGCCCTTTAAATCCTTTACCATAAAAAATGAGTGAACGCTCGGCAATTTCCCGGAATATGGGAGCGGCCACCACTCCACCCACGCTTGAAGTTTTTGGTGATTCGATTAATACCAGAATCGTCAGGAATGGATTTTCGGCGGGGACAATTCCGATGAAGGAAGCAATATTTTCCTCTTTTGAATAACTCTGGGTAGCGTGGTCGAACATTTCCGTTGTTCCGGTTTTACCTGCCACGCTCACCCCGGGAATCGCGGATCGCTTTCCAGTACCCCCTTCCTCGGTCACTGTAATCATAAACTGTTTGATCTTTTCTGCCGTTTTCACCGTGAGCACTCTCATTTTTTTACGAGGTCCAAATTGTTTGACCTCTTTCCCCTCCGCGTCAGTCAGCATTCGGATGGTTTCCCCCTCTTCGTTTTTGAGATGGTCTACGATGTAGGGAGTGACGAGCAATCCTCCGTTTGCCATTACGTTGATTGCCACCAGCAGTTGCATCGGAGATACGAGGATCCCATGTCCGAAGGAAATCGAAGCATGATCTGGAATCGTCCAGTTTTCCGGAGGAGGGACCTTCCCGATGGCTTCTGCTGACAATCCGATATCCATTTTCCTGCCAAATCCAAACCGACGCAGGTAGTCAAAAAATTTTTCTTTACCGATTAAGAGACCTATTTTACTGGAGCAGATATTGGACGACTTTTGAATGATCTGCTGGACAGTAAGCCAACCATGAGGCTGAATATCATGAATGACTCGATCAGCAACTTGAAAAGAACCGTTTTCGCAAAAAAACTCCTGACCCGCCTCAATGATGTTTTCTTCTATTGCCGTCGCGATGGTGATTGGTTTTAAAATCGACCCGGGTTCATAACCGCTGCTGATTGCGTAATTGAGGTAATGCGAGCGTGGAAATCGCTGGAAGTGGTTGGGGTCGAATCCGGGAACGTGCGCCAGGGCCAACACCGCGCCAGTCCGGGATTCCATCACAATGGCAATCCCTCGTTTAGCTTGCCTCTCCTCGATTCCTGATTTGAGAGCTTTTTCCGCAAAATATTGAATGGAGCTATCCAGGGTCAAGTGCAGAGTGAATTGACGGTTCTTATTTAAATTTGGACGTTCGGTATTTCTTATACGTACGAGTGAACGTGGAGGATAGGGAATAATACGGTGTGTCCCGTCTTGTTCAATGACGTATTTGTTTTTTTCCCCTTGCATTTCTTCATGATATTCATATTCCAGACCTTCCAACCCTTGAGAATCGATCCCCGTGAATCCCAACAAGGGACCCGCGAAGTCGCCGAATGGATAAAAGCGTTTGTATTCTTCAATGAATTCGATTCCAGGTATTCGCAACTGTCGAATCTTTTGCGAAATCACCGGGTTGAGCTGACGTTTGAGCCAAGTAAACGAACGAGGGGATTGCAGTTTTTCCAGAATCTCCTTTTCGGACATGTCTAGCAAAGCAGACAATTGTTGCGCGGCTTTTTCAGGAGATCGTACTTTCGGAGGCAACACATGTGCCGAGTCGACTTTGATAGAAGTTGCCAATAACTGACCTCTTTGATCATAAATCGCGCTGCGCCGGCTATCCAACACGATAGTACGTTGTTGTTGTCTGGCCGCCAGTTCTTCGTAGTTTTTTGCCTCCCAGACTTGCAAGTAAAACATCCTTCCCAAGACCAGCAATAAGCAAACCCCGACAAAACAAACTACCGAAAAAAGTCGTGTTTGGAAATTATAGACTTTGAAACGGGCGTAAAGTGATTCTGTGGATTTATTCAGACGCATCGGGGACTGTGCGATTTAAAATCTAACGCTGGTCTGGGGAAGGAAGGTGCATATTCAACCGGGTTGTGGCAATTTGGTCCAGGCGCTCGGGTCGTGTCAAATAGTTCACTTCTATTTCCAAAAGCGCTATGCGTTGTTCTACCGTGTTTTTTTCTTTTCGCAGCGCTTGCATTCGATACCCGAGTTGCAGGTAACTGGTCCACTGCCAGATATATAACAAACAGCCGATGGAAATCAGAAAAACGGCGAATAACACGGTACGCAAAGCATATTGTGGAGAGAATAAAACTTCTGGTGCTTGCCACCAATAGTGTTGACGCCGGATTAAACGAGAATGGTAGGGAAAAATGTTCATAATTCTGTTTTCCAGGGACTCTTCCAGTGCTATTCAGGTTTTCGTCAATTAAGAACCAGTCCTCCTTCCTGGGCGAACTATTTCTGTTCCTGGATGAGCCAAGTCCTCTTGGGTTGCCATTTGCTCAATAAACGCTTTTATAGGGTTACTCGATTTTCCAGTATTTGCTCCTCCATTATCCCCCTCGATGAAATCAATCGAATTCTAACAAATAACTGATGTTAGGTGAACAAATTTTGCAATGAGAGTTCCATTTGAGATTCATGAAACATTTTCCAGCCAGACACAAAGGCACAAAGGTGACTGCGGTATTTGTTTTTTTGAGGGGGAGTTATTGCCTGATTAGATGAATGGAGAGCTTTTGATGATCAAAACATACCGGGATTCAATTGTCTGGCAAAAATCAAAGATGAGAAAGGACTCTTGCAGTCCGCGATGTTGACCATGGGATTGCGAACTACTGGGTGTAATTAAAAGTGAGGGGCATTTCAATTAAGCCCTTTGAAGTTGTTGCCAATAACAATCCCATTTTCCATTGGCTCTTACCACCCTGAGTTGAATCATCTGATCGGCATGTTGTTTTTTCCACCAAGCGCCAGGGAGTTTGAGCCTTTTTTGGATGAGGGAACGATGGGCGCTTTCAATTTTTCCAGAGCCGATAGGGAGTTGTTGATCAATAGCTGTTTTGTATTCAAACTGTCCGGGACGATTTTTCATGTAACGTACCAAAGCGCGAATGGGGGCCTTTTCATTGGGAATAGATTCGGATTCTTGCCTGGATATAAATTGCTCTAACACGCTGTCAGCTCCTCCTTTTTTCAAGATTTGCTTCTGCTTTTTCAGGAACGGTGAGCCGTCTTCAAAAGCGGCTTGGCAGGCTGCACCAAGATAATCACAGAGATGATAAAAATCGATGAGATAGTTCGCCTGAGCGCCAAAATGAGTTTCGATTTTTTCACAGATCCAAGGGGCTCCATCCCCTAAAGCATGAATCTTCGTCTGCTTTCCCAGTCCCGCTTTAAGCGCGACCTCTTTCATTTGAAAACCCGCTTCATCTCTGCCGTTCAAGGTTCCAGCATAAATGGAGTCGACACTTCCTCGAGCATAGGCTAAGGAGGTAATCCCTTCTTTCCAACTCACTTGACGCGTTTTTCTGCGATCCCCCGTAAAAGTAGAGTCTGCCGTCTCTACCAGAGGCACCATGGTGCCATCACTTTGCACTATCACCACCCCCGCCCCACTGGCCTCCCTGCTGGACTGCTGCTCTTCTTTCAGGGAGAAACATCTCTGACTGTGATGGAGGGTTCGCGCTCGAATACTGCTGGAAGGAATGTCAATGCCATAATGCTCCTTGAGTTTCTGGCTCGCTGCTGCAAAGGAGACATCGGCCCCAAAATCCACCATCGCTCGCTGCAGAGGCTCTGAATAACCTTGGCACTGAACCCCAATCGAGGCACTCAAGGGTCTCTGTCTTTTTCCTCGCCGTCCTTCCCTGAAAACAAGTTCTTCGATTCCAATGGGACCAAAGGTGCTGTGCCAATATATTTTTTTTTACCATCTCGGATCAGATCCGCTTTTTGAGAAGACTCTGCTTCTTTTATATCGGACTGATGGCCCAACCAGCCTTGAAGCACTTCCTGACCTAATTTACGCACTTCTTCAATCGTCCGCCTCTCAGCCTCATCGGCTGTTTGGCAACTCCCATCGTCATTTTCGATAATCCCCAGAATGGATTCCATCCGATGGCGCAGGTGAGGATATTTCGACAGCCGTTCTGCTAATGAAAAAGATGACTCGTCACCTTCCCTTAGTTCTGAGTAACCTAAGCATTTTGACATTTTCAACTCCTGTTTGAAGGTCAATCATTCGAATACACTCCTACTTTCAAAATACTTAAAGCACATGTCCAGCTATTTCTCTCTGCCCCACACTTTTAATTACACCCCGAACTACTCACAGGCTTGACTATTGATTCTTGCCCAGGTATCAAAAGACAGGTCGTGAATCTAACAAGAACCTGAAACATTGAAATTGAATGGTCGGTCCTGTCCTGCCGGGCTTCGTCGAGCAGCATTGACCGCCGTGCCTTTTATCCTGAATCGAAGACTGATTCTATCTCCTCGATATGTTTTTTCCATACCCTCAAATCTCGAGCCGGGAATTCTGAATGCCTTTGAATAATTTCCATGCTGTTGTTCGAGAATGGTTCACTGAGAATTTTTCCAGTCCATCTGAAATCCAGTTGTTGGCGTGGCCAGAAATTTTTCGGAAAAAAGACGTTTTGATGTCGGCGCCTACAGGTTCCGGAAAAACGCTCGCGGCATTTCTTTCGGTGATGAACAATCTGTTTGAACGCAGCCTCGATGGATCTTTAGCGGATAAAACTCAAGTCGTCTATGTATCCCCCTTAAAAGCTCTCAGTAACGACATTCATCGCAATCTACAGGTTCCTCTTGAAGGTATAAAATCCATTCTGGCAAAAACCGGACGTCCCCATGCTGACGTGCGCGCCATGGTGCGGACGGGCGATACGCCCAGTCAGGAGCGGATCAAAATGAATAAAAAACCGCCTCACATCCTGGTGACGACTCCCGAATCTCTCTATCTTCTTCTCACAAACAAAGGTGGCAGGGAAATGCTCAGCGAAGTAAACACGCTCATTGTCGATGAAATCCATGCTATCGCTGGTAACAAGCGCGGTGCTCACCTTTCTCTCTCTGTAGAAAGATTGGCGCGCCTCAGTCGGAATTCGCTCCATCGCATCGGCATTTCTGCCACCCAAAAGCCCATTGAACGGATGGCCGATTATTTGACGGGGGGTGTGAAGCCCTGTGAAATTCTAAACATCGGCCATCGCCGTGAATTGGATCTTGATATTGAGCTTCCGGGGTCCCCACTCAGTGCGGTTATGGCGAATGAAGTTTGGGAAGAAATCCACGAGAAACTGGAAAACACCATTTTGGACCATCGCACCACTTTGATTTTCGTTCCCACCCGGGCGATGGCAGAACGCCTCTCACATCACCTGACCACGAGGTTGGGTCCCGAAATCGTGACAGCGCACCACGGAAGCATGTCGAGGGATAAACGTTTGAATGCAGAGATGAAACTCAAATGTGGAGAGCTGAGAGCACTGGTAGCAACGGGCTCCCTCGAACTCGGTATTGACGTAGGTTCTATCGAATTGGTTATTCAGATTGGTTCTCCCAAGTCCATTGCCGCGCTGCTTCAGCGTGTTGGACGTTCCGGACACACTCTGGCGGCAACCCCCAAAGGCAAGCTATACCCTTTGACTAAGGACGAATTGATTGAAGCCGTTGCGCTTCTGGACTGTGTGCGCAGGGGGGATTTGGATACCCTTCTCGTTCCCGAGAAACCACTCGATGTCCTTGCTCAACAGATCGTGGCAGAAGTGGCTTGTGAGGACTACACCGCTGATGCGCTCTTAGAAATCATCCGCAGGTCGTACCTCTATCGGAATTTAAGCAAGGAGGAGTATTTCGAGGTGATCCGGATGTTGGTTGATGGATTCACTTTCAGGAGAGGGACGCGGAGGTCTTACCTCAGGTTCAATCCGCTGACTCGCCTTCTCAAGGCAAAAAAAGGCGCTCGTCTCATTGCGACGCTATCAGGAGGAACGATTCCAGACCAGTTTGACTACGACGTGCGTCTTGAACCTTCGGGGGTGCAGATCGGCTCTGTCCATGAAGATTTCGCCATAGAGAGTATCCCGGGAGACATCTTTCAGCTTGGTAACACCTCTTGGCGCATCCTCAAGGTGGAAACGGGTAAAGTCCGTGTTGAAGACGCGGAGGGGCAGCCTCCCACAATGCCGTTCTGGCTTGGTGAGGCTCCAGGCAGGTCTGCTGAACTTTCAACAGCGGTATCCCGCATTCGAGAAGGAGTTTCCTTACGAATAAAACTGGAAAATTTGGATGACGACAGTTCGGACGAATGGAAACGGGAAGCTGTAGCCTGGTTGTCTGAAATCGTGGGTACCAATAAGGCATGCGTAGACCAGATCGTCACTTACCTGGCTGCAACAAAAGCCTGCCTGGGGCAAATGCCTTCCCAGAAGCATATCGTCATGGAGCGATTCTTTGACGAAGTGGGGGACATGCACCTCGTCATTCATTCGGTTTTCGGAAGCCGTTTGAATAGAGCTTGGGGGCTGGCCCTCCGAAAAAGATTCTGTCGCAAATTCAACTTTGAACTCCAAGCAGCGGCCAATGAAGAGAGTGTGGTCTTATCCCTGGGGGCGACTCACAGCTTCCCCCTGGACGGAGTGATAGACTATTTGAATGCCCGTACGATCCGGGAGGTTCTCGTACAGGCCCTTTTGGATGCTCCCATGTTCCAGGTACGCTGGCGTTGGAACGCCTCGACGGCACTGGCCGTGTTGAGACGAAGGGGCGGAGAGCGACTCGCTCCTCAGATCCAGCGGTCTGATGCGGAAGACCTGCTTGCGCAAGTTTTCCCGGACCAACTGGCCTGCTTGGAGAACTTACCTGATGACCGGCAAGTACCGAACCATCCCCTGGTCAATCAAACCCTTCATGATTGTCTTCATCTAGCAATGGACATTGATGAATTGGAAAGTCTTTTTACTAAAATTCAAAAAGGCGCAGTCGAAGTATCGGTTCGGGATTTACAGGAACCCTCTCCCTTGTCTGAAAGCATCCTCAATGCGAGACCCTATGCTTTTCTGGACGGCGCTCCTTTGGAAGAACGCCGGGTACAGGCTGTCAGGACACGCCGTTGGCTTGAACCTCAGGACGCCAGGAATATTGGAAAATTGGAAAAAGGCGCGATCAAGGCAGTGAAACAGGAAGCTTGGCCTATCGTGAACGATGCGGACGAACTTTATGACGTCCTGGTCATGCATGGATTTTTGACCAATGAAGAATGTTTGCAAAGCGAAGAAAAGGCCTGGCACGCTTTTCTGATCTCTCTCGAGACGCTCGGACAGGTCGTTTCGCATGAACTGGAGGAGGATCTCACGCACTGGGTAGCCGTTGAAAGGATTCCTCAATTTGAAGTTCTCTACGATAAATCCATCACTCCGGAAAGTATGAAGGTTCCCGATACTATCCGGGAATTTCCATCAGAAAATGCTGAAGAAGCCTTGATCGATCTCATAAGAGGACGGATTGCATTGCTAGGTCCCGCCACCGCCTCCCAAATCGCGAGGGATATGCACCTTCCTGAAAAAAGGATCGATTGGGCCCTGCACTCCCTCGAGGCTGAAGGATTGGTCATCAGGGGACACTTCTCTCCCGAAAAACCGGATTCCCATGAAATGGAGTGGTGTGAACGGCGTCTACTTGCGCGTATTCACAAGTACACCCTGGAAAATCTTCGCAGGGAAATCAAACCCGTTTCCTCTGCGGACTTCATGAGATTTCTCTTCAACTGGCACAACCTGACTGAGAACACTCGAAAAGAAGGCCCTGAGGCGCTCAACGAAGTCCTGGACAAGCTCGACGGATATTCTTGTCCTGCCGTCTCCTGGGAAAGCGACGTTCTTCCCGCGCGGGTCAAAGACTACGACACCATTTGGTTGGATACCTGTTGTCTCTCCGGCAAAACCATCTGGGGTCGGTATCTCAAGGCCCAGGGTACGAGAGCGGCAAATACGCCTATCCGAACCACTCCGATCACTTTGACCAATCGAAACACTATCCGCTCCTGGCCGCTGAGAACGTCGGAATCAATCACGCCAGTTATTTCACAAAGCGCGCGGAAGGTCCTGGAATACCTCAAAGCCGATGGCGCGCTCTTTTATCAGGATATTCTCAGCCGGTCCAATATGCTTAAAACCGAAGTGGAAGGAGCCATAGCCGAATTGGTTGCTGCGGGAATATTGACCTGTGACAGTTTTGCGGGACTGCGTGCGCTTCTCATTCCGGAAAGCCATAAAGTGAGAACCCGCCGGAGTCGCAAGCCCGTATTCAGGATGGAACTTGCGGGCAGGTGGTCGATTATCGAATCCTGCTCTGAAGAAGAAGTAGATATCGAGCAGTGCGTTATGATTCTGCTGAAGCGCTACGGCGTCGTCTTCAAACGCGTCTTGATGCGTGAGAATGGCATACCCCCTTGGCGCGATCTCGTCCGGGTGATGAGGCGAATGGAAGATCGCGGGGAAGTACGAGGCGGCCGATTCGTGGACGGATGGGGGGAGCAGTATGCTCTTCCCGAAGCGGTCGCCGTCATTCGGTCCTTGAAACGGAAACAATCCAGGGACGAACTGGTATCAATCAGCGCGTGCGATCCGCTGAACCTGGTGGGAATCATCACTCCCGGCAAGCGCATTCCCGCCATTCCGGGAAACCGGATTTTGTTTCGTGATGGCGAACCGGTAGCCCGTTTTGAAGGAAAAACCGTACAATTTGAAAAGAAACCAGACAATGAAACAGCCTGGGAAATGCAAAAGATTCTGGTCCAGAAACGAGTGCCTCCCAAACTCAGAGAATACTTGGGTAACGTCATTCATCCATAGTAATCAAAAGGCTCACTTGCGCAGAACAACACTACCTTCCCTGTTATTTTTCAACGAGTTGTATCAGTAGAATATAGTTGCCACAGGTATCGTCGAATACGGCCTGTATTCCATAGTCCGACTGAACCGGTTTATCTTTGAAGACAACTCCGAGCTCAATCAATTTCTTATATTCTTGATCGATGTCGTCCACCGAAAAAACCATGCAAGGTAGTCCTGTTGCGTAAAGTTTTTTCTGGTAGTCGCTGGCGATTGGATTGTCATTTGGCTCCAAAAGCAAAGCCGTGCCGTCGGGTTCCTCAGGCGATGCCACAACGGCGAGATTGGCCTCCGGATTATACTGTACCTCGACAAATCCCAGAACCTCTGTGTAAAACCTGAAGGCATTTTGAGGGTTGTTTACATATACGCCGGTCATTTTTATTTTCATTGTCAACTATCTCCAACTTGATGATTCAGGAAAATTTCTTCTCAATAGAGTCGATATATATCGGCTTTTTCAAAAATATATCCATCTTGATTTCGCTACCATCTTACGGTATTAATCTTTCGTTGTCGAGTTCACTAGAACGCAGTGCTTTGGCGGAATTGGTTGGACAACCAATTCGTTAACCATGAATCAAACGACAAGGAAAGGAACGACATTATGGATCTGGGCGCATTTTCCATCAGTCTTGCAGTCAAGGACATCGAGAAATCGCGTGATTTTTACGAAAAACTCGATTTCAAGGTCATCGGCGGAGACGTCGAACAGAACTGGCTCATCCTTCGGAACGGCGAAAGTACGATTGGACTTTTCCAGGGAATGTTTGACACGAACACGCTGACCTTCAATCCCGGTTGGTCTGCCTCGGGCAGCCATCCTTCGGCATTCGACGACGTGCGAGACATCCAACGTACGTTCAAGGAGCGTGGAATCGAGATCGCGCAAGAGGTTGATGAATCGGGGACGGGAGTGGGACATATGTTCTTCTTTGACCCCGACGGGAACCCAATATTGATAGACCAACATGTCCCGCGACCGGGTGTTCCCGAGGAATAAATAAGATCGCAATCCGAAGACGCGCGGCCTGGGGTCATTCCTCGCAATACGTTAGGGAGAAGTTTCCTCTCGGTTTGCCATCGGATCACCGGACCGGGAATCGGGATCGAGAGGAAATGACGGCAGGGATGAAGGTTGGTTGGGTTTAAACCAGGAAAAGAGAGCACTCCATTCAATGGAATTCCTTTGAATCAGTGAACGCCAAATTTGCTTGAGTAAATAGGAAGGCAAGATAATACCGACATGGATAGCTGCCGAAATAAACATTTTAAATGGAAGCTCGTCAAACAGTTTTATCGTACAAATGACTATAATAACGCCTGTCAGGAAATTTGTCATGCCAGTACCTAAAGTCAGTTCAAGCCAATGTGCGCCTGCTATACCGGCATATCCTGGATATCGCAGCAAACTCGAGTTGGCTAACTCCGTCAGTGAAATCGGCCACCACAACTGGTGCGCAATGGAAACCGAGAAAAGGAGTATAACGGCAACGTAACTCGTGGAAATACGACTCAGGTAGTTTTTAGAAGAAAAAGAAATCTTTAAAATAAACCAGGGAACAAATAAAGCTGCGGGACCGAAAAGTTCAACCAACGATCCTCCTGAATATGACCCCACGATCCCACACCAGTTTTGAACTCTTGCGTGCTGATTCAACTGATTAAAAAAAGTCGGATCGTAGAAATTTGCCGAAACCGCTGAAAGAGCAAGCAATATCGAGACAGGTAGAGCGATAATACATTTAAGAGAAAAGAAGGTGGGGTGTTTCATGGCAAAAGACTATACACCATTTGGTTTTAAAAATCTTCAACAGGTACTTTGTCGTGATAAAATTTCGACAACCATCCCGGCCACTGAGTTGGGAACATAGCTGCCGATATCTTCTCCCAACAATGCTAATTCCCGGACCAGGCTTGAACTCAATGCCGATAAATGTGGGTGGGCAAATATATAAAAAGTCTCAATCGATTTATTAATTCCCTGATTACCCATTGATTGTTCCAATTCTCCATGAAAGTCGGTAATATTTCGCAATCCTTTAATGATAACCTGGGCCTCTCTCTTTTCCGCATAGCGAACCGTGCTGCCTTTGTAGGCCTCCACCGTAATATTTTCCAATTGATAATGCTTGACATACTCTTCCATCATTTGAACACGCTCTTCGGGAGAAAAGAGATATTTTTTCTGCGTATTGACTGCAGCAGCCCAGTAAACATGATCAAAATGATTGGCGGCTCGTTTCAGAATGTCTCCATGCCCCCAGGTTGGTGGATTGGCGCTGATGGGATAAATAGCGATCCGTTTCAAGCCGGTACCAGTTTTTTTTTCATTCAATTCATGCCTTTCCTCAAAGGAAACCTTTGTGTTTCGGATATGGTTGTATTATCAGATAGATATAAGTTGATAAAAAGAAAGTCAAGTAACGCTTTCTCGTCAGGATTCAAAAGTCGTAAATTGACTCTGATTAAAAAAAAATATATTTTATTATGGTCTGGCAAGTAAGCAGATCTTTCTTTCCTGCTTTTGCAACGCTTCACATTGAGAAAAAGCTTGCATTAATGACGAAGATTTTTTATCAATTTAATACTTTCTTTGTTGATGATTTCTGCTGAGAGCACTTCTCAACGCAGTCGGAAAAGCATCGAATGTTCACCCTTTTGAAGCAGCAGAACCATATGAAGCGTTCCTGCCTTAAGGAATCCTTTATTGCGCCATTTGCATGGAGATAAAAATATGGCAGTTGTCTCGTTAAAACAATTCATTGAAGCCGGTGTTCATTTTGGGCATCAAACCCGGCGTTGGAACCCGAAAATGGAGCCTTTTATCTACGGGGCCAAACATGGTATTCACATCATTGACCTGCGACAAACACTCTCTAAACTCAAAATCGCTTACGAATACACCCGAAAAATATCAAGAGAAGGAAAAACAATTTTATTTGTCGGAACAAAAGATCAGGCTCGCGATATCCTGGTGGAAGAAGCTCAACGTTGCGATAGCTTTTTCATCAATGAGCGTTGGCTAGGCGGTTTGCTGACGAATTTTGAAACAATCCGCAAATCGGTTTCGCGCATGAAAGAATATGAAGAGTTAGCCGGACCGGAAGGAGCTTACCCTGGTATGATTAAAAAGGAGGCGTTGCAAATGGAAAGAAAACGCCAAAAGCTCGAACGCTCCCTGGGAGGCGTCAAAGAAATGCAGCAGCTTCCCGGCGCTATTTTTATCGTGGATTGCATAAAGGAGCATATTGCGCTCAAAGAAGCAAAAAAACTCTATATTCCCATAATCGCGATAGTCGATACCAATTGCGACCCAGACGGTATTGATTATCCTATTCCGGGAAACGACGATGCTCCACGTGCCATCAGGCTCTATGCGAATGTCATTGCCACTGCAATCCAGGAAGGAAAAGCAATGCGAGCCCAACGTCAGCAGGATGACGCCATCACTCCACAACCAGATGCATCCCCTGCGGAAGAGCATTTGCAGGGAGTGGTTGAGCCCTACAAGGATGAAAACCGGGAGAAAGCAGAGCCCGATGGGGATACCCTTCATACCAGTACAATCGAATCCGAGGAGGTTAACAGGGAAAGCGAAGTCGGAAATACGGATGATGAATCTTAATGACCTCTGCCGGCGTTCGAGATGCCATCAAGGGATGTAATCCGAAATACCGGTACAATTACAAATCAGGAAAAAGATTTTGATATGAAACAAATTACGGCGAGTATGGTAAAAGAGTTGCGCGAAATCAGCGGTATAGGGATGATGGAGTGCAAAAAAGCCCTGGTGGAAGTTGAAGGGGATATGGAAGCTGCCAAAGAACTACTGCGAAAAACCGGTCAAGTCAAAGCCCTTAAAAAATCATCACGGGAAACCCGGGAAGGGGGTATAGGGATCGCTATAACCAAGGACCGAAAGATGGCTGCCTTGGTGAAAGTGGCATGTGAGACTGATTTTGTGGCAAAAAATGAAAAATTCCGCCATTTGCTGGGCCTGCTAGCGGTGCAGGTGAATGAGCAAGGAGTGGACGATATTTTAAACCAGACTTTTCTACAGCAGGTGGAATTTGAAGGCACGGTGCAAGACCTGCTCATGCAATCAATAGGAGAATTGGGAGAAAACATTCAATTTTTGGATGCCAAAGCCTTGCAAGTTGATTCCGGAGTGGTGGGAGGATATGTCCACATGACGGGAAAAATCGGTGTTCTGGTCGCTTTGAAAACAGAACATCCTGTTGATCACGCGCTTTTGGATTCCCTGGCAAAAGACATCTCCATGCATATTGCCGCCTCTCAAGTGGAAGCGGTGAGTGAAAATCAAATTCCCGTAAAAGTGCTGGAAAAGGAAAAAGAAATTTTTGTTGCTCAAGCCAGAGATTCGGGCAAACCTGAAAATATTATCGAAAAAATGATTGCAGGCAGGATGAAAAAATTTAAAAAAGAGATCTGTCTGCTTTCCCAGCCTTTTGTAAAAAATCCTGAACAGACCATCGAACGACTCATCAACGATACCAGCAAAACGGTAGGAATGAAGATCACCTTGACTGATTTTATCAAATTCCAATTTTAAAGGATGGCGTGCTTCCAAAATACAAACGCATTCTACTGAAATTGAGTGGAGAGGTATTTGGTGGCGCCAGTGGAACCGTTTTTGATTATGAGGTCATTGCTCGTATTGCTAAAAGCATCATTACCATTTATCGGTTGCAGGTGGAAATTGGAGTCGTGGTTGGTGGTGGTAATATTTACAGGGGTACAAGATCCGTCCCCCACTCCATGGATCGTGTGGCAGGTGATCACATGGGAATGCTGGCCACCGTGATCAATGCCCTTTGCCTTCAAAATGCTCTGGAACAGTGTGGTTATCCAACCAGGGTGATGTCAGCCATTGAAATGCACGCCATCGCCGAACCCTATATAAAACGTCGTGCGGACCGACATTTACAGAAAGGACGGATTGTCATCTTTGCCGGAGGAACGGGTAATCCATTTTTTACAACCGATACGGCTGCAGTGTTGAGAGCCTCTGAAATAGGTGCGGGAGTGGTCATTAAAGCTACCAAAATCGATGGGGTCTATGACAAAGATCCGGAACTGCATAGCGATGCGGTTCGTTATCATCATCTCTCTTATGAAACGATCCTGGAAAAAAACCTGAAAGTTATGGATGCGACGGCAATTGCATTTTGCAAAGACAACAACCTTCCGATTATAGTTGTCAACATTGGCGATGAAAATTCGATGGTGAATGCCATTTGTGGCAATGGTGTCGGAACGATCATCAATGGAGAAGGATTATGAGCGCTGAAGCGGTTAAAGAAGTCTTGGAAACCCTGGACTATAAAATGGAAAATACGATTGAAAGCCTGAAAAAGGATTTCGTCACTGTTCGAACAGGAAGGGCGGCCCCCAGCATATTTGATAATATCAAAATCGACTATTATGGTACGCCTACTCCTCTCTCTCAAGTTGGTACGATTTCAACCCCTGAACCTCAATTACTGGTCATTAATCCCTGGGACAAGAGTCTCATCAAAGACATTGAGCGTGAAATCCATCGAGCCAACTTGGGATTGATGATCTCACAAGACGGGAACATCATCCGGACTGTTTTACCTCCTCTCACCGGAGAACGTCGTAAAGAACTGGCCAAAAATGTGAAAATGATGGGGGAAGAATGTAAAATCGCGCTTCGAAATGTCCGCCGTGAAGCCAACGAGCATATAAAAAAATTGCAGAAAGACAAACGCATTTCCCAGGACGAAGAAAAAACGACTTTGGATACCATCCAGAAAAAAACGAATGAACATATTGACAAAGTGAGCGATTTGACAAAAAAGAAAGAATCCGAACTGATGACTATTTAGGGTATTGGGCGGCTCTGTCCTGATAAGCCATTGATGATTTCAGCGGTAGTCTGCCTTCCCAGCCATCGGTTCAGCTTGCTGAGTTCCCTTCAACCTCACTGGCTTCGAATCTGAAGATTCACTATCGAAAATCCTTTATGCTTGCCGCAGTTCTTTATTCAATCTGGCACTATCAGATTTTCAAATCCGTTCTCTTTCGAGGCGGGATGACGTTTCTTACCACCTACGCGATCATTGTCCTGTTGATGCCCAAAGTCATCCGATTGTTTCGAGAGAAAGGGATCACCTCGGATTTCACGCTTGCTCCGTCGATCAGAGGCCGACCTTACGCAGGGGCGACTCCCATCATGGGAGGAGGTGTCTTGATATTGGCTATTCTGGTTTCTGTCATATTATGGTGCAACCTGAACCAGTACGTCATCGCCTTGTTGATCATCATGATTGCCTTTGGAATGATAGGGGCGATTGATGATGTTGCCAAAGTGATTCATAAAAAAAGAATTGAATCCGGAAAGGAAAAGAGAAATTGGTATAGCGACAAAGCCGACGGCATCAGCGGGCGTACTCGATTGCTTGCCGAATTTGCGGTGGCTTTGATTGTTGTGCTTGCGCTTTATCTCCATGTCGATATTGACGGACACCTGGTGGTACCTTTTGTGCCTTTGAAAGATTGGTATCCCTACTTGCCCAAATACTTTTTTATCCCATTCATGCTCTTGATCATCGTGGGTGGAGCCAATGCGGTCAATTTGACCGATGGTATGGATTCCCTGGCTACCATGCCACTGATGACCTGTTCCCTGTTTGTGGCTGCCGTGGCATATATCGGAGGAGAACCGGAATGGGCTGCCCGTCTGAAAATTCCCGAATTGTCTCACGACATCAAGGAGTTGAGCGTTTTGGCAATGGGAATCATCAGCGCCGGTTTCACATTTTTACGTTACAATGCTCCACCCGCTTTGATATATATGGGTGATTTGGGGGCGCTGGCATTGGGTAGCATCATTTCTACGATGTTCATTTTCGTTAAAGCAGAGCTTTTTCTTCCTATTGTCGGAGGAATATTCGTCTTTTCAGTACTTTCCACTATCATTCAACGTCTGTTTTTCAAATGCATGCTTTGGTGCAAAGGTCGTTATATGGCGGAACATTATCGTTTTTTCCTGCGCTCTCCATATCACCATCATTTACAACAACTTTGGACTTATTCGGAGCAAAAGCCTGAAGTAGAATCCGTATGGCTTCTCTTTTTGCAGAAGCTGGGAATGCGACCTGTACCAGATGAAGAAAAATTAGTCAATTCGCAAGATATCCAAAGCAAAGTGATCTGGTTGATGCATTTGAAATCTATCTGGCTTTTTGTGTTTACTATCATTATGTATTTTAAGGTACGATGATTGGCTGAGGTTATTTCAGGTAACCTTTCAGAGTTCTGACCAACAGAGGAACCCCCATGAGTTTGGAAAATCGTGTTGCCTTGATCACGGGAGCGGGGCGTGGAATTGGAAAAGCAGTCGCTATTTGTCTTGCAAAGGCAGGTGCTGATATTATTTTTACAAATCGCAATAAAAATTTTTCAGATCAAACCCAGTCAGCTATTGAAGCCATCGGGAGGCGATGCCTGGCCTTTCAGGTGGACGTGGCCGACTTGGAGGCGGTGGAAGAAATGGTACGCGCTGCGCAGGATTCTTTTCCTCGAATCGATATATTGGTCAACAATGCGGGTATTACCCGCGATACTTTGTTTTTACGTATGAAACGGAGCGAATGGGATGAAGTTTTGGATGTCAACCTGACGGGCATGTTCAATGTTACGAAAACTGTCATTCGCAGTATGATTCGTCTGCGCTATGGCCGTATAGTCAATATCAGTTCAGTAGTCGGATTCACTGGAAATCCGGGGCAGGTGAACTACAGTGCCGCTAAATCTGCTGTTGTGGGATTCAGCAGGTCGCTTGCCCGGGAACTGGGTAATCGAAATATTACCTGCAATACCGTCGCCCCGGGATACATCGAAACCGACATGACTGGAGGCTTGGATGAGAAACAGACTCAGACCCTTTTACAACAAATCCCATTGGGACGGATAGGGTCGGTCGATGACGTGGCGCAAGCTGTTCATTTTCTCGTTTCGGAACAGGCGAACTACATCACCGGAACCACATTGCATGTCAATGGAGGAATGTATTGATGACGAGGAACTCCGGAAATGAGCAACTGAATCAACAAGTGACTTCTCTCCTGATTTTACTGAAAAATTGACTACTATTCAAAGTTCTCACAATTCAAGATATACTGAATGACATGCTATGACTTTTATCAATGGAGAACGAGGAGGCAGGGTTTCTTTGCATTGCTCCTCCATTCCCTCGTCTCGAAACAATGAAAGTTTGCGTATCCATCGGAGCAATGTTAGTTTTTTTTTTATTAAAGGAATGGAAAATATGGAAGTTGAAGCAGCAGTAAAAAAAATCATAAGCGAGCAGTTAGGAATCGATGAGACCGATATCACGCCTGATTCACATTTTGCCGATGATTTGGAGGCGGATTCACTGGATACGGTGGAATTGGTGATGGCTTTCGAGGAAGAGTTCGATATCACGATTCCAGACGATGTTGCGGAAAAAATCACGACAGTCAAAATCGCGATCGAGCATATTCAGGCTGCTCAGCAAGCCTGAGAAAGTTCGATTGATTCTTTGATTTTAAAGGCAATTCTCCTTTTTTCACCTGTCAATCAGATCAATCTCATGCGTAGACGAATTGTTGTCACTGGACTAGGAATTGTTTGTCCGATCGGAAACAACCTGGAAACAGCCTGGGATGCCAGTTGTAAGGGAATCTCGGGTACGGGACGCATCACGAAATTTGACCCTTCCGATTTAAAAAGTCAGGTTGCGGGAGAAGTCCATGATTTCGAGATCCCCTCCGTTATTCCTCCCAAAGACGTCAAAAAAATGGACACCTTTATTCATTATGCCGTTGCCGCAACCCAGGAAGCCTTGCAGGACGCAAACCTGGAGATCACCGAAGAGTTGCAGTATGACATTGGCGCTTCCATTGGCGTGGGGATTGGAGGGCAACCGATGATTGAAAAAAATCTGTTGCTCATGGAGGAAAAAGGCCCGGATCGGATTTCTCCCTTCTTCATTCCAATGGTGCTGGCAAATATGGTAGCCGGGCAGATTTCTCTGATTTTCGGCACGAAAAATTATAACACTTCAACTGTTTCGGCTTGCGCCTCTTCGAACCATGCTATCGGAGATGCTGCGCGTATGATCGAGCGCGGTGATGCCAAAGCCATGATTGTCGGAGGAACCGAAGCTGCTGTCACAAAACTTTGCATCGGCGGCTTTGCGGCCATGCGGGCTCTCAGTACGCGAAACGATGAACCCCAACGAGCCAGCAGACCTTACGATCAGGAACGGGATGGATTCGTTTTTTCCGAAGGATCCGGCATTCTCATTCTTGAAGATCTCGAATTCGCAAAAAAAAGAGACGCTCGTATTTATTGCGAGTTGGTGGGGTATGGTTTCAGTTCGGACTCGTTTCACATCACTGCGCCCTCCGTGGAAGGACCGGCGAGGGCGATGAAGATGGTTTTAAAAGATGCGGAAACCAATGCGCAGGAAGTCGACTATATCAATGCGCATGCCACCTCCACGCCTGCCGGGGATATCAATGAATTGCTGGCAATCAAATCCGTTTTAGGCGATCACGCCAATCGGATTTCGATCAGTGCGACCAAATCCATGATGGGACATCTCTTGGGTGCGGCCGGAGCAGTGGAGGCGGTGGTCACTGTGAAAGCGCTTCAGCATGATTTTGTCCCTCCCAGTATCAATATCGACAACTTGGATCCCGAGTGCGACCTGGATGTGACGCCCAATCAAGGGAAAGAACGCAAACTCACGGTTGCTTTATCAAACTCTTTTGGTTTTGGTGGGACCAATGCTTCGCTTTTGTTTAAGAAAATTTGATTTTTCCTTCCCTGGAAAACACTCACCGCCTCGAGCAGTGGCCATGCGCATGCACGCTGGTCTTATTGCCGGACGCACGCACCCTTGCAAGGAGCTTCACGTAACCGGAGGGAAACCATAATGAGTAGTACGTGAATCAGAAGTCAAAAAACGTGTCATTCCTGGCACAGACCAGGAATCCAGCGAATCCAACGTGTCATTCCTGGCACAGACCAGGAATCCAGTATGCCTTTCTGCCTTCTCGTGGGTCTGAAGAGCTTCAGGAATAAAATCGATCTTTTGCAAGTTTCATACACGTGACATGAATGAGTAGTACGGAATTTAAGGCAAACCGGCGAGATATCGAATTTTTATTGTATGACGTGATGCAAGCCGAAAAGTTGTGTCAATTTCCGGCTTTTTCCGATTTTGATCAAGACACGTTCCACATGATCGTTGAAGAAGCCTGTCATTTTGCGGAAAAAGTAGTGTCACCCCTCAATCAACGGGGAGACCAGCAAGGGTGTCGGCTTATCGAAGGGAAAGTGAAAACTCCCACAGGATTTAAAGAGGCATGGCAACAAATAGGGAAAAGCGGATGGGTGGGCCTGAACATGTCTCCGGAATATGGAGGACAAGGGCTTCCCGAATTGGTCTCCATTGCCACCAATGAAGTGATTTATGCTGCCAATCAATCGTTCTACCTCACTTGTTTTCTCACGGCAGGGGCGGCTCACCTGATCGAAACTTTTGGCACGGACGAGCAAAAGCGAGCTTATTGTGAAAAGATGGCCACCGGAGAATGGACGGGGACGATGTGTCTCACGGAACCACATGCCGGAACTGCCGTTGGCGATATCACCACAACTGCCGTGAAAGAGGGAGACCATTATTCAATTAAAGGTACTAAACAATTCATCACGGGAGGAGACCACGATTATACCGGAAACATTGTCCACCTGGTTCTGGCTCGCGTCAAAGAGGCTCCTCCTGGTCCCAAGGGTATCAGTTTGTTCATTGTTCCCAAAGTCCGATTGGATGGAACACCCAATGACGTCACCCTGGTCAACCTGGAAGATAAGATGGGCATCCATGGCTCCCCAACGGCGCATTTGTCGTTTGGAGACAATAATCAATGTCATGGTTATTTGTTGCAGGAGGAACACCGGGGAATGGCTCAAATGTTCCAGTTGATGAATGAATCCCGTCTTCAGGTAGGGCTGCAAGGGCTCGCTTCTGCAGCGGCAGCCTACCAGTTCGCTCTCTGCTATGCTAATGAGCGAACCCAGGGTATTGCCGTCCAACACGGTAAAAATCAAAAAGCCCCACGCGCTTTGATCATCGAGCATCCCGATGTACGACGTATGCTGATGAACATGAAAGCCACCACCGAAGGTTTACGTGGACTGATTTACTCTTGCGCCTACTACTCCGACATGAGCAAACATGGCCCGCAAGAATCGCGGGTATATTATAAAAATTTACTGGACCTGTACATACCCATTGCCAAATCGTTTGCCACCGATCAAGGTTTCGAGACCGCTTGCATCGGAGTCCAGGTACTGGGTGGAGTAGGATATACCCGGGATTTTCCCTTGGAGCAAAATGCCCGGGATGCCAAAATAGGTTCCATTTACGAAGGGACCAATGGCATCCAGGCATTGGATCTGGTGACTCGAAAATTTACCATCAAGGATGGAGAATTGCTGGCAACGTTACAGAAACACTTGCGATATTTCACCCGGTGCCACAATGCCATTCCCGAAGAAATCCGGGGATTGATTTCAGAATGGACGTGCTATCATGATCTCATGTTTGAGACCATCGCTTCATTCCGTATGTGTGCCGGAGAAGGAAAATCGCGGGAATACGTCCTTTACGCGAACAACATGCTGGCATTGATGGGGGACGTTTTGTGCGCTTTTCATCTTTTGCAACAGGCAATAGCAGCGCAAATCGAGCTGAACAAACTGCAGGAAAACGTGAGCGCGACAGGTCATCAGAATGACGCGTTGTTATCAGAAAATACTCCGCATTCGGTTTTTTGTTGGAACAAAGTGCGCACTGCCGAGTATTATATTTATGGATTGTTACCCCGCGCCCTCAGCCAGGCACGCACGATTCAGAATAGAAACCTTTCACCTCTGCTTGCGAAACTGGAACTGGAAATCCATCCATAAATTTCAAATAAAATACGTGAATCAGGAGCTAAAAAACGTGTCATTCCTGGCTTGACCAGGAATCCAGGGGGATGCAGGCGATATTTTGGATGTCGGATCATCCTGGTCCCGGATCCAGTCCGGGATGATCCGGAACCAGCATGACAGATCATAATTATTAAATTATTGATTTTATAAGTCATCACCACCGGCAGAGCCGGTGGCTTGAAGAGGCCCCCAGTATGAGGGCAAAACGTGTTCGTCATCGTAAGACGTGCTCGTGCTCATGAACGAAAAAGGCTGCCATGTTAGATCATGAAAAAATCGATGTATACCAATGTTCCATCGAATTTTTAGCGTTATCTGTCCAAGTCATCGAAACATTGCCAAAAGGATACTCAGCCTTAGTTGACCAACTGAAAAGGGCCTCATGGTCGATTCCTCTCAATATCGCAGAAGGCTGTGGAAAAAATTCCTTTCCTGACAAGCAATGATTCTATGCATTTGCCCGAGGTTCCGCAATGGAATGCGCTGCTATTCTCGATGTTTTAAACGTGTTGAAGATCATCCAGCCTCCTTTATTTGACGAAGGGAAACAGTTACTTCATCGCATTGTTTCTATGTTAACCAAAATGTGCCGTCGAATTCACTGACCGTTCACGAGCACGAGCACGGCTCACGGACACGGATACGTTTCTCATGTCTGACCGGCAAAGCCTATTAGGTTCGCACCAGCAGAGCTGGTGGTTTAATGAGATTAATTTTAATTCAACTTTCGAATCGCATATAAAATTCAAAACAAATTCGTACGGTGAGCAGCATTTTATTGATCGATGATGATCGGGAGCTTTGTCAGCTTTTAACGGAATACCTGACCCTGGAGGGATTTTCCATAATCGCCGTTCACGAGGGAAGGAGTGGCGTGGAAGCGGCCCTGAGCGGAGAACATCAATTGATTTTGTTGGATGTCACGCTGCCGGAATTGAATGGATTCGAGGTATTGAAACGCATCCGCCGGCAATCTCAAATTCCGATACTCATGCTCACTGCGCGGGGCGATGACGTCGACCGTATCATCGGACTGGAAATCGGAGCGGATGATTACCTGCCCAAACCATTCAATCACCGTGAACTGGTCGCCCGTATGAAAGCAATTCTGCGTCGTAGTGAAACTGTGGAAATTTCTGAATCCGAACCACCCTTGATAGAAATTGACGATCTCAGCATCAATTTGTTGAACCGGGAGATTAAACGAAACGGCCAATTGCTCGAGATGACAGCGACGGAATTTATGGTTTTGAAAGTTCTGGCGCAACGAGCGGGCATGCTGGTGGAACGTGGTGAACTGACCCGCCTGGCCTTGGGAAGGCACCTGACGCAGTACGACCGTGCCATCGATATGCATGTCAGTAACGTTCGTCGCAAAATAAAGGATAAACCGGATGGCTCTCCACGCATTAAAACCGTGCGAGGTTCCGGTTATTTTTATATCACGGAATGAAAAATCTCGTGTTCCTGGAATGGCAATCCTGGCTCTTGAAACCATGGACTCGTCTTTTCTGGAAAATCTATCTCTGGTTCTGGTTGGCAATGACGAGTCTGGTGGTCAGCCTGGTCGTCGTCATTGCCCTCATCGTTGATCCTGCCCTTTATTTCCCGGAGCGACATCACCTTTTTCTTGATCTTGAAAGCCATGGTCGACATTTGGAACATGGACGAGGACGGCGATTGCAACATGAAGACAGACTGAATCCCCGCTCTTTGAATCTTCCCAGAAATATTTTTTTGTTCGACAACCGGGGACGGTCCCTTGGTAGACAAAGGGTGTCGAATGCGCTACAGGATTTTTATGTACAAACCCGGCAAAGCCCTCAATTCGAAATTTCTTTGAAAGATGGTCTTTTACTGGTGGGACCATATCGATTCATAGTAGAAAATGAAATTTATCAACTTTATCTCACCAGTCCGAATCTGAACCATGTGTTCTGGCGACTTTGGCAAATCCTTTCCGATCAGTGGGTCGTTCTTCTCACCACGTTGACCGTCAGTAGCTTGTTTTGCCTTTTACTTTCCGCCTACCTGGTCGCTCCGATTCGACTCCTGCAAACAGCAGCCAGGCGCGTTGCCCGGGGTGATTTCGACACACTCGTCAGTCCCAAAGTGACTCGTCGAAAAGATGAAATTGGTCAGTTGGGTCACGATTTCAATACGATGTCACAACAATTGAACGATTTGGTGGGAGCGCAAAAACGACTGCTCATGGATGTTTCTCATGAATTGCGTTCTCCTTTGACTCGTTTACAGATTGCTCTGGCGCTGGCACGTAAAAAGACTGGCGACACCGACCCCGAACATGACCGTATCGAACTGGAAATCGGCAGGTTGGATCGCCTGATAGGCCAGGTCATTCAATGGTCCCGGCTCGACAATCGCCTTGCCGGGGAAGAGAAGCAATGGATTGAACTTTCCGCATTGATCACGGATTTAATCGCAGACACCCACTATGAAGCAAAAGCCATGGACAAAGAAGTTCTCTTGGTGCAAAGCGTAGTCTGCCATTTTCAGGGCAATGTTTCGATATTGAGCAGCGCTATTGAAAACATCATCCGTAATGCCATTCGATTTGCTCCCGTCCATACTGCCGTTTCCGTCAGTCTACTCTTACGCGCTGAAGGCGATCAACGCTATGTGCGGATCATGGTCGAGGATCAAGGACCCGGCGTACCGGAAGATTTCCTGGAATTGCTTTTCAATCCTTTTTACCGGGTCGACGAAACCCGCGGCCAGAAAAACAACGGGACCGGATTGGGAATGGCTATTGCCCGCAGAGCCGCCGAATGGCACCACGGGCGAATTTGGGCGGAAAACCGGCATCCTGGTTTAAAAGTGACCTTCGAGCTTCCTCTTACGATCGATCAGGACAAGGCGTCAAATCAATGATTCACAAGCGGCGTTGAATAATGACCACTTCATTGGCTGACGGGGTATCAAAAAGAGACCAGAGAAATAACAGGCTCTCTCATTATTGCATTGGTATTTGGAGTGAAGTTTGCGATTCTATAGTTAAATAAATTTCATTATTTTCACAATCCTCAGAAATATTCTGTGTTATGATGAGTGATATTTCCAAGACAGTTCAGAACGTCGTTCAACCTATAATAATACCCGCGCTACTAGCATGGGAGCGCTTGGAGTCGGGTGTGAGCTACAACCCGATCTCGAAAGAGGTCCAGCGATATCCTTACGATAAGTATGCGCAACTTCGCGAAAAGGACCCCATTCATCGACTCCGGCTTATCAACGGATGGGTCCTCACTCGATACGAAGACATGGAACAGGTTCTCAAGAACCATACTATTTTTGGTCGAGATACCTGGAACAGCGCCATCGACTTCAAGAATATGTTGTTCGTGGACCCTCCAGACCACACGAGACTGAGGTCCTTGGTGTCAAAAGCATTCACGCCTCGTTCAGTGGCTGCATTGGAACCGGGTATCCATCGAATCGTGGATGATTTGCTCGATGCCACCAAGAACCAAGATCGCTTCGACTTGATCTCAATGTTCGCTTATCCCCTACCCGTTATGGTCATCGCCGAGATGCTGGGTGTTCCTACCGAGGACATCGACCTGTTTAAAAAATGGTCGCATGACATAGCGCTCAGCATCGAACCCATCCTGAACGACGAACAAAGCAGCCGGATTGTGGAGGCCAGGAAAAGTCTTGAAGATTACTTTGAGCATTTGATAGAGCATCGTCGTCGCGATCTTCAAAACGATATGACCAGCGCATTGATTGCAGCCGAAATTGAGGGCGACCGTCTGACTCATCAGGAATTGATCGACACGTTGCTTCTCCTGCTCGTCGCAGGCCACGAAACCACACGCAATCTCCTAGGCAACGGAATGCTCGCTCTACTCAGACATCCCAGCCAGCTTCAGCGACTGCGTGATGATTCGAACCTCATGGTCCCCGCAATCAATGAGATGCTCCGCTACGACAGTCCCGTGCAGTTAGACAGTCGAAAGGCGCTGCAGGATGTGTATATAGGAAATAAGAAAATCAAGGCAGGACAACGGGTGATCTGCCTGATTGGCGCAGCCAATCGCGATCCGGCAGCCTTCACGAATGCGGATGTGTTCGACATTGGACGACAGGAACCGAAACATCTCTCTTTTGGGCGTGGCATCCACTACTGCTTGGGGGCACCCTTGGCTATTCTTGAAGCGCGTGTTGCTTTCTCCCGGATGCTCGATCGTTTCTCCTCCATTCAACTGCTCCATGAACCCACTTTTCAGGAACGCTCCGTCCTGCGTGGAGTCGAAGCGTTTTGGATTCAAGTCGAACATGCTGCAATTTAAGCAGAACTGGAAGCACGTGGAAATTGACTTCACACTCCGGACCTGTTTCCACAAGTTAAACTCCTGAAATGCTATTGCGATCCATCACTTAAAAACGCATCCGGGAAGCTGCGGAGGCTACTGCGCCACACAGGGCAGGTGCTATGCGACTGATACAAGATATTGCAGGTGTCCTCAAACAATCAAATGAAAAGACTGTCCCTCTTCCTTGGATTAGTGTTGACAAGTTTTTATCAATGAAATAAATGGGAATTATATACAAAGTTAACCACGGATTCACACACTTGACATCCCAACGTAAAGAGTAATCACGGCCTACTCTTTACTTTCTTCCTTCTGCATAAATTTCCATTGATCAGAACGCCGGGGCGGGGATTTTAAAAACACAGTTATGATCTCGTCTGCCGTTGCGTTAATCTTTTCCGGCATCGGCTTGGCGGGTCTTCCTACTTTTTTCTTCTCTTTTGTTTTCATTTTAAATCTCCTGATATATTGTTGACATTCCTTCACAATCAAGTAGCTAATCTGATCATGCAGGAATGCAAATATTCAAGCTATCAGATTTTTATACTTAAGCCGTTTTCCTTCCATGCCTTTGGCCATTGATTCGATTTGTGCCAGGGTATCAAGCTCTCGCTGATTTTGCCTACCAGCAAATTCCTTAACATAGCGATCCAAATGCTTGGCACTCATTTTGTGATATGTCCCTTTGTGTCCCCTTTTGAGCATACTCCAGAAGGAATCAATACCAGCAGTATGGACATCTCCTCTCACGTATTCATCGTGGCTATGCCGGACAGATTCATGATTAGGAAGCCCCTTATAAACGGTAGCTTCGTCTGTATAAATCATGGAATTTTGTTTTACATATTCCTGGATCATCTTCTCAATAACCGGCTTCTTTGTATCTTCCGTTGCGGTGGCTACCACTTGTCCGGTCTCTCGATCCTTAATACCTACAACTGGGGATTTGCCAACCGTACCCCGTCCCTCTTTCTTCTTTTTAGACTCATGTTTCAGAGATTCCTTACCCCCTACATAAGTCTCGTCCATTTCAACCGGACCATTAAAAAGAGGTTTGTTATTATTCCAGCATTCCCGGATTCTATGATTGACAAACCATGCCGTTTTTTGAGTAAATCCCAATTCCCGGTATAGCTTCATACTGGCAACCCCTTTGATATTCGTGGCCATCAGATAGAAAGCGAAAGCCCACTTCCGGTAACCAATTTTAGAAGCTTCCATAGCCGTTCCGGTCTTCACTGAAAAAAACTTCCTACAATCTTTACAACGAAACGGCATCGGATTTTTAGAATTTTCATACTTTATAATTCGCTCGCTTTCACAATGTGCACATCGTATCCCATCAGGCCATCGCTTATCAATGAACATTTTTTCAGCCGTCTTGTCATCTGGGAACATGTCCATCAGTTCCAAAACCGTGATGCCTTTTCTGTGATTTTTTCCGGGTGCTTCTGCCATTTTTCAACTCCATGAAAAGTTAATAATTTTAGAAGTATATTAACCAATAAATCACAGTCTGTCAACAAAAAAATGCGTTTTTATTCATTTTTGTTTATTATTTTTGGACTGGGATTAGGCGAGGCGTAGCGCCCGGCCTGCAAATCCATGGTTAACTTTGTATATAATTCCCAAATAAATAACAAAAAATAGAGGAATATTTCATTATCATTGTGACTGTATGAATAGTCTTCTGACAATTACCAATATTCGAGGAAAATACAATTTATTGGGGAGGCGAGATGGATTTGAATAAAATACGAATTGAAAATCAAATAAATTCGAATTATGAATTTTTCAAACGGAAACTCATTAAGGAGAATGCAATGCGATTGAACTTGATAGCTGGGCTGGTACTTGTCGTTCTGGCATCGGTCATGTTGGCGAACGCAACTGCCGGGGCCGAGCCGACTGCGGCCCAGGTCAGGGACGATGAAACCCTCAAGGCCTTCGTCGAAGGGGCGAAGGCGCATATCGAGGCGATCACGGACATGAATGAAGGAGCGAAGCTCAGGGAAAAGCTGAGAATGGAGGGCGACTGGAAGGCCGGATCGATGTTCCTCGTCATCTTCCTCAAGAGCGGGGAGCCATTCATCCACGGAAACGATCGCACGGCGGAGAGTAAAAACCTGCTTGACGTCGAGGACGAGCGCGGCACCAAGGTCGTCGAGGAACTCCTCGCGGCCGCTGCCAGAGGCGGCGGTTTCGTCGAATACCACGATGGGGGGCCAAAGACGGCATACGCTGTCGAATACACCTCCGGGATCACCGCAAGACGATTCGTGCTGGTTGGAGGCTATTCGTAGGATGTCTCGCATGTCCCAATCCATATTGCGGATCTGCCAAAGCCTGCCGTCGTCGCATCGCAAGTCGTGGATCGCGAGACACTCATCACCTTCGTCGAAGAAGCGGCCAAGGCATACCGTGAAGCCGTCATGTCCGAAGGTTACAGCAATCTCACCGGAGTCAGAAACGCTTTCCGGGTGGAAGGAGGGGACTGGAAATCAGGCTCCATTTACCTGTACGTCGTGAGTGCCGGAGGGGTCACCCTGTTTCACGGATCGGAGCCGTTTCGCGAAGGCAAGACCACGGACATGACGAGGACGGACTCCAAGGGAGTGAGGTTCGCAGAGGAACTGATCGGAGGTGCGCGGCGCGAAGGTCGGAAGTTCCTGCGCTATCACTACGACAACCCGGCCATCGAAGGAGATGAGGACACCGGTTCGCCGAAGCTCGGTTACGCGGTGAGTTTCCCGGTACCCAACACGGACCAAAAGGGGGTCATCGGCTCCGGGATCTATCTCGAGCGTGACGGTAACTGACCCTTGGCTGCGGTATATCGACCGCTACCGGCGTCTTATCCCGACCTTAGTCGAGGTATTCAATTATTCATTGCAGAGTTGAAGAATCACGGTTTGAAATATTCGTAGCCGGCTATTCGACTCGCGCAAAGGCGACGAGCGCAGCGTCGGGACCGGCACCTGTCGCGATGACGACGAACTGCCGCCCCGACCGTGCGCGATAAGTCATCGGGTTCGCGTTTGTCCGAAATGGCGTCGCGCCTCGCCAGACCTCGGCGCCCGTCGCCTTGTCGAAAGCGTACAGGTAGGGTTCGCCTCCGCCAAGGAAGACGAGCCCTCCCCTGGTCACCATCGGGCCGGAATTGCCACGCGTACCGAGCCGCTCCGGAAGCTTGACCCCATGCAACAGTGGGTGCTCACGCACACTGGGGCTTCCTTCGCCGAACGGTACCTTCCATGCAATTTCGCCAATATTGAGATCGATTGCCACCAGGTGCGCGTATGGCGGTTTGATGAGCGGAATCGGACCGAGCTTGCTCTCCGGGGTCTGCGCGGCGCCCGGTCCATCAGCCTCCCGAAACATAATTAGTGTCGCCCCGTAGGGACAATTGTTGCTGTACTGGACGTCGACCTCCGGGTCGTTGCCCGCATTCAAGCACACCTGGTTCGTGTCGGCGTCTTCCGACGTCCGCACGTACAGTAATCCGGACCCTGGGTCGAATGCCGCTCCTCCCCAGTTCGCACCTCCGCTTGCTCCCGGGCGCTGGAGAGTACCCTGAAGGCTTGGTGGCGTGAACAGGGGACCCAATCGGAAACGCTGCATCTCCTCCACCGCGATTGCGTGGATCTCCGGGGTCAGGTCGTTCGCGTCCTCTAACGAAACCCCTTGTCGGCTGAAGGGCGGAGGCTTGGTCGGGAAGGGCTGCGTCGGATACAGTACCTCGCCCGGCACGTCCGTCTTCGTGTCCACTGGACGCTCCTCGATCGGCCACACCGGTTCCCCCGTTTCCCGGTCGAACACATAGGTAAAGCCGTGCTTGGATACTTGCGCCACCGCGTCGATCCGACGCTCGTCCAACGTGATCGTGATGAGGTTCGGCGCCGCGGCCAAGTCGTAGTCCCACACGCCGTGGTGCACGGCCTGGAAGTGCCATCGCCGCTCGCCCGTGCGCGCGTCAAGACATACCAACGACTCCGCAAAGAGGTTTGCCCCGACCCGGCGGCCGCCCCAGTAATCGCTGCTCGGCGTACTCGTTGGTACGTACAGCAGTTGACGCTCGACATCAAGCGACATCAACCCCCACACGTTGGCGTGGCCGGTGTAACGCCACGACTCGTTTTCCCAGGTTTCCGCACCGAAGTCATCGTTCGATTGAGGGATGGTGAAAAAAACCCAGAGACGCTCGCCCGTTCGTACATCGAAGGCCTGCACGGTACCGGGCGGGTCGAACTTTCGCTGCAACCGGTCGGGCACCCGGCTGCCCACGATCACCAGGTCCTCGAACACTACTGGCGGTGAGGTCTGGTCGAATTCGTGACGAGTAACCGGGCGGCCATGGCCCTCGGTCAGCAAAACACTTCCGCTTTCACCGAAGTCCGTGTCCAGTTCACCGGTCTCGGCATTGATTGCATACATCCGGTCGCGGCTGTTGAGGAAAATGCGTTCCTCGTTCCCGTCGCTCCAGTAGGCGATGCCCCGGTGCTTGAATCCGCTTGGCCCGGCGCCTTTGGGGCCACCTGCATAAGCCTTGGGATCGAAGATCCACAGCTCGATGCCCGTCTCCGCATCGAGAGCCACCACCCGCGTGTACATGGTCGAGAGGTACAAGACGTTTCCGACCATGATGGGCGTTGCTTGGAATGGACCCGGTCGCGTGCCGTACTTCTCGAGTGGCATTTCGTTGGGCTCCCATTGCCAGGCGATTTTAAGTTCACCGACGTTGGCAGCCGTGATCTCGTCAGCGGTGGAATACTTGGTATGTGCCTGGTCGGAACCGACGTATGGCCATTCGATCATTCCACCAGGCTCCTGGGCGCCCGCGAAAGCTGCGACAGAGAGAATGGCGGCTGTCGCAAGGATTCGTTTCATGGCAGAAATTCCGGCAGCGCGAGGATCTTTCATCACACGCAGACCCAAAAAAGTTCTCGACAAATTGACTAGAGATTCCATTTGTTCGCCTTTTTAAGGATTATTTGAAAAATCCGGAACCGATAATCAATTGCTTGTCATCTCCTAGTTCTGGTAAACTGATGAATGTAGCGAAAGCGACCTTGGGAGACCCCAGTTTTTCATCCCCTTCTATGGTGGGATTGTCAATAAGATACTCGATATAGTCTCCTCCACTATTTGCCGCTTTGATGATTTCATGTGTTATTTTAACCCCGTTTGAATCTTCAAGGCCCATCAGGTTCTGACCTTCGAGACCCGGATTGTCGCCGTGAAAGAGGACGTCTCCCTCCTCGGTTCCGATAAAAAGATAGATTGATCCATGTTTCCAATGCCCTTCTATTCGGGCTTCTTTGTCAAGGAATTCCCAAACATCTTTACCGAGATTTTCTATATACATTTTGGCAGCGTATACGAATCCCCTCAGGGTTTCCCTGTCTACCACTTCACTTGCCATGATATTATGGTTAATGGCATGGACAGGTCGTAAATCGGAAAGAACGGTGGTCAATCCCAGCACTCCTGACAATATGATGATTGATACTGATTTTTTCATTTTTGAATCCTTTTTTTAAGGTTTTGGCTTCGCTAGTGTCTCAATTTGAAATATATCAGATTACATCTGAAATTTCCATATCCCCACGGTTGTTTTATTCAGGAAAGAACAAGGGTTATGGTACCTTAAGAGTTCTTAATTTTATGATCCTCTACATATAACACGTTAAGAACCAAACCAGCATCGGCGGATTTTTACTCGCCTTCTATTGTTTCTAACCGCATTCCGGTATTGTTCGCACGGGTACATAGCACTCGTCCGGGCACGGCCTCGTGTCTTTTTAGAGCGTTGCGCAGATTTCCTGATATTTTGTCATCTGCGAACTTTTTCGTGTCGAAAAAGCCGAAAATTGTCGCACCCGTCGACGAGAGACTGCATCCAAAGACGCCGGTGGTCTCATGGAACGCCGAACGTACGGATTGAAGCGGTTCAATTTCGTGCCGCCTCCAATGTCGCCTCTTCCATCCTGTTTCCTGAAGGGCGCTCACTGACGAGCCAAAAGCTTCGATGTCGGCCTCTCGCAGCGCAGGCAGGAGACGCATCAAGATGACGTGCGAGACCGATTGGACCTCGCAAATTGGGATTGGAGTGTTCGACAACATGAACTCGAGCTCATCCGCGCCGGATAAACCATGGATGCGTTCCGGGATGAATAGTGCAATCCCCCAAGAATGAGGAAATTCATAACGCAACAAGAGTGGCGGTTGTCCTGCTCCCGTAGCGTAATGGGACGGTGCGAACGATTTCTTCCGGGAGTCTATCGAATGACCACCGTCAAGAAGGAATCCTCCGACTTGAAAGGCGTTGACGCCTATACCCGACGTACCCCCTCGGGTCGACATTGCTGCAAGCATTGCGGGAGAGTAGTCCAACCCGAATCGATGGTTCAATGCAGTCAGCACTGCCAGTCTTAGCTGCGTGCCCGAACCCAATCCCTGGTGCGGGGGAATCATTTCTCGGATAATGATCTCAATTTCCGGCTCTACCTGCAATATTTGACTACTCGCGCTCAGTTCGGCCGCCACCAGTCGTCGTTCGCTGATATCACCACCACGTACAACAGTCCGCTCGTTCGTGCGGAAGTCGAGAACAACGCCCGGGTATTGGAGTGAAAGGCCGAGGCTGCCATCAACACGACCGATTTCACCATTCATGTCGATCAGCGTGAAATGTATGCGCGAGGGCGTACTGATTCTATGAGTCGAGGTCAAGGACATCCGAAAAGCCCTTCAAGTCCAGGTACCCATGACCCGATAAACAAAACACGATTATCTTCTTCTGTTTAGTTTGATCGGCGTGTTTCGCGGCATCGATCGCACCCAGAATCGCATGAGAGCTCTCGGGTGCGGCAAGTACGCCTTCAGTCCTCAGAAATAAGCGTCCTGCGTCGAAGACTTCCTTCTGGCTGTACGTCTGCGTCCGGACCACCTTGTTCTTGACCAGTGCGGATAGTACGGGTGTCTTTCCGTGATAGCGCAACCCGCCGGAGTGTACTGGAGGCGGAACGAATCGGTGACCGAGCGTATACATGAGGATACGGGGAGTTAACTCTGAAAAGTCGGCCCAGTCATACCGGTACTCACCTTGACTCAGTGTCGGAATCGAATCCGGTTCGATGGCGCGAAACTCGATTGAACTCCCGTTAAGCTTTTCACGAACGAAGGGTGCGATGAATCCCGTGAAATTACTGCCTCCGCCGACGCACCCGATCATCAGGTCCGGTGATCGATCAACTTGCTCGAGCTGCAGCTTCGTTTCCAAACCGATGATGGACTGGTGCAGTACGGCATAGTAAGACATACACCCCAGCGCTAATCGCCTGCCGCTATCCGCCTTGACGTACTCGATGGCTTCACTCATGCCAATTCCGAGACTGCCGGAATTTTCCGGATCATCTTTCAGAATGCTGCTACCCGTATCCGTCAATTCACTGGGTGAGGGATAGACCTCCGCGCCTGCCATGCGCATCAGGATGCGACGATACGGTTTCTCGTCAAAACTCTTTCGGATCATGAACACGCAGCAATTCAGTCCGAGAGTTTCGCACGCCATGGCTAAAGCCGCACCCCATTGGCCCGCACCCGTGTCCGTGACCATGCTATGGATGCGTGAGTTTCCTTCGGAGGCGGCATAGTACGCTTGTACCAATGCCGTATTGAACTTGTGGCTGCCTGCCGGATTCAGGTCTTCCCGCTTATAGTAAATCTCAGCAGGGGTCCCCAGGTACTTCTCGAGTGAGCGAGCTCTCACCAAGGGAGAGGGCCGGTAGCGACGATAAACGTCTGAGACGAACTTTGGGATCTCAATCCACGTATCGGCGCCGTACTTGCCTTGCTGTAACTCGATTCGAAGACACTCGAGCGGCCATAACCAGTCATAGTCGTCGATCTCGACGCATCGATTCTCCGTAGGGTGCATTGGCCGGGGCACGTCGAAAGGAAGGTCTGCCACCAGATTGTACCAATCCTTCGGAATCCGCGTCTCTGGAAGGAAGATTTTGTTTTCTTCTGCAGTCATGCTCATGAGTCTGTGGCGCAGCGCCAGGATTTACCACTTCAATCCTCTGACATTCCCTGTAGCGTACTGAAGTCGCGTAGTGCCTCGTCAGGGGGAGCGAGACTTCGCTTACCTCCTGCGACTTGGCCTGGCAGTTTGTCAGGTACGTTATTTTATTCTATTACGATATCAAAAAAAGTCAAGGAGTTTTATGGCCCCCCAAGAACGGATAACTGAAACAGAACGGTATCAGATCAGGATAACCACTGAAATGAAAGCGAAAGTGAATCGAATCGAGGGATGCCGTCTTTCGTTGACCGGTGCTGCGATCTCCGGTTTTATCGATGCGGCCGAATTCCCGGACAGGGAAGTCAGCAATGCGATTACGCATCGACCCGCACCTCAACGACGTCAATCCCGTGGTATTTCCTGTGGCGCACTGAAGACGCGTAGTGCCTCAGCAGACGGAACGAGATTTCGCTTACTTCCGGCATCTCGGCCTGGTCGGTCATGTACGTGATTCGGTCTTCGATGTTCTCCTCCGTGAACACCGCCAGAAACTCCATTTCCACCGTACCAGGCGCCGGACGCGCGACTATGACCAGGCGCGGCGGACTGCCTCCCTCGTGGTCCTCACGCAGCTGCAACATGCTGGACAGCGTCTCCTCGCCGGCAGAGCACAACCTGTCTGTCGAATCCTGGTTCCAACCCATCCCGGAAACGAGTTCACGCAGGAACTCGTTGATGCCGGGCAGGGCTGAAATGTCCAGTTCAACCTCCAGACGCCTGCGGCGGGAACCCGTTACTTCGAGAATGACCGATATGAGAACCGCAGCCAGAATACTCATGACGACACTGTTACCAAACGCGACTCCCCATGGGCTGCCGAGGGAGGATGCAAGGATGTTCTGGGTCTGTAAGCCGATCCCGATCGTGAGCGACAGGCCAACTATGAGGATCTTCTGCTGGTTCAGACCGTCTTGTAAGACGGTTCGTATGCCTTCCATGAAAAGCAATGCCATCACAATCATCAGGATAGCCCCGGTCACCGGTTTCGGTATCGTGAGGAGGACGGCGACAACCTTGGGCAGCAGCGCCAGCGTGACCAAAATTACTCCCATCGCATACGCTGCACGGCGCGCGGCGACTCCGGTGAAGCTGATGAGCGCGACAGACGAGGGCAGGTATATGATTGTGGGGATGGTTCCCGCAATGCCGGATAGCAGCGTGGCCAGTCCGTTCACGTTCAGGGTGCCCTGCACGTCGCGGAAGTCTACGGCGCGCGCTTTGCGCCGGGAGATTCGCTGAATCACCACCCCATCATTACCAGTCCTGATGGCAACTACGGCGCTTACGACGAAAAATACCGCAAGAAACGCCAGGAAGTCCTGGTCAATTACCAGGCTTAAGCCGGGCCACGCGGAGAATTCGGGAAGACCAAACCACGGGGCGTCGAGAGCTCGCTGAAAGTCGTATACGCCTAGCGGTACGGCGACAATGCACCCCACCAGTATAGTTATGGGAAATGCCATCAGCCGCCAAACACCCGAACCGCGAAGCATCAATGTCGTCACGGTGGCCAGTGTTGCCACTCCTACTGCCATCCCCGCAATCGGAGAGACGCCTGCTGGCACATCATCCAACCTGGCGACGGCGATGGGCATGGCAGCGGAGGCGATCACCATGAAAGCCACTCCGGAAACGACGGGCGTGATAACACGGCGTAACTGCGCCAGCCAGAACGCCAGTACGAAATGGACCAGCGAAGCAGCAACTATCAGGCTCGACATCAGGGGCAATCCCCCCTCCGCCACGGCCAGGACGCAGACGGGAATGAACGGGGAGCCGGGACCTATCAAAAGCATGTACCCGGGCCCCATACGACCGAGGCGGAGTGCCATGTGCGCTGTTGCGATTCCGCCGATCACAAGGGATACGAAGACCGCCCACGCAAGGTAACTCGCTCTGCCTTCGGATGCCACGGCGAATATAGTCGTGATCGTGACGGTGTTAGACAGGGCGAGCACGCTTCCCTGGCAGGCTACATTCAGCGTCACAACCAGCGGAGACTTCTCATCCGGCTCGTAACGTATGTTTTCGGTGTCTCGCATCTAATCGACTCCGTAGTCCAGTACCCCTCTGACATATCAGGAAGTCTTCGGAACCAAGTCGCCTTGTGACAACTATTGGAATCCCGGCGCGAAACGATTGTTCGTGGCTACAGTCACACGCCTTCAACGACCAGGATTGTCGCGTTCGCTGCTTGTTGGCGAATTTTCTTGAGATCGGTATACTCAGGCGAGTTGAGCCACGTCGCTGCCTTGTCGACATCATCAAACTCAATGACGACGATACGGTCTGCGGTCCAACTGCCCTCTACCACTTCAACGTTCCCCCCGCGCGCCAGGTACCGGCCGCCATGGGACTCGACTGTCGCACTCACGCGTTCACGAAATTCTCCGAAAGTACTTTCGTCCTGCACTTCAATGTGAACGATTACATAGGCTGACATGGTTACTCCCTCTTCAATCGATACATCATAACTACGGATTCCTTCTCGGGTCCGAATTTAAAAACAATCGAGTTACTAATAATCCCTATACACAAAATGTACAACACTTTTTCTTTTATCTCAAAGAAGTGAACAAAGAAGCGGGTCTCCCTGATTGATAGATTTTTAATTTTTTTTTACGAATCCCGCATTTATTTTCATTGGGGGGTTGACATTGTTCAAAAAAATATATATATATTTTTTGCTAGAATCATACCTTCACTAAGTTGTTTTAGTGAAAGAGAGGGTTCCCGATCGATGGAACTATATCGTGGGAGGACTTGAAAACGATCGTTCCTCTCCGGGAATCTTTATCTAATGATATTTAACTGAACGGGTTTTTCAGAGACCTGAATAGTTACAATTTAATTTCAATCGTAGGAGGAAGCATGGAAAATAGTGAAACAAGAAAAATCCAATCATTGTTGTTAATTCTCACCCTGATGGTGACCGCCTTTTGGGTCAGCCTGGCCACCGTGACCGCGCAAGAGATGGTCAAAGATCCCGCCACTGGCGAGATGGTGGAAGCACCTCGCTATGGAGGGACCATCACCTATCCCAATGCCACGGGTATTGGGGAGCATGCTGATATCTGGTATGGTACCCATATAGGATCGACCATAATCACTGGTGTGCTCGAGAAGATCAGCGTGCCGAATTGGGCGATAGATAGGGACGTCTGGGACATGAGGAGTGTCTACATCCAGCCCGAACATTTAGTAGGAGCCTTGGCGGAAAGCTGGCAGGTGCCCGACGACTTAACCTATATCTTCTACATCCGCCAAGGGGTTCGCTGGCACGATAAGGCGCCTATGAACGGTCGAGCCTTGACGGCCCAGGATATCGTCTATAACTTTCACCGTATGCTGGGTCTGGGCAGCGGCTTCACGGAAGCCAGCCCTCATGCTCACGATCTCACTGGGATTCCCTTCGAATCGATCACGGCCGAATCCCCGAGAAAAGTGGTGATGAAGCTGAAGCGGCCCTACTTTACGGCGCTGAACCTCATCCTTGATTGGTTCGTTTTTATCTATCCCCCCGAGGTCATCCAGCAACACGGCGACGCGAAGGATTGGAGGAACCTGGTCGGCACCGGGCCCTTTATGCTGACCGACCATGTCGAAGGCAGCTCGCTCACCTATACGAAAAATCCGAACTACTGGGGCTACGATGCCAAGTTCCCGGAGAACCGCCTGCCCTATATTGACACATTGCGGGTGCTGGAATTGAAAGAAGAAGCAACCCGTCTGGCGGCACTGCGCTCGGGTAGGCTTGATTTAATCGGGAGTATCGGCAGTTCTCAATTAAAACGGATCGACCAGGTGGAGAGCCTCAAGAGGACCAACCCCGATCTCGTGCAATGGCCGTTTTTCACTCGATCGGAGACCGTTTATAATATGAACCTGACTAACCCGCACTTTTCCGACATCCGGGTGCGCATCGCCCTGCAGAAAGCCTTACCCCTCGAGGAAATTAACCAGGGCTACTTTAAGGGGCAAGCCAACGTGACCCCCCACGGGATGGTAGGCGACTCGCTCAAAGGGTATTACATTCCCTATGAGCAGTGGCCCAAAGCCTTGCAGGAAGAGTTTGCCTATGACCCGGAAGAGGCCGAAAGGCTCCTGGATGAGGCGGGCTATCCGCGGGGCGCAGATGGCATTCGATTCAAGAGCCAATTGCTGCACTATGAAGTTCAAGATATCTCCTATCCGGAATTAGTGACGGAATACTGGCGTCGGATTGGCGTTGAGGTGCAGATTTGGACTCCACCTTTTACGGAGGCGATCGCTCTCGCCAGTAAAATGAAATTTGAAGCGATACGTAATGGAGAAGGGGGCCATCACTATTTCGGTGAGCATCTCGTGACCCGCTTCTGGGGAGGTGCGAAAGTATGGAACGTCATCGTCGCCAAAGACCCGGAGTTTGACAAGATGATTGATGCCCTTCGCGCGACGAATGACCTCGAGACTTACCAGAAAATTTTTCGGGAGGCAGATATGTACGCCATCAAGAAGCATTGGTTCATCTGGGGTCCCGATGCCCCACAATTTCACGTGAGCCAGCCGTGGCTCAAAGGGTATAACGGGGAAGCCTGGTTTGGATTCGTGAATCGGAATCCCCTCATGGCCCACCTCTGGGTTGACCAGGAACTGAAGAAAGAAATGGGCTTCTAGCCGAGTCCACGCACCCGTTCGTCTCCTCGCGCTCGAAGTTGACGACGATGAAATAGATGAAGCGATTGCCTATTATGACAGGGACACTGGAACAACGCTCCTTCGGGCGTACAGGGGAGACGGTCAGCCTCATCGGACTGGGTGGCGCCGCTTTGTATAAGCACTCCTATGAACAAGGGGTAGAAACCGTCAAACATGCGCTGGATCTGGGTGTCAGCTATTTCGATACCTCTCCCACTTACGGTAGAGCGGGTGAGGATGGCCGTTGGACAGACAGGGGTAAATCGCAGTTAATCATGGGTGAGGGGCTTGATGGGACCACGAAACCCCATCTCCTTGCGACAAAGCTAAAAGACTATACGACGGTAGAAGACTGTCGCGCCCAAATACGAGACAACCTACGTGCTCTGCGTCGCGATCGGGTCGACGTACTCCTGGGGCACGACATAGAGAGGGCAAAAGCCTGGATACCCGACGCGCGGGAGGATCGCCGGCTTCTCGACCTGGATGAGGAGTTCGACTACCGGAACGCAGCCCTCATTCAGGCGCTTCGTGAAGCAAAGGCGCAGAAGCTGTGCCGTTACATTGGCCTCAGTTCAAACCAGTCCGCACCCTTGGCTCACGTCCTGAACCGGGTAAAAGTCGACATGTGCCTGTCGGCCCACGAGTATTCGCTGCTGGCCCGCCGTTCCCCGCAGGTGATGCTGCCGGTCATCCGTGAGCAGGGGATTGCTTATGTCGTGGGAGGGATTTTCTCCAACTTTGGTCTGGGCGTGTCCAATGAAGCCTCGCCGTTTCAACTCGCCCCCAAAGGTCCTCTGGCTCGGGTTGGTGGGATATTCTCGGATGCGCGCCTCCTCGAGTTGGCCCGGACGACTGGTATTTCGATCGCAGCATTGACGGTTCGCTTTTTGATCGCAAATAAAGAACTGTCGACCATCCTGGTGGGTGCTTCCACACCCGAGGAACTCGAGGAGAGCGTCGTGGCCGCGCAGGCAGGTCCGCTACCGCTCGACATTCATCAGACCCTGGAAGCGCTCACATCGCCATGACCTCCTCGGCGCTGGCGTATTCCTCAATTTTACTTGATAAGGTTTTCCTCTTGCGTCATTATCGATTTTCCTCTGGGGCCCTTATGATAATTGCTTGAAGCTGAAATGCTCGAAACGAATCCAATGTTCCTCATCCGGCGGGCCATGATAGCACTGAATACTCACCTGATCGTTGTTCGGCGGAGGCAATTCGCCTGTCGCTGCGGTTTGGAATTCAGTGGCGCCTTCCGGACGATATTGGGCCTCCCATGAATGAGCGCTGACCACCAAGCGAAGTCGGACGCTTTTCGTCGGCATCGGCGGCTTTCCGGGGATGATGTAGAGCTCGCCGTCGATCAGTTCCTTGACTTCCTTAAAGACCGGTTTGCCATCAGTATACCAGGTAATGCCAGCCTGCTCGTACTGTTGCCTCGGCAGCGAATGGTTCGTCACCGTGACCTCAATGGCGAACCTGCCCTGCGCCCGATCCGGCGCAGCCCTCAGCAAGGCGTTCTTAACGGTATTTTCCGCGCCGGGTTCCACGCAAATCTCCAACCCACGGTTTTGGATGCGCCATCGCTCCGAATTTTCGCGTAACCAGGACCATCCTTCCTCCAGCTTACCGTCAAAGTGGTCCTCGAAAATCACTTGCTCATCAGATAAGTTCATACGAATATCTCCCTTTTGATAGATTGGTCATTTTGTCTTAACTCTTAAGCCCCCTGCCGACCGTCAACAGATGGAGAGCGACGATGCATTATTGCAGAAAGCTTCAATAACGTAAACGAAAAATGCCCCCATCCCGAAGGTCTTAATCTGTATTGAGGGATTTTTCCAATTCTTCTCGATTGAAGGTTTCCTGAGTTCGCCTCTGCTCAATGAGTTTCCAAAATGAATGATCACGGCCCAACTCCAATTGTTCCTCGTCTATACCAATCACCAATGCGACGGGCTTACCTTCCCGCAAGACAACGATCCGTTCCCGTTGGGCTTCAATCACGCAAGAATCAAGAGAGGTTTTTTCGAGTCCGCTCGATGCGCTTGTTCGACAGGGTACCTCATTCAGGTTCAATCTATGAAATAACATTTGACGTATAACGTTATTCGTTATAATTATGGAACATGGTTCAAAATTTCAAGTCCAAAGAAACAGAAAAGATTTTTCATCGTCAAATATCTCGTAAATTGCCCCAAGCTATTCAGCAGGTTGCTCTACGCAAGTTGAGAATGCTCAATCGTGCAACAACGCTAAATGATCAACGTGTTCCGCCTGGCAACCAGTTGGAAAAGCTTACCAAGGATCGAGCAGGGCAACACAGTATAAGAATTAATGATCAATGGCGTATCTGTTTTGAATGGAACAATGGAGACGCTATGAATGTAGAAATTGTAGATTATCATTAGAGGTCACATGTCCCGTGGAAAATTAACTCCCATCCATCCAGGAGAAGTGCTATTGGAAGAATTCTTGAAACCGATGGGCTTGAGTCAAAACCGTCTGGCCTTAGAGCTTGCAGTGCCTGCTCGACGCATTAATGAAATCGTATTGAAAAAACGTCGAATTACTGCTGATACCGCATTACGACTGGCCCGATACTTCAGTATGTCTCCCCAATTTTGGTTGGGCTTACAAATGGATTATGAATTAGATATAGCTGAAGATGACCTTGTTGACCGCTTGGAACAAGAGGTTCAGGTTTATGCTGTTTCCGGTCTCCAGTAGGCTGAGATGATCTGTGTCAAAAATCCGTGCAACCATTATGACGCATTCTCTCTTCGTTCACGGTTGATTTCCTTTCTCACCCCTCTATCGCTTGTAGTCGGGCTCACGTGCTTCGATGACTTGCTTCATGCCCTGGAAATGGCCGTCGCGGCCCTGTCGGCCTGCCGCGCCAATCTTCTCGGCCACCTCGGTCGGGATCTGGTTCAACTCTCCACCGTCCTTGGTCGCAAGGAGCTGAAACATGCATGCACGCTCGATCAAGTAAAGGTCCATGTAGGCTTGGGCTACGGTGGGCGCAACGGTCAGCACCCCGTGGTTGCGCAGCATCAGCACTCGCTTGTCGTCCAGCGCCTCAACCATTCGCTCGCCTTCATCAGCTTCACGCAAAATGCCGTCGTACACATCGAAGTAGGCAATATCACCGTGAAATAGCGCCGCCGCCTGGTTCGACTGCGTATCCAGTTTGTTGGCCTTGCGCATTCCTAACGCAGTGGCATACGGGGAGTGCGAATGCATCACGCATTTCGCATCCGGACGAGCCCGATGCACGGGGTAGTGGATGATCCAGGCCGCGTCGTTTGGCTCCGGGCCGGAGATGACCTCGGCTTGCGGCCCCATCAAGGTGAGATTGCTGGCCTTGACCATCGACCAATGGGTGTCACCCGGCGAAATGAGCATCCGCTCGGGCTCGAGCGGTGACATCAAGCTGAAGTGGTTCCAGGTGCCTTCATTCAGCCCATCCATCACCGCCATACGATGGGCTGCAGCCAAATCACATCGTGCTTCGTGCTCGGTCTCATAGGTCATTTGGGGTCTCCTCACCTTTGTAGTTTTCATAGTAGACACCGTTTTAATGACAATCAAATCTTATGTTTCCTCTATTATTGCACATAGTTCGGATTATCTGAAACTATAAATTTTCAATCATTCAGACTCTCTGCTGACACTAAATAGTTGCTGTCTCGAAATGAAGAATTAAGAATGAAAAGAGATCCCTTGGTTCAACAAAATCAATGGTTTGGGAGTCCTGACGATTGGATGGAGTCTCAATGAGGAGTCTCATGATTTAGAATGAGTTCGAGCGCATTTTCGGAAGGGTCGACCTGAGGAGATGACCGTTTTTTGAGAAAGGCGGAAGCCATGAGCAAACGAGATTGGAGACCCAAGAAACCAGGGAGACCTGAAAATGATAGAAATTAGTATCTGTCCCCGGATTTTAAGGAATGAACAAAGAAGCGGATCTCACTGATTGATAGATTTTTCATTTTTTTACGAATCCTGCATTTTTTTTATTTGGGGGTTGACATTATTCAAAAAAATATATATTGCTAGAATTATACCTTCACTAAGTGGTTTTAGTGAAAGAGTGGGTTCCCGATCGATTGAACCATATCGTGGGAGGACTTGAAAACGATCGGTTCTCTCCGGGAATCTTTTCAATGATATTTAACTGAATGGGTTTTTCAGAGACCTGGATAGTTACTCTTGTTATTAATCAAAAAGCAGTAAGGAGTACCATGAATCGTCAAAAAAGTAGAAGCATCGTCGAGAATGCGCTTTCGGGAACGAAAGCAGGATTTAGATCAATCCTGAATCTTGTTTTTAATCAAAATGCAGAAAGGAAAAAGATGGATAATCAATGGAGTATTTCAAAATTCAGCGCAATTCTGTTGGCCTTCATCATGGGGGTGGCAGTTTTCTTGGGCAGTCCGGCCGTTGCTGCTGATAAAAAGATGGTCAAAGACCCCTCCACTGGTGAGATGGTGACCGCTCCGGAATACGGCGGGACATTCACCTGGGTCTCAAAAGAACAGCCGGTGGGTCCTGACACCGTGGTACAGGGCATTCACGCGCAATTCTACGTCGCTGGCGTTTTAGAGAAGCTGGCCCTGGCAGACTGGGCAACGCCCAGGGACATATTTGCCTTCCAGTTTCTCTTAGTACCAACTAACACGAGAGGGGCTCTGGCGGAAAGCTGGTCGCAGTCCGATCCACTGACGTATATCGTCAAAGTCCGCCAGGGCGTTCACTGGCATGATAAGCCGCCGATGAACGGTCGGGAGCTGACAGCCCGGGATATCGAGTTCAACTTTCACCGGTTGTTGGGTTTGGGCAGCGGTTTCACTGAGCGTAGCGAACATGCTCTTGCCTGGCCCGAATTTGAATCGGTAACGGCCACCGACAAATCGACGGTTGTTTTTAAGATGAAGGAGCTAAACGTCGGTGCGCTGCATGCTATCCTCGACGGTTCTCCCTACTTTATATATCCCCCCGAGGTCATCATGGAATACGGCGACGTGACGGACTGGAGGAACCTGGTCGGCACCGGACCCATGATGCTAACTGACTGGGTCGATGGAAGCTCTGTAACGTGGACCAAGAATTCTGACTACTGGGGCAACGACGAAAAATACCCGGAGAACCGCTTGCCCTATCTTGACCGGATAAGATCCCTGATTATGCCGGAAGTGGCAACCTATATGGCGGCAATACGCTCGGCTAAGGTTGATTTCATCGGTGCGATCGGCTTAACTATGATGACGTCTCCCGACCAGCTAGAGAGCCTCCAGCGGACTAATCCCGAACTCGTGATACAGCCATTTTACGGTCGGTCGAATCTTGGTATTGGCTTGAACGTTCAGTTGCCGCATTTTTCTGACATCAGGGTGCGCATCGCCATGCAGAAGGCAATAAACCTCGATGAAATTAACCAAGCCTACTGGGGAGGTGATGCAGATGTGACACCTCAGGGGCAGTCAAACGTATCTTTTACAGCGATTGTCACCCCATTTGAGGAGTGGCCCGAAGAGCTCAAGGAAAGCTATACCTACGACCCGGAAGCGGCCGAAGCGTTGCTGGATGCGGCCGGGTATCCTCGCGGCGCAGATGGCATTCGATTTAAGACTAATATGATGCACTGGGATCGGTACGATCTGAACTATGTAGAATTGGTCGCTTCATACTGGCGTAAGCTTGGCATTGAGGTAGAAGACATTGAGATAGAACAAATATCTTCCTTTATGGCTAGAAGAGCTGAGAGGGAGTTCGAAATGCTTAGTTGTGAAAGGGCCATGAATTGGTTCCCAATGGTACTAGTAAGTGCCTTTACGACGGGCAACCGAGCGAACCGCGGCAATGCCAGCGACCCGCATTATGACGCCTTGTATGAAGCTGCCAAAGCGGCTACGACCGTGGAGGAGCAGAACAGGTTAGTTGGAGAGATGAATCAGTATGAGATAGAGCAGAAATGGTGTTTATGGGGTCCAATTTCCCCAGGTTATATTGCGATTCAGCCGTGGGTCAAGGGTTATAACGCTGAATTGAATTTGGGAGCCAATCAATATAACACCGTCTTCACCCGCCTCTGGATTGATAGTGATCTGAAGAAAGAAATGGGGCATTAGGGATTTCAGATGAGAGCCTATCTCATCAGGCGGTTATTGCTGGTAATCCCCACCGTGTTGATCTTGACCATCCTGGTCTTCCTCTCGGTGCGCTTCATCCCCGGCGATGTAGTAGACGTAATACAAGGCAGGATGGAATTATATGGAGCAGGCCTGATTGACCGTGAAGCCGTTGAGCGACGGCTGGGATTAGATGTGCCTGTCTACATGCAGTATGGACGCTGGGTGGGGGGTATTTTCCTGCACGGCACCCTTGGCGAATCACTGTTTGGCGGTGCTTTGACGGTAGAGGAGAAGATCATAGATAGACTGCCGGTCACCATCGAACTCGGCGTCCTGGCAATCGTATTCGGGCTCTTGATCGCCCTGCCAGTTGGCATCTACTCGGCGATTCGCAAGGATACGGCCGCCGACTACCTGGGGCGCAGCATCGCCGTCATCGGCTTGGCCACGCCGAACTTCTGGCTGGGTGTAATGGTGATGATCTACCCGACTATCTGGTGGGGTTGGACACCCCCGCTGGAATGGGTTCCTTTCACCGAGGACCCGCTGGGGAATCTCTGGGGGCTCTTCTTCCCCAGCCTGATTCTGGGGACGGCCTCCTCGGCTGCCACCATGCGGATGATGCGTACTATGATGCTGGAGGTCTTAAGACAGGACTATATCCGCACCGCCTGGTCCAAGGGGCTCAGGGAGCGTGTCGTGATTATCCGGCACACCCTCAAAAATGCCCTCATCCCAGTGGTGACCCTGATTGGCCTGCAGTTGCCGATCGTGGTGGGCGGCGCCGTGATCATGGAGAACATCTTCAACCTGCCGGGGCTCGGACGTCTCTTGCTGAGTGCCCTCAATGACCGAGACTACCCGATGGTCTCCGGAGTCAACCTCTTTTTCGCCACCGGTGTGGTGCTGCTCAATCTCCTCATCGACCTGGTTTATCCCTATTTGGACCCGAGGGTACGGTATGAATAGTCACAGGTGCTCTGGCCGGGGATTTGCCTGACGATTGTCATCTGCAGTCTCAACATGTTCGGTAACGCTATGAGAGACCTGCCGGAGCTCTCGTCACTTTCTCTTTACAGACCCTTTTTCAAATGGTATCTTCTTACGTCATTTTTGATTTTCTATGGGGATGAATAATCGGTGGGAGGCCAGGCGACTCTTTGGCAAGGCAGAACACCTCTCGCCTCATCCCATGCTTTATTGATCACACTTTAAACAGGCCATTTACCAATGAAAACCAACAAAGAGAAAGTTAAATACATCATCGGATTGATTGACAATTGGATTCATTACCAAACGTATATCAAAGAAATTCCCAGTGTGGCTGTTGGAATTTTTATGGAAGAGGAGACCCTTTTTCAAAAAGCCTATGGTTATGCCAATTTGGAAACCCAAACCAAAGCCACCCCCTCGACTTTATATCGAATTGCTTCTCACTCCAAATTATTCACGGCCACCGCCATCATGAAGTTGTATTCGGAGGATAAATTGTCTCTGGATGATCGGGTCTCTCAACACTTGGAATGGTTCCATTCCCCCCATGATGAAAAAATGGAGCATATCCGCATCAGACATTTATTAACGCATTCCAGCGGGATCACGCGGGACAGTGATTATGGTCATTGGATCACCCAGCAATTCCCCGGCTTTGATGAAATGAAAGCCATCATTCAAAAGGGGATCACGGTTTTTGGCATCAATGAACATTACAAATATTCCAACATCGGCTTCACCATTCTTGGCATGATTGTGAGCAAAGTCAGTGGTCAATCGTACGAAGACTATATTTCAGCATTGGCCCATTCCCTCGAGATGGAACACACTTATCCCGACCTTTCAGAAGAAAATCTCTCACAGCATGCCACCGGGTATGGCTTGAAGTTCCCCAATGAACCCAGACCAGTGTTGAAGCATACCTCGGCCAATAGTATGAATAGCGCCACAGGACTGAGTAGCAATGTGGAAGATTTGATCAAATTTTATCAAGCCCACATGTTTGGCAATGATCGCTTATTTCCTGATCTGTACAAACGTGAAATGCAGCGAGCGCAATTTCAAGATAGAGATTTTCAAAGGGGACTTGGGTTTACGATCAGGAAATTGGGACAACTCTCCTATGTCTTTCATGGAGGGAGTTATCCGGGGTTTGCGACTTTCTCGGGATTGAATCAAGAGCACAAATTGATCCTTGTCGTTTTGTTGAACGCCATCAATGGCCCTGCGCAAATGCTTTTTACCGGGATCTCTGATTTAATCCATCATGCCCTCACCCATTTTGAGGATTACGGATCAGAATCCAAAGCAACTCGGGAATTGATGAAATCGATAGATTTTTCAGCAATCCAGGGATTTTATTCCTCTCTCTGGGGAGTTTCATTGTCTCATAAAATTCGGGATTCCATTGTGATCAGCGAACCCGGTTCTGAGAATCCTGCTGAGACCTTACAAATCTGTCAGCATGAAAGAGATCTCGAATTTAAGATGCCGACAACCCACCCAGATAGATATCCAGGAGAAATCTTCAAATTTGAAAAGAATGAGGAGGGTGATTATCAAATCAACTCCTGTGGGGAAATTTTGAAAAAATTTGAATTCCCATACTAAACATGTGAATCAGGAGTTAAAAACGTGTCATTCTTGGCATCCCGGACTTGATCCGAGACCAGGAATCCAGGAGTGTGTCATTCCTGGCTTGACCAGGAATCCATGAGCGCGTCATTCCTGGCACAGAGAGTGTCATTCCTGGCTTGAGCAGGAATTCAGAGGAATGCACAATCAGGAATCCAGCACGAACCCTGGAAATCGGATCATCCCGGTCCCGGATCGAGTCCGGAATGATCCGGGACCGGTATGACACATACACCAGGATACTCATATTATTGAAGATTTATGTCGAACTCAGGTTAATTATTAAGTCATCACCACCGGCAGAGCCGGTGGCTTGAAGAGGCCCCCAGGATGAGGGCAAAACGTGTTCGTCATCGTAAGACGTGCTCGTGCTCGTGAACGAAAAAGGCTGCCATGTTAGATCATGAAAAACTCGATGTATACCCATGTTCCATCGAATTTTTAGCGTTATCTGTCCAAGTCATCGAAACATTGCCAAAAGGATACCCAGCCTTAGTTGACCAACTGAAAAGGGCCTCATGGTCGATTCCTCTCAATATCGCAGAAGGCTGTGGAAAAAATTCCTTTCCTGACAAGCAACGATTCTATGCATTTGCCCGAGGTTCCGCAATGGAATGCGCTGCTATTCTCGATGTTTTAAACGTGTTGAAGATCATCCAGCCTCCTTTATTTGACGAAGGGAAACAGTTACTTCATCGCATTGTTTCTATGTTAACCAAAATGTGCCGTCGAATTCACTGACCGTTCACGAACACGAGCACGGCTAACGGACACGGATACCTTTCTCATGTCTGACCGGCAAAGCCTATTAGGTTCGCACCAGCAGAGCTGGTGGTTTAATGAGATTAATTACTGATTTTATAAATTAAATTTCAACTCCTGATTCGCATATACTAATCATAAAAGAAGAGGTCTTAGCGTCCTCATTTATTTGGATAGATGAAGAATAATGTCGGATTCAATGCTTAAAAAAAAACGATGGCAGTTTATGGAGCGTGTTCTGGCCCCCCAGGGCACACGCGCACCCCAGCACGTAGGTTTTTATAGGGGAGAGTTTCTGGCTGATCAACAAAAGCGCCAGGCGCTTTCACTACCAAAATTTCTTCGGCAATCGGAGCAAAATCTGCCCGAAAGTGAACCGTGCTCTTCAGTCCTAGAATTTTCTCTTCAGCGGGTTCAATACCGAGATGGCGAAACAATGCCTGATCGCCAGCTTGCATTCGATGAGTGGAAACCACCACACGCACTCCCCCTATCCGCAAGAGCGCCATCGGCCCCAATTGCACTTTCCATCCCCCAAACATAGGACCCGTACATGTGATTTTTCCATCTCCTAACTTTTCTATTTTAAATCGACCCTCCAAGGGAGGATCGCCTTCCGTGAAAACCTTACCCCCGAGGGCTACCTCAATCTCGGCCCCTTCTCCTGCCTCATGGGCTGCTTGGGCCACTTCGGGATCGACCATGATTCCCAAAACACAATCGTCTGCTTGTAATCGAACCATGGCTCTCAATAATCCGGTTGTGTCTGAGGTGGCACCAGCCCCACTGTTGTCTTGCGCATCTGCAAGGACCGTAGGTTTATGGGCATTGGAGCCCATGGCTTTCCGCACCGCATCCTCTGGAGATTGAAAAGGCACCTGGAATTCCTTTTCACGAGCCACAATATAATTGTAAAGCGCATCCACAGCACCATCCGCACTGGCTTGATCATCCCCATACGCAACTACCACGGGTCCGCAATCCCGAATATCAGCTGCAGGGAAACCGGGAGTGAAAGAGATGAGTTGAACCCCTGGGGTTTGCTCCAACTCTTCCAGTATTTCATACACGCCTTGGGTTGGAGGCATCATGGTGCATTGCCCGGTTAAAGGAATCAAGAACGGCAATGCTCGTCGTGCTTTGGCAGGTTTAGAACCCATAAGGATGTTGTGAAGGAAGTGTGCCGCACGTCGACCTGTCACTGCCATATCCACGTGAGGGTAGGTTCGGTAAGCCACCAATCCGTCGGTGAGGGCGAGCATGGCTTCTGTGGTATTAGAATGCAGGTCCAAGCTGGCAACCAAGGGCATTTCCGTGCCAATTACTTCTCGGACTCGTCGCATCAATTCACCTTCCGCATCCTCAAGATGTTCCGTAACCATGGCTCCATGCAAACAAAGATAAACCGCCTCGTAAGGGGTTTGGGTTTCCAATCCTTCTCTAATGAGAGTGGACATTCGCTCAAAAGCATCTACAGTCACATGGGCTGCGGGTTCTGCACTGGCCCAGGTAATAGGAGCTAACTCATGGCCCAACTTTTGCGCTTCTTCAATGAACCCCCCAGTGCCAATGTTCATTCCAGCCAGTTTTTCAAGCAGCGCTTCCCCTTGAACCAGCCCCATGGCAGAACGGCTGAAATTGTCCCAGGTGGTCTTCATGGGGGCAAAAGTGTTGGTTTCATGGTGAAATCCTGCGTGCGCAATCCGAACCATAATATTCCTTCTTGAGAACAAATTGTTTTCATGAATTGAGATTCTGTAATGGGCTATGATATATTAAGATATATTCAAAGTTACAACTCTTTATACAAGAGACCGAGGGTGCATCTTGCGGATTATGAAGATTCTGGTCACAAACGACGACGGCATCGATTCGCCCGGTATCCAGGCTCTCGCCGACGCGATGAGCCGGATCGGGGAGGTGCTCATTGTTGCCCCTGACCAAGAACAGAGTGGCGTGGGAACCGCCATATCCTATCATAACGGGATTGCTGCTGCTGAACGAACGTCTGCCATCGAGGGTGCGCGTGCCTATGCCGTCAGTGGCACACCGTGTGATTGTGTGATCCTGGGCTTAGGGCCCTTGGCTGAAGGCAAGATTGACCTCGTCGTCTCTGGCATCAACACGGGTGCCAATGTCGGTAGCGCTAATGTCCTTGGATCGGGGACCACCATGGCGACCCGGGTGGCTCATACCCGCAATCCCAGGATCCCATCAATTGCCGTCTCGCTGAGCCTGGATGGGCCGCAAGACCAGAGAGAGCCACTTTTCCACCTTGCCGCTACGGTTTCCGAATTGTTGGCGCGCAACATGGCAGACGGTGAAATGCCACCGGGCCTCACCCTCAATGTGAACGTCCCCAGTGTCCCTCGCGGAGAAATCCGGGGTATTGCCGTCACCAAACTCTCTCCTGTTAAATACTGGAGATTGAGAACGGAACAGGGCAGCGATGGACTCTACTATAACATGCTCTCCGCAATCGCAGCGGACCATCCCGACATCGTAGAGGGAACGGATGTCTGGGCTCTCAATCGGGGGCTCATATCCATTACCCCGTTACGCCTCGAGGTCACCGACGATTCCCTCCTGCCAGCACTGACGGAGCAGGCGCCTCGCTTAGAATCCGCACTCAAGCGGATTGTTGCTGGCAAGCTACGATAATTGCTTGATGCTGAAATGCTCGAAGCGAATCCAATGTTCCTCATCCGGCGGGCCATGATAGCACTGAATACTCACTTGGTCGTTGTTCGGCGGAGGGAGTTCGCCTGTCGCTGCCGTTTGGAATTCAGCGGCGCCTTCCGGGCGATACTGGGCCTCCCATGAATGAGCGGTAACCACCAACCGAAGTCGGACGCTTTTCGTCGGCATCGGCTGCTTTCCGGGGATGATGTAGAGATTGCCGTCGACCAGTTCCTTGACTTCCTTAAAGACCGGTTTGCCATCATTATACCAGGTAATGCCAGCCTGCTCGTACTGTTGCCCCGGCAGCGAATGGTTCGTCACCGTGACCTCAATGGCGAACCTGCCCTGCGCCCGATCCGGCGCGGGTCGAGAAAATTTACAAAATCTTTACACTCCGTTGACCCTCAAAAAACATTGAATTGTTTATACTGGCCTCAGTGGATGTCGAAGGTCGACGTCCGGTTTATCAATCCTGATTGAAATGAGGTAACTATGAAAAAAGTGATTGTTGGAAGTTTGGTTGGTGTCAGTTTGTTGGTAGGAGCCGTGGTGGCTGCGCATTCCATCGAAGGCTATCTGGACCGGTTGCAAGAGCGACTGGAACTCAATGATGAGCAGATGGACAGTTTGCGCAAGATATTTGAAGAATCTGAAATGAAAGAAGATGCATTGCAAAAAGAATTACGCGCGCTGCGTCAAGAGACCCGAGAACAATTCGAAGCGGTGCTCAGTGAAGAGCAATTGGAGCAGTTGAAAGAAATGCGCAATGATCGTTGGAAAGGAAAAGGAAGACACCATCGAGGTGGAAAACGCGGTCATCACTGGGGTTATTCCAAGGACGGGCATCGAAATTCCATGTCAGAGTTCTTTGAATACCGGTTTTTTTCACGATTTTTTGACACGGATTCCAAATCTTCCCAGTCTGATATCTGATCATTCTTTGTCAACAAGAAGCACATCGATCTCCACGCGGAGGGTCTGGGGAATTCATGGCTCTCCCCAATAACCCCCGCATGGAGTTTTAAAGCAACGTTTACGATCATTATCGCCATTGGAAAAAACACTGGATGGTGGAGTGAACATTCGCTTATTGGCTCATGATCATAAAGAAGCGGATCTCCCTGATTGATCAATTTTCAATTTTTTTTACGAATCCTGCATATTTTTTCATTTGGGGGTTGACGTTGTATAAATAGTTATGCTAAAATCATCCCTTCACTCTTGTTTTAGTGAAAAAGAGGGTTCCCACTTGATCGATTGAACCATATCTTGGAAAGACGAGAAAACGATTGATCTTCCCTGGGAATCTTGCTTAAAAACTTTGTAAGTGAACGGGTTTTTCAGAGACTTGTATTGTTAATGTTATGTTATAACATTATACCAATCACCATTATCGACGAGTGCGCCTTATGAACCCGCGCGGAAAACAAACGCAGGCGACAGTCTTCACTCATGGCCATCTGGGCATCGCGGGTCGTCTTGTTGCGAGTCCGGCAGCTGCTCTTCGATGGGTCTACGGTAGAAGGGTTGTCGAAACCGTGGCTCATCCGGGCTGTTCTCGTCGTCTGGAGGGAGGAAAGGTATGTTGATCGGCAGATCACCGCGCTACCCGAAGCCCGAAGGGGCTCGACGTATCAAGAAGGCATTGCGCGAAACGCTGAGCCTTTCCGAAGACATGACGGTCACGGTCACCGAGCTGGCTTGTCTCGAAGAAGGCTGCGCGCCCGTCGAAACCGTGATCGGCCTGCTCCGGCCTGATGCGTCGCAGCTTCAGTACAAGTTACACAAACCCATGGACGTCGTTGACGCCAAGGACCTGTTCCAGGTCTGCAAGGCGTGGGGATTCGACGTAAAGATTCCGGTGCTCGCACCACTACTCCAGGAGAACTAGATGAACACACCTGAAAACATACCTGTTACGATCCTCACCGGATTCCTCGGCTCCGGTAAGACGACCCTGCTGAACCGGGTCTTGAGGGAGGAACACGGCAAACGCATCGCCGTGATCGAAAACGAGTTCGGGGAGGTCGGCATCGACCAGGCGCTCGTCATCAATGCCGACGAGGAGATCTTCGAGATGTCGAACGGTTGCATCTGCTGCACGGTGCGCGGAGACCTGATTCGCGTGCTCGGTAACCTCATGAAACGCCGAGACAAGTTCGATTACGTGTTGGTGGAGACCACGGGGCTCGCCGATCCCGGTCCGGTTGCCCAAACCTTCTTCATGGACGACGAGATTCGCGCGGAGTTCGCACTGGACGGGATCGTCACGCTCGTCGACGCAGCCCACGTCGAGCAGCAGCTCGGCCGAAGCGACGAGAGCGCGGAACAGATCGCCTTCGCAGACGTCCTGGTTCTCAACAAGACGGACCTCGTCGACGGCGACGCGCTCGACAGGCTCGAGGCCCGGCTCCGGGACATGAATCGAATGGCGCGAGTCATCCGCAGCGAGCGAGCGGACGTCTCCGTCGATACGGTACTCAACCTCGGCGCCTTCGACCTGGACCAGGTGCTCGAACGTCGTCCCACTTTCTTGGAGCCGGAATACCCATTCGAATGGACTGGAGTCTATTCGCTCGATATCGGCCGTTACGAACTCAGCCTGGCCGATGGACCCGATCCGGCGATGTCTCTCGTCATCGTACCCGACCAGGGCACGGATGACCCTTCACTTCGTGAGGGTGCGGAGTGGTGTGTGCGCCGGTATGCCGAACCCGCGAATCTCATTCGCCCGGGGAGCGAGATTCCTCTCGGAAAACATATGAGCCTCCAGCTTGACACCCCCGGGCGCAAGTCGTTTTTCCTGGAGGTCGACTCGCAGTTAAAGGTTGGCCTCTACACCCAGCACACCGCGGAGGAATTCGATTTGCAACTGACGAACGCGGATGGATCGACGACCAGGCCAGAAAACAATCCACACTCCAAACGGGTGCCCTCCCCAGAGACCAGCGCCCTGCGCATCAAGGGAGCGATTCCCGTCGAGGTCGAGCGAACCTGGGTTGCGCAGCATGAGCACGACGACGAAGTGGGTTCGATCGCCATCGAGAGGGAGGGCGACGTTGATCCCGACAGGCTCAACAGCTGGCTTGGCGAGTTACTCCGTGAGCGCGGGGTGGACATCTTCCGAATGAAGGGCTTCATCAGCATCGCGGGTGAGTCGGATCGTTTCGTCTTCCAGGGGGTTCACATGCTTTTCGACGGGCAGCCGGATCGTCCATGGGGAGACGCGCCACGCCGCAATCAGCTCGTCTTCATCGGCCGCAACCTCGACGAGCAAAGTATGCAGCAGGGATTCGAGGCATGTCTGACCTGAATGGCGACAGACCGATAGGTGTTCTGCACCGGGGCTGGTCTGCGGGGGTCGGTGATTACGCCATCGCCGGAGGCTGGAGCGCAGGCGGTGAGGCGCTGGTGGTGGGTGATGCCGCGGGTGGCGTCTACGTGTTCGACGGCAAGTCCGGTGCAAGCGCCTGGGCGCGGCAGGGGGCTCATGATGGCGGCGTGCTTGCGATGGCGATTCACCCAAATAGAACCGCGTTTGCGACGGCCGGCCAGGACGGACGAGTCCTTATCTGGGGTTTCGCCGAAGGGCAGGTAAAACAGGCTATCGATGTCGGCAGCGGTTGGGTGGAGAACGTGGCGTGGTCGCCGGACGGCCAATGGCTGGCGGCTTCCTGCTCCCGGCAGGTTCACGCGTATGGTGCGGACGGCGCTGAAGTCTGGCGATCGGAGGATCAACCGAGCACCGTCAGCGCAATCGCCTGGTCCAGCCCAAGGGAATTGGCGACGGCCTGTTATGGTCGGGTAACGTTCTTCGATGCGTCCACTGGGAAGCTTCGCCAGAAGCTGGAGTGGATGGGCTCTTTGGTGTCGATGGTACTGAGTCCGGACGGGGATATCGTCGCCTGCGGCAGCCAGGACAACTCGGTGCACTTCTGGCGTCGTTCCACGGAGCGGGATTCGATGATGTCGGGATATCCTTCCAAGCCGTCGGCCTTGGCCTTCGATGACACCGGCACCCTTTTGGCCACCGGCGGAGGGGAGGCGGTGACGGTCTGGAGCTTCCATGGAAGAGGCCCCGAAGGCACGCAGCCCGGCGTTCTGGAATATCATGATCAAACTGTTTCAACGCTCGCCTTCGCTCGCCGTGGGATGCGCTTGGCCTCGGGCTCTCGGGATGGCAACGTAGTCGTGTGGTCACTCAGGCGCAATGGAAAAGGCGATCCAATAGGCATTGCGCCCGTAGCCGATATTGTCGGCGCTTTGTACTGGCGACCAGATGGACGCGCGCTTGCGGCTCTCGACGCTCAGGGTGGCGCGACGGTTTGGCGAGTGGGCGACAGGTGAAGTACTGGAGGGCCTGATGAGCCAGCGTGGAAAACGAATGCAGGCGGACGTGTTGGCTATCTTGCGAAGCCACCGCACACCGATGTCCGCTTACCAGATGCTCGGATGCCTGCGAGGTGAGAACCCGCGCCTCGCACCACAGACGATCTATCGAGCCCTTGCCGCTCTGATCGATCGCGGCAGCGTGCACCGGCTCGAATCGCTCAACGCCTTCATCGCGTGCCAGCGCGGTCGGCATCGCCAGGCTTCGATCATGTCGATTTGCGACGACTGTGGCGAGGTCGAAGAAAACGTCTCCCCCGAACTTCTGAAAACGCTGTCCGGCATCGCGGGGAAGTCCGGGTTTGCCGCAAGGCGCCAAGTCATCGAAATCCATGGGCAGTGCGCCTCATGCGAACCCGCATAACGCAAATGTTAGCGTTAAGACAGCTATTGTCGCTCCTTTTTCGATACTCGGACACGGACCATCACGGACCCAAACCGCCATACTCCAATCTCGGATTTCGATAGACAGTGTGGTAGTGACCCTGGCCGCTGCGGACATTGCCGACTCGCGAAATGAGCTCTATGAGTAACGTAGGACCCTGGATAATCATGTAGGTGGGAGTATTGACTTCGTTGGTGCCAGTCCAGGCGAAGGTCGTCCTTTCCAACTCGGCCTCGATTTCCGCCATTCGACGTTGAGCGTCCTCGGAAGGCTGAATCGAGACCCACCGGTTGACGGCGGCCAGGAGCAGGCCCTTCTGACCCACAGTCATGTCGGCGGCACTTACCCCAATCGCTGGAGGGACGACACCGTCTTTGCCTGGACCGGTGAGAAGCCTTTTGGGCACTTCACCGGCAGCAGCCGCAGACTTCTGCGCGTTGTCCAGAGCGGCATAGAGTGCGTATCCCGCCCGGTGCATGTCGACCACTACTTCATACGCCACCCCGTCATGGGTGAAGATGGCCGGTTCGGTACCGACAAAGCTGGGGGACATACTCGTGACGCGGTCGCCTTCCATGGACAGGTTCAACGCCAGGTGATGCCCACCGAATTGCCATCCCCATGGAGATTTCGCAGAAGGAGTGCCATAGAAAGAAATCCAGTAATTCTCGGGCGACCAACTCCGCAACCTGGCCAACCAGGCGTCACTCAGGAAGGCTTCGGCGGCTATGGCTTCGCTGACCCTGCGATAACCCTCTTCGCTCAGTGAGGAAGCCAGGAAATCGAAAAGCAGCTTGCGTTGGCCGTCCGACAGCTCGCCGATGGATATCCCGGCACGGGAAACATACCGGGCGGGAAGGTTGGACCAACCCGCGCGCTCCTTGGCGTCGAGGTCGTAAATGAGCTTCACCTCAGTCCCCTCGTCAAAGCTGGCGAGAAAGGCTTCGGCAGCTTGCAAAGAGGCTCGCGCGCTTGCCTCGCCAAAAGGCAATCGGTATTCCCGGATCGGGAGCAGTTCGACGTGCTCGTGCCTGGGCGCTTCGTGCGCTAAGCAAGCCGGAGTCAGACTGAAGGCCAGGACAAGGGCAAATGTGGATAACGTTCTCATCGGGAATTCTCCTTGCAAGCGAGTGCTTGATTCCTGGTCTGGACCAGGAATGACACGTTTTTAACTCCTGATTCACGTATAGTAAGTATGAAAACATTTGTCAAGAGGGTATGGACGGTAACGACATGAACCCGGAAGAGCAATTGGATAAGCTATTCCATACTCGAGTGACTCCAAGCCTACTTGCGTACCAGTTCATACCGAAAATTGTTGACGAAAAGTTAAAATGCCGTTATTAGTCTTGCAAGGGAAATGGACGTACCTGAATTGAATCTCAAAGGGAGCAAATGACAAGCATGACGCTTCGGAACTTCAACGATCCGGTGCTTTGCCAGAAACGGGAGGGAGTGGCGACTTTGACCCTGAATCGCCCGGCGGTCTATAATGCCCTGTCCCTGCAATGCATGGAAGCGCTGCTGGCCGAATTAAAAACACTGGAGGCGGACTCCTCAATCAAGGCGCTGGTACTGGCAGGGGCGGGTAAAGGATTTTGCGCCGGACATGATCTCAGGGAAATGCGGGCTAATCCGAATCGACAATTTTACGAGCAAACTTTCAAAACTTGTTCAAAACTGATGCTATGCATCACGGAGCTCTCCAAACCGGTGATTGCCCGGGTTCACGGCATTGCCACTGCTGCCGGGTGTCAACTGGTGGCCACTTGCGACCTGGCTGTTGCGGCTGAAAATGCGCGTTTTGCGACGCCAGGGGTCAATATCGGTTTGTTTTGCTCCACGCCGATGGTGGCTCTGTCACGCGCAATCCCACGCAAACAGGCGATGGCCATGTTGCTGACGGGAGAAATGGTCCCTGCCAGGCAAGCCTGCGAGATGGGCTTGATCAACAAAGTCGTGCCGGCCGGACGATTGGAAGAGGAGACCTGGAATATGGCAAAAAGCATCGCCTCCAAATCTCCATTCACTTTGAAAATCGGGAAAAAAGCATTCTACCTGCAAATAGAACAGGATTTGCGAGGAGCATACGAAAATTGTAGCAAAGTGATGACGGAAAACATGATGGCCCGTGATGCCGAAGAAGGCATTTCCGCTTTTATGGAAAAACGAGAACCGGTCTGGTCCGGAGAATAGATCGTCATCGTAAAAAAAAATAATGAGGAGGATGGATGGGAGTAGCAGAAAACAAAAAAGTCGTACAAAACTTTATTGAAGGCGTCGTAAAAGGCAATATCGAAGGAGCGATGGACTCTTTCGCAGACGATGCCACGTGGTGGTTGCCCGGCACCCTGCCTCTTTCCGGTACGTATACGGGGAAGAAGGCCATTTTTGAAGATTTTTTTGGTCGTTCCCAACCCTTGCTGGTGCCCAACAGTCTGTCCCTCGAGATCAGCAATGTGATTGGTGAAGGAGATTGCGTTGTGGTGGAGTGGATCGCACGGGCCAAAACGGTTAAGGGACGAAATTACGAAAATTATTACAACATGATCTTTGAAATCAAAAACAACAAGATTCAGGCGGTGAGAGAGTACGTCGACACGCTCTACGCCAAAGAAGTGATCTTCAGTTGAGCGAGGAGCGCAAGGTCATTGTATTATCCCGGAAAAGAGGTTTTCCTCTCCCCCCCGAAGCTGCGAGAGTGGTGAAATTGGCATACACGCCAGATTTAGGATCTGGTGCCGTAAAGGCGTGGGGGTTCGAGTCCCCCCTCTCGCACCAACGCCTCTTTCTGGTAAAATCAGACGTTGTTCTCCAGGCTCACTTCTTGTATGCGCATGGTGTCGATTTGAACAATGATGAAATCCCCCGCTTCCTTGGGCGGATATTCACTGACATATTCGTTGAAAATGGTTTCGAGCGCGGCTTTGCTTTCCGTGTCGAAAGTCGCCACGTGCTCATTGAATTTGCCCTCTTTTCCAAAAAGAAACTGGGGTTCGCGACCATGTTTTTCCAAAAATCCCAAATAAACTTCAGGGTTCCGTCTCCAAATCGTAAATTTCATAAATTCTTCCTCAATTGGATGGACTGTCATCTTGCCGGAGAGATCCTCGAGGTGATTTTCATTACAGGCTAAGATATCCTGTTTCGATCTCCTTTTTAATCTTCATATTGTTCACGAAATTTTTTGATTCCCTCCACTTCTCCCACAATGGTCAAACGGTCTTCTTCTTCGAGCACGGTATGGTTACGTGGAACGATGATGCGGTTGTTGCGGTGAATGAGCGCTACCATAATTTCTTCGGGCAGTGGCAATTCCTGGATTTTCCGGCCAACCAGTGGGGCGTTTTTTGAATCCTTGTGCAAACGTAAAGAAAAGAAAAGTTCTTTATGGACCAGGGTTTCTTTCAATTCCTCCTCGTTGCGGGCGGTCAGCCACTCTTGCATGAATTGGGCGTTGTTTACGCATTCCGCAATGCGGGCCAGAATTCTCAGGTGCTGCGCAGGATCTTTTTCAGGACTGACTAAAAAGAAAAATGCATGGTTGGGTTGATCTGAAATCGTACTCACGGAGGTCTCATCTCCGGCAAAGTAAACTCCCGGAACAGAACGTACCAGTACCAGTTCAGAATGGTCGATATCGGCAAAACGCAAATGAGGCAGGGCCACCCCGTCTGCTGCGGGCGTCATTCCGATTTCGCTGCCTTCCCGGAAGCCCGCCTCCAAGTCTTCGGGACGGATGGACAGCCGTTTGGAGAATTCAGCAGAGACTTTTTGTAAAACTGCCTCAAAATTCGACTCGCCGTGAAGGTCGAACACAAAGGCCTTTTCAACCAGGGCGTCAAAGGGATCTTTTTCCGTCGTTGCCCTCTTTTTGATTATGCCTCTCAACTCGCGGTCCAATTCATCGGTTTTTCGTCGCCGCATGCGTTCTACCAATTGAAAAATCGAACTCCCTTGAATGGCTTTGCGACGAGCAGCCACCATAAACACTTCCCGCGCTTTCTTGATCGCTTGAGTCAAGCCCACGAACAACACGTAATCTTTTTCCTGGATGATAGTGTCATCCCGGGGAACGAGGAATTTTTTTTCACGAATGATCGCTGCGGCAATGCAATCTACGGGAAGTTGAATATTTTTAAGAGCTTTTCCTGTCACTTCCGCATTTTTTTCCACGAAAACACCAGCAAGACTGCCTTCCCCTCCTCCCAACTCGAAGAGTTCTGCGATACCAGGGCGTTCCAGGTAATTTTCCACCATGATCGCACTGGCTTTGGGAGTACTGATGGCCACTATGTTGTTTTCCTCGAGCAGGGGAACGTAATCTGAATCAATAACCAGAGAGATGACCAACGGGGCCCCCAGGCGCTTGGCCTGCAGGGAAGCCACTACATTTTGATTGTCGTTGTTCAAAGTGGAAATCACCACGTCCATCTTCTTCAGTTCTATTTGTTCCAGCAGTCCTTTGTCGGTTCCATCTCCCTGGTAGATGGGGACGTTGTAATGCTGTTCCAACTCATGACACCGGCGTTCATCTTTTTCGACAAAAGTCACTTGATGTTCTGCCGAGCGAAAAATGGAGCGGTGCTCGTCCTTCATCAATAGTTGATTGGCAACACTTTTCCCGAGCCTTCCACCACCGACTACCAGCACTCGCATACGTTTTCTCCTTCTTGAAATAGCCCATCTTTTAATACGGGCAAAAACATGTTCATACAACCTGCCGAGTTCACGACGGTTGGCAGGCTGCAACAAGTAAACGCCGGCCCCTGCCAGCGTCATGATCCCTCCGAGAACAAAGCTTCTCCACTCCAGGGCGAGCACGAAAAGCCAGCACGAAATCGCACCCACAATGGGGATCCAGGGAAAGAAAATGGGTTTGAACGGACGCCGCAAATTGGGCATTTTTTTATGAAGCGCAATCACCGTGCAGTTGACGATTCCCACTCCCATCAGATAGCCGAAGCCGGCAAAGGATGCAACAAATTTGATGATGCCCGTAGCGCTGACCAGCATGATCATCAGCGCGCAAATGCAAAGCGCGATGTAGGGGGTTTGATAACGAGGATGCAAACTCGCGAAAATAACAGGGAAATGCCGGTCCCTCCCCAATGCATACAAGGTCCGGGCACTGGAGCCCAAAGTAACGGAGAAGGCGGAAAGACTGGCCATGATTGTTGCCACAATGGCCGCCCAACGCCCCCAATCGCCTACAATATGCTCTGCAGCGAAAATAAAGGGGACCTCACTCTCCGCCAAATCCGTGTAGTGGACGGTGGCCATCATGATTCCCACCACAAACACGTAGATAACTATCCCGACGCCAACTGTGATGAGGATGGCGCGCGGGATTGTTTTACCAGGATTGATGATCTCTTCAGAGGCATCCGCAATGAGATCGAAACCGACATAGGATATGTAAATCAGCGCCATGGCTGGAATAAATTCCGCGAATCCCAATGGCGCTAAAGGCTGTAAATTGGGGAGTTCAACTTTGCTTACGCCCAACAAGGCAATTCCCAAAAGCACTGCCAACTCGACCAGGTTCATCAGGGTGATGACTTTGATCGACTCCGACATTCCACGGAAATTCAAGGCGGTGAAGACCAGGGTCGTCAACGAAGTCAGTAGAATGATGTTGACTTCGGGCCAGAAGTAAGCCCGGATAGTGAGGGCAAAAATAATGACATACATGGCGCAGGCGACCGTATTGCCTATCCAAAGGAACCATCCCGTAAAAAAAGAAATGGGTTTGGGCAGGGTCCGGCTTGCAAAAGAATATCCACCGCCCGCAATCGGGATAGCGGCGCCCAACACGCTATAGTTCAGGGCGGTGAGGAATGCCAATCCTCCCATGGCCAGATATACCAGAATTCCCAAAGGGCCCACCATATGAGCCAATTCACCCGGCAATGCGAAAACTCCTGGGCCTATCATCGCGCCAATACCAATCATCACTGTCAGGAACAGTCCTAAATTTCTTTTAAATTCAACTCGCTCTTTCATCAATGTTCAGGAAAGGAAGGAACTGCCATGGAAAATGGGATGCTGCTTTACGAATTCGATTATAATATCACAGTTTGGCAAGAACCGTTGCGATTCGACGGCTGCTCGATGCGAATCCATCCAAGGCTCTTGGGTTTAATCTTTTTTACCCATGTCGCAACGGTTTTTTTCCGGAGAGTTCGAGAGCATGCTTGACAAGCCATGGATAGCTGCTATTAATGGATACGCAATTCTTTCGAAGTATATAGATCATAAAGGAGTATCATGAGCAATCACGAACAACAACTCGAGAAACTCAAAAATAATACGGGATTCATAGCGGCACTCGACCAAAGTGGGGGCAGCACCCCCAAAGCGCTTCGCCTTTACGGTATTGACAACGATGCGTGGTCCAGTGACGATGAGATGTTCAGCCTCATTCACCAGATGAGAACCCGTATCATCAGCAGTCCGCAATTCACGGGTGAAAGGATCCTGGGATCCATTCTGTTTGAAAATACGATGGACCGGGAAATCGGAGGTATGGCTTCAGCGGATTACTTGTGGAACGTGAAACAGGTGGTGCCTATTCTCAAAGTAGATAAAGGATTGGCAGATGAGCAAAACGGGACGCAGGTGATGAAACCCATACCAGGATTGCGCTCGTTGTTGGAAAAAGCGAAGTCAAAAGGAATATTTGGTACGAAAATGCGTTCTGTTATCAAGCAGGCAGATGCCTCGGGTATTGCTGCCGTTGCCAGGCAACAGTTCGAAACAGGCCATCAAATCCTCGAAAATGGCCTGGTGCCCATCCTCGAACCCGAAGTCGATATCCATTGTCCGGACAAGGCAAAAGCAGAAAACATCTTGAAAAAGGAAATTCTCGAGGGTCTGGAGCAATTGGAAGACGGACAATGGGTGATGCTCAAGCTGACACTGCCTGAAAAAGACAATTTTTACCAGGACTGTATCGATCATCCCAATGTACTGAGAGTGGCAGCGCTATCCGGTGGTTACAGTCGGGAAGAGGCCAATACCAGGCTGTCACGACAAAATCGCATGATTGCGAGTTTCTCACGCGCATTGACGGAAGGGCTGACTGCCCAACAATCCGAAGAGCAATTCAATACCATGTTGGACACCTCTATTGAAAGTATTTATCAAGCTTCGACAACTTGATCTTCAAAGGCGGTCGGGACCGCCCTTCTCCCCGAATTATAGTAAAAAAGGAGCGAAATGAAACTCAAACTCGGCATTCATACGGGTCCACAAGATCTTTCCATGGAGGAACTTCTACGAGTCTGGCACCGGGCGGAAGAAGCAGGTTTTCACTGGATTTCGGTGTGGGATCATTTTTATCCCAACCCGCTCGAGTCAAGAGAGAATCCTTGTTTCGAAGCCGTTGCGTCTATGGCCGCGCTTGCTGCATCGACCCGAAAAGTACGAGTGGGTTGCCTGGTATTTTGCGCCTTGTTCCGCAACCCATGTCTCCTGGCAAAAGCAGCCATCACCATCGATCACATTTCCGGAGGACGGGCGGAAATTGGCCTTGGCGCAGGTTGGTTCGAGGAAGAGTTCCAGGATTTCGGATATGATTTTCCCCCTTTAGGTCAACGTCTCGATCAATTGGAGGAATCCTTACAGGTTATCCGTTCCCTGTTTCGTGATCCCGTCACCAACTTCAAGGGGCGCTATTACAATATCTCCGGCGCGGTTGCCAGTCCCAGACCCTACAACTCTGAAATTCGGTTGTGGGTAGGAGGAAAAGGCAAAATACGAACGCCTCAATTTGCGGCGAAGTATGCGGATGGTTTCAACATGCCCTACCTTTCTCCTGAATCTGTTAAAGATCGTTTACAGCGATTGGAGAAAGCGTGCGAAAAAACAGGGAGAGACCCTGACGAATTGGAAACAAGCACCAACCTTGGTTTTTTCATGAATTCCGGAGACGCAGGTGATGCTCCACCCGTAGAAATACCCGCCAATATAGGTTCCGGCGTGCTGACCGGCTCTCCCCAACAAGCAATCGATCGAATTGGTCAATATGCCGAAACAGGTGTCAAGGGTCTCAATATTGCGTTTCGACCTCCGATCAATTGGGATGCTTTCGAGGCATTTATCACAGAAGTGATGCCTGTTTTTCAAGAGGAATGAAAAAAACCGGGGTTATCGCCGTTCTACGGAAACTCTTTCGAGTCTGAAATACAATGATTCCATTTGATCCTCAAATCCTGGAACAGTGTTATGCTTTGGGAATTGCTTCATATCCGGAGGAAGCATGTGGGATGATCAGTGGAAAAGTGAGCGACGTTGATCATCTCGCCCAGGTTCATTCCATGAAAAACGTGATGAATGACTATCATAAAAAAGATCCTGACATGTACCCCCGTACAAACCGCAACGCATATATGATGGACCCGCTGGAACAGTTGAAAGTGGAACGGGATTTGAAAAAAAGGAAATTCCGTATCAAAATAATTTTCCACACGCATCCCGACGTGGGGGCCTATTTTTCTGAGAAAGACAGAGAAGAGGCATTGTGGAATGGAGAACCGCGCTATCCCGATATACATTACCTGGTATGCGGTATAAAAAATGGCAGACGAGACGGCGCAATTCTTGCCAGGTTCAATCCGAATACCAGAAACTTCGAAATCACGCGTATTGATTGACTCGAACATTCCCGAATGTATATGAACCAGACCCGCTTTCCCTTTCCTCTTCCACAAAATCCACCGGCCGACGATCTGAGACGTCAAGCTGAGCCGGTCAACGGACCTTTTTCAGTGACGGCCACCATTCCCACGCTGGACGAGATCATCGATTGGCAGGAAGGGCGCTGTTTTTTCGACTTCGGATACTACCGGTTCATTGACAGTCCCCCATTGTACAGGATTCAACAAGGGTTGCAGGAGCATTACCAGATTCGGCATTGTCTGCTATACACTTCTTTTCAATCTGCTGCTTTGGAATTATTGGATTACCTGTTGTTCACAAAACCTCGGATGCGGATAAAACTGGTTTCGGATCACGAAGCAGGAGCGCCATTTTCCATTGAATCCTCTCTCTCTGCATTGAAGACCAAGGTTTGCCTCGTCAATCCCGCACGAATTGAAACCTTTCTTCCTTTTTCCGGGGAAAAGGACGAATTGCTGGTCATCGATGTTCGGGATCCCGGTGCTTTTATAGAAACTCGCGAATCTTTTTTAAAGGCGGCAAAGTCCAGTCGGATCCCCATCGTCTTGCTTTCAGGAGGGTTCCCACCAAAAGAAAGAGGCTCCAGGCTGGTCAACTATTGGGTTTTTCCACTGAACAAAGCGAACGATGAGGTTGGCGCAGGCGCTATCCTCAGTAACCTGGATCGTCAGATGGAAGAGCTGAAAAAATTACGAATTCAGCGGGGACCCATTCTTTCAAGTCGAGACGCTGCTTATTTTTTGGGAGAAGCGGAGACGCCAGCAGATTCACGCAAAGAGAAATTGATTGAACGACTTTGTGAAATGGAAAATGCGCGTTATGGATTTCTGTTTCCTTCTGGCATGCAAGCCATCAGCACGCTGATGAACCTGCTGAGACGTCCTGAAAAAGCTAAAATCATTGCGATCGGCCACCTTTATACCGATACTTACGCTCTCCTCACTCATGCCAAACAGCGGATACCGGTAGAGAACCGTTTTATCGGCGTGGATGAAATGGATCAATTCCAAAACGCGCTGAGTGACCAGATTGCGGCCATCATCACTGAAACCATTACAAATCCACTCAACGACGTACCAGACCTGGAATGCATCCTCGAAAGGGCCCGAGCGCATCAGATTCCGGTGATTGTCGACAATACCTTTGCTACTCCAAGCAACTGTAAACCCTTGCAATTCGGAGTGGATTTCGTAGTGCACAGTACGACTAAATACCTGAATGGAACGAACGATCACGGAGGTGGCGTGATTTTACTGAATGATGCGGAAATGGTAACCCGAATCAGACTATACCAGCAGCAATGGGGCAATGATCTTTCTTCCCTGGAAAGCGCCGTATTGTGGGAGCAGATACAGGATTTTGAGAAACGCATGCAACGCTTCCGAGCCAATGCGCTGCAGGTATCGGAATTTCTTCAAAAACATCCTGGCGTAGATAGATTATATTTCCACAATTTACCCTCACATCGCAGTTATCACGTTTCACGACGTCTGTTGAAAGGTCCTGGTAGCGTGATGAGCTTTACTTTGAAACGTCCGGGGTTGGAGGGATTACGTCAATTCTATGATGCTCCGCTTCTCCATATATTGAAAGCCCCCAGCCTGGGATCTAATCAAACGATTCTTTGTCCCTATACCATGCTGGCCCACTATCATGAGTCGGACGAATGCCTGGATGCCATTGGGCTCCCCCGTTATTTGATTCGATTGTCTGTCGGGTGTGAAGAACAAATCAAACCGGTCATTGATTCACTGGACCAAGCATTGTAAGGAACAAAATTGATGCAGTTGTTAGAGGCATTGAAATCTCAGGTGATTGTACTGGACGGGGCGATGGGGACCATGATCCAGAACCTGGGACTCGACGATGAAGATTATGGAGGGTCCGCATTTCGCATGTTGACGGACATGCTGAATTTTTCCCTGCCAGGTGCAGTAGAAAACATTCACCTCGACTATTTTCGAGCAGGAGCCCATGCCGTAGAAACCAACACTTTTGGATCGAGTCCCTTGCGACTGGGAGATTTCGACTTTAAAAAAATAGACGCAAGGTCCTTTAAAGGCATTCCATATGACCTGAACCTGGTCAATTTATCGTACGAAGAACTTGCGTACTATGCCAGCCTGATCGGCGCCCAGGTGGCTCGAAAGGCATTGCGGTCGTACTCGCTCTCAGAGGAATATGACGGAAGACCTTTGTTTGTTCTTGGTTCCATCGGTCCTTCAAACTGGGTCTTATCGAGCACGACCGCTAACTTGAATAAGGGGAACTGGGATCAACTGGAAGCTAATTTTTACCACCAGGTACTGGGTTTGCTGGACGGCGGGGTGGATGCGCTTCTATACGAAACACAGCAGGATATCCTGGAAGTCAAGGCCGCCGTTGCCGGAGGGTTGAGAGCGATGGCGGAAAAACACGTCCGCCTCCCCATCATTGTTCAGGTGACGGTTGATGAATTCTGTAAAATGCAGATTTTCAACACGGACATCCACGCCGCCCTCACTACGGTCCAGGATATCGGCATCGATGTTTTCGGCATCAATTGTTCCATCGGACCGGATTTGATGATTCCCACTGTAGAAAAAATCGCTCGATACTGCAAATTACCGATTTCCGTGGTACCCAACGCGGGATTGCCAGTCTCTGAAAACGGCCAGACCGTCTATAAAGTAGGACCACAATCCATTGCCGAATATTTACGAATGTTTGTTGAAAAACACGGCGTCAACCTGATTGGGGGATGTTGCGGTACAACACCGGCCCATATTCGAGCGATTGCGAATGCTGTTCATGGCAAAAGTCCGATTGAGCGCAAAATTGAGCAAGGGGATTATATTTCCGGAGCCCAAAATGCAGTGTTGCTGGATAGCTCGGAAAACCTGATTCGTATTGGAGAACGTTTGAACGTACGAGGCTCCAGGAAAGTGCGGGATGCGGTTGAAAATGAAAACCAGTCTGTCGAATTCGATATCCTGGAAGAGGTGGTCAATGAACAAGTGAAGGAGTTGGGAGTGCAAATTGTCGACATTTGTATGGATTCCAACCTGGTGGATACCGTTGAAATCCTGCCACGGGTGATTCAAGAATTGACGACTGATTTTCCCGGAGTTTTTTGTCTGGATTCGTTCGACGTGTCCGCTTTGAGAGAAGCCATCAAAGTCTACCCCGGCAGACCGATCGTCAATTCGATCTCCATGGAAGAATATCAAACCGGGTTGACCAAAGTCGATGCCTTGGTGCCAGTCACTAAATTTCATCACCCCCTCTACATTGCTCTGGCAACGGGTCCCCAAGGACCGGGCTTGACAGTTGAAGACAAATGCGACCTGGCGCGGCAAATCGTTGAAAGCTGCGCAACACATGGCGTGACTGCCGATCAATTGCTCATCGACATCAATGCTTTTCCTATCGGAGCCGAGTCGGTGGAAGGCGCAAACTTCGCCCTTGAATCTTTAAACGCCATTCCTCGTATCAAAGCAATCCATCCCGACTTGCGCACTTCTATCGGCGTGGGAAATTTAACCAATGGATTGGCTAAAAAACCATACATGCGCGTGGTCCTCACTTCCGTCTTTCTCGATGAAGCTCGTAAAAAAGGACTGGATGCGGCCATCGTCAACCCCAATCATTATGTTCCTGTCGAAAGCCTCGATGTCCACGACTACCAATTGGGATTGAAAATCATTTTGGAACGCGACATGGAAGCTTTTGAAATGTTGGAAGAAATCGCCCAAGCAAAACGAGGGAAAACTAAAAAGCGTCTGAACAACTATAACGATTTGTCGTTAACACGCGCCGTTTGTGAAAAAATAAAGGACGGATTTAAAGAACGCACCCCCGGGCAATTGGAAATGGAAGGGATGTCCTTTGATTACCAGGATAAGATCGTCTTGCAAGTTGCCGAAATCATTCGAGATATTGCTCCATTGGACTTGATCAATGATTACTTGATGGTGGCCATGCAGGAATTGGGAGATGGATTTGGACGTGGAGAAGTCTCATTACCTCATTTGCTCAAGTCGGCAGACGTGATGAAGCAGGTGATGGGTTTCCTGGAAACCTACATGAAGAAAAAGACAGGGGTGGAAATCACGGATGAGATAGGCTCTAAAGGAACCATTGTCCTGGGAACCGTCTACCAGGATGTGCACAGCATCGGAAAAGATTTGGCCAAAACCCTTTTTGAAAATTATGGCTACCGCGTCATTGACCTGGGGGTGCAGGTTCCTCTGGAAAAATATTTGAGCACAGCCCGGACTGAAAAAGCAGACGCAATTGGTTTGAGCGCCTTGCTGGTACAAACATCCAATCACATGATCACAGTTGTGAAGATGATGAAGGAGGCCGAGATGACCATCCCAGTGCTCATTGGCGGCGCACCGGTGAGTAAAAGGCATGCCGGGTACGTGGCAATGGGAGGACAGGAGAACCTGGATGAGATCAAGGAGAATGTCTTTTACTGTCAATCGGGTATGGATGGGGTGAACGTCATGAAACTGTTGCAGTCGGAGAATCGTGAATCATTCACCCAAACGAATGCCGAGGAGTTGAAAAAGTACTATTTACGTGCCAGACAGCAAAGCGAAAAGTTGGAGTCCCTGCTGGCTACATTACCCCGACGGCAAGTGTCGTTTGAGGACTATGGAGCTCCTGCCGTTTCCTATCGAATCGAACGCGTCCGTGTTCCTCTCCCCGAGCTTTCACTGGACACGAAAACTCTCTATGCGCTCAACTGGAAGCTGGGACGAAAAAGCGCATGGGAACAAAAGGGTTTCTCGATTCAGGACGTGGAAGAATTGAAAGACAAGTGGGTCAAAGACGCACATCGTCACAAGTGGATAGTTCCTGAGGGAAAAATCGGTCTTTTCCCTTGTCAGGCCGAAGGCGATGAGGTGATTGTATACCATCCTGACAATTTGGACGATGAAATTGCACGCATCGACTTCACAGTCGTAGTGGGAAAAGGGAACCGGGATATCTTTTCTGCCGCTCAATTTTTTCTCCCCCGTTCCAGTGGAAACATGGACGTGATTGGTTTACAAATTTCAACAGGAGGAAAAGAAAGTCCGAATGCCGTCGAAAAATTCAAGGAGGACGGCGACAGTGAATCTTCCCTTTATTTACAAGGACTCTCAGATCGGGTGGCGGAAGATATGGCTTCTTATCTTCATGATCGCTTGCGTCGAAATACGGAAACCGACCCAAATGCAGGCACTCGTTACAGTCCGGCCTATCCGGGACTGCAGAACGTGGCTGTCAACCGCGTGATCTACGAGCTACTGCATGCCGAAGAACTGGGGATCGTTCTCACTGCATCGCATGAATTTTTCCCCACCAGTACAACCGGTGCGGTGGTCTGTTTCAACCCTCAGGCTTCCTATGGATAACAACGACCAAATTAAAATGGCAAACAAGGATGATGAGCTTCACCCGTCGCATAGCAGGATAAGTTATTTTCGCTGCAATACGCATTTATTTTCGATTTCTTAAAGAAGACTGGAATTTTCATTTTCCATTGGTCATATTTTCTTTCAGCCATTGTTTGCTGAGCGCGATTTTCTTTTAATAAGTAATATTAATGATCTCAATATATTGTCATCTCAAAGGACTTCCATGAAACTCAGATCCATTCCCTGGAACATTATATTTATCGCTATTTTCATCTTGTTCGGCATTGCCCTCCCAACCCAGGCAGCGGAAACCGGACAGATTGTCGCATCCGACAGCGTCGGATTCCCGATTCTGACCATTATCATTTTTTCCCCACTGCTTGGCGCATTGTTTGCGGTACTGCTCCGTAATGGATATGGCGGGCTTTCCGCAGATGTGGCAAATTTTCTTTGCAGTCTTTTGACGCTGGGACTCTGCGGCTATCTAACATTCAAGTTCGATCCCTCTTTTTACGGATTCCAATTTGTCGAAAAAATCCCTTGGATCGAACGATTCGGCATTAACTATTACCTGGGTATCGATGGATTCAGCTTGGGATTGGTATTGGTGGCGGCTTTTTTATTGCCCCCCGCGCTGGTGGCAACCTGGTATACAAAGGAGAGGAGTTGGCCTTTCCAGGTGCAAATTATGTTTCTGCAAGTGGGGATTCTCGGTTCTTTCATGGCACTGGACGCGGTGTTATTTTACACATTCTTCGAAATCATGCTGGTACCTTTGTATTTTATGATCGGGATTTGGGGAGGAAGTAATCGTATTTACGCAACCACCAAGTTTTTCATTTATACCGTCTTTGGTTCCTTACTCCTGTTGGCCTCGCTGATTTATACCGGTATTCTCTATCACGAGACTTTCGGACTGTGGTCTTTCAGCATTCCGGACTGGTACGAACTTTCCGTTCCACGCTCTGCCCAGATGTGGTTGTTCCTCGGATTTTGCCTGGCTTTCGCAATTAAAGCGCCATTGTTTCCTTTTCATACCTGGCTGCCAGATGCCCACTACGAAGCACCAACGCTCGGTTCCGTAGAACTGGCGGGATTGCTTCTCAAGCTTGGCCCTTATGGTATCATCCGTTTTGTGATTCCCATGTTTCCAGAAGCTTCGGACTTCTATGTACCTGTCATAATTATATTTGGTTTGGTGGGAATCATATATGGAGGATTAGTGGCAATGGTCCAACCTCAATTAAAAAAACTGATTGCCTACTCTTCCGTAGCGCACATGGGATACATCATTCTCGGGATATTCGTCTTTAACGTTCAGGGCCTGGCAGGAGGGTTGATACAAATGATCAACCATGCCCTGGTCACTGGCGCCTTGTTTCTCTGCGTGGGGATGCTTTATGGACGGACCCACACCCAGGAAATCAAAGAGTATGGGGGAGTCGTACATACGATGCCGGTTTTTTCCGCTTTCTTCCTGTTTTTCTCTCTGGCCTCCATAGGATTGCCGGGATTGAATGGATTTGTCGGGGAATTGATGGTGATGCTGGGAGCTGCCCGGCTCAACATATACTACGCGATTGTTGCGGCGTTTGGAGTGATTATTGCTGCAGTTTATATGTTGTGGATGTACCAGCGTGTCATTTTTGGTCCCATTAAAAGTAACGTCATCGCCAATCTCAAGGACTTGACACCCCGGGAAATCTTGCTGCTATTGCCACTGGCCATTGCCACGGTCGCGCTTGGTGTTTATCCTCAACCTTTTTTCGACCGTGTGAACACGACGCTGGAGGGATATGTCCAACAATTCAACGCCGATGAATTTAGTGACAAACACAAATTGAACCTCACATCCAATCAAACTTTATTCCAATCGGACTGAGACGAATTGTTATATTTCTCTCGTTAGGAACCAGACTCCATTCATGAAAAATCATCAAACCCCCAATTGAGACTCAAAAAGCAGTTTCAAAGTTTAAAAAATTCCAGTCTGAATCCAGGTTTATGAAACAAGGGCCATATATTTTTATCGATCCGGATGAACAATCAAGAGACCTGATTGACGTAACTGACCTGGATGTCGACTCGCTTTGCGATTTGTTGAGGTGCGACGCCACCGATGCAATTGAACTGCCATTCGGTTTGATGGGATATATTGACGGCGAAGGGGCCTGGCAAGGGCGGCAAAAAGAATGGGAATTGAACAACGAATCCTATTGGGGACCGATGCTCATTTTTAAAGGATTCGATGAAATCGGCTTCCCAAGCCCATGCGAAGAAGAAGATTTGGAGAAAATCGATCCCTTAATCCACTTTTGGGAGGATTGAATCCAATACAATTCAGGAAAAAGATATCTCACCGAAAAACGAGGCGATGATAGCGTTTTTTACCAACTCTCAGTAAAGCGCTACCCGCTGTTATACTCTCTGCTTTGAACCGAAATCCTTCATCTTCGATACGCGCCTCATTGACGTAAATTCCTCCCTGTTTGAGCAATCTTCGCGCTTCACCTTTCGATTTGCAGAGTCCTGTTTCAAGAAAGATGGTGAATAAATCCATACCCGCTTTGAGATCTTCAATTGATAAAGTACTCGAGGGAACACTTTCCAGGTTTTGAGATTGTCCACCAAAAAGGGATTCTGCTGCTTCCCTGGCATTCTGAGCCACGGTTTTTCCATGCAATAAAGTAGTTGCTTCAAAGGCCAATCGGTTTTTTGCATGGCGTATTTCCGCGCCTTTTAAGCGGCTTAAGGCTTCAACTTCTTCCATTGGCAGGAAAGTAAAAATAGCCAGGCACTTACGCACATCGGCGTCCTCGATGTTGATCCAATATTGGTAATAGTCATAGGGAGAGGTTTTTTCCGCACTGAGCCATATTGCTCCTTTTTCAGTTTTCCCCATCTTTTTGCCGGAAGCATGCGTCAAGAGTGGATAAGTGAGAGCATAAGCTTCGGATTGGGCAACACGGCGGATTAAATCGCATCCGGAGAGAATGTTGGCCCATTGATCGTCTCCTCCCATTTGCAAAAGACAACCATATCGTCGATGGAGTTCCAGAAAATCATATGCTTGCAAGGGTTGGTAGTTGAATTCCAGAAAAGTCAATCCGGTCTCGAGGCGTGTTTTATAGGTCTCGAAAGAAAGCATACGGTTGATTGAAAAATACCGGCCGATATCTCGGAGAAAATCGATGTAATTGAGCTTGCGCAACCAATCGGCGTTGTTCACCAATATGGCTCCTGCTTCAAAATCCAAAAACTTTGCGAGCTGGGAGCGGAGTCCGCTGATATTGGATTCAATCTCTTCTGCGGAGAGAATTTGACGCAACTCCGTTTTTCCGGAGGGATCGCCTATCAGGGCCGTTCCACCTCCAATGAGAGCGATGACTCGATGCCCGGCCTTTTGAAGATGGGACAACCCCATCATGGGAATAAGGTTTCCGACATGGAAGGAGTCTGCTGTTGGGTCGAAGCCGGTATAGCAGCAAATTGGCCCCTCTTGTAAACGTTTTTCCAAGGCATCCGCATGGTTACATTGCTGAAAAAAACCACGTTCACGTAGAGTTTGCAGGATATTCATTTTTTATTCACTTTCAAGAGACCGCAAGCGTCCAACTGTTAAGAAGATCAACGAGAAGATTTTTGTAATTCCTCCAGTACGGCATTGCCGATGACAGCATCGGCCAGGGGACGGGTCAGGTCTCCAAGGATATCCATTTGTTCCTTGAAAATCAGGACGTCTTGACCCGTTGAACAATCCTTCACAATTTTCATTTGTTGGCGGATCGCCAAAAGCTGGGGTGGGGTCAATATTTTCTCGGCCTTCTCCCATGCCTTTTCAATTCCGGAGAAGACGGATTCCATGGTATTGCGAAATTCAATCAACTGTCTTTCATTGAAGTCGTCGAAGACATGTTCGATTGAATCTTCCATAATTTTATCAATTTCAAAGCGGGTCAGTCCATGAAATGGAATCACTTCAATCACTGCCTGCTTTCCACTGCGTTTCTCCAGGGCCGAAACCTTCAAAATGCCGTTTGCATCCACGTGCAAGGTCACTGCTACCAAAGGCAACCCGGCTTGCATCGCGGGAATGTTCCTCAGCTTGAATTGTCCCAAACAGCGGCAATCTTTGATCAATTCCCTTTCACCTTGATACAGGTTGATATCAATGGAAGTCTGGTTGTCCACATGGGTGGTAAACATCTCCGTCGCTTCTGCGGGAATGGTCGTATTTTGCGTAATGATTTTACTAAAAGTACCCCCTAAGGTTTCGATTCCCAATGATAGAGGAATAACGTCCAACAACACGAAGTCCCTTCTTCCTCCTGCCAGCAAATGTCCTTGAATGGCGGCTCCCATGGCAACCACTTTGTATGGATCAATCGCGACATGAGGAGGACGTTTGAAAAATGCTTCGACCTCTTTCCTGACAGCCGGAATACGAGTAGACCCTCCTACCAGCACCACTTCATCTATGGCCTCGACTTCCAATCCACAGTCATCCAATGCTTGTTGACAGCTTTTCAAAGTTTCTGTTAAGGTTCCTGCGATCACGGATTCGAATTCGGCTCTCGTAAATACGCCTTGAAAGGCAATCGATTTTTCAGGAATGTAGATTTGGTAATTCGCTTCCCATGCCGCACTCAATTGGATTTTCAATGTTTCTGCGGATTGTTTGAAGATTTGTTGGGAAATGGGGTCGCCCAGGTCCGCCTGTGGATAGTTTTCCTGTACCATGGCTTTCAGTTCGTCACTCAAGGCATAGTCGAAATCATCACCTCCCAGGTTCGTATTTCCGCATGTTGCGACCACTTTGAAAACTTTAGCCGTGAGTTTGAGGATCGAAATGTCAAAGGTTCCTCCTCCCAGGTCATAGACGGCAACGTGTCCTTTCTTTTTTTCATCCAATCCATAGGCAATCGCCGCCGCAGTGGGTTCATTGACAATTCTCACAACCTCCAGCCCCGAGATCTTTCCGGCATCTCGAGTCGCCTGCCTTTGAGCGTCATCAAAATATGCGGGCACCGTGATGACAGCTTTTTTAATCGCAAAATCCAAGCATTGCTCTGCTTCCTTTTTCACTTTTTTTAAAATTTCAGCTGAGAGTTCCTGGGGAGTATATTCCTCATCGCCAAGCCGGATTTTGATCAATTGACGCTGCGCCTCCACTATGGTATATGGCAAATTGTCCTGCTCCTCCGTCAATTCGGAAAGATCTCGCCCCATCAAGCGTTTTACTGAATAGACGGTACGATCCGGAATTGAAATACGGAAAGGGAGCGCTTCTTTTCCTACAATCCAACCGGCGTCGGTTCTGGCCAGTACCGAGGGTACGATCGGGTTTTCACCAACTCGACCTATCACTTCGGGTCCCTCTTCAAATACCATAGCAGCCAAGCTGTTTGTAGTGCCCAAATCTATCCCAATAATGGGCTCTGTCATGATAATCTCCTGTTGATACGATCGAGCAAACTCTGGAAATAACGTCCTGCGTTGAGTTGGAGTTGAATTTTTGGCAATACTTCTTCCCGTCTTGCCGAGATTTTTTCCAACTGGGCGTAGTGAGATGAAATCTTCAGGCGGATTTGATCCAGATTTTTCTCAATCTCGACACGAAATTTTTTCACTTCCGGAGAATGAGGATCTTGCGTCAGCCAATCTTCTAAAGATTCCTGCAATAAAAAGATTTTTTCCAAAAATCCATTCGGCAGTTGCCGCCGGTCAAATCGTTGCTCATGAGCCAGCAACTTTAACAGGTATTCAGCACGGGCAATGGGGGATCGTAGGGTACTGTATGCGTGGTTCAGTAACGTTGAAGATTCCTGACTTTGTTTTTTCTCGAAGGAAGAAGCGCTGATATAAAAATCAGGATGTAATTCCATAGAGAGCTTTTGATAACGATTTTCCAACTCCTCCAAGTCCAGGTCGTAGCGGTAAGCCAGGTTGAAAATCTCGAAATAATTGGGTTTGGCGTTAAGGCGTTGGATGGAATTGCAAGCAAAACAAAAAAGGGGTGTCGCCATCGTGGTTTGACACCCCATACAAACAGCCTGTACGGATGATTCTCGGGAATGCATTCGTAGAATGAGATGATTTCCATGATAATCCGGAAATGTTCCTGATTTTTCAGTCTCCCGGATTTGAACTATTTACATGAAGGTTGAAGCTTTCTAGTTATTTTCACGCTCCTGGTAGTCCTTGATCGCAGAACGAATCGCATCTTCCGCTAAGACCGAACAATGGATTTTGACAGGAGGCAAAGACAATTCTTCCACAATGTCGGTATTTTTGATGGTCAGCGCGTCATTGATGGTTCTACCCTTTATCCATTCCGTTGCCAAACTGGAACTGGCAATGGCCGATCCACAGCCAAAGGTTTTGAATTTCGCATCCACAATGCGATCCTCTTCGACTTTGATCTGAAGTTTCATCACATCACCACATTCGGGAGCTCCTACCAATCCCGTTCCGACATTTTCTTCCTCTTTCGAGAAGCTTCCCACATTACGAGGTTCGTTGTAGTGGTCCACGACTTTATCACTGTACGCCATTTTGTTCCTTTCCAAGATTCAATTTAATGCTGTGATACGGGAATGAGCATTCTGCTCGAAAATATCCTGTATCGTTTTTACTCGATAATTCCATATCAATGAGAAGTCCAATTCACTGTAGAGAGATCGGTGCCCTCACAAACCATCTCATACAGTGGTGACATTTCTCGCAAGCGGCTGACCGTTGCGATCACTTTTTCTGCGGTATAATCAATTTCCTCCACGCTGGTGAAGCGTCCCAAGCCGAAGCGAATCGAACTGTGCGCCAATTCATCTCCCACTCCCAGCGCCCTGAGGACATAAGATGGTTCCAAACTGGCAGAGGTGCAAGCGGAACCCGAAGAAACGGCGATGTCGCTGATTCCCATAATCAGAGATTCTCCCTCCACGTATGCGAAACTGAGGTTCAAATTACCGGGAAGTCTTCGAGTGGGATGACCGTTTAAAAACACATAATCGAGTTTATCCCTCAGATTTTTATAGAGCCGTTCCCGCAAATTGACCAGGCGCTCGCCTTCCGAATCCATTTCAGCCTGGCAGATTTCAATGGCTTTCGCAAAGCCGACTATGCCTGAGACATTGAGGGTCCCTGAACGCATTCCACGTTCATGGCCCCCCCCGTGGATGATAGGAGAGAGTCGCACCCGCGGTCTCTTCCTGCGTGCAAACAGGGCGCCTATCCCTTTGGGACCATATATTTTATGGGCTGTCATGGAAAGCAAATCGATATTCATCTCTTCCACGTCGATCGGTATTTTCCCGATACCCTGGGTAGCGTCGCAATGGAACAATACCCCTTTGGAACGAGTGATTGCGCCGATTTCCTTGAGAGGTTGAATCGTGCCGATTTCATTGTTGGCCGCCATGATACTCACTAAAATCGTACCATCCTTGATTTCATCCTGCAATTGTTGCAGATCGATCTCTCCATATTTGTTCACATTCAAATAGGTCACTTCAAAGCCTTTTTGCTCCAAGTAATGACACGTATCCAAAATGGCTTTGTGCTCAGTGGGAACCGTGATGAGATGGTTGCCTTTTCCTTTATTAAATTCAGCAACCCCCTGCAAAGCGAGGTTATCCGATTCAGTGGCACCACTGGTGAATACGATATCTCTGCCACTCGCGCCTATAATGAATGCGATTCGATCTCGGGCTTCCCCTACTATTTCTTCTGCTTGCCAGCCAAAGACATGGTTACGACTTGCAGCATTTCCAAAAGTTTCCGAGAAATAGGGCAACATGGCTTGCAAAACTCGTTCATCCATGGGTGTGGTAGCGTGATAGTCAAGATAAATGGGCAGCTTCATTGATTGATCTCCTTTCGTTATCGAATTGTGGATGGTGGATCACCTGATCGAGTGTCAGGGATCTCATGAATGTCTCAATTTGTTTGTGTAAAGCAATCAAGGGATCCTGGGTGGGACACCAGGGGATAATTTTACACGCGCATTCTTCACTGTCATGGGCGCATTCCACTAAAAAGAATGGATTGTCGGTGACCTGAACAATCTCGGCAATGGAAAGGCTCTCCGGTTCCCGAATCAACGAATACCCTCCCAGCTGCCCCCGTTTTGATTCTATAATTTGCGAAGAAGCGAGTTGTTTTAAAATATTCGCCACCATCGCTTGGGGAAGATGATAAGTTCTCGACAACTCCTGGGTGCTCACCGGGTTATTGTTGACCGCCAGGTGACTCAACAAAATAATTGCGTAATCGGTTTTTTTGGATAATTTTAACAATCGGACCCGTTGGCTGAAATGGTATACCTGCTAAGATGTAGAATCTCTCAGTCTTTTTTCACTCCGTATTTTATAAAATAGCACCTGTTTGGTACTATTTCAATGAAAAAAATATTTTTTCTTTTTTTGCCTGTCCGGTCGTATAAAACCATTATTTATTGTCAGTTTGATAAAATTATAAAAATTACGCAAATTAAGAATTGAATAAACGTGTCATTCCTGGCTTGACCAGGAATCCAGGGGAATACGGGCGACATCCTGCTCCCGGATCATCCTGGTCCCGGATCGAGTCCGGGATGATCCGGGACCTATATGACATTTCATTTTATAGTCATCACCACCGGCAGAGCCGGTGGCTTGAAGAGGCCCCCAGGATGGGGGCAAAACGTGTTCGTCATCGTAAGACGTGCTCGTGCTCGTGAACGAAAAAGGCTGCCATGTTAGATCATGAAAAACTCGATGTATACCAATGTTCCATCGAATTTTTAGCGTTATCTGTCCAAGTCATCGAAACATTGCCAAAAGGATACTCAGCCTTAGTTGACCAACTGAAAAGGGCCTCATGGTCGATTCCTCTCAATATCGCAGAAGGCTGTGGAAAAAATTCCTTTCCTGACAAGCAACGATTCTATGCATTTGCCCGAGGTTCCGCAATGGAATGCGCTGCTATTCTCGATGTTTTAAACGTGTTGAAGATCATCCAGCCTCCTTTATTTGACGAAGGAAAACAGTTACTTCATCGCATTGTTTCTATGTTAACCAAAATGTGCCGTCGAATTCACTGACCGTTCACGAGCACGAGCACGGCTCACGGACACGGATACGTTTCTCATGTCTGACCGGCAAAGCCTATTAGGTTCGCACCAGCAGAGCTGGTGGTTTAATGAGATTAATTAATCTGACTCACAAACTCGAACTCAAAGCGATCGTATCCGGCGCCACTACCTCGATGCAGCAAAGAAATGCCTGGGCTTCATCCTCCAACGCTTCAGAAAAAAAAATAAAACTTGCCATGTTTGGGATTTTCCTGTATAAAATGCAATTCTCTATTTAAACTTGGGAAGGGCGCTTAGCTCAGCTGGGAGAGCGGCGGCCTTACAAGCCGTAGGTCACAAGTTCGATCCTTGTAGCGCCCACCATTTCGATTGCGGGGTCGTAGTTAAGTTGGTTATAACGCCGGCCTGTCACGCCGGAGGCCGCGAGTTCGAGTCTCGTCGACCCCGCCATTGAATTTAAAAGGAACCCCATCCGATTTTTCATTCTTTCATGCGAGTTAAAAAAGTGTTTCTCCTCTTACACTTCACATCATGAAGTGAAAAATATATGAAAAATCAGAGAACCGTTAATGAAAACATAAAACTCAACCAATATAAAAGGAAACGTAATGAAAGAAGGAATAGTCAAATGGTTCAACACGCAGAAAGGTTACGGATTCATCCAGCAGGACGATGACCGGGATCTATTTGTGCATCATTCTGAAGTACGTGGTGGTTATCTGGCAGAAGGCGAAAGAGTGACTTTCGATATTGGAGAAGGACGCAAGGGGCCATGCGCCGTCAACGTCCAATTGGCAAAATAACTCGATCCGACAGATCCAAAGCAGACCGTCCTGGTCTGCTTTCAGACTCGGCCAACGCGTGGGTACGAAAAATTAATTCCGCAACATTGGACAGGGACGTTCGCTTTTCTCGGAATTTCCTGTAAATTCCTTTCCAGGTTTCTTGTCTGGCTGCATACCTCTGAATTCCTGGTCAAGCCAGGAATGACATATTCGATCCCTTGGATTCCTGCTCCCCGCTCCCCGCTTTCGCGGGGACAAGTTTAGCGGGGACAAGTTTCGCAGGAACGAAAAGGTTACCCTGAGATAGGAAGATTCCATAACATATTGAATTGATTGAGTTCTTATCTCGAACTCGGGTTAACCTAGATTCGCCCCTGCCAGTCCGACTCAAATTGCTACAGTTTGTGATACCCGGGGAAATGTCTTTTACGGTATGTCGCTTAAGAAGAAGCAGGCGCAGAAATTCAGGGAGTCGGTATCCAACTCAACGCAACGTCTCCGATGACTGCATAATTTTTCAATGAAAATTTATACATTTCCAGTTAGGCATCGTTTCTGCATTTTTGTTCAGGTACGGAATCTTATTTCATAAACAGGAACAAGGAGATGGAAAAAATGACTCGTCCAAACATGGGCACAGTGCCCAATGTCATCCATGATACAATTAAAATCCTGGAAAAAATGATAGAAAGAAAAATCAAGGAAATTCACAACCTGCGGAAGCAATTGAGCACTCAGCAAGAGCAATGCAAACAACAGGTAGCTCAAATCATCGAATTGTCGGATAGAATAAAATTTATAGAGGAAACGGAAGGCGTGAATGCGGCCGATGTCATCAATTTGGATTTGGACGAAAGCGAAATCTCAACTTCCCACATTGCTCGTGATCCACGTCATGAATTTGTTCCACATGAACAAATTTTCTAGATAAAAAAGATTGATCAGTAGCTTCAGGTTTGAAAGGCGCTTCAAATTCCAGAAAATCACTACTGAGTATTCTAAGCCATGTCAACCTTCCTGTCAAAGTAACTCCTCTCTTGCTCTTTTTGGCTAAAGAGTTACTCTTTCGCAAATCAAACGACTCATATTTCTGAAGCGCAAACACAATTGTCATCGCAGGGTATCCCCTAATGTTGAAAATCTCAAATCGAGGTCAAATCTCTCCTTTTATCGTCATGGATGTCATGCAGGCCGCCGCGGAGCGTGAAATAAAGGGAAATGACGTCATTCACCTGGAAGTCGGGCAACCGAGCACACCGGCCCCCTCAAAGGTTTTGGCGGCAGCCAGAAACATTTTAAACGATAATAAAATTGGCTATACCGTGGCCTTGGGAATCAATCCTTTACGCAGACGAATTGCCCGCCACTACCAGGATCGCTATGCGCTGGATGTTTCATCCGACAATGTTGTGATAACCTGCGGTTCTTCGGGAGGATTTTTACTAGCCTTCCTTTCAGCATTTGATGTGGGAGATCGGGTTGCTTTCGTTGCTCCAGGCTACGCCTGCTACAGCAATCTCCTCAAGGCTGTGGGGCTGGAGGCGGTAGAAATTCGCTCAGGCCCGGAAACCCGCTTCCAACCGACCCCTGCGCTGCTTGAACAATTACCCGAACCCGTGGATGGTCTCATAATCGCAAGTCCCGCCAACCCGACCGGGACCATGATCGGTGACCCTGAAATGGAAATACTCTGCCGGTATTGTCGAAGCGAGGGGATTCGTCTCATTTCCGACGAGATTTATCACGGAATCACATACGGCGCTCCGGCAGTATCCGCGTTAACTCACTCTGACGAAGTTATTGTAATCAACAGCTTCTCCAAATATTTTTCCATGACCGGTTGGCGTTTGGGCTGGATGATTGTTCCGGACAACCTACTACGCAGTGTGGAATGTCTTGCGCAAAATATTTTCATTTCTCCACAGACCCTCTCCCAATGGGCTGCCCTGTCCGCCTTTGACTGCCACGAAGAGTTAGGGGGTCATGTCAAACGTTATAGAAAAAATCGCGAAATTCTACTGAACGAACTTTCGGAGATGGGCATGGAACCGGCTCCTGCCGATGGTGCGTTTTACATCTATGCCGACATCACGAAGTTGACGAATGACAGCAAAAATTTTTGTAAAAACTTGCTTCAGGAAACTGGAGTTGCCACGACTTGTGGTATTGACTTTGATCCAACTCGTGGACATCGAGCGATGCGATTTTCATTTTGCGTGCAAACGGAAGAAATCCTGGATGCGGTCAAGCGAATGAAATCCTGGCTCCATCGTTTGTAGCAAATGAAATCTTGCGGGAATGAATAATCGCCATTGCAATGGGGAATGATTATGACGAACAAAATGGAAAAAGCCACCCTGGGAGGAGGTTGTTTCTGGTGCGTAGAAGCAGTCTACCAGAATTTGAAAGGGGTGAAACGGGTCATTTCGGGTTATAGCGGTGGAATGACCGAAAATCCAACCTACTCTCAAATCTGCACCGGAACCACGGGACATGCGGAAGTCGTTCAAATATCATTCGATCCAAGCATGATTTCGTTTGCCGGTATCCTGAGTGTTTTCTGGCGTACGCACGACCCGACTACTTTGAATCGGCAAGGAGCCGACGTGGGCAGCCAATATCGTTCCGCTATTTTTTACCATGACGAGGAACAGAAAATCATTGCCAAACGATCAAAACAGGAAACCGAGGCCTCCAAGCTATGGCCGGCCCCCCTGGTCACCGAGATCATGCCATTGACTACGTTTTATCAAGCGGAAGAATATCACCAAAACTACTACCTGAACAACCCTTACCAACCTTATTGTCTGATGGTCATCAATCCCAAAGTGAAAAAGTTTAAAAAAGATTTTCAGGACCAACTCCATTGAAGACATTCTTTATCAACAGCTGCTAAAAAACCGTTGCGCTTCGACTTTGGAATGCATATCCACCTGGTACCATAGGGCAAAGTGTGCGCATATTATTATTCTTTCGGCTATCAGCTGTGTCGTCATTCTCCTAAGCGACCTTCTCCAAACCGGGGATATTAAGCATTGATGGCAACCTGACATGCTTCTCGCTTTTGCAATCGCTTCCAATAGTCGATTGCCTCGGAATTTTCTTCTGAAAGGGCAAATTTTTCACAGAGCATCAGTGAGTAACCGAGCATGATATCCGCAGCCGAGAATGAAGAACCCAAAATAAATTCTTTCCCCGCTATGGCTTCGTCAACTGCTTTCAATGCCAACCTGGCTCGCGCCTTCATTTCGTCAGTGACTTTCGAAGACTGTTCGTTTTCCGGAAAAACTCGACGATGGTTGACAATTTCCCCAATAGGGCGCGCAAACGTGGCCTCGGCAAACCAAGACCACTGTAAATACAAGGCATGCTCCCTTGTTCCGGCAGGTGGTTGAAACTTCCCTTTCCCATAGCGATCGAGTACGTATTGCACCATAGCGCCCGACTCAAACATAGAGAGTTCTCCATCGACCATTGCCGGTACCTTACCCACCGGATTAAATTTTCTCCATGCCGGACTTGCGCGAAATTCGGAGGAAAACGAAATCACTTCGACTTCATAAGGGTGCTTCAACTCTTCACAAAGCCAGATCACCCGTAAGGAGCGAGTTCCCGATACATGATAGATTTTCAACATTTTTTATTCCTTTCATGGTTTCAGATTATCAATAAATTTACAGAAAGAGAGCATTCGACAATTCGAGCAGGCGGGCGTCTTTCCCAACTGGTTCCTAGTATTCGACAGGCACCACGTCGAGGCTGCGCCAAAGATACCAAACGGCTACCGATCGCCAGGGTCGCCAGGGTTCAGCAATGGAGATCATTGCTTCCGCATTCAGTCGTACCCCACCATTGAAGTGATTTGCAATGGCTTTTTGTACTCCAACATCCGCAACCGGAAGCACGTCGGGTCTCAACAAATAAAATATCAGAAACATCTCTGCAGTCCAGCGCCCGATGCCCTTCACTTGCGTGAGGTTTTCAATCACTGCTTCGTCGTCCATTTGATGCCACGACTCTTGCTCGAGTGAGCCATTGATGAATTGTTCCGCCAGGTTGATCAAATAACGAGCTTTGGGACGGGACAGACCACAATTTCGCAAACTCTCTTCCGTTTGAACTGCCACTGTTTCCGGCGTTATGGCACCGAGATGGGTGAGCAGTTTTTGCCACACCGATTCTGCGGCAAAAACCGAAATCTGCTGGGCGACAATTGAGCGTGACAGTGAAAAAAAGGGATCATGGCGCGGTCTTAAAACAGATCCTTTTGCGGCACGGATCAATTCAGCAAGTACCGGATCAACTTTTTCGAGTGATTGGCGAGCTTCGAGCCAATAGGGTGTCGCATTCACTTCAATATATCGAATAGTCTTTCGTCTGCACCATATTTCATCGTACGAAAATATATTTCAAGCAAAAGTCAGCTTGCTATATAATGCTTTTTTAGTAGTCTGAAGCATTGGATAAAATATATAGAATGAGGTTTCAATGAATAAAGTTAAATTTAATTTCACCCTGGATATCGACGTCGCGCGCTATATCAAGAACATCGACGCCGGGGAACGAAGCAAAGTAGTCAATGCCATCCTGAAAAGATATATTAACCAGGAAACGACAGAAGAATCCAGTCAACCTGCAAAAAATATCAAATCCAGGAAAAAAAAGGGGGCTAAAAAAAAGTAGTGAAAGAGGTGACTTTGAAAGTATACTCTTTCAATGCACGCAGGCTGTATGCCGGGTTCGGTCGGATAACCTCTTTTAAATTTAATTTCTTCTGTGCCTTTTCAAATTATTGCAGAATAAATCATTCAGGTCCCGATAACGTCGATACTCTTTGTTCCAGTCTTTTTTAAGATAATTTTCAATGGCTTTTGTCAGTCCAACTATTGTCTCCTTATGATACTTTCCGTATGTTCGATTTCTTCCGTAACTCCGAAGTTGAAATAAAGACTAATTGAGTTGAAAAATTTAGCAAAGGGTGTGAAATTGATAAAGTGATTGGAGTTTATCAACTTGTGAGAGAGGAAGGAGATACCATTCCCGCCATCAAGTGAGAAGATCCGTACTCGATGGAACCAGGTACTTCGCTTCCCTTTCTGAAAACCTATAAACTGCAGGGTTTCTCATGGAAAAAAAAGACAGCCTTGGCTCCAAGTTGAAAAAGAAATCAGATGCCGAGGAAAATCAATATTTCGCGCAACGAGATAGAGAACTTGTCGCCAAATTGAAAAAGGAAAAGGAGGCGGAAGAGGAAGAATCGCTGCGTAAACTGGCGCTTGGACGTTGTCCGAAGTGCGGCGATAAACTCATTATTCGTCTGATCAACGAAGTCGAGATCGACGAATGCCCGAGCTGTCATGGGATGTGGCTCGACAAGGGAGAACTCGAAGCCTTGAGCGAGCAGAAGGGAGCCCATTGGGCTCAACAGTTTGTCAGTGGGGTGAGCCGTGCGCTGACCGGTGGGAGAGATTCAAACTGAATCCATTCAGACCTGAACCAGGAGTTAAAAAACGTGTCATTCCTGGCAAAGACCCAGAATTCAGGGGGATCCGGGACCGGCATGACACATCGTAATTAACCTGAGTTCGAGATAAGCATTTAATAAATTCTATATGTTATGGAATCTTCGTATCTTAGAGAAACCTTGTCATTCCTGGCTTGACCAGGAATTCAGAGGTATGCGGGCAGCCAGAAATCTGGCTCCCCGCTCCCCGCCTTCGCGGGGACAAGTTTAGTGGGGACAAGTTTAGTGGGGATGACATGTACGCCAGGATACTCATTAATGAAGATTTATCTCAAACTCAGGTTAATTATTAAATTATTGATTTTATATATTAAATTTCAAATCCTGGTTCGCATTGAATTCAGCTGAAAGCGTCCTCGAGGATGTCCGCCAAACTTTTTTTTTGATTTTGTTGGTGGGTCGGCAGGGAATCGAACCCTGGACCACCTGATTAAAAGTCAGATGCTCTACCAACTGAGCTACCGACCCAACAAAGGATATTTTTCCGATATCCGCCCGGGAGGCGTGAACGCTTTTTTTAAATGGAAATACGACTGAATTCTTCATTGCCGTTTTTCTCGATGCTTCTCTTTTTTAAAGCGTGACAGGTATTTTTAGGCGCATTGACCAAGAATGTCAAAGGATTTTTTAAGACAACGCATCGAATCAATACGAGAATCGGAAGCGCAACTCGACATTCGTGCTGAAGAGCGTACGATATTTCATTGCTCAATTGTAAGAAGAGGATCCAATGAATCTTAAGTTCTGGCCCGCTTCGTTGGGCTGAACGTGGCAGACGTTGTGTCTGCTGCGAAAACCCGATTCGTCCCGGGTGGGGTGAATCGTTCTCTCAACCCTCAATCAAAAGAGGTTTATATGAGTACTGAAAAGAAATTTGTTGCCTCCATCGCGAGGCTGAACCCGGCAGGCTCCTGGTCTGCCGTACAAAAACTTGTCCTCGCAAACTTGTCCCTGCGAAAGCAGGGAGCGGGGATGCAATTTTGGTTGCTGACCCTCATCCTGGTGGTGGCCGTTCTCGGGGTCAGTTCGGCAGCGATGGCTGCCGAGATGGTCAAAGACCCCAGCACTGGTGAAATGGTGGAGGCTCCTCAATATGGCGGGACACTGACTTACGCTACCAGAGGACTGGCATGGAATTGGGACCCCTATTACGGCTGGACAGACCCTCAACTCACGGGCCTCGTGGAGAAGTTGGCTGTCGGCAACTGGGGAGTCTCCAGAGACGAATGGGACTTGAAATCGGGACACCCGCTCCCCATGTCCGCCATCACAGGGAGACTGGCGGAAAGCTGGGAAATGCCCGACGACAAAACGATTGTCTTCCACATCCGTCAAGGCGTGCGCTGGCACAATAAGCCCCCAATGAATGGCCGTCTGCTGACGGCGCAGGATGTCGAGTATACCTTTCACCGTATGCTGGGTCTGGGCGACTTCAGCGAGGCCGGACCGACTCCCTTTGGTGGCGCTGCCCTCCTCAATGGCATCCCCTTCGAGTCGATCACGGCCAGCGACGATGCGACGGTCGTCATGAAGCTCAAGGAGCCCTTCCTCTCCGCGTTTCACATTATTACCCTCAACTACTTTACTTACATCATGCCCCCCGAGGTCATCCAGCAATATGGGGACGTCAAGGATTGGAGAAACATGGCCGGCACCGGACCTTTTCTGCTAACCGACGTGGTCGAGGGAAGCTCGGTCACCCGGACCCGAAATCCGGACTACTGGGGTCATGACGAAAAGTATCCGCAGAACCAGTTACCCTATATTGATAAGTTAGAGTATCTGTTGATTCCAGAGGAAGCCACCCTGATGTCGGCACTGCGCTCAGGCAAGCTTGATCTCAGAGGTCCTTCAGGGGGTTGGATGAGTTCAATTGACTCGGCAGAGAGTCTCCGGCAGACCCATCCCGACGTCGTGCTGCACAAGCATTATTTTCGGTCGAGTGCCGCCTTTGCTGCTAACGTGCGCAAGCCGCCTTTTGACGATCTCCGCGTGCGCAAGGCCATGCAGATGGCCCTCGATGTGGAGACCATTGCCAATACGTTCTATAAGGGTCAGGCTGATCCGACCCCTCAGGGGATGATCGGGGTGAAAGGATATTACGTCCCCTTTGAAGAGTGGCCCGAAGATGTCAAGAAGGGCTATCGGTATGACCCTGAAGGGGCGAAGCAGCTGCTGGCGGAAGCGGGCTATCCCAATGGTTTCAAGACCCCCGTGAGGGTCCTCCTGAATTCAAGCTATGCAGAAATCGCTTCCGCGTACTGGTCTGAGATTGGCGTCGAGGTTGAGCTTAATGTATTTACGGACTGGGCCCAATATCATGAAGATATGTTCGCACGTGATTATGAAGGCATCATGGGCAGCATTGCGGGCACCACTTATGACCCTTCCATGACAGTAACCTGGTATCGCTCGGACGCTCAATGGAACCGCCCCTTACATCAGTGGCCCGAGTTGGACGCCAAGGTCGACGCCGCCCTGGCCGCGACCAGCTTTGAGGAGCAAAAGCGGCTGATGAAAGAGGCGGATATGCACACGATCGAGCAACACTGGCAGATATGGGGCCCCAAAGCTCCCCAGTGGTGGGTGCTCTGGCCATGGGTCAAAGGCTACAATGGTGAATTCGATCTCGGACCCAATGAGGATAGTCTCATCCTCACCCGCCTCTGGATCGATCAGGACCTGAAGAAAGAAATGGGGCATTAGTGCTGGAACAAGTTCCCCTTTGAAAAAGGGGGACTTAGGGGGATTTTACGTGGTTTGTACGATGAAATCCCCCCTCGTCCCTGCCCTCCCGGCCCACCTTTGCGAAAGGGGGGAACATACTAAAATAGGGCTTAACTTGCCACGATAAGGAGTGTGAGATGAGAGCCTATATCATCAGGCGCTTATTGCTGATCATCCCCACCCTGCTCATCTTGAGCCTCATCGTCTTTTTTTCGGTTCGCTTCATCCCGGGCGATGTCATCGACTCCATGTTGGGTAAGACGGAATTCATGGTTGACGTAGACCGTGAGGCGCTGGAGCGTATGCTGGGATTAGACGTGCCTGCCTACGTGCAGTATGGGCGCTGGCTAGGAGGTATTGTCCTGCACGGCAGCCTCGGTCATTCACTGGTGGGCAGCAGGGAGACGGTAGAGGTAAAGATATTGCGTCGCTTGCCCATCACCCTTGAGCTGGGGTTATTGGCCATCCTCATCGGGCTGCTGATCGCGCTGCCGGTTGGCATCTACTCGGCGATTCGTCAGGATACCGCCGCTGATTACGCTGGGCGCTCTATCGCCGTCATCGGCCTGGCCACGCCGAACTTCTGGCTAGGCATGATGGTGATGCTCTATCCGTCCATCTGGTGGGGCTGGTCGCCGCCGATGAAGTGGATTCCTTTCTCCGAAAATCCGCTGGAGAATCTAGGCATCCTCATCATTCCCAGCCTGATTCTGGGGACGGCGATGGCGGCGGCCACTATGCGGCTGACGCGCACGATGATGCTGGAGGTCTTAAGGCAGGACTATATCCGCACCGCCTGGTCCAAGGGGCTCAAGGAGCGGATCGTGATTATACGCCACACCATCAAAAATGCCCTCATCCCGGTGGTCTCCCTGATCGGCTTGCAGTTGCCGATCCTGATCGGGGGGGCGGTGATCATGGAGAACATCTTCAACCTGCCGGGGCTCGGACGTCTCATGGTGAAAGCCCTCACCGACCGGGACTACCCGCTGATCTCCGGAGTCAACCTGTTTTTCGCCACCGGCGTGGTGCTGTTCAATCTCCTCATCGACCTGATTTATCCCTATTTGGACCCGCGGGTGCGCTATGAGTGAGTCCAGGCAACGAAGCCGATTTGCGGATTTCTTCATCCGGCTGTGGCAAGAGAAACCGCTGGGGACCTTCAGTGGGATGGTCATCTTGCTCTTGATTATCGTGGCCCTCTTTGCCGATGTGCTGGCCCCTTATGGTTATGCGAAATTACACCTGGCCGACCGGCTGCAGGGCTCATCCATCCGGTACCTTTTGGGGACCGACCACCTGGGGCGAGATTTATTGAGCCGCCTCATCTTCGGGGCACGGCTTTCCTTGATTGTCGGTCTGGCCGCAACCGCGCTGAATGTGGTGGTGGCTGCCCTGATCGGCGTCATTTCCGGATTCCTTGGAGGGAAAGTGGACCTGGCGGTACAACGCTTTGTCGACGCATGGATGGCGTTCCCCGGACTGCTGCTCTTGCTGACCATCATGTCCATCGTGGGACAGGGGCTTCTCCAGATCATCGTGGTCCTGGGGATCACCGGAGGCATCGGCGGCTCCCGGGTCGTCCGGGGAGCGGTGATCGGCATCAAAGAGAATGACTATTTTCTGGCAGCCAAAGCCGTAGGCGTCCCTACAAGCCAAATCCTGGTCCGCCATGTCCTGCCCAACATCATGCCGCCCCTCATCATCATTTTCTCGATCAACATTGGCGGCGTCATCATTGCCGAGGCGTCACTGAGCTTTCTCGGGTTCGGACTTCCCGCCCAGATTCCCAGTTGGGGCGGCATGCTCAGCCGGGAAGGGAGCGAATACATGCAGCAAGCACCCTGGCTGGCGCTCTGGCCCGGGCTTGCCCTGACGATTGTCGTCTACTCGCTCAACATGTTCGGAGACGCGGTGAGAGACTTGCTCGATCCCCGACTGCGCGGCGGACAGGGCAGTTACGGCGCTGCGACGGGAAAACGCAAACGAGGCCTCCTGACCCGGCTGATCAACCCCTTCAAATGGTAAGTGCGCGATCATTTTTTATGAATGGGGAATAACCTCAAGCAACGGTTTCGACGGCCATAACCTCGGGGCCTACAAAGACAATCACATAGGCTTTCAGGTTGTCCAACCGTAGCAAAGCTTCACTTTGTAAATAACCCTGTAACTGAACCGTGGCTGCTTGGACGGTGGTTTCCAATTGAGCGCTTTCGCTTTTTTTGAGATACTTCAACTCAAAGGCAAACTGGTAGTTGGGGAAATAGGGAGGGCGATGAAGAAAGAGGACATCGACATACTTTTGTTCGCTCTCCTGTTCGCTTTGGATGTAATAGAGATTGGCCAGACTGGCAAAAGCGACAAACAAGACCTTGATGTATTTTTCATCAAATTGGATAAAATCCCGGTTGGAGAGTGTTTGCAGCGTGTTTTCAATCAAGTTGAGAAAGGGCTGAAGATCATTATTTTGTGCTAACTCCATCACCGCCTGACGCACATCAGTCACTTCAAAACTCAGAGCGTTTTGCTCTTTGATCCATTCTAGAAAAAACTCCCAGTACAATCCTTTGATTACAAAGTTGGGAATGACAAAGTGTAGATTATTAAACTGGGCCTCTTTGATACTGATGAAGCCCATGTAAAACAGCAAACTGATAAAGTCCTGCCGGGTGAACTCCCGTTCAAAACTAAACTGTTCGGTCAATTGAGAGGTGACAAATCCATCGTGAATCAGCTGATCGATCACCTGATAGTTCTGATCAGGATCTTTCAGTTGAAACAGACGCCGGATTTTTCCATAATCACTGGCTATATTGAGGTCGATCAGCTTCTCGGGATATTCCTCCTCTTGATGCCATGTGGTAAAAAGATAGAGGACCATGTCGGGATTATAGATTCGTGAGGGCGCTTTCGCATGAAACAAATAGCCATTATACCACTGACGTAAATACGTGATGGCGGTGTCTCTCTGCATTTGACCGAATGAACCCATCGCTTCCATCAAATCCACGAGTTCCTGTTCGGTAAACCCCATCATTGCATTGGTCGCTTTTCGGGTAGAGCAATTCTGAGCGATATTGAACCCGCTGGTCAAACTATCGAGGGTGATGGGAGTCACTCCGGTCACAAACAACCGATCCACAATGCCTTTACCTGTCGCGGCTTTAATGGTTTCATAGAATTTTCGGACAAAGCCGTTACGACTGATGATGTCGCTGAAATGTTCAAAATGAAAACTCAAGATTTCATTGGCAAAATGATCATACTCATCAATTAACAGGTAAATCTTTTTGTCTCGATGAGTGACAAAGAAGGCTTTGAGCACATCAGCCGGATTGTCATAATCCGAATAATCTTGAAGGGTCCTGTCATAGCGTTGTTCAAAGTCGCGGACTCCTGCCAACACATTTTGTAAAAAGCCTTTCTGTGTGTGTTCCGGGGTACTGGTATCAATCCGGCTGAACTCAAAATCAAGCACATGGTAGGTATTCGCTCGGGGAGTGGGATGGGCTCCGATGGTATAGGAACCAAATAGAGCATCAAATCGTTCCTGGTGCTCCAGGCCATAGTAGTAGCTCAACATGGAAATGAACAATGACTTGCCAAATCGACGGGGTCTCAAGAAAAAGAGATAGGGCGCCGGTTCATTTTCCAATTGTTCAATATAGCGCGTCTTGTCCACATAAGCATACCCATCTTCAATCAGACGGGCAAAATTGCTGATCCCATAAGGCAGTTTCATCTATTTTCTCCAAAGAATTGCTTGAATCTCCTCCGGTTTATCACTTTTCCCTCTTTCCCGCAATCATGAGAATGGGAAATAGTAGGCTATCCCCTGAAAAGATGATGTTCACCCATCTCCATAACATCCGTATTTTGATGGCAATCCGAACAATAAAATCAATTGCCCATCAGCCTTGAGCTGGGGTTATTGGCCATTCTCATCGGGCTGCTGATCGCGCTGCCGGTTGGTATCTACTCGGCGATTCGTCAGGATACCGCCGCTGATTACGCTGGGCGCTCTATCGCCGTCATCGGCCTGGCCACGCCGAACTTCTGGCTAGGCATGATGGTGATGCTCTATCCGTCCATCTGGTGGGGCTGGTCGCCGCCGATGAAGTGGATTCCTTTCTCCGAAAATCCGCTGGAGAATCTAGGCATCCTCATCATTCCCAGCCTGATTCTGGGGACTGCGATGGCGGCGGCCACTATGCGGCTGACGCGCACGATGATGCTGGAGGTCTTAAGGCAGGACTATATCCGCACCGCCTGGTCCAAGGGGCTCAAGGAGCGGGTCGTGGTGATCCGGCACGTCATCAAGAATGCCCTCATCGGGATGGTCATCTTGCTCTTGATTATCATGGCCTTCTTTGCCGATGTGCTGGCCCCCTATGGTTATGTGAAATTACACCTGGCCGACCGGCTGCAGGGCTCATCCATCCGGTACCTTTTGGGGACCGACCACCTGGGGCGAGATTTATTGAGCCGCCTCATCTTCGGGGCACGGCTTTCCTTGATTGTCGGTCTGGCCGCAACCGCGCTGAATGTGGTGGTGGCTGCCCTGATCGGCGTCATTTCCGGATTCCTTGGAGGGAAAGTGGACCTGGCGGTACAACGCTTTGTCGACGCATGGATGGCGTTCCCCGGACTGCTGCTCTTGCTGACCATCATGTCCATCGTGGGACAGGGGCTTCTCCAGATCATCGTGGTCCTGGGGATCACCGGAGGCATCGGCGGCTCCCGGGTCGTCCGGGGAGCGGTGATCGGCATCAAAGAGAATGACTATTTTCTGGCAGCCAAAGCCGTAGGCGTCCCTACGAGCCATATCCTGGTCCGCCATGTCCTGCCCAACATCATGCCGCCTCTCATCATCATTTTCTCGATCAACATTGGCGGTGTCATCATTGCCGAGGCGTCACTGAGCTTTCTCGGGTTCGGACTTCCCGCCCAGATTCCCAGTTGGGGCGGCATGCTCAGCCGGGAAGGGAGCGAATACATGCAGCAAGCACCCTGGCTGGCGCTCTGGCCCGGGCTTGCCCTGACGATTGTCGTCTACTCGCTCAACATGTTCGGAGACGCGGTGAGAGACTTACTCGATCCCCGACTGCGCGGCGGACAGGGAAGTTTTGGTACCACAAAGCGAAATCGCAAACGAGGTCTCCTGGCCCGGCTCCTCTCTCCTTTCGAGTGATTCTGTCAGAGGACGAAAGCATTGAGATTGGCCTTTGTCCTGTCTCAATGACACCAGGATCCTCGCTCCCCTCCGTCATATTTTCTGGCATAACCTCTTTCCACTAAGATTTCCGCCAGGTCTTTTCCATCAACAATCACCTTACAAACCAGGCGAAAATATTTTCCGCGTTTGCAAGACATCAAGTCAATTTGGTTTGCTCCGGCAAGCGTGGCTCTGACAAAATCTCTGGCTTCCTTTGCGCGTGATTGCTCGAGTTCACATTTTCCTCTAATTAACGGAGTGTCGACTCCCGCAACGCGTACGTTGATTTTATCACCAAAAACTTCGGGAATATTGGCCGTGTCGAAGGTACAGCTATCTCCACCATAACATCGTACATAGCCGACACCAAGAGAGTCTGCCGCGACCATGGTGGAAGGAATCATAAAAACAAACAGGAACAAAAGTGACAATTTCATTTTCCTCATCCTATACAATGTAAGAAGATGACGCTCTTTAAAGACAGGGCATCGGGTTTTTTGCAACTGAGCCCAAACCGGATTGAGAAGAGGTCCCGACTTTTCGTCCTTGCCAGGTGTGGCCACCACCCGGCCTGTGAATGGGACTCTGGTATTCACCGGATAACCCGGCAAACCGGCTTGCGTTCCACTGCATGAGCCCAACATATGCAAAAAACCGGTGGATGACAAGGGAAATTTCTTGACAACTCTTGAAATGGGACTAATATCAATCGACTGTTTTCTAAGTCTTTTAAATTAATGAACGTGAATCAGGAGTTGGAAAATGTGTCATTCCTGGCTTGACCAGGAATCCGGGGGGATACGAGCGATATTTTGGATGCCGGATCATCCTGGTCCCGGACTTGATCCGGGACCAGCATGACACATCATAATTATAAAATTATTGATTTTATAAATTAAATTTCAACTCCTGATTCGCATATTAATGATTGGGGAAGGAGAATTTTGAAATGAATTCAGGAAATATTTTTCAAAGATGGTTTCTCGTTATTTTCTGTTCACTCATCATTTATCCGCTTCATGCGGATGAAGGAAACGTCCTTTATGAATCGTATTTTACGGGCACCGCCATCATTGAAAAATCCGGATTCATTGAATTTCATGTGGAAAACGATAGCTATATTCTCAAACTCCCTCGTCCCGTATTGACCAAGGCCAGGGAGAAATTGCATGAAAATGGAATCCCTGCTGAGAATCTTTTGGAAGCAATGCGCTATATTCTCATCCAAACCTACGATTCTTTTCGTGAAGAATCATGGCAGGGAGTGGGTGACACCGAACGATTTCAATACCATGTGGATTTTTTTATCGAACACGAGTTGCAATCATGGAATCTCAAATAAAAGCCCGGCCATTCCGTCCATCCCATCCTATTCGGTAAATCCCTTTTGCCAGAGTGACAAATAGATTCCGGGTGGACGATGACCGTACTGGCCGCCTTATTACGGCAGGTGGGAAGTGGGCCGGTCTTTCCGGTTGCGTTGGCCTCGACGAGCGTGGGGGATGGAATGTCGGTATCGAGCAATACACAGGCGATCTTGTTGCTGACGGCGCATTTTTCAAATACGAAGAATGAAGCGGTCAAGCCATTGACACTCAAAGAATGGGGGCGTTTTACGGGTTGGCTTGGAGAGCGCGCTCTGACCCCGGGGCACCTGATGACAGGAAGTCTCGATAAACACTTAAATGGATGGTCAGACAAGGCCATTACTCTGAATCGTGTCGAGGCTCTGATGCATCGCGGTTCCGCCCTTGCGCTGGCCCTGGAGAAATGGTTACGTGTGGGGCTATGGATTATGACGAAATCGGACCCGGATTACCCGACACGATTTAAAGATCGCTTGGGAACCGACTCTCCTGCCGTCGTGTTCGGTTGCGGCAACAGGGCCTTACTCAACGGTGGTGGCTTAGCGGTCGTAGGCTCCCGCAATGCGACGAATGAGGATTTGGCCTATAGTCATGAGTTTGGTGCTCGGGCTGCGCAGACTGGTTATTCAGTCGTTTCGGGAGGTGCGAGAGGGGTTGATGAGGCATCCATGCGCGGCGCTCTCGAAGTAGAAGGCACTGTGATTGGCGTGCTTGCCGACAGCCTCTTGAGAGCCTGCTCGAGCGTCAGGTATCGCAAACACTTGATGGCGAACAATCTCGTACTCATTTCGACTTTTTATCCCGAAGCTGGGTTCAACGTGGGCCATGCCATGCAGCGTAACAAATACATTTATTGCCTTTCTGATGCAGCATTGGTGGTTCATTCTGGTGAAAAGGGCGGCACTTGGAATGGCGCGATGGAAAATCTCCGAAAGCAATGGGTTCCGCTTTGGGTGAAACGAACTGCTGAGAAAAAATCCGGAAATGCGGCAATTGTCAACAAGGGTGCTGCATGGGTATCGGAGAATATAGAAAACGTTGATCTCAAAGCGCTGTTTTCGACGAATCTCGCAGAAAACAATCCCTCAAAAACAATGCCAGTGATATCGGATCATCCCGTCAATACCGTTAAAGAGAATAACGGGACCCTTTCCCCTGTCTACGAAAGTAATGAATATGATCTATTTCTCTCAAATGCTCGAGTCCTGTGCAAAGACATCCCGAAGACTCCTGACGAATTAGCTGGTGCATTACAAATTCACAAGACCCAACTCAAAATCTGGCTTGAGCAGGCCCGTGCTGATCAGAAATTAAAGAAACTATCCAAGCCGGTTCGTTACCAGTGGATCACCACGCAGCAAAAAGAGCTTTTTAACTAAAGTTCGAGATAAGGATTTTGCAATTCCTCCTGAAAAAGGATACGAAAAAATAGTTGAATAAAAAAATGAAAAAACACCAAACTGGAAACGATAAGAGTCGACTTAGAGATTTGAATATGAATGTAATTGGTAATGAGTATTTTAGGACCAAACTCTTCAGGTTTGTCTTGGTGGCGTTGTGGGGTTTGTTTTTCCTGGGGACAGTAAAAGCCGAGACGGCAACCGTCCTGCAAGTCATCGATGGGGACACCTGTCTGTTGGAGGATGAACGTCGTGTCCGTTATCTTGGTATCAATGCGCCGGAAAAAGGGGATCCTCACGCCAGGGAAGCCACCTTGGCCAACAATAGCTTAGTCGGAGGACGTGAAATTCGCATGGAATTTCTCCGTGCTCGTGAAGACAGCTACGGCCGGATTCTGGCCTACGTCTTCGTGAACGATACCTTTGTGAATGAAGCGCTGGTCCGCCAGGGTCATGCCCACATCAACTTTCATGTGGGAGCGAAATACAGCGAGCGTTTACGCCAGGCCCAGCAAAAAGCAAGAGCGGAAGGCCTGGGAATTTGGGAGAAAGCGGTAGACCGATTTATAGAAATTGTCAACGTCCATGCGGATGCGGAGGGGGATGACAGACGAAATTTAAATGACGAGTATATCGTGATCGAAAATCTAAGCAAGAATCCCATCGATATGACGGGGTGGACGATTGCTGACGCCTCCAGTGGCAATCCCTACCTCTTTCCCAACTTCACGCTTCCTGGCGAAACGCAACTGACCTTGAGAACGGGTTTCGGCAAAAACAGCGAACAAGAACTCTTCTGGGGAAGTCGACGCCCCATCTGGAACAACAAGGGCGATACGGCTTTTATCAGAGATGCCGAAGGAAACTTGATATCCGTATACGTTTATCCCTGACAGCGCTTGTTTGATAAATTCCCGAAATGCTTCAGCAGGTTGTCCCCCTGCGTCAACTCGATAATAGGGTGAGATCTCAAAAGGTCTCAAATTAGTAACAACGCTGCTTTTTGCTCAGAGAATAGACTTTTCTCGCGCTTATCTTCCAACTAGTCCAATAACCCTTTAGCTTCTAACTCTGCAAATACCTTCCGATTATAGGCATAATACTCCTCTTTGGCTTTTTGGCGAGTAGCTTCATCGGCGTCTCCTGGATAGGAGTAACCTTCACTCGGTGCCGCCAGGCCCTCACAGCGTCCATCAGAATGGATTCTGATATGTCTGGGATTGGTCATACGGTGTACGGCGTAATAGTCCATGTAGTCTTCATTAAACACATACGTGATGATCCACCCGGACTGCTCGATTTTGCCAGGTCGTTTCTGTTCGACGGCATCCGAGGGCAGTCGGATGTTCCAATTACTGAAAGTCTTGGCGAAAGCGGTTTCGATGTCGTTCATTCGATCAAAGTTTATTGAATCTTTTTGATTATTGCTCAAGCGACTGGTAAGGACAGCATCACCACTACAGAAAAAAGTATGATCACCTTCACATCGGGGGGGCCTGCTGCTAATACCACAATTGACTCAGTGATTCGGTTTTTCAGGATACATTGAAACTTTGCCTTTATTTATGATAAAGAATTCTTTCTAAAACATCAAATAGCTAATCCATGGTATCAACACTTTTTCAATACCACCAAAACGCTTGTTCATATTTGAAAAAGAAAAAAATTTACACACAAAAGTTGTTGTGAAACGCTGTGTACAGCCCAAGCGAAAAGTTGGCTCTGTGGTTCGTGTAAATCGAAATAACCGGGCTGTGGCTTCATAAATAGTGGGCGGAGTAGCATTTACAAAGAGACATTCGGAACAGGAATGAGTAACGACAAATACTGCATGTCATTCACAACGGGTGGTCTGTTTCACCACAAATCGGTGAACCTGGCAGTGCTCTACCTGGAAAGGGGGTCTGGCTTGAAAGTTTGGATAAGTAGCTTTATTATTTTTTTAAGGCGTATATGTCATTCTAGGCGAAGACCCGGAATCCAGATTTCAGTCTGGCTGCATACCTCTGGATTCCTGATCAAGCCAGGAATGACACGGTTCCTCTGAAGTCGCGAAAGTTGAGTGAGGCCCGCGCGATGATTGGCCTGTTGGCCTTCGATTGGAAGTCCGCAACGTTTCGGGAGGTTGGAAAAGTTTTCAACCGAGATGATTCGACGATCCGCGTTGCAGTGCACCGGTTGAGACGACGATTGAAGGAATTCGAAGGTCTCCAAAATCCATCAGAGGAACTGAAACGTCAAATACTTGCTTGAAGATTCAAACTTTCCAGAGTGCCCCCATTTTATTCTATTTCCCGATCAACCGGGTTTTGAGTTTTCTGGCAAGCTTTTTGGCGTCACCAAAGCGTCCGAGGTTTTTCAGCCGCGGATCGAGCAGGTCCCGCAGGGCGTCGCCAAACACGTTGATGCCGAAGACGACGATGGCCAGGAACAGACCGGGCCAGAGGGCCAGCCAGGGGGCTTGTTCCATATACCGACGGCCTTCAACACTCAACATGCTGCCCCAACTGGGCCGAGGCGGAGGAATTCCGTATCCCAGAAAACTGATCGTGGCCTCCGAGATAATGATGCCTCCAAGAGAAACGGTAAAGATCACAATGATCGGTGCTCCAACCTGGGGCAGGATATGCCGCAGGATGATGCGCCAAGTGGGGCAGCCCACCGCCCGGGCGGCTTCGACATATTGGTTCTCCTTGGCGCTGAGCACCACGCCCCGGATCAAACGGATATTGCCGATGCCCCAAAACGCGCCCAACACAATGATGATTTGCACCATCCCGGGTCCCAGCAGGGACATCACCGTCAAGATCACAAACAGCGCTGGAAAGGAAAGCCAGGCATCGACCAGCCGTTGCAGGAGGAGGTCGAACTTCCCGCTGAAGTAGCCGGAGAGCAGACCGAATATCGTGGCAATGACCACCTGAAGCGCACTGGCAGCCACTCCCACGATCATCGAGATTTGCGCCCCATAGATCACTCGGCTGAGCTGATCTCGTCCCAGGTGGTCTGTCCCCAGCGGATATTTGAGGGAGGGGCCCTCCAAGCGGTCCCGCAGTTTCCGCTCCTTCATGCCGCGGGGGGCCAGGAAATCGGCAAATACCCCGACGATGAAAAATAAGAGGACGATGACCGCCCCGGCCGCCCCCAGTTTCTTCTCCCGAAACAGCCTGGAGAAGAACACGCGAAGGGCTCCTTTTCGTTGGGCCGGTATGGCGACTGTGGTGGTTGGGGGTTCGGTACTGATTGCCATTTAATTCTTGCTGGTCTTGATTGAAAGTGTTTTTTACCTTCTCTGGCGAAGTCGAAAGCGGAATGCCGCACCGCGCCAAAACTACCGATACCGAATGCGGGGATCGAGCCAGGCGTAGCTCAGGTCGACGCCGATATTGATCACCAGCACGAAGGCGGCCATGACCAAATTGGCTCCGGAGACGAGGGGATAGTCTCGAATGTTGACCGCTTCCACAATGAGCGCACCCATTCCGGGAATTTGAAACAGGTACTCCACGATCACGGCCCCGCCAATCATGACCGGTAATTGCAATCCGATCATGGTGACTACCGGGATCAGCGCATTCTTCATCACGTGCCGCGTCACTACCACCCGCTCACGGAGTCCTTTGGCCCAGGCGGTTCTCACGTAATCCTGCCCGAGCACTTCCAGCATCATGGTGCGTGTAAAGCGCATGGTAAACCCCGAGAGCCACAACCCCAGGATGGCTGCCGGGAGGATCATCATGCCCAGGTTGGCCAGGGGGTCCTCAAAGAACGAAATGTAGAACATCCGCGGCGCCCAATCCCACCAGAGGGCGGGATAGAGCAAGACCATCGTCCCCAGCCAGAACTCGGGAATGCAGATGAAGAGGATCGCCATGCTCCGCAGAACCTGATCCAGCCTGGACTCCGGTCGGATCCCCGAAATCATGCCCACCGGGAGGGCGATGGTCAACGAAACGACAATGGCGAGGAAACCCAATTCCAGGGAGATGGGCAATCGCGTCAAAACGGTTTCGCTTACCGAGATTTTGGTCCATAAGGATTCTCCCAGGTCTCCCTGCAGCAGTCCGGCCATCCACTTTCCAAACTGGACATGGGCCGGCAAATCCAGCCCCAGGGCACGTCGTATAATGTCCCGGGGCGTTTCATCGGATTTGGTACCGCCGAAATGCGTACTCTGAGCCACCATCAAGTCGACCGCATCGCCGGGAATGAGGCGCAAGCTGAAGAAGACGATCAGTGACACGATGAGCATCGTGGGGACAACCAGCAGCAATCTTCGGATGATATAGGTTTGCACGACGCTCTTCAGTTACTCGTTCGCATCTCGTCCGCTGAGCCGCTTCTTCTCATCGGCATCGATCCACATGAAGTAGTTGGCGTAAAAGCCAGCCCCAAAACCGATATCCCCCATGAAGCCCTTGACCCAGGGTTGCCAGTATATATGCTGGTCCAGGGCCACAAAGGGCAAATTCCACAACGTTTCGTAGACATGATGGTACAGTTCGTACCAGACGCGCTGGTACTCCTCTCGATTCGGAGCGAGCTTCAGGGAATCATGCAATGCTTTCATTTTCTCAGCCTGCCACCGTGTCTCAGAAGGGGCGGTTGGCGCATCAGGGTCGCCATACCAAGGCAGCGGGGCCCGGGGGTCATGGTGCCACTTCATGGTATCCGTCAAGCCACCACCAGGCGCGCCGGAATCAGTAATCGCCATGCCGGTATAAATGGAATCATCCGGAGTCGGGGTCATCGTTGAGGAGTAATAAACACTCATATCCATCACATTGAATGTCACCCGAATGCCCACCTCCTCGAGATAGCCGGCAAACAGTTCCGCATCTTCCTGCCAATCTGCGGGGATGATCATGGTGGTCTCGAAACCATCAGGATAGCCGGCTTCGGTAAGCAGCGCCCTGGACTCCTCGGGGTGATACTCAAACAGCCTGGCCAGGTCCGGGCGGTGCTCTTTCAAGTAGTCCATGCCAAGGTAATAAGGCGCCATCCCTTTTTCTGCAGGATAGGAGGGATAATGGGCATACCCCTGGTAAAATTCCTGCAACGCTTCTTCGTGGTTGACGGCCAGCATGGCGGCACGCCGGACCCTGAGGTCGCTCCAGGGTGGCAAGTCGACCCTCACGAAAAAGCTGCGCTGCCACCCTCGTAATGCGATGTGGTTTATCTGGGGGTGGGACTGCTCCAGGCTCGAGACATCCGGCTGAATAATGGGAACTTGTTTTGACAGGTCAAGCTTGCCGGCACGCATGGCCGCTACCTTTGCCGGACTCTCGGCGAACTGGACAATCTTCGACCCGTCCAGGTAGGGAAGTTTGTTTTCAGGGTAAAAGGGATCCATACCCCAGTAGTTCGGGTTCTTTTTGAAGGTGGTGACGCTGCCCGGGAGATCTTCTATTGGAATAAAGGCACCCGTGCCCAAGGCATTTCTAAAGTCCTCGGTATTGATGTCATTCTCGTACATTTCAGGGGCCGTGATGCGCATCAAAGCTGAAACCTTCCATAACCATCCCGTCGCATCCGGTACCTTCCACTCCACTTCGATGGTCCAATCATCCGGAGCTGTCCAGACCCAATCCTTTTCGGAATTATACCATTGGGTTCTCTCCTCATCTTTCGAGACTTCCCAGATTTTCAATATATCACGGGCATTGAGTTCTCTCCCATAGGCCGACTCCAGGTTGGGATTGGGGCTCACCACACTATCTTTCGTCCAAAAGTGGATTCCCTTGCGGATCTTCAACCTCGAATGGGTGGGATCCACTTGTTCCCAAGACTCGGCCAACATGCCCATGGATGCATCCATGCTAATGAATTCAGTCGACCACCGTTGTTCGTTGCTACCCCGTGGTCCCATGGTGATGTCAGGAGAATAAAAGGTTTCATAAATACCCCAGGTCACCTCATTCTCGGAAGGATGAATGAGCGGATCAAAGCTGGAGGTATACCCCCTGCCTGTATCCACCACGATCCCACCATAGACGGGATTCCCCTGACTCTTTGCGTACTCGGTCATATCCTCACCCGTCCAATCTTTGGCCTGCACCGTCTGAAAAGCGCCTGCCAGCATCAGTCCTCCTAAAAGGACTGCCAATTTTTTCGTTTTCCTCATAATTTCTCCTTTAATTTTATTCAGCTTGAAAGAACAAAAAAATTTAACCATAGGTACTCCTTAACAAAAGAATGAACGTAAGTATTCAGGTCTCTGAAAAAACCGTTTGGTTAAATATCATTAAAAAAGATTCCCGGAGAGGATCGATCGTTTTCAAGTCCTCCCACGATATGGTTCCATCGATCGGGAACCCTCTCTTTCACTAAAACAACTTAGTGAAGGCATGATTTTGTCAAAATATGTATATATTTTTTTTGTATAATGTCAACCCCCAAATGAAAAAAATGCAGGATTCGTAAAAAAAGTCATCACCACCGGCAGAGCCGGTGGCTTGAAGAGGCCCCCAGGATGGGGGCAAAACGTGTTCGTCATCGTAAGACGTGCTCGTGCTCGTGAACGAAAAAGGCTGCCATGTTAGATCATGAAAAACTCGATGTATACCAATGTTCCATCGAATTTTTATCGTTATCTGTCCAAGTCATCGAAACATTGTCAAAAGGATACTCAGCCTTAGTTGACCAACTGAAAAGGGCCTCATGGTCGATTCCTCTCAATATCGCAGAAGGCTGTGGAAAAAATTCCCTTCCTGACAAGCAACGATTCTATGCGTTTGCCCGAGGTTCCGCAATGGAATGCGCTGCTATTCTCTATGTTTTAAACGTGTTGAAGATCATCCAGCCTCCTTTATTTGACGAAGGAAAACAGTGACTTCATCGCATTGTTTCTATGTTAACCAAAATGTGCCGTCGAATTCACTGACCGTTCACGAGCACGAGCACGGCTAACGGACACGGATACGTTTCTCATGTCTGACCGGCAAAGCCTATTAGGTACGCACCAGCAGAGCTGGTGGTTTAATGAGATTAATTAAAAATCTATCTATCAGGGAGATCCGCTTCTTTACGATCATGAGCCAAAAAGCGAAGGTTCACTCCACAATCCAGTGTTTCTTCCAATGGAGATAATGATCGTAAACGCTTTACCAGGGAGGTGAATCAGAGTGCTAAGCGCTCTGATTTTCCAGAGCGCAAAATCAATTTTCGTTCAATCGCCAAGGTCAGCGCAGGTGCAAGAAATCATTGTAAGTCACGGCAATCATGAAAAACATCAGTAGCGCAAACCCGATCATTTGAGTCCTTTCCCGCGTCCTCGGGCTGAGCGGACCACCTTTCAATTTTTCAATTACAAGAAAAAAAATGTGACCACCATCCAGAACAGGAATGGGCAAAAGATTGAAAATTCCCAATTGCAAACTAATGACCGCCATCAAAAAAAATACATTGGCAAGTCCCATACGCACGGCTTCTCCAATCACCATCCCGATACGCAAAGGTCCCCCTAAATCGTCAATGGATCCTTGACCAGCGATGATTTCCCCTAAAAATTGAAATGTCATGATGGTAATGAAAATCAGCCGTTCTGTTCCCATCATCACCGAATCGACCAGGCCATACGATTGTTTCACTTGTTCAACGGTCATTCCCAGTAAGTAAGACTGGGTGTCTACATTGAAATCAGGAGTAACCGAAACCACTCGGATTTCTCCTCTGCGCTCCACTTCAATATCAATCGGAATACCTGCCGATGCTTGACCTTCACCGGAATAAGCAGCATCCGCCTCTGTGTGGAAGGGTGATTGAGTCTGGCGAATTATTTTTGAGATATCTCCCCACTGATTCACTTCATGCGTATCGATGCGCAATAGCCGATCTCCGATTTGTAATCCTGCATCACGGATCGCGGAGATTTCAGAAAAACCTCCGACAACCGGTGCAATTCGCGGGCTCCATCCGGCTCCATGTTCTTTCAATTCCTCCACGGTTCCGGTCACTGAAGTAACGTACCCGTCTCTTTCTACTTCCAAGGTGATGGTGCTCCCTTCCACGGAATTCAATTGCATTTGCAATTCTTCCCAACTTCGAACCGGGTTCCTGTTGATTGCAATTATCTCATCACCTTCTTTCAATCCCACCATTTCGGCAAAACTTTTTTGCTGAATGGTGGCAATGACCGGGGGATCGAGTAAATATTTGGGAATGCTGATTCCTGCCATGTAAACCAGGGGCATGAATAGAAAGGCAAACAACAAATTCATCGCAGGGCCTGCAACCAGAATATAAAAACGCTGGGCAATACTCTTGGAGGCATAATTAGTAGGGTCCTGGGGATCTTCGTCATTCATATTTTGTCCAAACAAGCGTACGTAGCCTCCCAAAGGAAGCCAGGAAAGCACGTATTCGGTCTCACCATATTTCTTGCTGATTGCCCTGGGAGGAAAACCAATGGAAAAAGTTTCCACTCTCACCCCTACATGACGGGCTGCCAGAAAATGCCCCATTTCATGAATGAAGATCAGAATACCCAAAACCAGAATGAATGAAATAATCGTCATCATATATTTTCTCCAGTAACAATTGCATGAGCGGTTATACGGCCCCAATCATCAGCACGCAAGGCGTCTTCAATGCTACTGACTTCCTGCAAGAACGAGGGTTGCGCTTCAGGGGCGTTCTGGTGCCTTTGAAAATGCTCAAATGTCCGATTTAAAACGAAGGCAATGTCCAGAAACTGAATACTTCCCGCTAAAAAGGCTGCCACCACTACTTCGTTAGCGCCGTTGAGTACTGCAGGCGCCGCTCCTCCCATTTTTCCTGCGGTTCTCGCAAGATGCAAACATGGATATTTCTCCATGGAAAGGTCTTCAAAATGAAGATTTCTCAACTCGGAGATATTCAATTTTGGTCCCCTCAATGGCAAGCGGTCGGGATAAGCCAGGCAATAAGCAATGGGGATCTTCATATCCGGGAGTCCCAACTGTGCGATGAATGAACCATCTTTATATTCTACCATCGAATGGACGATGCTTTCCCGGTGAATCACTACCTTGATTTCCGAAGTCGATATTCCAAACAACCAACGTGCTTCAATGATTTCCAATCCTTTATTCATCATGGTTGCCGAATCGATAGTGACTTTGTCACCCATTTCCCAGTTGGGATGATTGAGTGCTTCTCCTGGGGTGATTGTTCCAAATTCAGAGAGTGGCCTGTCCAGGAAAGGTCCGCCGGACGCGGTCAAAATTATTTTTTCAATATCATAGCGCTGATGCCCCACCAAGGATTGAAATATTGCATTGTGTTCGCTGTCGGCAGGAAAGATTATGCTCCCTGTTTCATCTGCTTTGCGCATAATCAATTCACCAGCCAATACCATGGTTTCTTTGTTCGCCAAGACAACGTCCCGCCCGGCAGCGATCGCTGCGAAGGTAGAACTCAATCCGGCAGAACCGACAATTCCCGCAACCACCAGGTCTGTCTCCACTTCGGATACAATCCGTACCAAACCCTCAGCTCCAAAAACGACATCCATGACTCGGGCGCCCTGGTCCCTGAGCCACTGAGCTTGTTCCGCAGACCCCACGCACACTATTTGCGGTTGAAATTCGCAGATTTGATCGAATAATTTTTGTACCTGATTCTGGCACGACAGAGCCACGACCCGAAATTTATCCGGGAACTGTCGTACAACATCCAAAGTGCTGCCTCCTATGGAACCGGTAGAACCCAAGACTGCCAGCCGCTTTACTTTCATGACGATTACCTTTTAGTGACTGATCCAGAACATGAGATAAAAGTAGACGGGAGTTGCGGTTAAAAATCCATCCACCCGGTCCAAGATTCCCCCATGTCCCGGAAATATCGTGCCGGAATCCTTCACTTCGCACAGCCTCTTGATTTTGGATTCCAGCAAATCTCCGACCTGCCCCAAGAACGAAACTGCCAAGCCAACCAAAGACCCCGTGACCCAACTCAAACTTTCGATAAAAAAGAAGGAAAACAACGCAGCAACAATGCTACCGGCTGCCGCACCGCAAAGGCTTCCTTCGATTGTTTTTTTTGGACTGACGGATGGAGCGAGTAAAATACGACCAAATGATTTTCCACCAAAGTAGGCTGCTATGTCACTCATCCAAATGCTCAAAACCAGTAAAAACAGGAAAGCCGTCCCTTCCGGCAGTCCCCTGATCAACGTCAGGTGGTTGAAACTCCAGGGAATCCAGAGAATTCCAAACAAGCTGATGCCAAGGACTTGCAGGTCCGAAATATTGTGAGGAGTCGTAAAAATCAAGTAATAAAAAAACAACCCCAGAGAAACAAATACCAAAGCGACCGTCAGACCCGTCATTCCTCCCAGGATAGCCGCTCCTCCCATGAAAACAGTACTCCCCATCATCACCAGCAGACTGAGACGAATTCCAGGCTCGAGCATGCCGTCAAATTCGTAGATACCTGCGATGGTCAACAAGAGCACCACGATTCCAACAACAAAAACAGGCGCATAGAGCATAATGCCGATCAACAGGAGGGCGACCGGAACTGCAGTTTTCACTCGATCACCCAGCTCTTTTTTTTCAGGAGCCTGCATTTCAGAAACGGTCATCCGAGATATATTGAAAAAGCCGTGGATCAGACTCCTCCCAAACGACGTTGGCGTTGTTGAAAATCATACAATGCCTTATAAAAATCGTCCTGGGTGAAATCTGGCCAAAGGATATCCGTAAAATAAAATTCGGAGTAGGCAGACTGCCATAGCAGAAAATTGGAAATACGCTGTTCTCCACTGGTGCGAATGATCAAATCCGGGTCAGGAAGATCGGCGGTGTACATATACTTTGAAACAAAGGCCTCATCGATGAGTTCCGGAGAGAGAGCATATTTCTGAGCTTGTTCGGCAATCAATTGAATGGCACGGATAATCTCTGCCCTGCCTCCATAATTCAAGGCCAAATTCAGAACCATACCACTATTGCCTGCAGTGGATTCTAAAGTACGGCCCAGGTATTCTTGTAAAAAATGCGGCAACCCGGCGCGGTCACCAATTAAGCGAAAGCAAATATTATTGCGGTTGAGATTATCCAGTTCTTTCTGGAGATATTCGGCAAACAAATCCATCAATACCGAAATTTCTTTTTCGGGTCGTTTCCAATTCTCCGTAGAAAAGGCATACAGGGTGAGAGAAATCAATTTCAGTTCAGCAGCAGTCTCTACGGTATTTCTTACCGCATTGATCGCGTTTCGGTGTCCCTGAGACCGCTGCATGAGACGTTGCTTTGCCCAACGTCCGTTGCCATCCATGATTACGGCTACATGACGAGGCAAATGCTCTAAATCCAGTTGCTCCAACATGTTTTTTCCGTCCCCGATGAATTGATTTGCCCATGACAATCAATCTGCCAATTATCGACGTTCGTCTGAATAACCTACCACAGACTGCTGATAATTTATCAAATTTTTAGCAAAAAATCGAGTTTGCTTCGCCCATATAGTTTTGACTGTATTGGCTCTAAAAGAGCAGGTCGGGAATAATGGAGGAGACGGGGAGATTCGACCACGAGTACGGATTGGGAAGGAATTGCTACGAGCTCGTCTATCATTGACAGAATTTTTTCGTATTCCTCGGATTGGTAGGGGGGATCTATAAAAATCAAGCATGGAAGGGCGGATTTGGAAAAACATGGCAACCAATCTCTCACCGAACTGCGAACCAGTGAAACTTGTTCTTTTTGTAATGGAAAGGTGCTGATATTTTTTTTTAATACTTGAAAGACGCTTTTTGAATTCTCCACAAAAACGGATTTTGGCACACCCCGGCTCAAGGCTTCCAATCCCATTGCGCCAGACCCAGCATATAAATCCAATGCGGTCATTTTCGGAAAATCCACCAGACTTTGCAGGACGTTAAAAATCGACTCCCGGTTTTTATTCAGGGTGGGACGAACTGATTGACCACGGGGAACTTCGATTTTTTTTCCGCGGAATTTACCTGCCACGATGGTAATCACGAGTTCTCTTGACTCAGGGTAACCTTGCGTATCTCCATCCGCTCTATTATTCAATCAATAAATAATCGTCTCGGTGTTGCTTAAGATCGCTTGCCAACGTCAGCATTACCAAACATAACTAAGTTTCCAGAATATCTGAAAGCAATTTAATAGACAAAAGCCTGTAAAAGAAAAGAACATTTTTTACTTCAAAGTTACTCAATTTATGGTATTATTCAAGGATCGGATTCAAATCCAATAGCAACAATTCCCTTTCACGAAATTGATATGAGGATATTATGAAGAAGCTGATTTTTCTAATGATTTTATTCTGGAGTTCCTCCATCTGGGCGGCTCCTCAGGTGATTGTCACCCACGCGCTTGCTCTGCGAGGCGAACCCAAATACGCTGCCGATTTTACTCATTTTGAATACGCCAATCCCAATGCGTTGAAGGGAGGGACGCTCACGATTGCGGCGATTGGCACGTATGATAATTTTCACCGCTTTGCCCAGCGGGGTGTCGCTGCCGCAGGCAGTGGAGATCTGTATGATTCCCTGATGGTGCAATCTGATGATGAAATCGAAGTCAGTTATGGATTGATTGCCGAGAAGGTCGAGTATCCGGAAGATTTCACCTGGATGACTTTCCATTTGAATCCGAAAGCTCAATTTCAGGATGGGACACCCATTACTGCTGATGACGTGGTATTTTCCTTCAATACTTTTTTTGAAAAAGGGGTACCCCAATTCAAGCAGTACTATCAGGACGTGAGCGAAGTGGTTGCCTTGGATACCCACAAAGTGCGCTTTTCAGTGAAAGAGAGCAACAAGGAAATTCTATTGTCCCTCGCCGGTCTGAATGTCATGCCTCGCCATTTTTGGGATTCCCACGATTTTTCCGAACCGATCACCGTCCCACCGATAGGTAGCTCTGCTTACAGGATCAAAGATTATAAAATCGGCCAGTATATCATTTACGAGCGTGTGAAAGATTACTGGGCCGCTGATCTGCCCGTCAACAAGGGACAACACAATTTCGACCAAATCCGTTACGATTACTACCGGGACCAAACCGTCTCCCTGGAAGCTTTCAAAGCAGGCGAGTTTGATTTTCGGAGTGAAAATGTTTCCAAACAATGGGCCACATTGTATACGGGGCCTAATTTTGAAAAAGGATACATCATCAAGGAAGAAATCGAGCACGATATTCCCCAGGGAATGCAAGCTTTGGTCTTCAACATTCAAAAGCCTATTTTCAGTGACGTTCGAGTGAGGGAAGCATTGAATTATGCGTTGGATTTTGAATGGATGAACAAAAATCTTTTCTACAACCAATACAGGCGCACACGCAGTTATTTTCAAAATTCTGAATACGAAGCCAAAGGATTGCCCAGTGCGGAAGAGTTGAAAATTCTGGAACCCTTACGGGACCAGATTCCGGAGCGAGTTTTCACCGAAGAGTACCAACCGCCCGTTACGGAGGGTTCCGGCAATATCCGTCCTCAAATGCTTGAGGCCTTTAAACTCTTCAAAGAAGCAGGCTGGGAGATCAAAGACAAAGTGCTCACCAATATGGAAACGGGAGAACCGTTCGAGTTCGAGTTATTGATTTACAGTCCCACTATGGAGCGGATTGCCGTCCCCATCCAAAACAACCTGGAGCGCATGGGCGTCAAAATGCACATCAGGCAAGTGGACACCACCCAGTTCACGAACCGGCTGCGTGAACGGGATTATGACATGATTTCCGGTGGTTTTAGCGCCAATTACTATCCGAGTACGGATTTGAAAATCGTCTGGCGCTCTGATTATATGGATTACACCTATAATGCCGCTGGCGTCCAGGATCCAGCCGTCGACGCGATGGTGGACGGTATCGAAGCTTCGCAGCAGGATGAAGAAGCTTTGTTGCATTATGGTCGCGCTTTTGACCGGATCCTGCAATGGAATTTCTATGTCATGCCCGAATGGCATATCAGCATTTTTCGAGTCGCCTATTGGAATAAGTTTTCTCGTCCCGCAATACGTCCCAAATACGCCATTGGGATCGATACCTGGTGGGTGGACCCGGAGAAGGAAAGGAAACTACCAGAACGCAATGTAGCCCGGTAGTGAGAGGTTCTCAAACTCATGGCTGCCTATATCGTTCGTCGATTGTTGCTGATCGTTCCCACTTTATGGGCTATTATCACGATCAATTTCTTTGTGGTGCAAATTGCCCCGGGCGGTCCCGTTGAACAAATGATCGCCAACATCACCGGGACGGGTTCCGGTTTGATGGAACGCGTTTCCGGAGCCAACCAAACCGAAGTACAGCAACAAGCCCCGGCTCGCGGGGAAGACCAGCAGAGTACCTACCGTGGGGCCCGAGGTCTTGATCCCGAAGTGATCGCCGCCATTGAAAAACGCTTTGGTTTCGACAAGCCCCTTCATATCCGCTATCTGGAGATGTTGAAGGACTATTTTTTCTTCGATTTTGGAGAAAGTCTCTTTCGTGGACGCACTGTCATCGATCTGATTGTCGAACGCCTGCCGGTTTCCGTTTCCCTGGGAATCTGGAGCACGTTGATTATCTACCTGGTCTGCATTCCCCTCGGTATTCGCAAAGCCGTCCGGCACAGCAGCCGCTTCGACGTCTGGACCAGTACCGTGGTCATTCTAGGCAACGCCATCCCGGGTTTCCTTTTTGCAATCGCATTGATCATTTTTTTTGCAGGAGGGACCTATCTGGATTGGTTTCCCTTGCGGGGACTGGTCTCCGTCAATTTCGCAGAACTGAACTGGTTTGAAAAAATCATAGACTATTTCTGGCACATGACCCTGCCGATCATTTCCATCGTGATTGGTGGTTTTGCTACCCTGACCTTCTTGTCGAAAAATTCATTTCTCGATGAAATCCAAAAACAATACGTCATGACTGCCCGATCCAAGGGGCTCAAGGAAACGCAAGTGCTCTATAATCACGTATTTCGTAATGCAATGTTGATCATCATTGCCGGATTCCCCTCTGCCTTCATCAGTATGTTTTTTACCGGTTCCATGCTCATCGAAGTGATTTTTTCTCTCGAAGGATTGGGGTTGCTGGGATTTGAAGCGATCATTCAAAGGGACTATCCGGTGATGTTCAGCACTCTTTATATCTTTACTCTGCTGGGACTCGTGTTGGGACTGATCAGTGACTTGACCTATACTGTTGTTGATCCTCGAATCGATTTTGAAAGTCGCTGAAAGGAGGTTGGATGAAGTGGACTCCGCTTTACCAGGAGCGTTGGAATAAATTCAAAGCCAATCGCCGGGGATATTGGTCGCTCTGGGTTTTCGCTTTTTTGTTCTCAGGGAGTATTGTAGCTGAATTGATTGCCAACGATAAGCCTTTGCTTGTACAGTATCAATCCCAGTATTTTTTCCCTTTCTTATTCGAATACGCGGAAACCGAATTTGGGGGAGAATTCGACACCGAGGCGGATTATCGTGATGAATATGTCCGAGAATTGATCCTGGCGAAAGGATGGTTGCTCTATCCTCCGATTCCTTTCAGTTACAACACCATCAATTACGACCTTCCCAGCCCCGCTCCTTCTCCTCCAACCCGGGACAACTGGTTAGGAACCGATGATAAGGGGCGAGATGTGGTGGCCCGCTTGATTTATGGTTTTCGCATTTCGGTTTTTTTTGGACTTCTACTGACATTTTTCTCATCCCTTATCGGTATCGCAGCGGGTGCCGTGCAAGGGTATTACGGAGGGCGTGTCGACATTCTAGGTCAGCGCTTTATCGAAATCTGGTCCGGTATGCCGACGCTGTTTTTGCTGATCATTCTTTCCAGTGTCGTTCAACCCAACTTTTGGTGGTTATTGGGGATCACCCTGCTTTTCGGCTGGATGGCGTTGGTTGGCGTGGTAAGAGCCGAATTCCTCCGAGGGCGAAATTTTGACTATGTACGGGCAGCAAAAGCGCTCGGGGTCAGTGACGGTCAAATCATGTTTCGTCATATTTTGCCCAATGCGATGGTCGCTTCGCTGACATTCCTGCCTTTCATCCTTGGGGGCTCCATCACAACCCTCACTTCCCTGGATTTTTTAGGATTCGGACTGCCTGTTGGCTCTCCCTCCCTGGGAGAACTCCTCGCCCAGGGGAAAGCCAATCTTCAAGCCCCCTGGCTTGGTATATCCGCTTTCATCATACTAGCCGCCATGCTCAGCTTGCTGGTATTCATTGGTGAAGCGGTGCGAGACGCATTTGATCCACGCAGGAGCTATTAGAAAATCATGACAGAGACCTTGGTTCGTATACAGGATTTGACGATTGCTTTCCAGAAAGGAGTTCAGGTCGACCCTGTCGTCCAACACGCATCACTGGATGTCCACCCGGGGGAAGTACTGGCGCTGGTGGGTGAAAGCGGTTCTGGAAAAACTGTCACGGCCATGTCCATCCTGCGTCTCCTTCCGATGCCGCCTGCCGTTTATCCCCGGGGACAGATCTGGTATAAGGGACAAGACACGCTGCGACTTCCGGAACAGGAACTGCAGCGTATTCGCGGAAATCGCATCAGCGTCATCTTTCAAGAACCGATGATGTCGTTGAACCCTCTTCATACCATCCGGAAACAATTGAATGAAACCCTTTCTCTGCATCAAGGATTGACGACGCCCCAAGCAACTCGGCGTAGTTTGGAATGGTTGGAACGCGTCGAAATTCGTGATCCTCAAAAACGATTGACAGCCTATCCGCATCAATTATCCGGCGGCGAACAACAACGGGTCATGATCGCCATGGCCCTGGCTAACAACCCCGATTTGCTCATTGCCGATGAGCCGACCACCGCGCTCGATGTCACTGTCCAGGCCCAAATTCTGGCTTTGATCAAAGAACTGCAAAATGAACTGGGTATGGCCATCCTTTTTATCACCCACGACCTGGGTATCGTCCAACGTATTTCCGACCGGGTGGCGGTGATGCGGCAAGGAGAAATCGTCGAACAGGCCACTACCTCGACTCTCTTTCACAATCCCCGGCATCAATATACGCGCCTCTTGCTCGATTCGGAGCCGAAAGGGAAACCACAACAGGCGAAGTCGGGTCGGGAGCCCTTGATCCACGTTGAAAATCTCAAAGTCTGGTTTCCCATCCAGCGGGGCATCCTACGCCGGACACTGGGTTATGTCAAAGCGGTCAACGACATCTCTTTTCAGGTAAAAAAAGGGCAGACGCTGGGAATTGTCGGGGAAAGCGGTTCCGGAAAATCCACTACGGGATTGGCACTCCTGCGATTGGTGGAAAGCGAAGGGAAGATCCAATTCCAAAACCAGCAGTTGCATCGATTTTCCAACAAGGAAATGCGCCCATTGCGCAGGCGCATGCAGATCATTTTTCAAGATCCTTTTGGTAGTTTGAGCCCTCGTCTTTCCGTGGCTCAAATCATCGGAGAGGGGCTGCGAATTCATAGCGACGCCTCTCCTGGGGAAATCGACCAGGAAATCATCCGGGTCATGGAAGAAGTGGAGCTCGACCCTGAGACCAGACATCGCTATCCCAATGAGTTTTCCGGGGGACAACGGCAACGTATCGCCATGGCTCGCGCTCTTGTGTTGAAACCGGACTTTATCGTCCTGGATGAACCCACCTCTTCATTGGACCGTTCGGTGCAATTTCAAGTGATTCAATTACTGAAAACGTTACAAGAGCAATACGGATTGACCTATATTTTCATCAGCCATGACTTGAAAATCATCAAATCCCTCTGCCATGAGATATTGGTGATGAAAAAAGGAGAAGTGATGGAATATGGCTATGCCAGTCAGATTTTTTCTCAACCACGGCATGCATACACCCGGGAGTTGTTGGAGACTGCATTCGAAGGTTGAATTCTTATGGAATTTTCAAGAGTGTTAAAAAAGTATAGCGTAAAAGATGAACCCTGCGAAAGATGGCAGTTGTTCGCATTGTTGTCAGGGTTACTTTTCTTCCTGTTCTTGTTGATCAATACTATTGTTTGCTTCAGTATCATGATCCCCGCCATTTGTTTGAAACCACTCAGCGATCGCACTCCCTTTTCAGCCCATGGCTCCGTATTCCTCACGAGAATCGTCTCATTCTGGGCGGATGGAAACAATTTGATGTTGGATTTGCTCAAAAACCATCAATGGAAAATTGACATTCCAGAAGAATTGAGAGCCGACCAATGGTATTTTTTAATTTCCAACCACCAAAGCTGGGCTGACATCTTTGTAATTTTCAAGGCATTTAACCATAAGATTCCTTTTCCTAAATTTTTTGTCAAAGAAGAATTAATGTGGTACCCCGTTTTAGGCGCAGTCTTCTGGGCAATGGATTTTCCAATCATGAAACGTTATTCGAAAAGGTACCTGGAAAAACACCCGGAAGATAAAGACAGGGATTTGGAAACAACCCGGCATTCTTGTGAAAAATTCAAAGACATTCCCACAACCATCGTTAATTTTTTAGAAGGAACACGCTACTGCGCAAAGAAAGCGGTCACCCAAAAGACGCCATACCGGCACTTGCTCCTTCCCAGAGCCGGAGGGACGGCTTTGGTGCTTTATAGCATGGGAGACTATTTGACAGCGGCGATTGACGTGACGATTGCTTATTCAAAACCCAGGATGACGATGTGGGATATCATTTTTGGCCCTTCCCATCAAATCATGGTTCATGCGGAACTGCTTCCCATTCCTGATGACTTCATTCGACGTGACTACCGGCGCGATCCGGAGTTTCGAGAATTGATTCAGAAATGGGTCAATCAAAAATGGACAGTCAAAGACAACCTCATTGACGCATTCCGGCAGCACAGCCAAAACCCGCGTCACCATTCCACGAAAAGCACGATTTCCCAGTAAAGATCGCATCAATGATGGAAGAGGCGGATCTTAGAAAACGCCATCACCATCTCGTATTCATTGGCTGCTTCCACGATCTCTTCATCCCGTATGCTACCACCGGGTTGAACGATATGACGAACCCCTCGTCTGGCTGCTTGATCGATATTGTCCCGGAAAGGGAAGAAGGCATCAGAAGCCAGACTGACTCCTTGTAAGTTGTCTAACCAGGATTTCTTTTCTTCCTCACTCAAAGGATCGGGTCGTTGCTTAAAATATTGCTCCCAGACTTCAATTTCCCGAGACGTCATGTCGCCTTCGATAAAACAAACCCGCGCATTGGTACGGTCTACCTGTTTCACTTCATTTTTAAAGGGTAAGTTCAGCACTCGAGGATGCAGACGCAAGAACCAGGTTTCTGTTTTACGCCCGGCAAGCTTCGTGCAGTCGATGCGGCTTTGCTGTCCTGCGCCAATTCCAATCATTTGCCCATCCAGGGCATATCCAATCGAATTCGACTGCGTGTATTTGAGCGTAATCGCAGCAAGAATCAAATCCCGTCTGGCGGATGGGTTCAGCTTTTTGTTTTTTGTTGGAATTTGCTGGAATAAACTCGTTTCGTCCAAGATGATCGAATTACGTTTCTGCGCAAACCCCAATCCAAACACTTCCCGATATTCCAATTCCGGAGGACGATAATCCGGATTTGCTTTCAACAGAAGATAGCTTCCCCGCTTTTTTGCTTTCAATATTTCAAGCGCTTCTGCTTCGTAATCCGGCGCGATCATACCATCGGAGACCGCTGATTTGATAATTCGGGCAGTGTGGAGGTCTACCGGCCGGCTCAAGGCAATGAAATCTCCAAAAGAAGACATAGGATCCGCCCCCCGAGCTCGAATATACGCCGTGGCTAATGGACTCAAATCCAGTTCGGGACATTCATAAACTTGCCGGACCAGGTCATTCAAGGGAATCGCAACCGCTGCTCCGGCAGGGCTGACATGTTTGAAAGAAGTCGCAGCGGGCATTGCCAGAGCGTTATCCAGTTCCATGACGAGTTGCCAGGCATTCATGGCATCGAGTAAATTTATATACCCCGGCTTACCGTTCAATACTTCAAATGGAAATGATTGATCGTCCAGTGAGAAGATTCCTGCAGGCTTTTGATGAGGATTACAACCGTACTTCAAGTCCAACCGATGGGAGAATTGCCGGGTGAGGGAATCAAACATGAAGAAATTTTCCGCAGAATTAGTGGTCAGGGACTGATCCTGTATTCCAGAATATTAATGATGCGCGCTGTTTTTTTTCAGAACTTATCATACCCTACTATGGCTTCGTAAAAAAGAAAAACCAGATGAGCTGATTTGTTTCGTCGGCATATGAAACGATTTTAAAAAATGGATTTTTTGCCTGCAATTATTGTATGATGGCTTTCTGCTACATGGTTCATGTACCTCCTGCGCTTTTCAATTCTTGTTTAAGGGGTCGTTTATGTCCGGACACAGCAAATGGAGTACCATCAAACACCGTAAAGGAGCACAAGATGCCAAACGCGGGAAAATATTCTCCAAATTGATCAAAGAAGTCACCATCGCTGCCCGTATGGGAGGAGGTGACCCCGAAGCCAATCCCAGATTACGCACCGCAATCACCAATGCGAAAGCGCAAAGTATGCCCAAGGAAAATATTGAGCGCGCCATCAAAAAGGGAACTGGTGAGTTGGACGGCGTCCATTTTGAGGAAATTCTTTTTGAAGGCTATGGTCCGCACAACGTCGCCTTGATCGTCGAATCGATGACGGATAATCGCAACCGCACCGTCGCCTTTGTCCGCAGTACCTTCAGCAAACTTGGAGGGAACCTCGGTTCCACCAATTCGGTGCAATACATGTTCGATCACATCGGCCAGATTTATGTCAATAAATCCGTTATCGAGGAAGAAAATCTCATGGAAGTCATTTTGCAGGTGGGGGCTGAAGACATGAATTCCGATCATCCGGAACAATTTGAAGTAATCACCTCGATTGCGGATTTTGCCGAAGTACGCAACGCCCTGGAAGATCAGCATATTACGATGGCCGAAGCCAACATCGCCTGGGTTCCTCAAAATCGCGTTGAAATCGACGATCTAAAAAAAGCCGGACAGGTGATGCGCTTGTTGGACCAGTTGGAAGACCATGACGACGTACAGAAAGTTTATTCCAACTTCGATATCAGCGACCGCATTCTGACGGAAATGTCTCAATGAGTTTTTTCACTTTGCATACGTTGATCAGGAAAAATAACTGAAATTCCAGACCTGGTTGGCAGTCATGATCATTATCGGTATTGACCCTGGAAGTCGGAAAACCGGGTATGGCATCATCGAAAACCTCAACAATTGCAACCGTTACTTGGGCAGTGGCGTTATCGTCTTGAATGAATCCACTTCCCTGGCAAAGCGCTTGTTGATTCTCAACGATCAACTGGATGAAGTTATTCAGAAATTCCGACCGGATAGTGGATCGATCGAAGCAATTTTTTTTGCAAAAAACGTCAAATCCGTATTGATCCTGGGGCATGCCCGGGGGATTGCCTTGCTCCAATTGGCACGACACCAGCTGCCTGTTTATGAATACACGCCTTTGCAAGTCAAACAAACTCTCGTGGGTGTGGGACGTGCCTCCAAAGAACAAGTCCAACACATGGTACGCATCTTGGTCAATCGTCCCCATTCACGGATGAGCGACGATGAATCGGATGCATTGGCCGTGGCCATCACTCATGCTCATTACCTTCCTCACTTGAAACGGAATGATCGCTTATCTTGAAGGAATCGTCCATACAATCGAAACGGATTACCTGCTCCTGCAAACTGCTTCTGGAGTTGGCTACCAGTTGTTCCTGCCTCAGGTTCTGCTTTTGGAAGCGGTAAAAAACGAAAGGGGGCAATACCATGTGCACACTCACGTGCGTGAAGGCGAGATCACCCTGTATGGCTTTGCTTCCCTCGAAGAAAAAAAATTATTCGAAATGCTCATCAAGACCTCCGGAGTGGGACCCAAGCTGGGCATCGTCATCCTTTCCGCACTACGCCCCGCTCAATTGATTCAGGCAATTTTCAGTCAGAATATCTCCCAATTCAGTGCTGTTCCCGGAATTGGTAAAAAAACGGCTTCCAAATTATGCCTGGACATGAGCGATCAATTACAGAAACATCCCATCGGAGGAATCGATAAGAGTCCATTTCACACCGCGGCCCCGGCTGCAGCATCGGCTCAGGGCAATGAACTGTTTTCTTCATTAATCAATATGGGATTTTCGGAGAAAGACGTGTTAGCTGTTCTGGGAAAGGTACAGGCTGATGGAGAATCATTTGAAGACCAGTTCAAGAAAGCGTTGAACTTGCTCAGCTCATTCCAATAATTTTTGCAAGATTTTTCAGAAAATCATTGTCGCTCACTAAACAGCACTTCCCGTGAATGGCATAAGAGATCTCCCCACTCATGCGCGCAGCAAAAGCGGAACCCGGTGAATGACGTTTCCAAGATATCCTTTGGGATTCCACGGTTGTCTGAAAGGTTGCGCGTTTCCGGCATCGTCAAAAGCCCGTGCCCAGATTTCATAATAGCCTCTGTTAGCAAATCGAAGTTTGCTTTCCCAGGAATACCAGGCATATTTATTCGCTGGTGACGTCAAACGGGTTTCTTTCCACCGGATTCCGAAGTCGGTAGAAACAAGGACTTTTTTGATTGCTTGTTCTCCAGCCCAAGCGTGCCCCCTGACCTTGATTGGGGCCCCGACCCGGAGTTCCACGTTAGATTGAGGTGTGGTAATGAGCGACTTGACCCGATGTGAAGTTGCAATAAGCATATCTTCTTCCGGAGGCTTTTTTCCCGGGACAGGCGGATGGACGGGTATGCGATAAGAATAACCACTCATTGCTGCCGAGTCATGAATTCGATCCCTGATCCAGATGTGGTTGAGCCACTTCTGCATGGAACTCCCGACCCACCCGGGAACGATTAGCCTTGCGGGAAATCCGTGTGCTGCCGGTAAATCCTTACCGTTCATCTTAAAAGCAACCAGCGTATGCGCATCCATGGCTTTTTCGATAGGAATCCCTCGTGAAAAAGGCTCGCCCCGGCCGGCCGGCCGGTCTTCGCCATAGTGTCCGGTATAGATGGCGGTCGTCTTCAAACCTGCAAAATTCAAGACGTCCCGTAAGCGTACCCCTGTCCATTCGCTGCAGGCAACCGCTCCACGAATCCACGGCGTACCGCTGACCTTGGGTGTGAACAGACTCCGGCCATTCCCCGCGCACTCCACCACCACTTTGAGGGTTGATTGCGGAAAACGAATCAATTCTTCCATTGAAATTTCAAGTTTTCTGTGAACCTCTCCATCGATAACCAGTTTCCATCCCTCTAGTTCTTTTCGATGAGCTCGTTCCGGGATGCCGCTGTTATTGCGCACGAAATGCCTGGCCGTGGGTGTGATATCATCGTCGAGCAAATGAGGGGAAAATTCACCGTTAAAAGGCTTCTCCGTATGGACCAGCATATCGGGTTTGGGAAGAACGTCTTCTGGAAGTCCAGCCCAGGCAACAGGTGTGAGACCCCTACCAAACAGACCTTTGAAGGCGGCTCCTGAACCAGCACCGAAAATACCCAACGTGGTGAATAGCGTTCCCTTGCCTAAAGTCGCAATGAACCCACGTCGCGAGTAAAAATCTGTTTCAGGTCGATCCACTTCAAAAGCTGAACCATTAGCAAGAGTTCCTACATCAAATAGCTTGATGGTTTCTTTTTTCATTCTCTGGATTTTTTTGTTTTATTTTGAACGATAGTGTTCAGAATGCCATCTTGTAAATGGATGGAAAGCGCTTCACCGACTTCAATCGAGTCAACAGAATGGATGGATTGCGCGGCGTTGTTTAAAAGCACTCCGTATCCTCGTTTCATGACCATAAGAGGACTCAAAGAATCAAGTAGCGCCATGAGTTGATTCAACCGTTCGCGATTTTGCTGAAATTGATTTTCAAGCAGAAAATGCAATCTCTCTTCCAGTCTCGCCAGATTGTATTGTTGTAACCGGACTGTCTGGAGAGGAATCAACAAAACAAGCTGCTCGTGCAATCGCCGGAGGTTTTGTTCCTGCGTTTGAATGGGGCGGGTGATGTGATGGTGAAGTCGCAAGGAAAGTTCGTCCAGACGCTGTTTGTGTTGATGAATAATGAAATCGGGGATACGAAGCTGGTGAGTTCGGGCATGGACGAAATCGAGATTTTGTTGAATCTGCTGCTGCATCGCCCGTTGCAATCGCTGTTGCTGAACCGACAACCCGTCTAACAAATCCTGGAGCGACGGAACAGCCAATTCCATGGCAACCGACGGAGTGGGAGCCCGAAGATCGCTGACAAAATCGGCAATTGTGAAATCCGTTTCATGACCCACTGCAGAAATAACAGGTATTTTCGAATGAAAGATCACACGCGCCACTTCCTCCTCATTGAAGGCCCATAAATCCTCGATGGACCCACCCCCGCGACCGACGATCAGCACATCGATTTGTTGGGATTCCTGAAGCGTATTCAAATGGTTTATCGCTTCGACCAATGAAGATTTCGCCTGTTCGCCTTGAACAGCAGCCGGGTAGAAAAGTACCGACACTATGGGACAGCGACGCTTGAGCACTTGCAGCATGTCATGGATCACAGCACCTGTTGAAGAGGTCACAATGCCGATTCGCCTTGGAAAAAAAGGGATCTTTTGTTTGTGACTCGAATCAAACAATCCCTCCCTTTCCAGTTTTTCCTTCAACTGTTCAAAAGCAAGTTGCAAAGAACCCAATCCTTTGGGTTCCATGGAAGAGACCTGAATCTGGTATTCTCCTCTTGGTTCATAGACCGTGATGTGCCCTTGAACCACGACTTCAAGACCATCCGTAGGTTCAAATCTCAACGAAGTGGTTGACTGTCGAAACATGATCCCGCGGATTTGACTCCGAGAGTCCTTGATCTGGAAATAAAGGTGACCTTGCGCTGAACGTTTGAAATTGGAAAGCTCTCCTTCGAGCAACAGGGACCGGAATTGTTTTTCCAAACTGAGACGGATATGCCGCGTTAGTTGCGACACGGTCCAGACCATAGAGACGGAGGGAACGGATTCCGATTCTTTTAAATTCGTGTTTTCTGATGCAACTTCAACTTCAAAAAAGACGGAAGACATGTTTTTAATTCAGAACGTAAAAAAACGAGGTGCAGGATTGACCCCTTAACGCAACATAGACAAAAGTTGTTTTTCCATGGAAGCCACGGGGGCCTCTTGATTCATCCAGAATTCAAATGCTTCGCATCCTTGGTGGAGGAGCATTCCGATTCCATTGATGAATGGGATTTTAAGCTGTTCCGCTTGTTTTAGCAACATGGTTTGTCGAGGATTATAAATGATATCGGCGACGCGTCTCAGAGTTCGGAATTGGGCCAGGTCGACTGGAGTTTCATAGTCTTCCATGCCCACACTGGTGGTGTTGATCAGCAAATCAACAGGAAGATGGACAAGATTCGCCAAAGACTCCCCTCGCATTTCCGTTCCCGGAAAATATGGAGAAAATTCTTCAGCAAGCTGTTGAGCTTTTTCTGGTGTTCGGTTGACGAGAAAAATACGATTCGCCCTGGCTTCTGCCAATGCCACCAATATGGAGCGAGCCGATCCCCCTGCTCCCAGAATCAAAATAGTTTGATTTTCCGGCGCAAAGGGCAACCGGGAAAGGGAGCGAACAAATCCACGACCATCGGTGTTAGTGCCAATCAGGCACCCTTCATCGTTGCGGATGGTGTTGACGGCGCCAATCATACGCGCAATCGGCGTTATTTTATCAAGAAAAGGCAGTACCTCGACTTTGTAGGGAATGGTGACATTCACCCCACCCATTTGTAAACCACGGATTCCCTCGATTGCCGCCGACAATGCTTCAGGCTTGACTTCAAAGGGAAGATAAGCAGCATCAATTCGAGTCGCCTGGAATGCCGAGTTTTGAAGAGGAGGTGAAAATGTGTGAGAAATGGGGAAACCAAGTATCCCGTACACCCTGGTTCTCCCTGTAATATAGGGTGTTAAAGTCATTCTACTTCATCGAATTTGTTCGCAATCAATTCCAGGACAGCAGCCATGGCTTGTGTTTCGTCTTCTCCTTCCGCGGAGACGCTGAGCATTGTTCCGCGTGTTGCCGCCAGCATTAAAACCTCCATGATATTTTTTGTATTGGCCGAGTTACCGCCATGCTGCATGTGGATTTCAGATTTAAAAGTGTTGCAGAGTTTGACGAGAAGCGCGGCTGCTCTTGCATGCAGACCCAGACGATTGACGATTGTGGTGGTTTCGGTAACCATCAGGCAGTTTATTTTTTTCGACAACAAACAACGCTGCTTGTTAATTTCAGACCGATCTGCGTGATAATTTTCCAACACGGAAATCAAAGTCCGGCCTGTTTTCTCAGCTGCTGCGCTTTATCTGTTTGTTCCCAGGTAAATTCAGGCAATTCCCGACCAAAATGACCATAAGCTGCCGTCTTTCTATAAATCGGTCTCAGTAGTTTTAAATTCTCGATGATCTCGCGGGGCTTCAAGTTAAAATTGTCTCGAATCAGCTGAGAAATTTTTTCCTCCGAGGTGCGATGGGTACCGAAAGTTTCCACGGACACCGAAACCGGGTCCGTGATACCTATGGCATAAGCCAATTGAACTTCACATCGACTTGCCAATCCTGCGGCAACAACATTTTTAGCAACGTGGCGGGCGGCATAGGCAGCCGAACGATCAACTTTCGATGGATCTTTTCCGGAAAAAGCTCCTCCACCATGCCGTCCCATCCCGCCATACGTGTCAACGATGATCTTACGTCCGGTCAATCCCGCATCTCCCTGAGGACCACCTATGACGAATTTTCCCGTGGGATTGATGTAATAGATCGTCCGGGGAGTTAAAAAGTGGGAAGGTATCACCTTGTTGATAAGCTCTCCAATCATATCCCGTCGAATGGTTTCCTGGTCGATATCCTCCGCATGTTGCGTGCTGATGACGACGGTGGACACTTCAATTGGCTTTCCATTCAAATAACGCACTGTTACCTGCGATTTTCCGTCCGGGCGAAGATAGGGAAGGATTTTATTTTTTCGGAGAGACGTCAGTTCTTCAGTCAATCGATGAGCCAGGGCAATGGGCAGCGGCATCAATTCAGGAGTTTCATCACAGGCGAATCCAAACATCAAGCCTTGGTCTCCGGCACCTTGTTCCTTTCCTGCGGACTCATTTTCACTGACTCCCTGGTCGATGTCCGGCGACTGTTTGTCCAATGCTACCAATACTGCGCAAGTTGCGCTGTCAAATCCTATCTTTGAATCGGTGTAGCCAATTTCTCGAATCGCCGAACGTACAACCTGTTGTAAATCTACATGAGCCTTTGTGGTGATCTCGCCGGCAATCATCACCGTGCCCGTTGTCACCAGCGTTTCACAGGCAACACGGCTGCCGGGATCCTGTGCCAACATGGCGTCGAGAATCGTATCCGAAATCGTATCGCATAATTTATCAGGATGTCCCTCAGTCACACTTTCTGAAGTAAATAGCGTTTCTCCCATCACGTCTCCAGTTTTTTATGAGAATAAGACTGCTCACTTTTGAAAATAGATTTACAGAGAAGTGAGATGACCAATATCGTATGTATAGATGAAAATGTCGAAATATTTTCGTCCATTCATCCCTTCATTGACTTTATAAATTTTTGTAAAGGAGAAAGGGTTCATCATTTTAAATCCGCTGAAAAGACGAAAGTGCTTGCCCTGCCTGAATATTTAAATGGATGTGATCGCATTGTTGTATGTAATTTTGATGAATCTGTGATATTTTTTTATAAAATGGCAAGTTCAGTGAGAGCATTCTCAGAGTAATCAGGGACGAAATGAGTGCCTCCTCGAGGTTCGCATCCAACTTCAATTGCAGTATTTTTATTAAAGTATGTGCCTTCACAAGAAAATGGTAGTGATGGTAAATTGCTCCATTTCCGAATTCTTCGTGAATGCCAAGATGAGAATGCAAAAAAAAGTTCATCCGAAATTGAAAATTTTCTTGTGCTTGTTGGTTGTCGTATCCTGGCAAATGCCCGGAAAGGCATATCAACTCGATTGGAATGATCTCTGGTATTACATTGAACAAAACACCCGAATGTGGGACCGGGTCATTTTCACCACGACTGCGCAAGTGTTTGATCCTTTTGTCCAGTCAGACACACTTTCTCCACAACCCCCAGCTTTGACAGAATTGGGGTATGAGCAGACCATATACTGGGAGGAAGGCATGGTAGTCGTGGAAACACGGGATCATGGGGGTGATTTATTGCATTTTTTTTATGATTCCAATGGAGCCATCGTCGATGTCAATGTTCAATCCAATCGCGATTTTTTAAAAATGGATATTCTTCCCCATTATCTCCGCTTCGTTGTAAAACATGCGGAAGCATGGCAAAAAGCCTTGCAAGAAGTCTATATAGAAGGCAGTCAGATTTCTCTCTATAGAGATCCGGATTTAAATATCCACTATCGCATCGGGGAGTTGCAGAGCAATCACTTTGCGCTGGTAGACAAACAACGATTTTTCTTGAAAGCGCTCCATTACCCGATTCAAAATGGTGAAAAAGAACACTTGATCCGTATTGCTTTTGAAAAAATGACAACTTACGAAAAACTGGAATATCCCGCGCAAACCGATTATTTTCTGGACGATCGCTTATTCAAACGCGTGCTTGTTCAGTCATTCAATCGTCCGGAACAACTGCCGTGGGAACTATTACACCTGAAAGCCAGGCAAATGTCCGAGACTCCTTTCACAACCCTCGAATACGACTACACGAAATAGCAATCCATGAAAAAAAAACTGACTATTCTACTCTGCATTCCTCTCATTTTGTTCGGTATTAATCAGGCATGGACAGAAACCCTCGTTCTCGATTTTATTAAAATCATTGTGAACGATGAAATCCTGACAAATAATGAAGTCCAGGAAGCTCTTGCGGCCAACCGATCCCAAATTATACAAAATATTCCTGAAGGTCCGGACCGTGAACAGCAACTGTCCCAATTGGAAAAAACGACCATCGACAATTTAATCTATGAATTATTGATCTTGGATCAGGCCAAAGTTCTGAATATTGAAGTGAGTGACGATGAAATCGAACAACAAATCAACCGTCTGACCCGGGAAAATCCACAAATTATCAAGAATTACGCTCCACAAGTCTTGAAAGAATTGATTGCCAGGGAAATTCTCAAGCAAAAAGTGATTATCCAGGAAATCGAAGTGAATATCCATGTGACGGACCAGGAAAAAGAAATGCTGTGTATGCAAAACAGAGAAGAGAGTAAACAATTGGTAATCGCCCAAATCTTATTCCGAGGTACGGAAGAAGAAGCGCGCAGTAAAGAAGCATTGATTAAAAAAGCATTGAGCGATGGTGAGGATTTTGCGACCTTGGCTGAAACTTATTCGGACGACCCCAACGTACGGGAAACGGCGGGAATCATTGGTTCCTTTAAAAAAGGAGAATTGCTACCGGAAATCGACAACGTTGCCTTTTCTCTGAAACCCAGGGAACTCAGCAAACTCGTCAAGACAGAGATTGGTTACCATCTTCTCTTCCTCCAGGATGTCGAATATAACGAAGAAATCGACTGCGCGAATCTAACCGAGACTGAAAATATTCAATATCAAAACCAGATCTTCCTGCAAAAACGAGAGGCAGATTTTCAAACGTATTTATCAAAATTGAGAGAAGCGGCACAGGTGGTGATTCATTGAAGGAGAAATGGTTTTCGGGGTTACACCCTCAACTCAAATTGGCAAAGACTCCGAGACCCAAGTCGTCAATCAAACCCGCTTCGAATTTGTAGGATGCGAGGCAAGTGATCATTGCAGCATTATCGGTACACAAGCGGGGAGGGGGATAAAACAGTTCGATCCCTTTTTCACGACATTGTGATTCAAAACAAAGTCTCAGTTTCCTGCTGGCCGCCAGTCCTCCCGATACGGAAACCCGAGGAACTTGCAAATCCTGCGTGGCTTTGAAAGTCTTGAACAACAATACGTCCACAATGCTTTGAAAAAAACTGGATAGCACACCGCCTTCATCTCTCAGGGCTTCTGGATGAGCTTCACGGAAAAGCAACATGGCGGTTTTCAGTCCGCTGAAAGAAAAATCGTAGTGAGCCTGGTTTAATACGGGACGCGGGAAATCGTACCGATCAGGGGGTGACTGAAGGGCGCATTGGTCCACAATCGGTCCCCCTGGCATCGGGTGCCCAAACAGCTTCGCTACTTTGTCTACGCACTCGCCTGCGGCATCATCCAAACTGCGACCGATAATATCATAGTCGAAATGATCACGGGCGTGGAAGAGAAGAGTATGCCCTCCGGCCGCTACCAAATGGATGATGGGGAAGGTTATCTTCTCATAACATAAAAAATTCGCATAAGGATGGGCTTCAACATGATTGACTCCGATCAGGGGAATATCGAGCGCGTAAGACAGTGTTTTTGCCACGCTCACTCCCACCAGGAGAGAACCCAACAATCCGGGTAAATTGGAAACGGCAATGTAATTCAAATCTCGAAACTCGATGCGCGCTTGCTTTAAAGCAAATTCAATCAGGGGATTGATCGCTTCCATGTGTTTTCGAGAAGCGCGTTCAGGAACAACTCCTCCAAATTCTTCATGATCTTTGTATTGAGATAGCGTGAGATTTGCCAAAACCTGCGACTTTCCCTGCAGAATGGCAATGGAGGTGTCATCAAAAGTGGTATCAATTCCCAGTCCAATGAATTGCATAAAAATTCTGTCTGTAGCGTCTTGCCGATACCTTGCGAAATTTTCCCTCAAAAAGCACCATCGATCCCCTGTTTTATTTTCGGGTTGTGGCCGTCCTCCTGAGGCGATCGATCATCTCTTGGTGAGCTTCACCGGACCCGTCATGGAAAGTTCCAAACAGGCGATCCCAGGGGACCGAAGGGTTCCCATAGTTGCATTCGAAGTAACGATGGTGCAGGTAGTGAAAAAACTCGGTTTTGATCACGGAACGATTGACCTTGATCTTTTCATACCCGCTGTGATTCCACGTAGGGGCAATCGCCCCATGCATCATGATGTAGCAAACAAGGATCGGGTGAGAAGGAATGATCCAGAAGAGGATGACTGCGGATAAGTAAATCAAGTGCTCGACCGGATGCATCGAAAAACCCGACCACGGACCTGTATTGACGTTTTTATGATGCAAATAGTGCGCAGAATCGTATAGCGGTTTCCAATGCGTGAGGCGATGGGCAAAGTAGAAGTGATGGGCGCGGATATGGGGAATAAGCAGGAACAAAATAACAATGTAGAGCGGGGATTCCAACCAGGAGACGGGGAAGAGGACATAGCCGTTTGCAAACATCCAGTAAGTCACCGCCTCGTAGGCTGTCCAGATGCCACACCCGCTGACCAGGCCCCAAAACATATTTTCTTTCACCTGACTGCCGAAGAGGAAGCTGGGATGATTGGTCTTCAGTCCATTGAGGTCATACTGGTACTCGGATCCCTGAACCTTCCGGATATAAAGCCGATAGTGGACGATACCGACAACCAGGGTGAGCAACGCAACGTTGCGCAAGTAAAGCAACAGGATCCAATCCCATGAAAAAACCTGCATTTGCGCCATATCGGGCGTGAGGAAAAACCAGATGACGAGAGCCAGGCCGGCGTGTATCAGTGATTGGGGAGAGAACAGGTATCCTTTCAACCACCCGAGTATGACCATAAAGTGAGGTGGCCAATCATACAAGGTTCCAGTCTTTTTGATGATCTCGGGTTTCCATCCATCACGAAACCCATGGTTGTCTATAATGGTATCCGTCATTACATACTCCTGTTGAATCTTTCTCTTCACCGTCGACGCAACCCAAGGTGCTGCGTTCGATATGCCCTGACTAATTTTATGTTCATGTATAGGAGAAAATCCAAGCCATGTCAAGAGGTGGCGCATAAAATCGTAACCTGGCATGAAGCAAGATTTGGATATGTTTTTAAAGAGCGCAATTCATTTTATGAAAGCTCAAGTCTCCCCTTTTGAGACTTTCCCATTGTTTATCACGGACGAAGCTGGTATAAATCAGATTATCTCAGGGTATGCCTTGCAACCTGGTTCCATTTTTTATAATATGCGCGTGGAACGCTTCCAAGTAGGATATTCAACTAATTGCAACCAGGTTTTTCAACCAAGAGGGGATTTTATGGGAAATCTAAACAAAGTGATGTTAATCGGACGATTAGGGAGGAATCCTGAAATACGCTACACTCAATCAGGAAGTGCGGTAGCCAATTTTTCACTGGCAACGAATGAATACTGGACCGACGCGCAGGGCCAACGTCAGGAAAAGACCGAATGGCACTACATCGTGGTCTGGAATAAACTGGCGGATTCGGCGCAAAACTACTTGAAACAAGGAAGTCAGGTTTATGTGGAAGGGAGATTGCAGACTCAGAGTTGGGACGACGCGCAAACCGGACAAAAACGCTTCCGCACCGAGATCGTCGCGAGAACTCTGCAATTTTTAGATAGCGGACCTACCGATTCCGGAGCGGGATACTATGCCAACGAGCCACAATCACAGACGGCTTCGCAGCATGATCCATCAAATTCCAATCAGCGGTCGGCCGGTAAGAACGCAGTGGCTGAGTCGGGTGATCCTCATAATGCTGGCCAGCCTTCTCAAAGTAGTCCGCCTGCAGATTCCTATATCGAGGATGATATCCCGTTTTAAACATAAATTATTCCCTCGTTTTGGGCCGGAATACATGTAAGGTAGCGTGGCGTCTTCGGTGTCAGCGAAACAGTCGAACCGGTATTCCTGCGCAAAGCATGGGTATGGCCCAATGTTTTTAAAACTGTCTGAAAATAACTATGCATCAACCTGGTATCTTCCGGGAAAACACAAGCCACCAAATTTTTTTAGAATTCAGTCTCCGGAAAACGTTGTCACGCTTGCCGGGGCTCGCCCTGGCGGCTGATCCTGTCGAAGAGGGCGTGCAGGTCATTGCCTTCGGACAAAAATTGACTCGCAGCCTGACAGGTCTCGTTGAACCAGTGGGTCTGCGTGAATTTTCAGCAATCGAGGGACTCGAAGGAGTTTCGGCACCTGCTACGCAGCAGGAGCTGTTTGTCTGGTTACACGGAGAAAAACGGGACGAGCTATTTGCCCGCGCTCTGCAATGGCGCGAAAACCTGGCCCCAGTTGCAGATCTCACTTTTGAAAACGATGGTTTTCGTTTCCGAGACAGCCGTGATCTCACTGGCTTCGTGGACGGAACGGAGAACCCCAAAGACAACGAGCGCATGACCGTGGCGCTGGTCAATAAAGGTGAGCATGCCGGCGGTAGCTTTGTTCTGGCGCAACGCTGGGTGCACAATCTCACCGACTTCAACGCCTTACCGGTAGCCGACCAGGAACGGGTGTTCGGGCGCACCAAATCCGACAGCGTGGAGTTGACGGCAGATATCATGCCGGGGGACAGTCACGTCAGTCGTACGGATCTGAAACGAGATGGAAATGCCATCAAAATCTACAGACGAAGTTCCCCAGTGGGAGGAGTGCGTAATGCGGGATTGTATTTCCTCGCCTTCAGTGCCGACATTGAGCGTTTCCGGTGGCTACTCGAATCGATGTTCGGACTTTCGGAAGACGGTCGTCGCGACCGTTTGCTGAGCTATTCCCGGCCTGTCACCGGTAGTTTTTTCTATGCGCCTTCAAAAGACGCATTGCTCGCAGCCTTTCGCGATTGATCAAGGATAAGAAAGACGCGAATCGATTGCTTTAATCGTCTGGTACTTTGAAGGGGATCTCCCGTCCAGAGTAACCTGAGTTCGACATAAATCTTCAATAAGAGGAGTATCCTGGTGTCTATGTCATCCTCTCTAAGATTTTTCATTTTCTTGGTAACTATTCAGGTCTCTGAAAACCCGTTTAGTCAAATAACGTTGAAAAAAATTTCCGGAGAGGACTGATCGTTTTCAAGTCCTCCCACGATATTGTTCCATCGATCGGAAACCCTCTTCTTTCACTAAAACAACTTAGTGATGGTATGATTATAGCACTACTACTACTTGCATAATGTCAACCCCCAAATTAAAAAAAATGCAGGATTCGTAAAAAAAAATTAAAAATCTATCAATCAGGGAGATCCGCTTCTTTATGATCATGAGCCAAAAAGCGAAGGTTCACTCCACAATTCCGTGTTTTTTCCAATGGCGATAATGATCGTAAACGCTTTGCCAGGGAGGTAAATCATGGAGGAGCATACTCCACTGACAACTCGTTTTCACGATCTACAAAATCGCATTGACGATGCTATGTTTGCCAGGAATACGTTTTGCCCGCAAGGGGCGAAACGTTTAAAAAAAGGGGAGTTTCAGTAACAAGGAGGCGCAGGTAAAAGCTTGTCCCGGACTGGATCCGGGAGAGACAAAGCCTGTGTGAGCATCTCGAAGATGGATTTTCCCTGTTTTCTGGTAGTGGAAATAGCTCCTCGGATGGTACAAAAAGCCTGTGATCCTTCAGCCGTTCGGAAGCCGCCTGAGATTTTCTGTTTCAATTTAACCATGCGAATATCTCGCTCGGCTTGGTTGTTGTCAAAAGGAACCCGGAAGTCATCCATGAATAACAAGCTTTCCTTTTCATAGAGGATCAAGCGATCGAGTAAATTTTTGGCTTTGCTCTGTTTGGGGCGTCCTCGTTTCTTTGTTTGAGGAGGGGGAGGATAGAGCTTAAGGGCTTCTTGGGTGATATCCCGATAGCGTTGCCGGAAGTGATCCAGTTGGATTGGACTCAAAGCAGATTGTTCTTTGAACTTGGCTTGGTCTACTTGCTCTTTGATCTCTACCAGTAAGTCGCTCATCTCCTGAGCCCAGAAGGCCTTTTCTTGTTCACAGGCCCGAGTGAGTTCACGTAAATGATGCGCATTGCAAAAGCCATGATCACACTCATAATGCTGGTAGCTCTCCCAGTGATCATGAATGGCTGTCTTTTCAAACCGAGGCAGGATACCGGCAGCATCCATTCCGGCTCGACCCCGTTTGTCGTGGATAAAATAAAAGGTCAACTCTTCGGTAGAGGCTGAATGAAGCCAACGACGTTGTTTGTTTTCAAAGAGGGAGGTTTCATCAAAATGAACCACCTCCGCTTGAATCAGAGCTTCAGCCACTTGTTGTTGCAAGGGATTAAGCCTCTGGGCGGCTTGCTGGAGGCTAGCATAAATCGTGGCCGCATTGAGCGGATGGCCGAACAGATCCTCAAAGAATTGCTGGCATCGATCAAAGGGCAGAAACTGATATTGATTGAGATAAACCGCTAAGCCTTTGATCCGGGGACCATATTGAGTGGGTCCCTCAATCCCTGCTGGAAAGCTCGAGCGATTCAGATGCCGGCAGCAGGGACAAATTTTTTGTTCCACCTGATGCTCGGTGACCTCTAATTGGAGCGGGGGAAGATCAAACACTTGGCGTTTATGCCGGGCCTCAACCATCACCTGGGATAAATCTTCTCCACAGGCTTCACAGGTGCTGACAAAATGAGGCTCCACATGATCTGGTGATTCACTGAAAGGCAAATGATGGCCTTTATGACCGGGTTGACCTCCGCGAGAGCGACCCCTGCTTTTACGCAAACTTTTGTTCTTTCGACTTGGATCGCTGGAAGGAGGCTTACTTGAGTTTTGGCTGTTGAGAGCCAGCTGATCCCGAAGTTGCTTATTTTCTGCTTCGAGCGCTTCAATACGCTTATTTTCTATTTCGAGACGTTCGAGGAGTTTTAATCGCTCTTTCTTCCATTGCTCCCGTTCTTTTTCAAAGAGTTGACAGGCTTCTTGAAGAGCCTCAAGGGGGGCTGTCGATGAAATGGAATGAATATACTTATGAACTTTCGAGAGCATAATGTCCTTTCTGGACTTTATGCCATGCAAAATCTGTGCTTAAATCAATGGGGGATCTAAAGAATCCTAAATAGTTACTTTTCTTGTAAAGATGCCGCATCGGAAAGCACTGCACCTGCGACGTATTCAGAAACCGTACCATCGGCCAGGAGTTCCTCAATTTCAGTCTCACTGTAGCCTGCTTTTACGAGTACTTCTCGAGTGTGTTCACCCAGCAACGGGGGGAGTTGGCGGATGCCAACGGATTTTGAGCGAGTGAACTTAATCGGAGAAGCGATCCCTTCATACCAATCTTTGCGGATACGCATTTGGCGATGATGGGTGTGGGGATGATCCAGCGCTTCCTTCATATCCCGCACCGGACCAGCAGGTAAACCGGCAGCGAGCAGTTTTTCAGCAAACACCGCCCCATCGACGTCTGACAACACGTCTGCCAGCTTTTTGTTCAAGGTATCCCTGTTCTTCACCCGATCCGCGTTGGTGTGATATCGGGGGTCTGAAGCCAACTCGGACAAACCCAACGCCTGGCAAAGTTTAGCAAACCCCGCATTATTTCCGATTCCCAGAAAAATTTCATTGGTCCTGGTTTTGAACTTGTCGTAGGGAGAAATGTTTGGATGTGAATTACCAACTGCTTTACCGGGTTTTCCAGATATGAAATAGTTGGCATTGTATGGATGAGTGAGAGCCAATGCGCTGTCATAAAGGGTCATGTCTATAAATTGGCCCAATCCAGAACGCTGCCTTTCCAGAAGCGCCATTAAAATTCCGACCACGCTGTAGAGACCGGTACCCATATCGACCATCGGAGCCCCCATACGAACTGTTCCACTACTTTCCATACCATTGATCGACATCATTCCGGTCATGGCTTGCAAGATCGCGTCATAACCCGGAGCGCCTCCAAACGGGCCGTTCTCACCGAATCCGGAAATTCGGCAATGGACCAGTTGCGGGAACTTTTCCTGCAAAATCTGTTGATAGCCGAGTCCCCATCTTTCCATCGTACCCGTCTTGAAATTTTCCAGGAGAACGTCCGTATCCCGCAGAAGACGTAAGACGATTTCCCTACCGTCATTACGACGTAAATCGATCACGATTGATTTCTTGTTGCGGTTCAAGTTCAAAAAATAGGATGACACCCCACGTCTGAAAGGCGGACCCCAACCTCGTGTTTCGTCGCCTGTTTCAGCCTCGACTTTGATGACCGCCGCCCCATGGTCTGCCAGGATTTGCGTGGCATAAGGTCCCCCCAATACGCGGGTCATGTCTAAAATTTTCAGGTCCTGCAAGGCGGATCTTGAATTGTGATGGTGTTTATTCATTGTTGTCGCTCAATTTGATTGATTTAAATGCTTATCTCAAACTCGGGTTACTTAAAATAAAAGTTCGACTTCATTCGAGGTGCCCTGATTCCAAACGAATAAAAAAACTATGTTTCCCTTGATTCTTGTAGCTAGAATATATATTAATTTTGATTGCTTTGGCAATAAAGTTGTATTAAAATATCTTGACTAGCGATTTATAAACTTTTATTTAAAATTCCAATTCTCACCTTCCAGTCTTGGAAAGGCAGGGGATCATCGGAAAACATCGACGCCAGAGAGCGTCACGTTTAGTTCATTTTTAAAAGGAGAGCGCAATGAGGCAATCACGCGAGAAAATCAATTTTGTTCAACTTTTCATAAGGAGTCTGGCATGTTAAATTCACGAACGCGGAATTGGTCCGCCCGTATTTCTCAATCATTCTCGATAAATGGAGGATATATGAATCATATCAGTAAAAAAATGATGACCTTGTTGGTCGTGTTGTTGGTAGCAGGCGCTGTGTCTGCTGCGGAAATGGTGACCTTGAAGCTGAAAAAACTCGATGGCACGGAGGTCACCAAAGAAGTGGAGAAACCGCAATATGGAGGCTCCATCACGGACCTCATGCGGGCAGGGCTTGGGGTGTGGGACCCGATGGGGGGACGCCATATTGCCCATATGACTTCCCCGATTCATGACAATATGTGGCAGATGGACTGGACGAGAGGATCCTCGGGGACTGGCGAGGCGCGCTTTACCGATGTGTTCCCCCTTTGGTCGTATGCCACAGGAGCGGTGCTCGAGCATTGGGAATTCACAGATGGCAATAGCATGAGATTACGAATCCGCCGGGGCATTCACTTCTGGAACAAGGAGGATGTCGTCCAGCCTCATGAGCAATTGGCGACTGCTTACGGACGAGAAGCCGATGCCGAGGATGTCGCCTTTGCCATCAATTTGAACAGTTCCCTTTGGGGGCAACCGTACAAAGCGGTGGTTCTGGACAGTCAGAACCTTATCATCCGCTGGGAGCCCGCTAACTATACTTCCATGCCACAGTGGTGGGTTTCTGTCTTTACGGCTGTGTTACCCCGAGAACTCGGAGACCTGGACCGGAAAGATTGGAAAAATGCTTTGGGCACCGGTCCCTTCATCCCCACCGATTATGTCAGTGGAGGGACGACCACGTTTAAAAAGAACCCGAACTACTGGGACTATGACCCCCTCCATCCCGAGAACCGATTGCCTTATCTCGATGGCATGAAGATGATTCACTTTTCAGCGGATTGGGGAGCACAGATGGCAGCGCTGCGTACCGGCAAACTGGATAAAATTGCTCCCTGGTATGGGGTTCCGCACGATTACGTGGTCGAAATGTCGCAGACCAACCCCGAGGTGCTGCACGCCCCTACCTCGGCAAATGCATTGCATACGCCTGTACGACAGGACTTGGAGCCCTGGAGTGATATCAGGGTGCGCCATGCGGCCATGATGGCCATCGACCACCAGGGGATTGTTGATGATTTCTACGGTGGAAACGCGGAAATTGTGCACAATTTGACCTACAAGGGGCAGGAGCCCTATTATATGACCTTGGAAGAACACCCCGCGGATGTTCAGGAACTCTTTGGCTATAACCCCGAAAAAGCGAAACAACTCCTGGCTGAAGCCGGCTATCCCAATGGCTTTAAAACCGAGTTGGTGACGGCGGTATTCGCCGAGGAATCGGAAATGATTGCCGGTTACCTCGCCGCAGTGGGCATTGAAGTCGAAATCAAGATAATGGATCTCACAGCGCTGGAGAACCTGATGATGAAGCCAGGGCACTTGGGAATGTCAGTGAAAGACTCTGGTTCCCCCGGGTTGAGCCCGTGGCACTGGTTGACCTTCGATCTGAATGCCACCATGCCCCATGTCGGCCATATTACCGACCCGTCTTGGGATGCCAACTTCAAGGACGCGCAGTCGACGGCCGATCCCATGGAGCGGCTTGAAAAATGGAAAGCGATCAATGTCACCGCTATGCGTAACAGTTGGGCTTTGTTCTCTGTGGCGTATTATCCACACAACTACTGGCAGGCCTGGTTGAAGAACTATAATGGAGAACAGGGATTCTCGCTCAATTTCTGGTACACCAACAAGTTCCTCTGGGTCGACTGCGCCTTGAAGAAAGAAAAAAGCGGTCGTGAGTGTAATGACTGATTTCCCACCCCCTTTTTTTCAAAGGGGGGAACGGGCTTTCGATCATATCAAGTTGGATTTGATTTCTTGTTTTTGTCATTCCTGGCTTGACCAGGAATCCAGAAATCGAGTATGGAAGTTAAGGATTCCGGATCGGTGGCCGGAATGACAAAGGAAAAAAACTCCGCTACCCCTCAGGTAGTTGGACGTGATTTCCCGTTTTTGTCATTCCTGGCTTGACCAGGAATCCAGAAATCGAGAATGGAAGTAATGGATTCCGGATCGGGGCCGGAATGACAAAGGAAAAAAAACTCCGCTACCCCTCAGGTAGTTGGACGTGATTTCCCGTTTTTGTCATTCCTGGCTTGACCAGGAATCCAGAAATCGAGTATGGAAGTAATGGATTCTGGATCGGGGCCGGAATGACAAAGGAAAAATAAACTCCGCTACCCCTCAATTAAATAAATCTTGACAAGCGGTTTATAAATTTTTATTTAAAATTCCAATTCTTACCTTCCAGTCTTGGAAAGGCAGGGGATCATCGGAAAACATCGACACCAGAGAGCGTCACGTTTTGTTCATTTTTAAAAGGAGAGCGCAATGAGGCAATCACGCGAGAAAATCAATTTTGTTCAACTTTTCATCAGGAATCTGGCATGTTGAATTCACGAATGCGGAATGGGGCCGCCTGTATTTCTCAATCATTCTCGATAAATGGAGGATATATGAATCATATCAGTAAAAAAATGATGACCTTGTTGGTCGTGTTGTTGGTAGCAGGCGCCGTGTCTGCTGCGGAAATGGTGACCTTGAAGCTGAGGAAACTCGATGGCACGGAGGTCACCAAAGAAGTGGAGAAACCGCAATATGGAGGCTCCATCACCGACCTCATGCGGGCCGGGCTCACAGTGTGGGATCCGATGGCAGGCCCTCATGTGAGTCATACAACTGCCGTGTTATATGACCCTATCTGGCAAATGGACTGGACGAGAGGGCAGTCCGGTACCGGCGAGACGCTCTTTACCGACGTGAAACCCTCTTGGCCGCATATGACAGGTGGAGTGATCGAACATTGGGAATTCCTGGATGGCACCAGTATGAAAATAAGAATCCGCCGGGGCATTCATTTCTGGAATAAGGAGGATGTGGTCCGGCCGAATGAGCAACTGGAGAGCGCCTATGGAAGAGAGGTAGATGCGGAAGATGTCGCGTTTGCTTTCAATTTGAATGTAACTCTTTGGGGCCAACCCTACAAAATGACGGCTCTGGATAGTCGGAATATTCTCGTGCATTGGGAAACTCCAGACTATACCGTCATGCCACGATGGTGGCTGTCTATCATGATGGCTGTTTTACCCCGAGAGATCGGAGAGATGGACCGGAAGGATTGGAAAAATACCTTGGGCACAGGAGCATTCATCCCCACCGATTTTGTCAGCGGGGGGACGACCACCTACAAAAAGAATCAAAACTACTGGGACTATGATCCCCTCCATCCCGAGAACCGGTTGCCCTATCTCGATGGTATGAAGATGGTCCACTTTGCTGATTGGGGGACGCATTTGGCAGGACTACGCACCGGCAAACTGGATAAGATTGCCCCCTGGTATGGGGTTCCGCACGATTACGTGGTCGAACTGTCGAAAACCAATCCCGAACTGATGCATACCGAAACCTCGGCAAACTTTTGGGCAATGCCCGTGCGGCAGGACTTGGAGCCCTGGAATGATCAACGGGTGCGTCACGCGGCCATGCTGGCCATTGACCATCAAGGGATCGTTGACGATTTCTATGGGGGAAGCTCGGCGATTATGACAAGTTTGACCTACGAGGGAATGGCCCCCTATTTTATGGGACTGGAGGAACTGCCTGCGGATATCCAGGAACTTTTTACGTATAATCCCGAAAAAGCTAAACATCTCCTGGCCGAAGCCGGTTATCCCGATGGCTTTGACACCGAGGTGGTGACCGCCATCTTCCAGGAAGAGGCCGAAGTGATTGCCGGTTACCTCGCCGCAGTAGGCATAAACACCGAAATCAAATTGATGGATCTCACAGCGCTGGAGAATCTGCTGATGAAGCCGGGGCACAAAGGGTTTGCGGTGAAAGACGCAGGTTCCCCCGGGTTGAGCCCCTGGCACTTTTTGACATTTGACATGAACATCACCATGCCCCATGTCGGCCATATTACCGACCCGACTTGGGATGCCAACTTTCAGGATGCGAAGTCGACCGCCGATCCTATGGAGCGACTTGAAAAATGGAAAGCGATCAATCTCACTGCGCTGCGCAACGCCTGGTATTTATTCTCGGTTGTGTTTTATCCGCACAACTACTGGCAACCGTGGTTGAAGAACTATAATGGAGAACAGGGATTCTCGCTCAATTTCTGGTACACCAACAAGTTCCTCTGGGTCGACTGCGCCTTGAAGAAAGAAAAAAGCGGTCGCGAGTGTAATGACTGATATCCCATCCCCCTTTTTTTCAAAGGGGGGAACGGGCTTTCGATCATATCAAGTTGGATTTGATTTCCCGTTTTTGTCATTCCTGGCTTGACCAGGAATCCAGAAATCGATTATGGAAGTCATGGATTCCGGATCGGGGGCCGGAATGACAAAGGAAAAAAACTCCGCTACCCCTCAGGTAATCGGACGTGATTTCCGGTTTTTGTCATTCCTGGCTTGACCAGGAATCCAGAGGTATGCAACGAGACGTGGCAACTGCATCCGGGACTGGAATGAAAAATCATGATTTCCCGGTTTTTGTCATTCCTGGCTTGACCAGGAATCCAGGGGTATGCAACGAGACGTGGTAACTGCATCCGGGACTGGAGTGAAAAATCATTGAAATCATTAATTATTCTAAAAAAACTGACCACCAGGTAAGGGAGATCATGCAAGCCTATATTATCAGAAGGGTTTTACTGATTATCCCCACCCTTTTCCTGATTTCGATCATCGTTTTTTTCACCCTCCGTTTCATTCCGGGCGACGTGGTCGACCTGTTGGTCGCTCAACTCGCGATGGGGGGCGGGGACGTGAAGGAACTCCGCAAGCTGTTGGAGCAACAATTGGGGCTCGACGCGCCTGCTTATGTCCAGTACGGGAGATGGATCACAGGGGCGCTGCAAGGAGATTTTGGTAAATCGCTATGGACTGGCACCCCGGTCTTTGAAGACATCCTCCTGAGACTGCCGGTCTCAGTTGAACTCGGTATCCTGACCATCATCATCGGGTTTATTGTCAGCCTGCCGGTGGGTATTATTTCCGGTCTGCGTCCCGAGTCCACGACTGATAATTTACTACGTAGTTTTGCCATTCTCCTCATCACCGTCCCCACGTTCTGGTTGGCCACGATGATCCTGCTCTATGGCGCGCTCTGGTGGCATTGGTCCCCGGTGTTGACTTATGTCGAATTCTGGGAAGATCCCCTTGCCAACCTGGGAATCATGATTATTCCGTCCCTGCTCATGGGGATGTGGTTCTCCGGATTTACTATGAGAATGACCCGTACCTTGATCCTGGAGGTGCTCCGGCAGGACTACGTGAGGACGGCCTGGGCCAAGGGGCTGCGGGAAAGAGTCGTGGTGATCCGGCACGTGGTGAAGAATACCCTCATCCCGCTGGTCACCATTCTGGGTCTGCAAGTCCCGGTTTTGATTGGTGGAGCCGTGGTGGTGGAGATCATCTTTTCCCTGCCTGGTGTCGGGGCGCTCCTGGTAGATGCTTTAAAGATCCGCGATTATACCGTCGTCTCCGCCATCAATGTCGTTTTGGCGGGTTTTGTACTGATCGTCAATCTCCTGGTGGACATAAGCTACGCCTGGCTCGATCCGCGGATTCATTATCGGTAGCTATTAGCTGTGAGTTTTTAGCTACCTGTTGTAGGGTGTCTGGCGTCTCTCACTGAATTGGGTCCATATTTAAGTATAATACTCCCTTCATTGGGTAGTGGTGGAAGGAGGAAAAGAGAGTCGGGTTCAATCCCAGGAAAGTTATTGAAAAATCTGATTATTATATTTCGGGAAAGGTAAATATGCTGACACGTAAAGAATGGATGGGCGATATCAAATACCTGGCAGTCCGGGAGACCCCGGTGCCTGAAGAGTCCGTAGAGTTGGAGGAGCAGGGGTATACTATTGTACGCAAAGCCTTCAACGCCAGGGAGTTGAAAGCGCTCAGAACAGAAATCAATAAGGTTTACGACGAACGTCAGCCGGATAGCCGGTACCGCGATAAACTGGGTTTGAATGATAGTCACCATTTCCGCTACGAGATGTATAATCACAGCCCATTGTGTCAGGCCATTGCGGGACGACGGGAGATTCTCGACGTGATTGAGCCCCTGCTGGGGGAAGACTGTCACATCATTGCCAATATCTGCTGGAAAAATCCTCCTGGTGAAGTGGGTCTGGCCGGAGGATGGCATCTCGATGGCGGTCCGCACATTCCCCTCCGTCCGGACCAGGTCTGGCCGGAAAACCTTCCCCATCCGGTATTTGCCATAGGAGCCCATATCTTTTTAATCGACTGCCCTCGCAAATGTGGTCCCACCGGAGTGATCCCGGGCAGTCACAAGTCTGGAACGCACCCACCCTTGGATCGGATCATGGACGATGAACTGAGTTGGAACGGAGTCAAAGCGAAACCCTTGATTGCCAAAGCAGGTGACGTGGCATTGTTTGTCTCCGACATATGGCACCGGCGGCTGCCCACGCAGGAAGGGGACACGGGTCGATTTTTCCTGCAGGTGCATTACGCCAGGCGTGATATCGCCCAACGGGTCAAAACTACGGAGTCCGTGAATCACGTCGACCCGGCTGCTATCGAACGTATTGCTTCGGATCGGGAACGCCGCTTGCTCGGACTGCACCCCATGCAGTTTTACGACGGCTGAATCGGACTCTACCCAATGCCCTGTTTTCAAATTTAAAAAACCATGGAAACAAGCATCGAAACTGGAATTGCAGCAACCGGGACAACAAAGTCCGGAGGACAAATTCGATCCTTCATAGTCAGACTGCTCCGGGAGAAGAAACTTGGCGCTGCCGGGGCGGTGGTGGTCCTGGCTTTACTGCTGGTGGGTATTTTTGCTGACGTCATCGCCCCCTATGGTGTCAGCGCAATCAATATGAAAGCCCGTTTTGCCGATCCTTCTGCCGAACACCTTTTGGGAGCAGACCAACTCGGCCGGGACCTCTTCAGCCGTTTGGTCTTTGGGGCTCGCATTTCGATGATTGTCGGGGTCGGCGCGGCGGCGCTCCACCTGGTAATCGCCGTGATCCTCGCCCTCCTCTCCGGCTATTTGGGGGGCAAAGTGGACCTCTTCATTCAACGGTTGGTCGATGCCTTTCTTACTTTTCCTCCCCTTTTCATTATCTTGACTGTGATGACCCTGCTGCCCCAGGGAATCGTTTCAGTGATTATCGTGATCGGAGTGTGGTGGGGCATCGGGGGATCGCGCATCCTGCGGGGTGTGGTGCTCAGTGCCAAGGAAAACATGTATGTGGAGGCTGCCCGCTCGGTGGGCTGCGGAACCTGGCGAATCCTCTGGAGGCATATTCTCCCTCAACTGGTTGCCCCGATGATCGTGATGTTCTCCACCGCCTTGGGTGCAGCCATCATTACCGAGGCGGAGATCAGTTTTCTCGGATTCGGAATTCCGCCTCCCGAGCCAAGTTGGGGTGGGATGCTCAACCTGGCCGGAAAAAAATATATGTTGCGCAGCCCGGATTTGGCTTTATGGCCCGGCGCTTGTTTGGCGGTTGTGGTCTTTTCAATCAATATGTTCGGTGATGCCGTCAGAGATTTGGTAGATCCCCGACTGAAAGGAGGCGCCGGCAATTTAGGAACCGCGAAGAAAGCAATCCAAAAGTTTTATCGACAATTAAAAAACAAATAAACCAGAAGGAGTTAACATGACAACGCAAAACTGGACTCAATTGAATACCGTTTCCCCCGCCTATCATTTGATCAAAGAACGGGGGCTTGCCGAACACCTGGAAGAGCTGCAAGCCTTTGGATTGACCGTCATTCCTCCTGAAAAAATAGGAGACCCCAGCATCCTGGAACGCGCCCGGGCAGCGATCCTTGAACTTACCGAGGACCGAACGGGCGTCAAACACGATATCGACAGCGGAGTACATGGCGTATTCGATGCGGTGGGTTCCAATGACAGTCAATACCTGATCTTTGCCTTTCTGGAGAGTGACCGGGTTTTCGAAGAAATCATCCAGCATAAGATGACCCTTCCCCTGGTGGAATACTTTATTGGAACCGCCTGTCAGTTGTCCTCGCTCACCTGTTTCGTCAAATGGCAGAATCCTCACGGTTACGGAGAAGGGCTCGGTTTGCACGACGATACGGGGTTGTATGATGGTCCTCTGCCAGGGGTGGTGCCTCATACCTTCAATACCAATTGGATTCTCACCGACTACACCAAAGACAACGGCGCTTTTTGCATTGTGCCCGGCTCCCACAAACTTTGCAGACATCCCAAACCCGGAGAGGGCGTCGAAGACGCGGTCCCGATTGAAGCGGAAGCCGGATCGGTCCTGGTCTTTCACGGCAATGTCTGGCATGGGGCGTTCCCCCGGATCAACCCGGGTCTGCGTCTGTCGGTCAATGCATACTATTGCGGCCGGCATTTCCGGGTTCAGGAAGACTTTCAAGGCCGGATCAGTGAAGAAATGCTGGCTCGCAACAATGCCCGCTTTCGCCAACTGCTGAACTATGACGATCCTTGGGGATGGAAGGACAAACGAGGACCGGTTCCCTATTGCCTCCGTGACAACTGGGAATCCCTCAACAATAGTGAAAGGCAGGCAGCCAAAGATGAACTATATAAAAACATTTCTGTAAAAATAAAATAAGTAGTGACGGAGTATTTATTCATATAATATCCAAGAGTTAATCTCTATGGATGTGTCTTCCCGGTCCCGGATCCAGAAATCGAGGATTGAAGGAATGGATTCCGGCTCGGGGCCGGAATGACAATGGAGAAAACACTCCGCTACCCTTTATAAAAATTAAAATAGGAATCCGGTAAAAACCTGAATTTCGTCATCTCGAACAAATAGGGAGAAATCTCCAAAAAATTGCGGAATTCTTAAAGATCCCTCACTTTTATTCGGGAAGACACCCAACGCAATACAAGGAAACCAATATGACAACGCAAAATTGGCCTCAACTGAAAACCATATCCCCGGCTTACCAAATGATCAAAGAACGGGGACTGAGCGAGCATCTTGAAGAATTGCATGCCTATGGTTTGACGGTTCTTCTTCCCGAAGAACTGGGAGATCCCAGCCTTTTGGAGCGTGCCCGGGCGGCGCTGCTCCGCTTGGCTGAGGAGCGTACGGGTGTCAAGCACGACCTCGAAACCGGCGCCCATGGACGGCTCCACAATATTGGCGCCAACAAAGGGCAGTACTTGCTCTTTGCCTTACTGGAGCACGATCGCGTCTTTGAGGAGATCATTCAACACCCGAAAACCCTGCCCCTGATTGAGTACTTTCTGGGAACTCGATGCCAATTGTCCTCGCTGGTTTCCTTCCTCAAATGGCAGGAGCCCGAAGGTTATGGGAAAACCCTGGGTCTGCATGACGATACGCGATTGTATGATGGGCCTTTGCCGGGAGTGGTGCCTCATACTTTCAATTGCAATTGGATTCTCACGGACTATACCAAAGAGAATGGCGCTTTTTGTATCGTGCCCGGCTCCCACAAACTCTGCCGGCATCCCGAACCCGGAGAAGGCGTCGAAGACGCGATCCCCGTGGAAGCACCAGCCGGGTCAGCCATCGTCTTTCACGGCAATGTCTGGCATGGCGCATTTCCCCGTCTCACTCCCGGCATTCGCTTGTCGGTCAATACTTATTATTGTGGGCGGCATTTTCGTTGTCAGGAAAACTTTCAGGGACGGATCACCGAGGAAATGCTTGCCCGCAACGGTGAGCGCTTTCGCGTCCTGGTGGGCTATGAGGATGTCTGGGGATGGACCGACGAACGGGGTCCCATTCCCTACTACCTCCGGGAGGCCTGGGACACCATGACGGAAAATGAACGACAGACGGTCTTTAACGATATGCGAGAAAAACGATCTTTATAAGAAAGGAAGTCCATGATGACTCAAGACTGGAAAAACCAAGCGACAACCATGCCTTCGACCTATCAAGTGATCAGGGAACGCGGGCTCACCAAAAACCTGGAAGAACTCGATGCTTATGGATTGACCGTGATCACTCCTGAGCAGATCGGCGAGCCGGACCTTGTGGAGCAATGCCGGGCAGCCGTTCTCCGAATTGCCGAAGAGCGCACCGGTGTCAAGCACGACCTGGAGACAGGGGCCCACGGTAACCTCGACATCATGGCCTCCTATCAGCATCAATTTCTCCTGGTTTCCATTCTCGAGGAAGATCCCGCTTTTGAAAAAATCATTCAACACCCGATGACCCTGCCCCTGGTGGAACACTACTTGGGCCATACCTGTCTGCTCTCTTCCCTCTGCGCTTTCATCAAATGGCAGGATCCTGAGGGCTATGGGAAGAACCTGGGCCTTCATGCCGACGACCACCTGTTTCAAGGGACCTATTTGCCGGATCCTCCCCAGTGTTTCAACACCAATTGGATTCTCACCGACTACACTAAAGCCAATGGCGCTTTTTGCGTTGTTCCGGGCTCCCACAAACTCCGCCGTAAACCCAAACCTGGTGAGGGGGTGGAGGAGGCGGTTCCGGTCGAAGCCCCTGCCGGCTCCGTCCTGGTGTTCCATGGCAACGTGTGGCATGGGGCGTTTCCCCGGGAAAATCCGGGATTACGGCTCAGCCTGAGCTTGTTTTTTGGTGCGTTCCATTACCGTTTGCAGGAGAACTTCCAAGGCCGGATCAGCGATGAAATGATTGCCCGCAATGGGGTGCGCTTTCGTAAATTGCTCAACCTCGAAGATATCTGGGGCTACAGTGATACTCGCGGGGTGTTCCCCTGGCGTGAGCGCGCCACTGATAAGACCTGGTCCCAAATTTTTGAGGAGCCGGTCTCCATCCATGGACAGCAGTATCGCATCGTAAAAGACCCCACCACCAAGGACCATTTGTACCTGAACTATGTCCCTGTGGAGGAGGCCTGAAATCGAGAGCGTTAGAGAGATCTTCCAGTGATAAATCTTGTTTCGAAGCCCATTTTGAGAAGTGTTTGGTCATTAGTTTTTTCATTTTATTACTATATCACTAGGTGCTATAGCTGGCAACGGAAATGTATGAAGAAGAGCTGATTTTATTGGGGAAGCAAAACGTCACGATCAACAGTCTCCCACCAAAGACGAGATGGGAGAAATGGACTTTTTCTTCAACCAAGCTCGTTGATCAAACCGGCTGTGGTGGGAGTCTGCTGAAGCATCTTGTAGAGCTCTCACTTTTCTGATGCGGCAAAATTCAGTATGCTAATTATGCGGCAATATCCCATTGTACCGCTTTCGATACACGAATATATTCATCTTCATGCAGCCAATGAACAACATCCGCATAAGTTGGCGAACTATAGGTTACTTCATAGTTCTCTTTGGGATCATAAACTTTAAACTGTTTATCCTCATTGCCAACGATTAGGACATAAGGAGGATAAGCTGTTTCATCGACCCAATATTCATATACTCCGGTTAACTTATTCTCTTCATGTACTTGGTTTTGTACGTGGGATGACATGATATACCTTTCTTCTATTGATTTTCATTTCCGCATAATGGAGCGGAAGAATATTACCATCCTGATCTAAACGATAACCGATTTGCTCTTTAAACATAAGACCAAATCGATGGTGTCCGCGGATCCATCCTGAAAAATATCCTTGCTGAAAAATTAATTCTGTTACGTAATTCAGGGTAAATTCATCATTATTAGGAAAAAAGGCCACTTATTCGGTTCTTGAATTTATGGCTCTGGTAGCCGGGCATATTCCCTCACCATACGAAACAGTGGCTTTTTACGATGGAGTTTACAGCAGTTCCTATCGAGGGAAGGAAAACAAAGAAAAAACAAAGACAGGGGAGCAAAAAATTGAGACAGAAGAGCTAAAAGGTACCGCCAAAGCAAATTCCACCTGGGCACGGTTAATCCATAAAATCTTCGACGAAAATTCCCTGACATGCCCCAAATGCGGTAAGGAGATGAAAATCATCGCCTTTATTACCGACTATCACGAAGTGAAGAAAATATTAAAGCACATTGGAGAAGAAACACAAAGAGCGCCACCAATGCACGAACAGGAAGAAGAATCCTGAAAAACACGAAATACGTCCGGCAATATCCTTTAAAACTCGAATCTACCCCAAAACCTCTAAACATCATCCGCAAAAACCAAAAAATATCCTGAACTCGTTCTTGCGAAATTTTTGATTTTCTTATAGATACTTTTTGGACACGACTAGAGATCTTCCTCAAATTTTATGCAATCAAAGTGTCCTTTTAAAAAACTTGCTGTTTTGGCTTTTCTATTCACTCTTAAACGATAGGCATTACAATGATTGTTTGATATTACTATCTGAACTTGATAAGTATTGTTATCTACCCTCAGTATGGCATTAAGTTTCATCGCTTCATCGTCACCAAATTTTGATAGAATCAACTCAACATCCTTTTTACTTTCCTGAAAAATAAAGTTTGAGGAAAGATTTCTGCTTGTTGTATGAAGTCTTTTTTTTTGTTTGGCCTCAACTAAAAAATCAAAGGAAATAAAAAAAATAAGAATAAAAAATAAAAATTTTGCATTCATGGAACCAATATTACATCATTTTAGTTTTTTTTGCAACTCAATTAATAAGGCTCTATTTGTGTTTAGTATTGGTCACTCCAAAGCACAGTTGAGATAGGTCAGCGGTGCGATTGAATTTCCCTGTTTTTCAAGGCATCGCCTCCATCCCAAGTAATTGGGGAGGTATTTTGTTGCAACCCTATTGAATCGGTGCATCCATCCTTTTAATCGGCTGTCATATGCGTTGGCATTTTGAATGTGATAGACCTTGTTAATGACTCTGCTCTCATTGGAGGCGATCAGTCGGACATGCGCGACGTTCTCAGTCTTGTCCCTCAAACCACGCAGGAATCGGTGACGCCAGCGGAAACTAGTGGTGGTGTCGATCCCGCATTTTCTGGCCGCTATGCGGACACTCAAGCCCTCAACCATCTCCTTGGAAAACTCCAGCCACTTCTCCTTTTTCCGCAGGCGAGCCAAGGGTGTTCCAGTGGCTGCGTTGAAAATCTTCTGGCAGCTATTACAACGGTAGCGTTACATTCCCTGTGATCTTCCCCACCTTTGAAATTGATTATGCTTGCAATGGGGACAGTGCTCGTCCCCGCTGAAGCGCTTCTCAAGTTTCTCTACCACTGACTCGTCTTCATCCTTGATTCGCAAAACATGAGACAGCTTCCTTTTTGTGTTAGACTCAACTCCCCAAGACGTGAAAGATATTCTTTGAATTCAGTATGATCCATCTCTTTCTCCTATAAAGAATTTAGCGCTTAAAGGACTCAGAATGAGAGATTCAACAAACTTCTCAATATTTAATGCAAACTGAGCCATTAATAATTAAGGAATCAGTCATAGAAACCGAAAGAAGAATCACTCCAAAAGCTATATATGGTCCAGACGATAGACAAGATATTGATATTAATATGCCTTTGGGGCAGTTTGTTGTTGTTCTTGCTCGCAAAAACAAAAATCATTCTTACAATAGAAATGTTACACACATTGCTGATTTGAATAGAACCTATTTCGACAATTATGGTCCTAATTTTTATTGGAGTTTACAGCAGTTCCTATCGAGGGAAGGAAAACAAAGAAAAAGCAAAGACAGGGGAGCAAAAAATTGAGACAGAAGAGCTAAAAGGTACCGCCAAAGCAAATTTCACCTGGGCACGGTTAATCCATAAAATCTTCGACGATAATTCCCTGACATACCCCAAATGCGGTAAGGAGATGAAAATCATCGCCTTTATTACCGACTATCACGAAGTGAAGAAAATATTAAAGCACATTGGAGAAGAAACACAAAGAGCGCCACCAGTGCACGAACAGGAAGAAGAATCCTGAAAAACACGAAATACGTCCGGCAATATCCTTAAAAACTCGAATCTACCCCAAAAACCTCTAAACATCATCCGCAAAAACCGAAAAATATCCTGAACTCGTTCTTGCGAAAATTTTGATTTTCCTTTAGATCCAAAAAGTCATGCAAACCTCATCTCCTCCCCAAAGGATTTTTAGAAACGGTCTACGGGGAATGGAACAGTGCCAATGTTGACTTCTTTCTCTCAATATGAAAAAATATTTTCGTTGATCATCAGTAGACACTCATGAATGAGTCGCCCTGTTCAAAAAAACCTTGACCATCATTTGCAGAGGGATTATACAATATCTAATTCAAAAGACGGAAGAGCAATAACGTGATCCTTCTTTTTGCTGCACGGTGAACCGTCAGGACGATATGAAAGTCTGAAATTAACCCGTTTCAAGTATAAAAATTTCTTGACAAAAGGTTAAAATGAGAGTATCATTCAATCAACCGGCACCCCAATGTTCCCACGTTCTTAATCTCAAGTCCTCGGTTCAGATGACCGCTTGGAACAAGAGGTTCAGGTTCATGCCGCATCCGGTTAAATCAGCCTAATCGAACCGCTTTCACGCGGGCTTGATCAATAATTGAAGATGTATGTCGAACTCGGGTTTCTTACCAGGCATAGGCTTCGGGCGCTTGCCCCGGCCCAGGCCAGATTTCATCCAGTTTGTCCAGGGTCTCCTGGTCCAGCGTGATCCCGGTAGCGCGCACCGAACTTTCCAACTGTTCCATGGTACGGGGACCAATAATGATCGAAGTCACGGCCGGATTGTGCAGGAGCCAGGCCTGGGCAATGACAGCGGGTTCTTCTCCCAACTTTTTGCAAAGGGCTTCATACCGTTCGAGCTGAGTTCGGTGTTTCGTGACGAATGTTTCATAGTCCTTATCATGTTCCCTGCGACCGCCCTTTGGTGGTTTTTGCAAGATTCCCCCGAGGCGGCCTCCGTGTACAGGACTATAAGGAATCAGGGCCAATCCATAATGCCGGCAAGCCGGGATCACCTCCAATTCAACCATACGGACACAGAGGTTGTATCGCGACTGTTCGCTCACCAGCCCCATCCTGTTACGCCGGGACGCTTCCTGACACGCGGTGGCAATGTCCCAACCGGCATAGTTGGAGGAGCCGATGTAGTTGACTTTACCTTGCTTCACCAGACTGTCAAAAGCCTGCCAGGTCTCCTCCCAGGGACATTCCCGGTCGATGTGGTGCATTTGGTAAAGATCAATAATGTCGGTTTGCAAGCGTCGCAATGAACCCTCGAGTTCTCGCCGAATTTTGACGGCGCCATAGCAATCGGACTGTCGATTCGGTTCCGCTCTCAGGCCCTCCTTCTTGAAACCCTGGTAAACCTTGCTTGCCAGCACCACCGCATCTCTGCGACCATCGCCCTGGGCGAACCAACGTCCAATAGTTTCCTCAACGCGACCATATCCCCACTGGTATCCATAAACGTTAGCGGTGTCAAAGAAATTGATCCCGACTTCCAATGCCCGGTCCATGATGGCAAAGCTATCTTTTTCATTGGTCACTGTCCCTAAGTTGACCGTACCGAGACACAGGTTGCTCACCAGCGTGCCATGATTACCCAATCGTCTGTGTTCAACTGCCATGATTTTCCTCCTATTACCGGATTTGCGTATATGAAGACTGACTATACTGTCGACTGTTGCGTAGAGTCATTTATATTAAAATGGCGTAACTATTCAGGGCTCTGAAAAACCCGTTCAGTTAAATATCATTAAAAAAGATTCCTGGAGAGGACCGATCGTTTTCAAGTCTTCCCACAAAATTGTTCCATCAATCGGGAACCCTCTCTTTCACTAAAACAACTTAGGGAAGGCATGATTTTGGCAGTATACTTAGTATAATGTCAACCCCCAAATAAAAAAAATGCAGGGTTCGTAAAAAAAATTAAAAATCTATCAATCTGAGAGATCCGCCGCATGGCGAGATCAAAATCCATCTCTGCCGCCATGGTACTGGGGACTGCTGCCAGGTGAAAGACCGACAGGTTATCCCGGTCGAGCAATCCCTGAACGGTTTCCTGGTCCGAGATATCCCCAACCACACGACGGACGACGATGCCTCCTGCTTTTTCCTCAGAAAGCCCGGGTCCCTCAACCGAGTCAAAGAGCACCAACTCATCGATGGCCTCTTCTTCGCCGGTCACCCCTGTCAAAACACCTCTGTCTAACAAAGCGCGTGCCAACCGAGTACCTAAAAATCCAGCTCCTCCCGTTAGCAAAACTTTCATGTCTTGCCTTCCTCTAAATTAAATCGCCTCGTGGGAACACCTTTTTAGCTTCCCAAAGCATTCTGCTCTCTGATGATCCGGTCAAACAAAGCCTCCTGCTTGGTGTCGATTGCTTGATCAACACGGTCCGAGTCCCGATAAAGGGTGGCTCTGCGCAGCATAAACTCATCCAGTGTGATTTTACAGGTAAAATCACCGACCACTTTTTTGATTTTGGTGTTATCAAATATGGCTGTATGGGTCTTGTCTCCATGGAGCGCCCACTGCCAGTCAGGGCAGTATTTGATGAGCGTATCCGACGGAACATGGACCAGGCGGGTTTCTTTTCCCAGGGCCCTGCCGAGGGCAGTATAGATCTCATTCCAACTGTAATAGTTGTCACTGGTCAAATGGAAGTAATCTCCCAGGGCCTGCCGGTTGCCGATGAGCCGGGTAAACGGCACGGCAAACTCCTCTGCCGCAGTGATGGTCCACAGGCTGGTGCCGTCCCCCGGTACAATGACCGGTTTGTCCCGGAGTATGCGGCTTGCGGCAAAGTCCCCTTCCACCATGGCCGTGGTAAACATGGTCCGACTGGTGTGACTGGGGCGGACAATGGTATAGCCCAGGCTACGTTGACTTTGAAGTAATTTTTCACAATCAATTTTCTGACTGCTGTACGGTGAAAAAGAATTGTGGAGGGGGGTCTTTTCGGTGATGGGAAAATGCTGGACCGGTCTGTGATAAGCAGAGGCCGTGGAAATAAAGATATATTGTAATTTTTTCCCCTGGAGCATTTCCAGATCTCTTTTCATCTCTCCAGGCGTAAACACGCGGAACTGGCAGATCACATCGAAGGCATGTTCCAGGATCTGGGCATATTGTCGGTCATCATTAAAATCACCGGTGATAAAATCAACCGATTCCGGAAGGCCGGCATTGTGTTTGCCACGGTTAAAAACGGTCACTTCATGACCGGCTTTCACGGTTTGGTGAATGCAGTCAAAAGATATCTGGCCGGTGCCGCCAATGTATAAAACTTTCATAGGATGCTCCCTGATAAAATTGGTTACGAGCTGGTTATCCTTGCTTCAATGCGCGAAAGTTCCCCGAACGTCGCAATCGCTTTTTTACCCATGGGCGCCATTGCCGCCGCTCCGCAGACCACCACTTGACCGGCTTCCAAACCAATCCCTCTCTGAGAAAGATCATTGGCTAGCAAAACTAAAACATCCAAAGGCTCACGTCGCATCTCCTCAGGCAAACCTGGAACGGGAGAGCCTCCGTCAATCGTTAGTTCAATTTTCATATCAAGCAGAGCCCTATCCCGCCAGTCCTTAATATCGTCGCCGACGACGACCCCAAGCTGTGAGGCATTGTCTGCATACGCTAGAAGAAAATCGGTTTCAATCTGCAGATCAATCTTTTCACCCGAAAAACGAGAACCCCCTAGATCGAATGCCGACACGAGCACGACATGGTCTGCGACTTCATCGGAATCATAAACCGCAGATCGAGCGGGAAGATCAGAAAGCATCCTGAAACCTAACTCGGCCTCAACCAATGCTTGACCGTAGACTTTCTCAGGCAGCGCTGCAGGACTTTTAAGCAGATTTGATTGAAAAACACGCCCCACAAGTTCACCGCCTACTTTCCATCCAACCACCTTCTGCCCAATGAGTCTCGCCAACTCGTCCTGGATGGCGACTGCCGTTTTTCGGTCTTGGGGACGAAGTTCTCCAGAAAGGCGTTCAATCTTCTTATGTTCCAGGTGCGCTTTTGCTAATATTTCAGCGGCTTGAGCAATTTGATTCGGTGTCATAAGCGTTACCTCTCAATATAGATAAATGTTAGCCACGCGCTGATCGCTATGGACGCACTCTGACTCCACTCATTTGCTCGAAGATTTCCATAAGGACCCAGTTTTCTTTGTCCGCCCATCCATTGGCTAAGCCGGCGAGAAACGGCTGTAGAGCCGACGAGCCAAGCGATAAGGGCACAGACAGGTTCTGGGCCAACTCAGCGGCCAGCTTGACATCTTTGCTGATGATATGCAGCCCCTGGTCGGCAGTCTGCCCGGGCGGCGGTTCGGGACTGCGTGTGGCGATGAGATCGACCATCCCTTCAAAAATCTTACTGCTACCGCTGCTCGCGCTGATCACCTCTTTCAATGTCTGCACGCTCAGGCCGCCCTTGACGCCCAGCACCAGGGCTTCCATGGTGGCGACCATATTGATTCCGACAAGCAGGTTATTGACCAGCTTGACCGTCACGCCCGCACCGCTATCACCGACGTGAAAGATTTTGTCTCCGAACGCTTTGAACACCGGCATTGCCTGGGCCAGGGCCTTTGCGTTGCCGCCAACCATAACCGATAGTGTCCCCTGCTCTCGGCTGTCTGCGCTGTGGCGGCTCACCGGGGCGTCCAGCACGGTTACGCCTTTTTCCGCCGCCCGCCCGGCAATGGTATGAACCACCTCCGGACTAATGGTGCTCAGCTCGATGTAAATGTCGCCATTCTTTGCACCGGCCAAGACGCCATCGGGACCCAATGCCACTTGCTCACTGGCTTCAATAGACGACAGACAAGCTAACACGATGTCCGCGGATTCGGCGACCTCGCGGTGGCTGCGTGCAACCCGGGCGCCATGCTGGCGGAGTTCCTGAAGCGAATGCTCACGCCGGGATTTAACGGTGAGTTCGAAGCCTGCTTTTGCGATATTGATGGCGATCGGCTTGCCCATGGCGCCGAGTCCTATGAATCCTACTTTCATTGGCTGTCTCCTGATTATGAAGCTCCGCTCATGGCTTCAGTTCCCCGATGATCGGTATGTCGCGCGTGATACGCTCCGCATTGTGATCGCCCAGGTGGCCATTGTTGAACCAGACCTTGAAGCCCATCAGATCGAGAAGCTCTTGGGAGGCTTCCTCATACACCTCCGGACGCAACGCCAGCGTATAGTTCTCGTGGGGCTTGAACATGGGCGGTATATAAGCAAAGGTGAGGGCCTTGCGCTCGACAGTTGGATCCTGCGAGAGGTGGGGTCCGGCGCCATGAAAGAGCCGGCCGTCGAAGATGAAGCAGTTACCGGCCGGGCCTATCACCTGCATCTGGTCCGCGCGATCGTCCTTGTTCGGTCGGCGTCCGCTCTTGTGGCTGCCGGGCACGATGCAGGTCGCACCGTTTTCGGTGGTGAAATCGTCCAGCATCCAAAAGACGTTGCATACGATGCACGGCATCAGCGTCGGCCCTGGTGTATCAGGCTGCCCAGGACTCGCGCGGGTGATCGACCCAGACCGCATCGGCGGGTCGTCATAGCGGCTGGCCGATGGAACGAACCATTGATCCGTGTGCAGCCCCATCTCCTGGCCGCCAATGCGCACGATGAGCCCCAAGAGGTTGTGGATACGGATTTCCTCGCCGAGCACGTGGCGCACAATGTCCAGAATGTCCGGCCGCGAAGCCATCTCGCGAAAGATGCGGCCCTTGTTCCCAAGAAAGCTCACATTCTGGTTGTTACCAGATCCGTGTTCCGGACCGATCTTGCCGTTACGCATGAAGGCGACGCCAGCCTTACGCTCGGCCTCGGCCTGCTCGCTGAGGCGCTCGCGCGCTTCGGCAAGCTGTGCTGGTGTCAGTGCGTCTTCGACGAGACAATATCCGTGCTCGTCGATATCTCGTTTCATTGTCCCGGCGTCGCGGGTCCAAGTGGGTAGGCTCATTTTTCTTTCCTCCTATTCTCTGCGTCCGGCCCGAATTGAGGATACCCTCAACTTCGCTCGCCAGAAGCGTCACGCATGAATTAAAATTTGGATTTCGCCAAACTCTCCATCTTCTCCGTATCGCATAGTTGCCTCCGCTCCGGGCTCTGCAAGAATCTGCGCTGCAGAACCGGTTGTAATGGTCTGGCCATTTCGCATGCCAAATCCACGCTGAGATAAGGTATTGGCTACCCAGTACAAACCGGCCACCATTTCTGAAAAATCCAATCGTCGATCACGCGGAAACGGTTCCGAAGGTGCGCTCAGCCCCCCGCGGGATGCAAATTTACCATCAAGGTATATTGCAGTAGGGAGGTTCGCGAGATCGAGATCACGCCAACCGGGGATTTCATCGCCGATAACGAATGCGCCCGCGTTGGCAAGATCAGCGCAGCCTTTGAAAATGTCTAAACAGCCGGGTTCAGGCCAGTCCGATGAATCCCAATACCATCGTGTATCCAGCACATCGATCGCCATGACAACCGCTTCGACGGCATCGTGAATTTCTTCTATGTCGTATGATTCTTCTTTGGTGGGTAGGTCTTGACCCAGGCGAAGGGCAAACTCCGCCTCTACAGGAATAGGGTGATTGCGAAAATCCGACATGCGAAAATGGCCGGGGCTTTTCTGTGTAACACTTTTATAGTAGCGCCCAAAGAAGGCTGGATGATCAAGACCTTGGGCGCGCTGGCTAAGCTTGTCGGTCATTGCAATTTTCCAGCCAGCAATCTCTTCGTTTATTTTGGCATCGAACGCAGCCTGTATCGCGAGGGATTCTTCGAGATCCGTCGGCCAAAGGTCTTCTGAAATATTCACGCTGCCGCCGTCTCGCCATGCTGCGGCTAGCGCATCGGATACTTTTTCAATCTTATCTTGTTGCATCGAATGTCCTCATTTTCATTGTTTAAAAGCCTGGTTTGATAAGGAAGGGTGTCAGCTGAAGCTCGTGAGTCCAAGTCGATTTATCTTGGGTATGGAGATAGTAAAAAGCTTCAGCTATCTTGACAGGATTCATCAGGGCGTCGCTCCGCAGGGGGTATGGTCCCCCACTGCGCTGGGGTGACACGAGATCAGGGTTTGGTTGCGTTGTCAAAGCCCTCGTTCCGGGAGAGTCAATGGTGCCATCGATGACAACGTTGGCAATGTGAACGCCAAACTCGGAATACTCCTCTGTGAGCACCTGAGCAAGAGTTCGCATCATCACCCTCGGATAATAGAGCGACTCCCCGGTATTTCGCTTTCGCCCACGTAACGAGGCGATATTATTTGAAATCAAGAAGGACCCTTTCCCTCGCTTTCGCATGGCAGGCAGGACCTCTTTGGCCACTAAGAACGGCCCACGACTGCAGATATGCTGCGCGGTTTCAAACATTTCAAGAGGGAGGTGTTCAAGCAGTTCTTTTTCAGGGGGAAGGTCACGACCCTCCAGATAGCCCGCGTTGTATACCAAAACCTCCGGATCTCCAACCTGTTCTCGGATTTTGGCGAAGGCGTTCGCGATCGATTCACTCGAGGTCAAATCCAGTTCGACGATCATGCTTTCCCCGCCCTGTTCTTGGATCGCCTTGTCAAGCATTGAAGCGTTTGTGGTGCGACGAGTTGTCAGGACCACAAAGAACCCTTCTTGGGCGAATTTTTGGGCTATCGCACCACCCACACCCCAGCGAACACTCACCGGTAGATCACTACCGTCGATCTCCCTGCCATGGGCCAACTTGGTATTCCGGCCATCTGCCTGCCACTTGGAAGTCGCTCCCACCACGACGGCGACCGGTTTATGATTCGAATTCATGTCGTATTCCCTTTCTCTTAAAGTGAAAGCCCACCGCTGACAATATTACCTGAAGTATCGCTTCAATAACTCCCTGGCGCCACATGTGCGGTGACCAGGTACCGCACATGTGGCGCCACATGTGCGGTGACCAGGTTGTTACCGCCATCGACATCGAGAATCGACCCGGTGATAAAGGATGCCTCGTCGGAGGCGAGATAGACGATCGCGTTGGCTTGCTCCTCCGGCTCAGCCCACCGCCCTATCGGCAAGCGCTCCGAGAAAGCAGCCTCCGCCGCTGCCGGGTCGCCAGTTTTTGCATTTGCGTCGCGGGAAAAGGGCGTCATCGTGGCACCCGGACAGACCGCATTCACCCGAACGCCTTGGCGGGCGTATTGCAGCGCCATTTGCCTGGTAAGCCCGATCACACCGGCTTTGTTAGCGCAGTAGGCGGCGCGGTTCGGCATAGGGTTCAACCCGGCCACGGAGGCGACATTGACGATGGCGCCGGATGCCTGCTTCAGCATGTGGGGAAGAGCGAACTTGCACCCGAGGAAGACAGCGGTCAGATTCACCGCCATCATTCGATCCCATTCTTCCATGGTGGTGTTAATGACGTCCTTCTCGACTCGAATACCGGCATTGTTGACTAAAACATCAATCCGACCGGTTTCACTCGCTGCTCGTTCGACCAGCCCACTTACCGCATCGGGATCGGTCACGTCGCAGATGACTTCGATGAAGTCGGGTGGTGTTTCATCAAAAGCCAGGTCCGTGCCATAGACTCGGTCTCCGAGTTCCAAGAATTTCCGGGCGGTCGCTTCGCCGATGCCGCCTCGCGCGCCGGTAACGATTACTGTTCTCATCTTACATCTCCTTCCAATTCGTTCCTTCCTGAAACCCATGGGCAGCACGGTAAATGGTGGATTCGTCAAAATGCTTTCCAATAAGCATTAAACTTAGCGGGAGGCCCTCTGACATACCACAAGGAATGGCCATTGCCGGGTGGTGAGTGAGATTAAAAGGTTGTGTATTTGCGTGCATATCGTAAGCTTTTTGTATATATTCCTCTCGACTGGCATCAGGAGCTGGATGCGGTTGAGCCTTGATCGTAGTCGGCATCGCCAGCAAATCATAATCATTAAGCACCTTGTCATACGCAGCTCTCAGCGGTCTACTCAGATTGATTGCCTTTCCATAATAACGACAACCGTAATATTTTCGTATGTAGGTGCCAAACATAAGCATCAACTTCACGGTTTCCGGCAATTCATTTGCCTGGTTTTGCCAATTCCTGAGAAAATCCATAAGGCTGGTTACATAGAGATCAGTCCTGCCCACTCCATAGCCATCGCCCCACATCGTTTGTGTTGGTCCTTCAACAATGATTGGCCCTATGAGTGCCGGACCAACAAGATGCATAGGAATTGAGACTTCGTCTACCTTTGCTCCCAAAGACTTCAGGGCGGCAACGGCTGCCTTGAATTTTTCATTAACATCTTTCTCTTCATCATGATGCCGCCGTAGATTCCCCAAATCACCAGCACGAAGATCGCCTTCCTGCATGTACCATTCTTTGACCACGGCAATCTTCATGCCTTTTAAACCGTCTTTCCCCTTAAGAGCCTCCGTATAGCGCTGTGTTTTCACATTAGATTGCCTGGGATCATATCCATCCACACCAGCAATCACTTCCAGCATTAACGCGTTGTCCTCGACATTATTTGTCATAGGACCCGTATGATCTACAGTCGGTTCACCCGTAAATATGCCTGTATAAGGGACAAGCCCATAGGTAGGCTTCATTCCATATATTCCACAGCAAGCCGCAGGTATTCTAATGGATCCCCCTTGATCACAACCAATCGCGAGATCGACCTCTCCTGCAGCAACAAGGACAGCACTGCCAGAAGATGATCCGCCTGCCGAATATCCCATTTTATGGGGGTTATGTATCGGTCCTTTTGCATTGGTATGACTGCCACCAGCAGAGGAAAAATTTTCACAGTGAGCTTTTCCGACAATCGTAGCCCCTGCATCCAAAAGCCGTGTGACAACCGTCGCATCTATGTCAGGAACATACCCCTCCAAAATGGAAGATCCATTCATCATGGGAACACCAGCCAGCATGACGTTATCCTTCAAGACAACGGTTTTTCCTTGAAGTTTCCCTTGAGAAGCCCCTTTAACTTCTGTCTTCACATACCAGGCATTATACTGATTTTCTTCACCCCCGGGTTGATAGCCAGGTGTTCGTGGATACTTCACAAGCGGAAGATTATCAGGCATCGCATCAACCACATTGTAAGCATTTACAGGTCCCTGAAACAGACCCCTATAAGATTCAACATCCGCATCAGTTAAATCCAGCCCCATTTCATCGGCGGCTTCTCGTATTTGTTGCGGTGTTGGTAATTGTACAGCCATTTATTTCCTTTCCTTAAAAAAGTTTACATTATTTCTTTCCGCTCTCTTTAGATTCTAAATTAGCCCCTGGAAGGGGCTCCTCGTGATCGTACTCGTGAGACGTGCTCGTGCTCGTGAACGAAACGACATCCCATAGAACCCTGGATTCCATACCTTCTCTTCTCTTCGGGCTTCCCCATCTCAAAGGGATCGGGAATGTTGCAATCGAGCACGTGCACGAGCACGGGTCTGTCCCCCTTAGTCCCCCTTAGATCCTAAATTAGCCCCTGGAAGGGGCTCCTCGTGATCGTACTCGTGAGACGTGCTCGTGCTCGTGAACGAAACGACATCCCATAGAACCCTGGATTCCATACCTTCTCTTCTCTTCGGACTTCCCCATCTCAAAGGAATCGGGAATGTTGCAATCGAGCACGTGCACGAGCACGGGTCTGTCCCCCTTAGTCCCCCTTAGATCCTAAATTAGCCCCTGGAAGGGGCTCCTCGTGATCGTACTCGTGAGACGTGCTCGTGCTCGTGAACGAAACGACATCCCATAGAACCCTGGATTCCATACCTTCTCTTCTCTTCGGACTTCCCCATCTCAAAGGAATCGGGAATGTTGCAATCGAGCACGTTCACGAGCACGAGCACGGGTCTGTCCCCCTTAGTCGCCCTTAGTCCCCCTTAGATCCTAAATTAGCCCCTGGAAGGGGCTCCTCGTGATCGTACTCGTGAGACGTGCTCGTGCTCGTGAACGAAACGACATCCCATAGAACCCTGGATTCCATACCTTCTCTTCTCTTCGGACTTCCCCATCTCAAAGGAATCGGGAATGTTGCAATCGAGCACGGGTCTGTCCCCCTTAGTCCCCCTCAGATCCTAGCGGTAATAGAGAGAAACGCCCTCGTGGAAGACGTGAATCTTGGGAGGCTCGGCGGTCAGTTTGACCGTGTTGCCGCGCAAACCTGTGTGAATGCCCGGCAGCTTTGCGAGCATGGCATCTTTGTCCTGCACCCGGTCAAAGTGGAGCAGGGTCACCTCGCCCAATTCCTCGGTGATGCTCACCTTGCCCTCGAAAATATAATCGCCGTCGGTTTCTACCAAATCCTCCGGCCGAACCCCAACGTTGACCTTCAGGCCTTCCTCCGAGCTTCGCGTCGGGGCAGCCGAGACGGCAACCCCACCGGTCTCGAGTTTGATGGTGGTCTGCTCTCCCGTGCCGACAACTTCGCCGGGAAGCAGGTTCATGGCGGGTGAGCCGATGAACTGGGCGACAAACTCGTTTTGGGGCCGGGTATACAGTTCCAACGGTCTACCGACCTGACCAATGCGCCCACCGGGGGTGAGCAACACGATGCGACTCGCCAGGGTCATGGCCTCCACCTGGTCGTGGGTCACGTAGATCATAGTGCTCTCGGGCATCGACTCCTTGAGCTGGGCGATCTCAATCCGGGTGGCCACCCGCAAGGCGGCATCCAGATTGGAGAGCGGCTCGTCGAACAGGTAAACCTTGGGGTCACGTACGATCGCGCGGCCGATGGCCACCCGCTGACGCTGACCACCGGAGAGTGCCTTGGGCAGGCGTTCGAGATAGGGTTCCATCTGGAGGATCCGCGCGGCCTGCGTGACGGTGGAATTGATCACCTGACGCGACTTCCTGGCAAGCTCGAGGGCAAAGCTCATGTTCTTGCGCACGTTCATGTGCGGATACAAGCCATAGGACTGGAACACCATCGCGATACCACGCTGGGCCGGTGGCACATCGTTGACGACCTGCCCTTCGATCTCCAGCGTGCCCGACGTGATGGTCTCAAGCCCGGCGATCATGCGTAAAAGGGTCGTCTTGCCACAGCCCGATGGCCCAAGTAAGACAATCAGTTCACCCTGCTCGATATCAAGATTGATATCCTGGAGGACCTTAACCGCTCCTCCATAGATTTTTTCAACATTGGTCAGCTTCATTTCGGACATTGGTCCCTCCCTGTTTATATAAGGGGTAGCGGTGTTTTTAGAATTCTTTTCACCCTTTGATCGATCCGGCCAACAGGCCACGCGCGAAATATCGTTGCATGGTCAAGAAGACCACCAACGGCACCGCCATGGAAATGAAGGTCGACGTCGCAATGAGTTCCCAGTTGCTTGTCCACATTCCAAGCAATTTGGTAAGTTTATGTGTCATGACCTCGTTGTCACCGGTATTGTCGTGCAGAAACACCATGGGCCCCAGGAGATCGTTAAACGTCCACAGAAACTGGACGATCGACCACGAGGCGAGGGCCGGAATGCTGAGCGGCAGAATGATCCTGATAAAAATCTGGAAATCAGTCGCACCGTCGAGCTTGGCGTTTTCGATAATTTCACGCGGTATGCCGGCCATGTAGTTGTGCAAAAGAAAGAGGGCGAACGGCAGTGTGAACGCGGAATGGGCGAGCCACATGCCCAGAAAGCTCTTTCCGATACCGATGTCCAGATGCAGCTTCAGTATGGGGATCAAGGAAATATGGGGCGGAAAGGCCAGGCCCACGACGACCGCCGCGATCAACAATGCATTGCCTCGGAATTTCATCCAGGCAAGCGCGTAGGCGGCAAATGCGGCCATTACGATCGGGATAATTGTCGACGGAATTGCCATGATCAGCGTGTTGAGAAAGGCCTTCGTCATCGTTTGGCTGTTCTTCTTGTCGAACAGCATAAAGTGGTAATTTTCGAGCGTAAATTTGGGTGGCCCTCTTGTCGTGACGAATACGCGTTGTCCGCGACCGCTCAACTGATCGTCGTTGCCGCGCCAGACGTAGTCGCCGTTGGCCTGAACAGTGATGCTTTCGCCGTCTCCCAGGTCGGCCACGTCGCCAGGAACATAGGCATCAATCGCTCGCGACGAGGTGCCCCAGACGGTAATCTTCTTCGAGGCCCCCTCGCCGAACAGGTTGCCCGAGACCGTAAAGACGTCGCCGTCAGCCACGCGAAAGTCGTCCGGATCGGCGGTCCGGTGAATTTCGTTTACCTCAAATGGAAAGAGCGCTAACCACCATCCTGAAGAAAAGACCTGGGCTCTGGTTCGTAACGAAGAGACGAACAGACCCAACGTCGGAGCCACCCACACCGCGACCAGCAAAGCGACTGTGATGCGCACGACCCATTTGTTGAGCGATGATTTGGTTTCTACTATTCCGTCCATGTTCAATCTTCCCTATTTCTTAGCGGTTTCTGTACACATTATAGATCATAATCGGCGACACAAGCAGCACCAGGATGATCACAGAGGCCGACCCGACGCCAAAGTCGAGGTCTACGAACAGCGTGCGGTACAAGTAATTTGCCAGGACCTCCGTTTCCCAATTACCGTAGGTCATCGTAAAGACAATGTCGAACACCCTCAACGCGACCACAAAGATCATGGTCCACACCACGACGATTGTGCCGAGGATTTGCGGAATTTTGATGCGGAAAAATAAATGGAAGGGCTTCGCGCCGTCGATGATGGCGGCCTCAACCGTTTCCTGCGGAATGCCGCGCAGCGCCGCCGACAGGATCACCATGGCTAAGCCGGTCTGGGTCCAGATCAAAGCGGCCATCAGGAAGAAATTGTTCCAAAACGGTATCGACAGCCAGGATTGGGGTTTGCCGTAAGTCCAGGTGATCGTGAACACGTCGATCACGTTCAGAAGCGCCAGGACGGCGAGATAGGCCGCTACCGCGCCGGCAACTGTTCGCAGAGCCGCGCTGATGATTCCGCCCTTTCGTTCCTCCGGAATGAAGAAGGGGCGCAGGAACAGGTAACAGACATACGCCGCCACCGCGGCGAAGCCCAACAGGATGATGGCTGGGAATATCCGCAGAAAAAGAAACGAGCCGATCCCGCCTTCGAACTGCATCCAGACCGCGTTGAGAACCCCAACCTCGGTGCGGCCATCATAGATCAGCAAGAAGGCCATCGAGGCGCCGACAAACGAGTACGCCATGGGCATGAAGATGAACGTCCTGGCGATGTTGCCCCAGGCAATGCGGTCCGTCAGTTGGGCGACCAGGAGACCAATCGCCGTCGACGCAGTGGGTACGACGGTCAACCACAAAATGTCGTTGCGCCACGCTTCCAAGAACCTTTTTTGACTGAACATCTCCTGATAATTCGCAAGACCGACAAACGCACCGCCCGCATCGCGGTCGGTGAACGACAAGCGCAGTGTTTCGAAAATCGGGTAGACCAGGTAGACCCCCCCCACGAAAATAACCGGGAAGCTGAACAACCACGGCCGGATCATGTTGGCACGATTGATGTTATCTCCGGCGTTCTTGCCGCGCGGCGGGAACAGGACTTTGTCGAGCAACTGATTGGAGAGATAGAAGTAACCAAGGCAACCACTTACACCGATGATGATGATGATTAGACCCTGGAGTGCCGTGTTCATGTCCGCGATCCGTCTTAAATGTTGTCCATGTGTGTTATTGTCCTACTAAGCTCGTCCATCACAGGGAGGAGACTGTGAATACTTTCTTTGGTTTACCCACCAGTGGCCCAGTCCACACCATTCAGAACGATCTTCTGAAACTCCGCGGTCTGGCAACTCTGCCCATCATGCCCCAGCAAAAAAACGAAGACTTTTCCATACTCACGTTCAGCCCTTGGCCAAGGGTGCCAATGAGGAGTGTGTAATCTTTTGCCATCTCGCGTCTCCTTATTTGCTAAAAACCAGCAAATCCTTCCCATTGTGTTTGCGAAGGATCCCGAGCCTGATAGCCCGGGATCAGTATTGCGTCCAGGACTACTTGTTCTTGTCCCAGACCTCTTGGACACGTCGTAACACGACGGCGGCATCCTCGCCATTGACATAGTCCACCATGGCCTTGTTCAAGGCCCCGCCGCCAACGGGTGCGGGCATAGTCTCGCCTACGTTGTACCGCCATGGATCCGCCTCGCCCATCAATTTATTCATAGCGGACATCGCCTTGTCTCTGTAAACAGCATTGTTGACGTGCTTGTGCGCCGTCAGGAAGCCACCCTGAGCCATCCATAACTCACTTGCAATCGGTGTCAGTAGCCACTTGATAAACCCTCTTGCTACTGGGCTGTCTTTGGTGATGGTAAAAAAGTGACCTCCGCCACCCATTGGCTTCTTGGGAAGATCCGGCCTGTTCGCCTTGGTCGGCATGTAGAAGAAGTCCCAGTCGCCGTATTCTTTATCTTTTGGGAAACAACACCCCGGCAAGTACGATCCAAGTGTGGCAGTCATGTAGCATTTCGGCGGGCTGGTGAAGATACCATTCCTGGCTGTGATATAATTGGCGGTGCCCAAACTAGCAAAGTCTGCTACATTTTTTTCGTTGGCAACCATTTCGCCATATCCCTCGAGTGCGGCAACGATTCGGGGGTCATCGACTGGAATTTCGTTTTTGTCATACATGTCGTACACTTCAATAGGCTCTGTGCGCAGCAAATATTCTGCCATGAATGTTTGTGCCGTATAACCCGTCGAACCCTCAGCAAACAGACCATCGCACCACGGTTTTTCGCCGTCGGCAACGATCTGAGCAATCAGCGCCTCCAATTCTTCCATGGTCTTTGGGACTTTGTAGCCCGCGTCCTCGAAGTTTTCGGGGACGTAATAGATTAAAGAATTAATGTAGGTTTGGTAAACGACGCCGTAAAAATGATCCTTCCCGTCCGGGCCTTCCGCAGTGCCGTATTTAATCCAGCTATCGCCAGCGGCGTAGGTATTGCGGATATAATCGGCCAAATCGCAGTCGGCCAAATCGGAACACAAAGGCGTCAGGAAACCGCGCTTGGCCATGCCCGCGAGAAAACCTACCAGCGAGAATGCGGTGACATTCGCTGGTGATCCTGCTTCGAGGTTAGTCGTCACTTCCTGCTTGAAGTTCTGTGTACCGTTGTGGCGGATATCGGCACCGGTCGCTTCTGCGAAATATTTCATCGTCTCCTTAAGATCGTCCCCATTTGATCCCGCATGTCTTGTGGTGACCGTGATTTGCTGGCCAGAATAGTCGTGCTCCATCGCGAAGGCGTGGTAGGTGTCCCAACTGAACTCGCCTTCGCCAATCGGGAATTTGAGGTGGCCATCCGCATACGCGATACCCGTCAGGGCGAAGATAGCGACCATCAAAGTCCCTATAATCCCGAATCTTTTTTTCATATTTATCTTTTTCATAATAATTTCTCCAAATACGATTGATTTGATATTTATCTTTTTCATAATAATTTCTCCAAATACGATTGATTTGATATTTATCTTTTTCATAATAATTTCTCCAAATACGATTGATTTCATGTAACTATTCAGGTCTCTGAAAACCCGTTTAGTCAAATAACGTTGAAAAAAATTTCCGGAGAGGACTGATCGTTTTCAAGTCCTCCCACGATATTGTTCCATCGATCGGAAACCCTCTTCTTTCACTAAAAAAACTCAGTGATGGTATGATTATAGCACTACTACTACTTGCATAATGTCAACCCCCAAATTAAAAAAAAATGCAGGATTCGTAAAAAAATTAAAAATCTATCAATCAGGGAGATCCGCTTCTTTATGATCATGAGCCAAAAAGTGAAGGTTCACTCCACAATCCGGCGTTTTTTCCAATGGCGATAATGATCGTAAACGCTTTGCCAGGGAGGTAAATCATGGATGAGCATACTCCACTGACAACTCGTTTTCACGACCTACAAAATCGCATTGACGATGCTATGTTTGCCAGGAATACGTTTGGCCCGCAAGGGGCGAAACGTTTAAAAAAAGGGGAGTTTCAGTAACAAGGAGGCGCAGGTAAAAGCTTGTCCCGGACTGGATCCGGGAGAGACAAAGCCTGTGTGAGCATCTCGAAGATGGATTTTCCCTGTTTTCTGGTAGTGGAAATAGCTCCTCGGGAGGGAGGTTTCATCAAAATGAACCACCTCCGCTTGAATCAGAGCTTCAGCCACTTGTTGTTGCAAGGGATAAAGCCTCTGGGCGGCTTGCTGGAGGCTAGCATAAATCGTGGCCGCATTGAGCGGCTGGCCGAACAGATCCTCAAAGAATTGCTGGCATCGATCAAAGGGCAGAAACTGATATTGATTGAGATAAACCGCTAAGCCTTTGATCCGGGGACCATATTGAGTGGGTCCCTCTATCCCTGCTTGAAAGCTCGAACGATTCAGATGCCGGCAGCAGGAACAAATTTTTTGTTCCACCTGATGTTCAGTAACCTCTAATTGGAGAGCAGGGAGATCAAAGACCTGACGTTTATGCGTGGCCTCAACCGCCACCTTGGATAAATCTTCTCCACAGGTTTCACAAGTGTTGACAAAATGAGGCTCCACATGATCTGGTGATTCACTGAAAGCCAAATGATGGCCTTGATGACCGGGTTGACCTCCGCGAGAGCGACCCCTGCTTTTACGCAAACTTTTGTTCTTTCGACTTGGATCGCTGGAAGGAGGCTTACTTGAGTTTTGGCTGTTGAGAGCCAACTGATCCCGAAGTTGCTTATTTTCTGCTTCGAGCGCTTCAATACGTTTGAGGAGTGCTAATCGCTCTTGCTTCCACTGCTCTCGTTCTTTTTCAAAGAGTTGACAGGCTTCTTGAAGAGCCTCAAGGTGGGGAATCGATGAAAGGGAATCAATATATTTTTGAACTGTTGAGAGCATAACGTCCTTTCTGGACTCTATGCCATGCAAAACCTGTGCTTAAATCGATGGGGGATCTAAAGAAACCTAAATAGTTACAAAATGGCTACCAACAGGTGAACCCTCCATCGACAACCAAAACGCTGCCCGTCATTAAACTGGAAGCATCACTACCCAGAAAAAGTACCGCAGAGGCAATTTCATGCGGTTCGCCGATGCGATTTTGAGGAGTCGCTTCTTTCATTCTTGCCAAGATGTCCGGTTTTTGCGTAGCGCCTCTGGTCATTTCGGTGGCAATATAGGTGGGCGCCACCGCATTGACCCTCACTCCCTTTCTAGCCCATTCGACGGCCAAAGATTTGGTCAGTTGGTGAACAGCGGCTTTGCTGGCATTGTATGCCGCTTGGGTGAAACCGTTGTTGACGACAATGCCGGACATGGAACCCAGGTTTACGATACTGCCTGTCCCATGACGGAGCATGATATTGCCAAAAACCCGGCAACACCAAAAGACGCTGTCGAGATTGATACTCATGGTTTTATTCCAGCTCTCATCCTGAAGGGATTCGCTAACCTGGCCAGCACCACCAATACCCTGACTGTTGACCACAATGTCCACCTTCTGGTGCTGTTGTTGGATGGTCGCGGCCATCGCATTAACCTGCGAAGTGTTGGTCAAATCCACAATATGCGCCGTTGCTTCGACTTGCTTTTCCTCTCGCAATTGTTGAGCGGAGGATTCAACCTCCGGTATAATGTCACTCAATACAAGGGTGGCGCCACATTCTGCAAAAGCTTCTGCGCAAGCATAACCGATACCACGTGCGCCGCCATTGATTACGACGACTTTGTCCTCGAGTTGATACTTTTCCAAATACATAAGCATTTCTTGATTGCTGATTTTTTACACGAATTAAAATACTCGTTCGACTAACAATGATTCCTTCGTTATATATGAGACTGCGTACAGGTCACTCTAATTCCCTCTGACATCAATCGTGTTTTTATATTCGAATGGCCAAGGACTTATATTTTTGCTGCAACCCCGCCATCGACGTTTATGATCTCTGCAGTGAGGAAACGCGATTCTTCGCACACGAGAAACAAGAACAGATTGGCGACGTCCTCCGGGTAACCGGGACCTGGAATAATCTGCGCCATGTTGAACATCTTTTCAAACACATGATGTCCCCCGTCAGGATCGTTTATTGTTCCCCGAGTCGCACCCGGAGTGATGATCTGACCAGGACGTACGCAATTCACACGGATGTTGTGCTTACCCCCAACTCCTGCCATGTATCGCGTCAGTGCGTCGATCCCCGCTTTTGCCGCATAGTACGCCGGTGCGGCCGTACCGAATTCATCATGCATCCGGGGGCTGAAACCTCGCTGAGCGGCGAGCGACGACATGTTCACCACGGCACCGCCACCGGCAGCCACGAGATGTGGCCAAACTGCGCGTGACATATAAAAGGTTCCATTGAGGTTGATGTTGATCACATAGTTCCAGTCTTCATCGGACATGTTGGGAAAGTCTCCCCCCACGCCTCCACCGGCGTTGTTGATCAAAATGTCTATGGCACCATATGTTTCAACCGCCGCCGCCACAGCAGACTCCACCGAGCTCACATTGCTCACGTCACAGGCAAAGAAGGTGGCTTCACCCCCTTCATCCGTGATGGCTTTTTCCACTCTCCGCCCTTCCACTTCCCGTCTGGCCATAATAATTACTCTGGCCCCTTCCCTGGCAAAAAGGTGGGCTGTTGCTTCACCAATGCCACTGTTGCCTCCCGTTACAATGGCGATTTTGCTTTTCAATCGTTGCGTCATCTTCGTGCTCAAATTTTTCTGTTTTACAAATTATTTTTGAAATGACTGGAATTTCCCCATTCCGTCCGCTTCTCGTTCTTTCCAACCACGTACGCATTCTTGTGAGAAATTTTTATAAATTCTTCGAAAGGAGATGTCAATATAAATTCGCGGAACGCTCTGGTTTCCTGCACCTGCCTGCAACAGGAACTCAATTACAGGAGGGGTTGTGGAGTTTTTTCTCCTTTTCACAACGTACCCGCCGGTGTCAGCCCATTTCGATTCAACAAAATCTTGCCATGAGCGGTTTATGGTCTGAACCCCTTGCTTCCTCTATCACTCGTATTTCTTGCAAAGCATTGGCAAATCCATCGTTTGCGAAGATGTAATCCACTCTCTTTGGGATTTTAGCGAAGAAAGTTAAACCTGCTTCCTCACCTTGCCGCAGCACCCATAGATCTTTTAAACGACTGGTGAAGCCTTGAGTGCTTTCACCAGTCTCCATCATTGCTCTATATTCTGTACTGTCGGGAGTCATATTGAAATCTCCGAGTAAGAGGGTATCCTCCGGAATATTTTGGGATGAATCGTAAAGCTCCCAGAAATCATCTCGCGGACCCGTCATGGCACCACCCCAGCTCCTGCCGGTATGAACTATCTTTTGCAAAGCTCTGATTTGCTCCATCCGCTCCTTGTCCGATGCGTGGTTGAGATGGGTGCAGAGCAACCTGATTCGCTTTTCCGGAGTATCGATGACCGTATCTATCGCAATGCGTTGCAAACTGAGCCGGTCCTTCCAATGCCGCTTCGGCAACTGGTGAACACGCGCTTGCTCAATCGGCCAACGCGAAATGATCATATTGCCGAATTGCCTCCTGCGATTTTGAATCTTGTTGTTTTGAAGACAAACACTGGCATCTACATCAATCGCAGGTCCAAAAAAGATGAAACGATCATCGAATAATTCACACAAATGCTTAACCTGATCCTGCATTCCCGTACGTTTCCATGACCTGTCGATTTCCTGCAAACAAATAATATCGCAATCTCGGACTTCGCCGGCAATGCGATCGACACTGGTTATTCCGTCCAAACCCGTACAAAATTGGGTGTTGTAGGTTACAATACTCAGTTTCAATTCAAACCCTTTTCAGCAATACGGTTCCTGCCCACTCAACATCCAAATACGAAAAATCGAATTTGAGTTGAGTGAGCTAAAATATTTTTTCGACACCATTGTTTATTTCATACAAACCGCAGTCTACTCGAAATAGATTTTCTCTCATTGGCTATTGATTTTTACAAGACAATTAAATCCCGGTATGTTTTGATCATCAGAACCTCTCCACTCATCTAATCAAGCAATAACTCCCCCTCAAAATTACCAATACCGCAGAAACCTTTGGCGCCTTTGTGCCTTGGCGCCAGTTATCGGTTATCAGTTATCGGTTGTCAGTCCCTTCAAGAGTCGCCTTGGTGCCTCTGTGCCTTGGCGCCATGGCGCCAGTTATCGGTTGTCAGTTGTCAGTTCTTTCAAGAGTCTCCTTTGCGCCTCTGTGCTTTGTGCCTTTGTGCCTTTGTGCCTTTGTGCCTTTCTTCCTTGAATCCCCAATAGAGCTCTTATGGCAAAATTTGTTCACCTGACATCAAATATTATTGCAAGAGCGAATAATTGCAGTGAGATTATTGTGTCAGGATGCTAAATAAATGCGGGGTGGAATAACAAAGATCGATCTCACAAGTCTGAGGAACGGGAAAAATCATGAATCAAATACGTATTGAAAGGGCTAGCGAGGATGACTTGCATATCGTCATGTCACTGATCAGGGAACTCGCCGCATACGAAAATTTGTCACTCGAGGTCATTGCGAGCGAGGCCGACCTCAGAAGCGCGCTGTTCAGTGACCCGCCAGCTGCCGAGGCGCTGATCGCTCGAGTCGAAGACGAAGCTGTTGGTTTCGCGCTGTTTTTTCACAATTTTTCCACATTCCTGGGGCGGCGAGGTCTCTATCTCGAGGACCTGTTCGTCAAGCCCGAATCACGTGGAAAAGGATATGGACGTCGACTCCTTATTGAGATCGCCCGCATAGCAGTCGAGCGGGGTTGTGGCAGGATGGAGTGGTCGGTCTTGAATTGGAACGAAATGGCAAAGAAAACCTATCGAAGAGTCGGAGCCCGGCCCCTGGACGAATGGACCGTCTGGCGTCTTGCCAAAGAAGACCTCGAAATACTGGCCGGATCAGAGTGAGATAAAACCATTGTGAGAGGACAACGGCCGCCACCCTCCCACAGTTTTCAGGCAATGAATCCAATTTTCCATGCGGTGAAAGTCCGTACATGAACTGTCATTGCGACAGTACGCCGAGCGGGAGTGAAGAAGGCGTCGCGGGTCCAAGAGGGTAGGTTCATTATCATAAAGCTCTCCTTTTCAAAACATAAACCTCCCCCCATTCACACTGAGGGTCTGTCCGGTAATATAGCTGGCTTCGTCCGAGGCAAAGAAAGCCACAGCCACAGCCATTTCTTCAGGTGTTCCCGGCCTACCGTACAATTTAGGAGAAGAGGGAGGGCTCTTTTTAAAAGCATTCGACTCACCCCATCGCTTCCCATTAAGGGCATGTCCAGGAGTCATGGCGAAAGGGGAAACACTGTTCACCGTCACGGCTTCAGCTCCCCAATGATCGGTGTGTCGCGCGAGATGCGCTCCGCGTTAAAGTCGCCCCGGTGGCCAATGCCGAACCAGACTTTGAAGCCCAGGAGATCGAGAAGCTCTTGGGAGGCTTCCTCATATACCTCCGGAAGCAACGCCATCGGATAGTTCTCGAAGGGCCTGAACATGGGCGGTTGGTAAGCGTAGGTGAGGGCCTTCCGCTCGCCAGTCGGATCCTGAGAGAGGTAGGCTCCGGATCCATGAATGAGCCGGCCATCGAAGATGAAGCAGTTGCCGGCCGGACCTATCACCTGCATCTGGTCCTTCAGGTCGCCTTTGTTCGGTCGGCGTCCGAGCTTGTGGCTGCCGGGCACGATCCAGGTTGCGCCGTTTTCGCTGGTGAAGTCGTCCAGCATCCACATGACGTTGCACACGATGCACGGCATCAGGGTCGCTCCCGGTGTCACGGGCTGGCCAGGATTCGCGCGTGTGATCGATCCGGCCCGCATCGGCTCGTCATAGCGGCCGGACGATGGGACAAACCATTGGTCCTGGTGCAGCGTCTGCGCCTGGCCACCACTGCGAATGATGAGCGCTAAGAGATTTTGGATACGGATTTCCTCGCCGAGCACATGGTGCACAATGTCCAGAATGTCCGGCAGCGCAGCCATCTCGCGAAAGATGCGGCCCTTGTTTGCGAGAAAGTTCACAGCTTGGTTGTTGCCAGTTTCGGGTTCCGGAAATTCTCCCAGGTCATCAGGGATCCGGCCGTTACTGAAGAAGCCGACGCCGGCCCTGCGCTCGGCCTCGGCCTGCTCGCTGAGACGCTTTTGAGCTTCGGCAAGCTGTTCCGGGGTCAGCGCTTCCTTGACGAGACAATATCCATGCTCGTCGATATCTCGTTTCATTGTCCCGGCGTCGCGGGTCCACGTGGGTAGGTTCATTTTTCCTCCTTTATAAACTCTGAATACTGATACTCTTTACCTCTTACTAAATAATTTCAAGAAAAACCCCTTTTTTTTGAGGCCCGTCTATCATACCTGCCGATTTCTGCATGTACTCACTTTCAGGATCTCGGTTAGGATCTTTCGTGTAATTTTCATAATCTTCCATTTTCTCCCATTTCACCCAAAAGTGGACAGTACTTTGACCAGAATCATCCTTGGAAACTCCACTTTCCAGAGAAATAAACCCAGGTTTTGATTTTGCGATAGCAAATCCTTTTGGAGACTTCAATAAATCCAGAAATTCATCCTTCTTATCTTTTTTAAGTTTTATTTCACTGTAATAAAGTACAGCCATATTCCTCCTGCAAATTAAAATAAATGAAGCCACTCCCCGCAGCAAGCTCCGAGGTATCGAAATGTGGAGTCTATTTTCTCATCCAAGCAAGCTTCGAGGAATTAGACCCGTAGAGATTAAAGCTCTCCTTCCTTTTAAATAACCAATTTATGAACCCGGCTCGTATCGCCGGGATAGACAAAGCTACGAATCTCATGCCCCTTGGCCAACAGTTGTTTGACCAAATGGGTCCCAATGCGACCCGTCCCGCCGGTGACTAAAATCTTCATATGTTTCTCCTTTCTTCCATCGGGTGTATTCAGGTTGCTATCTTACTTCTTTGTAGCACTCAGGTTTCGATCTTACTTCTTTAATGAATTCGGCCACTCCCTTTTCGAAATCCGCATACAATGGCTTCCACCCCTATTCCTCACGAGCCCGGCTATCATCGAAGTTATTGAGACTGCGGAAATAATCCATGACGAAGGGGTCCGGCTTATAGGTTAATTGAGCTTCCGGAACGAACTTCTTTATAGTCCGTTCTACCTCCCTGGCCGTTAGCGATGGGAAGACCCCTACGACGTTATAGCAGACGGTCTCTATTTGCTCTTTTGGTGCATCATACAGCATTATTGTGGCCCGCAGGGCATCTTCAATGTCACCTTGCTAGTCCACGCCTATCGCATGGGGGAGGTAGAAGCTTGGCGTGAAAAAAGCGATTTCCTATCAGATTAAAGCGGTACCATCTCTGCAAACTGTCCGCCATCAACTAATAAATCCGTTGCCGTAATGTGGCGAGCTTTATCAGAACAGAGAAATACCGCGGCGTTTGCCTGATCTTCCGGACTGGCTAAACAACCCATTGGAATATTATCTATAAAAGCTTTAACACTTTCAGGTCTATCTTTTTTCAAGCCGCTTATATTAGGTGTATCTGTCATGCCTGGGCTGATCGAATTTATACGAATGCCTATCTTGGCATAGTCCAAGGCAGCACACTGCGTAAGGCCTCTTACCGCAAATTTAGATGCGATATAAGAAGCCCCATAACTTGTCGACACTACCCCTACATTGGAACCCGTGTTAACAATAGCTCCGCCACCCGATTTAAGCATAGCCGGAATTTCGTGTTTCATTGAGAAATAGCATCCATAGAGATTTGTCTTGATCACACGATCCCAGTTTTCGGTTGTCGTGTCTGCCAGGGCTGCAAATTCACTAGTAATCCCGGCATTGTTGTGTGCCCAGTCAAGCCGTCCAAACTGAGAGACGCAAAAATCAACCAGTGCGTTTACCTGTTCTTCATCGGTAACGTCACATTTAAAAAAGAGTGCTTGACCTCCCGCTTCTTTAATAAGACGAACTGTTTCTCCTCCCTCTACTGGATCAAGATCTGAAACGACTACCTTTGCACCTTCTTCAGCAAAAGCCCTTGCGCTTGCACGACCTATTCCCGCCCCTGCACCGGTGACTATACCGACTTTTCCTTCCATTAATCTGGACATATAATCCCTCTCTTTATTGAGTTATCGTTAAAAATCATGAAGCTCTCTTTTGGCGAGATCTTCCATTTAAGGTTCGTTCCAGTGCTGTCGTGGTTTGAAACCCAACATGCGCTGTGCCTTCTCGGTGCTGATGACACTGGCGTTTCCCTGAAGTTCGCCTCGAATCTCAACCTGTGACCCGAAATTCTGCCTGATGAGGTCCAGCGTGGGCTCCTGGAAACGAGTCTTGGGTTGAGCTATCAGAAAGGGTTCGTGTCCCTCGAACTCCCCTCGCAAGGCAAGGAGATGCATTTCTACCACATCTCGCTGGTCGGCATAAGCCCACATCACCAGCGTCGTCGGATTTTCAGGAGTTGGCGCAGGCCAGGGGAATTCTGCCTGAACTTCGGGTAAGGGTGCATTCGTAAAGCGCAGGCTTGCTACGGACATGGAAGAATTTCGCGAAATCATTCCCGCAATGTTCTCTCCTATCTGCTTTGATAACCCATAGGTCTCAAAAGGTATCAGGGGATGTTCTTCATCAAGAGGCAGGTACTTGGGCACAAAGGCCGAAGGATCGTGCGCCCACCCCATGGCAAAGGCACTGGAAGAAAAAACCATCCGTTGAATTTTCTCATCCGAAGCCGCCATCATGATGTTGAAGGTACTCTGAACATTGATCTCGAAAACATCAGTGGGGCTGATTGCGGAGTACGCAGCGTTGTATTCATGAAGATCCTTGACCGCAGGGCCTGGAATAGCCCCCATATGGATCAGTGCATCGGCGCCCTTCAACACTTCCCTCGCCTTATCCGGATCGCACAGGTCGGCCTGAATGTAGGGCGCGGGCGAGTCATCAAAAGCTACCTTATCTGTGCCGCGGACCTCTGTTCCTTCATCAACCAGACGCTGAAGCACTTGTCTTCCCATTCTTCCCGCTGCTCCCGTTACTACTATCATGATATTCCTCCTTTCAAGCAGCCATTCTAATTCTAAATAATTTTCAGTTGTGAATTGGCCTCCCTGTCAACTACACCAACGCCCCCTCCAGATAACTGCGGAAGGCCTCTACCGTGTGCAGCAACGGAGACTGGATTTCAATCGAAGGCAACAGGTACGCTGAGGTCCCGCGCTCAATGTAGCGTGCTGCTATGGGCGGGCCGCCGTCCGCTTCGTCATCCCCTTGGACTCCTAACAGTTCCGCCACCCGCATTTCGCCTCCGTCCACCTGGACCATCGAACCGATTAACCATAGCCGGCCGAAGCGATACCGTTCCTTCACTCTCTTTGCGGCGATGGTACTCCAGCTGGTGCCGGTAAAGGCGAAATCCTGCGGGGCTTTACCCAGATGCTCTTCGAGGGTGGCATCGCAGGTCTCCAGTTCCTCCTTGAGCCGGTCTCCCTGCGGATCTTCCAGGGAGAGCTGCGACAGATCTGGGTGGGTCACGGTATGGGCACCGATGTGCCACCCCAATTTGACCAGCTCGCGGATCTCATCCCAGGTCATCGTTTTCTCCCCGTGACGTATAAGCCATTCTTGCATTTCAGCAGGTTGAATTGAGCCCTGACCCTCTATCAGCCCGGTGTTGATGAACAGATTGCCGCGATTGCCATGCCGGTCGAGCGCCTTGTGTACCTCGTAACGCATCGACTTCATCGGATGGTCGAAGTCGAACATTATCGGCCGCTCAGGCAACGAAGCACCGCCGCTGTGCCAGGCATGAAGCTGGTCGTAGTTGATGGAGGTGAACTCCATGTCGGCGGCGATCTGCACCAGCGTGTTGAAAGGCTCTTCGCTGAGAAGATAGTCGCCCTGGTCCGAAATTCCGTGGCACATGATGACGGGGATACGAATGGTCATGGTTCTCCTTTCCAAAAATTATGAAACTCTCTTTTGGCGAGACCTCGCCTGAGACCCGCCATAGCGCCCTGTAGCGCCCCGCAACCGGGGGTCGGGCAAATCCCTGAGGGCGTCGCCTAAAATATTGAGGCCATAGACGACAATCATCAGAGCCAGACCAGGCCAGACGGACATCAAAGGAGAGAGGAACATATAAGAGCGTCCGGAGCCACTGAGCATCCCTCCCCAGGTAGGAAGCGAATGGCAAAGAACACGATGAGACTCATTACGAAGATAGTGGGTATAATCAGGAGGACTCTCCTGATGATGTAGGCCTGCATTTTGTATCCCCTTGTTTCTCTACCCTATCATAATCGGGGAATGAGATCGCTCCATTCCCCGATGGGCTCATTACTGTATTTCTGCCTTTAAATCGCTGTTGATCCAGGCACGAGCGAAAATCGAGCCTACAGCCATAGCTTGGGAATCATTGACTTCGCCGGAGTAGTTCTCTACCCATGGCCAGTGAGCCACGGTTACATATGGAGTTGGTAAATAGGCCACATAAGCTTTCGACAGCCATAACACGTTCAAACCCTTTATGATCTTGTTCGCTTTAACGGGGTCCAATGTGTTTTCCCACTTTTCATAAACCTCGTTTATTTCAGGGTCATCAACCACCGCGACTTGATAAGCATTAGACTCATCAACTGCAAAAGAGACCAAAGTACCTGCCGCAGTAAAAACTGCGTTAGCAAGAAAAGTCAACGGCGCATGCTCATTTTCATTTAGCAATCCATCCAAAGTAGTCGAATCCCGCAGATCAATTTTAACGTTGATTCCGACATCCTTCCAATTAGCTGCCAGAAAAGACACCACATCTCGCTCAGGCTCCCGTGCATATGCTTGTATGGTAGTCTCGAAACCGTTCGGGTAGCCTGCCTCGGCTAATAGTTGCCTCGCAAGCTCAGGGTTATACGAAAAATTCTCCTGAACTTCTTTCGGCATCTTCTCCAGAGGAGTATAAAAAGTCTCTGTATGTCCTGAATGGATCTCAGCGTTTAAAATCTCTCCTTTGCCTCCCTGAATGGCATTGATAAAGCCGTCTCGATCTATAGCCATGCTCATTGCTCTGCGCACCCTGAGATCGTCAAGGGGCTTCTTATCCAGCCTAAAGCCCATTCTCCAGGCTCTTTCCGCCGGTCTCTCTATCATCTTTATTTCGGGAGCTGATCTTTTTACCGAGTCGACGAACTTTTTTTCGAGTGCATCATACACGTCAATCTTCCCTGTTCGTAACGCAGCGACCTGGGAGGATTTATCCTGTATTACAGTTTTTACCAGGCGGTCGATAAACGGAATCTCGTATTTCTTGTCATTGAATACGTAATTGTCCCAGTAATTGGGATTCCTTACGTAAGCTACATGGCTGCCTTCCACGACGTCCTGGAGATGAAACGGGCCAGTCCCCAGCCCCACATGAGTCTTCCAGTCTTTCATAGCCTCGTCCCCCACCTCAGCAGGTACGACGGTGTTCCCAAGCCAAGGCGCGACTCCAAAGTATGTTGCCCATTCATTAGGGATTTTTCTACTCTTTAGTACAACCGTGTACCTATCCTTAGCTGTCATCGACTCCACGTCTTTAGTAGTGTGCCAATCCGGATAGCGCTTCCAACCCAATTCATAGCTTTTAACGATATCCTCCGCTGTCAGCTCCCTGGATTCCATGACTCCCGGCTTACCCGACCACATGACTCCCCGACGTAGATGGTATATAAGTGTTTTCGAATCGGGTAACTCCCATCTTTCAGCCAATCGACCTGTCATCACTTCCAAAAGTTCACCTGCACCGTGATAAAATCCAGATTCCCCTGTGCCGCATGGCCCCTTAAGCACAATATCATTAACCAAAAGGGTCTCATACATCGGTTCATGATACATACCTGCCGTCCAGTTACTGCCTTCTCCTTGGTGCCAGGTTGTAGGCGGAAAAGCCCCCCCATATCCATCCAGGAATGTAATACTCCCACCGTATTGCGGCCCGGCGTTCTTTGCCGCCTCCGACGAAAAACCACATATTTCGGCTGCCCAGGCCGGGCTGCCCAAAAAGCCTGCTCCTCCCAGGAGGAGGACCAGCATGAGGGCCAGCAGGGTTGACCTGAAGGTTGATTTGCTTTTTTGACGATTCATTTGATTCCTTTCTGCTTTTTGATTAAAAAGCCAAGATGAAGGGTTGTTTGGAATAGCGATTTTTGTTTTCATAAGATTCTCCTTATATCAATGAATGAATAAATGGCATTAACAGAATAGCGATTTTCGATTTCATAAGATTCTCCTTAAAAAATATAATGATAAAATGACGCTCTCACGCGCCCATCAGCTGTTTCAAAACGGGTTTTATTCCATAGGCATTTCCTCCTTTAATGATGATTTACTTCGAGTGTCTGACCGATAACCCTTTTCTCCCTTTAAATCGTCCCAATGCTTCGCGTTGGGATGCGCTGCTTTGGAGTTTTAGTCAGGGACCTCTCCCTTCCTCAGCGGAAGGAATTGATTTGTTGGAATAGTATCAGGCAAGGATGGTGCCAAAACGGCGTGGGATAGTCTAAGTGATTGAATTCACTAGAATAATTGATTGACAGAGGAAGTTTCGACAGGTTTTGAAAAGATCGCGAAGTGGGGCCAAATGGCCCCATGCTACCGTGGATTTTCTTAGTATCCTACTGAAATTTAAGGATAAATGAAAACTGGGGTCATTTCGCCACATTATGGGGCTCAAACACCCCATAACTCCTCATCTTTTTAAAAAGCGTCTTAAGGACGAGCCTGCTCTGATCACAAATAGATCGATCCCTCTTGACAGTCAGTTTTGAATGGTCCATTTATTTGCTCCCATATAGAGAAAAGTGTACAATTGCCGTAAATAAGTACTTGGTCAACTTTATATATTTTATATAAGGAGTTTATAATGGATGATCTACTACAAAGAATTACTATTGATCCAGATATTTGTCATGGGAAACCTAGTATTCGTGGACTTCGCTATCCTGTTGAGATGATATTGGAGTTATTGAGTGGTGATATGGAGATAGATGAAATACTTCAGGATTACGAAGATTTGGAGAAAAATGATATCAAAGCTTGTTTAATGTTCGCTTCAATATTGAGTCAGGTTAAAAGTATTTACAAACTTGCCTCATGAAATACTTGATAGATGCACAACTCCCTGAACGCCTATGCTTGGCCTTGATTGAGATGGGGTACAACTCAATTCATACACTCGATCTTCTCGATAAAAACAGGACAAAAGATCGGGATATTAACAAAATTTCCTTGAGTGAGAAGAGGGTTGTTGTTTCAAAAGATTCTGATTTTATTGACTCCATCTTGATTTTAAACAAACCACATAAATTACTTTATGTTGCCACAGGAAATATCTCAAATAACGATCTACTGGAATTATTTTCAAATAACATAGAGGAAATTGACGAGACCTTTAAAACTCACCGTTTGGTCGAGTTAACTCCTGAAACGCTTATAATTCATCAATAGCCCAAAAGTCGATACAACAGATTCCCATTAAGATTCGCCTTCCCATCTGGCCACATTATGGGGCTCAAACACCCCATAACTCCTCATCTTTTTAAAAAGTGTCTTTCGGTCAATGCCAAGCTTAGAAGCAACTTTGGAGCGGTTCCAATGGTACCTTTCCAATTGCTTCAGGATATACTCTCTTTCGAAATGCCCCATCGCCTCTCGGAGCAACTCTTCATTTGGCCGGATCGGTTCAAATTTCATCTCCGGCGAAGGGGCCGGCGCTTTTAAAGGGGCTCCCAGAAAATCCAGCCTCTTCAAGGTAACGTAGCGGTGCAACGTATTTTGCAGTTCCCTCACATTGCCCGGCCAATCATAGGAGGTCAGAGCTTCCATGACAGCGACAGTGATTGTGGGCAGATTCTTTGAGGAAGGGTAGTTTTGCATAAAATGCTCGATCAACAGGGGGATGTCCTCTTTACGTTCCCGGAGAGGCGGCAAGTGAATGGGGATAATGTGGATGCGGTAGAAGAAATCCTTCCGCATCAATCCTTTTTTCATTTGTTGTTTTAAATCCTGATTGGTGGCAGCAATGATGCGAAAATCGGAGGTTTCCGCTTCAAGTCCGCCCACTGGTGTGAACCCTCCACCCTCAATAGCACGCAGCAGTTTGGCTTGCAGGTTGGGGCCGATTTCACTCAATTCATCCAGGAAAAGCGTGCCTTTGTCTGCCTGTTGGAGCAGGCCGCGCTTATCGGCATTGGCGCCGGTAAAGGCCCCTTTTTTGTAGCCGAAAAACTCGCTTTCCAAGAGGTTTTCCGGAACAGCACCGGCGTTGACGGGAACAAAGGGTTTTTCTTTTCTATCACTCATCTCATGGATGGCTTTGGCCACCAGTTCTTTCCCGGTCCCTGATTCACCGTATACAATGACGCCCGCATCGCTAGCCGCCGCCTTTAAGATCAATTCATAAATCTCCTGCATCACGGGGCTTTTGCCGATGATCTTTCCGAAGCGATAACGTTCCTTAATGTTGGCCTTCAGGCGGACATTTTCTTCATGCAGGGCTTCCATCCGGTTTTTCTGCACCGTTATGTCGGAAAGAATCCCATCGATGAAGCGCAATGCATCGTTCTCGTCATAGATGGGGCGGGCGTGCAGGGATGCCCAGAAGGTGCTGCCGTCTTTACGGAAAAATTCCACCTCAAAATCCGAAACGGGGAGTCGTTGCCAGATGAGATCCAGGAACTGATGACGCCGCTCCGGATTCACATAAAGCTGGTGCCCGACGTCGGTGATGGATGCCATCAGCTCATCCGGGGAAGAGTACCCGAATAACCGGGCCATCGCTGGATTGGCGCTCAGAAAGCGGCCGTCCTGGCTCGTCCGGTAAATGCCTTCGGTGGCATTTTCAAATATTCCCCGGTATTCCACTTCGGTTCGTTTGAGGTTTTCGTGAAGCCTGGCGTTTTCCAGGGAAATGGCGATCTGGGAGCTAAGGTGCTTGATCACCTCGAATCGCCGGGGGGTGAAGGCCCCCTCGACCAGGTTATTTTCCAGGTAAATGATTCCGTTCAAAGATGTCTTGTGAGTGATCGGCGCGCACAGGATGGATTTGGGACGCTCCTTTCTGATATAGTCATCCCCGGCAAACCGTTCCTCCCGGGAGGCGTTGTCTAAAACCAGGTGCTCCCGGGTTTGTTTCACCCAGGAGATGACCGAGAGGGAGAGGGATTCGGCCTTTTCCACAGGCAGGGAAAGCGGTAGAAAACATTCTACTTGTTCGGCACTCCCGCGGGCAGCGATGAGAGACTGACCTTCGGTTTCCAGAATCAGGGCTGCTGTCTGGGCCCCGGCATTTTCTATGAGAATGCCAAGCAGGATCTCCAGCAGTGGTTCCAGCTCGAGGGTACTGGAGATGGCTTCCGAGGCTTTGAGCATCGTCCCCAGGTCCAGGTTGGCCGAAGGAGACGCCGCTTCAGCACGATCATCGACAATCAAGCCGGGATATCGAGACTTCAGGTGCGCGACCTTCCGTTTTGCCCCCCAGGCTTCGTACTGCTCCATTGCTGAGTGCAGGTAAGCCCTGGCGTCGTCGTTCTGCCCCTGGTTGAGCAAGTACCTGGCTGCCAGTTCATTGGCCAGGGCTTCCTCGTGGATAAATTCGCTCTCTCTGGCCAAAGCGATGGCCTGGTCATAGTGGTGCATAATGGTATCGGGGTTGCCATCCAGAACCCGCATCCGCTCGGCTTCCACCAAGTGATGCTTGTGCCGGTAATTAGGCGGAGCACTGCGCGCCAGTTTCTCCAACGTCTCCTGATTGTCATCGACCTGGATGAGGATTTCCTCCTTTTCCCTCTCAGGCACCTGGCCGCAAACCGCGAGGAGAGCGAGGGAGAGGTAGCAGTTGGCCAGGGGATCAATCAGGGCATCCTTGTAAGTTTTCATCAGGTTGATCATTTCAAAAACTGTCTCACGGGCTGCTTCGTATTCTTCGAACAGGGTTTGCAGCACCAGCTTTTGGTAATTAAAACTGCTCTGTTCCTGATATACGTACTCCGCACTTGACACACTATGGTATTGATCCATGATGCCGCTCGACAGGCTCGAAGGCTCCTCCATCAGAATCGTGACCGCCTTCGTCAGCATTTCGGCATGGCGAGACCCGATAATATAATCGATCTTCTCGAGAGCAAGCTTCAACGATGACAATTCCCCTTTCAGCCAATTCAGCTCCTTCCCGCACATAAAGGCAATCTGACATCTTGTGAGGGCGCTACGACCGGCATTGAAGAAATCTCCCATCTCGATTCCCATCTTATGAGCTTCCAGCAAGGGCTCCAATGACGCCGATAGCGGCTCCCGGTAGAATCGGATCGCGCCGTTGAAACCCCCGGAAACTCTACAGTTTATTTCCTTCAGATCAAGCGCTTCCATGAGCTGTATGCCCAGACGGCCGAGTTCATAACCAAATTCAAAATCCTGCATAAACTCGCAATAGATCGCTCCAAGGAGACCATAGGATTCGGGTGAATGTTTCGGATGAAAATGATTGAGCAGAAAAGAGATGCGTTTTGCAGCGATGGGCTGCCAAAGACCGTCATCCAAAGTAACCCCAGCCTGGCCATAGGCCACATGGAGTTCATAGAGGATAGGGACAAGGACCTCGGCATCCGATTGGGTGAGCGGCTCAAAGCGTATCACGTCTGCGACGCTTTTACCGGCCAGGTCGGGTTTGATTTGAATGAGGGTCTGCTGCCACTGGTCGGGAGACAAACGGCTCAGTTGATACCCCAGTTTCTCCAGAATTTCCGCGCTCGTTTCCTGTGCCTTTTTTAATTCACCCTGGTTGGTGTACGCCTTGATCCGGCATCGATAAACATTGACCAGGTCCAGGTCCTCTCGAGCGTTGTCTTTCACGGCACCGGCCAGCTGCTCCATCAACTCGAAGCGTCCGCAGAGCGATGACATCTCCGTGGCTTCCTCATGCAGGGATAAGGTTAAGGGGTAATGCCGTTTCCAGGCGGCGGCTCCTAAGAGGTCCAGGCCCAGAGTAAAATATTTCAGGGCCTGTTCAAAAGCCGAAGCCGCTCTGGCCTTAAGACCGGCTTTCAGGTTGAGTTCCGCCAGACGCGATCGTTCTTTCCATTTATCCTTCACCCTCCGGGCCAGGTTGAGATGGTGGACGATGTCAAAAAGCAGAGCGTCCCTTTTTCCCAGAGCGTATTGCTTGAGCAGGCTCTGGCCGATTTGAAGATGGACCGTCTGTTTCTCCTTTTGGGCAATGAGAGCATAGGCAGCCTGCTGCACCCGGTCATGCAGGAATTTGAAGCTGCCGCTCTCCGTGCTCGCTCCGGCGGGAGGATTATCCAGTTGCGGAGCCTGGGAAAGACCGAGGATCAACCCGGTTTCCAGGGCCGGCAACAGGTTCTCATAGATCTCCCTGCTTCCGGCTCCGCTGATCCGTTCCAACGATTCAAGGTCAAAGGTATTGCCGATGCAGGCCGCCAGGCTTAAGAGTCGCCTGGTTTCAGAGGAAAACCGGTGGAACCGGTCAACCAGCAAATCCACCACATTCTCGGTCACCGCCAGGAATTCGATGGCAGCCAGGTCCCAGGTCCATCGTTTTTCCTCAGGGGAGTAGGAGATCAGCTCCTTCTCGGAGAGTACGGTCAAGAACTGGCTCACAAAGAAGGGATTGCCGCCGGTTTTGCGCGCCAGGACCTCGGCCAGCGGTTTGGCCTCCTCAGGACGGCAGTGGCAGGTATGGACGAGCAGTTGTGAGATGTTCTCCGGGTTCAGGGGCTTTAAGGGGATCCTTTGCAGCGGCTGGCCTGTTTTTTTAATCACATCGATAGCAGCCGTTAGCTGATGGCCGGCATCCACCTTGTTGTCGCGATAGGCTCCCAGGAAAAGCAGAGGTTTCTTCTCGGGATCCTGAGCGATCCGTTCCACCAGCTTGAGGGTATCGGCGTCCACCCACTGCAAGTCGTCCAGAAAAATAACCAGGGGATGTGTTTTTTCACAGAAAAGGTCGAGGAATTCCAGTAAAACGGCAGTGAAGCGGTTCCGGGCCTCCAGCGCTCCCATTTCCGGCAGCGGGGGTTGCGGGCCGATCATCGGTTCCAGTTCCGGGATCACCCGGGTCACCAGTTGTCCGTTGGGTCCCAGGGCAGTCCGTATCCTGATTTTCCAACGCTCCATTCCGGATTTGTTTGCGACCGATATCTCCCGGATCAGTCCCCGCAGCGCCTGGATCAGGGCGCTGTAGGGGATATTGTGCCGGAGCTGGTCAAACTTGCCGGAGATGAAGAAACCGTTTTTTTGGACAACGGACTTATAGATTTCACCGACCAGGGCGGTTTTGCCGACACCAGCGGATCCCGAGATCAACACCATCTCGGTCGCTCCCTGGCTGACTCGCTCCAGGGCAGCCTCCAGAGCGGTGATTTCATTCTCCCGGCCGTAAAGCCCCGGGGCGATCTGTAGTTCTTTAGGCATATCATAGCGACCCAGGGGAAAGTCGGACAGGCTTCCCTGCTTTTCCAGTTGCTCCACACATGTCAGGAGATCGGCTGTCAGACCCGAGTGATTCTGGTAGCGAGCTTCGGCACGCTTGGCCACCAGTTTCATGACCATATTAGAAAGGGTTTTGGGCACCTGCGGCGCCACCTGGTCCAGGGATACGGGCTGCCGTGCAATGTGAGCGTGGATGATTTCCATGGCCTCCCGGGAGTGGAAGGGCACCCTTCCGCTGAAAAGTTCATAAAGGGTGACCCCCAGGGAATAAAAATCACTGCGATAATCGAGGGGGCGGTTCATCCGGCCGGTCTGCTCGGGGGAGATATAGGGCAAGGTTTCCCCGGTCAGCAGGGGACTCAACGTCGTCAAATTTTCCTTAGGCAACCGGATGGCCAGGTCGAAGCCGCTCAGTTTGACCGTCCCCGATGCCGGATCAACAAAAATATTCAACGGATTGATCATTTTATGCAAGATGCCCTGCCGGTGCACTTCTTTCAGGGTGCTGGTCAGTGAAAGCGCTACCTTCAGCGAGTCCAGCAAGTCGAGCCGGGTGGTATCCATCAGCTTTCTCAAAGGGAGTCCTTCCGTGTTTTCAAGGATCAATGCCCATCCGTTTTCACACGCCACCAGTTCCTCTGCCCTAAGGACCCCATCAATCTCCAGAGCCTGCGTGATCTCATGTTCATGCCGTATTTCCGCCAGCTCCTGCGCACTCTGCTCGGAAGATGCCGTGCCTTTGATCAGAACCCAAAGCCCATCCCTTTGCCGCCTGCCGCGCCAGATCCAGGTCTGGCTGCTTTCAAAAATGACCTCCTCCAGCGAATAACCCGGAATCTCAGGTTTTTCCCCACTGGAAACGGACTTCGTTTTGTTCACAACCGGTTTTGGAGGTCCAGGAGACAATTTATCGTTTTGATCTCCTTTTTTATTCTTCGTATCTGCCGGATCACGACCCAGAACCACCTCATGCAGCATCTTCCTGGCAAGGTGGCGGGCTTCCCTGGCGGTCAAAACCCCATGGGTGCCAATGGTATAGCGTTTCTGTCGTCCCTTGATGCGGTATTGCAGGAGATACACCCGTCTGCCCTTGGGGGTTATTTTACAACCGAACATCGGCAGCTCCGTGTCCCACAAGAAGTGGTCTTTTCTCTCGCATGAGAGATTTTCGACGGATTGCTTGCTGATTTTGCCTTTCATCGTCCTCCTGCCATTTAGGATATCAAATAAAAATCAATGATTCTGCTTGACGCATCGGGCAACGTCACTGCTACGGAACATAGAAAGTAAACAAATAGCAAACATTCGTCAACCGAATTATTTATCAAAGAGAGTCATGCAACGTCACTGCTACGGAACATAGAAAGTAAACAAATAGCAAACATTCGTCAACCGAATTGTTTATCTGCTTGACTCATCGGGCAACGTCACCGCTGCTGACAATGGACAGCAATCACATGACATAATTGTGAAAAGGTGTCCGATTGATTGAAAGTCGATTAAAAAAAATGCAGGATTCGTAAAAAAATTAAAAATCTATCAACCTAGGAGATCCGCTTCTTTATGATCATGAGCCAAAAAGCGAAGGTTCACTCCACAATCCCGTGTTTTTTCCAATGGCGATAATGATCGTAAACGCTTTGCCAGGGAGGTAAATCAGAGTGCTAAGCGCTCTGGCTTCCATGGCTCTCGTTCTTTTTCAAAGAGTTGACTGGCTTCTTGAAGAGCCTCGAGGTGGGGACAGGAAGGTCAAGATAAAAATGCGATTTTTTTTTGAGTTTCATTTTTTGAACTTATTTCCAAAGCGCATCCCTTAGAAGTGCGTTACAGAACGCTGGAACGGTGAGAATATCTATACCATCATCACTTTTTAAATTCCTGTCTCCACAATAAATTAAAATGCGCCGTTTTAATCCGGGCAAATCTTGAATGGCTCTTAATCCTGACAAAAATTTTGTATTATATTTCGAGGAAGATTTCACTTCAATGGCCAGATATTCATTGTCACGCTGCAATAAAAAATCCACTTCATGCCCAGTGGCGTGCGCGGACGACCAATAATAAATCTCGTGAAAAATATTGCTCTCTTCGCCATAAACCCGCAGCAGTCCAAGAATCCAACCTTCTAATAATGGCCCACGTTCTTCCAGAGCAAGAGGTCCCAGCTGTTTTTTGATGGCTCTCACTAATCCTGGATCCACCCAGTAGAGCTTGGGATGTTTCTTTTCACGCACTTTTAATTTGCCCACAAATGCAGGCAAGCGAAAGGTCAAGAGCGTATCGTCAAGAATATCCAGAAAACCTGAAACGGTGGTACGGGCCGTTCCGGAATCTCTGGCAATGCCGGCGATATTGATGAGGGCCCCATGGAAGAGGGCTGCGATTGACAGGAAGCGCGTGAAACCCGGAAGATTCCGTACCAAGGCTTCCGCCTGGATTTCTTCCTTCAAATATAACTGCACATAACTTTTTAGCGTCTCTGCTTTACTGGGGGATTGCCAGACTAACGGAATCGCACCAAATCGGAGAATTTCCTCTAATGAAAAATCATCTTCTAATTCTTCTGGCGTTAAAGGAAACATCATTTTTTTGAGGGCCCGTCCCGCCAGTAAATTGGTGCCTGCTGTTTTTAGATTTCTGGCACTGGAACCGAGTAAAATGAATTGTAATCCTCTTTCCTCCATATACAGGTGCACCAGATTTAATAAGGAGGGCAGCCTCTGAATCTCATCGACGATCACCCATGACTGCTGGTGTAAGGTAGATAATTCCGCTCCGAAAAGGGAAGGATTGCCGAGTAAGTTCTGATAGAGACCTTCGTCCAGCAGATCAAATTGATGCGCCCCCGAAAATTGACCTTTGGCCCAAGTACTCTTGCCGATCCCCCTGGGACCAAACAAAAAGAAACTGGATTGCGGAGGTTTTATGAGACGTGGATATATTTTTTTGACTACCATGTCGTCATTTTACTATGAATTATGACGATAGCAAGTCATTTTTTGATCTCTAAAAGGATACGAGAATCCCTTATATGACCTTGAAGGGCGTGATTGATGGGAAGCGTTCTCTTTCTGCAGAAGTGGCCTTAATTTTGGGAATGTATTTCAAAGTGGATTCTCATTTTCTCATGAATTTGCAAGCAGATTTTCAGCTGATAGCCAAAGAACGGGAACTCGAGCAGCCCTTATTGGGGATCAAGCATTTGGTGGCATGACCTGAGAGAACAATCAGGATGAGCGGGAGAGCGTGGGACGACGAAGCAACGCTGCCGACCCACATTGTTAGGCAATCAGCCCAAAAGCCTAATAGCCCATTTCTTTCTTCTTAGCGCTATCAATCCAAAGGCGGGCCATGATGAGAATACGGTCCATGTCTCCCAGTTCGGTTTCTCCATTGTAACCGACAATCCACGGCTGGAAGGCATGAAACTGCGGAACGCGCGCGCCCCATAAATACCAGTGCTGATTATTAAAGTACATATCGATCGGTTTCGAGGCCCTCATCTGCTCCTCGAGGGATTGAGCGCCTGACATCGCGGCATACATGGCGTCATAAACCGGATCTTTGACTTGGGCGACATTCCATGGAGAATCAACCACGGTAGCCAGCAGCCCCATTTGCCCCACGGGGTTCCACTCGTATCCCGAAATAAAAGCCAAAAACTGCCCGCTGCCGTCCTGCAATTTGGCACCATAACCAGAACCATCCACCCCCGCGAGCGTGATTTCAACGCCAATCGCTTTCCATTGTTCGACTGCGATCTGGTCATGCTCCAAACGGTTCGAGGCCAGACTATAATGCATCGTGGCAGAGAATCGAATGCCGTCCTCACCGCGGGGATAACCCGCCTCATCCAGGAGCTTCTCCGCCCCTTCCGGGTCATAGACATAGTATTGCTTTATCTCTTCGGGCCAGTCCTCAAAATTGGTGACGTATCCGATGAAACCTTTCCCCAGAAACCCCTGCGGCGTCAAATCGGCGAGCCCATTGTGGAATCTATCGAAGGGGCCGTCTTTATTGAAGTCCAGGGCCATTTGCATGGCGCGGCGTACCCGCACGTCGTTAAATGGTTCCTTTTGCGTGTTAAAAACCCACGACGTCTCAGAGCGATAGGACATCGGCTCCAGCATGATTTCGGGATTGGTTTTCTTGAGGCTCATCACCTGGTCCATGGAGGTTATTTGACCGTAACCGGCAGGCATACCCAAAAAATCAATCTTCCGCGAGCGAAGTAAGGAGAGCCGGGTTGCCGGTTCCGGAACAATCAGGCCCTTCAGTTCGTCAATATAGGGCAACTTGTTCCCGGGGAATTTTTCGTCGACATCCCAGTAATTGGGATTCTTAATCCAGGTTTGTGAAGTGCCCTCCACCCTATCCGTAAATTCAAAGGGACCGGTACCGACCAGGTTCCTCCAATCCTTCGCATCACCATGTTCCTTGATCACCTCGGGGGCATACATAAAATTCAAGTTAAGCATTGCAGCTGCGAGGAAAAGAGGGTCTACCTCCTTCTGCTTGAAGACCAGGGTATATTTGTCGGTAGCTGCTATCGATTCGAGCTTGCCCACGTTGGCTTTCCAATAGGAACTGGGTTCGGTGAAGCCGCTGCCTGTACCTGTATAACGATGATAATTATATTCGGCATCTTCCGCGGTAAATTCCCTGCCATTCACCGGCGCCTTGTTTTGCCAGTGGACCCCCTTGCGAATATGGAAGACCGTCGTGAGCGGGTCGGGCTGCTCCCAACTCTCCGCCAGGTGTCCCGTATAGAGAGTCATAGGCTTGTAGGTTGTCCTGAAGTCGAATTGCTCCCTGGGAGTGGCCCAGTCCATGATACCGAGCTTCTCCAAAACACCGGCGACCGTTTCACCCGGGTGGTGATGGAACCACATGTCGACATGATCAACTCCTCCAAATCTTGTCGTGGCAAAGGTGATGGTCCCGCCATACTCAGGCGCAACTATCATCTTGCCAGTGGTGGGGTCTTCAACCATCTCGGCCGCCAAGGCCGAACTGACCCCCAAGGCGGTCACCATCAGGATTAAGGTCAGTAACAATGATTGGATTTTCCTGGTTTTGCTTTTTTGCATGATTCCTCCTACGCTTGAGATGAAATTAGAAGATCCGCTGCACCATTGAGCGAATCGAGATATCGTGCGCTCGACCGCACGGATGAGAAAAAAATTCCCGGGGAGAAGGATTTGCTTTCACATTACTCGATTCAAGTCCTCTCTTCCCAAGCAATTTAATAGTACTAGATATGCCATATATTATAATAAGTCAAGCATTTTTTTCTAATTTTTTTCAGTTGAAAAGCAGGTTATTGATATTATTGGGGATTATGGAAACCATTTTCTTTCTTTTTCTCCTTACTTTTCTCCTTTTAATTTTGTACATCATATTGTACATTGAAATTTTTATGGTGACTTTTTTCATAAAAAGGAAACCATGGAAGCGTTAAGTATATCCGAGGGACGCAAACGTTTGTTTGAGTTGAGGGAGCGAATCGTACCTGACCATGTCCAAGTAATACTCACGCACAAAGAATGAACTTGAAAATCTAACTTCCCGCTTCTGCTCTGCGTTTGTCATTGTGATGTTCCCTGAGCCTGAATCCCGGCTCGTTCTGAAATGACTCTTCTACCCATGTTAGTGCTTCCTCCTGGTTCAATGAAACGTCCCAGGGTTTGCTCTGAGGTTGGGCAACGTGCCAGGGCGTATCCCAGAAAACTTCAATACCATTGCCTTCGGGGTCATTGAAGTAAATGGAGAGGGTATTGCCGTGGGACAGAGGAGTCACTTTGATCCCCATTTTGGTATCGAGTTCGGTATGCAGGTTTTTTAATTCGTCGAAGGACTCGACTCGAAACGCGAAGTGATTGAGTGAGTTGACCGGATTCTCATCCTGCTTGAATTGCACCATGGCAAGCTGGTGGTGTTCGTCCGGGTCCTGGCTCATGAAGATAATCTCTGATGCCCCCTCAGCAATAGGTCCCCGGTCTGTGACTGCAAAGCCGAGAACGTTGGTGTAGAAGTCCAGCATCTTGTCTTGATCGCGGACATTCAACACAGCGTGGGACCAACTCAATTTCATAAGATTTTTCTCCTCCTCAGTTGACCGAGTCTATTGGTTATGAATTCTTCGGTAAATGAGCACTAACTTTTTTGCATGAGAACCAATCCGGACATCAACCATTTAATCGTTTGACCCATTCCTGCTTTTTTTTAAAAGGTACCTATGGTCAGAATAACAGTAAAAAATAGCAATCAAACATGCGTCATTGAAAAGTTTTCTTTTCAGAATATGTTGAAGGACGCCAGGTTGTCAATCTGAATGGAGCAGCAGGGATATTATACTCTTTACTTGAAAATGAGGTTTTGTTCTAAAGAAAGTACCTGCTTCCTTTATCGTAAAAAATCAATTCTTTGAATTTCCTTTCTTTTATCCAACGGTCACTCTTGAAAGCAAGAAAACAGAGTGATATGAATAATGAAGTTATGGAATTTCTCAGCTTCCAAACAAAGGATTGCATACTTTAGAGAGTCTGTCGTGGAGAATGAATATGAATAATACCAATTATGTAGAAGAAGTTTTTCATCACCTGCATCAAATCCCTGAAAAAAAACTACAGGAATATCAAACCGCCCAATTTATTGCCGGGGAATTAAAGAAGTTTGGTTACCAGGTAGAAGAAGGAATCGGCGAGACGGGAGTGATTGGTCGATTGGATTCCGGAAAGGAGGGAATCGTGCTGGGGTTGCGAGCCGATATGGACTCCCTCCCTTTTGTGATCAATGACCAGGTCGTGGATATCCATGCCTGTGGACACGATGCCCACTCCGCAATGGTGCTGGCGGCGGCAAAGGGGATTGCAGAGCAAGGAATTTCCAGGGGGACAGCTTTGTTTATCTTCCAACCAGCTGAAGAAACACTGGAGGGAGCTCAATTGATGGTAGATACCGGAAAACTCGATGATTTAAAAGAACTGGTCGGGATTCATTTACGACCCCTGAGTGATAGTCGATTGGGAGAAGCCTCACCGGCTGTTTATCATACGGCCTGTCATCGTATTCGCGTGAAAATCGAGGGAGTGCCATCCCATAGCGCTAGGTTGCATTTGGGGATCAATACCATTGAAGCCGCTATGTTGATCATCAGTGCCGTCAATGCAGTCAGGGCCGATCCGAATATTTCTCATTCCGTGAAAGCAACCCGGATCAACACTCCTGGTATCGCCGACAACATCATTCCTGCCCGTACCGATGTGGTCTTTGATTTCAGAGCGGAAACCGACGAAGTGATGTCCGAATTGAAAGAAAAAGCAGGAACCGCTATCACGAACAGCGCCAACGCCATTGGAGCCACCACCGAGATTGAATCCATCACGAGTTCTCCCGCTGCCGTTTATGATGAAGCCATGGTTCAATTCGTAGGAGAAACAATTGAAGAAATTTTGGGCAAAGCATCAGAGCCTGCAGTGACTGCGGGGAGTGAAGATTTTCACATCTTTACCAATTCCCTGGATTTAAATAGCGCCTATATCGGCTTGGGAGCCGACTTGACACCAGGGCTTCACCATCCGGAAATGACATTCGACGTCGAAGCGCTCCGTCACGGACAGGCCATTTTGCAGCGCATTGTTTCCAAAAAGCTGGGATGACCTCAATCGTGGCGAATGGCTTAACTTTGGGAGACTTCCCCTGGGCCGACGCCGATGCGAGAATTCCGTTCCGATATGCTAAAAAATTTTCTTGATTTCCTGTTGACAGCATTCCGATTTGTCTCGAGGAAAATCAGTTCTTGTAGCCGTTGAGGAAGATTGGAGCGAGAAACGGGTTTCGAACCCGCGACCTCAACCTTGGCAAGGTTGCGCTCTACCTGCTGAGCTATTCTCGCTCGGAAAGTGATTCAGTCTATCCAAACTTTTTCAGCCTGTCAACCTCTTTAAGAAAGATTAAGATCGGGTCAACCACGAGTTGTAAGTCCATCAAGAATGGGGAAAAACGGTAAAATGTTTTATACTGATGGTGACGTGCTGGTCGCGCTGCCAGTTTTCTCGCGAAGAAACACGGGCTTTGATCTGGTTCCCTGTCAATAGTTGGATCTTTAATACTTGTTGATCTCCTGAAAAATCAATGTGTTGAATGATGCCATGATCATTTTTAGGGTGGGTACTTTGTACCAGAATATCTTCAGGACGAACCATCAATTGCTTTGATTTATTTTGCAGGATTGAATCGTAAGCGCAATCGGAGACATCATGCTTTTGCGAATTGGAGTCCAAATATATCGAAGCAGTTTCATAGGGTAGGAAATTGGCGTCTCCTACAAAGGTAGCCACCCAGGAATCTATGGGCGTATGATAAATCCCGGTCGGGGATCCTTCTTGAATGATGTTTCCTTGTTTCATAATGACCATGCGATCCGCAAAATTGAATGCTTCCGACTGATCATGGGTTACTAAAATGACGCTGACTTCTTTTCGTCTTAAAATATCGCGAATATCCTGGCGCAATTGAACACGGAGTTGATAATCCAAACTAGTGAAAGGTTCGTCCAGTAGAATCAATTCGGGTGAGGGGGCGAGGGATCGCGCAACCGCAACCCGTTGTTGCTGCCCACCCGAAAGCATGTGTGGCATTTTGTCTGAGCAATCCGTCAAACTCACCAGAGCCAACATTTCTTTCACGCGTTGTCTTTTTTCTTTTTTGCTACCTTTTAATCCGAAAGCAATGTTTTCGCTGACATTCAAATGCGGAAATAAAGAAATATCTTGAAAGACCATCCCCACGCCTCGCTGTTCCGGGACGACTAACTTTTCCTTTTCAGAAACAACTTGGTTTTGCAACAAGACTTTTCCATGGTTCAGTGTTTCCAAGCCTGCTATCATGCGTAATATCGTCGATTTACCACAGCCGGAAGGTCCCAATATCGCTAAAAATTCTTTGCGATAGAGCTTGAAACTGACGTTGTTCACCGCTTTGAGGGAACCATAGTTTTTGCTGATGGATTGGCATTCCAGGATGAGCGTTTTCAAATTTATAAACTAACCTCAATTTGCAAGAACCTGTGAGATCAGCATAACCTACCAATTTTTATCTCAATCTTCAATGGCTTTCCATTTTTCGATCCACAAGAGAGCATCAGGGGTCTCGGAAGGGCTTTGCTCTCTGCGTGATTTAGCTATTCCACGACTCAGTATGACGACTGGGACGATACCGACCAAGACAATCGCCACCGACCAAAGGGAGCATTCATTCAAACGTTCCTCGGAGGCATATTCATAAATGCGAGTGGCCAATGTGCTGAAGTTGAAGGGTTGTAGCATCAAGGTCAGGGGCAATTCCTTCATCACATCGACAAACACTAAAATTGCTGCAGTGAGCAGACTGCCATGCAAAAGAGGGAAATGAACCCGCCTCAAGGTGGAAAGGGTTCCCTGCCCGAGCGTTCTCGAGACGTCTTCGAAATTTTTCGTAATTTTCGTCAATCCTGCTTCCAGGGTGCCAAAGGATAATGCCAGAAAACGGACCAGATAAGCAAAGATGACTGCGAAGATCGTCCCACTGAGGATAAGTCCCGTCGAGACACCGAAGGTCTCTCGCATCAATCGATCGACGGCATTGTCCAAACCAGCAAATGGTAAGAGCACGCCAAGCGCGATGATGGGACCCGGCACAGCATATCCCAGGGTGGCGATGCGAGTGGTGATCCGCAACAATTTCGTGGGACGGAGCCGTAAGCCGTAGGCCGTCAAAAGGGCCAATAAAACAGATAGTCCGGCCGCGATACCGGCAAGCAACACGCTATTGGAAGCATCATTAATAAAGCGGTGGGTGAAGGTTTCTTGATAGGTTTCGAATACCCACTTGATCAAAAGTAGAAATGGGATTAAAAAGCCAAACAAAATGGGTATAAAACAACACAGAAATGCCAGCAGCGCACGTTTCCCGTGAAGTTGAAGTTTTTTTCTTTCCATCCTGTTTTGATCGCTGGGATGATAGCGTTTACGATGCCGGGATAGTCGTTCCAAAAAAATTAAAATCGACACAAAGACCAACAAAGTAGTGGCCAGTTGCGCGGCGCCGGGCGCATTGTACATTCCCAACCATACTGTATATATTCCGGTCGTAAATGTACTGACAGCGAAGATTTTCACCGTACCAAAATCACTGATCGTTTCCATCAATGCCAGAATTAATCCAACAACTATGGCAGGTCTTGACAGAGGTAGGGCCACTTGCCAAAAATTTTTCCAAGCTCCCTTTCCCAGGATTTGACCCACTTCCATGACATTCGTGGAAAGTTCCAGAAATGATGCCCTGGCGAGCAAATAGACGTAAGGATAGAGTACCAGGATCATCATGGTTATTGCTCCCTCCAATGAAACGATTTGCGGGAACCAATAGTCCCTGGTACTTTGCCAACCAAATATCATTCTCAGGAAGGATTGGATGGGACCAGCAAATTCGAGGAGTTGCACATAGACGGTGGCAATGACATAGGCCGGCATGGCGAGAGGCAAAAACAAAGCCCATTCAAAGACCCGCTGCCCCGGGAACCGATACATGGTTACCACCCAAGCGGTGCTGGTTCCAATCACAACAACGCCTGCCCCTACTCCGAGCATCAATAATAAGGTGTTGCGCACATACCGAGGCAGGACGGTCGAAGAGAGATGAGACCAAACCTCATCACTTGGTGTGAAGGCCAGTCCGATTACCGCAAAAATGGGAATTGAAAAAATCAATGCCAGTAATACCGTAAATACGGACCAGCCATCAAAGCAATTTTTGAATTTGGTTGAGTTCACTCGTAACCGGCTTCATTCATAATTTCAAACGCCTCAGTCCGAAAATTACCAATTGTAGCAAGGTCGGTCGTGTCACGCTTGAAAACGCCATTCTCGATACCAGGTTGACCTTTTCCAAATGATTGAACAATCCCAGACAACATCACCCCTTTTTTCAAAGGATATTCATGATTGACCTGGGCATACATTTGCTGTGCCAGGTTGTCCGTCAAAAACTCGAGCAACCCGATTGCGTTTTCCAGGTTGTTGGAACTTTGAGTCACACCACCGCCGCTGAGATTCATGTGCGTCCCGCGATCATTTTGATTGGGGAAGAAAATACCGGCAGAGGCCGCCCAATCACGTTGATCCGGATTTTCCAGCATTTTTCCCATATAGTACGAGTTGCCCAGAGAAAAATCACACTCTCCTTCGGAAATGGCTTTAACTTGAGCGCGGTCATTACCCTGCGGTTTTCGAGCTAAATTGGCAAGCAGACCTTTAGCCCAATTCAGCGCATAGTCTCTGCCATGATGAGCAATAATGGAAGACAAGAGCGCAATGTTGTAGTTATGCAGGCCTGATCGCGTACAGATTCTTCCCCGGTACATGGGGTCGACCAAATCTTCATAAGTGGACAACTTGTTGACGTCAACCCGGTCTTTGGAATAATAGATCACCCTGGCCCTCGCAGTCAATCCGGTCCACAATCCATCAGGATTGCGAAATTCCGCAGGTATATTCGCCTCGATGACGTCCGAATCGATCGATTGAAGCACCCCCTCATCCGCAAGCTTGGTTAAATTGGAAATATCCACCGTCAGTACAACGTCTGCGGGACTGTTCATCCCTTCGGCTTTCAATCGCTCTAAGAGCCCCGATTTTATATAGACCACATTGACATTAATTCCCGTCTGTTGCTCAAATACGTTTAGAAACGGACGCATTAAAAACTCCTGACGCGTAGAATAAATGTTGACTTCTTCCGCTAGTAAGAAAGTCGGAATCAACAACGCAACTGATGTTACCAAACTCAAAATATATTTCTGCATTTTCATTTTTCTCCTTAAATAATTAAAATTTAAACTTCTGACAACCAACTATGGAAGTTGCTCTGGAAAACATCTTTTTCATTCATAATATGATTCTTTACGCCCTTTTCCGACACGCTTGTCGGAACCTCAGAGGAAGAATTTTCATGAAAGCCGGTGCGTTCCTTTCCATAGATTATTAGCATATGAGGTTATAATTAATTAGTACGTACGAAAGATTAAATAAATCTATACGAAAATAATTTGATTGTCAATACTAATTTTTAAAAAAAATGAAAATACATTTTCGAGATATGCGAATCAGGAGTTGAAACTTAATTTATAAAATCGATAATTTAATAATATATGATGTGTCATCCTGGTCCCGGATCAAGTTCGGGATGATCCGGAATCCAAAATATCGCCCGGATCCCCCTGGATTCCTGGTCAAGCCAGGAATGACACGTTTTTTTACTCCTGATTCACTTTCTCGAGATGGAAATTAATGGAGGAGAAGAAGTTCAGGGTTGGGAATCCGCTCGAGGGCGTTCCTGCTTTCAGGAAAGAACGGTTATGACCTCTTTGCGATCCAGAGTTTTTAATCTCTTCGGGTCTAATTCCCCGAAGCTTGCTTCGCTTTTTCGTGTGGTGTATTTTCGCTCTCATGAGCGAATATATCCACAAAAGTCATAACGTTTCGGTATTATTGTACCATTTGGTTTGTCCGGCTAAATACCGTCGAGTAGTGTTCACCGATGAGGTGGATATGACTCTAAAAGAGATTAGCTTGGAAATTGCTCAGCGTTACGAGATTGCATTTATTGAGATAGGAACAGATCGGGATCATGTCCATTTCTTGATCCAATCAGTCCCTTCATATAGTCCAACAAAGATTGTAAAGACAGTCAAAAGTATTACAGCTAAAGAAATTTTCAAAAGAGTGCCCTCCATCAAAAAGCAGCTATGGGGCGGCGAATTCTGGTCAAAGGGATACTTCATCAGCACTGTTGGGCGACATGCTGCAAGCGAAGATGCTATTCGCCAGTATGTAAAAAATCAAGGTTCTGAAAACGAGTATCAAAAGCTCCATCATCAGCAATTAGAGTTGGAGTTGTGCTGAGTTCCGATACCCCGTAGCTCTGCTGCGGGGTAGTTCATAAAATTTTTGTTTGCCGGTATCGGCGAATTCAGGTAAGAGCTTGATGTATTATACTATGATGAATCTCATATTTCGAATTCCAAATGCCACGTTTGTTTGTTGCCATCGATTTTCCTGACCCGGTGATAGAGCAATTGATCGATCTTCGAGATGGGAGCTTTGACCATACATCCTGGATCAACGAAGATCAATTTCACCTGACTCTACGTTTTTTAGGTGAGGTTGATGGCATCGAGTGTGATGACATTCGAGAAGAATTATTCAAAATTCGACAACCAGTCTTTCCTCTCTCTTTAAAAGGGATCGGCTTTTTTCCACCCCGCAAACAGCCTCGCGTGCTTTGGGTGGGCGTGGAAAAAAACGAAGCGCTATTTCAGCTTCAAAAAAAGATCGATACCCGCTTGGACCGACTCAACCTAACTGTGGAAAAGCGCAAATTTCATCCTCACGTCACTTTGGCGCGACTGCGCCACCTTCCAGCAGAAAGGATCGGTGCTTTTCTCAGTCGCAACAATTTGTTCAAAACCGATCCTTTTTACGTGGAAGAGTTCTCTTTGTATTCCAGTGTCCTTAGCTCGCAGAGAGCCATCCACACCGAGGAGATGCGCTATCCTCTTATTTCCCAGTCTTAATATCAGTTAATCACGCCGGGCACGGAGAGTGTGAAACAGGGTATCTCGGCATCAAACATTCCCCCATCCAATATTTGCATTTGATAACTCCCTTCCATGGTACCCATTGGTGATTTCAAGTGAGAACCACTCATGTATTCATGTTCCTCTCCGGGAGCGAGGACCGGTTGTTTACCCACCACTCCTTCTCCTTTCACTTCGGAAGTTTCTCCATTACTGTCGGTTATGATCCAATGACGGCTGATCAATTGCACGGTTTGAGAACTTTGATTTTTCAAACGGACCCGATAGGCAAAGACAAAATGATTTTGGTCGGGATGGGAATGCTCTTCGATAAAAAAGGATTCTACAGAAACGATAATTCCTCGTGTGGTTGCTGTTTCCATGGATATTTTCAAATTGTTGAGAATGAATAGACAAGACCAAGAAACCTGTGATCGACAGAAACAAAGAAGCTCGCAATTGAATTAAAAATTTGTCATACTGGTCTGGATTTTATATTGCACGGAGTTCCTCTCCGATCAAAATATAGCATGCCGGAGAGGAACAATGCACTGTAAAAATCGTGCGCCTCATCCTAGCACGATTTCAACGACCCTCAAGCGCGATGGGTAAATAAAAATTTATACACTTGATCCAATTCAAGCAAAAAGGAAGGAATGCCAGCAACTATAAAAATTGCCGTAACCGGAGCGGCAGGACAGATTGATTATTCACTTTTGTTTCGTTTGGCTTCGGGTGAAACATTTGGTTCACGAACACAGGTAGAACTACAATTGATCGAAATCGAACCGGCACTGCCCGCCTTGGAAGGAGTGGTAATGGAATTGAATGATTGCGCTTTTCCTCTATTGCGGAAAATTTCAATCACCTCAGACCCCAATCAAGGTTTTTCAGGCGCCAACTGGGTCCTCCTTGTTGGCGCTGCACCGCGAAAAGCGGGTATGGAGCGGGGAGATTTGATCAAAACCAATGGCGGAATCTTTGTGGACCAAGGTTCGGCATTGAATCGCGCAGCATCCGATGTGCGCATCCTGGTTGTGGGCAATCCTTGCAACACCAATTGTCTGATTGCCATGAACAATGCCAAAGACATTCCTCGAGAACGATGGTTTGCGATGACCGCGCTCGATGCCAACCGTGCCAGATTTCAGTTGGCTCAAAAATCAGGATACCCGGTGCGGGAAGTGAGTAACCTTACCATTTGGGGGAACCATAGCGCCACTCAATATCCGGATTTCTACAATGCGAAAATTGCAGGAAAAGCGGTTATGGAAGTGATTCCAGATTTAAACTGGTTGCAAAACGATTTCATTTCCACGGTACAAAAACGAGGGGCTGTCGTGATTGAAGCCCGGGGAGCTTCTTCCGCCGCGTCGGCTGCTAATGCTGTCGTTGATACTATCCAAAATCTGACCCAACCCACTGCTGCGGGAGACTGGTTCAGCGCTGCCGTGCCCAGTGAAGGCAACTATGGAGTTCCTCAAGGATTAGTGTTCGGATTTCCCTTGAGTAGCAACGGTTCACGCTATGAAATCGTACCTGGCATTGAATGGAATGAATTCGCTCGAGAAAAAATCAGGACGACCCTCAAGGAGCTCGAGGAAGAATACGAAACAGTTAAAAACATGCTTTAAAAAACTTGAATCAGGATTTAAAAAACGTGTCATTCCTGGCTTGACCAGGAATCCAGGGGGATACGGGCGATATATTGGATGCCGGATCATCCCGGACTTGATCCGGGACCAGGATGATCCGGAACCGACAAGACACCTCATAAATATTAAATTATTGATTTTATAAATCAAATTTCAACTCCTGATTCGCATTTCAAAAGAGGAAAATTTAGTGAAAATTCACGAATTCCAGGCCAAACGCATGCTTGCCGGATATGGAGTAACCGTTCCACAAGGCGACGTGGCTGAAACTCCGGAACAAGCGCTGCGAATCGCAAAATCGCTTGCAGGAGAAGTTTGCGTCGTCAAAGCTCAGATCCATGCCGGAGGTCGAGGAAAAGTCGGGGGAGTGGAAGTTTCCAGAGGACTGGATGAAGTAAAAAAAAATGCGAATGCTATCCTGGGAATGCGACTGGTTACCAGTCAAACCAGTCCGCAGGGTCGGAAAGTTAAACAAATCCTCATTGAAGAATGCGTGGATATCAAAAAAGAACTTTATTGTTCTGTCCTGGTTGATCGTACTTCTCAATCAGCGATTTTTTTAACCTCCACGGAAGGAGGGATGGATATCGAGGAAGTGGCGGCTAACACCCCAGAGAAAATCAAAAAGGTAATCGTGGACCCCACCCTCGGACTGCGCCCGTTTCAAGCAACGCGGATTGCCTTCGATTTGCAGGTCGACGAAATCGACCCTGAATTAATCCGTCCCACGGCATCTTTAATGACATCTCTCTACCATGCATTTATCCATGAAGATTGTTCGCTCCTGGAAATCAATCCCCTGGTATTGACCGGCGACGGCAGGGTGATGGTTCTCGATGCCAAAGTGACTTTTGACGACAATGCTTTATACCGACATAAAAATATTGTGGAATTGCGGGACCTCGATGAGGAAGAACCCAGCGAATTGGAAGCCGGCCAGGCCGATCTCAGCTACGTCAAACTCGAGGGGAATATCGGGTGCATCGTCAATGGGGCCGGTTTGGCCATGGGCACGATGGACATAATTAAAAATTTTGGAGGGGAGCCGGCTAATTTTCTCGATGTGGGTGGCGCCGCAACCGAACAAAGAGTGGCCGCGGCTTTTAAAATCATCACTGCCGATCCCGATGTAAAGTGTATTCTGGTGAATATCTTCGGCGGCATCGTTCGTTGTGACGTCGTGGCGGAGGGCATCGTGGCGGCGTTCAGGGAAGTAAATCCGCAAGTTCCCGTGGTAGTCCGGCTGGCGGGTAACAATGCCGATCAAGCCGCGAAAATTATTTCGCAATCCGATTTTGGTAACAAGTTGCAAATGGCGCAAGGACTCCGCAAGGCTGCGGAAGCGGCCGTTGCAGCCGCCCATTAATTCGAGAGCTCAGCCATTTTCAGGAAGCATTGTATTTATCAATTCCATTTGAAACAGAAGGCTTATGTCTGTTTTAATCGATCAAAAAACCAAACTGCTGGTCCAGGGAATTACCGGATCTCAAGGGACCCTGCACACGAAAGGATGTCGTGACTATGGCACGCAGGTTGTCGCGGGGGTTACGCCTGGAAAAGGTGGGCAGGATATTGAAGGCATCCCCGTTTTCGATTCCGTACAAGAGGCAATGCAGGCGACTCCCGCCAATGCTTCCATGATTCTCGTTCCCCCTCCTTTCGCTGCGGATGCAATCATCGAAGCCGCCGCTGCCGGAGTGAAACTGATAGTGGCTATCACGGAAGGGATCCCGGTAATTGATATGCTCACTGCAGCGCGTTACGTCCGTAACCAGGGTTCGCGCTTGATCGGTCCCAATTGTCCGGGAATCATCGCCCCCGGACAGTGCAAAATCGGCATCATGCCCGCTTATATCCACAAACCCGGTTCCATTGGCGTGGTTTCCCGTTCCGGTACATTGACTTACGAAGCCGTTGACCAATTGACGCAGGTGGGTTTGGGGCAAAGCACTTGCATCGGAATTGGTGGTGATCCCATCCATGGCACCAATTTCGTCGATTGCCTCCAGTGGTTTCAGGATGATGCGCAAACCGAAGCGATTGTCATGATTGGTGAAATTGGTGGCAACGCCGAAGAACAAGCAGCCGCTTTTGCAAAAGAACGGGTTTCCAAACCGATTGTCAGCTTCATTGCGGGTCAAACGGCTCCTCCAGGGCGTCGTATGGGACATGCCGGTGCCATCATTTCCAGGGGAAAAGGGACGGCCGCCGAAAAAATGAAGGCTCTCAGCGAAGCGGGAATCCATGTTGTGCGCAACCCGGACTCCATTGGAGAAAAAATGCTGGAAGTGCTCGAAAAATAAAGTCTTCTTACCACAAAAAAAGCCGATGAGGCTTCTGACCCACCGGCTTGTTAATGAAGAGTGAATTGATCGAGGTATCAGTTGATCGCGATTTGCTTCCGATCTTCTCGTTGCTCGGACTTGGGAAGCGTGATTTCCAGAATGCCATTATCCATTCGGGCTTCCACTTGATCACTTTTGGTATTTTCAGGTACACGAATCGTACGCTGAAAAGAACCATAAGAACGCTCAACCCAGGAATAACCATCCTTGTCTTCTTTCGCTTCCTGCTTCTTCTCTCCCTTAATGACCAAATTATGGTCTTTCAAGGAAATCTCGACGTCCTCTTTGGCAATGCCAGGCACTTCGAGCGAAACACGAAAAGCGCTCTCCTCTTCCTTGATATCCAAATTGGGAGAAAAATACCCCCCCGTTGGCGTAACACCCCTGAAAAATTCATCCAGTACTGAATGAAAACTCGGAACCACTCTCCTACTCTGACTCGGAACTAACCACATAGGGCCTCCTCTTCTAAAAATTAAATTATTATGAATTAAATTGTTAGCACTCATTATAAGTGAGTGCTAACAATTAGTCAACAATTTTTTCAAAAAAGTTCATTTTTTTTTAGATTTCAAAAAAAAAGAAGAATATCAGAGCATTGGAATGAGAGAGGAGGGGATATTGCGAGCAATCGATTCGTCCTGGGCACTGAAAAATTTTACAGAAGATGACAAAGGAGCGACTCTTAATGCGCCAGGCAATGGCAATAAACTGATAAGCATCCACTATTTTTTAAAGGCATTTCAACTTATCTTGTCGCAATGCATGATCCCGATTCTTCCATTTCAGCCTTTCCATGAGGCGAACGAATTGACCTTCATCCCGCACTCGCATCAAAGTCTGCCGATATTCCTTTGCCTGGTAAAATCCCTGCACGTATTCTCCCAGGTATTTCCGAAATTCCTTAAGCGCAATGGGTTCCGCTTTGATTTTTCTCAGCAAGAAATAGTGTTCGAGTGCCACTGAAATTCGACTGGACAAACAGGGTTGCGGATTTTTTCGACGGTCCTGAAACACCCAGGGATTGCCAATGGCGTGTCGTCCGATCATAAAGCCATCCAGGTTCTTCATGCGATTGAGACCGTCCTGATAATCCCGCACATCGCCATTTCCCAGAACGGGGATTTCCAAATGCTTCTTGAGCTGATAAATAGGATCCCAGTTTGCCGCTCCTTTGAATGCCTGTCGATAAGTGCGACCATGGATGGTGAGCAGGGAAACCCCAGCCCTTTCCAATTGCTTGCCAAAAGCAATCAAGTTGTCGGCATTTTCCCATCCAAGACGAGTTTTGACGGAAACTTCCAGTGAGCAGGCGCTGCGAATAGCTTCGATCAGTCGGCAAGCCGTGTTCACGTCCTTCATCAATGCGCTACCGTGTTGAGAATGAACAATGCGTTTGGAAGGGCATCCCATATTGATGTCGATTCCCAACACTCCGCGATCTTCCACTATGCGGGACGCTTCCGCAAAAGATTGCGGGTTATTGCCAAATAGCTGCACGAAAAATGGTTGCTCCGCAGGATGATAATCGAGACGGCGGCGGACGAATTCACTGCGGATCAAGCCATCCACATTGGTGAATTCACTGAAGAGGAGCACATGCCTGTTGATTTTACGTACAATTTGACGGTATGCCGTGTTGGTAATCCCATCCATGGGGGCCAAACAGACGACAGGACTTTTAATTTTGGACCAGACCACCGTATTGTCTCAGCAAGGAAAGGAACGACAACATCCCCGGTCGCGAGCCGCATTTGAAGAAGATGCTGTATTTTAAGTTTCAGTTCGTGTTAAAATTAGCTCACATTGCGTTACCTGTCCAGTCGATAGATGCGTAAACATACGCAGCATTTGCTACACTCGATAATCGTTCAAAAACATTCCATGGCGAAGCGCAATTATCAAAAACGAAATAAAAACCCAATCCTTTTTTCCCGTCAATTCAAAGACCCTGCTGCACTGACCAATAATATTCAGGAAAAATCATCGGACTCCGACAAATGGCTTGGATTGACCCTGGTTCTTTTTCTGTTGTCGGGATCATTCATTATTTTGATTGCGCTTTTAGGAGAATATGGGGTATTGGCGTTTCAGGATTTGAAGCAGAATGAGCAGCATCTCATCGAGAGGATCGAGACCCTCAATCGGAAAGAGCAAAAACTTCTCCGGGAAATCGATGCCCTGCAAAACAATCTTGATTATATTGAAGCCTTGGCCCGTAAGGAATTGGGATTGATACGAAAAGACGAAGTGATTTATTTCCTGCCTGACAATCCTTCTCTTCAAAATCCCTGATTGGAGCGGCTGACCCATGATGCTGGCTGATTTGGTTCAAGGACGTTTTCTGAGACGATACAAACGCTTCTTCGTCGACGTGGAGTTGGCTGAGGGAAAAGTCGTGACTGCCCATTGCAACAACACCGGCAGTATGAAATCTTTGCTGCAATCGGGTTGTCCGGTTTGGATGCAATACCATGGTGATCCCAAACGAAAGCTCAAATATACGCTGCACTTAATGCAAATGCCCACGGGAGCTTTGGTCTGCGTCAACACGCTGATTCCCAACCAAATCGTATTCGAGGCGATAAAAAATGAAAAATTACCTGCCTTCCGCCATGCGGATTCCCTGAAAAAAGAAGTCTCTTTCGGTCAAGAAAATTCCAGGGTGGATCTTTACCTGGAGAAAGCAGGACAATCGACGTTTATTGAAATCAAAAATACAACCCTTGCCGAGGAAACGCACCCAGGGATCGCTCAATTCCCCGATGCCGTCACGGAGCGGGGACGAAAACACTTGTCTGAATTGAGTTATGAAGCCGGCAAAGGACACCGAGCCGTGATATTCTTTTTAGTCAATCGCACCGATTGCCATTCCTTTCAAGTCGCAGAACACATCGATCCGCTCTATGCAAATGCCTTGCAGGATGCGCTGGAGCGAGGAGTGGAAATCCAAATCCACCAAACCCGTATTGAAATTTGCCAGGACCAGGCCCTCATTGAAATCAACAGACCCTTGACAATGGAAGCATAAAAATTCTATATTTTTTCGAACAACTTTCCGAAAGTCCCTAATGATCCTTGCAAAATTTTATTCAGATTAATGGCCGATTCGTCAGGAATAGTTTCTGGCAATCTCCGCGCAGCGCTGCAACAAAGGAAGCGTCGAATCTGCCGGTTCAGGAGGTAAGGCGAAAAGGAGGCGATTCACTCCGATTGAGATGTATTTTTCCACTACTTCAGATTTTGCCGGAATGCCGAATATCGTCACCGGGACCGGCTCCCGACCCGCTTCTTCAGTCAATCGGTTCAATTCCTCGATGCGTTCCTTGAGATCCTCACTACGCCCGATGGGCATCCATTCATCTCCATATCGCAAGACCCGATTCAGCGTATTGGCACCGTTACCGCCCACTATTATGGGAGGATGCGGTTTTTGCGCAGGCTTCGGCCAAGACCAGATGGGATCGAAATTGACAAACTCGCCGTGATATTCGGCTTCGTCCCGGGTCCAAATTTCCTTCATGGACTCAATCCGTTCTCGTAACACTTTCCAACGTCGGTTTGGATCGGTGCCATGATTTTCCATCTCTTCGAGATTCCATCCCCCTCCGATGCCAAAAAGCAAACGCCCTTTGGAGAGAAAATCAAGACTGGCGACTTCCTTTGCCAGGACGATGGGATCCCGTTCAATCACCAGGCAAATTCCGGTTCCCAGTTTTATTTTTTCGGTGGCTCCCGCCACCGCCCCCAATGCCACAAAAGGATCGTGGCAGTGAAAGTATTCCCGGGGAAGTTCAGCGCCTCCAGGCCAGGGACTGAGACGACTGGTTGGAATATGGGTGTGCTCCGGGAAAAAAATCGACTCGAACCCAAGAGTTTCGGCCGCCTTGCCCAATTCAACCGGATGGATGGCATAATCGGTTGGAAACATACAAATACCAAACTTCATGGAATTCTCCTGAGAAGAAAGATGATAAAATCTGGTCCATCACGAGGGTTATTCAGATACTTCAAAACAATTTCTCACGATCAAGGAATAGACTAATTTTGCAAGGTTGGCAACCTTTTTCTATTTTAAATTTTATCTGGAAATACTAATAGAATTTTAATCGCTAATCTGATAGTTTCTCATTAATGTGATCCATTGCCCACAATTGATGAATAGCAATGGAAGCATTCGAATAATGAAAAATCAGGTCAACAAACATACTTTATACGTGAATCAGGAGTTAAAAAACTCGTCATTCCTGGCTTGACCAGGCATCCAGGGGGATACGGGCGATATTTTGGATGCCGGATCATCCCGGACTTGATCCGGGACCAGGATGATCCGGGACCGGCATGACACATCGTAATTATTAAATTATCGATTTTATAAATTAATTTTCAACTCCCGATTCGCATAATATATAGAAAGGTTCAACCATGCCAGTATTTGAACGCGACGACATTCAAATCTACTATGAAGATCATGGTTCGGGTTTTCCGATTTTGTTCATTGCTCCCGGAGGGATGCGCTCCTCGATACCCATGTGGAAAGAGCAAGACTGGAATCCCATCGAACAACTCGCCTCCAGCTATCGCATCATTGCTATGGACCAACGAAATGCCGGCCAATCTTCTGCACCTATTCGAGCAAGTGATGGCTGGCATGTCTACAGGGAAGATCAACTCGCCTTATTGGATTATCTTGGAGTAGACCGATTCCATGTGGTGGGGATGTGCATTGGCGGTCCTTACGGTATGGGACTTATCCAGGTGGTTCCTCAAAGGGTGGCATCTTTCGTTATATTTCAGTCGATCGGCTTCCATAACAACCGCAACGTCTTTTTCGGGCTGTTCGACAGTTGGGCGGAGGAATTGAAACCAAGACGTCCCGAGGTAAGTGAAACTGTTTGGGATGCTTTTAAAAAATCGATGTTTCAGGGGGAATTTCTCTTCAACGTCTCCCGTGAATTCGTCTCACAGTGTGAAACCCCAATGCTCGTCCTGCAGGGCAACGACGAATTCCATCCTGCGGAAATATCCAAAGAAATCGCCTCTTTGGCACCCAATGCGTCCCTCATTGAATTTTGGCGGGAGCCTGAGCATCAACCTGCTGCCAAACAAGAAGTGGAGCGATTTCTTGCAAAATGGAGCAAGTAATAAGGAGCAATTGGCGATGTGAACTCAATGCGGATTCTGCCAATTTAAGTTTTATATGATTTCTGCTATTTTATTTGACACAATCCGGGATTCTTGCTTCTTAGACATGCGAAAAAGGAGATTTACGATGATTAATCGAATCCGTATCAATAGAATATTTGAGTCAACCATTGTGGTGATGATAGTTTTGACGACATCGTTCGCGATGGCGCAAGAGGAGTCAGCCGAGAACGCTCCCTCGGTGGCGAGTCACATTCCGGCTGCAATAAACGACGCAACCCCGATCAGCGTGATCGACCGGATTGATATCGAACTGTCCGGCATGAGAAATGTCGAGGAACTGCTGTTGGAACGGATGGGCTACAACAATTTTGGTCTCTACCGGCCATTCGTTCTGGGAATCGGTCGCGTCGCAATTCTCGTTAATGGTCGCCCGGGGTCCTACGCGCTGGGATCCATTCCAATATCGGCAGTCGAGCGCATCGAGATTTTCAGCGACAGCGCCGTCGCCCTGTATGGTGGGTACGCGATCGGTGGATCGGTCAACATTGTTCTCAGAAGTGACTACGAAGGAGCCGAATTCCAGGGAAGCGCAACTAGACCGAAGCGGGAGGGTGGCGACTCCGAACACGGGAGCGCCTTATGGGGAGGAACGTTCGGAAGCGGGCATGTGACCATGGGAGTGGACGCTTTCCGGCGACAAGAGATTCGCGATATTGATCGGGACTACAGCCGCGCGTTTTGGAGGCAGGGTGGATCATTTGCCGATGTGGCCAATGTTTCAGTAGGCGGTAACACCGTTTTCATTCGCGGAACTGAAGGTTCGGTCGCGCGTCCCCTCGGAGACTGCAAGGGAAGCGCCTACACGGGCGTACTCAGCAACCCCTACAACCTCTCTGGTACCGGATGCGGCTTCGCCTACGCGGATATTTCGTGGCACCGGCAGCGTTTTGAACGAGATAGCTTCTATTTCAACCTCGATCACCCGCTTGATGACGACGCAAGCTTGTATACCGACGTTCGCATCGCGCAAGGTGAAACCGCGTTTCGATATGCTCCTTCCGTCGGTACCTTCATTTTCACTCCCTCGGAGACACTCAAAGAAAAACTGCTTCAGGATCCCGGGATTGAATCCATTCCGGAAATTCTCAATGCGGCCCATCGTTTCGTTCGCCACGGCAATCGCGATTGGCGTTGGGATTTTGAAGAATATGATCTCACTCTCGGCCTTCGTGGACGATTCACCGAAAGCATTGGCTATGATACTCATTTCCAGTCGTATCGTTATAACGCAGTCGAAAGCGGGGCTACCTTCGTGAGTGAGAGCGCAATCCGGAGTGCCATCATAGAGGGTCGTTACAACATCGAGAATCCGCTCTCCACAGACCCCACGCACCTGTCGACCGTGCAGGAAACCGGACTGCGGTTGACTCGTGATTATGTCACGGATTACAAGACCGCCCGCGCAACCCTGAATGGCACGGCATTTTCCCTTGGAGGCGGCGACTCGAGGTGGACGATGGGAGCCGAAATCGCAAACTTGGACTGGCGAGACGTCTATGATTACCGGGACGCGGACAACCGTTCCTATGATGCGAACGACGTACTTGGGTCCGCCGGCAATTCAGCCTCTGGTATGCGGCGTAGTTGGTCGGCTTTCGCGGGAGTTTCCGTCCCGTTACACAACGATTCAGGCCTCCACTTGGCCGGACGCCGTGACGATCACGACGACGTCGGCGCGACGTTTTCGCACAAGATCGCCAGCTGGCTCCGGTTGACCCACAACCTCACACTCCGCGCTTCCTGGAGCGAGGGCTCCAGAGCGCCCAGCCTGAGAGCGCTGCACCAGCTCGAAACGCTCGATTATCCTCGTGTTTGCGATACGAGTAGTTTCGTCGGACCGCGTGCCGATTGCAGGGAATACCAAGTGCCACGCGCGAGCGTGGGGAACTCGGACCTGAAACCGGACGAAGCGGAAAGTATCAGCTACGGCGCCTCTGTGAACCTGGGAAATTTCTCTTTCGACCTGGAACAGTTTCAAATCAAGATTTCCGACTTGCCGCGTGAATTGCCTGCGCAATCCATCGTCGACCTGGAAACGAAAGGGGAACTGCCACCTGGAGCGGAGGTTTTACGAGATGGAGATCTCATCACGAGAATCGAGAGTCCATTGTACAATAGCGGGGAATCAGACGTTTCCGGTCTCGGCTTGCGAATGCGGTCCGGGTGGGAAACCGACTTGGCGGATTTGATCCTCGACACGCGTTGGTCCCACGTGACCCGGCTCGAGAGTCGGGTGGCAGGTGTGAAAAACCCAGGCGATTATCCACGCGATCGCGCTCATATTTCGCTCCGGGCGACTCATGGCGATGTCTCTGCCAAATGGAGCGTGTACGGACGATCCGGCTATCGGAACGTTAGTAGAACTGCTAAGTATAAAGCATGGATAGGGCATGACGTCACACTGCGCTGGAGTGACCCTTCCGGAGTAAAAGGTTTGAGTCTCTCGGGCGGTGTGCTCAATATCGGGGATCGTGGCCCGTCCACCGACCCCACCGTTCCTGGCCTGTCTGGTGCGAACGTAACGCTGGATTCGTCTATGGGACGTACGGTGTTCCTGGCTGTCAAGTACTTGTTCGGGTCGTAAATAAGTTTGCAGATTGGTTCCCATCCAGGATTTGTTTCCAATCATGACTTTGAAAAACTAAGTGAAAAGACAAGGGGGCATTGAACGAATGCCCGGGAACCTCATTAGAAAAGCAGAGCAAATATAAACCTCAGTAATTATTTGTTTTCCCTATGTTGAAGAGACAAGACATTTCATCTCAGTTACTGAATAAATATCATAAAAATCTCGATTTTTATGATGAAATGTTTTTACGGAGTGATGAGCCTCATCCTTTTTCCCGGTATTTTGTGCAGGAATTCAATCAGTTGTCTTCACAGGACATTCAAAAGGCCGATAATTTAAGCAAGCGTTTTTTTCTTAACGAAGGCATCACCTTCAATGTCTACGAAGGCACAAAGTCAGTGGAGGGGAAAATATTTCCAATGGACATAATTCCCCGAATGATGAATTCGGGGGATTGGGACTTTATTGAAAAGGGATTGAATCAAAGGTTGATTGCTTTAAACCTTTTTCTGAAAGACATATATACGGACGAAAAAATTTTAAAAGATGGGGTGGTGCCGAAAGACTTGATTTACGGGTCTCCCCATTTTCTGAAGGAGATGAAAAATACGGCCGTTCCCTTTGATGTTTACGTCAATCTTTGCGGAACGGATATCGTGCGAACGAACGAGGGCTTTTTTGTTTTGGAGGATAACTTGAGAGTGCCTTCGGGGAGTTCCTATATGCTCATGTGCCGTCAGGTGATGAAGCAAAATTTTCTCCGCTTATTCAGAAAGTGCAATGTCAGGCGTATCGATGACTACGCGCTTCGGCTTTTAAGATCCTTGAGCAGTCTTTCGGAAAAGGAAAACCCCACCGTGGTTCTCCTGACACCTGGTGTTTTTAATTCCGCATTTTTTGAACATGCTTTTCTGGCAGGCCAAATGGGAATCGAACTGGTCCAGGGTCAGGACCTGGTTTTCAATAACAACGCCATTTATATGAAAACCATTAAAGATCTTAAAAAAGTGGATATCATTTACAGGAGAATTGACGATGTCTTTTTAGATCCTCTGACTTTTCGTCCGGATTCGGTACTGGGAGTTCCAGGTTTATTCGCCGCCTATAAATCCGGCTCGGTGATTATCGCCAATGCCCCGGGAACGGGGGTAGCTGATGATAAAGCAACCTACAGCTACGTTCCGGAGATTATCAAATATTACTTGAAGCAGGATCCCCTGTTGCAAAATGTCGAGACCCACAGGTGCCGTGAGAAAAAGGGTTTGGATTACACCCTGGACAATTTACATCGCCTGGTGGTCAAGCCTGTTGGAGGGTCTGGGGGTTACGGCCTGCTGATTGGACCTCAGGTCGATAAAAAGCAGATGGAGGAATACAAAGAGAAAATAAAGAAAAATCCAGAAAATTATATTTCTCAACCTGTTTTGGACCTGTCCACTTCCCCTTGTTTTATAGAGGGGAAGATCCAGGGACGCCATGTTGATTTAAGGCCTTTTGTTTTGTTTGCCAGGAACTTTCAGGCGGACATCGTACCAGGCGGGTTGTGCCGCGTGGCTTTGAAAGAAGGAAGTTTAATTGTCAATTCCAGCCAGGGTGGCGGTTCGAAAGACATGTGGATTCTGAATGATGCCTGAGTAAGGAGTTTTTATGCTGTCTCGCGTGGCAAACAATTTTTATTGGATGGGGAGATATGTAGAAAGAGCCAACTGCATTTCCCGCCTTCTGCTTGTTCAAATCAATGAAATGCCTCAAGATTCCCCGGATTTCGTAGCGGCTGGTTGGAAAGGTATTTTTGACAGCTTGAAAATACCGGGTTTGGATGGAGATTTTCTCTCCAAGGAAATAGAAGAGAGTCCGCTTGCTGATGATTTTTTACTGGCGGATGCTTACACTCTGGTAGACTATCTCACTTTTGAAACCCATCATCCAGGCTCCATTCTGAGTTGCTTGGAATTTGCAAGAGAAAACGCCCGTCAAAATCAGGAAAAAATGACCAGTTTGATGTGGCCTCATATCAATAAAACTTATTTGCGGCTCAAAAAGTTGAGTTTAAAAGATCTGTGGTCGGATAAAATTATTGATCTCTATAAAGATATTCAGGAGTTCTGTGGTCTGTTTTACGGATTAGCGCAGGATTCGCTTTACCAGGATGAGGCCGTATCTTTTATTCAAATAGGACGTTACCTGGAAAGATTTCAAAATACGGCTTCTATTTTTGAAAATCACCTTTCTTTAATAACGAGGGTCCAAAAAGAGGAAGAGGAGGATTTGATTGGTTTGTTGCTTCGCTGTGGAGCTTTTGACAACTATCGTCAAGTGCACTCCCTGGATTTAACACTCCGAAAAGTGACAGACTTTCTGTTGTATGCCTCCGGTTTTTCCAGTTCTCTGAATTTTTGCAATGATAAAATAAAAGAATTTCTTTCTTATATCGAGGAGAAAGGCGAGGTCAACAGGGCCATTTATCAATCGCTGGAGAAGATAGAAAATAATTTGAAGAATGCCCATTCCGACCAGCCTCTGAATGAATTTTTAAATCTCCTTTACCAGGAATCTGTCCAATCCGCCGAAGCCATTGATGCAGTGTATATCAAAACTAGTACGCAGCGGCGAAAGTCCGTATGAATAAGCGCTCTTATACTGTCCGGCATTCCACTGAATTTATCTATAACCAACCCATCCGGGAAAATGTTCTTGTATTGAATATGATGCCTTTGCAGGACAATCATCAACGACTGGATTGGTATGATTTGAAGTTGACTCCAAGGGCTGAAATTTTCCAATTTAAAGATCAATATGGCAATACGAAGCAGATTTTTAATATTTTAAGGGATCATCAAAATTTAAAAATTTGTTCCTCGTTTCAAACCACAGTGACGGCTCCTGATACCCCTCCGGTTAATTCGAGTGACACCGGTTGGGAAAATTTAAAGGAAGTTGAGCAATCAGGACAAATGTGGCCTTGGTTTCAATCCGGATATTTCACGAGAGTGTCTGATCCATTAAAAAAATTTTTGTTGGAGGAAGAGATCAAAAAACATTCAGGTCCTTTAATCAGCTTGAAGCGTCTCAATGCCAAACTTTTCTCGGTATTCACTTATAAGCCCGGAAGTACGAACGCCCATTCGGCCATTGATGAGATTTTGACTTCCAGGCAGGGGGTTTGTCAGGACTATGCCCATGTCATGATCACGATTGCCCGTTTTTGGGGCATTGCTTCGAGATATGTGTCGGGATATATGTATCAAGATAAAGCAGACGAGAAAACCAACACGACTGGTGAGAGCCATGCCTGGTGTGAGTGTTATCTGCCAACGCTCGGTTGGCTGGGTTTTGACCCCACGAATAACAGGATGGTTGGTATTCAGCATATCAAAACGGCAGTGGGCAGAGATTATGCGGAGGTTCCGCTTCACAAGGGATTTTTTAAAGGCGGTAAAACCGAAAAACTCAATGTTCGCGTGACCATAAAAAGAGCTTATTGACCCCACGTTGCGCGAAGCGGGGTGTTGCTTCGCTCTTTTTGCTCAGTGGACCTCAGCCGGTCTTTCTCTGACAGAATAGATGAGAGGAACAACAATTAATATCATGCAAAGAGTGACAATTCCGATAATGGAAATTCCGTGCAGTCGTTCGTTTTCAATCGTGAGCAGGGGCGTGGACCAAAGACCCCCGATCCCCATGGAAATGTTTGCCACGATCATACTCATCGACATCAATCGCCCTCTCTTGTAAATGGGGACCGATTCGGTGAGCATCAACTGAAAAGCGGGCATTCTCATGGAGCCTCCCAGCATCATTCCTGCCATGAACAATCCTGCTAAAATCGCGGGAAAAGGAATGTTGGTAAAAAGAAATAAAACAAAACCCATAATCGTTGATCCCAAAATCACGACATTCGATTTTGAAAAAATTTTCAACATCAATCCGGATAGCTGATTGCCAATCACTCCCCCTATTCCTCCTTGCATATAACAAAGACCGACCTGGGTGGCGCTCATCCCCAAATTCATAGTGAGCCAGACCCCCATATTTGGAATCAAACCAAAAAGACCGACCAACATAAAGAACTGGGCAAAAAAAAGATTCCTTACTACTTTCAAGTTCCACAATTGAAACAGTTCGAGATACTGAACGAAAATCTTGCCCGGTTTGATCCCGGTGACCGCTGGTCTCATGTGAGTTATACCAAAGATGCAAAATATCGTAGCCAAGGCAACAATATAAAAGGGGGCTTTCCAGGAAAAATAATCTCCCGTCCAGGCGCCAAATGGGACGCCTAAGATAGAGGAGGTCGCAAACCCGAGCATGACGGTTGTCATGGCTTTCGTCCGTTGCTCTCCTTGAAAAAGGTCTCCGGTAAATGCGAGGACGTTGGGCATGATGGGCCCGCCAAACATGGCAGAGACGATCCGAAAAGCAAATATGGTAAAGACGTTGTACGAAAGCGCGCAACCCAAGGTTGCGAGGCAAAATCCACTGGAGAGAATAATCAGCATCTTTTTACGTCCCCAGCGGTCTGAAAATGGAGCTGTCACCAATGCGGAAATTGCGGCAACCAAAGGATAAATGGCAATCAAATATCCACTTCGCTCCGGAGCCAGCCCAACGTCTTCAGCAATACTGGCACCGAGTGGAACCATCATCAGGTGGTCCATAAAAACCAGGAAAAATAATAAGAAAAGGGGGAGAACCTGTATTACGATGTTGCCAGGCTTGTTAAAAAAATTGGAGGGAGAAGATTTCGTCATAAAAGATTTGATTTCAGTTTCGAAAAAATGTAAATGCGACTACCCAAGCCCTGAAAAGCAAACCATAGTCTGGCAGGTCGCATGCTCGTCATTTCGCGTCTCTTCCGCAAAGCTTCGTATTCTCCCAACGGCCCTTTGGCGAAAGGGAGTTCTTGTTCAGTCCAGCATGTTTGCGAATTCACGACGCAGCAGGTCCAGCGACTCCGCAGTCCCCATACGTTGGATGCGGGATGGATCACCAAAAGTAAGCAATTGGCGTGGATGAGTCTTTTTGGGAGTGGCAAGCGCTACAAACACAATTCCAGTGGATCGATCACCAGCACTTTTTTCAATTTCTTCAATACCAGTCGTTGCCAAACCATACGTCGCCCCGGTGCGTTTGCGAATGGACTGGGCCAAGGCGCAAGCCACAGGAGCGGAAACGGGTCCGTGTTCGCCTAAGAGATGCGCCGGCACTCCAAATTCATGCAAAGGATCACGGGGTCCCAAAACTATCGACCGGGCAAGCCAGTCCGACTGGCCGTTCAAGGCACTGCAAGTTGCTGTCAAATGACCGCCGGTGCTGATTTCCAGCAGGGCGATCCGCTCTTGGCGACTTTGCATCTGTCTCGCTACCACTTCCACGAGACTTCCTCCCGGTTCGTCCAATCCTTCAGTAGCAAAAACAGAACTTCCAATGCGAGATGCAATATCCTGGACGACGGTTTGCAATTCGTTGTCCGGGAAATCGCCAGGGAATCGCAATTTGACTTGGTTTTCCGGATGCATAGTCCGATAGCTGAGCGTCACCACAGGGTGGTTGAAGGGCCCTATCTGTTCCTGCAGGGTGGACTCGCCAACGCCTACCGTACGGAAGGTGATCAATCGGCTGGGCTCGAGGTGGAACAGTTTGCAGAGCAATGGTTCCACGCAATGGGATACCATTTGTTTCATTTCACGCGGAACACCGGGTAAAAAAGCCAGCCAGGAATGCCCTTGTTCGATGGCGAATCCGGGGGCGGTTCCCCAGTGGTTGTTCAAACGGATGGCACCTTCCGGCAGGTAGGCCTGCTTGCGATTGACAACGGACATTGGACGATTCACCCGTTTGAAAAAACCGGCAATATGCTCCAGGGCAACTGAATCCAGCCGCAAGGGTCGGTCAAATGCTTCCGCTACTGCCTGGGCTGTTAAATCGTCTTCTGTAGGACCCAAGCCTCCCGTGCAGATACAAAGAGAGGATCGAGCCGCAGCGTCGCGGACCAGGTCACGAATGTCTTCAAGTCGGTCTCCCACCGCGGTGTGGCGCAGGACCATGAATCCCAATTCTGTCAAACGTTCAGAAATCCAAGCAGCATTCGTATCCACCGTCTGCCCGGTGACCACTTCATCTCCCTGGGAAAGTATTTCAGCGCTATGAGTCGGCATTGACCCGTTTTCCGTTGATGGTTTCGTTATGCCCAATAATTTAATTCAACCTTGATGCCGTTGGGATCATGCAGGAATATCTGGTACAGTCCCGTTCCAGGCACCGTTTTTTCTTCGAATCCAACAGAATGACGTTTGATACGCTTACGCAATTTTTTAGGTTCCGTGATATTGAAGGCAATGTGATCGACCGCACCGGAACCTTGCCATTCTTTCGTGTCTTTCCGTTTTTTCAGGGCTTTCGGCTCCAGGCCAATCAAATGGATGACGGGTTCTTTTCCTACGTAAAGCCAGTGACCGGGAAATTTGAAATCGGGGCGCTTCCCGTCTTTCATTCCCAATACGTCGACAAAAAAATCACGAGTTTTTTTCAACTTAAGCGTACGAATCGAGCAATGGTGGAGTACGTTCAAAGGCATAGGGATTCCTGATAAAAATATGTGAAAGAATTTTACTTTTTAAAGAAATTGAAAGATCATATAGAAAAAGAAGATAACACCACCTCCCCATAAATTTCAACTTGAAATATGACAACGGCGCTGAGGGGTCGAATTCAGCGCGTTGGCCGCTCCCCGATCCAACGCAACGGATTACAAACTGTTCTGCCAGGAAACTCACCACCAGATATATCGGAAACCAGTACACTGCGGCGAAAGTCCGTACATACCCTCTATCTCATTCCCACGAAAAAGGATATCGAAGCGGGCAAACGGTCCTTGGATTCCGGGTCTTCGCCCGGAATGACAACGCTGCCAATAGCCGCAAGAGGAGTTCGGCCAGTGGCAAGAATGGACCGCATCCGATAGTTTGGAATGGCTTTTGCCGGAAGTTCCGGAACACCAACTTTTGCAGGAATATTGCATGGCCCTTGACTGTGATCGCAACGGGCTTCGCAAGAGAAAAATTGTAAGGGATGACGTCTTAAAGATTGCCGAATGAAACCAATAATGAAATCCAGTTTATTTTTTAGGGTCGCAGTATCCGCATTTTTATTAATCATATGGGCACCGTCGTTCGCTCGGACGCAATCCATTGAAATTCCGCATTATATTGGCAACGCCTTTGATCAACTTTCCAAAAACCTGGTTTATGTCGAAGAATTCCAAGAAACTTCGGATGACCTGCAAAACCGTTCTGCCCGGGCCATCTATCAATCTCCACAAAAAAAAATAATCGCGCAAAAAGACCTCCAGTTTCACCAAAATCCCTTGATCCCGGAGTACCGTCTGGAAGATTTTCGTGATGGCTACCTGGAAGGAATATCCCATTCCGGAGATTCGGTCATCGTATACTGGCGTAAGAACCGGGATGCGCGTCTGATTAAAAAGCCATTGGTTGTTCCCGAGCCGGCCGTGGCAGACATGGGCTTCCATTTTTTCGTGCAAAAAAATTGGGAGAAACTCTTTCATGGAGAGAAACAATTTTTTAAATTTATCGTCCCGGCCCAGTTGGATTACTTTTCCTTTCAAATTGAAAAAATCAAAGAGGATCGATGGCATGACCAGGATGTCGTCGTTTATCAAATCGAATTGGAAAATGCGTTTCTACGCCTGTTAGTGGCTCCCATTCTCGTTACTTACCATGCCCATACCCGGCAACCTCTGATCGTAGAAGGGCTATCCAATATCAATGATGAATATGGCAAAAGCCTGAAGGTTATCATGACGATCGATTACGTAAAGGACGAATGAATCGTAATCCACGTCATCTTTTCTTGCGATCCTCTTCTCTTTTCAGCTTGTCCTTCCTTCGCATTTCGTAAAGGAAGAGACGATAAACCGCAAAAATGAAAAGAAAGAGCAAAACCGGGAAAATCATATCCCTTTCCTGCCAGCTCCACGTGAACAACTCCTCCATATATCTCCTTATTTGCGTGTTGGATGCGAATGTCTCGGGGAACTCTTCGTAAAATTCCCAAGAGTTTTCAAATAAAATGGAAATGTACCAATTCGATGATTAAATTCATGATCTGCGATCAATCCAGAAAAAAAATCATCCAAATTAAAACGATTGACTTTCAGTAAGCAAATTATTTATAGTCGGGATGGAATCCGGAATGCTTCTTCCAAGGTGGAAGCTGAATGCATTTTGCAAAGCATTGAAAGTGCTTTTTTATAATTCTTTAATATAAGGAGAATCCATGTATCTGAAAAAATCAATTTGTTTTCTTGTTGCTGGTTTGATGGGGATCGGACTTGCTGTGGCGCATGAAGCCGGAGATATCAACAAAGATCCCGTTTATGGAGGCGCCATCATCATGTCCGGCATACCTGGGCTGAACGGTTCCTTCAATCCCACGGACGGTTGGCGCGACGCCGCCTTTGGTGCCATGTATGACGGGGCATACACGGTGAATTGGTTCAAAGGACCGAGGGGTACCGGTGAGGAGAGTTACCCCAACTTCTGGTTTATCAATATCAGAAAACAGATGGGTCAGCTCTTCGAATCCTGGGAAATCCATGGAATCAACGGCGTGACTTTTCGCATGCGTCAAGGCGTTCACTACTGGCGCGAGCAGGATGTCTTTCAACCCAACCCGAATCTGAAAGGGGTGTACGGCAGGGAGATGACCGCGCAGGATATCGTCGACCGTTGGAATCTGGAAGCGGAGATACCCGGCTCGGCCGCCTCCGACCGAGACTGGAAATGGACGGTGCGGGCAGACGATCCCTGGTTGATAGACGTCGAGTATCCGGAACCCGATGCGGCCGAGTGGTTTTTCGTGACCCTGGACCGTGTCAGTTTTTCCCCGCCGGAATTGCACCAGACCGAGGGTGTCGATCCGGCCAAATGGCAGGATGGTCTGGGCACGGGTCCCTGGATCCCCATCGATCACGTCAACGGGGTGAGTACCACCTTGAAGAAGAATCCGACCTACTGGGATACGGATCCCTTCAACGGGAGAAAGGTGCCCTATATGGACAAACTGACGCTGGTTCCCACTGCCGACAGCAATGCTACGGCTATTGCCGGACTGCGTACTGGCCAGATAGACATCTATGGTTTCTTTGGGCTCCAACCAGAAGACACCCAAGCCCTTGCCAAGTCCAATCCCGAACTCGGACACCGACCGCAAGGCGACTTGTTGCGCGGCTATAATCCGAATCTCGCCATTGAAGGGACTCCCTGGGGGGACCGCCGGGTCCGCCATGCGGCTATGATGGCCGTCAATCGCCAGGAAATGATCGATAACGTCTATTTAGGCCTCGGTTATGCGGAAGGTTACCCCGCCCAACGGGGACACGGCGATAAATGGATCGGTGCGGAAAAACTGAGGGCAATGGGACGCGAAGACCTGGCCATGCTGTATGAGTACCACCCCGAGGAGTCGAAGCGGTTGCTCGCGGAGGCCGGCTACCCCGATGGTTTTGACACGACCATCATGGCGCATCCGCAAATCCAGGAAGATGCGGAACTCTTCGCCAGCTATCTCAATGCTGTCGGTATCCGGGCTACCCTCGACGTGATGGAAGCCACTGAAATGTATAATACCTCGCAGGGTCCTGAACCCGGTCCCCGGTTCACCGGATTGACCTTCATCGACGCAGGCGCGCCGCAGATTGGCATGGAGGGGACCATGAATTTCCACCATGACCCGAATGCGACCCTGGTCTGGTTCGGCAACCCCTATGCCGAAACGGCCAGTGCCCAAACCAGGGAAGAAGCGCAGAATCTTGCGGAAATGTGGGAAAGGCTCAAGGTCACGGAAGATCCGGCTGAGTATGAAAAACTGTATACGGAGCTCTACCTCTACGTGATTGAAACCTCATGGCATATCACAGGGGTTACCGTTGAGCAACATATCTGGTGGCAGCCCTGGGTCAAAGGTTACGATGGGGCCAATGGAGACCTGATCTGGCAGTATAACCTCGCCAAGTACTTTTGGCTGGACTGTGAGCTGAAAGAGAGCAGCAGTAACCGGGCTTGTGATGAGTAAAGCAACAATTTAGTTCCAGGCGCTTTAAAATGCGATGAACTCGGGCGGGGCTTCGGCCCCGCCACTCGTCACCTTCGCGCAAGCGGGAATAAATATTTATAAAATCTCCTCCACAATCCCCACCAAAGTAGTTGCCGGAAGAATCAGAAATGCAAACATATATCATCAGAAGGCTGTTACTGACCATTCCAACCCTTTGGATCGTGACCCTCATCGTCTTCTTTGTACTGCGCTTTATTCCTGGTGATGCAGTCGACATCATCGTCAGTCAGAATTTGGGGGGAACCCGGAGTGGTAAAGAGGATATCAAAACGGCATTGAGGCGGCAACTGGGACTGGATTTACCCGTTCACGAGCAGTATCTGAAGTGGATGGCAGGGTTATTGCGGGGGGACCTCGGCGTTTCCCTCTGGTCCAAGCAACCCGTGACCGATTTAATCGCCATCGGTTTGCCGGTATCGCTTGAATTGGGTGGTTTTGCCCTGGTTATTTCCCTCCTGATCGCTTTACCGGTGGCTATCTATTCGGGTATGCGTCCGGACAGCAAGACGGATCTGGGTTTTCGCAGTCTCTCCATTTTCTTTATCTGCATACCCGATTTCTGGGTGGGAACGGTGGTCTTGATTTTTCCTCCTCTCTTATGGGGTTGGGGGACCCGTATGACGTGGGTTGATTTCGCCGACAAGCCGGTGGAACACCTCATCATGGTCATCGTACCCGCCTTTATCTTGGGGATGTTGTTGTCGGGCATCACCATGCGATTTGCCCGCAATATGATGCTGGAGGTGCTCAGTCAGGACTATATCCGGACTGCCTGGTCCAAGGGCTTGCGGGAGAGATGGGTCATCATCCGGCACGTGTTGAAGAATGCCTTCATCCCGGTGATTACCATGATCGGGCTCCTGCTCCCGGTTATGCTGGGGTCCGCCGTGGTAGTCGAGACTATTTTCAGCTTGCCGGGTCTGGGAAATATGTTGGTGCGATCCATCGAACACCGGGATTACCCGGTCATCTCCGGAGTCAACATGGTCGTGGCCACCTTTGTGCTGTTATTGAATATCCTCATCGATATCAGCTACGCCTGGTTTGATCCCCGCATCAAGTACACCTGAAACCAGAGCAGAGGAGTACGATGGCTGTTGCAGTGAAGACGCCAGCACCTGAAACGCAATCTGTTAAGAATACGGCATGGCTCCTTTTCTTCCGCAGGTTGTTTCGAGAGAAGCCGCTGGGGGCTTTTGGCCTGGTCATTGTCGTGCTTTTCTTCTTCGTCGGCATCTCCGCAGATTTTCTCACTCCGCATGATTACCTGCTGCATAAGCTGCCCAAACGGTTGAAGGGGCCTTCCGCCGAATATCTCTTGGGAAACGACCATTTCGGGCGCGACGTGCTCAGCCGTTTGATAGTGGGAGCGCGCATTTCCATGGTCGTCGGGTTGGGAGCCAGTTTCCTCACCGTGCTGGTGGCCACGGTCTTTGGACTCATCTCCGGGTATTGGGGCGGCAAGTTTGATCTCATCCTGCAGCGATTTGTCGATGCGGTGATGTGCTTCCCGTGGTTGTTCATCGTCCTCACCGTGATGGGGATTGTCGGGCCGGGAATCGTGCAGGTCACCATTGTTTTGGGGGTTCCCTGGGGCATCAATAACATCCGCACAATCCGCAGCGTGGTCTTGAGCGTCAAACAGAACGCCTATGTCGAAGCAGCCATCGCCTTGGGATGCAGCACCCCGAGAATCCTTATCCAACACATCCTGCCCCAGATCGTGGCTCCTGTGATCATTCTCTTTACCATTACCATGGGAGGCGCTATCCTCGGGGAAGGTGTCGTGAGCTTTTTGGGATTTGGTATCCCGCCCCCTGAACCCAGTTGGGGCGGCATGCTCAGCCTGGAAGGTCAAAGGTATATGGAACGGGCTCCGGTGCTCGCCCTCTGGCCGGGCCTCTGCCTGGCCATTGTCGTCTTCGGCATCAACATGTTCGGCGATGCCATGCGCGACTTGCTCGACCCCAAGCTCAAACTCGGCATGGGCCGCTTTCACATAATGAAAAGGAAAAAAAAGCAAGTGTAGTCATCGTCCTTACTTGACGAAGTAGAATAAACAGCGATTTTCAGGAAGGAAAAAAGGACGGGGTTCATTCGAGTGATTACCACTAGAAAGGATGGATCAGTCTGGAGAGGAATCCACGTTTGCGTTTTACTACTGCGGTGCCGTAACTGCCCTCACCGCCCCGCAGTCTGGGATCGAGCAGGTCCCGCATGGCATCACCGAACATGTTGAAGGAATAGACGACAATTGTCAGGCAAATCCCCGGCCAGAGCGCCAGCCAGGGGGCCTGCTCCATGAATTTGCGACCTTCCCGGCTGAGCATCCCGCCCCAGCTGGGAATCTGGGTGGGCAGTCCGAATCCGAGGAAGCTCAGCGAGGCTTCGGCAATGATGACCCCGCCGATGTTAATGGAGAAGACGATGATGAGGGGCGCCATAATATTGGGCAGCACATGGCGGCTCAGGATTTGGTACGTGGGAGTGCCCACGGCTTGGGCGGCCAGAAAATAGTCATTCTCTTTGATAGCGATCACGGCGCTTCGGATCACTCGGGAGCCGCTGATGCCTCCGGTGATCCCCAGCACCAGGATCAGCTGGAATAACCCCTGCCCCACGATGGACATGATGGTCAGCAAGAGCAGCAGCCCCGGAAAGGCCATCCAGGCATCGACAAAGCGCTGCACCGCCAGGTCCCATTTCCCTCCAATAAATCCCGAAATGCCGCCAATGAGGAGCGCAACGAGCACATTGACCGCCGTGGCAGCCAGACCGACGGCTAAGGAAATCCGAGCCCCGACGATCAGGCGGCTCATCAAGTCACGCCCTGTGTGGTCGGTCCCCAGCAGATACTGAGCGGAGGGACCCGTCAGCCGATCGGCCATGTGCATTTTCTTATAGGGATAAGGGGCCAACTCATCGGAAAAGATCGCCACCACCATAAAGATCAAGACGATCACCCCGCAGAAGGTCCCCAACGGCTTCTCCTTGAGCAGCCTGATAAAGAAATCAGCAAACCGGCCCCGTCGCTTGGGCTCAATGATTGTGGGTTGAAAATCTTTGGTGTCGCTCATGTTTTTGATTTCCACCTATTTATACCGCACTTTATTGAAGTTTTCAGTTATCAGCTCTCTGTTTTCAGTTTCTTGATGAATGAAGTTAACATTTTCTTGATTTCCGAAACCTCTTGTTGCAATGAATCATAAATTTCCGCGGAGAAAAATGGACTTTTGCCTCACTTTTAAATTTCGAAAATCCTGCATAAAATTAGAAAGGCTGAAAACTGAAAACACTAATCATTTATACCGTACTTTATTGAAGTTTTCAGTTATCAGCTCTCTGTTTTCAGTTTCTTGATGAATGAAGTTAACATTTTCTTGATTTCCGAAACCTCTTGTTGCAATGAATCATAAATTTCCGCGGAGCAAAGTTTTATATCCCTACAAAAAAGTATCAAATATTCAACTTCCATCGCTGAACCTAGAGCAATTTGCAAGAATCGAGATAATTCCTTACTTCCTTCACGTCCACATCCTTCAGCAATGTTTGTGGGTATAGAAATAGAAGCTCGTCGAATCTGACTTGTTAAGCCATAGCGTTCCTCCACTGGAAACAATTGGGTTAATTGATAAACTTTAAGGGTCAATTGATGAGATTTTTGCCACACTTTTAAATTTCGAAATTCCTGCATAAAATTAGCAAGGCTGAAAACTGATAGCTGAAAACTGAAAACACTAATCATTTATACCGAACCCTGGGGTCCAGGAAAGCATAAAGCGCGTCGATGAAGAGATTGATCCCCAAAACCGCGATAGCAAAAACCAGGTTGATTGCAGAAATTACCGGGTAGTTTCTGTGATCGAGGGCATCCACAAACATACGACCTATCCCCGGTAGCGCAAATATTTCTTCCATGATCACGGCGCCCCCAATCAGGAGGGGGAGCTGCAGGCCGATGAGCGTCACTACCGGGATGAATGCATTCTTGATGGCATGTCCGATAATAATCACCCGCTCCCTGAGACCCTTGGCCCAGGCCGTGCGGATGTAGTCCTGCCGGAGCACCTCGAGCATCATGGTGCGCATCATCCGCATGGTGGCGGCCGCCATGCCCGTCCCCAAAATTACTGCCGGAATGAGGAACATGCCGAGATTCCCCAGGGGGTCTTCCTGGAATGTGATCAGCTCCAGCGATGGCGACCAGCCCCACCAGAGGGACGGGTAGAGCATGACCATCACGGCCAGCCAGAAATTCGGTGCTGCCAGGCCGATGACGGCGACGGTGCGCCCTGCGTAGTCGGTGGCGGTATCCTGGCGAATCGCCGAGTAGATACCGACGGGCAGGGAGATTACGAGACTGATGACGATGGCCATGGCCCCAAGCTCGAGGGTGACTGGCAATCTCCCGATGAGCCTCTCCTCTATCGACCAACCGCCATGAAGGGATTCACCAAAGGTGCCTTGCAGGAGACCTTTAACCTGGGACTCACCGGTAGGCCAGCCAGGAGTCGGCAACACTCCTATCCAGCGTCCGTACTGTACGTGCACCGGAACGTCCAGTCCCAGCATACGCTCAAGCGATTCGCGGTCGATCTTGACATTCTGCCACGATTCCATCTCAACCACCATCATATCTACTATATCGCCGGGGATGAAGCGCACCGCGAGAAAGACGATGATGGTCAATATCCACAAGGTGGGGATAATCAGCAATAATCGCCTGATGAGATAGGTTTTCATAGAATCCTTCTTCTTTCCCCCCCTTTGGCAAAGGGGCCGTACGCGGAAGCGGGCCAGGGCCGTACGCGGAAGCGGGGATTTCATTGGACTAAGCTTGTAAAATCCCCGCTTCCCGAATGCGGATCACGCGGACGGCCCTTTTTCAAAGGGGGACTGTTCTATCAGCACTAATTCCCCCTGGCTTCCTTCAGCTCACTATCAATCCAGAGGCGGGCTTGGAAAGTATTACGTTCACCCAATCCCATACCTCCTTCACCGAAATAACCCTGGACCCACGGCTGGCTCACGAAAAACCTAGGGACGTTGGATTTGTTTAAGCCCCAGTGGTTCCTTACAAAGATCTCATCAGCCTGTCTCGAAATACTCTTAGCCTCCTCAATGTCGAGAGTTTCTAGGACGGCATTATACAGGGCGTCCATTCTCGGGTCCTTCGCTTTGCTTTCGTCCCGGCGGCCTATGTTTTGCAGAAAGCCGGGGCCGCCGAAGCCCCCATACATCCCAGCAAATAAGTGAAACTCGTGCGTCTCCTCCTTGGTGGCAGCTCCCGCCTCAGCTATATTCAACACATCCAGCTCGCTTTCAACGCCAATGGCTTCGAAGTACCCCATGACGACTTCTGGATAGGTCGTCTCGTACCTGTCGAACCAGCCTAGCTTGACCTTGAATCTAACGCCGTCGGCGCTGCGCGGATACCCGGCCGCATCAAGCAACGCTTCTGCCTCTTCCGGGTGATACTCATACTCATGCTTGACCTCGTCGGGCCAGTCTTTATATGGCCAGGAATACTCTGGCGTGAATTGCCCAACTAACCCATAAGGTGTTGGATCTCCATAACCCTTAAAGTAGGTTTTGTTAATTGTCTCGCGGTCCACTGCCATCTGCAGTGCCTTGCGCACATTGACGTCGTCAGTGGGCGGCAGAGACTGGTTAAAATAGGCATTGCCGGCTGGGGGGCCATAAATGGGCCACACATCAATTTCAGGGTTAGTCTGCTGGATGGACTCTGCATCGTCGATAGATTGTATATAAGCGTCGCCGACGTTACTCATCATATCAATCTTACCCGTGCGCAGTCCCGCCAGACGTGCTGCCATATCTGGGATCAGGAGAGACTTTAACTCGTCAATATAGGGCAGGCGGTTTTGCGGGAATTTTTCGTCATAGCCCCAGTAGTTAGGATTCTTCTCCCAGGTTGCAGAGCTGCCCTCCACGAAGTCTGTCAGTCTCCAGGGCCCGGTGCCGACCAGGTTCCTCCAATCCTTAGCGTCGCCGTATTTCTCGATTTGCTCGGGGGCGTGCACAAAAAAGTAGTTATTGAGCATTTTCCCCAGCACATCGAGTTTAGGCTTCAGCTTAATAACAACCGTCCATTTGTCGGTGGCCGTTACCGATTCGATCTCTATACCCCAGGCGATACCACGCACAGCGGCGTTAGGTCCGTCTTCGGTGAAATCGCCCAGACCCAAATAGCGGTGATAGTTCCATTCGACGTCAGAGGCATCGAACTCCCTACCGTTCATCGGCGCCTTGTCATGCCAGTGAACGCCCTGGCGGATGTTCCAGATGAACGTTGTGTCGTCGGGCATTGACCAGCTTTCAGCCAGAGCCCCTCTAGTCATCTCTGGGGTCAGAATGCTGTCATCTCTACCGTCCCATATATCCCTGGATAGTCCCCAGTCGACGAAGGCTAGCTTCTCAACAACGCCACCGATCAAGTGAGGCGCCCAGCCAAGATTCCACCAATTGTCAGTACTCGGAGGAAAGACCGTAACGGCCTGCGTGAGTGTCCCGCCATACTCAGGCTTGGTCCACGTCTCGCCGGTCGCGGGGTCCGTCACGTACTTTTGGGCGGCAGCCGGGCTGCCCAAGAAAACTGCCATCCCCATGATGAGGGTGAGCAACAAGAGTTGCATTTTTGCGGCAGACCGGAAGTCTGTCGGGTTCAGCCCCACGAGAGGGACAAAGCATTGCTTCATTATACTAATCATTGGTACCTCTTTAATTTGAGGGTGGCCAAAACAATTCACCCGCCGTGGGGCGAATCGGATTTTTGCGGCAGACACGACGTCTGCCACGATCAGCCCCACGACGGGGGCAAAAAGTTGCTTCAAATACATATGAACTCCTTTACAACAGATTGAAAATTATTCAACCCACCATGGAGCGAATCGGATTTTTGCGGCAGACACAACGTCTGCCACACTCTGCCCCACCAAAGGAGTGAAGCATAACGAAAACCATTTTTTCGCTTGCATCATATGACTCCCTCATTACAGATTTATCATTCCCCACCTTCTTCACTCACTCGAGCGGGAAGCATTGTCAAAACATTTTTTGTAGAAAATTAATTTTCCAGCCACTTAGGTGGATAGCCCATATAAGCTTGTCATTTAAGAAGGGACCTTTATCATGAACACTATCTATTTGCTGTATAACTGATCAATCCGAGATATTATCAAGTTAGAAAATTTTACCGGATCACCCTAATGCTTGTCAAGGGGATAATCAGCAATAACCGCCTGATGAGATAGGTTTTCATAGAATCCTTCTTCTTTCCCCCCCTTTGGCAAAGGGGCCGTACGCGGAAGCGGGGATTTCATTGGACAAAGTTTGAAAAATCCCCGCTTCCCGAATGCGGATCACGCGGCCGGCCCTTTTTCAAAGGGGACTGTTCTATCAGTATCCCGGCAAGGATGGGCAAGCTTCGCTTGCCCATCCTACTAATTCCCCATGGATGCCTTCAATTCCTGGTTAACCCAGATGCGGGCTTGGACGGTATTCCGTTCACCCCATCCCATCCCTGCTTCACCGTAATAACCCTGGACCCAAGGTTGGCTCACGAAAAACAAAGGGGAGACGGATTTGTTGAGGGCACAGTGGTCCCTGATACAGATCTCATCGAACTGTCTGAAAATACTCTTAAGCTCCTCCAGGTCGGTAGTTTTTTGTGCGTCAAGAAACAGCTTGTCCAAACGCGGGTCATTCTGATTCATAGTGCTATAGCTACCGTCAGCTGCGCTTACAGTTGAGAGGGTGTATCCCAAAAAGCCGGGGCTGCCCCACCACCCATAATACCCAGTCACTAACGCATAATCGTGCTGCGTTTCCGGTTGTCCTAAAACTCCAAACTCACCGTGAATCATCACCTTAAGCTCGCTTTCAACGCCAATCGCCTCGAAGTACCCCATGATGACTTCTGCATAGGTCTCATCCCACCTCTCGAAATGGGCAAGCTTGAGCTTGAATCGGTAGCCGTCGGCGCCGCGTTTATATCCGGCCGCATCAAGCAACGCTTCTGCTTCTTCCGGGTGATACTCATACTCACGCTTGACCTCCTCGGGCCAGGCTTCATAGGGCCAGCTATACTCCCCTCCGTCTTGCTTTGCTATCCCATAAGGGGCTGGTACGCCAAAACCCTTAAAGAAGGATTTGGCAATTGCCTCGCGGTCCACTGCCATCTGCAGGGCCTTGCGCACTCTGACGTCATCAAGGGGCGGCAATTTCCAGTTAAGAAAGAAAACGCCACCCTGAGTGATATAAGCGGGCCAGATATCGATATCGGGTCTGGAGCGCTGGAGGCTCTGCATATCGTCGACAGAGTTGATATAAGCGTCGCCGGTGTTACCCATCATATCAATCTTACCCGTGCGCAGTCCCGCCAGGCGGGCTGCCATATCTGGGATCAGGAGAGACTTTAACTCGTCAATATAGGGCAGGCGGTTTTGCGGGAATTTTTCGTCCATCGCCCAGTATTTGGGATTCTTCTTCCAGGTTGCCGAACTGCCTTCGACCACTTCAGCCAGCTCAAAGGGCCCGGTGCCGACCAGGGTCGTACAATCCTTAGCGTCACCGTATTGCTCGATTTGCTCGGGGGCGTGCACAGTAAAGTAGTTGTTGAGCATTTTCCCCGGCATATCTATGTCAGGCTTCTTCAGCTTAATCTCAATCGTCCATTGGTCGGTGGCCGTTACCGATGCGATCTCCATACCAAAGGTGATACCACCCATCCCGGTGCTAGGTCCGTCTTCTTTGAATTCGCCCATACCAAAATAGCGGTGATAGTTCCATTCGACATCCTTAGCATCGAATTGACGACCGTTCATCGGCGCCTTGTCATGCCAGTGAACGCCCTTACGAATGTTCCAGATCCACGTAGTGGCGTCGGGCATTGACCAGCTTTCCGCCAGATTCCCTCTGCTCATCTCCGGGGTCTGAACGACGTATACTCTACCGTCCCAAATCTCCCTGGATTTTGCCCAGTCGGCGAAGGCGAGCCTCTCAATCACACCACTGTGGAAGTGATTCGACCAGCCAAGATTCCACCAGTTGGAACAACTCGGAGGAAAGACTATAACGGCCTGCGTGATTGTCCCGCCATACTCAGGCTTGGTCCACGTCTGGCCGGTGGCGGGATCTTCTACCATCTCTTGCGCAGTCACGGCTGACGGGACGACCCAGAAGGCGGCCACCATCAGGATGAAGGTGAGCAACAATGATTGGTTTATTCTTGTTTTACTTTTTTCCATGTTTCCTCCTATACTTGATTTGAAGTAACCATTCGGGTCTCAGAAAAACCCGTTCAGTTACATATCTTTTGAGAAAGATTCCCGGGGAAGATCGATCGTTTTTACGTCCTCCCACGTTATGGTTCAATCGATCGAATGGGAACCCCTCTTTCTTTTTCACTAAAACAACTTAGTGAAGGTATGATTTAAGCAATATATATTTTTTTGAAAAATGTCAACCCCTAAATAAAAAAAAATGCGGAATTCACATTTTTTGCTTTCAGCTTCTTTCTTGTTTTATATGATAGCTGTGCAGTTTTTCATGAATTGAGAAAAATGATGGAATTGAAAAATCCTCTTTGACATTGTAGGAAAATTGAAGTACCATCTCCACTAGTGGTTATAATGCATTGATAACATGGGTGATTTTTTAAAAATTAAGAAATTGAAATCATCAAAATTTTAAATCTCTACTCTCACATGCGCACCAGTTTCATATTTTAAAGATTATTTTAAAGATACAGTTGTCTGCGGAATAGATTGCATAACATTTTGAAAATACCATTGAAACATATTTCTAAATCTGTAATTATGTCACTTTGTCATTCTACGATTGAAGAAGAATCGAAGGTTTAACCACGCTGAGTGGTTCTGGACCGCTGATTAATTTCAGCGTGACATTTCGTTGCTATTATCGATACTTGCAAGAGAAATTCACGTACTGCTATAAGTGCAATCCAAAAAGGAGGAAAACTTTTGAAGCACATATACCTCATTTGCTGGAAAGAGCTCGGGACTTACCTGACTTCTCCCATGGCTTATATAGTGACGGCCATTTTTTTGGCGTTATCCGGCGCCTCATTCACTTTGTATCTCGCCAACACCAGCTATACCGATACCACAGTCCGGGGATTCCTCGATGCCGGTCAATTGCTGATTCTCCTTTTTGCCGCATTGCTCACAATGCGTTTGATTTCTGAAGAGCGCAAGCTGGGGACATGGGAATTGCTACTCACCGCCCCTGTACGAGAAATTGAAATCGTATTGGGTAAATTCTGCAGTTGCCTGATCGTCATGGTGGGGATGTTATTCCTCACCTTATATTATCCTTTGCTACTTTTGATCCTTGGAGATCCGGACCTGGGACCTGTCGCGACCAGCTATTTGGGATTGATATTGTTGGGAAGCGCATCCCTTTCCATCGGGATTTTCGCATCGTCTCTCACTACCAACCAGATTGTCGCCGCCGTGGTGGCAGGAGGGATTCTCTTTGGTATGTGGTTTCTGGGGGCTGCTGCGAACTTACTTCCGCAGCCGGTATCAGAAGTCCTTTCATATTTCTCACTCTCACAACATTTCCCGGGATTTGTGAGGGGCGTAGTGGACACACGCGATATCGTATATTACCTGAGTGTTACGGCGGCGTTTCTCTTCTTATCGGTCAGGTCAATTCAAACGGAAAGGTGGCGCTGATGCAACAAACTACTGTCATTGCCTTACTTGGAATTGCCACACTATTCGTGGGGCTCGTACTCAACTTCGTTATGCCGGGCATTCGCTTCTATGCCTGGATCATCCTGGCCTTGGGGGCGGCGCTTGTCGCCTTGGCATTTGTTTTTGATTTCCGTCGTGTGCAAAATGCGCTCATCAGCCACCACGGAAAATTTGGAACCACCACCACCGTGGGGGTCTCTCTTTTCGTAGCCATCATCGTCTTGGTAAATGCCATCAGCGTGACGGCGTTTCACCGATTTGATTTTACCGGTCTGGCTCAGTTTACATTGACTTCACAGACCAAGGACGTGTTGGAGGAATTGGACAAACCGGTGGAAATTGTCAGTTTTTTCACTCCCACCGTACCAGCACAAGTGAGTCTGTATGCCCGATTTTTGTTGGATGAATACAAACTGCACAGCGATCAACTCACCATCCGTACTGTGGACCCCGATCTCAACCCGGACCAGGCGAGGCAATATGGATTGAATCAATTGGGAGCCATGTACGGTTCCATAGTCTTTTCCAGCGAAGAAGGGAAGACTCAAGTCTATGGACCACAAATCTCGGCAGAAGCGGAACACGCATTCACCAGCGCCATCTTGCAGGTTACGGGAATCAAGCAAAAACGAGTCTATTTCATCAAGGGTCATGGGGAAAGCAGTATCCAGTCCGACTATTCTACTGCCCGGTCAGGCTTGAGGGACAATTTATTCCAAGTGGGTGAAATCGACCTGCTCTCTCCCTTTGGCATTCCGGAAAACGCCGCTGCTCTTGTTATCGCAGGACCACAAAAAGAACTGGGAGGTCGCGAAATTGAAATCCTCGAGAACTACCTGGAGAACAACGGAAGGGTCTTGCTCTTCCTCAATCCCAACCCACCCGAAACCTGGAAACAGTTGCTTGCGGATTGGTGGATCGACCTGGGGGAGGGCACCCTGGTCGACACCGCATCTCACGTTGCGCCCAATTTAGACCATCCCCTCATTCCACGCACTCAAAACAGTTTCGGTTTTACAGAAATTTATTTTCCAGGAGCTACCGGGTTCATACCACAAAAAGAGATCCCGGAAAGCGTGCAAATCCAGCCTCTGGCCTGGACCAGCAGAGAGAGTTGGTTAGAAACGAACTTCGTTGCCGATGAAACGCCGGAGCTTAATGATCCGGAAGATAAGAAAGGCCCTTTCGCCGTAGGTGTCCTCGTTTCGCGAAAAGGCACTCGACTGGTGGTTATTGGAGATTCCGACTTTGCCACGAATCAACATTTTTACAATGGGAATAACAGCGACCTTTTTCTCAACACCGTCAACATGCTGACCGCCGATGCGGAAATCATTTCAGTGGATCGCAAAGTACTGCCTTTACGACGGTTGATTCTCAGTCCCGAACAAGTGAGATTCGTTCATGTTTCCAGTATCGGTCTGCTTCCATTCCTCCTCTTGGCCTTGGGCGGTTTCGTCCAATGGCGTCGAAGATAGATCAGGAGAGAATCATTATGGGTCTGCGTAGTCTTCTTGCTTTGGCGGTTTTTCTGGTCGTGCTGGGAGTAGTCTATCACTACAGTAGTCAAACCGAACCCCCGCCCCCGGTGGAACCCCGTCCTTTTGTCTGGGACGTGGAAATGGAAGAATTAGCCAATATGTCCATCAGTCTCCCCCCTGAAGAGAAAAGCGAATCCTGGGTCAAACACGATGACCGTTATTGGTATTTCGATGAGCCGGATGGACCGAAAGTGAATATGAAGCGTTGGGGCGGCGGTATCCCCCTGCTATTGAGTGGTCCGGGCGCAGAACGGCGGATTGCTGCTGATGCCAGTGATGAACAACTCGAGATTTTTGGCATGAATGCGCCTCAGATGCAAATCGATCTCACTCTGGAAAACCGGAAAACGATTGAAATCGATGTCGGTGATCCCACTCCCGACCGCCAGGGTTACTATGTCCGACTGCGGGCGTCTCGAGACATTTATACCGTCCACGAAACCTGGTATCATGTCCTGGAACGCCTGGTGCTGGATCCCCCTTATCCGGATCCGGATGAAGAAGAAAAGCCCCTTGATCCCGAGGAACAGGAAAGACTGAAAAAGGCGGCCGACCTGGCCCGAGCGAACCGGGCTCGGGGAGATGCCTATCGTGAAGAAAATCGCCAGAAGCATGGGGTGGTTGAACTGGAAAGCGGGCTTCAGTATCGCATTATGGAAGAAGGCAGTGGTCCCACTCCTGGTCCAAGTGACAATGTGCAAGTACACTACACGGGGCGTTTGATAGATGGTACTGTTTTCGATAGTACAAGGGATGACAAACCTATTACCTTCAATCTGAATAGTATCATTCGCGGATGGCAAGAAGTCTTGCAATTGATGCCAGCAGGTTCCCATTGGGAAGTGGTCATTCCTCCTGAACTTGCTTATGGAAGAGGGGGGTCGGGAGGCAATATTGGTCCCAACGAAACGCTGATTTTTGAAATCGAACTGTTAGAATTCTATTAAAAGCAGGAAGGAACTCATGTTCGGTCCAGTCTTGAATGCGGAAGGAGAAGACAGAATGGTATACGCGACTTCCAATGCTTTCCGTATCGTTTTTTTTGGCTCTGCAGTCCTCCTCTTTGCCATTCTCGTGGGGGAAATCGACGGGCCCATATTTATCAGTGACAACTTTCTGGCGCTCGCTCTTTGCGCGATTTGTCTGGTGTCCTCCACGTACCTGGAACGCTGGGTCTTTGATAAAGGAAACAATCTTTTTGAGCGACATGTAGGGCTGATTTTTCTTTACTCCAGGAAACAGAAACCGCTGGACAGTCTCACGCGCATTTCCATTGATGAATTCCCTCGAGGTATCGACCAGGCAAGGGGTAAAAGAAGTGGATTCCTCCTGGGTCGTAAAGCAGCCTCCCTTGTCATCGAAGGCGAGGACAATGCCATCCATAAGTTGGATATGGCGAAGGGTTCCGGGATTAAAGAATTGCGAAAAACGGCAGTGGCTTTGTCGGAATTCTGCAAAATTCCTCTGGATGATCATGTCCAAACGGAAGAGGAAAATGAAGAAGAGTACCAAGAAGAAGAATAGAAAGGAACAGGAGCGCGATGAATGAGTTAAAAGGCAGACTGGAAGGAAAAGTGGCAATCGTCACCGGAGGTAACAGTGGGATGGGGGCCGGTACTGTTGAATTGTTTGCGGCACAAGGAGCCCGCGTGGTGATTGCAGCCCGGGGTGAAGAATTGGGACAGGCATTGGCGGAGCGACTTGGCGAAAATGTCATTTTCAAACGCACTGACGTTTCTCTCGAAGCGGATGTGAAAGCCTTGATTGAATCCACAGTGGAAATGTGGGGACGCGTGGACGTACTATTCAATAATGCGGGTATCGGACAAGCATACGTCAACGTTGAGGAATTTTCCGTGGTCGAATTCGATGAAGTTTTCAAGGCAAACCTCGCCTCTTGTTTCCTGGGTATCAAACATGCTGCGCCGATCATGAAGCAGCAGGGAAAGGGAAGTATCATCAACAATGGCAGCACTGCGGGTGTGACCACGGATGGCTCCGGTCCGATTTATTCTGCAACTAAAGCGGCGGTGATCCATATGACGAGAGTCTGGGCATTCGAACTGGCCGAGCATGGCATACGTGTCAATTGCATTTCTCCCGGAGCGATTGTCACTCCTATTTTTTGGGGTGGACACCAGACTCAAACCCTTGACGAGAATGAGCTCCGCATTCAACGGCTCACCGAGTTTTTTGACGAGGAATTGCCTCTCAAACGTGCGGGAACTGCAGAAGATATCGCCTATGCGGCATTATACCTGGCCAGTGATGAGAGTCTACACACAACCGGACTGAACCTGAAGGTCGATGCGGGTCTGACCCTGGCAAATCGCCCCCGTCAGGCCATGATCGAACGCAGTGAAAGACGGGTTAAAAAAATCAAGGGAGAGTGAAAGACGGGTTTCCAAAAAATTTGTAACTTTGGGTTATTCAATAAATAGGAAAAACAATGGCAGTAAAAAACGGCAGACTCGAGGGAAAAGTGGCCATCGTCACCGGAGGCAACAGCGGGATGGGCGCCAGTACGGTAGAATTGTTCGTGGCAGAGGGGGCTCGCGTGGTGATCGCCGCTCGAGGTGAAGAATTGGGACAGGCCCTGGCCGCTCGCCTTGGCGAAAATGCTATTTTTAAACGCACGGATGTCTCTGTAGAAGCAGATTTAAAAGGGAATTATATACAAAGTTAACCACGGATTCACACACTTGACATCCCAACGTAAAGAGTAATCACGGCCTACTCTTTACTTTCTTCCTTCTGCATAAATTTCCATTGATCAGAACGCCGGGGCGGGGATTTTAAAAACACAGTTATGATCTCGTCTGCCGTTGCGTTAATCTTTTCCGGCATCGGCTTGGCGGGTCTTCCTACTTTTTTCTTCTCTTTTGTTTTCATTTTAAATCTCCTGATATATTGTTGACATTCCTTCACAATCAAGTAGCTAATCTGATCATGCAGGAATGCAAATATTCAAGCTATCAGATTTTTATACTTAAGCCGTTTTCCTTCCATGCCTTTGGCCATTGATTCGATTTGTGCCAGGGTATCAAGCTCTCGCTGATTTTGCCTACCAGCAAATTCCTTAACATAGCGATCCAAATGCTTGGCACTCATTTTGTGATATGTCCCTTTGTGTCCCCTTTTGAGCATACTCCAGAAGGAATCAATACCAGCAGTATGGACATCTCCTCTCACGTATTCATCGTGGCTATGCCGGACAGATTCATGATTAGGAAGCCCCTTATAAACGGTAGCTTCGTCTGTATAAATCATGGAATTTTGTTTTACATATTCCTGGATCATCTTCTCAATAACCGGCTTCTTTGTATCTTCCGTTGCGGTGGCTACCACTTGTCCGGTCTCTCGATCCTTAATACCTACAACTAGGGATTTGCCAACCGTACCCCGTCCCTCTTTCTTCTTTTTAGACTCATGTTTCAGAGATTCCTTACCCCCTACATAAGTCTCGTCCATTTCAACCGGACCATTAAAAAGAGGTTTGTTATTATTCCAGCATTCCCGGATTCTATGATTGACAAACCATGCCGTTTTTTGAGTAAATCCCAATTCCCGGTATAGCTTCATACTGGCAACCCCTTTGATATTCGTGGCCATCAGATAGAAAGCGAAAGCCCACTTCCGGTAACCAATTTTAGAAGCTTCCATAGCCGTTCCGGTCTTCACTGAAAAAAACTTCCTACAATCTTTACAACGAAACGGCATCGGATTTTTAGAATTTTCATACTTTATAATTCGCTCGCTTTCACAATGTGCACATCGTATCCCATCAGGCCATCGCTTATCAATGAACATTTTTTCAGCCGTCTTGTCATCTGGGAACATGTCCATCAGTTCCAAAACCGTGATGCCTTTTCTGTGATTTTTTCCGGGTGCTTCTGCCATTTTTCAACTCCATGAAAAGTTAATAATTTTAGAAGTATATTAACCAATAAATCACAGTCTGTCAACAAAAAAATGCGTTTTTATTCATTTTTGTTTATTATTTTTGGACTGGGATTAGGCGAGGCGTAGCGCCCGGCCTGCAAATCCATGGTTAACTTTGTATATAATTCCCATTTAAAAGATTTGATCGAAACCACTGTGGAGAAGTGGGGTCGTGTGGACGTGCTTTTCAACAATGCTGGAATTGGACAAGCCTACGTTGAAGTGGAGGAATTTTCTACTGAAGAATTCCATAGAGTTATGATGGCAAACCTGGGTTCCTGTTTCCTTGGTATCAAATTTGTGGCCCCTTTCATGAAGCGGCAAGGTGGGGGCAGTATCATCAACAATGGCAGTACGGCAGGAGTGACCACAGATGGTTCCGGTCCGGTTTACGCGGCGACCAAAGCAGGAGTGATTCAATTGACGAAAGTATGGGCAACAGAGCTTGCCGGCCACGGTATCCGCGTCAACTGTATTTCACCTGGAGCAATCGTCACTCCAATTTTCTGGGGAGGTCACCAGACCCAGTCGGCTGAAGAAAACGAATTGAGAACGAAGCGACTGACAGAGTATTTTGAAACGTCACTCCCCCTTCATCGGGCAGGAATGCCGGAGGACATCGCATACGCCGCATTGTACCTGGCAAGTGACGAAAGCCGCCACACAACCGGACACAATCTGATGGTTGATGCCGGCATCACAGTGAGAATGGCTCCATATTCGGACTTGATTGCAGGAAGAGAAATACGTGTAAAACGCATACAAGGTGAGTAGGGAATCCACCTCAAGTCCCCAATTCATTGGGTTGTCCCCCCTTATCTCATCTCGACCTCAGGGAGAGATCCTTGAAGTTGCGCCTCAGTTCATTTCAGCCAATGGAAATGCCTCGAGCAAATTGAAAGCTCAAGGTTCATGGCCCCATCCTGGAGCCAATGGATCGGTTTTTTGATCGTGTAATATTCATGGTGAATGTTGCTTTTTTAACTTTTTATATTTGACTTGTTCAGGATTTTAGTGCCTTTTCTTATCACAGTTTTCTTATAAGAGAAATATGAATGTGACTGCCACTGAATTTAAAAACCGCTTAGGACAATTCATGGATACGGCAGAGACAGATCCTATAATCGTTGAAAAATCAGGGAGACCGAAATCGGTACTCATCTCACATTCGATGTATGAAAGATTTTTGGAAATTGAAGATAGTTATTGGGCTGAAAAAGCGAAACACGCGGAGGGCGAAGGGTATCTGGGAGAAGAAGCAACAATATAATTTTTATCCGAGCCCGGCTGATCAACCCATTCAATCAATAAGAAATTGATACCAAATGATTTTTGAAAATTGAAAACAGGGAGAGTATCGCCGCCAGGCTAAAGCAATCTTCATTAACTTCTCGCATTGTTACATGCCTGCCTGTCATGGGGACCTGGGAAAAAGAGTTTATTCATCCGGATCAATTCCTGCTTTTTTGAGTAACTCTTGTAAACGATTCCGGTCATTTTGCGCAGTTTCTCTGAGCTTTCGTTCCTCTTCCTCTCTTCGAAGGGCTTCTTCCTTGTCACGCACGGCTTCTTCCTTGTCACGCACGGCTTCTTCCTTGTCACGCACGGCCTCTTCCTTGTCACGCACGGCCTCTTCTAAAAGCTTTTGCCGGGTTTGTTCCTCACGGATGGCATTTTGACGGGCTTGATAGAGGTGATAATCTCTTTCTTTTTCTGAAAATCGCTCCAGGACTGCCATAGCTTGCCTCATTTTAGGGGTATTGATGATTTCGGGTAATTCCTGCCAGTGTTCGGCTTCTTTAAAAAAATAAAGCCATTCATCTTCAGGATTTAATCTCTCGGAATAGTGCCATTTGTCTAATTCTAAAAGATGGATTGAGCAATGCTCCGATAACCGTTTTTGGTTTTTCTGATCAAACATTTGAAAGTGATGATGAAAGGCAGGACTTTTGGGGAACAAATTTTCAGTCAACATCCAAATGGAGATTACCGGACGCAATGCTGAGAATTGCTCCCCACTTAGTAGTTGGGATTGATAGAGATCACTCCAAGTATAGAGTATCCTCTCTGGCAAATAGGAAAAGACAGATAATTGAATTTCTATCTGGTAAGTCGTTTTATTTTCATCTTTAGCTTTGACATCGACAATGGTCAGTTTGTCGGTATAAAATTCGCGTTCATTGTAGGGATTCAGGATTTCAACATTCGAAACAGGAGACTGTGGAGCCAGGACACTGTTGAGAAAATCAATCAGTAAATTTGAATTTTCCACTGCCCCTAAAATGGCCTTAAAAACACAGTCTACTGTGGGTGAAATGGGATGTTTCAGCATGATGCTCCTCAAAAAAGGGAACAAGAAAGCACTGGTTGTCAACCAGTATATCAAAGCGTTTGAGCAACAGCGAGCCTTATTCGTTGTCCCTTTGTCACAAAGTCATTTTCTCGATTTTGTGCAGTCATGGCGCCGCAAAGAATCGCAAACGAGGTCTCCTCGCCCGGCTGATCAACCCCTTCGCTTAAGAGGAGCCCTTCCCCAATCGCATCGCAAGGCCCATCCAACCGTATGGTTTCAATACCTGCGGGTGAGGCTTGGGGTCTTTCATGTCTCTCAATGCTGAATTTTATTGCTTCATCAGCTTGTATCCACAGGTGAGGGGTAGCGGAGTTTTTTTCCTTACTTTCATTCGAAATACCATTTCTTTGAATGGACAACAACTTAACGAATCAATACAATTTGCAGCTGTGCGCAGTATAGGAGAATTAATTTGAAGAGATATTTATTTTTATTCTTGACATGAGAAGGGGAGACGTGCGAAGATGCCTTGGTTGCTGAAAAATCGCTCCCCTTCATCGGGCAGGAATGCCGGAGGACATGGAATACGCCGCATTGTACCTGGCAAGTGACGAAAGCCGCCACACAGCCGGACGCAATCTGATGGTTGATGCCGGCGAAACATAAAGCTCTCCATATTCGGACTTGGTTGCAGGAAGAGATAATTAAGTAATACGTATTGAAGGTGAGTAAGATTCTTAAGTTTATCTGCCATTGAAAGCATAGGAGCAATTCATGAAAGAAAGCTTGGCCGCAAGTTGGTTAGAATCCCGGGACTTGAACGTGGAAAAAATTTCCATTGCAGATCCTCAAGCCGATCAGGTGCAAATCCAGGTAGGAAGCTCTGGAATCTGTGGTTCAGATTTGCACTATGTGAGGGGAGACAAACCCGTCACCATCGGTGCTGTTCCCGGTCACGAAATCGGGGGCGTGGTGAGTGCTGTTGGCAGCAATGTCAAACATGTCAACGAGGGAGATGTGGTGGGCATCGAACCTGTGGTACGATGTGGCGCTTGCCGTTTTTGCATGACAGGCGCTTATCAAGTTTGCGGAGAACGCGGGCTCGTGGGAGAAACCTATAATGGGGGTATGAGCGAATATGTCAATGTACCAGGCTACACGGCATTTAAAGCCCCCCCAGGCTTTGACACTGAACTCGCCGCCCTTGCCGAACCCCTTTCCTGTTCGGTTTACGGCTTGGAGCGTGTCGACCTTCGCTTTCACGAAACCGCTTTGATTATTGGCGCTGGTACGGTTGGATTGGGTGCCTTGATCAACGTGAAAGCGCTTGGAGCGAATGCCATCATCATTGCCCGTCATCCTCAACAGCAGGAACTTGCCAGACAACTGGGTGCCGACGAAGTGTTGGGCGATGATGATAAAGGACAAGAGCGATTGACGGAGTTAGTGAAGTCGAATGCCATCGATCTCGCCATAGAAACGGTAGGAGGGCATGGTGAGACGCTCGATCAGGCCCTGTGCAGTGCGCGTCCCCTGGGCCGTGTCCTGGTCTTGGGAGTGTTTTTTTCCCCGACAATTGCATTCAAATCGTTTCAGATTATGGATCGGGCCATTGTTGGTGCTGTACTTTATGGTAACATGAGTGGAAAAGCCAACTACCAAATGGCATTAGAAATTCTCAGTGATCACGGGGAGGCAGCACGTAAACTGGTAACCCACCGTTATGCCCTGAATGAAGTCAACCAAGCCTTTGCAACTGCTCTCGATAAAAAAAGCCAATCTGTTAAAGTTCATATCAGACCTGCTGCCTGATTACCTGACTTTGACGGTTGCAAGTTCCGAGGTCCAGCCGAAATCTTTAAGGCCTGTTTGCAAACAACAAGCGCTAGAGCTTCGTTGAAGGTCCTGCCATTTTCCAGATCTGTTCAATGGCAGGAGTCTCCCTGAATAGTCCTGATATTGGTCTTGCACCGTAGTTTCATGAGGCAAAAATACGTACATTGTTTTGCTCTTCCAGCTCATACGCGGGTTTGTCATTCCGGGCGTAGACCCGGCATCCAGCGGGCGCGTCCATTCCTAGGAAAATGATAATGTCTGAATTAATGGTCATTTCTCATCCCCTCGTGCAACATAAGTTGAGCCTGATGAGGAAAAAGGACACGAGTTGTAACCAATTCAGAGATTTGCTCAGAGAAATCAGTACCTTGCTCGCTTATGAGGTGACACGTGATTTTCCCTTGAATTATAAAGATATTGAAACGCCCTTATCTCCTGTAAATGCCCCTTTTTTTGAAGGCAAAAACCTGGTTATAGTTTCCATCTTGAGAGCGGGCAATGGGATTCTGGACGGCATGTTACAGTTGGTTCCTTCAGCAAGAGTCGGACACATAGGGCTTTACCGGGACCCTGCTACTTTGGATGCCGTGGAATATTATTTTAAAATGCCACCGGAAGTGGAGGGCAAAGATATGATTGTGGTAGATCCAATGCTCGCCACCGGGCATTCCGCGTCCGCAGCTTTGTATCGTCTCAAATCCGTAAAACCGCGATCGTTGAGATTTGTTTGTCTGCTGGCGGCGCCTGAAGGAATCGAAGAACTGAGGAAACGGCACTCGGACGTGGTAATTTACACTGCAGCAATTGATGAAAAGCTCAATGAGCACGGCTATATCCTCCCCGGGTTAGGAGATGCGGGTGACCGACTGTATCGCACAAAATAAAGTAATTTCATCGGGAGTTTTAACTATCTAAAAAATTATGAGTGACAGTAATTCAGGATATTCAGCAATTCTCAGTTTGTTTCAAAATCGTAATTATACCATCTACACTACCGGAAATGTTTTTTCCCTGGTTGGTGTTTGGGTACAACGCCTGGCAGTGGGATGGTTGGCCTGGGACCTGACCAAATCCGGATTTTGGCTGGGTGCTGTTGCTTTTGCCGACCTGTTTCCCGTAATAATGATCGCTCCTTTTGCGGGAGTGATTGCAGACAGGTATGATCGGCGTATGATTCTACTTTTTTGTACCATAATGGAATTGATCCAATCCGCTGTATTGTGTTTTCTCACTCTATTTGACTGGATCAGCATATACGGTTTATTTCTGTTGACTTTATTTCATGGAATTGTCATCGCCCTGAACATGCCGTCTCGGCTGTCACTCGTGCACAGTCTCGTTCGTGCCAGAAATATGGCATCGGCCATTGCCATCAATTCAGTTATGTTCAACCTGGCACGATTCATTGGACCCGCCGTTGCTGGCGTGGTCATCACCGCGTTCGGGATCGCAGCTGCCTTCGCGGTCAACGCCACCACATTTCTGGTGATGCTCCTCGCTTTGCTATTTCTGCGCTTACCACCCCAAGAAATGGCATCGAAACGCGAGCGGAAAGGGATTGTCACTGACGCGCTGCAAGGGATACGATACGCCATTTCACATCCGGTTGTGATACAGACAATAGTTTTCATGTTGGCCGCTTCTTTCCTTTGCCGACCGGTTTTTGAGTTGTTACCCGGTTTTGCGGATGAAGTTTTTCATCAAGGCGCTGCAGGATTGTCTATCCTGACCTCGGCAGTCGGCTTCGGCGCCATTGCCGGAGGTATCTGGATCGCGCAACGAGGTAAGCATGAGGGGTTACTGACCATCATGATGGTCAGCCTGGCCATTTCCGGTTTAATGTTAATATTATTTGCCAGTACCGACCTTTTTTGGATAGCCGTCGTGGCGATGGGAATTTCCGGGGTCACGATGGTAACATTTGGTGTTTCCACGCAAACTTTGATACAAAACGCCGTATCAGGAAAAATGAGAGGACGAGTGCTCGGTCTCTGGGGTATGATTTTCCGAGGCGGTCCCGCAATCGGTGCTCTCTCGATGGGCTGGTTATCCGGTTTTTTTGGTTTGCAATTGCCTGTTGGAGTGGGAGGGGGGCTTTGCATCCTGGTAATTCTTCTTATGTGGACGCGCACCATGCCACTTTTGGAAGATCAAGAAGTTTCAACGATGCCTCCCCCTACCAGAAAGCCTGTGGGCTAGACAAGCCCTTTCCTTTCCGGAGAAGGAGCAATTGCAAAAATCTATTCATGATGCAATCTTAGTCCTGCACCTTAAAAAATTCAAACAGTCGCGCTTATTCAGCCGAAAAAGAAATAGCCCCAAGATTGTGAGTTAAAAATGAAAATGCGCCATCATCCAACACCGGCTCCACCTGAACCAGTCATGGTGGCAGGAGCAGAATATACCTGTCCCATGCACCCGGAAATCGTGGAAAAGCAAGCGGGTTCCTGCCCCTTGTGCGGTATGGGGTTGCAGGCAATTGGCATCACGGAAGAGGAAGACGACCAGGAATTAGCAGAAATGACACGTCGAATGTGGACGGGTTTTTATTTTGCGTTTCCTGTTTTTCTGCTGGGTATGTCGGAAATGATACCAGGGCAACCTCTGCAACGAATGGTACCGGGGACATGGCTTTCCTGGGTCCAATTGCTGTTGGCATCTCCGGTGGTTCTCTGGAGTGGTTATCCACTTTTTGTACGGGGTTGGATGTCGTTGGTCAATCGCAGTCTGAATATGTTTACTTTGGTTGCGCTCGGCATCGGAGTGGCCTATCTTTACAGTGTGGTGGCAACTCTTTTTCCAGGGATATTCCCAGGTACCTTTCGAGGACATGCTGGAGAGGTAGCAGTCTATTTTGAAGCGGCCGCCGTGATCACGGTGCTGGTCTTACTGGGACAAGTCTTAGAGCTTCGTGCTCGCAGCCGGACTAACAACGCGATTCAAGCTTTGTTGGCGCTTGCGCCTGAAACTGCCCAGGTGATCCGGGAAGATGGATCGGAAGAGGAAATCTCAGTGGATCATTTGAAGTACGGAGATCGCTTGCGAGTCCTTCCGGGAGAAAAGATTCCACTGGATGGAAAAGTCCTGGAAGGCAGTAGTACGATTGATGAATCGATGGTCACGGGCGAACCCATACCCGTGAAAAAGCAAACAGGAGATAAGATCATTGGAGCAACTGTCAATGGCACAGGTAGTTTTATCATGCAAGTGGAGCGAACCGGGGGAGATACGCTCTTAGCGCAAATTGTCGAGATGGTCGGCGACGCGCAAAGGAGCAAGGCCCCCATCCAGCGTCTTGCAGATTCTGTGGCAGGGTATTTTGTACCTGCAGTGATTGTGATTGCCCTTTTAACAGCCCTCCTTTGGAGCCTGTTGGGACCGGAACCCGCAATGGCTTTTGCATTGCTCAACGCAGTAGCCGTGCTCATCATCGCCTGTCCTTGCGCGCTGGGATTGGCAACCCCAATGTCTATTATGGTGGCAACGGGAAAAGGGGCGACCAACGGCGTACTGATTAAAAATGCCGAAACATTGGAAACAATGGAAAAAGTGGAAACGTTGCTTGTTGATAAAACGGGAACGTTGACTGAAGGGAAGCCCCATTTGACGGCGATAGTTCCGCTTAATCCTTTAACAAAAGAAGAATTACTTCAATGGACGGGGAGTTTGGAGCGCAGCAGTGAACACCCCCTGGCGGAAGCTATTCTTTCCAGTGCTCTGGAAAAGAAAATTTCTCTTTTGAAGGTAGAGCATTTTGAAGCAATTCCCGGCAAAGGAGTGACGGGAAATATTGATGGAAAACAGCTGGCAGTGGGAAATCAAAAACTTCTGGACTCATTGAAAATTGACGCCAGTTTGCTGACAGATCAAGCCAACGCTCTCCGCGAAGATGGTCAAACCGTAATGTTTGTCGCCATTGAAAACCAGCTAGCCGGTTTATTGGCAGTTTCAGATCCTGTCAAAGAAATGACAATGGAAACCATTCAAATGCTACAGGACGCGGGATTGCGAGTGATTATGCTAACGGGTGACAATAGAGCCACGGCCGAGGTGGTGGCCAAAAAGCTCCATATCGACCAGGTTGAAGCAGAATTATTGCCAGGTGAGAAAGCCGATGTGGTCAAACGCTTGCAAGCAGGTGGAAACTTGGTCGCGATGGCTGGTGATGGAATAAATGATGCACCAGCTCTCGCCCAGGCCAATGTGGGGATCGCGATGGGAAGCGGCACGGATGTGGCCATGGAAAGTGCCGACATCACGCTTCTCAAAGGAGATTTACGGGGTATCGTCCGCGCACGCAACCTCAGCCGGGCCACCATGCGCAACATTCGGCAAAATTTGTTTTTTGCTTATATATACAACTTGTTGGCCGTACCCATTGCGGCAGGCTTGCTTTATCCCTTCTTGGGTGTGCTCCTCAGTCCAATGATTGCCAGTGCCGCCATGAGCCTCAGTTCCGTATCCGTGATTGGCAATGCCTTGCGTTTGCGCAACGAAACACTCTAAGGAAAATTCAAGATACTCATTTAAAGATCTTTAAATCCTTTACCTTCCTCTGCCAACTTTTTCAAGAGTGGGGCAGGAGCTAAATGGGCTCCATACTGAACCGCATATTTTTCAAGAGCGGCAACCACATTTTTCAGTCCCACCTGGTCGGCGTAATAGCACGGTCCCCCGCGATAAACCGGCCAACCGTACCCATAGACCCAAACTACATCGATATCCGAAGGTCGCAGGGCAATCCCTTCTTCCAGTATTTTAGCTGCCTCGTTGATCATGGCGTATATCATCCTCCCGAGCATGTCCTCTTTCGATATTTCAGTGCGGGTGATTTGTTTGATTTCAGAAATTTTAAGGATCAAAGCCTCCACTTCCGCATTCGGGATTGGTTTGCGACTGCCTTCTTGATAATCGTAAAATCCCGCCCCTGTTTTTTGACCTCGTCTTCCACGTTCGCAGAGTTGATGGCGGATATCGATTTCTTTATCCGGCGTTTTGTCTCCTTTCCAACCAATATCCAAACCCGCCAGGTCCGACATGCTATAGGGTCCCATCGGAAAGCCAAAATCGTAGATAACCTGGTCAATTTCATGAGGCAAAGCATTCTCTAACAGCAGGTTTCCGGATTCCACGCCCCGTGCCGCCAACATTCGATTGCCGACAAATCCGTGGCAGACACCGACGACGACGGCGACTTTGTTGATCGTCTTAGCCAGCTTTAACAAGGTAGCAATGACTTCTCCAGAAGTTTTTTCACCACGAACCACTTCCAACAGCTTCATCACATTGGCAGGGCTGAAGTAATGCGTGCCCAGGACGTCTTCGGGACGAGACGTTTCCCGGGCAATCTCATTCACATTCAAGTAGGAGGTGTTGCTGGCCAAAATAGCGCCTGGTTTGCAGATTTTGTCGAGTTCCCTGAAAATCGTTTTTTTAAGTTCCATGTCCTCGAATACCGCTTCAGTGACAAGATCCACATCCTGCAAAACGTTTTTGTCCAGGTGTCCTTCGATCAGGGACATGCGTGTTTCTACCTCCTCTTCCGTGATCCGTCCTTTTTTAGCCGTGTTGGAATAGTTTTTTCGGATCACTCCTAAACCGGATTCCAGTCTATCTCGACTGGCTTCGACGATTTTCACGGGAATTCCCACGTTGGCAAAATTCATCGCAATGCCTCCCCCCATCGTACCGGCGCCCAGAATCCCCACCGTCTTGATTTCCCGAGTCGGGGTGTCCTTCGGAATATCCGGGATTTTATTCGCCAGTCGTTCTACAAAGAAAAAGTATCGTTGGGCTTCGGATTCGGCACTGTCGTGGCATTGTTTAAATAACTCCTCCTCTTTCTTCATCGCTTCATCGAATGGCAAATGGACGGCACCTTCGACTGCCTGGATAATAGCTTCCGGCGCTTTGAATCCTCGGCTTTTACGGGCGATGCTTTTCCTGAAATTGTTGAACAATTGCGGTTTTTTTTCCGCTTCTCGCAATTTTTCATTTTTGTCTCGAATCTTGACCAAAGGACGACCTTCCGCCACGATTTTGCGAGCAAAGGCAATTGCCTGTTCCTTGAGGTTTCCCCGGACGATTGCTTCGATCAACCCGTTGTTCAATGCTTCTGCCGCTCCGATAGGATTGCCGGAGACATTCATTTCCAACGCTTTTTCCACTCCCATGATGCGAGGCAAACGCACGGTTCCTCCAGCACCCGGAATCAAACCGAGGTGGACTTCGGGTTGTCCCATTCTGGCACTGGCGTCCGCAATGCGATAATGACAAGCCATTGCGGTTTCCAGTCCTCCACCGAGGGCCGTACCGTGGATTACCGACACAACCGGCTTGCTGGATTCCTCCATAACATCAAGAACCTCTCGCAATCCTGGAACTCCGGGTGTCGGGGGCTTGCCAAATTCAGAGATATCGGCGCCCGCAAAAAATGTGCGCCCTTCACAATGTAGCACCACCGCTTTGATACCGGCATTGGCGTCCGCTTCTTTGATGCCGTCGTACAATCCTTGACGGACGTGAAAGCTGAGAGCATTGACTGGAGGGTTATTGCAGGTTAGGACTGCGATGTCCCCATGGGTTTCAAAACCAACAGATTTGCTTAATTGTTTCATCTTTTTTCTCTACCTGAATTTTGGATATTGTGGGACGTCACCGGAGTCAACGACCCCGAGTTTATTTATACCATGTTAATTTACTAAAGGTCATCATCACCGGCCGAAAAGGACACTCTGCTTTAGTTGACCCACTGAAAAGAGCCTCTCAATCGATTTCACTCGGTCTAAAAACATTTTGAGTTCAAAGAATAAAAAATTCTGCTGGAAACAAGCAAGTCAATCCAAGGCGTTATTTCCATGTCAAATCCGTTTCAATCCAATTTATCAGGAAAGCCAGTCGAGTGTGGGCTGCATAGGCAGAAGAGGGGAGGCCTGTTCAAATGCATAAGCAATGCGCAAGGCCATTTCTTCCTGGAATGGTTTGGCATAAATCATCAATCCAACAGGCGATCCTTTTTTAGTGTGACCGCAAGGAACGGATATGGCGCACAAGTTCAAAATATTGCCGATCGTGGTGTTGCGCAGGTAAAGGAGATTGTAATGGGAGTAGGTTTGAAAATCCTGATCGATTGCTTCCAACGGCATAGCTGGAATCGCCGTGCTCGGGACTATCAAGGCATCCACGTCAGCGAGAGTATGCTTAACCTTCCGGCGCAACGCTGCCCATTTGCGAGTGATTTCGAAATATTCAAAAGCGCTCACTTTCCGACCAATCACTAACCTCGTGCTGACTACCGGATCGAGTTGTTTCTCATAATTGTCCACCCATTGACGATTAAAAGCATAGCCTTCCGCGGCAACGACTCCGCGAGAATTGAGCGTATGCGCTTCCCTCGCTTCCAGGAACTCCCTGCTTTCCACTATGGCTCCTTGTGAACGGAACACCTCTCCGCTAGCCCTCACGGCTTCGACCACTTCGCAATCGACGTCATCCCAGAATACCGACTCCGCAAAAAAAACACGCAGATTATTCACCCCTCGTTTCAAGTCGCTCATGACATCGTGGGGTGTTTGCCCCAGGGTGGTTTCATCTCCATCTTCATCGACACCTTGCATCGCCTGATACGCTAGCGCGCAGTCCTCGACAGTCCTGGCCAGAGGTCCGACACTGTCCAAACTCCAACTGAGCGGATAGACACCCTTGCGGCTGACGCGACCCAACGTCGTTTTCAAACCGACTATCCCACAAAGAGAGGCGGGGATCCTTACCGAACCTCCGGTATCGCTTCCCAGACCCATGGGAGCCATACCGGAAGAGACCGCAACGGCGCTCCCGCTGCTGGACCCTCCAGGAGCATGAGGAGTGTCATGCCAGGGATTGAGAGGGGTCCCCTGATCATGATTGATTCCCACTCCACCAAATGCGAATTGTACGGTATGAGTTTTCCCGATCAACACCGCGCCGGCTTCTTTCAAACGACGGATGACCGTCGCGTCTTCCGATGGAACGTTGTTTTCCAGCAGAGAACTACCGGCTGCAGTGGGCAATCCCTTGACGTCGAACAGGTCCTTGGCCGCATAGGGGATACCATGCAAGGGACCGAGATAGTTACCGATTTTGATTGCTTTTTCGGCCGCCTCGGCTTGCGCCAGCGCCTGTTCATGCATCACAACTTTAAAGGCATGCAATTGTGGGTTTAGCTTGTCAATACGGTCCAGTAAGGCCTCTGTGAGAACCACAGGGGAGAGAATACCAGACTGGATTTGTCCTGCCAGTTCTCTGATACTTTGAAAATATAAGGCTTTATCTGCCATCAGTACCTTTCAAATAGCGGAAATCGAAAAGAAGGAAGGCTACTTCAGCTCATTCACCAGTAGCATTAGTTGAAGGTGGCGAGGAATTCAATCTTTATTCAAAAGCCGCAATGATCTCTTCATCCACACGTTGCAACTCTTCAATATTGCCGAATATGGCGCAGCACATTTCCTCGGCTCCTGCTTTCTCGAACTCTCCGATCAAATCAATTTGGAAATTACGCGAACCAACCACCCAGCCCGGATTTTCCTGGCGGATGCGTTCCTGTTCCGTTTCGGTTTCAGCGAGTCGCATCGGGAAGTGCACCGTAACTTTGATCTCTGCCGGATCCCGGTCGAAATCTTCGCAATGCCGCGCGATCACGTTGAGCTTGCGCTTGAACACATCGACATCCATCCCATGCCACCCGTTGAAATTGTAGATATCGCCATACTTCACCAGGGTGCGCAAGGTACGACGTTCTCCGTTGCCACCAATCATAATGGGGACATGAGGCGATTGATAACATGAGGGGGAAAGCGGGGCCCGCACCAGTCGATAATACTGGCCCCGGAAATCCACGGGCTCTTGCTCGGTAAAAAGTCTGCGGATCAATTCACAGGCCTCATCCAACCGGTCATGCCTTTCTTTCATGGATGGAAAATCCCAACCGTAAGCCTGGTGTTCGCGCTCGAACCAACCTGCTCCGATCCCCAGGATGAAGCGGCCTTTGGAAGCCTGATCGAGTTCGGCAGCCATTTTGGCTACCAGCGCCGGATTGCGGTAGGGATTTCCCAACACCAAACTGCCCAGTTTGATTCGTTTCGTCATTCCTGCGACCACCGCCAGCGGAATGAACGCTTCATAGGCCGGGTTGAGCTCATCCTGCTCACGGGGAATCCCCACGGAAACCGGAGGCAGGAAATGGTCAGGCAACCACAGGCTGTGCCATCGCCCTGCCTCCATCGCCAGGATATAGGGATGAATTTCTTCCCATTGGGTGCGGTAAATATTGAGTTGAGTTCCGAATTTCATAGTTTCTCTCCTTATAAATAAAAAAGAACTCAAGCTACCTTTCCCTCGAAATTTGTCAAGAGCCTTTTTGTTAAGGTTAAGATACACCTGCAAGCATTGAAGAAAAAATTTTAATAAATGCATGCAAATGAGTTGACAATCGCTGCGTTCGATGGGATAAAGTCTTTTTAAGATTTCCAAAAAGGATATTGGAGTTGGAATGACACGCTGAAGGATATCCCTTCAATTTGTTACAAGAGGAACATCGGATGATCGCCACGGAGTATTTGCCTATCCTGATTTTGATTGTGCTGGGATTGGTGTTCGCGACCATATTTACCCTTGCCGGAATTTTGTTGGGTCCAAAGCGAAGAGGAATACAAAAAGAATTGCCCTTTGAAAGTGGTTTGGCCTCGCAGGGGTTAGTGGGACAGCGTTATGACGTGAAATTTTATATGACCGCCCTTATTTTCTTGATTTTTGATGTGGAAATCGTCTTTCTCTATCCTTGGGCGGTGAAGTTTCGGGAAATGGGATGGTTTGGCTTTGCAGAGTGTTTTGTCTTTATCGCGCTTTTGCTGATTGGCTTGGTTTACGTTTGGAAAAAAGGAGCATTGGAATGGGAGTAGAAACACAATTTCAAGATGGATTTATGGCCACCACCGTGGACTCGGTAATCAATTGGTCCCGAAAATTTTCACTCTTCAACTATCCTTTCGTAACGGCATGTTGTGGTATGGAATACATGGCGTCGGCGTGTTCTCATTATGATATCTCCCGCTTTGGTGCGGAAATTCCTCGATTTTCCCCCCGGCAAGCGGATTTATTGTTTGTCGTGGGAACTATCACGCACAAAATGGCACCGATTCTGAAAACAATTTATGAACAAATGCCCCATCCCAAATGGGTGGTCGCATTTGGCGCATGCGCCGCGTCAGGAGGATTTTATCAAAACTACTCCGTAGTGCAGGGAATTGACCGGATCGTTCCGGTGGATACATATATTGCCGGATGTCCACCCCGCCCCGAGGCGGTGCTCGATGCCATCATCGAGTTGCAAAATCGCATCCAGGCAAAAGGTCCGCGTGGCTTTAGCGGTATCAATCCCTTGCAGGACGCCCCTCCCCGCTACGCATCCAGGAAAAATCCGGAAGAAGTAAAAGAAACCCTCATGCTCAGCCGTTAATTAAGTTCCAAATTGTCACTATGTCCACCACATCGCAAGAAATGGGAATTCTCTCTCAGTTATTGAATGAGCAATTTCCCGGGACCGTGCAGGATTCTCATAAACACCGTGGGGATGAAACGGTTTTGATTGAACACAATCAAATTTTTCCGGTATGTCAATTCTTAAGAGACGACGAACGTTGCAAGATGGAGATGATGGTCGATTTGACTGCCGTGGATTATCTTAATGAGCAGCCACGATTCGAGATTGTTTATCATTTTAAATCACTCAGCCTGAATCACCGTTTACGGCTGAAAGTACGTGTCCCGGAGGATTCGTGCGAAATCGATTCGATTCACTCGTTGTGGCGGTCCGTGGATTGGTATGAAAGGGAATGTTATGATATGTATGGCATCGTCTTTAAAAATCACCCCAATTTGAAACGGATTCTCATGTATCCTGAATTTGAGGGATTCCCGCTTCGCAAAGATTATCCCACGGATAAAGAGCAACCGCTGGTTGAAATGCGGGTCGTCCATGAACGTCACGATTACAAAAGGTCTTAATGGAAGAAGCATTGCATCACCAAATTCCTCCTGAAAATCCACAAGAGCAAGCAGATGCTTCCACGATGATGATCGAAATCGGACCAGCCCACCCGGCGATGCATGGTATCGTGCGCTTCACAACCTGGATCGATGGAGAAGAGATTGTCGATATGGTGCCGGATATAGGTTACCTGCACCGGGGGTTTGAGAAAGAGTCAGAAAATTCCAAGTGGATCCAGATCACACCCTACACGGATCGCCTGAATTATGTCTCCCCTCTCCTTTGCAACATTGGATTTGCCGAGGGAGTGGAAAAACTATTCGGGGTGGAAGCACCTCGACGTGCCCAGTTCACCCGCGTCATCATGGGCGAAATTTCGCGTATTACCGACCACCTGACATGCGTAGGCGCAGCTGCTATGGAAGTGGGCGCGTTCACGTTTTTTCTTTGGTTCATCAAAGCGCGAGAGTACCTGTGGGAGTTGGTAGAGCAAGTCACAGGGGCCCGTCTGACTACCAATTGGACCCGATTTGGGGGAAACGCCACGGATATACCTGACGGATTTCTACAAGAGTTGGACAAACGGCTGGCAGAAATCAAAGGGATTTTAAGGGAATGCGATGCTTTGTTGACCCGCAATAAAATTTTTATCGACCGGGTCAAGGACGTGGGAACCATCTCAAAGGAAGACGCAATATCTTTTGGCTTTACGGGTCCCATGTTACGGGCTTGTGGCGTTCCCTATGACGTTCGTCGCGCAGACAGTTATTCGGTCTACGACGAACTGGATTTTGAAATCCCGGTAGGCACCGTGGGAGATTGCTTTGATCGATACCTGGTACGCATGGAGGAAATGTGGCAAAGCATTTCCATCATTGAACAAGCCTCTGACAAAATGCCTGCAGGTCCGATCGCAGTCGACGACCGCCGACTCTCTCTACCGGATAAGAAACAGGTGTTTGGCGACATCGAAGGTTTGATTGACCATTTTAAAATCGTGATGGAAGGGCATCTTCCTCCGGCAGGAGAGGTTTATATGCCCACGGAAGGAGGAAACGGTGAACTCGGATACTACCTGGTTTCCGATGGTTCCGGTCAACCCGTCAAGTGCCGCGTCCGCCCACCCTGTTTCAACTACGTCGCTGCGATGCCACACATGTGTAAGGGCGAATACGTTGCGGATATCGTACCTATATTCGGGTCCGTCAATATGATTGGAGGAGAACTGGACCGCTGACTGCATGTTTTTCACTATGGAAGGGTGGAATCACTTTGTTCTCGGTTTTCGAGGATTCCTGCCCAATCGTTTCAAAATAAGCGTGGGAGATTTTATTTCGTATGAGCGTCATAATCAGCATCCTTCTGATTCCTATAGTCCAGACGATTCTCAAAATCGTCGTCATCATTTTTCTGTTCGTCATGCCCCTGGCCACGGTTCTGACGCTGATGGAGCGCAAATGGAGCGCCATGATTCAGGATCGTGTGGGGCCCAATAGGGCCAATATTCCTTTTCTGGACAATTTTCGAGGACGCGGTGCGGTGCATATCGCTGCAGACGGATTGAAATCTTTTTTTAAAGAAGATTTCATCCCGCAAGGTGCAGATCGTTTTTTATTTACGATTGCTCCTTACTTTGGCTTTGCTGCCGGTATGGCGACTTTTGCCATCATTCCTTTTGCCGGTCCCATCGGGGATTTCACCTTTCAAATAACCGACGTGGAACCCGGTCTCCTCTATATCTTCGCAATCACTTCGCTCGGCGTCTATGGTTCCGTTTTGGCCGGCGCGAGTTCCAATAGCAAATTCGCCCTGCTCGGAGGAACCCGGGCCTCTTCTCAAATGTTGTCCTACGAAGTCTTCATCGGTCTTTCCTTGCTGGGAATATTCATGGTTTACGAGTCGACTCAAATCAGCGTGATTGTGGATGGGCAAAACACCTATTGGTTTGGCGATTTAATTCCCAAATGGGGGATTTTTACGCAACCTTTGGGGTTCGTGCTTTTTTTTGTTGCCATGATTGCCGAAACCAAACGCGCGCCATTTGATGCTCCGGAGGGAGAATCGGAAATCGTAGCGGGTTATTTCCTGGAATATTCGGGAATGCGTTTTGCGGCCTTCATGTTGGCGGAATATGTCGCCGTGGTCGGGGTTGCGGTCTTGATGGTGACACTGTTTCTGGGAGGCTACCACATTCCCTGGATTCATTTGTGGGAAAGCGCTCCCCAATGGCTCATCACGTTGTTGCAAATCAGCAAATTTTCCATACTCACAATTCTTTTCTGTTGGCTGCAGTTGCAAATACGTTGGACGATTCCCAAGTTCCGTTTTGATCAAACCATGGCCTTGGGGTGGAAAAAATTACTACCGCTTTCTTTAGGGAACGTACTGGTCACCGCCGTCATTATCCTGGCGGTCAATTGAACTTTTTGATGTAAGCGTATCTTCTCTTTTCCAATACGAACGAGCATAAATCATGGAATTCAAAGTAAAAACCGTAAAACGCGTTGACGGTATTCAGGAAGCCGTTTACCTGATCGCCATTTTAAATGGTCTGCGTTTGACCATACGTCATTTCTTAAGAAATTTGTTTGGTGCCAAAGACGTGGTGACGATCCAGTATCCCGAGGAACAACGTCCGGTATCTCCGCGATGGAGGGGAAGACATCGCTTGACGAGACGGGAAGATGGTTTCATCAAATGCGTCGCTTGTTACATGTGTGAAACGATTTGTCCCGCCCAGTGTATCTATATCGAATCAGGCGATCATCCGGATTTATCGATTGAAAAATATCCGGTGGTCTTCGACATCGATGAATTGCGTTGTATTTTTTGCGGACTGTGCGTGGAGGCCTGCCCGAAAGAGGCAATCCGCATGGATACCGGCGTCATCGCCATGGCTTACTCTTCACGCGATCGTTTTGATTATACTCGTGATTTGTTGAAGGATACCTACAAACCCAACCAGGAAACCAAATATACCAACATTCCGCTTCCCAAGACAGAGGAAGCGCTGCCCAATTCGCATGGTATTCCTACCACCTGATCGATGTTCTGAACCGGTTCATGCGGACACACGAGCAATTCACTCCTGAGGAACAAGCTTTACTTGCTCCTTACGTGACCAATACTGATCAATCCATTTTCGTATTGAAAAACCTTCCCGAGGTGATAAAGGGAGCTTTATTTTCCCGCTATTCACGCTCCACCCTGGGGCTGAGACGCCTTTTGCTCAAAGAATTCATTCAAAACAGGGATTCCGCCCTCCAGAAAATCCGGAGTAAAATTGAGGAATGGAACGAAGATGCATTGGCCATCGAACGAGCTCAGGACTTCTATGATCGCATATTGGATGGCTACGGTGATGATTCGATAGGAGAATTGGGAGGCGCGCACCTGGCCATCGAAAACATATCAATCCTGGCCACCAAACACATTCAGGATGCCCGTATTGGAGGCTCCCCCCTGGAAAAATCAACTCGCTATGTGACTTTCAGTAAAAAAGCCGGCGATGACTATTTGTACTACAAAGACCCGAAACTACTGAATTCCTCCCACAGATCCCTCTACTTGGAAACCAATCGAAACTTGTTCGACACCTACGCCAGTCTTTTTGAACCCGTCAGTACTTATGTCCGGCATTGGATGCCACGAGAAGAGAGCATGGATGAGGGATCTTACAATCGTTCGGTTCGTGCCAAAGTATTCGATGTCATCCGTGGACTTTTGCCAGCCTCTACTTTGACCAACATGGGGATTTTTGGCAATGGTCGTTTTTTCGAAGCCTTACTTTCCAAACTGCAAACCTACCCTCTCTCCGAATTGCGAGAGACCGCCCACGGAACCTACACAGAACTGCGCAAAACCATACCCTCCTTTGTGCGCCGTGCTCACTGGCAGCACCGTCACTTCAAAAGTTATCGAGACTTTTCCTTTAAAACAACGAAGTTGGCCAGCGAATTGGCTGCGACGTACTTGCCGGAGATGCCCGTGCAAAATGCGGAAACCGTACGATTGATCGATTATGATCCCGATGCGGAAACCAAATTGCTCGCCGCGATGCTCTATCCCCATACCAGCCAGTCGCTTTCACAAATCAGAAGAGTCGTGGACCGCCTTTCTCCGACAGAAAAAGAGAAAATCATTCAGTGCAGCGTGGCCTTGCGGGAAAATCGCCGGCATAAACCCGGCCGGGAACTGGAAATGGTATATTACACATTCGATATCCAGGGGGACTATGGTATGTATCGCGACCTTCAACGCCACCGGATGCTCACGCAGGAACGGCAATTGCTTTCCACGCGCTTAGGCTACCACATGCCGCCGGAAATAGAAGCTGCCGGAGTTGCGAAAGCCTACCGGGATGGCATGAGAGCAGCGGAGCATGCTTACGAAACCATTGCTGTGGACTTTCCCATTGAAGCCCAATACGTGGTTCCGCTTTCTTACAATATTCGTTGGTACATGCGCATCAACCTGAGAGCATTGACATGGCTCATTGAATTACGCAGTACACCTCAAGGACACGAAAATTATCGCAGGGTAGCTCAAGAACTATTCCGCAAAGTGCAGGAGGTCCATCCGCTTTTAGCTCAATATATAAAATTTGTGGACTTGGATCGCTATCCCTTAGGACGATTGGATGGCGAAAATCGCCTGCACCAGAAAGGACGGATTTCGACCTTCAGTAAGCAATAGCAAAGACCACTTCCCGCTCAGAAGGCTCATTGGTGAGGAAACATGGGCCGGGTCGAGGATCTTCTTCCAACGGGATACAGCGGATAGTAGCCTTTGTTTCTTCCTTGATCCGCGCTTCCGTTTCGGCCGATCCATTCCAGTGCGCTCGGATGAATCCTCCCTTTTCTTCCAACGCTTCCTTGAATTCCCCGTAGCTGCTCACCGACGTGGTGTTTTCTTCATGAAATTGAAAGGCAGTCTGGTAGAGGGCTCCTTGTATGGCTTCCAGGGTGGTCATCACCGTTGCTGCAATCGAGTCGACCGGGACTACCTGTTTTTGACGGTTGTCACGCCTGACCAACACCCCGACCTTATTTTGCGCATCCCGGGGTCCCACTTCGATGCGTAGAGGAACCCCTTGCTGAATCCAGTAGAAAAATTTGTCGCTGGGGCGCATATCCCGAAGGTCTACTTTAATGCGTAACGGATCGATGCGCTCCGCAAGGAGCTTGCGCAGAGTCTCGGCAAATTCGATGACGGAACATTTGTCTTTTTCCTTCGTGATAATGGGAACAATCGCCACCACGACCGGCGCAATCCGGGGAGGAATGATCAGGCCATCGTCGTCACCGTGCGTCATGATCAGACCACCTATCATACGGGTTGAACAACCCCAACTGGTCGTGTAGGCGTATTGGCGTTCATTGTCGCGCCCCAGGAATTGAATATTGAAGGCCCTGGCGAAATTTTGCTGCATGTTGTGCGACGTGCCAGCCTGCAAGGCTTTGCCATCCTGCATCATGGCTTCCACCGTATAGGTCGCGTCCGCGCCGGGAAATTTTTCAGATTCCGTTTTTTGCCCCTTGATCACTGGAATGGCTAAGTACTCCTCTTGAAATTTTCGATAGATTTCCAGCATCTTCAGCGTTTCTTCCTGGGCTTCTTCATATGTCTCATGGGCCGTGTGCCCTTCTTGCCATAAAAATTCCGAGGTTCTCAAAAACAAGCGCGTCCGCATTTCCCAACGCAACACGTTGCACCACTGATTGATCAATACCGGAAGGTCACGATAACTGTTGACCCACCGGGAATACATGTGACCGATGACTGTTTCCGAAGTCGGACGCACCACCAATGCTTCCTCCAGTTCACGTCCACCCCCATGAGTCACCACGGCGCATTCCGGACTGAAACCCTCCACATGATTCGCTTCTTTATCCAAAAAACTCTGTGGTATCAATAATGGGAAATACGCATTGACATGTCCCGTTTCCTTGAACATTCGATCCAATTGCGCCTGCATGGCTTCCCACAAAGCATAGCCGGTTGGTCGAATCACCATACAGCCTTTCACTGGCGCATAGTCAGCAAGCTGTCCGGCTTTGATGACATCCAGGTACCATTGAGAATAATTTTTGGCTCTCGGTGTGATATTTTTTGCCATGATGCTGAACCTCCATCGTCACGGGTTTGAAAAATGCATTCGATAAAAAAGTCTTAACAGGTTTTTTTGCCATCCTCAAGGTCTCCAACCGGAAACTGCGCACCGTCTGATTTGACTGCTCAATCCATAGAGCTCCTCAGTCACCTTTGTGCCTTTGTGCCTTTATGCCTCTCTTCCCTTTGTGCCTTTGTGCCTGTGTGCCTTTATGCCTCTCTTCCCTTTGTGCCTTTGTGCCTTTCTTCGCGCCTGTGTGCCTCTCTTCCCTTTGTGCCTTTGTGCCTTTGTGCTTGTGTGCCTCTCTTCCCTTTGTGCCTCTCTCCATTGAATCCCAAATGAATTCTTAGCAAATTTTGTTCACGAAACACCAGTTTCTAAAAAAGTAGTTTGCATATTCTCCATTATCTCTTGTATATAAATACATTGTCCGACAGTCATCACCACCTTCAGAGCCGGTGGCTTGAAGAGGCCCCCAGTATGAGGGCAAAACGTGTTCGTCATCGTAAGACGTGCTCGTGAACGAAAAAGGCTGCCATGTTAGATCATGAAAAACTCGATGTATACCAATGTTCCATCGAATTTTTGGCGTTATCTGTCCAAGTCATCGAAACATTGCCAAAAGAATACTCAGCCTTAGTTGACCAACTGAAAAGGGCCTCATGGTCGATTCCTCTCAATATCGCAGAAGGCTGTGGAAATAATTCCTTTCCTGACAAGCAACGATTCTATGCGTTTGCCCGAGGTTCCGCAATGGAATGCGCTGCTATTCTCGATGTTTTAAACGTGTTGAAGATCATCCAGCCTCCTTTATTTGACGAAGGGAAACAGTTACTTCATCGCATTGTTTCTATGTTAACCAAAATGTGCCGTCGAATTCACTGACCGTTCACGAGCACGGCTAACGGACACGGATACGTTTCTCATGTCTGACCGGCAAAGCCTATTAGGTTCGCACCAGCAGAGCTGGTGGTTTAATCAGATTAATTAAAATTTACCAGTGCGGAATAGACCCTCTTATTACAAATTGGTTTGCAGAGGAGACAATTTTGTTTACGAACAAAAGAAAGTCAAGTAGGGAGGCCACCACGTATGTGGGCAATGGGATGAAAATCGAAGGGAAACTTCGTTGTTCCGGCGCGATTCGCATAGATGGAGAAGTTCATGGTGATATCGATTGTCAAAGTGAAGTGACAATTGGACCTTCTGCCACCATAATGGCCACTATCCATGCAGAGCGAGTGATCGTGAATGGTATAGTCGAAGGAAGTTTGATTACCAGGGATCAATTGGAGGTGCTTGCGAAAGGGCATATTGTGGGAAACATCTCCAATCCTCCCGGGAAACTGATCATCCATGAAGGGGCGGTGATTGAAGGACAATGTTTCACCTATGAAACTCCTAAAAAACTGATTGCAGTGAATGGAAAATCCAACAACGAGGATTCCGAAAAAATCACAGTCCACGATTCGAATTTGTTGGAAAGCGCTTCTCATGAAAGAGACGATCCCTCTCTTTCAAAGAAAGCAATCTGATATTTATAAATTCTTCAGTGTGTCATTGCTCCACCGAGTTTTACCGGGGAGTGTACGCTTTTAGCAGTTTCTGGTAATACGGAAGGCACTATTCTGGTGATGACGGGTAGGGCGTTCTGAGCAATTTCAAAAGTAGCGCTGCTACAACGATGTTGCTGTTCATCCAATCTCAGTGACAAGGGACCGTTTGTTGCTTGAAACTTGACAGAAAAACATTTTTTCCTTGCAGTCTGAGCCAACCCCCGTTGTTTGATTCCCATGGTACGCCACGGAAAGCGAAGCCAGCGTCCCCGACAGGAAATCCCTTGCTGCCAATGCAGTTGTAATTTTCGACTTTGTTTCAAGTCCTCCGGAGTGATTTGCATGGAGTGAGGTGTGCTGTTATGTACGCTGATGCGGACATTCAGACCGCCATCACTATGAAAACTGTGATACTCTGTCTGTAAATGTCCATGCACCGGGATGTGGAAAGGGATGAGTTTTGTAAAAAAGAGTGGAGGGGCAAGCAGGTCTCCCTTGTCTTCTACGTATGAAAATTCGCACTGCCCCCAGAAATATAAAATGTGCGGCATTTGGTCATCGCGGATCAATTCCACTTTTCCCAAATCTACGGGACAAGTATGACCCGCTTTAAAAATCCGGGCCGCTCTTTCCAGACGGTTGCCGATATTCGTAGAGTAGACCAGCATATCCCAGTCATGAAGAGGCCAAAAACCAACCGCAATTTTTTTGCGAATTTCTTCTGAGACTCGCATCAAAGTATTGATTCCGAGAAAGAGACTGCGCTCGTCTCCAATCAGAACAATTTTTTTTGCCCCTCCCTGCACCGCGTCTTCAATCAGACTCGAGACCGAATTTTCCGAATGAGTCTGCAAAAGACGGGCAGGCGCCACCTCGGCCATGAAGTGAGGAGCGATTTTTTTCCAAAACCAACCCACCCGACCATTTATTGCAAAATCATCGACTACGAGAGTGGTGACAGGCATTCCACGATCCTATAGTTTCATTTTCCCGAGAATTATGTCCACTTGCTGATACAAGTCAGACAAGGAACCATTGTTTTCGATCAAAACGTCTGCCCGCTTACGGCGGGCTTCGTTGTCGATTTGAGCATTGAGACGCGCTTTTGCTTCTTCCGGAGTGAATTGATTCCGCAGGCCTAAACGAGCAATGGCCAAGTCCGGATCTGTTTCGACAACCCACACTTCCCGCATCTTTGGAATCAAACTGCTTTCCAGTAAAATGGCTGCTTCTAAAAATATCAAACCTGCCCTTGAATGCGAAGCAAATTCTTTCATTTGCTCTAAAATCATATTTCTGATCAGCGGATGGGAGATCTGGTTCAGTTGATTCAACTGGTCCGGATTGTTAAACACCATGTTTCCCAATATCCGCCGGTTGATGGATGCGTCCTTATTCAAAATCCCTTTTCCAAAGGTTTCAACGATTTGATGGTATGAAGGTTGTCCGCGCTGGAGAACCCGGTGCCCCAACTTGTCGGCATCGATCACGTGAAAGCCTTTTGCTCTCAAATAGTGAGCGACTGTGCTTTTCCCAGATGCAATCCCTCCAGTGAGCGCGATCATCGCAAGGTCGCTCCTCATCCATTCCTTCTCTTGCTGCATGTTGGATAAATGCTTTTCAAAACCATGAAGAAATGATAAAAAATTCAGATTTAATCTTTTCTCACTAGGGAGTCAATTTAATTTCCCACAATTCTACTTCAGCGCCATTCATGTCATTGATCGTTCAAAAATTTGGTGGAACCAGTTTGGGGCGGGCCGAACGTCTGCAACAGGTTGCGAATATCATCCGGGAAACTGTCCGGCATCACCCGGTCATCGTCGTTGTTTCCGCGATGAGCAGTTACAAAAAATCGGAAGGGATTACGAGCCGGTTACTTCAAGCAGGGGAATATTCCATTGCAGGAAAAGACTATTCCACAATCATCGAGCTCATAGAAAATACGCATTTCGATGTTTTGGAAGAAACCATCCATTCCGTTGCATTGCGGAATAAAGTGGAAGCCGATATCCACGAGGAATTGCAACATTTGAAATCGTTTCTGGAAGCAATACGCGTGATTCGGGAAATCTCGCCACGATCCCAAGACCTGATTGTTGGTACCGGAGAGCGTTTGTCGGCTCGAGTCCTCACCGGCATCCTGGAAGAAAGAGGAATCGAGAGCGTATATGTGAATCTGTCGGAAATAGCACCTGCCGGGCTGGAAGGAATGGACCCGCATTTCACATTGAAATTGCAAAAACTCATCACGCGAAATTTACCTCTGGAGCCAGGTAAAATTCCGGTGGTTACCGGTTTTTTCGGATTTGTCACGGAAGGCATCATTGCCGGTGTAGGCCGGGGCTATAGCGATTTCACCGCAGCATTGATCGCCACTCGTTTTCGTGCTCGAGAACTGCAGATCTGGAAGGAAGTGGATGGTGTTTTCACCGCAGATCCCAACAAAGTACCGGCAGCAAAAGTGTTGGACCATATCTATCCCAATGAGGCTGCGGAACTGACTTATTTCGGTTCGGAAGTGCTGCATCCCTTTACCATGGAGTGCGCCATGGCCGGTGCCGTTCCCATCCGCATCAAAAATACCTTTGCCCCGGAAAAACCGGGAACTGTCATTATCCCTCAGAAGGACGATGCTGACTCTTTTCATGAAGAACTTCGCCCTGAACGGACAGCGGTTGCCGTGACGACAAAGAGTGACGTCACCGTCGTCAACATTTATTCCAACCGTATGCTGAATTCCCCCGGATTCATGGCAAAAGTGTTTGAAATCTTCAAGAAACATCGCATCGTGATTGATTTGGTATCCACTTCGGAGGTCAATATTTCTTGCACGGTGGACCGCCAGAACGGATTGTCGGAGATGCAGGAAGATCTCTCCAAATTGGGCAAGGTGTCGATCATTCCGCAACGCGCTATTCTCAGTCTGGTCGGTGAAAACATGAAGCATGTCCCGGGAGTGGCGGGGAGGATGTTTTCAGCATTGGCACGAAACAACATCAATATCGAGATGATCACGCAAGGTGCGTCGGAGATCAACATATCCTGTGTCGTCAAGCAGGAGGATGCCCTCGAGGCATTGCAATTGATCCATCACACCTTCCTGGAAGCACCCGATGAATCATAGAAAAATCCATCGTCTCTTTCAGAAATTGCAAAAAGCCATCCCCGAACCCGTCACGGAATTGTTGCATCGCAATCACTTCGAGCTTTTAATTTCCGTCATCCTCAGTGCGCAGGCGACCGACAAGTCGGTCAATTCTGTCACTCCTGCCTTGTTTGAGCAGTTCCCCACTCCTGGTGAATTGGCAAATGCGGGGGAATCTGCGGTTCTGACCACTATCCAGACCATTGGATTGGCAAAGACGAAAGCAGCGAATATCGTCAAAACCAGTCGTATCCTCACAGAACAGTACAACGGTTCGATCCCCCGCAAACGCGAGGAACTGGAGGGATTGCCCGGGGTGGGAAGAAAAACGGCCAATATCATCCTCAATACCGTATTTGGTGAACCCGTCATTGCAGTGGACACGCACGTCCTCAGGGTCTCCAACCGCATTGGTTTAGCATCCACAAACAGACCGGAGCAGGTGGAAAAACAGTTGATGGCAGTCGTTCCACGGAAATGGAAACCGGATGCGCATCACTATTTGATTTTGCACGGTCGTTATGTTTGCAAAGCGAGAAAACCGGACTGTCCCCAATGTCCGATTGCGCAGGAATGTGAATTTCCCGAAAAAACAAATGAGGGATAGCCGCAAGCCTGTTCAGAAGGAGTGCGAAGCAAACAACTGTTTTACTTCCTGTTTCATCACTTTCCCCATCGCATTGAGTGGTAAGGATTCCACAATCACTAAATTGCCTGGAATTTTGTAAGACGCCAAGCGAGTTTTTCCCCACGCTCTCAAGGATTCCAGGGTCAAGCTGGCGTTGGCATGCAATACCACGGCGGCGGATACCCGCTCACCCCACATCTCATCCGCAACTCCGACTACGGAACACTCGTTGATTGCCGGATGCTCCCTCAAACCCTCCTCGATTTCCAGGGCTGAAATTTTATACCCTCCCGACTTGATGATATCGACCGAATTCCTGCCCAGTATGCGAAAATAACCCTCTTCGATCACCGCTATGTCTCCCGTGCAAAACCATCGATTCTTGAACGATTGGCGTGTGGCTTCAGGATTCATCCAGTATTCCCTGAAAACTGTTTCTCCTTGCACTTGGATTTCTCCGGGTACCCCTTCCACATTGATTACATCGTTTTTCTCATCAACCAGTCGCACTTTCACTCCTGGTAAACGGAAACCCACGGTGCCCGGTCTGCGCTCGCCTTTCAAAGGATTGGAAAGCGCCATGCCGATTTCGGTCATGCCGTACCTTTCCAGTAAGGCATGTCCACTGATGGAACGCCAGCTTTCAAAAACTTGTACCGGCAAGGCAGCGGAACCGGAAAGCATCAATCGCATTTTACCACACGCTGAAGACATTTTTTGTTGATCACTGACTGACGATTCCCGCCAGTGGGCGATCAATTTGACGTATATCGTAGGGACGGCCATAAATAGCGTGCAAGAGCCATTGAGAAATTTTTGCCAGACAGTGACGGCATCGAACTTGGGCAGCATCTCACAAGTTGCCCCAATCCACAGGGCGCAAGAGAGCACGTTGATGATTCCATGGACATGATGCAGGGGAAGGACATGCAAAACATAATCGTTTTTATGCCATCCCCAGGATTTCACCAGACATTCAATTTGCGCCGCAATGATCCGATGCGTGGTCACCACTCCTTTGGGACGACTGGTGGTACCGCTGGTATACAGGATCATTGCTCCGCGATTTGAATCGACTGGAGGTAAACATGATTTTCGATCCTCTTTCAGGTCATTCATCAATAACAATTTCACAAGAAAATTTTGAGCAAGCGCTTGCAGCTTCTCATCAAATTGTTCGGACCCGATAAGGAGCCCGGCTTGGGAATTTTCCAAAACGTACTCCAGTTCGGGGATGGGATGCGAAGGACAAAGTGGCACGGCAATTCCCCCTGCCAGCCAGACTCCCCATTGAACCATCACGTAATCAAAACCGGACGGAACCAGGAAAGCGACTCGCTTTCCCTTCAAGTCATCTTCCCCTGCAAGCAAAACGGAGGCAGTCCTGCGAGCAGATTTCAATAGTTTTTCGTAACTGTGATGACCCTCTTGGTCGACAATCGCGGTTTGGTCTCCATACGAGCTCGCCTTTTCAATCAGCGGGATTTTCATACCGGCAGTCATTGACGCCTTTCTGGAAGAATGGTTGAGACACGCAAATATTTTCAGTAGTAAAATTGAATTTGAAAAAACACAACCCTTTTCAGCTTTGAAAAAAATCTGAGGAAATGAGGGACCCCTTTCGACCGGTGCTTTATTTTTACCTGAATTCAAGATAGAGTTTGGAAACCTGAATCAACTTTTGTCTCAAACCCGTACAGGATATTCTATGTTTGGCATCGGTATGCCGGAATTGATAATCATCATGGTGATCGCCTTGGTTGTCATTGGACCACAAAAATTTCCAAACTTTTTGCGTACCCTGGGTCGAGGATTGGCGGAATTCAAGCGGACGAGCAATGAAATCAAGCAAACCGTTCAGGAAGAGATGGATAAGGTGGTTGAAGAAACAAATTTGAAAGAAATCAAAAACACGATAGGCAGCGATTTCAAAGAAGTCAAAGACAGTTTAAACCAGCTACCCCAAGATTGGTCTTCTCCGAACCGAATGGACGCAATGGCGGATGCCTTCGATAAAAACGGTGATTCTTCTGCGGAATCGGAAACGGTGAAAGCCGGTTCTTCAGAAGTGGCCTCTCTCATTGATCCGATTCCTGCAAGCAAAGCGACGGCCTCCTTGCCCGGAAAAGACCTCGAGTCATCTTCCGGCAGCGATAACAGTTTTCGGGAACCCCTGGAAACAGTCATCAACGAGGGGAAGGAAGAGGCTACCGACCGGCAGTTGGACAAAACTCCCGCAGGGGATGCCAAATCCCGGGAAGAAGCCTGATGCGGGAACCCCTTGCCGATCAAATCATACGAATGGTCAAGCATGCCGTTGAGTTTTATTACCGCCTGCTTTTGGTCGTCGCGCCGGCCGGAGCAGGCAAAACCACTGCATTGCGGGACATACGGGACCGCACCGGAGCGCACCTGCTGAACGTCAGCCTCGAGCTTTCCCGACGAATGTTGGAACTGACCGAGCAGCCTGGTTACCGATCTGGTGATGCTGCGGGAACGGGGCATTTGAAGGTTTATCGTGGATGGCGATTGCGCTATCGACCGGCGATTTAAGGCTGGCATCTTTTGGCAAGGAAATGTACTGTTGGATACTGATCCCTACGGAGGAGCGGGATTTTTTCGTTTTGCAGCGAAGCAAGGAAGCGCCCCTTCCGAAAATTGAAGATCAAGGAAGTGATGAAGGTCAAATGTTCGGTTTACGTAGCCACGAGCGTCGATGGGTTTATCGCCAGGACGGACGGCGGAATCGATTGGCTTAGCAAAGTGGAATATGCTGCAGAGGAAGATGATTTCGGTTATAAGTCGTTCATTGAATCGGTAGACGCTTTGGTCATGGGGCGCAACAGTTTCGAAAAAATTCTCACATTCAAGACATGGCCTTATGAAGATATGCCTGTTATCGTGCTTTCCAGCCAGACCCTCGAGATTCCAAAAGCACTGCAAGACAAAATCAGACTGGAAAACCTTAACCCGGAAGTGCTTGTCTCCAAGCTTGCCGCCGAGGGAGCCAACCACCTCTATATCGATGGAGGTATTACCATTCAGCGATTTTTGCAGGCCAGGCTGATCCACAAACTCACTCTCACCCAACTTCCGGTTTTATTGGGAGATGGGATTCCACTCTTCGGTCTCTTAATGAAAGAGTTGCCATTGCGCCATCTGGGAACCAAGAATTTCCCCAATGGCTTTGTTCAAACCACGTATCAAGTCATCAATGATGTTTAGTCACATAAAACATCGTTTTCAATCGTTCTTGTCAATCGGGAGGAGGACCAAATGAAAAAGCTCATGCGATCCGGTTTTAACTTTATTAGTTTCTTTTTATTCTTTTTTTTACAAACCACTCCGGTATTGGCACTGGATCCAATTTTTACCAATTTTTTCGGACAGGCCATTCGAGGGTATGATCCGGTTGCTTATTTCAAGGAAGGTAAAGCGGTTGAAGGCGATTCTGATTTCCAATACGAATGGAAAGACGCCAAATGGTATTTTGCTTCGCAGGAAAACCTGGATATGTTCGTCCAATCTCCCGAAAGCTATGCTCCGCAATATGGAGGTTACTGCGCGTGGGCGGTCAGTCGGGGATACACGGCCAGTATCGATCCGGAAGCCTGGAATATCCACGAAGGGAAGTTGTACCTGAACTACAGCAAGGGAGTTCAAAATCAATGGCTGCAAGACGTTCCCGGAAACATCATCAAAGGCGATAAAAACTGGCCTGAGCTACTTGAAGGCGGTTGAAAACCCTCCGTCGCTTTTTTCCTTCTGTTCAACAGGATAAGCATACCTGCGTTTTGAGGATTTCTGCAAAAGAGCATGGTAAAGATGAAGACGAAAGCGTTCGGAAAGAAGACGTTTCCTTTACTCCTGGCGATGTCACTGCTGTGCGCGTGTTCCCTGAAATTGATGTACCAGTATGCGGACTGGATGCTGATCTGGCGGATTGATGATTATTTTGATCTCAATTTTCAGCAAAGATCCTTTTTAGAAGAGAAAATTCAAAATCAATTGCTCTGGCACAGACGGCACGAACTTCCACTCTACTCCACGCTTTTGCGACAATTACAACAAAAGAGTCGAGATGGTTTGACCGCTTCCGAAATTGATTGGGTTTATGATAATTTCTATCGATTGCGCAAAAATATCGTCCGGCAAATAGCCACGGATTCCGCCTTTTTCCTGTCACAATTGCAGGAAGGTCAGGTTCGGAACCTGGAATCGGAGTTGGCAGAACTGAATAAATCCTTTCAGGCGAGTTTGGAACAATCCCCGGAAGAACGTCTGCAAGACCGGGCGAATGAAATCTTTGAATTCATGGAGGATTGGATTGGCCCATTATCTGCCGATCAAAAAAGGCAAATCACCGATTTGAGCCGGTCCGTTCCGGACACGCTGGAAGCCCGCTACCATTTCCGCTTGCAACGACAAGGGGAATTTATCGCATTGTTGCGTTCCGAAAGTGGCGCGGCGACTATCGAAGCACGCCTGCTCGAATGGTACCTGGACGTGGAGGCCGGTTATCCTCCGGAATATCGCCAGTTCGTCCTGGAAGGCCGCAAGCGCACCAAAGCGATGATCTTTGCCGTCGACAAGTTGTTAACGCCACGGCAGCGTCAGCATTTCAACGAAAAAATCGAAGGGATCATTGAAGATATCGCATCGCTCAGCGATGCTTGAGTACCGTCGTTTTCCGACCCGGATTATTGATCCTGCCATGCGTTTTAGCAACCTTGACGAAATGCTGCACGTTTTCGAAGGGCGTGTCAGCCAGCAAGCCATGGTTCAGGTTGAGAATCAGTCGTTGCTTCCCGGTTTGCTCAAAGCACGTCTGCACCGCTTTTGTGATCGCGTCCCGGTCTCCATTCAGGAGCACGCGATTGTCTATATTGCCTTGAAAAACGATGTTTTGCGGCGCTGTTTGCAGGGCATCCTTCAAATCGATAGCTTGTCCGACACTCAAGACATCCGCCCCGCTTTTCAGCATCAAGTCCAGTCGTTTACTTTCCTTGACGAAAAGAATGGCGGGAACGCAGGAATGCAATGCCGAAAAAATTCGTTCATGGGTGGGTTGCACGAATTCTTCATATATTTTCCGGGAAATCACGTCACCAAAGGACTCAAACAATTGCACCGCATGCACCCCGGATTCGATTTGATAGTTGAGATAATCGATAGTCATTGCAGTGAGCACGTCCAACATTTGTTGGAAAAGATCCGGTTGCTCTTCTATGAAACGAAAGATCGTGTTATAGTTCTTTCCTGGACTCTTCCCTGCAATCATGAAGAAAGCCAGCGAAGTGGGAGATCCGGCAAAACCCAGGATGGGAAGCGTCTGTCGCGATTGCTTTGCGATTTCCTTAACGAGCGCAGCGACGTGGCTCACGTCTCGCGGAGGATCCAAAGGTCGTAAGGCGGATATTTCTGATTTGCTTCGTACCGGTTTTGCCAGGATGGGTCCTGGTTGGAAACAAAATCCGGCTCCCATGGGAATCAAGGGGGTCAGAATATCCTGAAAAATGATTATCGCGTCGACTCCGAGCCTCTGAGGCAAAAGTGATATTTCAACGGCACGCGAGACATCCCGAAAGAGTGTTTCCAAAGGACGTTCGTCACTTTCGCGAATTTTCTGGTAGAGAGGGTCGGTTCTTCCGGCCTGGCGCATCATCCAGACCGGAACCCGGTCGACGGGAAGGTGGTTGATGACCCGCAGTAACAAGTCGTTTTTCAGTTTTGGAAGCGGGAAAGGTGAATTCATCCGCTAAAGCTCGCTCTATTCATTCATCGTGATCGTCGAAAATGGGAAAAAAAACGCCCCCATCCTGTAAGCGCTGTCAAGGCAGTCGGATCGTCATTGATCCCATCTCGGGAAACTACGCGCAAGCTGAATTTTGTCAATGTTTTCCGTCACCATGTCCTGCTTGCCACAACACGCGATTTCTGCTGGAACAAGACGCTCAGGGGCGGGAAGTCGCAGTTCCCTGTACGGAATGTGAAGGACGTTTGCGCCATATCCAATTATACAACAAGGCTCGCATTCCCAAAAATTTTGCCCTCAGTCAGCTCAATCGCAAAGACAAAGATCAACACAACGAAAACATTTATAGTTTGCTGAATACGATTATTCGATTAAAAGCAAATCCCAAATCCACCGTACTCCGCAAAGGATTGGTCTTGATGGGTCCGCCCGGGACGGGAAAAACGCACCTGATGGCCGGTTTTGTTTTCCAGTGTACGATCCTTCATGGCATTTCCTGCATGTTTCGTCCCTTCGACAAGTTGCTTTCCGAATTGAAAGAAGGATACGCCACCGGGAAATCCGAAATGGAAACCATCGCCCCCTTACTGGAAGCGGATTTCCTGATTATTGACGATTTGGGCAAGGGCCGCAATAACGAATGGGAATTGAACATCCTGGATACCCTCATTACCGAACGTTACAACAGCAACAATCGCATCATGGTAACTTCCAATCATACGGAAAAAGAAGAAACCACCATCAAAGAACGTCTTCTCTCCAAAAACAGGGGAGATGAAGAACGATTCACTGCCGACACCCTACGCAAACGCGTCGGGGAACGCATCTATTCGAGATTGAAGGAAATGTGTCATTTCGAGACCCTCAGCGGGCCGGACCGCCGTGAAACCCAATCGGATGCATCATGGACGACGGAAGGGACGTCGTAGAGTCATGACCCTAAATCAAACCACTCGTTTCCTCGAAACCGAACATCAGGTTCATATTTTGAAGAGCTTGTCCGGCTGCGCCTTTGAGCAAATTGTCAATCGCCGTGATGACGATCCAGCTTTTCCGAGAAGCGTCACAATCCAGTCCCACCAGGCAGCGGTTTGAACCTTGCACCATGTTCAATTCAGGGAACCGACCTCTTGGTAATACACGGAAGAAGGGATTCTGCTGCGCAACGCTTTCGAATTGACCCTGCACTTGATCCGCTGAAAGCGCTTCATCGAAGTGTAAGTAAATGGTGCTTAAAATTCCGCGGGTGAGTGGCAGCAAATGCGTGGTGAACAAAACGGTTCCTAGTCTCCCTGCGTTATACGGAGCGCAATCCTGCAAATACTGTTCTATTTCAGGAAGATGTTGATGCCGGAAAACCTTGTAGGCTTTGAAATTTTCATTGACATTAACATAATTGGTCGTTTCGTCTTCCACTCTTCCGCCTGCCCCGCTCACTCCGGATTTGGCGTCAATCACAGGAGGGCGATCCAAGGCTTCCACGAGGTTTCCAAAAGGAAGTATTCCCAGCAGCGCGCCTGTGGGATAACATCCCGGATTGGCCACGAGACGCGCGCCGGAAATCTGTTTCCTGAAATATTCAGGGAGACCAAAAACCGCTTCGCTGAGCAACCCGGGTGATGTGTGTCTCAAGTTATAAAATTGCTCAAAGACCGTCACGTCCCGCAATCGATAGACCCCGGACAAATCCACTACCCGCACTCCTCGATGCAACAGCCGGGGAACCATTTCCAGACTGGCTTCGTTGGGAATGGCCAAAAAAGCCACATCACACCCTGCGGCACCTGCCTCATGGTCTGTAAATCGAAGAGACGATCCTATAAATTGAGGAAAATATTCTGACAGACTTTGCCCTGCGTATTTCCCCGAAGTGAGCACTTCCAGCCTCACTCGAGGGTGTTTTATCAACAACCTGATCAATTCCAAACCGGACAAGCCGGCTGCTCCGATTATGGCGACGTCAATCATTCAATTTCCCGGTTCCGCGTGGCAAGGAGGGCAGGTGTTTCCTTTAAATCAAGTCTCTATTTCAAACCAACGGTTTAAAAAAAACAAGAGCATTTCTCCCGGAAAGCAGACTCGATCCAACCATTTAAACAATCCATCTCCGGCTAAAACGTTTTATTGCCAGAGTACTCGCCACCGAAAAAACCAAGAGACAATACAAGATTCCCCAAAATAAGTGAAGCTCGAATTTCCCGGATATCAAGGCACGCACCCAACGAACCAGGTGGGTCAAAGGAGAAATTTCTGCCAAATAACCGATGACGCGGGGAACGTTATCGAGCGGAAAGACGACGCCGGATACCATGAAAAAGAAGACGATGCCGGTCATGACGAAATTGAGGTGATTGAGGGTCTTGACATAGGATGTGTACAAAAGCGTTAAAGAACCAAACAAAACTCCGGTAAAAAAACCGACAATCGGCGTAATGAAGTAAGAGGACAAAGGCACGACTCCTAACAAAACCAACGCGATCATGATCATGAATGAAATGAACATCCCCTTTGTACCGATCCAAAGAAGCTCCCCCATCAGGATATTATTCACGGTCAAAGGCGTTCCCAGCATGCCGTCATAGAGTTTTTGATATTCCATACGCGAATATGTTCCGAATGAACATTCGAATGCGGCGGCGAACATGGACGGCACCAGAATCATTCCCGGAACCAGGAATTCAATGTAAGGATGACCGTCACTCAATACAATGTAGGACCCAAGTCCCAAGCCAAGTCCGCCTAAAAAAATCAAAGGATCGATCAAGACCGGAAATGAGTTACTGAAAAAATAACGAGTGTATACCAAGGCATGACGATACCAGACACTGAATATCCTCGAAAAAAACGAAGGAGGATTATTGTTGTTCATTGAGATTCCTTCCCGTTGTTTTGAGAAATAAATCTTCCAAATTGGAATGTCGCAGTTGGTAATTTCCAGGGATCAAATAATTCTCCAATTCTTTCAAGGCATTCAAGTCGTTTGAATAATAAACGGGCATCTGGTGGGAGTAGTCACTGCGGATGCGATTTCGATCAAAAGGCAGTGTCGCGATTTGTTTTTTATCAAATTTAACGGTTTCAATGACAAATTGTTCTATGTGTTCAGCCAACAAATTTTTTGGCGCCCCTTCCATCATTTTTTTCCCTTTATCCATGATGAGGATGCGATCACAGATTTGAAATGCTTCTTCCATGTAGTGGGTTGACAAAAGAATCGTGGTGCCTTCGGCTTTCAGTTGCCTCAATTTGGCCCATATCATGTGTCGCACTTGGGGGTCCAACCCCGTAGTGGGTTCATCCAAAATCAATAATCTGGGATGATGCAGAAGAGCGCGAGCAATGGAGAGTCGACGTTTCATGCCACCAGAAAGCTCTATCACCCGGGATTTTTGCTTTTCCGACAACTCCATGAATTGCAACAATTCTTTAATCCTGACTTTTGCCAGTCTATGCGGAATGCCATAGAATTTCGCATAAACCACAAGGTTTTCGGCAACATTCAAATCACCATCCAAGTTGTCCTCTTGAGGCACCACGCTGGAGATGGATCTCACATTCAAACTTTCTTTTTGAGGGTCCAGTCCGAAGACTGTAACTTCACCCGCAGGATTCTGATCGGGATATGATTTACCATATAGTATTTTAATCAATGTCGTCTTTCCCGCCCCATTGGGTCCCAAAAACCCAAAGCAAGAATATTTTGGAACGTCGAAGCTGATGTCATCGACGGCTTTCAGCGAGCCATAACTCTTTTTGACGTTTTTCACTTGAATGATGTTTGATTCCATAGAATTTTGTGCCACAGCATATATTGATTCACCCGAATTAATCTCATTAAACCACCAGCTCTGCTGGTGCGAACCTAATAGGCTTTGCCGGTCAGACATGAGAAACGTATCCGTGTCCGTTAGCCGTGCTCGTGATGGCAGCCTTTTTCGTTCACGAGCACGAGCACGTCTTACGATGACGAACACGTTTTGCCCTCATACTGGGGGCCTCTTCAAGCCACCGGCTCTGCCGGTGGTGATGACTTAGAGCAATCTGAAAAGTTACGCGGTCAGCTTTCACTTTGCAAGATTTCTTATCGCGTCGCCTTTAAAACCAATCCGATGAAAATTCACATTTAATGATTGAACGTTTTTAACAAATGAAGCATCTTTATCGGGAACTGAACGCCGATTCCAAATTCCGGTAAATACCGGAAGCCCAGTCAGGAAGTCCATTATGGGAAGCATGAGAGAAGCAGAACGGATTCAAGCCGTACAAACTCCCATCATTCCCGTTGTCGGGGAATGGATTCGGCAAGTCCCGGGCACCATCTCCCTGGGGCAGGGAGTGGTACACTACAGTCCGCCGGTCCAGGCCATCCAATCCATGCAGCAGGCACTGCAGGATTTTGAAATTCACAAGTATAAAGCCGTCGAGGGAGTGGAACCACTGCGTTCATTAATCGCGCAAAAGCTGCAAGTGGAAAATGGAATCGACCTCTCACCTCAATATCAGGTTGTTGTGACCGCAGGGGGCAATATGGGTTTCATCAATGCAGTCCTGGCCATAACCAGTCCGGGGGATGAAATCATTCTCCAATCTCCTTATTACTTCAACCATGAGATGGCGATTACTATGGCCGGTTGCAAACCCGTCTTGGTGCCGACTGACGATCAATACCAGTTGCAACCCGATCAAATCCGGGCGGCGATCACTTCTAAAACCCGGGCGTTGGTGACGGTTTCCCCAAACAATCCGACGGGCGCCGTCTATCCCCGGGAGGTATTGACTGCCGTCAATGAAATTTGTAAAGCCCGCAGCATTTATCATATCAGCGATGAAGCTTATGAGTATTTCACTTACGAGGGCGTTGAACATTTCTCTCCGGGATCGCTCGAAAATTCAGGGAACTACACGATTTCGCTCTATTCCCTGTCGAAAGCATATGGCTTTGCCGGTTGGCGCATTGGTTATATGGTGATCCCGCAACATTTAATGTCTGCTGTCAAGAAAATTCAGGATACGATTCTGATTTGTCCTCCTGTCCTTTGTCAATATGCGGCGGTTGGAGTCCTGCAAGTGGGTGCGAGTTTCTGCACTCCATACTTGGAATCCCTGGCAGAGGTCCGCTCTTTGGTCCTGGATAAATTGACTCCATTACAAGGGCTGATTCAGGTTCCCGAAACCCGGGGAGCTTTTTACTTCTTAATCAAAGTGCAGGGATCCTATCACTCCATGGAACTGGCGCACCGGCTCATTCGAGAACACAAGGTGGCCGTTATCCCCGGAACCGCCTTTGGTTTGGAGAAAGGATGCTACTTGCGCGTTTCCTATGGAGCCTTGGAAAAAGAAACTGTTGCGGAAGGAATCGGACGATTGGTTCAAGGCTTAAAATCCCTCCTGTGATCTTAGAGGTAGAATCATCAAAAAAACTTGATAAGTCCCTCCGATGTTTCAATATGAACAACCCATCGTTGAAAAAGGATTGACTCGGGGAATCCGAAACAACCAAGGGTTTTCGAATCAATAGCTCAGGGAATTTTCGAGAGAAAAGACCTTTGCTCTGAATGACAACCAAACAAAAAAAGAAGAAAGATCTATTATGCGAAAAAACACAATTTGGGAAAATTGGAAAAAACAAAAACCGACGGTGAATGGCTGGTTGGCCATCCCCAGCTCCTTTTCTGCTGAATTGATGACCCACCAGGGTTGGGATTCCCTCACCATTGACCTGCAACACGGCGTAGCGGATTATCAAGTAGGGATCGCCATGCTTCAGGCTATTTCAACGACCCCGACCATACCCCTGGCGCGGGTGCCTTGGTTGGAGCCTGGAATCATCATGAGAATGTTGGATGCCGGGGTGATGGGTGTGATCTGCCCCATGGTCAATAGAAGGGAAGATGCGGAACGATTTTTAGAAGCCTGTTATTACCCTCCGGTCGGGCAGCGCAGCTTTGGACCAATCCGCGCTATGATCTATGGAGGTGACGATTACGCCAAGAAAGCCAATGACGAAATCATTCCCTTTGCCATGATCGAAACCAAACAAGCGCTGGACAACCTGGATGAAATTCTGAGGGTTGAGGGACTGAAAGCCATTTATGTCGGCCCTGCTGATCTTTCGAATTCGTTGGGATGTACTCCCAAGTTGGACCAGGACGAAAAACCCGTCGTGGAAGCCATTGATTTGATCGTACGCAAGTCTTTGGAACATGGGGTACTACCAGGTCTTCACAATGGAACACCGGAATACGCGATGCGCATGATTGAAAAAGGGTTTCGTTTCGTCACCATCAGCAACGACGTGCGGATCATGGCCGGTGCTGCCGAAAAGACGGTGAGTCGCATGCGCGAATTGATCGGTGTCCCGGCGCCAATCAAAAAGGAACCCGCAGTTCAGGCCGTCTATTAAAAATACGTGAACCAGGTGTTAAATATCGTCTCATTCCTGGCTTGACCAGGAATCCAAGGGAATACGGGCGATAGTTTGGATACCGGTTCTTCCGGAACCAGCATGACGCATCATAATTATTAAATGATTGATATTATAAGTCATCACCACCGGCCGAGCCGGTGGCTTGAAGAGGCCCCCAGTATGAGGGCAAAACGTGTTCGTCATCGTAAGACGTGCTCGTGCTCGTGAACGAAAAAGGCTGCCATGTTAGATCATGAAAAACTCGATGTATACCAATGTTCCATCGAATTTTTAGCGTTATCTGTCCAAGTCATCGAAACATTGCCAAAAGGATACTCAGCCTTAGTTGACCAACTGAAAAGGGCCTCATGGTCGATTCCTCTCAATATCGCAGAAGGCTGTGGAAAAAATTCCTTTCCTGACAAGCAACGATTCTATGCATTTGACCGAGGTTCCGCAATGGAATGCGCTGTTATTCTCGATGTTTTAAACGTGTTGAAGATCATCCAGCCTCCTTTATTTGACGAAGGGAAACAGTTACTTCATCGCATTGTTTCTATGTTAACCAAAATGTGCCGTCGAATTCACTGACCGTTCACGAGCACGAGCTTGGAATTCTCAAGCTGCCATTCATTTTATGCCGATGAAGGTGGTTCATATCTCAACAGCGAAAACCTGGCGTGGCGGTGAACAACAAATCGCCTACCTGGTTGAGGAGCTTTCTGGATATGGGGTTGAACAATGGGTTCTTTCTCCCATAGATTCGGCAACAAAGCGCTATTTTCGCTCCCGAGGGATTCCGCATCATGGTTTGCAAAAACGATTACCATTCGATCTCCGAGGCGCATTGACGCTCAAACGACTTTGTAGAGGCCTCGGGATCGAGTTGATACATGCCCATGATTCTCATGCTCATTCCATCATCGTTCTTTCAGCAAGTTTGCTCGGGAATTCAGTCCCTGCCATCGTCAGTCGACGGGTCGACGTTCCGGTTGGTCAGAATGTGGTTTCACGTTGGAAATACAATCATGCGAGCGTACATGCCATCCTGTGCGTTTCCCGTTTCATCGCAGACATGATGAATCCTGTAGTCCATGATTCGGACCGTCTCGAGGTAGTCCATTCCGGAGTGGATCTCGAGAAATTTTCTTCAGGTTTTAAACCTGCTTTACGCAGCGAATTCCAGGTCCCTCAACATCACTACCTGATCGGCAACGTCTCCGCAATTGCCGGGCACAAAGATTATCGGACCTTTGTCGAGGTTGCCGGTCGATTACTGCAAGACGGGCTGGATGCGACCTTTTTCATTGTCGGAGGAGACGCTGGTGAGGAACGAATGATCCGCGAGAGCGTGGCAGCAAAAGGGCTGGAAAAGCGCATCATATTAACCGGTTTCCGAAACGATGCTCCCGCAATCCTCTCGGAACTCGACCTCCTGCTCTTCACAAGTAAAACCGAGGGATTGGGAACAACGGTTCTGGACGCATTCGTCGCGGGGACTCCGGTTGTCGCCACGGACGCGGGTGGATTGCCTGAAATCGCTCGGAATCGCCAGACCGCTTTAACCGCGGCAGTTGGGGACATCCCCGGACTGGCGAAGGCCGTTCAACGAATGTTGAGTGATCAAGGACTCCGTGCGCGCCTGGTCCGCGAAGCCCACCAATTCGTGCGAGCCTTTTCTAAAGAGAAAACTGCCGGGCAAACGTTGCTGATCTACCAGGAAACTCTGAACCGACAAGAATCATTCGAAAATAGTCGTTCATAATTCCTCGAAGATGGTTTCCAATTCTTTATTATAATCCAGGTTACCGGGATATTCTATCCCTGCGGCACGATACCAATATTTACTATTGCCGATGTCACCTTCTTTGCGATGCAAATAAGCGTGGATCCATTTGGCCTGCATGGTACTCATGTTCTGAACAATTTTGTGCGCCTTGTCCCAATTGCCGTGGATTTCATGCCAGAGAGCTTTAGCATGATCATTCTCAATTCGCTTGGGATCGGCAAGGGATGTCAATTCTTCGAATGTCATACTGAGGTCCTTTGAAAATGATGAAGAATCACAAGGAATAACGTGAATCCGGAGTCATCACCAATGGCAGAGCCGGTGGCTTGAAGAGGCCCCCAATATGAGGGCAAAACGTGTTCGTCATCGTAAGACGTGCTCGTGCTCGTGAACGAAAAAGGCTGCCATGTTAGATCATGAAAAACTCGATGTATACCAATGTTCCATCGAATTTTTAGCGTTATCTGTCCAAGTCATCGAAACATTGCCAAAAGGATACTCAGCCTTAGTTGACCAACTGAAAAGGGCCTCATGGTCGATTCCTCTCAATATCGCAGAAGGCTGTGGAAAAAATTCCTTTCCTGACAAGCAACGATTCTATGCATTTGCCCGAGGTTCCGCAATGGAATGCGCTGCTATTCTCGATGTTTTAAACGTGTTGAAGATCATCCAGCCTCCTTTATTTGACGAAGGGAAACAGTTACTTCATCACATTGTTTCTATGTTAACCAAAATGTGCCGTCGAATTCACTGACCGTTCACAAGCACGAGCACGGCTAACGGACACGGATACGTTTCTCATGTCTGACCGGCAAAGCCTATTAGGTTCGCACCAGCAGAGCTGGTGGTTTAATGAGATTAATTAAAAGATAACAAGTTTTTGCTGGGATTACAACACCAACTCTGCCATCACCCGCATTGTTTCTTCTGAAGCAAGCCCGATGTTCAGCGTTGTGACCGGACTGTCACGCCACATTTCGAGTTGGTCCCGAATTCGTTCTTCAGGACCGCACAATGCGACATCGTCCACCAGGTCGTCGGGGACGGCGGCGATGGCTTCTTTGCGTTTCCCATCCAGGTAGAGATCCTGGATTTGTTTTGCCGCTGCTTCATATCCATATCGACACGCCAGGTCGTTGTAAAAATTTCTGCCACGGGCTCCCATACCACCGATATACAAGGCCAACTGTGGTTTTATGCGCTGGCGGGCTTCGACCACGTCTTTATGCAGCGCAACCGGGACCGCACTGACGATGTCCAGGTCATTCATGTTTTTTGAGTGCCCCGCCTTGGCCAACCCGGATTCTACCCATTCCCTGAAAGCTGATTTGTAGTGACGCGGCGCGAATAAAACGGGGAGCCATCCATCAGCAATTTCCGCGGTCAACTCTACGTTTTTAGGACCAATGGCTGCAATGTAAATCGGCAAATCAGCTCTTCCGTGCAATATGCTTTTCAATGGTTTTCCCAGTCCGGTAGCATCATTGCCCTCGTAAGGAATCTGGTAATGCGCTCCTTGATGGGTCAAGGGTTGTTCCCGTTCGAAGACCTGACGTACAATCCGGACATACTCCCGTGTTTTTCCAATGGGCTTACCAAAGGGTTGCCCATGCCAGCCTTCCACGACCTGGGGACCCGACAAACCCAAGCCCAACACGAATCTCCCTCCGGAAAGTTGGTCCAGGGTCATGGCCGTCATTGCCGTGTTGGCCGGAGTACGGGCCGGCATTTGCATAATACCGGTGCCTAGTTTAATTTTTTGCGTAAGCGCACCAATCCAGGCCAGCGGCGCTACCGCATCGCCGCCGTAGGCTTCCGCCGTCCAGACAATCGAATAACCGAGTTGCTCGGCTTCCCGGATGCTTCCTATAGGCAATTGCACCCTGGAGCCTGCGATTCCAGTTGCCAAACCAAGTTTCATAATTCCTCCCTTGCTCTTTGATTGTACCGTTTTTTACAGTGGTGCCGCTCGGGGTCTGTTCGTTCAAGCAGAGAAATCATCCGGATTGCTCACACTCCTTCGAAACGACGCATTTTGAATGCGTAATAAGCATTCGTACCCGTTCATCTTTTTCCAAAATCGAAAAACTATTTCCAGCCTTTTCTTCAGAATGGTTTCAAAGATCCACATTCACTTTTTGTAAATCCAGCGGCTCCATGTTGCTCAATGTGCCAAAATCGTCCTTATTTTTCAACTGGATATTCCCATAAAATTTATTTCTCTTGATTCCATGGGGCATTTTTTTATAATCTAATCCCATAGGTGAATCAAGAGTCATCACCACCGGCAGAGCCGGTGGCTTGAAGAGGCCCCCAGTATGAGGGCAAAACGTGTTCGTCATCGTAAGACGTGCTCGTGCTCGTGAACGAAAAAGGCTGCCATCACGAGCACGGCTAACGGACACGGATACGTCTCTCATGTCTGACCGGCAAAGCCTATCAGGTTCACACCAGCAGAGCTGGTGGTTTAATGAGATTAATTAAAAATCGTGTCATTCCTGGCTTGACCAGGAATACAGGGAAACGAGGTGAGTGTCATTCCTGGCTTGACCAGGAATCCAGGGTATCAATGATGTCCTCCCTGCGTAATCGAGAATCCAGGGTGATCCGGGACCGGCATGACACATCATAATGATTAAATCATTGATTTTATAAATTAAATTTAAACTCCCGATTCGCATTCCCCTACACTTTATAAAACCGATGTCAAAAAAAGGGGCTTCCGTGACTGAACTGAAAAAAACTCCGCTCAATGAGCTTCACCACCAAATGGGGGCTAGATTCGTGGATTTTGCGGGTTGGGAAATGCCCATTCTGTATGACAGCATCATTACAGAGCACCACAATACGCGCAATTCGGTATCTTTGTTCGACGTCAGTCACATGGGAGAAATTTTCATTGAAGGGAAAGATGCTTTGACCAACCTGCAACGATTGACTTGTAATGATGTATCGAAATTAAGCGATGGGCAAGCGCAGTATTCGGCGCTGCTTTATGAAAATGGTACGTTCGTAGATGATGTGACGGTGTATCGTATTTCAGAAGAGCAGTATTTTCTTTGTACCAATGCTTCCAACACCGACAAGGATTTTCAATGGATCCGGTCGAACCTGGAAGGTCGGGTGTGCTGCGAAAACCGGTCTGCTCAATACGCGCAAATCGCTATCCAGGGGAAATACGCGCAACCAGTGTTGGAATCCATCACAAAGAAGCCATTGCAAGATATACGATACTACTGCTTCCGGGAAATCGAATTATACGAACATCCTGTCATGCTGGCGCGCATGGGATATACGGGAGAAGATGGATTTGAAATTTATTGCCCGCCCGAAAGTAGTGAGGAAATCTGGGAAGCTCTGATGTACTATGGTCTGAATTACGGAATCTTACCCGCCGGATTAGGATCGCGGGACACGCTTCGTCTGGAAGTTTGCTTCCCACTCTACGGTCAGGATATTGATGACCGGCACAATCCCCTGGAAGCGGGATTGGGACGTTTCGTCGCTTTACAAAAAAAAGAATTCCTCGGGAAAGAGGCCTTGCAAAAAGTTAAATCTGAAGGAATACGACAAAAATTGATCCGTTTCATTCTCGATGTGCGAGGCGTTCCCCGTCCTCACTATCCCATTCTGGATGCAAAGGGAGATCGGGTGCTGGGAGAAGTGACCAGCGGAAGCAGTTCTCCCACATTGGGAAAGGGAATCGGCATGGGCTACGTTCCAATCGAGCACTCGAAAGTGGGAGAAACGCTGAACATTCAAATTCGAAACAAACTATTCCCGGCAACAATCGTCAAACCCCCATTTGTGGTAATTTGACATTCCTTCGGCAATGAAAAAGGAAAGTCCTATGGCAAGTGAATATCGTTCCGATTTTTTTCAAAGAAGGCATTTGGGACCTGGAGAAGACGACGTCCAGGCCATGTTGGAAACGTGCAAGGCATCCACGCTGGAACAACTGGTTGAAGAGACCATCCCCACCCCGATTCGCCTGCGGAAAGAACTCGATATTTCAGACGCATTGGGAGAATCGGAACTGCTGGAGCATTTGCGGAAAATTGCTGAAAAGAACAAAATTTACAAATCATACCTTGGACTGGGATATCATGATTGTTACACGCCTAATGTGATACTACGCAATATCATGGAAAACCCGGGCTGGTATACGCAATACACTCCGTACCAACCGGAAATATCCCAAGGACGCCTGGAAGCCCTGCTGAATTTTCAAACCATGGTCATTGACCTCACGGGAATGGAAATTGCGAACGCTTCGCTACTCGATGAGGGAACCGCGGCTGCCGAAGCGATGACGCTTGCCTATCGCGTCACAAACAAACGTCGACGAGGAGCAAAGAAGGATCCCGCCCGGTCGACAGGACGAAATCCGGGCAAGAACAAATTTTTTGTATCGGATGAATGCTTTGAGACCAGCATCGCCATCATGAAAACAAGAGCCGAACCCTTGAATATAGAAATCATCGTGGGGGATTATCGCCAAGCAGTTTTTGATGATCAATTTTTCGGAGCTATCGTGCAATACCCAACCGAAACAGGGTCGGTTCGTGACTACGGAGAATTTGTCGACAACGCTCATGCTTCCGGACTGCTCGTCGTATTCGCCTCGGATTTATTGGCTTCAGTGTTGTTGAAATCCCCTGGAGAACTGGGAGCGGACGTGGTCATTGGTTCTGCTCAACGATTCGGAGTTCCGATGGGTTACGGCGGACCACATGCCGCTTATTTTGCCACTCGGCAAGCCCATGCGCGGGAAATTCCGGGCCGGGTGATCGGTGTTTCCATCGATGCCCACCAAAACACGGCCTATCGCATGTCTTTGCAAACCCGGGAACAGCATATCAAACGAGATCGGGCGACTTCCAATATTTGCACGGCCCAGGCTCTCCTTGCCATTATGGCTGGTATGTATGGCGTTTACCACGGCCCCGAAGGATTGAAAGCGATTGCCGAAACAGTTCACACCCGTACTTGCTGGCTCAACAACGAATTGAAAAAACTCGGCTACCGGCAGGAGAATTTATACTTTTTCGATACGCTCAAAGTTCAATCAGCGCCTTCCGCCCCTCTCGACCTGGATCAAATCCGACGCAATGCCCTCGCGCAAAACATCAACCTCCGCCAAATCGACGACAACACGCTTGGTATCAGTCTCGATGAAACCACAAGCCTGGATGATATTCATAAACTCATTTCTCTCTTCACGCGCGATGAATGGAAAGGTTCTCCTGCAGGAGAAAGCGATTCACTGGCCATTCCCGATTCTTTGATCCGTCGCGACGACTTTTTGACTCATCCCGTTTTTCATCGCTTTCGTTCTGAAACCAGCATGTTGCGTTACATCAAGTCGTTGGAAAACAAAGATCTTTCCCTGACAGGATCGATGATTCCACTGGGCTCCTGTACTATGAAACTCAATGCCACCACCGAGATGATCCCGGTAACCTGGCCCCAATTTTCCAGGATTCATCCCTTTGCGCCTGAAGAGCAAACCCGGGGATACGCGGAAATCATTCAGGCACTGGAAAACGATCTCTGTGAAATCACCGGTCTGCCCGGAATCTCCTTACAACCCAACTCCGGAGCTCAGGGAGAATACGCGGGTTTGTTGGTCATCCGGGCCTACCATCACGACAGGGGAGAGTCGCATCGCAACATTGTCCTCATTCCTTCGTCGGCGCATGGAACCAACCCCGCCAGCGCCGCCATGTGTGGTATGGAAGTCGTGGTCGCGCGTTGCGACGAAATGGGAAACATCGACGTCAATGATCTCCGGACAAAAGCAAAACAGAACCGGGAACGGCTGGCGGGATTGATGGTGACTTACCCTTCAACCCACGGTGTTTATGAAGAACAAATCCTTCAAATCTGTCAAATCGTCCACCACCACGGAGGTCAGGTCTATATGGATGGCGCCAACCTCAACGCGCAAGTGGGTCTGACTCATCCCGGAAAGATCGGAGTGGACGTCTGTCACCTGAATTTGCACAAAACCTTCAGTATTCCTCATGGAGGAGGGGGCCCCGGCATGGGACCGATTTGCGTTGCGGAGCACCTCGTCCCATTTCTGCCCGGACATCCTTTGGTTCCGGTGGGAGGGGAAAAAGGCATTTCCGCCATCGCATCCGCCCCTTGGAGCAGTGCCAGCATTCTCTTGATTTCCTATGCGTACATCAAAATGCTCGGTTCGCAGGGAATTCGTGAAGCCACCCGTTATGCCATCCTGAACGCCAACTACCTCAAGGACCGCCTCTACGGGTATTATCCCTTATTGTTCAAAGGCAAAAATGGTCGAGTGGCGCATGAACTGATTTTTGATATGCGCCGTTTTAAAAACACGGCGCAGGTCGAAGTGCAGGACGTTGCCAAACGATTGATGGATTATGGATTCCATGCGCCGACCGTCTCGTTTCCAGTGCCGGGAACCCTGATGATCGAACCGACCGAAAGTGAGAATAAAGAAGAATTGGACCGTTTTTGCCAGGCCATGATCAGCATACGCGAGGAAATCCGGGAAATCGAAGAAGGTATATCGGATCCTCGAGACAACGTCCTGAAAAATGCCCCCCATACCAGTGCCGCCATTGCACGTGATGACTGGTCCCATCCCTATTCACGCCAGAAAGCGGCATTTCCCGTCAAAAACTTGTCATTCAACAAATTCTGGCCCAATGTTTCACGAATCGACGAAAGTTATGGAGACCGGAATTTATTCTGCGCCTGTCCTCCCATGGAAACCTGGGAACCATGAGTACGGACTGCCTTGGTTTGAGCGGGGGACACCGTATCATTCGCAGCTTTCTCCTCAGGACCAGGAACTATTGGTGCGCAAGAGAGAAGGTGCGAGATTCTTCGATGCGGAATCCGGCTGATCGCTTTTTAACGAAACACCGGAGCGGATAGCCGGGATACTCATCGGAAGGCGCCATTTTGGAAGTGGAGGGTCCGGACATGCCCGGCAGGGTTGATTTGCAGTATCGTGCGCTTGCTCATCCAGTCGGGTACTATCCTCAATATACCGCGTTTGCCAGGTAAATGGATTTGGTGGTCTTCATGAAAATGTCCCACAAAGTACCAATCCACATCATCTAAAACGTCTTTCGCAAAGTTTTCTACTTCATTTTGTGGAAATGAGGACTTGTATTTAAAATTGGATTGAGCCAGAGTTTGTTCCAGGTGATCCGCCACCCAACGAGCCAACGGGCCGGGCATCGCTCGAAAGAACCATTCAAATCCGTGGCTGCGGACAATTTTCCGCCATCGCAAATGATTCAAATCCTGCCGGTTGATCGAGTCTCCATGGATGAAACCATAACGTCTGGCACGCCACTCCACCCGGCATTCGTCATGGACCAAATGAGTGAAAGGAAATTTTTTCTCCCACGTTTCGCTCCATTTCCCGGGAATCAACACTTCCCGGTTCCCTACTACGAATATAACCACCACACCCCGACTGCGCAATATTTCAAACGTAGCCATCACTTGCTCATGCATGGGCAGCCAGAACTGGGGAAGAGCTAACCAGACTTTGAACAAATCGCCCAAACAAACCAAGGCCCCCGGATTTTCAAGTGAAGACAACATGGTGATAAACTCCTCATAAGGAGCGGTATCCTGGTCGAGGTGGGAATCGCTCACAATATAGAGATTGTTTTGAGCAGGAGCGAGAACAATGGGGGTCATAAGGCGGTAACGAATTTGGAATTGATTTTTACGGATCCTTCCCTTATGCTTACAAGTTCTGAATGAAAATGATAAGCCAAACCCACCTTATCCGGAAATGCGCGTTCATTCCCGGCAAATCCGTCGATATTGGCCGTGTTTTAAACAGGTGGACCAGGCAATGGGAGTCTGATTGATGAATTTAGCGATCATTGGAGGAGGAAATATGGGAGGAGCGATGGCCCATTCTCTTCTTGCAACCCAAACCATCGCTCCTTCCAAATTGATGATCATCGAGCTCGTTTCCACACTACGTGAGGACCTGGCGCAAGCATTAGGATGCGCAGTTCGGGAAAATATCGACGATGAAATTTCTCGATTCTATGGGATACTCCTGGCAGTCAAACCACAAAATGCTTCCGCTGTGATGCAGGATTTGGCGCCTTTTCTTGCTTCCAATCAAGTCGTTATCTCAATTATGGCAGGAATTTCCATCGAACAAATGATTCGTGAATTGAATCACCGCTCCATCGTGCGTGCCATGCCCAATACTCCTGCGCAAATCGGTGAAGGAATGAGCATTTACTATGGCACTCGAGACCTTAGCAGTGCGCAGGTTCAATTTACGCAATCCATCTTGAATGCCAATGGACGCGCTTTTTCAGTGGATCAGGAAGATGCCATTGACGCGGCAACCGCCATTTCAGGAAGTGGACCCGCCTATGTTTTCTATATTGCCGAACAAATGATGGCATGCGCCATTAAATTCGGATTTTCGCATGAACAAGCGAGCATATTGACGCAACAGACTATAAAAGGCGCGGTCTTACTTTGGGAAAAACAGTCCATTCCCGTGGACGAGTTGAGGCACCGCGTCACCTCTCCGGGCGGGACCACGGAGGCGGCCCTGCGCTCTTTCGAGCAAAGCCGTATAGGAATACTTTTTCAGGAAGGACTGCGGGCTGCTTACCTGCGAGCCAAGGAACTGGCTCAATCCTCCTAACCATTATCACAGGATTCACATGACTTGCGTGGCCGTCGTTGGTACCCAGTGGGGAGACGAAGGAAAAGGAAAACTGGTTGATTTTCTAACAGAACGTGCAGACGTCGTTGCGCGTTATCAAGGAGGAAGCAACGCGGGACATACGGTCAAATTCCAGAACCAGACCTTCATCCTGCACCTGATCCCCTCAGGCATCCTGCGCAACAAAACTTCCGTCATCGGCAACGGAGTGGTGGTCGACCCTGTTTTCCTCTTGGAAGAAGTGGAGAGACTGCAGGAAATGCGGGTCTCCGTCAAAGAAAATCTGAAAATCAGCCACACTGCGCACGTGGTCATGCCATACCATCGACTTTTTGACCAATTACGAGAAAAATTGAATCACAGCCGTACGCTCGGAACCACCGGCCGTGGGATCGGCCCCTCCTATACGGATAAAATTTCCCGCCTGGGTATTCGACTGGTCGACATGAGTGATCCACCTTATTTTAAAAAATGTCTGGAGGCGATTATTCCTGAAAAAAATTGTCTGTTACGACACTTTTTTCAGGAAAATATCGAATTGTCCGTGGATTCCATTTATAAAGACTATTTGAATTATTATGAGCAATTGCGCCCTTACCTGATGGATACTTCCATCTTGATCAACCAGGCCATCGATCGGGGTCAAAACGTCCTGTTCGAAGGAGCGCAGGGGACTTTCCTCGATGTGGACCACGGGACCTATCCCTTCGTCACGTCGTCCAACACGCTCGCCGGAGGAGCGGCTTCCGGGTGTGGCGTGGGACCCATGAAGATCTCCAAAGTGCTCGGCATTGCCAAAGCATACACGACTCGGGTCGGCGAGGGCCCTTTTCCTACCGAATTGCTCGATGAAACCGGGGAATTGCTGCAAACTGAAGGCTCCGAATTTGGCGCAACCACCGGTCGACCGAGACGTTGTGGCTGGTTCGATGCGGTTTTAGTGCGTCAGTCGGTACGATTGAATGGAGTCACTTCCCTTGCCGTCACCAAACTGGACGTGCTGGATAAATTCGAAACCATTAAAATAGCGATTAAATATGAGACCGCAGACGGCCAGACTTATACCGAAATGCCGCCTTTGCCCGTGGTCAACCTGACTCCGGTTTACGAAGAGCACCCGGGTTGGCTCTGTCCAACCCAGAACATCACCGAGTATGACAAGCTGCCTCCCGCTCTTATTTCTTATTTGAAGCGCATCAGTGAATTGGTCAACGCTCCCATCTCCTTGATTTCAGTGGGCGCCCGGCGGGAGGAAACCATCGTCCCCAATCCCAACCTGATTTGGGTTTAAACGAGTCGAATCCATGTCTTTGATCAATCTTATCCAGCAGGATCCCCGCTTGGGGATTTTACTCATTGCGGCGTTGATGTTCGCCTTGACCCTGCATGAATTCGGCCATGCTTACGTGGCTTATTTATGTGGCGATTCCACTGCCAGGTTGCAAGGTCGGATGAGCATCAATCCTTTCGTCCACCTGGACGTTTTCGGCAGCTTAATGCTTTTATTCGTCGGCATCGGCTATGCCAAACCGGTCCCGGTGGATCCCAGAAATTTTCGCATCCGAAATGCCCATCTCTATGTCGCTGCAGCCGGACCTGGAATGAACTTGATCCTCACCATCATCGGAGGCGTCTTGATGAACGTGTTTACGTTATCCGGATTGACGGCTTTTCAATGGCAACCCTTTCTCTTTTTATTCATGTTCATCAATATGAGTTTGTGCCTTTTCAACCTCATCCCCCTGGGACCCCTGGACGGCAGTTACGTGTTGCCTTACCTGCTTCCCTCTCGCGCAAGGCGCAAGTACGTCATTTGGAATATGCAATATGGCACTATGGCCATCGTGGGATTATTACTCATCAGTCTGTTCCTGCCCGCCTGGAGTCCGTTGTCGTGGATCGCCGGCATCAGTCGGGAATTCGTCCTCTTCCTCGTTGGTTAGCCTCGAGGCTTTTTCGAGCAGTCTTGACGATTCTGTTAAAATTCCGGAATTCTTATTGAATGGCAGTTTTTCAAGGAATCGCGTGTAATCAATTCCATTGATTCCCGACATTCTATCTATGTTTAAATGGGTAGCCGACATTAACTTCGCATTTTCCAGTATGCGAATCAGATGTTAAAAAACGTGTCATTCCTGGCTTGACCAGGAATCCAGGGGGATCCGGCTGATATTTTGGATTCTGGATGATCCGGAACCAGCATGACACATCATAAATATTAAATTATTGATTTTATAAGTCATCACCACCGGCAGAGCCGGTGGCTTGAAGAGGCCCCCAGTATGAGGGCAAAACGTGTTCGTCATCGTAAGACGTGCTCGTGCTCGTGACCAAAATGTGCCGTCGAATTCACTGACCGTTCACGAGCACGAGCACGGCTCACGGACACGGATACGTTTCTCATGTCTGACCGGCAAAGCCTATTAGGTTCGCACCAGCAGAGCTGGTGGTTTAATGAGATTAATTAAAATTCAACTCATGACTCACATTTTCCAGTGAAAGAAAGGATACTGATATGCCATCCATCCAACTCCATCCATCCATGAAAAATATTCTGGGAGGTTGCTTGGGACTCGGATTGATTTTTTTCCTGAACAACCTTTCGATTCAGGCGAAAACCATGCCGGAGTTTACGCAGCATTCTCCCAATATGTGGATCAATTCAGAACCTTTGAAAAAAGCCGATTTGCTGGGCAAGGTGGTTCTGATCGAAATCTGGACCTCCATATGAATTAACTGCATTCGCAGTTTTCCATGGGTCCATGGAATGAAAAAGAAATACCAGGAACAAGGATTGCAGGTCATCGGAATCCACACTCCGGAATTTTCATACGAAAAAGAACGCGAACGAGTGGTGCGAGCGGCCAATCGCTATGGTCTGGATCACCCGATCATGATGGACAACGACTATGGCTATTGGAGGGCGTTGGGTAACCGGTACTGGCCGACCTTCTACCTGGTAGACCCCAAGGGGGAGGTGATTATGCAGAGTTCGGGAGAAATGCATGAAGGCGATGGCCGTGCCCTTCGATTTGAAAATGAAATCAAAAAATTGCTTTCCTCCTTCTGAGCGTTGGCTGGAAAAATTGAGTTTTAGCGCGTACTTTTGACTCTGCAATGGATCGTATGGAATTCAAAGCGGTCTTGTTTGACCTCGATGGCACCTTGCTCGACACCTTGGAAGATTTGGCAGACACGGTGAACCAGGTTCTCGAGCAAGATGGCTTTCCCAGCCATCCTCTCGAATCCTATCGTTATTTCTTAGGAGAGGGCGCTACTGCGTTAATCAATCGAGCGCTTCCCGAAGGGGAGAGAAACCCATCAACCGTGCAACGCTGCGTCCGGGTTTTCAACCATTTGTACGAGCAAAACCGGAACGTCAAGAGCAAACCCTATTCGGGGGTTGGCGCGATGCTCGATGCTCTGGTCGCCTGGGGCATCCGCATCTGCGTATTGACCAACAAGCCCAACGCCTTCGCGCAGAAATGCGTGGCAGATTTGCTGGGGAAATGGCAATTTGACCGGGTTTTGGGGCAACAAGACGATTTACCAGGCAAACCCGACCCCACCGGGGCTCTGGAGATCGCGCAAAGTCTCGATATTCCTCCGGAATCATTTCTTTACCTGGGCGATACCGGTACGGATATGAAAACGGCCAACGCCGCCCATATGTTGGCCGTTGGCGTTCTCTGGGGATTTCGTCCCAGGGAAGAATTACAAGCCAATGGTGCGCAGGTATTGATCAACAAACCAGGGGAAATCTTGTACTATTGGAAGTAGTCCGGCACTTATGCTACGGAAATGGCGCTCCATTCCGCAAAAAAATGTCACGCACCTTCTCCAAACCCCGCGCCAGTTGGTCGATGTCGGAGAGGATGTTGTAAAGGGCAAAGCTCAGGCGGACGGTGGAGGATACTCCCAAAGTACGCATAAGCGGTTGGGCGCAATGGTGGCCGGCACGGACTGCCACTCCTTCAGAGTCCAGAATTTGGGCCACGTCGTGAGGATGTACGTCTCCAATGTTGAAAGAGAGTACTCCGATTTTCTGGTGGCAGTCCAGGGGAGGATAAATCGTCACCCCGGGAAATTGTCGAAGGAGCGCCAGGGCGTGGGCCATCAGCTTTCGCTCATGCCGTTCAATGTTATCCATGCCGATGGCCTCGAGATAATCAATCGCGGCAGCCAACCCGACCGCTTCCGCCAGTGGAGGGGTTCCTGCTTCAAACTTTGCAGGGAAATCCGTCCATACGGATTGCTCCTCCCCGACCTGACGAATCATGCCTCCCCCTCCCATCAACGGTTCCATTTCACCAAGAAAACGAGTTTTGCCGTAAAGTACGCCAATACCGGTGGGGCCATACATTTTGTGGGAAGAAAACGCCAGGAAGTCACAATCCAAGGCAGCCACATCCACCTTGGTACGGCTTACGGACTGAGCGGCATCGACCAATACCGGAATTTGGCGACTACGGGCGATTTCGATGACCTCTTCCAGGGGATTGCGACTGCCCAGTACATTTGAGATATGACAAAGGGCCAGCATACGAGTGCCGGGGGTGATGCAATGCTCGAACGCATTCAAATCCAGGCTACCCTGCGGGGTCAGGGGAATATATCGAATGCGAGCCCTTTTCTCCCGTGCTGCCATTTGCCAGGGGACCAGGTTGGAATGGTGTTCCATTCTGCTGACCAGAATTTGATCACCAGGTTCGAGCCTCGGTTTGAGCCAGCTATGAGCAACCAGGTTGATCGATTCCGTCGTTCCTCGCGTAAACACAATCGAACGAGCTGAAGACGCATGAATAAAATTCGCAACTTTTTCACGGGCCTCTTCGTATTTTTGCGATGCTTCTTCTGAGAGCGTGTAGACTCCTCGATGAACGTTGGCATTGTGCTGCTCATAAAAACGTACCAGCGCTTCGATCACTTGCCGGGGTTTTTGAGTAGTGGCGGCGTTGTCGAGGTATGCCAGGGGATGACCGCGCACCCTTCGTCGCAGTATGGGAAAATCGAAGCGGACGCGCTCAACCCAATTTTCCTCGGGCTGTCCCGTTAATTTGAGAGAGGGAACCGAACTCATGCGTCTTCATTCCATGACTTCTTCAGCAGTTTTACTGGGGGATTTTCCTTCCTTTTGCGGAATGGCGGCAATGCGCATCCCTTTTATCTCCATCATTGGACGGCAGGAGCCTCCCCGGCGCCTGGCGATAATTTCACTGATGATGCTCAATGCGATCTCTTCCGGTGTTGTACAGCCAATATCGATACCTGCAGGAGCCTGTACCCGGGCCAATGCTTCCTGCGAAATTCCTGCTTCCAACAAATATTTCAGTACAAGCTCCGATCTTTTTTTACTGGCCACCAAAGCAATATAGGTTCCTTCTCCCTGCAAGGCTTTTTTAATGGAGAAGTGATCCCCTTTGTGCTGGGTGGCGATCACGACGTAGGTCTCGGGCCCCACGAGCAATTGGCTGAAATCCTGGTCATCCGTAATCAATCGATCTGCCGTGGGAAAAGCGTTCTGATCGGCCATGGGATCATTGATCGTGACGACAAAATCCAGAAATTTTCCAAGCATCGCCAGGGATTCCGCAATGCGTCCATGGCCCACGATCAACAGTTCCGGTTTCGGCAGGTATGGTTCCACGTAAACCTCCATCATTCCCCCGCAAGGCATCCCCACTCCCAGCACTTCGTCATCCAGGTCAATGGGCACGATGCGTGTTTGTTCGTCTTCGAGGCAGGCCAGGGCTTCCTGGCCGACAGCACTTTCTGCGCAACCGCCTCCTACCCAACCCACCAGAGTTTTTCCATTCTTGTCGATGATGGCTTTGGCTCCGGGTTTTGCGGAGGCCGAACCTTCAACGCGAATGACGGTAGCCACCACAAAAGGTTCTCGGGCCTCATGCATTTCTGATAACTTTTTTAATAATTCCTCATTCATTGCATTTCTTTATTACCGGAAACGAGTTGTTCGTAGTCGGTTTTCGTATCAATATCGTTCAACGCATGGGCAGTCTTCATTTCGATCACGTCAACCTGATCTTCATTCTGCCGAATCAATCCCCGACATCCATTCTGCTCTTCGTGTTTGAGGATCTGCGATTTATAATATACCGAAAAAATTACCGGATTTCCACGTTGTCCTCGATAAGCGGGTTGCACGATCAGCTTTTTGTTGTGGGCGTAGGCACCTTCAAACTCATGAATCAGACTTTCCAGTTCTTCGCTCTGCACCAGTGGTAAATCGGAAAGACAGATCATGATACCATTCGCCCCTGCAGTCATGGCTCGGACACCCGCCTGAATGGACGTGGTCATCCCTTGCGAATAGTCTCGGTTTTCTACAAAGCGCACGCTTCGCTTGGAGAGCGCTTTTTTGACGAGCTCCGCCTCGTAACCCAGGATGACCAGGGTTTCATGGACGTGACAGGCTAAAATACTATCTACCATGTGAGCCACGAGCGCTTTGCCACCAAATGGGAGCAATAACTTGTTTGCTGCTCCCATCCGTTTCGATTCTCCGGCAGCAAGGACAATGGCAGAAATCATTCCGATCTTCTTTCGCTTTTTTCAAGCGTGTCCCTCAGCCATTCCAGCGCGGCGTGAGCAAAACGCAGTTGGTGTTCTTTTTTTGTGTGGAAAAGAGAACTTTGATGGTGGACGTGCCTCAGAGTGTGCGAAGTTGCCAGCGCCATTTCACATTGCCCCTGCTTTTGACTGCGCCGGTTCCCCTCGGGCGGACCGGCCATTCCGCTTTCAGCCAGCACGAAATCCGCCTGACTTTGCTCTTGAAATGATTTGGCGAGTTGCATCGCGCATTCTTTCGAAACGGCTGCAAGTTGCCTCGATTTTCCCAACAATCGTTCCTTGGCTTCCTGGTCGTAAAGGATCGCTCCTTCCTTGAGATGCCGCGATATCCCGGGTAAGACCGCCAAAGCAGCGGTTAGCAGACCACCCGTACTCGTTTCCACGAAAGAAAGGGTATGGGGCCATTTCATGTTGGCTCGGTGGTCGAGCACTTCTTTCAGTTTCCGGGCTGATTGATCCACTAAGCGTTCCTGCAGGCGGCATGCTTGTTGCCATTCATTGATTTGCGATGCCCCTGTTGGAGTTTGAAAGAGCACGTGTTGCTCAACCAACCTGGCCGCGTTGTCGGGCAGAAAACAAGTCAGAACGTGCCCGCCCTGCGCCATTTTACGAATCCGGGTCGAAGATAAATCAAACCAGGGATGCAGCGCCTGTGGCAATCGTTCCGCTTCTATTTCGTGGAAATGAAGGGAAACGTTGCGGGTCTTTTTTAAGATTTGAATGGACTCGGCAACAGAAGTTTTTTCTCGAGATGCGATCAGGAAGCGACAATTTTCCGCAAGCGAAAAAAGTTCGGAATTGCTGAAAATATCGGGATTGCGCATGCGTCTTACCAAATCGTCTCCCAACACCAGTCGCAAAGGCGGATTCCGCGTATCAGGTTTCGCATTTTGCTTCAGGTGAATCACGTGGTCGGCAAGTTTCACCGCTTCGTTGCATTCAAATTCTACCGTACAAATGCATGTGTTCTGCTCATCGAGCATGAATGCCTGTCGTTCCTCCCGGGCAACTCGTGCCAGGAAGCTCACCGGAGGCATGCTGAATTCTCGAAGCGCATTTTTCAGAATCTCCAACCGGAGTTGCGGGTCTGCAATTTGCTGCTCTTTGGTGGGATCCGGGTGCTTGCCATTCGAAAGAATAAAAACAATTTTTTTCAATTGTGGGAATTGCCTTAAGACGACTTCCGCCAAAAGCAAATGATGGAACCCCACCGGATTGCCGGTGAGCGGGAAAAAAACAGTATATGCTAAATCATAGGAACGATGATTCAAGGATTCCGACACGGCACTCGATTCCTAAAACTGCTGAGTCAATTCGGCGACCAATGCGTAATTGTCGGCAACCATGCTCAGGGGATGGCCATCTCTGAAATTTTGCTTATCCAACTGCCTGGCAGGGTCCCCTCCAGGCCAGATTCTCCAACTGTCGTTATCAATCACGTCGGCAATTACGATTTCTCCATCTTTTTGACGGCGTCCCACTTCAATTTTGAGGTCCACCAAGGCCACCGGACCATATTCGGTTCGCACCTCACTCCAGGCTTTTTCCAATGATTGGAAGCAGGGAAGCATCAAATTCCTGATGATGCGTTGACGTTCCTCCTCCGCCATCATCGCTTCTATGCTCATCAGTGGTTTGCCAGGATCAAAAGGAATTTTGGCAGGGTGCAATTGCCAACTGTCGTTGGCTATGTGTAGATAGGGATCGGTATAGACTCCTTCGGCCCAGGTTCCTTCCTTCAGGTACAGGGACCTTGCCCGGTTCTCGTCCATTTGCAAAGGAGGGTCGGCCAGGGGGACGGTCACCACCGCCCACTTGTGGAAAAATTCGCATTGAATGGCTTCAAAACGAAAAGGCGACCCATCGGACTGTTGAAAGGATGGTTCCCGTTTGAGGTAACTGCCCCAGGCGTAACGACGCATGACCAACTCCAGGGGCATCATCTCACAGGCGTCACACAACAGGGTCGTGGAATCCGGTTGCTCGATGAAAGCGACTGGGATTTCCTTCCTTTGAAGATAGCGAAAAACATTGGCGCTTTGTTGGGTCTTGTACGCCGCAATTCCCGCAATCCTTGCTTTTTTTGCGGCATCGCCCCCGGTTAATTCATCTTTCGTTTCCATCAGGATAGTTCCCGTTTGCGGCCCGGGAACGATTCGTTTCGTTTTTCCTTCGATTTGCATGCGATGTTTTATCAAAAATAATGTGAATCAGGAGTTAAACAAGGTCTCATTCCCGGCTTGACCAGTGAAAAGAGATCAGGGCCGAGCAGCGTTCGTACCGAACCATAACTTTTCCAATAGTTGATCACTGCGGAATCGTCCCAGCATTCCCCGGGTGGATTGTATTTCATCAAATGCCTCGACCAGGTCGGCCGGTTGCTCCGGACGATAAATGATCACCGGCACCGGGTCATTGATATGATACCCTTTTTTACTGGAAGTGCAATGATCCGCCGTGATGCCCACCCGGATGGGCAAATAGCCCGTTTTGGTGAATAATTCTTGCAGAAAAATTGCCAGCGCCTGATCAATTTTCTCAATAAATTCCAGTTTTTTGCGAGCATGGCGATCATGAGCGGCAATGTCACAGCCTTTGATATGAACCACCACCAGGTCATAGTGATTCAAGCATTTCCGGGCTTTTTCGAACTTGATCGACAAATCGGTGTCGAGGTTGCCGGTCATTCGCTCGGTCCGATGGTACTCCATCCGGAGCAGCTTTGCCAGGCCAAGCATGACCTTGTCCCCCCCAATACACATTCCTTGCAGTGGCTGATTCCTCAGGCTGAGCGGTGGCAGGTGAACCGGTTTTCCCGGATCACGAGTCAAAATGGCATTGGCAGGCAGAAGCGCTTGCCGGATTCGTTTCAGGTTGATCGGATGTTTTGATAAAATTCGATGCGCCTGCCTTTCAAACTGATCCAGAATCTCTGCAGTCTTTTTTGCAAAGGCATCGGCAGAATTCAAGGTGGCGGGAGGGATACGGAATCCGTGGGGATTGCCATCTCCGGGGTCGCTTGCCGAGATCTGTTCGCAAAGGCCCTCTCCCCGCATCACTAAAGCAAAACGGTGTTCCGTCCCGGCTCCGATCAAAAATTCGACTTCAGGTGAGACCTGGATTTGACCAAGAGTCCGTAACAGTTCGCAAGCGCCTTCACGAATGCGTCCTGCCCGCCTGTCCCGCACTCGATTGCTCCGGTCCAAACACGCCAGGTTGCCTCGCAGGGCAATGTCCCCTTTTTGCAAGGCGATCCCGGCTCCCAGGGCTTCAATCACCCCTCTTCCCACCGGGTAAACAAGCGGGTCGTATCCCAGTAGCCCTAAAATCCCTTCAGTCGTGTTGGCAGGTTTTCCATTGCTGAGTGGGTCAATCAATCCACTTTGCCCCATTTTCGCCAATAGATCGAATGCCGGAGTTTGAGCCGCCTGCAATGGAGTGCGATTTCCCAACTCCTGCAAGCATTCGTCTCCAAGACCATCCAGGATCATTAACAAGGTGGGGTATTTCATCCGCTTTTCGTTTTAGTTCGTTTACGACGAGAATCGATCTGTTGGAGCAGTTTGGTGATAACCATACGCACCAGTTGGTTGATGGAACGGTCAAAGTCCTCATTCTCGATGATGTCGACCCCGTACTTGTTTGCTGTTTCGATACAGTAATCATGGATCTGCCGGATCCTTTCGAATTGCTCTTCATAGCGTTGAGCCTTGCGGTGGAATGCTCGTTTTTGTCGCAGTACGAAATGCGCTCGGTGACTTTTGTCATTCCTCAAAGAGATCACCAGCGGAATATGGTAGGCTTTATTGGCCAGGTCTTCAAAACGGATCAGAGAAGGCAGCAAATGAACGCCTTCCAGGATCATATTGGTGTTTTCATTGATGGCGCGTTCCACCATCGCGCGCACTCCCACGTTGACGTTGACTGACTGCGCGACGAACCCCTCCCGGGTATCCATCGTATCCGCACTTTGGGATGTGTCTCCGTTCATTGTCTCAAAGGACGAGCTGTGCAAGGCGGGTAGCATTTGTTCCGTGAAAATGGTACGCATGATCTGGCGTATCATATCCGTCCCGGTGACTTTCGAAATGTCCAGACGTGAGGCCAATTCCGTGGCCAGGGAGGATTTGCCGGTACCCATGCCGCCGCCGATATAGATGATCATGGGACGATCCATGCGGTTGATATCGGTGGCCAGTTTATAAAACTCTGCCGTTTCTTCCCCGGATTCATTGAGGATCTTACGAAAGGTCCGTTTATAGAGATTTTTAGTGGATATTTCCTGGATTCGATCCTGGTAGAGTTTCTGTTGAATTTCCTGGGCCATCTGGTGGGTATGATTCGGTGGGATCCCTGCGGCCATCAAGGAACGGGCTAAGAGTCCTTTGGAAAAGGGAGCGCTGGAATCCTCGGATATGACTTGGATCGTTGCCAGTGACATATCCAGGGGTTGCTTGAATTTTTTCAGATCTTCCTGACCCAGGTTTGCCTTGATTTCGTCTTCAACCATCTTTCGCAACTCCTCTTTGGCAATCGCTTCTTTACCAGACAAGCTTCGTTTGACTTGCTGGGCCACTTTATAGGCTTTATTGAATTCCATTCCATGTTTGACCAGGGAATGGGTCAGTATTCCTCGCATGAACGGCCACGATTCGTTGTTGTTCGAAATGACTTTCAACTGAAATTTACTCACGGTTTTTTCCTGTTTTGAGGAATTCCTGTCGGCACTGCTCTTTGAGCCTTCCCCCCTTTGTGCCTTTCTTCGTGCCTTTGTGCCTTCCTTTGTGCCTTTGTGCCTCTGTGCCTTTCTTCGTGCCTTTGTGCCTTTGTGCCTTTGTGCCTTTGTGCCTTCCCTCAGTGCCTTTGTGCCTTCCCTCAGTGCCTCTCTTCCTTTGTGCCTTTGTGCCTTTGCGCCTTTGTGCCTTCCCTTAGTGTCCTTCCTGTCCCCGACCCGAAATCCAGTATGCCTTCCCCCCTTTGTGCCTTTGTGCCTTTATGCCTTTGTGCCTTTCTTCGCGCCTTTGTGCCTTTGTGCCTTTGTGCCTTCCCTTAGTGTCCTTCCTGTCCCCGACCCGAAATCCAGTATGCCTTCCCCCCTTTGTGCCTTTGTGCCTTTGTGCCTTTGTGCCTTTCTTCGTGCCTTTGTGCCTTTGTGCCTTTGTGCCTTTCTTCGTGCCTTTGTGCCTTTCTTCGTGCCTTTGTGCCTTCCCTCAGTGCCTCCCTTCCTTTGAAGGCGAGACCAGGGGAAATGGCAATTGTTTAAGAATCAGGTTTTCCTTGAGATCGCATACAAACAGGTTAACTCATTTACGGGGTGGGATCAATGCCATCGCCGCATTTTTGGAAAGACGACCACAGCCGGGTCAGGGTGAGTTTCATCCGCCAAATCATCCAAGGGAGTTGTCAGGGTTCCATTTCGGTGCTAGATTGACGAAGCAAGAGCCGCTTCGTTGAACCGCTCTACGCAGGGTAAAAGCCTTTCCCTTCCCCGGGAGGAAGGGGAAATGATTCCGCAACCAGGACGTCCTTTCCGGAACGCCATGGCAGTCATCGTCAACAAATCCTGTTCCCTTCCCGAGCAGGAAATTCAAATGGTATTCGTCAAAGCCACGGGGCCGGGAGGACAGAACGTCAATAAAGTCAACACTGCCGTTCAGCTACGTTTTGACATCGGAAAAAGTGTGGTGCTCCGCGAAGACGTTAAAAAACGGTTGATTCAAATCAGCGGAAGCCGGGTTACGGAAAATCAGGTGCTCCTCATCGAGGCCAAAAAATTCCGCACTCAAGAAAAAAACCGGCAGGATGCGCTGGAAAGGCTGAGAGTCCTGGTAAGAAAAGCCTTGATCCCACCCAAACCTCGAAAACCCACAAAACCGAGTAGGGCAGCCCAACAAAGACGGAGGCAAGACAAGCATCACAGGTCACAAACCAAAAAGATGCGCAATTTCGACCCGGGTTCGGAGATCTGAAAGTCACTCTGGTCATGAGGATTTCAATGCGCTTAACGCACTTCAGTCAACATCGAGGCATCAGACTGGAATTGGCAGAACCGGGAGACGCGGAAGCGATTGCTGTCCTCTCCCGGGATCTCATCGAATACGGTTTGGGTTGGTCCTGGACTCCTGATCGCGTGAGCAGGCATATCCGGCTGACGAGCTCCATGGTGGTGGTGGCAAGGGCCGAGCAGGGAGTACAAGGATTTGCCATCACCAGGTTTCTGGAAAAGACCGCTCATTTGGACCTGCTGGCCGTCTCGGGAAGCTATCAACGCCAGGGGATCGGACAGGACTTGGTGAACTTTATGAAATCCTCGGCAGCTTCGGTTGGGATTCCAGTCATTTTTCTGGAGCTTCGCGAAACCAACGAGAAAGGGCTGGCTTTCTATCAATCACTCGGCTACCAGGAAATAAAAAGGATTCCCGGATATTACCGGGGACGGGAAACGGCAGTCCGTATGGCAGCAGCCACGGGTTGTCAAGGGGGTGAAGTTCTTTTTTCCCTCGATTGAAGGTCTCTCTTGAATTTTCTGATCAGTTGAAAAACCCGCTGCAGCCGGTACAAGTGGCCATGGGCCCGCAACCACTCCAGGTGAGGCCGGGCGGGAATACCGGAATACCGTTCACCTTCACCCACATTTTTTGCCAAAAGCGATTTGGCGCTGACGGTGACGTGATTGCCCAGGGTCAAGTGTCCGTCCAGCATCGCTTGTCCTCCAATGGTCAGGTGGTGCCCCGTCTTGGTGCTCCCTGCAATTCCAACCATGCCGACAATCAGGGAATCTTCGCCAATTTCCACGTTGTGTCCGATATGGACCAGGTTGTCGGTTTTTGTACCACGTCCGATTCGAGTGATGCCAAACCGTGCCCGGTCGATGGTATTGCACGCGCCGATCTCCACGTCATCCTCGATGTGAACCGAACCCACCTGCGGAATTTTGTGGTGCTTTCCTTCATGGGTCACGAATCCAAACCCTTCTGCTCCCACCACGCTACCGGCATTGATGACCACTCGATGGCCGATGCGCGTCCCGTCCCGGATGGTGACATTGGGATGGAACCGGCAATCCCTGCCGATTTCGCAGTCCTCTCCAATGACGGTTCCTTCCATGACCACGCAACCTGCGCCGATTCTTGAGCGATCTCCGATAACCACCCCGGCTCCTAAAAATATTTCATCTCCCAAACGCACGTTCCGTCCCTGCGCCACGGACTCGTGAATGCGATGAGGAAAAATTTTTTCGGGATGCAAGAGCCGGGTCACGGCGATCATGGTTAATTTGGGACGAGGCGTGAATATGCGTATCTTACCCGGCAATTCAATCGTCTCCTCGCAGACAAAGACCTGCGCAGCCGAATCGAGAGCCCGCGCCGCGAATTTTTCATTTTCCACGTAGGCAATTCCACCAGGGAGGGGGCTTTCCATACCACAGGCATGGGTCACGATGGTGCTCCCGTCGCCTCTATAGTCGAGCCCCAAACGCTCTGCCAGGGTGTCCACTGTCCATTTCATCATTTTTCTACGATTTGTTGATATTGCCAATAAAATCATCACCACCGGCAGAGCCGGTGGCTTGAAGAGGCCCCCAGTATGAGGGCAAAACGTGTTCGTCATCGTAAGACGTGCTCGTGCTCGTGAACGAAAAAGGCTGCCATGTCAGATCATGAAAAACTCGATGTATACCAATGTTCCATCGAATTTTTAGCGTTATCTGTCCAAGTCATCGAAACATTGCCAAAAGGATACTCAGCCTTAGTTGACCAACTGAAAAGGGCCTCATGGTCGATTCCTCTCAATATCGCAGAAGGCTGTGGAAAAAATTCCCTTCCTGACAAGCAACGATTCTATGCATTTGCCCGAGGTTCCGCAATGGAATGCGCTGCTATTCTCGATGTTTTAAACGTGTTGAAGATCATCCAGCCTCCTTTATTTGACGAAGGGAAACAGTTACTTCATCGCGTTGTTTCTATGTTAACCAAAATGTGCCGTCGAATTCACTGACCGTTCACGAGCACGAGCACGGCTAACGGACACGGTTACGTTTCTCATGTCTGACCGGCAAAGCCTATTAGGTTCGCACCAGCAGAGCCGGTGGCTTGAAGAGGCCTCCAGTATGAGGGCAAAACGTGTTCGTCATCGTAAGACGTGCTCGTGCTCGTGAACGAAAAAGGCTGCCATGTTAGATCATGAAAAACTCGATGTATACCAATGTTCCATCGAATTTTTAGCGTTATCTGTCCAAGTCATCGAAACATTGCCAATAGGATACTCAGCCTTAGTTGACCAACTGAAAAGGGCCTCATGGTCGATTCCTCTCAATATCGCAGAAGGCTGTGGACAAAATTCCTTTCCTGACAAGCAACGATTCTATGCATTGGCCCGAGGTTCCGCAATGGAATGCGCTGCTATTCTCGATGTTTTAAACGTGTTGAAGATCATCCAGCCTCCTTTATTTGACGAAGGGAAACAGTTACTTCATCGCATTGTTTCTATGTTAACCAAAATGTGCCGTCAAATTCACTGACCGTTCACGAGCACGAGCACGGCTAACGGACACGGATACGTTTCTCATGTCTGACCGGCAAAGCCTATTAGGTTCGCACCAGCAGAGCTGGTGGTTTAATGAGATTAATCATCAAATATCAATTATCCGGGGAACCTGTCAATTGAAAAACATTCACTTTAATGAAGAACAACGAGTGAGGATGGCAAGCTTGGACTACGGAACCACCTGGTGCGAAGCGTACTTGGTAAAAAATCTGCAATAAAATCGTTCGATTGACATATTTGAATCAGTCATGACGAACAAGGAACTCGTGTCCCTGTCAAAAATCTGTTTGATTATTTGGAGGAGGGGGAATCTTTAAAAATTTTTTTTGAAGACTTTCCAAGAGTGACAAAAAAACAAGTAGAAGCCGTTCTTGAGTCATCACCACCGGCAGAGCCGGTGGCTTGAAGAGGCCCCCAGTATGAGGGCAAAACGTGTTCGTCATCGTAAGACGTGCTCGTGCTCGTGAACGAAAAAGGCTGCCATGTTAGATCATGAAAAACTCGATGTATACCAATGTTCCATCGAATTTTTTGCGTTATCTGTCCAAGTCATCGAAACATTGCCAAAAGGATACTCAGCCTTAGTTGACCAACTGAAAAGGGCCTCATGGTCGATTCCTCTCAATATCGCAGAAGGCTGTGGAAAAAATTCCTTTCCTGACAAGCAACGATTCTATGCATTGGTCCGAGGTTCCGCAATGGAATGCGCTGCTATTCTCGATGTTTTAAACGTGTTGAAGATCATCCAGCCTCCTTTATTTGACGAAGGGAAACAGTTCCTTCATCGCATTGTTTCTATGTTAACCAAAATGTGCCGTCGAATTCACTGACCGTTCACGAGCACGAGCACGGCTAACGGACACGGATACGTTTCTCATGTCTGACCGGCAAAGCCTATTAGGTTCGCACCAGCAGAGCTGGTGGTTTAATGAGATTAGTCATCACCACCGGCAGAGCCGGTGGCTTGAAGAGGCCCCCAGTATGAGGGCAAAACGTGTTCGTCATCGTAAGACGTGCTCGTGCTCGTGAACGAAAAAGGCTGCCATGTTCGATCATGAAAAACTCGATGTATACCAATGTTCCATCGAATTTTTAGCGTTATCTGTCCAAGTCATCGAAACATTGCCAAAAGGATATTCAGCCTTAGTTGACCAACTGAAAAGGGCCTCATGGTCGATTCCTCTCAATATCGCAGAAGGCTGTGGAAAAAATTCCTTTCCTGACAAGCAACGATTCTATGCATTTGCCCGAGGTTCCGCAATGGAATGCGCTGCTATTCTCGATGTTTTAAACGTGTTGAAGATCATCCAGCCTCCTTTATTTGACGAAGGGAAACAGTTACTCCATCGCATTGTTTCTATGTTAACCAAAATGTGCCGTCGAATTCACTGACCGTTCACGAGCACGAGCACGGCTAACGGACACGGATACGTTTCTCATGTCTGACCGGCAAAGCCTATTAGGTTCGCACCAGCAGAGCTGGTGGTTTAATGAGATTAATTAGCCCCTTACTGGAGGACTCGAGGCGGAATCTAAATGCCAAAATACAAGCCTGAACCTCTCCTGCCGCCTGAGGCAATAGGGCTGACCCGGAATTTAGTAGTGTGTCATTCCTGGCACCGACCAGGAACCCAGTATGCCTTTTTACATTTCCTCAGTGCCTTTGTGCCTTTGTGCCTTCCCCCCTTTGCGCCTTTGCGCCTTTGTGCCTTCCCTTAATGTCATTCCTGGCACAGACCAGGAATCCAGGGGTAGGCAACCAGACCGGACTGGATCCCCGCTTGCGCGATCAGGACCATTCGTTGTGTCATTCCTGTCCCCGACCCGAAATCCAGAATTGTGTCATTCCTGGCACAGACCAGGAATCCAATATGCCTTTGTGCCTTGGCACCAGTTATCGGTTATCAGTTATCGGTTGTCAGTTCCTTCACGAATCTTTTTGTACCTTTGTACCTTCCCTCAGTGCCTTCCCCCCTTTGTGCCTTTCTTTCCCCCTTTGTGCCTTTTTGCCTTTGTGCCTTTGTGCCTTTGTGCCTTTCTTCCCCCCTTTGCGCCTTTGTGCCTTCCCTCAGTGCCTTTGTGCCTTCCCTTTGTGTCATTCCTGGCTCCGACCAGGAATCCAGAGAATCTTTTCTACAAGTATGCAAGCCTGACCCATCTCCTGAAACATAAAAAATTGTAGTGCCAGGCGCTGAAGACTACACGCAAATGGGTTACCCTGATTTGTGGACGGAAAAGTGTTTTTTTCATGGAAATTCCTCTAATGAGTGACCCTTCTCCCACCACTTAAGATTTATTGAAAAACTCTTCTTTGCTTATACCCAATTTCTTAAGAATGCTAAACAATGTACCAATTTTTAAATCTTTATTCCCATGATCAGGGATTGAAGTTTCTCTTTGAGTTTCGGAATTAGACCATATTCGGTGTGAACCCTTTTTTATCCTGGTTTCTTCACAACCAAGCTCTTTGAGCCGTTTCGATATTTCGCGATATTTCATTGACGCCGTATATAGTCCGAAGTAATGGATGGGTTCTGGGATGAAAATTCTGGATATAAAATCTTTCTTCAGGGTCTACGCATTTTTGAGGGATGTCTTTTCGTTTGGATGCATATAACTCAAAAATTGCATCGAAAGCTTCTTGGACAGGGCCGTCAATTTCAGATATTGAATCACATTCTGTGACAAGTTCTGGTAATTCCTCACACGTAATGGTATATCCGCCCTCTTCTTGAGGTTCTAAAAGTATAGTGAATTTATATTTCATAAGTCATACCCCCTGGTCGAGTTCGTTAATTTTGGGATAAATATTTAATAAAAAATTTGTCTATAATGCGACTTTCCTACCATAACATCTTTATTTTTGTAACAAAAATAATCCACCTCGTTTTCATACGAACAGACGTTACGTGTATGATTCTAGCCAAAAGCGGGTTTCAAAATCCTCTCCTGGGAGGGGCGGGGGTGGGTCAAAGACGAGAAGCCCTCTGGACAAACCCATCCCTCGCCCGAAACGCACACAAACCTCCAAGCCTGACCCTGAAGTCATCACCACCGGCAGAGCCGGTGGCTTGAAGAGGCCCCCAGTATGAGGGCAAAACGTGTTCGTCATCGTAAGACGTGCTCGTGCTCGTGAACGAAAAAGGCTGCCATGTTAGATCATGAAAAACTCGATGTATACCAATGTTCCATCGAATTTTTAGCGTTATCTGTCCAAGTCATCGAAACATTGCCAAAAGGATACTCAGCCTTAGTTGACCAACTGAAAAGGGCCTCATGGTCGATTCCTCACAATATCGCAGAAGGCTGTGGAAAAAATTCCTTTCCTGACAAGCAACGATTCTATGCATTTGCCCGAGGTTCCGCAATGGAATGCGTTGCTATTCTCGATGTTTTAAACGTGTTGAAGATCATCCAGCCTCCTTTATTTGACGAAGGGAAACAGTTACTTCATCGCATTGTTTCTATGTTAACCAAAATGTGCCGTCGAATTCACTGACCGTTCACGAGCACGAGCACGGCTAACGGACACGGAAACGTTTCTCATGTCTGACCGGCAAAGCCTATTAGGTTCGCACCAGCAGAGCTGGTGGTTTAATGAGATTAATTATCCAAGCAATCCTTACTTGATAATTTATGAATATTCTACTCGATGAGCGTGTTCCTAATAATCGTACCATTCTCCCTCGTAACGTCTGCCGTCCGGACAGGTGGGGAGGATGTGATACGGCCCTACACGGTGACGGGCGTGAGGCTGAACACGCGCGAGTATTTTGCAGCAGTCTCGATGTCACCTCGCCGAAGAGCCACCCGAACATCATCAAGACGATAAGCGTCTTCCAGAGAAAGATACGGTGACCATCCTTCAGGCTCTTCCAGGAGTTCTACGTCGACTTCCGCAACGTAGCTTCCTTCGTGAATGAGCTTCGTTCGTTTTCTCTTACTCATTTGCGTCTCCGCTTGAATCCGAGTTCCCATTTTTCAGGATCAGGTAGGTACGCTGTAACCAGCACTGCCGGACACGTATGGCCAGCGGGAATTCCCCATACGGCGTGGACGGAGCGCCCATCCTTCGTTTTTTGGAGCAGCAGAACGCACGCTCCTTTGGGGTAGTTCGGATAATCTTCAATCACCTCGGCGGTTTCCACACCCTCGAAAAGTTCCCTTGCAAGTAGTCCGTCAGTGGTGATCTCGTCGTATCCGTGCTCCGAAATGCGTACACGGCCCTCGGCAATCAGTACCCGAATTCTGTCGAACGTGTTACACACGATGCTCGCCGTTGTCGAGTATGTCCATGATCATCTCGGATGGCCGTATAACGAAGAATTCAGCGACACCGTTTTCGTTGGGCTGTTGGGTGTTTACAGCTCCGGGCGCCGAGACCAATGCGGCCGCCATCAGGTACCTTGGTGAAGGCATGTTTTTAGCACGACTATTTCGCTGTGTCAAGCCCCAAATGAAAAAAATAGGCAGGATTCGTATCAAGCTCGGGGTGACAGGCTGGGACGTGTGCCGAATTGAACGGATAGCGCTTGTTGAGCGATAATTGGTTTGATGAATTCGCGACCCAAATACAAAAAGATGATAACAATTGACCTCCTCTGCAAATTTCGATATATCTTAACCAACCGATTTCGAAGACGAACTATGACAATCTGCATTGTTTGATCCAATTCATAATAGTTTAATCCATCTGGCACCATCTCCGTATCAGCCTCAAGAATGAGCCTTGGTATTATGTATGTTGATCAATTAGTACTGAAAAACATTCGAACGTTCAATGCCCGCAAAGAAATTAATTTTGTGCATCCCGACCAGGAATTTTTTTCAGAAAATGAGGTGAGTGCTGCGAAACCCAGATTTGTTAACGTCAATTTGCTGTTAGGGGACAATGGGTCTGGCAAAACGACGATTCTTCAAGCACTGGCACTCGCTGCTTTCGGGCCCGCCGTGACACAAGCCAACTTGGGAACACGGGATCTAATACGAATTACAGATCCAAAACGTGGCAGAGAAACAGGCGAGATATCGACCATATTTCGGATGCATGAACACGATAATTCACAACATAAAGCTTTGGGTTCGACGCTGACGATTCGGAGACGAGGCGAGCTGGAAGAGATTCAATTCAAAACAACAGACGATCCGGAACCCTGGGATAGAGTCTTCGACTCGAAAAATGACGCCTACTTTATTGTCGCATATGGGGCGTCTCGACGGGTGGAGCCTGGTGAAAGCCTCGACATGGGCGCGAGGACCAAGTCACGATTTCTGCGAGCGCAACGAGTTCAAGGAATTTTTCAAGACTCCTATTCTTTGATCCCACTTACTTACTGGCTTCCTTCGCTCAGAGAGTCATACCCGGAGAGATACGCGCAGGTTGTGCGCTTGATAAACAAAATCCTCGGACCGGGGCATTTTAAGCTTACCGAGATTCTGAAAAACGGAGATTATCTTTTCGAACACGGTAATATTCCTATTCCCTTTCAAAGCCTTTCCGACGGATACCGGGCATTTGTCGGATGGATTGCGGATCTTCTTTATCATATCTGTATTGGATGTCCGAAAGACAAGAAGCTGGTCGAAAATCAAGGTATTGTTATGGTTGACGAGGTCGATTTACACCTTCATCCCAAATGGCAAATGACGGTCATCGAGACTTTGTCGGAGGCGCTACCAAAGATGCAGTTCATCCTGACTTCCCATAGCCCGTTGATTGCTGGCAGTCTTCAACGAAGCAACGTCATACGATTGAAGCGTTATGGTAACCAAACTTCCGTTCAGCGGGTAACGGATAATATCTATGGTCTGGATGCCGATCAGATCCTGCTAACCGACTTGTTCGGTCTGACTTCGACACGCGCACGTCATAAACGAAATGAACTCGAGGAACTCAGACTCAAAGCTCGTAGTGGAGATCGTACTGCCGCAAAGAAACTCATCGATGCCATGACTAATGGATTGGGGTGAGCATGATCCACTACCCCATCTCCGTTGAGCAGCTTCATCGTCGTATAGACGCAATTAATAAGACATGGCGGGACAGGGCAACCAAAAGAACTAAAGAAATTGAAAGTGGCAGTCGAAAGAAAATAACTGGCATGTGGAGCGAAATAAAACCGGTCTACATGTCCTTGCAAAGTTCAAAGTGCGCATTCTGCGAAAAATCGATTGAAGATCAAGCGATTGAACAAGACGTTGAACATTTCCGACCAAAAAACGAAATCAGGCGTTGGCCTATCCCCAAATATCTATCGGGAGCATGTTTCAATATAAACCAGCCGGCTTCCGGTTCAGAACCGGGATATCGCCTTCTAGCCTATCACCCTATGAATTATGTAACATCCTGTAAGACTTGCAATTCTGTTTTCAAAAAGAACTATTTCCCCATCGCTGGAAAAAGGATGAGCGGAGTGAAAGATCCCTATGACTCCAAAAAAGAATTGCCGTACCTGATTTATCCATTGGGGGACCTTGACTGCAAACCGGAGCAATTGATCAAATTCTATGCATTGTCGCCTCAACCACGACGCAATGGATTCGACCGCTTACGTGCCATGGTGACTATCGAGTTGTTTGGGTTGGATAATGAAAGTAAAAGGAATTGGCTATTTAAAGATCGCGCAAAACATATTGAGAATCTTTATTATATTCTGAAAGAACGAGATGAAGAGGCTAATGACGAATCGACGCGTAGAAAAGCCGCAACTCGTGTTAAGACGCTGAAATCCAAGAAAGAACCCCATTCGAATTGTCTTCGATCCTATGAGCGCCTTTGGAAGGCCAATCGCCAAGAGGCTCAAGTTGTCTACAATAAAATCAAGAAATTTCTGGAGAGTAAGTCAGAATAATTTTCTTTTTTTCATACGACCTCCCCTCTTCGCGCAGAATCTGCCATTGGTACCGGATTTGAAATTGGCGCTTAGCCAGTTGTCGCCGAATCCACCGGTGGTGATCTCCAGCACTTCCAGTAGCGCCTAAGCAGCATCGAAACGTCTGAGGTCACTCATTGAATATAAAGATCAACTAATTAATCTCATTAAACCACCAGCTCTGCTGGTGCGAACCTAATAGGCTTTGCCGGTCAGACATGAGAAACGTATCCGTGTCTGTTAGCCGTGCTCGTGCTCGTGAACGGTCAGTGAATTCGACGGCACATTTTGGTTAACATAGAAACAATGCGATGAAGTAACTGTTTCCCTTCGTCAAATAAAGGAGGCTGGATGATCTTCAACACGTTTAAAACATCGAGAATAGCAGCGCATTCCATTGCGGAACCTCGGGCCAATGCATAGAATCGTTGCTTGTCAGGAAGGGAATTTTTTCCACAGCCTTCTGCGATATTGAGAGGAATCGACCATGAGGCCCTTTTCAGTTGGTCAACTAAGGCTGAGTATCCTTTTGGCAATGTTTCGATGACTTGGACAGATAACGCTAAAAATTCGATGGAACATTGGTATACATCGAGTTTTTCATGATCTAACATGGCAGCCTTTTTCGTTCACGAGCACGAGCACGTTTTACGATGACGAACACGTTTTGCCCTCATACTGGGGGCCTCTTCAAGCCACCAGCTCTGCCGGTGGTGATGACTTTCGATGTTCTCCCTATTGAGTGTGGTTCCTCATAAAATCGGGAAAAATAACTGTAAACCCGGGTAACCGAGCCGGAAAACACCGTCTATTTGCAAAATCACCACACTTTAGAGGGCGAATCTTGCTGAGAATAAGCACCAACTCTCAAGAGGGGGACTATCCCCAAACCGATGGTGAAAAAAGCTTTCTAAATGACTCTGAAATGATTATAAATTCATTGGGAAGAGACAACATGGCAGACTCTCCAGATTGATTCATGGGGAGGATAGCAGTCTGAATCTTACTCAAATGTCTGAAGTCCAAGATATGGAATAACGCATATTTTAACCAGAAACCGGAATCACTCGCACTAAGGAAGGACAGATGGAATATCGCAGGTTGGGAAAGTCGGGTTTGCAAGTATCACCCCTGTGCCTGGGCGTGATGATGTTTGGAGGAGAGACGGATCAAACCACTTCCAAACGCATCGTTGACAAAGCACGAAACGCCGGTATCAATTTCATTGATACGGCGGATGTATACAATCATGGACGCTCTGAAGAAATCACCGGAATGCTCGTCCGGGAAGATCGTTCATGGTGGGTTTTGGCCACCAAAGTGGCCAATCCCATGGGAGATGGTCCGAATCAAAGGGGACTGAAACGCAAATGGATCATGGAAGCTGCCGAAAACAGCCTCCGGTGCTTGGGCACCCACTATATCGATATCTATTATTTGCACCGGGAAGACCACACCACCCCCCTCGAAGAGACTGCGCATGCAATGGGTGATTTAATCCGACAGGGGAAAATTCTCCATTTTGGTCTCAGCAATTTCCGCTCCTGGAGAGTCGCGGAAATGGCCAATCTTTGTGACTCGATGGGAATCGACAGGCCCGTGGTCAGTCAACCTTACTACAACGCCATGAACCGTATGCCGGAAGTGGAACATTTACCAGCTTGCCATTATTACGGATTGGGAGTTTTCCCTTACAGCCCACTGGCGCGTGGGGTCTTGACCGGCAAATACGGAGTCGAAGCGGAAGCCCCTGACGGAACCAGGGCGGGACGCCGGGACCGACGAATATTGCAAACGGAATGGCGGAAAGAATCCCTGGTGATTGCGCAAAAACTCAAATCTCATGCCGAAACTCGAGGGATCACCGCGGGTCAATTTGCCGTCGCATGGGTATTGAACAACCAGTTGGTGACCGGTACCATCACCGGTCCCCGAACCGAAACGCAGTGGGAAGAATACTTGGGAGCGCTCGAATATACTTTCACTGCCGAAGACGAAGCGCTGGTGGATCAACTGGTCACACCCGGACATCCCTCCACGCCCGGGTACAACGATCCCGCCTATCCCCTCGAAGGCCGGATTCCTCGAAGTCCTCGATTGACCTGAAAAATTAAAAAGATCGCAACCGAAGCATCGCCTTCCCCCTTTGTGCCTTTGTGCCTCTGTGCCTTCCCCCTTTTGTGCCTCTGTGCCTTGGCACCAGTTATCGGTTATCGGTTATCAGTTCCTTCACGAATCTCTTTTGTGCCTTCGTGCCTGGCCGGAAAGTGACATTCCTGGCCCAGACCAGGAATCCAGTATGCCTCTCTTCCCCCCTTTGTGCCTTTGTGCCTCTCTTCCCCCCTTTGTGCCTTTGTGCCTCTCTTCCTTTGTGCCTTCCCTCTGTGCCTTTGTGCCTTCCCTTAGTGTCATTCCTGGCCCAGACCAGGAATCCAGGGAAACCAAGAAAGTGACATTCCTGGCCCAGACCAGGAATCCAGTATGCCTCTCTTCCCCCCTTTGTGCCTCTGTGCCTTTGTGCCTCTGTGCCTTTGTGCCTTTGTGCCTCTCTTTGCAGGGAGAAACAGCCATCATTGGGGTTGTTTCACCAGGCGCAGGTAAGGTTTTACGGTTTTCCAACCCTCCGGAAACATACCTTGGGCTTCATCGTTGCTGACGGCAGGAACGATAATGACCTCGTCGCCATCTTGCCAATTCACCGGAGTGGCCACCTTGTGTTTGGCGGTGAGTTGCATCGAGTCCAGCACCCTGAGGATTTCATCGAAATTTCGCCCCGTGGTCATGGGATAGGTGAGCATCAATTTAATTTTTTTATCAGGACCAATGATGAATACGGAACGGACGGTAGCATTGGTAACGGCCGTTCTCCCTTCCGAACCACCGGGTTCATCGGCAGGGAGCATATTGTAGAGTTTGGCAACCGCGAGCTCCGTGTCGCCGATCAAGGGATAATTGATCGCATGTCCCTGGGTTTCTTCGATATCTTTAGCCCATCCCCGGTGATCCGGGACCGGGTCCACACTCAGACCGATGACTTTGCAATTTCGCTTGGCAAATTCTGAAGCAAGCCCTGCCATATAACCCAATTCGGTGGTGCAGACGGGGGTAAAATCTTTAGGGTGGGAAAAAAGAATCGCCCACTGATCTCCAATCCACTGGTGAAAATCGATGGTCCCTTCGGTCGTTTCAGCCGTGAAATTCGGCGCTTCGTCATTAATTCGCAGTGACATAGATCCTCCTCTATTGATGATGAAAAAATAAATAACCCATTCTAGCGGGGATAAATTCAAAAGGAAAGTCACAATTCCTCAAGTCAATCAGGAGTCAAAAAACGTGTCATTCCCGGCATCCCCAGGAATCCCGTATGCCTTTGTGCCTTTGTGCCATGGCGCCTTGGCGCCAGTGATCAGTTATCGGTTATCAGTTATCAGTTATCGGTTGTCAGTTATCAGTTATCGGCTATCAGTTATCAGTTCCTTGACGACTCAACTTTGTGCCTCTCTTCCTTTGCGCCTCTGTGCCAGTTATCAGTTATCGGTTATCGGTTATCAGTTCCTTGTCGAGTCAACTTTGTGCCCCTCTTCCTTTGTGCCTTTGTGCCTTTGTGCCTCTGTGCCTCTCTTCCTTTGCGCCTCTGTGCCAGTTATCAGTTATCGGTTATCAGTTATCAGTTATCAGTTATCAGTTATCAGTTATCGGTTATCAGTTATCAGTTCTTTCAGGAAGCACCTCTCTTCCTTTGTGCCTTTGTGCCTCTGTGCCTTTGTGCCTTTCTTCGTGCCTTTGTGCCTTTGTGCCTTTGTGCCTTCCCCCTTTGTGCCTTTGTGCCTTTCTTCAAGCATTGGCCTAAAGAATGGATTCAGACTATCTATTATTCTGAAATGTGTTAGAATCTTCGCCAAAGGGAAGGCAATATTCAAACGCAACAATCCGGGAATCCATGTTACTGGAAGGTTTCAAATTGATGATTATGGGAATGGGCGCCGTTTTTTTGTTTTTGACGGTGATGGTCTGGTGCTTGGGGAAAGTCGCCTGGATGTGCCGTCATCAAACCAAACGCGAAGCGGAATTCATGAAAAGGGAAAATCAAAAAAAATTGGAAACGATCGCCTCTCCTCGAGAGGAGGTACCCATCGCGGTTTTTGCAGCAGCAATCAACGCCTTCGAATCAGGAGGGAGCTGAAAAATGAAAAAGATCGTTAAATTCATGGATACGTCTTTTCGGGATGGCTTTCAATCCTGTTTCGGAGCGAGAGTGTTGACCGATGATTTCCTGCCGGCATTACAGGCCAGCGTCGATGCGGGAATTCAACATTTTGAAGCAGGGGGAGGCGCACGATTCCAGAGTTTGTTTTTTTATTGCAATGAATCCGCCTTCGACATGATGGATCGATTTCGCGAGGTGGCCGGAAGCGAAGCGGATTTACAAACGCTGGCCCGCGGAATCAACGTGGTGGCGCTCAGTCAACAACCACGGGACGTCATCGACCTGCATGCCAGGATGTTCAAAAAACATGGAATCACCACGATCCGTAATTTCGACGCTTTGAACGACGTCAACAACCTTCGCTATTCCGGAGAGCGAATCGACCACTATGGACTGCACCACCAGATCGTCATTGCCGTGATGGACTTGCCCCCTGGCTGCGAAGGGGCGCACACCACCGAATTTTACCTGGAACGTCTCCGCCAAATCCTGGTGTCGGATATTCCTTTTCAGTCGATTTGCTTCAAAGATGCTAGTGGGACGGCCAATCCCCACAAGGTTTACGAGACGGTGAAAGGCGCACGTAAAATGGTTCCTGGAGGAACGGTTCTCTGGTTTCATACGCACGATACGGCCGGTGTGGGAATCTCTCAAAACCTGGCAGCCCTCGAAGGGGGGGCGGATGGCATCGACCTGTGCAAGAGCCCGGTCAGTGGAGGCACCTGTCAACCCGATATCCTTTCCATGTGGCATGCCCTCAAAGGGACTGATTTTGATTTGGATGTGGATATTGAAAAGATTTTGCAGGCAGAAGAAGTCTTTGAGGACGCCATGAAAGATTATTATGTGCCACCGGAAGCGAAAATGGTGTCCCCCATGATTCCGCTCTCTCCCATGCCGGGAGGCGCATTGACTGCCAACACGATGATGATGCGAGATACGGGAACCCTGCATCTCTATCCGCAGGTGATCAAAGAGATGTCGGAAGTGGTGCGACGGGGAGGATTCGCCACTTCCGTGACTCCCGTTTCCCAGTTTTATTTCCAACAGGCCTACGCCAATACGACCTTGGGAAGATGGAAGAAAATCACGGAAGGCTATGGCAACATGGTTTTGGGATATTTTGGAGCCACTCCCGTCGAACCAGACCCTCAAATCGTGGCACTCGCTTCCGAACAGTTGGACAAACCCGTCTTCAGCGAAGATCCTTTGGACGTCTTGGAACCGGGGATCCCCAAAGCCAAAGCAATTCTGCAGGAAAATCGGCTTCCGGTCACGGATGAAAACCTGTTTATTATCGCCAGTTGTGAAAGCAAAGGCCTGGATTTCCTTCTTGGCAAAGCGAAATTGAACATCCGCAAGAAAAGCGCGCAGTCCTCATCCCGGTCCGAGGTTGAACTGAAACGCGATCCCTTGCCACCAAGACCCGGGCCCCGCCATTATAAGATTTCCGTGGACGGTCGCTCCTACCAGGTTTCCGTCTCGGCGGATGATGGATCCTTGCATGCCACTCCCGCACCGCCGTCCCCCGGGTACGCTCCTCCGGCCTCCGGAGAAATCATCACTGCCCCCACTCCGGGCAATATTCTCAAAATCCTGGTCCATCCCGGAGAAAACGTTGTTACCGAACAACCCCTCCTGGTGATGGAAGCCATGAAGATGGAAAGCGAGATCAAAGCCGGCAGGTCTGGAAAAGTGCTGGCCATTCACGTGAAAAGCGGAGATTCTCTTCCGGCCGGAGCGTCTTTAATGACAATTGCTTAAGTCCGACCCGGTGGCCACGATGAAAAATGTATCGATGCTGCTGCTTTTCATTCTCTTCCTGCCATTGGCGGCGGCGCAAGCTGAGGAACCGCTTGCGAGCGATACTCCTCGACAGGACGAGGCCCGGCAAAACATGGAATCCAACAGCTTGCCACCATTCCGGGAGCTTGCGGGAAAACTTTATAAGACGACGGGTATTGCCTCATTCTTCTCGACCCACCCATTTCACTGGAATGAAGGACCAGGACGCGCGTTGATGATTGCCGTCGGGGGGTTGCTCCTTTTTTTAGGAATTGCCAGGAAATTCGAACCGCTCTTATTGATTCCCATCGGTTTTGGAGCCATTCTTGCCAATATTCCACTGGCAGGTCTGGTGGAAGAAGGCGGGTTGCTCAAATACGTTGCCGACCTGGGAATCGACACGGGAGTCTTGCCCTTACTGATTTTCATGGGCGTCGGCGCATTGACGGACTTCGGACCCATGATCGCCAATCCCAAAACGGCATTCCTCGGAGGAGCCGCGCAGTTTGGCATTTTCAGCACCTTACTGGGGGCCCTCGCCTTGAACGCTATTCCCGGAATCAGTTTTTCTCTGCCTGACGCGGCTGCCGTTGGAATCATTGGAGGGGCGGACGGACCCACGGCCATCTTCCTGGCCAGTCAGCTTTCTCCCCGCCTGTTGGGCTCGATCGCCGTGGCAGCTTATTCCTATATGGCCCTGGTCCCCCTCATTCAGCCACCCATCATGAAATGGCTCACCACTGAAGAAGAACGAAGCATTGAGATGTCCCAATTGCGATACGTGTCTCGTCGGGAAAAAATCCTCTTCCCCCTCGTCGTCCTCGCGCTTTGTATCCTCTTACTTCCATCAGCAGCCCCCTTGATCGGGATGCTGATGTTTGGCAACCTGCTCAAAGAATGCGGGGTGGTCGAGCGTCTCTCGCAAACCGTACAAAATGCCCTGATCAACACCGTCACCATTTTCCTCGGGTTGGGGGTGGGTAGCAAGTTGTCCTCCCAACAATTTCTCAACCTGGAAACACTGGGCATCCTGGTGTTGGGGATGCTCGCTTTTTGCGTGGGTACGGCCGCAGGAGTCTTGATGGCCAAAGTGATGAACCGGGTTCTGAAAACGCCCATCAATCCCTTGATTGGCGCTGCCGGGGTATCTGCGCTTCCCATGGCAGCGCGAGTTGCCAACAAAGTGGGTCTCGAATCCAATTCTCAAAATTTTCTGCTGATGCACGCCATGGGCCCCAACGTTGCCGGGGTGATCGGCTCCGCAATCGCGGCGGGCGTCCTGTTGGCCGTTCTGTGAACCCGTTTTTCCAGGCGCCCGGGTCTCGAATCAGGTGATAAAGCTCCTGGTCAAATCCTCATAGGTCTCGCGTTTGCGGATCAATGCCGACCTTCCCTCATTCACCAACACTTCCGCAGGACGAGGCCGCATGTTGTATTGGGAACTCATGGCCATCCCGTATGCGCCTGTATCCAGGATGGCCACCCGGTTCCCGAGATGCAAAGCAGGGAGCCATTGTTCGCTGATTCCTTCGGTCGTATGCGTCAAGACGTCGCCGGTTTCACATATATTGCCGGCCAGTACCACAGGAGAGCGATCCCCTTCCATACAGGAAGCATTGCAAAGACGATGGTACGCGCCATAAAGGGCAGGACGCAAAAGATGGTTGAAACCCGTATCGACTCCCACGAATTGGTAGCGTGGCGTATTCTTGATATTGTTGACCGTTGCCAAAAGCGTCCCTGCGGAACCGATTAAAAATCGCCCCGGTTCGATCTTCAAATCCAGTGAATTGCCATATTCTTCACAAAACTGCCGGAAAAGGCTGCTTATTTTGGTACCGAGTAGCGTGAGGTCCAGGGGAGCCTGGTGGGGATGATAGGGAATTCCAAATCCTCCGCCGATATCGATGAATTGTAATCCGGGAAAATCCCGGGCAATGGATAAAATCAGACTCATCGCTTCCAGCATCGGTTCCGGGTCGAGGATCCCCGTACCGATATGGGCATGAATGCCCGTCAGGGAGAGATCGTATTGCTGCAGCAATCCCTTGGCCCGGTCGAGTTGATCGTGGTAAATGCCGAATTTGGAGAGGGGTCCGCCGGTGATGCAGTGGGCATGGTGCCCGCTTCCCACTCCAGGATTGATGCGCAAAGACAGTGCGTCTCCCGGATACGATTCACCAAATTGCTCGAGCAGGGACAGGGATTCGATGTTGACCGGAATCTGCCGTTCCCGGCAATAATCGATTTCTTCGAGAGGCACGTTGTTGCCCGTGAACAACAGGTGTTCCGGAGGAAATCCGGCATCCAGGGCCAATTGGGCTTCCCACGGGGAAAGCGTATCCACCCACGCGCCTTCTTCCCGGAGAATGCTCAACAAGGCCGGGTTGGGATTGGCTTTCATCGCATAGTGAATTTGTAATGAAATTCCTGGAAAACTCTGCTTCAGTTTGCGAAACTGCGCACGAATGGTCTGCTCGTCGTAGACATATAAAGGAGAACCGTATTCCTGCATCAACTCCTCAACAGAAATTCCTCCTAACCACATAGCATTGTTGATGATTTCCATCGAATTGACTATTCTCCTCAAATGCTTGAAATATAATTACATGAATCAGAAGTTAAAAAAGTGTCATTCCTGGCACAGACCAGGAATCCAGTATGCCTTTATACCAGTTATCGGTTATCAGTTTTCAGTTCCTTCACAAGTCTCCATTGTGCCTTTCTTCACGCCTTTGTGCCTTTGTGCCTCTCTTCCTTTGTGCCTTTGTGCCTTTGTGCCTCTGTGCCTTCCTTCAGTGCCTTTGTGCCTTTGTGCCTCTCTTCCTTTGTGCCTTCATAATACAGGGTCCTTATGACAGCCAGGTCGATTTTCTGGACGATTCCGATTGTACTTTTAGCAGCAATGCTTGCAGCACTTTATCAAATCTCCCTGCAAGAAAGCAATACGATTTCCATGGTCCTGGAACAGGAACGCTCGCAAGCTCCGGGGGAGCGACCAACGAGTGGCATTCCACTCAGCGCAGACGAAGAAGTCGTAACGATCGAGCCCATCGCATCTCCACCCATTGAAGGAGGGACCTGGCCCGCAGGGCTCAGGGCGGTTCCGGGGACGGGAACCGAAAAGGAAATGCCCGTTCAATCTGCCGGGATCGAAGAGGGAAGCATTTTCACGCCCCTCACTCGAGGAGCCTTGATGGAAACCGGAGAAAATCCCTGGCACGTGCTTTCCTCCACAAGTGAAAAAAATGAGTCCGGAGGATGGCACACGATTCTCATTCAAAACGAGTACAAATTGAATTCTACCATTTTACCTCGAGATACCCGCATGTGGCAGATTGCGCAATCCGACACGGAACTGAAAATCCGATCGAGGCATGAAGTGGGTGACCAGGAAAATATTTTAACTCGTATGGAAAGAGAAAAATATGCCGTTCAGGTTCTTTCGGTAGAGCGTCGAGATTTCGGCAAAGCGCTGCAGTTACTGCATGACCTGGTCCATGACGGTTACTATGCTTACATGCACCGCACCCGGCAAAAATTTGACAACAAATACTGGTTCCGTATCCGGGTCGGCTTCTTCAAAACCACGGAAGCGGCGCAAAGTATTGGAGAGGAAATCTATTTTCGATACCGTGACGAAATCGATTTACCAAAAAATTATTGGGCGGTTTTACCCACTCAGCCGGAACGGGATCGACAATTGGTTGATCTGCAAGCGCAGCGGAACAAACCCTGGTTCGTTGAACTGCCTTTGTACGATTCGCAGGAAAAAGCCATCGAAGACTTGCCGGAGTTGATGGAAATCTCGCTTTTTTCTTACCTGGCTTATCAAATGATGGACAATAAAGTCCGCTACCGCATCCGCCTGGGTTTTTTTGAAACGCGGGAGGAAGCGCAAAACGGATCGGAGCAATTGCGCATGGTTCGGGAATCATTGGCGCATGCCAGACCCGTCAAATTCTGAAGGAGGTCTTCGAAAAAGGATGTCTTTGAACGTGAAAGTGTCCTCTCCGCCTGCCCCTCTCAAGGAAGTGGGGCTTCTTCACCAAAAGGTTCCAGCCGCACCAGGAGGTGTGGCAGCAGGGTCAAGGCGGCAATGAGCGCGATGAACATGGCCAGTCCGGTCAGTAAACCGAAATAGAGGGTGGGAATAAAGTTCGAAAAGACCAGTATGGAGAAACCGACGATGATGGTAAAGGAAGTGTAATACATGGCATAACCGATGCTTCCATGACAACGGTGCATGGTGGCCAGGTAGTTGGTGTCTTTGGAAAATTCGCTCCGGAATCGATAAATGTAGTGAATGGTATTGTCCACTGCAATGCCCACGCTGATGGCGGCAATGGTGATCGTCATCAAATCCAGCGGGATGCCGGCCCACCCCATGAATCCCAACACCACTCCCACGGAAAGAATATTCGGAAAAATGGCAATGCATGCGATTTTCAGGGAGCGGAAGAGCAGCAAAAACATAAGCATCAAAACGGCGACGACGGCACCCAGGGTCAATATCTGTGAATCAAACAGGCTTTGCAGCATGTTGTTGTAGAGCACCAGCAGGTTGGCCAGTTGCACCTTTTCTTCCTGCAATCCGACTTTGTGGATCACTTCATGCCGAATACGCTGCAGCAATTCATTGCGCCGCAAATCGGGTTCCGAATCCCGGATGCGCACCGAAAAGCGGGCTTGATTGTGTTCGACGGAGACGAAAGGAGTGAGGATGATTTCGCGAAACTGCTCGGGTAATTGATTATAAATGAGCGCCAGCGTGAAGTCGTCGAGGGATTCCCCCTCATTGAGGGTTCTGCCGATTTTGAGTAAGGTGCCGAGAGAAAGGACTTTTCCGGTTTCCGGGAGCTGGTCGAGATAGTCGTGGAGTTTCTCGACCTGCTCCATTTTGTCGGCGCTGAACCAATACTGCGCCTCATCCCCGGCTTCTGCGAATTCCTCTTCGAACTCGTCGAAATCGTCTTCTTCCCCCTCCTCCTTCGAGGGAAGGGCAACTCCTTCATCCGGGCTTTCGGAATTTTGCTGCGAGACAGCGCTTCCCGCTTCGTCGAAATCCAGGACCACGTCCAGGGGAGTGGTCCCTCCGAGATGCTGGTCGATCACCTTCATTCCCTGGTAAATTTCCGTCGATTCTTTGAAATAATCGATGAAGCTGTTTTCCACCTCCAGACGAGCAGCGCCACTGAGGCTGAAGAGGATTAAAACCAGGCTGACCCCTGAGATGGCGCGCCCGTTGCGTTCCGTGAAACGGGCCAGTTTGCGGGTCAGGGCAAAATTGGATTCGAAGGCCACGTTGGGGGGAAGCTTGGGCAGGTGGATCACCACCATGGGAAAAATCAGGAAACACACCACCAGGGAGATCGCGGTACCGACGCTCATCATCCATCCGAAATGGATCACCGGCAGGATACCGGAGAGGACCAGGGATGCGAAGCCGGCGATGGTCGTCAAGGCCGTGTACAAACAGGGTTTGCTCATGAAAAGAACCGTCTTCAGGACCAGTTGACGTTGGTTCGCATCCGGGTATTTTTGTAGCAGTTCCCGGTAGCGTACGATCAGGTGGATGGTGATGGCCATGGTGATGATCAATTGCAGGGAAATGAAATTGGAAGAAACCACGGTCACTTCCCAACCGAACATTCCCAAAAACCCGCTCGTGGCCAGCATGGCGAATCCACAGCACAGGATTGGAAGCAGAATCCAGCGGAACTGCCGGAAAATCACCCAAAGCGTCATAATCAGAAAGACCAATATCCCCAATCCGAAAACCTGCAGGTCCTTCTTGACGTATGTGATCAAATCATCAACGATCATGCTGATGCCACCCAGGAACAGTTTCGCCTCGTCCCGGTATTCGTCCATCACGGCACGGACGTCTTGCACCAACTGCTTCTGTTTGATCCGCATTCGGTCCCGGTGTTGCTTGAAATCGACGAGAAGCCTGGCCAATTCCTCGCTTTCGCCTGCCGTGAGTGTCCCGTCTTTTTCTTTTTGGCGCAGTTCGTAGCGACGATCGACCAGGGCCTGGAACACTTCGTCCTTTTGCAGGTTGACTTGCAGGGCCGTGGTTCGGAAATCGGTGCTGACCAGCAGGTTCCGGTAGATGGGACTGTTGAGAAATTCCTTTTTTGCCAGTGCTTTGTCAATCCCTGGCGATTGCAGGGTGGGGACATCCTGGAGCAGTTCCTGGAGGGGGCGGGGCGGGCTTTCCAGCAGGGGAACGTCGAGCAGCGAAATGACGGATTCCACCCTTTCCAGCTTGATCAGGTCGTCCTTGATCCGTTGCAGGAGATCCAGGTTTTTATCCGAGAGGAGATCCCCCGCCGGCATGATGGCAATCACCAGGAAATCGGGGCTCTCGAAACGTTTGTTGATGGTGCGTGTCAAACGAAGGTCCTCATCGTCTTCCAGCAGCAACGTTTCCGCAGAAGCATCCACTTCGAGTTGGCGAGCCTCGTATCCCAGAAAAAGAAAGACTGCCAGCAGGAGAAGGGAGACGACGAGAGAGTGCGGCAAAATGAAGTCTTCGTATAAACGTCTCAACATGAGGATCGTTGCTTGGAAGGTCTTACTGCCCTGCTCCGGAGGATTCCAATTCGTCGGCACGAAACGTTGCCAGCAGGTCATCGATACTGCCCTTTTTCAGGGCGCTTTGCAGCTGGGAACGGTAGGTTTGGATGATGCTCACGCCCAGTATTTCGACGTCGTAGATTTTCCATCCCTGCCTCGATTTGTAAAGCTTGTAGAGCACCTCGATGTTCTCGGCCCCGGACACCAGGTGGGTCAGCACGTGGATTCTTTTTTTAACCTGCGTGGTTCCCTTGAATTGCACTTCCTCGTCATCATAGAAGTCCAACTTCTCCAGGAAGGAATTTTGGATCCGTCTGATAAAAAGATCGGAAAATTCCTCCCGTTTTTCCGGGCTGAGTTCTTTCCAATGCTTTTGACCCAGGCTCAACTGGGCCATCCTGGGGAAATCAAAGAGAGGGCCCAGCAAGGTGATCACCCGGGCATTGCGCGTCGCTTTATCCAGGCTTTTGTCTTGCAGGATCTCGATCATGGCCCCAATTTTTTCTTTGGCCAGCAGGTCCACTTCCTCCACTTCATCCGTCAGACCAGGCACGGGAAAAAGCAGGATGAAGATGAAGACGAATGCGAAAGTCGGGATTTTCATGCTCACTCCTTGATCTGTTTGTTGCGATTTTGCTCATAGACGTTTCTCAAAAAAGGATATAAATCAATGGCATCTTTACGCAAGCTTTCGTACTGTCCCAATTCGAGGGAGGTCTTATTCACCGTTTCAATCACCCGGGCTGCGGTCACCACGCGTGAGTCTTGATATTGGCCCACCGGGTCCAGCAGGTAAAGATCCGTGACCTTGCCCAGCGCGTCTCGAAAGTTGGAAGGCCCCAGCAAGGGCAGTACGATGTGGAAACCACTACCGGCTCCGTAGTGTCCCAGGGTCTGACCGAAATCTTCAGGATGGAGTGCCAGACCGAACCACGATTCCGCAGGATCGGCGAAGCCCAGTATCCCGATGGTCGAATTCAACAGGAAGCGCTCGGCTTCACCGGCAGCCTGCTTGAATTTGAGTTGCAACGCATTGTTGACGAAACGCATGGGAAACTGGATGTTGATGAAAGCCCGGGCAATACCCCTCCTTATAAACTGCGGCAATACGGCTCGATAACCCGTCGCTGCCGGTTGCAGTATCCAGAAGTAAATCCGGTCGTTGACCACCGTCATGAATTCGTTGTAACCCCGGAGCGGGTCCACCACTTCGATCTCGTCTTCCCTTGCGAATTCATCTTCCAATTCGTCCTCTATGAATTCACCTTCCCCTTCCACTGAATGATTCAACGTCGCAGGGTCCTTTTCAGACGAAAGGCTTGCAGTAGATGGCGTCTCGGAGACCCGCTCCTGGTTTCCTCTTTCTTCCTGCACCCTCACCGCATCGATTTCAGTCTTCTCCTGCAGGGAAAGAGTGCGAGAACAACCGGCATGGTGACCCATGCCTGCCATGAACAAGAGGACTACCATGATTCGAAATCGTTTTCCTGTCATAAGCTGAGTTCGAGTTAAGCATTTCATGAATTCACCATGTCCTGGGATTCTCATACTTAGCGCATCCTTGTCGTTATAAAATATGGATTTGATCACATTTGCAAGCCGAACCGCATTCATTTTTTATTCATTGAATTCTACGCGGAAGGGCTTCCAGACAGGCAGGGTACGCCAAATCAACGTCAGAGTGTCAGACTCGAGGCAAGAGCCGGTGCCTCAGGAGCGCACCTCCGGATCGGTGCCGGAGGTTTGATTCCCGAAGCGCTTCAGATCCATGAGAAGGCACAAAGGCGTGAAGAGAGGCACAGAGGAATATTTCGAATTATTCTGAATTGAAAAAGAATCTTGGCATTTGGGTTTTTGGGTAGTAGCTTGTTACAAGGGAACTGAAATTAAGGAGGAGCCGATGAGTGATGAAACCCTGCAAGAAATACAAAGTCCCAAGTCCCTCATTCTGGAAATCATCGAACGATTGACTCGAGTGGAGACCCGGCTGGAAACAGTCGAAACTCAAGCTGCCACCAAAGCGGATCTGGCAGAATTGAGAATGGCCACCAAAGCGGATTTCAAGCAAATGGAATCTCATTTATTGAAATGGCTTTTTGGGATTATTCTCGGATGCTTCGCGGTCCTGGGTGCTTTTTTGAAATATTTTTAACCGCATTCCTCAGCGAGTCATTCCTGGCCCAGACCAGGAATCCAGTATGCCTTTGTGCCTCTGTGCCTCTGTGCCTTCCCCCCTTTGTGCCTTTGTGCCTCTGTGCCTTCCCTCAGTGCCTTCCCCCCTTTGTGCCTCTGTGCCTTTGTGCCTTTGTGCCATAGCGCCTTGGCGCCAGTGATCAGTTATCAGTTATCAGTTCTTTCAGGAAGCACCTCTCTTCCTTTGTGCCTTTGTGCCTTTGTGCCTTTGTGCCTTTGTGCCTTTGTGCCTTCCCCTCCTTTGTCATTCCTGGCTTGACCAGGAATCCAGAGGACCGGGCGATACACTGGATTCCCGCTTTCGCGGGAATGACACCGGGCTGGACTGGTGAAGTGGGTTCACTCTTGAAAAAAAATGGAACGAGGGGAAGCGGTATCTTATAATGAGTGACCCCTTCTCAAGGAATAAATTTAATGAATGCTCCTAAAATCGAACCGATAACCGTTGCTGCTCCAATCGAAGTCCCTACCAACCACCTCCGATTCGATTTTTCGTTCTCCATTATACTTTTAATGACTGCAACATCTTGAGCAATTTTCGCAACTTCTTGCTTTGTTGCGACATTTTCAAATCGAGCGTCCATTAATTTTTCTAAATGGAGTACATCCTCTTTTGTTGCGGGTTCCATCATTCTTCTGAATTTTGAAGGACTGTATCCTGTCTCACTTGATATTTCATGGTCTCGTATTTTCAAAGCTTCGTCAAGGACTCTTTTTTAAAAAGTTCAACCACTAAAGTTTGATAAGTCAATAATTTTTTAACCATATCCGATGTATTTGAAAGTGGTTTGCTTCAAGGGTTGCCTGCTTAAAAGTCATCACCACTGGCAGAGCTGGTGGCTTGAAGAGGCCCCCAGGATGGGGGCAAAACGTGTTCGTCATCGTAAGACGTGCTCGTGCTCGTGAACGAAAAAGGCTGCCATGTTAGATCATGAAAAACTCGATGTCTACCAATGTTCCATCGAATTTTTAGCGTTATCTGTCCAAGTCATCGAAACATTGCCAAAAGGATACTCAGCCTTAGTTGACCAACTGAAAAGGGCCTCATGGTCGATTCCTCTCAATATCGCAGAAGGCTGTGGAAAAAATTCCTTTCCTGACAAGCAACGATTCTATGCATTGGCCCGAGGTTCCGCAATGGAATGCGCTGCTATTCTCGATGTTTTAAACGTGTTGAAGATCATCCAGCCTCCTTTATTTGACGAAGGGAAACAGTTACTTCATCGCATTGTTTCTATGTTAACCAAAATGTGCCGTCGAATTCACTGACCGTTCACGAGCACGAGCACGGCTCACGGACACGGTTACGTTTCTCATGTCTGACCGGCAAAGCCTATTAGGTTCGCACCAGCAGAGCTGGTGGCTTGAAGCGGCCCCCAGGATGGGGGCAAAACGTGTTCGTCATCGTAAGACGTGCTCGTGCTCGTGAACGAAAAAGGCTGCCATGTTAGATCATGAAAAACTCGATGTATACCAATGTTCCATCGAATTTTTAGCGTTATCTGTCCAAGTCATCGAAACGTTGCCAAAAGGATACTCAGCCTTAGTTGACCAACTGAAAAGGGCCTCATGGTCGATTCCTCTCAATATCGCAGAAGGCTGTGGACAAAATTCCTTTCCTGACAAGCAACGATTCTATGCATTGGCCCGAGGTTCCGCAATGGAATGCGCTGCTATTCTCGATGTTTTAAACGTGTTGAAGATCATCCAGCCTCCTTTATTTGACGAAGGGAAACAGTTACTTCATCGCATTGTTTCTATGTTAACCAAAATGTGCCGTCGAATTCACTGACCGTTCACGAGCACGAGCACGGCTAACGGACACGGATACGTTTCTCATGTCTGACCGGCAAAGCCTATTAGGTTCGCACCAGCAGAGCTGGTGGTTTAATGAGATTAATTATACGACAGCTCCACTTAACCGATGTCAGGTCATTCTCTTAATAAATCCAAAACGGGTGGAGTCGCAGACAGGGAACGGGGTTTTTGTATCAGAAGAGGGGAACGAGGGAATCGTAAACAACCCTGGATTCCTGGTCGGAGCCAGGAATGACAAGACGAGGGAAGCGGTATCCAAATACCAATATACAAGCCTGCCCCCCCTCCTCAGAAATACTTGAGAAAGGCGCCAAGCACAACGAAACAGGCCAGGATTGTCCCAATGAGCCACTTGAGTTGTTTGGATTCTATGTCCTTAAAATCGGTTTTCATTTCTTGCCGGAGGACAGCGAGATCCGATTTGTTGACCTTACTTTCTAATTGAGTCTCAATACTTACCAGTCGAGTCTCTGCTTTCGTCAATCGCTCGATGATTTCCAGGATAAGTGATTTGGGACTTTGCAATTCTCTTAGAGTTTCTTCGCTCATTTTCACCCTCTCCCGTAATTCGTTTTTTTTTGCAAAATAACTTTAGTGGAATTGTTTGAGTTGTCAAGATATTTTATAGTTTGTCATCTTGCAAAGATTCCGAAAGCGCAGCATTCCCAAGAAAGGGGAACGAGGGTAGCGGGATGACTCGAGGCGAGTGTCTGAATACCAATATACATGCCTGACCCTCTCCTCATTCTTTTTACGTTCCCGGAAATAATAATAGCTTCCCGACAGCACCCATCATAAAAACGATGACTGCTGCAAAAAGCCAATTCAGGTACCAAAAACGGTTGTTGATACTTTTTATATCACCATCCACTCTTTCTTCTAATCGAGCTACCGATTTTGACAATTGAGCATGGTCTTTTGAAAGGGCATCAATTTTTCCATTCAATCGTTGATCCATGTCTTGAATCATGTGATAAATCGTTTCTATTGTAATTTCCATAAGATACTCCGAAATATTCCAGTTCGGGCATAAGGGTTCAAAATGAACCATTCACGTATCGTATTGTTTGAGTGGAAAAGGCAGGACAGTCTCTACAATGCATGACTATTAATTATTTGTCAAGTAATTTTTGAACAACTTGCCTTTGCGCTTTTGCTTCGATTGGCTCTCCTGCAAACAGCTATCCAGTGATCTTTCTTACTCAAATTAGTTGCGTATCGTCTTTTCTTTGATCGACTCCCATTCCTTGCACCCGTTAGACAGGCTTCTTTCAAGGAGACTATGAGATCCACATGGAGCATTGAGGGATCGCTAAAGACACGTCCCGTACAGGTATCGAGCCACTTGTCAGGGACAGGGAAGGGACGTGATTGGGCTCAGAAGAGGCTAACGAGGGAATCGTAAACAACCCTGGATTCCTGCGTTCGCAGGAATGACACGGCAAGGGACTAAACCAGGAAGGACAAGACGACGGTCTGCGCTTTAATAACAAGGCGAGGGGCTAAATCAGGAAGGACCCGGAATCCCGTATTGTGTCATTCCTGGCCCAGACCAGGAATCCAGGGAAGCGACCAGGAATCCCGTATGCCTCTCTTCCTTTGTGCCTTTGTGCCTTTGTGCCTCTCTTCTCGCCTTTGTGCCTTTGTGCCTTTGTGCCTTTGTGCCTTTGTGCCTCTCTTCTCGCCTTTGGTTCGGGGTCAGGCTTGGAAGTTTGGAATAATCAGTTTTTGCGAGGGATGATCGATGACTGTGAACCCGAAAGATTTTTCCAAACTTCCAAGCCTGACCCCCATACAGGAATCCAGAGAAATCGAACAGGAATGACATGACGAGGGACTATGCCAGGAATGACAAAACGAGGGAAGTGGCGTGCTTTGTCTCAGAAGAGGCTAACGAGGGAATCGTAAACAACCCTGGATTCCTGGTCAAGCCAGGAATGACATGACGAGGGAAGCGGTATCCAAATACCAAAATACAAGCCTGACTCTCTCCCATGGATCAGTCAGACAAGCGGCTACTTACGGAATGTGAAATCGATTTAGAGAAAACAACGCTGATTTTCCAAACTCTCAAGCCTGACCCCCAGACTCATCTTTTTTTGTTGGTTGGTTATCATATTTAGGTGGAATGGGCACTCCATCATCTTTGAGTTCTCGCAATAATTCTACCCTTCCTTCTACCCTTCCTTTTTCTATAAGCTTATCCCGGAAAGGTTTTTGTATAAGCTCTTTGATAGACATAATAAATCCCTTGAAAACAATGAAATAAAATGACAAAAACGCACTCGATGCGCCATATTGTCCTAGTTCTTTTAAGTATTGCATGAGGTTTGTCTTTGATGAAGAAAGCCCCATTAACACAAATATAGTGAATAAAATGAAAAATAAAATTGTGAAGAGTAAGCTATCGTCCTCCGATATACTCAAAATTCCTTCTTTTTTATCGGGATTCATTCAATTTCTCATTGAATAGCAAATCTCGCATCAGCACCTTTTAGAGCAATCTCCTTTCTTTCTTCTTCTGATATTATCTCCAATTTAATTCCATCTCTGATAAATTCCGCAATTTTTTTCATTTTGCCCCCTTTGTCTACAATTTGTCCCATTTTGACTCAGAAACAGGCCAGGTTTAATCAATAGGATGCAGGAATAGAAGACGGGTGATCGAAAGACTGGACGTATGATGGTTATTCATAATAGGCAAGATCGAATCCCGTTTCAGTCTCCTTACTATTGGAAATTCTGATATTCAATGCTCTTATCGGAATATCCATTTCAACAGAATATACAGGTGATTGAGAAACAGTGTTTTTACAGCACCGGGTCATTTTGCAATCTGAAAATAATTTTGCCACAACAAAAAAATAAAAAAAATAAAAAAAATAAACCAATAAGGAAAATTCAAACTACGAGCTGGATAGTCTCCCTTTTCTATGTCATTCCCGCGAAGCTTGTCCCCGCTAAACTTGTCCCTGCGAAAGCAGGGAGCGGGGAGTAGTGCGCAGGAATCCAGTATGCCTTCCCCCCTTTGTGCCTTTGACCCTTTGTGCCTCTGTGCCTTTGTGCCTCTGTGCCTTTGTGCCTCTGTGCCTCTCTTCCTTTGTGCCTCTCTTCCTTTGTGCCTTTGTGCCTCTCTTCGTGCCTTTGTGCCTTCCCCCCTTGTGTCATTCCTGGCACAGACCAGGAAGCGGGTTTTTTGTATCAGAAGAGTGGAACGAGGGTAGCGGGATGACTCGAGGCGAGTGTCTGAATACCAATATACAAGCCTGACCCCGAAAAGAACAAAATTTGATGTAATGAAACTTATTGAATAGGTACTATGGGATACAAACGCATGTTTATAATATCCAAATAAGTAGAGGAGTGACTATGGAAATGGATAAAAACAGGATTCAAAAAGAAGTTGATGATAATTTTGAATTCTTCAAATCAAAACTCAATGAAATAATAACTGACCATGAAGGAAAATTTGCTCTAATTAAAAATCAAGAAATAAAGGGGTACTTTGATAAATCTGGAGATGCTTTAGTGGCAGGGAAGAAAAAATATCCGGATGGTGTATTTTCAATACAAGAAGTTACAAAACGAAAAATAAGTTTTGGGATTTTAGATTATGCAATCTTTTAAAATTGAGCCGTTGCCCGCGCTTTAATTGACACGGGAGTCACTATTTCAGGTATTACTGAAGAACTCTCTGAAAAATTGAATCTAATTTCAAAAGGAAAAATTGAAATTGCTGGAACTGCGGGAACCACCATTGCAAATATGTTTTCTATTTGGATTTGCTATCCAGAAAGTCACACAAAATATAGTTTTATTGATGTCGATGTTTGTTCCCTATCATCTAAGGGTTTGAAACTAGATTTCGATATCATAACAGGAATGAATTTTTTAAAATTTTCAGAGTTTAAATACTCAAATAATCATCTGTCTATTTCCTTCAAATCCCCAAACTGACCCACTACCCGCGAATGAGTGTTTCCAGGTGATCGAATTAGACCCTGGATTCCTGGTCGGAGCCAGGAATGACAAGACGAGGGAAGCGGAATCCAAATACCAAAATACAAGCCTGACTCTCTCCCTGCAGATTTTGTTGCTTTGGTCTTAAACTGAATCTGAAATGCAAATAAAAATAAACCTTGACTATTTAGAATTATTTTGTAACCAATAGAGAATTCCATTTCATTGCCAAGATTCTAGACGGGACTTAGGGGTGAGTTATATTGAGGAACTCAACCACTTGGTCTCAGGGCACCTGATCGGACTACTGATCAGGCTGGAGCAGAACTGATTAACGAACAATAATCCTTAGTACAGTTACAATATATTTAGACACCATTATGTCACAAAAAATGCCTTATTGACGCAATGTGGTAAAATATATGCCATTTTTTAAAGAGGAAGGAGAATAATGTAAAATGAGGAGGACACCATGGACACGAGGAAGAGGAGGGATCACGAAGTACATCAGAATTATGAATATTTCAAAACACAACTTCCCAATTTGATGATAACCAATTTTGGGGAATATGCATTAATCCAGAATAAAGAAATTATTCAATGTTTCTCAAATTTCTCGGATGCTTATTGGTATGGACGAGAAAATTATTCAGATCAGATCTTCTCAATTCAAGAAGTCAATGATCAACCCATTATTTTGAGAAATACAGGGCATGTCCTTGCTTGAAATTGAACTTAAGAATAAAGTGCCGCGTCGCACCTGGACATTCCTCTAATGAGTGACCCCATTTGTATCTTAATACCATATACAAGCCTGAGCCCCCCTCCAAAATCGTAAAGGACTATGGAAGATATGTTACGAATTGCGACTTTTAACATCGAAAATCTAGATAATAAACCTGGTGAAAAGAATCCCACTCTTGAAGAACGGACTCCATTCTTACGCAGGATTCTGAAGCGAATAAATGCCAATATTATTTGCTTAGGGTTGGCTTTTTCGGTTGCCAGGTATAAGCCATGAAACCAGCGAGTATATCAGCCATAAAGTTTTTGACACGGCGATGTCTGAAATGTTCAATTTGTGAAATATTTTTCAGTGGGTCGTTGTTGGTTTCAATAATGAAGCGTTTTCTCAACAAGAGGCGATAAGGTAGAAATCTTTGACAAAAATCATCGACATCACAGATATGTAGGGTCAAGCCCCAAATGCAAAATAATGCAGGATTCGCATTTGCGGCGTGAAGTCCGAAAGCGTACCATTCCAAAGACAATTGAATATTCGAGCCCCTTTTCATATTTTTAATTTTATGCAAAACTTGATTGTGTGCAACCAAGACCTGAAACAATTCAGGAGGAACGATGGACATGACAATAGAAAGCCGGGTAACCCGAATCGAAACCATCATCGAAAGACTCGCAACCAAAGAAGATATTTCAAATCTGAGAACTGAAATTTCCAACCTTGAAACCGGAATGATCAAGTATCTGGTCAGCCTTGTCATAACCAATATAGGCACGGTAGTCCTCACAATTTACATTGCAAAAAACTGGTTTTTCACTCAATAACCCGAAGATCTCTAACTGAGACACTATTTCTTTTTTCAGTCGACTACCTTTCCGCTATCCGGTCCAAAAGCCTACCATTCCAAAGACAATTGAATACTCGGTCCCCGTTTCTATGTCATTCTTGGCTCTGACCAGGAATCCAGGGAAGCGACCCGGAATCCAGTATGCAGCGAAAGCGTCATGCGGTTGAATTCCTGCCGGCGGTGTTCCTGCCGGCGCAGGTCGGCCCCGGCGAGCCAGTGGGCCTGCGGCGTGAGGGGATACTCGTACTCGGCGCCACCCCAGGCGATGAGCCCCACCCCGGAGGAGGGTCTCGATTCGTAACTGCCCCGGAAGGGCAACCCATAAAGCCAGACGATTTCCGCAGCCGTGGCGGTGTTGACGTTGCGGTCCGGGGCGAGGGCTTTGAGAGAAAACCGTCCAAGGTGAGTTGAGTGTGATTTGCCAGAAGGTGATTGACAAACTACTTCGGTTGACTACCTTCCCGCTACCCAATCCAAAAGCATACCATTCCAAGGACGATTGAATACTTGCCCCCCCTTTCCGGATGACTCGAGGCGGTATCCAAATACCAAAATACAAGCCTGACCCCCCTCCCGGAAACGTGTTTTTTTCTTGGAAATTCCTCTAATAAGCGACCCCAGCATATTCAAATTATTCTTGACATTTGGTAGTGTCTCGATCTGAAATTTAATAAGTCATCACCACCGGCAGAGCCGGTGGCTTGAAGAGGCCCCCAGGATGGGGGCAAAACGTGTTCGTCATCGTAAGACGTGCTCGTGCTCGTGAACGAAAAAGGCTGCCATGTTAGATCATGATAAACTCGATGTATACCAATGTTCCATCGAATTTTTAGCGTTATCTGTCCAAGTCATCGAAACATTGCCAAAAGGATACTCAGCCTTAGTTGACCAACTGAAAAGGGCCTCATGGTCGATTCCTCTCAATATCGCAGAAGGCTGTGGAAAAAGTTCCCTTCCTGACAAGCAACGATTCTATGCGTTTGCTCGAGGTTCCGCAATTGAATGCGCTGCTATTCTCGATGTTTTAAACGTGTTGAAGATCATCCAGCCTTCTTTATTTGACGAAGGAAAACAGTTACTTCATCGCATTGTTTCTATGTTAACCAAAATGTGCCGTCGATTTCACTGACCGTTCACGAGCACGAGCACGGCTAACGGACACGGATACGTTTCTCATGTCTGACCGGCAAAGCCTATTAGGTTCGCACCAGCAGAGCTGGTGGTTTAATGAGATTAATTACATATATCAAATTGACATTTGTATAAATTGATTTAAGATTCAAATTCAGTAAATTCAAAGATTAAGCAATCAAATTTTAAAAACCCTCAGAGTACCAAAAAGCAAAAAAGGAAAATATGAGTATCACAAACCCGACATATAGATTAACCCTTTTTCTTGATCCTCAAGAAGAAGGTGGATTTACAATAACCTGTAAAGAGATACCTGGACTAATAACAGAAGCCGATACGTATACAGAAATAGGGGAGCGAGTAATTGATGCCTTTAATTCAATTTCAGAGGCATATAGGTCAATAGGTTGGGCATTACCAGAGGATATTTATTTGAAAAAATCAATAAATCAAAGAAATAATCCATTATTCCAAACCGAGATCGTATTTAATGAAATATCGAGAAGTCAGCAAAAAGTTGAAACAGCATGGCTGTGAATTAATAGAAAAGAAAAAAGGTTCTCATAGAATTTGGTACAATCCAAAAACAAACATGTTGGCGTCTATTCCTGATCATCAAAATAAAGACCTTAAAAAAGGGACTTTACGAGAATGTATTAAAAAGTTAGGACTTGATCCAAATAATTTTTAAGCAATTAACTCTTTATACTACAATCGCTTCCCTTCCATACCTTTAGCCATTGAAGAAATTTGATCCAGAGTGTCAAGCTCCCTTTGATTTTGCCTGCCAGTAAATTCTTTGACGTAGCGATCAAGGTGCTTGGCACTCATTTCGGCAATCGCCGATCCATGAACCACTTTTCAGCAGTCTTGTCATCAGGGAACATATTGACAATTCCATGATCGTCATTCCCTTTCTAAAGTTTTTCCCAGGTGCTTCTGCCATTTTTCAATTCCATTAAAAGATTTGAATCTCAAGAGTTGCCAGGCAATTCCCAACTTCCAAGCCGGACCCCCGAGCAGGAAGCGGCGTGCTTTGTCTCAGAAGAGGCTAACGAGGGAATCCGGCGCCAGTGATCAGTTATCGGTTATCAGTTATCAGTTCCTTCACGCCACTCCTCTCTTCCCTTTGTCCCTTTGTCCCTTTGTCCCTTTGTGCCTTTGTGCCTCTGTGCCTCTCTTCGTGCCTTCCCCCTTTGTGTCATTCCTGGCCCAGACCAGGAATCCAGGGAAATCGAACAGGAATCCCGTATGCCTTCCCCCCTTTGTGCCTTTGTGCCTTTGTGCCTTTGTGCCTCTCTTCGGGTTCGGGGTCTGGCTTGGTAGTTTGGGAAAATCAGTTTTTGCGAGGGAGGATCAGTGACTGTGACCCCGAAAGATTTTTCCAAACTTCCAAGCCTGACCCCTGGCGCGACGTTTTATCAGAACAGACGGAGGATGCGCAGTTCGGCGCGCAGGCGTTGGTAGTCGTAGTACTGGGCATTGGAGGTGCGTTCTTCGTGGACGAGGATCAGTTGGGGGCTGAATCCGAAGAGGGTGACGGCGCGGTTGAAGACGGAGAGCTGGTAGGTGCGTGAAAGGTCCTTGCGCTTTTGGGGTCCGCGGGTGAGGTAGGACCAGTCGGGTTGGTAGAAGCTGCGGGCGACGGTGGTGGTGGCGCCGAGGCTGAAACCGAGGGGCAGGGCGTAGGAGGCGGAGAGGCTGATACGGGGACGGGTGAAACGATGCGAGCGCCGTTCGGTGCGTTCCGAAGCGCTGCGCGCTTTCGAGGCGCAGGCCGTTTTCCACGTAGCCGGGTTTGTTGCCCGCCCATTGTTGACGTCGACTGGCGAGCAGGCTGAATTCCGATTGGCGCGTGAGGATCCAACGCGGACCCGTGTGCAGGGAGAGGGTCATGCGGTTGAATTCCTGGCGGCGGTTTTCCTGGCGGCGCAGGTCGGCCCCGGCGCGCCAGTGGACCTGTGGCGTGAGGGGATACTCGTACTCGGCGCCTCCCCAGACGATCAGGCCCACCCCGGAGGAGGGTCTCGATTCGTCCGTCACCCGGAAGGGCAGCCCGTAAAGCCAGACGATTTCCGCAGCCGTGGCGGTGTTGACGTTGCGGTCCGGAGCGAGAGCGATGAGAGAAAACCGTCCAAGGTGAGTTGAATGCGATTTGCCAGAAAGTGATTGACAAACTACTTCGGTGGACTTATCTTCCTGCTATCCAACCCAAATACCATTCCAAGGACGATTGAATACTTACCCCTCCTTTCCGGATGAATAGAGGTATCTAGTGCTTGGCCGAAAAACACCCAAATTGCTGATATTAAATGACATTTCTTAAACTTCACAGGATGAAGATTTGTTCGATACCGTGTTCAGATGGTCAAAATCAACAAAAAATGGGATTTTTGATGAGTTTCCCCAAAATCTTCGTTTCTTGAAAATAGGTGAATACCATTAAATATCATGTAGTTAACTAATTTTCGGCCAAGCACTATCTAAATACCAAAATACAAGCCTGACCCCATCCTTGGAATAAATGCTGACAAATAGCCAGACTGACCGATTAATGCCGTTTGCCTTGGATCAAGGGAGCGGTTTTTTTTATTTTGCTCCGCTTTTTATTTTAACACTGCTCGTGAAATTGGAAATTTTGGAAATTCTCCCGTTAATTCCGGTATTTTCGTAGCGAAGACCAAGTGCCAGTTCGGGTCGAGTAGTGGTTGCTCTTGGGGAGGTAAGTACCACATTGAATAACCGTGAGTTAGGGGGTTCCTACCTGTTGCAGTAAACCCCTGCCATCGAAATGTCCTATTTTCATTAGAATCCATTCCTTCAACCGTCCATTCTTGTGCAATAGAATCTGGATTGGCGGGTCCCGCTATATAGTACGTACCCGTCCCAGCCTGCGCGGATGCAACATCCGGTTCAAATTTCCACCAAGTGGCATCCGGGTCCGGTTCAATCTCGTCAACGTAATTCCAATTTATTCGATTATTTCCAATTGACCATTGGACGTCATATTCGGTATCCGAGATGTTCCCGGGCTTTCCTCTCATTATTGAAATAGGAGGATTTATCGAATCTGTTGGATCATCATTTACTATTTGCCAAACACCAGCTGTAAGCGTTTTCGGGTTAGATTTTAATTGTTTGAACGATTTCCGGACTGTCTCAGGAAAATTCTCCGGTTCATTGAGCAAATCGCACAGATCTGCGAAATTCGCCACTTTTTTAAAATCTTTTGTATTGAATTCCAATTTAACCACTGGAATTCTGTTTGGACTCGACTCGGATGTAAACTCCCGAGCTGGAATCACTCCTATTTTGTTAACTTTCGTTTGTTCTTGTTCAGATTGCTTTCTATGACATGCTTTTTCCCATACCGTTGTCAGCGGAATGCTGAGGTATGGTAATCTATCGTCGAGTAAACCTGTTCCGAGGATGAGTAACAAAGTATTCAATGTCCGTTCCATAAGCCCGGGATTGTAACGATTAACGTGTCCGATACTACTGTTTACATTGATTGTTTCTTGCGCTTCCCCGTTGGTGACATTTTGAGCTTCCACGTTGTGGAACATGCCTGCCAGAATGACCGCCACGCATAGTTTATTAAACGTTCTCATCGGAATTCTCACTTCTCTTGTTTGATTGATCTGATTTGAACTTTGTTTGTTAAATTATATCATGAACTTGATGAGCTGCGCAATAAAGTATGTTAACAGAAATGTACTGATGTAGACTCTAACGGGTCCGTATCGTCCTGTCCCTATGGTCCCCAGGTATGCGAACCAACTCGGTATTGCCACCAGAGCTACAGAAAACCACCCCCAAATCGTCTCAATTTCCAAGAATGCATTTGGCAATTCAGACACTGCTTGGATCCATTTTTCTATCTCTGTCCATCCCATATAAACTAAAGGGAAAAATAAACTAGAGCTTCCTAGAAAAGCGATACAGAATGTCCAATGCCACGGTCTTTTCTTATCCTTTTTTATGAACCATTGTTCGGTAATTCTTTGCCATAATCCGCTTATTACGTGTAGCTTTGAACCCACAACCGACGTTGCGCTACTTTTATGAATTGCGCTGATTTCTCTGTTGTCGTCAATCATTAATGCCATAGACGCCAGTTCCGGTCTCTTATACATCAGGGCAACAATTGCACGTGCCAAATTATTTACTTGCCAATCTTCCCATCCTGGACTTCTTGTCTCCTGACACTTTTTTTCCACTTTTTCTTTTTCATTTCCTGGACTTTTTGTCTCCTGACACTTTTTTTCCACATTCCCTTCTTCTTCATACTCCGTATTCATGCGACTCAGCTCATGGCACCACCCATTATATACATAGATGTACTCTTCACTTAGGGCTTCTTGATTCCGGATTTCGAATTCAATTGTTTGTCCCGACTTCCGACTTCGTCCCGCACGTCCTGACAGCTTGCTCTTTGCCAGTCGATGCCATTGTTCGGGTTTCGCCCACATCTGTCGCCACCATAGCGATAGTTCTTCAATTTGGTCACTTCTAAGTTCGGGAAGTTGCTCCTTCTCGCTTTTTCGTCTGGAGACCGTTTGTATGGCTACTGGTTGGCCTTGAAAGTATGGGTCAATTTTCATTTTCTTGATACTTGCTAGTCCGGAACTGATTGTACCGGATGGTTTCACTCCGAATGTTTCGGCAATTTGCTGAAGGAGCACATCATCAATCACTGATGAGAAAAACGGCGACGTCACCGGCTTCATTGATCTTCCCTCGTTTTGATCGAAGGACGGCATCTTCCAATAGAAACCAATAATAATCGACTCATTTAAAAAGACAAAAGCAATCCTGAATTCAGGATTTAATCTGGTTGCGCAGCCAGCGCTTTTCACGATACGTGGTGTCAACATACTCCAAGGGTTCGAGCGTGTCTTTCCGGGCAAAGTCAGGGAATCGTAAACAACCCTGGATTCCGGGTCTGGGCCAGGAATGACAAAGCGAGGGAAGCGGCGGGCTTTGTCTCAGAAGTGGATAACGAGGGAAGCGTGAACAACCCTGGATTCCTGGTCGGAGCCAGGAATGACATGGCGAGGATCTACGGCAGGAAGGACATGGCGAGATCTAAGCCAGGATGGACACGGAAACGAGGGAAGCCAAGGGAAGCGTAAACAACCCTGGATTCCGGGTCTGGGCCAAGAATGACAATGGGTACTGACCACTTGCCTTCCAAGCTGTGTCATTCCTGGCTCTGATCAGAAATCCAGAAGACCGGGCGGTACACTGGATTCCCGCTTTCGCGGGAATGACACGGGGCACTGACCCCCTCTTTAGAAATACTTGAGAAAGGCACCAAGCACAACGAAACATGCCAGGATTGTCCCAATGAGCCATTTGAGTTGTTTGGATTCTATGTCCTTAAAATCGGTTTTCATTTCTTGCCGGAAGACAGCAAGATCTGATTTGTTGACCTTACTTTCTAATTGAGTCTCAATACTTACCAGTCGAGTCTCCGCTTTCGTCAATCGCTCGATGATTTCCAGGATAAGTGATTTGGGACTTTGCAATTCTCTTAGAGTTTCGTCGCTCATTTTCACCCTCTCCTGTAGTTCGGTTTCTTTGTAAAAAGAACTTTTGCGGAATTGTTTCAGTTGTCAAGATATTTTTTAGTTTGTCATCTTGCAAAGATTCCGAAAGCGTAGCATTCCAAAGACAGGGAAGCGTATACATCCCTGGCTTCCTGGTCGGAGCCAGGAATGATACGGGGTACTGATAAACATCTGGCAGGAGGTGAGACATCTTCCCGGATTATGGTAATATTTACTTTTCACCCATAAATATTTTTACCGTAATCAGGAGATGTTTCATGGGAAAATTATATGCAGGAATCGATTTACATTCAAACAATAATTACCTTTGTATCCTGGATGAGTCAGATAAGCGGCTGGTTGAAGTTAAATCAGAGAATAATCTGAGAGCGGTTTTGCTGGTTCTGTCTCCCTGTAAAAAGGATTGAACAGGAACGGTGGTAGAATCGACCTTCAATTGATCCAATTTGAAGAAATGACTCCAACTCTTGAAATATATGGTGCGTTTATTAAAAATTGGAGTGCCAGGTGCTGAAGACTACACGCAAATGGGTTACCCTTATGTGTGGACGGAAAAGTGTTTTTTTTCTTGGAAATTCCTCTAATGAGTGACCCCCAGGCTCCCGGCAGAGCATTGGAGGCATTTGAGAACGAGCAATCCCATTGAATCCACCTTCGCTACTGTCAAACTGAGAACTGCAAAAGTCAGAGGTTGTTTCTCAAGAAATACCGTCTTGACGATGGCATTCAAACTGATGCTATCTGCTCAGAAAAATTGGATACGCTTACATGGATTTAAACGATTAGCCGAAGTGATAGAAGGAGTGCAATTTGTCGATGGAATTCCTTAATACAGGATCGCCGCCTGAATTGCCATCCCCAGAATTTGACTATAACTCTTGAATAAATTGCCATTTCTATGTATAATTGCCATCTAATTACAGGATTTAGTTTGTATCTAATTTTCATCAACAGGATACGCCACCATCAATTTTAGTCTATCCCCAACTTTCGACTATAACTTCTTTTTTGGAGTTATAGCCAAATTCTGGGGATGGCTATAACTCCTGAATCCCCAAACCAGGCGAAGAGGCGCTCCACAATTATTCCAGCGGCGATATTGATTATAAGCAGCATGGAAAAACTGGTCTTGATAAATTACCCGGTGCGTGTAACAGCTTTAGTAGTCAAAGAGCGCTTGTTTTTCAGGAATGAAAGATGAAATACGAACAGATACCAATTCATCAACCAGACACGAGTGAAAATGAGGAAAAATGGATACTGCAGAACTTTACTACGTAACCAACCGTCGTCACATTGGACGCAATCGATGGAAGCCGAAAGGGTATGGTTCTGAACCAAGCAAAGACCTTGGTGAGAATCTTCGCTTTGGGTTATTAAAAACGTCTTACGACAAGACAAAAGTGACGCAGTTTCTCAACGAGGACTGTGGTTACGGTAACGGGAATGGTGAAATGCTCTCGGATTATTTTTCTGAAAACCTGCAGAAAACGGAGTCCGGGACCTCCATTGAAGCCTTTCCCGAAAAGCTCAAGAAAGAGCAAAACGAATATAAGCAAACAGATCGGAAACTTGGGTCTGCACGCACATTTGGAGAATTACGAGAATTAATGAATGGAGGCTATGACGTGTTATTATTCATTCATGGTTTCAATGTGGACTGGTGGGAGTCAGTGGCATCTGCCTTGAGCCTGCAGTTTATGCTCAATCGAGATCGCGTTGACAATATGGCAACGGGCGAATCAAAACCGGTTTTGGTCGTTCTGTTTTCCTGGCCCTCGGATGGTCGATCTATCCCCTACTGGTCGTACTTTTCCGACCGTAGTGACGCCATCATATCGGGTTATGCCATTGGACGCGGATTCCTCAAGCTACGGGATGAACTGATCGATACGCGTCAACGTGGTCGGCAGAATGGAGACGATCCTTGTAACCAGTCGATCCACCTGCTCTGTCATTCCATGGGTAACTTCGTGCTGCAAAACGCCATGGTACGATTCACTGAGTTTTCTGTTGGCGGCAAACCTCCGCGCATTTTTGATCAAATTTTCCTTTGCGCAGCAGATGTTGCCGACGACGTATTTGAACCGGGAGAACCGATGCGTCGACTTCCCCAAATGGCCCGAAATGTAACCATTTATTGCAATAGAGGCGATTTGGCGATGCCGGTATCGGACTACACCAAAGGGAACACCGACAGGCTGGGATGGAATGGAGCGGACCGACCTGCCGATTTGGACAGTCGCGTGCATCAAGTGGACTGCAGCGATATTGTAACCGGATTCGTTGAGCATAGCTATTACCACTGTGGGCGCGTCAATGACGACATCCGTCGTAGTATCGACAACATCCCAGCTGACTCCGAAAGTCGCCACCGAAAACCGCTTCGACATGGCTGGCCCAACGTTTGGCGCCTTTCTTGAGAGCAACTCTACAACCAACTCAAATGAGCGCAATCAGGCTCTTTTTCAATTTAAAACAGGGATACCAGGCTTTGTAGTTTGCATGCTATATTCGCTGCGGTTGGTCCGTGCGCTTTTATCCGACTGACCAAGGCGGCCTGAATGTTTCGCTTTTTTTCCCAGGCTTACTTAAGTTCGAGATAAGGAATTTACAGGACTGAGGAAGTATGGTGACTTTTGAAAAATAAAATGGAACGAGGGAAGCGGCTTTTTTGTATCAGAAGACGTCAACCAGAGAAGCCAAGGGAAGCGAGAACAACCCTGGATTCCTGGTCAAGCCAGGAAGGACAAGACGAGGGGAAGCGGCGTGCTTGGGTTCAGAACAGGCGGAGGATGCGGAGTTCGGCGCGGAGGCGTTGGTAGTCGTAGTACTGGGCGTTGGATTGGCGTTCTTCCTGGACCAGGATCAGTTGGGGGCTGAAGCCGAAGAGGGTGAAGGCGCGGTGGAGGAGAGAGATCCGGAAGGATTGGGTGAACTCCTTGCGTTTCGTGGCCCCAGAAAAGGGCGTCAACCGAAGTGATCTCCGAATGGGTATTTGGCTGATTTAATATCCCATCTATTTTTTCAGTTCCTGGTCAATCCAGAGGCGGGACAGGGTGCCAGCAATATTTGCCATTCCCAGGCTGTTTTCACCCATATAACCCCGGACCCAAGGCTGGTGCGCGTTAAACTGCGTAGGATTAGCAATCCATAATGGCTGCAGCTGCGCAGTAGCTTTGCGTACGGCTCCACGTACGTCTTCAAAACCGAGGTTGTTCTGGTCAATCTGCAGTACACTGTCCATGAATTCATAAGTATCCGAGACGAGCCTGTCGTAATATTTGGCGTAGGTCAGTACATTAATCTCAACCTCGATGCCAATCGCAGCCCAATCGGCGGTGGCACGTTCTGCATAGTCTAAACTGGCAAAAGGAGCGAAATCCAGGGTGATTTGACGAGGAGTATACCAATACGGATGTAGGTCATAGGGCAAAGGCGTGAAACCATAGTTTGGTGAAGCCAGCAGTTGCTCCGCCCTTTCCGTGTCATAACTATAGTATTGTTTGAGTCCTTCAGGCCATTCTTCAAAGGGGAAGTAAATACCGGTAACGCTCGTCTGAGGAGTCGGATCGGATTCCTCATCGGGCCGTTCTTCAAAGGGGAAGTAAATACCAGTAACGCTCCTCAGAGGTATCGGTTCGGCATAACCGCTCCAGTAAGTCCTGGCTATGGTCTCGTTGTCCAGCGCTAGTTGCAGGGCCTGACGCATGGACTGACGCATGGCCTGACCCACGTCGGTGTCGTTAGGCGGTTCGTTTAAATAAAAAAAAACTAAAGGGTTGTTGGACCTAAATGGCCATAACGCGATTTCTGGGTTGGTTCGCCTGAGGCTGTTTATTTTGTCGATGGATATTTGAGAGTCACCGACAGTTCCCAGAAAATCGATCCGACCTGTACGCAGAGCCGCTAAACGTGTTGCTTGGTTTGGCATAACATGGGCCGTAATCTCATCGATATAAGGCAATCTTTTCTCCGGTTTTTTTTCGTCGATCCCCCAGTAGTCAGGATTCCTGGTAAAGGTCAAAGATCTTCCTTCGAGCACATGCTCCAATTCATAGGGTCCGGTACCGACCAGATTTCTCCAATCCTTAACGTCCTTGTGTCTCTTAATAACCTCGGGGGGGGTATATCCAGTAGCCAACGCCGGCGAGGATCTCACTCAGGGCAAGGAAGGATGGCTTCTTCAGCTCGAATGTAACCGTCCAATCATCGTTGTTTGCCGTTATCGATTCAAATTGCACTCCCTTGAAGCTAACCGCAATTTTGCTAGCTTTGTTGAAGCTACACATACCCAGAAAACGATGAAAGTTATATGCGATATCTTCGGCCGTTAACTCCCGACCGGACATTGGGGGCTTATCATGCCAACGAACGCCCTTACGGATATGTAAGATGATAGTTTGATTGTCAGGCAGCTCCCAGCTCTCCGCCAGTGCACCTTTTAAAGTAGTTGGAGATTCATTCGTTGAATTCCAATCTCGTTCCTCTCTATCTATTCCCCAGTCCTCTATTGCCAGTTTCTCATTTACCAAACCGACATAATGAATGGCCCCGTGACCAATGAACCAACTATCCGGGTGCTCACCTATCCAGGTGAGGGCGTATGCTAATTTTCCTCCATAATCGGGTACGGTGTTGGAATCTGTCGATGACTTTTGACCGTTAGTGACTACCGGTATGCCGAGTATAACCATTATTGTTAAAATTTCTTTGAAGATGTAACGATGCATGACGACTCTTTCTACTTGATTGATTCAGGACAACACGTATTCGCATTACAAGACAAAGAGATCAACTGTTTTGTAAATTGATATGATCATTAGTCACATATTTTGAAATTTTTCTCAAGACTTCGTTTTTTCCAGTTCCTTTGGGTAAGCGTTTGATTGCAATATCGTATCGCATTCGATTTTCTACCTCGAATGCAAAGTAAAATGGAAAATCCGTTTTTACAAGATTCACTCAAAACCAACGGGACACACAAAACTTCTTCGAGGTGAGCGAGATTTGGTGTTTGTATCACCCTCTGGGCACTCCCGCGGTACCCATTTCAAGTTTTTGGGAACTATTGGGTCAGAATCCGGATCAGCGCATGCAGAATCCAATTGATTTTGACTGAGATTTTTTGCGAATTGGAGATCAGTCCGTGTGAGGTCTGCATCGGTGAATTCAGCCCCCGCGAGGTCCGCATCGGTGAGATCAGCCTCCATGAGGTCTGCATCGGTGAGGTCAGTCCGTATGAGGTCTGCATCGGTGAGCGTTGCACCGACAAGATTGGCACTTTCTAAACAAGCCTCGGTGAGTGTGGTACACACAAGCTCGGCTTCCTTCAAATTTGTACCTTTCAGAATCGCATTTGAGAGATACGCGTTAATTAGTAATGCCGCTTCCAAATTGGAATCTTCAAAATCGATACTTCTAATATCAGCATCTCGCAGGTCGATACCATTTTTTAATTCGTGAATATAAAAATTCACTTTGCTGGCATTTATATATTTCAGGGAAAATTCTTCTTTGCGGTCAACTATTGGGATTTTATTTTTACAATTTTCTTTTGATGGGTCCGATTCATTTTTTGCTGATTCAATTCTCTCTGCTTTATCTAATTCAACAATGAGCTCGAGTATTTTGATATGACCTGCACGAGAGTCTAAGTCTTCACTTTTTTTTGATTGGTCCGATTTACGTGCGGCTTCGAGTCTCTCCGCAAGCGTCGAAAATAACACAACCTTGCGAAGTGATTTTTCCTCCTTCATCACATCTAACGTCTCCTTACGCAGGACTCTTTCCTCTTTAAGAGCAATAACAGCGAACACAAGAGCAATTGCAGCAATCAGGACACCGAGCGGTTCAAAAGGCTTAATAAAAATTGCGAATGGCCAATTTTCGTATTTCCTTGCTAACTTTATCCAACGAGATTCCGAATTCATGGTTTGTACATTGTTATTTTGCACGTTAACCAAATTTTGGTATTTTTCAATAAAATAAAGATCTATGGAAGGATACATTAAAATGGGTCAGTAAATAGTTTTCTTTACCAGATAAAATCCAATTCGACGAAGGGAGGTCTTATGAAACAGATACGCAAGACCCAGAAAAGAAGCAATGCGAAAGATCGAGTGGAGACATAGGTGGGTATGGCCTCGTTAAGGTGGCTCGTGCAATGGGATCGATGCATCAGGCAAGAACCCCCTGTCGCATATATAACAATTGAATACTTGTCCCTCTTTTCTATGTCATTCCCCTGAAAGAAGAAATACGGGAGGGTGTCATTTCAGGCTCCGACCCGGAAACCAGACGACAGGGAATCCAGGAGAATCGTGAACAACCCTGGATTCCTGGTCGGAGCCAGGAATGACAAGACGAGGGATGCGGCGTGATTGGGTTCAGAAGAGGCTAACGAAGGAATCGTAAACATCCCTGGATTCCTGGTCGGAGCCAGGAATGACAAGACGAGGATCTACGGCAGGAATGACATGGCGAGGTCTATGCCAGGATGGACACGGCAACGAGGGAAGCGGTGTCTTAATACCAATATACAAGCCTGACCCCCGAGCCAGACCAGGAATCCAGTATGCCTTTGTGCCATGGCGCCTTGGCGCCAGTTATCAGTTATCAGTTATCAGTTCTTTCAGGAAGCACCTCTCTTCCCTTTGTGCCTTTGTGCCTCTCTTCGTGGTTCGGGGTCTGGCTTGGTAGTTTGGGAAAATCAGGTTTTGCAAGGGATGATCATTGACAGTGACCCCGAAAGATAACCCAGAAAGATGACCCCGAAAGATTTTTCCAAACTTCCAAGCCTGACCCCATTGCGAAGGAAACGTCGTTTTATCAGAAAAGGCGGAGGATGCGCAGTTCGGCGCGGAGGCGTTGGTAGTCGTAGTACTGGGCGTTGGATTGGCGTTCTTCGTGGACGAGGATCAGTTGGGGGCTGAATCCGAAGAGGGTGAAGGCGCGGTTGAAGACGGAGAGTTGGTAGGTGCGCGAAAGGTCCTCACGCTTTTTAGTTCCGCGGGTGAGGTAGGACCAGTCGGGTTGGTAGAAGCTGCGGGCGACGGTGGTGGTGGCGCCGAGGCTGAAACCGAGGGGCAGGGCGTAGGAGGCGGAGAGGCTGATACGGGGACGCGTGAAACGATGCGAGCGCCTTTCGGTGCGTTCGTCTCCGTAGCCGAGGGTGGCGCTCATGGAGAGGGCCGGGGTGGACTGCCAGCGTGCAGTGAGGGAGACGTCCCAGCGGGGTCCATCGAGGTGTTTCAAATCGTCGTAGCGTCGATCGTGCCAGCTCGCCCTTTCGATGGCGACCCAGTGCGTGCCGAGGCGTTGCGCGCTTTCGAGGCGCAGGCCGTTTTCCACGTAGCCTGGTTTGTTGCCCGCCCATTGTTGGCGTCGACTGGCAAGCAGGCTGAATTCCGCGTGGCGCGTGAGGATCCAACGGGGACCCGTGTGCAGGGAGAGCGTCATGCGGTTGAATTCCTGGCGGCGGTGTTCCTGCCGGCGCAGATCGGCCCCGGCGAGCCAGTGGGCCTGCGGCGTGAGGGGATACTCGTACTCGGCGCCTCCCCAGACGATGAGGCCCACCCCGGAGGAGGGTCTCGATTCATCATCCACCCGGAAGGGCAATCCGTAAAGCCAGACGATGTCCGCGCTCGTGGCGGTATTGACGTTGCTGTCTGGAGCGAGGGCGAGTCCGAAATGCGCGTCCCAACGACGGCGGGCGCGGATGCGGTCGAGAAATCCCTGCACGTTCTTGACCACCGCTTCCGGAGGATCGCTGGCGAGGACGCGTTCGAAATGGTGCCGGGCGAGTTTATCGTCCCCCGCATGGAAGAAGGCGCGGGCGAGTTCGAGACGGGGTCGGGGGAGATCGGGATGTCGAATGAGAATAGAGTGGAAGCGCGAGATGGCGGATGGCCAGTCTTTGCGCTGCATGGCGATCAGGCCCTGCAGGAAGTCCAACTCGTCGAAGTTGCCCTCGTCCGCCTCGATTCCTTCAAGCAGGAATTCGGCATCGTCGAGTTTGCCGGCGTCGAGGGCCTTACGGGCCGCTTCGAAGAGGGTTTCGTTGGAAATCGCCGGCCGCGGGGACTCTTGAGCCACTGCTGGGACCGGCAAAATCGTTATGAGCAGGAGCACCGCCGCCAACCCTAAAATCCAGCGGCTCATGTCGCCCCTTTATGATTGAAAAGAAAGAAGCGCCCAGATCCGGCAAGGACCCGGGCACTCGATGTAGTCAGGATGGTCAGATGCTACAGAAATTACCTTTGGCCGCCAAACGCTCCGCTGAACGCGCCGTCCTTGTTGTTGTCCTCAGATGTGAAACTAAAAACACCGCCGATTTCCGCCGCCCGGGTGCCGAAGAAGCCGCCGGAGGTGGAGCCCTTGAAGTCGTCAGCGTTGCTGCTCAGGTTGCCGTTATCCATATCGGACACCTCAGTCCCGGAGAACGTGTTCCCGTCGATGTCAATGTCAGCGGAGAGCGTGGCAAGGTCCTTCAACACGGCCTCAACTGTCAACTTTTCGAAGTCCGCCGTTATTGTCGCCTCGCCATCCTCCAGGTTTACCGCCCCGTCGCCTTCTTCGTCGATTACCTGCACCGTGGCAACCCAGTTGCCGTTATATTCGGCACTCATGTGGTTCGGCATGTCCGAAGCCTCGGTCATCCCGTCGCCGACGCTCTGGACGAAGCCGATGCCGATGGCACTAGCGGCGGTACCGTCCTCGTTCAGGTTGGTCCAGACTCCGAAGTTGATATGTTCATATTCAGCGGCGTCGGGGAGGGTGGTCGTCACCATTTTTTCGTCGTCGGCCGTACCGTCAGTGACATCATCACTAATTGCAGCCGTGATGTCAACTTCCCGGTAGATGTAGGTGGTGGTACCGCCATCTGTACGCTGGCTGTCCATCACCAAATAGTGCGTCATGGGGTCGTCCGCAGTACCGTCACCATCCGAGTCGGGATCCACGTAGGAGTACACCGTCACGGGTTCGGTATTGGCTGCGATCACAAGGGTTCCTGCGAGGTCGGTAACGCCATCACCACCCGCGAGGTAGTACTTGCCCAAGGACCTCAGGGTCGTATTGTTGGTGTCGTCGGTAGTGTCAGCGTTATGGTCGTTGAGGGTGAGTTTACCCAGCACCGTACCCGTCCGCCCGTCGGCTGTGGAGTCTATACCTGGATTAACTTCACCGTATGCAAACACTTTGACTGTCTTCGTGCCAACATAGCTGGTGATGATGGCCAGCCGTGCCGAATCGTCTGCTGAATCGACGGTCTTGCCGATAATGATGTCCCGCGCCGCCCTGCCTTGAACGTATTCTGTATCCTCAGTGGGATCCGTGTTGGCTGCAAACGCTACCCCCGTTTCCATTCCAACTGATTCCTGCTTCAGGTCTTCTTGGAATCCCGTATTGACTATCTTGGTCGTCCCGCCAGTAGTGGTCGTCACAACCTGATTCGACGCATCCAAATCAATCATTTTATCGCCGATAGAATACGCATTGTTGTACATCAGCAGACTCATGGCAGCTTCCACCGCGGCTTTTGAGGCGGTATCTGCCATTTCCAATGCTTCTTCAGCGTCTTTTTGCGCGTCCTCGGCCCTGACGGCAGCCTTGGTGGCCGTTACCACGTCCGTCGCTGCCTGTGCCGCTTCGGATTCCATCTTGGCGGTCTCGTAGGCTTCCATGGCGTCGTCGTACGCATCCTTGGCGGCATCCAGGTTCATATCATACATCTTGGAACCGGTTTGGATGGTCGCGCGATTCGCCCCTGCCATGGCTGCCGCATCGTATGCATCCTTGGCCATATCAGCCGCCGTCTTGGCGGCATCCATTGCATCGGAAGCATCCTTCTGGGCGACTTCGAGGGTAGTGAGCTCAAGAGGAGCCGGAGGGGTTGTGGGTTCAGGATCAGGTTCTTGCGTTACATCGGGGGTTGTCGGTTCCGCGTCATCTCCCGTGGGGGCGCAGGCACTGAAAAGAGCCACTGACGCAATCAACAAAAAGATCCCCAACCACGTCTTGAGGTTCGACTTCCCAAGGGAAGCGAAAAATTGGATTTCACCTGGTTCATTTTTTATTTTTTCTCTCATGTCTTTCTCCATAGAATTAATTTCACAAACGTTCATTCAACACACTCAATACTCCGACATTCAAAAAGGATGCCGGAACGCTCAATTGAAACAAGAAATTACGATGTTATCCCCAATACCCGCTGATCCATCGCAGTATTTTCCTTCTCACTACGAGCCAATCAACTCGGGTTTATCGACCTTGCCACCCACCTCAACAATCTCGGCCTCAGCCAGGCCTCCCATTGGGCTTCGATTCCATTGATGACGGCAAGCATTGCGGGGGCGTTCATCTTTCGTCATTGCCTTCCTCTTTAAGCGCATTTCCGGGGTGCTCCCACACGAAATCCGCGTTGAGAAATTTCATCAAAGACGATCACCAATGACATGCAGGAGCTTGTCATTGGCATAAAATATTAAAAAAAGATTTGAAAGTCAAGCACTTTTTTAAATCTTTTTTATTTTTTTTAAATCTTTTTTGATAATTTATGCAACTTTTTAATACAATGCAAGCAAGAAAAATATTTTTTTTCAGAATTCACTCCAGCAATCACCCGTCCCTCACCCCTCCTCGTCCATGGAAGGGATGGATCGTTCGCCTTGGTGAAAGACGAACGATCGGTCTCTATGGAGGAGACTGGTAAGAGACATGAATCCCAGTAAATCACGGTTTTCCTGGTTTGTCAACATTTTTTTTTCAGAGCCTGTTTAAAAAATACATTATTATTGAATACGTGAATCCGGAGTGCAAAGGGGAAGGCACAGAGGCACAAAGGCACAAAGGCACAAAGGAAGAGAGGCACAAAGGCACAAAGGAAGAGAGGCGCAAATGTGCAAAGGAGACTCGTGAAGGAACTGATCACCGATCACTGACAACTGATAACCGATAACTGGCTCCAAGGCACAAAGGCACTGAGGGAAGGCACAAAGGCACAAAGGAAGATTGGTGACTCGTGAAGGAACTGATCACTGATCACTGATCACTGATCACTGATCACTGATAACTGATAACTGATAACTGGCGCTAAAGCGCCACGGCACAAAGGCACAAAGGCACAAAGGAAGATTGGTGACTCGTGCAGGAACTGATAACTGACAACCGACGACTGATCACTGGCGCCAAAGCGCCACGGCACAAAGGCGAGAAGAGAGGCACAAAGGAAGAAAGGCACAGAGGCACAAAGGAAGAGAGGCGCATGACCTGCAACCTTATTATTAAAGCGCAGGCCGTCGTCTTGTCATTCCTGGATTCCCGATTGCGCAGCTACGACATCCTCAATACACTGGATTCCGGGGCGGGGACAGGAAAGGCGTCATTGATTCCCTGGATTCCTGGTCAAGCCAGGAATGACACAAAGGGGGGAACGCACAAAAGAGACGTGTGAAGGAAACGATAACTGAAAACTGATCACTGATAACCGATAACTGGCACGGCACAAAGGTACAAAGGCACAAAGGGAAGAGAGGCGCAAAGGCACAGAGGGAAGGCATACTGGATTCCTGATCAAGTCCGAGATGATCCGGGACCAGCAAAACACATCATTATTATGTGAATCCGGAGTGCAAAAACGTGTCATTCCTGCGAACGCAGGAATCCAGGGTGGGTGGCGATACTTTCCTTCCGGTTCCGGATCGGAGCCAGGAATGACTCGCTGAGGAATGCGGTTAAAAATATTTCAAAAACGCCCCCAAGACAACGAAACAAGCCAAAATCGTTCCGATGAGCCATTTCAATAAATTAGATTCCATTTCTTGAAGATCGGCTTTGTCGGCTTTGCTTACCAATTGAGTTTCGACTTTCGTCAACCGTTCAATGATTTCCAGCACAAGCGATTTGGATTTTTGCAAATCTCTTAATGTTTCATCACTCATGGCGTTCTCCTTTGTCGTCATTGAAGAATTGGAGATATTTTATAAAAATTTGCGTTTTTATCAATCAATTTTTTAAGGGAAGGCACAAAGGAAGAGAGGCACAAAGGCGAGAAGAGAGGCACAAAGGCGAGAAGAGAGGCACAAAGGCACAAAGGGAAGAGGGGAGACTCGTGCAGGAACTGCAACCTTATTATTAAAGGGCAGTCTGTCGTCATTATTAAAGGGCAGTCCGTCGTCTTGTCATTCCTGGCCCAGACCAGGAATCCAGGGTTGGTTGCGATACTTTCCTTACGAAGATAGGCAGTGTTCTCCTTCCAGGTCCAGCCCCTGTGTTGTCATTCCTGGCTCCAACCTCGTCTTGTCCTCTTGTATTAAAGCGCAGCCCGTCGTCTTATCATTTCTGGATTCCTGGGCAAGCCTGGAAGGACATCCTTAATACACTGGATTCCGGGGCGGGGACAGGAAAGGCGTCATTGATTCCCTGGATTCCTGGTCAAGCCAGGAATGACACAAAGGGGGGAACGCACAAAGGGAAGAGAGGCACAAAGGAGACTCGTGAAGGAACTGACAACCGATAACTGGCGCAAAAGCGTCAAAGGCAAGGTGATTTGTCGGGTTTTCTGATTAATAAAGGATGATTGCATTGCGCCATACTTTGAAACCGGATTGGAAGAGGAATCCGATTTGGAAAGGGGGCACTTCTTATTTTTAATTTCTCAAATATTTTTTTCAATGCAAATCCAATTAACATTTAAGGTCTCCATGATTCTGAGACTTTTAAGTTAAGGCATTGGTAGATTGGGGAAGAATGCAATCCGACCGATTGCACCAATCACGAAAACGATCACAATTCCAAAAAGCCAATTCAGGTAGAAAAACTTTCCTTCTAACTTGGATACGGATTTGGAGAGTTGAACGTGATCATCCGATAACTTATCCAGTTTATTAAGGACCTCTCTTAGATCATTTTTCAATTCAGTTCTGAGTGTTCTGAAATCCTCTTTCCATTCACTTTTCAATTCTCTGAAATCCTCTTTCAGTCCGCTCAAATCCTCTTTCGTTGTTGCTTCCATAATTCCTCCTTCTATTTCAGTTCCTGGAAATCTACCAAAACATATTCAATTTATCAAGATCGCTTTTTTATTTTGCAATTCCCAAATCATTGCAGGATGGTGCTATTCAGCGAGTATAATCCATTCATTTGTCGGGTTGCCCGATGAATGGAATCGTCCTTATTCTAACCAAAGGGTCGCTCCCGGAGGTCGGACCAATAATCGGGCATTCTTCCTTAATGGATTAGGTGTTGCTCATAGCTCGGCGTCCTCACCGGGGCGTCGAAATCAAGATTGCCCTTTTCAGAAAGTCGTTAAAAGATATCTGAAAATATCATATTTCCGTAAATGTTTCGACCCACGTTTTCCGCAATAGAATTGCCATTCGCACTGCCTGGGATCGGGGGTCAGGTATTCTGGTATTAAGATCCCGCCTCGAGTCATCCTTTGAAGAATTTATTGTTGATAAATTGACGTTTTTTCGCAATATATTACAAGTAACTTATCGAATGGGATAATAAAACATCATCTTTAACTATCAGAATATGAAGGGGGAGGTCACGATGAGCATTGCACTGAAAGTTTTAGGGGTTCACGAGGATGATGGTTGGTATGCCATTGCGATTGATATGAATTTAAGGGGGTATGGGAAAAATTCCAAAGAGGCTTTGGATGATCTCTTAGAGACCATTGAATTCCAAATAAGTTATGCCATTCACCATGGCACATTGGATCAAATCTTTATTCAGGCAGATAAATATTATTTGGATTTGTATGAAAAAATCGTAATTGAAGAAATCAAACAAAGAAGAATGGATTTGGAATCAAAAGGGCATGAGAAAGATTCTATTGTTCAAGATGTATTTATGCCTTCCATCAACCAGAACACTTCTCATGAATCCCTTCATCCGTGAAAACTCGTACCTATCGTGAAATCATAAAAATTCTGAAAAAACATGATACTCGATTCAATGTCTCTGGTTACCGAGGTAAGGGAAGTCACCGGATGATTGTCCATCCAGATATTTTGGGTAAAGCCAGACACTATCCAATCAAGTTTCATGGTAATAAGACTGAAATATATCCAGGTTACCAGAAATCAATTATTCGACATTTCAATCTTCCACAAAACATTTTTGATTGAAGGTAGGGGGGCAGGCTGTGCGCCAGGAAAGCTGGCAAGAAATAGAGAGTGTTAGTCTCTTACCCGTTAAGGCAGTAACGACCCGCCGAGGCCTCGAGTCATGAGAAGGGGGTCGGGCCTGGAAGTTTGGCATGAGCGTTTCGGGTGAGGAACGGGTTTTTCCAGAGGGCTTCTTAAATTGCTTGGATACATCAATCTCCTTTTAAAAAAATGGAAATCTGGTAAACAGGCAATTTTTTATCCAAACAGTCTCTTAACCCCGTTGGTCTTCAGCATCAGTATATTCAAATGATCCAATGCTCAAGAAAAAATTTGAAATTATTTAAAAATTATCCTATTTTTTTAGATCATTGGCCTGTCTCTTAATAGAGAACGACTCGCTAGGGAGTCATCTTCTCTTTTTTAAGGGACAGGTCATTCTATTTGCTCACCCTCAATCAGACGGAATCATAAATCCGGACGCTCTTGGTTTGCGCGTCAACGGCTTTGTTCAAGGCGACGCTGACGCGGTTCGCGTGCTCCCTTACACGCGCAGCTGGTCGTAAAACTCACCAGCCTCCTTGACGATGGCCTGAGCGTTCTGCTCCACTTTCGCCTGCTTCCATCCGACGGCAATGGTTCTCAAAAAGCGCGTCAAAATAAAAGTTTGAGGAATATTGCCTGGTATTTCTTCAGTTTCTTCACTCGACCTGAAAAATCGGTTAACCTCTTCTGAATACCTTAAGGCTGTCATTCCATGAGAAAAAACCCGAAGTCAGAAAAGTGTCATTCCGGGCAAAGACCGGCAATCCAGGATTGTGTCATTCCGGGCGTTGATCCGGAATCCAGGAGTGCGTCATTCCAGGCGAAAACCACCAATCCAAGAATGTGTCATTCCTGGCCCAGACCAGGAATCCAGGGGTTGTTTCGATTTCCTGGATGCCCACTTGCGCGGGAATAATGCCCATTATTTCTTCAGTTTCTTCACTCGACCTGAAAAATCGGATCACCTCTATTTCTTCAGTTTCTTCACTCGACCTAAAAAATTGGACCACTTTTTCTGAATTGCTTAAGGCTGTCATTCCATGAGAAAAAACCCGAAGTCAAAAAAGTGTCATTCCTGGCCCAGACCAGGAATCCAGGGGCTGTTTCGATTTCCTGGATGCCCACTTGCGTGGGAAAAATGCCCATTATTTCTTCAGTTTCTTCACTCGACCTGAAAAATCGGATCACCTCTATTTCTTCAGTTTCTTCACTCGACCTGAAAAATTGGACCACTTTTTCTGAATAGCTTAAGGCTGTCATTCCATGAGAAAATCACAAAGCCAAGAGTGTGTCATTACGAGCGAAAAATAAGAAGCAGGGACAAGTTTCTCAGGGACGAGCTTTGCAGGAATGACATAGAAAGGGGGTCAAGGACTCCATTGTCTATGGAATGGTATGCATTTGGACTGGATAGCGGGAAGGGATTCGAAATCGTTTTTCGTTATGGTTTCCATTTTTCCCCTCCGATTAAACAATCATTTGAAATAGCGAATAACTAATACCTGATTTCGCATTCCTCTGGATTCCTGGTCAAGCCAGGAATGACACTCCCTGTGCCGGGAATGACACACTCCTGGATTCCTGCTCCCTGCTCCCTGCGAAAGCAGGGACAAGTTTAGCAGGGACTAGATTAGCGGGGAGAATTTTCGCGAGGATGACCAACACGCTGGTAGATGGCGGTGACAGTTCGTACATGCCCTGGATTCCGGGTCCTTCCTGGCCTAACCCTCGTCATGTCCTTCCGTCGATTCGCAGTGTTGTCCTTTCAGGTCCAGCCCCTCGTCTTGTCATTCCTGCTTCGCAGGAATGACACAAAGGGAAGGCACCGAGGCGCACTGGATTCCGGGTCTGTGCCCGGAATGACAATGCTGCGAACTGCGGGAAGGAGAAACGCATGTACAGACTTTCGCCGAATGGATTCAGGTGCTTTTTCTGGGAATCTTTACCACTAATTCCTCACCTTCTTCACTCGATTTTACCAAATAATCGCCTTTTCTTAAAACTTCAAAACCTTGATTCCCTTGTACGCATGTTACCTTGATCTTACCCTCTGCTTTTTCAAATTCCGAGGATGAACCAAGTCCATGGGTAAATACTAAAGGACGGGAGTTAAAAAATTCAATGAAAGATTTCACATCGTCCGGACTGAGGCATCCATGTGGACATACGCCATCGACTTCGGTGTGGGTGCAGGGTTTTCCAAAACTAGATAAGGCTACCGGTTTTAAGATTTTCGCCATCTGATTTTCCAGCGCAGTCATTTTCCTTGAAAGATCAGTATTTGAAGACATAACCTCCCTTTCCAATAGTATCCATTACTTTTTCCATTTGTAGTTGAAATTCCTCGATTCGCTCTTGCAACTGATATTTATCTCCCCAGATTCCGGGGAAACAGCGGGTGAGAATCCTTTCCGCATTTTTAACTTCGTTGGCGTCCCCGGTCATTAAAATTTTTAAATATTTGTCCACCGCGAGCGCAACCGCCTTTTCGGTCGCGTGAAAGAAATCGAGATAAATTGCTTCTTCCTGTTTCACCGGCAAATTATAGTCATTGTCCAGGCGCTTATCCTCTGCTCGTCCTCGTGCCTTCCATCTTAGCGCAGATCTCGCCGATACTCCCGCCATTGCCGCTGCAGTCGAAAGCGAATGCCCTCTTTCAAGAGCATCGCAAATTACCTTTTGTACGTTTTGATTTAATTTTGTAGTATGAGACTTCATATGCAATTCCTATTATAAAATTAAACCTAAATCCTGCAATTGCATATTTTGATTGAGTTTCCCCCACTCTTTGACAGTATTTTTTAAAAAAAAAGGATTTGAGAGTTGAATTTCCATCAGTCCTTGCTCATAAAGGTTTTTCCGCCCTCCATTAGATCGTCATATTTTGTGATGATCCGCATTCAAGACGTACTTCTCCCTGGATTTGGGGATCGACATCTCAGCAAAACGTTTCCACTGGAGTGAAACAAAGGAGCTAGGTCTCTCCAACCGCGACCCATGCATCCCATTGAGCATGGTAAAGTGTTCTTTCTGGAACTCTCAGTTTTTGTTGACGAGCGCCACTCGTCCATTTTCCTGCCATTCGGACAAGATAGGTGCGCATGGTGGCCGGTTCCCAACGACGCAGCATTGCATTACCACTACAAAGGGCCATCCAGCGCATCATGTTGTAAGCGAGTATCGCGCATTGGAACAAGGCACTGTTGGCCCAAAAATCATCGGTTTTAATCTGAGCCAGCGCGGTTTGATTTTTTGCTTCCTCGATCCATGTCTCAGCGGCGGCCCTCTGGCCATACTCTTTGTGAGCCTGCCAGGGAGTGAGCGCATCGGTGAGAACATAACAAAAATAATCGTACTCCTTCATCTCAAAGAGGGTGGCCATTTCTTTGAGTTCCTCCTCTTTCTCCCTGCGTACGGCCATGAATTTTCTTGACGCGCCCCAAGTTTCGCATTGGTGGTAAAACTCACACCCTTCCCAAGCGGGCTGCCCTTTCACTTTTTGCCATTTTTGCGTTTCCAATAACGACACGAGCCCCTTGAGTTTGACCTTGATCAGGTAGCCATGGCCTCGTTCGTCGAGGAAATCCAGCAAATCCCCCACAAAAAAACCACTGTCTCCACGAAACAGAGTGCGAGTCCGATTCGGAAGCTGAGCAAGAAGTTGTCGCATGAATTCAACGACTCCATTGCTGGTATAGGCACTCCCGTCACGAAGCCAACCCTGAAGAATCTCCTTGGTCTCTGCGCAAAATGCCAACAGAGGATGATACGAAGCGGCACCGCGTTTGTGGGGATTATATCCGACAGACACTCCTTGTTGCTTGCCATAGGCCGTTTTCACAGTGGAGTCCACGTCAATCACAAGACGGCGTAACCCCCCAACGTTGCTTGTTCCACTTCGAAGCGCCTTGCGCCAGATACCGGCTCGAATCCGATGGTTCAAGCTCTCCATCTCATGGATGTTTTTCTGTGTGAAAGTACGCAGTATGCGACCGAATGTGGTTTCATCCGGAATCCTCAACCAACCGGCCGCACGACTCAATACACGGTCGTTCCAAACTGTTACAATCGAACGAATCGAACGGGCGCCACCAATAATGCCAACCACCGATAAAATGACCATGTCCACCGCGTCATAAAGACTCGTGGCGCCACGCTGATGATCTATGCTCTGCTCTGTCTTCGAAACAATCCCGTGTTTGTGAAAAAATTTAACAACCGGAATCAAGCCTGCTTGCGCTGTCAGGTCTCTGCCTCCCTGGCGGATATGGATGTTTTTTGCTTTCGTTCTTGCCGATCTTGTGCTAACTTTGTTTTGCATGGAAATGGTGATCTCTCAAAATGTTGAATTTGTTGTTAACTATTTGAGTATATTACCATTTCCATCTTTGTTTGTCATCTAATTGCAGGATTTAGGTTAAAAAGAATCTCGGAGAATTTTTATCTCCAAGTTGTCGGTCCCAAACCACGTATTAAAATAACATCAGTGGAATGAGACTTCATAACGAACTACAATTATAAAATTATAAAGCAACTCGGAGAATTTTTATCCCCAAGTTGTCGGTCCCAAACCACGTATTAAAATAATAATCAATTAAAATAAAAAAAACAAGCACTAATGGTTTGCATTTTGCATTCTCTCAATATTTTTACTTTGCGTAATTTCAGAACAATCCTTCCGACGTGCGGATTATCCGGGCTTCCGGCATTTCTTATAAGTCTCCAAATTTCCATAAATTTTGTAACTGTTTGCTGAAACCACGTCAAAATACCTTAAAAATGAATGAAGGATTGCGCTTTAATAATAAGGTTGCAGGTCACACGCCTCTCTTCCTTTGCGCATTTGTGCCTTTGTGCCTTTCTTCTCGCCTTTGTGCCATAGCGCTTTAGCGCCAGTTATCGGTTATCAGTGATCATTCCCTTCACGCCACCCCTCTCTTCCTTTGTGCCTCTCTTCCTTTGTGTCTTCCCTCCTTGTGTCATTCCTGGCTCCGACCAGGAATCCAGGGAAACCAGCACAAACCGTGGACCCCGGATCATCCCGGACTCAATCCGGTACCAGGAATCCAGTATGCCTTTGTGCCTTTCTTCCTTTGTGTCATTCCTGGCTTCGACCAGGAATCTAGGGAAACCAGCACAAACCGCGGACTCCGAATCATCCCGGACTCGATCCGATACCAGGAATCCAGTATGCCTCTCTTCTCGCCTTTGTGCCTCTGTGCCTCTGTGCCTCTCTTCTCGCCTTTGTGCCGTGGCGCTTTAGCGCCAGTTATCAGTGGTCAGTGATCAGTTCTCAGTTCCTTCACGAGTCACCAATCTTTCCTTTGTGCCTTTGTGCCTTTGTGCCTTTGTGCCTTCCCTTTGTGCCTTTGTGCCTCTGTGCCTTTGTGCCTTTCTTCCCCCCTTTGTGCCTTTGTGCCTTTGTGCCTTTGTGCCTTCCCCTTTATAAAAAATGATAATCAAAACACGGAAGATTTTAAAGACATTGCTACCCAATAGCTACCAGAGAGGATAATTGAATGAATGGATAATTTATAAGTCATTGAAATAATTGATGGAAATAGTCATTCTCAAGCTGATGAACAACTGCTATGGAGAAAGACATGAGAGAAAAAATAAAAAATGAACCCGGTGAAAACCAATTGTTTGCTTCCCTTGGGAAGTTGAACCTCAAGACGTGGTTGGGGATCTTTTTGTTGATTGCGTCAGTGGCTCTTTTCAGTGCCTGCGCCCCCACGGGAGATGACGCGGAACCGACAACCCCCGATGTAACGCAACCCGAACCTGTTGAGCCGGTAGTACCGGAACCCGTACCGGCCACTGCCCTCGAAGTAGCCCAGATGGATGCTTCCGATGCAATGGATGCCGCCATGACGGCGTCCGATATGGCGAAGGCGGCAGCCGAAGCAGCAGCCATGGCAGGAGCGAATCTCGCGAGCATACAAACCGGCGACGCTGGTTATAATAAGTATCTTGACGCTGCCAATACTGCGTACGATGACGCGATGGAAGCCTACAATACCGCCAAGATGGAATCTGATGCGGCGCAGGCGGCCACAGATGTGGCAACGGCCATCAGGGCTGCAATCAAGGCCGAGATCGCGCAAGCGGATGCCGAAACGGCCCAGCAGGCTGCCGAGGATGCCCGTGATAAGGCGATGATGGCTGCCAATGATTTGCTGAAGATCGACGACACCGTCAAGAGCGTCGGTGATTCGATGGTCGATGCCACGACTGGAAATTATATAGTGACCGCCAACGGACAGACGACGGAAACCGGTCTGATTGACGAGCCGATGACAGCGGGTGCAACGACCAATGGTCGGGCGCCGATGGACGGAAGCTTGACTGACGCGTCCATCTACAAGTCTCCCATGGTCAACGCAGCGTCACGCGGCACCATCAAGATCGGTAAGGAGCTCGACACCTCCAACGATGCGGCCCGGTTGTTACTCATCACGCACCATACCGGCACAAATACCGTGCGAGTGTATGATGAGCAAGCGTCAGGTGCTACAACTAACCTGCATACTTATACAGGCAGCGACGGGAAGACGTACTATGCAATTGGTGCCTCAGCACCAACTGGAACAGATCCTGGTGCCACTGGTCAATACGACGCAGAAGCTTCCTTGAAATCTGAAGGCATGTTCTATCGTGCTGAGAGCGACCCCGTAGTGGCTGGTCTTCAGCCGTTAGGCTTGGACACTAGCGGAGCTGATCCGGTACAGGCAGGCGACACAGTGAGTGCAACCGCCAAGCCGGTGATGGTATACTCCTATAAGAACACTGCTGGTCACAAAGTCTACGTAGTGGAGAATACTAGGACGGTTACTGGCGGAGTTACCACTGTCACCTATCAGAGTGTGCAGACTCGTGTTGCGGTCAACCGCGATGGAGATACTGACACCGGCGTTTTAGAGCCTGAAGCTACTGCTGCTGGTGTTGCTTCTGGTGGTTGGACCGCAGGCGACGAATTGGTGCAAGTGACGGCCAAACTTCCCGTGAGGTCCGCATACGACCATGTGCATTTCGGAGTCTGGGCCAGCCTCGGAGATGCCGCTAAGAACGGTGCTCAGGTTCCCGACGAACTCGGTATCGGCTTTGTCCAGAGTATCGGAGACGGGATGACCGGTTCCGACATGCCGAACAACGGCGATGCGACATACTCAGGCAACTGGGCCGCGACCATCCAGGAGTCTGATTCGGAGGGTGACGGGGCTATTAGGTTGACTACTGGACCGGCATCGGTATCGGCCGACTTCGGGAAGGAAACGATCACAGCTACACTCACCGACTTGGCCACGCTAACGGGTGACATCACTGGTAACACGTTCTCCGGGGACAAAGCCACTGCCACCGGCGGTGGTCTGGACGTGGAGGGCACCTTCAACGGTTCCTTCAGCGGCGGCTTCTTCGGAACCAAGGCGGAAGAGACAGGTGGTGTATTTAATTTCACTTCGGATGGTAACAAGGACGGTGCGTTCAGCGGCGCCTTTGGCGGACAACGTAATTAGAAATATTCATCTGACGTGTTAACGAACTAGTTTAGCGCCCACTCCTTTTCGGAGCGGGCGCTTCTTTCTTTTCAATCGTAAAGGGGCGACATGAGCCGCTGGATTTTAGGGTTGGCGGCAATGCTCCTGCTCATCACGATTTTGCCGTTCCCAGCAGTGGCTCAAGAGTCATCGCAGCCGGCAATTTCCAACGAAACCCTCTTCGAAGCGGCGCGTAAGGCCCTCGACGCCGGCAAACTCGACGATGCCGAATTCCTGCTTGAAGGAATCGAGGCGGACGAGGGCAACCTCGACGAGTTGGACTTCCTGCAGGGCCTGATCGCCATGCAGCGTAAAGATTGGCCCTCCGCCATCGCGCGCTTCCGTTCTATTCTCATTCGCCATCCCGATCTTCCCCGTCCGCGTCTCGAACTCGCTCGCGCCTTCTTCCATGCAGGAGACGACCAACTCGCCCGGCATCATTTCGAACGCGTTCTGGCCAGCGATCCTCCGGAAGCGGTGGTCAAGAACGTGCAGAGCTTCCTCGACATCATCCGCGCCCGCCGTCGTTGGGACGGGCAATTCGGACTCGCTCTCGCTCCCGACAGCAACGTCAATACCGCCACGAGCGCGGACATCGTCTGGCTTTACGGACTGCCCTTCCGGGTGGATGACGAATCGAGACCCTCCTCTGGGGTGGGCCTCATCGTCTGGGGAGGCGCCGAATACGAGTATCCCCTCACTCCGCAGGCCCGCTGGCGCGCCGGGGCCGACCTGCGCCGGCAGGAACACCGCCGGCAGGAATTCAACCGCATGACGCTCTCCCTGCATACGGGGCCGCGTTGGATCCTCACGCGCCACGCGGAATTCAGCCTGCTCGCCAGTCGACGACAGCAATGGGCGGGCAACAAACCGGGTTACGTGGAAAACGGCCTGCGCCTCGAAAGCGCGCAACGCCTCGGAACGCACTGGGTTGCCATCGAAAGGGCGAGCTGGCACGATCGACGCTACGACGATTTGAAACACCTCGACGGCCCCCGCTGGGACGTCTCCCTCACGGCACGCTGGCAGTCCACCCCGGCCCTCTCCCTGAGCGCCACCCTCGGCTACGGAGACGAACGCACCGAACGGCGCTCGCATCGTTTCACGCGTCCCCGACTGAGCCTCTCCGCCTCCTACGCCCTGCCCCTCGGTTTCAACCTCGGCGCCACCACCACCGTCGCCCGCAGCTTTTACCAACCCGACTGGTCCTACCTCACCCGCGGACCCAAGAAGCGCAAGGACCTTTCACGCACCTACCAGCTCTCCGTCTTCAACCGCGCCGTCACCCTCTTCGGATTCAGCCCCCAACTGATCCTGGTCCAGGAAGAACGCCAATCCAACGCCCAGTACTACGACTACCAACGCCTGCGCGCCGAACTGCGCATCCTCCGTCTTTTCTGAAGAGAGGAAGAAAGGCACGAAGACAGGCACAGAGGCACAAAGGCACAAAGGCACAAAGGGAAGAGAGGAGTGGCGAGAAGGAACTGATAACTGATAACCGATAACTGATCACTGGCGCCAAAGCGCCATGGCACAAAGGAAGAGAGGTGCTTCCTGAAAGAACTGATAACTGATAACCGATAACTGATCACTGGCGCCAAGGCGCCATGGCACAAAGGCACGAAGAGAGGCACAAAGGCACAAAGGAAGAGAGGTGCTTCCCTCGTTGACGTGTCCATACTGGCATAGACCTCTCCATATCATTCCTGGCATAGTCCCTCATCTTGTCATTCCTGGCTCCGCCCTCGCCATGTCATGCTGGGTTCAGCCCTCGTCTTGTCCTTCCTGATTTAGCCCCTCGTCATGTCATTCCTGGCCCAGACCATCGTCTTGTCATTCCTGGCTCCGACCAGGAATCCAGGGTTTGTATCGATTCCCTTCCATCGATTCGCGGAGTTGTCCTTCCTGGCATAGTCCCTCGTCATGTCATTCCTGGCCCAGACCAGGAATCCAGGGTTGGTTGCGATCCCCTTCCGTCGATTCGCGGAGTTGTCCTTCTTGCCATAGTCCCTCGTCTTGTCCTTCCTGCGAACGCAGGAATCCAGGGTCTGTATCGCTTCCCCTGGATTCCTGGTCGCTTCCCTCGTCATGTCATTCCTGCTCGATTTCCCTGGATTCCTGGTCGGAGCCAGGAATGACACAGAGGGGGGAAGGCACAAAGGAAGAGAGGCACAGAGGCACAAAGGCACAGAGGCACAAAGGGGGGAAGGCGCGAAGGCAAACTGGATTCTTGGTCGCTTCCCTGGATCCCGGATCGAGTCAGGGATGACAGGGCGTGATTCTTGCCTTCGGGAAGCGCATTCCGCAACTGAATTGATTCGTCTTTTTAAGGAAATCCACGGACCCTCCACGTTTTAGAATGACAATAGAATCCATTATTATTTAAGAAGAATAAGGAGAATCAATGAATGAATCATTAATAAAAAAGGAGAAAAGGCATATGGATCTGAAACACCCAATCAATGAACAGGAAGCCGAACACCATCTCATTCAAAAGATGAGGGTTGCATTGACTCGAATCGTGAAGCCTGAAATTCAGGTTTATACCATTGCGGAAGTCGCTGAGATTTTGAAATGCAAAGAAAGAGCGGTGAAGCATCACTTATACGAATCTCGTGATTTGCCTTATTTGAAAGTAGGCCGTGAAGTTCGCATACGGGAAGAAGACGTGAAAACGTTCATCGATAACCAAATGAAGATTAACCGGAATCATTAGGAGTTTTACATTGAAAAACAATCAATTCCTGGGATATGAGCCTCGCAGTAGTATTTACCCGAAGAGACGATCCACTGGAACCAAATACTACATTTCCTATTATCTACCCAATGGCATACGGGTGATGCGGCTTTGTCATAAAAAAAAGAGTGAAGCCAAACGCTTGATGTATATGAAGCAGCAAGAACTGGAACAGGGGAAATTTGATGAATGGGATCAAGCGAAAATGCCTGAAATTGTTCTTGATCGCCCTGCAGTCCATCGTCTGGAACTGACAGAGGGCCTGGAAAAGTACCTGGAAATGACTGCAGGAAGAAAGAAGCCATCCACCCTGTATAATGACCGTTATTCTCTTGAAAATTTATTCGACCATTTTCGAAGAAACGGCAAAAACTATATCGATGAAATCACTCCCCCTGATGTTCAGCATTTATTCAATATCCTGGACAAAGCAGGAAAATCGGAAGCGACTCTGAAACAATACAAAAAAACGCTCCACAAATTATTCAATTGGTTGATTGTGGACATGGAAATCATCGACATGAAGAATCCTGTTAAAAATGTGAAGATTCCCAAGAAAATGGGAGTCGTCCGTGATCGAATTCCTGACCAATCTGAAATTCAAGCACTCTTGACTGCCTACTATGAGGAACGCAGTCGCTACTTTACCCCGATCCAGGCCATTGTTAAATTTTTAATTTTTACGGGGGCTCGAGTCGGAGAAGTCTTGCATGCGGAATGGGATGATTTCGATTTGGATCGAGGGACCTGGTCTATACGCATCAAACCGAAGTGCCCTACCAAAGATGAAGTCGGATGGACTCCCAAGTGGAGAAAAGAACAAGAGGTGCGACTCTTTCCTCAAGCGATTGACGTGTTGAAGGCTCAACCCCAACCTCCCGAGGTTTTTGGTCATGTCCTGGTTCGTGATGCTTCCCGAAAATTATTACGAAAAGAACGGGTTCCTGCCCGATTCGTTTTTCCAAAAAGTGAAACGCGATTGGAAAATGGGATACGAAGGGAGCACTACACGAGAATCGATAATTTATCCAGAGCCTGGATTGCCCTGAAAGCAAATGCCGGCATTCAAAAGAATTTACAACTGAAAGATTTACGGACTTATTTCAATACCGTTGTTCTTATCGGAGCATGCGGATTCACGAATAAAGAAGCAGGAGCCTACATTGGAAACAGCGTGGCCATTAACATGCGACATTATGAAGCCGTGAGTCACCAGGTGATTGAGCATAAAATCAAAAGCATATCCTTGAGTCGGGTATTGAAATTGGATAACCCCCAAACCGGTGATTATTGAGGAAACTCCACAAAATCCCTTCCCGGATCGAACCAGAACATCGCTTCCGTGAACTTATCCGTATTCGACGGCGGGGCTGCCCTGCGAGCTGGTTCGACCTGTTTCTTTCCCCAGGTCCGATGGAGGAAGACTACTTTTTGGAATCCCTGGAAAAATACCCACTGTTCTTGAAGTCGAAACGATTTCCTCGACCTTCCATCGTTCCCCCGTTTTGTCTTCCGGATCGATGCGATTGTGAAAGATTGCGGCTGGGAAGCGGATGGTCGCCAGGTCCCCGTCCGGTTCTGCGAAAGGGATTTTCCTGCTCATTTCCACTATGTTTCCAACCTCTTCGCAGTGAGAAGACACTGAAACGAACCTGGAAGTCATCACCACCGGCAGAGCCGGTGGCTTGAAGAGGCCCCCAGTATGAGGGCAAAACGTGTTCGTCATCGTAAGACGTGCTCGTGCTCGTGAACGAAAAAGGCTGCCATGTTAGATCATGAAAAACTCGATGTATACCAATGTTCCATCGAATTTTTATGGAATGCGCTGCTATTCTCGATGTTTTAAACGTGTTGAAGATCATCCAGCCTCCTTTATTTGACGAAGGGAAACCGTTACTTCATCGAATTGTTTCTATGTTAACCAAAATGTGCCGTCGAATTCACTGACCGTTCACGAGCACGAGCACGAGCATGGCTAACGGACACGGATACGTTTCTCATGTCTGACCGGCAAAGCCTCTTAGGTTCGCACCAGCAGAGCTGGTGGTTTAATGAGATTAATGATCGGTGAGCCCCCCGTCGTGAACCCTCTTTTGCCTGGTTACGCGGAGCAGGGCTGTCGACCCGGAAGATCCGACAGAGGAAGATCGGGAGTTGTCAAACGCCGTTACTGAATGATGGTAGCGGTTTGGTAGCAAAATAGTGGATTCATGCGGACTCGGACGGACTGGAAACGATCCATTCTGGATATTTCGAATCGTCTGAACCTCCTCGGCGGGAAGAGAGGCACAAAGGCACAAAGGCGTGAAGAAAGGCACAAAGGCACTGAGGGAAGGCACAAAGGCACAAAGGCACAAAGGCACAAAGGAAGAGAGGCGCAAATGTGCAAAGGAGACTCGTGAAGGAACTGATAACTGATCACTGATAACCGATAACTGGCGCTAAAGCGCCACGGCACAAAGGCACTGAGGGAAGGCACAAAGGCACAAAGGAAGACGAGGAGACGCGTGCAGGAACTGACCACCGATCACTGACCACTAACCAACGTTAACTGACCACTGATCACTGATAACCGATAACTGATAACCGATAACTAGCACAAAGGCGCTGAGGGAAGGCACAGAGGCACAAAGGCACAAAGGAAGACGAGGAGACGCGTGCAGGAATTGACCACTGATCACTGATAACCGATAACTGATAACCGATAACTAGCACAAAGGCACTGAGGGAAGGCACAGAGGCACAAAGGCACAAAGGCACAAAGGCACAAAGGCACAAAGGCACAAAGGCACTGAGGGAAGGCATACTGGATTCCGGGGCGGGGACAGGAAAGGGGGCATTGATTCCCTGGATTCCTGGTCAAGCCAGGAATGACACAAGGGGGGAAGGCGCAAAGGGAAGAGAGGCACAAAGGCACAAAGGCGAGAATAGAGGCACAGATACCCATTGAAAGGGTGGTTCCACCGGGTCCGGATCTCTTCGCATTGGGCCCACCCTTTCTTTGATCCTCCCCTTGTTCTTATGTAACCCTGAATTGCGCGATTCTTTTCAAGTCTTATCGCTCAACTCAGGTCTAAATTTGATTGAGGATGAGCATCAAAATGCTGTCTCCCGATGTTCCTCAAGCAAATTTCGAATTTTATTTACGATGTCATCAGACTGGAGCGGTCTATTAACAGATTCCCTTATGACCAGAGACTCCTCCAACACATCATTTTTACCGACACGACGGTATTCAATACGCAGTTCTCTGGCTTCGTGGTAACGATCACTCTTCTCATCTTTCTTGTTACTCTTGATTTTGCAGTGAATCCCTTCCGCTATCATGGCTATTCCTGTCAGAATCGTAAATAAACCAGCAATAGCTCCAATGATTTCCAATCCCGTCTCATGTTGGACCCATAGCATGTCACTGTCGTTTATCTTCCAAATGCTCTGTCCAGACCAAGGATGAGGGTGATGGATGGTAGGATCAATTGCCTTAATTAGTTTTGACTCGGGTGCAGTTAATATCATGGTGTTTTTGACAGCCTCGTATTCGGATTGGTACATGAAAGCGTTGGCGTCACTGAATCCGAATGAGTCTGTGTATTGGTCTCCTTGTTTCACGGGTCGAAACTTAAGAGATACGACAGCTTCGGGTGAGATACTCAAATGTTTCGCGTAATCACTTAGTCTTTTAGCCACTTTCTCTTGAGGGGACATCATTTCATCCTCTCCATTAATTTGATATAAAAAATTGTTGATTGGGTGTGACAAGGAGGTTTTCAGTTCCTGGGCAATCTCTTGCATCGATTTTTCTCGTGCATCGAGTTCCTGAATATTATGAAAGACCTCAGGCAATGCCTGCATTTCCATCCCGGGCAGAATGATAGGAATGATCTTTTTCCTTAATCCTTCCGCTGCTCCCACTTCAAAAAGAATATGAGCATTTTTGCTCGAAGCTTCTGATAAAAGTACCACAACGGCACTCGCTTTTTTAATTTCTTCACGAATCCTATTACTCAGTACGGATCCAATGGCGAGATCGTTTTTGTCTAAAAAGCCTTTTACTGAATTTTCTCCTAAGGCTTTTTGAAGTTGAACGGCAAAACCAGCATCCTGATAACTGTAAGATAAAAATACTTTATGCATTTTGCTCCTTCTTTATTCTTTCCTTCAACTCCCCAATGTATCTATCAAAATCGTTGAGTTCAAGGACATTAATATCTTCTAAAATTGCTTTACCACCTTCTAATTCGGTCAGGTTCAGTCCATGAAGCGCCACAACAATGCGTTTTCTCTGTACCCATGCTGCACCAATTTCAAGCCAAACCCAGGATCTTTTAACTGACCAAGGAGTAAACAGAGCGATTAATTCCCTACTGTTAAGAAGTTCTCTATGAATGATTTCCTTTAAGTTATCCCCTTTGGTAGTATCCGCTTCATCTAAAAAAGTAGAGGCATCACAGTCTTCAATACAACGTGCTATCTGTTTGGCAATCCAAGTGTCTGCACTCCCATGGGATATAAATACTCCATATTTACCTTCTTCGATCATGCGCTCCTACTTTGCAAATCAGACTAAATTCATTGGTAAGAATTGCAAACAATTTTCGTTACTATTCAGGTCTCTGAAAAACCCGTTCAGTTAAATATCTTTAAAAAAGATTCCCGGAGAGGACCGATCGTTTTCAAGTCCTCCCACGATATGGTTCCATCGATCGGGAACCCTCTCTTTCACTAAAACAACTAAATAAAGGCATGATTCTAGCAATATACATTTTTTTGCGTAATGTCAACCCCCAAATGAAAAATAATGCTGGATTAAAAAAAGTCATCACCACCGGCAGAGCCGGTGGCTTGAAGAGGCCCCCAGTATGAGGGCAAAACGTGTTCGTCATCGTAAGACGTGCTCGTGCTCGTGAACGAAAAAGGCTGCCATGTTAGATCATGAAAAACTCGATGTATACCAATGTTCCATCGAATTTTTAGCGTTATCTGTCCAAGTCATCGAAACATTGCCAGAAGGATACTCAGCCTTAGTTGACCAACTGAAAAGGGCCTCATGGTCGATTCCTCTCAATATCGCAGAAGGCTGTGGAAATAATTCCTTTCCTGACAAGCAACGATTCTATGCATTTGCCCGAGGTTCCGCAATGGAATGCGCTGCTATTCTCGATGTTTTAAACGTGTTGAAGATCATCCAGCCTCCTTTATTTGACGAAGGGAAACAGTTACTTCATCGCATTGTTTCTATGTTAACCAAGCAGGCAGCGCTTATGCAGCAACGGATTTGAGTGAATTGGAAAGAATGTTGCAGGAAGATGAAAATGCGTATGAGCGCTTTTTCGTGATGATTGTACCTTTATAGTAAGGAATTATCAATGCTGAAGACAAAGGTATTATCTGGAATTTGATCCACATTACGAAGCTCCACAAGAGATCGCTTTGGTCTCGAGCGCTTTGAAGAGATGAAATCACCAAGGAAACGGATATGCTGATTAACGCTTTTCCGGGGAAACCCGGTTGGGAGGATTTGATGTACAGAAAATACTTGAACGCCGGGATTTTACCCGGCATCGCCTTCATCGTATTGTCCGTCGCGCTCGGCATCGCGGGCGAGGTGCGGGCAGAAAACGAATGCGGTCCACCCGAAGCAGGGACGCCGGTTGTCTGCTCACCCTCGAACTACGATGCGGCTGTGGATGGCAACATCGTGTACTACCCTGGCAAGGCGCACGGGGGCGATTTCACCATCCATCTCAGCGATGGCCTGCCGGTACGCTACGACCGAGACGACCCCGACGACGACCAACTGGTTTTTCCCGGAGAGGGAGATCCCCTTTACAGCGCCGTCAGGATCGAGACGGATGGGGAGCATACGGGTGACGTCTCGTTATTCTCTGCCGCCGACGTGACCTCGAATGCGAGAGGGATTTCGGTTGCCCACTACGGGAAGTCGGGGGCGATGCGCACGGAAATCGCGGGCGGCACTTTCTTGATCACGAGCGATTGGCTGAGAGCTTTCGCCATCCACAGCTATCGAGGCAACGAATATGACGCAAACGACGAGTTCAGCGGCGACCACGATCTCATCGTCCGTGACGTTGACGTCGATTTGGAAGGGGGATGGGCCGCCATCCTGGGAGCCCAACTCGTCAAGGGAGACCTGAAGGTCTCTGTGCAGGACTCCGAGATCGAGCTCGATTCCCGTTGGGCCACTGGCATATTCGCTAGCCATGATAGCACCGGAGACGTCGACGTCGACGTCCAAAACGTCAACATAGCTGTCAGCGGCGCCCGTACGATTGACGGAATCTTTGGCTATCATCTTGGCAGAGGCAATACCCGCATCGCCGTGCGGAACAGCAACATCGACGTCAAGACCCAAGCCCCGCTCTCAGGTGGTATTTCCTTTCTCTATACAGATGGGGAAGGGGGTGACCTCTCCTTTGACGTGCGAGACGTCGAGATCGATGTCTCCAACATCCACGGCATCTACCACATGGACAGCAACGAGAAGGGTGGGAGGTATCTTGATGGCATTTGGGCGGGATACTGGGCAGAAGAAGGCGACATTCACGTCGACGTGCGAGACTCTGGTATCGTGGTGAAAGGAGCGGATTCCGGCGGAATGTCCTTCATCCATGACAGTAAAGGCGACATCGACATCGCTGCGCGTAACGTTGACATCGAGGTCGAAGGCAACCGTTCCGTGGGCATTGGCGGAGGCCAACGCTTCGACGGCACCGGCGACATCCGCATTGACGTTCGCGATTCGACGGTCCTGGCCACGGGAGAAACCGTTGCGGGCATCCGGGCGTTCAACTTCACGGGTGATGGCCGCATTGGCATTCGTGTCGACGGCGGAACAATCATCGCGAAGGGCGAGGACAGTTCCGGCATCCTGGTTGGCCTCACCGGTCGGTTATTCGAGGACAGGACGGAGCCGGTCCAGGCCCCGGCCCTGCGGGACGTCGTAGTGAACCCGGGCGACAACACGCGCCGGGATGCAGCCGCTCAGGATGTCTTTGTGAATGGACGCGTGTGGGGTGGCACGGGTGTGGGGGCAGGAGTCCGCCTTTACGGCGGCGGTCGGGTTGAGATTGGCCCCCAGGGTAGCGTCGGCGCGGACTCGGGCGTCGCCATACGAGCTGAGGCAGAAGGAGCTGCGTTACACGTCGAAGCGCAGTTGGACGGCCGCAGGGCGAGCGATGCGATCATGGGTGAAATCAGGAACGACGACGGCCGGACCACGGTCGTAGTCAACGGGGTGCTCCTGCACGACGGCACGACGGGTGCGACGGGCGCATGGGCGCCGAACGGCGCGCGCGACGTATCTCTCACGGCTTCGGAGACCGTCGCGGGACGAGCATTCCTGCCGGCGGATTTCCTGACCTCCTCATACAGGCCACGGGCGGCGGTCTACGAGGCGCTGCCCGGTTTCATGCTGCGGCTGGACAACCGGGAGGTAGTCGGGAATCGCTTGCACGGGCATAACTCGCCCACGTGGTTCAGGATTTCGGGCGGTCAGGGTTCCTATACTCCGGATCACTCACTTGTCGGCGCGGCTTACGCTTTCGGACGCTTCGAGGCCGAGGCGGGTGTGGAGTTTGCTGTTTCCCGGGAAGAGAACGTGAGCGGTTGGGCCTCGCTTCGTCATACACGGGGCTCGGCAGACGTCTCCGCACCGACGAGAGGCGGAAAGATCGAGGCCACGGGTTACGGCGCCTCTTTCGGACTCTCCTGGCAAAATGCCAACGGCTACTATACGAACGGGCTCATTTCGATGACCCGCTACGAGACTGATTTGAGTGCAGACGGCCGGGGTATCCTGGTAGAGGGTGCAGACGCGATGGTCCGTTCCTTCGGAGTCGAGGCGGGCCGGCGTTTCTCGTTCGTGGACAACCTGTCTTTGACGCCCCGGGCGTGGTCAACTTACTCGGACGTTTCGATGGACGGCTTCCGGGACGTGGTCGGGTCGCGGGTCTCACTCCTCAAATCGGCGCGGTCCATCGTGGGTCTCGGCATCGTCACGGAATACGCGCATTCTTTGGACGGCAGCAAACCGCAACTTATCCTGCACGGCCGGCTAGGCGTGGAACAGGTGCTTGGGGATACGGAGACGGTGGCGGACGTCTCGAGGGAGCGTCTCGTCTCGAAAGCTCCCTGGACCCGGGGAATGCTGGACCTGGGCGCAGTTTACCGCTGGAAACGTTGGTCGCTGGGCGGAGAAGTTTCCGCCTCCGGATTGGGTTCGAATGACAGAGGCTATTCCGCCAGCCTCCACCTCGGAATGCAGTTCTAGGGTGCGACTGGACGATCGCCATCAAAAGACCGAGGATGCTGCCAGGTTGACGATATTCTCCGCTTTTTAAAAGCTCCACGCGGAGGGTTATTGGAGAGAGCCATGAAAACCCAGGCCCGCCACGCGGAGAGGTGTGTTACTTCTTGACAAAGAATGATCAGATATCCGTCTGCGAAGAATTGGAATCCGTGTCAAAAAATCGCGAAAAAGCCCGGTGTTCAAAGAACTCTGACATGGAACTTTGATCTTCGTCCTTGGAAAAGCCCCAGTGATGACCGCGTTTGCCACCTCGATGGTGTCTTCCTTTCCCTTTCCAACGATCATTGCGCATTTCTTTCAACTGCTCCATTTGCTCTTCACTGAGCACCGCTTCGAATTGATCGCGGGTCTCTTGACGCAGCGCGCGTAACTCCTTTTGCAACGCTTCTTCTTTCATTTCAGATTCTTCAAATATCTTGCGCAAACTGTCCACCTGCTCATCACTGAGTTCCAGTCGCTCTTGCAACCGGTCCAGGTAGCCTTCGATGGAATGCGCAGCCACCACGGCTCCTACCAACAAACTGACACCAATCAAACTTCCAACAATCATTTTTTTCATAGTTTCCTCATTTCAAACAGGATTGATAAACCGGACGTCGACCTTCGACATCCACTGAGGCCAGTATAAACAATCCAATGTTTTTTGAGGGTCAAGGGAGTGTAAAGTTTTTGTAAATAATTTCGATCTGCTTCCAGCATCAGTCTTCACCACCGGCAGAGCCGGTGGCTTGAAGAGGCCCACAGTATGGAGGCAAAACGTGTTCGTCATCGTAAGACGTGCTCGTGCTCGTGAACGAAAAAGGCTGCCATGTTAGATCATGAAAAACTCGATGTATACCAATGTTCCATCGAATTTTTAGCCTTATCTGTCCAAGTCATCGAAACATTGCCAAAAGGATACTCAGCCTTAGTTGACCAACTGAAAAGGGCCTCATGGTCGATTCCTCTCAATATCGCAGAAGGCTGTGGAAAAAATTCCTTTCCTGACAAGCAACGATTCTATGCATTGGCCCGAGGTTCCGCAATGGAATGCGCTGCTATTCTCGATGTTTTAAACGTGTTGAAGATCATCCAGCCTCCTTTATTTGACGAAGGGAAACAGTTACTTCATCGCATTGTTTCTATGTTAACCAAAATGTGCCGTCGAATTCACTGACCGTTCACGAGCACGAGCACGGCTAACGGACACGGATACGTTTCTCATGTCTGACCGGCAAAGCCTATTAGGTTCGCACCAGCAGAGCTGGTGGTTTAATGAGATTAATTTAAAAATACGTAATTAACAACGCAGACCAAATTCCCTCAATAAATAGTTTCAGTAAAAAACCATATTGATAAACTGAAACAATGGAAATGGTAACTGCAGCAATTGTGAAAAAGAGAGTGAAAAAATACAGTATACTCTTTAGGTATACTCAAAATAACTTCTCTATCTCCCATGATAGAAAATAAAAAAAGTGGTTGGCAGTTGGATTTACAAAATTGTACATATTTAATGCATTTTGTACACAATTTGCCAGCTTGTCTATTGAATTTAGTACAGGAGATAGGTTTGAAACAGAATTGAAGATCTATCAGAATTTCCAATAATAAGGAAACTGAAACAGGATTCGATCTCGCATATATGAATAACCATCATACCTCCAGTCATTCGATCACCCCGTCTTCTGTTCCTGCATCCTATTTATTCAATCTGGCCTGTTGTTGAGTCAAAAAATGGGATAAATTGTAGAAAAAGAGGTAAAATGAAAAGCATAGCGGCATTTATAGGCGAGGAGGACCATGGAAACAACCATTACAAAAAAAGATTTAGAAGCCTTTGCCACCAAACGGGACTTGGAATCTTTTGAAAAAGTAGTGAATGCGAAGTTTGATACAGTCAATGTCAGAATCGACAACCTCGAGAAGCTGATTCATCATAATATTGCGAACAACCGGTGGATCATCGGGACGATTCTCTTGGGCTTGATTGCTGCATCCGCATTCATCAAATACTTTCCAGGCGGAGTTTAAAAGGGGGTCAAGGATTCCATTCTTCTTTGGAACGGTACGCATTGGGACTGGATATTCGCAGCGCGCTCCTTCCGTCGATTCGCGCTGTTGTCCTTCCAGGCGTAGACCCTCGCCGTGTCATTCCTGGCCCAGACCAGGAATCCAGGGTTGTTTACGCTTCCTTTGCGGATATTGTCAGTGTAGTCCCTCCGTCGATTCGCGCTGTTGTCCTTGCGGGAGTTGCCCTCGTCTTGTCCTTCCTGGCTGAGATCCTCGCCGTGTCATTCCTGGCCCAGACCAGGAATCCAGTGTCCGTATCGCTTCCCTCCGTCGATTCGCGCTGTTGTCCTTGCGTTGATTCGCGGAGTCGCCCTCGTTATGTCATTCCTGGCCCAGACCAGGAATCCAGGAGTCGTTATCATGAAATCCTACTAAGTTTATATCTTAGCCAATAAAAGAAATGGCACTCTCTATATTGGAGTGACCCATGATCTCAATAAAAGAGTTTATGAACACAAAAACAATTTTACAGAAGGATTTACCAACAAGTACCAAGTGCATCGATTGGTATACTATGAGACCACTTCAGAGATCACTTCTGCGCTTCAAAGAGAAAAACAACTTAAGAAATGGAAACGAGCTTGGAAAATCGAACTCATTGAGAAAAACAATCCTCAATGGAAAGATTTATATGAATCCTTTTAGGAACCCTGGATTCCAGGTCTGGGCCAGGAATGACATTTTTCCGGGAAGGCGCAGAGGCACTGAAGGAGACTTGTGAAGGAACTGATAACTGATAACTGGCGCCAAAGCGCCAAGGCATAAAGGAAGAGGGGAGTGGGGTGAGGGAACTGATCACTGATCACTGACAACTGATCACTAAGGTAACTGCGGTATGGTTATTTTGAGAGGGAGTTATTGCTTGATTCGATGAGTGGAGAGGTTTTGCGAATGGAGATGGAGTCCCATCCAGGATTTGTTTCCAATCATGACTTTGAAAAACCAAGTGAAAAAGACACGGGAGATTGAACGAATGCCCGGGAACCGCATCAGAAAAAAGGAGAGCCAAAATAAAAAAATTTTGTGCCTTTGTGCTTCTGCGCCTTCTCGTGGATCTGAAGAGCTTCGGGAATAAAATCGATCTTCTGAATGTTCCGTACCCGTAACATGGGCTGGATAAGATAAAAATCTAAACGGGTACTAATTTTATAGAGGGAATGAATGTATAATTGGGGTGATCTCTTTTTTTAGATTTAATTTCACGTTCAAAATTTTCATCCCATTTGACAATTTCATTTAAAGGCATTCCATCAAGCAAACTGCCACTGATATGAAGTTGCAAAGCTTCTTTCATGTTGTTAAGTGTTTCTTGTTTCGTTACTCCCACACTGATACATCCAAGAACGTCAGGAGAATATGCTGAAAAATTATTGTCAACTTTGTCAATAAAAATTCTTATTTTATTTTTATTTTTCACAACGTTTCCTTGTTATTGATGCTTGTTTTAGAATACTTATATATGTTCCTTCTGAAATATTTTTACTTTTTCCATGAAATGGTAAAGTTACTTTCCCTTTCTTCGTATGATGCTTAAATTGCATGTGGCTTGTTCTTCTTCCTTTAATTTCTTTCCATCCATCATCTTTTAATAATTCTAGAATATCTCTTATTTTTTTTGCCATCAGACTGACGGAATTAAAATATAGTTCGGGCTGAAAATCAGAATTCCAGTGAGTCAAAAATATAAGAAAAATCAGAATTTGAAAAGATTTTTCTGCTATCTGAAGAATTTCGGGGTCTGGCTTGAGAGAATGGAAAAAGTGATTTTTTAAATGGGTTGATTGATAACCGCTGATTAACAGGGTTCATCCATCGAGGAAACGAATCCATCCCGGTAACGCCAAGATTGCCTGGAAATCCTTCAGACTCAAAGCTTTGCTTCAAATTCCAAACTTCCAAGCCAGCTCCCTTTCCTGGTGATCGACCCGGTTCAATGTAGAGGCTCTCGTTCTCCCAGATTCCCATTGCGATGATAATTACTGGATATGCTTTGTTCCTGGAGGTAATGCAACAATTCAAATCGTCCTTCCTGGAGAGAGGGGGATCGGCAATATTAATTCCTCTCGAAGAGGCCTCCCTATAAACTGAAAGAGAGACTCGTTCCGGATGGGCACTCCGTATCCTTTCTACCTTTTTCAGTCCGGACAGAAAGTGTTTCTCGTCTTCAAAGAACCTTTTCCTGGTTTGGATGGTATCGAAGACTCAAAGTCGATTGTGAAAGAAAAACAAAAAACTCTGAAAACATGATCGATCTCGCTGTGATTTGCTTGATGTGAATGCGTATTGAATGACTTTCAAACAGGATCTTGGAATTTGTATGCTGAACAAAGAAACGCCTCGGCAAGTTTGCACTCACCGAGGCACGGTTTTATGGAGAGCAACGCGGCAACACGCCACGCCGCCCCTGTCTATACCTTCCCCTCTGGTAACCAGTTTGTGGTTTGAAACAGGAAGATTTAAGATACTGACTGCATTATCTTTTCAAGCAATTTGAATGCCAATCCAGAGAATCCATGACTTTCCCCTTCAACAACTATATGATGACGCTGATAGCAGGTTGCGCTTATGCAGTAACGGATTTGAGTGAATTGGAAAGAAAGACGCAGGAAGATGAAAATGCGCAAAAGCACTTTTTCGTGACAATTTTACCTTATAGTAAAGGAAACTGATATGCTGATTAACGCTTTTCCGGGAAAACCCGGTTGGGAGGACTTGATGTACAGAAAATACATGAACGCCGGGATTTCACCCGGCATCGCCTTCATCGTATTGTCCGTCGCGCTCAGCATCGCGGGCGAGGTGCGGGCAGAGAATGAATGCGGTCGACCCGAAGCGGGGATGGTGATCGTCTGCTCGACCTCGAACTACGATGCGGCCGTGGATGGCAACATCGTGTACCACCCCAGTGAAACGGACAGGGGCGATTTCACCATCCGGCTCAGCGATGGCCTGCCGGTACGCTACGACCGAGACGACCCCGACGACGACCAACTGGTTTTTCCCGGAGAGGGAGATCCCCTTTACAGCGCCGTCAGGATCGAGACGGATGGGGAGCATACGGGTGACGTCTCGTTATTCTCTTCCGCCAACGTGACCTCGAATGCGAGAGGGATTTCGGTTGCCCACTACGGGAAGTCGGGGGCGATGCGCACGGAAATCGCAGGCGGCTTTTTCTCGATCACGACCGATTGGCCGAGAGCATTCGCCATCCACAGCTATCGTGGCGATGAATTTGACGCGACGCGGTAGGAATGCCAGTTACCCGGCACCCCCCGCACAGATCCCCGCATGAAGTATTCCCTCACGGGGCTCCTCGGTTGTACTCGCTTCCGCTCAGCGTCTTTCTAAAACAACAGTATGCAGACGTTTCTTTTCCGTGATCCTCGGCAACACCATGTTCACATATTTGAGCATCTGTTTGAACCCTTCCCCATTATAACTGCGTCGTTGAGATCGACGATTCAGCCATTTGAAGCAGAGATCCCTCACATGCCTGTGAAAACGCAGGAGCGAATCGAAATTCCCTCGCACGCCATAGTAATTATAATAGCCTCGGAGTTTGCTATTCAGGGCTTTAAAGAAGTCTCCTACTTTTAAGTGCCTGTTCTTCTTGATCCATTCTTTCATCCCTTTTTCAGCCGCTTGCAGCTTCTTGCCTGCTGTTCGCCGCTGAACTCGTGGCGTTCCTGCCCGATCCGGGAACCAAGAGAACTCGAATCCCAGAAAGGTGAAACGTCTCTTCCGACTAGGATGAAAGCGACTGAAACGAAGAATTCCAGATTTGGTGGTTTCGAGGGTGAGGTTGAATTTGCGCAGTCGCTCCGGCAAGCACCGATAGAATCTTTCGGCATCCTCCTGGAAGCGGAATGCACAGACCCAATCATCGGCAAACCGACACAAGAGGGCCTCCCCTCTACACTGAGGTTTGACCACTTTCTCGAACCACAAATCCAGCACAAAATGAAGGTAGATATTCGAGAGGATGGGCGAGACCAATCCTCCTTGCGGACTGCCCGTCTCCGGGTAGATCACCTCACATTCCGGCATGAGAATTCCGGCTTTCAGCCATTTTCTGATCAATTGCAGGAAAGCCTTGTCATCAATGCGCAAACGTAACATCTCCAAAAGCCATTCGTGATCGATATTGTCGAAGAAACCTTTGACATCGGCTTCCACGACATACCCATAAACCCCGTATTGCAATTGAAAAGTCAGGTCGCTCACCGCATCCTCTGGCCCTCGTCGAGGACGATATCCATAGCTACTATTCAGAAATCCCTCTTCATAGATCGCTGTGAGAATCATCTGACAAGCCGCTTGGACGATCTTGTCCTCCAGAGCGGGAATTCCCAAGGGCCTCTGCTTTCCGTTTTCTTTGGGAATATAAGAACGTCTGATGAGTTTCGCTTTGTACGTCTTCTCTTTCAACCGCCTCTCTAAATCAGAGAGATTGTCTAACAGATTTTGAGAATACTCCCTCGCCGTTACTTTGTCTACTCCGCTGGCTGCCTGCTTATTGAGGCGCTTCCAGCCTTCATAGAGCAACTCTCGATTGAGTAATCCGTAGAGATTTCTAAAGCGATGTTGCTTATTAGAAGCCGCTGTGATTGCTATACCCCTCAGTGAGGTTGGCTTATGTTTATCCGATCCAGCATTGTCCGGCATAAGTTGCCTTTGATAGGTTACGTACTTCCGTCAGGTCCTTCCCCCTGTAGTAGGCTCTCCCTACCTCAGAGTACTACGCCTGATCCGCCACCCTGAAACCAAATGGCTTTCCCCATTAAGGTAATTCTCATTCGACCTGTAAAACAGGCTTCTTTTCAGGGCTTCCCAAGTTCTTGTCCGCATCTTTACTTACATGCCATAGTCTAAGGTGGACCCCGGTGGCCCTTCACATCCTCGCCATTGACGGATGCTCTTGTGTTGGCTTCGGCATTCGTTAACACCCTCGCCGACCACGACTACTTGTTTCGAGGCTGTATCAACTTTCAGGAGGCGGCTCTCCCTACGGCCTGCAAGTTTCTCTGTGTACGCTTCGTGTATCTTGTTCGGATAACCGGTGCCTCTCATGGTGGATTGTCGATCGAGCCGACTCCCAATGTCCTTTGAGTATCTGGGTGATACCCACAAGATTTCCCGGTAGAGCCTCCGCCATACACGCAACACTCGATACGGGTGACTGGCTAGGTCTTACCCGACGGGGACTTGCACCCCGCAAGATGCGCCAAGCTTCGCTTGGCGCGCAAACGACGAATTCAGCGGCGACCACGATCTCATCGTTCGCAACGTCGTCATCGATTCGGACGGAGCGCCTGTCGGTATCGTCGGAGCCCAACGCGTCGACGGAGACCTGAATATTGCCGTACAGGACACCGACATTAAAATCGACGCCGAGGCGGCCTCAGGCGTGTACGGTGTTCATAGTGACACCGGAGCCTTCAACCTCGACGTCCAAAATGCCAGGATAGATATTAGCGGCGCTGGTCGGCTTGACGGAATTTATGGCTACCATCTTGGCAGCGGCAAGACCCGCATCGCCGTGCAGGACACCGACATCGAGATCGATGCCGAGTCGGGCACAGGCGTCTTCGGCGCCCTCCGTGACACCGGAGACCTGAATCTCGACGTCCAAAATACCAAAATAGTCATGAGCGGCACGGGTCAGCTTGACGGAATTCTTGGCATTCATTTTGGCAACGGCAATACAAACATCGCCGTGCAGGACACCGAGATCGAGATCGACGCCGAATTGGCCACGGGAGTCTTCGGCGCCCTGCGCGATACCGGAGACCTCAATCTCGACGTCCAAAATGTCAAAATAGACATTAGCGGCACAAGTGAACATGATGGAGTTTATGGCCTTCATCTTGGCAGCGGTAATACGAACGTCACCGTTCGGAATAGCATCATCAATGTCCAGACCAAAGCATCGGAGGGCTCAAACGGTATCTCCGCTGTTTATGCGAGGGGTGAAGGTGGTGACCTCACCTATGATATCCAAGACGTCAAGATTGATATCTCCGGCATCCACGGCATCTATAGCATGCACGACAACGAAGAGGGTGGGAGGAGTCTTGACGGCATTTGGGGTGGATACTGGAGTGAAGCGGGAGACATTCACGTCGATGTACGACGCGCCGAAATCGTGACGAAAGGCGCAGACTCCGGCGGAATGTCTTTCATACATGACAGCAAGGGCGACATCGACATTAACGCGCTCGAAGTCGACATCGAAGTCGAAGGCGACCGTTCCGTGGGAATTGGCGGAGGCCAACGCCACGAGGGCACGGGCGACGTCAGCATTGATGTTCGCGATTCGACAGTCACGGTGAAAGGAGAGAGTGTTGCCGGCATCCGGGCCTTCAATTTCACGGGCAAAGGCAGCATTGGTATTCGCGTCGACGGTGGTACGATTTTGGCGGAAGGCGCAGGCAGTTCCGGCATCCTGGTCGGCCTCACTGGTCGGATTTTCGAAGGCAGGACAGGGCCGATCAAGGCCCCTGCGGGAGAAGACGTCGTGCTCGACAGAAGCGAATCGGGTGGAGCCTCGGCCGCGGAGGGCTACCGTCCTCAGGATGTCTTTGTGAACGGACGCGTGTGGGGTGGCACGGGTGTGGGGGCAGGAGTCCGCCTTTATGGCGGCGGCCGGGTTGAGATTGGCCCCCAGGGTAGCGTCGGCGCGGACTCGGGCGTCGCCATACGGGCCGAGGCAGAAGGAGCTGCATTGCGCGTCGAAGCGCAGTTGGACGGCCGCCGGGTGAGCGATGCGATCGCAGGTGAGATCAGGAACGACGACGGCCGGACCACGGTCGTAGTCAACGGGGTGCTCCTGCACGACGGCACGACGGGTGCGACGGGCGCGTGGGCGCCGAACGGTGCGCGCGACGTTTCCCTCACGGGCACGGAGACCGTCGCAGGACGAGCATTCCTGCCGGCGGATTTCTTGACCTCCTCATATAGGCCACGGGCGGCGGTCTACGAAGCGCTGCCCGGTTTCATGTTGCGGCTGGACAACCGGGAGGTAGTCGGGAATCGCTTGCACGGGCATAACTCGCCCACGTGGTTCAGGATTTCGGGCGGCCAGGGTTCCTATACTCCGGATCACTCACTTGTCGGCGCGGCTTACGATTTCGGACGCTTCGAGGCCGAGGCGGGGATGGAGTTTGCTGTTTCCCGGGAAAAGAACGTGAGCGGTTGGGCCTCACTTCTTCATACACGGGGCACGGCGGACGTCTCCGCACCGACGGGCGGCGGAAAGATCGAGGCCACGGGTTACGGCGCCTCTTTCGGGCTCTCCTGGCAAAATGCCACCGGCTACTATACGAACGGGCTCATTTCGATGACCCGCTACGAGACGGACCTGAGTGCAGACGGCCGGGGTGTCCTGGTAGAGGGTGCAGACGCGACGATCCGTTCCCTCGGAGTCGAGGCGGGCCGGCGTTTCTCGTTCGTGGACAACCTGTCTTTGACGCCCCGGGCGTGGTCGACCCACTCGGACGTTTCGATGGACGGATTCCGGGACGTGGTCGGGTCGCGGGTCTCACTCCTCAAATCGGCGCGGTCCATCGTGGGTCTCGGCATCGTCACGGAATACGCGCATTCTTTGGACGGCAGCAAACCGCAACTTATCCTGCACGGCCGGCTAGACCTGGAACAGGTGCTTGGGGATGCGGAGACCGTGGCGGACGTCTCAAGGGAGCGTCTCGTCTCGAAAGCTCCCCGGACCCGGGGAATGTTGGACCTGGGCGCAGTTTACCGCTGGAAACGTTGGTCGCTGGGCGGAGAAGTTTCCGCCTCCGGATTGGGTTCGAATGACAGAGGCTATTCCGCCAGCCTTCACCTCGGAATGCAGTTCTAGGGTGCGACCGGACGATCGCCATCGAGCAGGGTCCCGCTCTTGACAATCCGCTTTTTTTGTATTTAAATAGGACTGAATCAGTACTATTTGAATTCCAGGCATTGGTAATTTAAAAAGGAGCGCTTATGGAAATGGCAGTCTATCTCAAAATGGCAGACGAACTTTTCAGAACCGTGGAAGACAAACTGGATGAATTCGAAGAGGACATCGACTACGACAAAGCAGACGGAAAAATTGAAATCCACTTCGAAAACGGCAGCAGCCCCCTTGTCATCAATACCCAGCGCGCCATTCACGAAATATGGATGGCAGGAGGCGCCCGAGCCTGGCATTTCAAATGGGAGGAAAAGTCTCAAAAATGGATCGCCCAAGCGGAGCAGGAAGAATTCTACAATCGATTGGCGCATTTGATCGCAGAACGCATCCAGAAACTCGTACGATTTTAAAAAAACATGCGAATCGGGGGTTGAAATTTAATTTATAAAAAGGGAAGGCACAAAGGCACAAAGGCACAAAGGCACAAAGGAAGAGGGGCGCAAAGGCGCAAAGGCATACTGGATTCCGGGTCAAGCCAGGAATGACTAGAAATGGATTCAATAGTCTTTGAAATGGTACGCATTGGGACTGGATAGCGGGAGAGTTGTCCTTTCGTTGATTCACGCAGTTGCCCTCGTCTTGTCATTCCTGGCCCAGACCAGGAATCCAGCGTCTGATTCGATCCGTTCCGGGATTCTGGCAGCGTTGTCCTTGCAGCGATTCGCGCTGTTGTCATTCCGAAAAGGCTCAGTGTTGTCATCCCGGACTTGATCTGGGATCCAGGGTCTGTATCGCTTCCCTGGATTCCGGGTCAAGCCAGGAATGACACTTTCTGGGATACCTTGGATTCTTGGACAAGACAGGAATGACACGTTTTTTAACTCCTGATTCACGTTAATCCTTTACTTTTTTCGAGCGATTCCATCAATGTCCGGCATCAATCCTTACCTGAACGAAATCGAAGTCCGTCTTCCCCAAAAGACTTACAGAATTCGATTCCTTCCCGAAAATAAAGTCGTGGAAGTGAATCCCGCCCAGCTCGCGCAAGCTTGTGAAGGGCAATTGGGATCGATACTGGATATCGCCACCCGGAATGGATTGGAAATCGACCATTCCTGTGGCGGCGTGTGCGCGTGTTCCACTTGTCACGTCATTGTCAGGGAAGGACTCGGGAGTTGCAACGAAGCCAGTGAAGACGAGGAGGATATGCTGGAATTGGCTCCAGGCTTACAGCCCGAATCCCGGCTTGCCTGTCAATGCGTCCCCGATGGCAGTGAAGACGTTGTGGTTGAAATTCCGGGTTGGAACCGCAACCTGGTCAAAGAAGCTTCCCACTGAATCTTGAAAGCAAACAACATTTCGTTTTTGCCAGTGATCGGTTATCGGTTTTCGGTTGTCAGTTAATGATTGTTTCATGTGGTTGTTTCGGACTCAGGCTTTTTCTCATGCTTGCTCTACTTTTAAAAAGGAAGTTCAAGATCTTGAATACCTGAAAGACTTGTTAAGCAGACTTGAGAATGTAGTGAAAAATTGCTTGAATTCGAAGCCGTCAGGCGGCGATCTCGATCTGAAGGAGAAGCGTGTATGAATCCTCGAACAATAAGAGCTCATTTTGATGGAGAACGAATTTGCCTGGACGAACCATGTCAATTAGAACCAGATACTCCATTACTGGTCATCGTATCCCCAAAGCCGTCTCCTGATGACGAGCATGACGAGTGGATGCACTTATCAAAACAGACATTAGAAAACGCGTATGGGGAAAAGGAACCCGAGTATTCCCTGGACGCGATCAAAGAAGCAAATCCTGATTAGTACGGGGTCAGGCTTGGAAGTTTGGAAAAATCAGTTTTTGCGAGGGATGATCGATGACAGTGACCCCGAAAGATTTTTCCAAACTTCCAAGCCTGACCCCTGCGCAAGCCGATGGCAAGTTGAAGAATCGCCCGGCGATTGTCCTGTGCGAAATGCCAGGGTATGGGGACGTGCTGGTCTGTGGGGTCAGTACTCAACTACACCACTATCTACAGGGGTTTGACGAAATCATCTCTCTTGCAGATACCGATTTTACCTCGAGCGGCTTAGTCGCTGCATCCTTGATCCGCCTGAGTTTTCTAGCAGTTTTACCCCGGAAGAATATCGCAGGATCAATTGGAACCATTGATCCTGAACGACATGAACGATTATTGAAAGCACTGATCAACCACCTTGTCCAAAAATTCTGATTTTCTTTGGACTGGGAGAGGCCGGAACCAAGGAATGAACGAAATATTATTGAGGGATCGCTGAAGACACGTCCCGTACAGGTATCGAGCCACTTGTCAGGGACAGGGAAGTGACCAGGAATCCCGTATGCCTTTGTGCCTCTGTGCCTCTGTGCCTTCCCTCAGTGCCTTTGTGCCTCTGTGCCTTTGTGCCTTCCCTCAGTGCCTTTGTGCCTTCCCTCAGTGCCTTTGTGCCTCTCTTTTCGAGAGTTTTTTGATTGTTGCGAGAAAAGCGTTTCCCGCGGTTTCCACCTGCTCGCGGTCGACGTCCAGGTGCGTGACGGCCCGCAGCAGGGTGACGCCGAAGGATCCGATGTTGATTCCCTCGTCTTCAAGGCTTTTGCTGATCAAAGCGGCAGGGACTCCGGTTGCGGAGACGTCGATGAAGACGATATTGGTTTCGATACTCCCGGACGGCAAAAGGACGCCCCGGTGCCGGGTCACCATCTCGGCCAGGAGGCGGGCATTTTGATGATCCTCGCGCAATCGCTCGATATGGTGCTCCAATGCGTAAAGACCTGCTGCCGCGAGCATCCCCGATTGGCGCATCGCTCCTCCCATTCGTTGTTTCCAGCGCCATGCTTCTTCAATGAACGTATGGCTTCCTGCCAGGACGGCACCCACCGGGCATCCCAGTCCCTTGCTCAAGTCAATCCAGACGCTGCCAAAAAAACTGCAATAAGTGGCAGGTGAGACTCCCGACTCCACCACCGCATTGAACAGTCTCGCTCCGTCCAGGTGCAGCAGCAGATTTCGCCGCTTGGCGACTTCCGCCACGGATCGGATTTCTTCCAAAGGCCAAATCGTGCCTCCCCCCAAATTGGAGGTTTGCTCGATCTCCACCAGCTTCGGTCGCGGACTGTGACGGTTTTCATGGCGAATCGAGGTCTCGAGCAACTCTGCCCTGTAAATGCCGTGTTCCCCGGACAAAGCGGTGACGTGAACCCCGGCCAAGGCAGCAGGGCCCCCTGCTTCCGCATTGATGACATGCGCCGTACGGTCCGCATAAATTTCGTCACCCGGACGGCAATGCACCAAGATGGCAATCTCATTGCACATGGTACCGGAGGGCAGGAAAACAGCAGCTTCCTTGCCAAGCATTGTCGCCACTTTTTCACAAAGCCGATTGACCGTGGGGTCGCCTCCGTGCTGTTCATCCCCCACTTCCGCCACTGCTATGGCTTGACGCATACCTGCCGTGGGCCGCGTTTGCGTGTCGCTGTAAAGATTGATGGGACCTTCCTTCACGAGTCTCCTTTGCGCATGGCGCTTTTGCGCCAGTTATCGGTTATCGGTTGTCAGTTATCGGTTGTCAGTTGTCAGTTATCAGTTTTCGGTTTTCGGTTCCTTCACGCGTCTCTATGCCTTTGTGCCTCTCTTCCCCCCTTTGTGCCTTTGTGCCTTTGTGCCTTTGTGCCTTTCTTCCCCCCTTTGTGCCTTTCTTCCCCCCTTTGTGCCTTTGTGCCTTTGTGCCTTCCCTTTGTGCCTTTGTGCCTTTGTGCCTTTGTGCCTTTCTTCCCCCCTTTGTGCCTTTGCGCCTTTGTGCCTTTGTGCCTTTGTGCCTCTCTTCCTTCCCTTGATGATCCGGGACCGGCAGGACAGATCATAATTGTTGAGTCATCACCACCGGCAGAGCCGGTGGCTTGAAGAGGCCCCCAGGATGGGGGCAAAACGTGTTCGTCATCGTAAAACGTGCTCGTGCTCGTGAACGAAAAAGGCTGCCATGTTAGATCATGAAAAACTCGATGTATACCAATGTTCCATCGAATTTTTAGCGTTATCTGTCCAAGTCATCGAAACATTGCCAAAAGGATACTCAGCCTTAGTTGACCAACTGAAAAGGGCCTCATGGTCGATTCCTCTCAATATCGCAGAAGGCTGTGGAAAAAATTCCTTTCCTGACAAGCAACGATTCTATGCATTTGACCGAGGTTCCGCAATGGAATGCGCTGCTATTCTCGATGTTTTAAACGTGTTGAAGATCATCCAGCCTCCTTTATTTGACGAAGGGAAACAGTTACTTCATCGCATTGTTTCTATGTTAACCAAAATGTACCGTCGAATTCACTGACCGTTCACGAGCACGAGCACGGCTTACGGACACGGATACGTTTCTCATGTCTGACCGGCAAAGCCTATTAGCTTCGCACCAGCAGAGCTGGTGGTTTAATGAGATTAATTATAGATTTTATAAATTAAATTTCAACTCCTGATTCGTACATGGTATGATTGAATATATAACCTGAGTTCGACATGACTTTTCAAGAATATGAGTGTCTTAAGTGTATGGCTCATCCTCGCGTAGGCGGGGATCCGGTCCGCTCAGGATGACTTCCCCTAGATTCCTGGTCTGGGCCAGGAAGGACACAAGGGGGGAAGGCACAAAGGCACGAAGAGAGGCACAAAGGCACAAAGGCACAAAGGCACAAAGGAAGAGAGGCATACGGGATTCCTGCTTCCGCAGGTATGACCAATGCGAATCCCTGGATTCCGGGTCGTGCCAGGAAGGACACAAGGGGGGAAGGCACAAAGGCACAAAGGCACAAAGGAAGAGAGGCATACTGGATTCCTGTTCGATTTCCCTGGATTTCGGGTCGGGGACAGGAAGGACACAAGGGGGGAAGGCACAAAGGCACGAAGAGAGGCACAAAGGCACAAAGGCACAAAGGCACAAAGGAAGAGAGGCATACGGGATTCCTGCTTCCGCAGGTATGACCAATGCGAATCCCTGGATTCCGGGTCGTGCCAGGAAGGACACAAGGGGGGAAGGCACAAAGGCACAAAGGCACAAAGGAAGAGAGGCATACTGGATTCCTGGTATCGGATCGAGTCCGGGATGATCCGAGATACACGGTTTGTGCTGGTTTCCCTGGATTCCTGGTCTGGGCCAGGAAGGACACAAGGGGGGAAGGCACAAAGGCACAAAGGCACAAAGGCACAAAGGAAGAGAGGCATACTGGATTCCTGGTATCGGATCGAGTCCGGGATGATCCGGGATACACGGTTTGTGCTGGTTTCCCTGGATTCCGGGTCGTGCCAGGAATGACACAAGGGGGGAAGGCACAAAGGCACTGAGGGAAGGCACAAAGGCACAAAGGCACAAAGGCACAAAGGAAGAGAGGCATACTGGATTCCTGCTTCCGCAGGTATGACATATTCGAATCCCTGGATTCCTGGTCTGGGCCAGGAATGACACAAGGGGGGAAGGCACAAAGGCACGAAGAGAGGCACAAAGGCACAAAGGCACAAAGGAAGAGAGGCATACTGGATTCCTGGTCGGGGACAGGAAGGACACGTTATTCAACTCCTGGTTCACGTTTAACTTACGAGAAGGTTTGAACGAGAATGCGCAGTGAAGGTTCATGGCAAATCCTATCGATCGATCTGGATGGAAGGCGAGACCGTTAAACTGGTTTACCAACCTCGCATTCCCCACGAGTTTGAAATCCGTTCTCTTCGCAGTTATCAAGAAACGGCCATTGCCATCAGGGAGATGTGGGTGCGTGGGGCGCCGGCGATCGGGGCTGCGGGGGCATTTGGCATGGTCCAGGCCGTCATGGCTGCGCCTGCCGGGGATTTCAGACGATTCAGCGCAAGCGCGTCCCGGTGCCTGAAAAGCACGCGTCCCACGGCACAGAATCTTTTTTTTGAAATCGACCGGGTCTCCGCTTGCATCAAGGAGGCAGGTTCCTGGAAAGAAGCCTGTGAAAAAGCCGAGCTCCAGGCCAGGCGCAGTGCGGACGGGAGTGTGGAAGCCTGTCGAAGTATCGGACGATTCGGCGCGGAGTTGCTGCAGGACGGAGAGGCGATCCTGACGCATTGCAATGCGGGCTGGTTGGCGTGCGTGGATTGGGGAACGGCCATCGCTCCCGTTTACCAGGCCAGCCGGGACGGCAAAAAGATCTTTGTTTTCGTCGACGAAACGCGACCTCGAGGACAAGGGGCGCGTTTGACGGCATGGGAACTCGGACAAGAAGGGATCGCGCATACCGTGATTGCCGACAACGCGGCAGGACACTATATGGCTCGAGGCAATATCCAGAAAGTGTTTGTCGGAGCAGACCGGATCGCAGCCAATGGCGACGTGGCCAACAAAATCGGGACTTTCACGAAGGCGGTCGTTGCCTTCGAATGCGGAATCCCTTTTTACGTCGCCGCTCCGCTTTCCACCATCGACTTCGAGTGTCCCACTGGCGCGGAGATTCCCATTGAAGAACGTTCTCCCGACGAAGTGTTGTACACCTGGGGTCTATCCGAAGACGGGCATTTCTCACGCGTGCGAACGGCTCCCGCGGCATGCCCTGCCAGAAACCCGGCCTTTGACGTCACTCCTGCCAAATACATCACAGGCATCGTCACGGAAAAAGGTATTTTCCCGCCCGATCGACTCCACCCATTGAAATAGAAGGCGTTTTATGGAAGCTTTGAAAGCCAAGGTTCGCACGATCCCCGATTTTCCCAAGGCGGGTATCCAATTTCGAGACATCACCACGCTTTTGTTGGATCCATCGGGGTTGCGGATGACACTCGATCTCCTGGAAAGGCGTTACCGGGAGCATCCAATCGATTTGGTTGCCGGAATCGAAGCCCGCGGATTCGTCATGGGAGCGGCCCTGGCCGATCGATTGCGCAAGGGCCTGCTTTTGATTCGCAAACCGGGTAAATTGCCGGGTCCTACAATCGGAGTGGATTATGAGTTGGAATATGGGAAAGACCGTTTGGAAATGCATGTGGATTCGGTGGCGACGGGTCAAAACGTGCTTTTGGTGGACGACCTGCTGGCCACCGGAGGGACCATGGAAGCGGCCTGCCGTCTTGTCGAAAAAGCCGGGGGACGCGTGGTGGAATGTTGTTTTGTCATCGATTTGCCCGACCTCGAAGGAAAGGCTCGTTTGTCCGCTTATCCTGTTTTCTCGCTCATGAGCTTTGCCGGAGAGTGAACGCGCTTCATTGAACTTCGGTTATCGGTTGTCAGTGATCAGTTATCAGTTCCTTCACGAGTCTCCTTTGTGCCTTTGTGTCTTCCCTTTGTGTCTTCCCTTTGTGCCTTCCCACCTTTGTGCCTTTGTGCCATGGCGCTTTGGCGCTAGTTCTCAGTGATCGGTTATAATTTAGCGGTGGTCAGTTCCTTCACGCCACTCTGCCAATCTTCCTTTGTGCCTTTGTGCCTTTGTGCCTTTGTGCCTTTGTGCCTTTCTTCGCGCCTTTGTGCCTTTGTGCCTTTCTTTCTTTGTGCCTTCTTCAGAAATAGAATCGGTCTTTCGCAAGATCCATGCACGTACCATGAATCATTTAATTTTGCGTGCCTTTTTCATAAATTTGGCCTAAATTGGAAAGACGACAATGCGAAGCCGCTGGATTCCTGGTCAAGCCAGGAATGACACGGTTTTTCCGAGAGATGAAGATTCCATGACATATTGCATGGATTCAATGCTTATCTCGAACTCGGGTTAACACAGACAACCCCACCAAGGAGAGAGAAAATGTCCGAATTTTCAGTGCTGCGACCCCAATTACTTCCCATGTTGCCTCTCCGCGAAGAAGTGGTTTTTCCGGCAACGACCATTCCTTTTTTCGTGGGACGCAAACCATCCATGGAAGCCCTGGACAAAGCCTTGGCGACCGATCGACGGATCTTCGTGATCACGCAGAAAAATTCCTCCACCGAAACACCTGCCGAGCAAGATCTCTACCGTATCGGAACGATTGGCAAGGTCTTGCAAATCATGCGCTTACCCAATGGAACCGTCAAGGCATTGTTTGAAGCAACGCACCGCGCCCGTATCCTGGAAACCCAGTTGGACGAAGGATTGTACCTGGCGCGCGTTGAGACCATTGTCGACCAAATTTCGGATAAGGAGCGATTCGAAGAGTTGGTGCAAAAAACCTGGCATGCCCTGGGAAAATACCAGGAATCCAGCAAGAAAAAAATTCCCGAGAAAAAAATCGAATCGCTGCAACGCGTGGAGCCGGTTTTGTTGGCCGATAGTCTCGTGCCTTTGCTCGAGACCAGCAGGGAACAAAAACGAGACTTGCTCGAATGTCTGGATATCCGGGAACGCCTGGAATCGATCTGCCGGATTCTGGAAGACGAATTCGAAGTGAGTAAACTGGAAAACCGCTTGAAAAGTCAGGCTAAAGAACAAATCCGGGGTTCTCAAAAGGAAGATTACCTGCAAGACCAACTCCACTCCATCCAGAAAGAACTGGGACAGATCGACGAATTTCGCACGGAAATCGAAGAACTTTCCCATCGCATCAAAAAAGCGAAAATGTCGAAGGAGGCCGAGGAATTAGCGCTCAAGGAGTTAAAAAAACTGAAACTGATGTCTCCCATGTCGGCTGAATCGAATGTCGTACGCAACTACCTGGAATGGCTGGTCTCCATGCCCTGGCAGAATAGAACCAAGGACAATTTCGACTTGGATATCGCGCAAAAACGTCTGGATGAAGACCACTATGGTTTGGAAAAAGTAAAGCAACGCATTATTGAATACATTGCCGTCGCTCACTTGAAGGGGACGCTGAAAGGGCCGATTTTATGTTTAGTCGGCCCCCCGGGCGTCGGAAAAACGTCCCTGGCCAAATCGGTAGCGCGCGCTTTGGATCGTCAATTCGTCAGGATGAGTCTGGGAGGCATTCGGGACGAAGCGGAAATTCGAGGACATCGACGCACGTATATTGGCGCGCTGCCGGGCAAAATCATCCAGTCGATCCGCAAAGGCAAAACCAACAATCCGGTTTTGTTGATCGATGAAATCGATAAGGTCTACCAAAGTCCCTTGAGTGATCCGGCAGCGGCTTTGCTGGAGGTGCTGGACCCGGAGCAGAACCACACGTTCATGGATCATTACCTGGAGGTGGAATACAACCTTTCCGAGATTTTATTCATCTGCACCGCCAATTCCACGGAGTTCATTCAATCGCCACTCCTGGATCGCATGGAGGCCATCGAATTGTCCGGCTATTCGGAATTGGAAAAGCATCATATTGCCACCCAATTCCTGGTACCGAAGCAATGCGCGCTTCATGGAGTGGAAGCGGAGCAGATCGCATTCCGCCACAAAGCCATCAGTGAAGTCATCCAGCGCTACACCCGGGAAGCCGGCGTTCGTAACCTGGAACGGGAAATCGGCAAAATCTGCCGGAAAATCGTGACGAGGCTGGTGCGTACGAAATCCGAAAAAAATCTCATCGTCACTCCCAATTTGGTGCATAAATTGCTCGGAGTGCCTCCTTACCAGTACGATACGAAGGAAGAGTCCAGCAAAGTGGGCATCACGGTCGGGTTGGGAGTCACGTCAATGGGAGGAGAATTGCTGCTCGTAGAAGCCAGTTTGATGCCGGGAAGCGGTAAATTGTCCTTAACCGGAAAGTTGGGAGACGTCATGCAGGAATCCGCGCAAGCCGCCTTCTCGTACGTCCGATCCAACGTCACTCTTTTGGGATTGGATAGTTCGGTTTTCAGCAAAACGGATTTGCACGTCCATCTTCCCGAAGGGGCCATTCCCAAGGACGGACCTTCCGCCGGACTCCCCCTGATCACCTCCATCGTGAGTGCCTTCACCAAGATCCCCGTCCGGCATGAGGTGGCCATGACCGGCGAAATCACGCTTCGTGGCCATGTGACGGAAATCGGAGGATTGAAAGAAAAATTGTTGGCTGCCAAACGAGGGAACCTGCAAACCGTCCTCGTCCCCGAGGACAATGCCAAGGACCTGGTTGAAATTCCGGATGAAATCAAGCAAGGATTGAAAATTCTGGCAGTGGTCAACGTGGAGGAGGCTTTGCATTTCGGATTGGAATATTTCCCCAAAATCTATGCGAAAGACTCCAAAGTCTTTGAAAAAGAGCCGGTGGTTTCGGAAGCAGGAGCAGAAACTTTCTAAAGACAGCTGCGCTCCTCTGGATTCCGGGTCAAGCCGGGAATGACACTGAGGGAAGGCACAAAGGCACAAAGGCACAAAGGGAAGAGGGGAGTGGCGTGAAGGAACTGATAACCGATAACTGACAACTGATAACCGTTAACTGGCACAAAGGCACAGAGGCACAAAGGCATACTGGATTCCGGGTCAAGCCAGGAATGACACGGTTTCTCTCAGATATGAAGATTCCATAACGTATTGAATTAATTCAATGCTGATCTCGAACTCAGGTTAAATGGTCTCGATGAACGTAACTGTACAGGTGGTGGCAACGATCACAAACCGACTGCCAGGGACCAACCCTTCCGCACTGGTTGCAGGAATAGAGATTTTCCAGCAGGTCTTTCCCCGGAAGCAGCGATTGGGCGGCATCGCGGAGACGGAGCGGGTCGTTTTCCCGTATGGCGAGTAAATAATCCAAAGCGTGATACAAAACGGAGGGTCCGGGGTGCTGGCCGGACAATCTGCTTAAAACCGTACGGGCTTGATCGAAGTGATTCATTTTATAGTGGATACGAACTCGTACCAGGTCCACGTAGAGGTTTGCCGCAGGAGAACGCTGGAGATCGCGCAGGACGTCCAGCGCTTTCTGACTGAGCCCTGCCTGGTAAAACATGGAATCCAGGCGATCCAACAAAACGGGGGCGGCGTTTTTTTCATAGGCGCGTTTGAGCAAATCGGCGGCTTGTTCGTATTTCCCGCTTCGGCTCATTTGCTCCGCTTCCGCGAGGATGAGGGTCACCCGATGATATTTCTTGAACGAAGACGCTTTGCCGGGAATATGATTCAGGTTGATCTGCGAAAGCAACCCGGGATTCTGTTCCAATCCCTTGAGCACGTGCGTTTCATGCCGGGCCAGTAATGATTCCGCCACGACGCTTCGCGGAAAACGGGCGATGAGTTGAACCTCCACTTGCAGGCATTTTTCCCATTCCTCCCGGTGCAGGTGGACCTGTCGTAAACCCTCCAGACCCACGGGGTGGTTTTTTTCCAGGTTCAAAATCTCCTGGCTGAGCAATTCGGCGGTTGCCCATTCCTTTATTTCAAGCGCCAGTTTTTGATAGGGAAGGAGCACCCGCAAATTGCCCGGAAATTTTTGTTTGAGTTGGTGGAAGCCTTCCAGGACGGAGGCGCTGGAATTTTCGAAGCGTTGTTTTTTCAAATAATGCACCCTGGTATGCAAGGGGATTTCGTAGGAACGCTCCATACTCCGAAAGACGGCCCGCATTGCTTTGAAATCACAACGCAGGCTGGCTTCATAAAAATCGCGCAGCTTCTGCTCCCATTTTTCGTTTTGATAATAGAGCCACCGCTGTTTGATCCGTTGAAACAGACGGTCCGGATGAAAAAGGAGTTGATAGAACCAAGCCAAAAACAATCCACTGAAAAACACAATGAAAAGGATGAGCCACAAAGAAAAATGAAGCGTATAGGAACTCAATAACACCAAAGGAACTTTGTGGTTGTTCAAATACATGAAATAACCGGTGATGCTGCAAAGGATCAATACTCCGGCCAATACGACGATACGTCTCATGTCAGTTATCGGTTGTCAGTTATCGGTTGTCGGTTATCCGTTATCGGTTAACGGTTGTCAGTTATCGGTTGTCAGTTATCCGTTATCCGTTACCGGTTGTCGGTTGTCAGTTATCGTTTATCCGTTATCCGTTATCGGTTGTCGGTTATCAGTTCCTTCACGAGTCTCCTTTATGCCTTAACGCCTCTCTTCCTTTGTGCCTCTCTTCCTTTGTGCCTTTGTGCCTTTGTGCCTTTGTGCCTTTGTGCCTCTCTTCTAATGATGATAGGGTTCACCCTTGATGATCCTGAAAGCCCGGTAAACTTGTTCCAAGAGGATCAATCGTACCATTTGGTGTGGAAAAGTCATGGGGGAAAGGCTCAAAAGGATGGGGTTTTCAAAGAGTGACAACTCCAACCCGAATGGACCTCCTACGACAAAATTCAACTGGCGGGGTTGAGTGGTTTTGAGTTGTTCCAGAAATTGAGCCAATTGCGATGATGTTTTTTGTTTTCCTCTTTCGTCCAGCACGATCGTTGTGTCGGTGACGTGGAGTTTTTTCAGGATGGCTTGCGTGTCTCGGATACGCCAAAGTCGCTCGTTTCCGTGAGCATAGTGGCCTTGCTTGATTTCTGAAAGCGAGACAAACGTGTCACGCCGTAATTTGGAAAAATACTGATCGATCGCCTTTTTCAGGTAATCCTCCCGGGTTTTACCCACCCAAATGAAGCAAATTTTATACATTTTCAGGTTCTGGAATATTCAGGCTTCGCTTTGGAATTTCAGCATGAGTGAAGGGTGAAAGGATTTCGTAGACTCTAACAGATTCCAACCAATTTTCAATAAGCGTCAACTTTTTTCTCATCGTTTTATTGTGCCTTTGCACCAGTTATCGGTTATCGGTTACCAATTTTCGGTTATCGGTAATCAGTTATCAGTTCCTTCACGAGTCTCCTTGGCGCCTCTCTTCCTTCGTGCCTTTGTGCCAGTGATCGGTTATCAGTGATCGGTTATCAGTTTTCAGTGATCGGTTTTCAGATCCTTGACGAGTCTCCTTTGTGCCTTTGTGCCTTTGCGCCTTTGCGCCTCTCTTCCTTTGTGCCTTTGTGCCTTTGTGCCTCTCTTCCTTTGTGCCTTTGTGCCTTTGTGCCTTTGTGCCTCTCTTCTAATGATGATAGGGTTCACCCTTGATGATCCTGAAAGCCCGGTAAACTTGTTCCAAGAGGATCAATCGTACCATTTGGTGTGGAAAAGTCATGGGGGAAAGGCTCAAAAGGATGGGGTTTTCAAAGAGTGACAACTCCAACCCGAATGGACCTCCTACGACAAAATTCAACTGGCGGGGTTGAGTGGTTTTGAGTTGTTCCAGAAATTGAGCCAATTGCGATGATGTTTTTTGTTTTCCTCTTTCGTCCAGCACGATCGTTGTGTCGGTGACGTGGAGTTTTTTCAGGATGGCTTGCGTGTCTCGGATACGCCAAAGTCGCTCGTTTCCGTGAGCATAGTGGCCCTGCTTGATTTCTGAAAGCGAGACAAACGTATCACGCCGTAATTTGGAAAAATACTGGTCGATCGCCTTTTTCAGGTAATCCTCCCGGGTTTTACCCACCCAAATGAAGCAAATTTTATACATTTTCAGGTTCTGGTATATTCAGGCTTCACTTTGGAATTTCAGCATGAGTGAAGGGTGAAAGGATTTCGTAGACTCTAACAGATTCCAACCAATTTTCAATAAGCGTCAACTTTATCTCATCGATTTATTGTGCCTATGCACCAGTTATCGGTTTTCGGTTCCTTCACGAGTCTCCTTGGCGCCTCTCTTCCTTTGTGCCTTTGTGCCTTTGTGCCTTTGTGCCTCTCTTCGTGCCTTTGTGCCTTTGTGCCTTTGTGCCTTTGTGCCTTTGTGCCTTTGTGCCTTCTTAATTTTTATCTTGCATAATTTTAAGCAAGCTTTAATATGGATGGAGCCTCTTTCGCTTCAGAGGAAGCGCACGATGGCGGAAAGGTATTGGAACAGACCTCAGGAGAGTAAATGGCCGAGTATGAAGCAAACACGCACGACGTTCTGATCGTGGGCGGCGGCGGCGCAGGGCTCAGGGCAGCGATTGCCGTTGCCGAAACGAATGCGAATTTGAGCATCGCCGTGGTCTCGAAAGTGTATCCGATGCGCAGTCACACCGTATCGGCGGAAGGAGGCGCAGCAGCCGTTATCAAGTCGAATGACAGTTTGGAAGCCCATGCTTACGATACGATTTCCGGCGCCGATTGGCTCTGTGACCAGGATGCGGTGGAAGCTTTCGTGAATGAAGCGCCCCTGGAAATGTTACAACTCGAACACTGGGGATGTCCCTGGAGTCGAGAAGTGGACGGCACCGTGGCTGTCCGTCCTTTTGGCGGCATGAAAATCAAACGAACCTGGTATGCTGCCGATAAAACCGGTTTTCACATGCTTCACGCCTTGTTCCAAACCAGTCTCAAATACAAACCCGTCATCCGGTACGACGAATATTTCGTGACCCGGCTACTGGTCGATGAAGGCCGTTGCCAGGGGGTGGCCGCGATCGAACTGGCTACCGGAAAAATGCACGCCATCCTGGCCAGGGCCGTCATTGTCTGTACGGGAGGTTGTGGCAAAGTCTTCCCATTTACCACCAATGCGAACATCAAAAATGGGGATGGGATGTCCCTGGCGTACCAGGCCGGCGTTCCCCTCAAGGATATGGAGTTCGTGCAGTATCATCCGACCGGACTTCCATTTACCGGAATTCTGATCACGGAAGCGTCTCGTGCGGAAGGAGGGTGGTTACTCAACAAAGACGGTTATCGCTACTTGCAAGATTACGATTTGGGGACGCCGGAACCGGAACCCGTCCTGCGTTCCATGGAGCTGGGACCTCGTGACCGCCTTTCACAGGCCTTTATCAAGGAACAAGAGAAAGGGCGGACGCTTGTTGGTGAATATGGACACTATGTCCATCTCGACCTCCGTCGTTTGGGAGAGGAGGTGATCAACACCAAATTGCCTTTTGTCCGCGAACTTTGTCTGAAGTACGAAAATATCGACCCGGTGAAGGAGATGATTCCCGTACGACCAGTCGTGCATTACATGATGGGGGGAATCCATACCGACATCCACGGGGCCACTCCCCTGGAAGGTCTCTATGCTGCAGGGGAGGCAGCTTGCGTCAGTATCAATGGCGCCAACCGGCTGGGCTCCAATTCCCTGACCGAATTGTTGGTTTTTGGCGCTCGAGCAGGCAAGGCGGCAGCCCGCTTCGCCTGTGATCAAAAACTACCCGGCCCCCACTTGCAATCTCTGCTGGCTGATGAAAGGAAACGAGTGGAACGGCAATTTCTCAGGAAGGAAGGAGGGAAAGAGCGCATTGCTCCCCTGAGAAAGGAGTTGCACCAGGCAATGGAAGAGGGCGCGGGCATTTTCCGGGAACAGCATTCCCTCGAGCAGTCCCAGCAAACCATCCGGGAACTCCAGGAACGTTTTTTGAATCTCGCCTTGGACGATCACAGTCTCACCTTCAATACGGAGCTGGTCAATGCCATCGAACTGGGATATATGTTGGACGTGGCAGAGGCCGTGGTCCAATCCGCATTGCAAAGGACCGAGTCACGCGGTTCGCACCAACGCACGGATTTTCCGGAACGAGACGATAAACAATTTTTAGCGCACAGCTTGGCCTACCGGAACGATGACGGACTTCCGCGCATGGAATATTTACCCGTGACGATCACTCGCTGGCCCCCAGGGGACCGCGTATATGGAAATTAGAGGTTCCCACGCTCTCGAACAAATGCTGCCCCGAGACGAACAGTATTCACCATGTTCCTGCTCCAGTATACAGGGACTCGATCACTCGATGAGGAATTATGCCTGCCCATATCACCCTTGAAGTCTTTCGATACCGTCCGGAAAACGAAACAGAACCGGTCTACCAGAGCTATGAAGTGCCCCTTCGAAAAGATTGGGTCATCCTGGATGCCTTGAACTACATCAAGGATCACCTCGATGGCACTTTATCCTTCCGCTGGTCCTGCCGCATGGGAGTTTGTGGTAGTTGTGGAATGATGGTGAACGACACGCCCGTTTTAACTTGCGCGACTTTTCTGGAAGCGTATCAACCGGGTCCGATTCGAGTCGCTCCGATGGACCACTTCCCGGTTGTCCGGGACCTGGTTGTGGAATTGAGCGACTTCATGGAGAAATTGCAACGAGTGAAACCATGGATTATTCGTGAAGAAGAAAAACCCGTGGCGGAGGGGGAATATATCCAATCTCCTGCAGAACTGGCCGAATTCAAGCAATACAGTATGTGTATCAATTGCACGCTTTGCTATGCGGCCTGTCCGGTTTATGGCCTGGAACCGGGTTTTATCGGTCCCGCAGCCATCGCCATGGCCCAACGTTACAATTATGACAACCGGGATGAAGGTAACAAAGAAAGGCTTGCCGTGCTCGCGGAAGACGATGGTATTTTCGAATGCACTTTAGTGGGAGAGTGTTCTGCCGTTTGTCCCAAAGACGTCGATCCGGCAGGAGCCATCCAGCGCTACAAAATCACCGGTGCTGAGGATTGGTGGAAATCTCTGTTGATGCCCGGAATGGATAAATAGGAATACTTGAACCAGGAGTTAAAAAACGTGTCATTCCTGGCTTGATCAGGAATCCAGAAAAATGAGGAATCCGGATTCCAGCACGAACCCTGGATACCGGATCATCCCGGACTTCGTCCCCATAGAAGGAAATCTCACAATGAATGACAATCCCGATTACACGAAGTTTCATCCGAAGCTCTATCGTAAGCGTATGCCCGTTTTCTGGTGGACCAAAAAATGGGTGTATGTCAAAATTATCTTGCGCGAATTTACCAGCGTGTTTGTCGCCTTTTATGCCGTCATGCTGTTGATTCAGGTCAGCGCCCTATCCCGGGGCCCTGATTCCTATGACGCATTCCTCGAGTGGCTGCAAACTCCAGTTTCCCTTATTTTACATTTTATTGCTTTTTTGTTTTTACTTTTCCACAGTATCACGTGGTTCAGTATTGCCCCAAAAACATTGGTCCTGCGTCTGGGCAATAAAACCATTCCAGATGTCGCAATCACGGCATCGCATTACCTGGCCTGGATTGTCATATCGGCAATCATTGCTTCGATCCTCATCATAATTTAAACAGGGGAGGAACGGATATGAAAAAAAATATGGACCCTTTTTGGTGGTCACTGTTCAGCGCAGGCGGGGTACTTTCCACGCTCTTTCTTCCCATCTTGCTGCTCCTGAATGGCCTGCTGTTTCCCCTGGGATGGCTGGAAGCTCCCCAATATCCCGAGTTATTCGCCCTGGTCCAACATCCCTTGACGCGATTGTTTCTCTTCGGGCTTGTTTCCCTCTCTCTCATTCATTGGGCCCACCGTTTTCGCTCCCTCCTCATCGACGGGTTGCAATGGAAAGACTGGAACGCGCCGATTGCGATCTTATGCTATGGATTGGCGATTGTCGGATCTTTGGTTTCCGCAATGATCCTTTGGAACGTTTAAGAAGAAAAGGGGTCAGGCTTGAAAGTTTGGAATATTTCACGATCATCAATCATCCCTCTCAAAAACCAATTTATTCCAAACTTTCAAGCCTGACCCCTTTTCTCAATGGAGGCGATTTCCGTGCCAATCCAGTAGATATTTTTGAGTGCTGAGGGGAGGGGTCTTTGAAGGAGAAACGTCAATATATTCGCCGTTGATTTGCAGTTCACTGGCCTGTTGATTGTCCTGCAGCATGATATCGAGGACATGGGTTTTCAAGTAACTCTTGATTTTTTCGCTGTAAACGGGAGTGACGACTTCAACCCGTCTGTCCAGGTTGCGCTCCATCAAATCTGCGCTGCCTATATAAATTTCCTCTTTCCGCTTATTGTGGAAATAATAAATGCGCGAGTGCTCCAAAAAACGGCCGATGATGGATATGACGCGAACGTTGTCGCTGATCCCGGCAATACCTGGCCGCAAACAGCAAATCCCCCGGACGATCAAATCCACTTGGACTCCGGCTTGAGAGGCTTTATAAAGGGATTGGATGACCACCGGATCGGTGATCTGGTTGATCTTGAAAATGAGGTGCGCCGTCTTGCCCGCTCGGGCATGCTCCGTTTCCCGTTCGATGAGGCCGATGATGCCAGGGCGAAAACTGACGGGGGACACCAGTAAGTTTCTGAAAGTCTTCTGGTTGGAATAACCGGTCAGGTAATTGAAGACTTGGGAGACGTCTTCCACGATTCCCCGGTGGGCGGTAAATATCCCCAAATCCGTGTAAATGCGCGAGGTGACCTGGTTGTAATTGCCGGTCCCGATGTGGACGTAACGTCGGATGCCTTCGCTTTCCTTCCGAACAATCAAGCACAATTTGCAATGGGTTTTGAGACGCAAGACCCCATAGACCATGTGCACGCCCGCAGCCTCCATCCGTTGAGCCCACAAAATGTTGCTTTCTTCATCAAAACGCGCTTTCAACTCCACCAAAACCGCCACCTGTTTTCCGATTTCCCGGGCCTTCGTCAACAATTCCACAATGGGAGAATCCGCATCCACCCGGTAGAGGGTCATCTTGATGGCAATGACCTGCGGATCGTCCACGGCTGCTTTCAAAAAGGTTTCCAACGTGTTGAATGAATCGTAAGGGTGATGCAGAAAATAGTCTTCATATTTGATCTGCTCAAAAATCGCGTCAGGGCTGTCAATCGAATCAAAGAGCACGAAGGGCTTCAGCAGTGAATCTTTCAGGCGGGGACGATTGATTCGCATCAACGTCATCCAATCCGCATAGCCCATACGATCCAGGGCCCGTGTCATCGCACTCTCCGGAACATGGAAATTCTCCACGAGGATTTCGAGGATACGTTGTGGCATCCGTTCTTCGATTTCAAGACGTGAAATCTCGCCATAACGAATCTGTTTCAGTCCTTCACTGACCGATTCCAACAAATCCGAGGCTTCGTCTTCCCGGATTTCAATGTCCGTGTCTCGAATCACCCGGAACAGGTAAATGGCTTCCACTTGGGTTTCGGGGAACAGGAAACTCATGTTGATCTTGATCACGTCTTCCACGAATACAAAGCGAACCATAGCCGCGCCTCGTTTCGATTTACGACTCAATTCCTCAGGCAGCCTGATAAAACGGGGAAAGGTGGGAGGGATCTTGACCCGGGCGAATTTGACCTGTTCGTTATGACGGACTTCCACTGCAAAATTAAGGCTGAGGTTGGAAATGTGAGGGAAAGGATGGGAAGGGTCAAAAGCAAGCGGAGTGAGAATCGGGAAAATTTCCGTTTTGAAGTAATTGGCCAGGTATTGCCGGATTTCGAGGGTGTATTCCGAGGGCTCCAGGATTTCAATGCCTTCTTTTGCCAGCAAGGGTCGCAAAACCGCATTCCAGCATTCCCGCTGTTTGCTCATCATTTTTTCGACTTCTTCATGAATGGCCCAAAACGCTTCGGTAGTGCTCAACCCGTCGGGAGTGATATTTTCCAAACCCGAGCGAATGATCCGCAGCAAGGTGGCGATGCGGATCATGAAAAATTCATCCAGGTTGGCTGCGACGATGGCAAAAAACTTGACCCGCTCCAGCAAAGGATGCTTCGCATCGAATGCTTGATCCAACACTCTCAGGTTGAACTGGCACCAGCTCAATTCCCGGTTGATATACAAAGAAGGGTGGCTGAGATCACCGGGGTCGCACTGGCTCCAGTCATTGGGAATCGGAATCGTCTCCGGACGGGAAAGGGGTTCTTTGATTTTTTTCCCGGTCCGGGCCTGATGCTTGGAAAGTCCCCCTATCCTGAGGGGCATCTCCGTAGTTTGACTCATTTGCGTTTTATTACTCATTTCGTCTTATCCGACAACATTTGATATTCTAAAAAGGGGTCAGGCTTGAAAGTTTGGAATAAATTGGTTTTTGAGAGGGATGATTGATTTTCGTGGAATATTCCAAACTTTCAAGCCTGACCCCTTTTCACAGCCTTCTGCGATATTGAGAGGAATCGACCATGAGGCCCTTTTCAGTTGGTCAACTAAGGCTGAGTATCCTTTTGGCAATGTTTCGATGACTTGGACAGATAACGCTAAAAATTCGATGGAACATTGGTATACATCGAGTTTTTCATGATCTAACATGGCAGCCTTTTTCGTTCACGAGCACGAGCACGTCTTACGATGACGAACACGTTTTGCCCTCATACTGGGGGCCTCTTCAAGTCACCGGCTCTGCCGGTGGTGATGACTGTTCACGTATCACCAGTTATTAAAATACTTTGCGAGGACATAATGAAACCTTAGTCCATAGGTGACAGGATAGTCCAAATCTCAGGTTTTGTAAAGCGATTCACACCGACGTTCCACTCCTTACCAAAGACAGGGTCTCGTGGGGACCAGGAATTGAAAAAGGGGTCAGGCTTGAAAGTTTGGAATAAATCGGTTTTTGAGAGGGATGATTGATGATCGTGGAATATTCCAAACTTTCAAGCCTGACCCCTTTTCGAGGACATAATGAAACCTTAATCCGTAGGTGACAGGATAGTCCAAATCTCAGGTTTTGTAAAGCGATTCACACCGACGTTCCGTTCCTTACCAAAGACAGGGTCTCGTGGGGACCAGGAATTGAATTTTCAAGTGGGAAAGGGTATACTTCGGGGAATGGATACCAAAGCAACCTCCTCCCCCCTCATAGAATCGAATCGTGGGCGAGACGCATTCTATGCCACAGGAATTCTTTTCACGGAATGAACGGTTGACCTCGTCATGCAAGGAATGAACGACGCACTCAAAAAGATCACGAGCAAGCTTGCAAAAAGGGAGCAAGACCTGCACCTGGGAGGGTTACGGGGTTCGAGTAAATCCTTGCTCGTCTCCCAATTGCCGCCTTTCCATCCTTCCCCGATCATAGTCGTTGCCGATTCTTTCGAAAGGGCAGAACAGCTTCAAGAAGACCTTACTTTTTTCTCGGGAGCGGACGGACTTTATTTTTTCCCCCATTGGGACACCTTGCCCTATGACGATTTTTCACCCCACCGGGAGATTGTTTCGCAGCGTTTTCAAGCCTTGAAGAGCCTCTATGACAACCAGGTTCGATTTTTGATCACGACCCCAATGGGCCTCATGCAGCGCTTGATGCCTCAATCATTGTTTATACGAAACTGCTTTGAATTGCGCTCCGGGCAAAACTGCCTGCGTCCTTTTTTATTAGAGCAGGTTCAAGGGGCGGGTTATACCTTGGTAGACGTGGTGGAAGAACGAGGAGAATACAGCGTGCGTGAAGAAATCGTAGACCTGTTCCCGTTGAACCATAAAACTCCTTTTCGTTTAGAATGGGAAGCGCATGCGCGATTGACGATCAGGGGCTTTGACGTACAAACTCAACTTTCTGCAGGACAACCCCTGGAATCTGTCGTCGTTTTACCGGCGCAGGAATTAATTTTCGATGAGGAGATTCATGGACATGCGTTGGAGAAGCTGGAGCAGGTACAGCGAGAGAATCCGTCGCTGGTCACGGAGGAAACACGGTCAATGCTGCAGCGCAGACAATATTTTCCGGGAATCGAGTCGTTGCTTGGTTTGTTCTATGACAAGCCTTCCACGCTTTTCGACTATTTCCTCCCGCGCAGTTTGCTGGTGCTGGACGAACCATGGAAGATCAAGGAAAAAACCAGTGCGATTTACGATGAAATCCTCACCGAATACGAACTGAGCCGGCAACAGAAGCAGTTTGCCTTGACTCCGGAATGGCTGTATCTCGATCAACAGGATGTGGCCCTGGCATTCAAGCAATTCATGACCCTGTGTTTGTCGGAATCCTCCAAGTCCACCCAGCCTGTTTCTCCTTTTTATAACTGCTCTTTCCTGGACAATCATTCCCTTCGCGCGGGTGGCGGGATGGCTCGGCAGGACACTCATTCTTCGGTGGCGCATGCGATCCGGAAAATAAAAAACTGGCAGCAGGATGGAGCCACCCTGGTATTCACGGCTAAAAATCAAACCCATGCCGATCAATTCAAAGAACTGCTGGCCGATTTCCAATTAGAAGCAAAAGGCCCGTCTTCGGAAATCGAAAGCGCCTCTTACTGGCAGGATTGGCTGAAAAACGGATTCCAATTTCCCCCTCGACTCGAGGGCAGCTCCATCCTGGTGGGCCCCTTGTCTTGCGGGTTCAGCATGGTCAACGATCGTGGAAAGATCGAGTTCGCATTGCTGACGGAGGAAGAAATCTTCGGAGAAAAGATTCGCAACCGCCGGATTAGTCAAAGTAAAATCCAACAGGTGATGGGAAACCTGGAAGATTTGGAGGAAGGGGACTATGTCGTTCACCTGGACTACGGCGTGGGACGCTACCAGGGCTTAAAAAAAATCAACGTCAGGGAGCAAAATTCCGACTTCATGGTGCTTACTTTTGCCAGGGAGGAAAAAGTCTACATTCCGGTGGACCGATTCCACCTCGTGCAAAAGTACATCAATGCCGACGGCTCTCCTCCCCGCTTGAACAAGTTGGGAGAAAAAGCATGGACGAAGACGAAGCGCAAAGTCGCGAAAGCGGTGAAAGACCTGTCCCGGGAATTAGTAGCGATTTATGCTGCCCGTGAAGCCAAACAAGGCTTTTGCTATGCTCCGGATAATCACCTGATGAGCGAACTCGAATTGACCTTCCCTTTTGAAGAAACCGAGGACCAGTCGACCGTCATCCAGGAAGTGAAGACGGACATGGAAAGCGCCAATCCAATGGATCGCCTCGTTTGTGGTGACGTGGGATTCGGCAAGACGGAAATTGCCATACGTGCCGCCTTCAAAGCAGTGGCCGACAGCAAACAGGTTGGTATGCTGGTACCCACGACGATTTTAGCGCAACAACACTTCGTATCCTTCAGTAAGCGCATGGACGGGATGCCGGTCACCATCGAAGTGCTCAGTCGCTTTCGTACTCCAACGGAGCAGCGTCAGGTTATCAAACGACTGGCTTCCGGAAGAGTGGACATCCTGATAGGCACGCACCGTATGCTCTCTACCGACATAAAATTCAAGGACCTGGGACTGCTCATTATTGATGAAGAACAGCGTTTTGGAGTGGGTCACAAAGAAAAAATCAAGAAATTCCGTGCCGAAATCGACGTGCTGACCCTCTCCGCCACTCCTATTCCGCGTACTTTGTACATGTCCTTGCTCGGCATTCGCGACTTGAGCCTGATTCATTCGCCGCCCCCGGACCGTCTCGCGGTGCGTACACGATTCGTCAAATCGAACGCCCATATCATTCAAGAGGCAGTCAGCCGGGAAATCCGGCGAAATGGACAGGTTTTTATCGTGCACAATCGCGTAGAAACCATTTATGAATATGCTTCCTATCTCAAGCAAATTTTACCCGATGTGGGAATTGCCATCGCCCACGGGCAGTTGAGTGAGTACGAATTGGAAAAGATCATGATACGCTTCATCGAGGGCGAGTATCAGGTTTTGCTTTCCACAACCATTATCGAATCAGGACTGGATATTCCCCGGGCCAACACGATCATCGTCAACAACGCCCACCAGTTCGGCTTGTCTCAACTCTACCAATTACGTGGCCGAGTAGGACGAAGCAACTTGCAGGCTTACGCGTACCTGCTGGTGCCGGCAGACAGTATTCTCAGCCAGGTCGCGGAAGAGCGCTTAAAAATTTTACAAGAATTCAACGAATTGGGTACCGGCTATAAAATTGCTTCACGAGACCTGGAATTGCGGGGAGCCGGCAACCTGCTGGGATCCGAGCAATCCGGACACATCGCCAGCGTGGGACTGGAACTTTATACCCAAATGATCAACAACGCCGTCAAAAAACTGGAAAAACAAGAAGAAACGATTCCGATTGAAGCCATCAGAATGCGTTTTGATGCGCCAAGCCATATTCCGGAATCGTTTATCCAAAATTCAGGCCAGCGCCTGGGTCTGTATAAAAAACTGGCGGCAGTGAGGGATGAAGAAGCGCTCTGGAGGTTGAGAGATGAAACGGAAAATCGTTTCGGACGCTTGCCCGAACCATTAATCGATTTGTTCAAAAGCACCCAGGTGCGTTTGCTGGGGCAACGCTGCGCCTTCAAGACCATCGAGCATCGCAACAATCAATTGAAGGTCCAGGTTTGGAAAACGGATAAACTGGACACGGAAAAACTGGTCGAATGGTTACAAAAGCCGGAAAGCCCGCTCCGCTTTATCCCCGAAAATACCCTGGTTCTGTACAATGTCCCCAACTCGATGAACCACATCCTGGCAGGTCTTCAACGCTTTGAAGAATTGTTCCTCCATTCGCAGGAATGACAAGTGAAATGGGGTCAGGCTTGAAAGTTTGGAAAATAGGACTTTTGATGAGAGGGATGATTGATGATCGTGTATTTTTCCATACTTTCAAGCCTGACCCCATTCCTCAATAAATGACCACGGAGCGGATACTTTTTCCTTCGTGCATCAGGTCGAAGGCCGTATTGATCTCCTGGAATTCCATCGTATGGGTCACCATTTCGTCTACTTTGATTTCTCCCTTTAAGTATCGTTCGACGTAACCCGGCAGTTGAGATCGTCCTTTCACCCCGCCAAAAGCGGTACCACGCCAGACGCGTCCGGTAACCAGTTGAAAAGGGCGAGTGCTGATTTCCTCGCCGGCTCCCGCAACGCCAATGATGGTCGATTCTCCCCAGCCTTTATGACAACATTCCAACGCCGAGCGCATCAATTGTACGTTACCCACGCATTCAAAGGAATAATCCACGCCACCCCCGGTCATCTCCACAATCACGTCCTGGATGGAATCCTGGTGATCATTGGGATTCAGCAAGTCGGTGGCGCCCATCAATGTTGCCATCTCGAATTTATCGGAATTGACGTCGATGGCAATGATCCTCTGGGCCTTGGCCAGGATCGCTCCCTGGATCACGCTGAGACCGATTCCCCCCAGGCCGAAGACGGCGACCGTGGAACCGGGCTCCACGCTCGCCGTATTCAATACCGCTCCGATGCCGGTGGTTATGCCACAACCCAGCAGACAGACTTTTTCCAGGGAGGCTTTCTTATTGATTTTGGCCACGGAAATTTCCGGTAAGACGGTGTATTCGGAGAAAGTCGAAGTTCCCATGTAATGGAAAATCGTTTTGCCTTTTTTGGAAAACCTGGAAGTACCATCCGGCATCAAGCCCTGTCCCTGGGTGGCACGGATTGCCTGGCACAAATTGGTTTTGCCGGACCGGCAAAATTTACATTCCCGGCATTCCGGCGTGTAGAGGGGGATCACGTGATCTCCCGGGCAAACCGAAGTCACGTCCCTTCCCACATCCTCCACGATAGCCCCCCCTTCATGTCCCAGGACAACGGGGAAAATTCCTTCCGGATCACTTCCTGAAAGCGTGTAGGCATCCGTATGACAAATGCCACTGGCTACGACCCTCAAGAGCACTTCCCCTTCTTGGGGACCTGCCAGTTCGATTTCTTCAATTTCCAGGGATTTGCCTGCTTCCCAGGCAACGGCTGCCCGTGTTTTCATAACGCCCTCCTTCTTTCGCAATGAATATTAAGATGATTGAAAGTCTTCTTTTTAACAGATCTGCAAGACAATACAAGACCGCCAGGAACGAAAAGTCAGAAGACTTCAACCATCACTCCATCCCGGCGCCGGTCTCCTTCCGCTCGCATCTTGTGGTTCTGGCAGCAGATCCCGTGCACGCCGCCCAAAAAAAAGGAGGGTTTGTCCCAAAAAATCAATTCACGCAGGAAGGAGGGCATTTGAAAATCGCTTGGCAAACCAGGCTCCAGACTGCAGAGTCCTTCTTCACAGTGAAGCCGTGGGGCTTTGATGGCATCTTCAATGTCCATTCCATGATCGACGACGTTATGGATCACTTGCGCAATCATGAACGGAATTCGTCCGGACCCACCACTTCCCAGTACCAATTCCGCGCGGTTTCCTTTACCCAGCAAAATGGTCGGTGACATCATGGAACCCAGACGCACGTCTTCCTCCCAAGAGTGAAGACCGTTCGGCAAAAGCGCTGATTCTCCCAGCATGTTGTTCATCAGGATTCCCGTTTTGGGAATAAAATGACCACAGCTTTCACCAATAGAGAAGGAAAAAGCGGCGGCATTGCCATTTTCATCGAGAATGTTCAGGTGGCTGGTTCCTCCCACCTTCAGGGTAGAACTCGGTGTCGTAAAGTGCTGACCGGGGTACCACTGCGCCAGGGATCCGAGAAGGCTTCGAGCCGTTTTCGCAATTTGATTCGTACTGCAATAGACGTCGGTCAACCGTTCCACATGAGTTCGGCTCATGGGAGGATAATCGACAGGACCTTTGGCTTCCAGCATGGCGAACAGCAGGGCCATCAGAGTCCCCCCCAAACTCGGGAGAGGATTGGTGATCACCGTGCGGTCCCTGTAGGGAAAGCGTAAAGGGGGATGGACATGAACCTGGTAATCTTCCAGGTCCTGGGCGGTGAGATGACCTCCTCTTGCTTCACTGAGCAGGACCAGTTTCCTGGCAATCTCGCCTTTATAAAAAGCATCGGCGCCTTCGCGAGCGAGGTAGTCCAGGCAGTCCGCTAAATCAGGCATGAACATCAGTTCCCCTTCACGGATCAGTCTCCCATCCTGCCAGAAGACCTGGGAAACTTTTTTATTCATTGCCAGTATCGGTTCGATCAAGCGAAAGATATAGTGTTGGAACTGGTTCACTTCCACTCCGTGACGCGCCAGGTGGATGGCCGGTTCTGCCAGGACTCTCATGGGAAGCTTGCACAGGTCCGCGTGCATTTGGAAAATCCCTGCGATGGCACCCGGCACCCCGGCAGAACCCATCCCCACATGGAAGACGTCCGAGGTAGCGCCGTAATTGATTTCTACCGGAAAAAACTGAATTTCCTCGCGCGGACGTTTGTGTTTGGGAGTTTGCACGAAAAAATCGTATACCGAGGCGCTTCCGTTCTCGGTATACGTCACCACGAATGCGCCACCTCCCGCAGAATTCATACAGGGTTCTGAAATAAAACTGGTGAGGTACGCGGCGACGGCCGCATCAAAAGCATTGCCGCCTTCTCGCATAATGGAAGCGGCCGCTTCCGCCGTGGCCGAATGGCCGGCAGCAATCAAGCCTCGGGTTTTGGGCATTACGATTTCTCCAGCGTGTCGGGGAAACTCGAAGGAACTGAAGGTTCCCGCTCGATTTTAAAAAGCGAGAAAGGAATTGTATCACAAATATTCTTGAAGCCATTCATTGAATCGGGGTTTGCGTTTTTCTACGAAAGCTCTTTGTCCATCTCTCGCATCCGGATGGTGGTCTACCAATCCGGTTTTTGCCGCAATGTCTTCACAAGCTTGTTCAAAGCTTTGCTCCGCAGCATTGTAGACGGCTCGTTTCAGCAAACGCATGGCCACCTGCGGTCCCTCAGCCAACTCTCTCGCCAATTCCATGGTTCTTTCTTTCAGCAACCGGGAAGGTACGATTTCATGAACCAAACCCAGATCGAGCGCTTCCTTGGCATTGACGATTCGTTTGCGCATTAAAAAATCCATGGTTTTGGCAACCCCCAAGGTATGAACCAGTAAGTAATGTCCTCCTTCATCGGGCAAAAGCGCATAACGGAGCGTGGCGCTTCCCAATTTCGCATCCGGAGAAGCGATGCGAAAATCACAACATAAAGCCAAAGACAGTCCGGTCTGGATGGCATATCCATTGATCGCGCAAATCGTAAGCTTGTCCAACTTCCGAATGGCGGCATTCAAAGCCTGTGAAACGTTGCGCAACCCTTCATAAGTCCCGATGGGATTATCATGCAATGCCGGAAGCTCTGCCATGGGGCTGTCTGGAGCGGGCTTGTCGGTGAAGTAATGCTTGAGATCATCTCCTGCAATGAAAGCGCGCCCTTTTGAAGTAAATACCACCACCCTCACCCGGTGATCCATTTGCGCTTGAAGCAGGGTTTCCATCAAATCCCTTTTCAACGCAACCGTCGTTGCATTCAACGCCTCCGGCCGGTTGAAATGTATTTCCAGGATCCCCATCTCCTGCAATCGTACTACGAATCCCGTCAATTTGCCTTCTTTGACCATAAGTGCTCCTCGATGTTTCCAAAGGTTCCTGCTTTGTTTTTAATTTATCCTGTGTTCGACCTAAATCTTCAATAATAGGAGGTCAAGCCTTTCGTCATGCCACTTTTGACTCTATTTGTCGTGCCGCTCGTCGTGCCGCTCGTCGCTTGCGATAATATTCATTACGATAGGCATTGATCGCTTCCTTGTTTTGGTGATAGTATTCCTTCGCCTTTGCACGGATTTTTTCTCGATTCTTTTCTCGACGCTGTTTGACTCGTTCTATGTTGTTGATATGATAATTCCGGTTATACTCTTTCACGTGTTCCGCATGACACGCTTTGCACCGCCGGGTTTTCCCGTGTGTCTGGCTGATATCGATGCCACAACCCAGGCATAGCCGTACCCGCTTTACTTTGATTTCGTTATGGTAACGTTCCCAATAGCAAGCTTTTCTCCGCTCATTCGCGCATGGTACGCAACGTTTGCGAGTGGGGTGTTCTTTACTTAAATCAATGCCGCAATCCAGGCACGATCGTTTTTTATTCATCTCTTCTCCTTTGCTTGTGAGAAACTCCGTGAAATCTCATCAGTAGAGACGCGATTCCGACCTATTCGTTATCACTCTACGATTGCCCATTGCGACGGATTTCCTCAAAAATGATGTGCGCAGAATCCTTCTGCTTCGCTTAATCTTTCGGGATTAAGCATTCCTCTGAAAATTCAAATAGATTTTTCCCTGAGATGAGCTTTGAACGCTCACTCTCGATGCGAATCAGGAGTTGAAATTTAATTTATAAAATCAATAATTTAATGATTAACCTGAGTTCGACATAAATCTTCAATAAGGAGTATCCTGGTGTATATGTCAACCTCGCGAAACTTGTCCCTGCTCAACTTGTCCCTGCGAAAGCAGGGAGCAGGGAGCAGGGATCCGGATTTCAGTTTGACTGCATACCTCTGGATTCCTGCTTTCGCAGGAATGACAAGGTTTCTCTTAAGATATGAAGATTCCATAAAATATAGAATTTATTAAATTCTTTTCTCGAACTCAGGTTAATTATGATGTGTCATCCTGGATTCCTGGTCTGGGCCAGGAATGACACGTTTTTTAACTCCTGATTCACGCACTCTTGGAATAAAAGTAATAAATTTCAGTGGGCAGTATCAATTTTTTCACAAAGTCCAACACTGCCCACAGGTAGAAAACCTACAGGGAAAGGATACCGCATTTCCAAATAGAAGGCAACAAAAAATCTTTTCTCCTTGGCGTCTGGCCGGAAAAATGTCATTCCTGGCCCAGACCAGGAATCCAGAATGCTTTGGCGCCGTGGCGCCAGTTATCGGTTATCAATTATCAGTTATCGGTTTTCAGTTATCAGTTATCGGTATGCAGTTCCTTCACGCGTCTCCTTGGTGCTTTGGTGTCTTTGTGACTGGCCGGAAAAATGTCATTCCTGGCCCAGACCAGGAATCCAGAATGCTTTGGCGCCGTGGCGCCAGTTATCGGTTATCAGTTCCTTCACACGTCTCCTTGACGCCTTTGTACCTTTGTACCTTTGTGCCTTTGTACCTTTGTGCCTTTGTGCCTCTCTTCCTTTGTGCCTTTGTGCCTTTGTGCCTTTGTACCTTTGTGCCTTTGTGCCTCTCTTCCTTTGTGCCTTTGTGCCTTTGTGCCTTTGTGCCTTTGTGCCTTTGTACCTTTGTGCCTTTGTGCCTCTCTTCCTTTGTGCCTTTGTGCCTTTGTGCCTTTGTGCCTTTGTGCCTTTGTGCCTTTGTGCCTTTGTGCCTCTCTTCCTTTGTGCCTCTCTTCCTTTGTGCCTTTGTGCCTCTCTTCCGCAAGTTCCATACACCTGACATGAGTTAAATATATTGGTCTCAGTTCATAAATTGATTTTTGGATTGACAGGTGCAGGGGAAGTGTGTCAAAGTATTCCGGTCAACTGGTTCATCGCTCAATCGCGGGTCAATGAGTCCAAATATGATGATTCATTGCCCGATTCCGGGCCAATGGATCGGTTTTTTTGATATTTTAATATGCGTGAATATCGATTTTTGAATCCTAAATATAAATATAGAGGTTAAAATGGAACAAAACAGCAAAACGACGTCCTTAGCCAGGGTCCAAACCCACCTTGCCGCCGAATGCTTCAATAAGCTCTACATCGGCGGCGAGTTCGTCGACCCGATTGACGGCGAGAAGTTCCCCACGTTTTACCCTGCCACGGGCGAGCTTTTACACGAATTCCCAAGAGGTAGAGCCAACGACGTCGAGGCCGCCATTGCGGCGGCAGAGGCGGCCTGGGCTGAGGGGACGTGGGCGAACATGGCCGCGGCCGAGCGCGCCGAGATGGTTGCCAGGATGGCACAGGGTATCAAGGACAACATCGAGATGCTGGCCGAGATCGAGGCCGCGGACGTCGGAAAGCCCTTCCGTCAAGCAGCCATGGCCATCGGCGGCGGTGCGGCCGAGGGCCAGTACTGGTGCTCACTCGGGGCGGTTCTCGATGCGGAGCAGAACACGCCTGTTAATTCGGGTGGCGGGAAGGGCGGGGTGCCGCCTGCAGAGTGGGACGTGGTCTACCGGCGCGACCCCATCGGCGTGATTGGCTTGATTTCCGCTTGGAACTACCCTTTGAACGTGGCATTTCGCAAAGTAGCCCCAGCCTTGGTCGCCGGCAACTGCGCCATCCTGAAGCCTTCCGAGATCGCCGGACTTTCTTGCATGTTCATCGGCAAGCTCGCGCAGGACGCCGGCATTCCAGCCGGTGTCTTCAGCGTCGTCACCGGGGATCGCGACGCGGGTGCGGCCCTGGCAGCCTCCCCCTCGGTTTCGATGATCTCTTTCACAGGCTCGTCACTGACGGGTAGCAAGATTATGGAGGCCTGCGCTCCGAAGCTTTCTCAATGCGCGCTGGAGTTGGGGGGCAAGTCGGCGTTGGTGGTATTTGACGACACGGATCTCGATCGTGCCGTCGAGACCACAATGAAGGGATTTCTCACCAATGGCGGGCAGATCTGCACCGCGCACACACGTCTCGTGGTCCAGAAAGGGCTGGAGACCCCTCTATTGGACAGGCTGAAGGAGGAACTCGAGAAGCTGCCATACTGTAACGATCCGATCTCGGAGAAAGACCGCGGTGACCGGGCCTGGGAGGCGGGAATGACGGACGTGGTACAGCCCGTGGTTTGCGAATCGCAACACAAGAAGGTCCTGGGATTTCTCGATGAAGCGAAGGCGGCGGGAGTCGAGGTCCTCACGGGGGGCGGCATTCCGGATGATGCAGGTGTTGGAACCGAAGGGGGGTACTACATTCAGCCGACGGTGCTGACCGGCGTGCCGCGCGATGCCGACGTCTGGCAAAAAGAGGTCTTTGGTCCCGTTCTTTCGGTGCGCTCATTCTCGACTGAGCAAGAAGCGGTGCTCGAAGCGAACTCCACCGCTTTCGGACTGGCCTCAACGGTCATGTCCTCCGACCCGGCCAAGGCCATGCGGGTTGCCAACCGCATCCGCGCGGGGGCGGTCTATGCCACCTCCACGGGTGAAGGCTTACTGGCCGAGCACCCGGCAGTCTCACGGGGTGGCTTTGGTTGCTCAGGCGTTGGACGGGAGCTCGGGATTGGTGGCTTGCACGAATACACGGAGCTGAAAAGCGTGAATTACACGGGCTTTTCACTTGCCGAAGCCAATCAGCAGCGTGCGGGATAGTGCGCAGTCAAGACGAGGGGGCGGTTTTAGCGCCCTCGTTTTCGCTTGATTTTGGGCTTGCCTCCGTAACGACCCGCGCCGCCTCGCAAGCGGGGGTCGAGCAGGTCACGCAAGGCATCACCGAAGAGGTTGACTCCGAAAACGACTATGACCAGGCTGAGACCCGGCCAAAGGGCCAGGTGCGGAGCTTTTTCCATATACTGCCTTCCCTCGTTGCTGAGCATCCCACCCCAGCTCGCTCGATCGGGAGGCAGTCCGAATCCGAGAAAACTGAGCGCCGCTTCGGTCAGGATTACGCCGCCGAGCGTCACGGTGTAGATAACGATCAGAGGGGGCATGATATTGGGCAGGACGTGCCGGAGCAGGATGCGGGGGAGCGGCGTCCCGGTGGCCCGGGCGGCCTCGATGTAGGTGTTCTCCTTCAAACCAATCACCGTGCTGCGCACGATGCGGGAGCCCCCGACGCCAAAAGTAACTCCCACCACAATAATGATCTGCAACTGACCATTGCCGAGCATGGACATTGCCGTCAACAGGATCAGCAACACCGGGAAAGCCACCCAGGCGTCCACGAATCGCTGCACGATCAAGTCCGTTTTCCCCCCGATAAAGCCGCTCAATCCGCCGATCACCAAGGCGACCAGGAGGGAAACCGCCGTCGCGGAGACTCCGATCACCAGGGATATGCGCGCCCCGTAGACGATGCGCGTGTAGAGGTCTCGTCCTAAATTATCGGTCCCCAGCCAATGCTCGGCATGGGGCGGTTTCAAACGGGCATAGAGGTCGATTTCATTTTCCCCATACTGCGCCAGTTGATTGGCAAAGATCCCCACCAGGAGCAGGAGCAAGACGATCAATCCCCCAATCAACCCGAGGGGCTGCTCCCTGACCAGTCTATAAAAGAAATTCGAGAGGGGAGACCTCCGGGCAGGCGCAGCCGGAGCCGTCGTCCCTGTTTTAGATTGCGTCATTTCAATTAGCGGTTGTCAGTTGTCAGTTGTCAGTTGTCGGTTCCTGCACGACTCTCCTTTGTTTGGATAGGGGTCAGGCTTGAAAGTTTGGAATATTACACGATCATCAATCATCTCTCTCAAAAACCACATTTTCCAAACTTTCAAGCCTGACCCCTTTCCTATCCATACCGGATCCTGGGATCCAGGTAGCCATAGGTCAGGTCGACTGCCAGGTTGATGAACACGACCATTGTCGCCACCACCAGGTTGGCCCCGGCGACAATGGCATAATCGCGATCCAGGAGCGCCTGTACGATGAGACGGCCCACTCCCGGGAGCAAAAAAATCTGCTCCAAGATAACGGCCCCCCCGATCAAGTAGGGAATTTGCAGCCCGATGACGGTGAGGACCGGAATCATGGCATTCTTCAAGACATGTTTCAGAATCACGATCCGCTCGGACAAGCCCTTGGACCAGGCAGTGCGCACGTAGTCCTGGCGGAGCACTTCGAGCACGAGCGTCCGCACCAGGCGCATCAGGGGACCGGAATGCACCGCGCCGAGAATCGCGGCAGGGACGATGAACATCAGCAGGTTTTCCTGCGGGTTTTCAAAAAAGGGAACGTATTGCATAGGGGGTGACCAGCCAAAATAGATGGCGGGATAAACCAGGACGATGGTCGCTATCCAGAATTCCGGGACGGAGAGCATGAAGATGGACAGACTGCGCCCTGCATAATCCCCGAGCGTATTTTGCCGTATCGCGGAATAGGTACCGATTGGAATCGCCAGGAGCAAGAGGATCAGCAGGGCGATGAAACCCAGTTCCAGGGATATCGGAATTCTCGGACGGATGAAGTTTTCCCAAACGGGTTCCTCCGACACGAGGGTGGTCCCCAGGTCGCCTTGCAGGAGAATCTTCCCCAACCACCGGCTATACTGAACATGAATCGGGACATCCAAGCCGAGCTTCTTCTCCAGCCACTCCCGGGTCACTCCGGCCTCCCCCACTTGGGGCGAGACGGTCGAACCCATCATGATGTCGATGACGTCGCCGGGAATGAAATGGATGCTGAAAAAGACGAGTATCGTCACAATCAACAAGGTGGGGATGATGAGCAATAATCGTCGGATGATATAAGTACGCATTTGATTTCAAAGGCGGTGCCACTGGGCGAGGAGAAGGCGTTTCCTGATGATCCCCTTCCGCCTTCTCCCGGTCCCAATCAGGCATACTTGTCCTGACCGATCCGCATGAAGGGTTGGACCCGTTCCATGAGCGGGGCCTCGCCACTCTTCGGAGAAGGATACAACGAATCCATTCCGAGGGCGGTATGCAGTTCGGGATAGCGTTCGAACAGTTCGGGGGAGATGCCGTCTTCCCGCCACTGGTTGATCGGTTTGATGAAGGCCCGGGCCCAAACCAGCACCAGGCTGACCCGCAGCCCGGGTTTGGTGCGCATCATGGCCCCATGCCAGGTGAATCCATGCCACACTGCGAGCGAACCGGCGGGAGCCTGCAAAGGTATTGCCTCGTAAGGATTCGTTTCCTCCCACCAATTGGTCTCGTGGTCGAGGGGCACGCGCCCGAAGCGGTGACTCCCCGGCACCAGGACGGTGGGGCCGTCTTCCGGGGTGGCGTAATCGGTCAGGATCCAACTGGTATTGACCCAGTGGCACATCTCCGGCAAGGGAGGAGGAAAAGCATGGGTGTCATTGTGAAGCGGTAGGTGACTGTGTTTGAAAACGTCGTCATAATCGCCCGTGTTTTCCACATCCGCAGGCTTCGGCGGTTTGATGATCGAGGCGGTCCCGGTCAGGACGGCGCTTCGGCCGCACATCCAACGGGCCAGGGTCAGGACCACCGGATTCAACATCGATTCCACAAAGACATCATCCTCTTCCAGAAGCCACCAGTTGTTCGAATTGAAATCGACGGCTTCCGTTGCCGTGCGATAGTCGCCATATTGGACGTTGTTGCGCCGCTCACTGACATGCAGGATCGCGTCCCGCAAATCGTCCACGAATCCTTCCCGGCTGCGGAGCGTCTCCGGGGGGACGAGGGTAAAGCCATAGGCATCCAACTCCACAATGTGACGTTCCAATCCATATTTATAGATGTCCTCTACCAACGCATCCGCATTGGGGGACTTGCCCAAACCAGCAATATTCATAATTTTCTCCTAATTTGGTAGTTCGTATTTTATCGTTCCAATCGTTGCGCGCCGCGCTTTGCGCAGGAGCGCTCTATTCGACCCGCCTCGATCGTCCATTTTCCAGGTTCCCACGAAGATCAAGGGAACCTTTTACTGCGCAAAGTCACGTTTTTGATTCTAAGCGAATCAAGAGTTGAAATTTAATTGATAAAATCAAAATTTAAAATTTATGATGTGTCATGTAGGTCCGGGACCAAGATGATCCGGCATCCTAAATATTGCCCACTTCCCCCTGGATTCCTGGTCAAGCCAGGAATGACACGTATTTTAACTCCTGATTCACGTTGATTCTATCAATTTTTATCGACCCAAACCCGGCTGGAAAAGGCTCCGAAGGACCCGCCACCGAGTTGCCGTTCTCCGTTGAAGCCCTTGAGCCAGGGTTGATAGGCCACAAAATCGGGAAACTGGGGCACCCAGACCATCCAATGCTGCTCGACGGAATACTTATCAGCAGCCCTGACGATAAATTTTTGCTCTTCGATCGTCTTGGCCGCCCCGGCCATCTCCACCAGGAGATGATACTCGGGATATAAATCCCGCGACCCCTTGCCGGCCATACTGACGGTCCATTGACTGATTTCCACGTGATGGATATTCAGGATACCCACCGGTTGATACAAGAAGGTATATCCTTGATGCCGTATCGGACTGAAGGATTTGCTGTTCACGGCAGCCATGAAGGCAGCCGTGTCCACCGGGTTGAGCTTGGTTTTGATCCCGATTTGACTCCAGTAGGCGGCCAGGATTTGCGACAGCTCCGAATTGCCGAAGAAGGGGTTTTTCTCACTGGTGAAATCGTAGGTCACCTCAAACCCATCGGGATAACCGGCTTCCTCCATCAGTTGTCTGGCCTTCTCCGGGTTGTAGGTATACTCGTCCCGCAACCACTGGGGCCACTCCTCATAGGGGTAATAGTAACCGGTGACGACTTCATCGATCGAGCCCTGGGGTTTCGGATCTCCCAAGCCGCCATAGAGGTTGTCGTTGATCGCCTCGAGGTCAATGGCCAATTGCATGGCCTTGCGCACCCGGATGTCCTTAAACGGTTCAAAATCCAGGCGCAACCCGGCTGCTTCCGAAAAAGCGACGACTGTTTGCACGATGATTTCCGGATTCGTTTCCTCCAGGTCATCCACCTGGGTGCTGCTGAGGCCCAACCAATGGTGGTCCACCTTCCCGGTACGCAGCGCTGAGATCTGGGTGGCAGGGTCCGGAATGAAACGAATAACGACGGAATCCGCATAAGGGAGCTTATGCTCCGGATACTTTTCATCATGGGCCCAATAATCGGGGTTCTTGTTGAGGGTGATATGGCTGTCCTTGACATGCTCCTCGATCATCCAGGGTCCCGTCCCGACCCAGTTTTTCCAATCACTCAGGTCCCCGTGCTCCTTGATCACTTCGGGAGGATGGACCCAGCTCGCTTCGTAACTCTCGGTGAGAAAAACGCCCAAGGCGGCCAGGTTGATTTCCTCGAGTTCCACCTCCAGGGTGTAATTATCGGTGGCCGTGATCGATTTCCAGGGAATCCCGGTAAAGGTGGGGGCGGTGCCGCTGGCCTCGGTGAAACCACTGCCCAGACCGGTCATGCGGTGATAGCTGAACTCAACGTCCTGCGCCACCAACTCCCGGCCATTCATAGGCGCTTTATTTTGCCAATGCACCCCCTGGCGCATTTTGACGGTAAAGGTCGTGGGAGAAGTCTGCTCCCAGCTCTCTGCCAGGTGGCCCCGGTAGGAATCGAAGGGAATGTAGTCACTGGTGAAAGGGAACACCGAGCGATCTGCCGCCCAATCGCCATAGGCTAACTTTTCGTAAACGTAGGAAGTGATCAAGGTTGCCAGGGAACCTTGATAGGTGTCCCAGTACGGAATGTCCGCAGACAACATCGTGGTGATGGTTCCTCCATAGACCGGCTTGCTCACCATCATTCCGGTAGCCGGGTCTTCCACCATTTCCTGGGCTGAAGCCAGCGGACCCATCCCCAGGACGATCGCTGCCAACACACCAACCCGCATCCATTTTTTTATTCTTTTCCTGATCTTTTTCATAATTATCTCCAATTGAAGCAGTTGAAAATCATTAATAAAAATTTCCGGGACAATCGATCGGTTTCAAGTCCTCCCACGATATTGTTCCATCGATCGGAAACCCTCTTCTTTCACTAAAACAACCTAGTGAAAGCACGTTTTAGCCACAATGCTTCGCAATGTCAACCCTCAAATAAAAAAAAATGCGGAATTCGTAAAAAATAATCAATAATCAGGGAGATCATCTCCGCATCTCTTTCATGAGCCTCTCAATTCTTCTGTCTGCTCATTGTCTTACCACTGTTTTCAACTTGGTCTCACGTTTTGCTCTAAATTCAGCCACTTTAACTCTGAAGGGCTTAGTTGGATTTTCAAGCTTTCAAAAGAACTGGCAGTTTCAGAAATGAAACGAGGTCCAATCAAGGCAAAGGCTTCAATAGGTTGACTTAAGACGTAGGCTAAAGCGATAATGTAGACCGCTTCCACCTCCGAGTCAGCTAACAAGGCATCATAATTTCCATAGGCTTTTGTTTGGGGGCATTTGTTTTTTCAACGAAAGCGATTGCTTTCGTATTGCTTCGGCTTGCAACGGCAGTCAAGACACTGGTTTGCGATTGCATGATTCCTTGCGAAAAAGCTTGGGCAATGGTTCCTGTACCGATGATCCCCCACTTTACTTTTTCCACAGTTTTTCACCCTGTTATATCTTAACGTTTACATTAATTTATTTTTCAAAACATAAACCTCCCCCTATTCACACTTACGAAGCCTCGCTCACGGCTTCAGCTCCCCGATAATTCCTGGGATTGAGCGAGAGATTCCTCATTTCTCTCTTTAATCTTTATTTCAGGAGCCGATCTTTTTACCGAGTCGACGAACTTTTTTTCGAGTGCATCATACACGTCAATCTTCCCTGTTCGTAACGCAGCGACCTGGGAGGATTTATCCTGTATTAGAGTTTTTACCAGGCGGTCGATAAACGGAATCTCGTATTTCTTGTCATTGAATACGTAACTGTCCCAGTAATTGGGATTCCTTACGTAAGATACATAGCTGCCTTCCACGACGTCCTCGAGATGAAACGGGCCTGTCCCCAGCCCCACATGAGTCTTCCAGTCTTTCATAGCCTCGTCCCCCACCTCAGCAGGTACGATGGTGTTCCCAAGAAAAGGCGCGATTCCAAAGTATGTTGCCCATTCATTAGGGATTTTTCTACTCTTTAAAAAAATAAATGACAAAATGACGCTCTCACGCGCCCATGATTTTCAAAACGGGTTTTATTCCATAGGCATTTCCTCCTTTCATCGGGTTTTCAGTGTAATGTTTTGCTTAACTACGTAAATCGTTGCCCCCCTGCCAGGAGTCTTTAGCTTCAAAAGTCATGCCATCCGCTCGAAACACAGGATTGGTGGGGGCAGAGGCGACCTATGGGAAAGAGGGCAGCCAGTTTTGAGGTGATTTTTTGGTAAAATGGGGCAATTTTGACACACTTAAACGGTAAAAATGATGGATTTTCGGCAGTAATACATTGATATTAAACACTAATCCTAGATTGGGGCAGATATGCCTCTTCACGGGGCAGATATGCCCCATTTGATTTTATCTGATTAAAATACGTCCTTTTCCGTTAACGTAGTTCAACCTTATCTTTCAGAACTGGCGTTTTCCCTGAAGATCCAGTAATGATGGTGAAAAACTGCTGACTCGAGTGAATCGTTCATTTTGGAGTAGTTCACTGATGTCTTTTTTTGAGCAATATTATTATGCCCCAACCCTATCCAAAAACTCGCTGGCATCGTATCTTGGGTAAAATGCTGGAGGAATGGCTCATTCCGGTCAACATCACCGTCAATCTTGAATTTCCCCTCTCAAACGATCCCCCTGAAGCCGATATTCTCTTAATCCGAAATACCAAAAATCAGTGGAACCAGACCCAAAAAGAACGATTGCCCGATGGCATCCGACAAACCCACGCTTCTCATATTTTGATTGAGTTCAAATATTCTCAATCCACCAACAAAGATGCTTTTTTTCAGATAATCAGTTATTATAGTTTCTATCAACGTGCTAAAAAAATACCCAAGCGTCAATTACAAGCGTTTGTGGTCAGTAGCAAAACTCCTCACGCTCAAACATTAAGGGATTTCGGATATGCTACTACCAATCACACGGGAGTGTATCACAGCAAGAATGTGTTTCTAGAAGCCATTGATCTCATTGTGCTCAATGAATTGGAAAACACCGCCTATAACGCTCCGCTGAAATGCTTTGCCAGTCGAAAAAAAGAACAACGAAAGGCTTTTGAAATCATTGAACACGGTCAAATCCAAAAAACCTCTAAAACGCTGAGTTGGTTGTTAGAAGGATTAGCCCAACGTTTACTACTTCAGAAAGGAAGGAATATGTCAGACAGAGAAGAACTCACCCCGGATGAGCTCATTGAGGAAGGGAAAAAATGGGAAAAATTTGTCTTAGCCCATACTTCTCTTGAAGAACGATTAGCAGGCGTGCCCCCAGAAGAGGTTTTAAAAAATTACTCTCTCAAGGATATACAACGTTATTTGGATACTTTAAAGCAAAAAAAGCCTTGACGCCTTTTACTGCCAGAGCCCCATCAAAACCATCTTCCCTTTATGAAGGTTTGAGATGGTATTGGTTTATTTTTCGATATAAGGTTTTACGATCAACCCCGAGAAGGGCTGAAACTTTGCTCTGTTGCCAGTCATTATCTTCCAGCACCTTGATCAAATACAATTTTTCGTGTCGCTTCACAGTGGCATCCAAGGGTTCATTGGTTTCACGCACCTCAACCGGGACCGGCGGTTCTGTTTGGCTGGCATCGATTAAAGAGGAATCGAGGAAGTCGAGTTTCTCGAGCGTCAGGTAGCGATGCATTGTGTTGATCAGTTCCCTGACGTTTCCCGGCCAATCATAGGAAGTCAGAGCTTCCATGACAGCGGCAGTGATTGTGGGCAGGTTCTTTGAGGGGGAGTAGTTTTGCATAAAATGCTCGATCAACAGGGGGATGTCCTCTTTACGTTCCCGGAGAGGCGGCAAGTGAATGGGGATAATGTGGATGCGGTAGAAGAAATCCTTCCGCATCAATCCTTTTTTCATTTGTTGTTTTAAATCCTGATTGGTGGCAGCAATGATGCGAAAATCGGAGGTTTCCGCTTCAAGTCCGCCCACTGGTGTGAACCCTCCACCCTCAATAGCACGCAGCAGTTTGGCTTGCAGGTTGGGGCCGATTTCACTCAATTCATCCAGGAAAAGCGTGCCTTTGTCTGCCTGTTGGAGCAGGCCGCGCTTATCCGCATTGGCTCCGGTAAAGGCCCCTTTTTTGTAGCCGAAAAACTCGCTTTCCAAGAGGGTTTCCGGAACAGCACCAGCGTTGACGGGAACAAAGGGTTTTTCTTTTCTATCACTCATCTTATGGATGGCTTCAGCCACCAATTCTTTACCGGTCCCTGATTCACCATAGACAATGACACCCGCATTGCTAGCCGCCGCCTTTAAGATCAATTCATAAATCTCCTGCATCACGGGGCTTTTGCCGATGATCTTTCCGAAGCGATAACGCTCCTTGATATTGGCCTTCAGGCGGACATTTTCCTCACGCAGGGAGGTTTCGCTCGCTTTCAGATCGTCCATCGCCTTTTTGAGGTTTTCGTGAAGCCTGGCATTTTCCAGGGAAATGGCGATCTGGGAGATAAGGTGCTTGACCACCTCGAATCGCCGGGAGGTGAAGGCTCCCTCAACCAGGTTATTTTCCAGGTAAATGATTCCGTTCAAAGATGTCTTGTGAGTGATCGGTGCGCACAGGATGGATTTGGGGCGCTCCCGTTTAATATAGTCATCCTCGACAAACCGTTCCTCGCGGGAGGCGTTGTCCAAAACCAGGTGTTCCCGGGTTTGTTTCACCCAGGAGATGACCGAGAGGGAGAGGGATTCGGCCTTTTCCACAGGCAGGGAAAGCGGTAGAAAACATTCGACTTGTTCGGCACTCCCGCGGGCAGCGATGAGAGACTGACCTTCGGTTTCCAGTATCAGGGCTGCTGTCTGAGCCCCGGCATTTTCTATGAGAATGCCAAGCAGGATCTCTAGCAGCGGTTCCAACTCGAGGGTACTGGAGATGGCTTCCGAGGCTTTGAGCATCGTCCCCAGATCCAGGTTGGCCGAAGGAGACGCCGCTTCAGCACGATCATCGACAATCAAGCCGGGATATCGAGACTTCAGGTGGGCGACCTTCCGTTTTGCCCCCCAGGCTTCGTACTGCTCCATTGCTGAGCGCAGGTAAGCCCTGGCGTCGTCGTTCTGCCCCTGGTTGAGCAAGTACCTGGCTGCCAGTTCATTGGCCAGGGCTTCCTCGTGGATAAATTCGCTCTCTCTGGCCAAAGCGATGGCCTGGTCATAGTGGTGCATAATGATATCGGGGTTGCCATCCAAAACCCGCATCCGCTCGGCTTCCACCAAGTGATGCTTGTGCCGGTAATTAGGCGGAGCACTGCGCGCCAGTTTCTCCAACGTCTCCTGATTGTCATCGACTTGGGTGAGGATTTCCTCCTTTTCCCTCTCATGCACCTGGCCGCAAACCGCCAGGAGAGCGAGGGAGAGGTAGCAGTTGGCCAGGGGATCAATCAGGGCATCCTTGTAGGTTTTCATCAGGTTGATCATTTCAAAAACTGTCTCACGGGCTGCTTCGTATTCTTCGAACAGGATTTGCAGCACCAGCTTTTGGTAATTAAAACTGCTCTGTTCCTGATATACGTACTCCGCACTTGACACACTATGGTATTGATCCATGATGCCGCTCGACAGGCTCGAAGGCTCCTCCATCAGAATCGTGACCGCCTTCGTCAGCATTTCGGCATGGCGAGACCCGATAATATAATCGATCTTCTTGAGAGCAAGCTTCAGCGTCGATAATTCCCCTTTCAGCCAATTCAGCTCCTTTCCGCAAATAAACGCTAAACGACACCTTACGACGGCGCTTTGACCGGCATTGACGAAATTTCCCGTTTCGATTCCCATCTTATGAGTTTCCAGCAAGGGCTCCAATGAGGCCGATAGCGGCTCCCGGTAGAACCGGGTATAGCCGTTGAAACCCCCGGAAACTCTACAGTTTATTTCCTTCAGATCAAGCGCTTCCATGAGCTTTATGCCCAGACGACCGAGTTCATAACCAAATTCAAAATCCTGCATATACGCGTAATATATAAATCCAAGTTGAATATAGAATTCGGGTGAATATTGCGGATGAAAATGATTGAGCAGTAAAGAGATACGTTTTGAAGCGATGGGCTGCCAAAGACCGTCATCCAAAGTAGCACCAACCTCGCCATAGGCCAAATGGAGTTCATAGAGGATAGGGACCAGGACCTCGGCATCCGGTTGGGTGAGCGGCTCAAAGCGCATCACGTCCGCGACGCTTTTACCGGCCAGGCCGGGTTTGATTTGAACGAGGGTCTGCTGCCACTGGTCGAGAGACTGACGGCTCAGTTGATACCCCAATTTTTCCAGAATTTCCTCGCCCGTTTCCTGTGCCTTTTTTAATTCGCCCTGGGTGGTGTACGCCTGGATCCGGCATCGATAAACATTGACCAGGTCCGGGTCCGCTCGGGCGTGGTCTTTTACGGCACCCGCCAGCTTCTCCATCAACTCGAAGCGGCCGCAGAGCGATGACATCTCCGTGGCTGCTTCGTGCAGGGATAAGGCCAGGGAGTATTGCCGTTTCCAGGCGGCAACCCCTAAAAGCTCCAGGCCGATGGTAAAGTATTCCAGGGCCTGTTCAAAAGCCGAAGCCGCCCTGGCCTTAAGACCGGCTTCCAGGTTGAGTTCTGCCAGACGCGATCGGTCTTTCCATTTATCCTTCACCCTCCGGGCCAGGTTGAGATGGTGGACGATGTCAAAAAGCAGATCTTCACCTTTCTCCGGAGCGTATTGCTCGAGCAGGGTCTGACCGATTTGAAGATGGACCGGCGGTCTTTCCTTTTGGGTAATGAGGGCATAGGCAGCCTGCTGCACCCGGTCATGCAAAAATTTGAAGCTGCCGCTCTCCGCGCGCGCTCCGTCCGGGAGATTATCCGGCTGCGGGGACTGGGAAAAACCGAGGATCAACCCGTTTTCCAGGGCCGGCAACAGGTTCTCATAAAGCTCCCCCCTTCCTTCTCCGCTGATCAGTTCCAACGATTCCAGGTCAAAGGTATTGCCGATGCAGGCCGCCAGGCTTAAGAGTCGCCTGGTTTCAGCGGAAAACCGGTGGAGCCGGTCAACCAGCAACGTCACCACATTCTCGGTCACCGCCAGGAATTCGATGGCAGCCAGATCCCAGATCCATCGTTTTTCCTCAGGGGAGTAGCGGATCAGCTCCTTCTCGGAGAGTACGGTCAAGAACTGGCTCACAAAGAAAGGATTGCCGCCGGTTTTGCGCACCAGAACCTCGGCCAGCGGTTTGGCCTCCTCAGGACGGCAGTGGCAGGTATGGACGAGCAGTTGTGAGATGTTCTCCGGGGTCAGGGGTTTTAAGAGGATCGTTTGCAGCGGCTGGCCAGTTTTTTTGATCACCTCACAACTGATCGACAACCGGTGATCGGCCTCCACCTCGTTGTCGCGATAGGCTCCCAGGAAAAGCAGAGGTTTCCTCTCCGGATCCTGAGCGATCCGTTCCACCAGCTTGAGGGTATCGGCGTCCACCCACTGCAAGTCGTCCAGAAAAATAACCAGGGGATGGGTTTTTTCACAGAAAACAGAGATGAAATCCAGTAAAACGGCAGTGAAGCGGTTCCGGGCCTCCAGCGCACCCATTTCCGGCAGCGGGGGTTGCGGGCCGATCACCTGTTCCAGTTCCGGGATCACCCGGGTCATCAGTTGTCCATTGGGGCCCAGGGCTGCCCGTATCCTGCTTTTCCAACGCTCCATTCCAGATTGGCCTTCGGCCAATACCTCCCGGATAAGTCCCCGCAGCGCCTGGATCAGGGCGCTGTAGGGGATATTGTGCCGGAGCTGGTCAAACTTGCCGGAAATGAGATAACCGTTTTTTTGGGCAACAGACCGGTGAATTTCACCGACCAGGGCGGTTTTTCCGACACCAGCAGTTCCCGAGACCAGCACCATCTCGGTCGCTCCCTGGCTGACTCGCTCCAGGGTGCCTTCCAGGGCGATGATTTCATCCTCCCGACCGTAATGCCCCGGGGCGATCTGCAGTTCTTTAGGAATGTCCAGGCGAGCCAGGGGAAAGTCGGACAGGCTCACCTGGTTTTCGAGCTGCTCCAGACATGCCAGCAGATCGGCTGTCAGGCCCGAGTGACTCTGGTAGCGCGCCTCGGCACGCTTGGCAATCAGTTTCATCACCAGGCGGGAAAGGACTCTGGGTATTTGCGGTTCAATCTCGTCAGGAGGCGGGGTCTGCCGGGCAATGTGAGCGTGGATGATTTCCATGACCTCCCGGGATTGGAATGGCACTCTCCCTGTAAAAAGTTCGTAAAGGGTGACGCCCAGGGAATAAAAATCACTGCGATAATCGAGGGGGCGGTTCATCCGGCCGGTCTGTTCGGGGGAGATATAGGGCAGGGTTTCCCCGCTAAGCTGGGGACCCAACGTCGCCAAATTTTCCCGTGAAAGCCGGGTGGCCAGGCCGAAGCCGCTCAGTTTGACCGTCCCCGATGCCGGATCGACAAAAATGTTCAACGGATTGATCATTTTATGCAGGAGGCCCTGCTGGTGCACTTCTTTGAGGGTGCTGGTCAGTGAAAGCGCTACCTTCAGCGAGTCCGGCAGGTCGAGCCGCGCGGTATCCATCAGCTTTCTTAAAGGAATCCCTTCCGTGTTTTCCAGGATCAAGACCGATCCATTTTCATATTGTACCACTTTCTCTGCCTTGAGGACCCCATCGATCTCCAGATCCCGGGTGATCTCATACTCGTGCCGTATTTCCGCCAGCTCCTGCGCACTCTGCTCGGGAAACGATCCCTTGATCAGGACCGAAAGCCCGTCCCTTTGCCGCCTGCCACGCCAGAGCCAGGTCCGCCCACTTTCAAAAATGACCTCCTCCAGCAAATAACCTGGAATCTCCGGTTTTTTCCTGTTGGGAATCGTTGGCTCTTTTATTGGCCTGGGTGGCGTTCCCATTCCCGGTCTAGTGAAGATTTCTTCCTTGGACCGTACAGGCATTTTGAAGCTTTTCAGCAGATCCCCCAGGAAGCCCTGGTCCTTTTCGATTTCGTGGATTTTTCCCAGCATTCTCCGGGCGGAATAGTAATTTATTCCGATTTTTTCTGACAGTTGTTGAGCTGTCGTCTCCCCATTGCATGCCGCCACATAATAAATCCCCCAAAACCAGTAGCGCAACGGAGTCCGAGTCCGGTGCATCAAAGTTCCCGCGATGATCGAAGTCTGGTGTTTACAGTTTCTGCATTGCAGCAATTGACGTTTTTTCAGGGTATCGTAACGGTGACTACCACAGAGGGAGCACACATAACCGGCTGGCCAACGCAGTTGGAAGAGGTGATTGCGACAGACTTCATCGTTCGAAAACAGCTTTTGGATCTTATGAAAGGCATGAGCTTGAGTTGTTTCATCCACTTGGCGCTCCCACATCTAAGATGATTTAATAGATATTTTGGATTGTAAATTTTAGATTGGTATAACCTTTCAGATGATTTAACGCAAGAAAATTATACATTTTCCAGCACAGAAACTTCATCCCTCCTACGATGTCATTCGCAAAGATGATTTAATAGATATTTTGGATTGTAAATTTTAGATTGGTATAACCTTTCAGATGATTTAACGCAAGAAAAATAAAACTTCTTCCATCACAGAAACTTCATCCCTCTCTGAAGACCACTCGACGATACTTCGCTGAACAGACAACATGATACAACAGTGATATTTCAGTCATCACCACCGGCAGAGCCGGTGGCTTGAAGAGGCCCCCAGTATGAGGGCAAAACGTGTTCGTCATCGTAAGACGTGCTCGTGCTCGTGAACGAAAAAGGCTGCCATGTTAGATCATGAAAAACTCGATGTATACCAATGTTCCATCGAATTTTTAGCGTTATCTGTCCAAGTCATCGAAACATTGCCAAAAGGATACTCAGCCTTAGTTGACCAACTGAAAAGGGCCTCATGGTCGATTCCTCTCAATATCGCAGAAGGCTGTGGAAAAAATTCCTTTGCTGACAAGCAACGATTCTATGCATTTGCCCGAGGTTCCGCAATGGAATGCGCTGCTATTCTCGATGTTTTAAACGTGTTGAAGATCATCCAGCCTCCTTTATTTGACGAAGGAAAACAGTTACTTCATCGCATTGTTTCTATGTTAACCAAAATGTGCCGTCGAATTCACTGACCGTTCACGAGCACGAGCACGGCTCACGGACACGGATACGTTTCTCATGTCTGACCGGCAAAGCCTATTAGGTTCGCACCAGCAGAGCTGGTGGTTTAATGAGATTAATTATTTGCTTCCTATCAGGAAAACGTGTACTATTAGCGTACAAAATAACTTTATAATCATGGCAGAACAAACCCTAAAAAGAGGCACTATGCAGATCAGAAGAAATGATTTCAGTCCTGAACTTGTTAAAAAAATTGAATCCATGCCGATTGAAGAACTTGAACAGATGTTTGGGATTAGCCTTAAAACTCAAGTCAAAGATTCTGGTCTTTCTCAAGCGAAACGAATCTTAAAAGCCGTCAATGATCCAGAATACAATTTGGAGGGTATGTCTGAAGAAATCAATAGCAATGTCAAAGAGTTCAGAGATAATTTTTTTTTCAATCATGACAAATAAACCATCTCCTTCATGCGATATTTACTCGACACCAATATTGTCAGCTATCTTTACGATCCACAATCCCCCCACCATAGCAAAATCAAACCTCATATTCAGGAAGGCCATTCATATTACCTTTCCATTCTCACCCTTTTTGAAATGGAATACAGTTTAGCGAATACTCCTGAATCCAAGAATTCACGAGTTTCAATCAGTATTGCAAATATGAAAAAAGAATTTATCATCCTCCCCTTAACAGAAAACGCCTCTACTATTTTTGGAAAACTCAAAAAATCTTTAAAGGATAAAAGAAATATTACCAACAGAAACTTGAGGAAGCATAACATTGATATTATGCTCGCCAGTACAGCTCTTTCCGAAAATTTAATTCTTGTGAGTGCTGATGATCTCTACCCGGCTCTTATCGAATTTGATCCTCAATTAACAATTGAAAACTGGATAATTTAGGATAATAAAATCAGGGGGACACAATACCATTTTGAAGATTAAATTTGTAACCTCCTTGAGAGAATCCCTGAATCCAGCCGTCGGTGCGCCCGCATCGGCGTACCGGAAGCGACGCGGAAGCGGCCGACGTAGAGGCATGCACCCGCTCAATCGTTATTGAGAAAGTCGCGCAACACCGTGATGAACACCTCCGGCATCTCGAAGTACGGCGCGTGTCCCGAGTCGAGCTCGACGAGGCGTGTGTTCTGAAGATGCCCGCACAGTTCCTTTTTATAAAATCGCGGATTATTTTCTTGTAAAAAAACGACTCTCGTGTTATTAAAATCGCGGAATATATTTATAAAAAACGCGGGAAAAATTAGATGAACAAACTCTACCCTCGCTGGCAAAAAAAGTTTTAAGCATCTGGAGTGGTTTCAGCAACATCTTGCCGGAAACCAATCATTTATAGGCCTTGTTCTATGCTCTGGAGAATATGTCGTGCCCTTCGGCTCAAATCTCTGGGGCGTACCATTTGGTGCCTTATGGTCTTAATCAACCCCCATTCCTTTTTGAGCCCCATTGAAAGATTTGACCCCTTTTTTACAACATTTAAACCTTTTGGATAAAGCAAAAAAAGATTTGACCCCTTTTTTCACAGAGATGCAACAAGCCGCTGAAGTATTGAGAGCATTTTCGGAAAAAGAAGAAAACTATCATCTCTACCAGAGCCGCTTAGACGCTGCTAGAGAATATGCCACCTGGCAAACCGAGGTTACCCAAGCGAAGGCCAACTTGGAGCAAGCCCTCCCTGAAAAAGAGCAGGAACGAGCTGAAAATGAACGGTTGCGGGCTTTGCTCCAAAAAGCAGGAATTGATCCGGAATAAACGATGGGGCAGCGCTTTCATAGCGTTGAGAAGAGTACACCTAACATGCTCCAGGTATGAGTATCTAAATCTGGACGTCTCATAAATTTCATAGGTTTTTCCTTCCCGATGGTTGGTGGTTTAATGACTATTGTGAACAATCATCATATCATCGGGAGGAATATTTTATAAACTGTCAATTGGCATTTGAAAGATGCTGCAAAGTGCGTAAATTACTGCGTTGCATAGATAGGCCATTTTTCACGGATAACGGTTATCGGAGAGGATTGAGTTGGTTTGAGTTCTGTATCAGACGAAGCGAAAGAGTCGAAAGACTCGGGCGCATCTTATCGGTGGATCGTTCTTGGTGGAATATGGCTGGCCTACTTTTCGTTTGGTCTTGTTCAGGGAGGCATCCCGCCTCTGGTAGGCCCAGTGAGCAATGAGCTAGACCTGAGCCAGTCGGCCATGGGCAGCGTGCTTGGTGCATGGCCCCTCATTTACATCTTTGTTGCGATCCCTGCCGGAGCCATCATAGACAGGTTCGGACTAAGAAAATCGCTGGCTGTCGGTGTTGTATTGATCGCGCTTTCAGGATTACTTCGTGCTGTTGCAGTCGATTACCCGACACTGTTTCTGGCTGTCGCGGTATTCGGAGTCGGTGGCCCCTTCATATCTATTGGCGCTCCAAAGCTGGTTGCTACGTGGTTCAGCCAATCCAATCGCGGTATTGCGATGGGCATATACATGACCGCACCTGCTGTTGGACACATCCTCGCCCTTGCAACTGCCAACAGCATTTTCATGCCTTTATATAGCGGTAACTGGCGATTCACTTTAATAACGTTTGCCGGGTTCGCCCTTGTGACTGCTTTGGTCTGGTGGTTTCTTGCCAGACATGCCGACGATCGAAATTCCAGCGGCGAACCTTCGAAGTCTCTGATCACGAGTATGAAGGTGTTCCCCGAACTTCTACGAATCAGAGTCGTGCAGATCGCCCTTCTTATGAGCGTGGGATCGTTTCTGTTCAGCCACGGATTCAACAACTGGCTTCCCGAGATTCTTCGTGAACGTGGCATGACCGCGGCTTCTGCTGGCTACTTGGCGACGGTGCCGATTCTGGTTGGAATTGGTGCTACGCTGTTGATCCCTTTTCTGGCAAAGCCCAACATCAGAGTCCCTCTGCTTGCGGTAATCTTTGCGCTTGCGGGTGTGTCGGCTCTGGTGATCGGCAACGCATCAGGCCTTTGGTTGATGATAGGACTCATCCTAGAGGGCGCCGCCTCTCGGGGAATCCTGCCTATCATTATGCTGATCCTCATGGATGCCCGGCAGCTAGGCCCCAACCGTATGGGTGCTGTCGGTGGGCTTTATTTTACCGCCGGAGAGGTTGGTGGCGTTCTTGGCCCATTAATGCTTGGTATCGTTGCCGATGTTACCGGTGGATTTTGGAGCGGCACGCTTATACTTGCGTGCTTGTGTTTCGTGCTCGCTGTCTTAACTCTGACTCTTACGTTGGCTCTGCGACGATAAGCTTAGCCACTCCTGTTGCGGTGTTGGTAACTGTCCCTGTATTTTTTTTCAAGAAATGTGATTCATCCCGTGACCTTCTATTGATAATGCGGATGCGCTTTGGTATTAGTTATTGCCTGCTAGGCACTGTACTTCTTGGGTGTTCATCATTGCTCATCTTGCTCTAAATTCAGCCACTTTAACTCTGAAGGGGTTAGCTGGATTTTCAAGCTTTCAAAAGAACTGGCAGTTTCAGAAATGAAACGAGGTCCAATCAAGGCAAAAGCTTCAAAAGGTTGACTTAAGACGTAGGCTAAAGCGATATTGATCGCTTTCACCCCCTTTGCTTTAGCCATTTCGAAGGCTCGATCTCGCCTTCTAAAATTCGCGTCACTGTTGATCCGTGACCAAAATCGAACAAAATTATGGTCATTGGTTTTAGTTCTTCCAGCTTGTTCCGTAAAAAAACCTCTTGCTTGACTGGACCATGCCAACAGGGAAACAGGATGGTTTTTGAGCCATTCAATAGAACCAGGATCGGATGCTGACAAACAGCCCTCCCAAACGGGTTCAACCATTTGGGCCAAGCTAAATTGATTGCTCAAAACACTGAAGGGCTGCATTCCATACTTTTCGGCATAAGCATTGGCTTCCGCCACCCGTTGAATCGACCAATTGGAACCTCCATACGCTTTGATTTTTCCTGATTGCAGATGTTGATAAAGCACCTCGACAAATTCGCCGACAGGGACCTCCACGTTGTCGCGATGGAGAATATAGATATCGGCATAATCCGTTTGCAGACGCTCTAAGCTCTCCCTGAATTCTTCTGCCATTCCAGCGGGAGTACAATTGGGCGTATGAGCGCCTTTACTGATCAATACAATCTCTTCTCGCACTGCGCGATTTTTCATCCAGTCGCCCATGAGGCTTTCACAATGTCCCCCTTCAAAACCAACATAAAAATGAGAAGTATCAAAAGCATTGCCTCCTCTTTCAAAATAATCATCAAACATGGCAAATGCATGGGGAACTGATTTCTGATTATCAACCCCCATGATCAAACGCGATACCGGTTGAGTGACTCCTGGAATTGATCCATAGATCATGTCGTTCTGAGGTTTTTTTCTTAAGCTTCCTTTGTTGGTAGGGTGTTTATAAGCATTTGCTGACTCAAAAGGGTAGCTGAGTTCAATTTCGTGACGCCACTGATCCAGGGTATTCATATTTCCTAAAGTATCTTCAACAGGAATAATGGGAAAGGGCGCCTCATCTCCTCTGATTTCTGCAGCAAATGCATCCATTTCTGATGTGTACAGACTTTGATCTGTTTTAAAAGTAAAGGTTTCTTCGATTTGTTGATCACGGTAAAGGTGAATTTCACATTGCCCTTCTGTGTTTCCACCTCCATACCAGGGATCAGGAACCACAAGGGCTCCCGTTTCACCAAAAACCCTGAGTGAGTTTTCTTGTTCACTACGAATGCCAGTCGCAATTTGCGCAACAATATCACCTGGAAACAATAGCGTTGCCGTTGCCCATTCATCCACTCCTGTTGCTCCGATTTGGGCGATGCTTTCGACTTTTACAGGCTCGAGACAGGGAAGCTGGTTTGCCAGACCAGCGATCCACCTGGATAGCGAAACTGGATAACAGCCAACCTCCAGGATCCCGCCTCCTGCTAATTCCTTGGAGTATAAGCGACTTTGGGGGGTGATCGTACGAGTCAATCCAAAATTGCTTTGGATGATGTTGACTTTACCAATCTGGTGAGACTGAATCAATTCAGCTATTTTTTGCATTTGTGGATGGAAGCGGTACATGAACCCTTCCATGAAGCACACCTTATTTTTTGTGATGGCATCCCACACGATCATCGCTTCGGGATGATTCACCGTGGCAGGCTTTTCACATAAGATATGTTTCTGTGCCTGGGCGGCTTTCATACTCCATTCAGCATGATAGACATGAGGTAAAGCAATGTAGACCGCTTCCACCTCCGAGTCCGCTAACAAGGAATCATATTTTCCATAGGCTTTTGTTTGGGGGCATTTGTTTTTTTCAACGAAAGCGATTGCTTTCGTATTGCTTCGGCTTGCAACGGCAGTCAAGACACTGGTTTGCGATTGCATGATTCCTTGGGCAAAAGCTTGGGCAATGGTTCCTGTACCGATGATCCCCCACTTTACTTTTTCCACACTTTTTCACCCTATTATAATCTTAACGTTTTCATCAATTTCTTTTTCAAAACATAAACCTCCCCCCATTCACACTGAGGGTCTGTCCGGTAATATAGCTGGCTTCGTCCGAGGCAAAGAAAGCCACAGCCGCGGCCATTTCCTCAGGTGTCCCTATGCCCGTTTTTCTATACAATTTAGGAGTGCTGGGAGGACGATTTTTTAGAGCATTTGAATCACCCTTTTGCATGTGCTCCACAAAAAGATCACTTCCAGGAGTCTGGGCGAAAGGGGAAACACTGTTCACCGTGATATTATGTTCCATGAGTTCTCGTGCCCAGGCCTTGGTCAAGGCGATGATCCCAGCTTTGGTGGCTCCATAAGCCGCTTCACCGAACTCCCCTTCCCGACCTGCATCAGAACTCATATTGACAATCCTGCCATACTTTCTGGGGATCATCCCCTCCAGGACGGCTTTGGTCACCGTCATGGGTCCCCTGAGATTCAGCGCTATTTTCCAATCCCAGCTCTCCTCGGTACTCTCAATGAAAAGCCCGAATTCATCCCCACCGACATTGTTTATCATGACGTCAACTCTTCCAAAGGTATCTTCAACCTCCCGGACGGCGCGCTTCACCTCCTGGCTGTCGGTAATATCCATCCTCACCGCAATCGACTTTTTTCCTCCCTGGGAGAGGATCTCCTCAGCCACCGCCTGTGCTTTCTCAAGCTGGATGTCCAGAATGGCCGTCATGGCACCCTCGTTGGCGAGTCTCCGGGTGGTTGCTTCCCCAATCCCTTGAGCCCCCCCCGTGACAATAGCCACTTTCTCCTCGAAACGTTTCATAGGGTCCCTTCCTCATTTTCTTCGTCATCGATGGGGATGTAGCGCATTGCCCCCCAATTGACGATGCGGTCGTCATTCTCAACGCGATACTTTTTCCCATGGTGGGTGACGATCTGATTCATGATTTGGCTGTACGTTTTTCCGGAGGCTCGTTCCCGCCGGGGAATGGGGCCCCGATGATCCTCATGGCCATAGAGATCATCAATGTTGAGCAGTTGACGGAACCGCTCCCCATTGCGAGCCAGACATTCTTCCGAAATCCGGTTGGGGTAATGCTCCATCGTGCGGCAGTAGAAGGCATCATAGCAAGAGAAGACGTTCAATCGTAAACCTGGATTGATCCGAGGGAAGGCTCCGTGCCAGAGGCCCCCGTGGAAAACAATGACCGAACCCGCGGGTGCTTCGACAGCGATGGCCTGATCCATCCCCTCCCCCGGCTTGGGGTGGCGGCGGAGTTTATGGGATCCCGGCAGGACCGACAGTGCCCCGTTGTCTTTGGTATAATCACTCAGACACCAGGCTGTATTGAACCTCATGGGGGGATCGGGCAACGGTTCAAAAGGATACATGTTCATATCGGCATGTAAGCCCCCTTGATTTAAGTAAATTGCATCCCCATAGCCCTCCCGGCCCTGCCATTTGACAATCCCGCTGAACCCGGAAAGCAGGTAACCGGGACCCAGGTAGTAATCGATCAAGGGCAGAGTCAGGGGATGCTGGATGATTTCCTCAAAAATCGGATCCTTTTCTAGAATCCCGTGGTACATATTTTGGGTTGGGGTGGTACCCGTGCAGTCGGTGAAACCATGTTCCCCGGTCTCCTCATTGGGTCGCACCCCGGTGATTTCTTCTCCAACCCCTAAGAGCGCTTCTTTGGTTTGCTCAAACAAGCGAGGGTCGCCCATTTGCTCAGGGGAGATCACGGTGAATCCCTGTGCTTCAATCTCTTCGAGATTTTTTGTGAGGCCACGCGCTTCGATCTGCTGAGAGGCGATTTTTTTCCAATCCTCCCAAGTGCGCCATTCTAACCGTTTTTTGGTAAGCATCATCATTCCTTTTCTTTTCATAATCGGGGAATGAGATCGCTCCATTCCCCGATGGGCTCATTACTGTATTTCTGCCTTTAAATCGCTGTTGATCCAGGCACGAGCGAAAATCCCGCCTACAGACATAGAAGAGCTTTCATTGACTTCGCCGGCGTAGTTCTCTACCCATGGCCAGTAAGCCACGGATACATATGGAGTTGGTAAATAGGCATTATAAACTTTCTTATGCCACAACACGTTCCAATCCTTTAGGATCTTGTTCGCTTTAACGGGGTCCGGTGTGCTTACCCACTTTTCATAAGCCTCGTTTATTTCAAGGTCATCAACTACGTTGACTTGATAAGTATTAGACTCATCCATTGTATAAATATGCAAAGTAGATCCGGCCAGCAAAACTGAGTTAGCAAGAAAAGTAAGCGGCGCATGCTCATTTTTAACAAGTATTCCATTCAAAACAGACGCATCCCGCAGATCAATTTTAACGTCGATTCCGATATCCTTCCACATAGCTGCCAGAAAAGACACCACATCTCGCTCAGGCTCCCGTGCATTTGCTTGTATGGTAGTTTCGAAACCATTCGGGTAGCCTGCCTCGGCTAATAGTTGCCTCGCAAGCTCAGGGTTATACGAAAAATTCTCCTGAACTTCTTTCGGCATCTTCTCCAGAGGCGTATAAAAAGTCTCTGTATGTCCTGAATGGATCTCAGCGTTTAAAATCTCTCCTTTACCTCCCTGAATGGTATTGATAAAGGCTTCTCGATCTATAGCCATGCTCATTGCTCTGCGCACCCTGAGATCGTCAAAGGGCTTCACATCCAGCCTAAAGCCCATTCTCCAGGCTCTCTCCGCCACTCTCTCTTTAATCTTTATTTCAGGAGCCGATCTTTTTACCGAGTCGACGAACTTTTTTTCGAGTACATCGTACACGTCAATCTTCCCTGTTCGTAACGCAGCGACCTGGGAGGATTTATCCTGTATTAGAGTTTTTACCAGGCGGTCGATAAACGGGATCTCGTATTTCTTGTCATTGAATACGTAACTGTTCCAGTAATTGGGATTCCTTACGTAAGATACATAGCTGCCTTCCACAAAGTCCTCGAGAAAAAACGGGCCTGTCCCCAGCCCCACATGAGTCTTCCAGTCTTTCATAGCCTCGTCCCCCACCTCAGCAGGTACGATGACGTTCCCAAGCCAACCCTGGGTTCCATAGTTAACTTCAAATTCTTTTAGTTGTTTAGTCTTTAGTACAACCGTGTACCTATCCTTAGCTGTCATCGACACCACGTCTTTAGTAGTGGACACATCCGGATAGCGCTTCCAACCCAATTCATAGCTTTTAACGATATCCTCCGCTACCAGCTCCCTTGATTCCATGACTCCCGGCTTACCCGCCCACAGGATTCCCCGACGTAGATGCCATATAAGTGTTTGCGGATCGGGTAACTCCCATCTTTCAGCCAATTTACCTGTCATCACTTCCAAAGGTCCTGAATTAGAGTGATAAAATTCAGATTCCCCTGTGCCGCATGGCCCCTTAAGCACAGTGTCATTAGCCAAAAGGGTCTCATACATCGGATCATGATAAATACTTGCCGTCCACGAACTGCCTTCTCCTTGGTTCCAGGCTGTAGGCGGAAAAGCCCCCCCAAATCCGTCCAGGAATGTAATACTCCCACCGTATTGCGGCCCGGCGTTCTTTGCCTCCTCCGACGAATAACAATTTATTTTTCTCCAATCGGCTGCCCAGGCCGGGCTGCCCAAGAAGCCTGCTCCTCCCAGGAGGAGGACCAGCATGAGGGCCAGCAGGGTTGTACTGAAGGTTGATTTGCTTTTTTTTCGATTCATCTGATTCCTTTCTGCTTTTTGATTAAAAAGCCAAGATGAAGGGTTGTTTAGAATTGCGATTTTTGTTTTCATAAGATTCTCCTTATATAATGAATGAATAAATGGCATTAACAGAATAGCGATTTTCGATTTCATAAGATTCTCCTTAAAAATAAATGACAAAATGACGCTCTCACGCGTCTATCAGCTGTTTCAAAACGGGTTTTATTCCATAGGCATTTCCTCCTTTCATCGGGTTTTCAGTGTAATGTTTCGCTTAACCACGTAAATCGTTGCCCCCCTGCCAGGAGTCTTTAGCTTCAAAAGTCATGCCATCCGCTCGAAACGCAGGATTGGTGGGGGCTGAGGCGATCTGTGGGAAAGAGGGCTGCCCGTTTTGAGGTGATTTTTTGGTAAAATGGGGCAGTTTTGCCACATGTAAACATAAAAAATGATGGATTTTCGGCAGTAATGCATTGATATTAAAAACTAATCCTAGATTGGGGCAGATATGCCCCTTCACGGGGCAGATATGCCCCATTTGATCTATGAAGGTTTTAGAGGGTTCATTGGTTTCACTCTCCTCAATCGAGACCGGTGGTTCTGTTTGGCTGTCATCGATTAAAGAGGTATCGAGGAAAACGAAACCAATCTTTTATCTCCTTTTACATCTCATGATGTGATAAGGTAATCTACATCAAACTGCTCAACATCAATGCAAAAAATCGTTAAGATTCACAGTTATTTATTTGAAAGGGGCTTTATGCAAACTGCGAAGCGAGAAGTAGCCGCTTTGTTAGATCGACTTCCAGAAGATTGTTCTTTGGAAGATATTCAATACCACCTCTATGTATTGGAAAAAATCAGAAGAGGGCTCACATCTGTTGAAAAAGGGGAGACATTGACTCAGGAAGAAGTAGAAAGGCGATTAGACAAATGGTTGCTCAAATAATCTGGTCTTCTGAAGCACAAAAAGACGTTGATAATTTGGCTGCCTATATTGCCCAGGATTCCCCTGCTTATGCAGCAAATGTGGTGACAAAAATATTAGAGGCCGTGAAAGATTTACCTCAGCATCCTTTCATCGGACGAAGAGTTCCCGAATGGGAGGATGATACTATCCGAGAAGTGTTTGTTTATAATTATCGAATCATTTACCAAGTGCCTGATCATACAATCCAGATCCTTGCCATCATTCATGGTAAACGCTTGTTAGAACCAATTTTAGAAACAAGAAAGCCAAAACCATCATAGCAGCTAGCGAATATATTTTTTAACAACCGTCTTCCTTTATGAGGGTTTGAGATGGTATTGGTTTATTTTTCGATACAACGTTTTACGATCAACCCCGAGAAGGGCTGAAACTTTGCTCTGTTGCCAGTCATTATCGTCCAGCACCCTGGTCAAATACAGTTTTTCGAGTCGCTTCATGGTGGCATCTAAGGTTTCATTGGTTTCACGCGCCTCAATCGAGACCGGTGGTTCTGTTTGGCTGGTATCGAGTAAAGAGGTATCGAGGAAGTCAAGTTTCTTGAGCGTCAGGTAGCGATGCATGGTGTTGATCAGTTCCCTGACGTTTCCCGGCCAATCATAGGAAGTCAGAGCTTCCATGACACCGGCAGTGATTGTGGGCTGGTTCTTTGAGGAAGGGTAGTTTTGCATAAAATGCTCGATCAACAGGGGGATGTCCTCTTTACGTTCCCGGAGAGGCGGCAAGTGAATGGGGATAATGTGGATGCGGTAGAAGAAATCCTTCCGCATCAATCCTTTTTTCATTTGTTGTTTTAAATCCTGATTGGTGGCAGCAATGACGCGAAAATCGGAGGTTTCCGCTTCAAGTCCGCCTACTGGCGTGAACCCTCTGCCCTCAATAGCACGCAGCAGTTTGGCTTGCAGATTGGGGCCGATTTCACCCAATTCATCCAGGAAAAGCGTACCTTTGTCTGCCTGTTGGAGCAGGCCGCGCTTATCGGCATTGGCGCCGGTAAAGGCCCCTTTTTTGTAGCCGAAAAACTCGCTTTCCAAGAGGTTTTCCGGAACAGCACCAGCGTTGACGGTCACAAAGGGTTTTTCTTTTCTATCACTCATCTTATGGATAGCTTCAGCCACCAATTCTTTACCGGTCCCTGATTCACCATAGACAATGACACCCGCATCGCTAGCCGCCGCCTTTAAGATCAATTCATAAATCTCCTGCATCACGGGGCTTTTGCCGATGATCTTTCCGAACCGATAACGCTCCTTGATGTTGGCCTTCAGGAGGATATTCTCCTGACGCAGGGAGGTTTCGCTCGCTTTCAGCTCGTCCATCGCCTTTTTGAGGTTTTCGTGAAGCCTGGCGTTTTCCAGGGAAATGGCGATCTGGGAGCTAAGGTGCTTGACCACCTCGAATCGCCGGGAGGTGAAGGCTCCCTCAACCAGGTTATTTTCCAGGTAAATGATTCCGCTCAAGGCGGACTGATGAGTGATCGGTGCGCACAGGATGGATTTAGGACGTTCCCGTTTAATATAATCATCCCCGGCAAACTGTTCCTCGTGAGCGGCGTTGTCTAAAACCAGGTGCTCCCGGGTTTGTTTCACCCAGGATATGACCGAGAGGGAGAGGGATTCGGCCTTTTCCACAGGCAGGGAAAGCGGTAGAAAACATTCGACTTGTTCGGCACTCCCGCGGGCAGCGATGAGAGACTGACCTTCGGTTTCCAGAATCAGGGTTGCTGTCTGGGCCCCGGCATTTTCTATGAGAATGCCAAGCAGGATCTCCAGCAGTGGTTCCAACTCGAGGGTACTGGAGATGGCTTCCGAGGCTTTGAGCATCGTCCCCAGGTCCAGGTTGGCCGAAGGAGACGCCGCTTCAGCACGATCATCGACAATCAACCCGGGATATCGAGACTTCAGGTGCGCGACCTTCCGTTTTGCCCCCCAGGCTTCGTACTGCTCCATTGCTGAGCGCAGGTAAGCCCTGGCGGCGTCGTTCTGCCTCTGGTTGAGCAAGAACCTGGCTGCCAGTTCATTGGCCAGGGCTTCCTCGTGGATAAATTCGCTCTCTCTGGCCAAAGCGATGGCCTGGTCATAGTGGTGCATAATGGTATCGGGGTTGCCATCCAGAACCCGCATCCGCTCGGCTTCCACCAAGTGATGCTTGTGCCGGTAATTAGGCGGGGCACTGCACGCCAGCTTCTCCAAGGTCTCCTGATTGTCGTTAACCTGGGTGAGGATCTCCTCCTTTTCCCCCTCGCTCCCCTGGTCGCAAAGCGCGAGGAGAGCGAGGGATTGGTAGCAGTTGGCAAGGGGATCAATCAGGGCATCATTGTAGGTTTTCATCAGGTTGATCATTTCAAAAACCGTCTCACGGGCTGCTTCGTATTCTTCGAACAGGGTTTGCAGCACCAGCTTTTGGTAATTAAAATGGCTATGATCATGATAGACGTACTCCGCACTCGACACCCTATGGTATTGATCAATGATGCCGGTCGACAGGCTCGCAGGTTCCTCCATTAGAATCGTGACCGCTTTCGTCAGCATTTCGGCATGGCGAGACCCGATAATATAATCGATCTTCTCGAGAGCAAGCTTCAGCGTCGATAATTCCCCTTTCAGCCAATTCAGCTCCTTTCCGCAAATAAACGCTAAACGACACCTTACGACGGCGCTACGACCGGCATTGACGAAATTTCCCGTTTCGATTCCCATCTTATGAGTTTCCAGCAAGGGCTCCAATGAGGCCGATAGCGGCTCCTGGTAGAACCGGGTATAGCCGTTGAAACCCCCGGAAACTCTACAGTTTATTTCCTTCAGATCAAGCGCTTCCATAAGCTTTATGCCCAGACGACCGAGTTCATAACCAAATTCAAAATCTTGCATATACGCGCAATATATAAATCCAAGGTGAATATAGAATTCGGGTGAATATTGTGGATGAAAATGATTCAGCAGCAAAGAGATACGTTTTGAAGCGATGGGCTGCCAAAGACCGTCATCCAAAGTAGCCCCAGCCTCGCCATAGGCCAAATGGAGTTCATAGAGGATTGGGACCAGGACCTCGGCATCCGGTTGGGTGAGCGGCTCAAAGCGCATCACGTCCGCGACGCTTTTACCGGCCAGGCCGGGTTTGATTTGTACGAGGGTCTGCTGCCACTGGTCGAGAGACAGACGGCTCAGTTGATACCCCAATTTTTCCAGAATCTCCGCGCCCGTTTCCTGTGCCTTTTTTAATTCACCCCGGGTGGTGTACGCCTGGATCCGGCATCGATAAACATTGACCAGGTCCGGGTCCGCACGGGCGTTGTCTTTCACGGCACCCGCCAGCTTCTCCATCAACTCGAAGCGGCCGCAGAGCGATGACATCTCCGTGGCTGCTTCGTGCAGGGATAAGGCCAGGGAGTATTGCCGTTTCCAGGCGGCGGCTCCTAAGAGCTCCAGGCCGATGGTAAAATATTCCAGGGCCTGTTCAAAAGCCGAAGCCGCCCTGGCCTTAAGACCGGCTTCCAGGTTGAGTTCTGCCAGCTGCGATCGTTCTTTCCATTTATCCTTCACCCTCCGGGCCAGGTTGAGATGGTGGACGATGTCAAAAAGCAGATCTTCAGCTTTCTCTGGAGCGTATTGCTTGAGTAAGGTCTGACCGATTTGAAGATGGACCGGCTTTCTCTCCTTTTGGGCAATGAGGGCATAGGCAGCCTGCTGCACCCGGTCATGCAGGAATTTGTAACTGCTGCTCTCCGCGCTCGCCCCGTCAGTCGGATTATCCAGCTGCGGAGCCCGGGAAAAACCGAGGATCAACCCGGTTTCCAGGGCCGGCAACAGGTTCTCATTGATCTCCCCGCCTTCTTCTCCGCTGATCAACTCCAGGGATTCAAGGTCAAAAGTATTGCCGATGCAGGCCGCCAGGCTTAAAAGTCGCCTGGTTTCAGCGGAAAACCGGTGGAGCCGGTCAACCAGCATCTCCACCACATTCTCGGTCACCGCCAGGAACTCGATGGCAGCCAGGTCCCAGGTCCATCGTTTTTCCTCAGGGGAGTAACCGATCAGGCCCTTCTCGGAGAGTACTGTCAAGAACTGGCCCACAAAGAAGGGATTGCCGCCGGTTTTGCGCGCCAGGAGTTCGGCCAGCGGTTTGGCCTCTTCAGGACGACAGTGGCAGGTATGGACGAGCAGTTGTGAGATGTTCTCCGGGTTGAGGGACTTTAAAGGGATCGTCTGCAGCGGCTGGCCAGTTTTTTTGATCACCTCACAACTGATCGACAACCGGTGATCGGCCTCCACCTCGTTGTCGCGATAGGCTCCCAGGAAAAGCAGAGGTTTCCTCTCCGGATCCCGAGCAATGCGTTCCACCAGCTTGAGGGTATCGACGTCCACCCACTGCAAGTCGTCCAGAAAAATAACCAGCGGATGGGTTTTTTCACAGAAAAGGCCGATGAATTCCAGTAAAACGGCAGTGAAGCGGTTGCGGGACTCCAGCGCTCCCATTTCCGGTAGTGGGGGTTGCGGGCCGATCATCAGTTCCAGTTCCGGGATCACTCGGGTCACCAGTTGTCCGTTGGCTCCCAGGGCAGTCCGTATCCTGTTTTTCCAACGCTCCATTCCGGATTTGTTTGCGACCGATATCTCCCGGATGAGTCCCCGTAGCGCCTGGATCAGGGCGCTGTAGGGGATATTGTGCCGGAGCTGGTCAAATTTGCCGGAGAGGAAGAAGCCGTTTTTTTGGGCAACGGACTGGTGAATTTCACCAACCAGGGCGGTTTTGCCGACACCAGCGGATCCCGAGATCAGCACCATCTCGGTCGCTCCCTGGCTCACTCGCTCCAGGGCGGCTTCCAGGGCGGTGATTTCATCCTTCCGGCCGTAAAGCCCCGGGGCGATCTGCAATTCTTTGGGAATGTCCAGGCGAGCCAGTGGAAAGTCGGACAGGCTCCCCTGGTTTTCGAGCTGCTCCACACATGCCAGCAGATCGGCTGAAAGGCCCGAGTGACTCTGGTAGCGCGCCTCGGCACGCTTGGCCATTAGTTTCATCACCAGGCGGGAAAGGACTCTGGGTATTTGCGGTTCAATCTCGTCAGGAGGCGGGGTCTGCCGGGCAATGTGAGCGTGGATGATTTCCATGGCCTCCCGGGACCCAAAAGGCACTCTTCCGCTGAAAAGTTCATAGAGGGTAGCGCCCAGGGAATAAAAATCACTGCGATAATCGAGAGGGCGGTTCATCCGGCCGGTCTGCTCGGGGGAGATATAGGGCAGGGTTTCCCCGCTAAGCTGGGGACTCAACGTCGCCAAATTTTCCCGTGGAAGCCGGGTGGCCAGGCCGAAGCCGCTCAGTTTGACCGTCCCCGATGCCGGATCGACAAAAATGTTCAACGGATTGATCATTTTATGCAGGAGGCCCTGCTGGTGCACTTCTTTGAGGGTGCTGGTCAGTGAAAGCGCTACCTTCAACGAGTCCAGCAGGTCGAGCCGCGCGGTATCCATCAGCTTTCTTAAAGGGAGCGCATCGGTGTTTTCCAGGATCAAGGTCCACCCGTTTTCACACTGCACCAGCTCCTCTGCCTTGAGGACCCCATCGATCTCCAGATCCCGGGTGATCTCATACTCGTGCCGTATTTCCGCCAGATCCTGCGCGCTCTGCTGAGATGAAGGTCCCTTGATCAGGACCGAAAGCCCGTCGCTTTGCCGCCTGCCGCGCCAGAGCCAGGTCCGGCTGCTTTCAAAAATGACCTCCTCCAGCGAATAACCCGGAATCTCAGGCTTATCCGGATTGGAAATGGATTTCGTTTTGTTTACAATCGGTTCAGGAGGTCCTGGAGCCGCTTTATTCGCTTTGGCCGCAGATTTCCGCGGATTTCCGCGGGTGTGAGAAGCTTTGGGTTTAACAACTTGCTGCTTGCGGCGTTGAGAACGGTTTTGAATCATGCCATCCGTTTGATCCCCTTTATTCATCTTCGCATCCGCCGGGTCATGACCCAGAACCACCTCATGCAGCAGGTTCCTGGCAATGTTGCGGGCTTCCCTGGCGATCAAAACCCCATGGGTGCCAATGGTATAGCGTCTCTGCCGTCCCTTGATGCGGTATTGCAGGAGGTAGACCCGTCTGCCCTTGGGGGTTATTTTACAGCCGAACATCGGCAGTTCCGTGTCCCACAATATGCGGTCTTTAGACCCAGGCTTGAGGGACTCGACAGCCTGTTTAGTGATTTTGTCTTTCATGGATCTGGCCTGATCGCGATAGCAAATAGATAGCAATTCCTCTGAAATGTCAGAAGCTCAATCGTGTTGATCAAGCGGATAGATAGTAAACAAATAGAACGCAACCTGTCAACGGAATTGTTTGTCGGGTGGATGGCCGAATCCTGGAGAGATGAAATGAGGAGTAGCTTAGCGAACTCGGGTCTGATTGCGATACCAAATAGATAGCAATTCCTCTGAAATTTCAGGAACTGGATTGCCGCAGGTGCTACCTTTTTGCATAGGATCTCCTCAGAATTCTAAGCGCTCTTGCTTCCATGGCTCTCGTTCTTTTTCAAAGAGTGGACTGGCTTCTTGAAGAGCCTCGAGGTGGGGAATCGATGGGTTCTCGGAAGATACCTGAATAGTGACAAGTCGATCAACATAGAATTTGCTGTCCTCTACACAATGTGTTATGTTTTTGAAAAGACGACAAATTTCACCTCTCCTTCCCATCGAGGGTATCATGACTACTTTAGAATCCGTCAAAAACCGCCCTTCTCCAAGACGGTTGCCTCCTTCTGCCAAGGAGCCGCTCAGGGTGAGTGAGGCTGAGTATTGGAAGACGTATTATGAATACCCGGATCATTCATATGAATGGAACAATGGACTCTTGGAAGAAAAGCCCATGCCCGATTTTCTAAGCATCTCCCTCTACCAATGGTTTTATCGCTTATTAGAAGAATATTTGACTGTCTTTCCCATCGGACGGATGATGGTATTGGAAATGGGCTTTCGTTTGGAGTTGGGAAAGAAAAAGGTGAGTATTCGCAAACCGGATCTGGCCGTGATTCTCCATTCCAATCTTGTCGAGGCCAAACCCCTGGACCGTTCTTTTAGGGGAGTTTGTGATCTCTGTATCGAGTTTTTATCCGACTCGACTCCCGCGGAGGTGGAACGGGATACGGTCCACAAAAAAAGAGAATATGCCAAAGCAGGGGTGGCGGAATATTATATTTTAGACCGTTTGCGCAAGCACACCGCTTTCTATTTTCTGAATCAGCAAGGGGTTTATGAGAGGATGAAGCACCAAGAGCCCGGGGTGATTCATTCCCGGGTTTTGGATCGTTTCGCCTTTCGTCTGGAGGATTTAGAAAAACAGGTGGCCTTTGAAACATTAATTGAGGATCCTCTCTACCAACCGTTTCTCCTGAAAAGCTTCCAACAAGAGCGTCAGCAAAAAGAAAAAGAGCGACAACTGAAAGAAAAAGAGCGACAACAAAAAGAAAAAGAGCGACAACAAAAAGAAAACGCATTGGCAAGAGAAAAAATTGCCTTGGCAAGAGCAGAAATAGAGCGGCAAGAAAAAGAAGACGCGCTTGCGGAAGTCGAACGGCTGCGTGCTCTCCTCCAAGAGAAAGATTCCGATTCCCGCTAATATCGGGTCTGGTTTTCGTGATTTATTTTCGTCACTGTCCCCGGATTTTACGGGGCAGCGGATTTTACAAAATTTCTGCGAAAAAGTTCTTCATGGCAATCCAGGAGCGTCGGTCCGCATCGGCGTTGTACACGGTTCCCATCTCGGGATCATTGGCTTGTGGATTGGTGAAGGCATGGTGCGTGTTTCCATAAGCATGGACCTGCCAGTCCACTCCGGCCTCGCTGAGCTCTTTTTGTAAAGCGCTGACCATTTCCGGAGGAACCATGGGATCCTCTTGTCCATGAAGCGCCAGGATCTTGGCTTTGATGGGTTGATTGGGTAAATTTTCCGCTGAATTGAAAAGCCCGTGAAAACTGACGACTCCTTTCACGTCAGCGCCACTGCGCGCTAAATCGAGCACGCACAAGCCTCCGAAACAAAAACCAATCGCCCCGACCCGGGAGGCGTCCACCCCTTCCAACCGGCAGGCTCTGTTCAATGCGGCGGTGATTCGTCGTCTCAACAAAGCCCGGTCTTCCAGTAAAGGAGTCATCAGTGCCGTGTTTTCTTCCACGCTGCCTCCCAACACGCCTTTGCCATAGAGGTCCAGGGCAAAACCCACGTAGCCCAATTCCGCCAAGGCTTCCGCTTTGTCGTCTTCAAATTTATCTCTTCCGGCCCAAGCATGGGAAACCAGGACCAGCGGTCGTTTCCCCTCCCCTTCCGGGTAGGCCACATGGGCCTCCAAGGTCAATCCGTTATCATCGTATTCGATTCGTTCTGTTTTCATTGATTTCTCCTTTTAAAATGAAACTCAATGGGGGCTGGACCTGAACCAGGTCCGCTATAAATCGGACGTAGTCCTCAAGACAGACACGCGCGAATTTTTTCCCCCGTCTGTTTTCGTTGGTCACCAGTATAGCTCAGACGTTTTTTAAAGTCGACCGACACTCCGGCCGGGTGGGGGATGACATGGAAATGGATATGAGGCACTTCCTGGCCGGCACCGGGACCGTTGTTAAGCATAACGCTGTAGTCCACGCCACCATAAGCCTGGCTGACGGCTTTCGACACCTCCTGTAAAAAATGCATCAACGCCGCGGCTTCCTCTGCCGGGAGTTCTTCCAAGCGGGCAACCTCCCGTTTGGCGACAACGAGGGTATGTCCGAAGATACAAGGCGCAATGTCCAGAAAAGCAATGGCATGTTCGGATTCATGGATTTTTTCACATGGGATGGCGCCATGGATGATCTGCGTGAAAATAGATGCCATAGGAAACTCCAATTGATAGAATGATTAATGTTTATACAGAATATTTACGTGAATCAGGAGTTAAAAACGTGTCATTCCTGCGAAACTTGTCCCTGCGAAAGCAGGGAGCAGGGAGCGGGAATCCAGGGTTTGATTCGATTCCCCTGGATTGCTGGTCAAGCCTGGAATGACTCAATCTTTTGTCATGCCAGTCCCGGTTCAAACCCGGGATGATCCGGAATCCGGAATAACGCGCGTATTCCACTGGATTCCCGATCAAGCCAAGAATGACACAATGCTGGATTGCTGGTCAAGCCTGGAATGACACAAGGGGGCAGAGGGAAGGGACAAAGGCGAAAAGGCATACTGGATTCCTGGTCAAGCCTGGAATGACTCAATCTTTTGTCATGCCAGTCCCGGTTCAAGCTTGGGATGATCCAGGAACAGGATGATCCGGAATCCGGAATAACGCGCGTATTCCACTGGATTCCTGGTCAAGCCTGGAATGACACGTTGTTTCACTCCTGATTCACGTACAAAAGAGGTATATTTTATGCGAAAATTAGTGGTGGGCAGTGGCCTTTTTTTAGTCATATCCGGATTGATTCTTCACTACAGAACAGAATGGGAATCGTTCACGGGATGGTCAACCATTTCAACTTTGCACATCTGGGCTGGAATCGTATTCGTTGTGATTTTTCCCATGTACGCTTGGGACCATATCCGCACAAACCGTCGACGTTTGAAAAGCGTCTCTTTGGTTTCAGTTTCCGGCGTAACGCAGCTGGTTGCCGGGAGCGGCTTAATCTTCTCGGGAATTCTGTTGCTTCTCTACGGGAATCAATCCCTGGCCCTGTCAACTGAAGTTCATTTTGCCCTCACTTTCGTATTGACAGGCAGCGTCCTCCTGCATTTCCTGATAAAAAAATAGACTGAATTTTGTCGGATAGCCTCGCATCCCGGACTGGATCCAGGAGCAGGAGCGTGTCATGCCTGTCATCCCGGACTGGATCCAGGAGCAGGAGCGTGTCATGCCTGGCTTGATTAGGAATCCAGAGTGACGTGGAAGAGGGAAATTGGCATGAACCCTGGATACCGGATCATCCCGGACTCGATCCGGGACCGGGATGACACATCATTGAGTCATGCCTGTCATCCCGGACTGGATCCAGGATTGAGTGACGATGACCTATACACCAGGATTCTCGTATTATTGAAGATTTATCTCGAACTCGGGTTACTCAGGGTTGACTTTCCGGGGAAATATGCGAATATGGCTTTCGTGCGCGTCATTCATTATTGAAATCAACCTGTTTCAACTCAGGAAAAGATCGCTATGCCATTGTCCGGACAACCCGTCGAGATCATGGACGTTACTCTCCGCGATGGGGAACAGACGCAAGGGATTGCATTCAATGCTCAAGAAAAACTTCATATAGCCAAAGCCTTACTGGAGCAAGTGAATATCGACCGGGTCGAAATCGCTTCCGCCCGGATATCCGAAGGAGAACGGGATGCCGTGCGTTGTATAACAGAATGGGCCAGGGAGCATGACTGCCTGGACCGGGTCGAAGTGTTGGGTTTCGTGGATCATAAAAGAAGCGTGGATTGGATTGTCTCAACAGGAGCCCGTGTGCTGAATCTCCTCACCAAAGGCAGTGAAAATCATTGTCATGGGCAATTGAAAAAAACCTTGCATGAACATGTTTCCGACATCCGTAAGACCCTACAATATGGCCTCCAAAAGGGATGCGAGATCAATATTTACCTGGAAGACTGGTCCAATGGCTACCAGGACAAGCCGGAATACGTCTATGAAATGATGACCTTGTTGCGGGACTGTGGAATCCGGCATTTCATGCTACCGGATACTTTAGGGGTGATGTCGCCCGATGAAGTCTTTGAGAGTCTCAGCGACATGATTCAACGCTTTCCCTGGGCCCGATTCGATTTCCATCCACACAACGATTATGGATTGGGGACCGCCAATTCCATGGCCGCCGTCAAGGCCGGGGTGCGCACGATCCATTGTACCGTCAATTGTTTGGGAGAACGGGCAGGCAATGCATCCCTGGCAGAAATCACGGTGGTGCTGAGAGATAAATTGGGAATGAAACTTTCGGTGGATGAATCGTACCTGGGACCGATCAGTGAACTGGTTGAAGTTTTTTCCGGGAAACGTATTGCCAGCAATGCCCCCATTGTTGGCGAAGACGTCTTTACCCAAACCAGCGGCATTCATGCGGATGGAGATAAAAAAGGAGGCCTTTACTACAATCCCCTCTTTCCGGAGCGCTTCGGAAGGATCCGTTCCTATGCCCTCGGTAAAATGAGTGGCAAGGCCTCGCTGGCCAAGAACCTGGAGCAACTCGGACTCAGCCTTTCGGAAGAACATTATCAAAAAGTGCTGGATCGCATCGTCGAGTTGGGGGACCGGAAAGCCTCCATCAACATGACCGATTTGCCCTTCATCATCACGGAAGTGCTGGAGAATGAAACGTACGCCCGCATCCGTCTCGTCAGTTGCACGATGAGCAGTGGATGGCCTTTACGGGCGACCGCGTCGATATGCGTCGAATTCGATGGGGAAGAATTTCTGGCAACCGGAGAAGGCGATGGGGGTTATGACGCCTTTATGACGGCAATGCGAAAAATTCTGGATAAAACCGGAATCGAGTGTCCCAAGCTGCTCGATTATGAAATCCGCATTCCCAAAGGGGGTCAAACGGATGCGTTGACCGAGGCGACCATCACCTGGGAAAACCAGGGCAAACGCATTAAAACAATTGGCGTGGATACCGATCAAGTCGTGGCTGCTGTGCGGGCTACCTTCAAAATGATCAACCTCAAAATCGTGGAAGCTTCTTCTCCCCGATCATCCTCGAAAAACCTGCACCTTGCTTCCGGCTGAGTCGCAAAGGGTTATTAACGAACTCATTCTCGAAGTATCTTCAATCCACACGTTTGGGGATGGCTTCAATTCCCGGTAAGGGAAGCCCTTCCAAAAATTCAAGGGAAGCCCCTCCTCCCGTAGAGAGGTGAGAAATATGCTTCGTCAGTTCCATTGCTTCGATGGCAGCAATCGAATCGCCGCCCCCGACGACGCTCATGGCTCCATGTTTCGTCGCCTCTCCCAAAGCTTTGGCTATCCCGAAGGTCCCCCTGGCAAAAGGGCTTGCTTCAAAAACTCCCATCGGTCCATTCCAGAAAATTGTTTTGGCGTCTTGCAGGGTCTGGCTGAAGGTATTAACGGCACGGGGGCCGATGTCCAGTATTTTCCACCCGGCAGGAACCCCTTGCGAAGCCCGGATGGTTTCAATCGCTGCGCATTCTTCCACGCTTTCCGCAATCACGCAATCTTCCGCAAGGTGCAAAGACACTTTTTGTTTTTCCGTCTCTCGCATAATTTCCCAGACAAGGGGCAGCGCTTCTTCTTCGAGCAAAGAGTCGCCGATTTCGTATCCCATGGCCTTGTAAAAAGTACAGGCCATCCCACCTCCGATGATCAGCGCCTGGACGGAGCGGAGCAAACTTTGAATGACTTTCACTTTATCCGAGACTTTGGCTCCTCCCAAAATGACGACAAAGGGGCGGGACGAATTATTGCGGATTTTAGTCAGGTACCGAATTTCCAATTGTAAAAGATAACCCATGGCGACGTGGTCGCTGAATCGGGCAATCCCGGTAGTGGAAGCATGGGCGCGGTGCGCGGTGCCAAAGGCGTCGTTTACGTAAATATCACACAAGCGGGCGAGTGAACGGGCGAAGCATTCTTCGTTGTCCGTTTCCCCTGCATGAAATCGCAAATTTTCCAGCAGTACCACTTCCCCAATTCGCAGACGAGCGACCCGTTTTTCAACCATAGCGCCGACACTCTCGGGTACCAGGTCCACCGGCTGGTTGAGCATCCGGGATAATCTTTCCGCAACGGGTTTCAAACTGAGCTTCTCAACCCGTTGGCCGTTGGGGCGTCCTAAATGCGATATGAGAATGACTCGGGCACCCTGGTTCCTGGCGTATCGGATTGTTTTCAGACTGCTTTCGATCCGGCTTGCATTCCGGATATTCCGGTTCGCGTCCAACGGGACGTTCAAATCCGAGCGAATGAGGACTCTTTTGCCATAGAGATCGAAATCCTCGATGAATGCGCGCTCTCGAGTTTCATCAAGCATTGAAGCTTTCATTTATTCCTCTTCCCCTCTCTCCAAGGGGTTGTCAATGGGGGGAAGGGCTTTCAGGTAGACGGCCAGGGCTTCTAAATCTTCCACGCTCAGATACGTGTAACCATGTTCGATCACTTCATACATCAATCCTTGCGTGTCATCTCCATCCGGATTCATTCCATTTTGCAGAAAATAAACGATATCGGCAATCACCCACTCGCCAATGCCGGTTTCATCATCAGGAGTGATGTTTGGCGCGAATTCCCCTTCCGGACCATCGCTCGAGCCCGCATATCGCATTTCTCTGTCCAGAACGCCCTGCCAATTCCGTGGAGTGTGGCATTCTTCACAATGAGCCAAAGCGCCCGCCAGGTAGGCGCCACGATTCCATTGAGGTGATTGATCGCTTTGATACTGGAAGGGGCTTTCTTGAAAGAACAATTTTTTCCATACGAAAAAACCCAAGCGTTCACCAATAGGGACAAACAATTCGTGGGGTTTGTTCTCTTGTCGGATTGCAGGGACGGTAGACAAATAGGCTTTCAAGGCAAGCAGGTCGTCTTTGGTCATTTGGGTGAAGGACGTATAAGGGAAAACAGGCGCGTAATGGGTCCCATCGGGACCTATGCCCCGGGTCATGGCTCGAATGAAATCGTCGTCACTCCATCCTCCGATCCCGGTTTCCTGGTGCGGTGTGATGTTGGTCCCGAAAAAGGTTCCAAAAGGGGTTTGGATGACTCGTCCTCCGGCCAGAAAGGCTCCATCATTTTCGTAATCAGTATGACAGCCACATCCCCCGGTGGCCCTGAAGATATATTCACCCTGCAGAATTTTATCCTCCTCGGAAGCGTAAACCAGCGTTCCCCAAAGCAAACCGACTATGCTTACCAGCATGGGGAGAAAAAATTGATTTTTCAGGTTCATAACATCCTTTCCATTTTCACTGAAAATCAATCGTAGCACGTTTTCGGAATCATAAAAAGTAATGACACACACGTGAATCAGGACTTTAAAACGTGAATCAGGACTTTAAATAACACGAGTTCGACATAAATCTTCAATTGATGGAGTATCCTGGTGTCTATTTCATCCTCACTCAATCCCGGATCAAGAACGGAAGGGATCCAGATTTCTGTCTGGTTGCATACCCCTGGATTCCTGGTCAAGCCAGGAATGACAAAGGAGTAAAAAATCCGCTCCTCCCCAAGAGAGTTGAACTTGACGGAGACTCCGGAGAAGATTGAAGGCATGGATTCCTGGTCAAGCCAGGAATGACACATCCTTTAGAGATTAACTCTCAGGTATGATATGAATAAAAAATCCGCTCCTCCTCATGAGAGTTGAGCTTGACGTAGACTCCCGAAGCGTGTTTTATGAATAAAAGGTTGAAAACGCAAACAGGAGGAGGGACGGAAAATGTCGACAAAAAGAACTATTCGCGTTGGAGGTGCCTGTGGCTATTGGGGAGAATCCAACATGGCGACTCCCCAATTTTTAGCTGCAGGAGGACTGGATTATATCGTATACGATTATCTTGCCGAGATCACCATGTCGATCATGGCTCGCGCGTTGGCAAAAGATTCGAGTGCCGGTTACGCGCGGGACTTCGTAACGGTGGTGATGCAAGACAATCTGGAAGAAATTGCACGTCAAGGCATAAAAATTATCACAAATGCCGGGGGCGTGAACCCAAGGGCATGCGGCAACGCCCTGCGGAAGCTCATTGCAGATCAGAATTTGGATTTGAAAGTGGCGATTGTCCTTGGAGACGACTTGAACGAAATGGGTGAGGTATTGAGCCGCCGGGGTGTGAAGGAAATGTATTCGGGTGAGGACTTTCCCAATCCTGCCACGCTGGCTAGCGTCAATGCCTACCTGGGGGCCTTTCCCATCGCGCAAGCTCTGGATGAAGGGGCGGATATCGTGGTCACCGGTCGAGTCGTGGACAGTGCGGTGACCTTGGGCGCCTGCATCCACGAATTTGGCTGGGGAGAGGCGGCGTGGGACCTCCTCGCCTGCGGAACCCTGGCCGGACATATCCTGGAATGTGGTCCACAAGCCACGGGAGGAAATTTCACCGATTGGCAAGACGTGGTGGATCGCATAGACCAGATTGGATATCCCATTGCAGAGATTTCTTCGGACGGAATTTTTTCGGTGACGAAATCCGAAGGAACAGGCGGTATTGTCAACGTGGGGACGGTTTCTGAACAAATGCTTTACGAGATCGGTGACCCGCAAGCCTACGTCGTCCCCGACGTGGTCTGTGATTTTTCAAAAGTGCGAATCAGGCAAGAAGCTCCCAACCGGGTTTCCGTGGCTGGAGCTTGCGGGTATCCCGCCACCGACAGCTATAAAGTATCTGCCACTTATTCCGATGGATTTCGCGGAGGCAGCTACCGAACGTTTTATGGTATGGATTCCGATAAAAAAGCCTTGGGGTTTGCCCGGGCTGCCTTCAATCGTGCGCGTCGGGTTCTTCGGGAGGCGAATTTAGCCGATTTCACGGAAACCAGCATCGAAATACTGGGGGCTGAAAGCCAGTATGGAGAGGCCAGCCACGTCACGGGATCCCGTGAGGTCGTGCTCAAAATAGCTGCCAAACATGGGGACCAGGCCGGTATTCGTATGCTCTTGAAGGAGGTGGCGGGTTTGGGTCTGGCCAACCCACCCGGCGGGGCAGGATTTGCTGGAAGTCGTCCGAAACCCTCTCCGGTCGTCAGGCTGTTCTCCTTCCTCATTCCCAAAAAAGAAATCTCCATCCACCTTGATTCAGGGGGAGAATCGATCCCATTCATTCCCAAACAAAGCTCCGTTTTTAATCCACAAGCCATCCGGCGTCCTCTCCCTCCAAGCGATTCCAAGGGTGATTCTGCCATGAGGGAAGTGCCATTGGTGAAATTAGCCTGGGGACGCAGCGGAGACAAAGGCGACAAAGCCAATGTCGGAATCATTGCCCGCAAACCGGAATATCTCCCTTTCATCTGGCAGTCGTTGACAGAAAAAGTGGTGGCAAAGCGTTTTGCTCATTTCCTGCAAGGGAACGTGGAGCGCTTCCTGCTGCCGGGCTCCCATGCCATCAATTTCCTTTTCCATGACGTATTGGGCGGGGGCGGGGTGGCCAGTCTGCGGGATGATGCCCAGGGAAAAGGCTACGCTCAATTGCTGCTCGATCATCCGATCCAAGTGCCGGTGCATATCGCGGAGGTCCTCTGATGAGCGTTTATGTCAGTAAAATCGAGGTGAACAGTGATTCCTTTGCCGTAAATCGCAGGGAAATGCTCTTGCTGGTTGAAAAACTCCATCTCTTGAAAAAGCGTGCGGAAGCCGTTTCCGAGAGACGGCGTCTCCGTTTCGAAGAACGGGGTCAACTGACTCCAAGGCAACGATTGTCACGCCTGCTGGACCCGGGCATGCCTTTTCTGGAACTTTACGGCATTGCCAATTACATGGTGGAGATCAAGGACCGGGAAAAAAGCATTCCCGGCGCCAGTTCCCTGGCGGGTATCGGATTCATCAGCGGCGTCCGTTGCATGATTTGCGTCAGTGACAGCGGGATCAATGCGGGGGCCTCGACGGCGAAATCCGGTGAAAAAGGCAGGGCCTGTCTCAAGATTGCGCTTGAAAAGAAACTGCCTTTTGTTCACCTGGTTGAAAGCGCAGGGGCCAACCTGATGAAATATGAAGTCAGTCAGTGGGCGCATGGAGGCGGTCTTTTCTATGGTCTCGCGAAATTGAGCGCAGCGGGAATCCCCACGTTCGTGGTGCTGCATGGCCCCTCCACGGCAGGAGGGGCTTACATGCCGGGAATGAGTGATTACGTGGTTGGTATCAGGGGGCGTGGACGCGCTTCCCTGGGAGGGGCGGCGCTGGTCCGAGCAGCCACCGGAGAAATCTCGGATGAAGAAGAACTTGCCGGTTCCGAAATGCACGCATCGGTCACCGGGTCGGTGGAATACCTGGCAGAGGACGATGCACATGGTTTGTTGATCGTGCGGGATATAGTCAATCGTTTGGGATGGAATGATCACTGTCCCAAACCTCCCCGCAAAAAAATACGGGAACCCCTTTACGATCCGGGTGAAATTGCCGGTGTCGTCCCCATCGATTATCGAAAACCTTATGATGTGCGTGAAGTGGTCGCTCGATTGGTGGATGGTTCTGATTTTGAGAACTTCAAACCACGATACGGCCCTTCCACCGTCTGCTTGCAAGCCCACATGTTTGGTCAGGCTTGTGGCATTCTCGGCAACAATGGTCCGATCGACCCCGACGGCGCCACCAAAGCGGGGCATTTCATCCAACTTTGTGACCAGTCCGATATCCCTCTCATTTTCCTCAACAATACCACGGGCTATATGGTGGGGAAGGTTTATGAACAGGAAGGCATGATCAAGCATGGTTCAAAAATGATCCAGGCGGTCTCCAACACCCGGGCGCCTAAAATTACGTTTTACGTGGGAGCGAGTTTTGGAGCGGGAAATTATGGCATGTGCGGCCTGGCCTACCAGCCCGATTTTTTGTTCACCTGGCCCAACGCCAGGACGGGCGTGATGGGAGGTGAACAAGCGGCGCTGACCATGGATCAAGTCATGCGCGGTTCGGCAGCACGGCGGGGAGAACCTGTAGATGAAAAAGCGCTTCAAGTCCAAAAGGAACAATTGATCCAACTTTACGACCGCCAATCGGATGCCTTTTACACATCAGGGCATATGTTGGACCAAGGAGTGATCGATCCCCGCGATACGCGAAAAGTGATCGGATTTGCCTTGGATACTTGTTGGGAAGCCAAACACCGAAGAGTGCAAGCCAACAGTTTCGGCGTCGCGCGCCTCTGATTGAATCGACGCCATCCTTCAACTCCGGAGAATCGACCTTCCAGATAGATCAACGACGAATGAGAGACTTTAAGAGCATCCTGGTTGCCAATCGAGGAGAAATTGCAGTTCGTATCATCAAAACCGCTCAATCTCTGAGTTTTCGCACCATCGCCGTCTATTCGGAAGCAGACGCGAACGCGCCTCATGCGCAAATGGCGGATGATTCCGCCTTGCTTGGCCCCTCCTCCGTGGAGGAGTCGTACCTCCATATCGAGCGAATTTTGCAAGCAGCCCGGCAAAGCGGGGCAGAAGCCGTTCATCCCGGTTATGGATTTTTATCGGAAAACGCTGAATTTGCGCGAGCCTGTGAGCAGGCAGGGTTCGTGTTCATCGGACCCGCTGCCGGCGCGATCGAGTTGATGGGCAATAAAGCAGGAGCCAAACGGCATTTGACGGCGGCCGGGATCCCTTGCCTGCCTGGCTATTCCGCTGCCGATCCATCCGATGCCACTCTACTCACCGCTGCGGAGGAGATCGGCTTCCCTTTGATGGTGAAAGCCGCTGCCGGCGGTGGAGGGCGTGGAATACGATTGGTTGAGAACGCTGAGGACTTTCCCGCGGCCCTGCGTGGCGCGCGTACTGAAGCATTGAAGGCATTCGGCTCGTCCGAGTTGATCCTGGAAAAAGCGATCAAGCGTCCGCGACATGTCGAATTCCAGATTCTGGCCGACCAACACGGAAACGTCATTCACTTGGGAGAACGCGAATGTTCGCTACAGCGCCGGAATCAAAAGGTGGTGGAGGAAGCGCCTTGTCCGCTGATGACTGGTGAATTGAGAGCGCGAATGGGTGCCGCCGCGGTTGAAGCGGCGCTCAGCGTCAATTACCAGAATGCGGGAACCGTTGAATTTCTCTTGGATGAAGAAGGAAATTTTTATTTTCTCGAGATGAATACCCGCCTCCAGGTGGAACACCCCGTCACTGAAATGATCACGGGATTGGATTTGGTGGCCTGCCAGATCCAAATCGCCAAAGGGTTCCCTCTGCCTTTGACCCAAGACGAGGTCGCCAGTTCGGGACATGCGATAGAAGCTCGTCTTTATGCGGAAGATCCTGTGCGCGATTTTTTGCCTTGTACCGGAACCATCGATCAATGGCGCCCTGCCAGGGGAAATGGAATCCGGGTGGATTCCGGTATTCAAACAGGCCAGGAAATCACGCCTTTTTATGACCCGATGCTCGCCAAAGTGATCGCGTGGGGAGAAAACCGGGAAATTGCCCGCCTGCGCTTGATCAAGGCTCTCGAGCAAACTCGAATATTCGGCCTGGTCACGAATAAAAGTTTTTTGATCAAAATTCTAGACAAGCAAGCGTTTGCCAGGGGAGTGACAACGACTGCATTTTTCGCGGAAGAATTGAAAGCCCGGGACCTGGCCAATCCTCGAGCCGACTTCGAATTGGCGGCGATAGCGGCCCTGCTTCAATACCACATCGAACGCCGGTGCGCTCTTGAAGCAAGTGTCCATGTCTCACCCGAGTTATTGAATTGGTCCAGCGGCGGTCGACTCGTCACTCATTATGTTTATCTTTCAGATGGAGGGCGCCTCGAATTGAATCTCTCGCCCGTAAATGAAGTGGATTATCAAGTACGTGGGGCGGAAAATTCTCTGACTGTCAAACTATTGCACCTGACTGGCGAAGTGGCGCATGTGAGCATTGGTGGACGTCGAAGAGTCGTTGATTATTCGTCAACCTCAGCCGGTCTTATCGATATTTCAGTGGAGGGAGAATCGTTCCGGTTCCAAAATCAAATCGCCTTCCCGTCTTCTGCAAAAGAAACAGAAGGAAGTGGACGCATTGTTTCCCCCATGCATGGAACCCTGCTCGAGGTTTTAGTCGAATGCGGAGACCTCGTCCAAGCCGGAACCCGTCTTGCCATATTGGAAGCGATGAAAATGCAACATGAGATTGTCGCGGAAATTGCCGGTACCGTGCAGGCGATCCACGTGGCAGCCGGAACTCGAGTCGCTGCCGATGATCCCCTGTTAGATATCCTGCCAGCAGCCTGATCAGCCGGTTTTTTTGCTTTTTCAGACCTCTTTCGTCATTTTCGATTGAAGCCACCTTTCCTGATTGCTCATTTGCTAGATCCGGATGTCTTGAAGTTGGTAGTCGACGAGCCCGGCTTTGGCTTCAGGCGTCCAGCGATACGTTTCGTTTTGTCCGGCAAAGGGTTTGTAGACGAATGGCGGTTCGTGTGGAAAGCGTTTCTGCCGGGCATCAATGGCGTACATGATCACTCGAGAGCGTTCCCGGATATATTTCTCATCGTAAATCGCTTCAGGATTTTCAATAATTTTTCCGGGCATGTTCAGCACCGACCGGCGACGGTGAAAACCAAAGTTGAGCGTCACTCGCAGCTGGGGACTGGTATTGGCAAAAGAGGCATGAAGCGACTGGCGATTGCAGATCACCACATCGCCAGGATTGCAGATCAGGGGAACCGCGTCTGGCAAACGATCGGATCCGGCATCCTCGACCAGCGCATTGATATCAACCTTTCCTTTGCGATGAGATCCCGGCACCACCCAGAGACCATTTGCCGCATCGCAACCGTAAGGTTGCGCCATGAAATTGAAACCATGGGTGTTTTCGTCGAGCTCCGGGTTGTCCCAGTGCGTGACGCCATCCTGGTGCCAGGCCACCGAACCTCCGAGCCTGGGTTGCTTGATCCACAAGCGTTCATTGAATGGGGTGAAATCCTCCCCGAGAATTGTTTCCGCAATGGTGAGGAGTTGCGGATGTCCGTAAACGAGCAAGCACGCTTCCGAAAATTGGAGCGAACCATTGACGATCTGCATGACGTATTCAGGCGCTTCGGCCGGTGGTAAGGGTTCATACATTTTAGCGGGATGACGTCCGTAATTGTGCTCACTTCCTCCGTATTGGTCCGAAAGCGGCTTGGCCCACAAAATGGTATTTGGATGACAGGATGCGTTGAAAGCCGGGCGTCCCAGGTGGTCCACTTGCGCGCCTTTGCTCACCGGAGCGCGCTCCTGAAGATCGACCAGGTCTCTATCGATGGCTTGCAGTTCCTCTTCATTGAGAACTCCTTCAAAAATGTAGAACCCGCAGCGAGAATAGGACTCCAGGATGGCTGGGTCGAGCAAACCTTCGTCATTAAAACGAATGGGGCCTCGATTATAAAGCGCCAATGCCTGTTGCGTTCCTTCTTCCCGGTAACGAACCATGGCGGCTTCTTCCGAACCATAATCCACCGGGGAGAGAATTTTCGAAGACTCGAGTTTAAGATTCATTTTGAACCTCAATGAAAATGATTGGTTGATTGTACCACTAAACGGCAAGTTTCTTAGAACCTGTTTGAAAAAAGTTCAGCTTCCTGTTGGAAGTGTTCCATGTCGCATTCATTTTGAGAGAAATGAAGCCTTAATAACAAAGGAGTCTCCATGGAACGTTCAGATTATAACAGAGATGTCAGTGATAAACAATGGGAAGGACTTCACGAGTACCTTATTTATTTAATTCAACATTCATAGAAATTCTAGTATGATGAAACAAGACTTAAAACAAAAAACCAGAAATTTGAGGAATTGAAAATGATTACTAAAGCAATAATCAAAGATGGTGGTTTATTTATTCCTAATGTAGAGTTAGAGTCCCTACATTCAAATCGAGGAGAAGTGAGCATTGAATTCGAGATACTTGAAAAACAATGTAATGAGGCTGCCTTCAAGAATGCGGCAGGAATATTGAAGCATAAGAAAATAGATCCTCTCAAATTTCAATCTGACCAAAGAAGTGAGTGGGATGGATGAATATTGTGGATACAAACATCATCATTTATTACTTGAATGGGGAGGCAGCAGCAATTGATTGGCTACAATCTCATCAGGAAAAACTGTCCATCTCAGTCATTACGAAAATCGAAGTGCTTTCCTATCCATTTCAAAAAGACGAAGAATTTATCATTCAACAATTCTTGAGTCAATTTGAACTGATCCATCTCTCTGATGAAATCATAGATGTCACAATAAAGTTGAGACGACAACGAAAAATCAAAACGCTAGGTGCTATTATTGCTGCAACTGCCCTTATAAGTAAAATGTGTATCTGTACACGAAATATTCGTGACTTCAAAAACATTGAAGTGGATTACATAAATCCTTTTGAGGATATGGACAGTTCTCAATAAATACCCCCTCTGATAAAAAATCGAACAAGCGGATATGGAACGTGTTGAGGAGAAAAGAATCATGAAAAACCAGATTTGTGAGAGGTTGGGGATCGAATTTCCTCTTTTTGCGTTTTCCCATTGCCGCGACGTGGTGGTTGAAGTGAGTCGTGCCGGGGGGTTTGGCGTATTGGGGGCGGCCGGGATGACAGCAGAAGAACTGGAAACCGAGCTGACCTGGATCGACGACCATGTATCCGGGAATTCTTATGGAGTGGACCTGATCATTCCGCAAAAAATAGCAGGCAAAGACGAGCAGCCAAGCGCTGAGCAAGTGCTGGCGCTGGTACCGGAAGGGCATAAGAACTTTTCAAATGGAATCCTGGAAGCCTATGGCATTGAAACCGGTGACATCACGGATGAAGTGAGGGCTGGCAGTTTGACCATCAGTAACAACATACGCTTATCGGGTGCGAAAAAACAATTGCAAGTGGCTTTTTCCCACCCAATCAAACTGGTTGCCAATGCGCTTGGGGTGCCGCCAAAAATCATGCTGGATATGGGGAAAGAACATGGAGTTGCCGTGGCTGCGCTGGTGGGGGCAAAAGAACATGCCATCAACCAGGTGAAGGCAGGCGTGGATATCCTGGTGGTGGCAGGCACCGAGGCGGGTGGACATTGCGGGGAGGTTTCGACGATGGTCCTGCTTCCGGAAGTGTATGAAGCCATTCAACCCTTTGGTCAACTTCCCATTCTTGCCGCAGGAGGGATTGTGACCGGACGCCAAATGGCAGCATCCATGGCGATGGGGGCGAGTGGAGTTTGGACGGGGTCCGTCTGGCTGACGACATTTGAAGCTGAAACCTCCCCGGTCGTGAAAGAAAAAATGTTGAAGGCGAACTCGAGACAAACCGTACGCTCTCGAAGCCGCACGGGCAAACCCGCGCGTCAACTGCGCTCCCCCTGGACCGATGCCTGGGAACAACCGGCGGCTCCCGAACCCTTGCCCATGCCTTTGCAAACCCTGGTCAGTGATCCCCCCCTGGCCAAAGTCAAAAAACTCGCCGAAGGAGGACACGCGGGTGCCAGGGAACTCGATACTTATTATGTCGGACAAGGGGTGGGGTTGATGAACCTCAGCAAGTCGACACGTGATGTGGTTTATGATTTCAAGGCTGATTTTTTAAAAGCGTATGAACACCTGACAGTATTTCTCGATGCCTGATTGCGAGAAACTCAGCATAAGCAGGATTGGATATGATCAGCGCAGCGCTTGAATTCAAAGCGGAAAACGACGCATTTCTACAATTGCTGGAACCGCTTCAGGAGCAGGATTTTAATAGAAAAACCCAATTCAAGGGGTGGACGATCAATGACATCCTGGCTCACTTGCATTTTTTCAACATGGCAGCCGATTTATCCCTGCGCAATGAAGCGCTCTTCCTCGAGTTGGTCAACGAATTGACCCAAGCCAAAAACAATGGAGAAGCGTTGCTTCCCTTTACGGAGCGGAAACTGAATGGCATCGAGGGACGGGCATTGTTGCAACTCTGGCGCGACTATTATCCCGGAATGTCGGAACGCTTTACAGCCGAAGATCCAAAAAAACGTCTGCAATGGTTTGGTCCGAGCATGAGCGCGCGAACGAGTATCTCGGCTCGTTTGATGGAAACCTGGTCTCATGCCCAAGCCATCTATGATCTCCTGGGGGTGGAACGAGAGGAGCATGATCGTATAAAAAACATCGTGGTCCTGGGAGTGAACGCCTTCGCCTGGACCTTCAGCAATCGTGGTGAGGCAGTGCCGCAAGACAAACCCTATTTATGCTTGAAAAGTCCGTCCGGCGACGTTTGGAAATGGCATGACGAATCGAAAAGTAATTTTATAGAAGGGACGGCAGTGGACTTCTGTCGAGTGGTCACTCAAACTCGAAACGTTTCAGACACCGCTTTAATTGCGTAGGGAGCGACGGCCACGCGTTGGATGGCCGTTGCGCAATGCTTTGCCGGTCCGCCAAATGACCCTCCAGCTCCCGGAACGCGATTCATGCAATCCCCGCGTACAACCACCTTCCGGAGTGTGTCATTCCCGGCTTGAACAAGAATCCAGGCAATCCCCGCGTACAGCCACGCCCCCCAAGCGCTTTTGGGTTCGGGCATATCGTGGGCGATGGCTTCACGTAGTTTTTTTAAATGGTAGCATGGAACACCGGCATACATGTGATTCTCCGCATGCCAATTCATATGCCAGTAGAGAAATCCGCTGAGCGGGTCCAATTTAAATGAAACAACCACTTTTAAGGTGTTGAATATTTTTAAGCAAAAGGTACACTGCGTTTTTAAAAAAACAGTTTCCATGATGGATTGAAAGGCTTGTCGGTTACCATACAAACCGTAAATTTGAAAACCCGAATAAAGGAAGAGTGATGAGCAGCAATGGTGCAATGGAAGTGGGTGATTTAAGAATCGCAAAGCCCTTATACGATTTAATTCAGGAGGAAATGACTCCGGGTACGGGAGTGGATCCCGACTCGTTTTGGCAGGCATTGGGAGACATCACGAGGGACCTGGGACCGAAAAACCGGGAATTGCTGGAAAAACGCGATACGATTCAAGCAAAAATCGATGCCTGGCACCGTGAAAGAAAAGGAATACCTTTTGACGAAGAGGCTTACAGGGCATTTCTCGAGGAGATCGACTATCTCGTTCCGGAAAAGAAAGATTTTACCATCACCACCATGAACGTCGATCCGGAAATCGCGGCGATTGCCGGACCCCAACTGGTGGTTCCCGTGGATAACGCTCGTTACGCGCTGAATGCGGCAAACGCTCGTTGGGGCAGTCTCTACGACGCTTTGTATGGCGCCAATCTCATTCCGGAGGACGATGGAGCGGAAAAAGGATCACGATACAATCCCGTTCGTGGTGCGCGAGTGATTGCCTATACCGATCGTTTCCTGGATGAAACCCTCCCACTGAGCGAAGGCAGCTATAGCCAGGCAACGGCTTTCATGCTGGAAGAATCAGATGGGAAGCAAGAATTGATCGTGATGCTCCAGGATGAGAAAAAAACTTGTCTGGCAGATCCTTCCCAATTTGTGGGATACAGGCAAAGCAATGGAGCCCTGAGCTGCGTGTTGCTGCGAAACAATCGACTGCACGTTGAAATCCGGATTGACCGCAATCATCCCATAGGCCGGTCGCATTCAGCGGGTGTGAAGGACGTGTTGCTGGAAGCGGCGGTCACCACCATCCAGGATTGTGAAGATTCCGTTTCCGCGGTGGATGCCGAAGACAAAACCCTGGTTTATCGCAACTGGCTCGGAATCATGAAAGGAACCCTGCAAGCCACTTTTCACAAAGAGGGAAGGGAACAAGTTCGAAAGCTCGATGCCGATCGTGCTTACACGGATCCCATGGGAAAGAAACTGACCCTTCCCGGACGCAGTTTATTGCTGGTGCGCAACGTAGGGATTCACATGTACACGGATGCAGTGACGACCTCTGGCGGGAATGCGATTCCGGAAGGTTTTTTGGATGCGATGGTTACTTCGCTGGCAGCCATTCATGACCTGAAGGGCAACAGTCCCGTTTCAAACAGTCGGGCAGGCAGTATTTACATCGTCAAACCGAAACAACACGGTCCCGAAGAAGTCGCTTTCAGCGTAGAGCTCTTTGCTCGAGTGGAAAAAGCCCTGGGATTGGCCGACAAGACGATCAAAATCGGTATCATGGATGAAGAAAGGCGTACAACGGTCAATCTGAAAGAGTGCATTCGTACTGCCAGAGATCGGGTGATTTTCATAAACACCGGGTTCCTGGATCGCACGGGGGACGAAATTCACACGGACATGGAAGCGGACGCGATCTTTCCCAAGTTGGAAATCAAGAATTGCCCCTGGATCCTGGCATACGAGGATTGGAACGTCGATATCGGTATCGAATGCGGACTTCCGGGCAAGGCTCAAATCGGCAAAGGCATGTGGCCCATGCCGGATGAAATGAAAGCCATGGTGGAGAGCAAGATCGGACATCCACAAGCGGGAGCCAACACGGCCTGGGTGCCTTCTCCCACTGCGGCAACCCTGCACGCCATGCATTATCACAAGGTCAACGTGCAGGAAAGACAAAGGGAGTTGTCCAAAAGAGAGCGTGCCCGTCTCGATGATATTTTGACGCTTCCACTGCTCCGGGGTCGCAATTTGAGCGCGGATGAGGTACAAAATGAATTGGACAACAACGCCCAGGGTATTCTCGGATACGTGGTCCGTTGGGTCGGCCAGGGAGTCGGTTGTTCCAAAGTACCCGACATCGAGGACGTGGGCTTGATGGAAGACCGGGCCACTTTACGTATCTCGAGCCAGCATATTGCCAATTGGCTGCATCACGGCATCACCACCCCGGAACAGGTGACCGAAACTTTCAAAAAAATGGCGGTAGTGGTGGACCGGCAAAATGCCGGGGATGGGCTGTATCGCAAGATGGCGCCGGATTTCGACGCCAGCATTGAATTTCAGGCGGCCATGGACCTGGTCTTCAAGGGACGCCATGAACCCAATGGTTATACGGAGTCAATTTTACACGCGCGTCGCCGGGAACTGAAAGCCCGGCAGTAGTCGAATCATTGTCTCAAAAGATCGTTATGAGCACTGCGGACTTTTCCACATTTTCTGAAAACAGGGGTTGCGGGTCAGGGCCAATCGCTGGGCGCGCCAGTCCATTCCACGGTCACCATGGAACCCTCCTCGAGTTCCAGAGGTTCTGCTGGAGTGTGGATAAGCGAGTTGGCCAGGAGGGAAGAGGGAAGATCATCCCTGCGACGGATTTTCAATGGTGAGACGCAAGGAGGGCCACTCCCTTTGAAAGTGAGCCATCCCGGGAAAAAACAGCGTCTCTCCCTTTTCGTCGATAAAGGGGAATCCAGCCGGGCTTGAAATAAGGCAGGCTGCAGGTGCTCCCGTCCTGCCATTTTCCACAAGGCAGGGCGCAGGAACAGCTCGAAGGCCGCCCAGGAGGGTACTGGGGTTCCGGGGAGCGCGAAAAAGAGCCGGCGTCCGGAGGTGGCGAATATAGTCGAAGGAGCGAGATTGATGTTGGTTTCGCGAAAATGAATGTTGGTTCCCAGAGATTCCAACACCGCATGTGCGTAGTCATGAGTGCCACGCCTGGACCCGCCGAGCGTGACGATGATGCGTTGCGGAGAAGAACCTGCGAATGATTGCGTATCGTCCAGGGAAGGTCGAAGCATCCGCGCAATTTGACCGGGATCGTCCCTGGCGATGCCAAGGCGATGAGGGATACCACCACACCGTTTCACGGCCGCGCACAATGAATAAAGGTTACTGACGTACGATTGTTCCATTCGTAACGGCATTCCCGGCTCGACCAGTTCATCTCCGATGGCCAGTAATGCCACATGCGGACGACGATACGCCTTCAATTCGACTGTTCCCAATTTGGCCAACATACCCAGCACCTGCGGGGTGACCGGGCTCCCCTTGCGCAATACGCGTTCTCCCCGCCTTTGCTGAGAACCTTTGAGAAGCACATTTTCTCCACATTGCAGAGGACCTTCCAGCGCAATGCTTCCCCTTTCCATTTCCCGGACATCCTCCTGCTTGACCACGGCATCAGCCCCTTCCGGAAGCAGCGATCCGGTCATGATTTTCAAAGCGCTTCCCGGGATCAGTTTTTCCGGGAAAGGATGACCGGCCGCCAACACGCCTGAAAATGGCAACTCTACGGGAGATTCAGGCCGCGCTGATCGAGTATCATTTGCGCGCAGGCAGTATCCGTCCATTGCGGATTTGGCTGCAGGCGGATCGTTTCTCGAAGCGATCACGTCCTCCGCCAAAATCCGTCCCAGCGCCTCCTGGAAAGGAATCTGCTCGCTTTCCAGTGGATGGCTATGCGCCAGGATCAACTCCAGAGATTCATGGAACTGGTTGATTTTTTTCATCTTGCAAGGGGAATGCTTTCATTGAAGCAGCGTGCAGGTTCAATAGAGGGTTTCGATGAGATAGGGCCCGTCCTGGGAGAAGCTTCTTTGCAGGTGGTCTATCAAGGCATCAGACGTCTCCACGGAGATGCCCGGGATCCCCATGCTTTTTGCCAATCCCACCCAATCGATATCCGGGTTGCGTAAGCTGAAGAGACGGGACGCCCTTTCCCCGATTTCGTTGACTCCCAGTCTCCAGTATTCTGTTTCCAGGATTCCGTAGGACCGATTGGAGAAAAGGATGGTGGTGATATTCAATCCTTCCCGGGCCTGGGTCCAGAACGCCTGGTTGGTGTACATCGCGCCTCCATCTCCAGCCAACGTGATGACGCGACGATCCGGTGCGGCGATGGCGGCTCCAATGGCCACGGGCCCCCCTTGTCCAATAGCGCCGCCCGTGATGTTCAACCAGGTGTGGGGGGCGGCTTTTTGCGTCAATGCGTAGACGGAGCGTCCCCCTCCTGAATCGAGGGAGAAGATCGTGTTCTCCGGAGCGAGGGCGGCCACGATCGCGCCGATCTTATCCAGGTTCAACTGTCCTGTTGGCAGGTCGATTTCAACGAATGGATTGCGTGGGCCTGAATTTGCAGGGGCCTTCAAGGAATCCGCCACTGCCTGCAAGGCGCCTACGACGTCTTCTTCAGGTCGTGCCAGAGTGAAAAGGGAACAATCTTCAGGAACCAGGTAACCCGGCGTATTTTGATAGGCGAAAAAGCTGACGGGCGGCCGGCTTCCGGCCAATATCAATTTCCGGATTCCTGTCATTTTTTGTTGGATATCTTCTGGAAAATAAGGAACACGGCTCACCTTCCCCCGTCCCACTCCCCCTTCGAGACGTGCCGGGAATCCCGAACACCAGACCTGACTTCCACTGACTTCTGCAATACCGTTGGCAATCTCCAGTCCTTCTTCCAGTAACGCGGGACCGTCCAGCAACAAGGCTGAATCCGGCTCCAGGATGCGTGCGGCCTGGTCCACCGTATCGCCGTCGACGGCGCTACGAGTGGGAAGCGGATTGGGAGCAGCGAGACCGGGTGATTCACCCCAACAAGCGTCGGTTGGTAAAGCCAGCGTGGCGATTTGACCCTTGCTACCGGCCTTGGCGGTCAAAGCGGCGGTGACCGCGTCGGCTCCATCCCGGGCGATAGTCCGAGCCGTGCTGTTTTCCTTGTACCAGGAGGAAAAATTTAGTGCCAGGGTTTCGATATTGGAGGTGAGCGGCGCATCATATTGCAGGTGGTAGTGGGGGTGATTGCCCACCAGGTTGATGATTGGACTGGCAGCGCGACGGGCGTTGTGTAAATTGGCGATTCCATTGGCCAGGCCGGGTCCCAGGTGCAGCAAAGTGGCAGCAGGTTGGCCTTTCATGCGGCCATAACCGTCAGCCGCCCCGGTACAGACTCCTTCGAACAAAGCCAGAACGGCACGCATTTCGGGAACGGCATCCAATGCTTGAACCAAATGGACTTCCGTGGTACCGGGATTGACAAAACAAATTTCAACGCCTGCATTAACCAGTGTTCGAATTAAACTCTCTGCGCCATTCATTTTTTACTATATTCACGTAATAAATTATTATTTTTCCGGCCAATCGGGCTCACGGCACCAGGGATTGGGTTCCACGTTTTCAGGACAATGCGGGAATAAAGATTCGACCTTTCGACGATAGTGGGGGGGCCAATTGGGCAATGTCATGGAATTGGGGCCATCCGGGTCGGTATCGACTCCTTTGCGCTGAAACATTTCATAAATCCTGGCCTGAATCGCTTCAGGGAGACGAGCGTAATGGGGATGAAACCAGAGTGTGATCAGTGTCCGTTCTTCCTGCGATTGGTTGGGAAAGGAACTGTGGATCAACCTGGAATCTCCGAATACCACGTCTCCATATCGGACCGGAACCTCCACTTGACCCTTCACGTGAAGATAGAGTGGATCATGGGGATCATCGACCCGGGAAAGACTCTCCGCATGAGCGTCTTGACTCTCATGAAAAGGATGGGGTACGCGATGCGTACCGGGGATGACCCTGAGACAGCCATTTTCCACGTTGGTATCCTGGAGGTAGACCATCACGAAAAACTGGGCGATTTCGCTCGTATAGGAAAATTGGTGGTTCCATCCCCACCAGTCCTGGTGCCAGAATAAAGCGGGGCTGAAAGCAGGTTTGCTGATGATGTAACCTGAATTGAAACGAGGGTCCGAGAATTCCATCTCAGTGAAAAGGTGAGCCAGTTTTTCATGTCCGATCAGGTGGGAAAATTCCGGATAATCGGCAATCAATATGAGGCTTCCCTGGGATTTGTTTCGAACCCTGTGGTCGGTTGAGAGTGATTTTACCGCTTGTATTGATACCTTGCGGATTGGATCCAGGTCTTCCGGAGTAAAAACCTTTTCAAAAACGCAAAATCCTTCTTCCACCATTCGCCTGCTGCGCGAATTCATCATGGCCACTCTCCAGTTCAGAATCGAATTTTTGCATTGATCCCGATTGCCGTGGCTAGTTCAATTTCCTTATATTGAAAATGTCGCACTTCCGCACCGACGGCGAACTCTTTGGAAAGATTCCACTCGACACCGGCGACAAAGTCCAGAAACTCTCCGTAGGTATCTGCCTTATCCTTCACATGATAGTCTCCAACCGTGGCCTTGAATACGAAATCCAGGATGTATTGGCCTGCACCGAGACCGAAGGTAAGGTTGAGATTGCCCAGCGGTATCGTTGCCAACGCGCCGAGACGTGCGGCGTAACCAGAAGTTACCGAGCAACTTTTTATCTCAGGACCGGGGGTGATGCACCTCGTATCTTCCGGGTGAAAGTTTATGCCGCCCTCGAGTGAAAGAGTGAGGTTATTGTTCCTGAATACTTCCCTGCCGAGGTTCACGGTGAAAACCTGCTCGCCGAGTTTCAGTTGCAAAGAATCATTATCCGTTTCATCGTCACCGATGATACCGGTGTTCCCATACCCGGTATTCAGGTACCATGCTCCGGATTTTACCTTCATGTCATCTGCCATCGCGACCGATGCGGCTGACAGGACGAGCAAACCGATGCTTAAAACTTTCCACTGATTCATAATTCCCCTATGATTCGAGTTCCGGATGAAAAACATGACCTATATCATAAATATCGTCTCTTATCTCATTTAAGAAGTCAACGAAAAATTTCATGAGATATCTCTTTGGTGACACGGAACCGGCCACTCGGAGGTTGCACCTGCTGGCAAACGTATTCGCGGAATCCAGCAAACCCTTTCTACAAGAGTCGACTGTTGGTCCGATAAGTCTTGCCTTGGACCTGGGGTGCGGACCCGGTTTTTCCACTCATTTCTTGGCAGACGTCCTCCAATGCCACAATGTGGCAGGGCTCGATAATTCAGCGCAGTTCATTGCGCATGCTCGAAAAAAAGGATCCAGAAAGGTTTCATTTTATCACCACGACGTCACCTTGGTCCCATTCCCTTTGGGACCCTGCGACCTCCTCTACTGCCGATTCCTTCTCACGCACTTGAAAGATCCTCACGAAACGATTGCCAGGTGGGCAAGCCAGCTTTGTCCAGGAGGACGATTGTTGATGGATGAAGTGGAGTGGATCGAGACAAATCAGACTACATTGGCGAGCTACCTCGGCATACTGCAAACGATGTTGGTTCAGCAAGGTAACCAACTGTACATTGGTCCGCAATTGAACAGTATGAAAGAACCGGAGACACTGGAAAGACTCGCCAGTGAGGTCCGGCATTTGAAAGTGCCGACTGCTCGTGCCGCCTCCATGTTCTTTTACAATATCCGGACATGGAAAGATAATCTTTTCATCAAGGCGAATTATTCCCCTGGTACCATACAACAGCTCCAGTCTGACCTGAACGATTTGAGACGACAACCAGGAGACGAGTCCGAAATCTCGTGGGGAATGCGGCAGATTGTCTTTGTACGCGTCTGAGAGGAGTCCAACGACTTCAATCCATTCGCACAAGGAGAGAGATTTGTTTGCAATTTTTCCAATTTCAATTTATTACAACCCTTGGACACTGGTTGTTCTATTTATGTAATAATGCAATTTCATCAATGGAGATCACAAATGCGTGTAATCGTTCTGGTCAAAGCCACCGCCGACAGTGAAGCCGGCATGATGCCTTCCGGCGAACTCATCGAGGCCATGGGAAACTTCAATCAAGAGCTGGTCGACGCCGGGATCATGCGGGGCGGTGAGGGAATCAAGCCCTCGTCGGAAGGCAAGAGAGTGGTCTTCGACGGAGAGGGACGTACCGTTATTGACGGTCCCTTCCCAGCAGTCAGCGAACTGGTGGCTGGATTCTGGTTGTGGGAGGTGAAGGACATGGATGAGGCCGTCGATTGGGTGAAGCGTTGCCCCAATCCCATGCCGGGTTCCAGTGAAATGGAGATTCGCCCCTTGTTCGAGACAGCAGACTTCAGCGAGATCATGACCCCGGAGCAGGTAGAGCAGGAAGAACGCCTGCGGGAGGAGGTGGAGGGCCGGTAGAGAGGCGGTCTCATGATGCGTTTGTCCTGGCAATGAACCGCCCATTTGAAAAAATGTTTGACTAAATTATGCCGTCTGAATAAAATGCGCCCTCCTGCAAGTTCCATACATGGAACATGAGACAATCAATAAATTAGTCAGAACGAATTTTTGAGGAGTCTGATTTAATACATCTTTAAAGAGGTTGATATGAAAAAAGTCGATGAGCGCAACCGCAGTAGGTCCATTTCTCCAGCCGTCAGACCTTGGGCATGGACACGCGGAAGACTACCATTTGTCATTTCTCGTTTAAACCTGTCCCAACAAGGAAAACCTGAGCCGCGACCCCGGACAACGATACGCAGGACGAATTTATTGATTGTGCTCGGCCTGCTGGTAATGGCTGTCTCCTGTTTCGAAGGGCGCCTCGCCCTGGCGCAGGCTGACGCCCCCTGTCCACTCCCTGCCGGCGTGACAGTTCCTGCGGACCCTCCGGTGACGGCGCAAGATGTGGTGGACGGCAGCGCCACCTTGGAGCAATTTACGTTGGCAGCGAGAAATCAGTTCACGGGAACGGGCTCCGAAAAACCGACGCCGGCGCAAATTGCATACACGGGTTGCCGGCTCAGACAGGATGGCGGCCCCTGGCGTTCCGGTGACATTTACCTCGTGACGCTGACGCCCGACGGGCGGGTTTACCTTCATGCGAAGCGCATGTCCCTTTCGGCCGGGAAGCTGAAACCCGATATCTATGCAGGGATTCTCCATGCGCTCGGTACCCCACCGGCGATTCTGGCTGGCCTGCGTTCTACCGACGCTGCCGCCAGGAGCGATGCGCTGAACAGGCTCACCACCTACCTGGAAAGCGAACCTCATGCCGCGTTTAATCTTCGTGGAGGGATATCCGGTCATGCAGCTTCTTATGTCTCGGTCAATGCGAGACGTCCATTCGTGATGCTTACGGGATTCGATCTCAACGCATCGCACCTGGCGGACGAGGTAATCGATTACGGCAGTCCGACCATCACGGCCCGCGAGGTGGTGGACCGCGCGACCCTGAAACAGTTTGTCGGAGAGGCGTTGAAATTCATCGCGGAAACCGTGAGAAACGCACCCACGACAGCCGCATCCCGGGTGGCTTTCCAAAAAGCCAGGCTTGCCTTGCGGGACCCGAACGGCCCCTGGAGACACGGTTCCGTGTACATCCACATCGTAGACGGCGACAGCAACCTGATCCTGTTTCACGGAGGATTTCCGGATCAATTGGAGCTCCGACGCGGAGGGATAAACAGGGACGCCGTTACCGGTGAACTCATTTTTCGCACAGCTAGTCAGGGCGGCGAGGAGTAGCCCGGAAGGCGGATTCTGGGAATATCACTTCGACAACCCCGCCGACGACAGCGACAGCACTGATATTCCCAAGGTGGGTTATGCCAGACAATTCGTAAGAACGACCACGGCATTGGACGGGACCGAATTCCGCACCAATCTCATTATCGCTTCGGGCTTCTACCTGACCCCCTCCAAGGAGGAAGCCCCGCGCCAGAACAACACCGTCAAGGTCTTGCTGCCGCAAGTCATGCGGGCCATGACGGCCAGCACGGTCGATGCCGTTTCCGGCCGCATCCAGCAGGCATCCTCCGGAATCGCGCCGGAGAACAGCCTCAGCCTCGGTGGCGCTTCCACGCTCTCCGGTGTCCTGCTGGCCAATGGACAGGCCCTGGAGGACGGCACCTTCGAACTCGACCAACTGCTTGCGGACTCTTCGTTCACCTTGGCGGTCAGTGGCCACGACCGTGGCAGCGAGCGCCAGTTCGGGAACATGACGCTCTGGGGAAGCGGGGACTATCGCAGTCTATCGGGCGGCGACCCGCAGAACCTGGAATACGATGGCAACGTGACGAGCGCCCACCTCGGCATCGACACTTGGCTGAGCGCGAATATGCTGGCAGGATTCTCAGTGGCGCAAGCGCGGGGGACGCTGAATTACAAGGACTCCTACGAGTTGTCGGGCGAGTTCACCACCACCCTGACGAGCATCCACCCCTACGTGGGCTGGCAGAGGCGTGGTACGAACCTGTGGGCCACGGCCGGTTTTGGATCGGGCGAGGTCAAGGTCAACGTCGAACCGGATGGTGCGCAAGCGAGCGACCTGACGCAGCGTATGGTAGCGGCAGGCATCTCATGGTCGCTGGCTGCCAGTGACCGGTTTTTTGAAGGCGGCACGACGAACCTGCGGCTCAAGGCCGAGACGGCCTTCACGTGGGCCGACGTCGAAGGCGCCGGGACGCTCGAAAGCTTGAGGTTGAGTACCAACCGGCAGCGGGTGATGCTCGAAGGCTCGCACGTTCACGAACTCGCCTCGGGGGCAACGCTGGCGCCCTTGCTGGAATTCGGCCTGCGCCAAGACGGTGGCGACGGTGAGACGGGCAGCAGCTTGGAAACCGGCGGCGCCTTGCGCTACGTGGACCTGGCTTCGGGACTGACCATCGAGGGCCGTGCCAGGATCCTGTTCGCTCATAGCGGCGATTACGAGGAATGGGGTGTGAGTGGGCTGGTGCAATTCGATCCGGGTGAGGCAAACCGTGGACTGATGGTCAGCGTGAAGCCGGCCTGGGGCCAGACGGAGAGTGGCGTTCAACGGCTGTGGGAGAGCGCCAGCGCCAGTGCGGTGTTACCGGTCGACCCGGGAATGGGGCGCATGCATACGGAGGTTGGCTACGGACTCAACGCGAAGCCCGGCTTCGGGGTGGTGACGCCTTTTGCGGGGCTTGAACTCGCCGACGAAGGTTCGCAATTGGGGCGCATGGGAGCGCGTTGGCAAGTGGCTCCGGGGACTGACCTGAACCTGGAAGGCACCCGTCGCGAGGCTGCATACGATGACGAAGCCGTTCACAGCGTGATGATGACCGCCGCTTTGCGCTGGTGACGCAATGTCGATTGATGCCGACGCGTGGGAGGCTGTTTCACCGGGTGATACGAAAGCCGAGGTAGTTGTTCTGAAGTATGTCAGTTACCAGAACTGATGGCAGGATTCACATAACTCGGCTTGCCATCAGGAACTGCCGCAAAAATAAAATCTTTGCTTAATATTCCAAACATTCAAGCCTGACTCTCTTTTTTGATAACAAAACCGGCTTGTGGGTCGATGGTCACAAAATCACCGGTAGTCAGTTCGTTCGTGATATCCACGTTGAAGCGGTCCACCAGCGTCAAACCCGCAAAAGCCGCGCCTTGCGCCAAGATGGGATTGGCCACGTTCAGGACCAGGGCGGACGGCGCCATTTGACGGGATACCATATCCAAGAGCATCCAGGCGCTTGCCACACCGCCTTTGGCCGTATTCAAGACGAGGATCTTGCCGACATAGCTTCCTCCATAAAGCCTGTGAGACGATCGTGAAAATACGCCCCGTATGCGGTCCAGGTCGTAACGCGCGCTGAAATCATCATTGGCTGCGATTACAATTCCGCTCACTTTTGGCCCGATTCCGGGGTGACATTCGTAGAGGTGGCTGGCTCCCATCAAAGCTTTCCCGTGATTGCCGCTTCGACGCACTGCTCCGTCGTGGCGAGGATGGCTTCGTAACCATATCCCGGGACGATATTGACCAGTTTGGCGGAATTGCTCACCAAGCGATTCCAACCATTCGCTTCCCGGAGCTCCCGGGCATACATCTGGTAGAAGCAAACACCGCTCAGGACAATCGCCCCTGAATCTTCCAATCGGGCGGTGATACCCAACCGGTCGCATGCCGACTTGATTTCCGGAGAAGTGGCGATCAAGAGAGCCGTCGAGTCACTGATTTTCCGTCCGTCTAATATTCCAGCGATATGCTGGATTTCGAAAAGCGACAACTGCGGTGCCGCAAAAACCACCACGTCGACCTGGTCGAATCGTTGAAATGAAGCATAAAAATCCCGGATATCCGTGACGTTTATGGTGGTATGATCGATATGATCAGGGGCCAGCACGTTTCGGACATCCAGGGCTTCCGGCGTCACTCCCTCCATGTGGTAGAGGGGGACGGAACCGAAACTCGCCAGGGCCGCCCCGAAGTGCTTGAGTTCGTCCGATGCGGGACTTTTTTGAATACCAGTGATTGCGGGAACCGACCAGTAGGAACCCACTTTTTTACCAATGATGGCACCCAAAGCGCCCCAGTCTGATAAGGTTTTTGGATGATGCTCGATATGAAACACCCGGGTTGCCTGGCGATTTTCCGGGAGATGGCATCCATATCTTGGTACGCGGCCAGTGAGAGCGGCAGCCAGGGCCGCGGGTCCTCCTTCGAAATTGGTGCGGGCTCCCAATACGCTGTTGGCATAGATCACGGAGCCCGTGTCGCCAAAGGCCAGGTGCTGCCCTAACACCGGTGGCGAAATCGTCTGGTAATTGATACAGGTGTCCGTCATGAGGACACCCATCCCGCGGAGAGCACGGGCTGCGCGTCGTTCGCGTTCCGCAAAGGCTTCGGGTTGATTGAGCTTCTGGTAGAGGCGCAGGTCGAGTCCACGCGGGTCGGTGACCGTGGGAATCGCCACCCTGCAGTCCGGTGCAGGTTGAGCGGCCAGGTATTCCAGCTGCTCGATCCCCGCTTCACCCAGAGATTCGGTATCGCACATGATATGCGCCTGAGAGACTTCGACAAAATCTTCCGCATCGAAAAAACCGGCTACCAGCATTTGCTGTTCCATCGCCCAACGACGTGGAACGCCATGCTCCCCTGCCAGCATTTCCTTCTCGTAATTTGTCGGTTTGATCTTTTCACTCAAGATTCCCGCCCTATACTCTCGCGTTTGGCACGGCCAAGGTTCGCATTTCCCGGAAGAGCCGTTTCGCATACGACTGTCACTCAGGAAAGCAGAGATCACGAACCTGCTCAAAGGAATCGACAAAATGGGGGGTGATTCCGTCACGGACGTGGGATTCCAGTTCGTCAAAATCTTCCTGGTTGTTTTGCGGTAAAATCACGTCTGCTACGTTTACCCTTTTGGCCGCAATGATTTTTTCCTTCACTCCTCCAATCGGCATGACCGCGCCGGTGAGGGTGAGTTCGCCGGTCATGGCCATACCGGTTTTCACCGGTTGCGCGGATGCCAGGGAATACAAGGCGCAGGCCATGGTGATTCCGGCAGACGGACCGTCTTTGGGAGTGGCCCCTGCCGGGACATGGAGGTGTACGGAATGCTTTGTGAAAAAACTCTGAAATTTCGTATGTTCGCTGAGCAGGGAACGGATATAGGTATATGCGATTTCGGAAGATTCCACCATCACTTCTCCGAGTTGTCCTGTTTGTTTCAGTGCCGGATTTTTTGAAGGAATTTTGGTCGCTTCGACATAGAGCGTGGTGCCCCCCATGCTGGTGTAGGCCAATCCCATCACCACGCCGACCTTGGGCGTTTGGTAGAGGGACTCCTCCTGAAAGACTTTCCGTCCCAGCAACTTAGGGAGATCCCGGCTGTGGACCGGGATTTTTTGGCTGCCTTCTTCAACGATTTCCCTGGCGACTTTACGAAAGATTTTTTTGATTTGATTTTCCAGTCCCCGCACTCCGGCTTCACGGGCATAACCATCGATGATCTGGCGGATCACCGATTGCGGGAAGCTCAGCTGTTGACGCAGCAAACCATGAAGCTTCAATTGTTTGGGGATCAAATGCCGTTTGGCAATCTGAATTTTGTCTTCCAGGATGTACCCCGAGAGGCGAATCACTTCCATACGATCGAGCAAGGGAGCCGGGATGGTTTCCATTTGATTGGCGGTGCAAATAAAGAGCACTTTGGAAAGATCGAAGCGCACGTCGAGGTAGTGATCCAGAAAATCCTTGTTCTGTTCGGGATCCAGCACTTCCAAAAGCGCAGAGGCAGGGTCTCCATGAAAACTTGCTCCGATTTTATCGATTTCGTCGAGCATGATCACCGGGTTGGCCGTGTTGCAAATTTTGATGGCATTGATGAATTTCCCCGGCAAGGCGCCGATATAAGTGCGGCGGTGCCCTTTGATTTCCGCTTCGTCGCGTATTCCTCCTACCGAAAAACGGTAGAATTTGCGTCCCACGCTCCGGGCCACGGATTGTCCGATGGAGGTTTTCCCGACCCCCGGGGGACCGACCAATAGAATCATGGAACCGGAAAGACTGCCTTTCAGCTTTCCTACGGAAATGAATTCCAGGATGCGTTCTTTGACGTCCTCTAATCCGAAGTGGTCTTTTTCCAGGATGCGTTTGGCCCGTTTCAAATCATATCGATCCCGCGTATGACGCCCCCAGGGAAGAATCGTCAACCAGTCCAGGTAATTGCGGGTGACGTTGAACTCCGGCGAAGAAGGCTCGAGCAGGTGCAGCTTTTCCAATTCTTCCTCGATTCGGTTGCGGGCTTCTTCAGTGAGATGGAGCTTTTTCAGTCTCTTTTCAAATTTGTCGGTTTCGGTTTCCTGTTCATCTTTGCTGATACCGAGTTCTTTTTTGATTTCTTTCAGTTGCTCTTTGAGAAAAAATTCACGTTGTTGCGTGGTCAGGCGTTCTTCGATGCGCTTATTGATTTGTCCCTGCAGTTTGGAAATTTCCAATTCTTTTTTGAGCAAGATCAGCGATTTTTCGATGCGCGGTCGGACTTGACGGGTTTCCAGGATCTCTTGTAACTCCTCTCCACTGGCAGTCGTCATAGCAGCGGAAAAATCGGCCAGCGTACCCGGTTCGTTGACGTTGAGACGGTTCAAAAGCAAATTCAACTCTTCCCGAAAGGCCGGTTTTTTCTGAATCAATTCCTTCATCCCATCCAAGAGAGAAACCGAATAGGCCTTCAATTCTTCATTGATTTCCATTTGCACCTCGGACCAGTAGGCGACTTTTGCCTGGAAGATGGGGCTTTCTTGAACAATTTCCTCGATTTCAAAACGTTCCAGGATTTGCAGGACGAGATGCAGGGGTTGTTTTCTTTCGGACTGGTTCATTTCCAGAACTCGACCCACGCTGCCGACCCGGTGGAGATCGCGCGCGGTGCTCGGATTCCGGGTAGGTTCCTCCGGGACGAATTTTGCCAGCACGAGCCCCAAATACATGGGAGCGGAGCGAGAGGCTTTGAGAAGTTTGAGCATCTCCTTTTTCACTACCGGATCCACAATGATCAATGGCGCCATCATTTTCGGAAACATCGGCCGGTCCTGAATGGGAATGATGGGAAGGTAGCCGGGTAAGACGTCCGTGGCCAGAACAATGGATTTATCGTCATTGGATTTGATTTCCTCGTTTTGAGGAGGGGTGGAATTTTCTTCCACGGGCTTTTCGTCAGGCGACATGGTGTTGCACTCCAATCCGGGCACTTGCTGCCAGTCTTTTCATAGATGTCTTCATAAGATTATACCTTTTTTCAGGTTCATTTTCCTGGTTGGGGCTTTTCAGCTGCCAGCCCCCCGCATTCGATGATTTATCCGGAAAGATACATTTTGCGCAATCTCACGCGCTCCACGGAATGATCCAGCCCTTTTTCGAGGATCAAATGGGCGCGTTCGCGGGTGGGTTCGATATTTTCCTTTAAATTGATGGCGTTGATATTTTCCCAGATACTTGCCGAGACCTCGATGGCTTCCTTGTGAGACAAGGTGGAATAGCGATGGAAATAAGACGAAGGGTTCTGGAAGGTGGTATCGCAGTAACGCAAAAACCGGTCGACGTACCATTGTTTCAGGTGTCCTTCCCTGGCGTCCACATAAATCGAAAAATCAAAAAAATCGGAAACAAAGACCCGAGGCGCATCATCCGGATAATCTTTGGCGCTTTGAAGCACGTTCAACCCTTCCAGGATAACGATATCAGGTTGTTCCGCAACTTGACACCGGTCGGGAACGATATCATAGAGTAAGTGGGAATAAAGCGGTGCTTTTACCACGGGGAGACCGGATTTTACGTCTGCCACAAAGCGCACCAGGCGTCTCAGGTCATAGCTTTCCGGGAAGCCTTTGCGGTGCATGATCCCACGCTCCTCGAGCACCCGGTTCGGGTGCAGGAATCCGTCTGTGGTGATACGATCTACTTTTGGATGGTGAAGCCACAGGGAGAGGAGCGCTTGCAGAATGCGCGCGGTTGTACTTTTTCCCACTGCCACGCTTCCGGCAATTCCGATCACGTAGGGAACTTTGGCCATCGCTTTGCCTAAAAAATGGTCCATTACCTGAAAAAGATCTCCCACTGCGGCGACGTGCAGGTTGAGCAGGCGGGAAAGAGGTAAGTAAATTTCCGCAACTTCCTGCAAGGAAAGCGCTTCATTGATCCCCTGCAGCCTCGTCAAATCGCTTTCAGTGAGCATCAAAGGCGTCGAGGCGCGCAATTCGGACCATTCCTGACGGGAAAAATCCGTGTAGGAGGAATACTCATCCATGAGTTTTTTTGCCATTTTCCATCTTGCTCGTAAGAAATTATCGATGGCACCATTGCCGGGCAATTTCCAAATAAACGTCGACCGATTCCTCCAAGCGGGTGATATCGCAATATTCATCGGTTTTATGCGCCATGGCGGGTTCACCAGGACCCAATATGATGGTGGGTGGATTACCGTATGCGGGGGTGAGGACGGCAGCGTCCGTAGAATAGGTGGCAGAACGCAATTCGGGCCTCCCCCTGAGATAAGGCGTCATGATGCTGAAAACGTCTTGTACCCATTCCTCATTCGGATCAGTGGCGATACACAAGGCATTGTGGACGCGGTTGATTTCCACTTCCTCTCCCAAAAGCGATTGAATGGTTTTTTGCAGGATTCCATGGTCTTGTCCGGGAATGGTTCGTATGTCGAGCTGCATCATGGTACGATCCGGAACGGAGTTGGCGTTCAATCCACCTTCGATGGTGCCCAAATTGAGTGTTGGTTTTCCCAAAATGGGATGCGGGGCTGCTTCGAATTGAAATTTTTCCAATTTCGCGATAGCGCGGGCTGCTTTGTAAATGGCGTTGTCTCCTTCTTCGGGCATGGATCCGTGAGCCGTGACTCCCTTGGTTGAAACTTCGAGCCACATCATCCCTTTGTGGCCCACCAATGGATAATTTGCCGTGGGTTCTCCCACCACGATGGCACCGGCTTTTCCCAAAGCATCGATTCCTGCTAAATAAGCGGCCCCTTCAAATCCCGTTTCTTCTCCTGCAGTAAGAATCAAGACGAAGCCCGATTCCCTGCGGGGTTGCCGGGCCAATTCCAAACCGGCGAGTACCATGGCCGCCACCCCGCTTTTCATATCGGACGTACCACGACCGTAAATTTTATTGCCGTCCTGCTCTCCATGGAAAGGGTCCTTGCTCCAGGCAACAGCCCCCAAGGGAACGGTGTCGATGTGCCCCGTGAAACAGATGGGTGGTTTGTGGCCCAGGCCATCGAGACGAGCCACCAGAGTACCTCGCCCTTCCGCGTGTTCGTAATAGCTCGTTTGAAATCCACCCCTTTCCAGGACTTCTCCCAGGAAGCGGGCGCATTCCCGCTCTTGTCCGGGTGGATTGATGGTATTGAAAGCCAATAACTTGCGGGTCAATGAAAGAGGATTCATTTCGTCTAAAATATTGGTTAGAATTACAATAGTTTTGTCACATGCTGCGTTTCAGGGCGTCAAAGAGCCGCTCAATATCTTGTTTCGTATTGTACAAATGCGGAGAAACGCGTATGGAGTCTCCTCGTACGCTGACATAAATCTGTTGATCAGACAATTGTTTCAGAAGGTCGTGAGGGATCCCTTCGGGGAACCTGAGTCCGATCATATGCCCTGCCCTCAAATGGGGAGGGAGGACCTGGAGATCCAGGGCATTGGCCTCTCGAGCGATTTGAGTGGTGAAGGCGGACAAGGATTCCGCAATCTGACAAACTCCCCACTCCAGGACCTGTTCCAAGGCCGTCGTCGCCATAGGCAGGAGGGCGAAATTACTTCGTTCTCCTACGTCAAAACGCCGTGCTCCCGCTTGGAATTCCTCGCGGTAATTTACCAGGCCGGCAAAATCTTCGCTGTTTTTACGGTGGATCCAGTTGTGTTCCAGCGGCTCTCCGTTTTGCCGGGACGGGTGCACGTACATGAAACCGAGACTGTATGGACCCAACAACCATTTATAGCACGCGCTGATCAAATAGTCTGGCCGGATTTTTTTCACGGAAAAAGGAAACGCGCCCAGGGATTGAGTAGCATCGACGACCAGGACCGCGTTCATTTTATCGCACGCTTCCCGGATTTTTACCAGGTCCACCAAACTTCCATCGGTCCAATGGCAGTGTGGCAAAGCGACGATTGCCGTGGATACCCCAATACGAGAGAGCAACGCTGTGGTCCAGTTCCCGTCTGCGGGACGAACAAGCATTTCGATCCTTGCTTCGTATTGCCGGGCGAGCGCCTGCCAGGGGTAGACGTTGGAGGGGAATTGGTCTTGAAGCAGGATGATTTTTTCTCCCCTCCGTAATTTTAAATTTTTCGCTGCAGTCGAGATTCCATAACTTGCCGAGGGGATGATTGCGATATCGTCCGCTTCCGCCCCGGTGAGCCGGGCGAACAATTGACGAGCTTTTTCCGAACTCTCAAAAAAATCCGCTGCATTCAATTCCCAGGGTGATTCTTTACGACGCATCCCCCGCAAACCCGCCTCGCTCACCCGTCGCAGCTGGGGGGACATGTAGGAACAATTCAGGTAAGTGATATGCTCTGCGATATTGAATAAATGTCTTTGACAAGCAATCATGGCGAAGAAGGATGATGAAGTCCGCATCATGTAAAATAACGACGAGACGATTTCCCCTCCAGGGGGGATGGAACTGGGCGCATTCTCTTGATTTTTTGCTCGTGGTCCATAATTCGCGTCGACTGAATCCTTAATAATTTTGACTTGTGAAGTACTTTATGAATTGATAAATAACCGAAGCAGGGTTGTCAACAATTATATCGCGGTTCGCGTCGATCCATATTCATTTACGTGAATCAGGAGTTAAAAAACGTGTCATTCCTGGCCCAGACCTGGAATCCAGAGAATCGCATTGGTCATTCCTGGCTTGATCAGGAATCCAGGGAATTGGCCCGGAAACCTGCAGTGTGTCATTCCTGGCCCAGACCAGGAATCCAGGGAATACATGCGATATTTTGGATGCCGGATCATGCTGGTACCGGATCATCCAGGAATGACACGTTTTTCAATCTTGTTACGCATTCATTTATCAACCGGGAGAATCCATGCCAAAATTTGCTGCCAACATATCTACCATGTTTCAGGAACATCCTTTCACGGAACGTTTTCAAGCCGTTGCGAATGCTGGATTTTCCGCCGTCGAGTGCACATTTCCCTATGAAGTTCCTCCAAAAGAGCTGAGAGAAGCCTTGCAAGCGAGTGGACTGAAACATTTGCTGATCAACGGACCTCCCGGCGATTTGCGAAAGGGAGAACGGGGCTTTGCGGCTTTGCCTGGCAGGGTGAGCGAATTCCGGGAAAGCATCGAAGAGGCTTTGAAGTATGCCATTGCTTTGGATTGCCCTTTTATCCACGTGATGGCCGGTATTACCGAAGGGGATCGTAGTGTGCGGGAGCATGAAGCAACCTATGTCGAGAATCTCAAATATGCCGGGGTTAAAGCGGTGGCAGTGAAGAAAACCATCTTGATCGAGCCGATCAATACCTTCGACAATCCCGGTTATTTTATGAACAATCCCCAACAGGCGATTTCAATATTGCGGCAAGTGGGGCTGCCCAACGTGCGATTGCAGTTCGATTTTTATCACACCCAAATGATGTTGGGTCACTTGGAATACAACTTTAAAAAATATTTTTCCCAGATTGCCCATACGCAAATTTCCGGGATGCCCAACCGTCAAGAACCCGACGAGGGAGAAATCAATTTGTTTTACCTGCTTACTTTATTGGACCAACTGGATTACCAGGGATGGGTTGGTCTTGAATACACGCCCCGAGGAGATACCCTGCAGGGGCTGAGTTGGATGGCAAGATACGCCGAAACGGAGCATTAGACATTTATGAAAAATTACCTTCAGGTCGCAGAAGAGCTGGCGTCCCGGGTTGCCAGGGAAAGTGATCGAATCGACTGGGAAAGGAAAATTCCCACGGAGTTGGTCCAGGCGCTTGCGGATAAAAATTTCTTTCGCTTGCTGGTTCCGCGTTCCCTCGATGGGGAAGAAATGGATTGGTTGGAATACCTGCGGATCATCGAGTTGTTTGCTGAAGCGGATGCCAGCACGGCTTGGTGCCTCAACCAAAACAACGTCTTTGCTACCTATGCGGCAAAGATGCCGGAGCAAACCGCCAAAAAGATTTGGAGTGATCCCAGGGCGGTAGTGGCCAATGGTCCTCCCGCTTCGGCATTCGCCAATCCGGTAGAGGGAGGCTACCTGCTCAGCGGGCAGTGGAAATTCAGCAGTGGCAGCCCCCATGCTACCTGGTTTGCCGCCATCGCTCCGGTCGTTTCACCCGAAGCGGAACCTCATGCGCAACCAGAAAAAGAAAATGAAGTACGCATCCTGTTGGTTCCCAAAGACGAGGTTGAATTCATCGACGACTGGCACGTCGCCGGTTTGAGGGGAACGGGAAGTTTGAGTTTTAAAGCGGATCAATTATTCGTTCCCTATCCAAGAACTTTCGACCCCGGCGAGAATGCCCGGGAGCCAGGCGCGTTGTACGTCATTTCGATCAACCTGCTTTTTGCCTCCGGATTCGCAACCACGGCACTGGGAGCAGCGCGCAGCGCCTTGGATACGGCCATCGGATTAGCGGTGCGTAAGAAACAATGGATGGAAAAAGACCGGCTTCAAGAAAAATCCACTTCTCATCGCATGGTGGGGCAAGGAGAAGCCTGTTGGCGTTCTGCGAGAGCCTTTCTTCGTGAACGCACTGCTGCCGTTTGGAACAGCGCATCCAGGAATCATTCCCTGACGATCGAGGAACGTATCGGTTTACGGCTTTCAGCAACCCATGCGATTCGTATGGCGGCCGAAGTGGTCGACACGGCCTATGCCCTTTGCGGTTCCGATGCGATTTTTACAAGAAATCCAATCCAGCGCCGCTTTCAGGACGTCCACGCCATCACCCAACAGATCCAGGGACGTCTTTCCCATTATGACACGGCAGGACAATTTTATCTCGGCTTGGACCCGCAGGGAATTTTTTGAGCTCGTTCCTCGACTTCCCCTTGCTTGACAACCTGCCGGTTCCGTTTTATCGTGATTGCCGGAATGCAAGACTTTCGAGTTTACGAGTTCCTCCAGGACGATTTAATTTATGATTGGGAACAAGCATCGAGCCGGGTCAGAAAGATGGAGAGGAAGGAGGGGTGATGACCATCATTTTACCAGAAAACGAGCGATTCCAGACGCAATTGCAAGCAGCGCACGTCACTTGTCTGCCCCGCGAGCAAGCGCTTCAGCAGGATATTCGCCCCTTGCGCATAGGTATCATGAATATCATGCCGTTTGGCGAACAATACGAATTCAATTTACTGCACCCTTTGGGCCTGTCCATCATTCAAGTGGACCCGGTGTGGATCCAGTTGCAATCCCATGCATATAAAACTTCGGATCGCAATCACATCGAAGATTTGTACGTCAGCTATGAAGAGGCAACCAGGGATGAAAACCTGGACGGCTTGATCGTCACCGGCGCACCCGTGGAACACCTCGAATTCGAAGAAGTGAAATACTGGGATGAAGTGAGGGAAATCATGCTGGATGCCAAATCGAATTGTCCCAACACCCTGGGCATTTGCTGGGGTGCGCTGGCTCTCGGATACCTGGAAGGCATTGAAAAAATCAATTATGCGCAAAAACTATTCGGGGTCTTCGAACTGAAAAACCTGGCTCCCCGCCATCCAATTACCGGGGCCATGGATGACGTGTTCTGGTGTCCACAAAGCCGCGTCGCGGGCAACGACGACCGGGTCATGGAAGAAGCAGCAGCGGGTGGAATCGTCAATTTGTTGGCTCATGGCAGTGAGTGCGGGTACGTCATTTATGAAACCCCGGATCATCGCTACCTGATGCACGTCGGACATCCTGAATACAATTCGCAACGATTGGTATACGAAACCTTACGAGACCGTGGGAAGCCCGAAGTGCCTCGACCGACCCATTTCGATGCGGACAATCCGCTCAACTCCTGGCGCAGTCATCGCAATACTTTTTTTACGCAGTGGCTTAAATATTGTTACATGCAAGTCAGTATCGACTCATGATTTACCACTCAACCTCGTATACGCATTCTGATCTTTTTTTCCAACTTTTTTTATGGAGTCCTCATGATACCCACCAATGAATATACGACATTAGAGCATCACTGGATGCCGTTTTCCTCGAACTATGCGTTCAAAAAGTCGCCACGCATGGTGGTCAGAGGGGAGGGCGCGTATTACTGGAGCGATGCCGGATCCAGGATCCTGGATGGCTGTTCCGGTTTATTCTGCGTCGCCCTGGGCCACTGTCGTCAGGAAATTGCCGATGCCGTTTACCGGCAAATGACCACCTTGGATTACGCCTCTCCCTTTCAAAGCGCGCACCCGGGTCCCTTTGCCCTGGCCGAACGCCTGGCACCTCTTTTGCCGGAAGGAATCAACCACGTGTTTTTCAGCAATTCCGGTTCGGAAGCCGTGGATACGGCCATCAAGATGGCAGTGGCTTATCACCGGGCAAAGGGGCAGCCTCAACGAACCCACCTGATCTCCCGGCAACGGGCGTATCATGGTGCCAATATCGGAGGGACTTCGCTGTCTGGAATCGTGAAAAACCGCCAGACCTTCGAAGGCATTACCTTGAAAGTCCAACACCTGAGAGACACCGCCAGCGGACAGGAAAAATTCACGATGGGACAGCCAGAGCATGGTGCGGAATTAGCCGACGACCTGCACCACATCGCCAACACGATTGGTAGTGAAAATATCGCCGCCTGTTTTGTAGAACCGATTGCGGGTTCCTCGGGGATACTGGTCCCTCCGGTGGGATACTTGCAACGCTTGCGTGAAATTTGCGACGAATATGGCATTCTCCTGGTTTTTGATGAAGTGATCACTGGATTTGGCAGGACCGGCTATCCTTTTGCCAGCGATGCGTTTCAAGTCGTCCCCGATATCATGACCATGGCCAAGGCCATCACCAACGCCGCTCAACCCATGGGAGCCGTGGCCTTGAAAGACGAAATCTACGAAAGGGTGGTCAACGAGCCGAAAGGGAAGGGAATCGAGTTTTTTCACGGGTACACCTACTCCGGACATCCGGCTGCTTGCGCAGCCGGCCTGGCCACCCTGGACCTTTTCCAGAAAGAAAATGTCTTTGCGCAGGCTGCCCGGCTCGCACCTTATTTCCAGGAAAAAATCTTTTCACTTCGCGATCTTTCCGTGGTTTCCGACATCCGTGGATACGGGTTGTTGGCAGGAATCGATTTAAAGCCACAGGGTGCACCGGGTCTGGCCGGGTTGGAAGGAACCGAAAAGCTCTTCCAGGCAGGGTTGCACGTCAAATTCACCGGCGACTGCGCGTTACTGGCCCCACCCTTGGTTTGTGACAAATCTCATATCGATCAAATAGTCGATATTTTCCGCAGCGTTTACCGTTGATATTTTTTCGGAAAAGGGGACAGGCGTGGCCTCGAGGGTTGAGAAGGGATACCTTCTTGAGTGAAAGTTCGGGAAGGGACTTTTGAAGTCTTTTCATTGTTTAACGCGGACATCACTGTTACAACCTGAATGTTCCATGTTCACTCCTTGTTATTAAGGTTTCATTTCTCTCAAAATGAATGGGACATGGAACACTTCCAATAGGAAGCTCAACTTATTCCAAACAGGTTCTAAGCGTGTCATTCCGGGCAAAAAAAGGCTAAAAGCGTGTCATTCCCGGCGAAAAACACCAATCCAGGAGCATGTCATTCCCGGTGAAAAACACCAATCCAGAAACGTGTCAATCAGAGCCTAGACCCGGAATCCAGGGGCGCTCAAGATATCCAAGATTTCTGCTTTCGCGGAATTCTGCCTGGTATTTCTTCAGTTTCTTCACTCGACATGAAAATCCGATCTCCTCTTCTGAATAGCTTAAAATTGGGTCAGGCTTGGAAGTTTGGAACTTCAATCGAGTATTTGACGTTTCAGTTCTTCTAATTGATTTTGGAGCCCCTCGGATTCCTTCAATCGTCGTCTCAAGCGGTGCACTGCAAAGCTGATCGTCGAATCATCTCGATTGAAAACGTTTCCGACCTCCCGAATCGTTGCGGACTTCCAATCGTATGCCAACAGGCCAATCATCGCGCGGGCTTCACTCGACTTTCGTGACTGCCCGGCACTTCTCAATTCCTGCTCCGGTAGTTGATAAATTCGAGCCACTTGATGAATGATCCGACCTAAAAGAGGAGGAGGAGAGGGGACGTTTTCGAGCTTCTTCAAAACCGAAGTCACAAAATGATTCTCTCCAATGATCTCTGAATGGACAGAGCCTTTTTGAAAATTGACCTGCGAAGCCATGTTACACCCACTCCGGATATAATCCTCATAAAGTTTTCTGGCCTCTCCCCGTTTTGGGGAAAAGTGAGACAATCCCCAATCCATATGCAGCCATTTCAGCCGCCGCTTTCCCAAGTAAGCCAAATGGCTGCTCCATGGATAATCAACCAACTCTTTCGCCACACCCGCTCGAATCGGATTGAGATGGATATAACGAATCAAGGCTAACAAATAGTTTTCTTGATCCACTAACAAAGCTTTATAACGTCCCTGAAATAAGTGGCCCATGCGTTTTTCCCGTTGATTCACCCAACGCGCGTAGCGAAATGAGATATTTTGCATGATCGGAGCAAGAGGGGTCTCGCCCACTTCAATGGCTAAATGGACATGATTGCTCATTAAACAAAAGGCGTGAATCCGGTGATCAAAGCGTTGGGAACCTTCTTGGAGCAAGTCATAAAATTGTCGATAGTCGGGGGGACTGAAAAAAATGGATTGCCCTCCATTGCCACGAAGCATCACATGATAAAGCGCACCAGGAAAGTAAAGGCGTGGTTTACGAGCCATCTTCAGAAACCGGCGAGAAGGAATGTCAAATCGATTTGAAGAAAATAATAACACTACTTTTCCAAACTTTCAAGCCAGACGACTGAGACGCAGCGCCAGGTCATCGAGTTTCAATCCGCTCCCCTCACCGAAGCGAGGGGAGACCCGAGCGTCAATGTGAAGGGGTCAGACCTGGAAGTTTTGAATTTCAAGCAAAGATTCGAACCTGGAGGGTTTTGAGACGATCTTGGAGATTCCGGGATTGATTCGTTTCCTCAATAGATGAACCCTGTCCCACCAGTCATCCCATTCCAAAACCGTTTTTCCAAACTTTCAGACCCGACATTGTTGCAAAATATTTCACCGAACCCAGCGAGATCATTCAGACGAATGACCAAAAATTTTTCTTGACAAATCTTAATAATTTTGTTAGGGATAAGACCATATCTTACTGATCCATAAATGAAAAAAGCACAAAATGCAATTATATCCTTCATGATCCGGGACCTGGATGATCCGGAATCCAACTGGATTCCTAGTCAAGAAAGGAATGACACGATCATATAGACCGGATTCCTGGTCTATTTTTAACTCCTGATTCACGTTAGCTTTTAACAATCATGTACAATTAAACAAAAGGTTGAAGTGCAAATATGGTAAAAAGTCATGCATTGCTGAGATTATCTCGGCACCTGTTTACAGAAGGGAATCGTATTGAAAATGATGTTGGAGAGGTGACGGTGGAAGGAAGTGATAACGGGTATCGCATTTCTTTCTCGATAAGCAATGACTTTATCGAAAAGTCTGATCCTAAAGTAATGAACGCGCTTGAAATACTTACGCACATCATAGACCTGATGAATCAGGAATAAAATGCGCTAAAATCCAATCGCTCCGCAACCGCTTTTTCAAAACTATCGAGACTGACCGCCTGAACGGCGCATAGCGAAGAAGACGACAGGTTCGGGGTATGGCTTGAAAGTTTGGAAAAAATGGACATTAAAGCGATAGTCGAGAGAAGTGACACGAGCGCAGGTCGCGTGTTTGATTTGATGATACAGGCCCTGATACTGGTATCCGTCGTCACCTTCGCCATAGAAACCCTGCCAGATCTTTCAAGCACGACACGGCAAGCGCTCCGAATCATAGAAACAGTGATAGTGATCCTGTTCACCATCGAATACTTGCTCAGGTTGTACGTTGCCGACAGGAAAATGGGTTACGTGCTGAGCTTCTATGGAATAATCGATCTGGTTGCCGTGCTGCCTTTTTATCTTGCAATCGGAATTGACCTGACATCGTTGAGAATTTTCAGAATGATGCGTATTTTTCAATTAATGAAGATACTGCGTTACAACAAGGCAATTGACAGATTTTCCCGGGCATTTGTCATTGCCAGAGAAGAAATTGTCTTATTCAGCATGGTTACCGGAATACTTTTATATATTTCGGCCTTAGGAATATATTATTTCGAAAGTGAAGCTCAACCAGAAATATTTAAAAGTGTTTTTCACAGCCTTTGGTGGGCGGTGGCCACCCTGAGTACGGTGGGATATGGCGATATGTACCCAATTACGCCTGGAGGAAGAATATTCACCTTCTTCATACTGGTGATCGGCTTGGGAATCGTTGCCGTGCCAACCGGGTTGTTTTCATCCGCTCTTTCCAAAGTGAGAATGGAAGAGCAAGAGGAGGAAAAAAATACGAACAATGAGTGACGATGATTTGGGATACGCATTTGAGCCAGGAAATTGATTTGCTTCGCGAATCCACCCACCAGTTTGCCGCTGCTGAAATTGCGCCGATTGCAGACGAGATCGATCAAAAAAACGAATTCCCTCAAGAGCTATGGCAAAAAATGGGGGAAATGGGGTTGCTCGGCATTACCATACCGCCGTCATATGGAGGGTCGGGCATGAGTTACCTGGCCCACGTGGTGGCTATGGAAGAAATTTCACGAGCCTCCGCTTCCGTCGGCCTTTCCTATGGCGCCCACTCCAATTTGTGCGTCAACAATTTGTATTTGAACGGCAATGAAGACCAGCGACGGAAATATTTGCCGAAGCTTTGTACGGGAGAGTTCGTGGGCGCCCTGGCCATGTCGGAACCGGGAGCGGGATCGGACGTGATCGGATCGATGAACTGTACGGCCGTGAGACAAGGGAAGGGGTGGGTCGCCAATGGTTCCAAAATGTGGATCACCAACGGGCCGGAAGCCGACGTCTTGTTGGTCTATATGAGAACTGCCGGCAAGGAAATGGAACCCCATTCCGTCACCCCCTTCGTTATCGAAAAAGGAATGAAGGGATTTCACACGGCGCAAAAACTGGACAAATTGGGAATGCGAGGTTCCAGTACCTGCGAGTTGGTGTTTGAAGATTGTGAAATTCCGGAAGCGAATCGAATTGGAGAGATCAACCGGGGCACACGCGTACTGATGCGGGGTTTGAACCTGGAGCGGGTGGTGCTGGCAGGAGGGCCGCTTGGTCTTATGCAAGCCGCCATGGATATCACGCTACCGTATCTTCATGAGCGCACCCAGTTCAACCAGCCCATCGGATCCTTTGAATTGATGCAAGGAAAAATCGCAGATATGTATACCGCCCTGCAAGCCTCGCGCGCCTTTGTCTACCGGGTGGCGAACAATTGTGACTTGAACCGGGTTTCTCGACGAGACACGGCGTCCTGCCTGCTTTTTGCATCCGAAAACTCGGTGAGAGTCGCCCTGGAAGCCATTCAGAGCCTCGGAGGAAATGGGTATATCAATGAGTATCCGACCGGCCGTTTGCTGCGCGATGCCAAACTCTATGATATCGGCGCGGGGACCAATGAAATACGTCGTATGTTGATTGGTCGCGAAATCTTCAATGAAGGAAACAGCTGAATAGCAGGATGGATCAACCACCATGAAACCACAATTCTCGGAAGGACTGATTATCAAGCAAATCGACTTCCATGAATATGACAAGATTATTACGTTGCTGACTAAAGATCAGGGGAAAAAAACAGGCGTTCTCAAAGGAGCGAAAAGAATCAATTCCGCGCACCTCGGGATTTCAGAACCTTTTACCCATGTCAATGTTCAATATGTGGAGAAACCTCATGCCGAAATGGTCCGTATCCGAAAATTGGGGCTTTTGAACAGTTTCTATCCTATTCGACTCAGTTATGAAAAAATCCTGTATGCATCTTATTTTGCCGAATGGATTCACCTTTGCGTGATCGACCCGCAAGAGGCCCTCCATTTTTTTGATTTGTTGCTATCCGGATTGGAAAATTTGCAACCCAGCACGACCTATACGAAAATCAGATTCGAGTTTGAAAAAAACCTTTTGAAGTTACTGGGAATCTGGCCGGATCCGAATACCTGCCTCGAGTGCAGTCGTCCTTTGTGGGGGAGGGGTGCCGGAACGCTTCCGCAACTGAAGCAAAAGGCGGTTCACCAGCTGGATTGCGCGCAAGGCGGGTTCCGCTGTCCTCGATGCGCCCTTCGTCTTTCCGTCTGTTTACCCTTGTCCCCGGGAACGCTTTCTTACTTGCTGCATATGGAACTGGATGCCCTCGACCCGCTCAATATACGACCCACCACGCAAAATGCCAGGGAGCTGGATGATGCGTTTTCAGCCTATTTTCAGTACCACTTGGGAAAAATCCCGAAAACACACGCATTTCTTAAAACTCGCGCAATACCCGCACGCAATTCCGGGGAATGGAGTGGGAATCGTTATTGATGGAAGTATTGATAAATCGCCTGAGCGACGAGTTGAGAAATACCAGGAACCTCCTGCAGGGATTCTTCGGACGCATTCTTTATTTTACTCAAACTTCCGAAATGTCTGAGCAACTTTTTTTTACGAGATGGACCAATACTTTCAATCTCATCGAGCACCGAATGGAGTGAAGCTTTCCGGCGGAGACTGCGATGGTAGGTGATTGCGAAGCGGTGGGATTCATCCCGGATTTTCTGTAACGAATGCAGAACCGCAGAATGACGATTGAGTCGTATTTCGTTTTTCTGATTGGGTTTTACTATATATTCGAAATCTTCTTCCCGGAGAGGAGGCAGACCTTTCCTTTTTTCCGTTCGTCCTTTTGCCAGGCCAATCACATCGACCTGGCGTAAATCGATTTCCAGTGTCTTCAAAACATGAATCGCAATGCTCAGTTGCCCTTTGCCTCCGTCGATTAAGATCAAGTCCGGTAGAGGTTTTTCGCCGGAGACGCTTCTCAGGTAACGTCGGGTCAAGACTTCCTTCATACTCAGATAGTCATCCTGTCCCGCCACATTTTTAATTCTGAATTTACGGTAATTCTCCTTATCGGGTTTATTATCTTTCCACGACACCATCGATGCCACGGTATGAGATCCGGAGATATTTGAGATATCAAAAGCTTCAATGATGCGGGGCAATCTTTTCAAGTGCAACGTCCTCTGTATTTTCAGTAAAAGGGTTTCCTGGTCGACCTGTTGCTGTTTCTTTTCCAGTAAGTGAACTTTTGCGTTGCGCCATGCCATCTCCACTGCATGTTTTTTGTTCCCTCTTTGGGGAACGGTAATCGAAACCTTACGCTGTATTTTCTCACTCAAAACCTTGGCGAGCAAAATTTGGTCGGAATAAGGAAAAGGTAATAAAATCTTGTGAGGAACAACAGAACGATTGCCTATATATATGCGATTGAGGACCTGCCCCAGTAAGTTGTCGTCGGATGCGTTCTCCACTTCTTCAAAAAAGAAGAAATCTCTGGAGAGCAATCTCCCATAACGTATGAAAAAGACCTCGATGCCAGCCAGTTCCGCCTCACGATAGAGAGCCAATACATCCAGGTTTTCACTTGCAGGAGTGAGAAACTGTTGCCGGTCAAAAGTCCGTTGAGTCGCTTGAATTTGATCTCGGAGCTTTGCCGCTTTTTCAAAATCCATTTTGGCGGATGCAGCTTGCATTCGCGATTGAAGCAATGCAATCAATTGACGGAATTTCCCTTGCAGGAACCAACGCACCTGTCGCATTTCCTCCGCATATTGTTTCACGGGAACCGTTCCACGGCACGGAGCCAGGCAGCGTTTCAATTGAAAATTGAGACAGGGGCGAAACGTTTTTGTCCCATCCAGGTCCATGCGGCTCGTGCGAAGTAAGAAATACTTATTGACCAGGCGTAAAACTTGCCGGGCATTCCGTACCGAGGGATAGGGCCCATAATATTCGGCTTGCTTGTGAAATGATTCCCGCACCAAGAGCAAGCGGGGATACATCTCATACGTAGTGAGTTTAAAATAAGGGTAGGATTTATCGTCTTTGAGTTCAACATTGTAGCGAGGTTGATGGGTTTTTATCTCATGGGCTTCCAATATCAATGCTTCGGATTCAGTATTGGTAACGGTGGAATCGACATCATGCACCAGGGAAACCATCAACTGTAAACGGAGATTATGCTGCGCTGAAGGTTGGAAATAAGAGCGTACCCGGTTTTTGAGAGATTTGGCTTTGCCGATATAAAGGATCTCCCCCCTGTCGTCCAGATATCGATACACGCCAGGAAGATCAGGCAGGTAGGACAATTTCCCGGCAAGGGGAGTGTTTTTTTTCATGGGATGCAAAGAAATTTGAAAATTTTCCTTCACGGGTTGTTGGCTTGTGAATATCGAGAAATCATTTTATATTAAATTTTACGAAAATTAAGATAATTACGCATAGAGGGGAATTTCAGTGATTACATCAGGACTGTTTTCATACCAACACATTTTAATTCTGTCATGAGGCGGAAGTGAATGCATTCATAAAAAACATCGGCATTTGGTTAATCATCGGTTTTGTGATCCTGTTCCTGTTCAATTTCATGGGCTCTCGCTCTTCCGGAGACCGCTCCATCTCTTTTTCAGACTTCTTGTCACAGGTGGAACACGGTAGTATCAACGAAGTAGTTATCAGAGGCAGTGAAATTTATGGAGTCAATCAAGAATACGGACCTTTTCAAACTTCCGTACCAGAATACCCTCAGTTGATTGAATTCCTGGAGCAGCATGAAGTGGGAATTCGGGTGGAATCGGATTCGAGAGGCGGGATATTCTGGTCGATTTTGAACAGTTGGTTGCCGATTCTATTGATCATTGGCATTTGGATTATTTTCATGCGCCAGTTTCAAGGGGGAAGCAATAAGACCCTGGGATTTGGCAAGATCCGTGCTCGGGTGACTGAAGGGAACGACCACGCGGTGACCTTCAAGGACGTGGCTGGTATCGATGAAGCCCGGGAAGAACTGGGGGAAATCGTGGATTTCCTTTCCGATCCTCAGAAATTCGAAGCGTTGGGAGGTGAGATTCCACGAGGCGTCTTATTGGTGGGTAATCCGGGAACAGGAAAGACCTTGCTGGCAAAAGCCATTGCGGGAGAAGCGGGAGTGCCTTTCTTCAGTATCAGCGGTTCCGATTTTGTCGAGATGTTCGTGGGTGTGGGGGCGAGCCGGGTTCGCGATTTATTCGAACAAGGAAAAAAGACGGCTCCCTGTATAATTTTTATTGATGAAATCGATGCAGTGGGGCGCAGTCGAGGCGCCGGATTGGGAGGAGGAAATGACGAACGCGAACAAACGCTCAATCAGTTGCTTGTGGAGATGGATGGATTCGATACGAACAATGGCGTGATTATTGTCGCTGCCACCAATCGTCCGGATGTCTTGGATTCTGCCCTGCTGCGACCCGGTCGTTTTGACCGGCATATCAACGTTCCTCTTCCCGATATCAATGGCAGAGAATCGATTTTGAACGTCCATACACGCACCATTGAATTGGAAGAATCCGTCGACCTGCGAGTGATCGCCCGTGGCACTCCTGGTTTCACAGGAGCAGATTTGGCGAATTTATGCAATGAAGCCGCATTGTGGGCGGCACGGAAGGACAAATCGGTTGTGGACCTGGACGATTTTGAATATGCCAAGGATAAAGTGTTGATGGGAGCGGAACGAAAAAGCCTGCTCATCAGCGAAGAAGAAAAAGAAACCACTGCTTACCATGAAGCCGGACACGCATTGGTAGCCGCCAGCATTCCGGAGGTCGACCCAGTGCACAAAGTGACCATTATTCCGAGAGGTCGCGCATTGGGGGTTACCCAGTTGCTGCCTACGGAAGATCGTCATAGTCATACGCAACAGGGATTACTGGGACATATTGCCATGATGATGGGCGGACGCGCAGCAGAACACCTGGTGTTCAACAGATTCACGACGGGAGCCAGTGATGACTTGAAAAAAGCGACAGATTTAGCCCGGAAAATGGTCTGCCAATGGGGGATGAATGAAAAACTGGGACCCTTGACTTGCGCGGATGACGGGGACCCGGTTTTCTTGGGGAAGGATTTGTTGATGCATAAGGCATACAGTGATGAAACTGCGCAGCTTGTTGATTTGGAAGTGAAAGAATTGATTACCAAATGCTACACAAGAGCACGTGACATATTGATTATGCACCGTCAATCATTGGAGTATTTAGCAAAATTGCTGATGGAAAAAGAAACATTGGATGGAGAAGAAGTCCACCGTGCTATTCAACGTTTTACGCCAGTGATCAATTGACCAGGTACATACTCCCGGTAGCCAATGCGGCCTTCAATATTTTTCAGCGCAGTATCCTTCCCTGATATTTGCTCCCCATGACGCGTGGTATCACCTGATCCGCTCCATTGCCGATGTGTTACTGGTACCACAGGGTAAAAGTGCGTACATGTTTTTCTCCTTCCGTCTATTCAAGCCGCTGTTATTCCGGGCGAAGACCCGGAATCCAGGGAAAGTTTCGATACCCTGGAATTCCGCTCCCCGCTCCCCGCTTTCGCGGGGAAAAGTTTAGCGGGGACAAGTTTGGAAGGAATGACATAGAGGGTAAGTTCAGACTTTCGTTGCAGTGTACCAGGCGACTCTCAGATCAGCAGACGGTTCCTCGGGCATGGTTTGTCTGGAATGAATTATGATAGAAATTTTTCAAAACGTAGGATGGCCGGATGTTGTCGACATCCTGTTACTGACCATTATATTTTACCGGCTCTTCACCCTGGTCAAAGAAACCCGGACGATGCCGATCCTCGTCGGTTTTTGCTTAGTATTAGCAGTTTACCTGTTAACGCGGATTCTTCAACTGGAAGCAATTGGACTGCTATTGGACAATTTGGCAAATTCGCTGGTGTTGGTGTTGGTGATTCTTTTTCAGTCCGAAATTCGTAATGCTCTGGCTCAATTTGGTCTGATCACTTTTTTTACAGGGGGCAATCCGTTCAAGAAAGGGATGATAGACGAAGTCATTCAGGGGGCAAAAACGATGGCACGGGAGAATGTAGGCGCCCTGGTTGTATTTGAGCGTGACGTGGGACTGCGCAACTATATAGAAAAGGGTACGGCTATCGATGCTGTGTGCAGTAAGGAATTGTTGATGAGCATTTTTCGCTCCACCTCCCCGCTCCATGATGGGGCAGTCATCATAGATCGCAAAGGTCGTTTGGCCGCCGCGTGTTGTTTATTACCAATTTCCACAAACGTGATTGTCAGTCCCATGTTGGGCACCCGCCACCGCGCTGCGATTGGATTGACGGAAGAATCGGACGCGCTGGTGCTTGTTGTTTCAGAAGAACGAAGTGAAATCAGCTTGAGTCACAAAGGAGAATTATACCGGGAATCTTCCAATCCCAATATCAAAAAGCTTTTGTTCGACTTGATGAATGTGGATACGACAGATTTACCCGAAAGTGAAAAACCTGTATCTGAAATCATTGAAGCTGATAAGAAGAATGCGAATCAGGAGTTGAAATTTAATTTATAAAATCAATAATTTAATAATTATGATGTGTCATGCCGGACCAGGAAGATCCGGCATCCAAAATATCGCCCGGATCCCCCTGGATTCCTGGTCAAGCCAGGAATGACACGTTTTTTAACTCCTGATTCACGTAAGAAAAATAAAAAATCGGCGACGGTGACGGTTTGATCCGATACGAATTTGATTCCCGGGACATTTTCGACAGGGATCATCCCTCTCCATTTCAAGTGGTCAATCGTGTTGAAGATAAAGAAAATTCTGCCATTTGCCCTTCTTTCCTTTTTGTTGGCTTCGTTTGTTTGGTTTTTAGCCAAACAGGGAGGAGAGTCTGTTGAAATCAGTTTTTTTGTACCTCTGGTTTTCATCAATCTACCCGCCCATATGCAAATCACCTCTGACGTTCCTTCCGTAGTCAGTGTTTCAGGGCGCATTCTCCGCCGTTACCGCAACAACTTCAATCCCTCCGCTCTTCAGGCCACCGTTGATTTGACCAATGCCCGGTCCGGTCTTTATCAATACACCCTGACTGAGCAGAACATTCCCATTTCGGAGAGTATTTCCGTAGCGCATATCATTCCTGCCCAAATTGAATTGATGATTGAAGAGATGATAGAAAAACAACTGACAATTCGTGCCCGTTACCAGGGGCAACTGCAGTCCGGTAAGATTTTGCGAGGTATCCAAATTTTTCCCGGGACTGTCAAAGTGAAAGGGCCCCAATCGGTTTTGCAGAGCATAGATGCGGTTTTTACCAATGAAATAGATTTGCAGGATATAAATAGTTCGCTTGAAATGATTGTCAGCCTGGATTTGCCGGATCCCAACTTACAGATTTCAGATGATGGAATCGACTCGTATATTGCCAACGTGATGGTTTCCAGTTTGTCGGTCCGTAAGCGCTTTGACAACGTGGAGATTCTTTTGCTGAATCAAAATTATGTGTCCGTCACCAACCCGACGGAATTCAACCTGTTTGTGGAAGGACCTGAAGAACTGGTGAACAACTTGGAGCCTTCCCAGATTTATGGAACGATTGACCTGGTGCAATACAAGCCAGGAAGCTATTGGGTGCAACCCGAAGCGATCCTTCCGGAAGGGATTTCTTTGTTGCAACAATGGCCAAAAATTTCTTTGTGGGTGAAACCCACGAAATTGTCACCAGATCCACAATGATCGGGACTTTCAACAACAGTCCCTTATTTCAATAATAGAGTGTTAATATGCCAAAAGATATGATCATCAATTACTCGCCTCATGAAGCAAGAGTTGCGGTTATGGAAAGCAATGGTCTTGTTTCGGAGTTGTATTTCGAACGACTCAAGGAGAAAGGAATTGTTGGAAACATTTATAAGGGCAAAGTATTAAAAGTTTTGCCGAGTATGGACGCCGCATTTGTAGACATAGGAGTCGAAAGAGCCGCTTTCTTATATATCGATGACGTCCAGCCAGAGAATGTTATTTTTGATGAAGAGGAAAAAACGACTCCCGTCGGTCGCAACGAAAAAGTGAAGATCGACGACTTGCTTTCAGAAAAGCAGGACATTCTGGTTCAAGTTTCCAAGGGGCCTATCGGGACGAAGGGAGCCCGGATCACGAGCCATATTTCCATCCCCGGACGCAATCTGGTTTATATGCCAACCGTGAAAACACTGGGGGTCTCTCGTCAAATCACCACTCATGAGGAACGATTGCGTCTCAAAGAAACTGTCAATAGACTTCGTCCCGAAAAATCGGGCTTTATCATTCGGACCGTTGCGGAAGGGCGTACGGAAGACGATCTGCGATCGGATTTGAATTATTTGGTATCCATCTGGGATGACGTCCTGAACCGTTTTCAGGAAAGGGAAGCGCCTGCATTATTGCACAGCGATTTGCATGTCGTGTTTCGTTCGATTCGAGACATACTCTCTCCGGAAATTCGCAGAGTGATCATCGACAATAAGCGTGAGTACAAAAATGTTAAAAAATTTCTCGACAACTACTTGCCACGCTATCGTTCAATATTGGAGTATTTCACCAAGGAGGTGCCGATTTTTGACCATTATGGTATTGAAGCCGAAATCGAACGGGCGTTGGGACAAAAAGTCTGGCTCAAATCCCGAGGGTATTTGATGATTGACCAAACTGAAGCCTTGACTGCCGTTGATGTGAACACAGGACGTTTCGTAAGTCAGGAAAGTCGGGAAAAAACCATTCTTAAAACAAACCTGGAAGCTGTAGAAGAATTGGTCTATCAACTGCAATTACGCAATATCGGAGGTATCATTATAATCGATTTCATTGACATGGAATTGCCGGAACACCGGCAGAAAGTCTATAACGCTCTCAAAGAACAGCTAAAATATGACAAGATGAGGAGCAAAATTTTGCAAATCAGTGAAATGGGGCTGGTGGAAATGACGAGAAAACGAGACCGTGAAAACCTGGCGCGTTACCTCTGTGATCCCTGCCCTTATTGTGAAGGAAAGGGACGATTGAAATCCGTCTCCACCGTGAGCTTTGAAATTTTCAGAGAACTCTATCGCACTCGACCCAAAAATCGCAATGGTTCCTTTGTCGTCCACGTCCACCCAGACGTTCACGAATACCTGGAAGCGGAAATTCCCACGTTGCAAAAAATTGAAAAAGATTTAGGACACAAAGTCATTTTCAAAACATCCAACTCACTCCATCATGAGCAGTTCGAGTTGTACGAGTATTAGTCTTGTATTCAATATCTATGGAAGAATTGATTACTTACAAAGTGAGCGAAGCCGACGCCAGGCGTCGTATAGATGTTTTGCTCAGTTCCTATTGCGAAGTGAATTCACGCTCACTGGCTCAACGACTGTTAAAGAAAGGAATGGCAGAAGTCAACGGACAACCCGTTTCGCCTTCCTATAAAGTACGCTTGGGAGATTGTATTCGATTTTCGCTGATGAAACCCGAACCTTTAGACGTCGTACCCGAATCCGGAGAGTTGGATATTTTATTTGAAGATGCCAACTTGATTGTCATCAACAAAGCAGCGGGAATGGTGGTACATCCTGCTCCAGGCCACGATTCCGGAACGCTCGTTAACTTGCTGTTGCATCATTGTCCGGATCTTTCCGGAATTGGGGGAAAATTGCGTCCTGGAATTGTACACCGTTTGGATAAAGATACCACAGGCGTCCTGGTCGTTGCTAAAACCGATGTGGCACACACAAATCTCTCACGTCAATTTCAAGAACACACCATCCATCGCATCTATGAGGCGTTGATCTATGGAGATCCTTTGCAAGATAGGGGAACGATCGAGAGCGCCATTGGCAGGCATCCAAAAAATCGTAAAAAAAAGGCGATTGTCATAAATGGCAAACCTGCCACTACCCATTGGAAAGTTATCGCCCGCTATCCACCGTTTGCTCATTTGGAATGCCGTTTGAAAACCGGGCGGACTCACCAAATCCGAGTCCATCTCAGTTCTCAAAATATGCCAATATGGGGTGACCTGCAGTATGGACGCAACCCAATCCGGCATGCGCGGCTGCAATCCTCGAAACTACAGACGATTCTCCTTCAATGCGGACGGCTGGCTTTGCATGCGCGTGAGTTGGGTTTTATCCATCCTGTGACGGGAGAACATCAACATTTCACATCTCCGATTCCATTCGATTTGGATGCGCTGATCCAAGCTTTGGCTGAGCAAAAAAACCGATAAAGCGTCTCTTTCCATTCTTCAGGTGAAGAGGGATTGCGTGAAGTCGGTCGCATTGAAGGGTCGCAGGTCATTGATACTTTCCCCGATCCCTATAAAACGTACGGGAATATCGAATTCGTTAACGATTCCTATCACCACGCCTCCTTTGGCGGTTCCATCCAATTTAGTGATCACCAACCCTGTCAATTCAGCGATCTCACGAAACTCACGAACTTGGAAAATCGCATTTTGACCAGTAGTGGCATCCAGAACCAGAAAGATTTCATGGGGTGCATCCGGAATGAGCTTTTTCATGACACGCATCATTTTTTTCAATTCTTCCATGAGGTTCTTTTTTGTGTGTAATCGACCCGCAGTATCGCAAATCACTACATCGTAGTGATCTTCGAGGGCTTTTTGGAGTGCTTCATACAATACCGAAGCAGGATCGCTTTGTTCTGATTTAGCGACAATGTCACAACCAGCACGCTTACTCCATTCGGTCAGTTGTTCAATTGCTGCCGCTCGAAAAGTATCTCCGGCGCCCATAAGGACTTTTTTTCCCTCATTTTGATATTGTGCCGCCACTTTTCCAATCGTGGTGGTTTTCCCGACACCGTTGACTCCAACAAATAAAAGCACCAACGGATTTTTATCTTCAGTTGCCGCTGCCTCATATTTTTTTTCCATGATTGAGACAATTTCACTTTGAAGCATTTCCCTTAAAAATCGAGGGTCTTTCAATTGTTCCCGTTTCACTTTTTCAGTAATAGCATCGAGGATACGATAAGTCGTCTCCGGACCAATATCGGCGGCAATCAACAATTCTTCGAGCTCTTCCAGGAGTTCCCCATCAATTTCTTTTTTTCCCAATGCAACGTTGCCAATCCCCTGTATGAGGTTGTGACGGGTTTTTTCCATTCCTTTTCTCAAGCGTTCCAGAAAGGCGCCTGTTTCCGGAACTACGGTCCTTTGGGGAGGGGAAGGCCATTCTTTTTGCAGAATTCGGGGGGGGCGCTCTTTTTCTATTTTCTCTAATTCCTCTTGAATGTGTCGCGTTTTGTCCTGAACGCGACTCAGCTTCTTCAATTGTTTTTGTTTTTCAATTTGCTCTCTCTTTTTTTCTGCTACCCTTTGTTGTTTGAGTTGTATTTTTTCAAATTGAAGCAGTTTTTTTTCTGTTACTTTTTCTGAAAGTTTTCGCTCTCCTGAATTACGGGCCGACCTGGTCCGATATATGTAGATCAGCAGGGAAATTCCAAGAATCACAATCAGGGCAAACCCGGCAAGGAGATAAGGGATAGTGTCTGCCGGAAATTGGCTATTGAAAAACTGGCTGAGGAATGAATTGATGCTGTTTGCCAGGGAATTCAAGTTCATCGTGGTTTTCTTTTTTTAAGAGGGGAAAGTCCTTTTCATCTAACAAGGATTCCTATATAAAAACGGGGAAGTATATATTTTTTTCTGTCAACCACCCACTGCTTTTCATGCCATGGAGGTATTGAATACTGCTCAGCAGCAAATCGTCAATCACCGCAACGGCCCTGTCTTAGTGATTGCAGGTGCCGGAAGTGGTAAAACCCGAGTGATTGTCCATCGTGTGACCAAGTTGGTGCGATCGGGGGTAAATCCGTCAAGTATCATGCTGGTCACATTTACCAATAAAGCAGCGCAGGAAATGGTCCAGCGAGTGGCCAAATCCATTGATCAGACAAAAATTAAAAATACTCTGATCCATGGTACCTTTCATAGTCTGGCCAATCGTTTTCTCCGTCGCCATGCTCCGCTTTTAGAATATAAAAATAATTATTCAATCTTAGACAATTCAGATTCCCGCGATCTGCTTAAAGCAGCCGTGGCAGACGCGCTGGGATCCCCTGGAAAGAACTTTCCAAAGACGGCATTGTTGCAAGATATCTTTTCTCTGGCTTTTAATCAGAATTGTGATGAAATTTCCTTGCAACGCAAACCCTATTCCACCCGAGATTTTGGTCTGGAAGAATTGCTCGAATCTCAATATCCTCGATTTTATCCACTCATTTCTGAAATATTGAAGGTTCATCGCAATTATCGTCGAAAAAAAAGACGGAACAATGCGATGGATTTTGATGATTTGCTTGAAAATTGGTTGGATCTCTTATTGAAAAACTTCAACAAAATGCCTTTGGTTCAGCAAATCCAGTTTATTCTCGTTGATGAGTACCAAGATACAAATATAGTCCAAGCCGGCATTTTGAAACACTTGGCTCAAACGCACGGAAATTTGATGGTCGTAGGTGACGATGCTCAGTCGATTTACAGTTGGAGAGGCGCCAATTTCAAGAATATTCTCGAATTCCCTGATAAATATCAGGCCACTGTTTATCGTCTTGAGCAAAACTACCGGAGTACGCCGGAAATTTTAGCATTGGCAAATTGCAGTATCAACTTGAATAAATCGCAATTTCGTAAAGACCTCTATACCATCTTGCCCCGTTTGGTCAAACCTGCGTTGTATGCGATTTATGACACGGAGCGAGAAGCGGAAGTGGTTGTAGAACAAATCTTTAAACTGAAAGACCAAGACATCAGCTTGAATGAAATCAGCGTCTTATATCGGAATCATGTACAATCAGCAACCTTGCAGTTGGCGTTGACCCAAAGGGGTATTCCCTTTATTATCCGCTCCGGCGTACAGTTTTTTGAACAAGCCCATATGAAGGACATCCTTTCGTTTCTTAAAATAGTTTTCAATCCCCTGGATGAAATTGCATGGATGCGGGTTCTGAAAATGGTTCCTGGAATCGGAAATACGACGGCACAAAAAATTTTCCAAATCTTTCTTGATCAAAAAGCGGTTCATCTCACATCAGAAAATAAGGAATTACAAAGTAAAATTCCCCAAAAAGCACGCACACACTGGAACCAGATTCTCTCTTGCTTCAAAAAGATTCTGGAAGAAGGGACAACTCCTGCGCAAATGATCAATACAGTCTATCAGGTGATCTATGAGGATTATTTGATGGTCAACTATGAAAATGCAATTCAGCGTGAAGTCGATATCCGGTATCTCGAAGAATTTGCCGGTAAGTACAAGTCCTTGGAACGTCTCCTTAATGAGCTTTCTTTGGTAGGTCCTACAGTCATCAAAGATTATGAAGCAGACCAATTTCAGGAAGACGAATGTTTGACGCTCAGTACTATTCACCAAGCAAAAGGCCTGGAATGGGATGCCGTTTTCGTGATTGGTCTCACAGAAGGACAATTCCCCCATCAACGATCCCTGGAACCCGAATCGCTCTTAGAAGAGGAAAGGCGTCTTTTTTATGTGGCAATTACCCGTGCTCGTCGCTTTTTGACACTCACAGCTCCGATAGTCAGCAGCACATTCAGTGGAAGCGATTTTGCGGATCGTTCTCGATTTATCGAGGAATTTCCGCAGGAATTGGTCTCCTTCGTGACTTCCCACAAAGAAAAGGGAGAGCTATATTCCCGGCACCACTCTCGTTTGATATTTTAGGAAACAGCAGCGTGCCACCGGAGAAGATTTTCATATTCGATCCTCACAATTCGGGTACTCTCATTCTAATCCGTCCGGAAAGCAGTACTACCCGACACCGCAAAGGATGATTTAAAACTCTTCCACTGCCAAACTCATTATTGATTATAAATATGGCAATGTCCAATAAGAACAACTCGAATGCTTCAGAAGAAAATCCTCACGATCCACCCATGCCCTTGACGGAACACTTGTCCGAATTGAGGAAGCGCATTGTGATTTCCGGAGCCTTTATATTTATAGGTTTCGTCATTGCATCGATGGTTGAAATTGAACTGGAACAACCCATTTTGACACTTTTTCGTAAACCCCTGGACGTTCGCAATATCCCCTTGGTTTTTGATGAATTGACCGAACCCTTTTTTACTTATTTGCGAGTTGGATTGTATACCAGTTTATTTTTTACACTACCTGTTACACTCGGCCAAGCCTGGCTTTTTGCCAGACCCGCTCTCTATCCAAAGGAGAGAAAGTTATTTTGGCCCTTTTTGTTTTTATCATATCCCCTTTTTGTTGGAGGAGGTTTGTTTGGCTATTTTATTGTGCTTCCACTTGGATATGATTTTTTTCTCAGTTTCCAGAATAACTTCACCGAACCTTCTCTGAGAATGGGAGCCTATCTATCATTGACCATTCGTATTCTCTTCGTATTCGGATTGATTTTCGAGTTACCCATCATTGTTTTATTTCTCACGCGTTTGGGTGTCATCGATGCGGCATGGCTTCGTAAAAATCGCAAATATGCGATTATTGCTATCTTCGTTGTGGCAGCCATTTTAACGCCGCCCGATATTTTCACTCAATGTTTAATGGCAGGGCCACTGATTCTGCTTTTTGAGATCAGCATTTTTGTGTCATTGCTGGTCGCACGCCGCGATAAAACTAAATAATTCTTGTAAGATTCTAATTTTATTCACTTTGCTCTATGATTGAAAAAATAAATGGAAAAAAGAAAAAATTTTTAAATGATGTTGTTTCATTCATAATGAGGAATAATTTGAAGAAATGGGAACGTATTGATGTTTGTTAACCAATCCTGGAGAATATTTTGAAAACCTTCCTGGATAAAGTACGCCAAGAGAAACTTAAGGAAATTTCCGCATCCCGGCACCTGGTTCCGGAACATGCCTTGTGGGAACAAGTTGAAACTCTCAATCCTCCCTCTTCTTTTGCAGGAGCAATTCAAAGGTCGCTTCGGCAACCGCTTTCCATCATTGCAGAGGTTAAAGCGAAAGCACCAAACCGGGAAAATGTAAAAATGCTGGATCCTGAACACTTAGTAAAAGACTACGAAGCGGGGGGGGCAAAAGCTGTTTCTGTTTTAACCGACAAAAATCATTTTGGAGGCTCCTTGGAGACTTTGGAAATAGCCAGTCAAAGGACAACACTACCACTCCTGCATAAAGAATTCATTATTCACCCTTACCAACTACTGCAAGGCAGAATACGAGGTGCGAGTGCCGCACTCATCCTGGTTTATTATTTCCAGGAAACGGAACTGAAATCCATCCTGGAGCATTCCAGAGAAATTGGCCTGCAAGCCGTTGTGGAATGTTCCTTGGAAGAAGAGATTCCACGCGCTCTCGATGTTAACCCGGATATTCTTTTGATCAACAACCGTGCGATTGCTTCAATTCCTGCAAATCCCGTTCAGACCTACAATCAAGGGAGTGTAGAAGTAAGCGTCAATTGGTGGAAAAAATGGAAAGCCCTGAGGGAATGGAAAGCCCAGCCAGGTAAAACTCTCATCAGTGCCAGTTGTATCAGTACTCCTGAACATGTTGCGCGGATAGTTTCTTTACCTTTTGACGCCATATTGATCGGCAATGCAGCCATGATGGCCAGGGATCGTGTCGGATTTTTGAAAAAATTAAATGTGTTTCCCTGTAAAAATCATTTGTAAAAGGCAATTGGCGGAAAGAAGCATTCCTTCGGTAAATCTACCGAGTGAAAAACGATTCGAAAAAGCACCGACGTCTGGTTTTGAGTTGTTGATTTATATTGATTATTCGTTAGGATAATGTGATTATATTCGTGCGAATGAGGAGTGAAATTTAATTTATAAAATCAATAATTTAAAAATTATTATGTGTCATGCCGGTCCCGGATCATCCTGGATTCCTGGTCAAGCCAGGAATGACACGTTTTTTAACTCCTGATTCACGTTATAATCTTCAAAAGATTTGCCGTCCCAGTCAGCAGGAAAAGTTGCTAAAACCCTTCTCATTCGACATTTGAGAGCGCGGCAATTGCTGCTACTAAAAAGATACACGGAAATTTATTCTCCAGGTGATGAAGAATTTTTCTGAAATTGACGCTTTCCACGAAAAATTTGCTGCCGAATTCGTAGAAATTGAGGGAACCACGCTCCCCATGCGTTATGCTTCCGGAGTCGATCAAGACATCAGGACCATACAAACAGCTGCCGGTATTTTAGACTTCAAGTCCTTTCACATGATTTCTCTCAAAGGCATTGAAGCCGCGCAGTTCTTACAGGGAATGGTCAGTAATGATGTCAATCAAATTCAAATCGGACAAATTCAACCCAATCTTTTATCGAATCACAAGGGCAGAATTTTGTACGAGGTTAAAATACTTCGTGTATCGGAAGATGAATTTATTTTGTTTACAAACCCTGGCGAAGGACCTTACGTGGGTGGTTATTTGGATCACTTTCATATTCAAGAAGAACTGGAATTGAAACTACTACTTCCCGATTACCTTCGTTGTGACCTGCTTGGACCCGGTTCCGGAGAAGCTCTATCCGATTTGGGTTATGGTGGTGAAATGGAATGGCGGTTTCAGGAACAACGAATGCGATCATGTCATTCCATGTTGGGGGAAATGCCGCATTTCATCAACATTGTCCCTCGATACGTTTTTGTTGACTTTCTGACTGAGTTGTCGAATGGTTCTCATGGTCTTCAACTCACTGGTTTTGATGCCTTTGACCATATCCGGATTGATGCTGGAATTCCACGCTTCGGTGTGGATTATACACAGGAAAATTTTCCCCAGGAAGCTGCCCTGATGGATCATATCTCCTATCAAAAAGGGTGCTACATCGGACAGGAAACGCACGCGCGCATGTATCACCGTGGATATCCCAACTGGCAATCCGTCGGTCTCATCGTCCCCCACGGATTGCAGATGGAGAAAGGCCAATCACTGTTTCATGATCAGGAAAATATCGGAAAAATTACCAGCTTGAGCCGAATCGTTCGAGGAACGAATCGACATGGCATCGGCTATCTCAAATACAAACGGGTTTTGCAGAAAACTTCCCTGGCAATCGAAGCAGGAGAAAAAGGGGAGATCAAGCAATATCCGTTGCCCACCACTGTTCAAAGGTTGAACTGAGATTGATCAGGTCCCGGACAGTTTTCCTGTCATCCTTCCGGAGTGATTCTAGGTGAAAGTGAATTTGCTCCATTTTGGTGGCGCTAAGCCTGATTTCCACTCGAAAGGAAGCAAGTATTTTTTATTGTTGTTGCATTCCTTGCAACAGGGCACGAGATTGGATTTAATGCTTTTCCCACCTCTTGTCAAGGGGACCCGGTGGTCCATGGTCAGTTCTTTGGCAGGAAATTTTTTTTGACAATAGTAACATTGATTATGTCCGCGCTTGTTCTTCCACCATTGGGATTTGCGTAATAATTGAGCTTTTCGTTTTTCCCTGGCAATTTCTTGAGGACCCGGTAATCGGTCGGGGCAGGGAACGAAATTATCATTTTTATTAATTTTCATACTCCTCCAATTTTTTCTGCGCTTGTTCCTGATAAGGAGCATCGATTTGACTCGCCAGTTCCTGATAGATACTCAGCGCCAGTCCAAGTTCTCCGGATTTTTCAAGTGACTGCGCGAGTTTCCAACGTGCGTCAATAGTACTGGGATGATGGGAGTTTTGTTCAACAAAGTCGTAAAGCTCAATGGCAGCAGAGGGGTAATCTTGCAAGGAATAATAGGCATCTCCTATCAAATAGTGGGCTTCCACCGCACTGGGATGTTGGGGATGTTTCCTTCTGAACTCTCGCAATAGTTCAATGGATTTAAAAAACTGTTTCGTGTTATACAATTCCGACGCAATTTCAAATTGCTGTTCAACGCTGGGAGGTCGGGTGACAGGTGTTTGGGAATCTGCAGAATCGTCTGACCCCGACATCTCCAAATCTTGCGCCGAATCAGTTTGGGAATACGCTTGTTCGCTGGAGACACCAGTACCATTTTGAAGCGGTGCGTTTGCTGTTATTTTGCGAATTCGTTGAAAATTTCGTTCCAGATCAGCTTCCAAACGGGCCATGCGATCTTCAAACTCTTCCTGGTACTCCAGCAGCAACTGATTCTGATTCCGCTCTAACTGTTTGATTTCTTGAAGGTTATCCTGCAGTTTTTCCAATTTCTTTATTCTATCTTGAACACTGCTCCATTCCATTTGCATTTGATCCTGCACCTTGGATTGATTTTCCAGGTTCTGGATTCGTGTCTCCAAATTATTGAGTAAACCCGATTGGGCCGTGGCCACCGGGGTTGGATTCGGAGGAGCGCAAGCAACCAATATTCCGCTTGCTCCCATCATTCCATATATCCAAAGGTGATTTAAAACAGTCTTTACCTTGGAAGCCTTGTGAGTAGTCATAGAATAATCCTAAAAATCGATTCGGCGGAGTGTCCAGGAAGGAGATTGCTCATGATAACCTTCTGGAGTTTGGGTCAATCGACGTAATCCTTTTCCGTCCAAAAAAACAGTATAAAGTTTAAAATCTTTTCCACGTTTGGATGAGAAGACGATCTGCCGATTATCCGGGGACCACGCAGGTTGTTCACAGGGATATGGACTCTGGATGAGAGGACGAACGTTCTCTCCTGCACTGTCCATGAGATAAATCTGGTCCCTGCCTCGAGTGAATTTAGTAAAAGCAATCAAAGAGCCATCCGGACTCCAAACCGGGTCAGTATTTCGGGAGTCCGTGAAGGTCACGCGACGCACTTCTTTGCTTGGCAATCGCATGTTGTAAATTTGCGGACTGCCGGCACGGTCTGAAACAAAGAGAAGATTTTTACCATCCGGTGACAAGGAAGGTGATGTGTCGATACGAGGATGAGTGGTCAATCGGGTGAGTTTTTGAGTTTCCAGATGATACATATAAAGATCTGCATTGCCGTTTCTGCTGTAGGAGAAAATGAGCGCTTTGCCATTTTTTGTCCAGGTACCGCCTGTATTGACCCCCTCTCTTTTAACCAAGAGCCGAGTATTTCCTCTCAGGTCATCGTGGTATACTGAAGTCCCGGAACGACTAACCACCGTGTAAACAATCGAAGTACCATCAGGATTCCATTCAGGGATGATACTGATGAAACGATTGTGAGAAACCGCAGCGAGGTGTTGACCATGAGTATTGATGCGAGCAATCACGCTCCTGTAACCGGGTTGTTTGAAACTAAAAGCAATTGTGGACCCCAAGATGCCTGGTTGTACGGTGAGTTTTTCAGTGATTTGGTTGATCACTTCCATCACGTCTGTTTCCCGAAGACGATTTTGCACAAGAGGGATTATTTCCTCAAACAGTGCGATTCCTTCTGAGTCCGCAACGGTCAATATCACAGCAGGTCTACCGGTTTCTTTGATTCCCACGTGCAATTGCAAATCCAATCGTTCACCGGTAACCCGGCAGAAGTTATTGGCGGAATCAAACAACTTAAAAACACCACTCCAGCAAAGGTTTTTCTCCAAGACATACAACCAACTTGTCGCTTTGGAATGTGCCGAAAAATTTGCCAGTGTTTTTACAGAAAGTACAAAACGGGAAAATTTTAGTCCCTCAATCGATACGACGTCAGGAGAATAGGTCTGTCCTGAAGCGAAAAAAGGAGTGATCCAGCATAAAATTCCAAACACGGTGATGCGTACTACCATAACCAATTCCTCGTAAATAATTTCGTCTGAGCATTTTTTACTTAACAGGAGTTCTCGAGTTCCAGCCATTCTGACAGGGGTGACTTGAAAAGTTAAGGCGAGATTTTCAAAACAACGACATAGGGTGGATCTTTTGATAAATGTTCCGGAAGTCTTGGAAAATGCGCGGTTTTCACTGCCGTGATGGCAGCAAAATCAAATTCACTGACTCTGCTGCTTCGTTGTAATTTGTGTTCAACGAGTTGTCCATGGGAGCCAATCATGACTTCGATGAGCACAACTAGATTTTTATCTCTATGGTGGTCGGGGGCCTCAAACTCCTGTTGAACTGCGACAGCGATCAATGCATTGTATTGTTCGCGCTCCAAGCGCAATTGGTAAGAGGGGCCAAAAGCGACATTACCCTCACCAGGAGCCACTTTGGAACCTGCAATTGTTGGTTTCAAATTGCTGGCGTCTGCTTTGGCCACTGCAAATGAATTGGAGTCACTCTCTGTTTTTAATTCGAAATTTCGAGTGTCTGTTTCTTTGTCAACGAGGGTGTAACCCGGCTCCGGCACCACGTTCAGAGAGATTTCCACGGTATCGGGAGCGACTTCGTTGGTCTGCAAATCTGGTATCGAATTGATTGCTTTGTCCTTGACTGCCGGGGCGGGTTCCAAGGGCTCCGATTCCAAGGCAGCGATCGCTTCATCCGATAATTCTAGTGCGGGTTTCAAGGCCAACTCCGGGGTCTCCGTGATGGCTTCATCGGACAGTTGAGGTGTGGGGTTCAAAGGTTTTGATTCCAGTGAAGCAATTGTCTCCTTCGAAAGATCAGGCGCTGGTTTCAAATCCAATTCCGGTGTATCCGTAATTGCTTCATCCAAGGCATCTGGGACGGGTTCTAAATCAAGTTCCAGGCTTGTGTCGATATCTTCATTTAATGCTCCATTCACAGGCCCCACAGGTTCCAGGTCGGGAATTGCCGTAACTGCCTCGTCGGATACGTTGGGAACCGGTCCCAAGTCCAATTCCAGGTTTGAAACGATGGCTTCATCCGATGCTCCGGGAACGGGTGCAGCGGTTTCCAGGTCCGGGGTTGCAGTGATCTCTTCATTCACGACATCAGGAGCGGGTTCCAAGGGTTCCAACTTCAACTCGGCGATGGCATCCTCTGCTAAATCGGGTGTGGGTTCTAGCTCCAATTCCGGAGTAGTCATGATGACTTCATCCGATCCTTCAGGAACCGACTCCAAGTCCAGTTCCAGATTTGTGGCAATGACCGTGTCGGAGGGACCAGGGGCAGGTTTCGCGGGTTCGAGTTCGGGAGCTGCAGTGATCGCTACCTGAGACACTTTCGCAGAAGGTTTTAATTCCAATTCGAGTTTGGTGACAATAGTTTCATCCGGAATTTCAGTTTCAGATTCCGAGGGCTCTAATTTTGGAGTCGCTACGATGAGTTCGCGTGACATTTTCGAAGATGGTTCCAAGGGATCCAGTTTCAGCTTTGTAGCAACAGTTTCATCCGAAAGACTGGGAGCGGGTCCTGCAGGTTTTAATTTTGGTGTTGCGGAAACAACTTCGTGAGACACCTCCGGAGTTGGTTCTAGAGGTTCCAGTTCGATATTGGCGATGGTTTCTTGCGAAAGTTTGGGTGTAGGTTTTGACGACTCGAGTTTGGGAGTGGCAGTGATGGTTTCTTGTGAAATATTTTCCACAGACTTCAACTCCAATTCCAAGTCTGCAACAACGGATTTTGCTTTGATCCCCGGCACGGCTTCTTTGGATTCTAATTTGGGAATTTCCTTGACAACTTCATGTGCCATATCCGGTGCAGGCTCCAAAGGTTTCAATTCCAGGTTTGCGGCATTGGTTTCATTCGAGAGATTCAATACCGGTTTCGCTGTTTGCAGTTTCGGAATGGCCTCAATAGCTTCGCTTGAAACTTCCGAAGCGAGTTCCAGTTCCAGATTTGCGTCTATGGCCTCATCCGACAAAACTACCTTATCATCCGCGAGTTCCAGTTGAGGCGTTTCTTTGATGGTTTCCCCAGGCACATCCGGAGTGGATTTCAAAGGCTCCAATTTCAAGCTTTCAGCGATGGTTTCAGTGGAGAGTTCGGGAGCGGGATTCGCAGGTTCCAACTGCGGTGTTTCGGTGATGGCTTTATCAGCCACATCCGGTGTTGGCTCCAAAGTTTCCAGTTCCAAGGTGGTATCCAAGGTTTCACGCGCAAGAACAGTGGCAGGCTCCTTGAGCTGCAATTCAGGTGTTTCCGTGATGGCTTCATCCGACACACGGGGTGCAATTTCTAACTTGGAAATCAAAGGGGCCGGAGAATCCGGAACGGAAACGGAAGGGGGTTTTTCCATTTTTTTTAGCGCTTTGGGAGCCTCTACCAGGACTTCATCGGAAGAAAGAACCTCTTTTTTGGATCTTGAGGATAATTTTGACAAAGGAGCATCGCTTAACTCCCGGGGTTGTATTGCCGACGGCGATTTTTCGGAAATAAAAGTTTGAGTTCGATTCTGTTTGGAAAAAGATTTGGCCAGAATCTTGGGTTTTAATTTGGGTAAGAGCGCGGTATTTGTTTTTTTCGTCAATTGTTTGGCAGGGAGCTGAGGTGCTTGTTTTAATTCAGTTTTGAGGCTCAGTTCACCGTGGACGGTTGGCATTGTCTTGTTAATAAGTACCGACTCCACCGCAGCCACTTCCATTTGAAGCGTTGGTTTTTTAGGTGCTAAGACAATATTTTGTTCTGCCACCGGTTCCGGTTTTTTGGGCGTTCGATCCGCCTGTTTTACGGGCACAGCCGCAATTTCCTTTTCAGGAGGAATGACTTTTTCCTCTGCTTGCGCTACTGGCTCTTTTTTAGCTGGTTCCTGGCTTTCCGGCACTTGCGCAACCTGTTCTTTTTCAGGAGTGACCGTTTTTTCCGGCACAGCCACTATTTCCTTTTCAGGAGGAATGACTTTTTCCTCTGCTTGAACTACTTGATCTTTTTCAGCGGGTACTGGCTTTTCCGGTACTTGCACGACCTGTTCTTTTTCAGGAGTGACCGTTTTTTCCGCCACAACCACCTCTTCCTTTTCGGGAGGAATGACTTTTTCCTCAGCTTGAACTACTTGATCTTTTTCAGCGGGTACTGGCTTTTCCGGCACTTGCGCGACCTGTTCTTTTTCAGGAGTGACCGTTTTTTCCGGCACAGCCACCTCTTCCTTTTCAGGAGGAATGACTTTTTCCTCAGCTTGAACTACTGGCTCTTTTTCAGCGGGTACTGGCTTTTCCGGCACTTGCGCGACCTGTTCTTTTTCAGGAGTGACCGTTTTTTCCAGCACAGCCACCTCTTCCTTTTCGGGAGGAATGACTTTTTCCTCAGCTTGAACTACTGGCTCTTTTTCAGCGGATACTGGCTTTTCCGGTACTTGCACGACCTGTTCTTTTTCAGGAGTGACCGTTTTTTCCGGCACAGCCACCTCTTCCTTTTCAGGAGGAATGACTTTTTCCTCAGCTTGAACTACTGGCTCTTTTTCAGCGGGTACTGGCTTTTCCGGTACTTGCACGACCTGTTCTTTTTCAGGAGTGACCGTTTTTTCCGGCACAGCCACCTCTTCCTTTTCAGGAGGAATGACTTTTTCCTCAGCTTGCGCTACTGGCTCTTTTTCGGCCGGTTCCTGGCTTTCCGGCACTTGCGCAACCTGTTCTTTTTCAGCGGGTACTGGCTTTTCCGGTACTTGCACGACCTGTTCTTTTTCAGGAGTGACCGTTTTTTCCGGCACAGCCACCTCTTCCTTTTCGGGAGGAATGACTTTTTCCTCAGCTTGCGCTACTGGCTCTTTTTCGGCCGGTTCCTGGCTTTCCGGTACTTGCACGACCTGTTCTTTTTCAGGAGTGACCGTTTTTTCCGGCACAGCCACCTCTTCCTTTTCGGGAGGAATGACTTTTTCCTCAGCTTGCGCTACTGGCTCTTTTTCAGCTGGTTCCTGGCTTTCCGGTACTTGCACGACCTGTTCTTTTTCAGGAGTGACCGTTTTTTCCGGCACAGCCACTTCTTTCTTCTTTTTAGATGGGGTGAGTTTCTCTACGGATTGAGCGATCTGCTTTTTCTCGGTTGATTCGCGATTTTCCGGAGCTTGGACAACCTGTTCTATGACCGGAGATGTTGGATTTTCTGAATGAGCAACCTTCATTTTCTCACTCGTTATCTTTTTTTCGGGAGTTTGAACAACTTGTTGATTCTCTGTTGGTGCGGACTTTTTCGGTTGCGCAGTCAACTTTTCTTTTTTAGGTGAGATCCGTTCCTCAGAAGTTGCTGTCACTTCCATCTCAGGCGAGATGGGTTTTTCCGGAACTGCAGCCACTGTTTCCTGAGGCAGTGCGTTTTTTTCAGGAATTTGAACAACCTGGTCCTTTTCAGGAAGAAGTTTCTTTTTCGGTTGCGCAGTCAACTTTTCTTTTTTTGGAGAGACTTGATTTGTTTTAGTTTCAGTGACCTCCATTTCCGGCAATACAGGTTTTTCAGGAACCGTTGCTTCCACAGTCTTGGGTGTCTCAGGTGCAGGAACAGCAGCGACTTCTTTCTTGGGCAGTGAGGGTTTTACAGGGGCCACTGTGGATTCGACAGGTCCACCTTCAACAGTTTCATCTTGCATGCCGATTCCATCCTCTTGTGAATCAGAAAGGGGAGTTATTGAATCGCTTACAACATGTTTGGGAGCAAATTTAATTCCGACACGAACAGAAGATCTTTGATGTTGTTTCTCGGTTGGCATAGAAAAGATGAGAATCAGGAATAATCCCAAAACGTGAAGGATGACCGAGACCCCAACAATATATGAAAACCCCCATCCCTTTGCTACATTGTCATCCATGATTTCACCCACCCGTCGTGATTATCTTTTCCAACTATAATGCGAATCAGGGGTTGAAATTTAATTTATAAAATCAAAAATTTAATAATTTTTATGTGTCATGCCGGTCCCGGATCATCCCGGACTTGATCCGGGATGATCCGGTATCCAAAAAATCGCCCATGTCCCCCTGGATTCCTGGTCAAGCCAGGAATGACACGTTTTTTGATTCCTGATTCACGTACAATAATAATAATGTATTCACGCCGTCGATTGAACAGATAGAAATATGAGGACTCGGGTTATGCAACACAAATTTTTTTCAATTTGTAATCTGAAACCGGAATTAAACAACAGCAACTGATCGACAGGCGTTTTACATTTAACTTACAATTATCGTACCTTTTCCGTGGTAAAGACAGATTCTGGAACCGTCTTTATAAAATAACATCATTTTTCTTTTTTTGCGATGGTATATAATCAATGCTGCATTGAGAAAAAAGAGGAGACTTGACTTCCGGGCTGTTGTGAGCTAAACAATGCCAGGACGATATTTGTTGAGGATTTTTGACGATACATGCAATTCATTGCAGTTTGGAATATTTAATTGGCAAAGAAATTGTCTCGGTACCGATTTTGAGGGGAATAAATAACTTAACTGTTGAATTTATCTATACCTGGGCAGGAGCTAGCCAGGTCAGCTTGTATGTTAAGGACCTTCTTTATCGGATCAGTGCTTTTTATAACATAATAAACGCAAGTTGGTTGTCTCATTATTAATCTAATTAGAAGGGAAAAATTATGACAAAATCAGACCTGATTGCAGCGATTGCAGACAAAACAGGAAGAAGCAAAGTAGATGCGGAATTATTTTTAAATGCAACGCTGGAGGTGATTAAAAGTGGTTTGGAAAAAGGTGAATCAATTCCATTGACCGGTTTTGGTACTTTCTCCATTTCGAATCGTTCTGCCCGCGAGGGTCGTAACCCTCAAACAGGGGATCCCATCAAAATTGCTGCTTCAAAATCAGTAAAGTTCAGTGCAGGGAGCAAGTTGAAAGCTGCAGTCAATTCTTAAATTGCCTGAGTTCGACATAAGAATTTAATAAATTCAATATGTTATGGGATCCTCTTACTTAGAGAATCCCTGTCATTCCTGCGGCAGCAGGAATCCAGGGGGTATGCAGCCATACCAAAAACTGGATCCCTCCCGGGCTTGATCCGGGAACATGCGAGGATGATAAATACACTCAAGATACGCATATTCTTGAAGAGCAATGTCGAATTCAGGTTAAAAAACCATTTATCATGAGAAAGGTGCAGCGGGCAATCGGATCATTACATGTGTCCGTCTGTACCCTCTCCACAGACCCGCAGGAAGCATCTGAAATTCTAATTCCAAAAACGTTTGAATAGCCTTCGTTTTCTGTTTATGGCCGAAGCGGTTGGTTATCATTTCGGCAAGACGTTGACGCATTTTTTCAATAACATCTCCATTGAAGCATCTCATATTTTATGATTTCGAGTCCCTGGAGTTCAATAACTGCTGTGCTTTTCGCAAGACGTCTTCGGGTTTGATGTATCGCAGACAATTGTAATGACCGAAGCGGCATTGACGCTGAAAACAGGGTGAGCAATGTAAAGATTGATAGAAAACGTTTGCCTCAGGGTTCAATGGACCGGTCCAGGTCGGGCATGTGGAACCAAAAATCGCAATTTGTGGACGTTGCAGTGCCGTCATGATATGCATGCTGCCGGAATCGTTGGAAATTAATAAACGAGCACGGGCAAGGAGAGCGATGAGTTCAGTCAGTGAAGTCTTTCCGCACCAATTTCGGATGGAATGGCTTGCCTTAGAGATTCTTTCGCCGTCTTCATGATCTGCTTTTGTACCAAGAAGCAAGAGGGGATATCCAATCTTCACCAATTGTTTGGCGAGTTTTCGATAATATTCGACAGGCCATTGTTTGGCAGGTCCGTAAATCGTTCCCATAGCAAAAACAACGTAATTTTCAGGCAAATCTTTACTGATTTCTACCAGCTGTTTTTCAATCCATTCAGGGGAGACGTACAGTCGAGGAAAAATTTTATTGGCTGGGATGGGTTTTGTACCAGTCTGATATTGCAAAAGATCCACATATTCCTCAACCAGGTGCCGAGTGCGCGGAGGACGTTTATAAGATTGCGCAGGATGCAACAATACTCTGCGAAATATGCCACCATAACCAATTCGTTCCGGAACCCTGCTACAGAACGCCATCCATGCTGAGGAGAAACTGGAAGGCAAGACATAAAAACGGTCGTAACCCTCTTTTTTTAAGGAAAGTCCAAAACTCCCTGCCGGTTGTCGCTTTTTGTCATAAACCAGCATTTGTCCCCGGTGGGGTAGGGGAATCTGCTCATATCCAACCTTGACGATCAAGTCAACCCGGGCATGTGGGTGTTGGTCCATAACCGCATGGATAAATGCGGTAGACATCATTAAATCCCCAAGCCAGTTTGGCGTACGAATGACAATTTTCATTATTATTTCAGAAAATTTAACAGTAATCTAAAACTGATTTTTTTCAAATGTCCGACTAAGGAATAATCGAGGGAAGAATTTTCTCTGTCTCCGTTATTCTGTCTTTTGCGATCAGTTCATTACAAGTTGTAGTTACTCTTTAGCTTTTCTTTCTCAACAACATTCTGTACTGGACATTAAAGTCGACCCATCGCTAAATTAACATACGAAATTGAATCAATTCATATGGTTCGTATCACAAAAGTATATACAAAGACCGGAGATCGAGGAGAGACTGGTTTGGTGGGAGGAAAACGAATCCCCAAAACCCACTCCCGAATTGAAGCCTATGGCACGATTGATGAACTGATGAGCGTTTTAGGAATTGTCCGAAGCTTCAACAGCAAAAAAGAACCATCCAAACGAAGGGAAAAGTTTGAGGTTATATTACAAGCAATCCAGCAAAAGCTCTTTGATGTCGGCTCCCAACTGGCAACTCTGCCCGGCGACGAATATGAGGGACAGGTTCAAGTCAAGCAAAAAGACATTGAATGGCTCGAAGCAGTTATTGATGCCATGAATGACGAACTTTCCCCGTTGACCAGTTTTATTCTACCTGGAGGCAGTCCCCTCAATGCCTTCCTTCACCAAGCCCGTACCGTCTGCAGGCGCGCTGAACGAGAAGTACTTCGTCTTCGCTTAGATGAAGAAATCGGCGATGCTATCGTTCCTTACCTCAATCGTCTCTCTGACGCCTTGTTTGTCTTCGGTCGCTGGGTCAGCAGTACCTTGGGAGAAACAGAAATCTTATGGGAAGCTGGCAAAGACCTTCCTGATTGGCATTGGAAATAGTTGAATCGGGTTAAGATTCATTCCGAATAGGTCCATTTGTCGTAGTCCTCGAAATTTAAGAAGATATTCTTGCGAAATTGGATGGTCTGATTCCTGATCTTACCTGCAAACTTTAAAAATATATTGACAAATTCTATTGTACTTATTATTTTATTTCGTATATGCTAAAATAAAATTACGTTTATAAAAAATCAAAATTATCTTTGAGGCGTATGAAAGCAAGAACGAAATTGATCATAGATCGGAGTTATACCATTGCGCTTCTACTGATCATCGCCATTATACTCATATTGGCAAAGAATCCACTGGACACAATGGACTCGCCCAAGTCATCCCAAAAAACGACCGATGGGTTTCAAAGATGACATCAGGGAAAATGGACCTGAGATAGGAATTTAAGCATATGATTGTTTGTTTGTGCAGAAACATTACGGAACAACAAATTCGAAAGGCAGTTCGCGAAGGAATGAGTACGATGCCAGCTCTGAATGCCCGATTGGGAGTTGCCATTCAGTGCGGCAGATGTCATGAATATGCAGAAGATCTGTTGCAACAATGTAAGAAAAAGATCAATTAAGAATTTGTCGTGATTTGAACTGGTAGTAATTCAGCCATTCATCTGTTCTTGCAGGTAATTTTGCAAACCGACTTTCTCAATCAATTCAATCTGGGTCTCCAGCCAGTCAATGTGCTCTTCTTCATTCTCCAAAATATCCTCCAATAGCTCCCTGGAAATATAATCTCCTACTTTTTCACAGTAAGCGATCGCTTCTTGAACTACAGGATGGGAAGCCATTTCCAAAGTCAAATCACATTTCAGCATTTCAGGGACGTTTTCTCCAATCCGCAACTTGTGAAGATCTTGAAGGTTGGGTAGTCCTTCGAGAAAAAGAATTCGTTCAATCAACTTATCAGCATGTTTCATTTCATCGACCGATTCGTGGAATTCATATTCGTTGAGTTTATTAAAACCCCAATTTTTAAACATGCGAGCATGCAAGAAATATTGATTGATTGCCGTGAGTTCGTTGGCAAGGATTTGGTTTAAGTAGTTTATGACTTTGAGATCGGTTTTCATAATCTTTCATATGCTTGAGAGTCTGAAAAAGCTTTCCGGATACAGAAGAAACTCTAATGACTCTACTATCATTTGCATGCAATTTCAAATTGCTCCGATAACGTGGGTGTAATTAAAATCGACTTAGAGATCCGGCTCCTTTGGACAATTTTCAACCTCATAGCATTTTTCAACTGCCTCATTAACAGCCAGACGTTGATGTTCATCGAACTCACGGTAGTACCAGTCCAACATATAAACGGCGGCCAAGTAAACGGGAATTGCTGCGTATGCGCCGTAATTGGCACCGGCGATGGCAGCTGGTATTGCTGCGATCCCACCTGCTTGCATTCCAATAATCCCGCCAACTATGCCTCCTCCAACTGTAAAAATCATAATGATTGCCGGACTGGCGGTTCTTCGATAGAGATCACGTTGGCTGATACGACCTAAATTATATTCATGATAGTCTGTGGCAAATTGTAATCCCTCTACTCCGAGGGTGACTGGTAGAAACATTATGCCGGCAAGCTTACTGACTCCCCACTTGGAGAACCTCAAAATACCAGGTTGAGCGGTTGCCTGCGTCATACTACCGAAATCCATGCCAGTCTGCATGTAGGTTAGAACGGTTCCTGTCAGGGCAGGATCATTGATGATGGACCAGGCAGTCTGTGACTGCTGGTAGGCATCCCAACCCAATCCCAAGGTTCCTGCAAATCCAATGATCGCCAGACTCCGAGGCGCCCGGTATTTCAGCATGGCGAATGATTGCTCCTTATGCGCATGCCGGAAGATTGTTCGTGAATCGGGCTTTTTGCGGATTATTTCCTGTTCTATGTCGATTGCCTCTTTTCTCACGTTTGAGTGATTCCACTCTCCTAAAAGCTCTGGGTTACGCGGAGCGCCTAATACGTGAGGAGTACTGACTACGCCAGTAACGAGTCGACCCTGCTGAGCGGCCACAATTGCGCGAGCAGCCGCAACTTTTGCCGTATAGGTTGCTTTTGATGATTGAAGAACTCGTTCTGCTGACTTGATCGCATTTAAATTCGTACCCTGCCGGCTATTGAAAGTCCATTTGAGTGGGGAAGTTCCTCCTTTCGCTTCCAGCACGCGGAGTCGACCTGATCGTTGATCCCAATAGACGGAGTCCGGGCCTTGATGGATACCACGATTCCGTGACCCGAGTATTTTAATCCAACCCCGTTCCGCAGCAAACCTGGCGCGGCCTTGTTCACCAATCTTTTCCGCCAGCAGTATCCGTTGATTGAGGGTTGCTTTAATCCAAGGGAGGCGATAATTGCGTTGGTAATAGAACTTTGGTTCGATCGTTTCTACCGAAAGTGGAAAGAGCTTGCGAGTGACCTCCGCACCGGCAATCCCCCTGAGTCTTGCGGCCTGCTCTCCCTTTGTCAGGGGGAATACCATTGATGACGTGGGGGTGAGAGCCCAAATGAGATGGGATGTCGTGACAGCCCACAGCAACAAGATCGTTATTCTCATAATTTGACGGATTTTCATGATCAGTCCTCCAGGAAATCCCGTAGTGGTCTTTTCCGGGTAATTGCGGAAGCTTTGGCCACGGATGTTTGATCTTTACGTCCATCCAATTTATTCCACCCTGTTTGAAATACTTGTTGATAGCGTTCCAGAACGGGCAGGTCCAACAAGGCGACATTGATCGGCAGGAGATGCTTGATCATGGCATCTTGTACTTCCTTATAGTAGTCGTCAATCCATCCACCATTATCTTGACGCCACCATGACCCTTCCTCTTCCGCCTTTTTTTTGATCTCCTCAAATGCGGTTTCAAAATCCTTAATTTCCTCGAGAGACCAGCGCTGATAGTCGCGTATGGCTTCTGCTTGACGTTTTTCCAATTGGAAATCTATGGTCTCCACTGCTGCGCGTAGTTCTTTCTCCAACTCGTTATAAACTGGTGTCTCGATACCTTCCAGCACAAGGGCCACCTGGGCTGACGTCACCTGTTGAAGCAGCATCCTGGTGGCAACTTCATCAACCGCTGCTTGGGGTTGATCTTTTACCATTTCTTTCACGTTCTTCCATTGAGCGTGCAGGTTGGCTACCTGGTCTTCGGCTTGACGTATTACAATTTTTTTGTACAACTTTTTCCGGAGACCCGGAAGATCGTCATCGGTGAAATCAGCGTATTCATTGTCCTCCTCGTACAACTCCAAAAACTCGTAAAGTCTGGCAATTTCTGAAATATCAGCCGGGATATCTCCTTCATTCGTTTCACTCACGTATAGTTTCGCCTGTCTGACGGCTTCTGCGATCCGCCGTTTGGTAACCTTCTTCTCAATTTCTGCAGCGTTTTCGCGCAATCGTCTGACCAGGTCTACTGAACCACCTTCGGGACTGAAGTCAGCCAGTTCGCGCATCTCGTCGACGAGTTGTTCGAGTTGATCCAGCGACTGCCTGTCATCTTGAGCGTTTTGTAGGCTGTTGAAAGCCATCGCAGCCCATCGGACCAAGGAAAGTCGCGGAAGATAGTTCGCTTCGACCCAAACCGGCAGACCATTGACGAGGTTGGATGTTTTCTCGAAAAATTGTCCTGCTTCAGTTGCGTCCTTCGGCCATTTATCGCTGCTGGCGACCTGGTTTTCCAGCTGCTCCAGGTGATTCTCCCACTGCGGGGATATTTCGGCCGGGGTGACATTTTCACGTATCTGTTGCAAGACGGACGCCTGCTGCTGAACAACGCTTTCGAGCTCGTTCAACCGGGCAGAGAGGGCTTTGAGTTGCTGAACATGTTCGGATTCAGTTTGCCCGACCAAGTTTTTAATTCTGTCGCAACTGCTCAAAATTGGCAGAAAAACCAGAGTAAGAGCAATCAAACACCGATTTGAATAATTTCGTACTTTATTCAAATTAAACTTACGCATAACGGCTCTGTTTTGGAGATATTTCATAATCCGCTTCTAAATCTGGAACACCATATAATATCTTCATTTGATTTATACATTTTCTCCTCTTTTTGTGTCAATCCCAGTTTAAAGACGTTCTCGACAAGGCAGGTATCAAGGCACGACCTCAATGAACACTCCCACCTCTTAAAATTGTTTCAAAACCATAAATAAGCGCTGACGTTGATGACTGACCTTCATTACAAGGCTTCGCAACTAATAAAATCACCCTGAGTTCAAACAAATAGATTCTTCAATACTGTCATTGCAAATGTGATTGAGGAATCTTCAGGTTGAATTTTTAACTATACCAGAGTCTGCAGTTGTGGTAACTATGTCCGAACGAATTGGCCCACTTCCGATGAGAAAGGCAAAAATAATGAAAACTACTGTTTCGAGTAAAGTCTGTTTTGATGAACTGCAAACACTGTTAAATGACCGATTTTCCACCTCTCACAACGTGAGGGAATACCATGGGAAAGACGAATCGTTCCATAAACCCTATCCTCCGGATGCTGTGGTATTTGTTCGTACCAACGAGGAAGTGAGTGAAATAGTGAGAATTTGTCATCGTTATCAGACCCCCATCATCCCTTTTGGAACGGGAACTTCGTTGGAGGGACATGTGGCAGCATTGAAAGGAGGTGTTTGCATCGATCTTTCCGAAATGAATCGAGTTCTGGAGGTCAACACTGATGATCTGGATTGTCGTGTTCAGGCGGGTGTTACGCGCAAACAGCTCAACCATACTTTACGCGACACAGGTTTGTTCTTTCCGGTTGACCCGGGAGCCGATGCGTCTCTGGGAGGAATGGTTTCCACACGAGCATCGGGTACCAATGCGGTTCGATATGGAACGATACGAGAAAATCTTTTGGGATTGACGGTGGTTCTTGCCGACGGACAGATCATCCGCACGGGCACACGAGCCCGTAAAACAGCTGCCGGTTACGACCTGACTCATTTGTTTTGCGGTTCGGAAGGCACGCTGGGAGTGATCACCGAGATCCAACTTCGCCTTTACGGTATTCCGGAGGCTGTCACATCGGCTGTTTGTTCCTTTCCATCCCTGGAAGGCGCAGTCAATACGGTCATTCCAACCATTCAACTGGGAATCCCGGTCGCCCGTATTGAACTGTTGGATGAGATTCAGATGGATGCGGTCAACAAATTCTCGAACCTGGATTACCCCGTGCAACCCACCCTCTTTTTTGAATTTCATGGAACCGAACAATCGGCTGCGGAGCAGGCAAAAATGGTGGGAGAAATTGCTGGCGAACAGGGAGGCGGTGATTTCCGTTGGGCTCGAAAACAAGAAGAACGTAACAAACTCTGGCAGGCTCGTCATGATGCCTACTATGCCGCATTAGCCCTCAGACCGGGCTGCAAGGGATGGACCACGGATGTCTGCGTTCCGATCTCCCATCTCGCCGAATGTATACTGGAAACTAAAAAAGAAGTGCAGGCCAGCGGACTGCTCGCTCCTCTGGTCGGACACGTGGGTGATGGAAATTTCCACATGATTTTTCTGGTAGATCCGGATACTCCAGCAGAGACGGAGAAAGCCCATTTCCTCAGTCACCGCATGGTCATGCGCGCCTTAAAAATGGGAGGTACCTGTACCGGTGAGCACGGCATCGGTTACGGCAAGTTACAATACATGGAAAGCGAACACGGGCAGACACTTGCCGTGATGGCCGGTATCAAAAAAGCACTGGATCCCGACCATCTCATGAATCCGGGAAAATTGATTCCTTGATGAAATCAGAAGTCAACGGTATTGGTTCGTCGGGTTGTACCCCACATAACGTGTTTTGCGACCCGTACCGGATAATTCATGGATTGCCCCATGATAAAATTTTTGCCTTCAAAGATTTTTAATCGAACGGATGATTGCTCTCAGCATTCGATTAATGCATTCAATTGAATTATGATTCGGCCTTGACTTCTTATGGTATTCGTATAGATTAAACTTTCGAATTTCTCAATCATGTCCAATGCGCATTGGGCGATTTTTTCCCCTCAATGGAGACTGTATTATGAAAGTAATTGTAAAAATCGTATTATTGCTTATAGCTTGTGGCGTTTTTGTTGCCAGCGTATCCGCCGGTACGCTCGAGGAGGTTCAAAGCAGAGGAGAATTGCGTTGTATCATCAGTCCGGGGCTTGCGGGATTCGCTTATACGGATGATGCCGGAAATTGGAAAGGCTTTGATGTGGACTTCTGCTATGCCACGGCGGCTGCGGTGCTTGGTGACCCGAATAAAGTTCAGTTCGTCACTGCCACCACAAAAGTCCGTTTCACCAAGTTGAATGCCAATGAAGGAGACGTTCTCTGGCGAAATACCACCATCACATTTTCTCGCGACGTGAACGTCAAGCTGACGTTTGTGGGTGTCAATTATTATGATGGTCAAGGATTTATGGTCAACAAAAGTCTGGGTATAGAAAGCGCCACAGAATTGGATGGCGCGTCGGTTTGCATCCAATCCGGGACAACGACCGAATTGAACCTGGCGGATTATTTCCGTTCGAACAACATGCAGTACGAAGCGGTACCCATCGAAACGAATGATGAAGCCCGGGTCAACTATTTAGCCGGTCGCTGCGACGTTTACACCACGGATGCTTCAGGTCTGGCAGCAACTCGTTCCGTCTTTACGGATCCCGAAAACCATGTCATTCTTCCGGAAATCATTTCCAAAGAGCCTCTGGGACCAGCCGTACGTCAAGGTGATGATCAATGGGCTGATATCGTGCGATGGATCTACAATGCCATTGTCACCGCAGAAGAAAAAGGAGTCACTTCGGCCAACGTCGATCAGATGAAAAATGCCAACGACCCCGAAATCAAGCGCCTGCTTGGCACAGGAGGCAGCCAGGGTCAAGAACTCGGACTGAGTGCGGATTGGGCATACAATATCATTAAATCCGTCGGTAATTATGGAGAAATCTTCGAGCGCAACATCGGTTCCAACACCCCAATTGGCCTCGAACGGGGTCTGAATGCCCTTTGGACCGATGGAGGACTGCAATATTCTCCTCCATTTCGCTAACTCAGTGGTTTTTAGTGCACGGACAGCAGAATGGTGGAGTCGCGGGAATATTGCTGAAGTGTAAAATTTGAAAAAATATTGTCTGAAATCCGTTTTAGGCTTGACTCAAAAAGATTTTTACATAAATATATACGTATTTTTCAATCATGTCCAATTTCCATTGGACAACTTTTCTCATTTTTAAAGGAGATTATTTATGAAAGTAATTGGAAAAACAGTATTGATGCTCATGGCCTGCAGCGCCTTTGTTTTCAGTGCATTCGCAGCCACGCTCGATGAGATCAAAAGCAGTGGTGAATTACGCTGTATAATCAATACAGGGCTCCCTGGCTTCGCTTATACGGATGAGGGTGGTAATTGGCAAGGCTTCGATGTTGATTTCTGTCGTGCCGTAGCAGCGGCAGTGCTTGGCAACACAGACAATATCAAATATGTTACCGCTACCGGAAAAACTCGATTCACCAAGTTGAACGCCAATGAAGGAGATGTTCTCTGGCGGAATACCACTATCACATTTTCTCGTGACGTGAATGTCAAGCTGACCTTCGTGGGTGTCAATTACTATGACGGTCAGGGGTTTATGGTCAACAAAAGCCTGGGCCTCAATAGTGCCTCAGAGTTGGATGGCGCATCGGTTTGCATTCAAACCGGGACAACAACCGAGTTGAACCTGGCGGATTATTTTCGTACCAACAACATGCAATACGAAGCAGTCACCATCGAAAACAATGAAGAGGCTCGAGCCAACTATCTGGCTGGACGATGTGACGTATATACCACGGATGCTTCAGGTCTTGCAGCAACCCGCTCAACCTTCACCGATCCGGATAACCATGTCATTCTTCCGGAAATCATTTCCAAAGAGCCACTGGGACCTGCCGTGCGTCAAGGGGATGATCAATGGGCCGACATCGTTCGTTGGGTTTATAATGCCGTAGTCACCGCGGAAGAAAAAGGCGTGACTTCTGCCAATGTCGATCAGATGAAAAATGCCAATGATCCAGAAATCAAACGTCTGCTCGGCACAGAAGGTAGTCAGGGGCAAGAACTCGGATTGAGTCAAGACTGGGCTTATAATATCATTAAAATGGTGGGCAATTACGGCGAAATTTTCGAGCGCAATCTCGGAGCCAGTACTCCAATCAAATTGGAGCGTGGACTGAATGCCCTTTGGACCGAAGGGGGACTCCAATATTCTCCGCCCTTCCGCTAAGATTTGCAAAGTCCTGCTAAAATGTACCGGCGACGGGTCAGTACTCCGCTGGCGTGTTGCTGGTACCTTTCATGTTGGTAGTTATTGGAAATTGGTGATTCTCAGCCAGTGCGGCATAACATTACTTTTCTCTGGGATCTCAGGATTGTCCCTGAAAATAAAGTACCGGGACTCGATGAAGAAATCTGTCAATCGTTAAAGAATCCCAATGGATGGCGGCGCCGATGTCAGAGATTACATTGTCACAAACCGAAGGGAGTTGGATTTTCCGTCTTTGGCGCAATAAAGAATCCCGTTCTGTCATCATCCAAATCATCACGCTGATCGTCATTCTGACCTTGGTGGCTTTGATCCTGAGGAATATTGCCAATAACCTGGAGGCCATCGGGAAGGAATTTAATTTTGGTTTCCTTTTTATCCCGGCAGGCTATGATATCACTTTCCAACCTATCCTTTCCTATTCCCCTACCGATACTCATCTTCGAGCAGCCGTCATTGGCGTCATCAATACTATTCTGATTGCTGTTTTCGGCATCTTACTGGCTACCGTGTTGGGTTTTACCATGGGGGTCTTACGCCTTTCCAACAATTGGCTCGTCAGCCGCCTGGTTTATGTTTTTCTGGAAATCACCCGGAATATTCCGATCCTTTTGCATATTCTCTTTGTCCACGCCATCATCATCCATTCCTTACCAGTGCCCAAACAAGCCATGAATTTCATGGATTCTTTCTTCCTGACAAATCGTGGAATTTTCGTCCCCAGACCAAAGTTTGAGCCCGCAATTTGGATCGTGGTAGCTGCAATTGTCGTCTCGGTTATATTTATATTTTATTTCAGGAAATGGGCCAAAAAAAATCAGGATGAGACGGGAAAAATTTATCCCGTGTTTTGGACTTCAGTCTCTGTTTTGGTTGGATTGACAGGAATCACGTTTTTAGCATCAGGAATACCGATGAGTTTTGAAATCCCTGAATTGAAAGGATTCAATTTCAAGGGAGGCATCGTACTGCGACCCGAATTCGTTGCGCTCTGGCTGGCATTGTCGTACTACACAGGGTGTTTTATTGCTGAAATCGTACGGGGTGGCATATTGGCAATCAACTATGGTCAAACGGAAGCGGCATATTCACTGGGATTGCGCCCCAATCGGACCTTACAACTCATTTTGATTCCTCAAACACTGCGTATCATCATCCCACCGCTGGCCAGTCAATATCTTAACCTCACTAAAAACTCTTCTCTGGCTATCGCAATCGGATATATGGACGTGGTTGCGACGATTGGTGGAATTTCGCTGATGCAGACAGGCAAAGAAATGGAAACCATGATAATTGTTTTACTTATCTATCTTGCCTTTTCCCTGCTGATAGCAGGCGTTATGAACGTCTTCAATAAAAAGATGAAACTCGTGGAAAAATAGATGGATCAGGCTGAAAGATCTACCAAAAAAGATTACGCTCCAGGAACGCACCCGGATTTACCGCCTCCTGCAAGAACGACCGGCGCCATAGGCTGGATGCGAAAAAATCTCTTTTCTACCCCCCTGAATATTCTATTGACCTTCTTGGGGATTATCCTGATTTGGCTCATTTTAACACCATTATTGGAATGGGTAGTGTTTGAATCCATCTGGACCGCAAATTCACGGAAGGATTGTTGGGACAAAATGACCTCTCCCGGAGCAGGAGCATGCTGGGCATTTATCCAAAATCGGTTCAGCCTTTTTATTTACGGTTTCTATCCGGAAGTGGAGCGATGGCGAGTCAATCTTTCATTCGTTCTCCTCATAGTTGCAGTGATCCCCATCCTTTTTGATAAGACCCCGAAAAGGAAATATGGACTTTTTTACGCTGCTGCTTTCCCGTTCATTGCCGCCTGGCTCTTGAAAGGAGACTCCGCAATTCTCGCATTTTTCGTTATATTGGTATTGGTCCTCCTTCCTTTTTTTGCAGGAATGTTGGGAAGAAAATACAGGTGGTGGTGGTATATTGTTTATTATTCAGTACTTGGTTTTTTCATAAACGACATTTTTTCCCTCCTCAGTGGTTTCGAGCTACCAATCATCGAGAGCGATGAATTTGGAGGTGTAATGCTGACCCTCATCATTGGGGTCACCGGAATTTCATTTTCATTACCGATTGGAATTCTATTGGCATTAGGGCGGACTTCCAACATGCCTGCATTGCGAATAATTTGCGTGGTTTTCATTGAGTTCATACGGGGGGTTCCTTTGATTGCGCTTTTGTTCATTGCTTCGACGATGCTCAATTATTTTCTCCCTCCAGGGACTCATTTCGATTTGCTCATGCGCGTGCTGATCATGGTGACGTTCTTCGCATCCGGTTATATTGCTGAAGTGATACGCGGAGCATTGCAAGGGATTCCAAAAGGTCAGTTTGAGGCAGCTGATTCTTTGGGATTGAAATACTGGCAGGCCATGCGATTGATCATCCTGCCCCAGGCATTGAAGATATCCATCCCTGGTATCGTCAACACTTTCATTGGACTCTTCAAAGATACCACCCTGGTGTTGATCATCGGTATGCTCGACATTCTGGGTCTGGGACGCTCATCCCTCGCTGACGCCGAATGGGCAGGATTGGCAAATGAAGTCTACTTATTTGTTGCTCTCTTTTTCTGGATTTGTTGCTTCGGTATGTCAAGATACTCTCTCTACCTGGAAAAAAAGCTGAACACGGGTTTGTAATTTTTCAAAACCCTGGTGAGTGGTTCCGTCATTCACCAGGGACGGAAGGACAAGATGGCTTCAACGAATGACTATATTATTCAAATAGTTGGTATGCACAAATGGTATGGTCAGTTCCACGTGCTGAAAAATATCCATTTGAATATTCAGAGGCAGGAGCGGATTGTGATCTGCGGTCCTTCCGGATCCGGAAAATCGACCTTGATTCGTTGCATCAACCGTCTGGAAGAGCACCAGCAAGGACGGATTGTCGTCGATGGCATCGAGCTGACCAGTGATTTGAAAAATATCGAAAAAATCCGGAGGGAAGTGGGCATGGTTTTTCAGAGCTTCAATCTTTTCCCTCATCTCACCAACCTCGAAAACTGCACCTTGGCGCCAATCTGGGTGCGTAATTTGCCAAAAGCCGAGGCCGAAGAAATAGCGATGCAATTCCTGACGCGCGTCAAGATTCCAGAACAGGCCCACAAATTTCCTGGTCAGATTTCAGGAGGGCAGCAACAACGGGTGGCCATAGCTCGGAGTCTTTGCATGAACCCCCACATCATGCTCTTTGACGAACCGACCTCAGCCCTGGATCCCGAAATGATCAAGGAGGTGCTGGAAGTGATGGTAGAATTGGCAGATACCGGCATGACCATGATTGCAGTTACCCACGAGATGGGTTTTGCCAAAACCGTGGCAAACCGGGTGATTTTTATGGATGAAGGAGAGATCATCGAAGAGAATGAACCCTACGAATTTTTTGAAAACCCACAACACGAACGCACCAAGCTCTTCCTCAGTCAAATCCTGCAACATTGAATTTAAGCGCTTCGTACGATTACGAAGTCTCCTGTCCGGGAAAGTGCGCATTTCGCTCACATGAATCAGACAGGCGTTGCTCTTGATTCTTTTTTTTCTGATCCTCGTTATATTCAATCAATCCTTTGAGCGCGCCGGTGGGACAGACACCTACGCAATTTCCACAAAATACGCAGGTGGTACCGGGCATCCCGTCTTCCATAAAAGTGGAGACGTGGCTTTCGATTCCGCGTTTACCCCAGGTCAATGCAAAGGTGTTTTGTACATCGTCTGCGCAGACTTGTATGCAACGCCAGCACATGACGCATTGGGAATAGTCACGAATATAGAAGGGATTGTCTTCCATCACTTCGAACTCGCGTTTGACTCCCCCTGCGAAACGACTGGTATCGGCTTTAAATTGCCGGATTTGTTCCTGTATTTCCGGGGCTTCGTTCAAATCGACCGTAGATGCGAGCAATTCCAAAATCACTTTGTGACCGGATTGCACGCGTTCCGTGTCGGTTTTGACGACCATCCCTTCGCTCACAGGAAACACGCAAGCAGGTTGCAGCACGCGTTCATTTTCTATTTCCACAGTACAAATACGGCAAATCGCGGGGGGCGTCAAAGAAGGGTGGTAGCAGATGGTCGGGATTTGGATATCCAGGGAATTGGCAGCCTCGAGAATAGTAGTGCCTCGAGACACGGTGACCGTTTGCCCGTCAATTGTGAGAGTTACCGATTTTTCCATGGTCTTACCTCAGTCGTGGCAACAGATCCGGCCAGCGTTTGATGGCATCGACGGTGGCCCAACCGGCAGACTGTCCCAATCCACAAATACTGGTATCTGTCATCACTCGAGCCAGCTCGAGCAAGGTTTCGGTATCTTCACTAAAACCCTCTCCCTTTTCATTGCGTTGGAGAATCTCTGCTTGCCGCTGACTACCGATCTGACAAGGATAACATTTTCCACAACTTTCATGCGCAAAAAAATCAGTGATGTTGCTCAATACATGTCTCAAATCTACGGTTTCATCAAATACGATCATCGTTCCCGCACCAATGGTTCCATCGATGGGTTTGAAATCTTCGTAGGAAATTGGCGTGTCCAAGTGTTCTGGCCTCAGAAAAGTCCCGGCAGCTCCACCTGTTAAAATTGCTGATAATTCCATATTTTCAGGAGGACCTCCTGCCAGGTCGTATATTAAGTGTCGCAGTGGAACTCCAAACGGAACCTCATAAACACCTGGCCTTTTGATAGAACCGCTGACGGAAAAAAGCTTGGTCCCTGCCGATTCGGCAGTACCCAGCATACTGTACCATTTTCCCCCATGTATGACAATGGCAGGAATTTTTGATAAAGTTTCCACGTTGTTTATTACCGTTGGTTTGCCCCACAGACCATGAGTGCTGGGAAAAGGAGGACGCAAACGGGGGAATCCTCGTTTGCCTTCCAAGGCTTCCATTAACGCCGTTTCTTCTCCACAAATATAAGCGCCAGCACCACGTCGCACTGCGACTCTGCAGTTGAAATCACTGTTTGCGATATTTTCACCCAACCACCCATTCTCTTCCATGACTGCCACCGCATGGACGAACCGTTCATAACTCAAACGGTTCTCGCCGCGAATATAAACGTACCCTTCGTTGGCCCCTATCGCATAACAAGCAATGAGCAGCCCTTCAATGATACGGAACGGATCACTGTCCAGGAGAACGCGGTCTTTAAATGCGCCAACCTCACTTTCATCGGCATTGCAAATCACGTAACGAGGTCCTGGTGGATTATTGGCAGTCAATTGCCACTTCAATCCTGTAGGAAAAGCGGCTCCCCCCCGTCCAACCAGTTTGCTGGCTTTGACGGTTTCAATCACTTGTTCCGGGCTCATTTCCTGCAGTACTTTCTTTATTGCAGCCAATCCTCCGTGAGCTTGATAATTTTTCAAACTTCCCGGGTCAACAAGATTGATATTCGCCAGTGCGATCTTAACCAGCCCTCCTCCTTTATTCAGTTGTTGCGCATGAGTGGGTTCGTCGTTCAGCAGAACGTCAAGACTCTCGAGAGATAGTTCAAAATGACGTGTATGGTTCACTAAGGCGGCCGGCGCATGATCGCACAGTCCCAAACAGCGTATGGGTTCAATCGTATATTCGCCATCAGCCGTCGTTTCACCAGGCTTAATGTTTAAGCGATGGCAAAGCGCCTCCTGGATGGTGTGGGATCCCCTCAGATCGCAAGCTGCGTCTTCACACAATCGTAACACTTTTCTTCCAACCGGCTTGGTATAAAACATGGTGAAAAATTCAGTCACTCCGTAGACATCCGAGAGCGGTATATTCAAAGCCCGGGCAATTCGCGTGAGTACTGCGCGAGAGAGCCAGCCCTGATTGAGCATTTGGGCTTCATGCAAGATCTCGGGAAGAAAAGAGCGATTCGGAATATTTTTCCCCCATACGGATATCGGGTTCTTTAACAATTTTTCCAGGGCCTGGTCTCGAGGTGAAACCACACCCACTTCCTCCCAAAGTCTTTCAATCCAGTTCTCCAGCGCGTCATTGTCACGCCGGATTCCCGGTTGGAGACTCAAATCATACTTACGATTCCAATCGAGGGAATCCATTTCTTGGCCGGTAAACACTTTTTGGTCTTTCAGACGCTTTGCCCGGAAAAGATCGTAGTTCGTCAGTAAAGCGATGCGTGGTCTGGAATTTACCGCATCCAAACCCGATATGGCAGCACCCTCCCGCAACCCGGTTGATATCCAATTGTCGGAACGCATGACACCATCCTGCGCATTCCGTACAAAAACACGCAGCCAAAAAAGACTGGCGCGACTGATACGATTTTCGCGCAGGTCCTCGGCGAATTTTTCCAATTCATTCATGATTTATTTCAATCCGGAGCCACATCCTTGATGGCGCCCCGTTCTATCAAGGGAATATGAGCGCCTTCGCGATCAAGGGGAATTTGTTCAGCTCGTGCCACTTTCACTGCGCATATTTTATAGTCGGGAATTTTGGCGATTTTGTCAGTCAGATTATTGGTCAAAGTGTTAGCGGCTGCTTCCGCGAAATGGAATGGAATAAATATCGATCCTTCCGGAGAACGTTTTGTGACCAGAAGTCGTGCAGTGATCACTCCCCTTCTGCTGAAAACATCAACCCACTCTCCCATTTCGAAGGCATACTTTGCAGCGTCGTTGGGATTCATTTCCACCGTGCATTCCGGCCAGATTTTGTCCAGGGAAGAAAATCGAGACATGGTTCCATGCCAATGATACAACAAGCGACCGGTACTCAAGACTAATGGATAATCCTCGTCCACGATTTCACTCTCATTGGTATATTCCACCGCGAAAAACTTGCCTTTTCCACTGGGGAATTCGTCTTTAAAAAGATAAGGCGTACCTGGATGGTCAAGCGACGGACAGGGCCAATGAACACCTCCTTCTTCCTCGAGTCGCTGATAAGTAATGCCATTAAATGGCTCGGTAACCTCTCTCATTTCGTCCCAGATGGCCCCAGGATCGTCATATTCCCAATCCGCTAGCATTTTATTGGCGTTCCGGTCAATAGTCAGGTCCAATTTTCTGCAGGCAGCACCAGGGTGTTCATCCACCTTGCGCGTTATTTTGTTGATCGTCCGGCGAGCAATCTCACTGATGATTTGCCAGTCTGCCCTGGCCACCCCAGGAGGGGCTACTGCCTTTCGCACTCGCTGAACACGACGGTCCGAATTGGTGAAAGTGCCATCTTTTTCAGCAAAAGCGGCAGCAGGCAGGAGGACATCCGCATAAACATTGGTTTCGTTGAAAAAAATATCCTGCGCCACAAAGAATTCCAGTTGTTCCACGGCCTTGCGCGCATGATTCAGATCGGGTTCGCTCATAAGAGGATTTTCCCCCATCACGAACCATGCTTTGACTGCTCCGGATAGCGCACCTTCCACCATTTCAGTAGTTGTCAATCCTGGCTCGGCAGGCAGCAGGGTATGCCAGGCTTGCTCGAATTTTTCTCGTACAGTCGTATCGACAATTTCTTGATATGCCGTGTAAACTGTCGGCATGCCTCCGGAATCGGAGCATCCCTGTACGTTGTTCTGCCCACGCAGTGGATTCAATCCGGTTCCGGGGCGGCCAATGTGACCACATAATAAGGCCAGGTTGATGAGTGTTAAGGCGTTGTCGGTTCCATGAACACTTTGACTGATTCCCATGCCCCAGTATATGGAGGCTGCCTTTGCCGTGGCATACATGCAGGCTGCTTTCCGGATGTCTTTGGCAGGCACTCCTGTAATAGATTCAGCCCATTTGGGGGTCTTATCCTGCAGACTGCGGAGATAGTCCTCGAATCCCTCAGTCCGTTTGGCAACAAATTCCTTGTCATACAAGTTCTCCTGGACTACAACATGGGCGATAGCATTGAACAAAGCAGTATCGGTTTCAGGATTTTGACGTAACCATAAGTCCGCAAACTCCACCATTTCGGTGCGCCGGGGGTCGACCACAATTAAATTGGCGCCATTTTGGGTGACTGCCTGCTTGAGAAAAGTGGCAATCACCGGGTGGTTTTCCGCGGGGTTGGCTCCAGTGATGATGAAACATTCCAAGTCTTTCATTTCGGCGATAGAATTGCTCATGGCACTGGAATTGATCGCCATTTGCAGCGCGGCCACACTGCCCGCATGGCAGAGACGAGTGCAATGGTCCACATTGTTGGTACCAATGATGCTGCGAAAATATTTCATCAGGAGATAATTGTCTTCATTGGTCGCCTTGGCGCATGCATTGGCAGTGATACTGTCCGGACCATGAAGCCAGCGAAGCTCGAGTAACCGGTTGACTACCAGGTCCAGAGCTTCGTCCCAAGTCGATTGACGCCAATCCTGCGGAAACTTCGCTGGAGTACGGTTGCCAGGCGTTTGCGAATTTTTACGGATCAAAGGTTTGTTCAATCGGCCTTCGTGGTGTAAGTAGTCCGTACCAAATCGTCCTTTCACGCACAAACGCCCGTAATTGGGCGCCGCATCAAAAGGAGCATCCACACGGAAGATGTGATTTTCCTTGATGTTTAACAGGACCTGACACCCCACTCCACAGTAAGGGCAGGTTGATCTGACGGTATGATCCGCTTCCATTCAACCTCTCTTTTCTTTATAAACCCTAAAACAATCTTTGATTCATTACCGAAAACCAGGTAAAAATCAAGGAAAAAATAATATCCAATTCATTCGCAACGACGCTTTATGTAACTGAATATCCTTGTAAAGGTTTCTGCGTTCCATAAAATGACTTGGCAAATCAAGAAATTTGATTATTATGGATTTTTAAAAAATAGTATTTGAAATTTCTTGCGCTCTGTCTTTGGCAATCCAGTTTTTTCCAGCGACGATCCTGTGAAAGAAATCCTTATTCGATTACGAAGACAAATGAACTCCACTTTTCTGAAGAGGTAGAACCATGGAAAACGAAGTGAAAATCAAACAGGATTTTGGCAGAATTCAAAACTGGATAGGGGGTCGATATCAAGCATCCAGCGCCAATCAATATGGAAACATTTATTCTCCTTACACGGGTGGGGTGATTGGAGAGTATCCCGTTGGTACTCAGGGTGACGTGGACCATGCGGTTGCAGTCGCCAAAAAAGCATTTCCAGGCTGGAGAGATACCAATATCAAAGCCAGGGTGCAGGTCATGTTTCGTTTCAAGCAATTGATTGAGCAAAACATGGAAGAATTGAGCCATTTGGTTTCAACGGAAAATGGCAAACTGTTGAGCGAATCAGAAGCCGGAATAATGAAAGGAGTGGAAGTTCTGGAATACGCCCTTTCGCTTCCTAATAAAATTGCGGGAGAATTCCAAGAGGTGAGCAATGGCGTAACCTGCCGCATGGTCCGTGAGCCGCTCGGGGTGGTAGCATCTATCACTCCATTCAATTTTCCCTTTATGGTTCCGATGTGGACAGTCCCAATTGCGCTGACAGTGGGTAATACCATGATTCTCAAGCCGTCTGAACAAGTACCGCTTTCGGCACTACGGATGGGTGAGCTGTTTCGTCAAGCAGGATTACCCGATGGAGTTTTCAATGTAGTCATTGGATCGGCAGATGTGGTTGAAGAAATTTGTGATCATCCTGATATTGAGGCGGTCAGTTTTGTGGGCTCATCGAAAGTAGCGAAAATTGTCTATCAACGAGGCTCTGCGGCAGGCAAAACGGTGCTTGCTTTAGGTGGCGCAAAAAACCACTTGATTTGCATGCCGGACGCCAATTTGAACTACGCGCCGTCACAAATCGTCAATTCTGCCATAGGTTGCGCAGGCCAGCGCTGCATGGCGGCCAGTTTGATGATTGCTGTGGGAGATTGTGACCGCATCATTAACAAAATGGTCGAGTATGCCAGGTCCGTCAAGGTCGGACACGATCAAGGCGCAATCATCAATAAAGCCAGTGTCGAGCGTATAAACTCATATATCACGCAGGCAGAAGAAATGGGGGCTACGGTGTCGGTCGATGGACGGCAGGCCAAACCGGAAAATTATATCGCAAACAGCGAAAATGGTTATTGGGTCGGACCCACCATCATCGACAACGTTACCACGGAAATGCCTGCCGCGCATGATGAAATATTTGGTCCGGTCCTCTCTATTGTCCATGTGAACACCTTGGAGGAGGCGGTTCAAATTGAAAATAAAAATCCCTATGGCAATGCGGCATCTATCTTCACTTGTTCCGGTGCGCCTGCAGAATATCTGGCCGAACATGCCAGCTCGGGAATGATTGGCGTGAACATCGGAGTGCCTGTACCTCGTGAACCATTCTCATTCGGAGGATGGAACGATTCAAAATTTGGTACGGGCGATATCACGGGTGAAGATGGTATGATCTTTTGGACTAAAAACAAGAAAGTGACCACCAAATGGGTCAATCCCAACAATCCCGATTGGATGAGCTGATCAGATTTTGAATATGCTTTGGTAACCCGAATTACGCCAAATTTGATATATCAATACGTATATCATGAGGTAACAATTTAGGTTACTTTAGAGCCCCCTTCAATTTAAGCACAGATTTTGCCCGGCGTAAAATCCAGGAAGGATTTTATGCTCTCGAAAGTTCAAAAGTATATTAGTTCCATTTCATCGACAGCCCCCCTTGAGGCTCTTCAAGAAGCCTGTCAACTCTTTGAAAAAGAACGAGAGCCGTGGAAGCAAGAGCGCTTAGCACTCTGATTTACCTCCCTGGCAAAGTGTTTGCGATCATTATTGCTTTAGCGGTCGCCTGGTCTGCTAAGATGGCCTCTTTGGATTCAACCCCAAACCGGATGGGAATTCCTTTAGTGAGGAATTGGCGTTTTAACTCAACGGGATGGAGTTCTAATAATTCAGCCACTTTTCCAAAATTAATTTCCTCGTCAAGATAGGCTCCAATAACCAGTTTCTCCCACAAAGCTGTCTCTTGTCTCAGTAATGAAACCAAGGTTTTATTGATAAATTCCGGTTCAATTTGTCCCAACCGTTCTAGTTGATGGATTTGCCACATGTTGTTCTCCCAAGGTTAATTTTTTAATACCTCTTTTTTTTAAGATACCAGAGAGTAGTGATCGTTTCAAAATTTCAATCCTGATTGTTATAGACGTAGCAGAAACCGGGAATAGTCGCAATGATTCAGGACTGATGTTTCGTATCTGGAGAATGGGAAGACGTAAGCTTTGTTACCCACTTGCTTGTTGTTCACGCAAAGTGTGTCCATTCCCAATCGTTGGAGAACTTAGGTAGCGTATGTTCGCTTCGTTATTAGAGCTTAAGAGATTTGATGACAATCGATTCACTCGAGGTCAAATCCAGTTCGACGATCATGCTTTCCCCGCCCTGTTCTTGGATCGCCTGGTCCAGCAGAGTAGCGTTTGGGGTGCGACGAGTTGTCAGGACCACAAAGAACCCTTCTTGGGCGAATTTTTGGGCTATCGCACCACCCACACCCCAGCGAACACTCACCGGTATATCAATACGCACCCATTCTTTCGTCATCCATCCCTTCCCAACCGTTATAATTGTAGATGTCCCCATACCGTGCCAGGGTGCGCAGTCTACGGCGCTACTTCGACCCAGTCACCGCAGTCGGTCACAAAACCTCCACTTGAGTTCAGCATAAGATTAGTGTGCCCTCACTTGGCGCGGATGAACTTCTGGAAGGAAGGCGGGGTCAATGGTGCGAAACGCTCGATCGCACCAGATGTCTTCACCACTTCGCCGACGTAGATATCGCCGCGCGAATCCGCCCAGATACCATGCGGCGAGATGAAATTGCCGGGTAGGATTGGATTGGAACCGCCAAACCGGGCCTGAATATTGCCGTCGAGATCGCAGATCGTGACCCGGGCAACGGGGTCGTGGCCAATCGGCGGCATGGTCATTAATTTATAATGCAACAGCGGCCGAGACGGCATAAACGCCCAGCCGAGCTCGGCAATATAGAGGTTTTCCTGTTCATCAAGAAAAAGGTCATCCGGTCGGTTGACCCAGTCCCAGATGTTCAACAGCTCGCCTTCGCTCGAAAAAATCTGAATGCGGGAGTTCTCCCGGTCGGCGACGAAGACCCGGCCGGAACGGTCGACGACGATCCCATGGGGTAGATTGAACTGGCCCGGACCGCTCCCCGGTTCACCCCAGGACACCTTCAGCTCGCCTCCGGCGCTGAACCGGTGGACACGCGCGTTGCCGTAGCCGTCTGAAACGAAGAGATCGCCATCCGGACCGACCGCCGCGTTGGTCACCATATTGAAGGGACCAGCGGAACGGCAGACCGGGCTGTGATCGATCTTGAAGCCGGTGTCGGCGGGATTCTCGGTGTCGCCGAGCGTCATCAACAGCTCGCCGTCGGTCGTCAGCTTGCGCACCGTGTGGTCGAAGTGGTCGGCACAGAACAGGTGGTCGTTCTCGTCGATATAGATGCCGTGGGCGTTGGTGAAGATATCCTCGCCCCAGGTGTTCAGAAATTTGCCTTCCTTGTCGAAAACGATGATCGGATGCTCGCCCCGGTTGAAGACGTAGACCCGGTCCTGGCTATCTACGGCGACGCCCGCCACCTCAACGAATGACCAGCCTTCGGGCAACTGCTCCCAGCCTTGCAAAACCTCATATTCCATTTTGTGGTGTCCCATCGTCATCGATCTTCTCCTTTAGCTAGGTGTTAAGGGATGAGGAAAAAAATGAATTGCCCAAGTCGGATCAGTCTGTGTATTAGTCAACCTCTGGCGTTAATTGCTCTGTGGAAGCGTTTGCTGGTCCATATACCTGCATGACTGAAAAGTCTTCAGACACCCGCGTTTCGTTGTGCAGAACTCTGCTCGATAGGAAATAGGTGTCCCCCGCTCTGAAAACCAACTTCTCATCGCCTGGCGCATCGTTTATTCCTTCAATCACAAAATCGATTTCACCAGCGAGCACATAGTTAAACTGAAAATCATATTCGTTACGGTGCATCCCGCTTGTTTGCTGAGAGGTATGTACGTCTTTATTGATTTTGATGATCTCCGCATGAAACTGACCGCCGGTAGCTTCTGCGAGGCCAAGGTCCGCATATAAAGCGGCCCTGCGGAGGCCCGATCCAAACTCGCGGCCCTTGGCAAAAGTGAAGGCCGGTTTTTGCTTGTTCCAACCTGTCAGACGTTGTTCGCTCATTTTTGATAGCTTGTCGGACCAGTCTTCGGACACCTCACCGCCACCCCCTGCCTGACCTACTGTATCTGTTTGAGCCTTGGCTGGCCCGTAAATTTGCACTACCTGGAAGTCGTCAGTAACCCGGGTTTCGTCATGAAGGGCCCGGGATGGGATAAAGTAGGTGTCGCCAGCCCTGAAGGTTGTTTTCTCTTCCTCTTCAATTACCAAATCGATCTCTCCCGACAGGACATAGTTAAACTGAAAATCATAATGATGACGGTGCATGCCTGTGGTTGATTTTTCTTTATCTGTCACTAAATTATCTGGATTTTTTTTGATAATCTCACCGTGAAATTGACCCCTGGTTGCTTCTGCGAGGCCAAGGTCGGCATATACTGCGCCTTTACGGAGACCAGTATCAAATTTCCGATCGTTCGCATAGGTAAAAACTGTTTTTTGCTTGTTCCAGCCATTAAGTCGTTGTTCACTCATTCTTGATCTCCTTTGAAAGTGGTTTTTGGTTTAATCAAATCTTGCGTGAGTTCGGGCCACGCGGCGGGACGCGAGCAGGCTGCCGCGGCCACGTCGAAGTCGATATCGGGATCCCATTTTGCGGCGATGTAACGCCGGCCGGTCACGTCGTCGCCTGCCTCGGCGCATAACCAGATCATCGGCGGCGCCATACACTCAGGATCGATCAGGTCACTGCGCGCAAACGGTGCCTCTTTCGGTATCATCGGCGTGTCTGCCGGCCCGCCCGGCACGACCACGTTCACGGTGACGCCGGTGCCGCGGAACTCGCCAGCGTGGCTCAAGGACATCGCCTCCACACCGGCCTTGGAAGGCCCGTAGGGTTGCCCACCGACAAAAAGCATTCCGTTGTAGCTCGTCGTTACGTTGATGATTCGGCCGTAGCCCTGGTCGACCATGTGTGGCAGCACGTTGTAGCTCAGGTACCACGCACCGGAGAGGTTGACACCCACAAACCGGTCCCATAGCTGCGGACTCAGCTCGCTGGTCCTGACCGGTTGCGTCAGGTAGTCCGGACGCACAACATTCAATGTGATTCCCGCGTTGTTCACGAGCGCGTGCACGGTACCGAAAGCGTCGAGTGTCGACTGGACACAGTTCGCGCAGGCCTGCGAGTCGGAAATGTCGGTCTCGATCGGCATTAGTTGCGCCCGGGTCACGCCGTCCTCGGCGAGTTCGGCGACGAGCCTCGCGAGCGCTGCCTCGCTGAAGTCGACAGCCACCACCTTCGCGCCTTCGTTCAGGAAAGCCCTCGTCAGGCGCGATCCGATACCGCCAGCTGCGCCCGTGATGATCGCGACCTTTCCTTCCAGTCGTTGTTCACTCATTCTTGAACTCCCGCGACGGTGCCGCCGAAGTGGGCCTCGCGCACCGCATCGGCGTCTATGAGACGGTCTGACTTGCCTTCGATGTCGATCCGCCCGTCGCGGATGACGTAGCCGTAATCTGCCAGCATCAGCGCCAGGCGCACGTTCTGCTCCACCAACAGGATGGTGAGCCCCTCGTCGCGGATGCGGCCGATCGCAGTGCAGATGTCGAGCACCACCTTTGGCGAGAGCGCGGCACTCGGCTCGTCGAACATGATCATCTTCGGTCGCGCCATCAGACCCCGGCCGATCACCATCATCTGGATCTCGCCACCGCTCAAGGTCGCCGCAAGTTGCGAGCGGCGCTCCTTAAGTACAGGGAAATAGTCGAAGACCTTGTCCATGTCCTCGGCAATGCTGGCTCGATCACTGCGGGTGTAAGCCCCCATCCGGAGGTTCTCCTCGACTGTCAATACCGGGAAGGAGTCCTTGCTCTGAGTGACCTGGACCAGCCCGAGGCGCACAATACGGTCAGGTCTCAACCTGCTGATCGGCTGGCCGTTGAACTCGATGGTGCCGCTCCACGCCCTGAGCAGTCCCGAGACACACTTAAGGAGGGTGGACTTGCCGGTGCCGTTTCCCCCAAGAAGTGCCACGATGCCACCATTTGGAACCGTCAAATCGACTCCGTGAAGGATCTTGACCTTGCCGTAGCCGGTCTCGAGATCTCGAATCTTTAACACCAGACAGCCTTTCCACTTTCTCGAATAGATGTTCCGAGCATTTCAGTTTCATCAAAATAATGTATCAGAGTTGTCATACTTTTTTCTAATTCTTTAAGCTCTATTCTATACATCCGTCTCAGACTTCGAAAAAAACAAGTTCCCCTGGGAAAACGTAGTGATGGGAGCGGCGCATCATGCCTTGACCTTGACGTTGATGCCTAGCATGCCGGAGGGCCGGATCATTAGCACCACGAGCATCAGGAAGAAAGCGTAAATGTCCTTGTATTCATCCCACAGGTAACCCGCACACAACGTCTCGAACAAGCCGACTATCAGGCCCCCAATAATGGCGCCAGGCAGGCTGCCAAAACCACCGACCACCGCTGCCGCGAACGCCTTCAATATCATGACATAACCCATTTGGATTTGGGCGAAGAGGATAGGGGCGATAAGCACCCCCGCAGCTCCCGTCACCGCGCAGCCGAGCCCGAAGATGAGCGAGATCATAAGTGGCACGTTGACCCCCATAAGGTACGCAGTCTCCCTGCTAAACGCGACTGCGCGAGCGGCGAGCCCGAGTTTGGTCTTGTACAAGAAAAAGGAGAGCCCAATCATTATCACTAATCCCACCACCGCGATCCAGATGTAGGTCCTCGGCAGGAAGATCTCGCCCAGAAAGATGGCGGGACCGAACTCAACCGGGTAGCTCTTATGCTCAGCACCCCATATAATGAAGGCGATGCCCATCAGCACCATCGACATGCCGAATCCGCAGATGATGATGCCCATTCCGGCGACGGTATAGCCGCCACCGCCCTCGGTTAAACGCCGGTAGAACACGCGCTCTATCACAACACCTAAAATCCCAATAAAGATGGTCGTTACAATCAGCGCCAGCCAGTAAGGCACGCTGCCTTCATGTAATTTCAAGGCGACGAGGCCCACGAATGCACCAAGCATGAAGATTTCGCCCTGGGCGAAGTGGACAACGTCGATTCCGCGGTAGATGAGCGAGATCCCAAGCGCGACCAACCCGTAGACAATGCCTAGTGACAGACCAATAATGATGAAATTGAAGAACATGTCAGACGACCTCGGCTTTAGATTTCAAGGCAGCTTGCAGCTCGGTGTCTTTTATCTCCTGCCCGAGATAGGCCTCCACCACCGCAGGGTCCTCCTTGACCTGATCAGGCGTGCCCTCGGAGATTTTCTGGCCGTGGTCAAGCACCGTGACCCGCTCGCATACCTCCATCACCACCCGCAGGATATGCTCAATGATGACCACCGTCAGTCCGTAACGGTCCCTGAGTTCCATCACGATCCGCATCATATTGTCCACGTTGAGTGGGCTCAGCCCCGCCGCTGGCTCGTCCAGCAGCAGGAGTTTCGGGCGCATCGCCATCGCACGACCAAGTGCTAGCAGTCGGCGTTGTCCGATCGAAAGCTCCGAGGCGGGCAGTTCCGCGTAGTCTACAAGCCCGATGGTGGACAGCAGGTCCATCATCTCTTCGCGCACCCGAGCGTCCTCCTCGCAGACATGGCGAAGCCCGAACGTCGCCGCCAGTGCATTGTAATTTCCGTGTACATGATGGCCTACCATCAGATTCTCAAGCACCGTCATCTCCGTAAACATGCGCAGGAGTTGAAAGGTCCGGGCAATCCCACGCTCGGCCGTGAGATGGGATTCCAATCCGGTGATCTCCTCGTCCTGGAACCACACCCGACCTGTGTCGGGCTTGTAGATTCCAGAGACCAGGTTGAAGAATGTGCTCTTGCCGGAGCCATTGGGACCGATGAGACCCCGGACCTCTCCCTCGGCGAGCTCGAAATCAACGTTTGAGATTGCGAGCAGACCGTCGAATTGCTTGCTGAGCTGCTCTGTCCTAAGTAGCATCGCTGAGCCTCCGGTTGCGTGCCTCGATGAAGCGGCGGGTGACAAAGTATCGCTCGATAAGGCCTCCAATTCCCTTTGGCATGTACAACACGGTGATGACGATGAACCCTCCGTAGAGCACAAACTGATACCAGGGATAAGGAGCGGTGAGGTCGTGGACGATGGTGACGATGATCGCGCCGATGATGCCCCCCCAGATGTTGCCGATGCCGCCGAGTACCACTATCAGCAGCATGGTCACCATCTCGAGGAGGGTGATGCTGTTGGGGCTGATATAGCCTGGATCCATGTGAGCCCACATAACGCCCGCGGTGCCTGCGTAGATAGCGCTTATAAAAAAAGCCAGCAGCTTGTAGCGGCGCACGTTTATACCGGCCGCGGCCGCAGCGATCGGATCCTCGCGCAGAGCCTTGAACGCACGTCCCACCCTCGAGCCCAGAATGCGAAAAGAGCAGTAGATGCCGAGCAAGGTTATCGGCATCAGCAGGAAGTAATACCGGGTCCAGTTGTCAAAGGCGAAGTCCCCGATCTGGGGCGCCGGGATGTTGCCGATGCCTATGGTCCCGCCGAGATAAGGCGTCACAATGATAAAGATACGGACTGATTCACTGAGGCCAAGGGTCACTAGTGCCAGATAGGCGCCTTCGAGCCGGAATGAGGGGATCCCGACGATCAAGCCCGCCATCGCGGTGATCGCCACCGCACAGGGCAGTGAGAGCCAGAACGGAAACCCGAAGTTGAGTGACAGAATGGCCGAGGAGTAGGCCCCAATCGCAAAGAGACCGATGTGTCCGACGGTGACCTGGCCTGCAAAGCCCTTGATGATGTTGAGGCCAACTGAGGCCAGGATCATCACGCAAGTGAAGTCGACCAGGTAGATCTGGTACTCGTTCAGCACGAGCCATGGCACCGGGACCAGCACGATGCCGGACAGCACCCACGGCGCGAGCGGATGCAGCGAGTACAGTCCCCCGCGCAGTGAGGCGGTGGCTGTTCGGGCTTTGTCAATCATATGTAGATGCTCCGGTTTGCAATGGTTCTCTCAGTAAGCGACGTGCCAACTCTCTCAACGCTGACATCATAATTGCGCTGATTGGGGGTTGATGGCCAGGGCGGGAAAGGTCCCGCCCTGGCTAAACGTTAACTGTTAGAGACCAGTGTCGATATCCTGGGTTGGACGATCAATGAGCTCTATTTGGAAGTTTTCACCGCCCTTGGTGTAGCGAACCATTACCGGGGTCCGTGCTCCGTCACGACACTGTGGCGACGGATCCTTGCAGAAGCTGATCGGGCCCGATGCCAGCCCCATGTAATTACGAGTGGCGGCGAGAGCATCGCGAATTGCCGTGCGGTCGTCAGCGAGCGAGGCGTCAGTGAGGGTGAGTTTGGCTCTCTTGAGGGCAGCGAATACGATCTGGCTTACGTCCCAGGCTTGCGCGAGGTCCTGGCCCGGAAAAGGGATGCCGTACTTCTCTTTGGTCATCTCGTTGAACAGTCGTGCGATCGGGCGGGGGTCGTACCCAGTGTACGCGGCATCGAACCAAGCGCCGACGATTGAGTCGCCCGCTGCTTTGGGAACGCTCACGTTCGATATGCCATTCCCGCTGAAGAGGGGGACCTTGATGCCCACCTCTTTGGCTTGCCGGAACCAGCGCCCCACCACCGCTGGAAGGCCACCTATCAAAATGGCATCAGCGTCAGTAGCCTTAGCCTTGAGCAGCTGAGCGCGGACGTCGATCGAATCTTCAGGCACCATAAAAGATCCTGCCGGATCAACGCCATAGTGCTTCTTCAAATAACCCTTGAACGTCTTCATAAATCCTTGGGCTGCCGCATCGCTGCTATATACGTAGGCGATGTTGGTGCCGACGTTCTCCGAGGTCCACCTGGGGAGGACGGTTCCACCGAAACGGCCGGAGATGGACGATCGAAAAATCCATGGGTTGCCCTTCATAGTGATCGTTTCGTTTGTCGAATGCGGGGTTATTTGGGGCACTCCCGCCTTTCTACTTACTTCCATGCTCGCTATAGTCACCCCACTGCAGGTCGCACCAATAATCAGATGAACCTTGTCCTGGTGGACGAACTTTGACACGTTGGCGACGCCCTTATCCGTCTTACAATCGGACCTCATTAAGATGGGCTTGAGCTGATGGCCGTTGATGCCGCCCAACTCGTTCTGTTTCGCAAACTCATCCATAACCATTTGGCCCATCTTCTCGCCGGTCTCGGAGACCATATTAAAGGTGATACCGACCTTGATGGTGCCGGCTTGCGCGGCCGTCACTCCCAGGGCCATCGTCCCTACCAGGGACGCCAGTAAAATACGTCTAATTAATTTTTTCATTAAGAATGATTTTTTCAGCATAAGTCCTCCTATCAATTTTTCCTTTTCGAGATGTTGAGAATTAAGGATTGATTTGAAACCTGCCTTCATTCCCGAAAGCACGTTCTCGACGATGCTTCTACTTCTTTGACGGTTCATGGTGCTCCTTTCTGCTTTTTGAATAAAAACAAGATTGTGGGTTGATTTAAAAACCTGCTTTCATTCCCGAAAGCAGGTTGTCGAGGATTTCTCTACACATTGGATCTCCTTCATTTTGGAGTGGTTAAAAAACGATTCAGTTAAATATCATTAAAAAGATTCCCGGAGAGGAGCGATCGTTTTCAAGTCCTCCCACGATATTGTTCCATCGATCGGAAACCCTCTTCTTTCACTAAAACAACTTAGTGATGGTATGATTTTAGCACTACTACTACTACTTGCATAATGTCAACCCCCAAATTAAAAAAAAATGCAGGATTCGTAAAAAAATTAAAAATCTATCAATCAGGGAGATCCGCTTCTTTATGATCATGAGCCAGAAAGTGAAGGTTCACTCCACCGAGAGCATAAAGTCCTTTCCGGACTCTATGCCAGGCAAAACCTGTGCTTAAATCGATGGGTTCTCTGAAGATACATGAATAGTTACCACTGATGATATAATCGACCAGGGAATGGTCGAGGGTGTTCGAGCCGATGATAAAAATATTCATGGTATTACCATTTAGATTTTGAAACGTGCCATTAGCATAAACCGGAAAAACCGGGGATACGTAGCAAAAAAGTACATGTCCCCCGTTTTCTCTCGCCCCTTGATATCTACTGTGATATAAAAAAGTAACAACTTTCCCATAAAAAATTTCACCGGAGGATAACATGTCATTTCCAGAATATTTAACTTTAGCAGAGTTCAAAAAACTCCCGGTTGAGCACATTTTACTATCAATATCGTCAGAGCAGCAAAGTGTGACGGTACAATTGCCGAATGGGAATGAAATTATTATACGCCCTAAGTCTCAATTGAAACCTTTACCTGTTTTAAAAGGGCATATTCCAAAAGGTTGGAAAGAAGCCATTTATCATGAGTCAGAGTGATTTGATCTTATTTGATGCAGGAATGTTCATTGGTGCGTTATTACAGGGGGATGGACGTCATTCAGAGGCTCGCCCATTAGTGGAGGCTGCAAGAGCCGGAAGGATAGGCGATTGTACGACAACTGGCATTTTGAGTGAAGTTTATGCAGCATTGACTTGGATAGGGGCGCAACCGACTCATTCTCCAGAGGAAGCAGCTGATGCCGTTAGATCATTAATTGAAACTCCCTCTCAAATTCAAGTGATGGCCTCTGGATTGAAAGCTTCATTAAAAATGCTGGATTAAGCAAAAAAATATGGTCTGAAAGCTCGTCGAACTCATGATGCCAGGCATGCGGCGATAGCATTGGAAGCGGGGATCACTAAAGTGTATACTTATGATGCAGGAGATTGGAAAGCATTATATAAAAAGCTTTTGGACACATGTTCAATTTCTTCCATGAATCCGCGATTCAACGCGTTGGCACTTTCTGGTCGATTGAAATTCACGATGAGGGAATATCGGGTGGCTGAGGACAGATGGCAAGCAGCACGAGAAAAGATAAAGAATGAGAGACCCCATTTTCCTGTTTAAAACGCATTTCAGGATCCTAAGGCCTAAATACCATGAAATTTAAGTAACGAATGAACAATATTCATGGTAATATTGGTTATGATTCCTCGCGCTCAATATCTTGCGGACCTGAAGAGAGCTTTGACTCGTAATCCTGTCACGCTTTTAGTTGGTCCTCGCCAATCCGGTAAAACCACCCTGGCCCAGCAATTTTTAAGGGAAGACTCCATTAATTATTTTGACTTGGAAAATCCAACGGATCTCGCACGCTTGGATGAACCTCTCACTGCCTTGCAATCTTTAAAAGGTTTGGTGGTCATTGATGAGGTGCAGCAAAGGCCTGAATTATTTCCCGTTTTACGAGTATTGGCAGATCGTGGGCACAAATTTCTGATTCTGGGTAGCGCCTCTGGCCAACTCATGCGCCAATCTTCAGAAAGTCTGGCGGGTCGCATGGAAAGAATCACTCTTAGCGGATTTAACTTATGGGAACTGAAACAAAGAGATGAGATCAAACTTTGGTTACGAGGAGGTTTACCGTTGTCCTACCTGGCAGAAAACCATGCAGATAGTTACAGTGGGCGTCAGAATTTTATCCAAACCTTGCTGGAGCGAGATTTCCCTCAATGGGGTGTAAGGATACCAACGACAACTTTAAGACGATTTTGGAACATGTTGGCTCACTACCATGGGCAAACCTGGAATGGGTCAGAAATCGCAGGGGCCCTTTCTGTCAGCCAGTCTTCCACCCGCAGGTATTTGGATCTATTAAGCGATGCTTTTATGGTTCGACAACTGCAGCCCTACCATGTCAATATAGCAAAGCGTCAAGTCAAAGCTCCAAAAATTTATGTACGTGACAGTGGGTTGCTCCATCAGTTGCTCGGCATCGAAAGCGAGAAAGCGCTTCTCAGTCATCCCAAGGTGGGAACTTCATGGGAAGGATTTATTATTGAATCGGTGCTTGCTTTGGTGAAACCAGAGGAAGCCTTTTTTTGGGGCACGCATCAAGGGGCGGAAATTGACCTTTTGTTACGTAAAAAAGGACGCATGTGGGGCATTGAGTGCAAGCGCACAGACACACCTAGAATCACTCCTTCCATTCGCATTGCACTGAAAGAACTATCTCTCGAGCGAATAATTGTCATTTATCCCGGTAGAACCCACTTTCCCATCACGGAAAATGTGGACGCCATGCCTGCTTCATTTCTTGGTATTGCAAAAAACGCCGTATTATTTGGAGCATAACGCCGTATTGCGTATTTCATTCATTTCGATCGCATTCTCGGGGCGAATTGACGATCTCATTTAAACCCCTTTAAATCCACTATCTTCCCGCAGCATGACGGAGAATTCAGTAGTCTGACTTCCTCGCTTGAAGCTGAAATCGCCCATTCCAATAAAATAAACCTTCACAATATCGTTTTTTCGGTCGGGTGGGATCCCTCCCACCCGCACTGCGGAGGGGAGGGTCGTTCCTGCGAACAGGTGCGTGGACTCGGCTAGAACCCCATTTCTTTCTTCAGTTCCTGGTCAACCCAGAGGCGGGCGAAGAGGGTCTTCCAATTCGAATCTCCAAATGAGCCTTCCCCGTTATACCCTTTGAGCCACGGCTGGCTCACGTGAAAGTGTGGGGCATCGGGACCCCAGATGAACCAATGCTGCTTGGTGATGTACATATCTGCCTCTCGGAAGTATTTCTGGTAACTCTCGAGGTCATTCGCCGCGCGAAGGGCATCAATGATCTTGTCAAACTCAGGGTCTTTGACGACAGCGGGGTTCCATACTTTCGCGGGTCCCCAGAAGCGGGCCACGACATGCTCAGCCAAATAGTGATGGCCCCCCTCTCCACCACGCATCGCTTTATGTTTCATTTGACTGGCGATAGCGGTCAACTCCGTCCGAGGCGGGGTCCGAATCTCCACCTCAACGCCAATCCGACGCCAGTATTCCGTCACTAATTCCGGATAGGCGATATCTCGAGAAATAGAGTGCAGCACATGGGTCTTGAATCGAACGCCGTCCGCGCCCCGCGGATAGCCCGCCTCATCCAGGAGCCTCTCGGCCTCTTCCGGGTCATAGGCAAACTCTTCCTGCAAGGCTTTGGGCCACTGCTCATAGGGAATGTAATACCCCTTGAGAGAGTCGCCTACCATCCCGTGGGGGATCCAGTTGCCTTGCCCCTTAAAGTAGCCATTGTTAATTTCCTCAAGGGGTAACGCCTTCTGCAAGGCGATGCGCACCCGCTTATCGGAAAAGTGCGGGTTATTCACGTTCATATAATAAATGGTCTCCGCTCGCAAGAAAAACGGCCATTGCTTGAGATCGGGGCTGGTCCTCCTGAGGCTCTCAGCCTGGTCGATCGACTTTATTTGAGAAATGCCGGGAATACCTACTAAATCAAGCTTACCCGAGCGCAGTGCCGCCAGACGGGTTGCTTCTTCTGTCAATTCCAGCACCCTCAATGTGTCAATATAGGGCAGGCGGTTCTCCGGGAACTTTGCATCGTAGCCCCAGTAGTTCGGATTCTTCGTATAGGTGAGCGAGCTGCCTTCGACATGGTCGGTCAGCATAAACGGCCCGGTGCCGACCAGGTTCCTCCAATCCTTAGCGTCACCGTGTTGCTGGATAACCTCCGGGGGATAGATAAAAATGCAGCACCACTCAATGATTAGCTTCAACGCTGTAAAGTAGGGCCGCTTCAGCTTCATCACCACCTTTCTCGGGGATTCGGCCGTGATCGATTCGAAGGGAATCGCAGCGAAATCGTGAGCATTAGGGCTGGGTTCCGTGAAGCCGCTGCCTATCCCCAGCCAACGGTGAACGTTATAGACGACATCCTGGGCCGTAAAAGCTCGACCGTTCATGGGCGCCTTATCGTGCCAGCGAACCCCCTGGCGGATGTAGAAGATATAGGTTAAGTCGTCGGGCACCTGCCAGCTTTCGGCCAAGGCTCCTACTAAATGTTCGGGCTGGACATAGAGATTCCTCATGTCCCATACGTCCCTATCTATCGCCCAATTCGGCATGCTGAGCTTCTCGAGCACACCAGGGACAATGGAGAAAGCCATATGGGGACCATGCCAGTAGTCAGCATGCTCCCCAATACCCCTGGCATTGGGATAGGTGATGGTCCCTCCATAGCGAGGTGCTTCCACCATCTCGCCGGTTGCCGGGTCTCTCACCATCTCTTGCGCGGTCACGGTGGCCAGGCTGACCCAAAAGGCGGTCACCGTCAGGGTGAGAATTAACAACAATGATTGGATTTTTCTTGTTACACTATTTTCCATGCTTCCTCCTACAATTGAAATTAAATTTAAAGATTCGCCACAACATCGAGCGAATCGAATTTTCGCAGCAGACACGACGTCCACCGCGTTCAGCCCTACAAAGAGGGTCAATAATTTACTTGCATACATGACTTCTCCTTTATTAAGGATAAAATTCCCCACTCGCTTCAATGAGAGGGATGGAATGAGCCCGACCAAAAAGGTGAGGCATAACGAAAACAATTTATTCGATGACATAACTTTCTCCTATTAAAAAATTTGGGTAACTATTCAGGTCTCTGAAAAACCCGTTTAGTTCAATATCATTAAAAAAGATTCCCGGAGAGGAGCGATCGTTTTCAACTCCTCCCACGATATTGTTCAATCAATCAAGTGGGAACCCTCTTTTTCACTAAAACAACTTAGTGAAGGTATGATTCTAGCAATATATATTTTTGAATAATGTCAACCCCCCAATGAAAATAAATGCAGGATTAAAAAAAATTAAAAAATCTATCAATCAGGGAGATCCGCTTCTTTAGGATCATGAGCCATAAAGCGAAGGGTCACTCCACAATCCAGCGTTTTTCCAATGGCGATAATGATCGTAATCGCTCTGCCAGGGAGGTAAATCAGAGTGCTAAGCGCTCTTGCTTCCATGGCTCTCGTTCTTTTTCCAAGGGTTGACTGGCTTCTTGAAAAGCCTCGAGGTGGGGAATCGATAAAAGGGAATGAATATATTTTTGAACTTTCGAGAGCATAAAGTCCTTTTCGGACTCTATGCCACGCAAAACCTGTGCTTAAATCGATGGAGGATCTAAAGAAACCTAAATAGTTACATCAGGAGTTAAAAAACGTGTCATTCCTGACTTGACCAGGAATCCAGGATGATCCGGGACCAGCATGACACATCATAATTATTAAATTATCGATTTTATAAATTAAATTTCAACTCCTGATTCGGATAATCAATCAGGGTTTGTAGGCCACATGAACCGTAGTGGCGCCCCAAAGAAAATCAAAAACATCCACTTGTTTGAATCCACTGGCTAACATGAGCTGTTTGAGGGTTTCCTGATTGGGATAGTTTTTCGTGGAATGGGAGAGATAGTCAAAAATGTCCTGTTTATGATACAAGAGTTTTCCAATTCGGGGAACGATTTGTAATATATAAAACTGACTGAACTCGGAAATTATCGGCACTCGAACTTTCCCTACATCTAAACTGACCAACACTCCTCCCGGCTTGAGAACATTGAGAATTTGAGCCAGGCACTTTGAAATATCATTGACATTTCGCAAACCATAACCAACCGTCACCGCATCCATTGATCCACAGGAAAAGGGCAGCAGGGTGGCGTCTGCTTGCAGAAAAATCAACGATCTTTCCTTGGAGTGAGGGGCATTCCGAGCAATCTCCAACATGTCCGGGGAGAAATCCAGCGCAAAGATCGACCCTTGAGGTATCGTATCTCGAAGACGCAGAGCGATGTCAGCAGTACCGCAGCATAAATCCAGGTATTTTCCTCCCGCAATGACCCCGACTTGTCGAACTACGAATTTTTTCCAATAACGATGCAATCCGCAGGTAATCAGATCGTTGAAAAGATTGTATTTGGGCGCGATTTCACTGAATTTTTTTTGAAGGTATGCTGCTTTTTCAGAATCATCGGGTAGTTGATAAGGCATGTCCGTAGCAAATATAGGGGGCTTGCTGGTATTGATGCATGCAAACTTGCCTCTCTTCAGGCTTTGAGGTATTCTTTTTGCTCCACTTCCGAGGCGAGTTCACAGCACTGAAAGAGACGACTCGGTGGTCAGAATAAAATAATCGTCATGATCCGGAAAGACAAGCGTATCCGATGCTTCCCTTCGATCACAATAAACGATATTATCCTTTAAGCCAACGATACCATCATTTATTCAATAAACGGGTTTTCAAGATCAGTGTTTCAGTCGCACGAACCTGCCCCAACCGAGAGGGAATCAAGGGAATGAAAACCTGTACGTTTTGTGATGAATGGGGGGCGGCTGCCTATCATAACGATGCCGGTAAAACCCTGGAGGAACAAGTCGCTTTGCACAGGAATGCGATTCGAAAACGTTACAACGCCGATAAATTCCTCGTCTATTTCCAATCTTACACCAACACATTTGGACGGGTTAAAGAATTGGGTGCTAAATTTCGCTCTGTTTTGCAAGAAGACGACGTCATCGGAATTGCGTTAGGCACTCGTCCCGACTGTTTGCCTCGTACCATTTTGCGAATTCTCGAGGAAATATCCGAATCTCATTTTGTCTCGGTTGAATTAGGAATACAAACACTTGATGACCAACAATTGCGCTTTTTATCACGAGGTCATGACAGCATCCGCTCTATCCAGGCCATTCAAAGATTAAAATCGTTATCAAAAGTCGAAATTTGTTGCCATTTGATGTTTGGACTCCCTGGAGAATCGGATAAACAACTGCAGGATACGGCTACTTTGCTTTCAGGCTTAGGGATACATGGCGTAAAATTACACAACCTTCATGTATTAAAAAATACCCCATTGGCGGAAATGTACGAAAAAGGATTGTTTGACCCAGTGGAACTGGAAGAATACAGTCGTAAAGTGTGCGTGTTTTTGAAACATCTCTCCCCACGAATTGCGGTTCACCGCTTGGCCGCAGTGGCTCCGAGATGGGACGAATTGATCGCGCCTGCCTGGACCAAAGAAAAAATGCGGCCTATGCAGTTTATTGAAAATTACATGCAGACCCATGATATCTGGCAAGGACAATCAGCAACATTTTGAATCTTTACCTGATTTTTTAATAACCCCTTGGAAGTATCACTGACTGAAAAAGACAGAGCAAAAGCACTCGTACAAGCCGCTCGATCGCTAAAAGCGGAAGAAATCGTTTTGTTGAACGTCAATGGACACTCGTCCTTCACGGATTATGTGCTCATATGTCAGGGACGCTCTCAAGGACATGTCAAAGGAATTGCCGATCGAATTAAAGAAGAATTGAGCAAATACAGGATCAAACCACTCAGTATTGAAGGTTATACGGAAGGGAGTTGGATTTTAATGGACTATGAGGACGTCATTGTCCATATTTTTCATCCGGCCACCCGAATTTACTACAACCTGGAGGAATTGCACAAAAACGCACTGGTCGAGACTATTTAATTTGATAGTGGCTTGGTATGTTTGAAAGAAGCATTCAGCAGAAAGTCGCGGAAAAATGGATATCAAAACTGCTCGATCTGCCCTTGCAGTCCAAACTACAATGGTTTCACTCTTTAAAACGACTGAACACCATGCGCGTGGGGGGAGATGCTTTCTGTTTTATTGACGTGGCAAACCGGGAGGATTTGTCTCGACTGCTGCCTTTTTTTCAGCAATACGATGTCCCTTGGTTTATTCTCGGCAAAGGCTCCAACCTGATCCTTCCGGATGAAGGATGGCCTGGAATTGTTCTGCGCTTGTCTGCTTCATTCAAACAGTGGGAGACCTTTGCGGAGCAACGAGAAATTCATGCAGGAGCCGCCCTGGCAGACGTCACGTTTGCCCAACGATGCGTTCCTTTGGGATGGAGTGGTCTCGAATTCTTGATCGGCGTTCCCGGGTGTATTGGTGGCGCGATTGCAATGAACGCAGGTGCTCATGGTAAAGAAATTCGGGACCACCTGAAAAAAGTCTGGTGGCTGGATATGGAGGGGCGTTTGCACCAAACTGAAGGGGCTTCAATAAATTTTAACTATCGCTATTCTCCTTTGAACGGGAGATTCGGTGCCATTGTCACTTCTGCCCTGTTTCGATTGAATGCTTCTGATTCAGAAAGAGTGCGAAAAAAAATTGAGGAATATCAGACTTTTCGCGAAGAAAATCAACCACGACAGGTTCCAAACTGTGGTTCAATCTTTAAGAACCCACCGGATCGCTATGCTGCCGAATTGATTGAGTCTGTGGGACTGAAAGGACTTTGCAGCGGAGATGCGCAAATCAGTGAACTGCATAGTAATTTCATAGTCAATCTTGGCAATGCCAAAACTGAGGATGTTTTGACTTTGATTCGACTGGCCCAAAAAAAAGTTTGGAATGATTACCAGATTAAACTGGAACCGGAAGTGCAAATTGTCACCCGGAACCGATAGTGATCTATGGAAGATCTTAAAAACCACATCGGCAAACGCCAAAATCCCATTCGTCCCCGTGATGAGAAACTCAATATTCAATTCGCAAAGGGGAAGCTGAGAATTTATCCCAATGGCCCCCCCCGACTCTACGTAGCACGGCGCTTTATCTGGAAAAAAATCCAGGTCCCCAGCTCCTTGATTTCCATGCCGTTCACCCTCCTGCATTCCTGGCATAAAGCGATCATTGGATTGACTACTTTTATTTTCTTACTTTGGATACTCACGGGTATCGTTTGGCTGGGTCTGGCCGATTTTCGGCGGCCACCCGCTCAAATTCATATAAATGGGCATTCTGCGCTGACAACAGAAGATATATATCGAATCGCAGGAATCGACTCCAACTTAAAATTCTATCAAATTGATGCGAATGAAGTAGTCGACCGACTGAATCAACATCCCTTTATTGAAGAAGCTTATGTTCGTAAATTGATCCCAAATTCGTTTTTTTTTATTCTCAGCGAACGTCGTCCCTACGTTTTTTTAAAAATTGAGGACAGTTACTATCTCATCGACGAACAATTGCATCCCATACAAAAAAATTCCACTTCCCAGCCCAAACCTTCTTTCGTCATAACTGGAATTAAAAGAGAAGCAATCAACCTGGGACAACCCATCGTTTCTGTGGGTCTGCAGCAAGGACGGGAACTGCTCAACCTGCTCCGGGCGTCACCACTTCCTTTGGATCAATTTGCCGAGTTGGATGTCGCCGACCCATTCAATTTAAAATTAAAACTCCGCAATCCTCCACTGATTATTCAACTAGGCCATGATGACTATCTTGAAAAAATTAAGACTTTTGAAAGTGTTTATCCCCAACTCCGACAATCGAAAAAATCACTGAGATCTATTGATCTCCGTTATCAAAACAGAGCAATCGTCCGATTTTAGAGTCCAAACCCCTGTCGTCTGTTTGCGCAGGTACGAAAGCTCGCAAACCATTCATTGAGGCGGCATTTTGAAAGAACGTGAGGAATCCGGAAAATATCTCCCTGTGAACGAGGAGACACCCAATGCTATACCAGGGTCAACCATTACAACTTTTAAATCTTGACAAACACGGGGAAAAAATATTTAATAGTTCATAATCAAAGAGCGGGAGTAGCTCAGTTGGCAGAGCACTAGCCTTCCAAGCTGGAAGTCGCGAGTTCGAAGCTCGTCTCCCGCTCCAGAATCCCTCCAAATTGCGGGGTGGAGCAGTCTGGTAGCTCGTCGGGCTCATAACCCGAAGGTCGTTGGTTCAAATCCAACCCCCGCCACCAGGAATATCAGTAGCTTAGAAATATAGTGACCTTCGATTTTAAGTCTTCGACGGTACATGGGATAAATTTGAAAAATGACATGATAACACGTGAATCAATTTCACTTAGTCCAAGACCATACCATTTTTTTGGGGGTCGAAGCCGTAGGGAAATTGAGTGCCGTTCGAATATCGAGCGTCGATCAAATCGACTCTTGTCAACACGGATTCTCTCAAATCCGCATCTTTGAGGTTGGTGAAGTTCAGTTTTGTCCATGCCAGTTTCGCTCCTGTCAAGTTGGCTTGATGCAGGTCGGCATGGCTCAGGTTTGTTTTGAAGAGATAACTGCGACTGAGATCTACCTTGCTTAAGTTTGCTCCTGTGAGGTTGGCTTCACTGAGATCGGCTTCGACAAAATTCGCACCGCTGAGGTTGGCTTCGCGGAGATCGGTACGAATGAGCATGGTTTGGGCCAAGTCGACGTTTGCCAGGTCGGCAGGGATGCCTCTTTTTTTTCCTGAATCGAGCCACATTTGGTGTTCGGTCAAGATGCCGTGGAGTTCATTTTCACTGATAGTTTTCCGCACATTCCCCTCCATTTTTCTTAGAGCTTGTTTTAAATATCCCAAGCTAACCTGCGACGGAATGCGCGATTCGCCCGCAGGGAACCGGGCAACTCAGCTCTTTGGTATCAGGTTGGGCGTCTCGTGTGTCCTTTATTGGCATGAACAAATGAAATGGAAGTTCCCTGTGAATTGTTCGAGAGTAGAATATCCAACTATGGATTACAACTCTAAAATGTACAAGCTGGGAGCGAGAGCGGGGAAACGTATTGAAGCGCTCGAAGCAGAAAATTAGCAACTTCGGGATCAGTTGGCTCTCAATAGCCAAAACTCAAGTAAGCCTCCTTCCAGCGATGCAAGTCGCAAGAGCAACAGTTTGCGTAAAAGCAGGAGTCGTTCTCGCGGAGGTCAACCCGGTCATCAAGGCCATCATTTGGCTTTCAGTGAATCACTGGATCAGGTGGAGTCCCATTCTCCCAGCAAAGGATCTCAGGCTTTTTGTATCCGAGCCCATTTCCACTGCCAGAAAACAGGGAAAATCCATCATCGATTTGCTCACACAGGCTTTGCATCCTCTGGCAACTCCTTTATAATTGAACTCCCCTTAAAGGACCTGAATAGTTACAGTTATTTTTAGTTGTTCCGCTCCACTCCGGATTCCTTAAGAGCCAGGAGTAGCAGATCCTGCAATTCCAGATGAACTGCCCATTCCTGCAAATAAGAATAATCCAATGCATTTTGTTGAATTTCCAATATTCCAATAATATCCTTCCACTGCTGCTCCGAAGTGCGATTTCCTGAATGATAGCATTCTAACTTATGCAACAAGATGTCTTCAGGCGCTCCTAAATAAAAAGAGACGGCCCCCTCCTCATCCAAGGTGTCGAGGCGTCTTCGCCGAAAAGCCTGTTGATCGTAAGAGCGAGGTCTCAGGACAAAGACGTCGACTTTCAGCATCGTTTCCAAATGAATCAGGTTGAACGGTGTGTGATGTTGCAGGGCTTCCCGAATCAGGGAGGCACTCACGTAATGGGTGGGTTCGACCAGTTGGACAAAATGCTCGACATGTTCTGACCATAAATCACTCACCACATCCACATCCATGGTGGCCCGGGGCATTCCATAAGTTGAACTGGCGACAGACCCTCCGATATAATAGTCAATTCCCAATTGCTGAAAAGCTTCAATGACCGGCTGGAGGGTTTTGACAATATCAGGTATCTTCATGGGTTTGGCTCTGGATGAATTGGTCGAAAGCACGGGCTGAATCGGAGCCGTAATGGTGGGCAATAAACAGGGAGTTCAATTCAGCATCTTGTAAATTGGGATGATTCCGTGCAATCGCCCGACGGGACAATTGAATTACGCTGGTAGTCAAAGAGCGAACTCTGGCAAACCGTTCCGCCATACTAGCCTGGCGTAGCATTATTTTTTGCAATTCTGCCATTTGTGGAGCGGTATCGGTCCAAACCATCATAATTTTTCTATAAGTAAGAAGAAATCCTGAAAACCTGTTGTCAGGTATTTTGGCGAAATCATCTTCAGCTTGCAAGCCATCAATAAAATCAGGGGACAGTTACTATTATTTGCAATAGATTTATTTCTACTGGTCATGCCTCAGCATGAGAAAAGTTTAAGAGCTGGAATCTGCCGCCTCACCAAAGATTATTCCTGGTCTTGCACCTGATTTCATCTTTACCTCTAATTTTTAAGAAAAGCGGGAGGGCTCTTTTGTTGGGAGCGAGGCGATGTGGATTCAAAGTGATACTTATGGCAGAAAACCAGATAGTAGCGTAACCATTTGTGAAAAGAAGGATGCCATTGATCCGGAACCGATTGTTCAGCTAAAAAGAGGGTATATTGAGTCAGCAAGGCTGGGGGAATTCTGAGCATGGGAAGTTATCGCCTTTCTGGCTAATAATGCTTTTTTGAGAGTTAACCAGCTAGAAAACTATTAAAATACAGATAAAAAAACTGGTCAAGACAGATTATTGTAATTATAAAGAACCAGATAATCATATAGTTATGCGTAAATTAGTATGGAAATCCGGAAATTTAAAGAAAGCGACAGAGAGAATGTAATTAAGCTATGGGAAGTGTGTGGGCTTACTCGCCCATGGAACGACCCAAATCAAGATATAGATAGAAAACTCCAGTTCCAACCGGAACTGTTTTTCGTTGAAATAGACAATCTAAATGTAGTTGCTTCTGCGATGGCAGGCTATGATGGTCACAGAGGCTCTGTATTTTATCTGGCTGTGCATCCGAATTTTCAAAACAAAGGGTATGGTCAAATATTGATGCACTATATTGAACAAACGTTAATATATATCGGGTGCCCAAAACTGAATATTGTTGTTCGTAGCTCAAATGACAAAGTGTTGGATTTTTACAATAAGATTGGTTATTCATCCGACGATGTCGTCAGTATAGACAAGAGGTTAATTAAAGACGCATAACAAACAAATCTTGCTGAGCAGCTTACGCTTCGCTTCAGCTGCCAGCAAATTTGGGCGATAGGTGACTCAAGTACAATCGTCACAGATGGAGAGGAATGACAAGATGCCACAGCTCTACGACGAAATTGGCATCGGCTACAAGAACTACCGTCGTGCAGACCCGCGCCTCGCCACCTCCATCCTCCACGCTTTGGGCGAGGCAGACACTGTGGTGAATGTCGGGGCTGGCGCGGGGTCTTACGAACCGACAGACCGCTCTGTCGTTGCCGTTGAGCCGTCTCGGGCCATGATTCGTCAGCGTCGTACGGGTAGTGCGCCAGTCGTGCAGGCGTCCGCAACACACCTGCCGTTCCGAGATGCGGCGTTTGCCGCAGCGCTGGCCGTTCTCACGGTGCACCACTGGCCGGATCGAGCGCGGGGCCTGACGGAGCTAGCGCGGGTGGCCCAGCGTCGGCTCGTCATCGTCACTTGGGACCCCGCGGCATCGGGTTTCTGGCTTATCGAAGACTACTTTCCCGAAGTTGGGGAGATCGACCGCCGCATCCTGCCGTCCATCGAGGAACTCCTCGGGGTGTTGGGGGACACCAAAGTGCGCCCTCTGCTGGTGCCACACGATTGTATTGATGGATTTCTCGGAGCATACTGGCGGCGGCCGTATGCTTACCTGGACGCAGGTATCCGCAGCGCCATGTCCGCATTCTCCAAGATCCGCAATGTCGAATCTGGTCTTGCCCGCCTGCGTAGCGATCTTGAGGACGGCGTGTGGGAGCGTCGATACGAACATCTCTTGCGTCAGTCCGAGATTGATCTGGGGTACCGTCTGGTCATTGCGCACTGCGAGAGTGGAAGCGCTACCTAAAAATCGCTTGCAGGCGACGGCGTGCAGCGTCCGCTCCGCTTCCCGCCGCGCATGAAGCGTGGCGTTATCTCCCTTAAAAAACCTATAAACATCTTATGTATTGCAACCCGATACGTTATCGGTTACATTTTATGGATTATGATCATCAAATTTAAACACAAAGGACTCAAAAAATTATTTGATTCAGGCAGTATAGCAGGGATTCAATCAGAACATGTGATAAGACTTCGTAGAATTCTTGCACTCCTTGAAACTGCCGAATCTCCCGATGATATGGATTTACCTGGTCTTCGTTTGCATCCTCTCAAAGGAGACCGAGATGGCACATGGTCTGTATCGGTTAGTGGAAATTGGAGAGTCACTTTTCAATTTCAAGGTTCTAACGTCACCAATGTAGTCTATGACGATTACCATTAAGGAGTTTTAACATGAGAATACACAATCCTCCTCATCCTGGAGAAATCATCCGTGATTTCTGTGTGGATGCTCTTGAGATGACTGTCACTGATGCAGCAAGCGCTTTAGGTGTTACCCGAAAAACCTTATCAGCATTACTCAATGGACGAGCAGGTATCAGCCCGGAAATGGCTTTACGTTTGTCGAGAGTTTTTGGTCGAACTCCAGAAGGATGGTTAAAGCTTCAACTTCAATACGATCTATGGAACGCTCAAGGGAAAGTAGATTTAAGTCATTTAAAACGTATTGAAGCTGCATAAATTTTGAGATAACAACACGATTCACCGGATGCCACCCCAGAACTCGTTGCCAACATTGGTGCGCTTACCAATTGAGCGGAGTGGAAAGAGTTAAGCAGAGAGTTTGACGGGAGCTGGAATTTTATTGAGGATGAGTTCCTGTAAATCCAGTTTCAGGCTGGCTTGGTCAATATCAATGCCGACTAAATTTCCCTTTTCATCATAATCCAAAACAACTCCTTCGGAAACTTCTTCACTGTCAACACTGGCGTTGTTTGATAAATCAATATAGAGAGAATCCGTTTCTGAATAATAATTGATTTTCATTTTTGAAATCTCCTATCTGGGAAAGCATTATGAATTGTTGTTTTATCTGCCAGAGTGACAACCCTCATAATGGCCAACGTGAGAATCCCCCTCTTTTTTTTTCAGTAACTATTTAGGTTACTTTAGACCCCCCTTCGATTTAAGCACAGATTTTGCCTGGCATATAATCCAGGAAGGATTTTATGCTCTCAAAAGTTCAAAAGTATATTAGTTCCATTTCATCGACAGCCCCCCTTGAGGCTCTTCAAGAAGCCTGTCAACTCTTTGAAAAAGAACGGGAGCAATGGAAGAAAGAGCGATTAAAACTCCTCAAACGTCTCGAAATAGAAAATAAGCGTATTGAAGCGCTCGAAGCAGAAAATAAGCAACTTCGGGATCAGCTGGCTCTCAACAGCCAAAACTCAAGTAAGCCTCCTTCCACCGATCAAAGTCGAAAGAACAAAAGTTTGCGTAAAAGCAGGGGTCGCTCTCGCGGAGGTCAACCCGGTCATAAAGGCCATCATTTGCCTTTCAGTGAATCACCAGATCATGTGGAGTCCCATTCTCCCAGCACCTGTGAAGCCTGTGGAGAAGATTTATCCAAGGTGGTGGTTGAGGCCACGCATAAACGTCAGATCTTTGATCTTCCCCCGCTCCAATTAGAGGTCACCGAGCACCAGGTGGAACAAAAAATTTGTCCCTGCTGCTGGCATCTGAATCGCTCGAGCTTTCCAGCAGGGATAGAGGGACCCACTCAATATGGTCCCCGGATCAAAGGCTTAGCGGTTTATCTCAATCAATATCAGTTTCTGCCCTTTGATCGATGCCAGCAATTCTTTAAGGATGCAGAGTCCCATGAGACAAATATCAATTTCTCCCATCGCTAACAAAATATTTGGAGCCGTGGTCACGAATGTTAAACTGAACCACCTCAGTCAGGCTGAATTTTCGGAGATAAAGACTGCTTTCCTGAAGTTTGGTTTCCTGGTGTTTCCTGACCAGTTTTTAACGGACGAAGCAAGCATTCATTTCGGAGAAAGGTTTGGCGAGTTGGAGTTTGGCGCAAATGCCTTTGCTAATCAGCAAAAACATGAAGATGGGGTCTATGGCGAAATTCTCGATTTGAATTCGCAGCGCATGAGAACCAATGTGGGCAACGAGTTCTGGCACACGGATTCGACCTACAAACCGGTGAGCAGCAAGTGCGCTATCCTGTCCGCAGTGGCTGTGACGGAGGAAGGAGGTGAAACCGAACTGGTCGACATGCGCGCGTGTTATGCTGCCCTTGATGAGGCCACCAAAGTGCGCATCCGAGACCTGAACGCCTACCACTCCACCCAATATTCTCAGGCAAATGACGTGGGCGACTTCCCGCCACAAGAAGAGGACGGAATCTATCACGGCCAAGCTTACCTGCGGCCCTTGGTCAAAACCCATCCGGAAACCGGCGTCAAGAACCTGTTTTTCGGCCGACATGCTTTTGGCATACCTGGCCTGACTCGAACGGCAAGTCGGGAGCTGTTGCAATCCCTGCTGAACTTCGCCGTTTCGGATCCAAGCCGAGTTTATACTCACAAATGGCGAGTGGGAGACACGCTACTTTGGGATAACCGGGCACTCTTTCATCGTGCCAGACCCTACGACTATCGCAAAGCCCGCGTTATGATCGCAACACGAGTCGCCGGTGACGTTGCCACAGCACTCGCTTACTACCCCTCTGACCCGGAAGCTCAGGCTGGCAGGGAAGCACTGGCTGCGGAATTGGCTATCCTGCGGAAAGAAACCGTGGGGAAACGGTATGGAGCGACCACTGTATAACGCCTCAAAATCAATTAATTTTTTTTGTCAATCCTCGGAATATCCCCACTAAATCTCTAACTCAATGTCAGGGAATCCCTTACTTTGAGGCCGCCCACGCCACCGGCAGCACGCCTTGGCATATCCTGTTGCGCCACGTCTGGCCGAACATCACCGCACCGGTCATCGTCGTCTTCTCCATCACCATCGGCGGGGTGATCATCGCCGAGGCCTCGCTGAGCTTTCTCGGCTTTGGCCTGCCGACCACGGTACCCAACTGGGGCGGCATGCTCAGCCGCGAAGGGCGCCAGTTCATGGAGATGGCCCCACGCCTGGCCATGTGGCCCGGGATCTGCCTGACGGTGGTCGTCTACTGTCTCAACATCTTCGGCGATGCCATGCGTGATCTGCTCGATCCCCGCCTGCGCGGCGGCCAGGGCAGTTTTGGCGTCGTACAGGAGAAACGCAAACGGGGTTTGCTGGGCCGTGTGATCAATCCTTTCAACTGGTAAGGGTCTGTCAAAATAACTTCTCTAATTTTTTGAAAATTCCACTACGCCCCTTTTGTCAAAGAGGGAATGAGTGAATGAAGTTATTTTATTACAGACCCTGAGTGCGCAACAGGAGCCTTTCAGCTCCAAGGTCAACAAAGACACTTTTTTGTCCAAAAGTTATGGTATAAGGATCATGAGTAATGGTCCATCCTGATTTGATTAATGCTTGCTTGACAGTATTTTGGAAAATACGAAGATATTGAATCTCGAAGCATATCGTATTTCGTGTCTGTTTTTTATTGTCGAATTATAGCGCTATCCTGCTTGGCAATCGTACTGTCAGGGTGTACCACTATGCCGCCTGGCGCTCCGTCAGTTTCCATCATGGTGGAATCTCAACCCCTGTCAATTGATTCACGTCAGTGCACCGGTTCCTTCGTGCCCCATCGTTTGTCTCATGTGACCCGCAGTGACAAAAAGCGCATCGGCTTGTATCAAGGTCATGGGGCTGGAGTGGCTTTGGCGGACCTCAACGAGGATGGCCTGATCGATATCATCTTGGCCGGGCAACATGCGCCGTCGAATATTATGTGGAACCAGGGTGGGTTGAAATTTCGCGGTGAACTTCTGGATGCCGATGGTTCGCGGGTGGTCAATGCCATGGACGTGGATGGCGATGGACGGATCGACTTGGTATTTACTCATTCCGGTGCTCCCCCTTCTTTCTGGCGTGCGGGCGGGAATCCCAGTCAGCCTGACTTCATGCGCGTCGCCAAGCAAGATTTCATCAACCGACAATTTCCCTTTGTGATGGCATGGGGCGACCTAGACGATGACGGGGACCTCGACATGGTGGAAGGATCCTACGACCGGGAGTTGAACTCTCTCGGGCTGGGCTCTATTTTTGCTGGCACACCGGTGGGTGGAGGGGTGAATCTCTACACCAATGAAAGGGGGAGGGGTTCGGGTCAGCTCTTGAAGGGTAAAAGATTATGAGAGCAAGCGAAATTTTCTAATTTTGAATAAAAATTAGAAAGCTGGTAGAATGGAAGAAAAATTCACAAATCTAAAAAAGAGGTCTCATGAATTGGCAAGAAGTATGTGCAGATCCTAATTTAACCGATTTACCATACAAAATTGAACTCAATGAAAGAGGGCAAATTCTTATGAGTCCAGCGAGGCTGTTACATTCATTGTATCAAGCAAAAATTATTAAATTGTTGATCAAATTTATGGATCATGGGGAAGTTATTCCAGAATTTGCTATTGGTACTGCGAAAGGAACAAAAGTGCCGGATGTTGTTTGGTGTTCGGAAGAATTACTCAATCAAGTAAAGTATGCCCCCGAAAGTTCGATGGCCCCCGAGTTATGTATTGAAATCCTCTCCCCTACCAATACAGACAAAGAAATGGATGAAAAAAGAAATCTCTATTTCAGTTCAGGAGCTACAGAAGTCTGGATTTGTGATGAAAAAGGGAAAGTACGATTTTACGACAAGTCTGGAAAAATAAAAAACTCAAATATGTGCCCTTTCCCTAACACCATCGAAATCTAAAGACCTCAGCCAACAAAACGTTCCTTCCAATTTTCACCATCGGCATACTGACGCCTTCCCTGGCCAAAGCCAAGACAAAGGCTCTCCCTAAAAGTCTTATCCTCTACTCAATTGAAATGGATCGCCCCCGAGTAAGGTTTCCGAATCGAGATTCATTTTTCCTAATGGCTGTTTGATCTGAATCTCCCAAGGGGAAACATGGCTTAAAACCAATTGATTGTTCGTATTTACACAGGTAGCAAGAATATTTCCAGGCAGTTTTTGGGGCTGACTGTTTAGCCAAAAAAAGATGCGTGTATCCAGTAACAATTTCATGGATTTCCCCCTGTCTAAAATTCATCTGGCAGAGCATCTGAATAATTATAATTGGACACAAAGGAATCGGTGTCTTTTTCTTTGCTTCACCCAATTACCTCTATATGCCCCTATGAATGGATTGATCTCTACTGAGAAGAGGAGTACCATTTTTGAGACAAGTGGCAACAATAAAACAATCAAAATCAAAAAAAAAAATTAAAAACTGCTTGACAAAGGATTTGGTCTTTAATATTTACTCCTCTGTTCCAACATGTATCGTGCATGTTGCCATTATATTTTAACGTCAGTTCTGGATAAGCGCAAAAGTCTGCTAAAATAAGCATGAGCCATGAATAAATCCCATCCTGGGAGGGTAATCTCTTATCCAGAATTCACGTTATTTTACTTAATAAAGTGAGGTAGAAAGGTTACAAATAAACAATGAAACAGCGACAAATTGGTAAATCAGATTTACTCTGCTCCACGGTGGGGTATGGAACCTGGGAGATGAGTGGCAGCATGTACGGCGAGATCGATGTCAGTGAAGTGACCCGTGCTATTCACTCGGCGATCGACCATGGCATTAACTTGTTTGACACGGCAGAGATTTACGGCCCTTTTCACTCCGAGATTCTTTTAGGAAAAGCCCTTGGGAACAAACGTAAGGAGGTCATCATTGTAGACAAGGTTGGATTTGCCTATGATGAAAGCAGAGATGAGTCGTCTGAAAAATTTGGTGGGGTGCTGGGACGCCTTTCCGAATATCACCATATTATCAAAAGAGCAGAAGGCTGCCTGCGCCGTTTAAATACCGACGTCATTGATCTGATGCTGATCCATTGGCCCGATTTCAATACCGCCTTGGATGAGCCCTTGCGGGCTTTAGAAAAACTGAAGGTCGATGGGAAGATACGCCACTGTGGTGTCTCCAACTTCAATACTGAGATGATGGATTACGGTTTAAACTATACAGACATTGTCGCCAACCAGGTGGGCTATCATCTCTTCGATCAACGGATGGAAAAATCTATTTTCCCTTATTGCCAAGAAAAGAAGATTGGTTTCATGGGTTATGGAACATTGGGGTTTGGGCTGCTCACAGGAGCGTTCACACCTCAGACGACGTTCGCCGACAATGACTGGAGAAAGTGGAAAGGAGGAGACGCATTTTGGCTTCCACTTTTCAAAAAGGAGAATTTTTTAAGAGAATTGAAAGTGGGCAAACGACTGGCTGGATTGGCGGCAGGTTACGGAAAATCCCTTCCCCAGTTGGCAATCGCCTGGGCCTTGCGAAATGAGGTGGTTTCCGTGGCTCTGGTGGGGATGCGCAACGAACAGGAACTCCAACAGAATGTTGAGGCAACCGAATGGAAATTAACCGAAAGCGATCTCAATGAGATTGATACCATTTTCAAAGAAGAAAACTGCCCTACCTACTTTGATTATCCAATGGCTTTGAATAACTGAAGGTTTCATCAAAGAATTTTATGAGGCAGTCCCTGTTCCCAGAACAATTTCCTGTTATCCACATAGGGGGAAAGCCTCAGGGCTAAGTTCAAAAGTTGATCATCTCTTCATACCACTCAGAGGGGAGGGGGGGAGTCCAACTTTTGCTCGAGCGTCATTGTTCAGCGATGTGTCCGATCCCCCGTTGGTGATCCCCCAACTGATTTCAGGTGCGTCCTCGAGGATGGCTTCAATCTCCGCAAGATCTTGCTCAGAGAGATCATTGACAAACCGGGTATTGGCTGCCACTTGTTCAGGGGACTTGCCCCCCACCAGAGCTACCAAAACTTCCGGCGGATCTTCACCCCGGTGTATTCTGATCAAAGCCTTTAGTATGCTGGGCTAGAACCTTATTTTAGCATCAAACTTGTAGTCACTAAAATTAAATAATTTTTATAATTAATACCTTGACAAAACTGGATATCCAGTTTATATTGTTGACATACATGTTGTAGAAAATATATCCAAAGTTGGGAAAAAAATTTACCACTCCGTTTTGCTTCGGGAATCCTACCGAGAAAATGGTAAGGTCAAAAAGCGGAGCATTGCCAATCTTTCCCATTGCACTGCTGAGGAAATTGCCGCCATCAAGCTGGCTCTGAAAAATAAGGGTGATCTGGGTGCGCTGGAGTCGATCAAAGAGGGAGTCGAGTTAAAAGAAGGACGCTCAGTTGGGGCGGTATGGACCCTTTATCAAATGGCCAAAACTCTGGGAATGGAGAAAGCATTAGGTAAAACATTTTCCGGAAAGTTAGCGCTCTGGCAGGTAATGGCCAGCCTCATCGATCAAGGCCCTCTCCTCTCTGCTGTGCGCTTGGCCAAAACGCATGCGGTGGGTTCGCTCTTAGGGTTCGCTCGCGGTTTTGATGAAAATGATCTTTATGAGAATCTTCAATGGCTCGCCAATCATCAAGCCCGGATCGAACAGGCGCTTTTCTCCCAGAGGCAAGCAGAGCGCTCCGTGGACCTCTTTCTCTACGATGTGACCAACAGTTATTTAGAAGGAGAAGACAACTTTTTTGAGCAATATGGCTATAATCGCCATGGCAAGAAAGGCAAAAAACAAATCGTGATGGGATTGCTGTGTGACTGCCAAGGAGACCCGGTCTCTGTGGAGGTCTTCGAGGGAAATACCCAAGATCCCCAAACCTTGGCCTCTCAAGTGAAGAAAGTCGCCCAGGCCTTTGGTTGCCAAACAGTCACTTTTGTCGGAGACCGAGGAATGATTAAAAGCACTCAGATTGCGGATCTACCAAAAGGATTTTATTATATTACCGCCATCACCAAACCCCAAATTCACACCCTGATCAAAAAAGGACTGATCCACCCGGGACTCTTTGATGAACAACTCTGTGAAGTGCAAGAGGAGGCGGTCCGTTACCTCCTGAAGCGCAATCCGATCCGAGCTCGGGAAATGGAGGAGACTCGTCTCTCTAAGCAGCACGCTCTGGAAGCATTGCTCCACAGCAAAAATCTTTATCTCAAGGAGCATTCGAGAGCCAAACCGGCCACTGCCCTCAAAGCAGTCGAAGGGAGGATCAACCAGCTCAAAGTTGATAAATGGCTGCACATTCAACAACAAGGAAGAGCCTTGAGTTTAGTGCTGGATCAAGAGGCTCTGAAAGAAGAAGTACTCTTGGATGGATGCTACGTCATTAAAACCGATCTGCCAAAGAAGAAGGCTGACCAGAAGATGGTTCATGATCGCTATCGGGATTTAGCTCAAGTCGAAAAGGCCTTTCGCTCTTGTAAAACCTCCTTTCTGGAAGTGCGACCCGTTTTTGTCCGAAAGGAAAAAAGTACTCGCGGACATGTCTTGGTCGTCATGTTAGCTTACCTGATGCTTCGCCGCTTACAGCAAGCGTGGAAACGCTTTGATTTGACCGCTGAAGAAGGACTGAAACAACTGGCGACTCTTGGTGCCATCGAAGTGAAAGTCAAAGGCCAGGGAAGTTGTCTCAAAATTCCAACTCCCCGAGAACAATCCCAGAAACTATTGGAAGCCCTCAACATAAGGCTCCCTAATGCTTTACCTCATCGAGAAGTGACTGTAGTCACTAGAAAAAACTCATGAAAGAACGAACATTTTATTAAAAATCAGTCATTTATATCTTAATCACCCCTAATCATCAGGGGTGAAGATCCGTTGTAAGAAGAATCTCAAGGAGGAGTCTCATGATTTAGAAAGATTTCGAGAGCATATCAGGACCGGTCATCCCATAGGAAATGAGCGATTTCTAAGAAAGGCAGAGCCCCCTGACCAAACGAGAATTGAGGGCCAAGAAACCAGAAAGGTATAAAAAAGCTAAAAAATAAGGAACTGTCCCCGGATTTACACGGGACTATCACCCGATAAGATCATACCCATGCTAGGGGTGCGCAAGCGGATGGACTTGTCGTTAAGCGCATCAAATTATCTCACCTGATTTGCCTTGTTTGATCTTCCGTATTAGAATTGATTATTGGCAAATGGCATGATATATTAGCAATAAATTTCTGAATGGAGGATTTATGGATGCTACTTTAGATAGATTTGGTCGCATCGTTATTCCTAAAAAATTGAGAGACGAGTTAAACCTTGGCCCCGGGAGCACCGTTCGTATAGAAGAAGGGAAAGATGGCATCCTATTGAAACCAGTTGAAGGTGAGGGAAACCTTAAAGAGAAAAATGGGGTTTTGGTATTTACAGGAAAAACAATTGGGGACATCGAATCGAGACTTGACGAAGTCCGTCAAGTTCGAAATTCTTTGCTGGGAGGGATCGAGTGAAAACTTTATTTGATACTTCCATTTTGGTTGCGGCGTTGGTTGAAAATCATTTCAAACATGAGCGCGCCTAACCCTGGTTGTCAAAAGCCAAAGTGAAAGAGTTTGAATTTGTTGTTTCCAGTCATATCTTAGCGGAGCTTTACGATGTCTCCCAGAGTGGGCACCCACGTGATAGATGGGTTGACGGTGCGAAAGGAGTTTGATGGTTCGATTGATTCGATGTTTCATGGCTGTTGCCGAACTCAACTCAGGATTTTTAAAATTTTTTCAGGAGGACGCCCCATTGCAACTTTTCCGGAGATGATAACAATGGGTCTTTCCAAAAGAATCGGATTGCTGGTAATCACGGAAAACCATTCTTCTGCAGTTCGATTGTCAAGAGGAGAAAGATTGAGTTCTTTGGCTTTCTTTTCTTTAAATCGAATCAGCTCTTTTGGTTCAATTTGCAGCTTTTTGACAATTACCGACAATTCCTTATCCGATGGTGGAGTTTCAAGATAATGAACCACTTGAGGGACAATGCCTTTCTCTTTAAGGATTTGTAATGCTTCTCTGCTTTTGCTGCATTTTGGATTGTAATAAATGATCGCTTCCATTAATTTCCTGTCAAGTATAGTCAGAACAGTTTTTAGAATTTACATCACGTCGAGAGGTTGGGGGGGTTAAACTTTTCTCTCATTTGTTGCAATGATTCGTCTGTCAGGAAACGAGCAATCCAACCCGATCAATTTTTTTCTGTTAATGCCACTTATAGATTTTCAAGCCAATCGCGGAAGTGATCAATCCAATGACAACCAAGCTGATCAAAGGCACTGTCATTTCGAAGATACTGGTTCCTTCGATGATGATGCTCCTCATCGTGTCGGCGAGCAACGTCAGTGGGAGCACTTCGACTAGTGGGATGCTCCATTCAGGAAAATTATGGTAGCTGAAAAAAATTCCGGATAATGCCATCATAGGAAGGGTGATCGCGTTGATCAAGCCATTTCCCACTATGGTACTTTCGGTTCGAGAAGACATCAAAATGGCAATTCCCGCAAAGGCAACGTTTCCACAAAAAATCAAGAGAATGATATCGAAAATTTGCCCTTGAATTTCCAGATCAAAGGCGATCATAGCAAAAGTGAAAAGCACCAAAAGCTCAAATGAGCTCAGCAAAAATCGATTCAAAAAACTGGAAATCAACAAGGCCGATTTTTTCATGGGAGTGGCAATCAGGCGTCTCAAAAGCTTCTTCATCCTCATTTCAATCAAGCTCCACCCGATTCCCCATATACAGGAATTCATCACTCCCAAAGCCATCAGTCCCGGGATGAGAAAATCGATATAGCGACTGCCTGCGGAACTCAATGGCGAGGTTTTGATTTCCCACGTTTGTCGATCTCCTTCTTGCAGCGCATTTTTAATCAGTAAGTAATGCAGTCGTGCCTCGCTGTTATGAGGATCAAAATGGAAGGTGATGGCATTGGAATCGGCTTCGAGAAAAAGGGAAATGATTCCACGTTTGATCAAGCGCAACGCTTCGTCGCGATCAGTCGATAAAATTGAAAAACGAGCCCTCTCCACACGTTCCTTGCCGATGTTTATGTGCCACTCTGTGCCATATTCTGATTTTTTTTGTCGAACCTCGGGTAATCCTTCCATCCAACTCTGAAAGGGCGCAAACTGGGAGGTGTTTCCGTGCAGCATGGCGATGCGCACCTGTCCATCATCGCTCTGTTGAAAGGCTATCCCCAGGATGGTGGCCATTAAAATGGGGAATCCGAACACCCAGAATAAAACGCCAGGCTCCCGGAAAAAAATTCGGAACTGCGTTCTCATCAATTGAAACACTATGTTAGTCATCCAAATGTCTCCCAGTCAGGGTAATAAAAAGATCATCCAAGGTCTGTCGTCGGCATTGCAGTTCATGGAGCAGCAACCCTTGGTTCTCCACGATTTTCAGCAAATCGGGCAAGGCGGTGGTGGTATTTTCTACGTTCAATTTTCCGCGCATGGCTTCCTCATTCCAACTGAAATCCAAAAACCCCCGAATGCCACTGAAAGCCTCTCCGGGTAATGATTGCTCGAGATTGAATTCGATCAATTCCCCCGATCCTTGAGCAGCCAATAGTTCTTCCAGACTTCCCTGCCCTAAAAAGATACCTTGATCCATGAAGATGATCCGTTCACAGAGACGCTCGGCCTCTTCCATATAATGGGTTGTCAGGATCATGGTGGTCCCTTTGGATTTCAAAGATTCCAGGATCTCCCAGATACTCCGCCGCGCATTCGGATCCAGTCCGGTGGTGGGTTCATCCAATAAAAGGAGTTCCGGGTCATTGACGAGTGAGACGCCCAGGGCCAACCGTTGCCTTTGGCCTCCGGACAAGTGAACGGTGTAAGTCTTTTTCTTTTCCTGCAAATCGACAAGATCCAAAAGGTCTTCCGTTCGACCGTGATCGATCCGGTAAAACTGCGCAAACAAATTCAGTGTCTCTTCAACCGACAATTTATCGAAAAATCGAGTTTCTTGCAGAGCCAGGCCCATTCTTTGACGGATAAAAGAAGCCCCTTCGTTCCAGGATTTTCCAAACAAGCGAATCTCCCCGGCATCGGGAAATTGAATCCCTTCTATCATTTCCACCAGGGTCGTTTTGCCCGCACCATTGGGTCCAAGCAAGGCGACGAATTCCCCCCGTCTTATTTGCAGGTCGAGATTCTTCACGGCCTGCACTTCTTTGAATGATTTGGAGACGGATTTTACGTCGATTACGACCTCTTGCGTGTCTCCGGGTTTAATCGATTTCGAATCAGTCTCGTTTTTAAAGTGGCGCATAATCTCAACTGACGTGATAGATATCTTCTCCCCCAATCCACATTACGGAGATCTCGCTTCCGCTGCGGCTTGCAATTCTTCAGAAACATCACGCGCCTGCGTAGGACGGAGACAGATTTCTTCGACAACGGTTCGTGACGGCATGGCCGCGCAGAGATAAATTGCCTGCGCAATGTCTTCCGGCATCATCATCGTGGAACGGGCTTTCGCACCAGGAGGCAGTGGCCGATTGTTCAATATGGGTGTATCGACTTCAGCGGGTATGATGGTGCAGGCGCGGATACCCTTGGAATTCAATTCGACATTGGTATGATGCATCAGGTTGTGAGATGCCGCTTTGGCCGAACTGTAGGCTGCTCCTCCCAAGAGACCGGGACGTATTGAAGCATACGAAGAAACCGTAATTACCACTCCGCCTCCCTGCTCGATCATCGGATTTACACAGGCTTGCGTCAGGCGATAGACGCCTTCGATATTGACTTTGTAAACACTTTGCCACTCGGCATCATTGATGTATCGAATGGAACGCGCTTTGGATCCATGTCCGGCATTGTTCACCAGGATGTCAATGCGTCCATACTGAGCGACTGTCCAGCTTCCCAATGCGGCAGCGGCATCCCCATCTTCCAGGTCCGTGGCGCGTGCCACAGCATGCCCTCCTTCCCGTTTCACTTCAGCAACCACTTCTTCCAATGGTTCCGGGCGTCTTCCGGCCAAGACTACTTTAGCCCCTTCCCTTGCAAAGATGATGGCAGTTTCTTTGCCAATTCCTGTTCCACCTCCTGTAACGATAGAAACTTTTCCTTCGAGGGTTTTCATTTACGATACTTTCTTGAATTTAAAGATGTTTTATTCAAATACGGAAGATTCAATTTCCAGAGGAATGCGATCGTCTGTCATCCCGATTGAAATTACCTCTCAGACACTTGAAGACGACTTGAATGCCTTCCGGGGATTGTAGAAATAATCCTTATAAGATACAACATAAAATGAATCATTTTTCTAAAGGATACAGTCTTATGCGAATCGGGAGTTGAAATTTAATTTATAAAATCAATAATTAAATATTTATGAAGTGTCATGCTGGTCCCGGATCAAGTTCAGGATGATCCGGCATCCAAAATATCCCCCCTCTCCCCCTGGATTCCGGGTCTTCGCCCGGAATGACACGTATTTTAACTCCTGAATTCACGTCTTTTAAAAAGAAATAATGGAAAAAGCGATAAATTCTCCCATGCTTTTACGTTCTTTACTTTTTGTCCCTGCAACCAATGAAAAATTGTTGGAAAGCGCACTAGGGCGCAATGCGGATGCAATCCAACTCGATTTGGAAGACGCAATTCCACTGAGCGAAAAAGAAGCGGCACGGCAAGCCGCAAAGCAAGCAATTAAGAAGATGCAAGGACGCTGTCCATATGTCGTTGTCCGGATCAATGCGCCGTTGCGTATGGCGGTGCATGACCTTGAATCGATAATGGGCCCCGGACTGGATGCCATCACGGTTCCGAAAGTGCCCCACGCGCACTTTTTACGTCTGTTGGACGAAACCATCACAGAAATGGAAACCGAGCACCGGTTGCCAGTAGGTGCCATTCGTCTGATAGCCATGATTGAAAATGCGGAGGGATTGATTCACGTCAATGAAATTGCTTCTGCAACTCCTCGACTGCTGGCATTGATCGTCGGCACTGAAGACCTCTCGGCTTCATTGGGAACGCAACCTGTCCCCGATGCCATGTATGTCCCACATATGCTTGCCCTGGCAGCTGCCCGTCATGCCGGTATCATTCCCTTGGGGTACTTGGGTTCCATTACGGTTTATAAGGAAAAGAGAACCTATCGGGAATGGGTCAGTCGCGCTGCCTTGCTTGGATTTGAAGGGGCATTCTGCATCCATCCCAGTCAAGTGGAGATTTGCAATGAAGTCTTCCAACCCTCTGCGGAAGAGATTGACCTTGCTCGCCAACTGATTGACGCCTTTGAAAAATACAATGCTGCTGGTGTGGGAGTCTTTGCGCATGAGGGGCGAATGGTTGATGCTCCCGTGATCAAACGCGCCCGCAACGTCCTTGCCAAAGTTGAAGCCATTCAAAAAAGTTCTGAGAATCAATAGATTTCTTCAACTTCGTTGTCTTGCATATGCTGATTTTGAGAGCATGAAAATTCTGGTTGCTTGAGCTCACTTAGAGACATTGTTTTCGACTTTGCTAATGGCTTCTACCAAGGCAGGTCGACCTTCTCGATTGGCCGCTCCCGCTCGTTTGAATGCGGGAGCCAGGCCATCCGGCGTAAATACGCGTTCGCAATGAAGCCCCAATCCCTCGGCTACTTTAGAATAATTGCCTCCCAACTCATTACTCCTGTAGCGTTTGGTAGCTTCAGGCATATGGTGGTCATAATTGGTCATCACCGAGTTGTTGAGCACCACGGTCAGGATAGGAATTTCGGAGCGTACGGCGGTTTCGAGGTCCAATCCCGACATGCCGAATGCCGCGTCTCCCATGATGTTGATCACTTGTTTTTCCGGAGCCGCCAATTTAGCGCCAATCGACAGGCCCAGTCCATAGCCAAGCTGGGTGGATTTACCCCAACCAATGTAGCCTCGGGGAGAAACGGACTTCCACATCGGTACCAGCTGGTCGCGTGGATAGCCGGAATCGTGAGTGATGATGGTGTTGGCAACGTCAAAGGAATTTGCCAATTCTCGAAAGACACGGTAGGGACTGATGGGGATTTCGTCGGAAGTGTGTCTCGGTTCCCACTCTGCATCAAATTCTTCACGTACCGCAGCAACCCGGTTTGAAGCAGCGGAGTCGTCTCCCCGCACTTTCGAACCGTCTTGTCGCTGATATTCTTCAATCATTTGCTGAAGCACCAGGCGTACTTCTCCAATTGCGCCAAACCCGACTTCGTAATCTTTACCGATATCTTCTCCACAGTTACTCACCTGCGCGAGAGTAATTCCTTCGGGCATCGGGGTTGTGAATATATTTCGAGTGAAACTGGTTCCAATTCCCAAGCTGAAGTCCGTAGATTCCAAAAAGCGCTTCACCATCAGAGTACGGGACAATCCTCCGGTTCCCAATGACAGAGGATGATTTTCCGGAAAGGCGCTTTTGCCAGCCAGGGTGGTCATGACAGGCAATTGAGCCAACTCGGCAAATGCTACCAATTCTTCCGTTGCTTGCGAATACAGCACCCCTTGCCCGGCAACGATGATTGGAGAAGAAGCTTTCAATAAGGCCTCAATCAATTCACGGACATCTTCCCGGCAGGCAAGGGATTCTCGACGTCGAACGACTTTGTACTCCTCAACGTTTCCCGGATATTCCAAACTCATCACGTCACCGGGCATCTCTAACAACACGGGTCCGGGATGGCCATGTTTCATCTGAATTATCGCCCGTCGCAACATGTTCGGAATGTCTTCGACCCTGTTGATCTGAGCAGCCCATTTGGTAACGAACTGAAAATTCCGGCGGGCCTCGAATGTCGGAGACACTCCCTGTCGAGTCAAGGGCTCTCCTCCCGCCAGTATCAGCATCGGAACCGAATCCGCAAAGGCTTGAGCCACACCTGCGAAACAATTCTCCGCTCCGGGTCCATGCTGCATAGTGAATACTCCAAATTTGCGTCCATTCGAGATGCGACTGAAACCATCCGCAATGTTCACTCCGGTCCGTTCTTGACGGCAAATGACAGGCCGGATTCCGATGCGGGCAGAAACGTCGATGAGAGGTTGCGCGGGGAAGGCTGAGAGGAACTCGACTCCTTCGATTTGCAACATTCTTGCTAATGCTTCATAACCATTCATAGTTGTCACCTTTTTGTTTTTTGATTTAATATAGAATATGTTGATTTGACATGCTACCGCTGCCCACTCGTTCTTCAATGCTGGCCCCTCGATATTCTTTGATTTCCAATGCGCTGAAGGCATTGACAATCATATATTGGGTGGGTAAGTCCTCCCAGCGTGCCCCATGGAACATTATGGTTCCGTCCCCACGAGACAAAGACCGTGGCGGCGATGGATTAGTCGCAGCTGGAGATAAAACCGCATAGGCAACATCTTCCTTGCCCCATTCCCCCGTGCGCGGCATGTATTTATAGTGAATCTGCCCTCGCAGGGTCCCGTCCATGGAAGGCTGAGCAGGTGTCGCGAAATCCGCGGGATCTACCTCTTTCAAGCCGCTGAGATTGATATCAAGAAAGCGAAACCCCATCCAACTCGCGGTGCAATGGGTCTCACCTTTGTAAACGACGGGCTCTGGTAACTCACAGTAAATTTTGGAGAACCCCAATTGTTCGCGGCCGGTGAGAATGGGATCGGTTAAATTTTCCCAAAGCACCGTGAGGAAAGGGCCGGTAGCACGGTCTTTATTTCCCTGGTAGACCACGGGAAAAGTAACGCCAAGAACATTATAGCCCCGGCCTGCCAGCCAATCGATCTCCTTCATGTAACTCGCGCTGACCGTCACCACCGGTTCCCCGTGTAATTCAAATCCGGGTGGTAGAAAATCTCTCAATTGCTCGGCGTTGGTGAGAAAACTGACCGATACGCTTTTGGTCTTACGTTGGTCCATTTCAAACGCGAACTTTTTACCGCCGGGTCCTTGTCTCGGTCCGCTCATGGGACCGAAATGAGTGGGCATCATGTACATCAAATCCGGATTTAAGGGATAAGTCATTTTTTTCTCCTTCATTTGGTTTTGTTTTGGGGATATTCCCCTGTGATAAAATTATGGCCCAGGAGTGGCTGGGCCGCAAAAAGTCCTCCATCGACGGGCAAGATCACACCCGAGATCCAACGCGCCTCGTCACTGGCCAGAAAAACCGCCGCCCAGGCGACGTCCCAGGGAGTGCCCTCTGTTCCCAGTGGCACGACCCGTCGTCGAAGGTCCCGATGATCGGGTGAAAATTGGTTTGTATATGCAGAGTGTAAATGTCCGGGAGCAATGCAATTTGCCCGGATACCGTCTCGTCCGTGCCACGCTGCGGTCGTTTGCGTTAATATGTGAAGGGCGCCTTTGGAGACGGAATAAGGGACTCTATAGTGTTCGGCAGCGGCAAGAGCGTCGCAGGACGAGAAATTTATGATGGATCCTCCCCCTGCGGCAATCATGGCGGGAATGGCATGTTTACTGGCCAACATAGCGCTTTTCAGGTTGAAATCCATTACGCGTTCCAATTCATCTTCATCGAGTCCGGCAACACCGAATCCCTGACTTATCTTACTCGAGCTTTGGGTTTGCCCACCAAAGCCAAGATTGTTAACCAAGACATGTAAACCACCAAAACGCTCGACAGCCGCATTCACCATCGCGTGACAATCTTTGCTTTTAGTTGCATCCGCGATAAATATGGAAGCCTCTCCGCCAATTTCATCTCGAATCGTTTCTGCCGTGCGCGATGCATTCTCACCATTCAGGTCGACCACTAGGACTTTGGCGCCTTCCCTGGCCATGCAGATAGCAGTAGCTCTGCCGGTTCCCAATACGCCATCGTACCCGCCACCTCCCGTGACAATAGCTACTTTGTCCTTCAGCCTGGGTTCTCGTTCGCTTCTCGATGTGGGGTCCATGTTTTTTCCTTCGGGTTAGATCAGGGACGTGCAGGTAGTTCAATCCATTACAGCACCACCATCAATCGTGACGGACAGTCCCGTTAAAAAATCGGATTCGGAAGAGACCAGGTAGGCGGCAGTCTGAGCCACGTCTCGAGGAGAACCGAGCCTACCGAGTGGCGTGTTGGATAGAGCCCTTTTTTTAATAGTTTCCAATTGTTCCGCGGCAGAAAGACCTTCAGGCGCTGTTGCTGCCGCAATATCGTCAAAACGTTCAGTTAATATCATACCGGGACAGAGCGCATTTACTTGAATTCCATGAGGTCCCAATTCCTTGGCCAGGGATTGGGTCAGCCCTCGCACTGCAAATTTCGACGCGCAATAGGCTGCAAATCTTACCGAACCATATTTTCCCGACAGGGAGGACATATTGAGAATCTTACCTCCCCATCCCTGTTCAATCATCACTCGCGCCACGGCTTTGCAACAAAGAAAGGTTCCTTTCACGTTCACTCGCTGCACACGGTCCCAATCCTCTTCACTTAAATCTACCAGGGGGACCCGGTCTGCGCCTGCCGGAGTTCCCGCGTTGTTGACCAGGATATCGATTCGACCAAAAGTCTTTAAAGTTTGCCGGACCATTTGCTCGACGTCACTCGACCGGGAAATATCACCCAGAATTGCCAGGGCTCTTCGTCCTGTCCCTTCAATTTCATGAACCAGGTCTGGCAATCCGGCCCAATTTGTCGAGTTTCTGGGTTTTGCCATAAGGTCATTGACCACCAAGTCAGCCCCTTCGCTTGCCAATCGAGTGGCTATGGCTCGTCCAATGCCGTGTTCACCACCCGCCCCCGTCACCAGGGCAACTTTTCCAACTAGATTATACCTCATTTCGCAGTTCTTCGTTTTTCAAAATCTGAAGAGCTTATCAATATCTTCAAGGAAAAACCAGCTAAATTTCTGACAACGGATCTCTTTTTTAATAAACTATACGAATCAGGAGTTGAAATTTAATTAATCTCATTAAACCACCAGCTCTGCTGGTGCGAACCTAATAGGCTTTGCCGGTCAGACATGAGAAACGTATCCGTGTCCGTTAGCCGTGCTCGTGCTCGTGAACGGTCAGTGAATTCGACGGCACATTTTGGTTAACATATAAACAATGCGATGAAGTAACTGTTTCCCTTCGTCAAATAAAGGAGGCTGGATGATCTTCAACACGTTTAAAACATCGAGAATAGCAGCGCATTCCATTGCAAAACCTCGGGCAAATGCATAGAATCGTTGCTTGTCAGGAAAGGAATTTTTTCCACAGCCTTCTGCGATATTGAGAGGAATCGACCATGAGGCCCTTTTCAGTTGGTCAACTAAGGCTGAGTATCCTTTTGGCAATGTTTCGATGACTTGGACAGATAACGCTAAAAATTCGATGGAACACTTGGTATACATCGATTTTTTCATGATCTAACATGGCAGCCTTTTTCGTTCACGAGCACGAGCACGTCTTACGATGACGAACACGTTTTGCCCCCATCCTGGGGGCCTCTTCAAGCCACCGGCTCTGCCGGTGGTGATGACTTATAAAATCAATAGTTATGATGTGTCATGCTGGTCCCGGATCATCCTGGTCCGGCATCCAAAATATCGCCCGTATCCCGCTGGATTCCTGGTCAAGCCAGGAATGACACTTTTTTTAACTCCAGATTCACGTAAACTGTATCCTTGTCACGAACGAAGAGAATTTTGTAATACCTTCCTTGTATTGCGACGTCCTGAAAAATCAGTGCATGTTTCGAGTCCGTGACGCGCAATTACCTGGAGAGAATTTTATTATTTTGACACATCCCTCTCATAAATACTTGACATTTATCGCATGGATAGTAGATATAACGATTGTTGTTCGATCTTCAGTTAGAGAATGAAGATACTCATTGCGTGTTGCGTGCCGGGATATGGTACGTCTCCGCCTGACTCCACTACTCCCCGAATCGAATAGGAAGGAATGGTTTTCAATGCTTGAACGATTTAAGGTTCCAGAAGAAATTGCTGTCCGTATCAACCATAACGACATGCGTCTGACCATTGAGGCAATTTTTCTGAAGATGGGGATGCCGGGAAAAGATGCGCGACTTGCGGCTGATGTCCTCATTTACGCGGATATCCGTGGAATTGAGACCCACGGGGTTTCCAACATGATGCCCACTTATATCGATTTGTTTCGTGACCGGAAAATCAACCCGACTCCCAATCCCAGAATAATTGCGGAAGCGCCCGCGGTGGCAACGCTCGATTCAGATCGTGGATTCGGGTTGGTGGTTGGTCCGCAAGCCATGGACATGGCCATTGAACGTGCGAACAAATATGGGATAGGCGCTGTTACGCTGACCAATGGCGCGCATTTTGGAGCTGCAGCTTATCACGCGGGTATGGCGTTGAAACACGATATGATTGGCATGGCAATGACCACAGGTTGGTTGGCTCTCGTTCCCACTCATGGCGCTGAGCCGATGGTGGGCTTGAATCCCCTGGCAGTCGCAGTACCGGCAAATCAAGAGCCCCCTTTCCTTTTTGACGCCACCATGAGTTCCGTGGCAGGGAACAAGATCGGTCTGGTCAAACGCCTCGGGGTGGATGTTTTACCCGGTTGGATCGCAGAGAAAGACGGCACCCCGATCATGAAGGAAGGTCCAATTCCAGAAGAATGGCAGTTTCTTCCACTCGGGGGAACCCGTGAGATCGGATCCCATAAAGGCTATTCGCTGGCAATGATGATCGAAATTCTATGTGGGGTCTTGGGAGGCGATGGCGCTGGACCCTTCCGACGTAAGGATCCATCTCACCACTTTCTTGCTTACAACGTCAGTGCTTTTGGCGACGTCAATTCGTTCAAGCAGGAAATGGATAGCTACCTCCGGAGTCTACGAGAAACGCCGACTGCTCCGGGAGAGGACCGGGTGGTCTATGCCGGCTTGCAGGCGCACGAGGAAGAAATTTCGAGAACGGAGAAAGGAATCCCGTATCACCCCGAGGTTATTGAATGGTTCCACAGAATCACCAGTGAGCTGGATATACCGGATCGGTTCTGACAATCCATAAATCGGTTCGCAGGAGCAACGATTCGATTTTCTCGAGATTGCGCCGTTTTTCCGTGAATACTACCGGAGACTCGACGACCATCCACTTCTCCGACCCGGTCTCTTTTTTACAGTACTTCAAGTTTGTCACCTTCCGCTGTTGCTTCTATTTTTAAATCGATAGAAAAATCGTCGTACCTGAAAAATAACTATCTGCTGTCGCAATATCGAATTCAATAACAGCCAAGACAAATAGCAACGGAATTCACAGGATATCGCCAACGACCGGTAGCAGTGCGCAAATATCAAAATAAAATCTAAGGCATCAGGAAAATGATTGATCAAGAGAGGGAATACCGGGGAATTTTGCGGAATCTGGAAAAATGTGGCAGTTATGAAATCTCTGCCACTCCGCGTGATATCAGCAAGCTCAGTGGTATTCTGCGATTATTGACTGAATTGGGAGAACCACATAAAGCCTTCAGAATCATCCATATTGCCGGAAGCACGGGGAAAGGGTTGACCGGGGCGATGCTGGCTGCCGTTCTTCAAGAGGAAGGATGGCGATACGGTTGTTACAGTTCGCCCCATGTTGTGGATATTCGCGAACGGATCGCGTTGAATGGACACTGGATTTCTAAAAAACTCTTTGTAACATGCGCACGTCGAGTATTTGCGCAGGTCGAAGCATTCAATGCGCAAATCTATTTATCATACTTCGACATTTTGACTGCAATCGCATTTCTCGCTTTTCAAGAATCGGGTGTAGAATGGGTTGTTCTGGAAGCCGGATTGGGCGGAAAAGCGGATTCAACCAACGTAACTGAAAAAGAACTGTCAATCCTGACCCCCATAGGATTTGATCATATCAACGTTCTGGGACGGACGTTGCAAGCGATTGCAAAAGAAAAGCTGGGAATCATCCGACGAGGCGTTCCTACAGTCCTGGCAGTCCAACAGGAGGAACTCGAAGCCTGGTTGATCCAGGAAGTGGAAAAAGGGGGAAGCTCCCCGATCGACGCGGGAACGATGTCGATTGAAAGAAAGGAGAATGGCAGCTATCGATTCCAATGGCCGGACCAGGTGAGCGTTTGTTGTAATCTACGACTTCAACAAAAAACTTTACCCTACCTGGAATGTCTGAGGACCGTTATGATGGCAGTGCAAACCCTTTTCCCCGCGGCACCTGAAGAAGAACGACGCGGATGGGTTCGCGCTGCGGCCAGTATCAAACTGCCGGGACGACTGGAATACTTCGAGAACGTGAAGGGGCAGCGCGAAAATTCATGCTTTTCCAGAATTGTTTTCGATGGCGGACACAACGCGATAGCCTTGCAGGCGCTGGCAGATCAATTGAAGGTCTGGCAGATTGAAAACTACGTGCTGGTGTTGGGATTCGCCAGGGACAAGCTGATTGATCCTTTGAAAGTACCATTGAGCCGGTTATGCGGACAGGCATCCCGGATTTTTGTCACTCAAGCCCGCTCTCCTCGTGCAGCGTCTCCTGAGGAATTGAGCGACTTTCTGGCCTCCGTGTTGGAAGAATCTCCCCGTTTCCCACCCATAGAATTACAAACCACTGTGGAAAAAACCTTAGAACGATTGTACGCATGGCAGGAGGAGCCCATCGTCGTGTCCGGATCATTCTATCTTTTGGGGGAATTTTTCCAGATATTGAGTTTAGGAAAAGAATGCTGAAAAGGAAGCGTTTCAAAGCATTGATCTGGTGAATCAAGGCTTTTCAACCCACCGGCAGTTCAATAGAAAAACAGGAACCGCCCGTGGTTACGTTTTGATGACGAATGAAGCCATTGTGATCCGACACAATTTGAACTGCAATACTCAATCCCAAACCGGTACCGTGCTTTTGGGTGGTGATGTAGGGTTCAAACAAACGAGGTTGGATTTCAGCAGGAACACCGGAACCTGTATCGACGACGTTCGTTACTACGATATTGTATTCGGGATTGAAACGTGTGGAAATCTTGATTTCCCCTTCGTCAGTAATGGCTGCAAGCGCGTTGTCGATCAAGTTGATAAAGACTCGCTTCATTTGTTCGTGGTCCAAAGAGAAACGAGGCAAAAGGAGGTCCAAATCGGTAACTAGTTGTATTTTCTCGGGAATTGCATTGCGATAAAGTTGGACAGCTTCTTCGATCGTGGCGTTCAAGTTGCCGGGCTGTAAATTGGATTCGGGGAGTCGGGCGAAACTGGAGAATTCTTTGACCATTGTTTTGAGCAACTCCACTTCCTGGATGATGGTCCGGGTGGCTTGATCCAACACGTCGGCCTCTGGAAATTGTTTAAGGAATTTTCGGCGTATGCGTTGGGCTGAAAGTTGGATCGGCGTGAGGGGATTTTTGATCTCATGCGCGATGCGCCGCGCTACGTCCCGCCATGCCCGTGCGCGTTGCAGTCGTTGAATTTCAGTGACGTTTTCATAGACGGAGATCATGCCCACCCTCCGATTTTCACGGTTTTTGAGAGGCAGGAGCGTGATTGAAAGCTGAAGGGGCGCATCATTCTTGATAATGGTCAATTCCCGGGAGACGGGTTTTTTAGCTTTAGATTGCATCTCCCGGGACATTTCCTCAAGCATCATCAAAGATTCCTTGTCTAAAACTTCACGGTAGTGTCGTTCCTCATAGTTGATTTTTTTCAGTTGCAGCATACTTTTTGCTGCGCGATTGAGGCTGTTGATTCTTCCTTCCATGTCGAGTGAGACCACCCCGGTTTTCACATTTTCCAGAACCAGGTCGACGAAACGGCTGTGCTCTTCCAGGTCCCGGTGGCTTTTTTGCAGGTGTGCCGTGGTCCTTTGCAAAGCCAGTTGGTTTTCCAGAAGCTGTTGGCTCATGGAATTGAAAGAATGCACCAACTGGCCGAAATCACTGTCCAGGGGTTTTCCCTTCGCGGCAACCACTTGATAGCCCAATTCTCCATGAGCAACTCGCTGGGTGGCTTCGGCCAGTTGTTCTATAGGACGGACAAAACCTCTTGCCAGGTAAAAAGCAAACCAGGTGGCCACGAAGACAATCAGAAAAACCATCAGAAACAAACTGATAATGTAGTAATTTTTGATCAATTCTTCGGACTCCATCAGAATTTGGGTATTGATTTTTTGCTCATCGAGGTCATCCAAGGCCTCGGTGATAAGACTGGAATCAACATAAAGGATTTCGATGAAGTAAGTATTTCGAGCAAGTTCAGCTTTGCGCAAATGACGGTACATCAACTGGTTTCCCAGAGTTTCGGAAAGAGTAACCTGCGGATGATCGAGGATTTGTTCCCACTCCATTGCAGTCGGGGGTTTCCAATTTTCCCGGGTTTGTCGAGTACGCAAGGATTGAAATACGGGATCACGTGTTTGGGAATATATGGTGACGCCAACGGAATCTCCTTGCTCGATAAGACCGTTCAAGCGCTCTGGCGTTTGGAGGATCTCGGGATCCGCAAGGAGAGCGTTTGCCACGTTCCATCCCTGGGTTTGCAGCAATTGACGCAAGTTCTGGTAGTACGCTTGCGAAACGCTTTGCGCGTTCTGGATCGTGGCTTCCCGCTGGCGGGACATCCAGGATTCTAATGTGGAATAAGTGAAAAGAGTGGAGAAAAGGTGAGAGAGGGTGGCAGGAAAGGAAATGAGGATAAACGCAATGATCAACTTGGTCTTGAGGGTCACTCCCAGTACTTGACGGTGGCCTTCGAAAAGGAGCTTGAGCAGGTTTTTTAAAATCAGATAGAAAACCAATACCAACAAAACGATATTGACGTTGATGGCTACAAAAATGCTCAGTTTGGAATTGATGGCTTCCCAACTCGTAAATCCATGTTGCAAATCGAAATAAATGAGGAAAACAATACAGAAGACGAGCGCAAATATGCCAAAGAGACGACTACCGATTTCCGGAGAAAACTGCTGTTTCAAATTCCATTTCTTGATTGTGTCCAACAGCATCACGAATTCCGAGAGAAGAGGTTAGTGAAAGCCATTTATCAGATCAACCAAGGAAGAAGGGCTTGCCAGATTTGATGACGACCGACCTTCTTCAATGACGAATGCATGATCGGTGATGCCGGCAATGCCATAGGGATTTGAATATTTTCAAGATATCTGGTCACTTGGTTTTTTTTCAATTTATCCACTTTATTGGCGACCACCAGGAATGGAATTTGATAATGACTCAACCACTGCTGCAATTGCAAATCCTCTGCAGTGGGACCATGCCGGATATCGATGATCAAGATGACGCCTTTCAGACAAGAGCGTTGTGAAAGATAACTTTCTACCAACCCTTGCCATTGTTGTTGTACCGCGCGTGGCACTTTTGCAAAACCGTAACCCGGTAAATCTACCAGGGTAAATTCATCGTTGATGAGAAAGAAATTGATCAAGCGCGTTTTTCCCGGAACCGAACTCGTTTTCACGAGTTGCTTTCGGTTCAGCAACGCATTGATCAAAGTGGACTTGCCCACGTTCGATTTTCCGGCAAAGGCAATTTCAGCATACCGGGTTTGAGGAAATTGTTGCCGCGATGCCGCGCTGATGACGAATTTTGCTGTGTTGATTTTCATGATTGAAATGCGCAACTTTTCCCTGAATGAATTGTCTCGGTTACCGATTTTATTTGAAATTCAGGAGGGATCACCGGGATTCTTCACCTTGTTCACGGGTGATTCCTGAACTTGATCGACGAGCAGGTTCGATACCGCTTTGTAAAGAGTCGTTTCTTCCAGGGTTGAATGCGTTATTTTCAGATCGATGTAAAGCAAAACCAGGACAATGGCAGAAAAGGGATAGAGGACGATGTATCCCAGATATTGAGACCAACGCAGAGCTCCTAAGGTTTCCGGAGTCTGTAAAAGCGCTACCAATTGCTGTAAGTCTTCCAATTGTTCGGTAGGCTGTATTTCGAAATCTGGTAAAAAAGTAAGGAAGAGCAGACTGAATAAGGCCAACTTCAATGCACCCAATAAGATGATAGTGATGACGGTTTTTGAAGCGTTGCTGCGTACCAATCGAAAACTGGCCATCATGGCACGGAACCCTCGTTCCCCTTCAATAATGTAAATAATCTGGGAAAAGGCAAAAACAAAGATGCTGACCATCAGGAAAACAAAGAGAATCATGTTGAGGGGAAAAGGAAAAACTGCAAACATTGATCCTGTCAGAATAATGATAAACTGCAAAATAGCGATATGGATCGCTCCTAAACCCAAACGGGATGTGCCACTTTTAAGTATGCCCGTTGTCGGAAAAATGGGTTGGAATATCAAAGAGACGATTCCCAGGGCCATCGCTGCTTCGGTCAGACGGATTATGATAAAAAAAACGACGTGCTCTATTTCGAATGGGATCAGACCTGCTGCAAAAGAAGGGATGAGAAGCGCTATTGACAGCAGGACAATGGGGATGAGATTCATTCTATAAATCCGCAATCCCAATGTGAAACACTGCGTCACGGTGTGACGTTGCAATAACTCGTCTTTCATAAATATTGTCCTCAGAGACTTTGAACGGTACGGTATAGTGGAGTCTTATGTCGTCGACTCGCTGGTATTTCAATATAAGTGTAACCGAGAGCCCTGAACTTTTCAATGGTTAATGAAGATCAACCGATTTTGATGATATAAAACAATCTCATTGACGCTACTCGATCAGGCTTATACAAAAGCAACGTCCACTTGACAAGTGGAACTAATACGATATGTACTGTGAACCTTTGGACCTGATAGTAGTCGTACCAGAGGTCAATCGCCAGGAGGAGGAAAATGAACCGGAACGTAATCGATATTCTGACGCCACAAGGGTATTTGACGGAAATTCAAAAGAATCCCAACCTGGATGTGGTGATGAATCTATTCAAGATTCCACGTGCTTTCACGGTTTCGGGTTTTGGAAACTGGAATGTGGGACAGCACTGTTTTTGTACCGCCTTTCTGGCGCTTTACTGGGCTCGATTCCGGCAGTACGAAGAAACCCGGCGCAATCAACTGATCGTGATGGCCTTGACCCATGACCTGCATGAGTCGGCAACCGGAGATATTCTTCCTGCATTAAAAAATGAAGGATTGCGCGAACGGCTCGATACGGTGCAGCGGGCTTTTCTGGAAGGACTTCAGATTGAAGAGAATGAAGAATTAGAAGTGGATTTGAAAATCCTGGACATCATCGCCTTTATGTACGAAATTCAACAGGCCCAGACCATCAATCCGGAACAGGCAGCTTCGTTACAGGAGTTTTTTTTGAAACAGAAAGGGAAACTGAAATCCTTCTGCCAAAGCCATGGCGTTGCCAATATCGATGATTTTTTACAACAACTCGCGGTTTTCAAATAGCTGATTCACTCTGGCAGGATTTTTTCCAGGTCACAATGGATTTCAAGGGACTCGGCCAGTTGATTCAATTGTCGCTGCTTTTCTTCAAAATAGTCTCGTTGCACCACAAAACCGGAATCTACCAGATTGATGACGCGTTGGGCAATCCCGGGATGATCGAAAAAGCCATGAAGGTAAGTGCCCAACAGTTTTTTTTCCTCGTGGAAAATACACGTGTTCGGTTCTTCCAAAACTTGCGTAATTCGGGAATCACGCAATTGCGAGGTTCCCATGTGGATCTCATAAGCGGAACAGGTGATCCCGTTGAGAAAACCTCTTCCATGATAATTCCGGTTTTTAAGAATTTTTTCTTTTCCAAGACGGGTCTCCATATCAATGAATCCCAAACCTTCACATTGTGGAATATCGCTTTCAATGCCTTCAGGGTCCGCAATGCTGCGTCCTAACATTTGAAATCCACCACAAATGCCGATGATCAATTTGTGGCCAAAAAGTCGTTGTAGTTTTTCGTAAAATCCACTTTGCTTTAAAAAAAGGAGATCAGAAATCGTGTCTTTACTGCCGGGAAGAATGATGAGGTCCACCTCATCGAGGTTATCGGGAGTTGTTAAAAAATGCAGCGAAATTTCATCGAGAATCTGCAATGGCGCGAAATCGGTGAAATTCGACATAAAAGGAAAGCGCACCACTGCGATTTGGAAACGGGCGTTCTCTCGTGGTCGAGAAGCAATTCCCTGGGAATCTTCTTCATCCAGATCCAGCGTCATGAAAGGCACCGTGCCAACGATTTTAACAGGTAACATCCGGGCGAACAAATCGATGCCGGGTTGGAGGAGGGAGAGATCGCCTCGGAATTTATTGATGATAAATCCTTTGATCAGTGACTTGTAACGGTCCTCTATCAAATCATAAGTTCCTTTGAGCCACGCAAAAACGCCTCCCCGATCAATATCACCAACAATGAAGACTGAGGCTTGGGCGTAGGCAGCGATTTTCATGTTGGTCAAATCGGTTTTTTGTAAGTTGATTTCAGCAGGGCTTCCTGCTCCTTCGATGATGATGTAGTCATAATCCTGGACAAGCGTATCAAAAGCATTTTGCACGATTTTAAAATTTTCATTGAACAGTGCGTAGTATCCCCGCGCGTGAAAACTTCCCACCGGCTTTCCAAGGCGTATCAATTGAGAGCGATGATTACCCTGGGGTTTGAGCAGGATGGGGTTCATGTGAACGTCGGGAAGAACACGGGCTGCTTCAGCCTGAAGGAATTGAGCCCTTCCCATTTCCAAACCATCGAGCGTCACGCCCGAGTTTAAGGACATATTCTGTCCCTTGAAAGGGGCTACTTTTTTCCCGCGATTGGCCAACAAACGACAGAAACCCGCGACGAGGATGCTTTTACCAACGCCCGAACCGGTCCCTTGAATCATCAATACTCTGCTCATTTCTGTTTTCGATCATCAATATTTGTTTATCCCTTCGTAACTATTAAAGTCAGACCCCCTTTTGCTGATCATTTCAAATCAGAAAAGTTTAGATCGCTACCAGTTCATCTAAGACACGGCAAGACTTTACACTGATAGGATGAAAAGTCTCAGAACTTCCTAGAACGTGAATGACGTCATAATCAAATGCGAGCTCCGGTCTCAATTGCCCTTTCTTTCCATCTGACTTTGTCAGCTTTATAAAACCATGCGACTCTAGTGATCGACAATCTTTTAAAACATGGTGAGGTTGTCTATCAAGTTGTTTGGCCAATTGATAAATAGAGCTAGGATTCACCCTTGAAATTGCAGTCAATATCTCTATCTTTTGGAGAGTCAAAAACTGCCTGAAGGTTTTGATGGAGTCAAAGAACAGAGAATGCTTATCTTGAACAAGACCCGTGCGACTGGTGATCGCATTGTTAATTTCCGTGAAAGTGTCATTTACGGATTGAAACTTTATTAAAAGCATTTTTAGTGACATCTTAGTTTCTCCTGGCATTTCTTTTGAAACACATCCCATGCCTCTTGCCATGAATCAAAATGTAGAGATTTTCTTGAATCGTGATCGCCGCTTCGACCACCCGGCCCTTCTGCTCCTGACGCGCCAGGAGGATGACCTTAGCCCCTTCCCGGGCAAATACGTGGGCAGTGCCTTCGCCAATGCCGCTGCTTCCGCCGGTGATGATCGCGACTTTGTTTTCCAGCCTGTTTACCGTGCGGGATGCGTGAATACGAGTGGATTGCGCATTATCGGACATAATGGGACTCCTTTCATTCAAATTTTGCTTGGATTTCACCCACATCGCCGTAGCGGATAACGATCTCGCTGCCCGCCGTCTCGCCATGCGGCGGCTAGCGCATCGGATACTTTTTCAATCTTATCTTGTTGCATCGCATGTCCTCATCTTCATTGGTTAAAAGCCTGGTTTGATCAGGAAGGGGGTCAGCTGAAGCTCGTGAGTCCAAGTCGATTTATCTTGGGTATGGAGATAGTAAAAAGCTTCAGCTATCTTGACAGGATTCACCAGGGCGTCGCTCCGCAGGGGGTATGGTCCCCCACTGCGCTTGGGTGACACGAGATCAGGGTTTGGTTGCGTTGTCAAAGCCCTCGTTCCGGGAGAGTCAATGGTGCCATCGATGACAACGTTGGCAACGTGAACGCCAAACTCGGAATACTCCTCGGTGAGCACCTGAGCAAGAGTTCGCATCATCACCCTCGGATAATAGAGCGACTCCCCGGTATTTCGCTTTCGCCCACGGAACGAGGCGATATTATTTGAAATCAAGAAGGACCCTTTCCCTCGCTTTCGCATGGCAGGCAGGACCTCTTTGGCCACTAAGAACGGTCCACGACTGCAGATATGCTGCGCGGTTTCAAACATTTCAAGAGGGATGTGTTCCAGCAGTTCTTTTTCAGGGGGAAGGTCACGACCCTCCAGATAGCCCGCGTTGTAGACCAAAACCTCCGGATCGCCAACCTGTTCCCGGATTTTGGCGAAGGCATTAGCGATCGATTCACTCGAGGTCAAATCCAGTTCGACGATCATGCTTTCCCCGCCCTGTTCTTGGATCGCCTGGTCCAGCAGAGCTGCGTTTGGGGTGCGACGAGTTGTCAGGACCACAAAGAACCCTTCTTGGGCGAATTTTTGGGCTATCGCACCACCCACACCCCAGCGAACACCCACCGGTAGATCACGATCGTCGATCTCCCTGCCATGGGCCAACTTGGTATTCCGGCCATCTGCCTGCCACTTGGAAGTCGCTCCCACCACGACGGCGACCGGTTTATGTTTCGAATTCATGTCGTATTCCCTTTCTCTTAAAGTGAAAGCCTACTGCTGAAAATATTACCTGAAGTATCGCTTGCCTGGAAGGCTACTCCGTTCACGCCCATGGAATTTAGAAGCGCTTACCCACCGTATTTAAGCCACCATCGGAAAGTAAGCCGCCATCGGCAACAAGGGTATGCCCGGTAACAAAGCTGGAAGCGTCAGAGGCTAAAAATGTGGTGCGTAGGCAAATGCCAAGCAACATGCCTTGCAATACCGAATAAGGCGTATCCGGAAAATTGAGTACCAATTGACCAATGTGGGCCCAATACTCAATCTGCTGATTCGGTTCACGGCCTTCAGCTGCCGCAAAGATCTTCGCTTTTTTAATGAGTGACTCACTGAGACGGATTTGACCTTTCATCGGATCCCCTTTCTTTTTTTTGAGAATGACTGTTTTTCGTCTTAATCTACACAATCTGACACAACGTGTGTAATATGGCAATTGAAGGTTTCACCTAAGAGAGGGCCTCTTTTTCTAAGAAGAAGGTCACCGGGCCGTCATTGATCAACTCGACTTGCATCATCGCCTGGAATTGTCCGGTTTGGACGGTCAAGCCTTGGCGTTGCAGGTGTTCTACAAAGTGCAGATAGAGGGCATTGGCTTGTACGGAGATGGGCACATTTTTCCGTCAAGTGCTGGGCCTCTTCCTCGGCAATTCAAAATGAGGCGAAATCTCGTGTAATTTTTGATTTTCCTATGGGGCTAGAGTGAGGGGGGGCGTCCAGAATCATAAGGTCAAGATGTTGGGCATCTTTCAGGACAGAAGTAACACGAGGATATTGTTGAACTGCGATTTCTGGTAAGATATTATTTCGAATGCGCCGGTTGTTCCAATCGGTACAAGTGGTCTGTGAGACATCCAAATCAGCTATTTTTGCTTCCCAATCGGCTTTAACGTAGATGGTCGCAAGTGTCCTCGCAATGGCACTTTTTCCAACGCCGCCTTTTTGCGCTACAACACAAACAATTATCGCCATACATCCCTGTTTGGTTTTATTTGATCCTCGGTTTCCAAGAGTTATAACAGGTCTCTACCAGCTTGTAAATATATAAATACAGGTTTACAGGTTTACAGGAAAGTTTTTAGCTCGCTTTCTTGGGTAAAATTGCACATTTAGGGTAAAATCCCCATAGGATTTTGATCAAAACCCTGTGTTCATCAGGGAGAGAGCGAATTTTTACTCTCCCGTTTTTGCCCAACATTGTGACACGAAATTCTGGAAACCGAAACCGAATGTTTGCAGTTGTTTGAAATTTGAATCAAAATGAGTGGAGTTTTAGGGAGGAGAGCCCTCTCAAATAAGCCCTATTCGATATTTTTGGGTCAAGCAAGGGGCAATCCCGTCTTTTTGTGTGAAAGGAAGTACCACGAATTTTCCTATGGGGATTTTACCCTAAATGTGCAATTTTACCCATATCTTAGGAAAGAAGTCACGCGGGGGATTTACGCTTACCTGGAGTGCGGCATTCCTGAGAATGGCGTGGCCAGGGTCAGGTGTGAATGCGGCGAGGACATTTTTGTGGCCTTTTCCTGTAAAGAAAGATTGGTTTGTCCCAGTTGCTCTACAAAAAGGTCAATCCTCTTTGGCGAGAAGGTCAGAGAAATCGTCAAACCGCTTCCTCATCGTCATATCACCTTCACAATCCCTAAAATCTTAAGAGGCTATTTCCGCAGAAACAGAAAATTACTGAAATTGCTGATACAAAGCGCCAATTACGCCATCGAACACTATTTTCATGAGGCTTTGGGGATAGAAGGTGGGTATACTGGAGGAATCTTTTGTATCCAATCCCACGGTTCTCTCCTAAACTTTCACCCTCATATTCATGCACTGGTCCTCTCAGGCATACTCAAAGCTGGTAAGTTCTACCAGCCGGTCAGGATTTCCAGCGAGGTGATAGCGAAACTATTCAGAGCCAGATTGCTGTCTGTCTTACTTGAACAGGAAGTAATCACTCAGGAACTGATAGATTTGCTTTTGTCTTGGAATTATAACTCTGGTTTGAATGTCCACAGTAAACATAGGATAGATGGATCAAATGGAGAGGCCGTGGAAAAAATCGCCAGGTATATCAGCAGAGCGGCTATCTCAGTCGAGAGAGTGGAGTTCAATTCGGAGGATAACCCCGTCATTGTCTATGAGAAACAAAAGCGATCATCCTCAGGAAAAAAGGCCACTTATTCGGTTCTTGAATTTATGGCTCTGGTAGCCGGGTATATTCCCTCACCATACGAAACAGTGACTTTTTTACGATGGAGTTTACAGCAGTTCTTATCGAGGGAAGGAAAACAAAGAAAAAGCAAAGACAGGGGAGCAAAAAATTGAGACAGAAGAGCTAAAAGGTACCGCCAAAGCAAATTCCACCTGGGCACGGTTAATCCATAAAATCTTCGACGATAATCCCCTGACATGCCCCAAATGCGGTAAGGAGATGAAAATCATCGCCTTTTGTTCCTAAGGTCGATATCGGATTTCGGGCTTAGCCCCTGCGCAATCTCAGAAAGTACAGTCTGTCCTCTTTGATGCGTTCGGTCTGCTTACGCATTTCTTCTAAATCATCATACGGGACACCGTCGCCTTCGACACTGAAGTAACGTCCTGAGAATTCATCAGCTTTGCCCGACGCCAATAGTCTAATGAGATGAGCGGCATCCTCTGGCGCGTAATCGTGTCCATTCTCAAAGATTGGGGAAAACCAGGGTAGCCACTCTTTCTGCTGGTCTGAATCCAATACAGCATGCGCCATGGCTGTACGCACAGTACCTGGATGGACAGTGAATGCCTTGACGCCGTGTTTTTCGACCTCAATCGCCAGGTTCTCCGTCAGGCGTATCAAACCAGTCTTAGCGATGACATAGGCGGAGTGGTTGGCTTGAGGCTGCAAGCCAGCTCCGCTGGACACATTGACGATTCGACCAGTGCCACGAGAAACCATGCTGGGTAGGACAGCTCTCGTGAATAGAAAAGGACCTTGTAAGTTGACTTCCACAGAATGCCACCAATCCTCCTCATCCGTTTCCCATAACGGGCCAGATACTAACCCTGATCCAGCGTTATTCACGAGCAGATCTATTGGGCCAAGTTTCTCTGCCGTGACAGCTACAACATTTCGCACGTCCTGACGGTTTGTCACGTCGCCGGGAACGGCGATGGCTGTACCGCCCTGAGATTCAATGGAATCTACCGTTTCCCGCAACTGGTCTTCGGAGCGCGCAGTGACTGTGACCGAAGCCCCAGCCTCGGCAAGAAACTGAGCGGTAGTCCGGCCGATGCCTCTGCCTGCGCCTGTGATCAGTGCCACCTGTCCGGTGAGGTCGATATTGTCGGTTATAGTGTTTCCATCTGTGCTCATTCTTTTCCTCCATGTTCATTGCCTCTTTTAATCCCAGACGTAACTATTTAGGATTCTTTAGATCCCCCATTGATTTAAGCACAGATTTTGCATGGCATAAAGTCCAGAAAGGACATTATGCTCTCGAAAGTTCATAAGTATATTCATTCCATTTCATCGACAGCCCCCCTTGAGGCTCTTCAAGAAGCCTGTCAACTCTTTGAAAAAGAACGGGAGCAATGGAAGAAAGAGCGATTAAAACTCCTCGAACGTCTCGAAATAGAAAATAAGCGTATTGAAGCGCTCGAAGCAGAAAATAAGCAACTTCGGGATCAGCTGGCTCTCAACAGCCAAAACTCAAGTAAGCCTCCTTCCAGCGATCCAAGTCGAAAGAACAAAAGTTTGCGTAAAAGCAGGGGTCGCTCTCGCGGAGGTCAACCCGGTCATAAAGGCCATCATTTGCCTTTCAGTGAATCACCAGATCATGTGGAGCCTCATTTTGTCAGCACCTGTGAAGCCTGTGGAGAAGATTTATCCCAGGTGATGGTTGAGGCCCGGCATAAACGCCAAGTGTTTGATCTTCCCCCGCTCCAATTAGAGGTCACCGAGCATCAGGTGGAACAAAAAATTTGTCCCTGCTGCCGGCATCTGAATCGCTCGAGCTTTCCAGCAGGGATTGAGGGACCCACTCAATATGGTCCCCGGATCAAAGGCTTAGCGGTTTATCTCAATCAATATCAGTTTCTGCCCTTTGATCGATGCCAGCAATTCTTTGAGGATCTGTTCGGCCATCCGCTCAATGCGGCCACGATTTATGCTAGCCTCCAGCAAGCCGCCCAGAGGCTTAATCCCTTGCAACAACAAGTGGCTGAAGCTCTGATTCAAGCGGAGGTGGTTCATTTTGATGAAACCTCCCTCTTTGAAAACAAACAACGTCGTTGGCTTCATTCAGCCTCTACCGAAGAGTTGACCTTTTATTTTATCCACGACAAACGGGGTCGAGCCGGAATGGATGCTGCCGGTATCCTGCCTCGGTTTGAAAAGACAGCCATTCATGATCACTGGGAGAGCTACCAGCATTATGAGTGTGATCATGGCTTTTGCAATGCGCATCATTTACGTGAACTCACTCGGGCCTGTGAACAAGAAAAGGCCTTCTGGGCTCAGGAGATGAGCGACTTACTGGTAGAGATCAAAGAGCAAGTAGACCAAGCCAAGTTCAAAGAACAATCTGCTTTGAGTCCAATCCAACTGGATCACTTCCGGCAACGCTATCGGGATATCACCCAAGAAGCCCTTAAGCTCTATCCTCCCCCTCCTCAAACAAAGAAACGAGGACGCCCCAAACAGAGCAAAGCCAAAAATTTACTCGATCGCTTGATCCTCTATGAAAAGGAAAGCTTGTTATTCATGGATGACTTCCGGGTTCCTTTTGACAACAACCAAGCCGAGCGAGATATTCGCATGGTTAAATTGAAACAGAAAATCTCAGGCGGCTTCCGAACGGCTGAAGGATCACAGGCTTTTTGTACCATCCGAGGAGCTATTTCCACTACCAGAAAACAGGGAAAATCCATCTTCGAGATGCTCACACAGGCTTTGTCTCTCCCGGATCCAGTCCGGGACAAGCTTTTACCTGCGCCTCCTTGTTACTGAAACTCCCCTTTTTTTAAACGTTTCGCCCCTTGCGGGCAAAACGTATTCCTGGCAAACATAGCATCGTCAATGCGATTTTGTAGATCGTGAAAACGAGTTGTCAGTGGAGTATGCTCCTCCATGATTTACCTCCCTGGCAAAGCGTTTACGATCATTATCGCCATTGGAAAAAACACGGAATTGTGGAGTGAACCTTCGCTTTTTGGCTCATGATCATAAAGAAGCGGATCTCCCTGATTGATAGATTTTTAATTTTTTTTTACGAATCCTGCATTTTTTTTAATTTGGGGGTTGACATTATGCAAGTAGTAGTAGTGCTATAATCATACCATCACTAAGTTGTTTTAGTGAAAGAAGAGGGTTTCCGATCGATGGAACAATATCGTGGGAGGACTTGAAAACGATCAGTCCTCTCCGGAAATTTTTTTCAACGTTATTTGACTAAACGGGTTTTCAGAGACCTGAATAGTTACTCCCAGACTAAAGCCGCACCACTACTGTGTGGTCTGTTTGTGGGCATGTCTTTCGCGTGTCACGCAACCAGCCTTAAGCCTGGGCCCACAATGTCATCCCACGCCCGGAGTTCGGCGTCCACATATGAAAATCAAAAATTACATAAAACGATAGCACCTGGGAATAGGTGTGTAAAGGCAAATTTTAGGGGGTCTTTTTTTGATTTTTTGGTAGGTTTCGTGGGTGGTTGTGTGTTCTGTTCAATGTTTCAGTGCTTTTTCTCTGTCCTGGTTTGAAAGGACGGATTTTAGACAAAGCAATCCCTGGGTTTTAGAATTCTCAAGATACCCATTGTTCAATAGCAAAATAGATCTCGTCAGGAGGCATGTAATCCTCGTAATAGTCATTGGGATCATTGGATGGGCTTATAGATGGTAGGGGTGGTGCTCTTTGTGTATCCTCACCAAGATGCTTTAATATTTTTTTGATTTCCTGGTAATTGGTAATGAAGGCAATGATCTTCATTTCCTTCCCGCAATTTGGGCATAATAGAGGGTCGACTTCGAAAATTTTGTGAATCAAGCGCGCCCAGTTCGCACTGGCTTTAGCCTTTCCTTTAATTGTTTATTTCAAGGGCTGATGCCCACTCGGCACGCGTTTCGATGCTCCGCTGAGATAACGGGGAAAACTCTGCGTTGACACCGAAGAAAAATCTCAACAGAATAGACAAATTTACTAAAAATCGACGATTCCATACAAAATCAAGAAAATGACTTTGAGACATAGGGACAACAAATAAGTCTCGCTGGTGCCCAAATGCTTTGATATACTGATTGAAAATAATGGCTTTCTTGTCCCCTTCTTTGAGGAGTATCCTGGTGAAACATCGCATTTCTCCGACAGTCGATTGTGTCTACAAGGCCATTTCGGGGGCAGAGGAAAATGAGAACTTACTGATTGATTTCCTCAACGGTGTCCTGGCACCCCAGTTTCCCATCTCGGATGTCGAAATCCTCAACCCCTACAATGAACGCGAGTTTTATTCGGACAAGTTGACGATTGTCGATGTGAAAGCCAAAGATGAAAAAGGGACGGCCTATCAGATAGAAATTCAATTGGCGGTTTTTTCCTATTTGCCGGAGAGGATGCTCTATACGTGGAGTGATATCTATCAGTCCCAGTTACAAAGCGGGGAGCCATTCTCAGAATTACGTCCGGTGATCTCCATTTGGATGTTGACTGAAAACCTGATTCCCGAGAGTCCGGCATTTCATCATCACTCCCAACTGGTGGATCAAGAGAACCAAAAACGATTATCGGAGCATTGCTCAGTCCATGTTTTGGAATTGGAAAAATGGCGGTATTCCGAGACCTTGAAAACAGAAGATCAATTGTTATATTTTTTTAAAGAAGCTGAGCATTGGGAGGAATTACCTGAAATCATCAACACCCCTGAAATGAGGCAAGCCATGGCAGTCCTGGAGAGATTTTCAGAAAAAGAAGCTGATTATCACTTATACCAAGACCGTCAAAATGCCATCCGTGAAGAACAAACGAGGCAACAACTTTTAGAAGAAGCCCTACAAGACAAAGAAGAGGCTCTACGAGATAAACAAGAGGCTCTGCGGAGGGAGGAAGAGGAACGGAAGCTCAAAGAAGAAGTACAAAATGACCGGAATCGTTTACGAGAGTTACTCAAAAAAGCAGGAATTGATCCGGATGTATAAGCTCTTTTCCCTCCATTTCTCATGACAGCCACGCATGTAAAAATTCAAGAAAAAAGTGCCAACCTGGCGGTTCACTTGCGCCCACCCTTGAGCTTTTCACCAAGTTTTGTGGCAGACTGTCAGTTCATCTCTATTCCAATGGTCATTATCGGGTGGGCGCGGGTGAGCTAAACGTTCGAGGTGAAAAACCGACATCATACAGTTAGATTATTTATGAATTAAGACAAAGCATATGCCAACAATATTCAGCATTAAGGGATGGCGAATTTTCTTCTTTGCCAATGAAGGAAACGAACCTATTCATATTCATGGGAAAAAAGGTAGCGCAAACTGTAAATTTTGGATATTAATTGATGAATATGACATCAAACCCGCTTATACTCGACGTATGACTCCATCCGAGATTCGTGAAGTACGAAAAATTATCTTTGATCACTTTGATATGATCATTGAGGCATGGAATGAATTTGAAAAACGGAAAGAGGATAAATGAATAAAATATATGACATTCAGGATTTCATGGTAACTCCAGAAGAAATTTCTTTTATGACAAAAGGAGAAAATATTAGGGTCCCTCTTGAAAATTCCGGATCAATATTATTGCAAAAAGCGAAAGAAGAGCATTTGAAAATTTTTGAAATAGATAGCGATGGAATTGGAGTGCATTGGCCTATATTAGACGAAGATTTATCCATTTCAGGACTCTTGAGGAGCGTAGGAAGAGAGGATTTGGTTATTTCAGATATTCCTTCAATTTATTCAGAAGATTTTGAAGCAAAGGCAAGTTAAAGAAAAAGCCTCGAACAAGTCGATGCAACAGATTCCCACCACAGCCGCTTCGATTCAAGAATTTTGCTAAATTTATAATTCATTTGCACCAATCACAGGTTTGTTCGAAGGGGCCGATACATCGTTGTGGCGTTGCCTTGAAGAAAAGCATCGGGCGCTCTGCCTGATAGATCCTAACGTAATTTTCTGACGCCTGGCTCTCTCATGTGACCCTTCGATGCCACCAGCGCACCTTTATACTCAAGTTTAGCAAAGACAAACAAACTGGGTCTTTGGAGGAATTTTTGCCATGACTTCCCATCAGCAAGCGAGTATTTTTTCAATAGGGGCTTCTCCTTAAGCAGCCTGAACAGGAAATCCGCCAGCCGGCCCCGTCGCTTTGATTCAATCATACCGCACCCTTGGGTCCAAGAAGGCATAGAACAGGTCGATAAATAGATTGATCCCCACCACGCCAGTGGCGAAAACCAGGTTTATTCCGGAAACCATCGGGTAGTCTCTGTCATTGAGGGAATTCAGCAAGAGACGCCCGAGCCCCGGCAGGTTGAAGATGTTCTCCATGATCACGGCGCCGCCGACCAGGATCGGCAACTGCAAGCCGATCAGGGTCACCACCGGGATGAGGGCATTCTTGAGGGCGTGTCTGATCACCACGACCTTCTCCTTGAGTCCCTTTGACCAGGCGGTCCTGATATAGTCTTGCCTGAGCACCTCCAGCATCATGGTGCGCGTCATCCGCATGGTGGCTGCAGCCATGGCCGTCCCCAGAATCAGACTGGGAATGAGGAACACGCCGAGATTCCCCAGCGGGTCTTCCGTGAAAGAAACCAGCTCCATCGGTGGCGACCAGCCCCACCAGAGTGCCGGGAAGATCATGACCATAATGCCCAGCCAGAAGTTAGGCGTTGCCAGGCCGATGACGGCGATGGAGCGCCCAGCGTAGTCGGCGGCGGTATCCTGCCGAATCGCCGAGTAGATGCCGACTGGCAGCGCTATCACGAGCCCGATTACGATTGCCATGACGCCAAGCTCAATGGTTACCGGCAATCTACCGAATATCCTGTCCTCTATCGCCTCCTGGCCGCGAAGCAGTGACTGGCCAAGGGTGCCCTGGAGGAGACCGTTGTAGCGGGACTCACCGGTAACCCAGTCAGGGGTCGGCAACACTCCTATCCAGCGTCCATACTGCACGGGGACGGGCACGTCTAATCCCAGCCTCTGCTCAAGAACTTCACGGTCAAATTCGTCCCAGTTAAAGTACACTTCCATCCTACTCATCATTACGTCTATGACATCGCCCGGGATGAAGCGCACCGAGAGAAAGACCAGGATGGTCAATATAAACAAGGTGGGGATTATCAGCAATAAGCGCCTGATGAGATAGGCTCTCATGGGACGGACCTCATCATTTTTGAAATTGGCAGGGAAACGCGGGGTATCCTAGAGTGAACCGGGCAGTACTGCCCGGTCCATCAGTACTTCCAGTCGGCCTACCACGGGCTCTTGTCCTTCAGTTCCTGGTCAATCCAGAGGCGGGCGAGGACGAAATGTCTATGAATGTATCCCAACATGAATTCACCGTCGTAACCTTTGACCCACGGCTGGAAGGCGTCAAAAAGTGGATTCATAGGACTCCATACGGTCCAGTGCCTCTCTATCGCGTACATATCCAGCTCTTTAACCAGCCTCTGCTGCTCCTCGATGGTGGTAGCGGCTCCGGCGGCTTCAAACATGGCGTCATAAACCGGGTCCTCCACTGCGGCGCTGTTCCACGGAACGTTGGTAAAGCGGTTCACAGGATTGAAAGGATCAGACAGACTCCCATAGGCCATTTCGTGTTCGATCATTTCGAAATCCCGAGAGGTTCTTCTAGCCACCCAGGTAGCAATAGGCGGAAAATCAATCTCAACGTCAATGCCAATCTTATTCCAGTATGCAACGAGTAATTGGTAAAAGTTCAAATCCTTGTGCACGTTGTGCATCAACTTGGTCTTGAATCTAATGCCGTCGGCGCCGCGCGGATACCCAGCCGCATCAATCAATGCTTCTGCCCCTTCCGGGTCATAGTCATAGACTTTCTTGAGCTCGGCGGGCCACTCTTCAAATGGGATGAAATACCCGGGCACAGCATCTCCTACCTGCCCGTGAGGTGTCGTATCTCCATGACCCTTAAAGAAGACATTGTTAATCGTCTCGAGGTCCAGTGCCATCTGCATTGCCTTGCGCACCCTGATGTCGTTAAAGGGCGGCTTATTCACGTTAAGACCAGTACTAAAGACCGAAGCAGTGACCCTCTTCCACAGCTCGATTTCGGGGTTGGACCGCTCAAGGCCCTCTGCCGCGTCGACAGACTGTATCGTAGTCCCGCCAAACAAGGCATCAAGCTTACCCGAGCGCAGTCCCGCCCGTTGTGTTGCCTTTTCGGGCATAGTCAGGGCCCTTATCTGGTCAACATAGGGCAGCCGGTTCTGCGGGTATTTTTCGTCGTAGCCCCAGTAATCAGGATTCTTGGTCCAGGTCATCGAGCTTCCCTCGACCCAGTCAGTCAGCATAAAGGGCCCGGTGCCGACCAGGTTCCTCCAATCCTGAGCGTCGCCGTATTGCTCGAATACCTCGGGGGGGTACATATAAGCAATCCAGTCCTCGAGGATACCCATCAACGCACCGAGGTGTGGCTTCTTCAGCTTAAAAACGACCGTCCATTTGTCGGTGGCTGTTATCGATTCGAATGACACAGTTCTGAGAACCTGGGTAATGTTGGTAGGTCCGGCTTCGGCAAACTTGCCCAGACCCATCAAGCGGTGAAAGTTGTATTCGATATCCTTGGCAGTCAGCTCCCGACCGGACATTGGGGGCTTATTATGCCAGTGAACGCCTTGGCGGACTTTGACGACAATGGTTCTGTCGTCGGGCATCTCCCAGCTTTCCGCCAGCTGCCCTGTCGTGGCAAATTCAGGCTGGAGATTACCCATGAAGTTATATTCGGCCCTATCTATTCCCCAGTTCACGGTGCCTAGCTTCTCTAAAACACCACTGATGACATTTATCGCCCCGTGGTGGAACCAGACGTCAACTGCGGTAGGTTCGTTATTCATGGCATAGGTGAATGTCCCGCCGTATTCCGGAGCGGTCACTACCTTGCCGTTTGTGGGGTCCGTCACATACTTGGCTGCCCAGACCTGGCCAGCCATGAAGACGCTTGCTCCCATGATGAGAGCCAGCAGGGTTGCGCACAATTTTGAGCTGCTTCTTTGATTAAACATCTTTTTCCTTTCGAATGGATGTTCATAATTAAGGATTGCTTTAAAACCTGCTTTGATTCCCGAAAGCACGTTCTCGACGATTCCTCTACTTTTTTGACGATTCATGGTGCTCCTTTCTGCTTTTTGATTAAAAACAAGATTAGGGGTTGCTTTAAAACCTGCTTTCGTTCCCGAAAGCACGTTCTCGACGTTTTCTCTACACATTGGGTCTCCTTCATTTTGGAGTGATCAAAAAAACGATTCATTGGCTCCAGGATGGGGCAATGAACTATGAGCTTTCAATTCTCTCGAGGCATTTCCATTTGCTGAAATGAACTGAGGGGTAATTCAAGGATCTCTCCCTGATGTCGAGATGAGATAAGGGGGGACAACCCAATGAACTGGGGACTTGGGATTTAGAACGTGGGAACTGGGGACTTGGGATTTAGAACGTGGGAACTGGGAACTTGGGGTGCCGGGTGCCGGGTGCCGGGTGCCGGGTGCCGGGTGCCGGGTGCCGGGTGCCGGGTGCCGGGTGCCGGGTGATTGAATGATACTCTCATATTAACCTTTTGTCAAGAATTTTTTATACTTGAAACGGGTTAATTCAGACTTTCATGTCATCCTGACGGTTCGCCGAGCAGCAAAGCGAAGGATCGCGTTATTGCCCTTCCATCCCTAGAATAAAATATTATATAATCGATCTGCAAATGACGGTCAAGGTTTTTTTGAATAGGGTGACTCATTCATTCATGAATATCTTCTGATGATCAACGAAAATATTTTTTTCATATTGAGATACAGAAGTCAACATTTTTGGCACTTTTCCATTCCCCGTTGACCGTTTCTAAAAATCCTCTGCTGAGGATATGATGTTTTTCATGACTTTCGGCTAAAATATTAGCAAAATTGAAATAAACCCTTCAATCAAAGGCGTTTTCTTGAAATCTATCAAAAGAGAAAACGAAAAACAAGCCGAAATTCTTAAAAACCGTCAGCCCAAGGCGTATTCGTTGAAACTTATCAAAAAAAGAAATAGAAAAACAAGCCGAAATTCTTAAAAACCGTCAGCCCAAGGCGATTTCTTGAAAACTATCACAATAGAAAAAGAAAGACCAGCAGCCATAAAGACGATTTCTTGAAAACTATCACAATAGAACGATGATGGCGATATCCTGGTAGATTTCATTATCCCCTTCATTATCCTCTCCATATAGCAATATTCAGAGGAGGTCAATCGATTTTTTTGCTCACCTTAATTCCTCAGGGGCGGGTGCTTGTCTCATCCAGGACTTGATCCTCGCTCTTCTCTGTGTCAGTCCTTGAAAATAAGGGGCAATCCTGCCCTTCCCGGAACGAAAAGCAGGGGATGCAGAGCAAATCATTTCAAGGACTGATGCGCACTCGGCACGCGGCCACATAGGAAAATCAAAAATTACATAAAACGATAGCACCTGGGAATAGGTGTGTAAAGGCAAATTTTAGGGGGTCTTTTTTTGATTTTTTGGTAGGTTTCGTGGGTGGTTGTGTGTTCTGTTCAATGTTTCAGTGCTTTTTCTCTGTCCTGGTTTGAAAGGACGGATTTTAGACAAAGCAATCCCTGGGTTTTAGAATTCTCAAGATACCCATTGTTCAATAGCAAAATAGATCTCGTCAGGAGGCATGTAATCCTCGTAATAGTCATTGGGATCATTGGATGGGCTTATAGATGGTAGGGGTGGTGCTCTTTGTGTATCCTCACCAAGATGCTTTAATATTTTTTTGATTTCCTGGTAATTGGTAATGAAGGCAATGATCTTCATTTCCTTCCCGCAATTTGGGCATAATAGAGGGTCGACTTCGAAAATTTTGTGAATCAAGCGCGCCCAGTTCGCACTGGCTTTAGCCTTTCCTTTAATTGTTTTCTCCATTGGTTCTTCGTCGTCCCTCCCTTTTTCTTTTTTCTCCTTACCGTGATAGGAACTGCTGTATATGCCATAATAAAATGTAATCGTTTCATATGGCGACGGAATATGTCCGGCCAAAAGAGCGATAAACTCCAATATATCGTAATGGGCCGTTTTGGTGGAGGAAGTTTTCTTTTGTTTCTCATAAACCGTTACCGTGTTCTCTTCTGGATTAAACTCCACTCTCTCAACAGAGATAGCAGCCCTGCTCATATACCTGGCAATTTTTTCAATGCGATCCCCATTGGCTCCATTGATTTTTTGCTTTCCATGAACATTGAAACCAGAGTTATGGTTCCAGGACATCAGCAAGTCGATTAACTCCTGTGTAATGACTTCCTCCTTGAGTAAGACCGTCAATAGCCTTGCTCTGAATATTTCCGCGATCACCTTGGTAGAAATTTGGAAGGGTTGGTAGAATTTATCATCTTTCAGGATTCCTCCAAGAACCAGCGAGTGAATGTGGGGGTGAAAATTAAAGAGAGAACCATGGGACTGGATACAAAAGATTCCCCCAGTATATCCACCTTCGATTCCTAACGTTTCGTGAAAATATTGTTCGATGGAGAAATTGGCGCTTTGTGTCAGTAAATTCAGTAATTTTCTGTTTCTGCGGAAATAACCTCTCAAAATTTTAGGGATGGTAAAGGTGACATGAAGATGAGGAAACGGCTTGACGATTTCTCGGACTTTCTCGCCAAAGAGGATAGAGCTTTTTGTCGAGCAACTGGGACAGATCATTCTTTTTTTGCAGGAAAAAGCCACAAAGAAGTCTTCTCCACATTCACACCTCATCCTTGCCACACCGTTCTCTGGAATTCCACAGTCCAGATAGGCGTAAATAGCGGGCATGATGTCTTTCCTCAGGTAGCCATAATTCTCCTCAAAGAGTTCCGGATAGTTCCTTTCAAATGCTTCAAAGTTGGCTTCAATAATGCGGTAGTATTCTGTTTTTTCGGGATGACGTCGCTTATAGATCAAGGAATGATTCTCTTAATAGTTCATTATATCTTCCATTTCCAATCTTAAAATTGGGCATTGTCAGGAAATGAATACCTCACTAAATTCGTTTTAGGTTCCACCCACAAGATAGATGCAGCTTTAAAATCTGGATCCTCCTACCATTCATTGGCTCGAAAATGAGTCTATCGATTGGAGAGATGGAAGCTGAAGAACAAAGACATGTTATATATATCTTACATTCAAAATGAAATTGATTTCAATAAAAAAGTAAGATATGGTTTACACTATGAAAACGATTGGAGTATTTTTAAAGGAGAAAAGGAATCAAGCGGGATTATCGTTGCGCCAGGCCTCCCGCCTGTCAGGTGTCTCTCATACCCATATCCGGGATATCGAACAGGGAAGCAGTGTGCCTTCCTTTGAGATGGTGATGGGATTTCTGGAGACCTATCGTATCGAAATTGAAGAATTTCTCAGAGAAACAGGCTATCTTTCTGTTCAAGGAGAACCAGAACAAAAAGACAGGAGCAAACAGATCCAGATCCTGGCCTGGACCCAGGCCGGTCATTGGAGAGAATGCACCCATTCCCAACAAGAGGATTGGAATTTCATTGAGACCGATTCCAAAGGCACGTTTGCTTTGATGGTGCATGGAGATAGTATGGAACCGGAATTTCACCAAGAAGACATCATTGTGATTAATCCTTAATTCCACAGGAGCAGGCACCATCGGATCGATCGCCTTGTTGGACAATCCCAAGCAACTCGACAGGAATACGCCGAGAACCAGTATGGGAAACAAACTTCGTCGAGAATACCTTGTTCGCTCAGTTACGGATCCCAGTTTTGGAATAAAAAAGTGTTTGCGGACTGGGCTTCGCTTTTCCATTTTATTCTCCTTTCGGATTTTCATATATTAACGTGAGCTAGAAAATAAACATGTAGGTTGGGTTGAGCGGTAAATACACACGAAACCCCTCGAAACTCGGACAAATATGTGGTTTTTTAAAGCACTCTTGGGTCAGAAACCGTAGCGAAACCCAACATGCCACTTTCATCAAACTCACGTTATATTAACATATCTAAATAAATGAACAGTGTTAACCTATACAGAAAAATATAACCAATGGATCTATCGAGCGATCAGCATCGTCACTCGATGCGGTTCAGTTCCCGGAGCCAGTTTCGGTGCTCCGTGAGCATCCCGTAGCGTGAATGGGTGATGCATCAGGATATCTTGCACCCCGTCCCTGTTGAGGTCCACCAGCCAGGTGTATTCCTCGTCGTTGGGAACAGCGACCTTCACCTCCTGAGGCTGTCGAGCAAATATTTCTGGTCCCGGCACGCCGCTGAAGACGACCATAATCCGAGGGTGATCAGCGATGAGCAGATCCGAGCGACCATCGCCGGTAACATCCCCAATGAGCAAAGTTGCGTTGAACGCTCGCGGGTAACTTTTTTCAGTTTTTCGTCTCTCGTGTGTCGCGCCTCGAAGCACGATGTCCAGCGGCACCCATCCCGGCTCACGATGGCTGGGGACTCCGTCCAGAGCGATTCCACGGATGGTGTTAGGTGTGTCGGGATAACGGTCCTCTTCCATTTGGTAGAACTCAAGACCCAGCCAGATGTCATCCCCCATGAACCCCTTGATGCTTTTCCAGATACTGCCTTTGAGGAATTCAAGATTAATAGTCGTGATCATCAGATCCATCTGACCGTCGCTATTGAAATCGTGCCGGTCCATCCCAAGCTGAACGCTCTCATCCGACTGGAACGCGATGTCAGGGGCTCCTGAAAAAGCGATACCGCCCTCGGGTGTTGGCGTGCCAAAATGCACCTCGTAACTGGAATGCTTTTTGGAGATGTCCCTACCCGACAGTTTGAAAACCACCAGGTCAGCGATGTCGTCGCCGTTCAGGTCTGACAATGCGTGCAGCACCTTTCCTGTCATGTCTCTGGTGGCGAGTAAGGAGTCCCGATCCGAGTCAAACGCTACATCAGTCGTGAAGGTCTTGGCTTTCGGTGCAAACAACCCGCGCTCGTCCTGGAGATGAACTTTGAAATGGTCCTCGTTCCAGCATGCAAGGTCGGTCCGACCATCTCTATCGTAGTCAATTTCATAGACACGGCTCTGAGACCAAGGGTCGTATCGATATCCGTCGGCTCCGAGGATTCTTTCCATCTCAGTAGGAGGACCGATTTTTACTTTCTCAGCAAAGACACCATCGCTCATCTGGATGAACACCCAGAAGCCATCGACATCAGGCACTACCAAGTCATCGCGGTCGTCAGCATTCACGTCCTGAGTGACATCTACATGGGGAATTTCGCTCTCGCGAGGTGGCTTGAAGTTGGAAGTAACCACTACCAACGGAAGTTCTGCCGCTGAGTCCGGATCGAACCAGTTCAAACGACCCCTCTCATACGTGATTAAGCGATCACGTCCACCGATGTTTGCGACATCAACAAACAACACTTCAGGACGTAGCGTTGTGTCGAGTTTCGGGGTCCAAGTATTGTCGACAAACGTGTAAATGCGCAAGTGTCGGCTGTCGTTCTCATCAATGTGCACTACGGCGACTTCTGCGATAGCACCACCGAGGAGAAATCCCGTCAAAACAGTCTGACGTTTCGCAACACCCGTGACGATTTCGTACCGATCAAAAGTGAATTCAGCGTGAGCCAGCACCGTCGGATCAGCGGTTGCGTTGGGAAGTTCCGAGTAACTTGACAGGAACACACCAAAAACCAGCACAATGAACAGAATGCGCAGATAACACCTTATCCACTCGGTTACCGACTTCGGCTCTGGAAAAGAAAAACGTTTGTGGAATATGCTTTGCTTTTTCACTTTATTCCTCCATATATTAACATTCCACATAGTTACTATGTAACCTAAATCCTGCAATTAGATGACAAACAAAGATGGAAATGGTAATATACTCAAATAGTTAACAACAAATTCAAAATTTTGAGAGATCACCATTTCCATGAAAAACAAAGTTAGCACAAGATCGGCAAGAACGAAGGGTGTAATTAAAAGTGAGGGGCATCTCATTAAGCTCTTTGTAGTTGTTGCCAATAACAATCCCATTTTCCATTGGCTCTTGCCACTCTGAGTTGAATCATCTGATCGGCATGTTGTTTTTTCCACCAAGCGCCAGGGAGTTTGAGCCGTTTTTGGATGAGGGAACGATGGGCGCTTTCAATTTTTCCAGAGCCGATAGGGAGTTGTTGATCAATAGCTGTTTTGTATTCAAACTGTCCGGGACGATTTTTCATGTAACGTACCAAAGCGCGAATGGGGGCCTGTTCATTGGGAATAGATTCGGATTCTTGCCTGGATTTAAACTGCTCTAACACGTTGGCTGCTCCTCCTTTTTTCATGGTTTGCTTCTGTTTTTTCAGGGCCGCTGAGCCGTCTTCAAAAGCGGCTTGGCAGGCTGCACCAAGATAATCACAGAGATGATAAAAATCAATGAGATAGTTCGCCTGAGCGACAAAATGAGTTTCGATTTTTTCACAGATCCAAGGGGCTCCATCCCCTAAAGCATGAATCTTCGTCTGCTTTCCCAGTCCCGCTTCAAGAGCGACCTCTTTCATCTGAAAACCCGCTTCATCTCTACCGTTCAAGGTTCCAGCATAAATGGGGTCGACACTTCCTCGAGCATAAGCTAAGGAGGTAATCCCTTCTTTCCAACTCACTTGACGCGTTTTTCTGCGATCCCCCGTAAATGTAGAGTCTGCCGTCTCTACCAGAGGCACCATGGTGCCATCACTTTCCAAAATCACCACCCCCACCCCACTGGGCTCCCTGCTAGACGGCTGCTCTTCTTTCAGGGAGAAGCATCTCTGACTGTGATGGAGGGTTCGTGCTCGGATACTGCTGGAAGGAACGTCAATGCCATAATGCTCCTTGAGTTTCTGGCTCGCTGCTGCAAAGGAGACATCGGCACCAAAATCCACCATCGCTCGCTGCAGAGGCTTTGAATAACCCTGGCACTGAACGCCAATCGAGGCACTCAAGGGTCTCTGTCTTTTTCCTCTCCGTCCTTCCCGGAAAACAAGTTCTTCGATTCCAATGGCACCAAAGGTACTGTACCAATACAGTTTTTTTTACCATCTCGGATCAGATCCGCTTTTTGACAAGACTCTGCTTCTTTTATATCGGACTGATGGCCCAACCAGCCTTGAAGCACTTCCTGACCCAATTTACGCACTTCTTCAATCGCCCGCCTCTCAGCCTCATCGGCTGTTTGGCAACTCCCATCGTCATTTTCGATAATCCCCAGAATGGATTCCATCCGACGGCGAAGGTGTGGATACTTCGACAGCCGTTCTTCTAATGAAAGAGATGACTCGTCACCCTCCCTTAGTTCCGAGTAACTCAAGTATTTAGACATTTTCAACTCCTGTTTGAAGGTTAATCATTCGAAATCCCCCCCACTTTCAATATACTTTGAGCACTTGTCCAGCTGTTTCTCTCTGCCCCTCACTTTTAATTACACCCAAGAACGAAAGCAAAAAACATCCATATCCGCCAGGGAGGCAGAGACCTGACCGCTCAAGCAGGCTTGATTCCGGTTGTCAAATTTTTTCACAAACACGGGATTGTTTCGAAGACAGAGCAGACCATAGATCATCAACGTGGCGCCACGAGTCTTTATGACGCGGTGGACATGGTCATTTTGTCGGTGGTTGGCATTATTGGCGGCGCCCGTTCGATTCGTTCGATTGTAACAGTTTGGAACGACCGTGTTTTGAGTCGTGTGGCCGGTTGGCTGAGGATTCCGGATGAAACCACATTCGGCCGTATACTGCGTACTTTCACACAGAAAAACATCCATGAGATGGAGAGCTTGAACCATCGGATTCGAGCCGGTATCTGGCGCAAAGCGCTTCGAAGTGGGACAAGCAACGTTGGGGGGTTGCGCCATCTTGTGATTGACGTGGACTCCACTGTGAAAACGGCCTACGGCAAGCAGCAAGGAGTGTCTGTCGGATATAATCCCCACAAACGCGGGGCCGCTTCGTATCATCCTCTGTTGGCATTTTGCGCAGAGACCAAGGAGATTCTTCAGGGTTGGCTTCGTGACGGGAGTGCCTATACCAGCAATGGAGTCGTTGAATTCATGCGACAACTTCTTGCTCAGCTTCCGAATCGGACTCGTATTCTGTTTCGTGGAGACAGTGGTTTTTTTGTGGGGGATTTGCTGGATTTCCTCGACGAACGAGGCCATGGCTACCTGATCAAGGTCAAACTCAAGGGGCTCGTGTCGTTATTGGAAACGCAAAAATGGCAAAAAGTGAAAGGGCAGCCCGCTTGGGAAGGGTGTGAGTTTTACCACCAATGCGAAACTTGGGGCGCGTCAAGAAAATTCATGGCCGTACGCAGGGAGAAAGAGGAGGAACTCAAAGAAATGGCCACCCTCTTTGAGATGAAGGAGTACGATTATTTTTGTTATGTTCTCACCGATGCGCTCACTCCCTGGCAGGCTCACAAAGAGTATGGCCAGAGGGCCGCCGCTGAGACATGGATCGAGGAAGCAAAAAATCAAACCGCGCTGGCTCAGATTAAAACCGATGATTTTTGGGCCAACAGTGCCTTGTTCCAATGCGCGATACTCGCTTACAACATGATGCGCTGGATGGCCCTTTGTAGTGGTAATGCAATGCTGCGTCGTTGGGAACCGGCCACCATGCGCACCTATCTTGTCCGAATGGCAGGAAAATGGACGATTGGCGCTCGTCAACAAAAACTGAGAGTTCCAGAAAGAACACTTTACCATGCTCAATGGGATGCATGGGTCGCGGTTGGAGAGACCTAGCTCCTTTGTTTCACTCCAGTGGAAACGTTTTGCTGAGATGTCGATCCCCAAATCCAGGGAAAAGTACGTCTTGAATGCGGATCATCACAAAATATGACGATCTAATGGAGGGCGGAAAAACCTGTATGAGCAAGGACTGATGGAAATTCAACTCTCAAATCCTTTTTTTTTTAAAAAATACTGTCAAAGAGTGGGGGAAACTCAATCAAAATATGCAATTGCAGGATTTAGGTGTAAACCAGACAGCCTCCGAGGGTTGTGATATTAATAAAGTTTATCAAACAATAAACAACCCTTTTAAAAGGAGACTGTCATGAAAAAAAATAACATTGAATCATTATCAGGCCAAACCCTTTTTGTTGGCATTGACGTGCATAAGAAGAGTTTTCACGTAACCCTTCGCACTTTTGATTGCGAGATCAGCAGTCAGTCGATCCCAGCTAGTTGGTCGGCGTTGAAAAAGCTGTTGAGTCCCTTCAAAGCGCTCGATATTGAAGCGGTCTATGAAGCCGGTTATTTCGGTTACTGGCTTTATCGTCATTTAAGCCAGTGGGGAGTTTGCTGTCGTGTCACTCCACCGAGTTTGATTCCACTGGCTTCGGGCCATCGTGTCAAAACCGACCGTAAAGATAGCAAGAAATTGGCATTTTATCTCTCCCGCGGAATGCTCAAAAGAATCTTTGTTCCCAGTGAAGAAGGATTGATGCAACGCAAACTGATTCGCCATCGACGTCAACTGGTCAACGATCGCAACCGCGTTCAAAATCGCATCAAATCCGACTTGTGTTTTCATGGACAAAAACTTCCCTCCGATCAGGGATTCTGGAGTCGGTCCTTTTTATCAGAGTTAAGTCAGTTGTGTGAAAACGATGCGCGTTTCGGCTTATCTTTACAAAGCTACCTGGAACAACTGCAGTTTCTCAACACTCAAATTCTTCGTTTGACTCGGCAAATTCGAGAACTGGCCCAGGGGGAGCGTTACCATCTGAACGTCAGGCTTTTGAGATCCATCCCCGGCGTAGGTCTGCTCACCGCGATGACTTTCTTACTCGAGCTTGAAAATCTCCAGCGTTTCAGGACGAGTGATCAACTGGCTGCTTATGTGGGGTTAACACCTTCCCAGTTCTCCAGTTCCGATCAGATTCGCATGGGTCATATTACTCGCTCCGGCAAAGCGGATCTGCGAGGAATGCTCGTCGAAGCCGCTTGGATCCTGGTGCGTAAAGATCCTTATTTTAAGAAAAAATATAAATCTTTGCTCTCTCGAGTGGGTCAAAAACGTGCCATTGTCGCCATAGCGCGAAAACTGGTGATTCTCGCCTGGCGGCTCGTCCTCGACATAACACATAGTAGGAAAATCAAAAATTACATAAAACGATAGCACCTGGGAATAGGTGTGTAAAGGCAAATTTTAGGGGGTCTTTTTTTGATTTTTTGGTAGGTTTCGTGGGTGGTTGTGTGTTCTGTTCAATGTTTCAGTGCTTTTTCTCTGTCCTGGTTTGAAAGGACGGATTTTAGACAAAGCAATCCCTGGGTTTTAGAATTCTCAAGATACCCATTGTTCAATAGCAAAATAGATCTCGTCAGGAGGCATGTAATCCTCGTAATAGTCATTGGGATCATTGGATGGGCTTATAGATGGTAGGGGTGGTGCTCTTTGTGTATCCTCACCAAGATGCTTTAATATTTTTTTGATTTCCTGGTAATTGGTAATGAAGGCAATGATCTTCATTTCCTTCCCGCAATTTGGGCATAATAGAGGGTCGACTTCGAAAATTTTGTGAATCAAGCGCGCCCAGTTCGCACTGGCTTTAGCCTTTCCTTTAATTGTTTTCTCCATTGGTTCTTCGTCGTCCCTCCCTTTTTCTTTTTTCTCCTTACCGCGATAGGAACTGCTGTATATGCCATAATAAAATGTAATCGTTTCATATGGCGACGGAATATGTCCGGCCAAAAGAGCGATAAACTCCAATATATCGTAATGGGCCGTTTTGGAGGAGGAAGTTTTCTTTTGTTTCTCATAAACCGTTACCGTGTTCTCTTCTGGATTAAACTCCACTCTCTCAACAGAGATAGCAGCCCTGCTCATATACCTGGCAATTTTTTCAATGCGATCCCCATTAGCCGAATCACTTCCCCCAGACCCGTGAGAAGGATGAGCGATACACCCTGATCGACATCGACCTGTTCTCCGGCCGATCATTAGCCCGCAATGCCCGCCCACTACACTCGCAACGAGACGGCCGGCAAGGGTGCAGTGGCGCAGTTCCACGGCTACTGGCGCCGTGTGATGTGAGCGGCACACACTCTAGGGGTAATCAATTGGGGTTAAGGGTCTATGCGGGTACCATCCAAAGGCTCCGCAACCAAATGCGATTTCCATGACTCTCGTTTTCTAAGACCTAACGCTTTTAGCAGACGCGCGCTTTTCAGCGACGCCTGGCTAAACTTGCTAAGCCCCTTATAGTAGACGGCAATTCCCTAAACGTAGCGACCCTGGCAGTTGCTTTGGACAAATCGTGAGCTGCAGTGAACTCGTTTGCAACCACGATGCAGTCAATACCCGCTGCTACTGCCGACTTCAACCCTCTCGCCGAGTCTTCAATAACCACCGTTTCGGCGGCAGTAGCGCCAAAGCGTTGGAGTCCTTTCAGATAGGGCTCGGGATGTGGTTTTGCTTGCTCGTAGTCATCCCTAGCCAAATAGAATTCCATGTAGTCCAGGATGGATCGCTTTTCGTGTATTAAGGCGAAGTCGGCCGGTTTGGATGTAGTAATGATACCCATCCTGTACGTATCCGCGAGTTCGGCCAGTGTTTGCAGGACACCCTCGATCTCGATGTCTTCCGTTCTAAGATATTCCTGATAATAGACATTGCGGACCTCACGCTGCCTGCTGATGGTCTGTTCATCAATACCTGCCGCTATGGCTTGGGCCCAGGTGGCCAATCCCTGGGTCATGTCTCGGAGGTATTGGTCTCTATCCAAGGTAAATCCAATGTCAGCCAGGGCGCGCTCTCCGGCTTTGAAATACCAGAATTCGGTATCCACCAGAACACCATCATGGTCAAAGAGAATGTATTTCTTCACTTTTGCGCTCGATTCAATTTCGGCTTAACGATCGCTACTGTTCAGTCTTCGTGAGTCGAATCGCGAAGACCTCCTCTCTGTATCTCTCCCCCAGTGGGGGAGAGATTGTAGATTCTTCGTCGCTGCGCTCCTCAGTTACTATGTAAATCAGACAGTCTCCGATGGTTGTGATATTAAATAGTTTCAGCAAAAACTAACAACCATCTTTTAGGAGACTGCTATGAAAAAGATTAACATTGAATCATTATTAGGCCAAACCATTTATATAGGAATCGACGTGCATAAAAAAACCTTTCATGTCACCATTCGGAGCTTTGATTGCGAGTTGAGCAGTCAATCCATTCCAGCGAGTTGGTCGGCCTTAAAAAAACTTTTGAATCCTTTCAAATCATTGGAGATGAAAGTGGTCTATGAAGCCGGTTATTGTGGCTACTGGCTCTCTCGTCATCTGAGCCATTGGGGGGTGGATTGTTTGGTCACCCCTCCCAGTTTGATTCCTCAAGAGTCAGGTAATCGAGTAAAAACCGATCGCAAAGACAGCAAGAAATTAGCCTTTTATCTTTCCAGAGATTTGCTCAAAAGTGTTTATGTTCCGAGTGAAGCTAATTTGCAGCAACGCAAACTCATTCGCCATCGTCGTCAACTCATGGGCAATCGAGTTCGTGTTCAAAATCGCATCAAAGCCGAGTTAAGTTTTCATGGACAAAAGCTCTCCAGCGACCAAGGTTCTTGGACTCAAAGTTTTTTATTGGAATTAACAAACTTGGCTCAAAGCGACTCTCGCTTTGGTTTGAGTATGCAAATGCTTCTGGAAGAATTCCATTTTCTCCAAGAGCAAATTCTTCGTCTGACTCAAGCCATTCGACAACTGGCCAAGAGCCCTCAACACCAACTCAACGTTCAGTTTTTAAGATCCATCCCCGGAGTGGGTTTGCTCACAGCGATGACCTTTTTATTAGAATTGGAAGATCTCACGCGTTTTGCTCAAAGTGATCAAATCGCCGCTTATGTGGGCTTAACCCCTTCTCAGTTTTCCAGTTCTGATCAGATTCGCATGGGCCATATTACTCGTTCCGGCAAAGCCGATCTGCGTGGAATGTTGGTGGAAGCGGCTTGGACTCTGGTGCGTAAAGATCCTTATTTTAAAACCAAATATCAACGCTTGGCTTGCCGCATCGGAGGCAAACGGGCCATTGTGGCCATCGCTCGTAAACTGGTGATTTTGGCTAGGAGGTTAATCCTCGATCAAACACCTTATCAACCTCCTGTGCTCCAAGTGGTTTAAACAAAAACAGAGCCTTGAGATTCATCTACTAGAAAGCAACAACCAAGAAATTTGAAAAAGTTCAACACCTCATTATCGAAGTTCCTGGAGTATGGCGGTGTCATTCTTGTTGACTCCGATCATCGTCGCTCAGTATGCCAACTCCTTTCATGAAAATGACTTCGAAAAAGTAACTTGTCGGCCTTTGGGACCACGAATAGTAGACTGGTTAGAATTTTTTTCATAACTATCTTGACATATGATTTCATAGTAGAATGACAGTGAGAGAACAATTCGTGCAAATCTCACCGACTCTGAACAGATACCAACGATCATGCCAACTTGACGAGCCCCGGCGACGAACCGTCGGAGAAGAGTTAACGGTGTTTGCGATGCGAAGCGAAAGTAACTGTTCAGAGTTGATGGGACGAACACCCCCCACCCCTGTGGATACCCGCCTTCGCGCGTATGACGGTGTCCACAAAAATCAAAAATTACATAAAACGATAGCACCTGGGAATAGGTGTGTAAAGGCAAATTTTAGGGGGTCTTTTTTTGATTTTTTGGTAGGTTTCGTGGGTGGTTGTGTGTTCTGTTCAATGTTTCAGTGCTTTTTCTCTGTCCTGGTTTGAAAGGACGGATTTTAGACAAAGCAATCCCTGGGTTTTAGAATTCTCAAGATACCCATTGTTCAATAGCAAAATAGATCTCGTCAGGAGGCATGTAATCCTCGTAATAGTCATTGGGATCATTGGATGGGCTTATAGATGGTAGGGGTGGTGCTCTTTGTGTATCCTCACCAAGATGCTTTAATATTTTTTTGATTTCCTGGTAATTGGTAATGAAGGCAATGATCTTCATTTCCTTCCCGCAATTTGGGCATAATAGAGGGTCGACTTCGAAAATTTTGTGAATCAAGCGCGCCCAGTTCGCACTGGCTTTAGCCTTTCCTTTAATTGTTTTCTCCATTGGTTCTTCGTCGTCCCTCCCTTTTTCTTTTTTCTCCTTACCGCGATAGGAACTGCTGTATATGCCATAATAAAATGTAATCGTTTCATATGGCGACGGAATATGTCCGGCCAAAAGAGCGATAAACTCCAATATATCGTAATGGGCCGTTTTGGTGGAGGAAGTTTTCTTTTGTTTCTCATAAACCGTTACCGTGTTCTCTTCTGGATTAAACTCCACTCTCTCAGAGGTTCACCCGCATGGCGAGATCAAAATCCATTTCTGCCGCCAGGGTACTGGGGACTGCTGCCAGGTGAAAGACCGACAGGTTATCCCGGTCGAGCAAACCCTGAACGGTTTCCTGGTCCGAGATATCCCCAACCACACGACGGACGACGATGCCTCCTGCTTTTTCCTCAGAAAGCCCGGGTCCCTCAACCGAGTCAAAGAGCACTAACTCATCGATGGCCTCTTCTTCGCCGGTCACTCCTGTCAAAACACCTCTGTCTAACAAGGCGCGTGCCAACCGAGCACCTAAAAATCCAGCTCCTCCCGTTAACAAAACTTTCATGTCTTGCTTTCCTCTAAGTCATCACCACCGGCAGAGCCGGTGGCTTGAAGAGGCCCCCAGTATGAGGGCAATACGTGTTCGTCATCGTAAGACGTGCTCGTGCTCGTGAACGAAAAAGGCTGCCATGTTAGATCATGAAAAACTCGATGTATACCAATGTTCCATCAAATTTTTAGCGTTATCTGTCCAAGTCATCGAAACATTGCCAAAAGGATACTCAGCCTTAGTTGACCAACTGAAAAGGGCCTCATGGTCGATTCCTCTCAATATCGCAGAAGGCTGTGGAAAAAATTCCTTTCCTGACAAGCAACGATTCTATGCATTTGCCCGAGGTTCCGCAATGGAATGCGCTGCTATTCTCGATGTTTTAAACGTGTTGAAGATCATCCAGCCTCCTTTATTTGACGAAGGGAAACAGTTACTTCATCGCATTGTTTCTATGTTAACCAAAATGTGCCGTCGAATTCACTGACCGTTCACGAGCACGAGCACGGCTAACGGACACGGATACGTTTCTCATGTCTGACCGGCAAAGCCTATTAGGTTCGCACCAGCAGAGCTGGTGGTTTAATGAGATTAATTAAATCGCCTCGTGGGAACACCTTTTTAGCCTCCCAAAGCATTCTGCTCTTTGATGATCCGGTCAAACAAAGCCTCCTGCTTGGTGTCGATTGCTTGATCAACACGGCCCGAGTCCCGATAAAGGGTGGCCCTGCGCAGCATAAACTCATCCAGTGTGATGTTACAGGTAAAATCACCGACCACTTTTTTTATTTTTGAGTTATCAAATATGGCTGTATGGGTCTTGTCTCCATGGAGCGCCCACTGCCAGTCAGGACAGTATTTGATGAGCGTATCCGACGGGACATGGACCAGGCGGGTTTCTTTTCCCAGGGCCCTGCCGAGGGCAGTATAGATCTCATTCCAACTGTAATAGTTGTCACTGGTCAAATGGAAGCAATCTCCCAGGGCCTGCCGGTTGCCGATGAGCCGGGTAAACGGCACGGCGAACTCCTCTGCGGCAGTGATGGTCCACAGGCTGGTGCCGTCCCCTGGTACAATGACCGGTTTGTCCCGGAGTATGCGGCTTGCGGCAAAGTCACCTTCCACCATGGCCGTGGTAAACATGGTCCGACTGGTGTGACTGGGACGGACAATGGTATAGCCCAGGCTACGTTGACTTTGAAGTAATTTTTCACAATCAATTTTCTGACTGCTGTACGGTGAAAAAGGATTGTGGAGGGGGGTCTTTTCGGTAATGGGAAAATGCTGGACCGGTCTGTGATAAGCAGAGGCCGTGGAAATAAAGATATATTGTAATTTTTTCCCCTGGAGCATTTCCAGATCTCTTTTCATCTCTCCAGGCGTAAACACGCGGAACTGGCAGATCACATCGAAGGCATGTTCCAGGATCCGGGCATATTGTCGGTCATCATTAAAATCACCGGTGATAAAATCAACCGATTCCGGAAGGCCGGCATTGTGTTTGCCACGGTTAAAAACGGTCACTTCATGACCGGCTTTCACGGTCTGGTGAATACAGTCAAAAGATATCTGGCCGGTGCCGCCGATGTATAAAACTTTCATAGGATGCTCCCTGATAAAATGATCGCTATGGACGCACTCTGACTCCGCTCATGGCTTCAGTTCCCCGATGATCGGTTATGCGATCGTTATTTGGATTTCGCCACACTCTCCATCTTCTCCGTATCGCATAGTTGCCTCCGCTCCGGGCTCTGCAAGAATCTGCGCTGCAGAACCCGTTGTAATGGTCTGGCCTTTTCGCATGCCAAATCCACACTGAGATGAAGGCATCCTGTATCGCGAGGGATTCTTCGAGATCCGTCGGCCAAAGGTCTTCTGAAATATTCACGCTGCCGCCGTCTCGCCATGCGGTGGCTAGCGCATCGGATACTTTTACAATCTTATCTTGTTGCATCGCATGTCGTCATCTTCATTGGTTAACCCCACATTTAAACCTTGAATAAAGCGAAAAAAGATTTGACCCCTTGTCCGCAGCTTCTCTCGGATTCGGGCCAGGGGTGCAATAGGAAAAACGGATCTTCTGTCTGCTCATTGTCTTGCCTCATTTGTTACAATAGTTCCGGCGGACGCACGCTGACTCCGCTCATTCGCTCGAAGATTTCCATAATGACCCAGTTTTCTTTGTCTGCCCATCCATGGGCCAAGCCGGCGAGAAACGGCTGTAGAGCCGACGAGCCCAGCGATAAGGGCATAGACAGGTTCTGGGCCAACTCAGCGGCCAGCTTGACATCTTTGCCGATGATATGCAGCCCCTGGTCGGCAGTCTGTCCGGGCGGCGGTTCGGGACTGCGTGTGGCGATGAGATCGACCATCCCTTCAAATATCTTACTGCTGCCGCTGCTCGCGCTGATCACCTCTTTCAATGTCTGCACGCTCAGGCCGCCCTTGACGCCCAGCACCAGGGCTTCCATGGTGGCGACCATATTGATTCCGACAAGCAGGTTATTGACCAGCTTGACCGTCACGCCCGCACCGCTATCACCGACGTGAAAGATTTTATCTCCGAACGCTTTGAACACCGGCATTGCCCGGGCCAGGGCCTTTGCGTCTCCGCCAACCATGACCGTTAGTGTCCCCTGCTCTCGGCTGTCTGCGCTGTGGCGGCTCACCGGGGCGTCCAGCACGGTTACGCCTTTTTCCGCCGCCCGCCCGGCAATGGTATGAACCACCTCCGGACTAATGGTGCTCAGCTCGATGTAAATGTCGCCATTCTTTGCACCGGCCAAGACGCCACCGGAACCCAATGCCACTTGCTCACTGGATTCAATAGACGACAGACAAGCTAACACGATGTCCGCGGATTCGGCGACCTCTCGGTGGCTGCGTGCAACCCGGGCGCCATGCTGGCGGAGTTCCTGAAGCGATTGCTCACGCCGGGATTTAACGGTGAGTTCGAAGCCTGCTTTTGCGATATTGATGGCGATCGGCTTGCCCATGGCGCCGAGTCCTATGAATCCTACTTTCATTGGCTGACTCCTGATTATGAAGCCCCGCTCATGGCTTCAGTTCCCCGATGATCGGTATGTCGCGCGTGATACGCTCCGAGTTGTGGTCGACCAGGTGTTCACGGCTGAACCAGACCTTGAAACCCATGAGATCGAGAAGCTCTTGGGAGGCTTTTTCATACACCTCCGGAAGCAACACCAGCGGATAATTCTCGTGGGGCTTGAACATGGGTGGTTGGTAAGCGAAGGTGAGGCCCTTGCGCTCGACAGTCGGATCCTGCGAGAGGTGGGGTCCGGCGCCATGAAAGAGTCGGCCGTCGAAAATGAAGGCGCTTCCAGCCGGGCCTGTCACCTGGACCTGGTCCGCGCGATCGTCCTTGTTCGGCCGGCGTCCGAGCTTGTGACTACCAGGCACGATGCAGGTCGCACCGTTTTCGATGGTGAAGTCGTCCAGCATCCAAAAGGCGTTGATCACGACGCACGGCATCAGCATCGGCCCCGGTATCTCGGGTTGCCCAGGATTCGCGCGCGTGATCGACCCAGACCGCATCGGCGGCTCGTCGTAGCGGCTGGCCGATGGCAAAAACCATTGATCCGTGTGCAGCCCCTGCTCCTGGCCTCCAATACGCACGATGTTCGCCAAGAGGTTACGGATCCGGATTTCCTCGCCGAGCACGTGGCGCACAATGTCCAGAATGTCCGGCCGTGAGGCTATTTCGCGAAAGATCTGGCCCTTGTTCCCGAGAAAGCTCACATTCTGGTTGTTACCAGGTCCGCGTTCCGGACCGATCCGGCCGTCACCGAAGAGGACGACGCCCGCCTTGCGCTCGGCCTCGGCCTGCTCGCTGAGGCGCTCACGCGTTTCGGCAAGCTGTGCTGGTGTCAGTGCGTCTTTGAAGAGACAATATCCGTGCTCGTCGATATCTCGTTTCATTGTCCCGGCGTCGCGGGTCCAAGTGGGTAGGCTCATTTTTCTTTCCTCCTATTCTCTGCGTCCGGCCCGAATTGAGGATACCCTCAACTTCGCTCGCCGGAAGCGTCATTATGAATTAGAATTTGGATTTCGCCAAACTCTCCACCTTCTCCGTATCGCATAATTGCCTCCGCTCCGGGCTCTGCAAGAATCTGCGCTGCAGAACCCGTTGTAATGGTCTGGCCTTTTCGCATGCCAAATCCACGCTGAGATAAGGTATTGGCTACCCAGTGCAAACCGGCCACCATTTCTGAAAAATCCAATCGTCGATCACGCGGAAACGGTTCCGAAGGTGCGCTCAACCCCCCGCGGGATGCAAATTTACCATCAAGGTATATAGCAAGAGGGAGGTTCGCGAGATCGAGATCACGCCAACCGGGGATTTCATCGCCGATAACGAATGCGCCCGCGTTGCCAAAATCAGCGCAGCCTTTGAAAATGTCTAAAAAGGCGATCGATTCACTCGAGGTCAAATCCAGTTCGACGATCATGCTTTCCCCGCCCTGTACTTGGATCGCCTTGTCCAGCAGAGTAGCGTTTGGGGTGCGACGAGTTGTCAGGACCACAAAGAACCCTTCTTGGGCGAATTTTTGGGCTATCGCACCACCCACACCCCAGCGAACACCCATGGGTTTTGCGACCCGTCTTGATGAGAGGGAGATTCCTACTGATGGAACGGGTTGATCAGTCGGGCCAGGAATCCTCGTTTGCGTTTCACCTTCGTGGCGTCGTAACTGCCCTGCCCGCCCCGCAACCGGGGATCGAGCAGGTCCCGCATGGCGTCGCCGAGCATGTTTAGACTGTAAACGGTAATCGTCAGGGCAAACCCAGGCCAGAGCGCCAGCCAGATCGCCTGCTCCATGTAGCGACGTCCATCCCAGCTGAGCATGCCTCCCCAGCTGGGAAAATCGGGAGGCAGACCATATCCGAGAAAGCTCAGCGACGCCTCGGCAATGATGACCCCTCCGATGTTGATTGAGAAGATGATGATGATCGGCGCCATAATATTGGGCAGGACATGGCGGATCAGGATTTGGCTCGTGGGGTTGCCCACCGCCTGGGCTGCCAGAAAGTAATCATTCTCTTTGATGCCGATCACGGCACCTCTGACGACTCTTGAAGCGGCGATGCCTCCGGTGACCCCCAAGACCACAATGATCTGGGGGAGACCCCGTCCCACAATGGACATGATAGTCAGCAGTAGCAGCAACCCCGGGAAAGCCATCCAGGCGTCGATAAAGCGCTGCACCACCAGGTCCACTTTTCCCCCAAGGAATCCTGAGATGCCGCCTATCAGGACGGCGACCACAACATTCAGCGTGGTCGCGGCCAGACCGACCCCTAAGGAAATGCGAGTCCCGACGATCAGGCGGCTCAGGAGGTCTCGCCCCAACTGGTCGGTCCCCAGGAGATACTGGGCTGATGCGCCCTGCAGCCTGTCTTCCAGGTGCATTTCCGTATAGACATAGGGAGCCAGAACATCGGCGAAGATCGCCACCAGCATCAAGAGCAAGACGATCATCCCGCAGGCAATACCCAGCGGCTTCTCCTTGAGAAGCCTGATGAAGAAATCAGCCAGCGCGGTGCGTCGCTTGGACTCATTATTCATACCTAACCCTCGGGTCCAAATAAGAATAGAGCAGGTCGATGAGGAGATTGAACAGCACCACCGAGGTGGCAAAAAACAGGTTGATTCCGGAGACCACCGGGTAGTCTCTCTCTTCGAGGGCAAGCACCATGAGACGACCAAGCCCCGGTAGGTTAAAGATGTTTTCCATGATCACGGCACCCCCGACCAGGATCGGCAACTGCAGGCCAATCAGGGTCACCACCGGAATGAGGGCATTCTTGATGGTGTGTCTCATAATAACTACCCTCTCCTTGAGGCCCTTGGACCAGGCGGTGCGGATATAGTCTTGCCGGAGCACCTCGAGCATCATGGTGCGCGTCATCCGCATGGTGGCAGCCGAGGAGGCCGTCCCCAGAATCAGACTGGGAATGAAGAGCACTTCCAGGTTCCCCAGTGGGTCTTCCGTGAAAGGAACCCACAGCACCGTTGGGGACCAGCCCCACCAGATTGCCGGGAAGAGCATGACCATGAGGCCGAGCCAGAAGTTAGGCATTGCCAGGCCGATGATGGCGAGAGAGCGCCCCAGGTAGTCGGCGGCCGTATCCTGGCGAATCGCCGAGTAGATGCCGACGGGCAGGGCGATCAAGAGCCCGATTACTATTGCCATCAGGCCAAGCTCAATGGTCAACGGCAATCTGCCTACCATCTTTTCCTCTACTGGATAACCGTACATCAGTGATTCGCCAAGAGTGCCGTGCAGGAAAATACCTCCTATCCAGCGTCCATACTGTACCCAGACCGGCACATCCAGTCCCAGCCGACGCTTAACGGCTTCACGGTCAATCTCCCCTCCTGATTGCATTTCCACCCTACCCGCGATGACGTCTATTATATCGCCGGGGATGAAGCGCACCGAGAGAAAGACCAGGATGCTCAAGATGAGCAGGGTGGGGATGATCAGCAGTAACCGCCTGATGAGATAAGCCCGCATGGCACAGATACCCTGTCATTATTCAACGAAGAGAGAGCGGGGCAGCGGCGCTTGAAAGCGCGCCTCCCCACTCTCCCTGATGTCAGCGAAGAAATGGAATGAAATCCCTAGAACCCCATTTCCGCCTTCAGATCCTGGTCAATCCAGAGGCGCGAAAATATAATCGCACGGTCCATTTCCCCCAGTTCGACTTCACCGCTGTAACCCACCAGCCAAGGCTGGGTGACCATAAAACTCGGAACTCTCGGTCCCGCAATAGTCCAGTGCTGCTCTGCTGCACGCATAACTGCCTCTCTAGCCAGCCTCTGCTGCTCCTCGGTCGTAGTAGCGGCTCGGAAGGCGTCTAATATGGCGTCATAAGCCGGATCATTGACGTTGGACGGGTTGTATCCAGTCGAGTAAAATGTTTCTAGGCCAGTGATATAGTCGGTGTTGTGTACGTTGAGAAACAGACCCTCCCCTCGGGAGTCCCTTACAAAACCTCCCCAATCAGCTACCGGAATCTTCCTCACCTCTACGTTTATGCCAAGGGCACGCAAGTATTCCATGACTATCTGGTAATAGTCTAGATCGAAGTCGCCGCGGTCCAGGTGAGCATAGACGGTCTCGAATCGAATGCCGTCGGCGCCGCGTGTATATCCAGCCTCATCAAGCAACGCTTCTGCCCGTTCCGGGTCATAGGCATAGTGTCCCTTGAGATCGTCGGGCCACTCTTCAAATGGGGTGACATACCCGACCATAGCGTCCCCTAGAGACGCTGCAGCTGTCGGATTTGCCCAACCCTTGTGGTAGGTCCGGTTAATCGTCTCGAGGTCGATCGCCATCTGTATTGCGCGGCGCACCCTGATGTCGTTCCAGGGTGATATCTGCGTGTTAAAGGCCATAGCCGTCTCCGCACGGTATGAATATGGCCACAGGTTCAGGTCTGGGTTGGTCCGCTGCAGGCTCGTTGCCGCGTCGATTGAAGTTATTTGAGTGTCGCCGCCGTAACCGATGTAATCAGCCTTACCCGTGCGCATCATCGCCAGATTGGTCGCTTGTTCCTTCGATATCAGGCGTTTTATCTCGTCAGCATAGGGCAGGCGGTTCTCCGGGTACTTTTCGTCATAGCCCCAGTAGTCAGGATTCTTGACGTAGGTCCAAGAGGTGCCCTCGACGTGGTCAGTCAGCATGAAGGGCCCGGTGCCTACCACATTCCTCCAATCATTATCGTCGCCGTATTGCTCGATTACCTCGCGGGGCGGTATAGCGGTGCCACTTCCACGGAGGAGCCGATCCATCGCCCAGAGGGCTATCGACTTCAGCTTAAAGACAACCGTATATTTGTCGGTGGCTGTTACCGACTTAGTATTGTACAGGCTGATACCGTGGACAGTATCGAAAGGTTCGGTGAAGCCGCTGCCCAGTCCCAATATACGATGAAAGCTCCATTCGACATCCGAGGCAGTCAGCTCCCGACCGGACATTGGGGGCTTATCATGCCAGTGAACGCCCTGGCGGATTTTGAAGATAGTCGTGAGTGGGTCGGGTTGCTCCCAGCTTTCAGCCAGCCGCCCTGTCAAGGTAAAGTCAGGGAGGTGCTGCGTGTTATAGGACCATACGTTCCTATCTAACGCCCAGTTCGCGATACCTAGCTTCTCCTGAAAGAGCTGGACGTTTTTTGAGGCAGCCCCACTCACGCGTTGGTCAGTGACCGCACCCGCGGAACCGTTGTCGACGAAGGTTATGGTCCCGCCATATTTTGGCGCCACCACCATTTCACCAGTGGCTGGATCTCTTACCATCTTTTTCTCGGCCGCGACGGCTGAACTGACCCAGATGGCGGCCACCATCAGGATGAGGATAAGCAGGATTGCACTGAAGGTTGATTTGCTGTTTAGATTAAACATTGCGATTTTCGATTTCATAAGATTCTCCTTAAAAAAAATGAATGAATAAAGGTTGAGTTGATCTCATGCCACTTAAAGGGCATTGCCCCTTGCCCCGCGTTTTTCGGCAGGTTGAGCTTTTAAGCTTCAAGCAGTGTGCCAAATTTGAGGATATTCAGTTAACTTACTGTAATTATTAACTAATTTTAACAAGAGGGAGGTTGGGGTATGCGAAGCAAGTGTCTTGATCTATGGACATTACTAGATCAGGAAGAGCGGTTAACTCATTGATATTAAATATTTAAACAACAAAATCTATGTTTCAAGACATATGTCTAATATTATGGACACTTTTAAACTCTAAAGGGGCAAAGGGGCAAATGCGGAAGGCCGCCCCGGACAAAGGGATAAGGAAAACAAATAAGTCTCACTGTTGGCCAAACGCTTTGATATACTTATTGAAAACAAGTATTTTCTGGTTCACTTCTTTGAGGAGTATCATTGGATTGGCTCCCTCAACTCTTCAATGAGATTTGGACACCTCAGGGATCATTGATGAATTGTATCATTGACTGATTCGCTCTCAAATTATAGAATAGTCGCGAACAGAAAATTAATCTGAAATCGAGGGAACTATGGCTCAACATGTTGTATTTGAATTAGAGATACCCGAAGATTTGGCCCGTATTACCCTGCCGCCTGGTGTGAATGAACGGTTGCAAGACCTATTAGATCGCCAGGAGCAAGGTCAAACGCTTACCCAAGCGGAGCGTGAGGAAGCCGAAGGGTTAGTGAATCTAGCAGAATTGTTGACCTTGTTGCGGTTGCGCACGGAACGGGTAGGGCAAGAGTCTAAACGGGCCTCATGAGTTTTATCACTCCTGCATTGCGTCAATTGGTGACAACACGCGCCAGTCATCGATGTGAGTATTGTGATTTGTCCCAAGCCGGTCAGGAGGCGACCTTCCATGTTGATCATGTGATTCCGGTGATTGCAGGTGGGCAGACAGAGACTGGTAATTTAGCTTTGGCCTGCGTCTCGTGTTCTTTACGGAAAGCCGCTCGTCAGAGTGCGACAGATCCGGAAACTGGGCAAGAGGTGTCTCTGTATAATCCTCGGCAACACCACTGGAACGAGCATTTTCAATGGCATAGTGTGCTCCTTGAAGGACTTTCCCCGATTGGTCGCGCAACGGTCAATGCTTTAGATATGAACCGGCCTTTGATTCTGGCTATCCGAGAGGAAGAAATGCTGTTGGGACGTCATGGATCACCATGAGACGAAGCAAAATCTCTCTATCCCTTTGTCCGTTCCACGTCGGCCTTTGCCTCTTTCAGGTGATAGTACGAATTCCGTACTTTTTCATCTTAACGTAGAGGGCTGCGCGGGAGATTCCCAGGGTGGCAGCGGTTTTCACCTTGTGGCCCTGGGAATTTTTCAAGGCATTGAGAATCGTCGCTTTTTCATAATTCGCCATCGCCTGATCCAGCGCAATTTTCCCAGGGTGGGGGTTCTCTCCGAAATTGGAGAGTTCACCACCTGGGGCGATGGTTTGTTCCCCCAGAAAATCAACATCGCCCAGGGTGATATAGCGATACAGGGTGTTTTGCAGCTCCCGGACATTGCCCGGCCAATCATAGGAGGTCAGAGCTTCCATGACAGCGACGGTGATTGTGGGCAGGTTCTTTGAGGGGGAGTGGTTTTGCATAAAATGCTCGATCAAAAGGGGGATATCCTCTTTACGTTCCCGGAGAGGCGGCAAGTGAATAGGGATAATGTGGATGCGGTAGAGGAAGTCCTCCCGCATCAATCCCTTTTTCACCTGTTGTTTTAAATCTTTATTGGTAGCAGCAATGACGCGAAAATCGGAGGTTTCCGCTTCAAGTCCGCCTACTGGCGTGAACCCTCTGCCCTCAATAGCACGCAGCAGTTTGGCTTGCAGATTGGGGCCGATTTCACCCAATTCATCCAGGAAAAGCGTGCCTTTGTCTGCCTGTTGGAGCAGGCCGCGCTTATCCGCATTGGCTCCGGTAAAGGCCCCTTTTTTGTAGCCGAAAAACTCGCTTTCCAAGAGGGTTTCCGCAACGGCGCCGACGTTGACGGTAACAAAGGGTTTTTCTTTTCTATCACTCATCTCATGGATGGCTTCGGCCACCAGTTCTTTCCCCGTCCCTGATTCACCGTATACAATGACGCCAGCATCGCTAGCCGCCGCCTTTAAGATCAATTCATAAATCCTCTGCATCACGGGGCTTTTGCCGATGATCTTTCCGAAGCGATAACGCTCCTTGATGTTGGCCTTCAGGCGGATATTTTCTTCATGCAGGGCTTCCATCCGGTTTTTCTGCTCCGTTATGTCGGAAATAATCCCATCGATGAAGCGCAATGCACCGGTCTCGTCATAGATGGGGCGGGCGTGCAGGGATGCCCAGAAGGTGCTGCCGTCTTTACGGAAAAATTCCACCTCAAAATCAGAAACGGGGCGTCGGTGCCGGATGAGATCCAGGAACTGATGACGCCGCTCCGGATTCACATAAAGCTGGTGCCCGACGTCGGTGATGGATGCCATCAGCTCCTCCGGGGAAGAGTACCCGAAGATTCGGGCCATCGCTGGATTGGCGCTCAGAAAGCGGCCTTCCTGGCTCGTCCGGTAGATGCCTTCAGTGGCATTTTCAAATATTCCCCAGTATTCCGCTTCGGTTCGTTTGAGGTTTTCGTGAAGCCTGGCGTTTTCCAGGGAAATGGCGATCTGGGAGCTAAGGTGCTTGACCACCTCGAGTTGCCGGGAGGTGAAGGCCCCCTCAACCAGGTTGTTTTCCAGGTAAATGATGCCGCTCAAGGCGGACTGATGATGTATCGGTGCGCACAGGATGGATTTGGGCCGCTCCCGTTTAATATAGTCATCCCCGGCAAACCGTTCTTCCCGGGAGGCGTTGTCCAAAACCAGGTGTTCCCGGGTTTGTTTCACCCAGGAGATGACCGACAGGGAGAGGGAGAAAGCCTTTTCCACAGGCAGGGAAAGCGGCAGGAAATATTCGACCTGCTCGGCACTCCCGCGGGCAGCGATGAGAGACTGACCTTCGGTTTCCAGAATCAGGGCTGCTGTCTGGGCCCCGGCATTTTCTATGAGAATGTGGAGCAGAATCTCCAGCAGTGGTTCCAACTCGAGGGTACTGGAGATAGCCTCCGAGGCTTTGAGCATCGTCGTCAGATCCAGGTTGGACGATGGGGACGCTACTACTTCGGCACGAGCATCGGCGATCAGTCCGGGATATCGATGCCTCAGGTGGGTGACCTTCCGTTTTGCCCCCCAGGTTTCGTATTTCTCCAATGCTGAGCGCAGGTAAGCTCGAGCGGCGTCGTTCTGCCCCTGGTTGAGCAAGTACCTGGCTGCCAGTTCATTGGCCAGGGCTTCCTCGTGGATAAATTCGTTCTCTCTGGCCAAAGCGATGGCCTGGTCATAATGGGACAGGATCGCGTCGCTTTCACCCTCCAAAACCCGCAACCGCTCGGCTTCCACCAGGTGGTATTTATGCAAATAATTAGACGGGGCACTGCGCGCCAGTTTCTCCAACGTCTCCTGATGGTCATGAACCTGGGTGAGGATCTCCTCCTTTTCCCCCTCGGGCCCCTGGCCGCAAAGCGCGAGGAGAGCGAGGGACAGGTAGCAGTTGGCCAGAGGATCAATAAGGTTATCCTTGTAGGTTTTCATCAGGTTGATCATTTCAAAAACCGTCTCACGGGCTGCTTCATGTTCTTCGAACAGGGTTTGCAGCACCAGCTTTTGGTAATTAAAACTGCTCTGTTCCCGACATACGAACTCTGCACCCGTCACCCTTTGGTATTGATCCATGATGCCGCTCGACAGGGTAGAAGGTTCCTCCATTAGAATCGTGACCACCTTCGTCAGCATTTCGGCATGGGGAGACCCGAGAATATAATCGATTTTCTTGAGAGCAAGCTTCAGCGTCGATAATTCCCCTTTCAGCCAATTCAGCTCTTTCCCGCACATAAAGGCAATCTGACATCTTGTGAGGGCGCTACGACCGGCATAGAAGAAATCTCCCGTTTCGATTCCCATCTGATGAGCTTCCAGCAGGGGATCCAATGACGCCGACAGCGGCTCCCGGTAGAACCGGGTCACGCCGTTGAAACCCCCGGAAACTCTACAGTTTATTTCCTTCAGATCAAGCGCTTCCATGAGCTGTATGCCCAGACGACCGAGTTCATAACCAAATTCAAAATCCTGCATAAACACGCAATATATACTTCCAAGGGTAAAATAGAACTCGGGTGAATGTTGCGGATGAAAATGATTGAGCAGAAAAGAGATGCGTTTTGCAGCGATGGGCTGCCAAAGACCGTCATCCAAAGTAGCCCCAGCCAAGCCATAGGCCACATGGAGTTCATAGAGGATAGGGACAATGACCTCGGCATCCGGTTGGGTGAGCGGCTCAAAGCGCATCACGTCTGCGACGCTTTTACCGGCCAGGCCGGATTTGATTTGAACGAGGGCCTGCTGCCACTGGCCGGGGGGTGTAATTAAAAGTGTGGGGCAGAGAGAAATAGCTGGACATGTGCTTTAAGTATTTTGAAAGTAGGAGTGTATTCGAATGATTGACCTTCAAACAGGAGTTGAAAATGTCAAAATGCTTAGGTTACTCAGAACTAAGGGAAGGTGACGAGTCATCTTTTTCATTAGCAGAACGGCTGTCGAAATATCCTCACCTGCGCCATCGGATGGAATCCATTCTGGGGATTATCGAAAATGACGATGGGAGTTGCCAAACAGCCGATGAGGCTGAGAGGCGGACGATTGAAGAAGTGCGTAAATTAGGTCAGGAAGTGCTTCAAGGCTGGTTGGGCCATCAGTCCGATATAAAAGAAGCAGAGTCTTCTCAAAAAGCGGATCTGATCCGAGATGGTAAAAAAAAATATATTGGCACAGCACCTTTGGTCCCATTGGAATCGAAGAACTTGTTTTCAGGGAAGGACGGCGAGGAAAAAGACAGAGACCCTTGAGTGCCTCGATTGGGGTTCAGTGCCAAGGTTATTCAGAGCCTCTGCAGCGAGCGATGGTGGATTTTGGGGCCGATGTCTCCTTTGCAGCAGCGAGCCAGAAACTCAAGGAGCATTATGGCATTGACATTCCTTCCAGCAGTATTCGAGCGCGAACCCTCCATCACAGTCAGAGATGTTTCTCCCTGAAAGAAGAGCAGCAGTCCAGCAGGGAGGCCAGTGGGGCGGGGGTGGTGATAGTGCAAAGTGATGGCACCATGGTGCCTCTGGTAGAGACGGCAGACTCTACTTTTACGGGGGATCGCAGAAAAACGCGTCAAGTGAGTTGGAAAGAAGGGATTACCTCCTTAGCCTATGCTCGAGGAAGTGTCGACTCCATTTATGCTGGAACCTTGAACGGCAGAGATGAAGCGGGTTTTCAAATGAAAGAGGTCGCGCTTAAAGCGGGACTGGGAAAGCAGACGAAGATTCATGCTTTAGGGGATGGAGCCCCTTGGATCTGTGAAAAAATCGAAACTCATTTTGGCGCTCAGGCGAACTATCTCATCGATTTTTATCATCTCTGTGATTATCTTGGTGCAGCCTGCCAAGCCGCTTTTGAAGACGGCTCACCGTTCCTGAAAAAGCAGAAGCAAATCTTGAAAAAAGGAGGAGCTGACAGCGTGTTAGAGCAATTTATATCCAGGCAAGAATCCGAATCTATTCCCAATGAAAAGGCCCCCATTCGCGCTTTGGTACGTTACATGAAAAATCGTCCCGGACAGTTTGAATACAAAACAGCTATTGATCAACAACTCCCTATCGGCTCTGGAAAAATTGAAAGCGCCCATCGTTCCCTCATCCAAAAAAGGCTCAAACTCCCTGGCGCTTGGTGGAAAAAACAACATGCCGATCAGATGATTCAACTCAGGGTGGTAAGAGCCAATGGAAAATGGGATTGTTATTGGCAACAACTTCAAAGGGCTTAATTGAAATGCCCCTCACTTTTAATTACACCCCTGGCCGGGAGACAAACGGCTCAGTTGACACCCCAATTTCTCTAGAATTTCCTCGCCCGTTTCCATGGCCTTCTTTAATTCGCCATGGATCGTGTATGCCTGGATCCGGCATAGATAAATGTTGGCCAGGTCCGGGTCCTCTCGGGCGTTGTCTTTTACGGCACCGGCTAGCTTCTCCATCAACTTGAAGCGGCCGCAGAGCGATGACATCTCCGTTGCTGCTTCGTGCAGGGATAAGGCCAGGGGGTAATACCGTTTCCAGGCAGCGGCTCCTAAGAGGTCCAGGCCGATGGTAAAGTATTCCAGGGCCTGTTCAAAAGCCGAAGCCGCTTTAGCCTGACGACCAGCTTTCAGGTTGAGTTCTGCCAGATGCGATCGTTCTTTCCATTTATCCTTCACCCTCAGGGCCAGGTTGAGATGGTGGACGATGTCAAAAAGCAGAGCTTCACCTTTCTCCGGTGCGTATTGTTTGAGCAGGGTCTGACCGATTTGAAGATGGACCGGCTTTCTCTTCTTTTCGGCAATGAGGGCATAGGCAGCCTGCTGCACCCGGTCATGCAGGAATTTATAGCTGCCGCCCTCCATGCTCGCTCCGTCTGGGGGATTATCCAGCTGCGGGGCCTCGGAAAAACCGAGGATCAACCCGGTTTCCAGGGCCGGCAACAGGTTCTCATAGAGCTCCCCGCTTCCGGCTCCGCTGATCCGTTCCAACGATTCCAGGTCAAAGGTATTGCCGATACAGGCCGCCAGGCTTAAAAGTCGCCTGGTTTCAGCGGAAAACCGATGGAGTCGGTCAATCAGCAACTCCACCACATTATCGGTCACCGCCAGGAATTCGATGGCAGCCAGATCCCAGATCCATCGTTTTTCCTCAGGGGAGTAGCGGATCAGCTCATTCTCGGAGAGTACAGTCAAAAACTGGCCCACAAAGAAGGGATTGCCGCCGGTTTTGCGCATCAGGACCTCGGCCAGCGGGTTTGCGTCCTCAGGACGGCAGTGGCAGGTATGGACGAGCAGTTGTGAGATGTTCTCCGGGTTCAGGGGCTTTAAGGGGATCCTTTGCAGCGGCTGGCCTGTTTTTTTAATCACATCGATAGCAGCCGTCAGCCGGTGGCCGTCATCCACCTTGTTGTCGCGATAGGCCCCCAGGAAAAGCAGAGGTTTCTTCTCGGGGTCCTGAGCAATGCTTTCCACCAGCTTGAGGGTATCAGCGTCCACCCACTGCAAGTCGTCCAGAAAAATAACCAGAGGATGGGTCTTTTCACAGAAAACGGAGATTAACTCCAGTAAAACGGCAGTGAAGCGGTTGCGGGCCTCCAGCGCTCCCATTTCCGGCAGCGGGGGTTGCGGGCCGATCATCGGTTCCAGTTCCGGGATCACCCGGGTCACCAGTTGTCCGTTGGGCCCCAGGGCAGCCCGTATCCTGCTTTTCCAACGCTCCATTCCGGATTGGCCTTCGGCCGATATCTCCCGGATGAGTCCCCGCAGCGCCTGGATCAGGGCGCTGTAGGGGATATTGTGCCGGAGCTGGTCAAATTTGCCGGAGATGAAGAAGCCGTTTTTTTGGGCACCGGACCTGTGAATTTCGCCGACCAGGGCGGTTTTGCCGACACCGGCGGATCCCGAGACCAGCACCATCTCGGTCGCTCCCTGACTGACTCGCTCCAGGGCGGCTTCCAGAGCAGTGATTTCATCCTCCCGGCCGTAAAGCCCCGGGGCGATCTGCAGTTCTTTAGGCAAATCATGGCGGCCCAGGGGAAAGTCGGACAAGCTTTCCTGGTATTCCAGTTGCTCCAGACATGTCAGCAGATCGGCTGAAAGCCCTGAGTAACTCTGGTAGCGCGCCTCGGCACGCTTGGCCACCAGTTTCATCACCAGATTAGAAAGGACTCTGGGTATTTGCGGTTCAATCTCGTCAGGGGGCGGGGGCTGCCGGGCAATGTGAGCCTGGATGATTTCCATGGCCTCCCGGGATTGGAATGGTACTCTCCCGCTAAAAAGTTCATAAAGGGTGACCCCCAGGGAATAAAAATCACTGCGATAATCGAGGGGGCGGTTCATCCGCCCGGTCTGCTCGGGGGAGATATAGGGCAAGGTTTCCCCGCTAAGCTGGGGACTCAACGTCGTCAAATTTTCCTCAGGCAACCGGGTGGCCAGGCCGAAGCCGCTCAGTTTGACCGTCCCCGATGCCGGATCGACAAAAATATTGAATGGATTGATCATTTTATGCAGGAGGCCTAGCTGGTGCACTTCTTTCAGTGTGCTGGTCAGTGAAACCGCTACCTTCAGCGAGTCCAGCAGGTCGAGCCGGACGGCATCCATCAGCTTTCTTAAAGGGAGCCCTTTAGTATTTTCCAGGATCAAAGCCCATCCGTTCTCACACTGCGCCAGTTCCCGTGACCTGAGAACCCCATCAATCTCGAGATCCCGGGTGATCTCATGATCTTGCCGCATTTCCGCCAGCTCCTGCGCGCTCTGCTGAGGGGCAGCTGATCCCTTGATCAGAACCAAAAGCCCATCCCTTTGCCGCCTGCCGCGCCAGAGCCGGGTCCGCCCACTTTCAAAAATGAGCTCCTCCAGCGAATACCCCGGAATCTCAGGCTTATCCGGACTGGAAATGGGATTCGTTTTGTTCACAACCGGTTCAGGAGATACAGGAGCCGCTTTATTCGCTTTGGCCGCAGATTTCCGCAGATTTCCACGGATGTGAGGAGTTTTGAGTTCAACAACCTGCTGCTTGCGGCGTTGAGAACGGTTTTGAATCTTACCCTCCACTTGATCCCCTTTCTTCTTCTTCCTATCCGCCGGATTGCGACCCAGGGCAATATCATGCAGCAGCCTTTTAGCGATTTTTCGGGCCTCCCTGTCGGTCAATGCCCCATGAATTCCAATGGTATAGCGACTTGAACGTCCCTCGAGGCGGTACTGCAAGAGGTAGACCCGTCTGCCCCTGGGAGTTATTTTACAGCCGAACATCGGCAACTCGGTGTCCCATAGGAAACGGTCTTTAGTCCCGGGGTTGAGGGACTCGACAGCCTGTTTAGTGATTTTGTCTTTCATGACTCTAGCCTTATTGAGAAAGTAAATAGAAAGCAATCCCTCTGAAACGTTAGCAGCTGGATCGTATTGATTAAGCGAATGAATAGTAAACAAATAGAAAGCATTCTGTCAACGGAATTGTTTGTCTGGTGGATGGCCGAATCCCGGAGATATAAAAATTTCCATTCCGGGCTTGAATCCACTAAGCAGCATGGAGACATGCTCGTTTTAGATTATGGGCTTTCAGTTGAAGTCATAGAGTGGAAAGAGCGAAACCTGTCTGCTACTCTACCTTTTTTTACAACATTTGAAATAATTGTTCATGATCATTGTCGTGGGATCTAAAACCAGCGGATTGGAAGATGGCACCCCTCTTTCCTTCCTTTCTCATTACAGACTCGCGTCTACCATGAATATTCGGATTTACATTCCGAATATTCATGGTAAACTGATGCGATGATTGAACGAAAAAGATATGCCCAGCAACTTTCCCAAGCATCAAAACGATCACCAGTCGTTGCTCTTTTAGGGCCTCGTCAGTGTGGTAAAACAACCTTGGCTCGATGGTGTGGTGAAAAGGAATTGGCTGCTTATTATGATTTGGAATCACAACCAGCTTTGATCCGTCTTCAAAATCCGGAAATGATGCTGAATTCTCATCAGGGATTGGTGATCTTAGATGAAATTCAGAACAAGCCTGAATTGTTTTCAGTATTGCGAGTTTTGGTAGATCAACCGACAAACAAAGCTTGTTTTTTGATCTTGGGGAGTGCGTCTCCCCATATCATTAAAAATGTCTCTGAGACTTTGGCAGGTCGTGTAGAGTTTGTAGAGTTGACAGGATTTGACCTGGAAGAGACAGGAACAGACTGGCAACAAACCCTGTTAGTGACCAGATCACCATTTGGCCGCTTCGTGATATTCTGAGTTTAAAAAATCGTTTGTGATCTCTCTTACAAAAAAAAAATTGGAAAAATCAAACCTTACCAAGTCACTTGATGGGTTCACTACAGCTCCAATCAAAATCCGTCCAAATAGTTACATTGAGATTTAGCTTATTTGCCCTGAGTGTCTAAGTGAAGCGGCAGTTCGGTGCGGTAGCTCACTTGCTTGAGGGAAAAACTGGACTTGATGTTGGCCACACAAGGAATTTTGGTCAGACGGTCCAGTAAGAATTTGTGATAGGCATCCAGGTTCGGAACCACGACTCGCAGAAGATAGTCAGCATCCCCTGTCATCAAATAGCATTCCATGACTTCCGGGTACTGTTGCACAGCGTTTTCAAAGATCTCCAAATTTTCTCTCACCTGTTTGTCCAGGGTCACATTGACAAAAACACTCACCGGCAACCCCACAAGGGCCTGATTCACCACGGTTGCATACCGCTGAATCGTTTTCGTTTGCTCCAGTTGTTTCACCCGACGGGAACAAGGTGAAGGAGAAAGTCCCACTTTTTCCGACAATTCGAGATTGGGAATGCGGGCATTTTTTTGCAGAATTTTGAGAATCTCCAAATCAATCGCATCCAATGTTTCTCGCATAATTCTCCTTTTCTCTAGCAATTTTTAGTCAATCATTGCGTCTATGTGTATTTTTTTGATCAAATTCGCAAGCATTATTTTCTTAAAGTGGAGTATAGTGAAAAAGTATTCGTAGATTCATTGCTCGTGGAGGAAGATTATGGAATCGACATCTCAACAAAGACAGAAGGATCTTGAAGAAATCTATGCACTGGAGCGTCAAGAATGGATTGATTCTCTGGAGTATGTGATTCGTGAAGATGGCATAGAACGGGCCCAGGCCCTCTTAAAACAATTGCACGACCATTTGATTCACGTAGGGGCAGGGGGAGAGGACGCAGTGTTGAATACTCCGTATCGCAATACCATTCCTCTGATAGAACAACCGCCCTATCCAGGAGAGATTGAAATCGAAACCAAAATCGAAAACATCATTCGTTGGAATGCGATGGCGATGGTGCTTCAAGCGTTTGACAGCGGGACCGGCGTGGGAGGTCACATTGCCACATTCGGTTCAGCAGCAACGATGATGGAGGTCGGGTACCATCATTTTTTTAGGAATCGCTCCGAAAATTTTGGCGGCGATGTGGTCAGCGTCCAACCTCATGCCTCGCCAGGCACGTATGCCCGTGCGTTTTTAGAAGGCAGGTTGACTGAAGAACATTTGAAAAATTTTCGTCGTGAGCTGCAAAAAGAACCCGGTTTGTGCTCCTATCCTCATCCTCGACAAATGCCGCAATTCTGGCAAATGCCTTCGGCATCTATGGGGTTGTCCGTCCCTTCTGCCATTTATCAAGCACGCTTCATCATGTACTTGGAAAGGCGACGATTGAAACCCAACAATGGAGGCACCATCTGGAGTTTCATTGGCGATGGGGAAACCGATGAGCCTGAAGTTTTGGGCACCATTGGGATTGCTGCTCGAGAAAAGCTGGACAATCTCATCTTAGTGGTGAATTGCAATTTACAACGTTTGGATGGGCCGGTTCGAGGCAATGGAAAGATCATTCAAGAATTGGAGCGTAGCTTTCGTGGGGCCGGTTGGCGAGTGATCAAGGTCATTTGGGGAGGGGGCTGGGATCCTTTGCTTGCTCAAGATCACCAGGGCGTGCTCCAGAAACGCATGGACGATGCCTTGGATGGCGATTATCAGATGTATTCGGTATCTCCTGGAGATTCAGTTCGAGAACACTGGGTGGAGAACAATCCGGAATTGCGGCAGTTGATGGCCAATCTTAGTGATGAGGAAGTCCGCTCTATCAAACGAGGAGGACAAGACCCAAAAAAGATTTTTGCCGCCTTCCATAATGCTTTGCAAGAAAAAGAGAAACCCACCGTGATCTTGGTCAAAACGATGAAAGGCGACGGCATGGGCAAAAGCGGAGAAGGCAAAAACACGGCGCATCAAAAAAAGCAGATGAGTGCAGAGGAGCGCATTGCCTGCGCAAAACGGCTTGGCATCCCTATCTCCGAAGAACAAATGGCCCAAGCGGCCTACTACAAACCCCCGGAAGACAGTGAAGAAATCCGTTACTTGAAGCAACGGCGTCGGGAACTGGGGGGGTATTTGCCCACCCGTACCGTGGCCTGCCCCGTGCTGCGTCCTCCCGATCTTGAACTGTTTCAAGATTTGCTCACAGGCTCTTCCGGAAGATCGATTTCGACGACCACCGCTTTTGTTCGCTTGTTGTCCAAATTATTAAAAGATAAAGAGGTGGGGCGATATGTGGTGCCCATTGTCCCAGACGAAGCGCGGACATTTGGCATGGAGACCCTGTTTCGAGAATTTGGCATCTATTCCCCGGCAGGGCAAAAATATCATCCTGTCGATGAAAAGAGTCTGACCCCTTATCAAGAAAAAGAAGACGGGCAAATTTTAGAAGAAGGGATCTGTGAAACCGGAGCCATGGCGTCTTTTCTTGCAGCAGGGACCGCTTATGCCAATCATGGCGTTCCCGTGATTCCATTTTATATTTTCTACTCCATTTTTGGTTTCCAGCGGGTCGGTGACATGATCTGGGCTTGTGGGGATATGCTGTGTCGGGGATTTTTATTGGGGGGCACCTCCGGACGGACCACGCTCAATGGAGAAGGCTTGCAGCATCAGGACGGGCATTCTCATATTGTGGCCAATACGATTCCCAATATGCTGAGCTACGATCCTGCCTTTGCTTACGAATTAGCGGTGATCATCCAGGAAGGTATCCGTCGCATGTACCAAGAGCAGGAAAACATCTTTTACTACATCACCGTAGGCAACGAAAATTACGAAATGCCTGCTATGCCGGATCAGGCTTCCACAAAAGAAGGCATCCTCAAGGGCATTTATTGCTTTCAGCGCTCCCCCCTCGATGCGACTGCAAACAAAAAAGTTCATCTCTTGGGAAGTGGGGCAATCATGACCCAAGTGCTGGAAGCACAAAAACTTTTGGAAGGATACGGTGTGGCAACCGATATTTGGAGCGTGACCAGTTATAACGAACTGAATCGTGAGGCTCTCGCGGTAGAACGCTGGAACATGCTTCATCCTCAAGAAAAACCTAAAAAACCCTACCTTGCTCAGATTTTTCAAAACGAAAAAGGGGTCTTGGTGGCCGCTTCAGATTATATGAAAGCCTTGCCCAACAGCATCAAACCTTGGATTGCTCAACCGTTCACCGTCCTGGGAACCGATGGGTATGGCATCAGCGATTCACGTCCTGTCTTGCGAAATTATTTTGAGGTGAGTACAAGTTATATCGTGTGGGCGGCTTTGACAAATTTGTACCAATCTCAGCAAATCCCACTTCCCTTATTGAAAAAGGCAAGAGAGACATTGGCCATTGACCCTGACAAAACCAATCCTTTCCAATGAGAACTTTTCCAACGAATAGGAGAAACTCATGGCCATCACAGAACATGTCGTGAAAAATAAGTCAAATCAGTATGAATGGAACAATGGCCTCTTGGAGGAAAAGCGGAACGCCGCCCGGCCCATGTCCGATTTTCTACGCTTCTCCCTCTATCAATGCTTCTTCCACTTATTGGAGAGTATTTGTCGGTCTTTCCCATCGGACAGATCATGGCATTGGGAATGGGCTTTTGTTTGGAGTGGGAAAGAACACCTCTACCAACCCTTCCTCCTGAAAAGCCTCCAACAAGAACGACAAGAAAAAGAACTAGAGCGACAAGAAAAAGAAAAGCGCTTGCGGAAGTCGAACGACTGCGGGCTCTCCTCCAAGAGAAAGATGCTGATCCTCGCTAAAATTCTATGCCCCCCACAAACGATACCTCCCACTAGTCCTGCTCGCTAGTCAGGGTCGCTACGTTTGGTAAGCGTAGGTGAGGCGCTTCCGCTCGAGAGTGCGCTCGGCCGCGGCCTGCTCGCTGAGGCGCTCGCGTGCTTCGGCAAGCTGTTCCGGTGTCAGCGCTTCCTTGACGAGACAATATCCATGCTCGTCGATATCTCGTTTCATTCTTATCTCCCGATTGGCCATCAAGAAGCGCACACTCATCGCCGCAATAATAACCGAACACTGTGAGCTAGGTGTCATCTTATAAATATTGTTTAATATCAATGAATTGACTGTTGCACAAGTTATTCACGGTCAATCCCACTAAGAGAAGGGGTTGAGCAGTCTGGAGAGGAATCCTCGTTTGCGTTTCCCCTTCGCGGTGCCGTAACTTCCCTGACCGCCCTTCAGCCTGGGATCAAGCAGGTCCCTCACTGCGTCGCCGAACATGTTGAGGGAGTAGACGACAATCGTCAGGCACAGCCCCGGCCAGATCGCCAGCCGTGGGGCCATCTCCATGAACTGGCGCCCTTCCTGGCTGAGCATGACTCCCCAGCTAGGAACCCCGATGGGCAGACCGAATCCCAGGAAGCTCAGAGAGGCCTCAGACAGAATCACCCCCCCGATGTTGATGGAGAAGATGATGATGATCGGCGCCACAATATTGGGCAGCACATGTCGCAGGAAGATTTGGCTCGTGGGGGTGCCCACGGCCCTGGCGGCCAGAAAGTAGTCATTCTCTTTAATGCCGATCACGGCGCCTCTGACGACTCTTGAGCCACCGATGCCTCCGGCGATGCCCAGGACCAGTATTATCTGTGGTATACCCCGTCCCACTATGGACATGATGGTTAACAACAGGAGCAGACCCGGAAAAGCCATCCAGGCATCGACAAATCTCTGCACAGCCAGGTCCAGTTTTCCCCCCAGGAATCCGGAAACGCCGCCGACTAACAGCGCTACGAGCACATTGAGCGTGGTCGCGGCCAGACCGACTCCTAAGGGAATCCGCACCCGTGAATCAGACAGCTCAATAAGTCCCGCCCGACGTGGTCGGTGCCAAGGAGATATTGAGCCGAGGCCTCCTGCACACGGCCTCTCAAGTGGGTTTTATCATAAGGATAAGGCGCCAGCGCATCGGCAAAGAGGCTGATCCCGATCAAGAGCACGATGATCACTCCGCCAGGCATCCCGAGGGGTTTCTCCTTGAGTAGCCTGATGAAGAAATCCATCAGCCGGCTCTGTTGCTTGGGCTCACTCATATCTTACTCTCGGGTCCAGATAGGCATAAAGGAGGTCGATCAGGAGGTTGTTCAACAAAACGATGCAGGCGAAAAACAGGTTGACCCCGGAGACCACCGGGTAATCCCGGTCCGAGAGGGCATCCACCAGGAGACGGCCTAAACCCGGCAGGTTAAATAGGTTCTCCATGATGACAGCGCCCCCGACCACGAGCGGCAACTGCAAGCCGACCAGGGTGACGATCGGGATGAGGGCATTTTTGATGGCGTGTCTCAGCACGACGACCCGCTCCTGGAGTCCCTTGGCCCAGGCGGTGCGGATATAGTCCTGCCGCAGCACCTCCAGCATCATGGTGCGCGTCAGACGCATGGTGCTGGCCGAGAGGGCCGTTCCCAGAATCAGGCTGGGAATGACCAGGATCCCCAGGTGACTCCACGGGTCTTCCGTAAAAGGCATGTGTTCCATCGGGGGAGACCAGCCCCACCAGATGGCCGGGTAGATCATGACCATAATGCCCAGCCAGAAGTTCGGCGTGGCCAGGCCGAGGATCGCGAGGATGCGTCCCACATAGTCCGCGGCTGTATCCTGGCGAATCGCCGAGTAAATGCCGACAGGCAGCGCGATGACCAGTCCGATGACGATGGCCATGACGCCCAATTCCAGGGTGACGGGCAAACGATCGAAAAGCCGCTCCTCTACCGGCCAATCCCCCATCAGGGATTTGCCCAGGGTGCCGTACAGCAAGATCCCTCCCATCCAGCGTCCATACTGCACCCAGACCGGCACGTCCAGTCCCAGCCTTCGCTCGACAGCTTCACGGTCAACCCCCCCTGCTGCTTGCCATTCCATCCTCCCCAGCATGACGTCGATGACATCGCCTGGCAGGAAGCGCACCGAGAGAAAGACCAGGACGGACAAGAGAAACAGGGTGGGGATCAGCAGCAAGAGTCGCCTGATGATATACGTTCTCATGGCAGTCAGAACCCCTTTTCTTGCTTCACTCCTGTTGCTCTCTCGGGATGTATCCGCGAATATAAAAAATCTTTTTAAGAGGCTGTTTTACATTCCACACCGTTTTAGCCCCCTTGCTCACATGAAAAAAATCACCGGCATTAAATGTTTGAGAATGTCCTAAATGATCAATGAGTTCCAATTGGCCCTCAATTAAATACATCGTTTCATCCCATTGCCAATCAATTTCCCACTTTCCAACAGTACAAGACCAAACAGCAGTGAGACAGGATTTATCTTCAGATTGCCATAATACTTTTATTGCTGCCGTTGGAGATCCTTCTTGTATCTCTTCAGGGATTGGGCAAGGATCCAGCACCACTGTTTTTGTGTTGAGTGATTTGATTAAACCCTCTTGATAACTCATCAATTCTCCTCATTAATTTTAGTTTTTCTTTTTCCAAATCAGGAGTCAGGGAGCCGGGAAACCTGTGCTGCCCAACTCCCCTATCTTGGGGATCGGTGAAACCGCTAAAACCCCATTTCTTTCTTCAGATCCTGGTCAATCCAAAGATAGGTGAGCACGGCCTGTTCGGTCCCTTGGCGCAGGGTAATTTCACCGTTGAAACCTTTTACCCACGGCTGGTTAGCCTGAAAACTTGGAGCGGCAGGACCCCATATCTGATTGTGCCGCTTTATGGTTTCCATATCATACGATTTAAATGCCCTCTGCTGCTCCTCAATGGTAGTAGCGGCGTTAAAGGCATCATAGGCGGCGGTCATCTCAGGGGTCTCGATTCCGCCCACGTATTCGCTGAGATGTTTGGTGGCAGGTCCCTGGCGATACCAGCCCACCGGCGTTGCAGGGCTAAAATCCCAACCCCGGTGGCCTGTGATCATCTCGTACGTATGCTCGTTTCTTTTGGAGACAAAAGTTGCCGTGTCAACGATATTGATCGTTACCTCAACGCCAATCTCAGCCCAGTAGCCGATAGCTATTTCCGTATAGCCTAGATCATTGACGTCGCGCTGGTCAAGAGTGGCCCTGAGTCTAATCCCGTCCGTGCCGCGCGGATAGCCGGCCTCCTCGAGCAACTTCTCAGCACCTTCCGGGTCGTACGTGTAGTATTGCTTCACCTCTGCGGGAATCTCTTCAAATGTGATGTGGTATCCCACGACGGCAGGCCCTACGATCCCCGAGGGTTTCCACCTTGAGAACCCCCCAAAGTAGGTCTCGTTAATCGTCTCAAGGTCCAGTGCCATTTGCATGGCGTGACGCACCCGGATATCGTCAAAGGGTGGCTTGTGCAGGTTCAGACCAAATTGCTTATCGGACGCCCCCGTAGAACCCCACACTTCTATTTTGGGGTTGGTCCTCTTGAGGCTCCTTATCACATCGAGGGATCCTATAGCTGTGCCGCCAGCTCGATGTATTATATCAACCTTACCCGTGCGTAGTGCCGAGATCCGTGTTGCTCCTTCTGGCATATACAGGGCCCTAAGCTGGTCAATATAGGGCAAGCGGTTCTGCGGATATTTTGGGTCGTAGCCCCAGTAGTCAGGACTCTTGGTATAGGTTTTGGAGACGCCTTCGACATGGTCCGTCAGCATAATGGGCCCGGTACCGACCATATTCCTCCAATCCGCGTAGTTGCCAAATTGCTCGATTACCTCGGGCGGTAAGATATACATCGGCATGTCGTCGAAGATGTCCCTGATCGCACCAACGGTAGGCTCCTTCAGCTTGAAAACAACCGTATATTTGTCGGGGGCCTCGATCGATTCCCATGGCAGGTTGAACAAGACCCAAGTCCGGGCGGGACGTTCGGTGAAGTCGCCCAGAACCAAATTACGCTGATAGTTATAAACGACATCGTCGGCCGTTAGCTCACGAGCGTTCACCGGTGCTTTATTATGCCAGCGAACGTCCTGGCGGACTTTGACGATATAGGTCACGGGGTCGGGCTGCGACCAGCTCTCCATCAGCCCCGCTGTAAAGGCAGGTAGAGGGACGTAATTACTCTTAAAGGCAACTTTTTCCCTATCCAGCGCCCAGTCCCCCAAAGCGAGTGTCTCATTAACGCCACTGATGAGCCAGACCGCATAGTGGGCGTCACGGACGTCGGTAGTATCGCTTGTTAAATGGTAGGGATAGGTCAAGGTCCCGCCATACTCTGGCGCGGTCACCATTTTTCCGGTGGCGGGGTCCGTCACCATCTTCTTATCAGCCGCGACTGCCGGGCTGACCCAGAGGGCGGCCACCATCAGGGTGAGGGTGAGCAGGATTGCACTGAAGGTTGATTTGCTGTTTAGATTAAACATTGCGATTTTCGATATCATAAGATTCTCCTTAAAAAAAATGGTAACTATTCAGGTCTCTGAAAAACCCGTTCAGTTAAATTTCATTAAAAAAGATTCCCGGAGAGGACCGATCGTTTTCAAGTCCTCCCACGATATTGTTCCATCGATCGGGAACCTTCTCTTTCACTAAAACAACTTAGTGAAGGTATGATTTTGGCAATATAAATATTTTTAGTATAAAGTCAACCCAAATTAAAAAAAAATGCAGGATTCGTAAAAAAAATGAAAAATCTATCAATCAGGGAGATCCGCTTCTTTATGATCATGAGCCAAAAAGCGAAGGTTCACTCCACAATCCAGTGTTTTTTCCAATGGCGATCATGATCGTAAGCGCTTTGCCAGGGAGGTAAATCAGAGTGCTAAGCGCTCTTGCTTCCATGGCTCTCGTTCTTTTTCAAAGAGTGGACTGGCTTCTTGAAGAGCGTCGAGGTGGGGAATCGATGGGTTCTCTGAAGATACCTGAATAGTTACCTTCCTTCTTGATTTCAACGTTTTGATTTTATATATATTTCAATGTATTGTTTGCATAATCTATTTTAAACTTTCAGCAAATTTTCGTTACTATAGGTTAGTAGGTTTGTGACCGGAACAAGGCCCGGACAAACGCTCTGCCTGTTGACTCGGCAAAGGAGTATCATGGCATCAAAGATTGAGTTTTATTTTGATTTTGGCAGTCCCAATGCTTATTTGTCGCATCTGGTAATTTCTTCCATTGAAGCACGCACTGGCGCAAAGTTCGAGTACATCCCAATACTTCTGGGTGGGGTATTCAAATTGACCAACAACGAACCTCCGATGGTGGCCTTCAAAGAGGTTAAGAACAAGCTGGCGTATATGCAATTGGAAACAGAGCGTTTCATCAAAAAGCATGGTATCAAAGACTTTCAGTTCAATCCTTATTTTCCGGTAAATACGCTGCAAATCATGCGGGGGGCCATTGTTGCGGGCATGCATGGCTATTTTGACAAATACGTGGATGAAGTCTTTTGCCATATGTGGTATGAACCGAAAAAGATGGATGATGCGATGGTGATGCAAGCTGCCCTTGAATCTTCCGCATTGCCGGCATATCAGATCATGCAAGGCATTCAGCAGCCTGAAGTGAAACAGCAATTGCTTGAAAACAGCGAAATTTTTGTTAAAAGAGGAGGTTTTGGCGCACCGAGTTTCTTTATCGGCAACGATCTTTATTTCGGGAAGAATTGCCTCGCTGAAATTGAAGAAGCAATCCGTTCGCACTCGTGAACGTGAAAACTCGAGAAATTTTCTTGTCATTTATGCAGAACAATTTTGTTACGTTACTAAAAAAGTTTCTTTCTCATCATGAAGGTCAAGTGAATATTTAAAAAGATGCGATTGACCGATTTTTCCAATGGACAACCATCCATCCTCATTTCTCTTTATTCATCGAGAATTTATGCGAATCACTCATTGCTTTTTCAAATATAAATGGTTTGAATCGATACGTACCGGATTGCTGATTCTTTTTCTTCTCGTCGCTTCCCTTGCCTGGTCTACAGAAACAACGCGGTCTTCCCCTGACAACGTCCAGTTATTTATATCGTTGCTTCATGATACGCCTGACAGAGAGATCTTGCACAGTATTCGGAAAAACTGGGAACCCGGGTTTGTCCCGATGGTTTTAGAAATTATCCGGTTCAATCGGAATTTTCCTGTCAATTATTCACTCATTCTCCTGCTTGAAGAAAAAACCGGTAAACGTTTCGGATTCGATTTGAACTCCTGGTACCATTGGATTTGGAATAAAGAGCCTGAAGTGATTGATGATTATGCCGAATTCAAATCACAGTTATACGCTAATATCGATCCAAGGTTTCGAGGTTATTTCAACAATCAGCGTACCACCATTATCCGTTTGGATGAGGTGGTGTGGGGGGGCGTTCTCCAAGATGGGATTCCTCCTTTACGGGCTCCCGGCATGATATCCGCGAACGAGGCTGACTACCTGGAAGAGAATCATATTGTATTTGGAGTTGAATTAAATGGAGACGTCCGGGCTTATCCCAAACGCATTATGGCCTGGCATGAAATGTTTGTCGATCAAGTGGGTGGTATTAACGTAGCAGGAGTTTATTGTACTTTATGTGGCAGTATGATTTTGTATGAAACAGATCTCGACGGGGAACACCATGAAATGGGAACCAGTGGATTTCTCTATCGCTCCAATAAACTCATGTATGATAAAAAGACCCAATCTCTGTGGAACACTCTTTGGGGCCAACCGGTGATTGGCCCCCTGGCCGATAAAGACATCACTTTAGAGCGACTCTACATTGTTACCACCACCTGGGGAGAATGGAAAAGACGTCATCCTGAAACAATGGTGCTTTCATTGAATACCGGTCATCAGCGTGACTATGGAGAAGGGGTCGCTTATCGTCAATACTTTGCAACCGATGAATTGATGTTTTCTGTTCCGAAACTCGACCGGCGTTTACCGAATAAGGCAGACGTGTTGGGTCTGCTCTTCTCTTCCCAACCGGATGAACCGTTGGCCATTTCATCTGCTTACTTAAAACAGAACCCCATTTATCATGACAAGATTGGAAATATCGAATTTGTCGTCCTGACCGACCTATCCGGAGCCAGCCGTGTTTATGAAACAAAAGGGAATATTTTTAATACATGGGACCAGGACCGCAAAGTTATCGATTCGCAAGGTACCTCCTGGACCATGATGGAAGAAAAACTCACCTCAGACGATGGTAGAGTGCTCTATCGCTTGCCTGCTCATAAAGCCTTTTGGTTTGGATGGTATTCCGCCTACTCCCACACCCGTTTGGTGATGTGACCCCTCCAACCTCTTGGGACCAGCCCTCCTTGACAAAGGAGACGCAGACAAATTCCGTCTCTCCGATTTTTCCTCAATAATGGCCCGTTTAAAAATAGGTAATTTTCAATTGATAAGGTATTCGAGATGGAAGAAAGCATATTAGTTCCTCATGGAAATCACGAGTTGCACGTCTTTTTTCATTTGATCAATTGAATCTGAAGAGCGATAGAGGGCGCGAATCAATCCTTGCCGGTCGATCAGGTAGATGTAGTCCGTATGAGCCAGCAAATAACCCACTGCCGTATCGACTTCCTGTTTGATTGCCACGGCTCCGTACTGTTTTAAGATAGCGGAAATTTCCTCCTCCGTTCCCGTCAATCCGATAAAACTCTCATGGAAGTGAGGTAAGTAGTTTTTCAATAATTCCGGAGTATCGCGCAGCGGATCATAGGTGATGAAGAGAACTTGCACCGCAGAAGCCTGCTCTCCCAGTTGCTGGTAGAGATTTTTAAGTCGACTGAGAACGAGGGGACAAATATCAGGGCAATTCGTGAATCCAAAGTTCAAAATAACCACTTTTTCTTGAAAATCTTTTAACTGGACGCGGGAACCATGGTGGTTCGTTAGCGTGAAGTTGCCCCCCAGGGTTTCATAAGGATGAAGTCTCGTCTCTTCCTCTGAAGTTTCATTTGCGCACAAGACGGAGTGCATTGCTCCAAAGATCGTCAACACGAATATGATAATTGCGCACTTCGTCGATCGAAGTGAGTTCATCGTTTGTCCTTTCTTTCCACGAGTGCTTCCTGGAGGGCAAAGTTGAAATTTCCATCTTTGCCGAAGATGGATTCCCATTTGTCATGAAAACGAATAAAATCCTCACTATCGCGTTCCAGCGATTTATCCAAAGCCTCGTTGTACTGGAGTTGGAGGATGGTGAAGGGGGTGAATAGATTACGATATCCTTTTTGTTCCAGACGGAGGCATAAATCGTAGTCGAAAAAGCGGGATTGGTAGGCAGTGTCGAATCCTTCCACCTGCCGGAAAACCGGTTTTGCCACCATGGCGCAGTGGCCACTGAGCAATTGGTAGCTTCGCGGGGAAATGAGGCTGTTGGTCTCCCCAACGGCATTAGACGGATCTCCCTGGAAGAGATTGAGAGGTCCCACTCGAGATAGAACCCCCCCTGCAGTGGCAATGCGATGTTGCCGGTTCAATAACTTCCCGGCCACTAACCCAGATTCCGATCGTTGGGATTGCTCCACCAGGTTCAGTAACCAATTTTCAGTCAAAGGTTTGAAATGCCAGAAGACGAAAAGCAAATGATCTCCCCGGGCTGTCTCTGCAACCCGGTTTAGATTGGCTGTGAGCGTTTCTGCCTCCTCGTATTTCAAAAAATGGACGCCTTTCGCTTCCAGGTTTTTCATGTTTCCACCAGGCAGGGGATCCATCAGTAAAAGAATTTCCAGGTCTGGGTAGGGTTTTTTTGTTAAAAAATCCCCCAAAACGTGCGGTAAATCGAGTTCCCAACCAAGAGTACAAATGATAACGGAAACCCGTTCCTCCTTATTCAGAGGACGTTGAATGCAAAATATGAAAGAACCCATATCGGAGAGCGTGCCTTCGATTTTCCTGCGGTTCAAACTATCTTGCAATGCCATTCGTTGCTCATCTTGGGCGTGGGATTGGTTTTCCGAAGATACTGAATTGGTTCCGGGGCCTTGCCGGTAGTAGAATAAAATTTTGTGGATATGGGAAACCCGACCTGCTTGCTCAATGCAACGCAGGAACAAATCATAGTCCTTTCTTGTGCGGCCTTCAGACCATCCTCCCACCTTTGTCAGCAAGGAATGGCGAATCATGGAAAGTTGCCCCAGCCAATTCTGGCATAAAAACATTTCCAGGTTGAAGTCGGGTTTGTAGAAAAATTCGACTAACTTTCCATGCGTGTCGACTATTGCTGAATCGGTATATATGAAATCTATTTCCGGTAGCCTGAGAATATGTTCCGCAATTTCAAACAAGGTGTCGTGTAATAGCAAATCGTCATGCTCCACCAGACAAACAAAATCTCCATTTGCCATGGCCAGTGCGGCATTGGATGCAGCGGAAATTCCTTGCTTTTTTGAAGAATGCTGCAACATGATGCGGGAATCGGATTGCTGGAATTCTTCCAGAATGTCTGTGACATAAGGGGCGGAGGATGCGTCATTGACAATGCAGAGTTCCCAGCGGGGATAGGCTTGATTCAATACCGAATCCAGGGTTTGTCGTAAAAATTCCTGCGGAGGATCTTGAACGGGAATGAGGATACTGAAAAGCGGTGCATCTCCCATTTTTGGGAGTTTTTCCTTTATTTCCTGTGTCGTGAGCGCCCGTTCCCTTTGCTGTAAAGCAATCTGGCGTCGATCCAGGGAACCCACGGAAGCATAAGTTTTTCCTTGCTCACGCTTGGATAAGAACATCCATTGTTTCAAGGTTCGTAAGAATTCAGGAAAGCTCATCTTGTCAGGAAAAATCGAATAGAATATCAGGGGACCCGCGTTTCACTTTTTTGAGGATCTTCGCCCGCTGGATCCCACCTTTCTTCTCCGATGGCGGAGGAGGGTCGAGGCGAGGAAGGACTTGGAAGTTGTCCTGTACCCTTGACGCGAATATGCAATTCATCCAACTGCGACGTTTCCACTGCTGAGGGCGCTCCGGTGAGCAGGCAGGTGCTTTTTTGAGTTTTAGGAAAGGCAATCACATCGCGAATGGAATCGGTATTGACCAGGAACATCATCATACGATCAAACCCGAGCGCTATTCCACCATGAGGAGGCGCGCCATAAGAGAGGGCGTCGAGTAAGAATCCGAATTTCATCCGCGCTTCGTTATCTTCCAACTCCAGCAGACGAAATACTTTTCTTTGAATGTCTTCTCGATGATTACGAATACTGCCTCCCCCGAGTTCCACGCCATTCAAGACCACGTCGTAGGCGATGGAACGAATTTGAGAAGGATCGGAATCGTAATGTTTTTCCAGGTCTTCCAGGTTGGGCATGGTGAAGGGGTGGTGAACGGCATTGTAACGTTTGGCTTCCTCATCATACTCCAGGAGTGGAAAATCGGTAACCCAGACGAAGCGGAAATCGTCTTCTGGAATCAACTGACGGCGACGGGCGATTTCTTTGCGTAAATTACCCAGGGAATCCGCCACTATCTTTCTGTTATCCGCGCAAAACAGGATCAGGTCTCCCACTCGACCTTCCATTTTTTCCTCAATGGAACGTTTGTGCGTTTCCGAGAAAAATTTGGCAATGGGAGACTGCCACCCCCCTTCATTCAATTTGACCCACGCCATTCCTTTGGCTCCATAGCGGACCACGAACCCGGTCAAATCATCGAGGTCTTTCCTTGAAAAATCAGCCCCTCCTGGTACGCAAATCGCTTTAACGACACCGCCTCTGTCCACCACCTCTGAAAAAACTTTCAGGTTGCACTCCCCTGCAACCTCGGAGAGGTCCACCAATTTCAAATCAAAACGGATATCAGGCGCGTCGGAACCATATTCCTCCATCGCCTGTTGGTAGCTCATACGGGGAAAAGGGAGATCAACGAGTATCCCGATTGTTTCTTGAAACAAACGTTTGAACATCCCTTCGATCAATTGAAATATTTCTCCAGGTTGCGTGAAACTCATTTCCAGGTCAATCTGGGTGAATTCCGGCTGACGATTGCCCCGCAGGTCTTCATCACGGAAACAGCGGGCGATTTGTATATAACGGTCATACCCGCTGCACATGAGCAATTGCTTGAACAATTGGGGAGACTGGGGAAGCGCATAAAATTGCCCCGGATTGACCCGGGAGGGTACTAAATAATCCCTCGCTCCTTCCGGAGTGGATTTGGTCAGTATCGGCGTCTCGATTTCAAAAAAGTGGTGGGCATTGAAATAGTTGCGCACCACGTGCAAGGCTTGGGAACGGAGCATCAGGTTGCGTTGCATGGAAGTACGCCGCAAATCCAGGTAACGATACGTCAGCCGCAAGCGCTCGTCATCCACTCGCGCCCGTTCGTCCACCACAAAGGGAGCCGTTTTGGAACGATTCAGGATCTTTAATTCCGCCACCAGCACTTCGATCTCCCCCGTCGGCAATTTGGGGTTGACGTTTCCCTCTTCACGCGGGCTGACTTTACCACGACAAGCCAGCACATACTCCGATCGTATGCTTTCAGCCAGGGTATGGGACGCTTCATCGATTTCTCGCTTGAACACCACTTGGGTGATGCCACTATAATCCCGTAAATCCACGAAGATCACGCCTCCGTGATCACGACGGGATTGACACCATCCCATCACATGCGCCTCTTCTCCAATATTGGCGCTTCTCAACGCTCCACAATAATGGGTGCGTAAAAACTGTTTCATGACGTCCTTCCTCACAGTAAAAGGTTCTCTGCTATTTCCGGTGGTGGAAAGGGGCTCATTCTGCCCGAATGAAATGAAAAGAGGGATACTCCGTGTAAATAACCTGAGTTCGAAATAAGAATTTAATAATATGAGTATCCTGGTGTATATGTCATTCCGGGCGAAGACCCGGAATCCAGATTTCAGTCTGGCTGCCTACCTCTGGATTCCTGCTTTCGTAGGAATGACACAGTTTCTCTAAGATATGAAGATTCCATAACATATTGAATTTATTAAATGCTTATCTCGAACTCAGGTTAAATAATTAGCTGGCTCAAGCATAAAGACAATGAGATTATCACAGGCCGTTGTATTCGACAAGACTCCATTCAGGTCATTGGTCTCAGGGGGGTACGGTGCGCTTCGCCGATCATCACGAAAACGTTGGATCGTTCGTTGACCTTGGTCGGCATGTCAGAGAAGGTCGTCGAAGTACTACGAAACCTTGCCAACTCCTCCGGAGCTTCCGTCTCCCCCGCCTCCACTCCGCCTTGGCCCATAGCAAGATAGCCCATCCAATCTCCTTCACGAATTCCGGAATACGACCCTGCACGGTTTATTGTTCAGTGGGAGTGGGCATCTATTTTTCGCGATATTGTATTAACCATTAAAAGGACCGAGTTCAGCTTCACGAATGGATTGTCGCTCGTAGACTTCTGCGAACTGACGCATGGCAGTTGCAAAACGTGAAAATTTCTTGGCGTCGAGAGCATCAGCCTTCTCGCGATACCTTTGCGCGAGTTTTTTTTCTCCCGTTCCAGCAGTATAGAGGTAAACTCCTCTTTGGTTGAAAAGTTCCGAGGTGAACCCAGAACGCATCTTCTCCGAATCTCTTCTGTTCAATACCTTGGCAACAGCCTCGTGAATCCAAAGTTCGTTAGGATCCTCACATGCATGTGTTAATACGTGACCAATTTGAAATTGTGCAACATTCCAATGCCCTGTTACTTTTGTAATTCTTCGTGCCTCATTAATCCAGTTATTGAAGGAATCGACATCAAACGAACCGTCGGCTAACATACCGGGACACCTTTTCCATGCTACCAGAAGGTCGTAAGCTCTGTCTGCAAGGTTTTGCTTTTGTTCATCCGGTTCAGCCTCTTCCTTCTCGGGGTTCTGCGAACGAAAAACGAGCTTTATAATTTCAGCAAAGAAGTCAGGATCAGAAGCAAGTCGACTTTCAAGAGTGACTGGGGAACCAGAGGAGAATTGGTCTAACCAAGGAAGAAAATTCCATTCGATTTTGAATAGCGTCTCCTGATCGACATCTGGTGTTTTCTGGAGACGTTTGATTAGTTCGATCACCTCGTAGTAGTCCACTTGCTTAATCATCAACGGTGTATCAAGTACGGCTAGAAGTGTACGTGTAGCAAGGGCCTCGTCGAATCGTCTTTCGTCGTTTACAGTTCTGGAAACGCATTGTAGGGCGTTAGCCGGTCGTTCATGTTCGAGCAGTTTTTTGATCACAATCGTCAAATCACAATCGGGTTCATACAGATGTACTTTCACGTCCCTCCAATAAAGCTCTTCATCTTGTTCACCCAAATGTTTGAAGACTCGACTCCAGGTTTCATCTTTAAAAGGCAACAGTGTCAGGAATGCAGCTTTTTGTTTTATACTCCAACCCCTTCCGAGAACTGCATCAACCCAAGTCCACTTAAGTTCCCAATACCGTGCCCATACGAAGCCAGCTACAACATGGTTCACCGTTTCGGTTTCAGCATTTAGATGGGAAGGTAAAATCTCGTCCTCAAGTTTCTTGGTACCTACGGTTCCCAGAGCTCGTCCAACCTCATACGGGACTGACACGTTTTGTGCAAATGTAAGCACTGAGGCTAAGCCTCCTGCTTCAAGAATGGTCTTGACAGCAGCTTGTCGAACTTCGTCGAGGTGCTTTCGTTGCTCGTCGTAATTACCCTTTTCCTTGAGCAGAACTGAATCCCTACCACTGAAAAGAGGCTGAAATTTCAACTCTGGTGCTTTTGGTGTCAGAGAGTTTGCAGCTTCTTCAATCTTTAGGATAATGTCCTTGGGAAGTGCCCATGCAGCGTCAGCGTATTTTCTGTGTAATTGCACCAAATTCTGAAATTTTTCCCAGAATGGAAACCGCTCGGATTCGGACAGCTTCACTATTTTTTTCGATACGAGGTGGCTAAGAAAGCATTCCTGGGCAGTTTTAGGCAAATCCGGCAGATGAGTAATCAACTCACCCAATTTCTCAGCATCTTCCTTCGCAAGTTCAATCGCAAGCTTGGCAAAAACTGTGATCTGTTCACAATACTCTCTTCGAGAGACGCCTTCCTTCCAATCTCGAGGAATATAGTTCCGCCAAATTGGTCGATGGCATCCGTTCGTCACTCCGTGGTTGTGTGGCAGCAGGGCCATGAGAAGCTTCCAGCCTACTGTTGGCTGTTCGTCAAGGACAGTTTTTATAGCTAGCAAGCGCTTTTCAAAGGATGCAGTGGTCTGAGCGTGCCAGGGAAGAAAGATATTTACCAATGAGTATTTCGGGCGGTTCGCCCAGTTTCCTCCAGGATCGATCGATCCGATGTCGGCAAGGATAACCGCAACCTGTGAAAGGTAATCTGGATTCCATGCGAGGGACTCCAACGCCCACAGAAGGCCGACCATATAGTTACCACCACCAAACCCACCACTTCCTGCTTGAGAAAAGATCTCATGAAAAGGAGTCTCGTCAAGATTTTCCAAGGCGGTTTCGACAGCATTTAAAAACTCGTCGGGGGCTGCTTCTGCTAAAAGAGGCAGATGTGAACCCAGACTCGCCCAACGTTCCCAGCTCGCTCCATACAGTAACTGTCGAACAACAGAAATAGTGATGTTTTCTGCCTTGCCGATGGAGCAATGAGAAAGAGCTTCGGGTCGGCTTCCCACTAAAGCCATTGTTTCGGCTAATCCTTGCCTGAGAAAATCGGAGTGTTTCAAGCTCTTACCATGAATGCCAGCAGCCCATCGCTCTTCTTTCGGTAAATCAAACTGTGGATCTCGTTCCCCAAGAACCATAATCGCCGTTTGCTGAAGTCGATCGAGATCATCATCTGTGACCCGGTTTCCCAACGCATTCCATGCTTCACCACATGCAACGAATTTCCATTTAGCATTATGTTGAACTAGGGGAGAGTCCGAGCGTATCGCATTAGTTCTCAGAGTCTCGATCCACTCCCCATAATCTTTTCCCGACAGTTTCTCCATTGCTTCTTTATCAGCCTTGTTTGTACCGTCCCATTGTCCGGCGAGTCTTGCTTGTGCGAACTGTCGGGCATTGTTCCACGTGGCATACGGTGGCAGAGTTCCCAGGCCAAGTAAATTTCGTTTCAGAGCTGAAATAAGTCCGTCCCCGATACCAGCGAGTTCTCTCGCTCGAATTATTGAGAAACCTGCATCCTTGAGAACATTTTCAATCTGGACTCGAGAGGGGCTTCTTAGTTTGATGATTTCATGGTTTCCCCCTGACCACGCCCCGCATAGGGGAATTACTACCGCGTGCCCTTTGCTTGTGGCAACGGTTTGGAGATCCTGGTTCTCAGAATCCAGATCCAATCGCGGGTTTGCGACGAGGACATGTGACCGCCGCGCTAAAACGACAGACCGCCACGCGTCCTCTTCGCTAATAAACAGGCAGCGATTGGAGAACTCGCTCGACTTGGCTTTATCCAGTGTAGCAAGATATGCAGAGACGAAGTCATCTACATCGTGCTCGCTTTCTGCAAATAAAAGCAAACGCATTGCCTCACCCCTGAACACGGTTTCAAGAGCGTCGCACGCATTTTTCCGTGAAATTGTGAACAATGTCGGAGGAAGGTGTGGATCGCTTTTATCACCTTGCGAAAGAATCAATTCCCAATGTTCCATTGGAGTAAAAATTCCACCTAAACTGGAAGTGATCCCCACTTTTTTCGCTATCCAGCGACCAAGGGCAGGAAACTCCCGCAACCAATCGGCAAGCTTGACGCCATCAATAATCTGGATTCGCTTCCATCCTTGATTTTCTTGCCTATTGATCCACTCGGTTTGTTCCGGTTCTCTCCATAAATGGGGTGTCACAAATATAAAAGACGAATTGGCTCGTTCAAGGTCTGTGAGCTTTATTGTTCGCTTTTTGATGTCTTTGTTGGCCTTTGACTGCGGATTTGTCCCAGTTCCGATTTCCCAATAGGAACGTCCCTTGGGGACATACACTGGATAACCGCTCTCGGATTCGACAAGGCCGTCCCAACCTGTTTGGTTTATCATGTCCCCATAGGGAATACGGCACACCGTTGCGTCAGGAACGGATTGTTGTACTAGATGAAATACGAGTTCTGGAATGACCGCTTGACTTGCTCGGGTATCGGCATATCGTGCGAGATCACCTGCCTGAACGATATGTGTGTGATCCATAAGAGTGTTTCCTGAATTTTCTGATTGTATTTAATTTTAAGTTGAGCGATTTATAATAAAAAAAGCTCTCCACCTTTTGGAAAAAGTGTGATATTTCAGTGGGTAAACCTAAAATTTCCACAATATCTTACACAACCCAACATGTAGAGAGCTTCATGGAGAAAGATACAACAGTTCAGGATAAAAAGAAACAGAAAATTGATGCAATTGAACCAAGAGATGAACACTTGACAAGTCGTACCGGATTGGCCTTGTTTGCCCAGTATCTGCAAAGCATTCAACTGATGCCGGTCCTGGAGAAGATGTTTGCTTCGATGCGTAAACACAAAAAAGGGATTGTGGTCACTGATTTCTTTTTGCAGATACTTTGTTTTTTCATGGACGGCAGCAGCCGTCGCCTCAGCTGGTTCGATCATCTCAAAAGAGACGAGAGTTATGCCGCGTTGCTGGCATGCCGTCAGGAAGAGCTTGCCGCCTCGCATGCGGTGAAAAGATTTTTTACAAAGTTCTCTTTTGTGCAAGTCTACCTCTTTCGTCATCTGCTGCAGAAGCTGTTCATCTGGAGACTGAAGCAGACTCGTCGCGCGGTGATTGAGTTGGGTTTGGATTCGATGGTACTGGACAATGATGATGCCCTGAAACGCCAGGGAGTTCAGCCGACTTACAAGAAAGTCAGGGGATTTCATCCCCTGCAGATGAATTGGGGTCGTTATATGGTGGACACCGTTTTTCGTGGAGGCAGCAAACATTCGAATCATGTGAAAACGGCGGAGAAGATGCTGGTTCATGTCGTGAAAAAGATCCGCCGCGATTTCCGAGAGGATGTACCGATTCTGGTACGGATGGACGCTGCTTTTTTGACCAGAAACTCTTTGAGAGCTGTGAAGGACTGAACATCGGTTATCTCTGTGGAGGAAAGTCCTATGCCAATGTGAAGCATGCTGCTGAAAAAGCCACGGACTGGCAGACTTTCACTTCTTCGGGTAAGAGGAAGATCTGGCAATTCACCGAGTTTATGAGTCGGCAGGGGACATAGAAGAAGGCTCGGCGCATGATCTACAGTCGCCTGATTGAACACGATAAGCAACTCTCTTTGCCGGGTTTGGAACATGATGGTGTGATTATTACGAACCTTGGTATGGGAAGCGCCATTGATGAGCAACTCCGCCAAGTGGCTGAAGAAAAGCGGATCAATGCTCACCACATCCTTGCCTCCTATCACGGACGGGGAAATGATGAACTGGCCAACCGGGCGCTGAAAAATTTTGGTCATGAACAACTGCCCTTCAAGAACTTCATTTCCAATACCGCATGGTACTATCTTATGCTGGTTGGCAATAACCTCTTCGAAGCCTTCAAAGAAGATGTCAGTGAGCCGGTTATTTCGATATCAGTCTATGCTGATACCTTCCGACGTCAGTTTTTTGACACGGCAGACAAACTGGTTCGTCATGCCGGAAAACTGTTCTTGAAAGTACCCAAAACTACTTTTGAGCGCTTACAGTTGGATTGACTGTTTAGCACATGCCGGCAATCGTTGGTGCCCATCTGAACAACGGGGTTCGCAGAAATAAAATCTTTTTGAAGTGTAATTTTGAAGTGTAAAAGGATGAGTGTGTCCACTGCATGAGAAATGAAGATTCCCCGCAGACGAAATCATCATCTTGAGGCTCATTCTGACCCAAAGTTCCACGAATTGGATCATCAAATTCTGATATCTCAATGATTCGATTCCTTGGGCGCAAAAATCATCTAAAAAATCCTATTCTTGAAAAGAATCGCTCAATTTAGGATCGAGTAAGTTGTTAGAAATTTTTTTTAGGAATCGTATGAATTCGGTACAATTCAGATGTGTTAAGAATCCAATGGATCAATTGTAAGAAGCTCCTCCTTGACTTCATCTTTGACCGTTACGGTGATCTGCAACCATGGGGCATTCTGCTTGATATTTGGACTTGAGTCAAGTACCAAACCAGTCCCAAATTTTCCTTTGCCTTTAGTCAGCGCTCCCTTTTGAAGAAACTCCTTACGAAAGTCATCGATCCCCCCCTTCCGAAGGATACTATAAAGACATTTTGCGTCGGCATCTATGTTGACCGGTTTGCTCTTCTGTAGACAGTAAAGATAGTCGATTAGTTCGTTAAAGAACCCACGTCGCAACAAGACTCTATGCCCACTCCGCTGCCCGCCTCGGCTGGGGATAATGGTAGCGAGATCTGACGCATTTATGTCGATCGGTTCAAAAGGCTTTTTGTCATTCTTTGTCCGTATCCATGCCGTCACAGTGGCATTAATTCCAAGAGCTGGTGCCACAGGAAATCCAATTCGAGAAAGGTCCGACAATGCACGACGTTGAATCCCTTGTGCGTACAATGGGCGCAACGTCCCAAGAAACTGAAGATTATCAATTTGTTGGAGAGATTCCTCCCCTTCGGCCGGATAGGTTTGAAGGTCCTTCGGATTCCATTTCATGCAGTATGGCTGATTTTCAAGGATGAAAAACTCATCGGCAATTGAATCTTCTGTATCAAACTGCTTGAGCATCCCTCCCATCGTCAAGACACTATTGACCTTGGTTTTTCCCCTTCGAACGATCAAATCACAATCTGGCGTAACGACTGTTCGAATCTGTTTTTCCTCGAGTTGTCCATAGATATCTCCTAACCTGTATCCTTTACTTGTACAGGATTTTCGATTGTTGATTCTGACGCGATGGAAAAATTTCGCAATCTGGACTGAGGGACCTTCAAATGCACCTTCTATTTTTTCCTCAAGTTCCTTTTCACTATCTAATTCCAAAAATGATGAATGATTCCAGTCCACTTTCTCACCAATAAGTCCCTTCAAGCATTCGCCAAAGAGCCATTCCAAATATTCGCTTAGCGGCTGTCCTTCTTCCCTAAGTCTGAATCTCAGCAGGTAAGCAAAGTCCTTAGTGTGAAGATCTGCAACCTCCTTCATGAAGGTGTTAAACGCCAATTTGGTACCTTTCTTCCACTCATTCAATGCTTGTTGGAGCATTCTTCCAAAAAGATAACCTTGGCTCATATCCAAGAGCACATTGGCTGTTTCATGTTTTATTTCAAATCCACTATTGTTTTGCTGAACGAATTCCTTTTTTAAAAAACCAAATCGAAGAGACAGAATTTGATCTCCCCCTACGTCGTGACGATATTCCTCTACATCCTCGATATTTTTTGATGACATTAAGACAATGGCAGGAATGTCCTCCCCTATTTCTGGACTCACAAATTTCTTAAGTAACTCCAGTGAAGCTTTCCGTGCCTCTCCCAGCCTGCCAACTTGTATATCTCTTTCAAGATAATAGTCAAGAAACAGGACCTGCGGTCGAAATTGCAGATTTTTTTTCATGTCTGCATTTAGACCAACAGTCCGTACTTCCATCTTATTTCCGCATTTTCTCAAAAGAGCACAAAGCGGCTTCAGTGCGGCGAGAGATGCCCCTTTCAGTGTCATAAAATGAGTACCTGGATCAAACTTTCCATCTTCGGTTCGAATATATTTATCATAAAGGGTACAATAAATTTCATTTAACTCATTGTTTTCAAGATCACCCTCCTGTGCTGCCTTAATTGCAGACTCTATTTTGTTCTCATCTATTCCTATACTGATACATGCTTCATGACCGTCGTGACTTTCCAGATAATTAAGAATCGAGTTGACGTTACTGTTATTTATGTCAGGAGAATCATACGCGTCGTCTATCAATAAAATTTTATTAATCTGATTCAATTTAAATGCCTCGATTATTCTACTCTCGTTTTCCATCGTTACCCCATTCTGAGAATGAACATGTTTGTTCTTCCATCACGGACTCGACCCAACGTGTTGTCCATATATAACTTCCAACCGTGGTATTCTGCCAATTCCCGAGCAATGTAAAGCCCAAGACCTCGTCCTTGACCTGTCGGCTTCGTTGTAATAAATGGCTGAAAAATTCGCTCCCGGCGGTCTTCAATGACCCCAGGACCATTATCCTCTAAAGAAAGTATTTTTTCCTTAGTGTCGATAATCAAAGTCATACTCGGCTCAAACTGCGTCTCAAAGCGTTTCTGCTGCTTCAGCCAATATGCAGCGTTAACGATCAAGTTTTCGAGAATTTGGATCACCATACCACGCACGGCTCTTATTTCATAAGCGCGAGAAGAACGTTCGAAGTAAATGGAAATCCGATGCCGTTCAAATTCAAGGGAGTGGTTCTCTAAAATGCTGGTTACGAGTTCGAATAGATCAAATCTAGATCTCGTCTGCCGTTTTTCACCCGTCAACTCGTCAAATGCGGCAATTCGCTTGTGCAGCGTCTTCAACTGATCCCGCAAGGAATCAAGTGTAATCTGTGTGAGAGTACCTCTTCCAATTACATTCATAGTGTAAGAAACGGCACGCTCTAACTCGTGAAAAATGAATTCGGTCATCAGGCCAATTCCCGCCAGATATACGAATTTCTCCCTTTCTTCATCAGCCTCCTCAATCACAGCCTCAATGCGCCTGACAAGGTTTTGTGACTGCACGCTCAGCTTTTCAACACCCGCAGTAAGGTCGTTGATTTGATCACTTGCCACATCTCCCACCCGTTCACGCAAGCGGCTCAAAGCCGCCGCAACTCGCTTCTGGGTGTTCGACACAGACTTCGTATTCTGCTCCGCCTCTCGACGCTCAATAAGTTCAATTTCATCTGCTTCGTTGATAAGCCCGCGCATCTCCGTATGAACTACCCACAACAAGACCTTTTGCAATGCGTTATATGTCTCTGACTCAATCAGGCCTTCGCGGTTGGTCTGTTCGCTCATTGCACTATGCGGCGTTTCGAGCAGAATGCGTCCAATTACTTGCTGTCGATTAAGTTTGAATCCCCTTTCTCCGAAAGCGGTTTCATCAAGTGAAAGCCAATCATCCTTGGGATCGCCGTAAGGAAGGATGCGGAATCCAAATCTGTAGAGCATTGGTCCACCGCTCCAATTCGAAATCTCACTTCGTGTTTCCGCGATATTGGAGGTCAACCCCTCTATTGCAGTAATAATTCTGCGGTTGTACCAGTAAATATCGCACTTGAAATCGCCAAGTCTCTTAAATGCGGAAGGTTTCTCAGGAATAAGCTTGAAAGCAGCATGTCCACGTTTAGCCCGGCGCTTTACGGCTTTCTGCACGAGCGAATATACCTCCGCACCCTGGGCGTCAATTCGACGTTTCCTTTGCCGTAGCTTGTAATCGATTTCACCCTTGAGAATCGGATTCTCCCCTTCCATGCGAAACTCCAAGTGGCAAACGGCATGAGCTTTCTGAAGGAGTTGGCGTGGAATTGAAGGTATCCGTACTTCCTTGCCATTATATCTTGCGACGATGAGTCGATTAGCGTGGCCGGGATCGAATGGATCGACCATTCGTGCGACCCGTCCTTCAAAAATATCGTTGAATCGTGCAAAGTCCCAGTCAGCCTGCAGGGCAGAGATACGTATTGTTGTCCCTTGTTCAGAAGTATCTGCCTTTTTATCCCCGATTTCTGGTTCTATGATGATATCATTGGCATCAACATCGTCATCATGGGAAAAAAGAGTCCAATCGATATCTAACAGGTTCCAATGATGGTCATTGCTTCGAGTAGTTCTGACATTCAAACGATTTCCTAATCGCATCGCAGAAAGACGACCAACGCCCTTGTCGCCGAGATTTCTAGCCCCTGCCAAGTTTTCCTTCCGTCGAATGCTTGTTCCGATATGAAGAAAGATATTGGAGAGATCGTCAATACTCATTCCATGGCCAGTATCTCGAATCTCAATATAGTTCGCCTCGCAGTAATTATCTTTCAGCCGTTCAAGGAATTTTCGTTTTATTTGAATATCGTGAAGTTCTCTGATCAACGCAACTTCTTTTTCATTTTCAGAATTGATCAACAAGCTACTTATGATTCGAAGTATCTCTCCATTTTCCTTTCCCTCTTCCTCAATTAAAGCAACAATCTTTAAATAATCGGAATGAAGCATCTGGATATTCGCGATAATTTCTATACGAGGTGAACCCGCATCTACAGAGTTTTTAATCAACTCGTACAGAGCGACCTCGTCAGAACTGATGAGGTCTTTACCAAGTTCCAAAATTGTTCTTGCTGCGAATTTAAAGCTCATGGACAGCCATTCACACGGTACAGATCAAATAAGCGTCATCGTCGGGCATGGTCTTAGCCTCTATGAAACGGTGGCAAACCTCAGTGAGTGTGATGTCCGTTCCACTCGCTTCATTTACAGCTTGCCGTTGCAATTGTTCTTCTTTGATTTCTTGCATCTTTTCCGGGCGTTAAATATCTGGCAGTGACTCCCGCTAACTCCAGAAGAGTATAATTACATTATTCTCGAATAGGCATTTATTAAAGCAATCCAGTCCTCAACATTTTTATGATTTGCTCGAATGTCTACCATTAACATCATCCTTCTGATTTCATCCACGAATCGAAGTAGAATCATTTTTTAATGAAATACCGACGCAATATATTGATCGCATTGTTAACATCGGATTCTGTTGTTGGTTTACCGATGCAAAATCTTATGGTGCCATCCGCATGTACCTTTGAACAGCCCATAGCTTTCAAGACGTGAGAAGAACGAGTTTTTGTCACTGCACATGCTGAACCAGTAGAAATATCGATGCCCCTTAGTCCATCCAGCAATGCATCAGCTTGTTCACCTGGAAAATAGATGCTAAAGCAACCTGCTGCGCGCTGCATATGGGATCCGTTGCGTTGTGCATCAGGACGAAATTTCAGGATTGAATTCCAAAGTTTCTGCTCCAGGTAACCGGCTCGAACCGAAAAAACATCAACTTCTGTATGAGCAAGGTGCGCTGCTTTTCCAAAACCGACACACAAACTCACAGGAAGCGTCCCAGGTCTCAATCCTCCCTCTTGCCCGCCTCCAAGAAACATTGGACGTATGGTAGCTTTTTTCAAATTTTTGACATAAATACATCCGATACCCTTAGGTCCGTATATTTTATGACTGGAAAATGTTGCTAAATCTAAGCCATCTGACACAACATTGATAGGTATTTTTCCCAATGCTTGGGCACAATCGCTATGTAGTAATGCTCCATTGGCTTTACAGATTGAAGCGATATCAGCCATAGGTTGTATCACTCCAGTCTCGTTATTGACCATCATAACAGAGACTAGTAATGTTTCATCATTGATTGTGGCCTCAAGTTCTTTCAGGTCAACAAGGCCATCTTTACCAACACCAATAATGACAGGCTCAAAGTGCTCTTCCCGTAGCGACCTGACAGGTTCCAGTATAGAAGTGTGTTCCGTTGCCAGTGTTATTATGCGATGGCGTTTCCTACTTACAGCACCGCGAGCTATTCCAAGAATAGCAATATTATTGGCTTCTGTCGCACCAGATGTGAATACAATATCCTTAGCTGCGCCACCAATTGAAATTGCAACACGTCGACGTGCCGCCTCTATTGCCCGATTAGGAGCCAGAGACCGAATATAAGTTTTGGAATGAGGATTTGCAAAGTAATCTGAAAAATAGGGCAGCATTTCCTTCATCACTCGGTGATCTACTGGTGTTGTAGCTTGATAATCGAGGTAAATACTATCCACGGACGAACCGGTTTCTTCGTTTGTTAGTCAGTGCAGTCGCAAGGTAGTGCTGAAGTCTCGACCTGTACGGGTGGCAAGTCAATCGTTTGGATTATGTTTTGATAAGTCACATTGGAGTTGGCTCCAAAAAAACCAAACCTGCTGATTGTATTTGGATCTCTGATCGAGGGAAGTTCACGTGCGTAGCGATGTTCAATATTTGCCCACCAATTAATTGAACTAGGTGTATATGCAGAATTCACAGAACTTGGTTCCTGTGCTACGATTTCTCGGATCGCATGTTCGCCTTTCATAAAACAGTAAACGCAGTTTGACAAATTGATGTCATGAGGAATTGCTAAATCCCAACTCTGTTTTTGCCAAAAATTCAAAACATCCTCTTTGTCAATATCAAGGTCATATAAAGGAGTATAAACGTACTCTCCATCCGCCAATCGTTCAGCATCAGTATCATTATTTATCTCATTGTTTCGGGATAGAACTCGAGTGACTCGTCGCTGCTCATCAGCACGTAAGCCAATCAATGACAAATATTCAACGTGACCCTCGCCTTTAAGGGGCGCTTTTCCGTCAAAAGCTTTGTCCAAAAGGTGTCGATTTTTAATTTCCCCAAGGTGCGCCTTGGTGAATTCCTGAAATCTCTGTCGTTGTCGTGTAAAGGGGCGAGTTAGCAAATATCGGGCATACTTCTGACGATCACTGTATGATATTAAATCTACCATGGAAGAACCGTACCAGTGACCCAACCTTTTGTTACATTGGCTAGATTCCCTTGATTTTCCCGATGGAGAACGTCCAAACCAGTCTTGTAAAAACATTGCCGTGGTTTGTAGTTTCAGATGTTGTGTACATAAGCGATTAAACCTTGTTGGTAACTGTTGTTTCCATGAGATCAGTTCTTCAAAAATCTCGCCATTATCCAAGTACCCGCGAGGAGTTCGCACAGTGTAGCGATGTGGTAAAACCATACGGTATCCGGCTAGTCGGCGCCAATTACCACTGAATACATCCTCGTAGGTTTGAAATTCCGTCCATATAAAAGGAATATTGAATCGCTCTTCTGCGATGCGCTTGCAATTAGCAGCGAAAACATAGGTTGCGGGGTGTTCGGCTGAGGTGTTATTGAATACGATAACATCACCTCGTGAAGGACGTAATTGTTTTCCATAAAGCAATCCTATCAGCAACATAGCACTGGAACGGCCTCCGGAAAATTTCAATACATGTGGTCGTTCTCGGTGCGCTTCGTGTTCATAGGTCAGGATAATGGGTTTGACACCGTATATTCGAGGAAGTGATTGCAGTTTTCTAAATGCTTTCATTGTTCATACTCCATTTCTCTAAAAATTTCAAGATTCTGAGCTGCAGACAATGCTCCTAACGACTGATATGCACTGCGGGAGCCTATTTTGGCCAAGAAAGATTTTATCTTGGCTCTTTCTCTAAAAATTTCAGGTTCCTCCAAAAACCTGACAATTAGAGCAGATCGGATGTTTCTATCGCAGATGACTGTCAGACTCTTAACACTAAGCCCCATAAGTTGTTCCCAAACAGATGTATTGCGCAGAATTTCCCAAATGGCATCAATTTCCAGGTGCTTAAAATCCTGAGCCACTTGGGCACTCAGATGGCCACGCCACCAAGCCCTAGATATACGACAGTCCATAAATACACTTACTTTACCACGTTCTTCTGGCAACCCACCTAACTGTCTCAGTATTGTGCGAACACAGGCATCACGTTTTTTCTTGCTGTTGTTTCGCAACGCTTTTTGAAGTCTACTACGTCCTGATTCATTGACCGAAACGAGTGATTTCGCCAAGTAAGCCGGTTCGATTAACTCATGTCGCACCATCCCCAAATGATATGCCGTCCAAAATGAAGGTAAACAGGCATGTTTTGGCTGGAGATTTCTCAGTATATTGTAAATTAATTTTTCAGTAGTGAGGGGCGGGTCGGTTAGTTCCCTCTCTGTTAGTGGACTGTTGGGAAACGACACATTAATTACTTCTCCGTTGGTAAATGAACTGAATATACCGATAAAGTCTTTAGAACTTTTGGCTTCTGCCGCTCTGGCTAGAAAGATTTGGGACTCCTCAAATGTCCCAGAATCTACTTTTCCGGATTTATTTATAAGCTGGCTGCGATATTTTGTCAGATCTGCAGCATTGTACATCACTATCTCTTCGGGATTACTTGACATTTTTCGGGTAACCTCTAAATATACATGAGGAAGTTAAGATTCATCATTTTCTATACCTGTATTGAGCTTGTGAGGATGGAAATGAGCGACAGCACTATTTGCGCTAAATTCTGATTTGTCCCAAGTAGGTACACCACTGCTTTTTAGTTTTGCATATAAACTGCGAAGGTTTGAGAAGTCGTTCCAATCTTCATACTCTTGGTACTTCTCTTTCAAAATCTGATATCCCTGAGCGAGAGCAGCAGAATAGATGCTGTCGCGATGCTGGATCGCATTTCCAGGTGATTTGAGAGATTCATAGAGATCTCGTGCTACTAATACTTCAAAGTAAAATCCCTCTTCCAAAGCCTCCTTCACTTCAAAACAACCATTTGGCAATTTATTGTTGCGATCAAGCTTCAGACGCAACACACTTTGCATCTCATTCTTCGGGTTCCAATAAGGACCCATGGCCAAGATACCTGCCTGAGGTATTTGGATTGAATCTCCCAACCAGATTTCGTCAAGACCATGCTCACATGTAATTGTAATTTTCATCCCCTTTGACGAAAGTACCATTGGTTGGAAGGTTATCTCACCACTGATTTGATCTGCACTTATGTCTTGATTATCAATAACTTGGCGATGTATCAATAACCCGCTTTCACCATCCTGATGTGAAATTTTGGAAACAGCCACTTTACGCCATGCGCTGACTGGCGCTGTCACGGTACATGCAAACACAGCATTGTCTTTACGTAATAATTCAGTTACCAGATTCTGACCATGTAACCTGTGTTCAATGTCTATTCTGAATTTACTGCCACGTTTTTCCATCCTATCTTCAGTCTGAAGTGTCTCGTAAAAATTACCTTCGACATAATCCAAACTGCTGTCAGTCATTACAGGATAAGGACGTATCCTCGGTATTGTTGAACTCATTGAACAATCTCCGTTTTGAGTAAATTATCCTCTACATGTCGAGATACAATGTTTACCTTAAGAATCGCATCATCCAGTATATTCTCTACTAAGTGTACTTTCACATGGCAGCGTGTATTAGTGTTCATAGAACCTAACAACACTTCATAAATATTACCATTTGCCTTTATGTGTGCTTCTTCGGGAATTAGAACACCATTTACAGTCGCGCCTTGCATTATTGCCAGAAAGGGATCGGGAAGCGGTTGTGTGCAAGTGGGGTCAGCACCACGGTCTAGTAATAACCGTAACCCCGCATTCGCCACATATTCCAGAGTATGCAGAGAAAGACGAACTTCACGTCCTTCACGACGGGCGACACAAGATACTGGTGCGTTGCGTCCAGACCTATTGAATGTGGATATGGGTACCTTGCCAGGATGAGGTTTTTGATGCTTGCCCTTTCGCTTGTATTCCCGTTCTCGTTTCTCTGCTATTTCGGAGTCAACTATTTCATTGATGTTTTCAGCTAACGGTGTGAATTGTAATCTGCTTAGCGACAGCGGTGAATTTAATTTGTTACTTTTTTTATTTCTGAGATGTAATGTGCTATCATTATTTTTATCCAGCAACATGAATGACTCAGGAGAGTATGAATCGCTATTGTCTTTCCTAGCAAAAGCCCTGATTTCGTTCTGAATAGTACGGAATAAGGGTTCAAATATCTTTTTTAAATCATTGGGAAGTCTCTCCTTATTAAGATCCACATGCTTTTCACCTTCAGCCCTTCGAATCACTTGATATGCAATCTCCATGTTTCCTTCTTTTAAAGGCGGGGCATCAAGAAGAAGCACCGCGTTAAATGGAAGAAATGATCGATAAACAGCGGCCGTATTCATTGGAACTTGGTCGGTTATAAACATACCACTGCGAAACAGGTTGATACGAGTGATTTCGTCTGCATCTGTATCTCTCATATACAGTGCTACCTTTCCAAAACCGGTGTCTACTATCTGACAGTTGCCAGATATCAGTGTGCGATAGGCGGCATAAGCCTTATGACCATTAAGGCCGGTATCGTCTGTACGAATTCGACGCTTTTCATCACGCTTTTTCTGTATCAAGAAATTCAAAGAGTTCATGTCAAGAGTTTGTTTTTTGTTTCCCTGTATCACGCTCACCGCTAGTTGTTCCTTGTAAATAGCCGGGAAAAAATGTCTGGCAACGGCTTCCATCACAGCTTCTGCCGGGTCGGCATCATTTGCACGGAAGTTGTTGAAAGCCAGTATTGATATAACTGAACCGCTTCCGTTATTTGTCGCAGAAATTTCTTTCAGAAATTTTCTCATGACGGATGGTACATCTTCATTTGTTGGGAACTGATATCGAGAACGAATATTTACTTGTTTACCTGATATGAAATAACCATCCTTTCCTTTAATTTCATTGTCCATTATGTGTGAAGCTAGGATAGCATGTGCAGACATGATCATGGTGCCTTTGGCTGTCACACCTCCGTAAAGGATGTATTGAAGATCAGATGAAGGAAAAGCTGTGTAATGACCGAGTCCGTACGAACCGACAGACATAGACGCTGCCCCGTCCTTATTTGTCATACCATCACCGAGTAAAGCATTCATTCTTACTGCGTCAAGTCCAACCCCATTGTCCCTGATATGCAGTACTGATATAGTAGTTTTCTTGAGGCTATTCTGAATACGCTCGATTTGTGCTTCCGCTGTACTCATTTCACTCACATGTTCACCCGCTGCCGCTTCAAAAGCTTTCCTGTACGCACCAATCCCTGGAATATCCCTAATCTTGATTTCATCGAAAATAAAATCAATTTCAGCCTTTTGCCTATCAGCATCTCTAGCGGCATCAAGACCGTTCTGAACTAATTCACGCACAATCACATCTGGATTGGCGGCATTATCTGAGGTTACCGATTTCGATGCAAATCCCTCTATTGAACTCGTCTCCATAAACTCCAGTTCAACTTTCTTTACTTTTTCTCGCTCCACAACGTACCCTTTTCATAATGCCGTTATATAAATCATTCTTTTTATCAGAATTTTTAAACAGTTACATAAGATTACCTGAAAAAATTTAAATTAAAAATTAAATTTATTAATAATCCTGGCATCAAAAAGAACGGTTTCCGGTCAATGATAAATGTGGCCCGATCGCTCGTGAGCCAGCAACTTTCTGGCCCTAAGGTTCTTCAAGAATAAAGACGAGATTCATGAATTGGGATCAGCTCCTGGAAAAAAACCCTGCTTCCAAAGAAAACCCATTTGATCTCCTTCCTGCATATAAGTCGATAGTTGCGTATCATCCCGGGTTCGCAGAACGGAAGTATATCCGGCTTGCTTTTGCAACCAGAAAACCTCATCCAACTTCATCGCATTTAGAAAATCCGGCGAATGGGTTGAGACGAAGACCTGTCCGCCTCGGTTCGAATAAGCGCGAAATTCTTCGGCCAATTCCCAGAGCAGGGAGGGATAGAATTGGTTTTCCGGTTCCTCAACGCACAAGAGAGGATGGGACTCAGGATCGTATCATTCATATTGCAAGGCTGCTGCCGGTTCGATACGTACGGCTTTCCAGGCGGGGACGAGGGTTACCAGAAAACAAATGGCAAACGAGGTCAGGGCAATGATGCCGATTTCCATCCATTCGATCGATAAAGGAATGCGATTGCCTCCCGGATAGACTCCCGGGGGAATTTCAACAACGTTGAAATTGAGCAGGAACCAGCAGATTCCCAATCCCAGCAATAATCCGAAGCAGGTTCCGAACACGCCGATCATCACTCCTTGCAACATGAAGATGGAAAGCACGCTGCGGTCCGTCGCCCCCAGCGACTTGAGGATGGCGATTTCCTTGGTTTTTTCCAAAACCAACATGGTCAATGAACTGATGATGTTGAACGCGGCAACCAGGACAATGAGGGCCAATACGATGAAGAGGGCCAGTTTTTCAAGCTCCATCAATTGAAAAATGCTTTTGTTTTCACTGGCCCAGTCGTTGACGATGAAATGCTTCAAGTCCTCTTTCAACTCGGTAGCGACCCGCGTTGCGTCGACCGGGTCCACGATACTCACTCCAATTCCCGTCACTTGCTCGCCCATGTTGTAAATCTTCTGCACCAGCCTGTAATCCACGAAAGCCAGCACTTCATCATAACCGGAGATTCCCGATTCGAAAATACCGATCACTTCCAGTTTCTTGGCCCGCGGGACGTCCCCCACGGGGGTCATTCGGGTTTCCGAGGAAATCAGTTTGACGCTATCCCCGAGGAACACTCCCAAACCCTGTGCCAGGGAAGCGCCTAAAATCACACCGTCACTGGTCTTCCCCTCCCGGGAACGCGCGTATGACAGGCGGGACAAAATGTTCCGGGAAATACGATCTTGTTCTTCCGGGGTGGGTGGTTCCGGAGGATAGATTTGCTCACGAAGGTACGATGCGATTTCGGTGACATGGATTTCACGGTCCGGATCGATACCACGAATCAATGCTCCTTTGGGAAGTTCGTCGCCGACGACCAAGGCCTGTTTGTAAATATGGGGGGCGGTGTGTTGCACTTCGGCATGCCGGGCGATACGTTCTTCCAGCTGCTCGATTTCCGAAGTGTCTCGCAGTACCCCGAAAACGGTGATATGTGGCAGGGAACCGGTAATGGCTTTGCGAAGGTTGTCACGAAATCCATTCATCAGAGACGTTGAAACGATCAGGGCCACCACGCCGATCATCACCCCGCAAATTGAAATCCAGGTGATGACGGAAATCGAACGGTCCTTGCGCCGGGATAGCAAGTAGCGCAGTCCGATAAACATTTCATAACGCATGAATCAGCTCCCGTTGATGTGGCGCGCATGCAAATATTGCTCGATCAAGGACGGAGCCTGACGCAAGGCATCCGGCAGCTTGTGCGGAGATTTCGCTCCTGCTTGAGCCAGGTGCGCTTTGCCACCCCCGCGTCCGTCAGCCAATTTGGCGACGAGATTGATCACTTCTCCCGCCTTTACTGCTTGAGCAACCAGGTGATCCGAGACGACGCACAGGAAGGAGACTTTGCCATTCAGACGAGACGCCAGCACCGCCAGTCCGGGACTGAGCTGCTCGCGTAGCGAATCTCCCAGGCTTTTGAACGAATCCATGGAATCGATTTCCACTTCGGAAATCACCACTTTGACCCCGGCAATTTCATGAGCTTGCTCGATCAATTGCTCCGCGCCACCAGCAGCGGATTCTTTTTTCAAGTTCAGTAATTCTTTTTCCAGTTGACGCTTCTCTTCGAGTAATTGCTCGACGAGGGGAGTTATTTCCGTGGTGGAGACATTGAATAACCGGCGCAATTCGTGGATGGCTTTTCCTTCCTCACGGGCCATGCGTTCCGCTTCGGGGCCGGTGATCGCGACGATACGGCGGACTCCCGATGCAATACTCGCTTCTGACGAGATACGGAACTGGCCAATTTCTCCGGTCGCTTTCACGTGGCATCCGCCACAGAGTTCCGATGAATAGTCGGATGCCTGTACGACCCGCACCACATCGTCATATTTTTCACCAAAAAGAGCGATTATGCCATCGGCGATTGCCTGGTCGTATGCGGTTTCATAAATATCGAGGGGAATGTTTTCCCTGATCTTTTGGTTGACCAGCCCTTCGATTTCCAGCATTTGTGATTCACCTGGTTTTTCAAAATGCGTGAAATCGAATCGCAGGTAATCCGGGTGGACCACCGAGCCGGCCTGGTTGACGTGACCGCCCAAGACCTGTCTCAAAGCGGCGTGCAACAAATGCGTGGCAGTGTGATTGTAAGTGGTCGTCAAGCGCAGTTGACAGTCGACCTCGGCTTCCATGGGACTTTCTAAAGGCGCTGACGGGCCTTCTGCGACGTGAACGATGGCGTCTCCCTCCTTCCGCACGTCAACCACCGTCCATTGTTTTTCCAACGGTTTTGTTGGATCGATAGGGTGGGAACTTCGTTGCCTGAACCAACCCCGGTCCGCTACTTGCCCGCCTGCTTCGGCATAGAAGGGACTTTGATCCAAAACGATCAGCCACTGCCCTCGCTCGTTTCGAGTGTAGCGGCGAATGGCTGAAATAGCCGTGTGCGTGTCATAGCCGACAAAACGAGAATGGGGACCTTCACTGACAATCCGCCAGTTTTCGATGCTTGTCTTGAATTTTGCCGCCTCTCGTGCCCGTGTACGCTGTTGTTCCATACATCGATCAAAACCCGCTTCGTCGATCGAGTGGTGACGCTCCACGCAGAGCAAACGGGTCAAGTCGACAGGGAAGCCATAGGTGTCGTACAAAAGGAAGACGTCTTCGCCGGACAGTTGGCGTTTGTCCCGGGTTTGCCTCTTTTGCATCATCTGCTCGAAGATTACCAACCCGCGGTCCAGGGTATATCCGAAACTTTCTTCTTCCGCCCGGATCACTCCGGTGACGTGCTTTTCCCGGACTGCAATTTCCGGGAATGCTTCGCCCATATGCAGTACGAGAGAAGGAACGAGTTGGTGCAAAAAAGGATCTTTCATGCCCAGAACGCGGCTATAGCGAATTGCTCGCCTCAGCATGCGACGCAGGACATACCCGCGTCCCTCGTTGGAAGGAATGGCACCATCGGCAATCGCAAAGGTCAGGGAGCGCAGGTGATCGGCAATCACTCGGAATGCCACACCGACTTCTCCGTCCGTATAGGGCATCCCGGTGGTTTGAGAAATGGCGTCGAGGATTGGCGTGAACAGGTCGGTGTCGTAGTTCGAATCGACCTTCTGCAATACCCGGCAAATTCGTTCCAGTCCCATTCCGGTGTCAACGTGTTGGGCCGGTAATTTCTCCAGATCTCCACCTGCGGCCCGATTGTATTGTATGAAGACCAGGTTCCACAATTCAACAAAACGCCAGCAACCCTCCACGTTCACGGCGCATCGATGCTCTCCGGACAAGGGGCAGGTGCCTTCTCCCAAATCGATATGGATTTCGGAACAGGGACCACAGGGACCCGTTTCGCCCATTTCCCAGAAGTTGTCCTTTTTGCTGCAGCGTAGAATTCGTTCATGGCCGATGTCGCTACAAGTCTTCCATAATTCCTCGGCTTCCAGGTCGGGTTCCAGGTTCTCCTCCACATTCCCTTCAAAAACGGTGGCCCATAATCTCTCAGCAGGCAATTCCCATTGATCCACCATCAATTGCCAGGCCCAGCGAATCGAATCTTCCTTGAAATAGTCTCCGAAGGACCAGTTTCCCAGCATCTCGAAAAAAGTATGGTGAAAATTATCGTGTCCCACGTCTTCCAGGTCGTTGTGCTTGCCACTGGCCCGGATGCATTTCTGGGAGTTGACTGCCCGCTTGTAACTGCGGGTACCGGTTTCCAGAAAAATATCCTTGAACTGGTTCATGCCCGCATTGGTGAACAAAAGCGACGGGTCATCCACAGGGACAACCGGCGAACTGCGCACAAAACGGTGCCCTCTGGATTCAAAAAATGAAAGGAATTCCTGTCGGATTTGTTGGGAGGTCTTCATTTTAATTTATTTTGAACTAAGCAATTCTCAATTCCCTTTGACTTTAGCGCGGCATTGTTCAAATTGCAATGCAGGGAATATTCACCGGAAAATTTTAGTCAGCCGTTTTTTCGGGCGAATTCGTCCATGAATGCAACCAGGGCTTCGATCCCCTCGATAGGCATGGCATTGTAGATGGAAGCCCTCGCGCCGCCCGCGATGCGATGTCCTTTGAGGGCGTACAACCCTTGCTGGGCAGCTTCTTTGAGAAATGTTTGAAATAATTCCTCGGTGGGCAGGTTGAAGGTGACGTTCATCAGCGAACGGTGCTCCCTGTGAGCTATTGATGTATAGAAATTCGAGGAATCAATGGCTTCGTAAAGCAGAGCCGCCTTCTTACGATTACAGGCTTCAATGACGGAGATCCCTCCCTGCTTTTCCAACCATTTCAAAATCAAACAGGCGATGTAAATCCCAATGGTGTTGGCAGTATTGAGGAGGGAATTGCTTTCGACCATATCTTTATAGTTGAGCAGCATGGGAGTCTCTGGCAAAGCGTGCTCCAATAAATCTTCCCGCACTACCACCAGGGCCACGCCAGGGGGGCCCAGGTTTTTCTGCAGACTGGCATAAGTCACTCCAACCTGCGAAAAATCGACGACTCGGGAAAGGATGTCGGAAGTCGCGTCAATCACTAAAGGCATATCGTTCGTTTCCGGGAATGCCTTCCACTGCGTTCCCACAATCGTGTTGTTCGAGGTGATATGGATATAGGATGCAGCAGGGTCCAGGGTTGTGACATCAATCCAGGGAATGCGATCGTACCCGCTCTCCGCGCTACTGGCGATCGTCAGGATTTCTCCGTAGCGTTTCGCTTCCGCAATGGCTTGCTGGGAAAAAAAACCACTGTCCACATACAGCGCTTTTTTTCCGGCAGTGCGTGCAATCAAATTCAGCGGAACCGCAGAAAATTGCATTCTTCCTCCGCCATGGAGATAAATGACTTTGTAATGATCGGGAAGATTTGTCAATTTTCGAAAAATACAAATGCTCTCCTCCACCAACGATTCAAACTCTCGGGTGCGGTGACCGAGTTCTATAATCGAGACTCCCAACCCTTGAAAATCCAGAAATTCCTCCTGAACTTGTTCCATGACCGGCCGTGGCAGCATGGTGGGTCCTGCTCCAAAATTATAAACACGAGATTTCATAGACTGCGAATTGAATGAATGTTGAGAGTGTTCTGCGTTTTCAAGAACTCGCTGATGCGGGAAGCCCCATCCGTTCGATTGTGGTGACAATCACTTTGGTTGCGTGGTCGAATTCCAGGTTAACAGAATGCTGCGTTTCTTTGAAGCCTAAAGTGGTGCGCGCCAGAGTTTCCGGGATCAAGCAAACCGAGAAATGATCCCGGGCCACTGCAACGACCGTCAAACTGATGCCATCCACGGCAATCCACCCTTTGGGAATCATGTATTTGTGCCATTGGGGATCATGATGAATGACAATTTCCCTGTTGTTGGGAGCGTTGCGAATTTTCCCAATGGTACCCCTCGTATCCACGTGTCCCATCACGTGATGGCCTCCAATTTCATCGCCAATCCGGCATGAACGTTCGATGTTCACGAAATCACCAGATTTCAAATTTCCGATATCCGTGCGAATGAGCGTTTCCTCGATGACATCGAACCTTGCTACGCCGTCCTGCAGCGCGACCACGGTCAGGCATGCACCATTGATGGCCACACTGGCTCCGGTTTCGAGGTCTTGACTGAAATCATGCAAGGCAACAGCCAACTGCCTGCCTCCAATCTTTTCCGTAACCGATGCTACGCGGCACAGACCTTTCACAATTCCGCTGAACATGCTTCAAATTCTCGATATTTGGATCAATCCTGGTCCAGGAACCGTTGATGAAACCCGTGATAGGGAAGAAATCACTGCGGAAACAAATTTTATCATAGCCGGGTACAAAGAACAATTCCGCCTTTGGAAAGGTTGGATCTCGATACGGGACAACACCCGGTAATCACAATCCGACCAGAAGGTAGACAGGAATCAACGCCTCTGGTAATTTAATTTCCAATCAGTTTTATGCATTTAATAATTCGGAAGACAAGATGAACCCCTCAACAACGATTGTCGAAAAAAGAATTTTAAAATTGTTGCAAAAGCTCGAACAGCACGAAATCGACGTCTATCTCGTGCCTTCCATGGATGAACATCTCAACGAGTTCGTTCCCGAGTACAAGCAACGTCTGAAAGCCATAACGGGATTTTCCGGTTCTGCGGGAACGGCGTTGTTCTGCCGTGTCGGAAAACACCAGTTGTTCGTAGACTCCCGTTACCACCTGCAAGCCGGACAGGAGGTTTCTGAAAAGTGGTTTGTCGTGCGAAAAGCAGGATTGGAAGGAGTGCCCACCGTCGAACAATGGCTTGCCCGGCAAGAAAAGCGGCAGCAGTCGTTGAGAGTGGGTTTCGATCCATTTACCATGACTCCGAAAACCCATCGCGTATTTTTGAAAAACCTGCAGTCACCGGATTCTCGATTGATCCCTGTCTTCCCGAACCTGGTCGATCAGGTTTGGGAAGATCGTCCGCAAGCTCCTTGCCAACCCATTTATCTTCTCGACTCCTCCTGGACGGGTGAAACGACAGCAGCCAAGTTGGAGCGAATCCGGCAAACAATGCATGATGGTGGAGTGCAGGCGCTGGTCCTCACCAAACTCGATGAGATCGCCTGGCTTACCAACTTGCGGGGAAAAGATATCGACTGCAATCCCGTTTTTGAAGCTTATTGCGTGATCGACCAGGAGCAGGCCTTTTGTTTTACGTTGGCAGAGGCTTCCCGGGAGGTACGGCAGTCCCTGAAAAATTGGATTCAATTCAAACCTTATGCGGCCTACAAAGACCATTTGCTATCCCTGTCCAATTCAAAAATCTGGCTTGATCCCACCAGTACGACCATGGGTACTTACCTGGCGCTTCGCAAAAAGGGTCAAACACGCCAGGAAAGCGCTCGATCCCGTTACGAAAAAGAGAATCCCATCGTATTGATGAAAGCTTTGAAAAATCCTGTAGAAATCAAACAAATCCGCAAAGCGCATCATTGCGCGGCTTGTGGAAAAATTCGCAGCTTCGTCAAACTCCACGACCAATTGAGACGGGGGGAATTCGTCAGTGAACGCAGTTACGCCGAGTCACTCCATGAAGAATACAGCCGGGAAGCAGGATTTGTGGATTTAAGTTTTCCGACCATCGCCGGGTTTGCTGAAAACGGCGCCATTGTGCATTATTCCAATCCCAGTGCGGCAAAGCAGTTGAAAGGGAATCACATGCTGTTGGTGGATTCGGGAATTCAAATTGCAGGCGGTACGACCGATGACACTCGAACCCTCGCGATTGGTGAACCAACTGCCCGTCAAAAAACGATTTATACCAGGGTATTGCAATCCCACATCCGCCTGGCCTTGCAAAAATTTCCCGCAGGGACCCATGGCGCTTCTCTGGACGCCGTCGCCCGTTCTCCGTTATGGAATGAAGGGATGGACTACGGGCACGGCACGGGCCACGGCGTGGGTGCTTTTCTCAACGTCCACGAAGGACCACACAACATTTCCCCGCTTTCGCATAGAATGGATCTTCGTGCCGGCATGATTGTTTCCAATGAACCGGGATATTACGAAACCGGTTGGGGTGGCATTCGTTTGGAAAATTTGTACGTGGTGGAACCTTGTGAAGAACTTCCCCCCCATCCCGGAGGTAAATCCTGGCTGCAATTCGATCCCTTGACCATGATCCCCTTTGACCGGCAACTCATCGACTCTCAATTGCTGCAAGCAATCGAATTGCAGTGGCTGCAAGACTATCACCAGAGGGTTTGGGATGAAATTTCGGGTTATCTCGATGGTCGCAACCTGGAATGGTTGAAAGAAGCTTGTCAACCTGTTGAGTGAAGTTTGTCCACTTATTAAAAAATACCCCTCCCCGGTCTTGAGACAGAAGGGTAAATATGCATGTCTGCTTTTTATAAAAATCCCCCTTCCGGTCGCGAGACAAAAGGGTTGAATGAAGCATGTCAGCCTCTTAAATATACCCTCCCGTTCGCGAGACAGAAAGTTTGATATGCATGTCAGCCTCTTAAAATATACCCTCCCCTGGAGGGAGGGGCCTGGGGAGGGGGGCGAAATCTATAAATGAAAGACATTCCAGGTAGAATCAATGAAGTTTTCCAGATACCAACCGCTCGGCAACGATCTATTGAAAAATTCCCCTTCCAGTCGCGAGACAAAAGGGTTGAATGAAGCATGTCAGCCTCTTAAAATATCCCCTTCCCGTTCGCGAGACAGAAAGTTTGATATGCATGACAGCCTCTTAAAATCTCCCCCTCCCGGTCGCGAGACAGAAAGTTTGATATGCATGTCAGCCTCTTAAAATATCCCCCTCCCCTGGAGGGAGGGGCCAGGGGAGGGGGGCGAAATCTTTAAATGAATGTCATTCCAGGTAGAATCAATGAAATTTTCCAAATACCATGCGCTCGGCAACGACTATCTCGTTCTGGATCCTGACGATACACCCGTTCCTTTGAAGCCTGAGCAAATCCGGCGAATCTGCCACCGTCATTTTGGAATCGGCTCCGACGGCATTCTCATCGGTCGTCCTGAATCGACTGCCTCCGAATTTTCCCTGAGAATTTTCAACCCGGATGGCAGTGAAGCCGAAAAAAGCGGAAATGGTCTGCGTATTTTTTCCCGCTATTTGTGGGATCAGGGCTTGGTAGAAGAGGCCCCGTTTACCATCCTCACTGCAGGAGGAAAAGTGGTTGCGACCGTTCGTGAAAACGGGCATGAAATCATGGTCGAAATGGGAAAAGTCAGTTTCGAGAGCAAATCGATTCCGCTGAGAGGACCATCACGCCAAGTGATCGATGAAACAATCCGGGTGGACGGACAGGAATTCAAATTTTGCGCAGCAAGCATCGGCAATCCCCACTGCGTCCTTGTGCGTGAAGTTCTTTCAGAAGCCGAAACGCGACACTATGGACCGCTGCTGGAAAATGCACCTTGTTTTCCCCAGCGGATCAATGTCCAATTCATGCGAATTTTGGATCGCAACAACATTCAGATTCAAATTTGGGAGCGCGGCGCGGGATATACGATGGCATCGGGTAGCAGCAGCTGCGCGGCAGCGGCAGTTGCTCATAAATTGGGACGGTGTGATTCCCAAATCCATGTCCACATGCCCGGAGGGATCATCGATATCATCATTTCACGCGATTTCCAGGTCAGCATGACCGGCCCCGTCACTCGAGTCGCAGAAGGTTCCCTTTCCAATGAAGTTCTTTCGGAATTTCCTGGTTCAAGGACGTGAGTATTATGGGAGAATGCAACAAATTTCCTTGTTCATCCGTAACTATTCAGGTATCTTCAGAGAACCAATCAAATTAAGTATAGATTTGGCATGGCATAGAGTCTGGAAAGGACTTTATGCTCTCGAAAGTTCAAAAGTATATTCATTCCATTTCGTCGACTCCCCACCTCTAGGCTCTTCAAGAAGCCTGTCAACTCTTTGAAAAAGAACGAGAGCAATGGAAGCAAGAGCGCTTATCACTCTGATTTACCTCCTTGGCAAAGCGTTTACGATCATTATCGCCATTGGAAAAAACGCCGGATTGTGGAGTGAACATTCGTTTTTTGGCTCACGATCATAAAGAAGCGGATCTCCCTGATTGATAGATTTTAAATTTTTTTACGAATCCTGCATTTTTTTCATTTGGGGGTTGACATTATGCAAAATAATATATATTGCTTAAATCATGCCTTCACTAAGTTGTTTTAGTGAAAGAGAGGGTTCCCACTTGATCGATTGAACAATATCGTGGAAGGACGTGAAAACGATTGATCTTCCCTGGGAATCTTTCTTAAAAGATATTTAACTGAACGGGTTTTTCTGAGACCTGAATAGTTACCACCTAAAAATAATAAAGGTAAAAATGAAAGTAATCATTAGAGAAATCGTCGAAAACCTGTTTTCGGGAACGAAAGCAGGTTTTAAAGCAATACTTAATATTTTTAAACATCCAAAAGGGAAATGTCATATGTTTGATCAAAAAAGCAACTCAAAATTGAGCGTGACCCTGTTGGCTCTTATTATGGGAGCCAGCGTCTTCGTGGCTGGCCAGGTCTGGGCCCAGTTGCCGCCTATTCGTGATGCTTCTGAGAGTAACGGGAAAATCTACGTAATTGCTAAAATAGCAACGGGCTCATTTTGGGCTCAGACAAAAATTGCTGCTGATGACTTGAGCGGTTCTGATTTAATTGGTGGTGCGGAAGTCATTTACTATGCTCCTGAAATGATCTCTCAAATGGAAGGGCAAATTAATACGTTGGAAACATTTCTCCAGGCAAATCCTCTCGCTATTGTTGTAGCAGCTATTGAAACAGATGCTCTGGCCCCTCTTGTTGAAAAAGCGTATGATACCGGCATCCCGGTGATAACCTATGACTCCAAAATTCGCACAGAGAAATATGACTATCATTTTGCAACAAACAACTTTGCTGTTGGTCAAGAGTTAGGGAGAATCTTTAGCGAGAAGATGGGGGGGAAAGGAAAGTACGCGATTCTTTCCGGATCAGCTGGCGCAGCTGTTGAAGAAGAAAGAAAAGATGGCTTTATATCCGGTTTAGGGCCTGGCTGGGAAATAACAGCAGGTGGTACAAAGTACAACGACTACGACTTCAACAAATCCCTTAGTCAGGCTCAGGACATATTAACCGCTAATCCTGATCTGAAGGGTTGGTTTACAACATTTTGTGTTATGTGTTCTATGGCAGCAATTGCTATGGAGGAACAAGGTTTTAAGCCTGGTGAACTCAGAAATGATTCATTTGACATGACTGCTCAATCGTACTTCCAAACCAAAGAGGGCTGGATTACAGCTTCTGCAGTGCAGGACCCATATAATATGACTCAGGCAGCTATCAAGATGGCTTACTTTTTGGCAACCAGTAAGGTAAAGCGAAAGCCACCAGCCAGTATGGATACGCACTATGAAATAATAACTCCGGGAAATATCATGTCTCCAAAGATCCAAGCTTACTTATCTGTAGTCAAAGAAATCGAAGGAATAAAAGACTGAAATTTTGAAGGCCAAAAAGTGGAGGGTTGAGGGATTGGGTCTCCCGGTATTTGGGTTTTTGGGTTGGTTTTCGATCTGACCCTCCGAACAAGGCCTAGACGTGACTTTGGACTTCTCCGGGCATCTTGAAAGAGCGCCTCAGAGCGTGCAGGGCACCTCTATCCTGAAAAAAATCCATGGAAAACATAATTTCAACTTCTAACATTACCAAGCGATTTGGTGGAATACAGACGCTTACCGATGTGGACCTCGAGCTTCGTTCAGGAGAAATTCTCGGACTCGTTGGCGATAACGGCGCGGGTAAATCAACCTTTATGAAAATACTTTCCGGTGCCTATCAAGCTGATAGCGGCCGTGTTTTTTTTGAGGGCAAACATGTTGAGATACGCAACCCTCACCATTCTCGTGAAATAGGAATCGAGATGGTGTATCAAGATCTCGCACTTTGCCGTCGCCTTGATATAGCCTCCAACCTGTTCCTGGGCCGGGAGCTATATCGATCTTTCGGCATGAAATTTCTCAACAAGAAAAAGATGCTAAAAGAGGCTATTGAAACTCTAAAGGGGCTGAAGATAGATGTCGCGAATCCTAAAGAAATGGTGAATAACCTCTCCGGAGGACAGCAACAGGCCGTTGCGATCGGAAAAGCTTTCCATTTTAATCCCAAGGTTGTTTTAATGGATGAACCGACGGCTAATCTGGCAGTCGTTGAAGCTAAAAAAGTGCGAGAACTGATGCTCAAGTTAAAGAATGATGGCATATCTATTATGTTTGTTACGCATAACCTTCAGGACATTTTCGAAGTCTGTGACCGAGTATTTGTCCTCAGGGGGGGCAAGAAGGTTGATTGTCTGCCAACCAATGAACTTGACCAGGAGAAACTCGTCAAGCTGATGTTCTTTGGCAAATAAAATAATTGGAGGAAATTCGCTGATCCTTATCCCATTCGGTAAGCGAGAGAATCAACGGAAAAACCGGGGACATGTACTTTTTTGCTACGTGTCCCCGGTTTTTCCGGTTCATGCTAATGGCACATTTCAAAGTCAAATCGGTATTAGTTTGGCTGCCGGTAAAAGTCAAAAAGATAACAATTAAATTGTATAAAAAGGAAAAAATGGATGTTTCAAAAAGAGGCAACGGGCTTTCTAGCATAAGGAATTATAGTAGAAAGGATATTCATCAATGGGTGGATCGAGTAGGGACGCTTGGTGGTCTTATTATTTTATTAATAGTATTTTCAATTACGGCAGAATATTTTTTTACATTCAGAAACTGGTTTATAATTGCCAATCAAGTTTCAATTTATGGGTTAATGGCAATTGCTATGACATTTCCTCTTATCGCAGGCGGTATTGATTTATCCTCAGGTTCCACTCTGGGTCTTGCCGGTGTTGTCTGTGCCCTGGTAATAGAAATGACACATAATATAGTTCTTGCAATCATAGCAGCCTTATTAGTAGGGCTCATCTGCGGACTTGTAAATGGTATAATTGTAACCAGATTTAAATTGAATTTCGTCATTGCAACACTTGGTACAATGTTTATTTATCGCGGTTTTGCCTATATGTTAACCAATGGTCAATTCAAAAGCATAAGAGCCATTGGTGAATTCACGGGAGATGATTTTTTCCGTGCGCTAGGTACTGAAAAGTTTTTGGGATTCTTACCATATCCCGTAATAGTTTTGGTTATAACAGCTTTGATCCTAAGCTTTTTCCTCAACACAACCTTATTTGCGCGTCATATGTATGCTACAGGAAGCGATCAACTCGCCTCCAGCCTCTCTGGTATAAATACTGGCCAAAAAAAGCTGGCCGCATATGTTTTCTGTTCTGTTATCTCCGCTTTGGCAGGTGTAGTACTTACAGCAAGGTTGTCTAGTGCTCATCCGACAGCAGGCTTTGGATACGAGCTTGAAGGTATAGCAGCCGCCTTTATAGGGGGAGCCAGTATTTTCGGAGGTACTGGATCAATGAGTGGTGCCATGATAGGTGCCTTTATTATTGGTACCATTAGAAATGGACTCAATTTACTCGGTGTGGATAGTTTCCAACAACAGGTTGTCATTGGAGTTGTTATCATACTGGCTGTTTACTATGACAGAATTCGTTCAGAAAATAAGCTTTCAACGAAATATGTTGAAGAAACAAAATCATAAAGTAAAGAAGGTGTACGTACAAAAGATAGTGCAAACTTATTTGTGTTAATTTATAATACATTGATTTTATTGAATATATTTAAATTATTTTGTACTTTCGCGACAGGTGTTGACCTCCAGTGCATTTCCATTTTGAGGCTAATAAAAGCCAAGAGTCGATAGCAAGAGTTTTCTCCGGCGACAATTCAGAGTGATTTTTCGGCGATCCTGTAGGGGCAGGACTCGAGGTTTCATATTGGCTCGAAGGGTTGTGGCCAATTGAAGGCCTTGTTGAGCAAGTTGTACAAATAGTTTTTGAGAAAGAAAACCATTATCGCCAAACAATTTGCCAACCAGTCCTTGCGTGAGTTGTCTGACAGGATGACGATCATCACAATTACCCGCGCTGAGGAAAAAAGCTAAAAGCTCCCCAGAATCATTAGCCACCCGATGCAGTTTGAATCCGTAAAACCACTCCATGCTCGTCTTGCCCTGAGCGGCTAGTCCCGCGAAGTTGCGATGGTGCTGAATACGACGATTATGACAAACGGCCAAAGAAGTCGAATCAATATAGCTGATGCCACTGCAAAGACCTTGGCGGCTTTGAAGGTAGTAGCACAAAGGCAACAACACCGATTGTTGCAGTTCGACACATCGGTTGTCATTCACTCATTGAGGAAATTCCGCGCGAAGATGACGAGAAACATCATCGCGAAAATAGGATTTCAACTCCCGATAATGGAATTAATGAAAATGAATCAAAATCATCATGACCTCACTCGGGGATAAACTCAATGCTTTCAAACATTGTTTTCTCCAACGTGCGATTGTTGTCGATGCCACCAGAGTAGAAATCTTTGACAAAAATCATCGACATCACAGAAAAGTTCTAATAACTTACTCATGGTACCTCCTTGGATCTGAGTGTTGTTTTATTTTATATTTCTCATTTCCTTTTTCAGGAGGTACTCAAAAATTCTGATCACAAACTCAGGTTTTTCATTGTTCCTTTTTGCATAAATCCTCTGAAAACTTAAATTACGCACCATTGTTCAAGAACTGATATGACAAATGACCAGGAGACTTGGAACCTCATTGATGAACTCATTATTTATTGGCGTAAGCGATCTTCCTATGAAGACTATTTCTCACGTGCTTCTCTTTATGATCTCTTCAACTACTTGAAGAATTTGACTCCCAGCGCGGTGCAATCGAACAGCTCCGGCTTTTTGGCACCAGACGAAGATTTTGTATCAGATGAATATAGAATTGTCACTGCGTTGTACTATCGGTTGTCGCCAGTAGAGTGGAATCTTCTCCCTAAAATCATCGCAACCAGACGGCAGCATAATGAAGACCAGATGCGCCAAGTTTTGGAGAAAAATCAAAAGGAGGAGCAAGCACGGAAGGACCAAGAGCAGCAAAAACGGAGAGAACAGGAAGCAAAAGCAGGGGAGGAGCAAAAGTGCCGAACTCTACAGAGGGATCAGCGGGGAGAAAAAACACGAAAGGAGTGGGGAAAAATCAAATTCCTTTTCTATCTGGTCCCAATCGATAATTTAATTTCAATCAGCCGGAGTGGAATACTTTCTCGCAATCGTGTATGTGGAAATGTTAAAATGTTAGTAGACATAGCGGATATAAACGTCATTGAGATGAGGAAAAGGAAAACCATATGCAATCGTTCACTGCTTGATTTTGTTCCCCTGTATTTCACTCCCAAGAACCCAATGTTGTTCCGCCGCAGGGAGATTCAGGATAAAATCGCCATTCTTTGTTTAAATAAAAATCTGTTGTTGCTGGAAGGTATGGTGTTCACCGATGGCAATGCTTCTTCTATGGGAACCAGATGTTTTAGAAATCCAATGGATCTTGAGAATCTGGATTGGGACTGTATCCGTGCCAAATGGTGGTCGGATTTTGAAGACGGCAAGCGGAAGCGCTGTGCTGAAGTTCTGATTCCTGAGCAGATTCCTTTTTTGCAAGTCCAAAAAATAATTACCCGAACAGAAGATGCCCGTTCCTGGGTTTATGAAACCATAGGAGAAAAGAAAAAAATTGAGTCAATCGCTTTTCCAACCTTGGGCACGACAAATGGTGGTCTTTCCGAAGACGAAGTAATACCTATGATGACGAGCCACCTGAAAAAATGCGACTTACCGATAGAAATTTATCGCTACAAAGCCGACGCCGTAGACGATTTATACCTCGAATTTCGTAAGCGGGTGTTATCAGAAAAAAATGAGGAAGAAATGGCGAAGACCATGAACCTGCGGGTTGATCGGCTGAGGAGAATTCGGGATGCGGTGCAATCTGGTCCGGAAATTAAGTCGCTCAGTCAATTGGCAAGAGTCCGGGGAATCGGATTGAAGTCGTTGGAGAAGTGCTTTCACTTCGTTATGGGAAAACTCAATAACGTTGAAACCGGAATACGAGAACCAGACTCCCGTTACGCAACGAATGATTCAATTGGTGGTGATTCACAACAGACTTTCATATTTTAATGATGCGGAATCTGTACATACTGGAAGGTATTTTCGATTATCTCCCGGAATAAGGAATCCCAAAGGACGATACGGCTTGTATCCGTAGGTTCCCTCGAAATAGGTTTTGCCTGGGATTTTGGCGACTCTCCGTTCGTTGCGGGTCAGGTATTCCAGTATTTTGAACGAAGTCCTGCAATCATCCGGATGATCAATGGCAGTCGTGATTTCCCGTAAGGTGAAAGGTTCACCGGAATGAGATTGCAGGAATTGCAGAATTTTCGCTTGCAGTACAATCACGTTGTTTGCCGCTTTTTTTCCTGCCTCCACTCCGGGTTGATGGTAGGCGTTGATTTGAACGAGGGAGGCGTAGAATCCCACCGCCCGTTCATAAAACGCAATCAATGCGCATATGGTGATGGCGTTAACGGTGTCGAAGGTGCTCGTTATCCAACATGCTGCTCCTTCCGTTAAAAATCCTGTAAAAAATTTTTAAACTCTCTTCAAATTCTCATTACACATCCAATTTCAATGGGTATCGTCCGCAACCGAGCTGGGGGGAATGCTCAGCGCGGAAGGTCAGTAATATATGTTGGAGCAACCCTGGTTAGCCTTCTGGTCGAGCACGGCTCTGGCGATCGTGATTTACGGGATTAACATGCTCGGGGATGCCATGCGCGACCTGATCGATCCCCGACTGCGCGGCAATGCAGGCCGCCTGGGTTTGCCGAAGAAACGCAAAAAGAAGGGAATCGATTTAAAAAAAATGGTGCCTTCCCTTCTCCGAACTCTTCTACTACCCTATATTGAGATAATCATTGAAGAACAACCGGAAAAATCGAGTGGCATCTCACAACTGATGCGGTGAATATTGACATTAAACACCGCATAATTTAAGGTGATAAATATTGATTTTTCACTAAAAATTTCTAAAATCACCTTAAACAAGGCGGTGATTAATATGTGGATTTATGAACATCAAAACTGGCCAACCTTTACTTGGGATACGGAAGCTCTCGTTTCCAAGCTAACCAATTTACGCCATCGCCAAGGGCGTTTGCTTGGTCGGATGGGGGGATTGGGCTTTGAGCTCCAGCGAGAGGCGAGCCTCAGCATTCTGACCAATGATGTTGTAAAGTCTTCAGCAATTGAGGGCGAAATTCTTAATCCAGAAGAAGTACGATCTTCCATTGCCCGCAGATTAGGGATTGATATTGCAGGGCTTGTTTCGGCCAGTCGTGATGTCGAAGGCATCGTTGAATTGATGCTTGATGCCACACAAAAGTTTTCACAGCCTCTAACAAAGGATCGCTTATTCGACTGGCATTCAGCCTTGTTCCCGACGGGACGGAGCGGCATGCGCAGGATTACAGTAGGTGGTTGGCGTACGATAGATGCAGACCCAATGCAGGTTGTCTCTGGTCCCATAGGCCGAGAGAAAGTTCACTTTGAAGCCCCAAGTGCAGACCGACTGGGAATAGAAATGGATGCTTTTTTGGATTGGTTTGGTAATGGTCATGCCATTGACCCTGTGCTCAAAGCGGGGATTGCCCATCTCTGGTTTGTCACCATTCATCCTTTTGAGGATGGAAATGGCCGCATTGCAAGAGCCATCGGCGATATGGCTCTTGCCCTTGCTGACGGTACGGCGGATCGTTTCTATAGCTTGTCTTCCCAGATCGAATCCGAGCGCAGGGACTACTATGACCAGCTAGAAAAACAGCAACGCAGTGCACCAGAAATATCTGGCTGGCTCGAATGGTTTTTGGATTGTTTAGGGAGGGCCATTTCAAGCGCAGAAAAAACCCTCAGCAATGTTCTTTTCAAGGCGGAGCTTTGGGGTTGGATCAATCAAAACCCGGTGAATGAACGCCAGCGCCTCATTATTAACCGCATGCTCGAGGATGATTTCAAAGGTCACATGAACACATCTAAATATGCCAAGCTGGCAAAATCTTCGAACGATACCGCCCTCAGAGATATTCAGGATTTGAAGCAAAGAGGTATCTTTATTCAAAACCCGGGGGGAGGGCGCAGTACCAGCTACAAGCTACCTGACCAAATTGAATAGAAAAGAATCCACCTTCTTAGAAGGTGGTTTTGATGGGCCCCTGAAAAGGAAAACCATTTTCGATTATCTCCCGGAATAAGGAATCCCAAAGGACGCTACGGCTTGTATCCGTAGGTTCCCTCGAAATAGGTTTTGCCTGGAATTTTGGCAATTTTCCGTTCGTTGCGGGTCAGGTATTCCAGTATTTTGAACGAAGTCCTGCAATCATCCGGATGATCGATGGCGGTCGTGATTTCCTGTAGGGTGAAAGGTTCACCAGGATGAGATTGCAGGAATTGTAGAATTTTCGCTTGCAGTTCAATCACGTTGTTTGCCGCTTTTTTTCCTGCTTCCACCCCGGGTTGATGGTAGGCGTTGATTTGAACGAGGGAGGCGTAGAATCCCACCGCCCGTTCGTACAACGCAATCAATGCGCCTATGGTAGTGGCGTTTACGGCATCAAGGGTGATCGTCATCGAATCCCGGCCATTCTCGTGCAAAGCTTCCTCCGTGCCCAGTAAAAAACCTTGCAGGAAATCGCCTGTGGTAATAGAAGGTTGCGTGTCCGGGCTTTTTTCTTCGTCGTTCGAGGGGGGGGGAATTCTTTCTTGTAAAACTTGGATGAAGGTGACGAAAAAATCCGCTTTGCCTTCTCTCAGTTGTTGAATAAAGGCGTGTTGATCGGTTGCGCCTTTGTTGCCATATACGCTGATTCCCTGCTGGACGACCTCTCCCGAGATATTTTTTTCTTTCCCGAGCGATTCCATGATTAATTGTTGCAAGTAGCGGCTTAAAAAACCCAGGCGGTCCTTGTATGGCAGAATCACCATGTTCTTATTTCCCTTTCCCTCCCCCGCGTAATACCACATCAATGCCAGCAGCGCGGAGGGGTTTTGTCGAATCTCGGATTGCCGGGTAACCTGGTCCATATTGGCAGCTCCCCTCAGCAAGCCATCGATCTCGATTCCCTCCAGGGAGGCGGGGAGTAATCCAACTGTGGAAAACAAGGAGGTTCTTCCGCCCACCCATTCCCACATCGGAAAAATATCGAGCCACCCTTCTGCCAACGCTTTTTCTTCCAGGGCGCTGCCTGGACCCGTGACGGCGACGGCATGTCCGGCAAATTTTAACCCTGCTCTCTGGTAAGCCGCTTTGACTTCCCGCATCCCATTGCGAGTTTCAATGGTTCCCCCTGATTTGGAAATCACCAAGACCAGTGTTTCCGACAAGTGAGGACCGATATCAGCGAAGAGGAGGTCCATTCCATCGGGGTCGGTATTGTCCAGACAATAAAATGCCATTCGGTTTTCCGACACGCCCAACGCCTGGTGGATGAATTGCGGGCCCAGGGCAGAGCCACCAATACCCACCAACAGGATTTTCCGAAAGGGATCGCCTTTTGGAGAACGAAGAATTCCCTCATGTATTTTCCCGCTAAAATTCTTGATTTCAGATATGTTGTTTTCAATCACCGTTTGAATACTCTGGGAAGGGGCCAGGGCGGGATGACGCAACCAGTAATGTCCGACCATGCGATTTTCGTCCGCATTCGCAATGCTTCCATTCTCCAAAGCATCCATCTGCTCAAAGGCCTGCTGCATGGGAGACGCCATCTCTTCCAGGAATTGATGCGGAAAATTCATGGAGGAAACGTCCAGAGTGAGACCTACGGCAGGATGCGCACTGAGATATTTCTGATAACGCCGCCACAGTTCTTGCTTGTTCATTGCGCTTGCCATTCTCTCTGAAATGAAAACGATTGGATTTGAAAGGAGCATGGCACATTTCTTGACGAATTTAAATACAAAGTGCAGCAAAGATCCACATGCTCTCCAAGTTGGAGATTGTGTTTTGATGAAGTCGAGGTACTCTTTATCGAACCAATACGACAGTTGTCACAGTTTTGAAATCTATGGTTCGTGAACCAGGATTTACTTTTCCACCGCAAGTGATTATAAATTTCACGATGTTTGAAAATTCCGGCATTTCCCTGATCCTTCGCGCGCTTTGTTTCGCTGCCGGCAAACACCGCATCCAACATCGCAAGGACGGTGAAACTCCTTATATCAATCACCTGATCGACGTAGCGGAAGTACTCTGGCGTGAAGGCAACGTACGGGACGCTGAAATCATAGTTGCAGGCATTCTGCATGATACTCTGGAAGACACGCAAACCACTCATGTAGAAATTCAAACTCATTTTGGTGAAAAAATTCTGGCATGGGTTCAGGAAGTCTCTGATGATAAGAGCCTTCCCAAAGAAGAACGCAAGCAATTGCAAATCTTGCGTGCCTCCGCCTCCAGCAATGGTGCCAAACAAATCAAGATTGCGGATAAAATTTGCAACATTCGCGATTTACTCCGCAATCCTCCGACCGATTGGCCCCTGGAACGCATCCGGCAGTACCTCGCATGGAGCAACCAGGTGATGGCAGGATTGCGAGGTTGTAATGCGCAGTTGGAATCCGTTTATGACGAAACAATCAAAGTGGTCGCAAACGAGTATGGATTGCAAAAGCAATCCCCTGCGTAGAATCTTCACGGCTGCGAACCATCGTGTTGAAATGGAAAGGAGCGTAAAAAATGATCCTGCCTGAGCCAATCATGTGTTTCGTGAACGAACGAAAAGCATACTCTTTTTGACATCCGGCAATTGTCTGCCCGGAAAGAGGCCAATGGAGGTAATTTCATTTTCAAAAAAGGGGACCTGGAGTGACAGTTTTCATTTCGAAGACGTCAAGTGCCTGATTGTCTGCCGGGGACCGGTTCGTAAAGAAGCCCTGGACGTTTTCACGGCAATGGGAGCACAACCTTCCGGCATTCTCTTGTCCGAAAAAGACAGTATGGTTTATGCGAAAACCCTGGCACCCGAACTTCGAATTATTTCTCCGCGAGAAGAACGGGTCCATCCGATCTCCGATTATACGGGAACGACTAAAGAAGAACGGGTGGAGCGCATTCAACAAATCCTGGATATTTGTCATAAGCATCACTACACGCATGTATTTGCCGGATACGGGTTCATGGCTGAAGAGAAGGAGTTCATTGCTGCCATTGAAAATGCCGGCATCGGATTTGTTGGCCCCCATTCGAGCGTCGTGAAAAAAGCAGGAGCCAAAGATGGAGCCAAACGTCTGGCAGTCGCTTTGGGAATTCCCGTAGTTCCGGGAGTGGACAATATCACCGCCCTCACTTTATTGCGCAAAGCAAAGGACAATCCACAAAGCTATTTTCATAAATTGATCGACGAGCATGGTCTGCAAGCGCATCTCGACTTTGAAAACGCTTCTGAGGAACAAGTCAGTGAACAAGTACTGCAGGCTGCCTCTCAGCAACAAATCGACCTGATTTCCATCGAAGAGCTTCAGCATGAAACGAAACGACAGGTTCGAAAGATCTGGGAAAAATACCCCGGCTGCCGCATTCGTTTCAAACACGTCGCTGGCGGAGGCGGAAAGGGACAACGCGTTATTGCGAACGAGGGGCAAATCGCGGACGCGGTGATGGAAGTTTTGATTGAATCTCAAGTCACGGGCGTGGGGGACAATAAAAACTTCCTGATCGAACGAAATATCGAAGATACCCGGCACAATGAAATTCAGCTCCTGGGAAACGGGGACTGGTGCCTTGCCTTGGGAGGTCGGGATTGTTCTTTGCAAATTCATGAACAAAAGCTGCTGGAAACCTCACTCACTACCGAGCTTTTGCAATCTTCTGCCGAAGCATACCAGAAGCAGGGGAGGACGCGTCAGGCGCAGATTTTGATAGAAGATCTACAAACCCTGGAGCAGATGTGCAAGGACGCGGAGAGGTTCGGACAAGCCCTGCAGCTCGATTCGGTTTCGACCTTTGAATGCATTGTGGAGGGCGCTTCTCATTATTTCATGGAAACCAATACGCGCATTCAAGTCGAGCACCGGGTGACAGAAATGGCTTATTCCCTTAAATTCGTCAATCCCCATGATCCCGATGAGTATTTCGTGCTCGATTCGCTCGTCGGAGCCATGCTGCTGGTTGCCTGTCATGGAAAGCGGGTTCCCCAACCAGAACGGCTCGCCCGCCACCTTTCAGGCGCGGAAGTGAGGATCAATGCCATGAATGCGGCTCTACAGCCCCATGCTGGTGGGATTCTGCATTACTGGTCTCCTCCTGTGGAAGGAGAGTGGCGTGACGACCAGGGGATTGGCGTACTCAATCCGGACACGCAATTATTCCAGCACCATCACCTGGCAGGTGGATATGACAGCAACGTAGCCCTGGTGGTTTGCGCAGGGTGCTCCCGTCCGGACAACATGCAAAAACTGGCCGATTGCCTGCGCAGGATGGAAGTCAGGGGGGAAAACGTGCAACTCAACGTCGATTTTCATTACGGTCTGTTACATTGGTTGATCGGCAATGACGTGATGTCGAAACCCAACACGCGCTTTGTTCTTTCTTACCTGACAATGATCGGAAGGATGCATGAAGTGGCCGCCCCTTTGGAATTGACGGTGGCGTGGAATTTCTTAAGTGATTCGCTGGTTGAATCGCTTGGAAAAGAAGGAGAGCGCGTTTTACGCAGCAAGTTGAATCTGATACTCCGTCCTTTGCAACGATTGCTGGGAAACACTCATCTCCTGGCCGGCTGGGTGGCTTTCGGTTTCCAGAACCAGTTCATTTATGAAAATAATCAGTTTCGATGGAAGATCAATCCGCTACGCATTCTGCGTGACCTGTATTTTTATCTGAGACTCGAGGAACGACCCAATGTACCTGCAGCCCACAAAATCTGGCAGGAAGATCAACAATTGCTCGCGACCGGATTGGCCTTCTACGATGAATTGCAACACCGTCTGGGAGATCCGGGAATGCCCTGGGAGCGTTTGGAAGCGTTCCTCATGCAAACAGGTGAGCCCTCCCAGGTTTTTTCTGCGGAACAATGGAATGAAATCCGTATATCTCATCGCGGATTCCAGCTGGGAATGGACCTGTTGAAACTGCCCCTGTTGATAGCGAGGGAAGCCCGGTATTTTGAGTTTCGGAGCAAAGAAGACCTGACCATTGAGATTCCCCCCTCTTTCAAAGACCAGAAACAAGTCAACCGCTTGATCCAAAACCTGGCCCCTGCTCCTCCTGCCAGTGGATATGAAATTTTAAGTTGGACCGGGGGAACATTCTATACGAAAGAAACACCCGATGCGGCCCCTTTTGTTCAACCCGGAGACCATTTTGAAAAAGGCGACACTTTGGGAGTTCTCGAAGTGATGAAAATGTTCAATCCGATCTTTGCGGAATTTTCAGGAACGATCAAAAAAGTCGTCGTGGAAGGAAACTGTGGGGCCGTCGTTCGACGGGGACAGGTGCTTTTTGAAGTCGAACCCGACACCCCACCTGTGCCAGCTTTCGCGGACGAAACCAAAGTCCTTCAATTACGCCATACGCGACGATTGATGGCGTCCTTGATCCCTTCCTTGCAGACGGCAATCAATCGATAAAAATCGACAATAACGATTTTTTTCTGATTCAATCTTGACTGAATTCCGAATAGCAACTAAACCTATGCTGAATCCATCTGTTGAAGGGAGTTGTGAGTATAAAAATCTCAATCTTACTTCCGGAATTGTTTTAAGGAGTATTGATGACCCATCTCAATTTACCAGTCGATGAATTGTTATCGACGACAAGAGCAGTAAGAAAGCGTTTGGACTTGAACCGACCCGTTGAGATCAGCCTGGTCAAAGAATGTCTGGAGCTTGCGCTCCAGGCGCCAAGCGGATCCAATTCCCAAAACTAGCACTTCCTGGTGCTCACCGACTACAATAAGAAACTCCAAATTGCTCAGTTGTACCGACAATCCTGGCAACGTTACGCAGAAATGCCAGGAGCGGCGCATAATCTGCATCAGGACGATCCAATTCTGGCACCTGCGCAAAAACGAATTTTCGACTCAGCAGCATATCTCGCCGGGAATCTGGAAAAAGTTCCTGTTTTTCTCATCCCTTGTATTTCAGGGCGCGTGGAGGATGTGGGGGTGTCAAATGCTGATCTTGCCGGAACTTATGCCTCCATTATCCCTGCAATATGGAGCTTCATGCTCGCGGCGCGTTCTCGCGGGTTGGGCACTTGCTGGACCTCACTGCACCTCCCACATGAAAAGGAAGTCGCAGAAATTCTCGGTATTCCTTTCCAAACGGTCACCCAAGTGGCCCTTGTTCCGGTGGCCCACACCCGGGGCACGCAATTCAAAGCTGCGGCCCGAAAACCCCTGCATGACGTCATTCATCTGGAAGCCTGGTAATCATTTACACAAATTCAAATTACCAGCACTTTTGGAAGACTTGACCTCTTTTTGCCCTATTCCATTCACAGGAGCTATCCTTCCTCGTAGCAAAATTTTCAAATTGCTTGATGTTTGGCTTCAGGTAGTGATTGCGGACCAAGGGCACCGAGGGACAAATACAGCTTCATTACATCCTGTACGCTGATTTCCGGTGCGGGTACAACCGTCTCCTTGCGAACGAAAATCAAACCGCCAGACATGGGAATCGGCGATGTGGGAATGTAGACGACTACGTATTCCACTCCGTCGAAGGTGTAGACATCGGGTCCAGGCTGAAGGGCAAGGACGCGCACAGCATGTTCAACGCCAAAACCGCAGTACACTGCGGTCATCCCTTTCATCTTGGTCTCTTCATCGGTTCTGAGAATCTTCAGAATCTGGGAAACCGGCTTGTAGATGGTGCGAAAGACCGGAATTTGGCTCAGCGTTGCCCCCAGGACATGGTCGATTTTTCGTTTCGCGAATCCCTTGATGAGGACTCCAAGCAACCAAATTGTTGTGATGGTAAAGACGACCCCCAACCAAAACGCGATGTGGTCGCGGTCCGAGCCGATCACAAAGGCGCCACTATAGGTCAAGATGTTGCCGAAAAACGTCCCGGGCCCCAACACATCCTCCAGTGTTTGCACGAACCACTGGATGATCGCGATGGTGAGAAAAATCGGCAAAATGACAAAAAGGCCGACGAGAAATGTCCCAATCAGACCTTCGCTCCAGATCCATTTCAAAAGCCGTCCTGTGGCCCAAACAGATTCCCCCCACACCCATTTCAGAACCTTGAATGTTGGCTTGAAATTCATCCCATGTCTCAATTCTCAGGTTTGCCGCGCATTATTTACGCCATGTTCGACGCTCACTCGCTCGAGAACGTGATGTCTCCGTAGTACGCCACCGCGGTGCCGCCAGTATTGTCGGTATCAGTCATGATTGCGATCGCGTCGACGTATCGGACGGATTCCCCGAACAACTCACGAAAATCGGCCCGCACGTCACGGCGTTCAGCGACCCACTGGCCGGCCTGCGTGTCGCCGGAACGTACCGCAACGTGCTGCGCACGATCCGTGTACGCATTCGGCCACGTCTCACCCACAGCCCGTGCGCTTGCCCAGACATAGTTCACGGCACGCGTTCGCCAGAGAAATACCGGGTCAGAGCGAATCACGTATACTCTCGCGCTGTAATCGTCGCCAGCCTTCGTTCGCTCGTCGATATCGCCGAGCGTCCCATCAACCCGCCAGGTCCAATACAGGAACGGGGTCTTGTCGAGGTCGATTCGAAGCTTGAGGAAAAGTCCCGAGGCGGAGGCACGGCTTGTCGCGCGCACCACCGACCTCTCCTCCAGTTGATAAGTCTCGTATAAAGTCTTCCCAATGAACGACTTCTCTTCCCAACCGGCAATGTCGCCCTCGCGCAATACCGTGATCCTCTCGGCCTCCGCAAACCCGGACCCGGTAAAAAAGATCAAAGAAAGGCCTAAAGCAAGCGCGAATTGGGCTCGGCTGATCCATAAAGTCTTCAAGACCGCCCCCTTGTTATGCCCAAATTGTGGTAAAAAATTGAAGATCATTGAATTTATTATTGAGAGTCCAATTATTAAAAAATTGATCTTTATATTCGAGGTGTTCCATGCCACATACATTTTGAGCAGAATGAAAAACCTCAAACACAAGGAGTGGCCATGGAATGCATAGGATATAGCATGGATTCAAGCGATAGACAATACGATTCAATATTCATGTTTTTGCATGATGTTGATTTCAAACATTTACCTGTGATACAAGCATGGATACCTTTCAAATTGAAAATCCTTTAAATTCCGAAACAAGGAGTGATCCTATGACAAGTCTGGTGCAACTGCAACACCCTGAGCATGGACGACGGGTGGCGCGAGTGGAAGCGAATGAACTGGTTTTACTGGACGTATACGACTCAGCTTATGAATTGGCGTGGGAGTCGGTTTCCCGGCAAGGGCGGCTTTCCGATTTGATTGAAACGCATCGCTCGGAAAATCGCCTGGACTATGACACGATCTACATGGGTCAGTCTGATTGGAAATTGCTCCCGGCTTTCGATTTTCCACGCAATCCGACCCGCTGTTTGGTCACGGGGACGGGACTGACCCATAAAAACAGCGCGCTGGACCGGGCGAGCATGCATGAAGGGGAAAGCGCTGGTGCGGAAACGAGCGACAGCATGAAAATGTACAACATGGGGGTTGAAGGTGGACGTCCCCATTCAGGAAAGGCCGGAGCGCAACCCGAGTGGTTCTACAAGGGGGAAGGGGATATTCTGAAAGCGCATGGAGACGCTTTGGAGGTGCTACCCTTTGCCGATGATGGAGGAGAGGAACCCGAAGTGGCCGGGGTTTATATCATCGACCCGCAAGGAAGGCCCTGTCGGGTCGGTTTCAGCACCGGCAACGAATTTTCCGATCATGTGATGGAAAAAGTGAATTACCTGTATCTGGCTCATTCAAAACTCCGGCAATGCGCCTTGGGACCGGAATTGATCATTGGGAAGAGGCTGGATCAGGTCCAGGGTGAAGTGGTCATTAAACGTATGGGGGTCATCGTCTGGTCCAAACCCATCAAAAGCGGTGATGCCAATATGTGTCACAGCATCGAAAATCTGGAGCACCATCATTTCAAGTATGCCAAGCATCGCCGTCCTGGAGACGCCCACGTTCACTTCTTCGGAGCAGATGGTTTGAGCTTCGGGGAGAACATCTTCCTGCAAGAGGACGACGTGATGGAAATCCACTGGGAGGGGATGGGACGACCCCTGCAGAACCGGGTCAAAATATTGGAGAAAGAACAATCCTTGCTGAAAGTAAAAGTGCTGGACTGAGCCCTCCGTTTTTCCCGCTTCACGTTCGCCAGGAAGGCCCATTACGAATTCTTTGAGTTTATGGCCTTTCGACAGGGCCTCTTCCCTTCTCTCCCTGCTACCTTGCGCTATGCGTTGAAAGACTCTTGATGCCTAGGGAGACTTCCCGCCTGATGAAGCTTATTTTTGTGACGTGAAATGGAGCCTTGAAACTTCTGGGATCCCCTTGTCTGAAATCCAGTATTTCCGGTCCGCCCGGCGGCGAAACATTCCAGACCACGCATTCCGTCCAGAAACCTGCCAAAAAATCAAAGAAAGCCTCCCTGAAATTTGCCTTTACAAACCTATTCCCTGCTGCTATCGTTTTGTGTAATTTTTAATTTTACTATGTAGCCAGATCAGCATTGGACTGTCCCGGCTTTCCTGAAATCGGCCAGAACCAGGCTGTGCAATATCCGGAAAAAACCTCACGTCCTTATTCCAGAACCGTCGTGAGCCGGAAGCTGGAAACTAGGGGATCCGTAATTCGGGGCAGGAGACTTGGTGATGCTACTGATGGGGAGTCTTCCCACACTGTGGAGCCCCGCCGCGGCCTGGAAATCCTTATGCAGACCATGTGAGACTGGAGCGTCCGGACCTACTCAAGTAGGTTCCAACTGTCTTGGCGACCAATGGCTCTGTGTATAGGAGAACTCGCCGCCAGGTAGCACCAAGTGTTGAACCACTTTCAAGAAAGACGAACAGCAAACGAAGGAGACAGGGCAATGGGGGAGCAAGTGACCTTTGGAGACTTCATCCTTGGCCTGGAGGGCCTTGCGATCCTGAGAGCCTGGATGGCAGACTCGGACATCGTTGTGGCCAGAAGACGGAAAGTACAGGAGCTGGCTGGCCGGCTCGCAGAAGAGCCCTGGTCCAACCCGATCTTCGCGGAAGAGAAGGATGTCTCATCAGGATATTCGGAGTGGGCAGACACGTACGACGCCGGCGGGAACCCCGTGGTGATCGCAGAGGAACCCGTCGTGCATGGTCTACTCGATCTCTACGCGGTCGGGACAGCCCTGGACGCGGCCTGCGTCACAGGGAGACACGCCGCATACCTGGCATCCTTGGGACATCAGGTCACCGGTATCGACCGCAACCCTGAAATGCAGGATGTTGCTTCTGAGAAAGTCCCCGGGGTACGATTCGAAATCGCCGGCCTGACCGCGATTCCATTGACGGACGGACAGATGGATATCGCCGTTTGCACTCTGGCGTTGACTCACAGTCCGGACCTGGGACCTCCAGTAAAAGAACTCGCCAGGGTCGTGCGACCCGGGGGTCGTGTGGTCATCTCGGATGTCCACCCCTTCTTAGTGATGCTGAGCACACACGGCGCTTACCGAAGCAGCTCTGACGAGATGGGGTTCGTCAAAAACCGCATCCACCTCCCATCGGACTATCTCCGTGCATTCTGGCAGGCAGGACTCAAGGTGATGCAATGCCTGAAACCTCTCTGGGGAGAGAAGGAAATCGCCACGTTTGGATTCGCTGACCAGATGCCGGACCTGATGGAGGCCGCTGTCGAGGGCCTCCCCATAGTTGTGGTCTGGGAACTGGAAAGGAATGGCTGATTCATCCTGGATGGTACGGCCGACCGGCAACGGACATATTCCCTGGGTATTCAGAAGGTGAATCCGATGGAACTCAACCAAAGCGCTGCTATGGCCGTTGACTCGAAACCTGACGAGTGTCTCGAAGTAATCCGCTGTAGTAGCCGGGCCTATGGAGCACATCAATGACGAATTCCGAGATGATCATATCCACTGGCGGAGGACTCACGTTCATGTATCGCGTCGGGGGCATCGCCGTGCACGATGGTCAACTGCTCGTGGAGCACAACACGAGACACGGCTTCGCCTTCGTTCCCGGCGGCCGAGTCGAATACGGCGAGAACGCAGTCGAGACCCTGGCGAGAGAGTTGCGCGAAGAGCTCGGTGAGGACGTGAATATCGGACGCCTCCTTCTCGTAGCAGACAACCTGTTTGAGATCGACGGTGACCGGTTTCAGGAGATCACCCTGTACTTCCTGATCGAGTTTGCCACCGGATCGACGGTCCTGGGGAGTAACGGCACTTTCGAGGGAGGTGAGTCAGGATCCATGTTTGAGTGGATCACTTTGGCTGAGCTAGAACGGGTCAACCTGGTTCCACATTTTCTCCGCCAGTATGTGAAAAACCTTCCCGCATCTCCAGCGTACATCGCTCATGCCGAACCCGGTGTTCTCGACAGCCGCGGACATGATCCGCACACCTGATGGCCAGGGACCCCGCTTCTTCCATGGCTGGTACATAGTCCTGCGCGGCTTTCAGAGCTAGAGAATAAGTGTCGGATTGGGACCCCAGACGTTCAGTTTCTTCTTCAAGTCCAAGAGAGAAGAGGTAGGTGGGTCTCTTGCGATACTCACCGGCGGCCTGATCGTAATCGGTCCCCTGGTCTGGTCGGAAGTACTTTGGAAGGCGACACCTCGGCGCCATGGGCTGTTGCTAACCAGTCCCAGGCGATTTCTCCCTCACAGGAGCCAACACATATAGTCCCTAAGATGCGGGTTTCTAAAAAAATTCACTGTCCGCAATAGCGTAGAGAGGGCTGCCAGATGTGCCAGGACTTTTTTAGTCCTGTCGTGCGGAGCGGAGAACACGGATGAATGGAGAGGCGCCCTGGATGCAGGCGGGGGCCGCATTGAGACCGTCCAGATTGCACTACTCTGTTTTTTTTAGGAACCTAAGTTGCTACGGACATGATTTTAGACATGCAGACACCGTTTTTAATAATAATTCATTTTTAGCGAAAATCATCGCTTTCATTACCAATCATCAAGAAATCAAAAAAATTCTAAAGCATATCGGAGAAGAAAACGAAAGGGCTCTCCCCCTCCCTGCTATCATGCGCTATGAGTTGGAAGACTCCTGTGACTGGGAAGACTTTCCGTCAGATGAAACTAATTTTTGTAATGGAGAATGGGGCCCATAAACCTCAGGGATCCCCTTGTCTGAAATCCAGTATTTCCGGTCCGCCCGGCGGCGAAACATTCCAGACCACGCATTCCGTCCAGAAACCTGCCAAAAAATCAAAGAAAGCCTCCCTGAAATTTGCCTTTACAAACCTATTCCCTGCTGCTATCGTTTTGTGTAATTTTTATAATTTTTTAATTTTCTGTGTAGCAATTGAGGAGTAAATACCAATGGGCAATCCAGTCATGTGGTTTGAAATAGCAGGCAAAAATGGTGAGGAATTATCAGAGTTTTACCGTTCACTTTTTGGATGGGACATTTCACCGGAAACGAACGGGCTACACCTGTGTGATCCATCGCCGGATCAAGGCATTAAAGGACATATTTTTCCAACAACTGAAGATATGCCGTATACCAACCACGTTACCATTTATATTTCTGTGGATGATTTGCAGGCAGCAGTGGCAAAGGTAGAAAGTAAGGGTGGTAAGATTCTGATACCACCACAAGAAATTCCGGATTTCGGGGGTTCGTTCGCGATGTTTCTTGATCCAAGCGGAAACGTCCTCGGTTTGCACCAGCAATAGACAGGTTATGAGGTGCTATCTGTTTGCGTAATTATTGATTCACATATGTGGTGAAATTTGCCTTTACAGACCTGTTCTCAAGTGCTATCGTTTTAAAAATTTTTGATCTTACTATGTGGCAATGTCCGCAGTGGAAAGACAGAACAATATGAACTCAGGACAGATAATCAGAATCATAGCGGCTATCTTGGTGTACGCAGTTATCGACATCATCTGGAACATCCTGCCGCCCGTGATGAGCATGTATGAATCGCTGCATGCCGCCTCCGGCAGCCCTCTGGCCGAAATACGAAGAGAATCTTTTGACTTCTCCCTGGGAATCGCAGTGCTTGCATTCTTCATTCTCATCGGCTTCGCAAACGCCTACCTGGCGATAGAACCGGCGCTTAAAGAAAAGAGCCTTGCGAGAGCGATGAAAAACAGCGTCGCGCTCGGCTTGGCGGCGTATGCCACCTACATCGTGCCCAACTACATGATGGTAGGCAACTGGCCGTTCATCCTTGTGCCCATCGACATCATCATTGGCGGATGCCTCAGCCTCATAACATCCACAATCGTCACTGCCGTCGCCCTGCGCGTCGGTAATCATTGACCTGCGGATGTCCTGGAATCATAATTCCGGTTTTCAGGTCCCTGGTGAACAAAAAATAAATGGGGCCAATGGGGAGGTATTAAAAAATTGCGAGATATATGAACCGAGCGGCAATCTCCGTAGAGAAAGGAGTTCATTCTCGAGGGAAACACCGTCGCAATGATAGATTTGCCAGCAGAATAACAAGTTGAAATCTCGATTTATCGGGAAGGAGGAATCGGAAATATGATAATGGCTAATACGTTTCGTGAGAAACTCGATCAGGGGAAACCAACCATCGGTACGCACTTTCTTTCCACCGACCCCGATCTTCCAGAGATCATTGGAGACACTGGTCTGTATGACTACGGCGAGTTCTGTGCCGAGTACAGCACGTTTGATATGCAGTTACTCTACCACATGGCACGTTCGGGTCAGTGCGGCAACTTACCGCTGATGACAAAGCTGGATCAGAAAAGTGAAAGTTTTTGGGCGCAAGCTTCAATTGGCGCGGGCTTCAAAGCAGTGCTTTTTACGGATGTGCGCACCGTAGAGGATATCGAGCGCTGCCACCAGGCAATAAGACCGGAACTCCCTGGTGTCGGTGGACACATGGGGGTCAAGTTGCGTCGTTCCGCATTATCCGGTTATAACACAGACGGCTACATCGAAGACCTGAATTCGGTTGTGTTTCTGATTATGATTGAGAAAAACATTGCAGTTGAGAATATAGACGAAATCCTGACAGTTGCAAAAGAAAAAGGGGTTGATATGACTCAATGGGGGCCCGCCGATTTTGGTTTTTCCAGAGGCGAACCAGGCCTCATGAGCACCCCGGAGATACGACCGTTTGAAGAACTTGTCATCAAAAAATCAATTGAATATGGTGTGGCCCCACGGATCGAAATCAGTATGCCCGAAGGTGCAAAACGGTATATTGACCTGGGTGTCCGTCACTTCTGCATAGGTTGGGATCGATTTATATACCAAAGCAAACTGATTCAGATCGGCGAAGGGCTTCGAAAAATTGTAGACACCCTTTAGTGGTCTGTAGAGTCAGGCGGACTACGATACTTCTCAAATGACCGTGTCTCTAGTGAATTGCATAAAGTGGAAATATACTTCTACTCTTGGACAGTCGAGCAATGCGAGGACGAAATTAGGTATCTGGTAAAAGAAATTCCCAACGAAGAAAGTCCAATGGTGAAGTGCGATTCCATTTGACCTCCGAAGAATGGGAAAATCATAACTAAAACTTAATCACACTCACACAATCAATAATAAAACCTTGGTAAATAAAAAACAGGGTGAAGACGTGGACTCATCGTAGTTACGTGTAAGACGGAGGATAGCATGCAAGTCAATGAACTGATTGAGAAAGCTCAAATCCTTGTCGACTCCACCGGCAAGAAAAAAGCGATATTGCTTGATTACGCCTTCTGGGAAGAGTTGCTCGAAGACATGGAAGACATGGAAGCCCTCGACCGCAACCGAGAGGCTAACGGGAATTATGTTCCTTGGGAGCAGGCTAAGGCGGAGCTGCGAGCGGATGGCATAGATGTATAAGGTTCGCATCAGCCGCCTCGCCATGCGAGACATCTCCAGGCTGGCACCGCAATATACTCGCCTGGTCAGTCTGCATATCGATGACCTATCAGAGAATCCCGACCTCGTGGCTCCAAGAGGCTTCGAGGAAAAATCGATTACAGTCTTCGTACAGGGGTGTACCGGATTCTCTACGAGATTGATGACGATGAACGAATTGTAACCGTTGAACGTGTCCGGCATCGAAGAGAGGCTTATGGGAAATAATGGACGCGGAATAGCACATCCAAAACAACCGCCGACGATTTCGTGGCGTTGAAGCTCGATGGCTTCTCAATGTCCCCCGGGCTGGGAGACCCGGAATTGCTCGACTACGCGGTCGAGTGGACACGAAGAATTGAGGTCTTGAAATCATAACTCTGGTTTCCAAGTCCATAGAAAACAAAAATTTAACGGGCGGTGTGGGGATGGTATTGGAAAAAATTGCGAGTTATATGAACCGGGCGGCTATCTCCGTAATGAGAGTGGAGTTTAATCACGAGGAGAACCCCGTAACAATTTATAAGAAACAAATCAAAATGTCCTCCGCCAAAAAGGCCCATTACAGCACAACCGGCGCTTTTATTCGAATCATAAAAATGATAGGGTTCCCCGAAGGAATACAAAGATGAGCGATTACGAACGCGGACGGGAACAATTCAGAAAAATGGTGGGAGACGAGCAGATCGACCACCTCATCGAACGCTTCCAATCCCTTTGCCCGGATTTCGAGAAGGAAGTGCTTGCCGTCGTCGGAGGGCGTTTCTGGACCAGAACGGGTATTGACCTGAAAACCCGCTCTTTGTGCAGTATCGGAATTCTGGCCGCTCTCGGACGTGACAATGCCCTCAAACTCAACTTTGAAATGGCGCTCAACAATGGAGCCGCCCTCGAAGAGATTTTCGAAGCATTGATGCAGGTTGCCATTTACGCGGGTTTTCCTGCAGCATGGGACGCATTTCTCAAACTGGAAGAAGTCTTGAATGAAAAAGGAGAATGAAGATGAAGGCGCAACTTCCTTATGGCAAAGAAAGTCTCGAAGTGACGATTCCCAGCGAGCACGTGAAGGAGATCCGTCCAAAGTTCGTTCCGGGTTTGCGTGATGAAGCCCACGCATTCAAGAAAGCCGTTGGGGATCCTATCGGCAGCGCCCCCCTGAGGGAATTGATCGCTGCAGACGATAAAGTAGCTGTCGTCATCCCGGACATCACACGAGCTTTGCCGTCGGATCGCCTGCTTCCCTGGTTATTCGAGGAACTGCATCACGTCCCCGCGGAAAATTTCACAATCGTTCTCGGGACAGGCACCCATCGTCCAAACACGCCTGATGAAATTGAAGCGATGGTCGGGAAAAAAATCGCGAGGCGATACCGGGTGGTCAATCACAATGGTTTCGATCCCTCCACTTTACAGGAGGTTGGCAAACGAGAAGGGGGTTATCCCGTATTGATGAATAAAAACTATGTGCAGGCCGATAAACGGATCATCATGGGATTCATCGAACCGCATTTCATGGCTGGATTTTCCGGAGGATTCAAAGCCGTGTTTCCCGGAATTGCCGACATTGCCTCCATTCAACATTATCATCGCGCCTCAGTGATTCAAGACCCTCGCAGCACATGGGGCGTGCTGGAAAATAATCCAACCCAGGAACAAATACAGCGTTATGGGTCATTGATTCCCATTGATTTCTGTATCAACGTCACCTTGAATCACCAACAGCGGATCACCCGGTTTTTTTGTGGAAATGTTTCGCTGGCCCATCGAGAAGGTTGTCGTTTTGCCAAATCAACTGCCATGGTTTCCTGTACCCGGCAGTATCCGGTGGTGGTCACCAGCAACAGTGGCTTTCCCCTGGATCAAAATCTTTACCAGTCGGTGAAAGGCATGTCGGCAGCCGCGCAGATCGTTGCGCCTGGTGGATTGATCGTCATGACGGCGCGTTGCAATGACGGTTTCCCCAATCATGGCAGCTTTCGCCAGATGCTCTTCGACTATGCGCCGGAAGCATTTCTCGAAGCATTGCATACCCCTCCTTTCCAAAAACCCGACCAGTGGCAAAATCAACTTTTGTCGCTCATCCTGCTGAAGGCACGCGTGGCCGTCTATAGCGATCTCGATGCCGGGGAGGTGCAACGCGCGCATATGGAACCCATTGCGGACGTCGATGCTTTTATCGCCAAGGAAATTGCTCCACTCGGTGAGGACGCCCCGGTCGCCGTGTTGCCGGAAGGTCCCATGACCATCCCATTCCTCGCATAAGTAAAAGAGTTATGGATTTGTTTCGACTTCCCCGTTGTTGCGGAGCGTGATCATGAAAATAGCTTTCACCGGCATGGACTTGCCAGAGGGAAAGATCAAATACCACGACGAGTACCTGGTAGCGCTGCAAGAAAAAGACAGACCTCGAAAAGTGGCCCCTTTTTTTGCAGAGTTGTTCCGCGATGAATTCAACCGGTGTGACGCCATTGTGCTGCCCAAAGATAAATTGTTGGACTTGTTGATCCTGGACATGGAAAAAATGGAATCGCGCCTGACCCGGGTCGGGGAAGCTCATGAAAAAAAGCTGGTGGAAAAATGTTTGCAAGTGCTCGATCAGGAAATCCCGCTTTGTGATGCAGGATTCAGCGAGGAGGAAAAAGGACTCCTCCGTACCTTCGCTCCCTTCAGTTTCAAGCCGGTCGTACAGTTGGAAGGCAGTGAAAGCGTCAACACTATCATCGAGTCAGCCTTGGAAAAGGCGGACTATATGTTTTTCTACACCTCGGCACCGAATGAAGCGCATGCCTGGCTGGTCAAAAAGGACTCCGACATCCTCAACTGCGCCGCCAAAATTCACAGCGACCTGGCCCGGGGATTTATTAAAGGAATCGTGGTTGCATTCGAAGATTATATGAACTGCCACAATCTCAACGAATGCCAATCGAAAGGGTTGGTCAAATCGACAAATCGGGATTACATCGTACAACCCCGGGAGATCATCGAAATCCGCTTCAACATTTGATAATATTTGATCTTCAGTTGATCAACAGGAGTCAGCATGACAGTAGAAAAAAAACGCTGGCAATACCGATTCGATAATTTCAAGAGGGCCTATTTTCTGCTGCAAGACGCGGTGGAAAGTTATCGAGAAGAAGAGCTGAGCCAACTTGCCAAAGAAGGCATGATTCAACGATTCGAATACTGCACGGAACTCGCATGGAAGACCGTCAAAGACTACCTAGAAAACCAAAATGTCATACTTGAACAAATCACCCCGAGAGCCGTAATTAAAGAGGCGGTCGCGGCCAAACTACTGTCCCGGGGAGAAGACTGGATGAACGCCTTGGACGCGCGTAATAAAATGAGTCATACTTATGAATTCCGTAAATTCGAGTCCGTTATCAAACAAATAGAGGCAACGTATTTGAACCTGTTTGGTGAGTTGTATGAAAAACTATCCGAAGAACATGGACAGTTGCAATGACGATGGCGCATGGTTTGAACAAAAGACAGCTCGGCTTGATCAACGAAATTATCAAAGACGTCGCACCTGCCGTCGAGTCCGTAGCTTTGTTTGGTTCCCGGGCCACCGGGACATACAAGAGTTATTCGGATATCGACCTGGTGTTATACGGCAAAATCGATGAAGCTACCATGGACCGTTTGTGGACTTGCTTTCAAGAAAGCAGTTTGCCTTATAAAGTCGACGTCAAAGCCTATGAAATGATCCATCACCCCCCATTGAAAGAACATATCGACCGGTTTGCAAGACCGTTGTTCTGAAATAACCAAGGAGCTATCGAGTGTCGGAGAAATATCGCTTTCTGCTCTTTGACGACAAACACGAAGTGGAATTGGTCTGGAAGGAAAAAACACTTTCCTTGTAAAAGGATTTGCTGATGGCTCCATCGTTTATCCGGGCAGAAAAGTTTGGTCCTCACGATGTTTTTAAAAAATAATGGAACCCTATGGGAAAATACCAGTCGAGATTTTTAGCACTTCTGCGCGGTATCAATGTGGGTGGTAACAATATCATTCCGAAAATGGAACTCCAGCAGTCTTTTGAAGACCTTGGCTTCACCAACGTGCGAACTTATATTCAAAGCGGGAACATCCTGTTTCGCAGCAATGCGACCGACGTCAAGGAATTGTCGGGGATGATAGAGAGCGGGCTTTCCCGCCGTTTTTCCTATGATGCGCGTGCCGTTGTTTTGTCCCACGATCGATTTACATCCGCCCTGCAAGCAGCGCCTGAAGATTGGGGAAAGAATGACTTGTTCAAACACAATGCTCTTTTTCCGCTCGAGGAAATCAGTGCTGAAGAGGTGTTGACGCAATTGCCTCCCATAAAAAAAGAAATTGAATGCGTAACGGCAGGACCAGGGGTGGTGTTTTGGTCGGTATCTAAAAAACAACAGACCCGGGCAGGAATGATGAAGTTACCGGCGGCAGCGGTTTACCGGCAAGTGACCGTGAGAAACCACAACACCGTCTTCAAGTTGTTGGAATTGTTTGAAAAAATATAGGGTCATAACGAATGGTTGTTGAACATCACAGGGTTGTCATCTCGAGCAGGAGGAAAAGCTTTAAGACCCTTCACAGAGGTCCAGGATGACATGAATGAAATTCAAGCGTAAACCATTCAGAAAGTCTTCTGTCCCTGTTTGGCCCAATGAATCGCAATCAAGGAAAGAATTCCCAATATTGCAAAACCACCAACCAGGGGTAAAATGGTTTGATTGTAGTTCTGGCTGATCATAATCCCCATAGGGACTGCAATGAACAAGGTCAACGATCCCACCACCGTCGCTCCCACTCCCGCAATGTGACCGAGGGGTTCCATGGCCATGGCATTAAAATTTCCGAATAACATGCCAACGCAGAAAAAAGCAACCATGCCAAATACCATCAACGTCCACAAGGGTGGGTGTCCTGACTGCAAAATTGCTACCAGAAAATAAACGATGGAACTGCCACTGAAAACCACCGCAGCGCCTGTGGACAAAATCCGCATCCCGTAACGCATCACCATTCGCCCATTTATAAATAAGGCTATGCCGATCGCAAAGGCAAGTGCTCCAAAATAGAGGGGAAATTTCGTCCCCAACGCATATTGAATCTGTAAAATTTGCTGTGAGGAACCCAAATAACCCACAAATGCCCCGGCAATCAACCCGGAAGCGATGGTATATCCCAATGAGACACGATTGCGGCAAACCTCGAGAATGGCATTTAAAATCCGCCTGATGGAAAAGGGTATACGCTGCTCCGAGGGCAATGTCTCCGGTTGTCGCAGGGTAAACCACAGGCCACTGGTGATAGCCAGGGCTAAAAAAAGAACAAAAATTGCCCTCCAGTGGGAAATGAAGAGAATGCCTTGTCCGATGGCAGGGGCAAATACCGGCACCAGGATAAAAATCATCATCACGAAAGACATCACGCGGGCCATGGCATTTCCCGAGTATACATCGCGGATCAATACAATCGACACCGTGCGAGGGCCGGCCGCTCCGATCCCCTGCAGAAGCCGCCCTGCCAACATGAACGAAAAATTAGTGGCAAATGACGAGAGCAGGCAACCCAGAATGAACAGGATAAAACCAATATAAATCGGAAACTTGCGACCGGTGCTGTCCGATAATGGACCATAAACGATTTGACCAATGGCGATTCCCAGAAAGACCATGGATACGATCAATTGGGTATCGTTGCTTTGTACGACGCCCAGGTCCTGGCCGATTTGCGTCAAGGCCGGCAACATCGCATCAATCGAAAGCGCGATCAAAGACGACATCATCGCCATCATGACGACGAATTCGCCGAAGGGCAAGCGGGTTTTTGTAGAGGCCATGTTAGAAAATTCAAATCCCTTTGAAAAAAAGACTCGGGAGGAGACTTCGGGTATCTCGGTCAATGCATCTGCTTTTAATGAATCAATTTAGCAGAGGTAGGTGGTTTTTCAAAAGAAATTTTTCCTAATTTTCCCATACGAAAATCACGCAAGATCAGTCTCGCGACTCTTTGGAAGTCGATTTCCCCTTGGCTTCTCAAACAACCACGTTTTTGAGCAATAGCAACCATTATTCTTTCAGAATCGGCTGACGAGTCTTCCAGTTGATAATGTTCACGCAATACCTCCGGGTAGTGGCACGAGTGAAACTCGATCAAAAAGTGACACAAACGCTCTTCTCCGGCAATACGGTCTTTGATGGCACCCGTCACGGCAAGAGCCATGGCCGTTTCGGGGTGATCCAATCGAGGCCAGAGAATGCCGGGCGTATCCAGCAACTCGGTATCTTTTCCCAGTTTGATCCATTCTTCATGCTTCGTCACTCCCGGGTGAGGACCCGTAGCCGCGACGTGCCGTTTGACCAATTTGTTGATCAAACTCGATTTTCCGACGTTGGGAATGCCTGCCACCATCAGTTTCAGGGTAGGAGGACGGATGCCCTTTTTCTGAAAGCGCATCCATTTTTCTTCCATCAATTCCCTGGCCAAAGGGAGGATTTGCGGAACGCCCCGGTTTTGCCGGACATCAATGAAATGACAGGCCATCCGGTTTTGTTTGAAAAAGCCCAGCCACTGCCGGGAGATTTTCGCATCGGCCAAACCGGATTTGTTGAGCAATACCATGCGTTTTTTTTGTTGCAAAATGGATTCAAAATCCGGGTTGACAGAAGCGATTGGAATGCGAGCATCACGTAGTTCCAAGACGACGTCGACTTGTTTCAGGCGCTGTATCAATTGCTTTTTAGCCCGTAGCATGTGTCCGGGATACCAATTGATCGGATTGGAGCGCGGAGCTTTTTTTAAAGTTTTTAGGGTTTGCATCCCACTTCCCTGAAAATCTATAGGGTTGCAAGAGGAAAAGCGTTGTAAAACGGTACGATGATTTTTTAGGCTACACGCATTCCCTGCAGAGGAAAAGTCAAAATCATGAACACCGTCCCACACTCCGTATCGCTATGAAGTCTATACATTGCGCGATTTTGACTTGTCGAATTGCTCATCCTGTGTCAAAAGAGAAGGACTATCGGACATTTTGGAAAATTAATTAGTCATGCGAATTTAAATGATATCAGGAGATGGAAGCAATGGTGTATGCCGGTATTTTTCTCATTGGCGCAATCGTTGGGATTGTCTGCGCCAAAATTATGATTTTACTCACCAGTACTGAAGATGCCCGAAATTATCCCTTGGGAGGATTTGTTCCTGCAGTTTTGATCGTTTTTGATTTGGGGCAGGATTCCAGTCTGTTGGGAGCCGCAGTCTTGGTTACGGGCGGACTGTTCGGTTATTATCTGTTGGTCACCATCTGGGGAAAATATATGATGAAAAGCCCCAAAGAAGCCCCCTCCGCTCCCCACATCGTCGATCCACAATCGACGCGCAAGAGCGTTTCTCTGGGGGATTACTTGAAATGAATCGATGGATTGAAAAACAGACCTGAATCAGGGGAGTGAAAATGCATTCCACTTACAATGAGTATTCCCGATCAACCAGGTTGTCAGATTTTTCAGAACCTGCGGGAAACTCGGGGAAGAGTCGTACAAACAATGAAAAATTACGGAAAATTTCCAATGAACTGAAAAATCCGCTTCGTTTCCTCACGGCCACCAGTTTGTTTGACGGCCATGACGCGTCTATCAACATCATGCGCCGGCTTTTGCAAAGAAGTGGAGTGGAAGTGATTCACCTGGGCCACAACCGGGGAGTCGAGGAAATCGTCAGCGCCGCCATTCAGGAAGACGTTCAGGCCATCGCAGTGAGCTCCTATCAAGGAGGACACACCGAATTTTTCCAATACATGATAGACCTGCTCAAAGCCAGGAAGGCAGCTCATATCAGGGTTTTCGGGGGAGGCGGAGGCGTGATCATTCCGGAAGAAGCCAAAGCTTTGATGGACTATGGCGTCACCCGATTATATTCTTCTGACGATGGCAAGGAATTGGGCCTGAACGGAATGATTGCAGACATGATCCGGCAAGCCGACTTCAGCACGATTGCGGCGGATTACTCGCCTCGTCTTTCAGAACGGAATCCCGTGTCTTTTGGGGAACTGGCCCGCAATATCACCTGGCTTGAACGATTCATCGAGCAACCCGCTATGATTAGTGAGGTTTTCGGACATATCGAAAAAAATCCCGGTGTTCCGGTGATTGGTATCACGGGAACGGGCGGAGCGGGCAAATCATGTTTGACGGATGAAACGCTCAGACGAGCGCTGCTGGAATTCCAATCAATTCGTATTGCCGTACTCTCCGTCGATCCTTCGAAACGAAAGACCGGAGGAGCGCTGTTGGGGGACCGCATACGCATGAACGCCATCGACTCCAATCGCGTGTTCATGCGTTCCATGGCAACTCGTCACTCCAATACCGCGATTTCTCCCGTGATCCATCAAGCAGTGAAAATGTTGAGTGTCAGCGGATTCGACATGATTTTTGTCGAAACTGCGGGAATCGGTCAAGGGGATTCCGAGATAACGGAACTGGTGGACGTGAGCGTTTATGCCATGACCCCTGATTTTGGCGCTGCCACTCAACTGGAAAAAATCGACATGCTGGATTTTGCCGACTTGATCGTCATCAATAAATTCGACAAACGAGGAGCAGATCAAGCTTTGACCGCAGTACGAAAACAATACCGACGCAATCACAATGAATTTGACGCTCCCAGCGAGGAGTTGCCGGTCTTTGGCGCCATTGCCAGTCAATTCAATGATCCGGGAGTCAACTGGTTTTACCACAATTTGATGCAAAAAGTGGTTGCATTGAATTTCTTGGAACGTCCGCAAAAAACGGCACCGCCTGCCGGTATCTCCGAAAGTAAGCCATTCATTCCACTCGAACAGGGCACGTACCTGAGAGACATCACGAAAACCGTCCAGCAGTACAAACACCGTATCGAAAACGCGGCCCGCTCAGCCGATGCATGCTACCAGAGTTACGGTACGTTGAAACAACTGCTATGTCCTTTGCCTGAGCCTTTTGAACCCATCGATGGGGATCCCCTGACCGCAGATTTACGCCCCATTGCGGATCTTTACAATGAAAAGCTGGCTACCATTTCTTTGCAGGAACGCGGGTTTTACAAAAAGTTCCGGGAGGAGCGTGAAAAATTTCTCAAAGCTCGTTACAGTTTCCAGATAAGAAATAAAAATGTCACCCTGGACAACCGGGTGGAGAGTTTGTCCGGTACCTCAATTCCTAAAATTGCTGTGCCACCCTACCAGGATTGGGGCACGATCATGCGTTGGATGGGATTGGAAAATTTTCCCGGATCATTTCCTTACACTGCAGGTGGATTTCCTTTTAAACGTCAGAATGAAGACCCCACTCGTATGTTTGCGGGGGAAGGCGTGGCGGAACGGACCAATCATCGTTTCCACTTTCTATCTTCCGGTCAACCAGCCACACGCTTGAGTACTGCATTCGATTCCGTCACGCTTTATGGAGAAAACCCCCATCAACGTCCTGATATTTATGGAAAAATTGGCAATTCCGGAGTTTCCATCTGTACTGTCGACGACGCGAAACGTCTCTACTCGGGCTTCGATCTATGTCGACCCGATACCTCCGTTTCCATGACGATCAATGGACCAGCCCCCATGATTCTCGCTTTTTATCTCAATGCGGCAATTGACCAGCAAGTCGAAGTCTACCTCCGGCAAGAAGGATTTCTGCGAAAGGCAAAACAAAAAATTGAAGCCTTGTATAAAAAACGGGACCAGTCCGTCCCTCTCTATCGCACAAGTATTCCAGAAGGACACAACGGACTGGGATTGGATACACTGGGAGTTTCAGGAGATCAGCTGGTGGATGGGGAAGTCTACCATCGTATCCAACAGGAAGTGCTGCAGAAAATCCGGGGAACGGTGCAGGCAGACATTCTCAAGGAAGATCAGGCACAGAATACTTGTATCTTTTCCACCGAATTCGCATTGAAGATGATGGGAGACATCCAGGAATATTTCACAGCCAATCAGATCAAGAATTTTTACTCAGTCAGTATCTCCGGATACCATATGGTGGAAGCCGGCGCCAATCCGATCACCCAGGTGGCGTTTACCCTGGCCAATGGATTCACTTTCATCGAATATTATCTCTCCCGAGGGATGGCCATCGATGATTTCGCCCACAATCTCAGTTTTTTCTTCAGCAATGGAATGGACCCCGAGTACGCTGTCATTGGTCGGGTGGCACGACGGATTTTCGCCATCACGTTAAGGGAGCGTTATCATGCCAATGAACGTTCGCAAAAATTGAAATATCACATCCAGACCTCAGGACGTTCGTTGCACGCCCAGGAAATCGATTTCAATGACATCCGCACCACTTTGCAGGCCCTCTACGCGATTTACGACAACTGTAACTCCTTGCATACCAATGCTTACGATGAAGCCATCACTACGCCCACTGCGGAATCGGTGCGGCGGGCTCTGGCAATTCAACTGATTATCAACCAGGAATTGGGGTTGGCAAAAAACGAAAATGTACTGCAAGGGAGCTTCATCATTTCGGAGTTGACGCATTTGGTCGAAGAAGCAATTCTGGCAGAGTTTAATCGTATTGCGGACCGTGGGGGCGTATTGGAAGCCATGGAAACCATGTACCAGCGCAGTAAAATCCAGGAAGAATCACTGCATTATGAAAGTCTGAAACATTCCGGTAAACTACCCCTGGTTGGCATCAACACTTTTCTCAATGACAACCCCCCTCTAACGGAACATTCGCTCGCATTGAGTCGCTCCACCGAGGAAGAGAAACAAATGCAATTGAAATCTCTGACTCAATTTCATGAATTCCATGCGCCTGAAAAAGAAAGAGCCTTTCAACAGTTACGCAAAGCCTGCCTGGAAAATAAAAATATTTTCACAACTTTGATGGAAACCGTCAAAGTTTGTTCACTGGGACAAATTTCACAGGAATTGTATCGTTATGGAGGACAGTATCGCAGAAATATGTAAACGGGATCTCAGATGACCTTTTTGATTTCTCTTGCAAATTCGATGGAAGAGGAGCAATCCCACCTCGATCTTGCATTTCGGGATCTTCATTTTAAACTCTCCTTTCCCGAAGACACCGACGTGGCTCAAGTGGAAGTAATTCGCAAAGAGGCGGCAATTTTGCTGACGCAGTGTTTCAGCGCATTGAAAAAAAGTGGAAGCCCCGCAAATAAGGGGAATTGGAAAAATATTAATTGAAAGCAACAAACCGGGGAAAAGACTTTGACGAGGAGCATGCATGGATAATCTCAATTCCTACCATAAAGAATTCCAGGCGTACATGACATATGCGTTACAACGATTTTTAATCGATAAAAAGGGGTTTTCCGAATACGATGCGAAGATCAAAGTGATGCGAGATTTCGAGGAGGTGGAAGCCGAAGCCAAAGAGCAGGGTTATCTCTGAAGAAGTTTTCGTTATTATTTGGCCGGCCTTTTCTTGTCAGGCCATCCATCATGCAGTCCGAATTCATGTTGCGGGTGTTCCTGCCAGAAAAATCCTTTTTCCTTGATCTCCTCATTTCTTCCGGGATGCATGGGATAAAACAGTTTTTCGTTGACCGGTTTCGTCTCACCCACAACGATAGCAAGGACCACGTTTTCCGAGTTGTTGAGCAATGTGTGCGCGTGTCCCGTCCCCGGAGGAAATCCGACGCAGTCGCCGGGTTCCAGGTCATAAACTCTACCATCCACCCAGACTTGCGGATGACCCTGAAAAATGAAGATAAACTCTTCCTCTTCTTTGTGCGCGTGAGGCCATGAACTGCGATCACCGGGTTGCAATACCGCCAGGTTGATCGCCACTCTTTTCAATCCCATTTTTCGGCTGAGCAAGGCTTCAGTACCAAAAGTCTCTGAATCTCCGGGGTAAGTCCAGGTTTTGCTTGAAATCAATTCTTCACAGTTTTTGATGAAATCAGGGCGTTTTTGCATGTCGTATCCAATCATTCGTTCTGTTTTGCATTTCTTTAAGGAAAATAGTGCGCGTTATCCTGAATTCAGCTGTTGTCTGGCTATTACTCTTCAATCGCGCACGTGCACGTGAAACCGAAACAGCTATTCAAGGATTCGACGTCGCCATCAAAATGATGCTGGATTGGTTTGATTTTATCAAGTTGAATCGTGATCATGCCTGAATTTTATCCTGGTGGCATCGAGACGCCTGTTGTTAGCGGGCCTTCGGGTTCGCAGGTGATTCGAGCACTCGAACAAGCGCTATTGTGGTAACTGCTTTTGTCTGCATATCAATTGAAGGGGTTGATCAGTCTGGCCAGCAGACCTCGTTTGCGTTTCCTGGTGGCGCCATAACTGCCTTGTCCGCCTCGCAGCCTGGGGTCGAGCAGGTCCCGCATGGCATCACCGAACATGTTGAGACAGTAGACGGTAATCGTCAGGCACAGCCCCGGCCAGAGCGCCAACCGTGGTGCCAGCTCCATGTACCTGCGGCCCTCGCGGCTCAGCATGCCGCCCCAGCTTGGGATGTTCACCGGCATGCCAAAGCCCAGGAAACTCAGCGAGGCCTCGGCGATGATGACGGCGCCGACGTTGATACTGAAGATGACAATGAGCGGGGCAGCGATATTGGGCAGCACATGCCTTAACAGGATCCGAGTCGCTGGAGTACCCACGGCCTTCGCTGCCAGAAAGTAGTCGTTCTCCTTGATACCGATCACTGCGCCGCGTACCACCCGCGAGGCGGGGATGCCGCCGGTCACGCCGAGCACCACGATGACCATGACGAGGCTTCGTTCTACTAACGACATGATGGTGAGCAGCAACAGCAATCCCGGGAACGACATCCACGCATCGACGAAGCGCTGGGTGTAGACGTCGATCCGGCCCCCGATGAATCCCGTGGTGCCACCAACCAGCAGCGCGACCATCGTGTTCAGCAAGGTTGCCGTCAGTCCTACAAGCAGCGATACTTGAGCGCCCTTCAAGATGCGGGCCAGCACGTCGCGCCCGGCATGGTCGGTACCGAGCGGGTGCTCGAGCGATGGCCCCTTCATCCGGTCCCGTATGCGGCCGATGTCGTACTCGTAGGGCGTCAGCTGCTCTGCAAAGATAGCGACGAAGACGAGCACCAGGACGACGACGCCGGCAGCAGCTCCCAGCGGTTGCTCCTTCAGGAGCCGGTGGAAGAAGCTCGCAACGGGTCGACGGCGCTCGGCTGCGGAAGCGCCCGATGCCCCCTCTTTAGGATCGACTGGCAGTGGCTCACTCATAGCGAATCCTCGGATCCAGGAAGGCGTACGTCAGGTCGGTGATCAGGTTGATCACCACCACGACCGAGGCGAAGAACAGGTTCGCGCCGGACACCACCGGGTAGTCGCGGTTGTTGAGCGCGTCCAGCATCAGGCGCCCGAGCCCGGGCAGATTGAAGATGTTCTCCATGATGACCGAGCCACCGGCGATGATAGGGATCTGCAGGCCGATCAGCGTGACGACCGGGATGAGGGCGTTCTTGACCGCGTGGCGCAGCACCACTCTGCGCTCCTTGAGGCCCTTGGCCCAGGCCGTCCTCACGTAGTCCTGGCGCAGGACTTCCAGCATCATCGTGCGGGTCATGCGCATGGTGCTGGCCGCCAGGTAGGTTCCCAGTATCAGGGCGGGAAAGATGAATATGGAGAGGTTGGCCAGCGGGTCGACGCCGAAGGGGACGTACACGATTTGGGGCGTCCAACCCCACCAGATAGCCGGGTAGATGATGACCAGCAGCGCGAGCCAGAAATTCGGGGTCGCCAGGCCGATGATCGCCACCGAGCGGCCCACGTAGTCGGCCACCGTGTACTGCCGAATCGCCGAATAGATACCGACCGGCACCGCGATGATCAGACCGGTCAGGATTGCCAGCAGCCCGAGCTCGAGGGTCACGCCTATCCTGGAGGACATCATCGCCTCCACCGTGTCGCCGCTCGAGCCGCCATACAGCGAGCTACCGAGGGTGCCATTCACGATGATGTCCCCCATCCACCGCGCGTACTGCACGTAAACGGGGACATCGAGCCCGAGCCGCTTCTTTGCGGCATCAATGTCGATCGCGCCTCCGCCTTCGTAACCCATCCGGGAGACCATCACCTCGATGATGTTGCCGGGAATGAAGCGCACCGAGAGAAACACGAGGATGGTGACGATGAAGAGGGTCGGGATGACCAGCAGCACCCGCCTGATCAGATATGCACGCACGTCAGTTTACCTCCACACTCGTAACGCAAGAAAAGGGGTGGCGGTTCGTTCCCGCCACCCCGCGTTCGTTGGACCGTTTTACCGGCCGGGGTCAGTACCCCATTTCCCGCTTAAGGTCTTGGTCGAGCCAGATCCGCGAGAGAACCAGGTGCTCCTCCGCACCATGCAGTTGCGTCTCGCCGTTGAACCCCTTGACCCAGGGTTGGGCCACCTGGAACAGCGGCGCCTTGTGGCCATAGACCTGGAAGTGCTGCCGCATGATGTACTCGTTGAACTCTTTCATGATCGGGATCCACGCTTCCTTGCTGGTCGCTGCGTTGAACGCCTCGTAGAGCCGACTCATGGTCGCGTCCTCGACCCCGCCGGCATATTCACGCGACTGGTCCGAAGAGTTGTTCAGCGCGTGGCCGTAGAAGCTCATGATGTGCGTGGGATTCAAATCCCAACCCGAGTCGCCGGTCGCCATCTCGTAGACCCCGCGGGAACGGCGATCGACCCAGGCGCCGGTGTCCATCACGTTGATCTCCAGCTCCACGCCGATCTCCTTCCAGTAGCCGGCCACGATCTCGACCCAACCGAGGTCGATGACGTCGCGGTGGTCGTAGGTGACCCGCAGTCGTACGCCGTCCGCACCGCGCGGAAGCCCGGCTTCGTCAAGCAATTGCTCAGCCTTCTCGGGATTGTAGGAGTACTCCGCCTGCAGATCCGCGGGCCACTCCTCGAACGGTGTGTGGAGGGGGCCCATCGCGGCGCCGACGAAGCCCTGCACAGTCGGGTAGGCATACCCGCCGTAGTAGCTCTCGTTGATGGCGTCCCGGTCGATGGCCATGTTCATGGCCTTGCGCACGCGGATGTCGTCGAAGGGCGGTCTGCGGATATTCATGCCGGACACCTGCAGCGCCCGAATGTAGTACGGGAATACCTGCATGTCGGGGTTGGTCTTCTGGACGGCATTCACCGCTTCGAAGGTGGTCAGCGTGATGCCACCGCCGATATTGAGCATGTCTAACTGACCGGTGCGCAGCGCGGCCGTGGCGGTCGCCTCTTCTTCCATGTGGAGAGAGATGATCTCATCGATGTAGGGCAGCTTGTTGTCCGGGTACTTCTCGTCGAAGCCATGGTAGTTGGGATTGCGCACCCACCGCTTGCGTACCCCCGGCTGGAAGTCATCCAGCTCGTATGGCCCGCTGCCGACCACGTTACGCCAGTCGGAGTAGTTGCCGTGCTGTTCAATGACCTCCGGCGGCAGGATCCAGGTGCCGACCTCCAAAAGCACGTTGTCTGCCAGGTCCATGCGCGGCTCGGTTAACTTGAACACGACCGTGTACCGGTCGGTGGACTCGATGGACTGCCACGGAAAATTGCGCAACACGTAGAAATACTCCGGCTTCCAGTCGAGCAGGCCACCGATGCGGCGGTAGGTCCAGGCGACGTCTTCAGCGGTCAGCTCGCGGCCGTCGACTGGCGCCTTGTTGTGCCATTTGACCCCCTGCTTGATCTTGACGATGAACGTCTGGGGGTCGGGATTCGACCAACTCTCTGCCAGCCAACCGGTCAAGTGCTCGAACGGTTGGTAATAGAAAGTCATCGGATACACGTCTCGTGGGGTAGCCCAGTCGAGGATAGCCAGCTTCTCTTGGACCATAGAGATCTGAAAGGCGGCCCAGTGTCCGCCGATTGACGGGTCCTGGTCCAAGATCTCGTTCTTGCCCGGGATGGTGAGGGTGCCGCCGTACTCGGGTGCCGTCACCATCTTGCCTGTTGCCGGGTCTTTGACCATCTTTTTCTCGGCAGCCACAGCCGGGCTGACCCAAAAAGCGGTCACCATCAGAATGAAGGTGAGTAATAATGATTGAATTATTCTGGTTTTGCTTTTCTTCATGATTCCTCTTAAATTTGAGGTGAAATAATTTAATTCGTCATACTACTGAACGAATCGGATTTTCGCAGCAGACACAACGTCTGCCACGTTTAACCCCGCAACGGGGATGTCGGGTTTTGTTAAAATACCCATTGGAATCTCACTTAATTGAGGGTTAGAAGAACGATTCACCCATACTGGATTGAATCGGATTTTCGCAGCAGACACAACGTCTGCCACGCTCAGTCCAACGAAGCGGGCCAGAAATTTCTTAAGAACACTGAATCCTCATTCACTTCCTCTCTTTTCCAGCAATTCTATGGTACGATAGCTGCAATATATATATGTCAATAATTTTTTAAGAAAAATTTTTGATTTTTTTTTGAGTTGAAATGCAAATCACTGATATTATTGAAGGTAGGTGAATATTTTTTCTTCCATTTTGATCCTTTTTTGACTGTTTCAGGGACAGATTCAGTAATATTCAATGGCTACGTGGATGACAAGAGCACTCGCAATCAAGGGTTTAAGATGGACAAATATGCTTGTTGACCTCCTCAAAATTTTTTTATATGATCCTCTCTACAAGCAGGTATAAATAAACTTATTGCGTAAAGCTTCATTTCAACCTTTGATTTGAATTAAACTTAAGGAGAAAACCATGACAGAAAACTCGGGAAGATTGGCTGGCAAAGTCGCGATTGTCACAGGAGGCAATAGCGGCATGGGGGCTGGCACCGTAGAAATGTTTGTGAATGAAGGCGCCCGTGTGATGATTGCGGCGCGCGGTGAGGAACTCGGTCAAGCGCTGGCAGACCGGTTAGGCGAGAACGCGCATTTTATCCGTACCGACGTTTCAGTGGAAGCGGAGGTCAAAGCCTTGATTGATGCTACCACAGACAAATGGGGACGGGTCGATGTCTTGTTCAACAATGCCGGAATCGGTGAATCTTACCTTCCCCCGGAAGAGTTTAGCGTGGAAAATTTCAATCGGATCTTGATGACCAATCTCGGTTCCTGTTTCCTTGGTCTCAAATATGTGACGCCAGTGATGAAAAAACAAGGCAGCGGCAGCATTATCAACAATGGCAGCACCGCCGGTGTGACCACTGATGGCGCGGGTCCTCTCTATTCGGCAAGCAAGGCCGGAGTGATCCACATCACCAAAGTCTGGGCCACCCAGTTGGCGGAATTTGGAATTCGAGTCAATTGCATTTCCCCGGGAGCGATCGTCACCCCCATTTTCTGGGGAGGCCACCATACGCAATCTGCCGAAGAAAATGAACGCCGGACTCAACGGTTGGCGGAATATTTTGATGAAGAGTTGCCGCTGAACCATGCCGGCACTGTGGAAGACATTGCCTATGCGGCGTTATATTTTGCCAGCGATGAAAGCCGCCACACAACCGGACACAACCTGATGGTCGATGCGGGCATCACGGTGCGGATGGCTCCCTCCTCGAATTTGGTCGCTGGCATGGCTGAAAGAAATCAGAAAATTGCTGGAGAGTGAAAGCAAACATTATATAAGGGATGGAAGGACAATAATGAGTTCCTTCGCTTTGTCACTTGCTTAACATAAATCGGATGTTGATTAAAAAATTATTGACATCCTGTTCTGAAATAGATAATGTTCGCGTAACTATTCAGGTATCTTCAGAAAACCCATCAATTTAAGCACAGATTTTGCGTGGCATAAAGTCCGGAAAGGACTTTATGCTCTCGAATGTTCAAAAATATATTGAATCCCTTTCATCAATTCCCACCTCGAGGCTCTTCAAGAAGCCAGTCAACTCTTTGAAAAAGAATGAGAACCATGGAAGCAAGAGCGCTTAGCACTCTGATTTAACTTCCTGGCAAAGCGTTTACGATCATAATCACCACTGGAAAAACACTGAATTGTGGAGTGAACCTTCGCTTTTTGGCTCATGATCGTAAAGAAGCGGTTCTCCCCGATTGATAGATTTTTAATTTTTTTTTTACGAATCCTGCATTTTTTTTCATTGGGGGGTTGACATTATGCAAAAAAATATATATTGCCGAAATCATACCTTCACTAAGTTGTTTTAGTGAAAAAGAGGGTTCCCGATTGATGGAACCATATCGTGGGAGGACTTGAAAACGATCGGTCCTCTCCGGGAATCTTATTTAATGATATTTAACTGAACGGGTTTTTCAGAGACCTGAATAGTTACATCTCATTTTATTCTTGTTATCTTATTCATTGATTTTTTGATTTTTCTCAGTTTTTCTATGGAGGTCATAACATGAATCGAGGCAAAGCGCTCTATAGGACCGGGCCCAAGGCATAGGGGCGTTTCAGGGTGCTATGGGTAAATCTTTTTTGCGAAATTTAAACATCTCAATAGAGGAAAGAAGTTTGAAAAAGTTAAAACGTGTTCTGGTGAGCAATCGGGGGGAGATCGCCATTCGGATTGCCAAAGCGGCCACTTCGCTTGGAATGGAGTCGGTCGGTGTTTATCCACGCATTGATGCGCAAGCCTTACATCCGACGTATACCACCCACTCCGCTGAAATCCCCGGGGAAGCGATCGATGCTTATCTGAATGTTGATACAATGCTGGAAGTCGCCCAATCTTTGGATTGCGATTGTATTCACCCCGGGTACGGCTTTCTCAGTGAAAATGCCGAATTGGCGGCCCGTTGTGAAGCTGCAGGGATTTCGTTCGTCGGTCCTTCCTCGCATACTCTTCGGCTTTTTGGGGATAAAGTTCAGGCTCGGACTCTCGCGCAATCGTTGGGAATTCCAGTGGTCCCCGGCAGTGAGCACGCCCTGAAAACTGCCGATCAGGCAGCCAACCTGGCAAGTGAAATGGGATATCCGATCATGCTCAAAGCTTCCGCGGGAGGAGGAGGGCGCGGCATGCGTTTGGTGCAACAAGCAGAGGACCTCCAGGAAGCCTTTGAACGCTGTTCCAGCGAAGCGGAAGCGGCCTTCGGTAATGGGGCGATATTTATGGAAAAATACATTGAGCGACCCCGTCACATTGAAGTTCAAATCCTGGCCGATCAACAAGGGAAAGTGGTGCATCTTTATGAGCGAGATTGTTCGGTGCAGCTCAGAAATCAAAAAGTGGTCGAAATCGCCCCAGCCGCTCAATTGGATGCCACCCTCCGGGAACACCTGTACGCGGATGCGATCGAACTCGCCAAAGCAGCTCAATATTCCAATGCCGGGACTGTCGAATTTTTGGTTTCTCCAGAATCGGGCAATCACTACTTCATCGAATGCAATCCACGCATCCAGGTGGAGCACACGGTCACGGAAATGCTCACGGGTGTAGACCTCGTGGAAGCCCAGTTTCAATTGGCCGCCGGAGCAAGCCTATCCAGTCTTGGGCTGGATCCTCGAGACATCCTCCCTCCTCCCAAAGGGTTTGCCGTGCAAGTGCGAGTCGTAGCTCAAGGGGCAGGGAAAATCACGGCATACAAGGAGCCCTCCGGACCAGGAATTCGTGTCGATGCCTGTGGCTATGCAGGCTGGACACCGCCTCCCCAATTTGATCCTTTGTTTGGAAAGGTGATTGGCATTTCCAACTCCTCTAATACCTTGTCCTCCGCCCTCGACCGGACCCTTGCGGCGATCAACGATTATCATATTGAAGGCTTGCCCAACAATCTCGAGCAACTACGATCCATATTATGCAACCTCTCCCTCCGGGAAGGCGATGCGCGAACCACTCTCTTGCTCGAAGAACCGGAGCTTCTCCACCACAAAGGGGGTGGGGTGCCAAGCAAAGCGTTAACCTTGCTGACCCGGGAAGCCCGTATCTTGGTTGCGGGTGCAAAAGGGCTTGGAAAATACACGGACACCCTCCATGACACTCCGGGGCTTTCGGTCGAAACCGGCAAACGTGGCGCCGAAGCTCCCATGACAGGGGTCGTCGTGGAGGTGTTGAAGCAGGAAGGGGATGTTGTCAAAACAAGCGAATCGATCATGGTCATCAGTGCCATGAAAATGGAAACGGATGTTGCCGCGCCTTGTCCCGGAACCCTCTTTGAATTGACACACCTCTCTGCTGGAGATACCGTGACTGCGGGTCAAGTGGTTGCCGTGATCAACCCCGATGAAAGCAGCGACAACAAACAGGAACTGGAAGATGAGCACAGTTGGGCTCCAATGATGAAAGAAACCCAAACCTTGCGAAAGTTCGCAGAATCCCGGCTTGCTCCAGGTTCCACAGAACGGGGTGTGGTGCGGCAACGCAATCGAGGAAAACTGACTTGTCGGGAACGCATCGATCTTTTGTTGGACAAAGGATCGTTTCGGGAAGTGGGCAGCCTGGCTGGCTTCGCTTCGTATGACGCGGAGGGCTATATTGACGCTTTCACCCCCGCCAATCATTTTGGTGGGTGGGGCAAGATCGAAGGACGCACCGTCATCGCGTGTGCCGATGACTTCACCTCCCGAGGAGGACATTCTGACGGAGCCATTGGGGAAAAGAGCCGTTACCTGGACAAACTCTCCCTGGAATTGAAATGTCCCTCCCTGCGCTTATTAGATGGATCCTCGGGAGGGGGCAGTGTGGCCACCATGGTGCCCAAACAGAAAAAAGAAGGAGAGAGCACCGCTCAAGAAAGTTCAGGAGCCATCAAGTCCGGAAAACCCCGTGTGGCAGGAGTTGGGGGATCTTTCCTTCCTGGGCACCAGGCCTGCAATCTTTAATACGGAACAACTGTATACGGTGCCGGTTGTCAATCTGCTCCTCGGCAGTGTGGTGGGCCTCGGAGCCGCCAAAGCGGTTTTGGGCCATTTCTCGGTGATGGTGCGGGACATTGCTCAACTTTTCGTGGCAGGCCCTCCGGTGGTACAGCACGCCATGGGATACGACATCACCAAAGAAGATTTAGGAGCATGGCACATTCACTGTACCAACGGTTCGGTGGACAACCTCGCCGAATCCGAAGAAGAAGCGATGGAGATGAGCAAATGCTTTCTTTCTTATTTGCCTTCCAGTGTTTATGAAGTACCTCCACATGTGGCGACTAAGGACTCGCCGGACCGACGCGAAGAGGAACTCTTCACCATCATTCCCCGGAAACGCACTATGACCTTCGATGTTCGCAAAGTGATCCATCTGATTGTCGATCAGGATTCCTTCTTTGAGATCGGCCCGCTTTGGGGCACGGATCAGGTCACCGGATTGGCCCGGGTCAATGGATATCCGATGGGAGTGATTGTCTCCGATAGCCGCCACGCCAATGGGGGCGCTTTGACCGCAGACGGCTGCGACAAATTGAAACGGCATATCGACATGTGCGACCTTTTCCATATTCCCCTCCTCAATCTGGTGGACAGTCCCGGATTTGCGGTAGGCCTGGAGCATGAAATCAATGGCACAGTCCGCAAAGGAGGGGAGTGGATGATCGCCTTCGCTCAGATCAAAGTTCCGATATTTACCGTTCTCATGAGGCGCAGTTTTGGGGTGGGCGGGAACAATTATGCCACCCCGATCGAAAGACCGTCAGTACGCCTTACCTGGCCAGCGGCCGATACCGGAGGAATTTCTCCTGAAGGGGGGATTGAGGCCGCCTACAAACGCCAATTGGCCGAAGCAGAAGACCCGGAAGCTTTCCGTGCGGAACTCTACGACCGTATCGAAAGCGCCCGCGGTCCCATTGGCCCGCTCAATCGTTTCGAGATCGAAGAAATGATTGATCCACGAGACACGAGGCGTTACGTCTGCGATTGGGTGGAAAATGCCTATCGAATCGTCTCCCAACCGGGTAATCTCATGCCAAGGGCTTTGCAGTTCAGACCGTGACCCCATAAAGAGTGAGAAAGATTTCGCGATGTTTACCCCCTTCATTTGGATTCAGATGATTTGGGTCGACGGAGGTTAATCGAGGGGAATCAGCCCAATGGTTATGGAATCGATTTCAAAGTGAACTCGAGATCACTCCAAACCTCCAGGGAACGGGCTTTCCGCTCCTACCGAAAAGGTGGATCGTCGAAAGAACCTTTTCCTGGTTTGGATGGTACCGAAGACTCAACATCGATTATGAAAGAAAAACAAAAAACTCTGAAAACATGATCCATGTCGCAATGATTTGCTTGATGTTAATGAGAATTAAATGACTTTCAAACAGGTTTTCAGACGAATATAAATAAGAAGTTGAGAAAAAATTGGTAAATTTATTGCTTATTTGATTTCATTCCGTATATATTAGATACTAATCTCAGATGAGGAGACATTTCCCTCTGATTCCGAACCCTATGAAGGGGCACTCGAAATTTGATTCTATAGCTTTTTAGCTTCTAACAATTTGTATTATTGGAGATTGGTATGAATAGGTTTATTGTAGCAGGAATGGCATTCGCACTCAGTTTAGGAATGTCAATTGCGGTTTATGCTGCCGGAGATGCTGAAAAAGGAAAAGTCCTGTTTGAAGTTTGCGCAGTATGCCATGGTGACAACGGTGAAGGAAATTCGGCTCTGCATGCTCCGGTTATTGGAGGTCAGGAAGATTGGTACGTTGAGAGACAACTGAAGAATTTTAAAGCTGGTTTCCGCGCAGGAGATCCAAGAGATATCTATGGTGCTCAAATGCGCGCAATGGCTATGACACTGGCCGATGATCAGGAAATTGCCGATGTGGCTGCTTATGTGACTTCCTTGAAACCTCCCAAACCTCCAGCTTCTGTGCAAGGTGACGCCGCATTGGGACAAGCCGGTTATGCTCTTTGCGTGGCCTGCCACGGTGCAAATGGAGAAGGAAACAAAGCTTTGAATTCACCTAAGTTGACCGGTCAGTTTGATTGGTATATGGTACAGCAACTGAAAAATTACAAAGAAGGTATCCGAGGAACCAATCCCCAGGATATATTTGGCATGCAAATGCGTCCTATGGTTCTGACATTAGTCGATGACGATGCGATCAATAATATGGCTGCCTATATCAACACTTTGGAGTAATGCTCGAGCATACCGACTCTGTTCGATCCAACCGACTGAGCGGTTTGCCCTTACATCTACTCATTAATACCCGATCCTACCGGCTTTCTTCTTATTTGAAGGCCGGTCTCTCTACTTGGTAATTTAATTCAGTGATTGATGTTACCGTGAAAATAATGGGATAACCCTTACCGTGAAAATAATGGGATAACCCTTTGAAATTATTTTTATTCTCCGGAGTGGAATACTTTTCCATGAAGGATACGTGAATAAATTTTGCAATAAGAGCTTCATTTGGGAGTCAGCTCACCGTGGAGGAGAGCGGGACAATCTCCTCTTAAAACTCGTCCTCATTTCTCGCTTTCTTCAAACAGTCCATATTTCCGATTAAAAAATTAGCACTCACCAGACATTAGTGCTATTTTTTCTTGATTTCTGATAATTTTCTGTTATATTTTTCAGTTATTAGCACTCACCTTAGTTGAATGCTATTAATTGGATTCATGAGTAAGTAATTTTTTAACCTTTATGCAATGCAGGAGGAACATGATTCGTCCCTTACAAGATCGAATTATAGTAAAACGTTTAGATGCAGAAGAGCAAACCGTTGGTGGAATCATCATTCCGGATACGGCAAAAGAGAAGCCTCAGGAAGGGGAGGTCATCGCGGTTGGCAAAGGTAAGCGCACAGAGAGTGGTGAGATTCAGGCACTGGATTTGAAAGAAGGTGACCGTATATTGTTCAGCAAATACGGAGGAACCGACATAAAAATCGACGGACAGGATTATCTCATCATGCGTGAAGACGATGTTTTGGGAGTGATCGAATAAAACTCATCCAAATAGTAATTTTCAGTAATTTATTAATTTAACTATCTAATCAATGAGGTTACATGGCAGCAAAAGAAATCAAACATGGTACGGATAACCGTCAACAGTTGTTGAATGGAGTGAATAAGATGGCCAATGCGGTCAAGGTCACATTGGGTCCCAAGGGACGAAATGTGCTACTTGAAAAATCCTTTGGCGCCCCGGTTGTGACGAAAGACGGAGTGACAGTGGCAAAGGAAATTGAGCTTGAGGACAAACTGGAAAATATGGGTGCCCAAATGCTCAAAGAGGTGGCGTCTAAAACTTCTGACAATGCTGGAGATGGTACAACTACCGCAACAGTGTTAGCGCAAGCCATTGTTGTCGAAGGCAATCGCAATTTGGCAGCAGGGGCTAACCCTATGGATTTGAAACGTGGTATAGACAAAGCCGTTTCGGCAGCCACCAAGCATTTAGAAGCCATTTCCAAATCGGTTTCCGATTCCAAAGAAATTGCTCAGGTAGGCACAATTTCTGCCAACAATGATGATACGATTGGTAATATCATTGCCGATGCTATGGACAAAGTGGGCAAAGATGGCGTTGTCACTGTCGAGGAAGCAAAAAGCGCCGACACGACTTTGGAAGTAGTGGAAGGCATGCAGTTCGATCGTGGTTATCTTTCTCCCTATTTTGTCACAGACGCGGACAGCATGGAAGTGGTTCTGGAAGATCCCTATATTATTCTGGTCGAAAAGAAGGTGAGTAATATGAAAGACTTACTTCCGGTGCTGGAACAAATCGCAAAAACCAGTAAACCCTTTTTGCTCATTGCAGAAGATGTAGAAGGGGAAGCACTGGCAACATTGGTGGTCAATAAGATTCGGGGCACGCTCAAGTGCGCAGCGGTAAAAGCTCCGGGTTTTGGAGATCGTCGCAAAGCAATGCTCGAAGACATTTCAGTTTTATCAGGTGGAACCGTAGTTTCAGAAGACATGGGCATGAAACTGGAAGATTTGAACTTGGACCAATTGGGACAAGCAAAGACTATCAGTATCGACAAAGACAACACCACCATCATCGACGGTGCTGGTAGCAAAGACGGTATCAAAGCGCGCATCAACCAGATTCGTAATCAAATCGAGGAAACAACCTCCGATTACGATCGTGAAAAGCTGCAAGAGCGACTGGCGAAATTAGCGGGTGGTGTGGCTGTCATTCAAGTAGGCGCTGCTTCGGAAATTGAAATGAAGGAGAAAAAAGCCCGGGTGGAAGATGCTCTGCATGCAACCCGTGCCGCTGTGGAAGAAGGAATTGTGCCAGGGGGGGGCATCGCTTTGCTACGCTGCGTTTCGAGTGTCTCCGATGCGATCAACGATATCGACGATCCTGATCAGAAAGTGGGTGCCAGGATAATTTTGAGTGCGTTGGAATCTCCCATTCGTCAAATCATTTCCAATGCGGGTTTGGAAGGCGCGCTGATTGTGGATAAAGTCAAAAACTCTGATAACGACAATGAAGGGTTTGATGCTGCAAAAGAAAATTTTGTCGACATGGTATCGTCCGGTATCATCGATCCCACCAAAGTCGCCAGGGTGGCTCTTGAAAATGGTGCTTCAGTAGCAGGCATGCTCTTGACCACGGAAGCAGGTGTTTTTGAAATGGCTGAAGAAAAAGAAGCACCCGCAATGCCAGGGGGTGGTGGCGGAATGGGTGGAATGGGCGGAATGGGCGGAATGATGTAATTCCGATTTCTACCTTTCGAGCAGTCAGGGGCTGGCAACTTGCCAGCCCTTTCTTAGAATAGTCCCTTCTATCGTTCAGTGGCTTCCATTTCGGCCTTGCAATCAATGCAAAATGTCGTTACAGGCCGAATTTCAAGACGAGCCTGCCCAATCAATTTTCCACAACTTTCACAAAATCCAAAAGTTTTGTCTTCAATCCGATCAAGCGCTTCTTGAACTTTGCTCAGCAATTTACGCTCACGGTCCCTGATCCGCAAGATAGTATTGCGTTCTGTTTCCAGAGTAGCCCGGTCATTGGGATCGGGAAATAGAGTGATTTCAGTTTTCATTTCATGGACGGTGGTCGTACTTTCTTCTAAAAGCGCCTCTTTCATCTTGAGCAACTTGTTTCTAAAATATTCTAAATTATCAGGAATCATAGTTACCTCGTTACAGCAATTTTCCATGATGCTCTTTCCAGCAAGGAGACCATGATAATACCTTAACGTATCACATATTGAAGAGAGTTAGCACATTATCAGTTACTCATCAATTGAGAGCAGGAATTGATGACTGGAAGGCGGATTGTTTTTATTTTGAATATTGGAAATACAGGACTCCTCTAAAATTTAATAAATATTCGTTCATAAACCCTTTCAGCAAAGGCATTAGTGACCTCATCGAGACCACGTCCAATCGATGAACCTGATAATCCCATGCTGGTTTCTCCTTTATCATAAAGAAGGATTCCTCTTGCGTTGAAACCTGTTTCACTCCAGAGGGTGGTGTCCTGTTTCCTGTCTTTGAGAACAACGCTTCCACTCAGCTCCAATTGCAGTTCAACAGTGGATCCGTCTGCCGAAACAGAAGTTTGTTTGGCATTGAGGGTCTGGAGTTTAATGTCTAAAACTAAATCCGCATCTTGAGGTACGACTAAATTTATAGAGGCGTTGTTGCGGAACAATTGAACCAGGTGACGCATCAACCGCGTTTCCAACCCTGCTTGAAAAGTGCGGTTTTGGATTGGGACGATCGCTAATGTTGTCGAATCAGAAGGTAGTTGGGGATTGCTCCCTTCCAGTTTATAGCCACACGCCGCCAAACTGACTAACATTACAACGACTAAAGAACGAAAAATTTCAAAGGGCTTATTCATCTATGCCAATTTCTAAAGTATTGTTCTTCCTGTAAAGATTTTAATTTGTTGCCACGATTCATGCTAATTCTATCAAAATAGTATCTATCATAATAGTAAACTTTATCGAAAATTTTATATTAAAAACAGTATGTATGTTATGAGAATTTTAAAAGTGATACCAGACAGTTAAAATAAAAATCTTGTTTTCTTGAGGTTCATAAGATACTTTTCGAGTCAGTCATTCTGGATGTTAGATGGTGATACAGTCCATTTTTCCTTTCCACTTGAATTCCTGCCATAACTGCTTTTGCGTCCGTAGCTCAGTTGGATAGAGCAACGGATTTCTAATCCGTCGGTCACAGGTTCGAATCCTGTCGGACGCACCAAATTTCTATTTTAATTTCAGACTGGGCCCGGCATATTTTAAAGCGAAAGGGAGATGAGTCTCAGATAGTGATCAGTGAAAGTCCCGGCTCTCGACCTGGATTGATTTATGCTGCAACAGCGGTTCCCAGATAATTTCAACTACCAGGTGAGTTACTCCTTCCGCTACTTGCAGTTTTCCAGTCACTCCCATGCATGAAAGCGTTTTTGCTTGCAAAGAAAATCGATTGAAAACCCTCTTCCAGATGACCAAATTCACGAACCCCGTCTCGTCTTCCAGTGTCATGAAAGTCACACCCTGAGCCGTCCCTGGTCGTTGACGACAAATCACCATGCCTACATAAGAGACAAGACAACTTCCCCTCATCTGGTTCAGTTGAAGTGCCGTGGGAAGTCCATCAGCTGCCAGGGCAAGTCTAAATGGTTTCAGTAAGTGTCCCCGTGGACTGTGACTGCAAGTCTGGTGATCCCAAATGATGGTTTCCAAATCACTCAGGGATTTAAATTGAGGTAAGGGAGTGTTGATATTCAATGGTAATATAGGCTTTTCTTGATTTGCAATACTCTGAATCTGCCACAATGCGCTGCGGCGATCCAGACCAAAACATTCAAATGCACCTGCCTCCGCCAGAGCCTCCAGTTTATTTTGGCGGAGGCCACTGCAGCGGACAACGTCCTGAAGATCACGAAAATGAATCAGACGCTTTGCTTGTACAAGATGGTACCAGTCTCTCTTACCCAGTCCTTTAACGAAACGCAACCCCATACGAACTGCGAACGACTCGGACTGCTCTCGTCTGCTCCCAGACTCAACAAGAGTGCAATCCCAATGACTCTCCAAAATATTGACAGGAAGTATATTGACTCCATGAATCCGGGCGTCGTTGACGATGGTAGCCACCGAATAAAAACCCATCGGCTGCGCATTGAGTAAGGCGCAGACAAATTCAGCAGGATAATGACATTTGAGATAGGCAGTGGCATAGGCAATATGAGCAAAGCTGGCAGCATGACTTTCGGGAAAACCGTATTCACCAAAGCCTCGGATCTGCTGAAAAACGCGCTCAGCAAACTTCTGCCTGATATCTTTCTTCACCATGCGTGAAATTAGCTTCTCTTTATGCCGCTCGATCCGTCCTGATCGTCTCCAGGCCGCCATGTCTCGTCGGAGTTGATCGGCCTCTCCCGGAGTGTAGTCGGCGGCCACTATGGCAAGCTGCATCACCTGCTCTTGGAACAGAGGAATTCCTAAGGTTTTCTTCAGGACTGGAATGAGTGAAGTATGAGGATACTCGATTCTCTCTTCTCCATTCCGTCGTCTTAAATAAGGATGGACCATGCCACCCGAAATAGGTCCGGGACGAACGATGCTGATTTCAACCACCAAGTCGTAAAAATTTCGTGGTTTAAGCCGTCCCAACATAGCCATCTGGGCACGACTTTCGATTTGAAATACCCCTACCGTGTCGCTTTGGCAGATCATATCGAACGTGGGAGTATCTTCCTTCGGAATAGTGACTAGAGAAAGATTCTTCTGCCGATGTTTTTGCAAGAGATCGAAACAAAGGTGCAACTGCGTAAGAGCCCCCAGACCCAATAGATCTACCTTAAAAAGACCTGTTTGTTCCACGTCATCCTTGTCCCACTGAATAACTGTTCTTCCTTCCAAGGTGGCTTTCTCAATGGGTACCAGCGTATGGACAGGACTGTGCCCCAATAGAAAGCCTCCGGGATGTATGGAGAGATGGCGTGGAAAATCCTGAATCTCTTCCACCAGTGTTATCAAATGACGCATCACCGGGTTTTCAGGATCAAGTACGGCTTGTCGAATGAACTCGTTGCTCCAATGGTCACGAGTTATCAGCTTTGCCAGACGATCCAGGCTTGTTGCCGAAATTCCCAGTACCTTTCCAATTTCCCGGATTGCGGACCGATAGCGATAACGGACGACATTGGCCACCATAGCGGCATGCTCTCGTCCATACTTTTCGTAAGGGGATTATATACATAAGTAAAATGGCCTTTATTATTTTCAAATAAAAAGCTTGACAATTTTGATTTTTTGTGAGATAATTTATTTATAATTTCAAAAGGTTAACATGAACGAAGAGCAATTTTTAAACTCGTCAACTCAGCTTGAAGTTGATCAACAAGATTCTGACGCGCTTGATTCTTTAATTGAACAATACTTTTCTGCTCGTCGATATTATGAAGATGCACGTCATAAGTTAGTTCGGTGTTCTTTGAATGAGAAAAGGAGATCTTTGCTAGAGGCTTCTTATCGTTCAAAATTATCTCTATTGAGTGAGTTAAATTTGTAGTCATTGGTTTAAATAATTTGAGGTTTCAATGAATAATGCCACCCGGTAAACATTACAGGAAGGGAATTTCAATTACAGAATTCTTTAAGATGTTCCCTGATGATAAAACGGCGGAGAAATGGTTTGAGTCCATACGATGGCCGGATGGCAGAATAAAATGCGGACATTGCGGAAGCGAACATATATCCAAGTCGAAACATCCTAGGATGCCTTATAACTGTTTGGATTGTAATAAACATTTTTCGGTAAAAGTAGGATCGGTTCTACAATCTTCAAGGATTGGTTATCAAAAATGGGCAATTGCAATTTATATGATGGCAACCAACATCAAAGGAGTTTCCAGTATGAGATTGCACCGTGAATTGGGTATTACTCAAAAGTCTGCTTGGCATCTTAATCATCGAATCCGTGAATGCTGGCAGGGCGATACTCCATTTTTTAAAGGCCCCGTTGAAATGGATGAAACGTATGTAGGCGGTAAGGAATCTGTTAAGCATAAGTCTAAACGGATCAATAAAGGACGTGGTACAGTAGGTAAGTCTCCAGTCGTAGGCATTAAGGATCGAGACACTAAACAGGTTGTTGCAACGGTTACGGAAGACACAAAGAAGCCCGTTATCGAGAAAATGATCCAGGAATACGTACAACAGAATGCTATGATTTACACAGACGAAGCAACGGTTTATAAAGGATTGCCTAACCATGAAGCAGTTAAGCATAGCCATGATGAATACGTGAGAGGGGATGTCCATACATCGGGGATCGATTCTTTCTGGAGTATGCTGAAAAGGGGGCATAAGGGGATATATCATCAAATGAGTCCCAAGCATCTGGATCGTTATGTCAAAGAATTTTCCGGCCGTCAAAATCAAAGAGAAATGGATACTATTGAACAGATGGGAAAGATGACAAATGGAATGGAAGGGAAACGACTTCAATATAAAAATCTGATTGCATGAATAGCAGGGGATGGAACCACACCATTAATTGTCATCAATGGGGAGAGGATAAACCCCACTCGGTCCCGATGATAAACCCCTGCTATCCTGTATTGGATAGGCAAGGTCAATGCCATAATCGATTATGAAATTTTTTAGGGGAAGGACTTCAATATAAGAATCTAATTTCTTGTATAGCAGAGGGGGGCGGTACCACCCGGATTATAAAACAAAGCAAATGTGACTTTGCACGGTCCTATAATCTGTTCCCTCTGCTATTCTGTATTGGTTAAGCAATGTTAATTCCAGTTTAATTGACCCATCCCTTAGAAGAGTACGGAGCTCTTGGTAAGCAGATACCCTTCTGTTGGGATAGGTCAATACTCAAATAATAAGATAATATTTAATGAATTTCAAATAATTTCTTGAATAAATGGATTCTTTATGAGATAACGAGTATTACGCAACAAAAAATACGTTCTTTTGTCGGGTTACCCGATGAATAGAATAGTCCAGCATATTGGTCAAAGGGTCGCTCCTGGAGACCAGACAAATAATCGGGACATTTCACATTCTAAACGTGTTTTTTGTTGCAATAACCCGGCGCTTTTTCAATAGGCGTCAATTGCAATTATTTTCATGGAGAATGTGTTATGGAAGCAATAAGTACGATTTTAGTATTAATCAGTTTGATTGTTGGTGCAATATCATTGATTGCTCTGTTTCGTCCTTTATCTCTTTTTTATGGGAATTATATACAAAGTTAACCACGGATTCACACACTTGACATCCCAACGTAAAGAGTAATCACGGCCTACTCTTTACTTTCTTCCTTCTGCATAAATTTCCATTGATCAGAACGCCGGGGCGGGGATTTTAAAAACACAGTTATGATCTCGTCTGCCGTTGCGTTAATCTTTTCCGGCATCGGCTTGGCGGGTCTTCCTACTTTTTTCTTCTCTTTTGTTTTCATTTTAAATCTCCTGATATATTGTTGACATTCCTTCACAATCAAGTAGCTAATCTGATCATGCAGGAATGCAAATATTCAAGCTATCAGATTTTTATACTTAAGCCGTTTTCCTTCCATGCCTTTGGCCATTGATTCGATTTGTGCCAGGGTATCAAGCTCTCGCTGATTTTGCCTACCAGCAAATTCCTTAACATAGCGATCCAAATGCTTGGCACTCATTTTGTGATATGTCCCTTTGTGTCCCCTTTTGAGCATACTCCAGAAGGAATCAATACCAGCAGTATGGACATCTCCTCTCACGTATTCATCGTGGCTATGCCGGACAGATTCATGATTAGGAAGCCCCTTATAAACGGTAGCTTCGTCTGTATAAATCATGGAATTTTGTTTTACATATTCCTGGATCATCTTCTCAATAACCGGCTTCTTTGTATCTTCCGTTGCGGTGGCTACCACTTGTCCGGTCTCTCGATCCTTAATACCTACAACTGGGGATTTGCCAACCGTACCCCGTCCCTCTTTCTTCTTTTTAGACTCATGTTTCAGAGATTCCTTACCCCCTACATAAGTCTCGTCCATTTCAACCGGACCATTAAAAAGAGGTTTGTTATTATTCCAGCATTCCCGGATTCTATGATTGACAAACCATGCCGTTTTTTGAGTAAATCCCAATTCCCGGTATAGCTTCATACTGGCAACCCCTTTGATATTCGTGGCCATCAGATAGAAAGCGAAAGCCCACTTCCGGTAACCAATTTTAGAAGCTTCCATAGCCGTTCCGGTCTTCACTGAAAAAAACTTCCTACAATCTTTACAACGAAACGGCATCGGATTTTTAGAATTTTCATACTTTATAATTCGCTCGCTTTCACAATGTGCACATCGTATCCCATCAGGCCATCGCTTATCAATGAACATTTTTTCAGCCGTCTTGTCATCTGGGAACATGTCCATCAGTTCCAAAACCGTGATGCCTTTTCTGTGATTTTTTCCGGGTGCTTCTGCCATTTTTCAACTCCATGAAAAGTTAATAATTTTAGAAGTATATTAACCAATAAATCACAGTCTGTCAACAAAAAAATGCGTTTTTATTCATTTTTGTTTATTATTTTTGGACTGGGATTAGGCGAGGCGTAGCGCCCGGCCTGCAAATCCATGGTTAACTTTGTATATAATTCCCTTTTTTATTTATCAACTAGAAGACGAGCTGTAGTTGTTTTGATTGGCTCAGTTATTATTCTTTTTACTAGTGTCCAATTATCTCCGTCTTATAATCCTGATCTAACGCATGGAGAATTCAAACAAGAATTCCGAGAAGAAATGGTTGAATTAGATAATGCGACGCAGGAATTAAAGGATGCTTTTAAAGAACTTTTTAAATAAGGAGATAATATGAGGAAATTGGTAATTAATACATTAAATTTGTCTTGTTATCTTCTTTTAATATTTTGGGTTATTTTAGGATTGGTGGCACCAGGATTTTTTATACCCAACCAACCAGGTATGGTAATATTGGGAGGATTTTTTGGATTTATTGTTGGATCTATTAGTGTTGGGATCATATTTATTTTAATGGATATCAGAGGTTGTTTAATTAAGATCGAATCAAATTCTAAAGTTATTAACCCCCAATCTGACTAAATGTTAGAATGAAAGATGAAAACAGGAATTCTATTTTTGACTTTGGTTTTCTCTCTGGTATCTCTCTCTTTTGCTCATTCAGGCCGAACGAATAAGGACGGGTGTCACAATAATCGGAAGACAGGAGATTATCATTGTCATGTATCAAAAAGGCCACCTCGACAACCTCAACAAAGTTCAGGTTATAATCGAAGCAACTGGGGCAACTGGATTGATTCCGACAGGGATTGCCAAAATACCCGGCATGAAGTCTTGATTGAAGAAAGTCTAGTCCCGGTTACTTTTAAGACAGCAAGGCAATGTATTGTTGTTTCTGGTAGGTGGCTTGATCCCTATACGGGACGTATCTTTACTGACCCGTCAATGCTTGATGTGGATCACGTAGTCCCTTTGAAAGAAGCTTATTTATCTGGTGCAAAAAACTGGAGCAGATCAAGAAAAAGTCAATATGCAAACTCCCTGCAAAATAAGGATCATCTTATTGCAGTTTATCGGGGTGCTAACCGAAGCAAGGGAGCTAAAGACATTGCTCAATGGTTACCTCCCAATAAAGAGTATCAAAGGGAATATATGCGGATCTGGATTGAAATTAAGAAACAGTGGGGACTGGAATTTGATTCTGCTGAAAAAAGAGTTATTCAAAGGCAATTCGGAGAATCTAATTAATGGAATATCCGAATATATCTGACTATTGGGCTTTTGCTAAATTACTTTGGCCTATAATCAAATGCAGCAGATGGTGAATTCCGGGGATCTTTTGGTGGTGCCAGGTAATTTATTCTGATTCTTAGGCAGAATTAGAGAAATAAAAGCGAATGGAATTTAATATTGATATTCGTGAAATATGGGAGTACATCAAATATTTATCGAAGATATTGAAATTTTTCAAAAAACAATTTGAAGGGAAAGATAAAATGCCAAAAAAAGAATTAGATAAAGAAATGCAGGGTCTTATAGATGATTCAAGGAGAGTTATGAAAAAATGGGAAATTCTTGCCGATAACGTAGCAAAAGAACAGGGAATATCTTTTGACGGAAAGAAGTCTAAGAAAGGTAAATAGTTTTATGAATCTTTAGCCTGATATTAAAGTATGAATGAATTGACAAAACAGGTTACTATACTTTTAGTGGCAGTCGTTACTACAGTAGTAACTATTATTGGTGGCATAATTGTAGTGAATCATGAATTGAGCAAAGAAGCTGCAACCCATGCCTACAGTTCTTATCTTGAAGCCCTCATTCTTCGATCAAGTGAAGAAACAGGTCTTGTACACGAAGAGCACAAACGAAGGTCATTGACAGCTGCCAATTTCTTACTGTATGCCAATGAAGACACGATAGAAAAAGTACTTTTATTAAGAAAAGTGTTCGATTGCAATTACCGGCTCATGCCAGGGTATCAACAGATAAGTAATGTTATATTGTCCATGAGAAGAGATGTCGGAAGACGTGGTAATTTCAATTTCGATAAATACAATTCTGTCTTTTGTGTTGTGTGGCCCAAGCCGTAAAAGTTATGAGTTAATAGAATATTACTGTAACGGTTTCTATGCTTCAGTATTTTAGTATTATAGAACGCTATTTAGAAAGGGCTTCTTTGAAGCATTAAGGATGTAAAATGAAAAAAGAAAAAAGAAAGGTTGGCCGTCCAGTAAAATCATGGACTGAGTCAGATAATTCTGATCAAGTCTCAATGAAAATGAGAACTCTCGAATCTCAAATATTTCATGAGGTACGAAGTGGGCAGGGGATACCTCAACTTATACATGACAGGGCTGGAGAGATTGCAAAGAGTTTATTAAACGCTCCCCCGAAATCTTCGGGAGAGTGGCATTATATGAAGGGTAAAGGATCAAAGAAGAAAAAGAATGACAGACAGAATAAAGAAGAATACGAATCTAGTCCAATTTATACGAAATAATTTTTTCTTTGGATGGTTATAAACCCTACATTTATAATAAATATTGATCGTCATTTTATAGACCTTTTGAAAGAAAATTATTTCAGTCAAAAAGTTTTACAAATGACTTAAACTATGAGAAAATCTCATTACCACGTTGTTTATGTCTTCGGTGGGTACTTTCGGACTGAACAACTTTTGGCGTCATGAGATTCGGTCAAATCTTATGGCGCCTTTTTTATTATATTAGTGTTCTATCTCTGGCAAGTCAAGTGCGTTGCTTTGGCAGTGTCATTTTACTTATGTATATAATCCCCTTTCGTAAACATACTGAATCACCTCTTCCCGTCGTTTGTGCTCGATATCAAGATCAATATCTGGTGGTTCCGCCCTTTCCCTCGATAAAAAACGCTCGAAAAGGAGATCCACCCGGGTTGGATCTACACTGGTGATCCCTAAGGCAAAACAGACGGAAGAATTGGCAGCCGACCCTCGACCCTGGCAAAGGATATCCTGACGGCGGCAGAATTCTACAATGTCGTACATGGTCAGAAAGTAGCCTTCATATTCCAGTTCCTCGATCAGGTCGAGTTCTCTTTCCAATTGTGGAATGTGTTCTTTAAATTTCCTGCCCAAGCGATAAGCAGCGCCTTCGAAAGTTTTATCTCGTAAATATTGGCTGGAAGTCTTACCTCCTGGTAATTTATCTAATGGGTAACGATAATGTAGCTCTTTCAGTGAAAAAGAACAGCGTGTGGCAATTTCCCGGGATCTCAGGACAGACTGAGGATCATCGTGAAAAAGATGCGCAAAATCATCCGGACTCTGCAAAGCATACTGGTCGTTTGGCTTGATAATTTTACCCGCCGTGGTCAGGGTCACTCCTTCTCGAATACAGGTCAGAACATCCTGCAATCGACGCCGTTCGGTAGTGTGATAAAGAACTTCCACGGCAGCCACTGTGGACAACTCCAAGCCTATCGCTAATTTGCGCCTTTTTTCCTCCCATAGTACCTCTTCCGCCTGATAGTGTCTGGATACAATCATATAAAGACGGTCTTCAAATGCTGTTTTGAGTTGCTCCAGAACAGGCTCCGGATCGTGTTCCCGAGCAGTATTTGGATCGGACTGACCAATCCAGAGAATTAGTAAACCGGGGTTGTACTGGCAAACTTCCAGCAAACCCAGCTTACAATCCCCCTTTGTAGAACCCAGGTGCCCTTCAGTCAACAAACGACAGAGGTTTTGGTAACCTTCTTTGTTTTGCACCAGCAAAAGGAATTCCGATCCATCCTGCAAACTGATTTGAGAGCCAATGATTAAGTGAATTTCCAACTGCGAAGCGCGAACATGAGCCCTGACGCTTCCATAGACTCCATTGCGATCAGTGAGCGCTAGTGAATCAATGCCATTATGCAGGCAGGTGTCAATCAACTCCTCGGGATGGCTGGCTCCTTCCAGAAATGAATAGTTGCTCTTACACCAGAGGGGAACATAAGATGGACCGCAATTAAAATTCTGTGGATCGACATATTTAGAATTCAAAGTTAAGACGTTGTCATTTTTTTTGTTGATCATATTATCCTCAATTATATCACTCGACTCGACCTTGAGAGTACCAAGACCTTCTTAGTTCGTCATAAAAAATCCAGAGAATTTCCCCTCGTTCAGACTTGACGAAGCGATAATTTCTTCGCACTTCTCGATTCCACCATCCCCCATTGATGCGATATTCAAATCGTCTCGAGCCGGGTGAGAGGTTTTTTTTCTCTGGCGATTTTCCTAAAAATTCGGGTCGCGTGTAGATACGTCGGATCAAAGAGCGCATAGAGACAAATCGCGGGTTGGCATCATTGAAACTCTTGAAAGACTGCCACTCGAAACATGCCTCTGGCAAATGGCCTGATTTGAGACGGACAGAGAGCACCGAACCTGGACCAAACTCGGCCCTTAATCGAGCCAGGGCGTTCATAGCCGCCTCTGAATTACGCAGTGGATTTTTCTGCAGCAGCTTCAATTCCTCAGCAGAAACACGCACTCCTTCCACCCTGAAAAACAATTCAATGGGTAAAACATGGAAGGAAACTGTCTCCAGGTGCAAACGGACCAAATCCAGAATGATTGCCCCCTGCAAGGTTGGTCTTGCAGCTTGAATGCGATGTCGGTGACGTTCTCCGTTCTCGAACAGAATCTGCAATTGGAGGGCTGATACTGCCTGGCATCTTTCTGCAATTTTCTTCAGAATGGGATTGAATAACCGTTTGATCCAAAAAAGCAATCTCATGGAATTACAATCGCATTCATTCAAGTCTATCCATGCGCATAGAGGTTCTTGAAATCTATGGGACTGGATTGGTAACGAGAGTTCTCCCGATGCAAATTGGTAAAATCTCCAAGCTTGTTTTCCCAGATTAATGCCAATGCTGTTTTCAGGTAGATCAAGGAAGTCTCCCACTGTATGGATAGCCAATTTCTCGAGTCGATCATGCAGCATCGGATCGAGATGCAGGTAACGTAACCTTACCTTGCGGCATTCTCTCTTTTCAACCTCGCTGGAAGGGAAAACGATCACTCGATTCTTTTCCCTGGCAGAGACGTAGCTGCCAAAACGAGTGAATCCAACTGAGATACTCACATGAAACTGTAAGTGTGAAAGTTGAGAAACAATCTGTCTGGTCCAGTCCTCCAAAGATCCATAAAGCTTGTCGAGTCCCATTGCATCGATCCAGAAAATCCCCGGTTCCTCCTCATACAGTTCAACTCGGGGGCTGAATCGGTCTAACAGCTTGAGGATTTGCTGGAGCGACTTCTGAATTTCTTTATCTGAAACCGTCCCAGCGCATAGATTCTGGTCCAGAGAAAGTGCGGAAGAGTAGCGCATTCCCGACCGTATCCCGGCCCGCCTGGCCACTGAGTTAACCAACAGAATGGGGCTTTGAGGAGTATCTTTTTTTATTAATGCAACAGGTCTGTTTTTCCATGAGGGATGTTTCCTCAGCAGTAATTGTAACGGTAGAACCTGGATATTAATGCAAGCCACCCGTCCCATGGCAGATCTCGATATGTCGCCAACCTGGTCCATGAAGTTTGTCCTTCAAAATCTCAATTTCATATTGAAAGTGATCGACTTCCAGGTACCGGCAAGTGATTTGTCCTCTCAAAGATATCATTGGTCCCAACGAAGCTGATTCTCGCGTTTTAGTAGTCAGAAAAAGAATTGCGGTTTCGTGAATTCGTGCCTGTTGAGCCAAACGCATTTGCATTGGGATGGGAATGCTGGGACTAGAATTCAAATCCATCACAATCAAACCAAAAGCTCCCGATTTCAAGAGATGGTCCGCTGCACGTGCCACAGTTTGTACCTTGGGTACTCGAATGACCACCAATGCATTCAGATCTACCCCGTTTTTGACAACGTCAGGAGCAAAGAAAGTCTCAGAACATGTTGAGATCCAAGCCACCGGTTCCCCCTCGAATTGAGCATCCAGCACCAAGCGAAATGCAGCTGTCAATAAAGCACCTCCAGCAACTGAGGAGATCTCACAAAGACGTCCGGCCAATTGCGTCCGTGACCAAAGTGGCGTTTTAACCTGTCTTGTTTCTGGAATCCATTCAAGGCGGGGATTGAGTTGCCTGAGGTCACTTTTTTGTAAGGCTACCATCTCTTTTCTTTTGGTTTATTCGAGGTTCCTTCGCACTTCTATGACTTTACCCAGCAATACAAAAGGTTCACCTTCTTTTTGAAGGTTAATCGGTTCAAAGGAATCGTTCTCTGGATGTAATTCGACCTGTCCGTCTTTTTCCCGGTATCTTTTCACGGTTGCTTTCTCTCCGACCATTGCTACCACGATGTCCCCCGTACTAGCGGTAGGCTGCTTACGGACTATCACGGTATCTCCTGCCAATATACCAGCTTGGAGCATGCTTTCCCCTTCTACAGTCAAAGCAAAGAGTTCCTGATTGTCAAAGCGTGTCTGTACCGGGATATATTCATTCGGGACTTCCAATGCCTCGGTTAAATCTCCTGCCTGAACATGCCCTAACATAGGGATTAAATTGGGGGGACAAACCTTTTTTGTTTCAGGCAGTTGATGAGAGCGAGCTTTCCTTGAGTTTTTAAGCAACTTTCCCTCAGATACCAGTGCCTCGAGATGCTGTCGAGCTGATTGAATCGCCCGAAAGCCAAATTCCTGCTGTACCTCACGCGTAGTCGGTGGCGTACCATTCAGAATCCTCTCCCGGACAAATTCATAAACCTTCTTTCTTGTCTCTCCAGGTTGCGTATATGCCATCTGAATTTCCCTTAAATTAATCACCAAGTAATTCTACTTGAAAAAATGCGCATCAGGAGTTGAAATTTAATTTATAAAATCAATAATTAAATAACTATGATGTGCCATGCTGGTCCCGGATCATCCCGGACTTGATCCGGGACCGGGATGATCCGGCATCCAAAATATCGCCCGTATCCCCCTGGATTCCTGGTCAAGCCAGGAATGACACGTTTTTTAACTCCTGATTCACGTTTGAAAAATTGTTAAAGCATCTCCCAACAAATCCATTTCTCTTTCAGCGTCTTAAGAATTTCTCCTCCCCCAATGGGCATGCGTGTCATGTTCCGGACAAGTCCTTTTTCGTTAATGCATTTCATAAATAACAGACATTTGTCTGCTATTCAAGTATTTTTTTGATGAAAGCAGATATTTTCCTGCTTTTCTTGACCAATCTCTTATTTCTAAGGAGAGGGCTCTCCCAGCTAGTTAACCTGAGCCGAGATAAGAAATTAATAAATTCAAAGTGAACATTCGCTTTTTGGCTCATGATCATAAAGAAATTGTTTGAAGTTTTAAGGAAGTGGGTTGAAGTGAAACCAATTCCGCTTCCTCAGGAATCGTTTGTTCCTCATCCATACGTAAAAACGCATCTTTTTCAAAAACCTTCATAAAAATTTGCGAACGCTCAGTTACTGCTTTATTCTTTTAAAAAATAGCGACAAGTTTAAAAGTGATGAAGTTTCTGTGATGGAAGTACAATTTTTCTTGCGTTCAACCATCTGAAAGGTTATACAAACATAAAATTGACAATCAAAAATTTTCATTCAACCATCTTAGATGTGGGAGCGTAAAGTGGATGATACAACTCAAGCTCATCCCTGAGTTTTCATTTAACCATCTTAGATGTGGGAGCGCAAAATGGATGATACAACTCAAGCTCATGCCTTTCATGAGATCCAACAGCTGTTTTCGAACGATGAAGTCTGTCGCAATCACCTTTTCCACCTGCGTTGGCCAGCCGGTTATGTGTGCTCCCTCTGTGGCAGTCACCGCTACGATGTCCTGAAAAAACGTCAAATACTGCAATGCAGAAACTGTAAACACCAGACTTCGATCATCGCGGGAACTTTGATGCATCGGACGCGGACTCCGTTGCGCTACTGGTTTTGGGGGATTTATTATGTGGCGGCATGCAATGGGGAGACGACAGCTCAACAACTATCAGAAATAATCGGAATAAATTACTATTCCGCCCGGAGAATGCTGGGAAAAATCCACGAAATCGAAAAGGACCAGGGCTTCCTGGGGGATCTGCTGAAAAGCTTCAAAATGCCTGTACGGTCCAAGGAAGAAATCTTCACTAGACCGGGAATGGGAACGCCACCCAGGCCAATAAAAGAGCCAACGATTCCCGACAGGAAAAAACCGGAGATTCCGGGTTATTCGCTGGAGGAGGTCATTTTTGAAAGCAGCCGGACCTGGCTCTGGCGCGGCAGGCGGCAAAGCGACGGGCTTTCGGTCCTGATCAAGGGACCTTCATCTCAGCAGAGCGCGCAGGAGTTGGCGGAAATACGGCATGAGCATGAGATCACCCGGGATCTGGAGATCGATGGGGTCCTCAAGGCAGAGGAGCTGGCGCAGTGTGAAAACGGCTGGACCTTGATCCTGGAAAACACGGAAGGGCTTCCTTTAAGAAAGCTGATGGATGCTGCCCGGCTCGACCTGCTGGACTCGCTGAAGGTAGCGGTTTCACTGACCGGTATTCTGAAAGAAGTGCACCGGCAAGGCATCTTGCATAAAATGATCAACCCGTTCAACATTTTTCTCGATCCGGCATCTGGGATGGTCAAACTGAGCGGTTTCGGCCTGGCCACACGGCTTCCCCGAGAAAATTTGACGACGTTGAGTCCCCGGCTAAGCGGGGAAACCTTGCCCTATATCTCCCCCGAGCAGACCGACCGGATGAATCGCCCCCTCGATTATCGCAGTGATTTTTATTCCCTGGGCGCCACCCTTTATGAACTTTTCAGCGGGAGAGCGCCTTTCCACTCCCGGGAGGCCATGGAAATCATCCACGCTCACATTGCCCGGCAGCCTGTACCCCTGGACCAGGTGGCGCCGCAGGTGCCCAAAACCCTTTCTAATATGGTCATGAAACTGCTGGCCAAGCGTGCCGAGGCGCGCTACCAGAGTCACTCGGGCCTTTCAGCCGATCTGCTGGCATGTGTGGAGCAGCTCGAAAACCAGGGGAGCCTGTCCGACTTTCCACTGGCTCGCCTGGACATTCCCAAAGAATTGCAGATCGCCCCGGGGCTTTACGGCCGGAAGGATGAAATCACCGCCCTGGAAGCCGCCCTGGAGCGAGTGAGCCAGGGAGCGACCGAGATGGTGCTGATCTCGGGATCCGCTGGTGTCGGCAAAACCGCCCTGGTTGGTGAAATTCACCAGTCCGTTGCCCAAAAAAACGGCTTCTTCCTCTCCGGCAAATTTGACCAGCTCCGGCACAATATCCCCTACAGCGCCCTGATCCAGGCGCTACGGGGACTCATCCGGGAGATATCGGTCGCAAACAAATCCGGAATGGAGCGTTGGAAAAACAGGATACGGACTGCCCTGGGAGCCAACGGACAACTGGTGACCCGAGTGATCCCGGAACTGGAACTGATGATCGGCCCGCAACCCCCACTACCGGAAATGGGAGCGCTGGAGTCCCGCAACCGCTTCACTGCCGTTTTACTGGAATTCATCGGCCTTTTCTGTGAAAAAACCCATCCGCTGGTTATTTTTCTGGACGACTTGCAGTGGGTGGACGTCGATACCCTCAAGCTGGTGGAACGCATTGCTCGGGATCCGGAGAGGAAACCTCTGCTTTTCCTGGGAGCCTATCGCGACAACGAGGTGGAGGCCGATCACCGGTTGTCGATCAGTTGTGAGGTGATCAAAAAAACTGGCCAGCCGCTGCAGACGATCCCTTTAAAGTCCCTCAACCCGGAGAACATCTCACAACTGCTCGTCCATACCTGCCACTGTCGTCCTGAAGAGGCCAAACCGCTGGCCGAACTCCTGGCGCGCAAAACCGGCGGCAATCCCTTCTTTGTGGGCCAGTTCTTGACAGTACTCTCCGAGAAGGGCCTGATCGGTTACTCCCCTGAGGAAAAACGATGGACCTGGGACCTGGCTGCCATCGAGTTCCTGGCGGTGACCGAGAATGTGGTGGAGATGCTGGTTGACCGGCTCCACCGGTTTTCCGCTGAAACCAGGCGACTTTTAAGCCTGGCGGCCTGCATCGGCAATACTTTTGACCTTGAATCCCTGGAGTTGATCAGCGGAGAAGAAGGCGGGGAGATCAATGAGAACCTGTTGCCGGCCCTGGAAACCGGGTTGATCCTCGGTTTTTCCCGAGCCCCGGAGCCGGATAATCCGACCGCCGGAGCGAGCGTGGAGGGCGGCAGCTTCAAATTCCTGCATGACCGGGTGCAGCAGGCTGCCTATGCCCTCATTGCACAAAAGGAGAGACAGCCGGTCCATCTTCAAATCGGTCAGACCCTGCTCAAGCAATACGCTCCTGGAAAAAGTGACGCTCTTCTTTTTGACATCGTCCACCATCTCAACCTGGCCCAGAGGTTGAAGGGTAAATGGAAAGAACGATCGCACCTGGCGGAACTCAACCTGGAAGCCGGTCGTCATGCCAGAGCGGCTTCGGCCTTTGAACAGGCCCTGCAATATTTTACCCTGGGCCTGTACCTCTTATTAGGAGACGCTGCCTGGAAACGGCATTACCCCCTGGCCTTATCCCTGCATGAGGAAGCCACGGAGATGTCATCGCTCTGCGGCCGCTTCGAGTTGATGGAGAAGCTGGCGGGTGCCGTAAAAGACAACGCCCGAGAGGACCCGGACCTGGCCAATGTTTATCGATGCCGGATCAAGGCGTATACCAACCAGGGTGAATTAAAAAAGGCACAGGAAACGGGCGCGGAGATTCTGGAGAAATTGGGGTGTCAACTGAGCCGTCTGTCTCTCGACCAATGGCAGCAGACCCTCGTTCAAATCAAATCCGGCCTGGACGGTAAAAGCGTCGCGGACGTGATGCGCTTTGAGCCGCTCACCCAACCGGATGCCGAGGTCCTTGTCCCTATCCTCTATGAGCTCCATTTGGCCTATGGCGAGGCTGGGGTTACTTTGGATGACGGTCTTTGGCAGCCCATCGCTTTTATACGCATCTCTTTTCTGCTCAATCATTTTCACCCGCAATATTCACCCGATTTCTATTGTCTCCTTGGATTTATATATTGCTTGTTTACTCAGGATTTTGAATTTAGTTATGAACTCGCTCGTCTGGGCATACAGCTCATGGAAGCGCTTGATCTGAAGGAAATAAACTGTAAAGTTTCCTTGGCTTTCAACGCCGCGACCCGGTTCTACCAGGAGCCGCTGTCGGCGTCATTGGAGCCCTTGCTGGAAGCTCATCAGATGGGAATTGAGACGGGAGATTTCTTCAATGCCGGTCAAAGCGCTGTCGTAAGATGTCAGATTGCCTTTATGTGCGGGAAGGAGCTGAATTGGCTGAAAGGGGAATTATCGACGTTGAAGGCTGCTCTCAAGAAGATCGATTATATGCTCGGGTCGCCCCGGGTCGAAATGCTGATGAAGACGGTTATGGTTCTGATGGAGGAACCTGCGAGCCTGTCGAGCGGCATCATGGATCAATACGACAGGGTGACAAGTACGGAGTACTCATATTATGAACATTGCAGTTTCAATTACCAAAAGCTGGTGCTGCAAACCCTGTTCGAAGAATACGAAGCAGCCCGGGAGACAGCTTTTGAAATGATCAACCTGATGAAAACCTACAAGGATTCCCTGATTGATCCCCTGGCCAATTGCTACCGATCCCTCGCTCTCCTCGCGGTTTACGGCCAGGTGACTGACAGGGAAAAGGAGGAGATCCTCACCCAAGTCCATGAACATCAGGATACATTGGAAAAACTGGCGCGCAGTGCCCCACCCAATTATTTGCATAAATACCACCTGGTGGAAGCCGAGCGGCTACGGGTTCTGGATGGCGAACCCGATACCATTATGCACCACTATGACCAAGCCATCGCTTTGGCCAGAGAGAGCGAATTTATCCACGAGGAAGCCCTGGCCAATGAACTGGCAGCCAGGTACTTGCTCAACCAGGGGCAGAACGTCGCCGCCGGCTCTTACCTGCGCTCATCAATGGAGCAGTACGAAGCCTGGGGAGCAAAACGGAAGGTCGCGCACCTGAAGTCTCGATATCCCGGGCTGATTGCCGATGATCGTGCTGAAGCGGCGTCTCCTTCGGCCAACCTGGACCTGGCGACGATGCTCAAGGCCTCGGAGGCCATCTCCAGTACCCTCGAGTTGGAACCGCTGCTGGAGATTCTGCTTGTCATTCTCATAGAAAATGCCGGGGCCCAGACAGCAGCCCTGATACTGGAAACCGAAGGTCAGTCTCTCATCGCTGCCCGCGGGAGTGCCGAGCAGGTCGAATGTTTCCTGCCGCTTTCCCTGCCTGTGGAAAAGGCTGAATCCCTCTCCCTCTTGATCATCTCCTGGGTGAAACAAACCCAGGAGCACCTGGTTTTGGACAATGCCGCCCGCGAGGTACGGTTTGTCGAGGATGATTATATCCGGAGGGAGCGCCCCAAATCCATCCTGTGCGCACCGATCACTCACAAGTCATCTTTGAGCGGAATCATTTACCTGGAAAACAACCTGGTCGAGGGAGCCTTCACCTCCCGGCGACTCGAGGTGATCAAACACCTCACCTCCCAGATCGCCATTTCCCTGGAAAACGCCAGGCTTCACGAAAACCTCAAAAAGGCGATGGACGAACTGAAAGCGAGCGAAACCTCCCTGCATGAAGAAAATGTCCGCCTGAAGGCCAACATAAAAGACCGCTTTCGGTTTGGTGACATTATCGGAAAAAGCGAGCCCATGCAGCGGGTATACGAGCAGATTTTACGGGCCGCGGCCACCAATGCGAACGTGATCCTCTACGGTGAATCGGGGACCGGGAAAGAACTGGTCTCCCGGGCCATTCACGACGCCAGTGACCGCAAAGAGCAGGTTTTTTTCCCGGTGAACCTCGGGGCCATCGCCGAAAACCTGATCGAGAGCGAGTTCTTTGGACACAAAAAAGGGGCTTTCACCGGGGCCGATTGCGATCAGCGCGGTTTTCTGCACCTGGCCGACAAAGGCACTTTATTCCTGGATGAACTGGCCGATATCGGACTGAACCTGCAGGTTAAACTACTTCGTGTCCTGGAGGGCAATGGCTTTACCCCGGTTGGCACCAACGAGGTCATCAAGCCCGATATCCGGTTCATTGCGGCTTCAAACCAGGACCTGAGTCATCGGGTAAAGACGGGGCAAATTCGAGAAGATTTCTATTACCGGATCCATGTCTTTCTCATTCGCCTGCCCCCGCTCCGGGAAAGAAAAGAAGATATCCCTCTGCTGGTCGAGCATTTTTTGAAATCCACGGCAGCGCTTCAACAAGGAAAGCCCATCACATCAGGATTTCTGGAAGCCCTGCAGGCCTACGATTGGCCAGGTAATGTCCGGGAGCTGCAAAACACTCTGCATCGCTATGTCTCCCAGGGAGAGGTCGATTTTCTGGGAGCCCCTTTAAGAACGCCGACCCCTTCGCCGGAGATGAAATTTGAACCGATCTGGCCAAATGAAGAGTTGCTCCGAGATGCGGTGGCGCATTTCGAAAGAGAATATATCCTGAAGCAATTGGAAAAGAACCATTGGAACCGCTCCAAAGTTGCCTCCAAGCTTGGCATTGACCGAAGGACGCTTTTTAAAAAGATGAGGAGTTATGGGGTGTTGGAGCCCCATAATGTGGCGAAATAGTCATTAGGGGAGATGAAGCTGGCCGTTTAGAAAAACGAGAGGAATTTAAGAAAGCTTTGTCGGAGGACTGCTCCAAGAAAACCCTTGAAAAATGTCTTCTAGAGAAGATTCTGTAATCAGTCTCTCAATGAGGATTTCGAGTTCATCGGTAGAAAGGGAAGCCAGTCTATCTTGATAAGGTATTGCAGCGTGGCCAAATTTTTTGTATAAAAGTTTGCTTGCCACTAAAATTTTACCTTGTTCAATTCCTTGTTCAATTCCTTGTTTGATTCCTTTTTGTTCTAATTGTTCGGCGACTGTCATAATGACCTCTTGAGCGTTTTCAAAGCTAAGCAGGTTTTGAACTTGTTGCACCACTTCCTCTTCTTTGAGGTGGGAACTGGCTTTGAATAAATAGTAGAGTACCTCCTCAAGATACCGCAAACCACTGCCTTCTTCAAATAGTTTTTCAAACAAAGGCCAGATGACCGTGGCTAAAAGATCGGAAAGCTCTGGGGAATCGATATGTTTCATGATCATCAAAAACACCCTTAAAAACAAGGTCCCTTTGATTTGATCATCCCGCATGCCTGATAAATCCACCAGGTGATACTCAAAGGAAGGCACATAGGGTTTGAGAGGCTCGGGAACCTTGAGAAAATCATGGAAGTGGAGGGCTGCGGTCCATTTTTTAGGGCCTTGAAAAAGGGTCACCGGGAAAAAAATCGGGAGGCCTTCTTGGGGAAATTGCTTTTGGTATTGCTCATAAATCCCCACTAAATAGTTCAAGTAGCGATAACTCATGTTGGCTTCCGGCTCTTTTTGATGCTCGAAATGAATCAAGAAGAAGCCCTTGATTGCCTGGCCCTCGCTTCCTTTAAAACGGGTTTCATAAAGGAGATCACTTTTACGATTCTTCAATGCTTTTTGCACAAAATCCCCTAGGGCTAGCCGCAATTGGGACCAATCCATGATGGCTTGAATAGAAGCGGGCAAATATTCTTTAAAAAAAGCCTGAGCCACCTTTAAATCACTCCACTGCTGGATAAAAAAATCATTGTGAGGCGTGCCTTTTCGGTTGGAGGATTTTTTAGATTGGGCCATCGTCCATGATCCTTGTTTAAGTGAGGAAGCAAGGTTTTATAAAGGAAAATAGAAAAGTTTGTCAAGAGGGATCGACCTATTTGTGATCAGAGCAGGCTCGTCCTTAAAACACTTTTTAAAAAGATGAGGAGTTATGGGGTGATTAAGCCCCAAAATGAGATGAAATGACCCCAATTTTCATTTTTCCTTAAATTTCAGTAGGTTATCCTGAAAATCCACGGTAGTATGGGGTCATTTGACCCCACTTCGCGATCTTTTCAAAACCTGTCGAAACTTCCTCTGTCAATCAATTATTCCAGTGAAATCTGTCACTTAGACTATCCCGCGCCGTTTTGGCACCATCCTTGCTTGATACTATTCCAACAAATCAATTCCTTCCACTGAGGAAGGGAGAGGTCCCCTGACTATAACTCCAAAGCAGCGCGACCCAACACGAAGCATGGGGACGATTTAAGGGGAGAAAAGGGTTATCGGTCAGACACTCGAAGTAAATCATCATTAAAGGAGGAAATGCCTATGGAATAAAACCCGTTTTGAAAATCATGGGCGCGTGAGAGCGTCATTTTGTCATTTTTTTTATTTTTTAAGGAGAATCTTATGAAATCGAAAATCGCTATTCTGTTAATGCCATTTATTCATTCATTTTTTTTTTAAGGAGAATCTTATGAAAACAATAATCGCTAGGTTTAATCTAAACCGCAAATCAACCTTCAGGGCAACCCTGCTGGCTCTCATACTGGGAGCAAGCGTCTTCTTGGCTGGGAGCGTGTATGCCCAGAAAACCGTCATCCAAATGGACAGTTTTCAGTGGACGTGGCCACCAACTCAAGAGTTAATAAAAAAAGTCATTGAGGAATATGAGCGACTAAACCCCCATATAGATATTCAAGTGGTAGGTGTTGGCTGGGGGGATACAGCACAGTCACTGCTGGTGAGAGCAGCGGCGGGTGACGCACCGGATGTCATGTGGCTGGACTGGGTATGGTATTACGACCTTGCCCAAAATGGCGTTTTAGCCGATCTAACCAAACTTGCAACACCAGAAGAAATGGCGGAGTTCGATCCAAATGTACGTGACATAGGAAAAATAGGTGATGCGGTATATGCCATTCCATTTTTGATGGATCCTTGCAGCATGTTTGTCAATCACGATCTCTTGAAGAAGTATGGTGTTGGGATCCCGGAAACCTGGGATGAGGTATACGAGAACGCGATCAAGGTACGCGATCAATCCAATGGCGAAGATTTTTATTTTTGGATACCTTCTTGGGCTTGGACGATGGATGCCCTTAATATATGGGAGCCCTGGAACTTTGGGGTCTTTCCGCTGGAGAATCTTGACGAGGGTGAGATTGGTTTGAATACCCCCGAAGCCAAGGTCTGGCTGGAATGGCGGAGAAAGATGGCAAAAGCGGGATTGATATATGGTCCCGGGGAAGATATCATGGCACCAATTACAGGAGGGCTTGCAGTAGAAAAGTTGGCAATTGTTACCCAAGGGAGTTGGTTGATGGGTAATTTGCTTCAGACTAACCCTGGTCGTTGGGATAACGGTGGGCTCTATGATGGGAGCCTTTCAATAGAAAAACTTCCCGTCTTGAATAAGGGGGATGACCCGGTAACGCCGCCAAACGTCAAAACGATAGCTATTTCCCAACAGAGTCAGGTGAAGGAAGAAGCCTGGAAATTTGCCTATTGGTTTACAACCGATCCATTTTCGGTAGGTCTCCAGTGGACGGCAAATCAATCTGTTACCGCCGCGCTCAGTGTGCAGAAGGACATGTATAAGCCCGGCGGACCCTACGATAATCCCATACACCGTACGGCGAGAGATAACGCCATTCCCACTGTAAGAATGCCAAAGTTGCATAAAATGTGGAGTAGAGCGGCGCCATTCGTCATTGATGCCGCAAACAAAGCGGTATTTACGGATAAACCGATTGACGAGATATTGGAGGAAGCAGAAGCAAACATTAAGATCGTCACCCGTATGTAATTGAAGCTACCGCACCGAGGGGCGGGACACTGTCCTGCCCCGCCGCTTCGCTTCCAAGTACATTCGGACATGACACAGCCCATTTTACCTTAGAAGCTGTTTTAAAACCCCAAAAATTGCCACAAATGTCTCCCCTCCCTTGACGTGAGGGGCCGGGGGAGGGTGAAGGAATCACCGTGAATTTCAGACTTTCGTTGTTCCCCCTCCCCCAACCTCGCTTCCGCGTACGGCTCCCACCAGGGGAGGGGGGATAATAGGTTTTAAAACAGCTTCTTAACGACATTGGTAGCACCATGAGCTATGTTACGACTCCAAAGGAGCCAATTTGAATCTAAATCCCGCACAGGTGATGAACCGCACTATGGGTTCCCTCGGCATCAAGCTGAACCTACAGACGAGGGACAGGATTTATGGATTTTTGCTGACCTTGCCGGCCTTGCTTGTCGTCTTCGGCCTGATTTTCTACCCACTCGGGCTGGGGATTATCAATAGCTTTCGAGACGTTAACCTGTTTCAGCTGGGCGAATCGCCCTGGGTCGGATTTGCCAACTACAAGACACTCTTCGCCTACAGCTTCTTTTGGAATTCGGTTCAGGTGACGCTCGTCTACGCTATATCTTCCGTGGCCGGAGCGGCCCTGGTTGGTTTACTGCTGGCCTTGGCGCTCAATAAACAGACCCGCATAAATAGCATACTCAGGTCATTCTTTATCATACCGTGGGTCTTGCCGGGGGCCCTGGTGGCCATTATCTTTATGTTTATGTCTCTTCAAAAAGGGGGCGTTATCGGTTATTTCTTAACGAAAATCGGTCTGCTTGACAAACCGATAAATTTCTTCGCGGGTTTGGATACGGCCATGCCCACCTTGATCATAGCTACCATTTGGATGTCGTTCCCCTTCTGCATGATCATGTTCCTGGCCGGGTTAAAGACCATTCCCCGGGAGATCGAAGAGGCCGCCGTGATTGATGGAGCGAACCTATTTCAGCGTTTCTGGTACATCACGCTGCCCTACCTCAAAAATGTCATTGTCATTACGACGACCCTCATGGTGATATGGAACTTCAACTTCATTGATATCGTTATTAGCACGACCAAGGGAGGGCCGATCGGTAAGACGGATATCCTGGTGAATCTGGCATACAGAACGGCCATTGAACAATTAAACTTCAGCCTCTCCTCCGCCATCGGCGTCGTTTGGTTGTTGGCGCTTACGGGATTCGCCTACCTGTATCTGAGAAGTATGAAAGTGCTGGGGGATTAAGATGAAAAACTCAGGAAATCTGTTTACTATTTCAAAGTTCGTCATTCTGCTTTTGGCCCTAGTTTTCGTTGCGTTTCCCCTCTATTGGATAACGATTACCTCATTCAAGAGCTGGGAGGAGGCTTACAGCGTGCCTCCCACCCTGATACCCGATGAGTGGACGCTAAAAAGCTACAAGGCTATGTGGCTGTCCACAGCTGAAGGTTTCAAGGAGTTAAGATGGGGGTTAGGTCGCACTTTTACCTTTGCCATAAACGGGGCGATCGTATCCTTCTCAGTGACCTTCATTACCATGGTCTTGGCCGCCCTGGCCGGCTACGGTTTCTCAAGATTTGACTTTCCCGTCAAAAAACCACTGCTGCTAGGACTTCTCTCGACCCAGATGTTCCCCTACGTCGCGATCATGTTACCCATCTACCTGGTCTATCGATCGTTCAATTTACTCAACACCCACGCCGGGATCATCCTGGGTGTCACCGGTTTGGTGCTACCCTTCTCCATTTGGATGCTTAAAACCTATATCGACACGATCGAAAAGGAGCTTGAGGAGGCAGCGCTCCTCGATGGCGCCAATCGATTCCAAATCTTGACCAAAATTGTTCTGCCGCTCATTATTCCGGCGCTCGTGGCCGTCGGAATGTTCTCATTTCTGGCAGCCTGGAATCACCTGATGTATGTTATTTTACTCCTTAACGATTTAACTCTGGCCACGGTTCCTATAGGGTTCAAGAATACCTACATAGGTCAATCACACGTGGACTATCCTGGAATCGCTGCTTCAATGGTCACTGTCAGCCTGCCCGTCATCGTAACCTTTCTCGTGCTACAGAAATACTTCGTGTCAGGCCTCACAGCAGGCGCTACCAAAGGTTAAGGTTCCAGATGACTCTATTCCGCTCCATCATTGCTCTCAAACCGAATCGGGGCCTGGCTCAAGGCGGCATGAATCTCAAAATCGATACGGAAAAACTGAATAACCACGCATGCACTTATTTGTGAGAATGAGAGCTTTAATTTTATCTGATTAAACCACGTCCTTTGGGCGGGGATCCGAATGCGGCCCAGCCTAGTCATGGTCAGAGATAATCGGCTCTGCCAGAAACGTGCCCGTGTTCGTAATCGTGCTCGTGCTCGATAGAAACGTTCCCGATTCCCTTGAGAGGGGGATTCCGAATAGAAGAGACAGCAGGGATTCCAGGATTCTCAGGGATGCCGTTTCGTTCACGAGCACGAGCACGGCTCACGAGTACGATCACGAGACGCCCCTTCCAGGGGCCCATCAAAACCACCTTCTATGGCGGATGTCTAGTCGCAGACGGCTAGTCAAGGTGGATTCTTTAATATTTTAATTTGCAGGAGGAATATGGCTGTACTTTATATCAGTAAAATAAAAATTAAAAAAGATAAGAAGGATGAACTTGTGGATTTATTGAAGTCGCCAAAAGGATTTGCTATCGCAAAATCAAAACCTGGGCATATTTCTTTGGAAAGTGGAGTTTCCACAGATGATTCTGGTCAAAGCACTGTCCACATATGGTGTAAATGGGAGAAAAGGGAAGATTTTGAAAATTACACGAAAGATCCTAACCGAGATCCTGAAAGTGAGTACAATCAGAAATTGGCAGGTATGACAGACGGGCCTTTCAAGATGGTTTGGCTTGAAATTATTGAGTAAGCGGTAAAGAGTATGAGTATTCAGAGTTTATAAAGGAGGAAAAATGACCCTACCCACGTGGACCCGCGACGCCGGGACAATGAAACGAGATATCGACGAGCATGGATATTGTCTCGTCAAGGAAGCGCTGACCCCGGAACAGCTTGCCGAAGCTCAAAAGCGTCTCAGCGAGCAGGCCGAGGCCGAGCGCAAGGCCGGCGTCGGCTTCTTCAGTGACGGCCGGATCCCTGATGACCTGGGAGAATTTCCGGAACCCAAGACTGGCAACAACCAAGCTGTGGTTTTTCTCGCAAACAAGGGCCGTATCTTTCGCGAGATGGCTGCGCTGCCGGACATTCTGGACATTGTGCACCATGTGCTCGGTGAGGAAATCCGTATCCAAAATCTCTTGGCGAACATCATTCGCAGTGGCGGCCAGGCGCAGACGCTGCACCAGGACCAATGGTTCGTCCCATCGGCCGGCCGCTATGACGAGCCGATGCGGGCCGGATCGATCACACGCGCGAATCCTGGCCAGCCCGAGACCCCGGGAGCGACCCTGATGCCGTGCATCGTGTGCAACGTCTTTTGGATGCTGGACGACTTCACCAGCGAAAACGGTGCAACCTGGATCGTGCCCGGCAGCCACAAGCTCGGACGCCGACCGAACAAGGACGACCTTAAGGACCAGATACAGGTGATAGGCCCGGCCGGCAACTGCTTCATCTTCGACGGCCGGCTCATTCATGGATCCGGAGCCTACCTCTCTCAGGATCCGACTGGCGAGCGGAAGGGCCTCACCTTCGCTTACCAACCGCCCATGTTCAGGCCCTTCGAGAATTATCCGATGGCGTTGCTTCCTGAGGTGTATGAGGAAGCGACCCAAGAGCTCCTCGATCTCCTGGGCTTCAAGGTCTGGTTCGGCATTGGCCACCGGGGCGACTTTAACGCGGAGCGCATCTCGCGCGACACACCGATCATCGGGGAGATGAAGCCGTGAGCGAGGCTTCTTAAGTGTGAATGGGGGGAGGTTTATGTTTTGAAAAAGAAATTAAGAAAGGGACACTATGAAACGTTTTGAGGACAAAGTGGCTATTATCACGGGGGGCTCAAGGGATTGGGGAAGCAACCACCCGGAGACTCGCCAACGAGGGCGCCATGACGGCCATTCTGGATATCCAGCTTGAGAATGCGCAGGCGGTGGCTGAGGAGATCCTCTCCCAGGGAGGAAAAAAATCGATCGCGGTGAAGATGGATATAACCGACAGCCAGGAGGTGAAGCGCGCCGTCCGGGAGGTGGAGGAGACCTTTGGAAGGATGGATGTCCTGATAAACAATGTCGGTTTGGAGGAGCTGGGGCTTTTTATTGAGAGTACCGAGGAGAGCTGGGACTGGCAAATAGCGGTGAATCTCAAGGGACCCATGACGGTGACCAAAGCCGTCCTGGAGGGGATGGTCCCCAGAAAGTATGGCAGCATTGTCAATCTCAGGCCGATTGTTTCATTTCACTTTCAGTGTAGGGGAAGCAGCTTCAAGAATTCACCTTGCCTCGCAGGATTTCCATGAGATGTTGGATGCGGAATGCAAGTTCTTGGTACATTCTTTCATATGCAATGTGTTTGTATTCTGAATATTTCGCTTCATGAACCTGACCTGTGTCCCATTCAAGGACGACTGTACGAAATGGTGTCTTGGGCAGGTAGGAATCGACCGGTCCTTGAAGGCTGACGATTACATTGAAATCATCCAAAGGGGGAAGCTCAGTCATAGTTTTCGGTTGCCAGGATTGCCAATTCAGTTCATAGCGATTCAGTAGATCGATAACTTGCGGATCCGGCGAACCAACCTGTGCCTTAGAAGCACAGGCATACTCTCCAGTTCTTGGATACAGGTGGTGCGCAATACACACTGCCATCAGGCTTCGGCCTGTGGAATCCTCTTCCAGAAACAAGACACGGACTGGTTGTCGCTGTTTGGTTTCTCCGGTTACAATAAAAACCGTCTCTTCACAGATGTTTTTCGATTGGTCACAAATTCTCCCCAAGGCATTGAAGATGGCCAACAATCCAAATAGATCCTGCAAAGACCAGGTTTCCCTATTTTTCATATTGCTCAATTCCTGAAAGATTTGCTTAAAATGACCTTTTGCATTGCGAGCCCGCTCCATGGTTCTCTTTGCCAATGTCACATCATCTTCCCTGAGTGCGGTGGTCGACTGGGTTAAAATGCCACGGGATTCCTCAGCAAGCCGTTCCACATTGAGGATCATGTTTTTTTCCAAGGGACGGGAAATCTGTACTATCTCCCGGCAAATCGTCACCGCATAATCTCCGATGCGTTCCAACTCGATGTTGAAACGAAGAATGGAGGAAATCCGACGCAGGTCCCCTGCCGTCGGTATATGTTGGGCAATAAACGTATAGCACAATTGATTGATCTCCTCGAATGCCCGATTGATGGGATTGTCACCCAGTATGGTGATGTATGCCAATTCCGAATTCTTCAGTATGAGGGCATCCACCGCATTTTCGATCGCTTTCTCTACTTGTAATGATACCGCCATCAATTGCTCATTGATTTGAGCCCAATCGTTTTCTAAACAATTTTCGTATTCACTCATAGAGATCCTGGATCAGTGCGCAGCGGGTTGGGATGTCTTCTCGGGTGCGCATTGTTTCTGGATACCAGATCCAGTCCGTAAAGAAAATATTATTTAACCTGAGTTCGACATTACTCTTCAATAATATGAGTATCCTGGTGTATTTGTCATCCTCGCCTAAGCGAAGATCCAGCTTTCGGTCTGTCTGCATGCCTCTGGATTCCTGCTTCCGCAGGAATGACAAGGTTTCTCTCAGATATGAGGACTCCATAACATATTGAATTTATTAAATTCTTATCTCGAACTCAGGTTATTTAATCTTTAACTTTCAAATTAAAGAAAAACAGTAGCGTAGGTTTGTCCAAGATACTATCTGGGAAGGAAAATGGAAAACGTGCTGCCATTGTCTGGCTGGCTTTCAACCTCAATGCGACCTCCATGCACTTGAGTGATATGTTTGACAATGGCCAGGCCCAATCCGGTCCCCCCCAGTTTTCTACTTCGGGCAGGGTCCGCAAGGTAGAATCTTTCAAACAAGCGAGGAAGGTGATTGACCGCAATACCACAACCCTGGTCTTTGACCTGAATGCGGACATTTGAATCGAATCGTTGGGCATCTACGATAACAGGACTGTTTGCAGGGCTGAATTTGATGGCATTGCTGATCAAATTGATCATTGCCTGTTGTAAGAGTGGTGCATTGGCTTTGACGAGCAGACCTTCCTGACAAACCAGACTGAGTTTTATATTTTTTTCTATAATTTGCTGTTCGCAATCTTCAACAGCAAGATCGAGTATTTCCTTGAGTGGAGTTTCTTTGAAAATCAGCTTTGTCTTTTCATCCTCCTGTTCCACCCTGGCCAGGGTGAGGAGGTCATCAATTATGGCACTGAGACGATCTGTATGTCTGGCAATGATACGCAGGAAGCGTTCCCTGTCGTCTGATTCGTGGAGGGCGCCATCAAGAAGAGTTTCGACAGATCCCTTGATGGTCGTAATTGGTGTTTTCAGTTCATGGGAAACGTTGGCAACAAAATCACTACGAATGTTTTCCAGTTTTGCAATCGTTTCAATGCGTTCATTGAGCTGGGAGGCCATTTTATTCAAAGTTTCCGCCAATCCTCCGATTTCGTCAGAATGCGGTACCGATAATTGATGAGCTAAATCCCCCTGAGCAAAACGTTCCGCCCCTTTCCGCAATTCTTCAAAAGGACGGCTGACACGGCGGGCGATGAACAAACTGACGACAGCAGCTGCTATGGCAACGATCCCCCATTGCAGAAATATCCGCTTCTGCAAGCTGTTCAAGGATTGTCCGATCAACGTGACCGGAACAGATGTTCGAACAACTGCTGCAATTTTTTCGGATTGCATCAAAGGAATCGCAACATAAATTGCTTGTTTTTGAAGTGTCGTACTCTCCCGAATTGAGGTTCCCACTTCGCCAGTAAACGCCTTCACAATTTCTGGTCGATCCGAATGATTGCTCATGATAGCAGGATTTTCATCCGTGTCGCCAATCACTTTGCCAGATGGGAGGATCACAGTCACTCGTATTTCTGCTGCTTTGCCTGACTTTTTGCTGAGTGTGTCAACTTTTTCAGGATCAGAAAGAATCAGTGGATCTGACAGTTGACTTGCGAGCAGACTGGCTTGGACTTCAAGGTCTTCTGCCGTTTGTTCAAAGAAGAATTTCTGAAAAGCAATTGAAGCGTACCAAATAACTGCCAGGAGCGAGATGCAGGTAATTAACAGATATGGAGGATAAATTTGCCAAAGCAATTTTTTTCTACGCATATTTGCTCTTTTATCCAATTTTCAAGAATCTGAATTTATTGTAAATATTCGTCCATACTTGTGTCCCGATAATAATATGATGAGAAATAGCAGTACGATCCCGCCTTGAATCCATTCTCTATGTTCTCGATATATTGAATAATGTTGCTGTAAGTGGATCGTTTCGGATAAACTTCCCTGTTCGAATAGTTCCAACCTTTGGCTCATTGGTTCTCCTAAAGAATTGAGAAACACACTTTCCCCATTGTTGGAAATATATAGGAAAGGTACTCGATTCTCAATGGCATGCCAACGGAGGATTGACTCCATTTGCCGGGAGGCATTGGTTCTCCCAAACCAGGCAAGGTTGCTCAGATTGACAATCAATCCTGCCCCGTTATGCACCATATTTCGTATAATTTCGGCAGAAAAGGCATCATAGCAAATAATGCCTGAAAGCCTGATGGTGTCGGATAGTTGAAATACCGTGAATTCTTTTCCTCGCGCAAATTCAGAAATATTCGGTACCAATTCTTTCAACCATCGCCTGTAGGCGGGAAACCATTCGGCTCCGGGAATATATTCGCCAAAAGGAATCAAAGAAATTTTGTTATATCGTCCTTTTACTGTGCCATCAGCGCCCATAAAAAATGAGATACTATACCACAAAGGATCACCTTCCGCTGTCAGTTCCCAGTCAACGGACGTCGACAATATTGCGCTTTGCTGAGATTTGGCAAACTGTTCCAGGAGACGCAGTCCCTCCTTATTTTTGGCGTCGAAGGGATAAACCGATTCGGGCCAAACGACGAGCTTGGGGATGGAAGAGTCTGCCTGGAAACTCGAGTTAGAAAAGGGCATCAATGCTTTTGCGGAATCATTCAGCAATTCGTAGATATTATTTTTCCGTTTTGAATAGGCCAACTCGGGATTGGAAGCGAGTCGTTGTAAGGAAAAATTGGGTTGAATCGCTGCTACATGCAAGGATGGACCTTGCGATAAAAGAGGGCGAAGTTGATAGGTACGCCATCCCCCGTAGGCCATACCTGAAACCAAAAGTACCAGATATATTCCTGAGAAACAACAAGCTAGTTTTTTATTGATGGAGTAAGTGGACAACCCCTGACTCTGGCGAAACCAACGCCAGAAAAAGAGAAGCAAAAAATTGCATCCTCCCACATAGAATCCCAGACCCCAAGCACCGAGCAAGTCTGCAGTCTGGGCAATCCAGGATACTTCCAGAAATGAGAATTTCCCAATAGACCAAGGGAACAACTTGGGATAAATCGGCTCCACCATCACAAAAAAAGCGAAGCGCATTACAATATCCCACCCATGCCATCGCCTGATCCAAAGCAGGGGAACAGCAAAGACAACGAAAAGCAACAGGGTCACTTCCAAACCGTATCCAAATACTGTAATCAGAACAGCCACGACCTTGGGGAGATGCCCAAAGACGTGGATGGAATGCGTCATGAAGGAAGCGGCCCATGCAGATGCAATGCAACCGGCAACCCAGCATGCCAGAAATGTCCAAATTGCTTTTTGTCGCCAGGAAAAACGGGAGTTTTGACAAATGCAGTCAAAAACAACGAATAGGGGAAATAAGGCAACGAGCCAAAGCAGTCCCAACGAAGAAGTTTGGGATCCCAACCCCATTGCCACACCAGCTGTTATCACACCAATGCAGGGCAGCCAAGAGTATAAATTGTTGAAAAGGAAAGGCATGCCAAATCAATATAAAAAAATTGAATTCTGGGATGGATTAATCGGAGGAGGGGCTCGAGTAATAAAAGATACGAATTATTTCATTGCTTTGCAAGTGAATCTTTCCAAGAGAATCTCAGACAGTAAGAGTCTATTGAATAAGAAAAACACAATAAGTGAATGGAGTAGAAAAGGAGTAACAGAGAAGCCTGAAAATTCAATACCCGACTTCCATCTTGTGAAATTTTCGAATTAAAATAGGATGAGGGATAGCGAAGTTTTTTCTCATTTGGATTTTATTGTCTTTCAATAGAAACGATTTACCGCTAATCGCTGTTTATGTTCTTCGTCATGAAATTCCAACTAATTAAGAAGGGTAGTATGAAAGTCTTTAAACTATTGGTAGCGTGTTTTTTCACAGGATGCCTAGTGTCGATAGCATTGGCCGAAAAATCCGAAAAATCAACCGTTGGCGCCAATACAGTTTCTGTCGAAGGGATCTTTACGAACAATCCAATTCTTGCCAATTTAGAAGGAAAAGCGATTCACCTGCAAGACGTGACAAACAAGTCAATTCATGATTTGCTGATACAATTGCATGAAGCGCTCCAGGTTGAATTACCGCGTTATATTCTAAAAAAACTAGCCAAGACGCATACGGAATTCCAGACAAATTTTCAAATCAATATCAGCGATGAACAAATTGAACAATTTTATGAACAGAATCAATTAATGAAACGCGGCAGCCTGGAGCAAATTGCGCCGCGAATCAGGCAATTCCTCAGCCAGCAAGCCAGATTGAATTATGAAATCCAACAATTCAATAAAGCTATTGAACAAGGACTGATAGTCCCTTATTTGAAACCTCCGTTAGAGTTTTTTGTGACAGTATCAGTAGGTAGTGCCATGATCCGTAGCAGTCCGAATGCCTCTGTCATGTTTTTGGAATTCTCCGACTACCAATGTCCTTTTTGCGCAAGTTCGCAGGAAACGATCAATGAATTAATGGAAAAATACAAAGGGCGGGTTGCATTTGCCTATCGTCATTTCCCCTTGTCCTTTCACACGGAAGCCGATGAAGCTGCCAATGCCGCTGAATGTGCCAGAGAACAAGGAAAATTTGAGGAAATTCATGCCATCCTCTTTGCAAATCCACGCCAACAATTTCCAGAGGACTTGAAAGCGTATGGCAAACAAATCCGAATAAAAGACTTAAAAAAGTTCGAACGATGCATCGAACAAGAAAAGTACCGGGAACTGGTCAATAATGACATTGAAGAAGGTTTCTTAATTGGTATCACCGGCACACCTGGATTTGTTGTCGGAGTCTATGATGCCAGCAGCAACCAGTTAACCGGAGATATCTTGTCCGGAGCGCAATCCTTTGAACGATTCGAAAAAATCATCGAAAAATTTTTACAGAAAAAATCATAAATCCCAAAAGAAATAGTGATCAACAAGAAAGGACTTCAACTATCCCTGGAGCAGGTCGAATCTCCCACAATATTAGTGATAGGTGATTTGATGCTGGACCGACATACTTTTGGAAGCGTCAACCGAATTTCTCCGGAGGCTCCCATACCCATATTATTGGTCGAACGAGAAGAAAACAGGTTGGGAGGAGCAGCCAATGCGATGTGCAACCTCGCCACGCTTGGAGCCAAGGTAATCGCGTGTGGTGTGATCGGTCAAGATTCAGATGCCCGGTTGGTTCTGGAACTTTTTGCCAGAAACCAGATTGATATTTCCGGTGTGTGGCAACTGGAAGAATTGACCACCATTCTCAAGCACCGGATGCTTGCCGATCATCATCAATTGTTACGCATGGACTTCGATCCTCCTCCCCAATGGAAACCCGATTGTGAGCTTGAAATACTTCAATTTTTAAGGAAATCCATTCCCCAGGTGGAATTAGTCCTCATTTCGGATTATGGCAAAGGATTATTAACAGATCGTATGTTGGAAACAGTTCGTGAACTGACTACTCAGCATAACGTTCCTACAGTTGTGGATCCTCGTCAAAAAGCGAATTATCGAATTTATCAGCACTTTTCTTTGATCAAACCCAACCGCAGAGAGATTGAGATATTTTTAAGGCATCCGTTGCAGAATATGAAGCAAGCCCTGCGAGTTGCTGAACAGATCCAAAAAAAATATCATTTTAAATATGTCACTATCAGTTTGGACCGGGATGGGCTGTTGTTATTTCAAGGTCCAGGAAATTATTTACATTTTGTATCGGAAGTCAGGGAAGTATTTGACGCAGTAGGGGCTGGTGACATGATCGTCAGCGTGTTGGCATTTTTGATGGCAGGTGAAGCAGCGATTGAACAAGCAGCCTACTGGGCGAACCTGGCTGCTGGACTGTCAACAATGCATGTTGGAGTTCATTCATTCAGCAAAGCAGATTTATTACGAAAATTGGACTCAACATCAATCGTATAGCCTCGTTTTAATTACAAATATTCACCTTGGTAAAGAAAAGATTTTTTTAGCTTTCTACTATACCTGATGCTTGACCTTGGAGGATCACAAATGACCGTCGATATTTCAGATATCATAAAAATTATTGAAAATCAAAATCTTTGGCGCGGGCAAGAAACGATAAATTTGATTGCCAGTGAAAATACCCAATCTCCCGTGGTTCGTGCAATGGAATGCAATGATTTCATGGGACGTTATGCTGAGGGACATCCCAACACTTCAGAATCCACGAATCGATATTATGAAGGGACCAATTACATAGATCAAATTGAAATCATGGCCAGCGAGGAGATGAAAAAACTGGCCAATTGCGCCCAGGTTGATGTCCGTCCAATCAGCGGAAATGCTGCCAATACCGCTGTTGCCCTTGCTTTATTGCGTGGCAATGATACCGTAATTGCCAATTCTATTGATGTCGGGGGCCACATCAGTCACAATCCAACAGGGGTTTTTGGGCGGAGAATCCAAGTCCGTGGCCAAGTCCTGGCCATGAACCAGAAAAACTCCATTTCTTTACACTTCTGGCCTGTCAGTGCAGACCGTTATCATTTAGACGTTCCAAAAAGCTTGGATTTAATTGAGCAAACCCTGCCCAACTTGGTAATTTTGGGAAAAAGCCTGTTTTTGTTTCCAGAACCGATTGCTCCAATCGCAGAAGTCTGTCGGACAAAAAACATCCCGGTTTTGTACGATGGCGCGCATGTTTTAGGACTGATCCTCGGGGAAGAATTTCAAGACCCATTCCGAGAAGGGGCTCATTTTATCACGGCCAGTACCCATAAAACTTTTCCGGGGCCACAACGTGGCATAGTTTTGGGAAATTTGAAAACGACAGAGGAGTTGAAATGGTGGACGAGTATCGACCGGGGCATTCTGCCAGGTTCTTCCAGCAACCACCATTTACACACATTACCCGGACTGCTTGCCACAATCCGGGAAATGAAACAATTCGGGAAAGCCTATGCGGAACAAACCGTAAAAAACGCCAAAGCCTTGGGGCAAGCCCTTTGTGATGAAGGTATTGCTGTGGAGGCACGAGAGTTTGGTTTTACAGAGAGTCACCAAATTGCAATCAATGTATCTGCCTTGGGTCCCGCCATTGATTTGGCAAAACAGCTGGCTGCCAACAACATCATTCTCAATCACAACTTGCTTCCCGGCGACCAGGATGTACGTAATCCTTCCGGACTGCGCATTGGAGTGCAAGAGATGACTCGCTTTGGCATGAAGGAAAGCGAAATGGGAGAGATCTCCGCGTTGATTGTGGAAGCAATGAAAGGCAGGCAAGTGCAAGAAGAGGTTCGCAGACTTCGCAGCCGCTTCACTGAATTCCAATATGCTTAAGCCAAAAGTTTGAGCCTCCGCAATTAAATAGAGAGATGCCTCTGCATTATGCTATATTTGGAGGGAGCTTCAATCCCATTCACCAAGGTCATGTTGCTGTTGTCGAACAGTTGTTAGAGCAGGAATTGGATCAAATTGTGATCATGCCCACCAGCCGTTCTCCTTATAAATTGCAACAACCCCTGCTGCCCAATCCTCTGCGTTTGGAAATGATCCAGCAAACTTTTCAAAATCGGGAGCGGGTTAAGATTTGTGAATTTGAAATCAAAAGACGCCATGTGCAATACACCTACGACACTTTGAAACACCTTCAAAAGCAACACCCGGATGTAATATGGCACCTCGTGTTAGGCTGGGATACGTTTCAAGAGTTTGCGCAATGGAAAAATGCCAGGGAGATTCTAACATTAGCCTCTTTATGGGTAGTGAATCGCGCAGGTTCCCCTGATTTAAGCAATTCAATTCCGGCACCCTTTGTCATAGCACCTTTTACACGGTGGTTTGAAGGAATCAATTGGTTCCCCTCAAAGCGAACTGCTTACTATCAAGGCCGCGAAATTGTCCGCTACCTCGAATTTGACACACCCTCTATTTCTTCGACAAAAATTCGATCCGGTCATGCGGGTCTCGAATGGTTGCCACCAATGGCACGCCACGTTTATGTCGACTTCTTCAAAAAAATGCAGAAGAAAAGTAACTAAACTAAAAAGGTTGATATTTTTTTGCTTCGATTTACACTGAAATCTTGATGCCAATTTTAAATCCTCTGGAGAGATCTATGAAAGTACAAAGTGATTGGGTGGAATTGTGCTTGGGAAGTGAAGGAGACGAAATGCTTCTCGAATACGCCATTGATACCTTTCCATATAAAGAAGCATTCGAACACCTGCCAGGATATCAAGGAAACGACCGGGCTTTCTTAACAGAACTGATTGACTCGGGATTGCTCAGGATCGGTTTCTACTATGAAGACATGCAGGAAGACCTGACCATTTTTTATTTTTTACAAATATACGATGACACCTATATCGTTTTGGGGTTCGATGCAGAAGTACGAGTAGAGATTTCCACTGAAGGCGCGGGTGTTTTTCAATTGGACGAAGAACAATTTATGTCCCTCTGTCAGATCCAGCCCAGCTGAAAATCACGGGTGGTGACTTAGTTCTCAGCGGACCTGTCTGGAAGTTGGAATTCTGTGATCACTGGGGCGTGGTCCGAGGGTTTTGGCTGTTCACGCGCATTGACGTCAATCGTACAGGATTGGCAGAGAGTCAGCAGGCCAGGGGAAACCCAGATGTGGTCAATCCGCATCCCTTCATCTTTTTCAAATCCACGAGTGCGAAAATCCCACCATGAAAATCGGCCTTTTTCCTGATGAAATTGCCGAAAGACGTCGTTGAATTTTAATCCTCTCAGCTTGTCCAGGAATAAATGTTCTTCTGGATGGAAACTGACTTGTTCTTGCATACCTTCCGGATTCGACAAATCCCGCTCATCAGGGGCTATATTAATATCTCCTGCCAGTAAAAGAAAATCTTCGGAGTCGTAGTTACTCTGCAATTCCTGCAATAGCTCCTCCAAAAACTCGAGTTTGTATGTAAATTTTGGTGAGAGAATGGATTCCCCCTGTGGAACATAAACATTGATGTTCCACACGCCAAGAATGCGGGCTGCCGTCAAACGTTTGTTTTCCGCGTCATATCCATTAGAAAATCCTATCCGTATTTCTTCAATGGGATATCTGGAAAGAATCGCGACGCCATTGTAAGATTTTTGACCCGAATAAACAGCTCGATAACCGGCCAATTCCAATTCCTGCACCGGAAAAGCGTGATCTTCAACTTTGGTCTCTTGCAAGCAGACAACGTCCGGTTTTTGTTCTTCCAACCAAGACAATACGAGAGGCATTCGCGTACGCAATGAGTTGACATTCCAGGTGGCTACTTTGATAGTTTGTTGTTGAGGAGCTTTTTCAACGAGAACTATCCAGTCTGTGGGCAGAAAGCAAGCACGGTTTGTATAAAGAATGGGCTTGGCTTTCTGCTGAGAATCTCCCCAATCTCTTTTCACTTCAACACGGTTGTTTCGCCATAGGTCGTAAAGCTCTTTCACAACAAGGGTAAATTCAATATCGATATTTGCCCTGAGATGGCTAAGACGAGTGCTACGGGATAGGTGCTCCAGCAGTTTAGTTCGGGTGATAGACATAGCAGTCATTCAGATGCTTCTTCCTGCTCCAGTTTTTTGAGCAACATGGCCACTTCCCGTGCGGTCTTGAAACGCTTTTTGGTGTTGGATTTATTGGCATGGCTCTTATTTTTACGCTGCAATTTGGTTTTCTTTTTGGGAGACATTTTGATTTCTTCGATTGATTGAAAAGTAAATTTGAGATATATTGTCAGACTAACAGATTTTTGGGAGGATTGCCAGTTCTCTTTGTTTTATGAATTTTCTACATGTCAATTTGCTATTAGGATTGTTTCTGATTCCGCTGATGCTGGGGATGCATATATATTCTCAACAGCAAAAGAAACACCTGTTGCGTCGTTTTGCAAATGAAATGTTATGGCCATGTCTGCTATCCTTTCCCAGTGTGCTCAACTTACGATTCAAGTTACTGCTGCTTTTAGGAGGAATGGCATTAGGGATCATTGCTCTCTCCCAACCACGAATGGGGTTTCAATGGGAGGAAGTGCAGCACCGCGGGTTTGACATCATCCTGGCTGTTGATGTTTCCCGGAGTATGCTGGCCGAGGATATCAGTCCCAATCGACTCACTCGTGCCAAACGGGAAGTGATTGACTTGCTGAGTATGTTACAAGGAGATCGGGTGGGATTGGTTGTATTTGCAGGTATTGGTTTTACGCAAAGTCCATTGACCGTGGATTATAAGGCCATCGAAATTTTTTTGGATACTTTGGATACGGAATTGATTCCGGTGCCCGGGACCGCCATAGCTCATGCTTTACAAACTTCTATGCAAGCATTTTCCGACACGCATCGAAATTCCAAAGCAATTATTTTAATCACCGATGGAGAAGACCACTCTGGCGAGTTGCAAATTGTGGAGAAACAAGCACGTGAAGCAGGTGTGAAAATCTTCGTCATTGGCATCGGAAAAACTGAAGGTGTTCCCATTCCAAATTTACAAGGAGGGTTTTTAAAGAACAAGAAAGGAGAGTTGGTGATGAGCAAATTGAATGAAGCGGCACTGAAAGAACTGGCATTGTCTACTGGTGGTAGTTATGCGCAGTCGGTGACCGGCGATTTGGATTTGGAAAAGATATATCTACAAGACATACGGGAAAATTTGCAGCGTAACGAGTTGCAAAAAACTCGTCGACGTTTGTGGAATGAGCAATTCCAATGGTTTGTTCTGGCAGCGATCCTATGTTGGATGATCGAACCTTTACTTCCCAGCCGTTCTCTACGACAAAACAGTTTTTTCCCATAAAACCGATTTTAAAGTCTATCGACAATTGAAAATATACCACCATCCAGCACTCAATCCCGTTCTTTAAAGAATAGAGTCTGCTTGTGAAAAACCCTCTGAATTCCCAAGAAGCCCAAGATGAAATCTTTATGAAACAGGCGATTGAATTGGGAATGCAAGCCAAGGGGACGACTGGAGACAATCCTTATGTGGGCTGCGTAATTGTAAAGGAAGGTATCGTCCTGGGTGAAGGAAAAACACAGCCACCAGGAGGAGCCCATGCAGAAATCAGCGCTTTACTCGATGCTGAACAAAAGCAGCGCTCGGTTTCTGGAGCAACGCTTTATACCACTGTGGAACCTTGTACATTTTTTGGTCGAACCCCTCCCTGTACCTCAGCTATCATCCGTAATGGGATCAAACGTGTTGTCATTGGAATTCGGGATCCTCATCCTAAAGTCCAAGGTAAGGGCACCCACCAGTTGCGTATATCCGGAATTGTCGTCAAAGAAAATATTTGTCAATCTCTGGTTGAAGACTATTTGTTGGAATGGCTTCAGAGATATACGGAATAACCGATCAGTATGCACCAGGACAATTTTTGTGTGCTTACTATTTGAAGGGATTGATCAGCCGGGCGAGGAAACCTCGATTGCGTTTCTTTGCGGCGCCGTAACTACCTTGACCGCCCCGCATCCGGGGATCGAGCAGGTCCCTGAGGGCGTCGCCGAACATGTTGAGGGAGTAAACGACAATCGTCAAGCAAAGCCCAGGCCAGAGCGCCAGCCGTGGCGCCATCTCCATGTAGAGACGTCCTTCCCGGCTGAGCATCCCGCCCCAGCTGGGAAACTCGACGGGCAGACCGAATCCCAGGAAGCTCAGAGAAGCCTCAGCCATAATCACCCCCCCGATGTTGATCGAGAAGACAATGATGATCGGTGCCATGATATTGGGCAGGACATGGCGGATCAGGATTTGGCTTGTCGAGGTGCCCACCGCCCGGGCGGCCAGAAAATAGTCATTCTCTTTGATGCCGATCACCGCGCCTCGCATGATTCGGGAACCGCCGATGCCGCCGGCGACTCCCAGCACGACGATGATCTGGAGGAGACCCTGGCCGACGATGGACATGATCGTTAACAAGAGCAGCAGTCCCGGAAAGGCCATCCAGGCATCGACAAAGCGCTGCAGGGCCAGGTCCACTTTGCCGCCCAGAAATCCGGAAATGCCGCCGATCAGGACCGCGACCACCACATTAATGCTCGTCGCTGCCAGACCGACCGCTAAGGAAAGACGAGCCCCGTGGATCAAGCGGCTCAATAAGTCTCGCCCCGCGAAGTCGGTACCCAGCAGATGCCGGACGGATGGGCCCTGCATCCTCTCTATCATATTTATTTTCATATAAGGATAAGGAGCCAGAGCCTCGGCGAAGATCGCCACCAGAATCAAGAGCAATAGGATTATCCCGCAGGCCGTCCCCAGAGGCTTCTCCCTGAGAAGCCTGATACAGAATGCAGCCAGCCGGCCCCGTCGCTTGGGTTCGATTATTTTGGTTGGTCTCTCTGTGGTGTTGCTCATGATCCCGATTTCTCTATCGGTAGGGCCGAGTGACGTCCCGGCCTGAAAAACGCACCGCTCCCCTTGGCCGGGACGTGACCCGCCCCTACCGTTTTCTTGTCTGTTAAACCCAACTCCTCATACCTTCCGCGCCAGCGACTATTCATACCTCACCCTGGGGTCCAAATAGGGATAAATCAGGTCGATGAGGAGATTGCTTCCCATCACGACGACGCCGAAAAACAGGTTTATTCCGGAGATCACCGGGTAGTCTCTGTCATTGAGCGCATCCACCATGAGACGACCGAGCCCCGGCAGCATGAATACGTTCTCCATGATCACCGCGCCCCCGACCACGATCGGCAACTGCATGCCGATCAGGGAGACCACCGGGATGAGGGCATTTTTGATGGTGTGCCGGATAATCACGACCCGCTCCTTGAGACCTTTGGACCAGGCGGTGCGGATATAGTCCTGCCTTAAGACCTCCAGCATCATGGTGCGCGTCAGCCGCATGGTCTCGCAAGAAGCAGCCGTCCCCAGAATCAGGCTGGGAATGAGGAGCATGCCGAGATTCCCCAGCGGGTCTTCGCTGAATGGAACCCACTCCATCGGGGGCGACCATCTCCACCAGATGGCCGGGTAGATCATGACGAGAAGGGCCAGCCAGAAATTAGGCGTGGCCAGGCCGATGATAGCGATGGAGCGCCCCAGGTAGTCGGCGGCCGTATCCTGGCGAATCGCCGAGTAGATGCCGATCGGCAGGGCGATCACCAGCCCGATTAAGATGGCCATGACCCCCAGCTCAATGGTGACCGGCAATCTCTCTATGATCTTCTCCTCTACCGTCCAAAGGCCGCCCATCAGTGAGTCGCCGAGGGTGCCCTGGAGGAGCCCTTTCAAATGGGACTCCCCGCTAACCCAGTCAGGGGTCGGCAACACTCCTATCCAGCGTCCATACTGCACCCAGACCGGCACGTCCAGTCCCAGCAAACGCTCCAGAGCTTCACGGTCAATCTTGCCACCAAATCCCGAATCCGGACCTAAATTTCTGGCCACCATTAAGTCTATGACATCGCCGGGGATGAAGCGCACCGAGAGGAAGACCAGGATGGTCAAGATAAACAGGGTGGGAATGATCAGCAATAATCTCCTGATGAGATAGGCTCTCATGTGACACACCTTATTTCACTTCTACCCGTCATTGCCAAACCTCTTTTGTCATTGCAGGACATATCCCAACCCCGTATCAGGTGCGGAGCAGGCTTCCGTCATTCCGCCGAAAAGCCTGCCCCATTACATGCCAAGAATTCCTCCCACCCGGATTGCGGATGGGAGAGGGGGTGGCTCATGCTGATTCGGGCTCGGATCCAGTGACCGGCTAGAATCCCATTTCTTCCTTCAGATCCTGGTCAATCCAAAGGTGGATGAGGACCCAATGTAATGCCCCAAATCCCATGCCCCACTCACCGCTAAAACCTTTGACCCACGGCTGGTTCAGGTTATATACTGGAGCCATAGGAGTCCATATCAGATTGTGCTGCTTTATTAAGAGCATATCAAAATCTTTAAGTGGCTTCTTCTGCTCCTCCTCGGTGATAGCGGCGAAAAAGGCATCAGCAGCGGCGTTCAGCTCAGGGGTCTCGATTCCGGATATAAATTCGCGTTGAAATGAGCCTTCATGGCGATACCATTCTACCCCAAATGTTGGGGAGTGAAGAAAGCCCGAGCTGCCGGAGCCCATTTCATAATCATGATCTCCTAGAAGACCGACCCAAGTGGCCGTGTCATGTTTCTGAATCGTTACCTTAACGCCAATCTCTGCCCAGTAGCCGGCAGCTATTTCTGCATAGCCCAAATCATAGTTGGGGTAGCGGTGGTCATGGGTGACCTTGAATCGAACGCCATCCGCACCGCGCGGATATCCCGCCTCATCCAGGAGCTTCTCAGCCCCTTCCGGGTCATACCGATAGTATTGCTTGACCTCTTCGGGATAGTCTTCGAATTTGGTTTGCAACTCCGGGAAGACATACCCAATCGTCCCCATGGGTTCCCACTTTGCGAGACCGCCAAAGTAGGTCTTGTTAATCGTCTCGAGGTCGATTGCCATCTGCATGGCGTGGCGCACCCTGACGTCGTCAAAGGGCGGCTTGCGCATGTTCAGAAGAAAAGTCCCGAGCGCGCTTGAGAAACCAGTGGTCACCTGGACTTCGGGGTTGGTCCGCTGGAGGCTCGTTACTAAGTCGCGGTTTACCAGAGTAGTGCCACCGCCGGCGGCATGTACTATATCAACCTTACCCGTGCGTAGTGCCGATACACGTGCTGCTTCTTCCGGCATATACAGGGCCCTTAACTGGTCAATATAGGGCAGGCGGTTCTCGGGGTATTTTGGGTCGTAGCCCCAGTAGTCAGGATTCTTGACATAGGTTTTAGAGACGTCTTCGACATAGTCAGTCAGCATCAGGGGTCCGGTGCCGACCACGTTCCGCCAATCCGCATAGTTGCCGTGTTGCTCGATTACCTCGGGGGGTAATATCCAAACCAGTGCCTCGCTGAGGATAGTCCTCAGCGCACCGAGCACTGGTTCCTTCAGCTTGAAAACAACCGTATATTTGCCGGTGGCCTCTATCGATTCCCAGGGCAGGTTGCTCAATCTGGGAGTTTGCTGGGGACGTTCGGTGAACTCACCCAGAACCAACATACGCTGATAGGTATAGGCGACATCATCGGCAGTCAGCTCGCGCCCGGATACCGGTGGCTTATCATGCCAGTGAACGCCCTTGCGGATATGGAAGATGAACGTGGTTGGGTCGGGGGTAAACCACCGTTCCGCCAGCATCCCTGTCAGGGCAGGTCCTCTAAAGTGGAACCCGGATGAAAATTCCCATACGTCCCTATCTATTCCCCAGTCCGCCCAGGCGAGCTGCTCATTAACGCCACTAATGATGAACTGCACATAGGGGCCAGTAATAAAGGGGTCCGTAGTATCGCCCTTTGATATGTAGGGATAGGTGATTGTTCCGCCGTACTCAGGTGCCGTCACCATTTTACCAGTGGTGGGATCTGTGACCATCTTTTTCTCGGCAGCCACGGCCGGACTGACCCAAAAGGCAGCCACCATCAGGGTGAGGAGGGACAGCAGGATTGCATTGAAGGTTGATTTGCTTTTTTGATGATCCATTTTTTTCCTTACTTTTTTATGATTAAAAACAAAATTAAGGATTGCTTTAAAACCTGCTTTCGTTCCTGAAAGCACATTCTCGACGATACTTCTAAATATTGTTTTCATTTTTACCTCTAATATAAATAGTTAAAAAAGCAATATTCACCATGAATATTACACTATCAAAAAAACCGATTCATTGGCTCCAGGATGGGGGCATGAACCATGAGCTTTCAATGCTCTTGAGGCATTTCCATTGGCTGAAATGAATGAGGGGTAACTTAAGGATCTCTCCCTGAGGTCGAGATGAGATAAGGGGGGACAACCAAATGAACTGGGGACTTGGGATTTAGAACGTGGGTGCCGGGTGCCGGGTGCCGGGTGCCGGGTGCCGGGTGCCGGGTGCCGGGTGCCGGGTGCCGGGTGCCGGGTGCCGGGTGCCGGGTGCCGGGTGATTGAATGATACTCTCATATTAACCTTTTGTCAAGCTATTTTTATATTTGACGGGTTAATTTCAGACTTTCATGTCATCCTGATTGATAGCTGACAGCGAAAAGCCAATTCGCGACAGCGACTCTTTAAGAGAAAATATTTTATATCCAGAAAAAAATCAACATTTTTTTTAAGACAGATCTGATTAGTCATTTAAAGCAAATTTTTCTCATATCTGGAAATAGTATAATCGCTCTGCAAATGTATCAAGATTTTTTTTGAACAGGGCGACTCAATCATGAGTGTCTTCTGATGATCAACGAAAATACTTTTTCATATTGAGATCCGGAAGTCAACATTTTTGGCACTTTTCCATTCCCCGTTGACCGTTTCTAAAAATCCTCTTGGTAAGAGAAAATATTTTATATCCAGAAAAAAATCAACATTTTTTTTAAGACAGATCTGATTAGTCATTTAAAGCAAATTTTTCTCATATCTGGAAATAGTATAATCGCTCTGCAAATGTATCAAGATTTTTTTTGAACAGGGCGACTCAATCATGAGTGTCTTCTGATGATCAACGAAAATACTTTTTCATATTGAGATCCGGAAGTCAACATTTTTGGCACTTTTCCATTCCCCGTTGACCGTTTCTAAAAATCCTCTTGGGATGATATGTGGTTTGACATGAATTTCGGATCAATAGGAGCGACATTGAAATAAAACCTTCCGCCCAAGGCGTTTTCGTGAGAACTATCACAAAAGAACGATGATGGCAAAATCCTGGTTGATTTCATGATCCCCTTCAGTATTCTCTCTATATAACAATATTTAGAGGAGGTCAATCGATTTATTTTTGCTCACCTTAATTCCTCAGTGGCGAGTGCTTGTCTTATCCTTGACTTGATCCTCGCTGCTCTCTGTGTCAGTCCTTGAAAATATGAGGCAATCTTGCCCTTCCCGGAACGAAAAGCAGGGGATTCAGAGCAAATCATTTCAAGGAGTGATGCATACTCAAAATAAGCAGCTTTCGCAAAAAGTTGCTTGAGCTCGCTCAGGAGTGATTGAGTTGAGAAGGTTCAAAAACCATCAGCGCTTTGTGAAGAATTTCATCCTACTTGCCTGTCAAAGCTGAGGATCGACACCAACACTCTAGAAGGGGACTATCTAATTTTGAAAGGTTCTAAAACTATTGACGGATACATATAATTCATGCATATTAATATGCATAAAAAATATTGATTGGATTGACAATATTATAGGAAAGGACGGGTATGAGAACAACACTGAATATCGATGAAGAAATATTGAAGAAAGCTTCATTTCTCTCAGGGATCAAGGAAAAAACAACATTAATACATATGGGATTAGAAGCACTGATTGCTCGTGAAAGAGGAAGTGAAAAAAAATTAAGTTCTATCCCCAGACGACGGGACTAACTATGGTGCTTGTCGACACATCAGTTTGGATCACGCATTTACGTGTCGGAGTTCGAAACTTAGAGAAATTACTGCTAGAAACAAAAGTCATGTGCCATCCATACTGCACGCAGACCGGCACGTCTAATCCCAGTATACGCTCCAGCGCTTCACGGTCAATCTCCTTGCCGCCAGTGCCTTTCGATTGAATGTTCAAAATTAAGGATTGATTTAAAACCTGCTTTCGGGAACGAAAGCAGGTTTTCGACGATTGCTCAACACATTGGGTCTCCTTCATTTTGGAGTGATTAAATACGATTCATTGACACCAAATGAAATAGCTCTCTCATCGCATCGGTGGACCGATCCGTTCGAGCGATTCGCCGAGCGATGATACAGAAAAAGTTGAAACGACAGATCGATGCGGAATGATAAAAATGGCAATTACTGTTCTCCGCATAATGTGTTATTCTGTTGAAAGGACCACAAATTTCATTCCCACCGAGGGCCTCATGAAAGCTTTGGAATCCGTCAAAAATCACACCTCTCACACACGGGTGCCTCCCTCTCCCAGGGAACCATTCAGGGTGAGTGAGGCAGAGTATTGGCAGGCGTATTATGAACACCCGGAGTGTCAATATGAGTGGAACAAAGGACTCTTGGAGGAAAAGCCCATGCCGGATTTTTTAAGCATCTCTTGCTATCAATGGTTCTTCCGCTTATTAGAAGAGTATTTGACTGTCTTCCCCATTGGACGGATGATGGTATTGGAAATGGGCTTTCGTTTGGAGTTGGGAGACAACGAAGTGAGCATTCGCAAACCGGATTTGGCCGTGATTCTCCACTCCAATCCAGTCGAGGCCAAACCGTTGGATCGTTCGTTTCAAGGAGTGTGTGACCTCTGTATCGAGTTTTTATCCGACTCGACTCCCGTGGAGGTGAAACGGGATACCGTCCACAAAAAAGAAGAATACGCCAAAGGGGGAGTCCCCGAATATTATATTTTAGATCGTGTGGGAAAACATACATGTTTTTATCGACTCCATGAAGCAGGCACCTATCAACGTTTGGATTTGGCAGAAGAGGGCCTGATTCAGTCCACCGTTTTGGACCGTTTTTCTTTTCGGCGCCAAGACTTGGAGGCCCAGACCCCGTTCAAGACCCTGATGAATGATCCGCTCTACCAACCCTATCTCTTAAAATCTCTCCAAGAAGAGCGGCAACAAAAAGAGCAAGCCTTGAAAAGAGAAAAGCAGGAACGGCAACAAAAAGAACAGGAGAGACAACAAAAAGAGCAGGCCTTGAAAAGAGAAGAACAGGAGAGACAACAAAGGAACAAGCCCTCGAAGAGATCAAACATTTACGCGCCTTGCTTCAAAATAAACACACTGATCCTCAATAGTATTGTCGGAATTGGGGATGAAGCGCACTGAGAGAATGACGAGGACACTCAATAGCAACAAGGTCGGGGTTCAGTAATCGAAGATTGGTGGAATCGGAGATCGAACGGAGTGGAATACGCTGTGTTGTGGGTCTTACAAAGACAAGTGGAATGCTACAGTCAAGGATGCAGTTGATATGAGGTAGACATGTTCCATACATTTCAGAATGAATAGAGGTGTACAAATTATGCCAGTCAAATGAAATCTTGGCCGCCCGCATTAAGTTGCCGGCCGACTATGGGCTGAACGAAGACACACCGCTCATGGAATGGCAGTCGGTCAGCAGTCGCCTTGCTGCCGCAATAAATTATTGGATTTCCACCGCTGACAGCAACGCAGTGCCTATTGCTCGCCCCATAGACGGAATATGGGTAGACGATGTCTTCTACTTTGGAGGTCACCCGAACGTCCGCTGGCGTCGTAACCTAACAGTGAATCCAAAAGCCTGCCTGACCCTGGATAACACGACGAGTCCGGTCATCGTAGAGGGTGTCGTGGTGGTGACCGGACTTGCTGCCGAACTCGCTTCCCGTGTGGCCGACGCTTCCAATGCAAAGTACAAATTCAATCAGACTGCTGCCGACTTCCGGGAGGATGTCTGCGTCCTCACACCAAAAACGGTATTGGTGTGGACCGGCGTATTCGAGAACGCGACCCGGTTCAGTTTTCCTTCGTGATCTTCAGCCCATCATGGCGACCACCTCTAGTTGCTCGGTTCGTACTTCCATTTTTCCGTATTTACATTGAACTTGGATCATTGGACTCACTGTTTATTTATACCGGATCCGAGGGTCCAGCCAGGCGTAGCTGATGTCTACGAATAAATTTGTGACTAACACAAAGGCCGCCATAAACAGATTGACTCCAGAGACGATTGTATAGTCTCTGGTATTAAGCGATTTCACCAGAAGCATCCCCACTCCGGGCAGACCAAAAATGAGTTCCACTAACACAGCTCCCCCAATCATGACAGGCAACTGAAGCCCGACCATCGTGACCACCGGGATCAGCGTATTCTTCAACACGTGCCGCATCGTAACCAATCGTTCCCTGAGTCCCTTGGCCCATGTGGTCCGGATATAGTCCTGCCGGGGCACCTCCAGCATCATGGTGCAGGTCAAGCGCATGGTGAAGAAGACGATGGAGGTCACTATGAGAAAAGTGGGGATCACCAGTAATAATCTTCTGAATAAGTAAGTAACCATGATTCCCTTCTCTTCAGCAAAGGTTGTTGGAGGAAAATCCCTGTCCCCCCTTCAAACTCCTACTCGACAGCAGCCGATGTGGAACGGCCAGGGGAGATTTTCAGGAGAAAATTTTCCTTCCTCCCCTGTCTTAACCACGACTTCCGGTGTGCTTTTCCTTTACGTCTTGGTCAACCCAGTTGAACTTGCTGATCCCATGCCACCGGCTATACCGTAGATTCGGTGCGCCATGATAGTTTTTTATCCAAGGTTACCAGTAAATCAGGTCCGCCTCAGGAGCCCCGGCAATCATATAGCTTTGTTCCATTGTGTAGAGAATGAGCTCCCTGAAAGTCTTGACAGACTCCTCACGATCCAGGGTTTTCTTCAGCTGATCAAAGACATATACAAAATGCTCGTCATTCAAGCGGGAATAGTTGTACACAATTTTTTGGTCGTAAAAGTAGGTGAAAGAAATCAGGGGATGCTGACTGTTCCACCAATCGCTGGAAATCATGGACTGGTGCTTTCCTTCGACGATCATCGACGAGTAGACGGCGGATTCCACAACCTTAATCCGTGCCTTAATCCCGACCTGATAAACATCTAGCAGGAGGTGAGACATCGTCTCGGATTATGGTAATATTAATTTTTCACCAATTATTATTTTTACCATAACCAGGAGATGCCTCATGGGAAAATTATATGCAGGAATTGATTTACATTCAAACAATAATTACCTTTGTATCATTGATGAGTCAGATAAGCGGCTACTTGAAGTTAAATTAGAGAATAATCTGAGAGCGGTTTTACTGGCTCTGTCTCCCTACAAAAAAGATTTAACAGGAACGGTGGTAGAATCGAAGTTTAGGAGAGATTCGTCGATTCCCAGCGTGAGTGATTTTGTTTCTTATTGTCGAAATGCTCCCGGTAAAAAAACATCCAATGGAAAAAAAGTGACTGGAGCGTTCCTTTGATCCAATTTGAAGAAAAGACTCCAACTCTTGAAATAAATGGTGCGTTTATAAAAAATTGTAGCGTTGAATCCTGAGGACTACACATAAATGGGTTACCCTGATTTGTGGACGGGAAAGAGTTTTTTTTCTTGGAAATTCCTCAAATGAGTGACCTATTTCTTATTAAATATCGGTAACTGTCCCCGGATTTTCCGGGCCAACTCGAGGAGGCGCACATCCTGGAAGAGCGCTCCGTTGAAGACACCTTTGCCCGGATGATTGGAAGCCTGCCAGGCATTGATCTTCGTGGCCAGCAGGTGCGGCTTGCTCGTCCCCTTGAGCCCCTCACCCACAATGCGCTGCGACTCCCCCGGCTGATCCACTTCCCCTCAGGGCCCCCGATGCCATACCCAGGAGAGGTATCAAAATAGCTGATCCCCAGATCCAGCGCATGTTTGACGGTGGCCAGCCCGTGCTGATAGCTGTGCTTATGGAGCGCGGCGCCACCCAGCCCGATGAGGCTGACCGTCTCCCCTGTACGCCCGAAGGGGCGTTGTTCCATTGTCCCTGTCACAGAAACTCCTCTAATTGGTTTCGTCCAGTCTCTTGTACATCTGATAACCGCTGGAGGGGGAAGACGACGGTCTGGTTCCCGTCGGGGTCCCTGAACCAGCGGGCCGGATTGGTCGGGTGCGCCGAATGGATTGCGATGCCTTTACGCTCGAGACAGGCAATCGCTTCGTCCATCTCATCGTCGTCAACTTCGTGTGCGAGGAGCCGAAAGCCGGTTTGCTCCAGGGCAGGTTCCTTGTAATCGGGATTGGCCGGTGCGTCCGGGTCGACCAAAAAAAAGCTCGATGATCGAGCCACCTTCCCCGGCCTTCGGGGTGTTGAGTGAAAGGTTGACCACCTCTATCAAGCGCTCATTGCCTTTAAATCTTCTCTAATAACAATTTTTTGTGGAAAAATGGTATCGGTTCATTGATGATCCCATTCTGGCTGATGCCATCCAGGATAGTGTGGTGCGCAATGCCTTGCCTACCAGCAATGCTCCAGCGCATCACGGTCATCCTGGTATCATTTGCTTCGTCCTATTATTTTTCGGAATTATACATTTTGAAAACTTTTCAACCAGTCCGAAATGTGATATGGACATTTAGTCTTTTTAAAAAGTGATGCAGGAGGCTATACTATGAGAAGGAAATCAGGTTCGAACACAATCGAGAGGAGGTGAAATGAGCGACGACCTTGAACAAATCGATATAGATCCCACTGAAACCCGTGAATGGTTAGAAGCCCTCCGTGGAGTAATTCAGCATGCCGGTATAGATCGCACGCACTATTTGTTGGAAAGGCTCATTGACGAGGCAAGACGTTCCGGGGCGCATTTATCCTATGATCCCAATACCGCTTACCTGAACACGATCCCTCCAAACCAGGAAGAACGGAGTCCGGGTAACATGGAATTGGAGTGGAGGATTCGTTCCTATGTACGCTGGAACGCTTTGGCAATGGTGGTGCGGGCTAATCGCATCACCACGGAACTCGGGGGCCATATTGCCAGTTTCGCTTCCTCAGCAACTTTATATGATATCGGAATGAACCATTTCTGGCATGCGCCTGGTGAGAACCATGGAGGAGACCTGGTATTTTTTCAGGGACACTCCACACCTGGGATGTATGCCCGTTGTTTCCTGGAAGGACGATTGAGTGAAGAAGATTTGATAAAATTCAGACAGGAAACAGGTGGTTCGGGACTTTCTTCCTATCCCCATCCCTGGCTCATGCCGGATTTTTGGCAATTCCCCACGGTTTCCATGGGATTGGGCCCCATCATGGCTATTTATCAAGCACGCTTCATGAAATACTTGCAAAACCGAAGTCTGTTGAAAACGGAGGGGCGTAAAGTCTGGGCATTTGTCGGAGACGGAGAAACCGATGAACCCGAATCCTTGGGAGCCATCTCGTTGGCAGGACGAGAGGAATTGGACAACCTGATTTTTGTGATCAACTGTAATTTACAACGTCTGGATGGTCCGGTAAGGGGCAACGGAAAAATTATTCAAGAGTTGGAAGGTATCTTCCGAGGGGCGGGATGGAACGTGATTAAGGTGATTTGGGGCAGTTACTGGGACCCACTGCTGGCACGTGACACCAAAGGATTGCTGCGTAAACGCATGGAAGAGGCCGTGGATGGCGAATACCAGGCATTTAAAGCCAAGGGGGGCGCCTACACGCGAGAGAATTTTTTCGGCAAATACCCGGAATTGTCAGAAATGGTCTCCAACATGAGCGATGAGGACATTTGGCGACTGAACCGGGGAGGGCATGATCCTCATAAAGTCTATGCCGCTTATGCGGCTGCCATTAAACACAAAGGTCAGCCCACCGTGATTCTGGCAAAGACGGTGAAAGGATATGGCATGGGTGAATCCGGAGAAGGACAAAACGTCACCCACCAGCAAAAGAAGATGGGAGAGGATGCTTTGAAAAAATTCCGTGATCGATTCAGCATTCCCATTTCCGACCAGGAAATCAAGGAAGCGCCCTTCTATCGACCTGCCGAAAACAGCCCGGAAATCCGATACCTCAAAGAGCGTCGCGAAGCCTTAGGAGGCGTTTTCCCGACACGAAATACTGTGAGTTCGCCCCTGGAAATTCCAGATCTGCAAGCCTTTGATACGCAACTCAAAGGTACGGGTGAACGAGAAATATCAACCACCATGGCCTTTGTCCGTATTCTCAATACGCTGGCTCGGGATAAAAAAATCGGACGCTACGTGGTTCCCATCGTACCCGATGAATCCCGCACTTTCGGCATGGAGGGAATGTTCCGTCAATTGGGAATTTATTCTCCAAAAGGGCAACTATATAGTCCGGAAGACGCGGACCATTTGATGTATTACAAAGAAGACAAAAAAGGCCAGGTTCTCCAGGAAGGGATCACCGAAGCCGGGGCATTCTCATCATGGATGGCCGCTGGTACCGCATACAGCAATCATGGCATGAATATGATTCCATTTTATATATATTATTCCATGTTTGGTATGCAACGCATTGGAGATCTCGCTTGGGCCGCCGGTGACATGCAAGCGCGGGGGTTTCTCCTGGGAGGCACTGCCGGACGGACGACGCTGGCGGGAGAAGGATTGCAACATCAAGACGGTCATAGCCATATTCTTGCTTCCACCATCCCCAATTGTATTTCATATGATCCTGCTTTCGCCTATGAATTGGCCGTTATCATCCAAGATGGATTACGCCGGATGTTCCGGGAACATGAAAACATCTATTATTACATCACGGTCATGAATGAAAATTATACGCATCCACAAATGCCGAAAGGTTGTGAAGAAGGAATCCGCAAGGGCATGTATTTGTTACGACAAAGCCGGACTGAGGACAGGAAAAGCGAAGTACAATTACTGGGCAGTGGTACGATCTTACGTGAAGTGATTGCTGCAGCGGATTTGCTGGAACAGGACTTCAGAGTGTCTGCTGATATCTGGAGTGTCACCAGCTTCAATGAATTGGCACGGGAGGGAGACCAGGTACAACGCTGGAACATGTTGCACCCTGAGGAAAAACCAAAAATCAGCTACGTCACAAAGTGTCTCGCGCATCATAAAGGAGTGGTCGTGGCAGCAACCGATTACATGAGAAATTATGCCAATCAAATCCGCGCAAATGTTCCCCAACGTTTTCTGGTTCTGGGAACCGACGGATTTGGTCGAAGTGATACCCGTGTCAAATTACGACAGTTTTTTGAAGTGAACCGCTACTACGTCGCGCTGGCAACTTTGAAAGCCTTAGCGGATGAAGGATCGGTTCCCCCGGAAAAAGTTGTGGAAGCCATAAAAAAGTATAGTATTGATGTGGAAAAGCCTTATCCAGCAACAGTATAGGCAGTAACGAACACAGGGAGTATGAAGCATGTCAAGAGAAGTGTTTTTACCGGATATCGGAGATTTTCAGGAAGTGGAGGTTATTGAAGTGCTCGTTTCCTCCGGGGATCAAGTCAATGAAGAAGACTCCCTGATTACTCTGGAAAGTGACAAGGCAACGATGGAAGTTCCCTCCCCGGTCAGTGGAACCATTGAAGAAATGAAAGTCAGGGTGGGGGACAATGTTTCAGAAGGGTCGCTGATTGCCGTCATCGAGGAAGGGGAAATGGTGATGCCGGCACTTCCCACTCCCGATGGCGTGAAGCAGCCTGGAATGAAATTACCCGTCTCTCCTCCGGTCGAAACACCGATCCGGCAATCTACTGTTCCACCCTCAGTATCCCCGACAACAAGCGCTTCACAATTAGAGGCACCTTTACAACATACCACAACACTTCCAGCACCCGCAGTCGAAGTGGATTCGTCGGAAGTCCATGCCAGTCCATCGGTGCGTCGTTTTGCCCGTGAATTGGGAGTGGACTTGCATGGCTTGCCCGGATCGGGTGCTAAAGGTCGCATTCTCAAAGAAGACGTACAGGAATTCGTCAAAGGAGAACTATCCCTTCCAAGCTCTGAAAAAAAAGCGGGAATTAGAAGTAGGGGTATGGATATCCCGTCTGTTCCCCAAATTGACTATAGCAAGTTTGGTGATATTGAAAGGCAGGCATTGAGTCGTATCAATAAAATTTCAGGTGCCAACCTGCAACGCAGTTGGCTCAACGTACCCCACGTCACTCAATTCGATGAGGCTGATATCACCACTTTGGAAGCATTTCGTAAAAACCTCAAAGCCGAAGGGGAGTTGCGAGGGGTGAACGTCACCCTGCTTTCATTCATGATGAAGGCTTCCGTCACTGCGTTGAAACGATTTCCCGTTTTCAATTCCTCTCTTGATTCCGATGGAGAACATCTCATTTTAAAAAAGTATTACCATATCGGGATTGCAGTGGATACGACGGAAGGACTGGTGGTGCCGGTTGTGCGAAACGTTGAGGGCAAGGGATTGTTTGAATTGGCCGAGGAATTGGATGCGCTCAGCAAGAGAGCTCGAGAAAAAAAAATGCATCCTGAGGATTTGCAAGGAGCTTCTTTCACAATCTCCAGTCTCGGGGGCATTGGGGGAACAGCGTTTACTCCCATAGTCAATACGCCGGAAGTTGCGATATTAGGAGTGTCTCGATCAGCCATGAAACCCGTATATGAAAACGGTGAATTTATTCCACGTCTTATATTGCCATTGGCGCTTTCCTATGACCATCGTGTCATCGACGGTGCCTCGGCTACCCGCTTCACCACCTTCTTGTCCGGAATCCTGTCAGATCCTCGAAACTTATTGCTTTAGAAGTAACCACCCGTCTGTTCAGAGTATAGCGTGAGCGTATTCGCAGTCTGTAAATAAAAATGACAATAGTGTGCCCCATTCAATCAATCAGAGAATTTTGTAGAAGGAGAAATCATGAGCGAGATCATTGAAATCAAAGTGCCAAACATTGGTGATTTCGAAAATATCGAAATCATTGAAGTATTTGTCTCCGAGGGCGATCAGATTGATGCGGAAAATTCCTTAATAACGCTGGAAAGCGATAAAGCGACCATGGATGTCCCTTCTCCCGAAAGTGGAATTATCCAGGAAGTGCATGTACAAGTGGGAGACAAAGTTTCAGAAGGTGCTAAAATTCTCACCCTTCTAACTACACCCGTTACGTCGTTTGATCGAGCCAGTGAAAGTCCTCACTTGGACTCGTTACCCGACAAACCGATTGCTCCTGCCTCCAGTCCTTCACAATCGGTGGGAAATGCTGATTTAAATACTGAAGTATTGGTATTGGGTTCCGGTCCTGGTGGTTACACTGCAGCATTTCGAGCAGCAGACCTGGGTAAAAAAACGCTGCTTGTGGAGCGTTACTCCTCCTTGGGAGGCGTCTGCTTGAATGTTGGTTGTATCCCTTCAAAATCTCTTTTACATGCCGCAAAAGTGATTGCGGAATGTAAAGAAATGAAGGAGCATGGACTTGAATTCACCCTCTCAAAGATAAACATTGATAAACTGAGGACCTGGAAATCTGACGTAGTTCAGCGCTTAACAGGTGGGTTGTCGGCTCTGGCCCGGCAGCGTGAAATCCGGATCATCCAAGGAGCCGGGCGCTTTATCTCCTCTCACCAACTGAGTGTGGAAACAGAGGGGGGACACAAAACAATCTCCTTCGACCAGGCCATTATCGCTGCCGGTTCACAAACAGCGCAAATTCCTGGTTTCCCATACCATGATTCTCGAGTAAATGGCTCTACTGGCGCTTTGCAGCTCGCCGATATTCCCAAACGACTGCTTGTCGTAGGAGGAGGCATCATTGGTCTGGAAATGGCGACTGTTTATTATGAATTGGGATCGCAGATCACTGTCGTAGAGCAGATGGATTCCCTCATCCCGATAGCTGACAAAGATATTGTCAAACCCTTGTACAGACGAGTCAAAAAACAGTATGAAAATATATACTTGAAAACCAAAGTAGTCCGTATGGAAGCCCATCCTGAGGGGATTCGCGTTGATTTACAGGGAGAAAAAAACCCGAAATCTGAAATATTCGACCGGGTGCTTGTCGCCGTTGGTCGCCGTCCCAATGGTAATGTGATCGCAGCAGAAAAAGCGGGGGTGTACGTGAATGAACATGGTTTCATACCGGTGGATCGCCAACAGCGGACCAATATTTCTCATATATTTGCCGTTGGCGACATCGTTGGAGAACCGATGCTCGCTCACAAGGCAATCCACGAAGGTAAAGTAGCTGCCGAAGCGGTCGCAGGAATGAAGAGTGGATTTGAGGCAAAAATTATCCCTTCCGTCGCCTACACGGATCCTGAAGTAGCATGGGTCGGCCTCACGGAAAAAGAAGCCAAAGCGCAAGATTATAAAGTCGGCAAAGGAGTCTTCCCTTGGGCAGCCAGTGGCCGATCGTTGAGTTTAGGTCGTGATGAAGGTCTCACTAAATTGATTTTTGATGAAAATACTCAGCAAGTGATCGGAGCCGGAATTGTCGGTCCCCATGCGGGTGACTTGATTGCCGAGGTCGCGCTTGCTATTGAAATGGGATGTGATGCGCAGGATATAGGTTTAACTGTCCATCCTCATCCGACCCTATCGGAAACCATTGCCATGTCGGCTGAAGCCTTTGAAGGCACTATCACTGATCTTTACTTGCCTAAAAAATAATAAACGCTCATTAGCAAACTTTCAACAATCATAGGATCATAATCCGGGAAATTGCATCAGGAAAATTAAATGAACAAAGAGTACACCAATGAATTGATGTTGGATTTTGGCAAGGATGGCAATGCCCTGCTTCCGGTAGTCACTCAGGACTACGATACCCGGGAAGTGCTGATTTTGTCTTTTGTCAATCGAGAAGCGTTTGAAGAAACTTACAAAAGCCGTTATGCCACCTATTACAGCCGTAGCCGTCAGGAAATTTGGAAAAAGGGAGTGACTTCCGGAGACATGTTGAAAATCCGTGAAATCCGCATCAATTGTGAACAAAATTCACTCCTCTATCTCGTCACCCCGCAAGGCAAAGGAGCCTGCCATGCTAAAAAAGTAAATGGTTTTCCTTACAAATCCTGTTACTATCGAAAAATTCTGGAAGATCAATCGTTGTTGGTGGTCGGAGACTGAAGCACGATGCCGACATGACACGAAACAAAATATCAAGGTCTATTGCATTCTCAAACCTGTAAATCGTCATATGACTCAACATGGGTTAAAAATTGGATTACCGGCAGGATCATTGGCGGACCCCAAACGTGGAGGCGATCTCGGTCAATTTTTAAAAGACTCGGGATTTTGGACAACCGGCTATGACGTGGGAGGCCCCATTGAATTTACCACCACGCCTTTCCTCTACGGGTGGGATGGCCGACCCCAGGAGTTTGGCGCCCAATTGGCAATCGGAGAACTGGACGTTGCGATTGGCGGAGACGATTGGATCAAAGAGCGTGTGCTAGAATGGAAATTGGAATATGGCACCGACGTCCATCTGGAAAAAATTCTGCCATTGAATAGAGGGAAAGTGAAGCTGGTTGGCATTGTCGATGGTTTCCACCCCAGCAACTCGATTGACGAATTCCTCAAAATTGTGACGGCGTCCCAAAACCGGATCACGGTTGTATCTGAAATGCCATATCTGGCTATCAACTGGTTGCAAGACGAATTGAAAAAACTGAAATTGTTTAAGTCATTTTCTGAATTTTCCGTACAAAAATATAAAACTCCTCCAAAGATCGAAAAGGGAATCGTGATCTACGAAACCTGGGGAAAGACGGAAGCCAAACTGAAAAACAAGGGGGCGGATATTGGTTTGGAGATTACCCAAACCGGCAGCGCGATTCGTAACTATGGATTAAAAATAATCGACACGATCATGGAATCAGAAGCTGGTGTCTGGATCAATCCCCAAGTGAAGACGGTTGCTCAAAAGTTGGAACTGCTGCGGATGTTTCTTTTGAATCTATACGGTACTATCAATGCGGAAAAAAAAGTCCTTCTCTTATTCAATGTCGCCAATCGGAAAACAACGCAGGTTGAAGTTTACCTGGATCAAAACAACCTTTATGGGGATGAACCGACAGTCAATCGAGGCGGTGCGTTTACGGAATACAATATTCAGGTGGAGACCGATAATTTGGAATTGCCCCTCTCAAAAATCCGTTACGATCTGGCCAAACTGGAAGCCAAAAATATCGACACCATTCCCATCAAATCTTCAATTCCCAGTTTAGACGTAATCGGGGTGTGATGAAGAATGAATGGTGTTTTTAAAGTCTTGAATTCTTCAATCAATCAACGTTTGACAGACCATGGCGCGAAGCTCATGTCTGGCGCCATTGGCCTTCAGGTGATCCATAGCAGCAAGGCCATTCCCGGAAGCCACTCCGTCCATCTTTTTACTTGGCAAATTGTTTATAAAAGGACTGCTGCTCTTTTTTGCCTCCTTCATGGACTATCAGCGGAGGAGTCGGAGGGTCGCTCAACAATTTGATATTGTTGGCAAAGGTGTCGTGGGAGGTCTCCAGCAATTTGATCCATTTTTGCAATTCCACCATTGGCAGTTGTTGCAACTGTTTGATTTGCGCCTGCGCTTGTTCCAGTTCCTTTTGAGTGTGACTGGTCAAGTCCTGTTGACGAAACAAGAGGACCCGTAATTCGGAGCGCTCACGCCTTGCTTCCTGCAGCATTTTTTCCTTTTCCTGCAATTGCGTATTGGTTGTGAGACGGTGATTTTCGGAGTCTTCTTGAAACATCCGGAGTTGTTCCTCTTTCTGCGATTTCTTTTGCTGAAGCTCTTGTTTTAATAATTTCAGTTCTCGTCGTAAGGTTCGGTTTTCAGAGACCAGGGGATCCGTCGGAGGAGATTTACTGCATGATTTACCGTCTGACGAATTTGAAGAGGATAGTTCGCTTGCTTCTACGGGAAACTGTAAAATGAGTTCAAAATCCTGCTCGGAAATGTAGGCAAAAGCCCCTTGCCTGAACTTCTCGATTCCTAGTTTTTTAACGCGTTTGTTGACTGCGGCGCAGGTGATGCCCAGCTTTCTCGCAATTTCCAATGTGCTGATCATGATTCGACCTGTAAAATTAGTGAATGAGGTTGCTGTTTGAATTAATGCAAATTTGGTGCCTGTTCTCACACGATCAACCCTCGGATCCAGCGATTGATTGATCGGCTATACGACCCGACAAAACTTGAATTATCCCATTTGCTGGTGTATTAAATTTTCATTGATATAAATTTTAAGATCAGGCTATTCTGAAAGTCCTGAAGCTTTAGTGGATCCAGTTCCGTAAATTTTTAAAATTTTAAGGGTGAAATAGATGCCAGTGAATCCTGAATGGCTGGAATTGACAAAAGAAAAGCCCATAGAGCCCGAGTTACCCATTTGCGACCCGCATCACCATTTATGGGATTATCCGGAGAGCCGCTATTTGCTCGATGAATTGATCGAGGACACAGGCAGCGGACACAAGGTACAAGAGACTGTTTTTCTGGAATGTTCATCCATGTATCGCAAGGGTGGACTCCATGAAATGAAACCCGTGGGAGAAACGGAATTCGTACAAGGCATTGCGGCTCAAAGCGCCAGTGGTCAATATGGACCTACTAACGTTGCTGCCGGTATCGTCAGCTTTGCCAACCTCCTGCTCGGAACAAAAGTGGCCCCTGTGCTGGAAGCCCACCAGGCAGCCAGTTCGAATCGCTTTCGTGGCATCCGCCATTCATGTAGTTGGGATGAAAGTCCCGCAATCCGGGTTTCTCACTCGAATCCCCCTCGTGAGTTATATTTGAACTCTAAATTCAGGGAGGGATTTGCCGTCTTAAAGCGATATGATTTGACATTCGATGCCTGGCTTTTCCATCCTCAAATTCCAGAATTGGTCAGCTTGGCCCGGTCCTTTCCGGAAACCACCATCATTTGCGATCACCTGGCAGGTCCCTTGGGGATTGGACCTTATGCGGACAAACGTGAGGAAGTTTTTCAATATTGGAAAAAGGGAATGAAAGAGTTGGCTACCTGTCCCAACGTGGTGATCAAACTGGGCGGTTTAGTGATGGCGATTAACGGATTTGGCTTCCACAAGCGGAAAAAACCGCCCACCTCCGATGAGTTGGTGGCGGCAACGTCCCGCTACTACCTGTTCGCCATTGACCAGTTTGGTCCCAATCGCTGCATGTTTGAAAGCAATTTTCCGGTGGACAAGGTTTCATGTTCTTATACGGTGCTGTGGAACTCCTTTAAGAAAATGACCAAAGATTTTTCAGGGGATGAACGAAGGGCTCTATTTCGAGATACTGCAATTCGGATCTATCGCCTCTGACCCTCAGTCAGGCGATGAGACCTCCACCATCAATAACGATAGACTGCCCCGTGATAAAACTGGCGGCATCCGAAGCCAGGAACACGGCTGCTCCGGCACACTCAATGGGTTCTCCAATACGACGCAAAGGATAGCCTTCCGTTGCCAATTTCAAAGTCTCCGGGTTGCTCCACAACGCCTTGGCGAAATCCGTCTTTATTAATCCGGGAGCAATGGCGTTGGCTCGGATATTATGGGGACCATATTCCACGGCGATGTTTCGAATCAAGGCCAAATCTGCCGCTTTCGAGATCGCGTATGCACCCAAAACGGACGATCCTTGAAATCCCGCCACTGATGAGACAATGATGATCGATCCAGCATTCTTCTCCAGCATGTCCGGAATGACCAACTGGCAAAGCCAATGGTTGGAAGTGATGTTGGTGGCCATGATTTTTTCAAATGCCGAATCCGGGATATCGGCAGAAGATCCATAAAATGGGTTGACTCCCGCATTGCCAACCAGAATGTCGATTTTTCCGAAACGTTCGTGGGTCTCATCAACCAGGTTCTTTAACTGGTCCTTGTGTGAAACATGGCAGGGAATCGGAGTGGCTTCGCCGGGTTTATCCTTCAACTTTTCATTCAGAACACGGGCCACTTCCTCACATACATCGCTTTTTCGGCTGGAAATGACTACTTTCGCGCCAAATTCCGCCATTTGTCCGGCAATGGCTTTTCCAATGCCTCGAGTCGAACCGGTCACAATGGCAACTTTTCCACTTAGATCAAAAATCATTTGTTCCCTTTCAATTCATGTAAACGTATCTATTCTTTCCAGCTTCCCAGGGGGAAGGAAAGTTTTTGTCATTACAATGTTTAGCGGCTTCCAGTTTGCCTGAAAAGCACTGAGCCACACCCCGGGTCGAGACGATCACACCAACAGATGATCCCGATATATTTCCCTCAAGGTTACTTTTTTAAATTTTCCCACGCTGGTTTTGGGAATGCTTTCAACAAATACCACGTCATCGGGCAACCACCATTTGGGGAATTTTTGAGCGAGAAGAGTCATCAGTTCTTCTTTGGTTACTGATTTTCCTTGATGTAGAACCACAATGGCCAAGGGACGTTCTTGCCATTTTTCATGAGCCACCGCAATCACGGCAGCTTCGAAAACCGCTTTATGACCCATCAGCGTATTTTCCAGGTCAACGGAACTGATCCACTCTCCCCCGGACTTGACCAGGTCCTTGGAACGATCTTTCACTTCCAGATAACAATCTTTGTCAAATGTTACTATATCTCCCGTTTTTAACCAACCGTCTTCAGTAAATTTCTCTTTTCCCTCCGGAGAATTGTAGTAGCTGCCTGTAATAAATGGCCCCCTGACTTCCAACTCTCCCATGCTTTCTCCATCGAATCTCAGAAAACCTCCATCACCTCGAATACGATATTCCACCAGATTGACGGGCAGTCCTTGCTTGGCACGGTAATCGAGTTGAGCATCTCGATCCAGTTGCGCAAGATGGGGTCTGGTGGAGTAGTAGGTTCCCAAAGGGGACATTTCAGTCATACCCCATGCCTGGACGATGTTTAGTCCGTGCCGTATTTCGAATGCGTCAATCAAACTGCGAGGCACTTTGGATCCACCGACAACCAGGGTACGCATGTTGGAAAGATCATAAGCCCCGGGATCCTCGTCGAGGACTTTGAGCATGCCTATCCAGATAGTCGGGACGCCCCCACTGAAAGTCACTTTTTCCTGCTCGAAGGCTTCCAACAAACTTGGAGGGTCCAGGTATGGACCTGGAAAAACCAACTTGCTTCCCACCATCGGTGCCGCATAGGGGATCCCCCATGCATTCACATGGAACATGGGTACCACCGGAAGCAACACGTCTTTTTCACTGAATGCCAAGGTGGTTGCCATACAGGTGACCAAAGCGTGGAGCAAAGTAGAACGGTGAGAGAATACGACACCTTTGGGTTTACCAGTGGTGCCGGAAGTGTAGCACATGGAGATTGCTTTTCTCTCATCCCAGTCTGTATACTCAAATTGATTCTCATCTTCTTGAGCCAGCAGCGTCTCGTAATCGAGCATGCCTTCCGGTACTTTCCCGTCCCTGGAAATGACCACGATCTGGTGGAAATGGACTCGGTCACGGAACTTTTCAAAAAGGGGCAGCAGGCTGTCGTCTATGAATAATACCCGGTCTTCCGCATGGTTGATGATATAGCTTAAATCGTCTACTCCCAGACGCAGGTTGAGTGTGTGAGTTATGCCTCCCATGGCGGGTACGGCAAAGTAGAGTTCATAATGTTGAAAATGATTCCAACAAAAAGTAGCAACACGTTCACCATCTTCCACACCCAGCTTTTTCAAGGCCAACGCCAGCTTCTTGGTACGTTGGATCCATTCCCGGTATGTGTAACGATGGAAGGATTTGTCCGGAAGTCGAGTGACGATTTCTTGTTCAGGAAAAAACAATTCTGCGCGACGCATGATCATGGTCAGCGTCAACGGAAAATCCATCATGGTACTTTCCATAGGATTCCCTCCCCTTATGCATGTTTTGCGGGTTCATCCACACCCTTTCGTTTTTCTTGTATGATTTCAGCGAGGATACTCAAAGCAATTTCGTTGGGCGATTCGGCCCCGATATCCAATCCGACGGGAGCTCTGATGCGATTGATTTCAGTATCACTCAGTCCATCTTCCCGGAGCCGCTTTACGCGCTTCGCGTGGGTTTTCCAGCTACCCAATGCTCCAATGTAACGGATCGGTTGCCTGAGTAAAATGTTCAGGCCCGGATCGTCGATCTTGGGATCATGGGTCAGTAAAACCGCATAGATGTTTTGATGAAAATTCCAACCATTCAAGACATCTTGGGGCCATTCGGGGATGATTCTTGTTGGTTTTACGGGAAAACGTTCCGGGTTGGTAAAAACTCGTCTGGGATCAATGACATAGGTTTCAAAATCCATTTGCCGGGCAAGTTGCACCAATGGGATAGTAACGTGACCCGCACCGATAATGATCAATTGATCGGGAGTTGGGAAAGTGTGAAGGAACACTTTATCTTCATGCCATCGCACGGTGTCATTTTTGTGCGTTTTAAGAGCTTCCAGGCTCTTGGTCTTCAATTCCTCGTCAAAATGATCCCAGGCTCCTGTCGTTTTTCCGTCTTCATAAACGAGCATGGGGATCGATGTGGTAGCGTCCACACGAGTGAGAAGGACCACCGATTTTTTTTCTTCAATTGCATTTTTCAAATTATCCCAGATTTTTTTTACCTGTGGACTTTCCGAAATTGCCCAGTGCTTTTCCAGAAATAGCTGGACTTTCCCACCACATGCCAATCCCACCGACCAAGCCATGTCGTCATCGATACCAAAGTTCAGGTATTTGTTTTCTCCCGTCTCCATAATTTGCAGGGCTTCTTCTATCACCGCGCCTTCGATGCATCCCCCACTTACGGAGCCAACCACGTTCATCTCCGGATCAACCAACATGGCCGCCCCTGCTTTCCGTGGGGCTGATCGCCAGGTTTGAATGACCCTGGCGATGACAAAAGAGGGTTTTGTTTGTGACCACTGAATTACTTCATTCCATATATCTTTCATTGGTTCCCGCTTTCATTATCTGGGACTGGTTGTCCAGTGTGGTTTATAGAAAATTTACAGCAAATTAAAGCATCAGTCAAAATGAATCTCCCATTCTCAAACAGGCAGCCAGGTTCCTTGGAATTTACTGTTTCGTGTATTTCTGAAATGAAAACAAAAGGTTCAATTCCTCCTCGAGGTTTATCAGGAAGCCTTAAATACCTTGCCAAGGCCTGCCCGGATATGTTATTCTCCTTTGATTCATTTTTCAATTCAGCAAAAAAATCGGTCCATTGAAATCATGAACAATATTTTGCAACTTTATCAAAAATTGATCCTGGATCATCAAAAAAATCCGAGAAATTTCGGCCGCATTCAAAACCCCACCCATATGGCGGAAATAGACAATCCGATCTGTGGGGACCACGTACAAGTCGATCTGAAAATGTCCGATTGCACAATCGATGAAATCAAATTCAGGGGACGGGGTTGCGCCATCTCGATTGCTTCCGCTTCCATCATGACGGAGGTGATTCGTCAAAAAGAATTGGATGAAATTTTATCAATTTATTTAAATTTGAAGACCTTGATCGATCCCAAAAAACCACTGAATGAAAGCAATGACCTCAGCCAGAAACTGCGAATCTTCGAAAGCGTACGACGTTTCCCCTCCAGAATGAAATGTGCCACTCTTGGCTGGGAAGCCGTGATGGAAGCGGTAGAGCAAGAGCAGCCTTCCTGATTGCAGAGAGAGCATGGACGTAGTAGTTGAAAAAAAATTTCAGGCAAATGCAAAGCGTCCGGTAGTCTGGTCGCTTCTTTCCGATCCATGGAAAATTGCGCCCTGTCTGCCAGGTGCTGAGCTTGTGGAATCGTTGGGAGAGAATGAATATAAAGGGAAAATCAAGGTCAAAATCGGGCCAGTCACTACCAATTTTGACGGGCAAGTGAAATTTACCGAATTGGATGACGTCCATTTCCGGTTAAGAGTCAAAGGTCGAGGAAGCGACAGGCAAGGCAAAGGGAACGCAACCATGGAAATGGCGATGGACCTTCATGAGGAAGAAGGTGGACCAACGCAGGTCCATTGTAGCATGCGCATTTCCATTACAGGGCGCATCGCGCAGTTTGGCGCCCGGATGATCCGAGCGATTAATAATAAAATGTTTGACCAATTCACTGCCAATTTTCACGTACTTCTGGAAAATCGAGTATCAGGGGAAGAATTTACTCCGGAAGAAGACAATATCGTCAATGCCGGGGCGGTCGTAGGGTCCATCATTAAAGACTCCGTTAGCAGTATCTTCAAAAAGAAAGATTGAACGCGCAAAGTAACAATGCGCCGAATTTCCGGGTTTCAGTTTGGTTAGAGAATAATCCAGTCATTCATTTGTACTTCCTGGTCATGGTTGCCACGGATTCTTGAACCAGTTTTCTCAATATAGCGAGATCGACATCAGCCAGCTTCTTGAGGTAAAGGCACGATTTGCCCGTTTTATATCGACCCAGCTTGTCCAGCAAAGCCTGATACTTTGAAAACCCCGTCATGATATAGATCGTCAATGCTTGTTTGCGCGGAGAATATCCGGTCAGAAATGAATCACCTTCATGACCGCTGGCATATTTATAGTGATAACTGCCGAACCCGATAATGCTGGTTCCCCAAATCGCGGGCTCTTCTCCCGTAATATCACGCATCATTTCAAGGATGATGCGACAATCCTCCCGACGTTCGGACTCCACGCCTTCAATGAAAGTATCTACGCTTTTTGCCGTCTTTTTTGTTTTCGCTTCACTCATGGTATCCAAGCTCCTTTCCTGTCGCATTTGGCTCTTTCTACCAGCTCTCTTCATCACTCGTACTGACCATATTATATAGTTAACCTGATTTCGACATAAATCTTCAATAATTGAGTATCTTGGTGTATATGCCATTCCGGGCGAAGACCCTGAATCCAGATTTCAGTCTGGCTGCCTACCTCTGGATTCCTGGTCAAGCCAGGAATGACACCTTTTTTAATTCCTGATTCACGTTATGAAATCAATAATTTAATAGATATGATGTGTCATGCTGGTCCCGGATCCTCCCGGGCTGGATCCGGGACCAGGAGGATCCGGCATCCAAAATATCGCCCGTATCCCCCTGGGTTCCTGGTCAAGTCAGGAATGACACTTTTTTAACTCCTGATTCACGTTATGAAAATATAACGTTAGTTGCAAGACCATGCTCATGCGAAGGATTTGATATTTTATCGAAGTTTTTATAATCTGAAGTCAGTCATACATTTTTATCCCTGAGTATGTGAATCAGAAGTTGAAATTTAATATATAAAATCAATAATTTAATATTTATGATGTGTCATGCTGGTCCCGGATCCTCCCGGACTGGATCCGGGACCGGGATGATCCGGCATCCGTATATCGCCCGTATCCCCCTGGGTTCCTGGTCAAGCCAGGAATGATACCTTTTTTAACTCCTGATTCACGTCCCTGAGCCTGAAATTTTTACATTTTAATCAAACAAGGAGTGATTCGATGGATTTAAAAAAGACAATTGGCAAATTAGGAGCTTGGGCTTTTTTGGATTCTTTTTCAAACGAGGTCGTAACGAGGACCGTGCAAGAACTGGAATCGAAGGGAGTGGCCGCCCTTTGGGTTCCGGAGGCGGTAGGACGAGATCCCTTTGCGCACTTGAATTTTTTAGCAGCGCGCACGAACTCGATCTGTCTTGCCACGGGAATTGCCAATATTTACGCAAGGGATCCGGTTGCCATGAAAGCCGCTTGCAACACGTTGCAGGAATCGTCTAAGGGAAGGTTTGTCTTGGGATTGGGAGTCTCTCACCGGGAATCAGTGGGTCCGATCTGGCATCAAAAATACGGGAAGCCGGTCTCTACGATGCGCACCTATTTGAATAGAATGCGAAACAGTCCTTACAATGGTCCCAAACCCGAACATGAAGTACCGATCGTTCTGGCAGCTTTGAGACCAAAGATGTTAGCACTGGCTGGAGAAGTTGCTAATGGAGCTCACCCCTATTTCGTTCCTCCGGAACACACGGCCCGCGCCCGGGAAATCATTGGAGCAGACAAATGGTTGGCACCGGAGCAAGCTGTCGTTTTCGATAAAAATCCCTCCTCGGCCAGAGAAACCGCCAGGGCTCATATGCGCGGTTATTTGCGTCTGCAAAATTACAGAAATAATCTCAAATCTTTGGGTTTCGGCGACGAAGATTTCGAACACGGCGCCAGTGACCGGCTGGTAGACGCGATTGTGGCCTGGGGAGATGAGAAAGCGATCTATCTTCGACTGGAAGAACATTGGAATGCGGGAGCAGACCACGTAAGCGTACAGACTTTAGCGACCAATGGCGCGTCAGAAATCAATCTCGAGTTCTTTCGAGCTATCACCTGAATACTTATGGTGCGCGCTTCGTCAAAAAAACACCTCGCCACTTTCAGTACACCCATGGAGCATTTTGGTTTACCGATACCGACGACGACGCCTTACATACCAGCGGCCAGGTAACCGTGCGCTGAAATTTTTTGGGTTTTGACTTATTGGGTTTTATGACGATCATTTTACCTGAGAATTATCATGCCCAATCGATTTTGGAAGCCAATCGGGTAACTTGTATCCGCAGGGAAGAAGCGATTAGACAGGACATTCGTCCTATGCGTATCGGGTTTCTGCAGGTTATGCAGACTGACATGCATGATGAACTGAATCTCCTCCACCCGCTGGGTTTGTCAATCATTCAAGTCGATCCGGTTTGGATCAAGCTGCGGGCAAGTGAATCCTTGGGAAAAAATGAAATACCGGAGTTTTACGTATTTTATGAAGATGCCTTGCAAGAACAAGCGCTGGACGGCTTGATTGTCCACGGGACGATTTTGGAAACTGCCCCTCTTGACCATATCCCTGGTTGGCAAGAAATTTGTCGGCTGCTTTCACATGCTAAAGCAAATTGTCCCAGCACTATGGGAATTGGAGGAGGAGCGATGGTTCTTGCCAACCTGGAGGGAATTGCATGCGCACCTTTTCGCCAAAGACGGGTTGGCGTCTACGAATTGAAAAATATCTATCACTATCACCCGATTACGGGCGAGTTGGATGATACCTTTTGTTGTCCACAAAATTGCAGGATGGGGATAGAAGATTCAGTGATGGAACATGCCAAAGCGGAAGGACGATTGAATTTACTGGGTTATGGCAGAGAAAGTGGTTATGTCATATTCGAAACACCGGATCATCGTTTCGTCATGCACACGGGGCATCCGGAATACAGCGCGCAGCGTTTGCTCTGTGAAGCGAAGCGAAATGATAACAGTTCTGACTTCCATGTGTCTACAGGCTTTGAGATGGATCCAATGATAAACCGCTGGCGGGGGCATCGATATTCATTTTTCACAAGCTGGCTGAAATATTGTTACTTACAAGTTAGTATGAATTCGTGAGATCATACGTGTCATCATTACGCTTCTCGAACCGGTTTTAAAAATTCAATTTCAGTTAGTCAGTTGGGTGTAATTAAAAGTGTGGGGCAGAGAGAAATAGCTGGACATGTGCTTTAAGTATTTTGAAAGTAGGAGTGTATTCGAATGATTGACCTTCAAACAGGAGTTGAAAATGTCAAAATGCTTAGGTTACTCAGAACTAAGGGAAGGTGACGAGTCATCTTTTTCATTAGCAGAACGGCTGTCGAAATATCCTCACCTGCGCCATCGGATGGAATCCATTCTGGGGATTATCGAAAATGACGATGGGAGTTGCCAAACAGCCGATGAGGCTGAGAGGCGGACGATTGAAGAAGTGCGTAAATTAGGTCAGGAAGTGCTTCAAGGCTGGTTGGGCCATCAGTCCGATATAAAAGAAGCAGAGTCTTCTCAAAAAGCGGATCTGATCCGAGATGGTAAAAAAAAATATATTGGCACAGCACCTTTGGTCCCATTGGAATCGAAGAACTTGTTTTCAGGGAAGGACGGCGAGGAAAAAGACAGAGACCCTTGAGTGCCTCGATTGGGGTTCAGTGCCAAGGTTATTCAGAGCCTCTGCAGCGAGCGATGGTGGATTTTGGGGCCGATGTCTCCTTTGCAGCAGCGAGCCAGAAACTCAAGGAGCATTATGGCATTGACATTCCTTCCAGCAGTATTCGAGCGCGAACCCTCCATCACAGTCAGAGATGTTTCTCCCTGAAAGAAGAGCAGCAGTCCAGCAGGGAGGCCAGTGGGGCGGGGGTGGTGATAGTGCAAAGTGATGGCACCATGGTGCCTCTGGTAGAGACGGCAGACTCTACTTTTACGGGGGATCGCAGAAAAACGCGTCAAGTGAGTTGGAAAGAAGGGATTACCTCCTTAGCCTATGCTCGAGGAAGTGTCGACTCCATTTATGCTGGAACCTTGAACGGCAGAGATGAAGCGGGTTTTCAAATGAAAGAGGTCGCGCTTAAAGCGGGACTGGGAAAGCAGACGAAGATTCATGCTTTAGGGGATGGAGCCCCTTGGATCTGTGAAAAAATCGAAACTCATTTTGGCGCTCAGGCGAACTATCTCATCGATTTTTATCATCTCTGTGATTATCTTGGTGCAGCCTGCCAAGCCGCTTTTGAAGACGGCTCACCGTTCCTGAAAAAGCAGAAGCAAATCTTGAAAAAAGGAGGAGCTGACAGCGTGTTAGAGCAATTTATATCCAGGCAAGAATCCGAATCTATTCCCAATGAAAAGGCCCCCATTCGCGCTTTGGTACGTTACATGAAAAATCGTCCCGGACAGTTTGAATACAAAACAGCTATTGATCAACAACTCCCTATCGGCTCTGGAAAAATTGAAAGCGCCCATCGTTCCCTCATCCAAAAAAGGCTCAAACTCCCTGGCGCTTGGTGGAAAAAACAACATGCCGATCAGATGATTCAACTCAGGGTGGTAAGAGCCAATGGAAAATGGGATTGTTATTGGCAACAACTTCAAAGGGCTTAATTGAAATGCCCCTCACTTTTAATTACACCCTAGTCAGTTCGTTATTTGCATTTTGGAAATAGATTTGATAAGGTTTACAGAAGTGGGCAAACTCATCGTTATTCCTTATGCGTATGGGTTGTTGCCATCAACCGAAAAATTATGGAAATGGAAAAATCCTCTTCCTTGATTTTTCTTCGTCCGGAACAGCACCAGGTTCAGGATCGTTGTTCCGACTAATTTAATATATGGAGACACCATGATTTCGTTTATAGAAACATTCAGAAGTACGTATTGTAGGTTGTATCGTTTATTTAAATTCACATTGATCGGATCAATAGGATTCATTGGTTCGTTGTTGATTTCAGGATCAGCATCCGCAGCTTGTGGGTCCATCACGATTGCAGAAATGAATTGGCCGTCAGCGGAATTGATGGCCAATGTCGACAAGATCATCCTGGAGAAAGGTTATGATTGTGATATAGAGTTGGTACCTGGCGACACCGTGCCGACTTTCACTTCAATGAACGAAAAGGGCCAACCAGACGTTGCCGGTGAACTTTGGGCCAATGCAGTGCGGGAACTGCTGAAAACAGCCAGCGACGAAGGCCGTTTACACGCGGTGAATTCCGGTCCGATCACCGGACTGGGTGAAGGCTGGTGGATTCCGCCACACACGGCTGAAAAGCATCCGGAATTGAAAACCGTTTTAGACATTCTGGAACGTCCGGATTTATTCCCACACCCGGAAGACCCCTCGAAGGGGGCATTTGTGGGCTGCCCTGCCGGTTGGGGTTGCCAACTGACCAATATCAATCTCTTTCGCGCATTCGAAATGGAAAGTAAAGGCTGGTTGCTGGTGGACCCGGGCTCTGCGGCAGGCCTTGACGGATCAATGACCAAGGCCGTCGAGCGCGGTGAAAACTGGTTCGGTTATTACTGGTCCCCGACTGCCATCATAGGCAAGTACAATATGGTCAAGGTTCCTTTCGGAGTACCCTTCGTCGGCAGTGAACACTGGGATGGCTGTCTCGTCAAGCCCGAACAAGATTGCGCGGATCCGAAGCCCTCCGCATGGACCCAATCCGAAGTGATCACCATGGTCACGGATAGAATGATAGCGGAAGAAGAGATGGCAGTGGACTATTTGAGCAATCGTGTTTTTCCAGGAGCTATCTTGAATGGCATGTTGGTCTACATGCAAGAAAATCAGGCAGATGGTGCGGATGCGGCAATGGAATTTTTGAAACTACACGAAACAATATGGACCGAGTGGGTCCCGGTTGAAGTCAGTGCCAAAGTAAAAGCTGCATTGTAACATTGTGTGAATTTTCAACATTCCTGAAGAGTATGTGTTGAAGTCAGTGCACGAGTAAAAGCTGCATTGTAACTTCGACAAAAAAGATCTTCGGACTTCCCGTCAATTTTTTCACCGGGAAGTCTGTTGAATCCTGACCATAAAAAAGCCATCAACATGGATTTTTTCTACGAATTTCCTACCATGGATCGCCAGGAATTGCGTGACCTGAAAAAAGCGATCGACTTGGGCTTTCGTAATTTTTCTCGCGCCTATGGTGATGCATTGGAATCTTTTTTTGAACCATTGCTTCATTTCCTGGTTTGGTTCGAAAAGTTACTGGTGAACACACCTTGGCCGGTAATCATCCTCGTGATTGCAAGCCTGGCTATGCTGGGTTCTCGCAGTTGGCTTGTCGTAACAGGCACCATCGCTTCCTTTCTCGTGATCGGCTATTTCGGTATGTGGGAAGACACGATGGCAACCTTGGCCATCATCTCCGTGGCATCACTTCTTTGTATTGCTATCGGTATTCCGCTGGGAATCCTGATGGCGCGTTCAAACCGCGTGCAATCCGTTATCACACCGGTTTTGGACGTCATGCAAACGATTCCGAGTTTTGTCTATCTGATTCCTGTCGTTATGTTGCTCGGTATTGGGAAAGTGCCGGGTTTACTGGCAGTATGCATCTATGCCATGCCTCCGGTGGTGAGGTTGACGAACCTGGGTATCCGGCTGGTGGACAAGGAAGTTCTGGAGGCCGCGGACGCGTTTGGAGCAAGTTATCGCGAGAAACTCTTCAGTGTTCAAATTCCACTGGCGTTGCCCAACATTTTCGCGGGGATCAACCAGACCATCATGATGGCCCTGGCGATGGTAGTAATCGCTTCGATGATCGGTGTAAGGGGATTGGGCATGCCGGTGCTACGCGCAATTTCCAACCAATACCTGGCGTTGGGGCTGATGAATGGTTTGGCAATCGTAGCACTGGCAATCATTTTTGATCGCGTTTCCCAAAAATTTGGAAAGCGATTGCAAAAGCACCGGGAAGGAGGACAAGGTGTCTGAGATCAAAGTAAGCATCAAGAATTTATACAAGATCTTCGGGTCATATCCAACGAAGATGGTGAACTATGTCAAAGAAGGGATTCCCAAACGGGACCTGATGGACAAGCATAACCATATCCTGGGACTGCGAGACGTCAATATCGAAATTCAGGCAAGCAAGATCCAGGTCATCATGGGCCTGTCCGGGTCCGGTAAATCGACCTTACTGAGGCATATCAACAGGTTGATCGAACCCACGGTCGGGGAGATCATTATCGACAATCGCAATGTTCTGGAAATGAACAAAACGGAATTGCGCGATTTTCGGAGGTTCCAAGCCTCAATGGTCTTTCAGAAATTCGCGCTGTTACCACATCGCACCGTCAAGGAAAACGTCGCCTACGGGCTGATGATCCAGGAGATCCCCAAACAGGAGGCCGAAGAGTGTTGCAGAAAGTGGATCGAACAAGTCGGGTTGACCGGTTGCGAAAGCCAGTATCCTGCTCAACTTTCGGGTGGCATGCAGCAACGGGTAGGTTTGGCACGTTCTTTGGCAACTGATGCGGAAATCTTGCTGATGGATGAGCCATTTTCAGCCTTGGACCCGCTCATCCGTACTGAAATGCAAGATATACTTTTGGAGTTGCAGGCAGAACTGCGCAAAACGATAATTTTTATTACGCACGATTTGGATGAGGCCCTCCGAATTGGAGACAATATTGCTATTCTTCGTGACGGCGAGGTTGTCCAGCAGGGGTCCTCCCAAGACATCATTTTGAATCCGGCTAACGGTTACGTGGCTGATTTCATCAAGGATATAAACCGGGGACGTGTTTTGCAAATTGCCTCGATCATGGATAATAAAAATCCGGGTAGCGGACCCAGGATCGAGCAGAGTACCACGATTGAGGATGCCCTGCAGGTGCTCCTCGAAAACGGTGCTCGCACGGCTATTGTCACCGATAAGGCCGAGTCTGTGGGTTCAATCGGTATGGATAAGATGATCGCCTCGATGGCGAGGCCCACTGTGGTGAGCGAAAGCGTGGATGCTTATAATTAGCATGACGAAAACGCGCATTGTTCAGGCAATTCGATGAGGTTCGCTTTTCCGTACGGAGAGTAAATTCCAGACCAGCGCCAGGGCCTGCGTTGCAACGACAACGAGAAATGCAGTGAAATAGGCACGCTCCGGGTAGACGCCATCCGCGTCAGCAGACCAGAGTGCGATGATGGCCCCAATGCCGAACTGGTAGACGAAGGCCATACCGAAAACAAGTACGTTTGCCGCAGTATTTACGCGTCCAATGAGAGTTTCCGGGAAATGATGCGCCAGCGTGGCAAAGACAAGGATTGTTTGCACCCCAAAAAAACCATGGGCTGCCCACAAAAGATAGTGGGCATCCAAAACACGGAATGAGATTGACAGTAAAACCAGGATATTCGCGACACATGCCAGCACGCAAATGTTGATCAGGCTGAGGCCGATACCTTGCAGGGCGGAAGCGATAACGCCTTGCAGCAAGGCGCCAAGCAGCATCGCTACTGCCATGACCAGCAAATGATTGGCCACCACGGCGCGCTCCAGATCGGCTACGTCGGAAAGCCAGGATGCAGCCCACAATCCCTGGATTGCCATGTTTGCCGACCCACAGGTAAACATCAAAGGGACCAGGCTCCAGAAAAAGGAACTTTTATAAATTTTTCCCACTTCCGACAATTGCGCTCCGAAATTCGCAACGGCTGCGGGTTTGGGCTTATCGGGGACGAAGTAGAGAATCAAGATACCCGCGCCCAGGGTTGCGACGGAAAGCATCACAAAGAGTATCCGCCAATCCATATATCGCAAAGTGAATTCAAGCGGTGCCGTCGCCGCGAGCGTTCCAATAGCGCCTGCCACTATTACGAAACCATTGACCAAGGCGTAGCGTCTCTTGGGAAACCACTGCACGATGGCTTTCAAAGTCGCCATCAATCCTCCGGAAACCCCCAAACCGATCATTCCACGGCTTAACATGAGAGTGATCACGCTTTCAGCGATTGAAAATAGAAAAACTCCTGTTCCTGCCACTAAATATAGCGTTCCCTGCACACTCCGTGGACCAAAACGGTCGAGTAGCACTCCCAGTGGAATTTGAAACACGGCAAAAGTGAAAAAATAGACTGCAGACAATAAACCCAACTGGGTGGCATTCAAACCGATATCCGCAATCAAGTCCGGAGCAACAACCGCATTGACGACCCGAAAGAAATAGGAAAAAAAATAGCCAATGGCGAAAGGCAGGAATACAATCACCATGGCCCGTCCCAGACTCAACGAATCTGCGAGTGATGGTTCAGAATTATTTCCGGTGGATGGCATGGATGGAAACGATTTTAAGACAACACAGTCTGTTTGTACTTGCTCACCAGGGGCGCAACCGGCATCATCTCGTCTGCGCTGAAAGCTCTCTTGCGATTCCTCACATTCGTTCACAAAGAGACAACTTTGAAGGGCAACGAGCTACGATCCCTTTATATTATTTCCTGGAATTTTCAGAACCCATCGTCGATTAAGACATCAATAAGTTGGGGGCCACTGTTATGTTCGAGTGACCGTTTCAACGTCGGGGCAATCGCATCGGGTTCCGTGATACGGCATGCTTGCAAACCCAATGCTCGAGCAAGCCCCACAAAATCGATTTCCGGGTCACGAAGGTCCATGCCAATGAATTGGTTACTTCCCTGGAAGGCGAGCAATCTGTCTTTCAATATGCGGTAGCTCTGGTTGTTCGCGATGACATAAGTGATCGGTAATTTCATTTGAGCTGCCGTCCAGAGAGCTTGAATGTTGTAGAGGGAACTGCCGTCGCCGATCAATGCCAGCAAAGGCCGTTCCGGCAGGGCCAGATGGATTCCGATCGCACCGGCGACTGCAAACCCTATTCCGCCACTGGCCAATCCATAGTAACAACACGCATCTCGAAACGGCAGAAAGCCGAGCAACGAATTGGAAGCAGTGAGCCCTTCGTCCACGATCACCGCGTTTTTCGGCATACTCTCCGCAAGGTGCATCATCAAGACCTTGGGATCTATGGGCGTGCGGGAAGCCGCCTTTTGGGTTTCCTCACGTAATTTGTCACGCATGGCGCTCCAATTTCGTGTTTTCAGACCATTCAAACGATGCGTACAGGCAACTCTCTTTTCTTCGCTGCATCGCGCATGAAGCACCGGCACCAGGGCCTGTAGAGTTTCCTTAACATCTGCATGAATGGCGATTTCCGCGGGATAATTTTTAGCCAACTCCCAATCCCGTTCCCCTATTTGAACGACAGACATCGCATCCGGCAAGGGTTCCAAACGACTCCAGACCGACATGCGCAAGACATCGGCACCGAGACAAATGAGCAGGTCATGCGCTCCCAGGATGGTGCGCACCTCTTGTTGGTTTCGGCTCAAAGCCCCCATGAATGCGATATGTTCTGAAAAAAAATGAGCGGCGTGAGGAACGGTTTGCTGGTAAACCGGCGCTCCCAACACTTCCGCCAGCCGGGCCGCTTCATCCAAGGCATCCCTCGAACTGAGTTCGTGTCCCGCCAGTAGGACCGGGTGTTCCGCAGCCAGGATGCGATCGGCCAATCTTTCCATCGCCCTGTCAGCGGGTCGGGTGACCGAATCCACTCGCGAGGCTTGTCCAAGTTCGAGAGGCATTTGATCGTTGAGGATGTCCCCTGGTAATGAGAGAAACACCGGACCCGTCGGTGGCGTCATCGCAATTTTTGCTGCCCGTCTCAAAATGCGTGGCATGTCCTGGAGTCGATTGACTTCAACTGCCCACTTCACCATGGGAGACGCAATCGGGATCAGCGGGTCGTACAACATGGGTTCGGTGAGCCCATGACCCTGTTCTTGCTGGCCTGCTGTAATCAATATGGGAGAGCCGTACCATTTGGCGTTGAAGAGGGAACCCATACCATTGCCGAGACCCGGCGCGACATGGACGTTACAGGCGGACAGGTTTCCCGACGCCCGTGAATAACCGTCGGCCATGGCAACCACCACCGCTTCCTGCAAACCCAGTACGTAGGTCAATTCCTTATGTTCGGACAAAGCTGCCATGATGGGCAACTCGGTGGTTCCGGGATTGCCGAACAAGTAGCGAATGCCTTCATCTTTCAACAGTGCCAGGAAGGCGGAACGGCCCGTCATTGTTTGCATATTTTGATCCGACGTCAAGAGTTTTGATTGGTTGATAACTTGGCATTTTGTCCCCTGAACTGTGATTGTGTTGAATCATATATCATATGGATGACGTGAGATCCAGCGTTTAACCCCACCATTTCCGGAATCAATATTTGATCTTGACCTATCCGGTTGCCTTCGATATCTCTACTTTCACGACACACCCTCTCTGTCATTCCCGCGAAACTTGTCCCGGCGCAACCGGTGAGCGGGAATCCAGAGTATCGAAAGAGCCCCTGGATTCCGGTTCATCGCCCGGAATGGCAAACGCTGCGAAGAGCCGGAAGGAGAAAAAGATGGACGCATCCTGGCCCTGCGGTACTAGTTGAATCGGGCCGATACCGTGCCGATGGATGAGAAATGAGTTTGCCAGCAATCGTTTTTCGCAATGGGAGTGGGTTTGATGAAAGATCCCGACATGATACAGTCACCCGCTTCCAAAGCCCTGCCATATTTTACAAGTTGATTGGCAAGCCAGGCAAGCGACTCGAGTTGGTTGTCGATTACCTCGCTACCCCGACCTTTAAAAAAATCCGAGTCGTTGGTTTTGACGTCTGCCACAACTTCTCCCAAATCCAGCTCTTTGGGGTACGGGCAGATTGCTTCTCCTATGACATAACCCCATTGGTTTATGTTGTCTGCCACCGCCAATGGTATATCCGCAGCCATGTTTCCGCGAAGCGAAACGAGTTCGAATGCCGGCGCCACCAGGGCGACGGCATCCCGTGCTTGTTCTTTGGTCGCCCCAGGACCCTCGAGGCGCTCTCTCATCGTAAAGTAGAGTTCGGCCTCGATGGCTGGATTGGAAATGTCGTCGTGCTGAAAAGCCACTCCACTTGAAAATCTGCGACTTTCCAAAAGATAGCCAAAGAGTGGCCTATCCAGGTTGTAAGTTTCACGGAGAAGGTCACTGGTGATGCCTATTTTCCAACCTGCATGCTTTTCTCCTGCAGCAATCCAATGTTCCAATACTTTGAATTGCACTTCATTGGCATTTTCTAACTTCAGTTGTCCCTGCAGGGCTCCCGGATAGTGGACGCCTTCCTGCATTGAATCCCAGATGATATTGGCTGCTTCTTCAACTCGCATACACACTCCTCAATTGATGGTACATGTCCAGAATGATACGTTCCGTATTATTCCAATCCAGGCATTTATCGGTAATCGACACTCCATATTCGAGTGGAACACTGGGTTGGAAACTTTGATTTCCCGCTTTCAGGTTGCTTTCGATCATCACCCCCATGATCGAACGATTCTTGTCTATAATTTGTTGAGTAATATCTCTCAAGACCGTTTCCTGTTTAAAAGGGTCCTTTCCGGAATTGGCGTGGTTGCAATCAATCATAATCGCTTTGCGTAAATTCGATGACTGGAGCGCCTCTTCCGTATTTTGCACGGATACGGGGTCGTAATTGGGACCTTGCGCACCTCCACGAAGTACGATGTGTCCATATCGGTTACCCCGGGTTTGGATAATGGAAACTTTGCTCTCTTGATCGATGCCTATAAAACGATGTGGTTGCTGCGCAGATTCCATCGCATTCAAGGCCACGTCCAGATTACCATTTGTGCCATTTTTAAAACCCACGGGCATGGAGAGTCCGCTCGCCATTTCTCGATGGATCTGAGATTCGGTGGTGCGAGCCCCAATGGCTACCCATGAGACCAGGTCGGCGATATATTGCGGCGTGATCGTGTCGAGCATCTCACTGCCCACCGGTAGCCCTTTTTCATTGATGCCATTGAGAATCTTTCGAGCCATGGTCAAGCCTTTGCCTATATCATAAGAACCATTTAAATCCGGATCATTGATCAGACCCTTCCAACCGACCGTGGTGCGTGGTTTCTCAAAATAAACGCGCATGATGAGATACAATCTATCAGCCACTCGCTCTGCCAGGTTTTTGAGTAGATCCGCATATTCATATGCGATTTTCGGATCATGAATAGAACATGGCCCCACCAGGAACAGGACGCGTTGGTCGCATCCGTCCAGTATATTTTGCACCACCTCCCTCGCATTGACGACGGTTCGATTTGCCGTCTCACTCATGGGTATTATATTTTTAAGTTCCCATGGAGTGATCAAAGGAATGGTTCCTGAGACATTCAAGTCATCTGTTTGTTGCATAGTTTCCTGTTAAGAAAGAAAATCCGGCGAATGCCAGCAGGTTATATAAAAAAGGTTGGTCGGAGCGACAGGATTTGAACCTGCGACCACACGCCCCCCAGACGTGTGCGCTACCAGACTGCGCTACGCTCCGTCTTAATTATAAGATTGCCGGAATCTACTCGTATGTCAAGCGCAATTTGACTTTTGTCCAAAATTTGTCAAATATCATCGCTTGCCTTCCCCTTCACTATATGTCAAATAAGATTGGAGAAGGATTTGTTGATAATTTTCGGCAGAGTGAAGCAGTATGAAAGCAGAAAAATTCATCGTCCTGCGAACATTTACCAATGAGATGTTTGCCCGTATGGCCTCTATGCATTTGGAGTCTTTGGGCATTCAAACTTTTATTTTGAAAGACGATGCCGGAGGCGCCTATCCATCGATGCAGTTTTCGGAAGGTGTACGACTGATGATTGATCCCGTGGACCAGGAGAAGGCCGAGGAGATCCTTCAAAAAATGGAGCAAGAATCGTCTTCCGCAGAATCAGACATCTCCGACGACAAAATGGATTCGAGTTGGTTCACTTTTTTATGGGGATTTCTGGCCGGATTGACCGTAAGTGGCGCTTTTTTCTTACTATACATGATCACTTACTGAAGAGATTGCCGCTGTTACGAAGTTTTTAACCGGAAGACCGATTTCTGATTCGCTGACAAAATTTTCAGCAATGTATCCGTCCCACGAGCATCATTTTTTGAATGAGCTTTATTTGGACTTGTCTTTTTCCGCAGTCCTGATTAATGATTTGGTTTGAGAAACGGAACAAGGTAGAATCAGGCGTATCATTTCCTGGAGATTTTACACTCCCGGGTATTTTCCGATTATCTTTCTGACTCGAGCATATTAAGGAGCCTTTCATGACATTCATCAGTTTGAGTGATTTTACTCCCATTTTTCCTGAGCTGATCTTGATCTTGACGGCTCTCCTGGTGCTGATGGTCGATTTGGTTGGTACCGACAGGAAATACAACATGACTGCTCCATTACTGACCATTGGAGGATTTTGCGTCGCCATTGTGGTGGGGATATTTTTATTTGGCAAAAATTATGTTGGTTTTTTTGACACGGTGCTTGCGGATGAATATTCCATTCTCTTTGAAACCATTTACATGATCACGGGTATATTGATCGTGATGATTTCCTGGCATTATATTGCGGAAAACAATATGAATTTCCGTGAATATTACGTGCTGCTGCTTTTTGCAGTGGTGGGTATGATGCTGATGACCTCCAGCACCGAATTGCTGGTGATTTTCATTGGTTTGGAAATCATGTCGATTTCCAGTTACATTCTGGTGGGTATGATGCGTCGCATGGCCACTTCCAATGAAGCTGCTTTGAAATATCTTTTACTTGGTGCTTTTTCCACCGGTTTTTTACTTTATGGGATTTCCCTGATTTATGGCGCCACAGGCAGCACGCACCTGCCGGAAATCATTTTCCAGCTCCAGCAGCCTGGAGCCTTGGACAACCCCCTGGCCGGGTTTGGAATCGCTTTACTGATCATTGGAGTGGGCTTTAAAGTGGCACTGGTGCCTTTTCACATGTGGACCCCCGATGTCTATTCCGGGGCCCCTACACCGGTTACGGCATTCATGTCTGCCGCTGTGAAAGCAGCAGGATTCGCTCTCTTGATTCGTATTTTTCTCACCGGAATTCCTCATGCCGAAAGATGGGACAACCTGATGTGGTGGATTGCCATTTTGACCATGAGCGTTGGCAATTTAATGGCTTTGCGGCAAAATAGCATCAAACGGATGTTGGCATACTCTTCCATTGCTCATGCAGGTTATGTAATGGTCGCGGTAGTCGTCGGTTCTCAAGCGGCAATCAGCAGTATTATTTTTTATTCGTTAGCCTATGCATTGATGGGAATTGGCGCCTTTGGCGTTTTGGCAGTGCGTTCGCAAGGCAAAACGCTCGATACGTATGATGATTTGGCAGGCTATGCTCATGCAGGTCCTTTGGAACGGGTTCTGGCGGTCTTGATGAGCATTTTCATGCTTTCCCTGTTGGGGCTTCCGCTGACGGCAGGGTTCATGGGGAAATTTCAAATCTTCTATTCCGCCCTGGATGCAGGGTGGATTTGGTTGACTATCATTGCAGTCCTCAACAGTGTGATCTCCCTGTTTTATTACTTGCGTGTTATCGTCTATATGTACATGCAACCAAAAACAGACGCGGCGGAAAGCAGTCAACCGACAACGTCCGTTTCCTCCTTGCTGGCGCTCACCGGATTGGTGGGAACCGCGGTTGGCATCATCTATCTGGGAATATTTCCAAATGACTTTGTGCAACTCACCCAGCTTTCCGTGACCAGCATATCCTTTTGAAAGGAGTTGTGTGCCGACGAATTTTGCTTTGTATTGTCTGTATTGCAATCTGGGCCATTCCACTCCCTGCCAATGAAGTGACCAGCGAGGGCACTGCTGAGATTTTCAACGAAAATTTCGGCAACGCCAGTGATCAAGCATTACAAAATGCATTGCGGCAGGCAGTTGAGCAAAGTGTCGCTGACCTGGTTGATTCAAAAATCATGGCGCGGAACTTTGAAATCCTCGATGATGAAATTTTCAGTTCCAGCCGCAACTTCGTCACGCACTATCAAATACTGAAAAAAGGCCGAATTGCGAACAATACCGTTTTTCAGGTCGAAATCAGGGCATGGATTGCTGAAAAAGCGATTCATGACAAATTGACGGAACTCCGCCTGTTGCATCCAAAAATTGTCAGTAAACGGCTGATGCTGATTTACCATAAACAGGACCCCCGCGCATTGGATCGTCATTCCACGCCGGTCCCCTCAAATTTGGGCATTATATATGACCTTTTCCGGCAGGAAGGGTTCAAACTCTTCAATGAAAATGAAATGGATCTCATCTATCAAGCCCTGGATGGACATGCGGTGATCAATCGCCCCATTGAAAATCTGATATTCCTGGCTATGGATCGACAATCCGATATCCTGGTTGCTGTCGAGATGGTGACCAGCAAAGCAGGTCTGGAGCGAGGATCATTCGAGACGATGCGAACTGACGTTCACTTGAGTATTTATGACGTCACCACGGGTCGTCAAATAGCAGAGGTCCTGGAAAGTGGAAAAAAGCTCAAAACGGGTCTTCCCCTGTCCTCAAAGCAAGAAGTTTTTGAAAAAATCGGAGCAACCGCGGCGCGACGAGCAGCCAATACGGCTCTCCGCAAAATTAAGGATTATTTTCAGACAACCGGGGATCAAGGACTTGTCTATTTGATCGTGTTTCGTAACTACAATCGGGATGAAGTTGATAAAATCATAGATTACCTGGAAAGCGTTTATGCATTCAAAGATCTCAGTCAGTTGAAAAATGCTCCCGGTCACCTGGAAATCGAATTGATTTCTTCAGAAGGTAAAATTCGTTTACGACGCAAAATTCAATGGGAATTGAAATCGCAAAATATTGAAATGAATTCTCATGAATCAACAGGAAACCGTCTTTTGTTCATCAAACCTGGAACGGAAATTAATTAGGAGTTGTCTTGAAAGTCTCTTTTCATACTTTGGGATGTCGTTTGAACCAGGCGGAAAGCTCCACGTTGGTGAAGAGTTTCCGGCAACATCATTACCAGGTTGTCCCGTTCACGGAAGCGGCAGACGTTTGCGTGATCAATACCTGTACGGTTACCGAAACCAGTGATGCAAAAAATCGCCAGGCCATCCGGGTCGCCTATCGCAAAAATCCGCATGTTTGCATTGCCGTGGTGGGCTGCTACTCCCAAGTGGCAGCAGAAGTGTTATGCCAGATGGAAGGTGTTCGACTGGTCATCGGAAATGCGGAAAAACTGAATCTTCCGCGATACATCGAGAAGGCCAGGCAATCACGAACTCCACTCGTGATCAACCCCAAAATTCGGCGCAACCCCTTCAAGGAACCAGTCATTCCACATCCTGGTCTCAGCACCCGTTCTTGCCTCAAAATACAAGATGGTTGCGATTTCATGTGCTCGTTTTGCATCATCCCTTTCTCAAGGGGGCGCGGTCGCAGTCGCCAATTTGAAAACTTGCTCGAAGATGCGCGGTCATTCATCGAGGCAGGGACAAAGGAAATTGTCATCACCGGAGTCAACATAGGAACTTATGCGGATTCCCCCTACAGTTTAGTGGATGTGATCGATGCCTTACAAGAACAATCGAAACTGGCGCGAATCCGTATCAGTTCCATTGAACCCACCACGATTCCGGTGTCCCTCCTGGAGCGCATGGCAGATCCCTGTCACAAACTGGTCCCTTTTCTTCACCTGCCACTGCAGTCGGGATCCAATACCATTCTTTCCCGGATGAAACGCCGTTATTGCCGGGAATCTTATCGACGGGACGTACTCGACGCGTTCGAGCGCGTACCGGGGCTTTGTATTGGAACCGACGTCATGGTGGGATTTCCCGGAGAAAGCGATGATGATTTTGAACAGACGCTTCAAATACTGGAATCCCTCCCACTGGCGTATTTTCATGTTTTTCCCTTTTCCGAAAGAAAAGGCACCGCAGCCGTTCGATTCATAGATAGAGTCCAACCGGAAGTTAAAAAAAGGAGAGCGGCGATGTTGCGAGCACTGAGTCTGCAGAAAAGGAAGGCTTTTTATGAAACGTTCGTGGGCACCACCCGACCGGTCCTTTTTGAAACTCCCGACGATTTGGGAGAAATTTCAGGTTATACCGACAATTATATCAGGGTGGCCCTCTCTCCCCCCTTTCCCCCGGCATTGCAAAACAACATTCTCCCGGTTTTTTTCACGGAAACCCACCAGGAGACAATGAGAGGAATACTGGTAGATTGAACAGGAACGAGCCTGGTCACTCGCTCTTTCTCTTTTGCCGGGTTTTTGTTAAAGTGTTGCCAATCCCCATTTTACTCGTAAGATATGGAATCAGGTGAGGCTTTTTGAACGGGGATCAAAATCTGATTCTATTTGAAATTCATCCAGAGAGGAGGAAAAGCAATGTCCATCCCATTGAGAATGGCTGTGACCCTTCCCGTTCCTCAAGGAGTCGAGGCGACTTTGTCCCGGGCAGTCTGGGCAGAAGAACGAGGGTATGACGATCTTTGGTTCGCTGACAGTTCGGGAATCGATTCATTGACCACTTCCGTTGCAGTGGCCGAAAGGACTGAACGGGTTCGAATCGGAACGGCCATCATTCCGGTTTACACTCGAACGCCTGCCGTGCTGGCCTCCACGACCCAGGTCTTGCACCAGATTTCCAATGGTCGCTTTATCCTGGGATTAGGAGCTTCCAGTCATACCATGATGGAAGGGTGGAACGGGGTTGAATTTGAAAAACCGTTGACCCGCGTGAAAGAAACCGCCATCCTGGTCCGTAAAATACTCAACGGGGAAAAAACGGATTTTCAAGGAGAAACGGTACGTAGCAAAGGCTATCGTCAGTTAGCGCTTGCTCCGCGAAGGCAAGCGATTTATCTCGCAGGATTGCGACCCAAAATGCTGGAGATGGCGGCTGAATATGGGGATGGAGTGATCCTCAACCTGTTTCCCTTGATAGCCCTTCCTCAGATGATGACGCATATCAATACGGGAGCGCAAAGAGCTGGCAAAACCAAAGAGAACTGCGAAGTGGTTTGTCGTCACCAAATCGTTGTCACCAACGACAAAGCTCGAGTCCGGGATCTCTTCCGTGTCAGTTTCGCTCCTTATTATGCCACTCCCGTCTATAACAAATTCCTGGATTGGGCAGGTTTTCCCCAAGCGGCGGCGACCATCCGGGAAGGTTGGGCTGAGAAAGACCGGGCCAAAACCACCAGGGCGCTCGATGATGAAATCGTGGATCAAATCGCCATAATCGGTTCCGCAGAGGAGTGCTACGAGCGCATCCGGACTTATGCGGAACTGGGTATCCATACTCACATCGTCTCATGTTATTCACCTGAAGACACGGATGCCACGTTCGAGGCATTCAGCCCTGATCATTTTTCGTTTTAAAATCCCTTATTTTCCTCTTCAAAGAGACCTATCTCCCTGCATGGCGGTATGTCTCATTGAATCCTCCATCTAAAATTGAGGGGTAGTGGAGTTTATTCTCCATTGTCATTATCCTCTTCAAAGAGACCTATCTCCCTGCATGGCGGTATGTCTCATTGAATCCTCCATCTATAATTGAGGGGTAGTGGAGTTTATTCTCCATTGTCATTCCTGGCTTGACCAGAAATCCAGAGAATCGCAGCCAGCCGGAAATCCGGATCCCCGCTCCCTGCTCCCTGCTTTCGCAGGGACAAGTTTAGCAGGGACAAGTTTAGCAGGGACAAGTTTAGCGAGGATGACCTATACACCAGGATACTCCTATTATTGAAGTTTTATGTCGAACTTATGTTACTCGATTTCCGGCAAACAAAATCCGGCAAAAAATTGAATCTCCTTGAATAACGCGTTATAATGACTACTTTGTCATTTTAGAGGGGGGCTCATATTTCAATAATTTGAGATCTTTTTTCTGTTTGAACAACGGTGATATGAATCAAGAAACAATTGGATTGACCACAGATCAAATACGCATTGTCGAAGAAGAGACTTTGTTGCTGGTAAAAGTTCAGGGCGCACTGACGTTGCAGTCCCTGCCAGAGGAACAAAAGAGCTACCACAACGACATCATCGAGTTGCGTGACTCCATCGCCGATGCGCGCACGGAAGATCTCCCTGCCATTCTTGCGGATATGGAAAGGCTCGTACTCCTGGCGCAGCAACAGGAAAAAATTGCCATGGATTTGCCGATAAACCGCCTCAATCCTTATTTTGCTCATATTCGACTGCAGGAGGGGGATCGCGAACGGGATATCCTCATCGGCAATCACCACCACAACAGCGAGGATTTGATTTATCCGATCATCGACTGGAAACACGCTCCCATCAGCCAGATTTATTATCGCTACCGGGAAGGCGAAGACTTTGATGAGGACTTCGGAAACCGTAATATGGAAGGGGTCCTGCTTGTCCGGCGTACGGTTACCATCGACGAGGGCAGACTGCTGCGTATCGATACCGGAAGCTTCAATTTGATCCGGACCGACGAGGGATGGCAAGACGTGGAGCGGACGGTCTCCCTCCTGCAAGGTGGCAGTGGGACTGCCACTCGCCCTGCAACCGTCTCTCTTGGAGGCATCGACAAAGGACCGGGCAGTCGTAATCGGCGGCGAGACAAGCACCTGCAGGAAATCACTGCCTTGATCGACCCGGAGCAGTTTGACGTGATCACGAGACCGGAATCGGGCGTCGTGGTGATTGAAGGGGGAGCAGGTTCCGGGAAAACCACCGTGGCCTTGCACCGCCTGGCATATTTGGTCGCCTTGAAACCCAATCATTTCGTTCCCTCACGGATGATGACGATCGTTTTCAATAAAGCGATGGCCAACTATATTTCCAAAGTACTGCCCGCTTTGGGAGTCGAAGATGCCCCATCCTGGGTGTATCCGAATTGGACCGCCAGCTTCCGCCGCCGTTATTTCCCACAGCTTCCCAATCGGTACACGGAGCAAACCCCCGTTTCCGTGATCGAAATCAAACGTCATCCTGTCATGTTACAATGGTTGAAAATCAGAGTTCGGGAAAAAGAGAGCGATTTTTTGAGTCAACTCGGTCGAGTCTTACCCGATATTCCTGAAAAACAAATTGCCTTGCAGGCGTGGCATGCCTTGTCGGATTGGCCTTTGGCTCGTCGTATCATCCTGTTGGATGACTGGAGTCGGGGTGAGGAGGAGATATCTCGCATTCCAGCCTGTGATCATTTCATTGTCAAAACCCGTATCCAGCATCTCGTCGAAGAATTGTTTCCCGAGCTGCAAAAGAACCCGACCAGTCTGGCAGTGTCTGTTTGGGAAGAAGCTTTTCTGCGAAGAGAACCGCTCGCCGCTCTCTTCGACGAACTGGCGCCTGGTACTTTCACCCATCGACAATTGGACGAGGTGCGAGAATGGGCGATTCGCCAATACGAGCAGCGACATGGAAGTGAAAGGGAATTGGAACGATTGCGACGTCTCAGCGATAAGGAAGCAGGAACCATTCTGGAAAATATCGATCCTGCTCCCCAGATGTTGGATGAGGAAGACGACACCTTGCTTCTACTTTTATATCAAATGACCCTCGGGCCTTTTCGTGGCAAGAAAAACAAGCAAATCCGCTATCCCCACATTCTTGTGGACGAAGCTCAAGACTTCAGCTCCGTCGAGTTGAAGCTTTTAATGAACACCACCCCTGAAAAAAAAGAAAGTGTCACGCTGGCTGGGGATTTTGACCAACAAATCATGGTGGGTTCCCAATTGAACAACTGGTCTGAAGCGCTCAAGCACCTCGGCTTGGCGGAAACCGCCACCGCCTCCCTCAAAATCGGCTATCGTTCAACCCACGAAATCATAGAAGTGGCCAAAGCCATCATAGGTCCCATGAGCGTCAATCAAGAATGGAGCGCCGTACGTCATGGAGGACCGGTTGAGTTGTTCCGTTTTCAGAACCACGGTCACCTCGTTACTTTTTTGGGAAGTGCGCTCATTGAAACGGTGCTCCGGGAACCGACAGCCAACGTGGCTATCCTCACCCGTTATGGTGCGCAGGCCGATTTGATCTACAATGGCCTCCAGAAAGCGGACGTCCCTCAACTTCGCCGGGTGAGAGACCAGGATTTTTCCTTTGCGCCTGGAATTGAAATCAGCGATATTTTTCAGGTGAAGGGCCTCGAATTCGACTATGTCGTCCTCATCGACGTCGATGAGCAAACCTTTCCCGATGATGTGAAAGCAAGGCATCTCCTTTATGTGGGAGTGACCCGTGCGGCGCACCAGCTTTGGATCATGACTTGCCGTGACCCGTCCCCCTTGCTGCCCCTCGATCTCTTGAGAGAAGGGAATTGAATCCACAAAGTGGATTGCCGCCTCATCGTGACAATGGTATACTGCGCTTTCAGACAAGAGTACGTCTTTTCTTGAATATGAGATAAGCGCTGACCTGAGAACCAGGATTGGATGAGTATTGCTTTATGCCATTGACTTTCGATTTGCCGCTGGAATCCCTGAAAACGTACCAGGGGATCAATCCATGCCCCGATGATTTTGATGATTTTTGGCAGGCCGCATTGAAGGAAATGCGAACCGTGGACCCGGAGCTGGAATTCAAGCCTGCTCCATTCGAGTGCTCTTTCTGTATATGCGAAGACATGTACTATACGGGAGTGGGAGGTGCCCGTTTACATGCCAAACTTTTGAGACCTGCGGAAGAAGCAGCCCCCCATCCGGCAATCCTCATGTTTCATGGTTACTCGCAAAACAGTGGATCCTGGAGCGAGAAACTGAAATATGTGGCCATGGGCTATACCGTGGTGGCGCTGGATTGTCGGGGACAGGGTGGTTTGTCGGAAGACAAGGGCGGCGTGACAGGCAACACCCTGCAAGGACACATCATCCGGGGACTGGATGGTCCACCCGAGAAAATGTTGTTCCGGCAGATTTTTCTGGATGCGGCTCAACTCGCCGCCCTCGTGATGGAATTTCCCATGGTGGACGCATCCCGGGTTGGTGCCATGGGAGGCAGTCAGGGCGGGGCGCTGACGCTCGTTTGCGCGGCCCTGGAACCACGAATCAAGCTGGCTACCCCCGATTTTCCATTTCTCTGTGACTACCAACGCGTCTGGGAAATGGATCTTGCCAAAGACGCATACGTCGAGCTTCGGCAGTATTTCAGGTTGTTCGATCCCCTGCACCGGCGAGAGGAACAAGTATTTTCCAAATTGGGTTACATCGACGTGCAACACCTGGTTCACCGAATCGAAGCCAAGGTCTTCATGGCAGTGGGGTTGATGGATACCATTTGCCCGCCTTCCACCCAATTTGCGGCTTACAATAAGATACGGGCCGACAAAGAGATGAGCCTCTATGCGGACTTCGGCCATGAGAAGCTGCCAGGCCGGGACGATGCCGTCTTCCAGTTCATGAGAGGGCTTTGAAGCGGGACCAACCCACTGAATTGTTTCATGCGATTACGTGCCATTTCCAATACGATGGAAGTCTCACAGTAACTTTCTTGTTTTTTCGAAAAGGAACAAAAGAGCATTATGTTGGACTCCGACACCAAACGCCGAATCGACAACGCCCGTGATGTCCTGGTGGGCAAAGTCCCCGACCCCAAGAGCCAGGTGGAACAGGTCACCATCGCCCTCATCTACAAGTTCATGGATGACATCGACGCCCAGAGTGAAGAGTTGGGTGGCAATCGTAAATTCTTTGCCGGGGACTTCACCCGTTTCGGGTGGAGCAGGTTGATCCGCTCCGGGTTACCGTGAAAATAATGGGATAACCCTTTGAAATTATTTTCATTCTCCGGGGTGGAATACTTTTCCATGAAGGTTAAGTCTAATCCTAAGTGGCTGGATGAAAAACTGAAAGAACGTTTAGCCGCAATCTCAAAGCGTCGCAAAGATGCTACAGTCATTTTTTACCCTTCGGCATTTCTGAAAAAGCCAGACGGTAATTTCTCAATTACCAGAGTGGACATAAATGGATTCATGAACGTGCTCTTCAGCCGCATCAATCTAAAAATCACTTCTCTCTAGACAGGGTTTTCCGCGTCACGGTCAATAAATTTGTTTATGCTCATTTCTCACTCGAAAACAAAATAGCCGAACCACTTGGAGACGGTTAGGAGAAATTGCTTTCGGTTAGCGCCAAACATTTGATCAGAGTAGAGCTTCCTCACTCTATAATTTTCTGGGAGTTCATCAAACTCTTGGTCTAGCGTTCCCTCAAGGTATTTCTATTGATTGCTATGGCTTTTTTGAGAATAACACACCGCTCGTTGTTAAGGCAAACGACCATTTCGGTCTGATAGCCAACCCGCCTTGAAGCACTTCCTGAGCTGATTTACGCACTACTTCTTTGAGCCTTTGTCCGGCTATTTCTCTCTGCCCCTCACTTTTAATTACACCCTAAGCAGCCTGAAAACTGGCAGACAATCTTGATGCTGTTGACTCCCCAAAAAGCCTCATGGCTGAATATGGCTGAAATTGAACTTTCCACGTTTGGCAAAAAAGGTCTCAACAACTGAAGTGCCACAATTGTTGCTGGATTTGGTGTACAATACATGGATTTCGCTCGTGTCTGTACCGGAAAGAGAATCTCCGAAGATCACCTGTCCCCGATCTAACCGCAAAATCCGGGGGGCTTGTTTTGAAAAGAATCTCAGGTATGGGGTATTTTGTGATGGCACTATAAGATAATCTCAATGCCATGCAAGACAGACCCTTATTTTCTTTTTGGAACCTGACTCTGGAAGGAACATCGAGATGAAAAAACAAATTCTTCTATATCTATTGATTGCAGCACTGCTTATTGCAACACTGCAGGCAAATGCCTTTCCTGACCATAAATTCTGGAAATTGTTGACGAAGTTTATACATAATTCTCCCGAGGTTATCCCGTTTCCAAATTTATCGCCAATTTTCCAATCTTCCCATTCGTTATCAAATAGAGAAATAGTCGAATTTTCCAAACTCTCTGAAAAACCCAAAGGAATAGACCAAGTTGGCGAGGAACTTGGTAAACTTACTTTACCCAATGAAGAAATTGAAGATACTTATATGCGTATTCTTGTTCATAAAAATGTAATGGAAAGAATAGAAGCAGAAAACGTGTTTTCCACATTGGGTAATACGCCTGGATTCCGCTCTACTTTAAAAAAAATGGCTGGTAATGCTCCTCCAGTAACAAAAGGACACTTGAATGAGCTCAGGATCGCTCACTTCGGATCAGGGAGAGGTTTTAAAGTTTCAGGCATTGGAGAAAAGTTTGATGACGGGTCGAAAAAAGGACCAACGGATATAGATATCGTCTTCAAAAAAGGGGAAACGATTCTCGCGATAGAGGCCAAGGACTATAAACCTGCCAGTCAAATACCGATGGATAAATTCAAAGCCGATTTAGACACATTGATACAATACGGGGCAAGCAAGCGTCCAAGGAAAGTTATTCCAATTTTTACCATGACCAATCAACCCAAAGAAGATCAACTCAAAGTGCTACAAAGTGAAATTGGCAAACGAGGTATTGAGTTGATTTTTGGGTCACCTGAAGTGCAAATGTACCAAATCGAGATGCTGGAAAAAATCAAGTGAAGCCATCTCTCTTATTCCTGATTTTAATTTTCCTTAATGACCTGAGAATTTATCAAGAAGCCAAACCGCAATAACCACTCCATGCGATTGCTTGTCTTTTCCAGTCTGATCAAACGATGGTTATTCCCTCGTACCGGGTCTTCGGGGACAAATTTGTTTCCAAAAGAATTCTATCAAAGAGAAGATGAATCCCCCGATGAGCAATTTTACGAGGTTCCCCGTTTCGTGCGGCACATCGACGATGAGGCCTGCGAGGCGTTGAAAGCATTCTACGACCAATTGCTTCCCGAGAATGCCGCCTTGCTGGACCTCATGTCGAGTTGGGTCTCTCATTTACCGGAAAACCGGAAATGGAAAAGGGTTTCGGGGCTTGGAATGAATGAAGAGGAATTGAGGAACAACCCGGTGCTGAGTGATGTTCAGGTGAGAAACCTGAATACGATTCCCAAGCTACCCTATGCGCAGCACACCTTTGACGCGTGTTTGATCGCCGTTTCGGTACAATACCTGACCCAACCCGTTGCCGTCTTCAAAGAAATTGCGCGGGTGCTTTTTCCGGGAGGCGTGTGCTGCGTGAGTTTTTCCAACCGTCTTTTTCCCAGCAAGGCCATACGAGCCTGGCGTACTTCGGGAGACGCAGGTCATGTCGGGCTGGTGAAGTCCTATTTCGCGGAATCAGACAGGTTTGAAAGACCAGAATTCAAAGACCTTTCCCCCTACCCCGGACGCACCGACCCTCTTTACGTCGTCTTTGCCAGGGTGAAGAGCCGTCACCAAAAAGAATAAAAGCGCTTTCTTGTTCTGCTCACCCATTTCCTGATTTTGGAATCAGGAAATTTTATGTTAATATTCAGACGGTTCAAGACAATTAAAAGGATTATGTGAATCAGGAGTTGAAATTTAATTTATAAAATTAATAATTTAGTAATCATGATGTGTCATGCCGGTCCCGGACCGTCCGGATTGTATCCGGGACCAGGATGATCCGGAATCCAAAATATCGCCCGTATCCCCTGGATTCCTGGTCAAGCCAGGAATGACACGTTTTTTAACTCCTGATTTGCATAAGGATTTGCCGAGCATTGATATGAAAAAACGCGCCATTCTCATCGACTGCGATCCCGGCTTGGACGATGCGATCAATTTGCTGCTCGCATTTGCTTCTTCTCGAGAATGTCATCTTTTAGGCATTACTACGGTGGCGGGAAACGTAGGGTTGGAGCTGACCCAACGCAACGCCCGTATTATCTGTCAATTGGCAGGATTTCCAGAGGTCCCGATTTATGCGGGATGTGCCAGACCCATGTTGAGAGAGGCGAAAACGGCCAGAAATTTCCATGGTGAATCGGGATTGTTGGGAATTGATCTCTTTGAACCGGAGGTGCCCTTACAAGAACTACATGCTGTTGATTTCATTGTAGAAACGCTGATGGCCGCTGAAGTGCAATCGATCACGCTGCTTCCCGTGGGACCCCTGACCAACATCGCAATGGCGATAGTCAAAGAACCCCGTATCTTGCCGAAAATCGAAGAAATCGTATTGATGGGAGGCAGCGCCCGCGCAGGGGGTAACGTTACCCCCGTCGCGGAATTCAATATTTATGCGGATCCCCATGCGGCTCATGTCGTTTTCAACTGTGGTCGTCCACTAGTGGTAATGGGGCTGGATGTGACGCACCAGGCGTTAATGACGAAGAAACGCATTGAGCCACTGGCGAACCAGGACACCCCGGTTGCCAGGCTGGCTCAAACCCTGTTTGAATCCATTATGGATACCTACCGGAAAAAATTCAGTCGGGAGACGGCACCTTTGCATGATCCCTGCACGATGGCCTACCTGCTCAGTCCGGAACTGTTTCGTGGAGAAGCCGTGCGCGTTGCAGTGGAAATCAACTCGGAATTAACGATGGGCGCAACGATTGTCGACAATCGTCAACTTGCCAACCACCCCCCCAATGCAACCTGGATGACCCACATCGACGCGGACGGATTTTTTTCCCTGATCACTGAGCGAATTGCTCTCTTTGGCGGAGGCTGACTCCCTAATTCGAATGATTCAATGAAAGCGATTGTTTGTCATAAAATCGGAACTCCGGAAGAACTGGTCCTGGAAGACGTGCAACTGCCACCGGTTGCTCCCGGAGAAGTAAGAGTCGCCTTGCATGCGGCTTCCGTGAACTTTCCGGATCTATTGATGATACGGGGAAAATACCAATTCAAACCGCCCCTCCCTTTTACTCCCGGGTTGGAAAGCGCCGGAGAAGTGGTGGAAGTGGGTGCCGGTGCGCAAGATGTTGCAAGAGGAGATCGCGTCATCACGCAACACCGGTACGGCGGATTTGCCGAAGAAATCATTGTACCGGCAAGCGCCTTGCATCCCCTTCCCGAAAACTTCAGTTATGCGGAAGGGGCCGCATTCATGGCGGGTTACAACACGGCATACGTCGCTTTGTACCATCGAGGGAAGCTCCAAGAAGGGGAAACCTTGCTGGTCCACGGCGCTTCTGGCGGGATGGGGCTGGCTGCCGTGGAAATGGGGAAATTACTGGGAGCGAGGGTGATTGGCGTTGCCAGTAATGAGGAAAAAATAAAAATTGTCCACCAGAAACATGCCGATCATCTCATCCATCCTGCCTGTGGATTTCGCGAACAGGTGTTGGAAATGACTGGTGGACACGGTGCTGATGTGATTTATGATCCGGTGGGAGGGGACGTCTTCGACGAATCCACGCGTTGCATCGCCTGGGGCGGCCGTTTGCTGGTAATTGGTTTTGCCGGAGGACGCATTGCCGAGATCAAAACCAACATTCCCCTGATCAAAGGATTTTCCGTGGTGGGAGTACGGGCCGGTGAATACGGCAGACGCAATCCTCAGGGAGCAAAAGAAAACAGGAAGGTGCTTTTCAAATGGGCCGGGCAAGGGAAGCTTCGACCTTATATTTCACGCATCTATCCCCATGAACAAGCAAAAGAAGCCCTGCAACTGCTTGCCAATCGTCAGGCAATGGGCAAAGTAGTACTCGCGATTCGAGAAAGCCCACCTGTCCATTAATAATTTGCGCATTCGTACAAATTCGTTTATGCTTCTAAACAGAAAAAACGGCTTGTCTGAAAGGCGAAGCCACGGAACTTTCCGGCTTTCTATCAAATCGAACAACAAAGGAACTTCATGAGTGATTTTCTTAAAGAATTTGAAAACAAGTCGTTGCAGTCAGCTCAACCCAAGCAGTCCATGAAAACGCTCACCCAGGGGATTTACGTACTGCAGGGACTTTCGATTTTTTTCGGCATTACGGCGCTGGTTGGGGTTGTCCTCAATTACTTGAAAAAGGATGAGGTAAAAGGGACATGGCTGGAATCTCATTTCAAGTGGCAAATCGCCACGTTTTGGGTCAGCCTAATCTTGGGAGTGGTTGGAACGCTCACTACTTTTTTTGGCGTCGGTTATTTGATATTGCTCGCGGTCTATGTCTGGATCATTTATCGCGTGTACAAGGGATGGAAGCAATTCAGGGAAGAGCAGGAAATTTAAAATTTTTTAGCGTGATTGTTTATTCATACCCATCTACGAAACGATAGAACTCCATGTCGAAAATTGAATACCAGACAGTCGCTGATATTCCACAAGACTTGTTCAAGCACTTTCTGAAACAAGATGTAATTGCCGTCGATACGGAGCTTCATGGACTCACGCTCTATCGGGATCAGATTTGCCTGGTCCAGCTTTGCGATAACCAGGCCAATGTCTGCCTGGTCAAACCAGACACTTCGAACCCGCCTCCACGCCTGAGGCAGTTGATGGAATCCGGAGAGGTGTTGAAGGTTTTTCATTTTGCCCTCACCGACGTCGCTTTTTTCAAAACGTCTTTGCAAATCGAAGTACGACCTTTTTGTTGTACGAAGGTAATGAGTAAAATTATCCGTACCTATACGCAAAATCACGGACTGAAGGACCTCGCTTGGGAGTTATTGGGCAAAAAACTCGATAAAGATCCGCAACAAAGTGACTGGTCTCGTACCAATCTGTCGTCGGCTCAACTCCGATACGCGGCCAACGACGTGCTCGACCTGGTGAGAATTTACCAGGGTTTGCAAGCAATGATGGAACAGCGAAACACTCTACGCACCGGTGCTTCTTTGCTCGAGTTGAATGCGAAAGCTCAGCAAGTACTTCCTTCCCTCGTCGAACTGCTCGTCCAGGGTTACGGTGATTTGGATGGGGGATGGCAAACCAGCCTGTTTGCCCACTGATTCAGCTGACGCGCTCCGCTCTCCTTCGCCTTGACCCCAACAGAAGAGCATCTCCACTGGTAATACCGAAGCCAATCCAATCGAAAAAACGATGTGGTGGTAGAGGCGAATTATTGAAGTGAAGGTTGGGTCAAGGACGGTTGGCGGCTCTCAGACTGAGTTGCTGAGGCCGTGTGGAATGGGCGTTGACCCGGATGGGGGAGTTGCCTTCATTGCGAATCATCACCGCATCATTGATTTGAGGTGTTTTCAGAGTCGCATATCGAATGCCCTGCATCTGTATATCCTGGTCATTGCCATTGTGCCGTACCAAAATACGGACGGGCTGGGAAGAACTCATGCGGAAATAAATTGACTTTTGATCGCTTTTATTGATGACGAATTCCGCCACCTGACCGGGTGGGATCGTTTGTTCATGGTTCCACGGCACTTCGTCTTGCGCTTGATTGAAAGGTATTTCAGCAATCGAAAAACGTTGCGAAGCATCTTGGGAAGAAAGGAAAAGGGGAGCGACCAGGAAGAATATCAGAAAACTCCCCAAAATGCCGACTGTTACCGGGAAGAGTCGGGTGTGCGTGAGAGATTTGAGGATCTTGATTTTTTTGAAATGTTGACGCCAGGAATAAACAAGGAAACGATCTTTTTCTTTTTCTGAAAGAGCTGTCATGACCCGGGTATTGAATTGATTGTCCAGTGAGTGAACATCGAGGAACTGATGACATGCGCTGACTTCTAACTCGATGGCAGCCATCTCCTCCATTTGAACCTGGCAATCGGGACAAGAATTGGAGTGATTGTGGATCTGCCAGGTTTCTTCTTTACTGATATCGCCATCTAAATGGCGGCTCATCAGGAACATTGCATCTTCGCAGCGGATAGTTTTTGGACGGCTCATGAGAATTCGATTGGATTTATTCAAAATGATCGTTGTGTGACTGGTGGGATTCTGTTGTCAATTGGATCATTCTCAAATTTAAGTACCATGTTTTTTAAAATTGTTCATTTTTATTCTTTTTGAGAAATTTTCGCAACATCATCCTTGCCCGAAATAATTTGCTTTTCACGGTTCCGACAGGAATATCCTGCATACGTGCCACTTCCTCGTAAGACATTCCTTCCATAGAAACCAGGACCAACACTTCTTTGAGATCCGGATCAAGCCGGTCGATGGCTTTTTTTAAAAGCGAAAAACGCTGTTTTTTTTCAGTGTATTCCAAGGGGGAGTCTTCGGAAGATTGATGCCTTTCCAGCATCTGGTCCGAAATCATCTTGGAACGCCGTTTGCCAGACCGGTTGATGTCGTTGATGACTTTATTGCGTGCGATTCCCAAGAGCCAGGTCAAAAATTTGGCGTTGCCCAGGAAGGTTTCCAAATTCTGAAATGCAGCGATAAAAGTTTCCTGAGCCAAATCTTCCGCCTGGGCCGGATCGTCGATGAACTTGAGAAGAAAGCGGAACACCTGGTTCCGGTAGCGATTGACCAGAATATCGAACTTATCGTGTTCCCCCTTTATAATATCCTCGATCAGGGTCTGGTCTTTCGGCAACAATGCGGAATTTTGCTGGGACTTCAAAGAAATGAGCATACCGACATCGGATGAGGAAGTTGATTTAAAGTTGTCGACCGTGTTCGGCTCCCCAATAAGATAGCCGTCAAATAACGCTTTGTCCATTTTTTCTTCGCAGGAGAGGAATCGATGCCAGGGAAAATGAACAATAAACAAGCATCATCCGTTCATCTATCTCTCGATTTTCATAAACGAACTCTCAAGTCTGAGTTTACCATTATTAAAATCCGGATAAAATCAGTTTGCCACTCTCTTTTTTCTGTCTCAAGGCATTGGGGACTGGAAGTGGCCGGTGCAGATTTGCTGGAACAGGTTTTGAAGGAGGCTGCGCGCGACTTTGGCATTGTATTTGATTTGCAGGTCGAGCTCCGCCATGTGGATCACGATTTGTTCCAATTCGTCGAGGGTGAAGGACTGCGCTTGAGCCACCAGGCGTTTTCCCAAAAAAGGGTGGAGTTGGAGCTTGGAGAGAATCGTCGGTGGAGGGAGATTTTGCTGCTTGAAGTAATGGATGCGCAACAATGTACGAAATTGCCGGTATACCAGGACGAATAAGCCGATAGGCCCGGAGGGTTTTCCCAGCAGGATTTGATCCAGTGTTTCCAGAGCCCCCACCAAATCTTTATTCGAGAGTGATTGGGTGATGCGGAAAATCGAAAAAGACTTGGCCCCCCTGACGTGTTCGAGCAATGTTTCCTCTTTCAAGCGCAGAGATTGCGGGCGAGGTTCATCCCCATTGACGGATTTTAAAGACAACAAGGAAAGTTTTTCTAATTCCTGGTCCAGGACGTTTAAATCGTTGCCAACCAATTCAATGAGCAATCGGGCAAGCTGCGGCGTCATGGAGAGTTGTTTCTGTCGACCACGGGCGATGGTCCAGGCAATGGGATTGTCGTCGTCATAGGCGACGAATTTTTGAATGCGTCCCTGTTGCTTGATGGCCTTCAACAAGGGAGTACTGAGATCCTGGTCTCGAGTCGCAAAGGCCGTTAAGATAAAAAAACAGCCATGCGGAGGATTCAGCAGGTACTTTTGCATTGCATGAAACAGTCGTTTACCGGCGGACATGGAAGGTGACGTGACGCGGGAACCCCCGTCCTGCGATTCATTTTCTTGTCCTCTCGGCAATTTCAGTTTTTCCAGGTGTTCCAAACGAATGATTTTGCGATCCGATAAAAAAGGAAGCGTGTCACAACTCAAACAAAAATGATCCACTTTTTCATCTGCGCTTTCTCCATCCTCCTTGAGCAACTCGCTGACGTCGAATCGTTGCACCGTGAATTCCGCTTCGCGGTTCTCCAGGAGGGTCTGAACCAGCGCGGCCACCGTTTCGTCGATCTGTAATTGCTGGTTGCCATAAATGAATTGAATGGGTTTTACGGCGTTCATACAGACGGTGGGGAAGTAAAGAATTTGAAGAAGGTCTGCACCAGATTTCTCACTTCTTCCGCAGATGAGGCTTGCAATGCGGTTTTTGCCAGTTCTTCCGCTTCGGCAAGCGTGATGTAGGAGAGGCGTTCTTTGACGACCGGTATCAGAGAAGCAGTCATACTCAGGTAACGTAATCCCATACCAATCAAAATAATGCATCCATCCGGATCCGATGCCATTTCTCCACACAACTCGATCGGTTTCTTGTGCCTGTTGGCGCATTCGATCAATTGTTTGACGAGGTTGAGCACGGAAGGGTGCAAGGGGTCATACAAATGAGCAACACGAGGATTGTTACGGTCCACCGCCAACACGTATTGGGTCAAATCATTACTGCCAATTGCAAGAAAGTTGATTTCTGAAATGAATGTTTCACACATCACAACGGCAGCTGGAATTTCGAACATCATCCCGATTGGGAGATTCGGTGCGTCGATCCCCTCTTTTCGCAACTCGTCTCGACAATCCTGAAAGATGTTTTTGGCAAAGTGAATTTCGTTGAGATGACTGATCATGGGAAAGATCAAGAAAATGTTTTTTCGTCCTTTTGCATCATTCTTCCTTTGTGATGCCGCGATGAGGATGGCTTTGACCTGTCTTTTCAACAATTCGGGATTTTCTATTTGTTGACGAATGGCTCGGTTGCCCATGAATGGATTCCCCTCATGGATGATACCCATATAAGGCGCTGATTTATCCGCACCGACATCCAAGGTGCGGAAGACGACCGATTGATGACTCTCCACGCTTTCGATGATTTTCGAGTAGACCGCTACTTGTTCTTCGACACTAGGGAAATGATCCACGGATAAAAAGAAAAGCTCGGATCGATACAAGCCGATGCCTTCGGCTCCATATTGGTGGAGCGCGCTGGTTTCGCTGAGCAGTCCGACGTTCGCCAGTACATGAATTCGTACGCCGTCGACCGTTTGGCAACTTTTCTCCCGGTATTGATCCAGGTGGATGAGATATTCTTCTTGTTGCGACAGCAACTTTTGGAATTCAGTATGGACTTCTTCACTCGGATTGTTGATCAGATAACCATGTTCCCCATCCACTGCCAGAATATCACCCTCATGGATTTCTTCGATTTCTTCTTCAGAGACGCAAACGGCAGGTATGAATCGAGAACGCGCTAAAATAGCAGCATGAGAAGCAGCGCCTCCGGCAGAAGTGACGATTCCCTTGATGGTATCGGAATCGAATTGCGCGACGTCTCCGGGTAGCAATTGTTTGGTGACCAATATCCCTTCCTGCTCCGTCAATGAGACCCGACCATATCCCAAGTGACGGAGGAGCCGGTATCCCATGTCCTTCAAATCGACTCCGCGTTCTCGCAGATACGGATCGTTGATCGTTTCAAATGCCAGGAAATATTCTTCAATCACTTGAAATATAGCCCATGCCGCTGAGGTGCCCTCCCGAATATAGCGAATGATTTTGTTCTGGAAACCATGATCTTCCAAAAACATAAGATGCGCGTGAAAAATGGCTGCTTCTTCGGCCCCCAGGTATTGAGACACTTTATCGATCAGTTCCAGTGTTTCGGTGGTGGTCTTTTCCAGGACCCTGTGAAATATTTCCAACTCCTTTTTCGAAGAATGTTTCACCGTTTTTTCAGGTTCTTCCACAGCGCGCTCTTGCATCAAGACGGCTTTACCCACAGCAACCCCGGGGGCGACCGGAGTTCCCGTAATGCGCATACTTTTTTTATCAAGAGGGGGATTGGACATCGAGGATTGGTCGAGAAGTTCGATCAACAAGGCTTTGGAAATGACTCCGGCAATCTGGGAGGCGATGGTTACCAGAACGTGTTCTTCCTCTTGAGTAAAATTTCGACTTTCCCGCGTATGCAGCCCAATCACTCCAAAGGCCTTACGGTGCTCGATCAAAGGAACTCCCAGGAAAGAATGATACTGGTCCTCTTCAATCAGGGGAAAGTGCTTGAAACGAGGGTGGGATTGCATCTCGGCAACCTGGACGGGGGACGAGGTTTGCAAAACCAGCCCGACCAATCCTTCAGAAGGAGACATTTTGACATGACCCACCGCCTCTTGATTGAGGCCGTGGGTGGCTCGAAGGGTTAGTTTGTCTTCATTGTCGTCATATACATAAATGGTGCATGCGTCCACTTTGATCCGCTCCGCAACCATCTTTGCCGTATGAAACAAAGTTTTTTCGGTATCGTGGGATGATGTGATGACGTGACTGATGTCTGCCAGGGTTTGTAAGGCCGAGGTCTTTTCAATGGAAAGGAAGTCATCCCGCATTCCTCCCCTTTCCCTGCGCCTGGCCGTAGCGGCCCTTAAATCGCAGTTTCGCCCGTTTCTCCGGTACGAATTCGAATGACTTTTTCCATGTCGTAGATAAAAATTTTGCCATCTCCAATTTTTCCAGTTTTGGCTTTTTCTTGGATGGTTTCAATCACATCCTGGAACTTGTCGTCGGACGTGACTATCTCTACCTTAATTTTTGGTAAAAAATCAATCTCATATTCGGCTCCCCGGTAAAGTTCCGTATGACCTTTTTGTCGTCCGAACCCCTTGACTTCCGAAACGGTCAATCCCTTGACCCCTATTGTCGCCAATCCTTCTTTCACTTCGTCCAGCTTGAACGGTTTGATAATTGCTTCAACTTTTTTCATAAATCCTCTTTTTTGTTCATTCATGGGTTTTGCCTTGGTTGGGTTGTAAACTATCTCGTTTTGCGACGATTGTAAAGACTTGAAAATCGGTTTAAAAGTGTCGTTGTTGAATAATTTTCAATCAAATCAAAGGCTTCCCAACGCCCCCCATAGGACTCTATCAGCTTTTTTTCCTCGGCGGCCCGTTTTTCCTCAAAGCTGCCTCCCTTGATATGAAAATCTGGTTTGATTTGGCCAAGGTGAGCCAGGGGAGTTTCTCCCGAAAATGGGATAACGTAGTCTACGCTTTGCAAAGCAGCCAGGGCTTGCATCCTTTCCTGTTGATTGAAAATCGGACGTTGTGGTCCTTTTAGATCCCTGATTGATTGGTCATCGTTGACCAGGACCAACAACACTCCTCCCAAAGCTTTCGCTCGTTGCAGGTAGCGCAAGTGACCCGGATGAAGGATGTCAAAACTGCCATTGGTGGTGATCAGAAATTCTTTTTGAGCGTGTTTCTCTTCGATAAACGCTGGTAACTCTTCTGGGAAGAGAATTGGCAGTGAAATTGCTTTTCCCGGATAAGGCGCATATTCCTTTAATTGTGAGACCGGGGAGGAAGGCAATTGCAGTTTTTCCGTAATCCTGGAAAAAGCGGTTTCTGTGGCAACCTCTTCTGCAACCGGAATTTCGATAGATTCGACAGGTACCGTAACTGGTTGGCGAGGTGAAGAACGAGTAACAGCAGTACGACTTTCATACCTTTCCCCTTGTGGAGACCTGAATTCCAAGATCTTTTCCGGTTTCACGATTTTCAGAAAATCTTCAATGCCATTGGATAAACTTACGAGAGCATCGACGTATCGAGTTCCCAGGAGCATTTCTGCTCTCTCGCGCAATTTGCATAAAGGGCGATGGGCGCCATACTTGTTCTCGATAAATTCATCCGGAAACAAACCGACAATTAACAAATCGCACCTGCTTTTAGCCCTCTGGAGCGAGATGTGGTGGGCTGCTTGGAACAGGTCGAACTCTCCGGCGAGAAATCCAATGATGCCGGCAGGAGCTTTCCTGCGCAGGTAATCGACTAAGGTAGCAGGAGTTTTAAAAAAAAGGGGAAGAGACATGCTCTAAGAGATTTCGAGTACGCGATTGAGCTATCTTACTGAAAAACATTTGTATTTCTTACTAAAAATTCTGACATGAATGAAGATTACTTGCCAAACAAATAGAACAAATAATGGCGTACGATTGCTCAAGAGCGCTTTTCTCCCATTTTATTCTTATTTAGTCTTTTCTCGAAAAATGTTATGCTTGATGAACTGACTCATCCCGAAAGCGTGTTTGCATTTCGATTTACGAGTTACATGAAAATTCACTGGATAACCTTGTCAATAGCAGGCTGCCTGCTCCTCAGTCAGTGTACTCAACTCCCAAATGAAACTCTGAGCAAATCCTCCACGCCTTCTTCCCCTTCCATCAATCGCTTTTCTGAAGAAGAACGATTAAAAATTGCGATCCGTATCAATCCTCATCACTGGTTGGGATATTTTCGACTTTCCCAGCACTATCAAAGCCATCATGAATGGGAAAAAGCATTAGAAAGCCTTTTGCAAGCTCAGGAAATGACGCATAGACGGAGTCGTCCTCCTTCGCCGGTGATTTTACGAGAAATGGGCAATTTGTATCAGATATTGGGACAGGATGAGCAAGCGCTGGAGCATTACCATCAAGCGATTGCTCAACTTCCCGGGGAGAATGGAGAAGGTGCTGAATTGTATTTAGACCGAGGGAAATTGTTACTGAAGCTCCAACATATTTCTCGAGCGGAAGCCGACTTCAAAATTGCTCTTGCCCGGAATCCGGAATCTTTTGAAATCCATTTATTGTTCGGTTTTTTGAAAATCCAACAACAAAATTTAGATGAGGCTCTGCAATTCCTGATCAAAGCAGCCGACATCGATCCAAACTACGCCGAGGTCTGGCGCCAGATCAGTTTTATCCGGGAACAGCAGGGAGAATATGCGCTTGCCGTCATTGCTATGCGAAAAGCCTTGGAATTGAATCCGGACGATTACGCATTTTTAAAATCTTACGCGATGCTTCTGGAAGACTACGGAGAAATAAGTGAATTGGAAAAAGTTTTACAAGCAATGTTGCACTTGTTCCCTGAAAACGCCTGGGCCCATGCTCACTATGGGAATTTGGCTTTTCACCAGCAGCAATTTGATCAGGGAATAAAACATCTCGAACAAGCAATCCGCTATCGTCGGGATTATGCCTGGGCATATATTCGTTTGGGTGCCATTTATGCCGAGCAACAACAATGGGACCAGGCGGAAGAAGCATTCCAGGAAGGCCTGAAGTACGAACCTCGCAACCTCTGGGCTCGCAAACAACTGGGATATATCCTGGAATGGCAAGAAAAAAAAGAAGAGGCAATCGCGCAATACCAGTATGTTATTGATCAAAATGTCAAAGAAGTCGGAGAAGAAGTGATCTTGATCCGTCTGGCCCGACTGTATTGGTCGGAATTGCGTTTTGAAAATGCCATTGAAATCCTTGAAGAAGGGCTTGTGGACTTTCCCGATAGTCGTGAAATGTCTTTCATGCTGGCTCGTTTTTATGAAGCAAGGCAGCAGTTGGAACAAGCTAAGGAAATTTTTCTTGGAATGATGGAGCGCTTTTCAGAGAACAGTGAGTTTCTTTACCATTTGGGTTTCCTGGAACAAAAACTCGGTAATCTCGAACAAAGCAAATTCTATTATAAAAGAGCATTGCATTTCGAACCGCAATTGTCGAACGTGCGGCAGCAACTGATTCGACTGCTACTGCGCCGCGGTGAACGGTCGGAAGCCGAATTGGAATTAATGCGCTTTCTTGAAGACAATCCGACGGTCGAGTGGGGCTATGCGCAATTGGGTTTGTTAAAACTCTTACAGAAAAAAGAAAAAGAATCGCTGAAAATCCTGAAAAACGGTCTGGTACGCCTTCCCCAATCCCCCTCGCTCTATGAGATTCTCGGGTTGACTTATGAAAAGCTCGGGCAATGGGGCCAAGCCTTGGTTGCCTTTGAACGAGCCATGGATCTCTCCTCGGACTCCTCATTTTTATGGGCGCACCGGGGAGTGGTCTTGAACGAACTTTCCCAACAGGAGCAGGCGCGCGAATCCCTCTTGAATGCTTTGCTCCATTCGGACTTGGAATTGTGGACGTTTTATCATTACATGCTTCTTGAAGATACGGTCTCACAACGCAATTGGTTTGGCGAAGCGGCTGGTGACATCCGGCCCGTGCTCGAGCAAATACTCTTTTTGCAAAACAGCGATGTACTGCCAGTCATTGAAACAGCCCCTTTGGAGCCTCCTATTCAAGAAACCCTGAAAATTGTTCTACGACTGGTTATGAGACAACAAGAAGAGGCATTGAAGCATGTAACAACCCTTCTCGAACAGACGGATGGGATTGAAATAACTTCGTCTTGGGTATTGTTTCAAATTGGATTTGTTTATGAACTCAATAAAAATTTTCAGGAAGCGGAACGCTATTACCAAAAGATTCAGCGACTCATGCCGGAATTTCCCTGGATTAAAGCCCGTTTAGCAAGAGTTTATGAAAATCAAGGTCAATTCAAGAAAAGCGTCGACCATTATTCGGATTTTGTGCGTCACTTCGAGGAGCCGCTTTGGGGGCTTTCCCGGTTGGCTTATCTGCTCCAAACCATCGGCCGGGACCAGGAATCGATTCAAATTTATAAGAAAATACTTTCCTTCAAACCCCAACACGCAGAAAGCTTGAATAACCTGGCATGGATTTATCTGACAACCGGGAACTTAAAAACGGATTATCTCGAACAAGCACTGGTTTATGCCCGGCAGGCCGTAAACCTGCATCCTTCTAAAGAGCATCTGGATACTCTGGCTGAGGCTTATTTTCAATCCGGACAAATTGACATGGCCATCGAAACGATCAAAGAGGCTATTTTTAAATCGAATTCCCAAACCGAGCATTTTCAGTACCTGATGCAGCAGTACCGGCGTTTTCGTCAGGGCGATTTACACTCATTGCCGGACACCGGTTTTTTTGAAAATTCTCGATAAAAATTGCTTTTCAGCACAATTTATTCCTAATCCCTCATTGACACTCACTCAATCATTGATTACCATACGACGGCTGTACAATTGCTCCACTTGAATTGCTTACGCAATCAGCTTTTTTATCATTCTTGCTGAATCTCATCATGACTGAAGCGCTATCTCCGGATGAACGTCTCCGCTTGGAAGCGATGAAATGGTATCGCGAAACCAACACTACGCCGCATCGCCTGATTGATGAAGAAAGCATTCTAAAAATTTATAAAAAAACCAAAGAATATGCGCGAAAAGATCCCCTCTTGCGAGAATACTATCAAGCCAATCACATGAAAATTTGATGTAAGTTCGTAAAGTGGTATAGTGTATGGCAATCAACCCGAGATTTTTAACGACGAACCCCATATTGTCCGACATCTCATGCTATTGACGCCAGAAATGGAAGAGCTGCTACCCAAATTGGGGAGTACGATCCGCAAACATTATAAAGTTCTCAAAAGAGAATTCAATCGAATCGAAGAAATTGAGAAGGTGCGCCTCGATTCATTGCAATGGGCTTACGATTATATCGAAGCCATGAAGCCGGTCTACGTGGAGGGGAAATACCTGGCTCTTTACAAAACGATGCTCTCTTTTCTGCAGCTGACCCTGGCTCAAAGATTGGGTAATACCTTTTCACGAGCTGCTTATCGTGATTTTGTCTATTGGTCCGATAAACTTTCAAATTTCAAAGAGAGGGAAAAGTGGTGGTTTTACGCAAACAATATTATTTCAGAGGAAGGAAGTAATGAATGAATTAGCCCAAAAAAATTGTGTCCCATGCAAAGGAGGAGTGCCTCCTTTGAAAGGAGAAGCACTGACCTCGATTCACAAGAAATTGGAGAATGGATGGCAAGTCATTGATGACCATCACTTGGAAAAGGAATTCGCTTTTAAGAATTTTCAACAAGCTTTGGATTTTACCAATAAAATCGGAGAGGTTGCAGAAACAGAAGGGCATCATCCGGATATTTACCTTGCCTGGGGAAAAGTCAAAGTCTTGGTCTGGACCCATAAAATCAATGGTTTGACTGAAAGTGATTTCATTTATGCTGCCAAAACCGACCAATGCTACGCTTGACCAATGCGGATGTATTTGTCGACAATTTTACGCCAGACATTTACCTCTATCCGGTACGTTGTTGCCAGCGTGTCATCCATTCCAATTCTGGTTTGACCCATCCGGTCATCTATGAGAATTGAATCCTGTCTTGCCTCCAATTTCTGGAAATTGCCTTTCACTGGAGAGAAAAATTCAAACCTCGGCCAGCTGAGAACAGCGAAACATAAATATAACTCATAAGATTCCTTTTTTATATCAGGTGAACGCTGCGTATGGGAAGTTCACGAAATTTTGTTATAGGTACCAGCGGCCATATCGATCATGGAAAAAGCACGCTTGTGCAGGCGTTGACAGGTACGGACCCCGACCGGCTTGCGGAAGAAAAAAAAAGGGGGATTACTATTGATCTGGGTTTTGCGCATTATCAAGATGAAAAGGGAACTCAATTTTCGTTCATCGACGTACCGGGTCATGAAAAATTTGTACATAATATGCTTGCAGGGGCTGCAGGAATCGACGCGGTGATTTTGGTTATTGCGGCGGATGATGGCGTCATGCCCCAAACCAGAGAACATTTGGACATTTGTAATCTGCTCAATATCAGTTCCGGGGTGGTCGTTTTAACGCGATGCGACTTAGTAGAAGATGCGGAGATGATCGAATTATGCAAAGAAGAAATTAAAGAGTTGGTTGCAGAAACTTTTCTGAAAAACGCTCCTGTCATTCCGGTCTCTGCCGTAACTGGTGAAGGATTGGGAAATCTGCGAACCGAGTTGGCAAATCTCTACCTGCAATTAAAACCCCATCAATATGAAAAGCCCTTTCGATTTATGGTGGATCGTTCTTTTACCATCAGAGGTTTTGGTACAATCTGTACTGGTACTTTGCTGGATGGCCAGTTGAGTCTGGGTCCTATGAATAAAGATGGAATGATTTTGCAGTTCCCCGCAAAAAATCCCGTGCGAATTCGTGGATTTCAAGTCCATGGAAAAACGGTAGAGCACGTGCGGGCAGGACAAAGGGTAGCGATCAACATTCCCAATTTGAGTAAAGAAGAGATCCAACGAGGAGACCAACTCGCGCAGTGCGATTCCTTACTCACGAGTTATATTTTGAATGTGGAATTACAGGTCCTGAAAAGTGCGCCCAATCCCCTGCTTCGCAGAGAGAGAATGCGTATTTATTTAGGAACCCGAGAAGTGATGGGGCGAATCAATCCTCTACAAGGAGATCAAATCAAGCAAGGCGAGTCGAAACTGGCGCAGTTACGTTTGGAACAACCGGTCAGCAGCCGTTTTGGCGATCGATTCATTGTTCGCAACTATTCTCCGATTTTTACCTTGGGAGGGGGACGCATCATTGATCCTGCTCCGGGTAAGTCGAGACGTATTCGAGCTGAATTGCTTGAACGACTGGAACTCATAGCCGGTGATGATCTACACCTGGCAGCCGAGCAAGTGATTTATTTGCAATCCACTCAAGGTTCGTTGATGAAAGAAGTGACAGTGCGCCTGGGGTATTCGGAAAAACAAGCAGAGATGATTCTGCAGGATTTGGCTTCTTTACAAAAAATTATTTGCATCGACCCTGTTTACAAACGATTCCTTCACGTCAATCATGTCGATCGTATTGGCATATTTATCAAAAGGGTGATTGAATCTTTTCATCAAAAATTCCCAGAACGCCAAGGCATGACAAAAGCTGAATTGTTGGGGAAATTATCCCTCTTGTTACGTAATGAGAAAGAAATCACTCAAATTCTTAAGTTTCTTGTCAAATCTAAACTATTGGAGGAAACGCACCGCAGTGGCGACGATTATTATTACCACCTTCCGGAACATCAAAAACGTCTTTCCAAAGAGAACGAAAATTATCTGCGACAATGTCTTGCCCTCATTGAAGAAGGAGGCTATCAACCCCCGAGACAATCTCTGATTCTGGAAAAATGTGGACTGGAAAAAAAGGAAGGAATTTTGTTGCTCAAAATGGCCACCCATAATCAACAACTGGTACGGGTAGCCGACGACCTGTATTACCCGCCGGAGCGACTGAATGCCGTGGAGGATAAAATCCGTCGATATTTTGAAGATCGGCAACAACTCACGGTGATTGAATTTAAGGAACTGCTGCAGATCAATAGAAAATATGCCGTTGAGTTACTGGAGTATTTTGACATGAAACTCCTCACGGCACGTATTGACAACCATCGGATCTTGTGCGCAAAATGAGGATCAAATTATAACGAAATGCGCGAAGTGTTTTCTCCTCTTTAGAAAGGTATTGTTATGATTAAAGAAATAATTCGCCCTCAATCCAAATTTTTATTGAAAACTCTCTTCCAACGGGACTATGACATGATGACTGTTGAGAACCAAAAGCTGGTTGATAAATTTGTGATCGCATTGGACATAGTGATTGTGATCGCGCTTTTTTGGTGGCTTTGATCCAATGAGGCAATCATGGATTCTTTCCCCCGTTTCTCACAATCCGGAAGAGCTGAAAAAATTGCATTGGGAAAAATACCGAGAACCTTATAAAAATCACTGAGCCAAGATGGGCATCTTATCAACTATATCGAATTACGTCTCCCACGACTTAGCAATTGATTTGGGAACAGCCAATACCTTGGTCTTTATCAAAGGACAGGGGATTGTTATCCGGGAGCCGTCCGTGGTTGCTGTGCGACGGGATTTGAATGGCACTTACAAAGTCCTGGCAATTGGAGAGGAAGCCAAGTCGATGCTAGGGAGAACTCCAGGCAATATCAAGGCTATCCGACCTATCAAAGATGGTGTGATTTCGGATTTTGAAATCACCCAGGAAATGTTGAAACATTTCATCAATCAGGTCCAAAAAAACAATTCTCTCATTCGATTCAAACCGCGTATCATCATTGCAGTGCCTTCTGGAATCACCCAGGTGGAGAGACGAGCCGTCAGGGAGTCGGCTGAATCTGCAGGGGCCAAGGAAATATTTCTGATTGAAGAACCCATGGCAGCAGCGATTGGTGCGGGACTAGCCGTCACCGAACCAAGCGGGAACATGATTGTGGACATTGGAGGCGGAACTACGGAAATTGCCATGATTTCACTGGCGGGTGTTGTCTATAGTGATTCGGTTCGAGTGGGAGGTGATGCAATGGACGAGGCTATTGTTCAATTTGTCAAAAAGAAATATAATTTACTGATTGGAGAAAGAAGCGCTGAAGAAATAAAAATCCATTTGGGTTCAGCATTTGCGCTAAAAGATCCTAAAAATCGAGCAATAAAAGGAAGAGATCTGGTCACGGGAACCCCCAAGACTATGATTTTGGGTGATGAGGAGATTCGGGAGGCGTTGTCCGATATTTGCAGTGAAATTGTCCAGATTGTTCGCAATTCCCTGGAACGCACCCCGCCGGAGTTGGCTTCTGACGTTGTAGACAAAGGCATTGTCTTAGCGGGTGGTGGATCGTTGTTGACGGGATTGGATATTTTATTGAGAGAACAAACCGGGCTTCCTGTGCTACATGCGGACGACCCTCTTTCCTGCGTTGCTCTTGGAACAGGTAAGGTATTGGATGAAATCGATTTGTTATCATCCATTGCAGTGTGAACTGAATCCAACTATTTTGGCTCCATCCTGCCATATTGCCCTTTGTTCCGGTCCTTGAATCATGTTTGATTTGTTCAAGAAGCATCGTCTGCTGCTTGCTGTTGTCATCACGATCATTGGAGTTTTGATTTATCTCTTTGAAGCAGGGAATTACCGGAATAATTCAAAAATCCAAAACCTCACTCAGACCATTACCTACCCTGTCCAGGTCCTGGTCCACGAATTCATTTCTTTTACCAGTGATCTCACCGATTCCTATTTTTATCTCGTTCAACTGCACCAGGAAAATGAGGCGCTGAAACAACAGGTAGTTGCTTTGAAAGAGGAAATCAATCGTTATATTGAAGAATCCGTCCGCTATCATCGATTGAAGGTACAACTGGAATTTGCAGAAGAAAATCCGCTTGAGAAAGTTTTTTCGGAAGTCATTGGAGAATCGATTGATAACTTTCATCAAACTCTGCAAATCAATCGTGGTTCCAGAGATGGAATTCAACGGAATTTTGCAGTCGTTTTAAAAGAAGGAGTGGTGGGTCGCATTCAGACAGTCTCGCCTTTTCAGTCGACCGTTCAGTTGATTCTGGATAGACGCAGCCGCTTTCCGGCAATCCTGCAACGCACCCGTGTCAAAGGTCTGGTATACGGAACTGGAGACGACCTGGAGTTGAGAAGGATCCACCTGCGGGCCGACGTCAAAGTCGGTGACAGGGTGGTGACCAACGGATTGAGTGGATTGTTTCCCAAAGGAATCCTGGTTGGGACGGTTACGCAAGTAAATCAAGAGGATCATGCGATGTTTCAAACTGCAGAATTGACCCCCATTGTCGATTTCGACAAAATTGAAGGCGTATTTATCGTTATCAAGGACGATATTCACGCAAATGAGAAACTACTTTCAGGAAAATGATTCATTTATACTGGGGAATTGCCGGACTCTTCGCTCTTTGGCTGGAAACCGGTTTCAGCAGCTACCTCCAGATAGCAGGATTTAAAATCAATATTGTTTTGATCGTATTGCTCATCCTGATGTTGCGATGGAAATCGCCTTTTTTGTTGTTTTACGGCTTGACTTTGGGATTGATGTCGGATGCAGTTTCTCATTCGATGATTGGGGTCTACGGTCTTTCATTTTTTTTGATTTTGATTTTGACGCGATGGATTGGCGTTTGGTTTTATGACAAAAATTTGATTTCCACTGTTCTTATTGTGGCAGCATTGTCTTGGCTCGAAGGAGGGGTCGCCCTGACTTTGTTCAAATTAGTGAATTCAGATCTTTCTTGGAATCGACTTTTTTTCCAGACCGTTTCTTTCGTGGCAATTATTCAAGGATTGATTTCTCCTTTATTTTTAGTGATATTGATTCGTACGGAACGAATCCTTCATCTCAAACCGGAAGAGAAACCCTCCATTCCTTTTCGATGGTGAAGCAATCCCGGAGTTTGAATGAATTTCAAGATCAATTCTTGTCAGTTGAACGAATCACAAACAAATTGATTGAAAGGGGCGCGATTTTCCGTCCCTTCGAAGTACGATAGCTCATGAAAAAAAAATCTCTGGCACTCGAAGAGCTCAAATTATTCCGCATACGTACTACCGTGATTGTCTTGGTGATCGCCTTGATCTTTTCTTTGTTGGCATCCCGATTATGGTATTTACAGATTATCAATGGAGAAAAATATGAGGAATATTCCCAGGGCAATCGTATCCGTTTGGTGCCGCAACCCGCTCCACGGGGGATCATATATGATCGCAATGGCATCGCCCTGGCAGACAATCGTCCCACTTATCATTTGCAATTGATTAGAGAAGACACCCCGGATTTGGAAAAAACCCTGCGAAATCTTGCGGAAACTCTTGATATATCGTATGTCGACCTGAAAAAGAAAGTGGAAGACCATCGCCATCAAGCACCTTTCAAACCGGTTATTTTGGACAAGGATTTGGAATACAAAAATGCCGTTATCGCCGAAACCTATCAAGAAGATTTTCCGGGAGTTTCCATTGTGGTCCGGTCAAAACGATTTTATCCCCATGATCAAATCGCCGCCCATATTTTAGGATACGTGGGAATCCGCAGTGAGGCGCAAGAAGAAAAAATGCCTGAAAACAAACGGAGTTCCGGGCATATCGTGGGACAGGCCAGTATGGAGAAAATCCAAAATGATATTTTGATTGGAACCGATGGAGGCAAACAAGTGGAAGTGGATCATTTGGGACGTGAATTGAAGGTGTTGAGCAGGCCGGTCAATCCCATTCCGGGACAGGATATTTACCTGACCATTGATGCGCGTATTCAGGAATTCATATACAGCAATATGCAGGAAAAAAGTGGAGCCGTGGTCGTCATGCGTCCTAAAACCGGAGAAATTTTAGGAATGGGGAGTTTCCCAAGCTTCAATCCTAATTTGTTTTCTGATGGAATCAGTCGCAATGACTGGAGGCGACTGGTGAATAATCCGGGAAATCCCTTGGAAAATAAAGCGATTCAAGGGACTTATCCCCCCGGTTCCATATTCAAATTAGTGACCGCTTATGCCGGATTGGATCAAAACATCATTGATGAACAATCCACTTTCGTCTGCAATGGATATTACTATTTGAAGGGACGCAGAACACCCTATAAATGTTGGCGATACGAGTATGGGGGGCATGGAACGGTAGATTTACGAACAGCGATTAAAGAGTCCTGTAATGTTTACTTTTACGAAGTCGCCGAGAAAGTGGGGATTGATCTTCTCCACGAATATGGAAAACGTTTTGGTTTTGGAAAGAAAACCGGTATTCCGCTCCTGGATGAAAAATCGGGTTTGATGCCAAGTAGTGCCTGGAAAAAGAAAACCTTTGGAGAGCGTTGGTATCCGGGCGAAACTCCTCCTGTCGCGATCGGACAAGGATTTGTGACGGCCACGCCATTGCAGGTTTTGAATTTTATAAACATCATTGCTAACGGGGGGGTGTCCGTACAACCCCGATTAACGTTGGGAAGCGCTTCACAAGAACCAAATTTACCTCAATATCAGCATACGGGTTTGTCCCGTGAGTTTTTAAGTCTCATCCGTGATGGTATGCTTGCGGCCGTCAATGAGCAACGCGGCACGGGACGAGTGATTCGTTCAAAATTCATGCGGATTGCTGGAAAAACAGCAACTGCTCAAGTGGTGGGACACAAGACCACGAAAAATTGGGAAGATGAGAAAAAAAATCAAAAAAAATTTCAGAATCATGCCTGGTTTGTCGCCTTTGGTCCTGCGGATGATCCGGAAATTTCAGTGGTCGTTTTGGTAGAGCATGGAGGAAAGGGTTCCCAAGCCGCCGGGCCGATCGCCAAAAAAATCTTGGATTACTATATAGAAAATTATCTCGCCCTCGACCAATCCGCTGATATTCACGAGAGCACTCAATCTCTTTTTGCGAAACGTCTGCAAGTAGCATTTCAATAAAATCATCTCCATTCAGATTACCTTGTCGATCAGCGCACCCTCATTCATTCAAAAACGTCACCTATGCCTTGCATCTTCTTCTCCCAGACGTCACGAATTACTCAAACGCTATGGTTTAACCTTTGATAGCTGTACACCGGATGTTGATGAAGCAAGACGGCAAGGTGAGTCTGTCCAGGCATACGGACTGCGTATTGCGCATGAAAAGGCCGTTGCGGGAAGTTCATTTTTCCCCGATTCGATTATTATCTCCGGAGATACCACCGTGTTTCACAACCAGCAGGTATTGGGAAAACCACGGGATGCTCAACATGCCTGTACTATTTTAAAGAAATTGAATGGGCAACAACATCAGGTTTATTCCGCATATGTTCTCCTGGATGCCCAGTCGGGAGGGCATATTGAGGCTTCTCACCGAACTGACGTGAAATTCAAGCGTTTCTCCACAAATTGGATCCGTTGGTACGTGGCCACAGGAGAACCCTTGGACAAAGCCGGGGCATATTCCATTCAAGGGATCGGAACCGTGATGGTCGAAAAGATCAGAGGCTCCTATAACAACGTGGTAGGATTTCCAATCGAAGATATTTTTTGGCACTTCTTTGCGCAAGGATGGATCGAGTTCCCTGAATCGACCTGAAAGTTTCATCATTCACTATTCATTTCTGTTCCAAAGTCTTTGTCTTTATGAAAACATTAACAGTCCAAATCCCCGGACACGAATATGATATCCATATCGGCTCCGGTATTTTGCAAAGCCAACTCCCGGAGGCAGTCCAAAAGTTTGGCCCGGAATTGATTGTGGCGGTGACCAACACCACACTTCAGGCGCAATATCCTTTCCATATCCGGCAATGTCTGACTTCCCTCAATTTACCGGTGGAGACTTGCATTGTGCCAGACGGAGAATACTATAAAACCATGGAAATGCTGAATCGCATTTATGATTTTCTACTCGAGAAACAGGCCAATCGGAAAACATTGTTGATTGCTTTCGGAGGGGGGGTGGTTGGTGACATGACCGGCTTTGCCGCAGCAACTTTCATGCGTGGTATTCCATATATCCAGGTGCCTACAACCCTACTCTCGCAGGTGGACAGTAGCATCGGAGGAAAAACTTCGGTCAACCATCCGCTGGGAAAAAATACGATTGGTGCTTTCAAGCAGCCTGTTTTTGTGTGCATAGAGTTAGAATTTCTAAAATCACTTCCGCCTCGTGAACTAAAAGCCGGATACTTCGAATTGCTCAAACACGGCATAATACATAATGCTGCCTTGTTTAATTTTTTGCAGAATCATCCCTGTCTTCTGGAAGACAGGGACCTCGATGTTTTAGAACAAGCCATTGAAGCCTCGTGTCTTGTGAAGACCCGCGTGGTTCAGCATGACGAGAAGGAAACCGGTGTGAGGGCCACCTTGAATTTTGGTCACACTTTAGGACATTTGATTGAAACGCACACAGGCTATTCTGCCTATCTGCATGGAGAAGCCGTGGGCGTCGGTATGGTATTTGCGACCTTTGTTTCCCGAGAATTGCAGTTTCTGTCAGAATCCTCCTTTCAGCAAATCGTCTCTTCTTTGAAAACTCACATCACTCCGGTACGAATGCCGCCTCTGGACTTTGTCTGTTTTCAGGAACTGATTTTGCATGATAAAAAATCCTCCCAACATTCGGTAGACTTCATCCTCATTCGCAGAATCGGAGAGAGTTTTATTCATAAAAATATGACCCCGGAGATGCTTTGGCCTTTGTTTAAAAAATTTATCTGTTTACATTCTTGGGCCTGTGAGATCAATTCTGAATAACGAAAGACATTTATGGCAAAATCTCGTCCCCTTCTGTTGGACCACAAAGGACGTGGAGTTTTCATCACTTTTGAAGGATTAGACGGTTGTGGAAAAACCACGCAGCTCCACAAAGTACGCGAATGGTTTCAAGAACGGGGATATTCCGTATTGGCTACACGGGAGCCTGGTGGGACGATGGTTAGTGAGCAAATCCGCTCTATTCTCCTCGATCCGCAAAATTCCAATCTTATTGTTCAAACGGAGCTTCTGCTTTACCTGGCGGCAAGACTACAACATTTACACGAGCTCATCCTTCCGGCAAAGGAAAAAGGGCAATTGATTTTGTGTGATCGTTTCCATGACGCCACCATCGCCTACCAGGGATTTGGACGGCAATTGGATTTGAAAGGAATCCACTCCATTGTGAAAGAATGGATTGAGCCTCATGGCCCGAACGTGACAGTCCTTTTGGAAATCACTCCTCAATTGGCTCTGGCGCGCAGGGAGCGGTACCGTGATGGAGAAGGGGACCGGCTTGAACAGGAATCCTTGAGTTTCTTCGAGAGGGTGGCAAATGGATATGCCGCGCTGGTCAATGAAGCTCCGCATCGCTTTGTCCAAGTGGATGCCTCAGGTTCTATTGCCACGGTGCATGAAGCTGTAATTGCCGCCCTCTCGAAGCATTTCAGGTTGTGAATTGCAAAGAAATTTATATTTAAACTTTAAAGAATATTCGTTAAACTGGATATACTCAAGATAGAAACTAATAAATTCAGTGGCTTATAGAATCTAATGGCTTTTTCAAGTCAAAGGAGGACAGACTTTTTTGAAAGTTTTGAAATAGTTTACCGAGACTTTTTTATCAAACAAATCAGAGCGGGAGAATCAGTAAAAGTTTTGATCCCATGTTGAAATATTTCAACATGGAATTCCCGGAAGGAGCGGGTTTCCTACCGAATTTGTGATTCGACTTTGTAACAAATACAGACACGTCTATGGCTTTTTCTGAAGTCCTTGGTCAAGATGACGCCATTGACTATTTAAAAAAATCCATCCAGCATCAGCAGTTACCTTCAGCATTCTTGTTTGTCGGAGCCCACCATATCGGCAAGCAAAAAACCCTGCAAGCTTTGGCCCAGACACTCAATTGTTCGCAAGCGGGAGCTTCAATTGGTGGAATGGATGCCTGTGGACAATGTAACTCGTGCCTGCAGATTGCCGGTCAAAGTTTTCCTGAATTTTCAATTATCAAACCTACTGGTCCATTCATTAAAATCGAACAAATCAAGGAAGCGCTCAAATGGCTGCGGCTGCGTTCTGCAGCCAAGCGCTATCGTGTTCTGGGCTTGGTCCAAGCGGAAAAAATGAACAAGGAATCGACAAACGCTTTTCTCAAAACATTGGAAGAGCCACCTCCCCAGACCCTTATCGTTCTCCTCGCCGAACATCCGCAACAGCTTTCGGAAACCATAGTTTCCCGCTGCTGTTTGCTCCGTTTTCGACTGTTGAGTAAAAAACATATTCTGGCAATTTTGCGAACTCATGAAACGCTGACAGAGGATCAGGTTCTTTTTCTTACCCGTTTTGCCTTGGGCCAGGTTCGTCCGGATTGGGTAGCCAAGGTCGACCTGCTGCAAAATATGAGAGAAACCTTGATTGCATTTTTCAGTAACCTTTCCGTAACAGGAATGGAAGAAATCTTCAATACCCTTGGAATATGGAATTCCGCAAAGGAAAAAGAATGGAGCTACATGCTCGATTTTTTAGAGTTTTGGCTTCGCGATCTGGAATGGATGGCAAACAATTTGGGGGAAGAACACTTGATCAACCAGGACCGTTTGGATCAACTTCGAGACTGTTTACAAAAGATTCCCTCGTCAAAAATCAGAATTGCTTATGATCAGGTCGTGCTCACCCGGCAACGGATCTTGTTGAATGCCAACGTTTCCCTGGCGTTGGAAGCGCTATGGATCCACTTTATGAGAAATTTGGCGTATTAAACGCCACGAACCCGAACAAGCGTTTATCGCTTTCAATTCGATTCTCTGCGCACTAAAGAGGTCATTTTGTCTCAGCAGCAATCGCATCAACGCACTGCCGTCGGAACGGAGGTCACCCTGGTTGGATCTCTAGAGAGAATTGTATACACGCAGCCGGAAACCGGGTTTATGATTGCCAGCTTTTTACCGGAAAACACTCAGGAACGCATCACCATCAAAGGCATTGTCTTCAATGTGGGTGAAAAATCCATCGTTGAAATTAAAGGGAAGTGGGAAGTGCATAAAATTTATGGCAAACAATTGGCAGTACTCGAATTTGCTCCGGTTTTGCCAAAATCCCCACGGGGTATTGAACGCTATCTCAGCTCGGATATTCCAGGAATCGGTAAAAAAACTGCAAGCCGGATTGTGAAGAAATTTGGAGAAGAAACGTTTCGGGTCATTGACGAGTCTCCGCGGGAATTGCTCAAAGTTGCGAGGTTCAACAAAAAGCAACTCAAGCAACTCCTGGAAGTATGGGAAGAAAAAAAAGGTGAACGGGATATCCTGACTTTTCTTCACGAAATAGGCAGTTCTTCCGCGCAAGCCCTCAAGATATTACAACACTTTGGCTTGAATGCCATTCCGGTGTTGAAAAACAATCCTTACCGGCTCACCGAGATCCAAGGTATTGGTTTTCAGATTGCCGACCAGATTGCCCGCAACCTGGGTTTTGACGTCAATTCTCAAAAACGGGCTATCGCCGGAACTTTGTATGTGTTGAGCCAGCTTTCCCTGCAAGGACATACTTGTTATCCACGAGATTTACTCACTGAAAAAACTGCTGTTGATTTGGGAATTGAAAAAAGTATCGTGATCGAGGCAATCCAGCAATTGCTCAATGATCGTTTGCTCAAGACCAAGACGATGAAAGTGATTGCCCCAGACCCGGTTTCACGAGAAGTGATCGCCCAGCCAAGGTTGTATCATGCCGAAAGGCGCATTGCGGAAGATCTTTCCCGCATTCTGAAAAATGAAGCTTATACTGAATTTGATCAGCCCGAATGGTTAATTGGTGGGGTGGAAAAAAAACTGAAAATTTCGTTGGACCCGGCGCAACGGGATGCGGTACTCGCGGCTTTGAATCACAAAGTCTTAATCATCACCGGAGGACCAGGAACCGGAAAAACTACCATTATTCGCTTCATTCTGGAGCTTGTTCGCAGTCATATTCCTCATGTAGCGCTGGCGGCCCCCACGGGAAGAGCAGCCAAAAGAATGGCGGAGACCAATCATCGCCCGGCGTCGACGATTCACCGGCTTTTAGGAGCATCACGACAAGGATTTGAAAATGACCGGGAGAATCCGATAGAAAGCGAATTGGTGATTATCGACGAAATCTCCATGGTGGACACGCCTTTGATGGCAGCGTTATTGGACGCCATTCGAACGGAAGCCCGGCTTATCCTGGTTGGGGACGTAGATCAGCTTCCTTCGGTGGGACCAGGCGCTGTATTGTTGAATTTGATTCTTTCAGAAATCATACCGGTGGTAAGACTTGAAAGAATTTTCAGGCAGGCCGCTGACAGTTTGATTACTGTCAACGCGCATCATATTCGCCGGGGAATTTTTCCCATCATTCGTGCTAAAAGTTCACCGCAAGCCAATAGTTCCTTTACAAAGTCCGAAGACTTGCTGGATTTTTACTTCATCCGCGAAACAGATCCGCATAAAGTAGTGGAAAAAATAATTACCTTGGTCACGAAACGGATTCCCAAACGCTTTGCCTTTGATCCCAAAACAGATATTCAAGTGCTCACTCCCATGCACCGGGGAATTACGGGATCCATTCACCTCAATCGACAGTTGCAGAAAACCATCAATCGTTCCACTGTTTCTTTGGAATATAAGGATCAGGTCTTCAAGGTGGGAGATAAGGTGATTCAACAGCAAAATGATTATGAAAAAGAAATTTTCAATGGAGATGTGGGTCTTATCATTGAATGTGATCCCTACTCGAAACGTGTGGTTGTTCGCTTTGATACTCAATTGGTTCCATATGAAACTGAAGAGCTGGACCAACTCAATCTTGCCTATGCTATTTCTGTTCACAAATCTCAAGGGAGTGAATACCCGGCTGTGATTTTACCTTTGACCACTCATCATTATGTGATGCTGCAAAGGAATTTACTTTACACGGCCATGACACGTGGTAAACAGCTTGTCGTCATCATCGGGATGGAAAATGCAATTCGATTGGCAGTGAATAACGCCAGTCCTGCTTTGCGGTATACATTGCTTCAAGCAGAATTCAGTGAAGTGTGGCAGGAATTATCCCTGTTTTGACAAAATAAAAGAGGAACGCTTCTTCTTGAAAACAGAATTGCCTTTCACTCGCATTCAATGTAAGAATCGAGTCAAATAAATGGTGCTGCGGAATTCGGACTCTATCGTTGAACCCGGAGTAACGCTCGTTTAAATTCCAGCAAAGAAAATAATGCTCGATCCTGATGAAGCAAAAAGAATCGTTTTAGAACACACCCAATTAAAAGCTCCACTTTCAATAGGATTGGAGGAAAGTCTGGGGTTCGTCCTTGCAGAAGACGTCCAAGCCACTTGTTCGGTCCCCGCCTTTGACAATTCAGCCATGGATGGTTATGCCATGAGAACCGGAGATTTGATATATGCCAGCGAAGTCGCTCCCGTGTCTTTGAAAATGATTGATTTTATCGCCGCCGGGGACCGGAGTCTGCAACCTCTCGAGCAAGGAGAATGTTTTCAGATTGCAACGGGAGCAGAACTTCCAGACGGTGCCGATACCATCGTGATGAAAGAACAAGCACGGGCAGACGGAGACCGGATCTGGTTCATGCAAGCCCCTCAAAAAAACCAGCATGTTCGATTCAAGGGAGAAGATATTCAAGAAGGACAAATCGTACTTTCTCGAGGAGAGAAAATTGGCCCCTCCCAGGTCACTTTGCTCGCAGCTTTTGGATATTCCAGGGTATTGGTGCAACCGCCCCTTAACGTTGTCGTGATTACCACGGGCAGTGAATTGATCGATGTGGACCTGCCTCTCGAGCCTGGAAAAATTCGTGACGTGAACAGTTACATGCTCGCCGCCCTTGCTCGAGAAGAACAATGCAATACGCACCGGGTCGGTATTGTCAAGGACGATCCTCGCTTGATCTACGAAATTCTCAACGCTCACCTCCAGGCAGACTTGATCCTCATCACGGGTGGCGTCTCAATGGGGGAACGGGATTTTGTCAAGGACGCGCTCGTAGATATCGGTGCGGAGGAAATCTTTTGGAAAGTACGCATTAAACCAGGAAAACCTTTCTATTTTGCAATCCACCAACGTGGAGAAAACGAGAAAACCCTGATTTTTGGTTTGCCTGGCAATCCCGCTGCCGGTTATGTCATTTTTGAAGAATACGCGCGCCCCTCCATCCGCAAAGCCATGGGGCGTCGCAAACTGGAAAATTCTTTCATAACTGCTGAGTTGGATTTCGATATCACGGAACAATCCGATCGGAGACAGTTTATTCGCGCCTTTTTGAGAAAAGATCAAAATCAGTTTCACGTAGCGCCATTGCCGGTGCAGGGATCCCATAGTCTCAGTTCCCTGGCAGGAGCGAATGCATTGGTAGTCGTTCCGGAAAACGAAGAGATCCTTCCCAAAGGCGCTTCCGTGAAAGTCCGCCCTTTGATCTCCACAGTGGCAATGGAATTATGACTCAATTCAGCCATCTCTCGGACAACGACCTGCCAAAAATGGTGGATGTCTCCGCAAAATCCGTTACGGAACGAAGAGCCGTCGCCGCGTCACGCGTACGCCTTGGCTCGGAACTGAGCCGGTTGTTACGGGAAACGGGAAGTACGAAAAAAGGGCCGGTTTTTCAAACGGCGGTTGTCGCGGGAATCCAGGCTGCTAAACGGACTGCCGAATTGATTCCCATGTGCCATCCATTGCCGCTTTCCAGTGTCGGAATCAACATCGTCTTGCAAGGTGAGCATGTCCTCATTGAAGCGGAGGTCAAAACAGCGGCAGTCACGGGAGTTGAAATGGAGGCGCTCACAGCAGCTTCCGTTGCAGCGCTCACTTTGTATGACATGTGCAAATCGGTTTCTAAAAGCATGGTCATTGAAGCGACTTATTTGGTGGAAAAAACTGGCGGTAAATCCCACAAATCGATCAGTTGATCCCAGTCCCGGGAATCTTCGACCGAGCCGTCTCCATTTCCCGACATCCTGACGAAATCATGAGTGAATATTTGCATCTTTCTCAATTGGAACAGGAGGCATTATGGCTCTCATTGAAGGTAGCATTCTGGTGCGTCGTGGTTAGCATTGTTCCAGGTCTTGCCTGCAGCTGGATTCTGGTACGTTGCCAGTTTTACGGGAAAATTCTAATGGAGGTGGTCATTCATTTACCCCTTGTCATGCCTCCTACGGCGACGGGATATGCGCTTCTCATTCTATTTGGAAAAAGAGGCATTCTCGGTCAATGGCTGGATAGTTATCTGGGAATCAGCTTCTCATTTTCCTGGAGAGGCGCTGTTTTGGCTTCCATGGTTGTGTCGTTTCCTTTATTGGTTCGTGCACTGAGGATCTCAATGGAAGCGGTGGATACGGGATTGGAAGATGTCGCTAAAACACTTGGATCAAACACGGTAAGAGTTTTCTTTACGGTTACGCTCCCTTTGATTGTTCCGGGTTTGGTCAGCGGTATTCTGCTCCTTTTTGCTCGCAGCCTCGGTGAATTTGGAGCAACAATCACTTTTGTCTCCAGTATCCAGGGAGAAACGATGACCTTACCACTCGCAATGTTCAATTTGCTTCAGCAACCCAACACTGAAAATGAAACTTTTCGCTTGTTCCTGCTTTCAATCCTGCTTTCCTTTTTAGCTTTGGCTGCTAGTGAGTTCATGAATCGACGTATCAGAAAAATGCAGGAATCTTGAGATTTCCAATTTGCAGATTCCTGAATGCTCGGGTGGTCGGCATACGTTTGCATACCACACCTGCTCGCTTCGACGGTGAAGGTGATGAGGCACACCAGGAGTGCGCTCCATTGCCGTATCGAGGAAGATTTATTCAAATCCATAAACTTCCAAGAGACGGACCAGGCGATTGTTTTTGACGATTTCGAGTTCCCCCCAACGGATGGGCTCCCGTTTTAAATCGTTTCTGCTCCATTCAAGAACGCGACCGCAGCTTTGAATTCTGCATAATATAACTCCTTGTTTGTCACTTAAATCTTCCAAGCGGCTCCATTGGTTGCGTTCCGGTTTTTCCACCGTGTGAGGAAGAGGATGGTCAGGGAGAAAAAAGGAAACCGCGCTGCTCAACTGGTATTCTCTCGAAACAATAAAATCCACGGATTTGATCCCTTTCTTTTGCAACAATGCCGTTAGCTGATCCCCGGTTTCTTTCCAGGCTGTCACTGGAGTGATTCGATCGTAATGGGGATGAATAGCAATCTTTAGAATTCGTTCTCGATATAACTGCAGTTCTTCCTTGCTTAAAGCATGCTGCAGTCGACCGAGGAATTCGTCCCGCGTTAAAAGTGGTTCATTTTTAAGCACCTGCAATTTACCGGTGACCTCCTGCGAAATTCCGTAACGGGCGAAAGAGTGGAAGTCTTTAATCTGATATTGGGGAAATTCGACCAGGGGTTGTTTGACGTGCCAAAAAACAAAAACGAGAACCGCAATGTTGACGAATAATCCTCCTCCTGCCAAAATCTTAATAGTACCGGTTGAAAGCGAGAATGGCTTTCTGATTTCCGCACGATGAAGCTCCCATGTTTGCGACAAAGTTTTTCCACTCAGCATCATGAGCCCCAGGTAGCTGACATTCAGCCAGTGCGGGTCGGCAATTGTCCCATGAAAACTCGCCATGGAAAAAAAAATAAAAGGGACTGCCGAAAGAATGACGATGATGGATTCAGGGTACTTCGACTTATCCCTCCACCCCGGAAGAAGCTCTCTTCGACTCCGCCAAACCTGGTATATACTCCACCATGACCAAACTATTGAAAAGAGAATCAGGTGCCCCACGCTGAACAAAATGAAACTTTTCACCGAAGGAGTTGCTGATAGGCCTCGACCGATCTGGAATCGAAAGGAAATCCAGTCGTTTTGGAAGTTCCAGATCAAGACCGGAGTGAATATCAACAATGAAATGAAACCTGCAAAATAAATCCAGGGATTTTTCAAATGGTGACGTTGATCTTTGTAGGAAAGCAGGTGGATCAACGCGCCGAGATAAAACAAGATGGTAATATATTTGGAAAGGGCGCCCAAACCCGCAGTGACCCCAATCAGGATCAACCACCGCTTCGCATGGGTTTTATGAAAGCGACAAAGAAAATAAAGATTGAGAAGCCAGAAAACCAGAAAGGGTTGGTCGATGTGTAAAAAAACGGATCCTATGAAAAAATAAGGCGTCGACTCCAGTATAATCAAATAAAAAACCGCCGCCCTTATTCCAAAAAGCAGATAACATATCCCATAACTCAATGCCAGAACCAGGAGATTATAAAACAGGGCGGCGAACTCCAGAGCTGTTTCCGAATTTCCCGCAAAAGTCGTGAAAAGCCGAATGGCCCATGCCACCATCGGGGGGTGCTCGTAATAGGAAAGGAATAAGTGCTGAGACCACACCCAATGATCCAGCATATCCGGATGGGGATTGATCAGGTTATTGAGCAGGGAGAACAAAATCAGGTGACTGCTCAATATAATGATCGCTGTTGCGTGAGTCCGCATGAACAGGCAGGTTTAGAAGTAATCCGGCAGCTGGGAAGCAACGTCGATTTCGTGGGAAGTGCCATCAGACAAACGATAGCTTAAAGTACGCGCATCAATCCAGGTAAGTTTAAGCGAAGCCTGGGTGTCCCGGATCACTTCGCTAAGTTTTATCGGCTTGATCTCACTTCGTTTCATTACATGAATCCGGAAATAATAAACGCGCTGCTCCGCCTCATCTTCTGCTGAAACAACTTCTGAACTTTCGATATGATAATAGGCAATATGGGAGTGAGATGGAGTCAAACCGGTTGCAGTTTTCAAATGAGTGGTCAGACCCACAAGATCGTTTTCATAAATACGGAAAATTTTACGATTTCCCGGCATCCAAACTTCGTAAAACTCATTGTCCACTCTTTTGATCCGGGATTCCTTTTCTTCCGAAAAATCATAAACATCCAAGGCCAGGGCTTGTTGCGCATCCGCATACAAATAAACCAAACTTTGCGTTTCCGGAATTTCATAAAACTTCAGGATTTGACGATCTGGTGCCGAAATCAGTAGTTTGTATTTGTAATAAAGCGCATTCCCCAGACGGTTTTCAGGAAAAATCTGATAGTCGCCCAGATAAAGTACTCCCCTGTGTTCAGGATCCAACTCATATGTTTCCGCAGCAGTTGCCTGCCAGGAAAATAAGAATGTCAAACAAAAAAATCCACTTGCGGCCCAAAATTTCATAGCTCTTTCAATGCCTGACCAATTCAACGCGTCTGTTTTTTTCAAAGCATGGCTCATCTTTACTATCAATAATGGCCGGACGTTCCTCTTCATAGCTGATTATAGAAAATTGACTGGGATTGGCACCCATGGCAACCAGGAATTTGAGGACCGAATAGTCGCGTCGTTCTCCAAGAGCCAGATTGTATTCATTGTTGCCTCTTTCATCCTCGCTTTTTTGCCTTTCGTTGGTTCTATCAATGATCTTCACCAAGGTTTTTGCGGGTTCGTTGATTCCGGTTCGATTGGTTTCGGCGTGAAATATGACGAAATGGTTTGGCAGCCGATCAAGACGAGGGATAATCCAAGTATCATTGAAATTTTCAGACATTTTTTTTCCAAATTGCATCTCATAATGGAAACATGCCGGTGAGTCAATGGATCGGACGGATTTGAATAGAATCCACAAGCCCGGTTTCTACCTGCATATCCGAAATGATGACCACCAGGTCACCTTTTTGCACGATGCGTCGTTGCTTGAGTTTATTGAAAGCATTTCCAATGGTTTGTTCCGGATCTTTGAACTCGATCAGAAAGGGATGAATTCCCCGAAAGAGGGTCATCAACCGAAAGGTTTTGACATTGTTAGTGAAAGCAAAAGTAGGGAAGCCGTATGTTCGACAATTGGCTACGCATGCGGCGGTGTTACCTGATTTTGTGATGACGAGAAGGCCCTTGCATTTGAGCTGTCTGGTGAGTTGTTCTGCCGAGCGCGCAATTTGCTGTTTTTTGGATCTGACGACGAGTTCCCGGCGGGCGTAGAGAACGCTTGGAAAGGTTTCTGTTTTTTTAGCCATTCTGACCAGGTATTCGATACACTTCAATGGATAATTTCCCACTGAAGTTTCACCTGATAACAAGAGCGCATCCGCATCCTCGAAAACTGCATTGGCCACGTCAGTCGCTTCCGCTCTCGTGGGAATCGGATTATCAATCATGGATTCCAGCAAGTGCGTTGCCACGATCAACCGTTTGCCGTTTTTTCCGCACAAATAGGCAATGCGGCGTTGGATGTGGGGTAGATCTTCCATGTCGATTTCCACTCCCAAGTCACCACGGGCAACCATAATCCCATCGGCTTCCCTCAAAATTTCTTCAAGATTTTCCAAACCCTCCTGATTTTCTATTTTGGCAATGATTTGCAACTTTTCGGCTTTTCTTCCGAGAAGATTTTTCAATTCGCGGATATTTTGCGCTCTTCGCACAAAGGAGAGGGCGATGAAATCCACGCCATGCGCAACGCCGAATAAAATATCTTCTTTGTCTTTCGGCGTAATCGCAGGAAGATTGACTGCGATTCCCGGTAAATTGACATGGCGCCTTCCTTTGATATGTCCTCCATCGAGCACCCGGCACGTCATGGAATTCTTGTGTTTATCCAAGACTACTAAATTAATCAACCCATTGTCGATCATCAACGGGTCACCAATATCCAATGTGTTGATCAAATCGGGATATCCGATAAATAACGAGCCGCGAACACGATCTTCATCACCGTCCACAGTCACTTCAATGGTGTTTCCTTGGTGCAAAGTAAAATCAGAGTAACCCGTACGAATTTCCGGTCCTTGCGTGTCCAGCAATAAACCGATGGGAAATTCGATTTCCCGGTTCAGCTCGTGTATATGGTTGAAGATCCTGGTATGGGATGCGTGATCGCCATGAGACATATTGAATCGCGCAATGTTCATACCGGCGTTATACATCTGGTGCAGCATTTCATATGATTCACTGGCAGGGCCGATAGTGCAGATTATTTTGGTGTTGATCATAATCCGGTAAGAGCAAATATATCCGTATTCGAGTAACAATCAGTTCTTTTTCAAATCAAGAAGGCGTTTCGCCAGTCTCGGAAAAATCAAGGCCTGCAATATCCCGACGCCTTTTTGTAATTGATCCCATTGGTCGATTTCCGCGACCACCTGAGCCAGGGTTGCAGTGGGAAGAAAAAGCCCCCCATGGTCGACATTGAAGCAAAGCGATGAGACGAACTCTTCCATTACCGGGTTGTGTCCGACAATAACGACTGCATCATGTTTTGGGGGAAGCTCCTTCAGAATTTTGATCAGGGTTGAAGTGGAAGCACTATAAATTGCGGGATTGACAATCACCTCCAACTCCTCCGCATATCTTCTCGGGGAGGCGTATTTTCTGAAGGAATCGGCAGCCATTTCAGCAGTCTTCCGGGCTCGTTTAGCAGTGGACGTGAGAATCAGCGTGGGTGGATTATCGAAAGCTGTCAGCACCTGTCCCATTAGTGGAGCCGCCTTCTCTCCGCGAGGTGCCAGTGGCCGTTCGTGATCGGATAGCGAGAGGTCCTGCCAGGAGGATTTAGCATGTCTTAAAACATAAATAGTTTTCATGTCATTCCGGATCCATAAGGGAAGGGATGAATGACTTCGGTTTTCAGGTTCTCAATTTTCAGGTGGCGCGTCGGTTTGCTCCAGCTCGTTGCTTGGTAAAGGATTCTCGGCTTCCTGCTCTTCAGCAGGTTCCGAAATCACCGTGGGAGCTTGAATGTCTCGGACGACCGAATCAGCAGCTTTTTCAGACGATAAATAGGCCAGGGTGAGCGAAAGCAACATAAAAATCGCGCCCAGAACCGCTGTCACTTTGCTGATTCCCGACATGCTTCCGCGCACCGTATTGGCCTGACCGACACTTCCAAACGCAGCACCGAGTTCAGCGCCCCGGCCTCCTTGCAGCAATACAATGAATACCAGGGCTAAGGCCACGACGACCTGAAAAAAAATGAGTAATCCAAATATCATAATAGTTTCCTTGTATGTTTACTGAATTTATTATCCTGGAGATGATCGAATGATTTGGTCAAATCCTTGCGGTTCGAGACTTGCCCCTCCAACCAGACAGCCATCGATTTCAGGTTGTTTCAGCAGCATGCTTGAATTTTTTGCATTCACGCTTCCGCCATAAAGAAGAGGAATCGATGCGGCGGTTTCTCCGGTTGTCAATTCCAACAATTTTCTTCGAATCACCATGTGCATCTCATTCGCTTGTTCGGCCGACGCCGTCTTGCCGGTACCAATCGCCCATAAGGGTTCATAGGCCACTATACACCGGCTTAAGTCAGTGGCAGGTATCTCATTGAAAATTCGTTCTATTTGTCCGATGACCGTTTTTTCATGCGTTCCTTTTTCGCGTTGCTGCCAACTTTCTCCGACGCAAATCACCGGACGGATGTCATGTTTCAACAATATCTTGGCTTTCTGCTGGATGAGATCGTCGCTTTCATCAAAATAAGATCGTCGCTCCGAGTGTCCGACAATGCAAAATGATACGTCATATTCCTTGAGCATTCCCGCTGAAATTTCCCCAGTGAATGCGCCTGCGAGATGAGCGTGTACGTTTTGAGCCCCAATGCCTATTTCTGCTTCTCCCGCTGGTGCTCCGGCGCAATACTCCTTTAACCTGCGGAGATATGGAAAAGGGGGGCATACGACAACCCGGGGTATGGACGGTTGGAACGAAGTCGACGGGGAATGTGGACCGGATTTACCTGTTTTGACCATTTTTAACCTTCTTGAGATGGTCTTTACCATGACGTCGATGAGCGCTTCGTTGCCATTCATTTTCCAGTTGCCAATGATAAGCTTTCCCATAGCATTTTTTCATTTTTGTCGAAAAAAGAATCACGATGATAATCAATAAAGATGATACATGAATGTTTAAATGTCAATTCAATACCAGGATGAAGCTGGTGACCGGACGAGAATTTCCACGTTTAAATGTTCTCATTTCTTATCATGCTCCGATTGTGTTACTATGTTGCTTCCCGTATTCAAAACGTACGCAGCAACTACGAAGTTGTCGGATGAGGAATAACTTGAATCAACGCCGACTTGTTCAATGCTTTTGTTCTGAGCACGTCATATCACAACTATCTGTGCCGGTTTTCGAATGTTCCATGTCGCTTTTTCAAGCATATTGCTCATCTTCGTGATTGCGTCCTCGCACCTCATTGCGGAAGAAACAGCCAGTTCTGATAGTCCGGAATCTCGAAGCAGTGCTCGTGAAACGGAGTTAGTCGAGCAGGAACCCTGCCCGCGTCCGACCTTCGACCGGCCCGATGCTTTAATACTTGCCGACAGAATTATCCAACGTGGTAGTAAGGAGTTGTTGTACGATATCCGGCAGAGAGATGTCATGGCGGAGAAAATCGACCAAATGCTACGCTTGATTCGCCAGGAGTATCCGGAGGTCTCAGGCGTTCATGCGCGGGAATCGTATCCTCCGGCCAGGCTCCTCCTCCAGTTGGAACCTTCCTTGATTGAGGTCATAAACGATAGGTTGTCCGCTCCAGACAAAAGCGGGACCTTGGTTACGGGTAACGAGGAATTCGATACCCTGAATTCAAAACTCGGACTACAAGGCATAGAGACATTCGATTCGATCGGGGCCGTCATCGTTTGTTTTCGTGAAGGGTTGAACGTTCCGGCAGCCATCGAGACCTATTCGATGCTCGAGGGAATTCTATATGTCGAACCCGATGCATACCTGTTGGACGGTCCCGACATTGAAGCATCGAAGGTGGATGAGGATTGGTATTTCGTATTTCGCGATGCTTGGGGAGATTGCCCTTCAGGATGCATACACAAGGAATTTTATTATTTTATTGTCAGGGAAGACGGAGAGGTCAGGCGGGTCGACTCCGCAACACCCCCCTTCGCAAACTGATGGCAAACTGGTGGTGGATCGAATGAGCATAGGGTGGTGAGCAACTTAAACATCAGCAACTTCATCTGGAACATCGCAGACGATGTGCTGCGGGACGTCTACGTACGAGGCAAATACCGGGACGTCATCTTACCCATGACGGTCATTCGCCGTCTGGACGCGGTGCTCGAACCGACGAAAGCCGCGGTGCTCGACATGAAAGCGCGCCTCGACGCGGCAGGAATCACCAATCAACACGCAGCGCTATGCCGGGCAGCCGGGGAGGCTTTTTACAACACTTCGTCGTTTTGCCTGCGCGACCTGGCCAGCCGGACCAGGAGGCAGCAACTCAAAGCCGATTTCGAGGCCTACCTGGACGGCTTCTCGCCAAACCTCCAGGAGGTCCTGGACAAGTTCAAGTTCCATAATCAGATCCCTACCCTCATCGAAGCCGACGTTTTCGGCTTCCTCATCGAAAAATTTCTTGACAGTTCCATCAATCTCAGTCCCAAACCCGTCTTTTTTCCGGATGGATCCGTTCGTCTTCCCGGTCTGGACAACCACTCGATGGGGACGATTTTCGAGGAATTGATCCGCCGTTTCAACGAGGAGAACAATGAAGAAGCCGGTGAGCACTTCACGCCTCGTGACGTGGTGGAGTTGATGGCCCACCTGATTTTCTTACCCATCGTGGAACAAATTCGCTCCGGCACCTATCTCGTCTATGACGGCGCTTGTGGCACCGGCGGCATGCTGACCGTCGCCGAAGAAACCTTGGTCAGACTGGCAAAGGAGCACGGGAAGGAAACTTCCGTACATCTCTACGGACAGGAGATCAATCCCGAAACCTTCGCAATCAGCAAAGCGGATCTCATCCTCAAGGGAGAGGGAAACGAAGCGGAGAACATGAAATTCGGTTCAACTCTCTCCGCAGACGCCTTCCCTGCTCGTGAGTTCGACTTCATGCTTTCCAATCCCCCCTACGGGAAGTCATGGAAGACGGATCTCGAGCGGATGGGAGGCAAAAAAGAGATGTCAGACCACCGTTTCCTCATCGATCATCCCGGTAATCCCGAATTCAGTTTGGTCACCCGCTCCAGCGACGGACAGATGATGTTCCTTGCCAACATGTTGAGCAAGATGAAACAGGAATCTCCCCTAGGCAGCAGGATCGCTGAGGTCCACAATGGCTCCTCCCTGTTCACCGGGGATGCCGGTCAGGGAGAAAGCAACATCCGCCGCTGGATCATCGAGAACGACTGGTTGGAAGCCATCGTCGCCCTGCCTCTCAACATGTTTTACAACACGGGCATCGCCACCTACATCTGGATACTCAGCAACCGGAAACCTGCCCAACGCCAAGGTAAGGTCCAACTCATCGACGCAACCCACTGGTTCAATCCTTTGCGCAAGAACCTGGGCAAAAAGAACTGCGAGTTTTCTGATGAAGATATGCGTCGTATCTGCGATGCGTTTCTCGCATTCGAAGAGTCCAAGCGGTCGAGAATTTTCCGGAACGAGTCCTTTGGTTATTGGAAAGTCACCATTGAGCGACCTTTACGTCTTGAAGGCATCGATGCGGATCGCGCCTACAATACCCGCGAGATCAAAACGCTCAAAGAGGAAAACCGGAGCTTGGAAACCGCCCCGCCGGTCATCAGGAGGATTCATAAGAGGGGCACGGCGCCTGCGCCCCTGCGTGGTTTGTTCGAGATCCCCATCGATGGCCGGACCACCGTGGTCGAGTATGAACCCGATCCCGACCTGCGTGACAGCGAGCAGGTTCCCCTCCTGGAAGAAGAGGGCATCGAGGGCTTCCTGCGTCGCGAGGTCCTGCCCTACGCGCCGGATGTCTGGTACGTTCCCGGCAGCGTCAAGATCGGCTACGAAATCAGCTTCACTCGTTACTTTTATAAACCCGAACCCCTTCGGACGCTGGAAGAGATCAAAGCGGACATCCTGGCATTGGAACAGGAGACCGAGGGGTTGCTGAGCGAGATCATCGGTCGTGAATCGTCATCGGGCGATGAATGAATTGGACTTGCGCACGGCTGGCTGGCAATTCCCGCTCCGATTGCGCTTTGCTGAAGGATTTACAGGAATTGGTTGCATTGGAATTGTTGAGCATGGTCGAGAGAAAATACATAACCAATACGGATATTCTCAATAAAAGCGTATAAGCCAAAGACGATAAACGAATCGTCTTTTTAAACTCAGCATATAATAATCCGAGTTCGAGATAAGAATTTAATCAATTCAATAAGTAATGGGATCCGCATATCTTAAAGAATCCTTGTCATTCCTGCGAAGCTTGTCCCTTCACCGCCAAATGGCACAAAGAGAGTCTGTCAGGCGCTTTCCGGGAGGAGCGCAAACGCAAGGAATTTCGTGAAGAACTGGAATTCCTGCAAGAGGATTTACGCAACTACAATCGCATGCTGGCGGAGATTGCGGGCGTGGAAGACTTGACCGATCTTGAAAAAGGTGGGGGAGAACGATGATGCGGCAAATCCCAAGACACAAAGTATTCGTCAGCTTTCACCACGAGCAGGATCAAAAATACAAAGATCGATTCGTCAAAATGATAGGTGAGGAAATGGTTAACAAATCGGTCGGTACAGGGGACGTCGAAAATCTCAACGGAGAGGCGATTCTGCAGAGAATTCGCGAGGACTATATTTCTGATGCAACCGTAACGATTGTGCTGATTGGCTGCTGTACCTGGAAACGGAAGCACGTGGATTGGGAGATAGGCGCCAGTTTGAGAGAGACGAAAAAGAACCCCAGATGCGGCTTACTCGGTATCTGGCTGCCTGAACATCCTGATTTTGAAAAAGAATCCTATGATCCTCATCTAATGCCACCGAGGCTTGCGGATAACTGTGGAGAAAAAGACCCCTACGCGCGCGTCTATAACTGGACCGATCGAACGGCACGCATTCGTGAGTGGATTCACCGGGCTTACCTGAGAAGGAAAAAGTCGCCGTACCCCAATATCGGAAGACGTCCTTTTGGAAAAAACTGGCGTGGTAAATGCTCGGATGGTTGGCAAGGACCAGTCCGTCAGTAATACGTTTGTCAGAGAATCTTCTTCCTTATTATCCTTGCCTTGATGCTCCCACTATCAGAAAGAAGGGAAGACCGTATACTATTCACGTAAAAATTTTGACAGTCTGGACTCAACTTTCGCCAGCTCGCCCAATTCACACTCCCAAACCACCATAACCCGCCAATGCTCCGATTTCAATTTTTTGAGGTCATCACGATCTCTTTCTTTATTCCTTCGTAATTTCGGTATCCAATACGAGGTATTGGTTCGTGGAACGTTCCTACCGGCCTTGCAGGAATGTCCATGCCAAAAACACCCATGAAGAAAAATGGCGAGCTTGCGGCGGGTAAAAACCACATCAGGCCTTCCAGGCAAATTCCCGCAATTCTTCCTGTATCCTCGATACCCCATCGACCAAATTAGCTTTCTCAGTACGCGTTCCGGCTTCGTTTCCCTTGATCTAACCTTCCGCATGTGTGGTCGCGTCGCCATTTCAACTCACTTTTAAAATCCATGAATTCTATAACCGGGTCAGTCGAATGACGTTACCTGACCCACTCACGAGGAAGGAAACGCCGTGATTCTCCAGACACGGTATTGCTCTTCGAGAAGCGCGCTATGTACTGAAGCCACAACCGAAATAGAAAACAGTTGTCTGAATGAATCAAAAAAGATAGAAAAATCTCAAAGGAAGAGAAACCAAGCGCATTTCAATATGATGACTGGCTTTGCGAATCCATGATACAATACAATAAAATCGGGTCTCGCTTCTTTAGTGATCAGCTAGTCTTAACGTCAGCGACAAATGACATAAAATTCCCAAATGCTGATCTGAAAGTCAAATGATGCGGAACAGTAGCCCCAGGACTTGTTAGGCGACTTTGTAGATAACTTGGGTTCGAGATTAGCATTTAATAAATTCAATGTGTTATGGAATCTTCTATATCTTAGAGAAGCCTTGTCATTCCTGCGAAAGCAGGAATCCAGAGGTATGCAGCCATACAGAAATCTGGATCGTCGGTCCCTGTTTTCGCAGGGACAAGTTTAGAGAGGATGACGTAGACACCAGGATACTCGTATTATTGAAGATTTATGTCGAACTCAGGTAAGATAGCGTAAATTGGCGTAAGCAGTGGCCTGGGTAGTCTATTGGTAAAGGAAAGAATTGAATGTAAAAAATAATGGATTGCGGAAAGTTCACGCGGTAGATCTCTTTTGCGGGATCGGCGGATTGACTCATGGACTCGGTTTATCTGGCATAGATGTCAAGGCGGGTTTTGACGTGGACCCGTCTTGCCGTTATGCGTACGAGACGAACAACCCTCAGTCCGAATTTGTGGCAATCGATGTTCATAACCTTCGATTCAGGGATATTGAACCATATTTTAAAAGCGCGGATATCACGGTGATGGTCGGTTGCGCCCCTTGCCAGCCCTTTTCGGCTCATACCCGGAAGACGCCATATTCCGAAGCGGAAAACTACTCGTTGGTCGGTAAATTCGCCAGCCTTGTTCAAGAAGGAACTCCCGACCTGATCTCGATGGAGAATGTTCCGGATCTCGCCAAGTACAAGATATTTAATCAGATGCTGGCCGTGTTGAATGACCTGGGTTACAAGTGTGATTATGATATTTTATCATGCGCGGATTACGGCGTTCCACAAAACAGGAAACGTCTGGTGCTGGTGGCATCCAGATTGGGTGAGATCTCTCTTCCGAATCCGACAAGGGAGAAGACAATCGTCGCTGACTTCATCCAAAATTTACCAAATCTTAGGGACGGACAGATTTCGCCGGTTGATCCGGCTCACGCTACGCTTTCATTATCCCCTCTAAATCGCCAACGGATTCTCCAGTCAAAACCAGGTGGAAGCTGGAAGGATTGGGATAAGGACATCATCAATGAATGTCACCGGAAGGCATATTATCCGGCATCCTACGGAAGAATGCGCTGGGATGCTTTGGCTCCCACGATTACCACGCAATTTTGCTACTACAGTACGGGACGGTTTGGACACCCTGAACAAAATCGGACAATTTCCGTTCGTGAAGCGGCTCTGCTGCAAACTTTTCCCCGCAAGTATAAACTCACCGAGCAAGGCAAACCACTCATCATTTGCAAAATGGCACGGCAAATTGGCAACGCGGTGCCGGTCAAACTCGCTGAAGCGATTGGTCAATCCATCATCAAGGGAGCGAATGTCCGCTAGCAAGTATAGAATGACCATCAGTTTGAATGTACTCAACCACCTGGGACTCAACCTGTATAGCAATACCCCGGCAGTGATCGCGGAAGTGATTGCCAACGCTTGGGACGCCGATGCGACTGAGGTCAAGATTGATTTCAACGTTGAGGGAAAAACGATTACGGTTTCCGATAATGGTCATGGAATGGATCGGACTGACATCAATGACAAGTATCTACTTGTCGGATACCAGAAAAGGAACAAGCCCGACTTCCGCACGCCCGGCGGTAGAAAACCGATGGGTAGAAAAGGCATTGGGAAACTCTCTTTGTTCTCCATCGCAAACAAAATCTCTGTCTATAGCCGTAAAGAAAGTAGTGGGAAAGAATCATTTTTAATGGACTCCGAAAAAATCAAGGAAGCGATACAAAGCGAAGATCCATCTACTCCACAACAATATGATCCGGAACCCATCCCCTTCGATGTGGATATTCCATCACAGGGGACCGTAATTAAAATTACGGATTTGAAGAAACTACGACTGACGCGAGCTTCAATAAAGGGCCTCAAAAAAAGAATTGCCCGGAGATTCAGTATTATCGGCGATCCAGCGGATTTTCAAGTCTTTGTTAATGACGGAGAGATAACTTTTGCGGATCGAGATTATTTTCACAAAGCGCGATTCCTTTTCCAATACGGGGATTACGATTATGCCCGATACTGTAATAATTTGGACAAAGACAATGGCGAAAAGTTGTTCTATACCCGAAACAATCGCTTTGATTCAGAGGGCAACGCCTCCGGGGAGGGCAAATACGAGATCAGTGGTTGGATTGCCATCGCCCGTCGCTCCAACGATCTAGACGACAGGAAGCAGGGCGGCAACGAACAAGACGATAATCTGAACAAAATCACGATTGTCGTGCGGGGAAAAGTGGCTCAAGAGGACATTCTACAGGAATATCGTCTCGGTGGAATGATCACCAAATACATCTATGGTGAAATTCAAGCCGACTTCCTCGACGACGACGATGAGCAAGACATCGCCACTTCCAGCCGCCAAAGGATTTCCGAGGACGACCCGCGTTATCTCGCAGTCAAGAATTTCTTAGGAAGAGAACTCCGGTACATTTGGACGGAAACCAACAAGCTCAAGGAAAAGAAAGGGTTGGATATGGCCCTGTCATCAAACCCCTATGTTAAGGAGTGGTATGATGAATTGCGACCTCGCCACTTGCAAGAATCAGCGAAGAAAATATTTGCCGTTATTGATCAAGCAGGCGTTGATGAGACGCATAAACATGATCTATACGCTAATGGAATCCTGGCCTTTGAAACGCTAAAAATGAACCGCGCTCTGGAAAAATTGGAAACCATCAATGCGTCCAACGTAGAAGAATTTCTTAGCTATCTATCTGATGTCGATGCTATTGAGGCTGCGCTTTATCACGAGATAGTTCAAGAGAGACTCGAAGTCATCAGTCAATTCCGTGGTAAAATTGAGGAAAACGCTTTAGAGAAGGTATTACAAAAGTATATTTTTGATCACTTGTGGCTTCTTGATCCCGCATGGGACCGTGCAACCCGTTATGTCCATATGGAAGAACGTCTTCAAGCAGTAGTAGATGGTGTTGCCTCAAAGAAGGATACCGTCAGACTCGATATCAGGTATCGTAGAGTCGCAGCTGCGCATGTCATTATTGAATTGAAAAGATATTCAAGGATATTAAGTAAAACTGAAATCGAATCACAAGTGCGGCAATACATCGATGCGCTCGAAGACGAGTTAAAAAAGAATGCTAGGGAGAGTCAGTATCCTATTGAATCCATTTGCATTGTTGGCAAATTACCTCGGGGATGGAAAAATTTGGATACCAGAAAGCGAGATGAGGAGTCTTTGAGAGTATATTCTATCAAAGTCATCACTTACGATGAACTAATTGACAATGCTTTCTCAGCTTACTCTAAATTCATCGAAGCGTCCGAGTCGGTTAGCAAATTACAACAGTTGATTGCAAAAATACGCTCATACAGAGAAGAATAGATTGACTACCAATCTCAATCCTTCACCCTCCTAAGGAAAGTCTGTAACCACCCGCTCCTTTCGATTCACAATAAAACAGGATACATTAATGAAATTAGGAACACTCTTCAATAATTGCCATTTGGAGAAAATAAAGTTGAATTTGAAGTTGGTCGACGCCGAAATTTCATTTGAATCGAGCGACCAGGATGCGGCTTGGGAGTTGTATATTGAAATGCTGACCAGGATCGTCACCCAACCCTTGCCTTCCGAAGCAGGAGACGAGCAGACGGCTCTCGAAAGCGTTTATTCACTTTTTTCGACAACCCGGGAGATCTTACGCCAGCGTGGGCGAGGAACGATACAATTCAGCAAGGTTGCCATACCCGTCTTGAATCAGGTAGTGCGTCCCTTCACCGCCAAATGGCACAAAGAGAGTCTGGCAGGCGCTTTCCGGAAGGAGCGCAAGCGCAAGGAATTTCGTGAAGAACTGGAAATTCTGCAAGAGGATTTACGCAACTACAACCGCATGCTTTCGAAGATTGCCGGCGTGGAAGATTTGACCGATTTAGAACGAACTACAATTGAATGAAATTAGGAGTATATAGCAATGGCTGGTAAAACGAAAAACATCTTCATAAGTCATATTCACGAAGATGATGAGGGTCTTGGGAAGCTCAAGAGTCTGTTGAAGGATAACGGAATGACCATCCGAGACTACTCAATCAATGCGGACAATCCTAACAATGCGCATTCAGAAAAATACATCAAATCTCAGATTCTTGCACCGCGCATTCAACAATCAAGCACATTGCTTGTTTATATTTCTCCCGAAACCAAGGACAGTGAATACGTCAACTGGGAAATTGATTATGCTCAGAAACAAAACAAACGAATTGTGGGAGTCTGGGCACATGGAGAAAACGAATGTGAAGTCCCGGAAGCTTTGCAAAAATATGCCGACGCTGTTGTAGGTTGGACGGGTAATCGTATCATCGATGCGATAAATGGAAAAATCGACAATTGGGAAAATGCGGATGGCACTCAACGTGCCAAACAAGACATTAAACGGTATAGTTGTAATTAGAGGAAAGCGTTGAAATTGTATTCATATGTTGTCGCTAGGGATTATGGCTTTGCGCCTAATCCATTTTTTGGAGTATGTACGTTAGCTACGTGCAAGCCAGGCATTCGACGGAATAGCTCTGTAGGAGACTGGGTCATTGGTACCGGCAGCAGTCCAAAAGGACAAAAAGGTAATCTCGTTTATTGCATGCGCATAACGGAAACAATGACATTCAATGAATATTGGTCAGGCGCGCGGTTTCAAAGAAAAAAACCGAACTTGCGAGGAAGCAACAAACAGGCTTTCGGAGACAACATTTATTTTAAGAATGAAGCCGGTCAATGGCAGCAAAAGGATTCTCATCACAGCTATAAGGGTGGTTTACCTAACCCGCATAATATTTGCCTCGATACCCAAACGGATAGAGTATTGCTCAGTACAGACTATTCGTATTGGGGTTGTTGCGGACTTCAAATACCGCAAAAATTTAGGAACTACAACGGATACGATATTTGCGCTTTACGAGGCTATAAATGCCGGTTTCCGGAGGAACTGGTCAAGGACTTTGTCATATGGATCCAATCTCAGCAAGTAAACGGTTTCCTCGGAGCACCGTCAGACTGGTTGAGAGACCAGAAACACTAATTCGTCATCCATGGATAAGGGAAAAATTGAAAGGTTCAATACTTCTGTGTGACTATACACAAACGATAAAGCCTACCGATAAACTTCCTCAAGACAATCTGTATCCTGTCCTCATGGGGTTATTTGGCGAAGTTGGGAGCATCATGTCAACCGTCAAGAAATTTCTACGGGAAAAAACTGCGTATGCCTACCAGCATGCGGTGGAGGAGGAGTTTGGCGATGCGCTATGGTACTTTACGACATTGTGCCGACGTCTTGGTATTAGTGTTGACACCATCCTCTCCGAAGCATTGAGTCAAGACGGATACAGTAAGAGTATCGTCGCGAGCGATCGCTTGGATGGCTCGATTTCTCACGTCTCGTCGTCTGATCCGTTGCTTCCGTCCAACGAGACCCTCCTGAATCTGGGAGAGGCGACCGCGGCGTTGCTCGGTATCAAGACCTTGGACCCACAAAGCCATAATTTACTGTGTTCGTTTGCAGATTCTTACTTGCAAGCGCTTCAGGCAGCAGGTGTTTGCTTTTCTAAAGTCATCCGTATGAACATCGAAAAGACATGCGGACGTTTTCTTGATCCCGAGGCGTCAGTCATGCCAACATTCGACAGTGATTTTCCAGAAGAGGAGAGGCTTCCCTTGCATTTCGAAATCAAAATCACCCAGCGAAAAAGTGGACAAATTTATCTGCAGTGGAATGACGTTTTTATCGGAGATCCACTCACAGATAGCATTCTTGACCCTGATGGCTATCGATTCCATGATGTATTTCATTTCGCGTATACCGCCATTCTTCACTGGTCTCCTACCTTTCGGGCACTGATAAAACAGAAGCGCAAGAGTGATCCAAAGATCGATGAGGCTCAGGATGGTGGTCGTGCGATTGTTATTGAGGAAGGATTGACCGCATGGATTTTTTCACGCGCTAAACACCTAAATTTTTTTGAAGGACAGAACAGGGTCTCATTTGATTTACTGAAAACCGTGCAACAGTTTGTACAGGGATACGAAGTGGAAAATTGTCCTCTTAGCCTATGGGAGCAGGCCATTCTGGAAGGATATGAAGTCTTCAGACTGGTACGAGATAATAACAGTGGAATTGTGGTTGGTGACCGAAAGTCTCGTACCATCAAGTACAAGTCGATCATAGGAGTAGAGCATGAACCCCACTCTATATGTACAGGGACTGAGTGAGTTGAATTTTGAACACACGTTTAACCCCTATTCGAATCGATGTGTTGTTCACGACCGAGAAGACGCGCCACAACGCCGTTCACAAACATTGCTTAGAATACTTGAAAGGGCAGCAAAAGAGGATATAGATTCCATATGGATCGGACGTGATCTTGGTTATCGTGGCGGCAGACGAACAGGGCTTGCTTTGACAGACGATGCGCATTTCCATGATCACACCAAACGGTGGAAGCTGTCAGTGGAGCGGCCTACGAAGGGCGACATCGTCGCCGAACAGACTGCTGCCGTCACTTGGAAGGTCGTTTCACGAATCAAAGAGTCCATTTTTCTCTGGAACATCTTTCCATTACATCCTCATAAATTTGAAAATCCATTCAGCAATCGACGTCACAATTCTCTGGAACGAAGGGCGGGAGAGGAATTTCTCGTTGAACTCATACACCTCCTAAGGCCCCAACGACTGATCGCAATCGGTAATGATGCGGCGCAAACAGCACACCGATTGGCTAACCGGCAAAACGTGGTTCAAGTACGTCATCCTAGCTACGGTGGACAAATGCGATTTTTTGCGCAAGTGGGCGAATTGTACGACCTTCCTTAAAAAAGTGAGTAAAAGACTTAAAAGTTAATGAGAAAAAATCATGGCTTCTATTCTGAAACCTTACACCGTCTACAAGCCTTCCGAAGTCGAGTGGCTCGGCGACGTGCCAGTGCATTGGAAACTTCGCAGGGGTAAAACAATATTCCAATTAGTTGATATCCGTTCCAAGACTGGGACTGAAGAGTTATTAGCTGTTTCATCTGAAAAAGGAATTGTACCTAGATCCTCTATTAATGTAACGATGTTCAAAGCAGAATCATATGTGGGATATAAGCTTTGTTGGCCTGGAGATTTGGTAATCAACAGTCTGTGGTCTTGGGCTCAGGGATTGGGAGTATCGAAGTATCACGGAATCATTAGCTCTGCTTACGGAGTATATCGTTTATTGCCAAAGATCGGAATCAACCCTCAGTATATCCACAATTTAGTCCGGTCTTTTCCATTTCAATGGGAACTCCAAGTACGCTCAAAGGGAATTTGGATTTCACGACTCCAATTGACAGACGAAGCGTTTCTTGCTGCACCATTTCCCTTCCCTCCCCACAACGAGCAGGCGGCTATCGTTCGTTACCTAGATTATGTCGACGGGCGTATCCGCCGGTACATCAGCGCACGGAAGAAGCTGGTGCAGCTGCTGGAAGAGCAGAAGCATGCCCTCATTCACCGTGCCGTCATCCGGGGTCTCGATCCCAACGTCCGCCTCAAACCGTCTGGAGTCGAGTGGCTCGGCGACATGCCAGCCCATTGGGAAGTGCGACGACTTCGTTCTATTGTTAAGATAATCAACGGAGCAACGCCTACGAGCGACAATCCGAAATTCTGGGACGGATCGATCGCTTGGCTTACTCCAGAGGATTTAGGCCAGCTAACAAACCGATATATCAAAGGGGGTGTGCGGCAGATTACAAACGAGGGCTATCATGCTTGCGGAACTACTCTTGCTCCGGCAGGAAGTATAGCTCTTTCTACACGCGCACCGATTGGACATATTGGTATTTTGCTTGTCTCAGCGTGTGTAAACCAAGGATGCAGATTGCTAGTTCCAAAAAAAGCCATAAAATCTGAATATCTCTATTATGAGTTAAGCGTTGTTCGATCTGAGTTGCAGTCATTGGGGCAAGGTAGCACATTCACGGAACTCTCCCGGGTGAGACTGGCTGATTTCGCACTTAATGTTCCACCCCTCCCTGAGCAGGAGGCCATTACAGAGTATCTTGACAAAGCAATGATTGATTTTGACACTACCATAGACCATGTCCTCCGCCAGAACAAGTTGCTGAGTGAATATCGCACCCGTTTGATCGCCGATGTAGTCACAGGTAAGCTCGATGTGCGCGAAGCGGCGGCTAAATTGCCTGACAAAGCTGATGCGCCATAGCCAATGGACGGGGTTGTAAACCTTAACACTGGAGATCACGTATGAAAGCCATCCGATTTCGTGTTCAAAATTTTCGCAATATCGATGACAGCGGTTGGATAGCACTGGAGAAAGTCACGGCGTTTGTAGGCCGAAACGAATCGGGAAAGACCTCGCTGCTTAAAGCGCTACACAAATTCAATCCTGCCACGCCGGAACCCTACAATGCGCAACGCGAATTTCCGCGCGACCGCTACACGAGTGATTTCAATTCCAACGGATCGAAAGGTAAGGTCTGGCCTGTATGTTCGGTTGAATTTGAAATTCCGGAAGAACAACGGATTGAAATTGGCAAACTAATGGAGGAAGACAGGAAGCAACCTGAGAAGGTTACAGTGACCCGATACTACGATGGAAGCTTAAAGTTTGAATATACACCTGTGATTGAAGAGAAATCACTTGCACCAGAACCGGTGCTCTGCGCGCTCAATGCGTTCGCATCGAGTGCCCGTCGGCTTGAGGCTCTAGATGCAGACCAGGAGGAAGATACGAAAGCGAAACGTGCGGAGTTGGTTAAATGGGCTACTGGATGGAAAGAAAAACTGAAGGACTTAGACGATCTTCGTGGTCGTGGTGGAGTGCAGCGGCTGTCCAAGCTGAGGAATGAATTGGAGAAAAGGAGCAACCCGCAAACCGCCGACATGGTAGAAGCTCTTCAACAGAAAATTGAGCCGATTCATAACGCTGCAAAGAATCCTTTAAACATAAATCAGGTTGACAAGATAATTAAACAGCATCTCCCAGTGCTGATCTATTTTGAAAACTACGGTATTTTGGACAGTGCAGTCTGGCTAAATCGATTTCTGGAAGATCTGAACCAAAATCCGAACTTTTCTCGCGTGCGTACGATCAATGCGATGTTCAAGCATGTCGGGCTTGATCCAAGTGAGATTGCGATGCTTGGAGACCAAAAAACAAGGAAAATTCGTGAAGAGGGTTCTAAACCGACACCAAGTCAGATCGCAACTGATCAGCAGCGAATAGAAGAGCGCGCAATTAAGTTGAATTCCGCATCGATCGATATCAGCAACAGATTCTCGGAATGGTGGCCGCAACGTCGCCATAAAATCCGTTATCACGCTGACGGCGATTACTTTCGAATATGGGTTGCTGACGAACTCCGCCAAGACGTGGAAATCGAGCTTGAAGCCCGCAGTAAGGGATTCCAGTGGTTCTTCTCGTTTTATCTTGTTTTTCTTGTCGAATCCAAAGACGGGCATAAAGATGCGATTCTTCTACTCGATGAACCGGGCTTGCACCTGCATCCTACAGCACAGCAGGAATTGATCGATTTTTTCGAAAAGCTTGCTGAAACGAACCAACTTCTCTACACAACCCATTCACCCTTTCTAATAGACGGTGAACATTTGCATCGAGTCAGGCCGGTCACGGAAGATAACACCGGACATTCGTACATCACTGCTGAGACATGGCCAAAGGATCGCGAAACGATTTTTCCACTTCAGGCTGCCGCCGGATACGCGATGATTCGCGGGCTTTTTCAGCATCGCAAAAACGTATTAGTAGAAGGAATGAGCGATTTCTACTACTTGCATACGCTGTCACAACAATGCGCAAAATCGGATCGAATTTCGTTACCGGACGATATATACATCACACCCTGTGGCGGTACAAAACTTGTCGGGCACTTAGCGTCATTGTTTCTCGGCCATGAAGTTCGTCCTCTAATTCTTCTGGACGGGGACGAAGCCGGACGGGCTCGTCAAAACGCACTGATTAAGGAACTTTATGTCGATTATGGTTCTGAGATTCTAATGCTGGATGAGGTACTCAACCGAATTGATCAAGAAGTGGAAATCGAAGATATCTTTGGTGAGGATTTAATTCTTTCTGGACTTGAGGCTGTGACAGGTAATGAACTACAATTAGAAGAAAAAGACCGTTTGGTCGGAAGCCTGCCGAGTCAGATAAAGACTGCTGCTAAACGTCAAGGGTTTATACTACCAAAAGGTTGGAAAAACTCGGTCGCCTTACATTTGGTTTCTCTATGGTCAGAAAATGGAACTACGCTCCCGGATGAAGTTCTCGACGCTTCCACTTTGTTGTTTTCCACGCTGAATGAAAGGTTTGAAAAGGAGGCGTCCTGAATGCAACACTTGATTAGATACTTGACTGAACCTGCTTCTCAAGGACGTAGTAATCGCAGGAAGAAATATCAGGAAATCATATGACCGTTTCCATTAATGAACTCCAAACCTGGATGAACGACCAAGAAGGCGAACACCTGGAGTTTAAAGAGGCGAAAACCAGTTTTCACTTTGAGAAACTGGTGAAGTATTGCATCGCGCTTGCCAACGAAGGTGGTGGAAAGATGATCCTGGGAGTGACGGATAAACTTCCTCGCAAAGTGGTTGGTAGCCGGGCCTTTAGCAATTTCGAACGGACGAAGGCTGGTCTGAATGAGCAACTGCGACTCCGCGTCGATGTCGATGTGATTGATCACCCCAACGGACGGGTTTTGGTCTTTCAGGTACCCGCCCGTCCAATCGGTGTGCCTATGCAATATAAAGGCGGGTATTGGATGCGTGGTGGCGAGTCCCTTATTCCAATGACACCAGATCAACTCCAACGCATTTTTACAGAGGCCAGTCTTGATTTCTCATCAGAGATTTGTTCACCTGCCCGATTGGACGATCTCGACCCAACTTCGATAGAGGTTCTACGCCAACTCTGGCAGCGTAAGGCACCAGATCAAGATATCTCGACCCGTCCCGTAGAGCAACTCTTGACGGATGCGGAGTTACTCATAGACGGCCAGTTGTCGTACGCGGCACTGATCCTGCTAGGCACACACAAAGCCCTGGGTAAACATCTTGCTCAGGCTGAGATCATCTTTGAATATCGATCCAATGAAGTGCCAGGAGCAGCAGCGGAACGACGTGAGTTCAGACAGGGTTTTCTTTCTATATTGGACGAAATCTGGAGACTTATAAACCAGCGTAATGACCTGCAACACTTTCAGCAAGGACTCTTTATTTGGGACATATCTACTTTCAACGAGGGAGTGGTTCGCGAGGCCGTTCTGAACGCAGTTAGCCACCGTGACTACCGTCAGGGAGGGTCCATTTTCGTGCGCCAGTATCCTCGACGTATCGAGATCTTCAGCCCTGGTGGTTTTCCAGCCGGTATCACCCCTGAGAACATCCTTCGACAACAAAATCCACGCAATCGTCGTATTGCTGAAGTCCTCGGAAAATGTGGGTTGGTTGAACGAGCAGGACAGGGGTTTGACCTGATTTTTCGCGAGTGCATTCAGCAAAGTAAGCTTTTGCCCGACTTCTCCCATACTGATGACTACTCCGTGTTGCTCACGCTGCACGGCGACATCCAAGATTTGGAGTTCCTGCGCTTTCTGGAGGAAATTGGTCAAAAGCAATTAGCCTTGTTCGGCCTTGATGACTTACTGGTGGTCGATCTCATACGCCGCGAGCAATTTGTTCCGGACTACCTCCGATTGAAAGCTGAGCATTTACTGGAACAGGGAATCATTGAGCGCGTAGGACGGGGACGGGGCGTGCGGCTGCTGCTCTCCCGGCGGTTTTACCGTCACATTGGCAAGGGAGGGGTTTATACGCGCAAGCGTGGGTTGGACCGCGAGACGAATAAGGAGTTGCTACTAAAACACATTAAAGACAATCGGAATGAAGGCGGTCAGTTGAAGGAACTCGTTCAGGTCCTGCCGGCCCTTTCATACGCCCAGGTTCAGAAATTGCTTCAAGATTTGAGAATGAATGGACAGATCCACAAAATCGGGAACACTAAGGCAGCTCGCTGGTATCCGGGAAGACAGCAGTCTCGAATTATGCCGGAACGTGATTAATTTGGAAAATTAGCATAATTTGAGCATAATTCAAGTGTAATTAATTTTATAAGTAACTGTTTTTTATGGTTTAAAATTTTTTATTTTTATGCCTCTTTACTGATTATTCTTTGAAAAAAGTATAAAAACATGGAGTATTGAAGTGGCCATTGATGATGCCAGAGAGACTTTGACATTTATGGAACTCCGGCGCCCATATCCTTTCTTTTCGAGAATCTCGAGAATGGCGCGAGCAGTTTCCGGAACGGTTCCATGGTATAGAATCTTGAAAAGTAGAAGCTGTTTCAGGTCACGAAGTCAAGGTATCGAAGGATTCGATATTGAAGCCCGAGGCGTCAGTGAAAGAAAGTAATGAGGAAAAAGAAAGTATATGCCCATCGACACCACTGAACGCGGACTGGAACGTTTGATTTAAATGGTCTGACTGGCCATCGCTGATGTAGTCACCAGCAAGCTCTTCGTACACAAAGAGGAGACTTATTCGCCCGATGAATCGTACTCTGCGTCTTCGAAGATCAGGACGGGGCCGAAGTCAGCAGTCTTTGTTTCATCAAAGGCAAGATTGTTTGAAACCGGGAAAGAAGGACAATTATGAAAGACAGACTCGATAACATAACCCTCAAAGGATTCAAGACTATTGAAGAACTGAGCGATTTCAAGCCTGGTTCCTTAACGGTGCTCATCGGTCCCAATGGCGCTGGTAAATCCAACTTCATTTCTTTCTTTCGCATGATGAGTTGGATGTTGGCAGATTCAAACAATTTTCAAGAATTTGTGGGTCGACAGGGGGGAGCCAACATACTCTTGCACGACGGTTCGGCTAAGACCCGCGAGATTGAAACCGAACTGACGATTGAGACTGAAAACGGCAAAACCCAGTACTCGTTCCGGTTGTTTTTTGCGGCAGGAGACACATTGATTTTCGCCGATGAACGCTACAGATTTTCTCACAAGAGTTACTCCACTCCTGCTAACTGGAAAGAAACGGGAGCCGGACACTTTGCTCCAAAACTCCTCACTTTGGCCGACGAAGATACGACCGCCTACGTCACTCGAAGCATCCTGCAGAAAATCGTCGTCTATCAATTCCACAACACGTCGGATACCGCGCGCTTCCGTGGGAAATGGCCCACGACAGACAATCGGTGGCTGAAGGAAGATGCGGCCAATCTCGCGCCGGTTCTGCTTCGCTTGAGGGAAAACGAGAGCAAAAGCTACCGGAGGATTGTCGATACCATTCGTCTCATACTGCCTTTCTTTTCAGATTTTGAATTGGAACCGGACTATGGCGCAATTCTATTGCAATGGCGCGAACGAAACAGTGACCGGGTGTTCAGCGTTTCGCAAGCCTCGGATGGTATGTTGCGCGTCGTTGCGCTCGTTACCCTGCTCCTTCTGCCGGAGCGGGACTTGGCGGACGTATTGATTCTCGACGAGCCGGAACTAGGCTTGCATCCCCATGCCATCAACGTTGTAGGCGGCTTGATAAATGCCCTCTCGACCAAAATACAGGTCATTGTCGCTACGCAGTCCATGCCGCTCGTCGATTGCTTTGATCCGGAGGATATCGTCGTCGTCGAAAGAGAAGGCCGCCGTTCCACCTTCAGGAGGCTGGAGAGTGAGGCTTTGTCAAACTGGCTCGATGACTATTCTCTTTCCGAGTTGTGGGGTAACTATTTAGGTACCCCAATTTTTGAGTATAATACTGATTTTATTGGATTAATTTTGAAAACTGAAAAAATTGAATATTTGATTCTAAAATTTAAAATCAATGATTTCAATGGATTACGTTTGTAAAAATTCAGGAATCACCAAATATTCAAAAAAATCGCATGTAATATCAATTAGTTGAGTACCTGAATAGTTACGTTGTGGGAAAAGAACGTACTGGGAGGACGTCCTTAATGGCTATCAGGCTGCATTACATCGTGGAGGGGCAAACAGAAGAGACTTTTGTGAACCAGTCCCTACGCCCGCACCTGGCGAATTTTTCGATCTGGGTGAAAGCGCGGTGCGTGATGACAAGTCGAAAATGCGGTGTCAAACGTCGTGGGGGTATCGGGAAGTATGCGCAAGCAAAAAAAGACATCAAGACATGGATAGAGAAGATCAATACCAAGATAATTGGAAGGAACAAATCCACAAAATCGGGAACACCCAAGTTGCTTGTTGGTTTCCGGGGGAATCTTTCATTTCGAATTATGCCCGAAAAATTTAATTGGGGGAAAAAGCATAATTTTGGCACAATTCAAGTGGAATCGGCTTTATAAGTAACTGTTTTTTATGCTTTTATATTATTTATTTTTATGCCCCTTTACTGATTATTCTTTAAAAAAAAGTATAAATATTGGAGTATTGAAGGGAATGAGGAAAAAGAGAGTATGCCCACCGACACCACTGAACGCGGACTGGAACGCTTGATTTGCACGGCATTGACCGGTCATCCCTGTGATCCCTCTTCAGAAGGGGGAGTGAGTGAGCATCCGGTCGCCTATGGCGCTGGTTGGATCGGAGGCCACCCGCGTGACTACAACCGTGAGTATTGCCTGGACCTGGCGCAGCTTTCGATCTTTTTACGAGAGACGCAAGCCGAGATTATCGAATCGTTCGATCCCATCCGGGATAGCCCGGCGCAACGAAAGTTCCTGGCGCGACTGCAAGGTGAAATCAACAGACGCGGCACCATCGAAGTCTTACGCAAGGGTCTCAAGCACGGACCGTATCATATCGATCTCTTCTACGGCACGCCGACGCCGGGCAACGAGAAGGCCAGCATCCTCTATGATCAGAACCGCTTCTCGGTCACGCGACAACTTCGTTACAGCCGGGACGAGACGCACCTCGCGCTCGACCTTGGCCTCTTCCTCAATGGTTTGCCGGTCATAACCTTCGAGTTGAAAAACCTCCTCACCAAACAAAGCGTCGCGGATGCCGTCCAGCAATACAAGCGAGACCGTGACCCGCGTGAAATGCTCTTTGGATTCGGGCGTGGCGTGGCGCATTTCGCGGTAGACGACCAGGAAGTACGTTTCTGCACCCACCTCCAGGGGAATCATTCCTGGTTCCTTCCTTTCAACCAGGGTTGGAACGACGGCACGGGCAATCCTCCCAACCCGCGCGGGATCAAAACCGACTACCTCTGGAAGCGCATCCTGACGCGAGAGGGCCTGAGCGATATCCTGGAAAATTATGCGCAGGTCATCGAGAGCAAGGATGAAAAATCCGGAAGTAAAAGAAGGGTGCAAATATGGCCACGCTATCATCAACTCGAGGTCGTGCGTCGATTGCTGAACCACGCGCAAGCCCATGGCGTCGGCCATCGATACCTGGTCCAACACTCCGCGGGTTCCGGGAAGAGCAATTCAATCGCCTGGCTTGCGCACCAGCTCATCGCTTTGAAACAAAACAGTCAGCCGCTATTCGATTCGATCATCGTCGTGACGGATCGCCGGGTGCTGGACAAACAGATCCGGGATACCATCCGGCAATTTGCGCAAGTCTCATCGGTGGTCGGACATGCCGAGCGCTCTGGAGACCTGAGGCAATTTATCAAGAGTGGGAAAAAAATAATCATCAGCACCGTTCAGAAATTTCCCTTCATCCTCGATGAAATCGGGGACGAACACCGGGAGCGGAGTTTCGCCATCATCATCGATGAAGCCCATTCGAGCCAGGGAGGTCAAACGACGACGAAGATGCACATCGCGCTCTCCACGGAAGGAATCGGGCAGGAAGAGGAGGAAACGGTCGAGGACCGCATCAACCGCTTCATGCAAGCGCGCAAAATGCTGGAGAACGCCAGCTACTTCGCCTTCACGGCGACGCCCAAGAACAAGACACTGGAGATTTTCGGATGCCCTGAACCTGCAGGAGAGCGGGTCCGGCACGTCCTTTTTCACAGTTACACGATGAAGCAAGCCATTCAGGAAGGCTTCATCCTCGACGTGCTCCAGCACTATACTCCCGTCGAAAGCTACTACCGGCTGATGAAAACGGTTGCGGAAGATCCGCGATTCGACGCCAGGAAAGCCCGCAAAAAACTTCGACGGTACGTCGAGTCCCACGACCATGCCATCCGTCAGAAAACCGAAATCATGATCGATCATTTCCAAGAAAAGGTCATCGCGCACCGCAAGATTCGTGGTCAGGCGAGGGCCATGGTGGTGACCGGTAGCGTTGAGCGGGCAATCCGGTATTTTCATGCTTTCCAGACTTACCTGCGGGAGCGGAAGAGCGCTTACCGGGCCATCGTTGCCTTCTCGGGGGAGCACGAGGATGGTGGCCGGCAAGTGTCCGAGTCCTCGCTGAATGGATTTCCCGGCAGTCGTATCGCCGAGTTGATCAGGGAAGAGCCGTACCGCTTCCTCATCGTCGCCGAAAAGTTCCAGACCGGCTACGACGAACCGCTCCTGCACACGATGTACGTGGACAAAATCCTGTCGGGCGTCAAGGCGGTGCAAACCCTTTCTCGCTTGAATCGCGCGCATCCGCATAAACACGACTGCTTCGTCCTCGACTTCATCAACGACGTGGAGGTCATCCGCGCCTCTTTCGAACCTTACTATCGAACCACCATCCTCAGCGAAGAAACGGACCCGAACAAACTGCACGACCTGCAAGGCGCTCTCGATGGCTACCAGGTCTACGACCAGGAGCAAGTGGAGACCCTGGTCACGCTTTACGCGCAAGGGGCCGATCGTGACCAACTCGATCCGATCCTGGACGCCTGCGTCGCGATCTATCATTCGGAGCTCGACGAGGACGGCCAGGTTGATTTCAAAAGTAAGGCGAAAGCGTTCACCCGGGTATACGGATTCCTGGCCTCGATCTTGCCATACGCCAACGCGGAATGGGAAAAACGCGCCATCTTCCTGAATTTCCTCACGCCCAAGTTGCCCGCTCCGGAGGAACAGGATTTTTCCCTGGACATTCTCCAGGCGATCGACATGGACAGCTACCGTGCCGAGGTTCAAGCTTCTATGGCAATCGCCCTTTCCGATACCGAGGCAATGGTCGATCCGCTGCCCACCAGTGAGGGAGGCCGGAAGCCGGAGACGGAACTGGACCACCTGAGCAACATTCTCAAGACCTTCAATGAGCGCTTTGGCAACATCGAGTGGAAAGATGCCGACAAGATAATCCAAATCATTGCTGAAGAACTGCCGGTAAAGGTCGCTGCGGACCCGTCTTACCGGAATGCCATGAGAAACTCCGATAAACAGAACGCGCGTATAGAACACGACAGCGCGCTTCGACGAGCCGTGCTTGACCTGCTCTCCGACCAAACCGAACTCTATAAGCAATTCAGCGACAATCCTTCCTTCCGTAAATGGCTCTCGGAGACGATCTTTACCAGGACCTACCACCAGGGAAACGAGGATACGATCCCTGCGCAATGATGAAATATACATGCTCCTGGTCATCAAATGTCAACCAAGAGCTTTGACCTTTTGTCTTAAAATCAGTCCTTCTGAAGTATGAGAAGCTGTACGGCAAAAAATCGCTTGTCTACTGGATTTCCACTTTATAAAGGAGATATGCGAATCAGGAGTTGAAATTTAATTTATAAAATCAATAATTCAGTATTTATGATGTGTCATGCTGGTCCCGGATCCTCCTGGTCCCGGATCAAGTCCGGGACCAGGAGGATCCGGCATCCAAAATATCGCCCGTATCCCCCTGGATTCCTGGTCAAGCCAGGAATGACACGTTTTTTAACTCCTGATTCACCTAAGGAGATTAACGATGGACGCTTTCAATTTTTCCAGTGCCGATAGGGAGTTGTTGATCAATAGCTGTTTTGTATTCAAACTACCCGGGACGATTTTTCATGTAACGTACCAAAGCGCGTTTGGTGGGCGTAGCAGGATTTAAACCTGTGTCTATTCTGTGGAAGAGTATTATTCCAGTCCTCCTTTTTTATTCTTCTTGTAGCATTGAATATTCTCTTAAACGGCAATATTTACTATCTTTAGTTCGGATAAATATTGGATCTCGATTAAGCATCGTTCCGATTGAGTGTGAAAGTCCTTTTTTTGAATACCCTTTGTATCCCTTATCTTTTAAATAGCCTTCAATCTGGCTTAATGATCCATTTGCATTTTCATCATTAAAAAATCCGATAATAGCCTCTCGGATTTCTTCTTTGGCATTCAGGACAAGATTCGGTCCATCTCCACTTTTTTCGTTAAACTTTTTTTCAGACTTCAATATTTTAATAAAATTCCGGCAATGATTCAGTTTCTTTTCATAGTCACTGATTAAGTCAGAAATAGATTGAATCGCCTCATCTAATTTGGAATTTGTCACCATTTTTTATCTCTTTAAGAATTGAAATTTTGTTTAAGTAACCTGTTTAAGTATGATATACAAGTAATTTTTTAAAATCAAATAATTATTTGTGTTGAATTATATTTAACATGGAAAAGATAAAATGCAAACGATTTGTGAGGATAGAGAGGGAATATTTGGGATAATCAATTAAAAAAGCTCAGTTTGCATTAAATTTGAGAAGTTTTTTGAATCTGTCATACTGTTTCCTTAAAGCTCTAAATTTTTATAGAAGAAGGAGAAGGGGCGGCAATGTTACGAAGCGGGGGTTGTCGGCGGAGAAAATCCCGGTTCTGATCGCAAGGGATCGCCACGGAGAGATGACGGACGAAGTGCTGAAAGACCTCAGCGAATTCTCGATCACCAATTTTTCTTGCAATGCGAATTGAATTGCATTAGGAACAATCCCTAAGAACAAAGTTTAAAGGAAGATAGAGGAGAAATCAGCAATATGAACAATGCAACAGAACTTCCATCCGCTGCCAGCGAACCCAAGAGGCGGAACATCCTGGTGGATTTCCTGATCCGGCTGGTTACCGAGAAGCCCCTGGGGACTTTTGGTGGGATAATTGTTTTGATCTTTATTCTGGTAGCGCTTTTTGCCGACATACTGGCGCCTTATCCCTTTGACGAGGTCAACATACTGGACAGGATGCAACAGCCTTCCGACCGGTATCTGCTGGGGACTGACCAGTTGGGGCGAGACCTCCTCAGCCGTTTGATTTACGGGGCGCAAATTTCCTTAACCGTCGGTCTGGCAGCGACAGCGCTCAACGTGCTCATTGCGGTCTTGATCGGCAGCATTTCCGGATTCTTGGGAGGGAAAGTGGACCTGGCGGTGCAGCGCTTCGTCGATGCCTGGATGGCCTTCCCGGGACTGCTTCTTTTGTTGACGATCATGTCCCTCGTGGGGCGGGGTCTCCCCCAGATCATCGTGGTGCTGGGGGTCACCGGAGGAATCGGAAGCTCGAGAATCGTCCGCAGCGCGGTGATCGGTGTCAAAGAAAACGTCTATTTTCAGGCGGCGGTGGCGATTGGCTGCTCTCAAGCAAGAATCCTGCTCCGCCATGTGCTGCCCAATATCGCCGCCCCCGTCATCATCATTTTCACCATCAACATCGGGGCGGTGATCATCAGCGAGGCTGCCTTGAGCTTCCTTGGATTCGGGTTGCCCGTCAAGGTACCCAGCTGGGGAGGAATGCTCAGCCGGGAAGGGCGTGAGTTCATGGAGATGGCTCCCCGGCTGGCGCTCTGGCCGGGGCTTTGCCTGACGATTGTCGTTTACAGTCTCAACATGTTCGGTGACGCTCTCAGGGACCTGCTCGACCCAAGACTGCGGGGCGGGGAAGGTAGCTACGGTATTGCGAAAGTGAAACGCAAACGGGGTCTTTTGGCCCGGCTCATTTCCCCTTTCAACTGGTAAACGGGTAAAACGGGATACATTAATGCAAGGACATTTCTTGATTCGTTCAGGAGCGAGCGCATCGCTATTCATAGTGGGCGCGGGCTGCCTGGTAATGCTGATTTCGATGGGCGTCCGAGCGGGCTTTGGTCTGTTCCTGCAACCCGTTTCCGCGGACTTGGGATGGGGTCGCGAAATTTTTGCTCTCTCCCTGGCCCTGCAGAATTTATTTTGGGGAGCATCTCAGCCTTTCGTGGGCGCCATTGCAGACAAATATGGTTCGGGTCGTACGATCGCCACGGGCGGTCTGATCTATGCGATGGGAGTCTATTTGATGTCGGGAGTGGAATCCCCCGTCGTTCTTCATTTGGGAAATATGTTGGTGGGATTCGGACTCTCGGGAACAGCGCTTGCGGTGGTTCTTGGAGTGATGGTACGGGCGGTTTCTGTTGAAAAACGATCCCTCGTCCTGGGAATCGGCACGGCAGCAAGCAGTTTGGGACAGTTCACCATGATCCCCCTGGGGCAGTTTTTTATATCCACCTACGGCTGGTCGACTGCTTTGTTGTTGATCAGCACTTGCTGCCTGATCATAGCGCCTTGCGCCGTTTTGTTAACGGGTCGCAGCAATTCGGAGGTATCGAGAAGCGTGGTGGAATTGAATCTCCGACAAACGCTTACGGAAGCATTCGGACACCGGGGTTATTTATTACTCGTCACCGGTTTTTTTGTCTGCGGATTTCATGTCGCTTTCGTCGCCACCCACCTGCCGGCGTATATCGTGGATAAAGGATTCTCAGCCAATTTGGGAGCCTGGGCTCTTGCCGTGATCGGCCTCTTCAATATAATCGGGTGCTTTGCTTCCGGGATATTGGGAGGACGTTATAGTAAGAAGTATTGTCTGAGTTTTCTGTATTTTTCACGGGCATTGGTTTTTGCTATCTTCATGCTCACTCCGGTGTCTGCGACCAGTATTCTTGTATTTTCCGCAGTGCTGGGCCTGCTATGGCTCGCCACAGTCCCATTGACCTCCGGAATCGTGCTTCAGATTTTCGGCCCGAAATACCTGGCCACGCTCTTTGGCTTCGTATTCTTCAGTCACCAGATTGGCAGTTTCCTGGGCGCGTGGCTTGGAGGATACCTGTACGACAGAATCGGTTCTTATGACGTGGTCTGGTGGATTTCCGTGGCCTTGGGAGTGGCGTCCGCCATCGTCCATTGGCCTATCAACGAACAAACCCTGCGTCGTCCGATGCCAGCATGATTTCCTTTATTTTTCCGGATGCTGAAAAAATAAGGAAAAGGTGGTTCCATCCGAAAGCGAACTGGAAACTTCAATACGGCCTCCATGAGCTTCCATGATTTTTTGACAGAGATGCAATCCCAAGCCATAACCTCCGGTTGCTTTGGAACGGGATTTGTCGACTCGATAGAAAGGTTCAAAAATATGAGGCAATTCTTCTTGGGGAATCACTGCGCCGAAGTTCTTGATATGGACCACTACCCGAGAATCGTCCTGCTGCAAGCTCACCTCTACGGGTTTTGAGCTGCTGTTCGAGTATTTAAGCGCATTGTTGAGGATATTTCTCAGGACAATGCTAATCCTCTCGACATCCAGTGACAAAGATGGCACCGGCGGCATGGGATGGAGATGGAAATGGGCGCGTTGGTGATTGAAGCCCTGCAGCGTTTGTTGAAGGAGTTGATCCATTTTCACCTGTTTCCGGTTCAAGTGGCCATATTCGCTGTCCAAACGTGCAGTTTCCAGAATTTCAGAGACCATTTTTTCCAGTTCATCGACATCGTCTCTCACGTCGTTTTTGACGGTACTATCGGGGAAAAACTCGAGCGCCACTTTGATGCGGGTCAAGGGTGAACGGAACTCGTGACTGACGTCGAGTAATAATTGTTCCTTGCTTCTCAGCATGTGGTCAATGCGCCTTGCCATGGTATTGAAGGTGCTTGACAAGCCTCGCAACTCGGCGGATCCTTTCTCCGGAACCCGGTGGCGGAGATTACCTTCTCCCACTTGTCGGACTCCTTCCTTGAGCCATCGAACGGGTTTGAGGATCCAGCGAATGGCGAAATAAGCCCCGAGGAGAATCAATACCAGAAAAATCAGGGAGACCAGGATCCATTTTTTCCGAATGCCGTCGTTTTTATGTCCCAGGTCCACAGTGAACAGGAAAATGCCCTCTCCCTGTTGCAGCGCAATGAGATGGATTCCCTCGTAGTGGGCAAAATGCAATTCAGGAAACTCACGCCAGCGCCTCAAATGGACTTGATCGACAGGGGGAAGCGATTCTGAAGTCGACCAGGTGATGTTGGAACTTTCGTAACGGATTTTGAGGGAATATTGCTGCGCAATTTTCTCAGCCTTCTCCAAATCGGGAGGAACGCCGAGATCCTGCACGAGATAATTGAGGTATTGGGCGACGTTTTCTTGAACAGCTTCCCGGTATTGTAAGGTTCCGCCTTGGAAAGAATGCGATATGACCAGGGTGATGCAGATCCCGGCAACAACCAGGATGAGCAGGAGTTTGGTAAAAATGGAGCTGAAAATTCTGCGAATTCCTCTAATGCTTTTCATGCGACGGGATTCCAATGAAGACATATCCGGCGCCCCAAATTGTTTTGATGAAGGTGGGATGTTTGGGATCATCGCGCAGTTTCTGGCGCAAGCGGCTCATGACGATATCCACGGTGCGGTTGAAATAATCGGCTTCGATCCCTTTCAATTCATCCAGAATTTGATCACGGTCGAGCACTCTACCTGGATTTCGCGCCAGGTAAGTCAAAGCGGTGAATTCGGTCGTGGTGAGGTGTAACGGTTCACCTCTCAATTGCGCACTGCGTTTGGGTACGTTTATCAGCAGTTCCCCAAACTGTAAAATTTCATCATGGCGTACGCGGTGCAGTCTCCTCAACACGGTTTGAATACGAGCCACCAATTCCCGCGGTTCGAAGGGTTTGGGTAAATAATCATCCGCCCCGATTTCCAATCCAACGACTCGGTCCATCACCTCGCCTCGCGCCGTCAACATGATGATGGGGACCGTATGGGACTTGCGAATGGCTTTGCAAGTTTCAAATCCATCCATTTCCGGAAGCATGACGTCGAGAATGACCAAATCCGGTTCATGCTTTTCCAATTGTTTCAACCCTTCCCGGGGACGAGTGCTGGTAATGATATCAAAGCCGAAATCTTTCAGGTAATTCCGTAGCAAATGATTCAGTTTCTCGTCGTCATCGATAATGAGAACCACCGGTTTCATGGTCTTGCCTCTTATTTCAAATCGTTCCTGTGTTCACACGGAAACGACGGGTTTTGAACGGCTTGCGACCCGATATGACGCCAAAATCCGATTTCACATTTTCAGGTATCATGTGAATACGATGCAAAGTTCGCTTCATCCGGTCGAATCAACGACTTCAGAGGAGCGGAATCCCGAAAAGCGTCAGGATTGGACGTCACGAAGGGCCGTTGATTCGTCTGGAGCTCGCAAGTTGAGGATACCTCAACCCCACCATCGATGGCGTTCGAAAAACCGTTCCTGGATTTTTTCTATCCTCGAAGCCACTTCCGCGCGTTGCTCCGGGGTAAGATCCTTGTGCAATTCAGTGAATTCATCCACTAAAAGTGCCAGCATCGACTCCATTTTCGCTTTATTTTGCATGATGACCTCGTTCAGGTGCTCTGAATCGACTTGGTCCGCACGCAGTTGGGCCACCAACTCCCCGGTCACGCTGTCTCTGATATCTCGAAGATCCTTTTCTTTTTCAAGTAGTTTCGTGATGCTGCCTTGCAATCGTGCGCTTTGCGCATCAGTCATCTCCAATTCACCGGCAACATGCCGGGTGAGGTGGACAGCCCGCTCTTCAATGCTATGACTGCGGCATCCTGCGAGCAGGACCGGAATTGCTAAGAAGGAAAGAATAAAAATTCCATAGATTGATTTCTTTTTCATGTTATCTCCCTGTTTCAGATTGTTATCAACTTTGATTTTCCGGCAGACAACCTGCCAGTGTATGAGACACTCGCCCCAAGAGACTGACGGGATGCCGCTTCCGATATTTCAAGATACGGCTATTTCAGCGCAAATGCTTTTCGGAGCTGTAACACTTTGTAACAATACGTATCAGCCCGACTCGCAAGTGAGGAAAAAAAAACGGTGAATGATTTAATTCAGTGGAGGGATGCGCGATTTGAATCGGGTAGGACCAGGTCAGTTGCTGTTCTCCAAACCAAGTTGTTGCTTCACTTGATTGAGCGTGAGCGTCTTTTGTTCTCTTGATCGCTCATCGAGAAAATTCATTAATTCTTGGTTTTGCCGGATTAATTCGACCTCTCTGTCAAAGTTATCAATTTCTGCAAGAACAAACTCTCTGCCTTCCAGTGTTTCCAAAAGAATATTTTCTTCACTCGCAAGATTTAATATCGCTTCCAGGTTGAGCGAATTTTCAGTGACTTTGATCGTTTTCACAGCTTATACTCCTGTTGACGAATAAAAAGTAGATTGTGTTCTTTATGGCCAATAGCTTTGATCTTCAGGGATTGCGTTTCTGAATCCACATCATAGAATACTCTGTACTCTCGAATTCGTAATTCCCATTTTGATAATTCGTTTCGTCGTAAAGATTTTCTGTTTTTTGTTTCCAATGTTGGTTCATGCTGAAGTTGCCTTTCAATGGTGTCGAGTATCAAGATTTGATCCGATTTATTAAAGATCCGTAAATCGTCCTTGGCACTTTCTGTCAATAGAATCTCAAACATCGTTTGCAAATAATAAAGAATGCTGGTTGGAATAGGAAAAATTATTGTAGCGAAGTCAACGTCTTAAAGCAATGCTGTTGTCTGTTCTTGCTCGATGGCATTTAATGAAAAGAAATACAAAGGCGGATGACAACAAGCACCTGTTGCTCTTCAATTTCCATCGATGAAAGGATGAATGTAATTTAATTGCCAAAGAACAAAAACGGACAGTGAGATCGGGTTAGCATTCTCCCATTGCCAATAAACGGGTTTCACAAAATCATCCGTCAACCTACTCACGCGGTAGTGTTCCGGAGGAGTAGGTTATCCTGCATTTACTGTGCAAGGACGATACTCACATGCATTGACGTGAAAACAATTAGTGGCATGAAAATTTATGGGAGGAGTAGAATCTGTGAGGGTTTACGAGGAGTGACTGGAGCGTTTGATTTGATCCATTTTGAAGAAATGACTCCAACTCTTGAATAAATGGTGCGTTTATAAAAGGTTGTAGCGTTCAATCCTGAGGACTACACGCAAATTACTCACCCTGATTTGTGGACGGAAAACTGTTTTTTATCTTGGAAATTCCTCTAATGAGTGACCCCGAAACGGAAATATAAATCTCGACAATTGAATAAATCGTGTTAGCATAAATAATCTTTTCTCATCCATTCAAGAGATACCGTTCGTCTCTAGCCAGGGCGAACGGGCCCCCCACCTTCAGAGAGAAGAAGTATGGAGACTGCATCCAAAATGATTACGAAACGAGATTTAGAGGTATTCGCATCAAAACGTGACTTGGAAGCATTTGAAAAAGTGGTGAATGCCAAGTTTGATACCGTGGATGTGAAGTTTGATGCAGTCAATATAAGAATAGATAATCTCGAGAAGCTTATTCACCACAATTTAGCCAATAATCGATGGTTGATTGGAACGATTCTTTTAGGATTGATCGCAGCTTCCGCATTCATCAAGTACTTTCCAGGTGGAGTTTAAAGAGGAAAGTGGGTCAAGTTTGGAATTTTAAGCAAAGATTTGAATTTGAATGATTTCCAAGCAATCCTGGCGGTTGCGGGATTGACTCGTTACCTCAATGGATGAACCCTGTTCATCCACTATCATCCATCATCCCTCTCCAAAACTGTTCTTCCAAACTCTCGAGCCTGACATCGAAATAGGAGGAGAATCTGTGAGGGATTACGAGGAGTGACTGGAGCATTTGCTTTGATCCATTTTGAAGAAATGACTCCAACTCTTGAAATAAATGGTGCGTTTATAAAAAATTGTAATGCCAAGTGCTGAAGACTACACGCAAATGGGTTACCCTGATTTGTGGACGGAAAAGTATTTTTTTCTTGGAAATTCACTCTAATGAGTGACACCGAAAAAATTTTACCATCTTCTCGCGCCACTGGATCGACCAAGCGCTGAAGAAAGAAATGGGGCATTAGTCTTCACACTCCAACTACGTGGGGCGTCCCATCGCCATGAGCAGCCCCGTCGTTAGCGAACACCAATCAATATGATCCTCTTCCTCTGTTCCGAGGACGCCCGCCACATTACCGGCGAAACGATGGAGGTGGACGGCGGGTTCCTGTATAAATTGCTGTAATCCAAGCAACCGGACTCGTATACCTCTTCTCTCGCTGATTGACAAAAGTCATTAAACGAACAAATTCATTTGGCGTCTCCACTAGGCGACCGCAAATTCCGTGTATTCTCTTTTATAAGGAGGATGATAGGCCAGAACGATCTCTGTTTTAGGAACCCCTAACTCAGATAACTCATTAGCGATTCCGCTTTCTGTTCCATCCTGTTGAACCCATATTTTACCTTCCTTAATATCTAGATGAATGAGACATCCGTACTGCCTTTGCTTTTTGTCCCAGCCGGTATAGACGAGTTGATAGTGATCATGCTCGGTGTCAAAAATGTTTTGGATTTCGATCTCTCCATAAGCGGACGGAGAGCTATGCCGTTTAATGACTTCTTTAATATAAGTTCGATAACGTTTTATTTTATCCATTTTTCAATGATCTCCTTCTCAGCATCATAAATAATCAGTTTAAGTTGATAATTTACCATAGATTCCTGAATAAAGGGGAGAGCAAAAAAAGAGTGGTATGTTTCCGTAGGAACCGCCAAGTACAAAATCCGTTCTGGTTCTTTGTTGTGAAGGGCTTGCCGGTAATTCATATATTGTCCGATTGCCATATGATACTCTGAGATCGCCGAAGGTTGCACAAAACTTTTGATCTCAACCGCTATTTTTTCTTCATCGCGCTCAGCGGCAAGAAGTTTTTCAGCCCCCAAATCGATTGCCATCTCAACACCGCCCATTTTCAAGGATAGCGGATCATGAGTAAGAAACCGTTTGGTTAAATAAGACACTTTGCTAAGGTCACTTTGATCATGGCAATACGAATCATATTTTCAGCAGTGTTTGTGAGGATTTCAAAATCTTTGGATAGTCTCCTGAATCCACCGAACCAAGCGAATGTGCGCTCTACAACCCACCGTTTTTTCAAGAGGACCCACTGGCCCTTGATTCCTTTAGCGATGCCGAGTTTCAGTCCCAATACCTTTTCCACAAATTCCAGCGAGGTGCCACAATATCCTTGGTCCGCGGAAAAAGCTTTCAAGCTTGGATATTTGCGAGTGGTTTGCTCAAAAACAGCGCACCCTTCCTTGGTGTCAGATTGGTTCGCTGCATGGACTTTCACATATAAATGGTTGCCCAAAGTATCCACACTGATATGGCGTTTATGTCCTTTGATTTTTTCCCCCCATCGATGCCCCGCTCTTTGGAAGCATATTGGGTTTTCACACTTTGAGAATCGACGATGGCGTAACTGGGAAAAGGCTTCTTGCCCTGTTTCACACGAGTGCAGGCATTGAGGTAATCCAAAACCTTTTGCCAAATCCCTCTTTGATTCCAGCGGCGATAATGATCATAAACGGCTTGCCAGGGAGGAAAATCATGGGGAAGCATTCTCCACTGACAACCCGATTTCACTACATATAAAACCGCATTGACGATGGTATGTTTGCTATAAATACTCTTGGCCCCTCGGGGGTCAAAACGTCTAAAAAAATGTTCAATCTCAGACCAATCTTGATCGCTTAAATTGCTTGGATACATCAAACTCCTTTTAAAAAAATGGAAATTTAGTAAACATGCAATTTTTTATCCAAACAGTCTCTTATGGATCAATCGTGCCAAACTTGCGCTGGCTTTCGCTTTTCCTTTGATCTAGGAACTGCTATAAATCACCATAATAAAAAGTGATTGTTTCGTAGGGTGAAGGGATATGCCCTGCCAATAGGGCCATAAACTCCAATATATCGTAATGGGCCTTTTTGGAGGAGAAAGTTTTCTTTTTTTGGATCTCATTTCCTCGACCCGTAGCGAATCGTCGTACACCGTGCGAATTTGAGTGCGCGCGTTGTGCGGTAGACTTCAAGGGTCGAGTTTTCTTCGGCCCTTACCAGCAATTGAACGAAACAGTGGCGTCCCTATTCCCGGCGGCACTTTGCACCAGATAATGCAAAGTGCATACATAATCGTCCTGTAATTCGGGGTACCCCTGATTTGCATGAGAAGAAGACAAATAGAACGTTCGTTCGTCATGTGGATCCAACGTCAACGCTCCTAGACTGTTGCCAGATGCGGGATTAAAAAAGTGGTTAATCTTGTGAATCACCTTCTTCTCTGCGTCAGTGACAATCACAATAGCGTCCCGCTTTAGTGTTCCGCTCGCCGTTCCTGCATTGACCACATAGGTCTCAATACCTCCCTGTATACCAGCGTTCGAAACATGGGCGGTAACTCTAAGCGCTTCTTGGGGTGTTACGGTTCTTACCGCTTGAAGGCTGGCAATCACCGAAACAAGCGCTACTAGAAGTGGTAAGGTCATGTTTGCTAAGCCCAGTAACCGTCTGGACCAGCCTTGAAAACTGTGACAATGCTTACATTTCTTTGCTCCGACGGGAATTAGTTCGTGACAATCGATACACGGAACAAACTCAGGAGATTCTGACGTTGGTAGGGATTGGGGCTCATTCATCTGTTATTCCTTCTAACTAGTGCTTGGCCGAAAAACACCCAAATTGCTGATATTAAATGACATTTCTTCAATTTCACAGGATGAAGATTTGTTCGATACCGTGTTCAGATGGTCAAAATCAACAAAAAATGGGATTTTTGATGAGTTTCCCCAAAATCTTCGTTTCTTGAAAATAGGTGAATACCATTAAATATCATGTAGTTAACTAATTTTCGGCCAAGCACTAACTATGGTGTGGACGCTCAAGCGCAATATCATAGTAGGAAGATCAAAAATTACACAAGACGATAGCATTTGGAAATATGTGTGTAAAGATAAAATTAGGAGGGATATTTTTGCTTTTTTGGAAGGTTTCTTGGGAGGGTGTGTGACATGTTCATTTTTTATCGCTTTTCTTTTATGCTGGTTTGAAATGCCGAATTTTGGGCAAAGCGATCCCTGGGTTTTTCTGGAGAATTTTCAAGATACCCATTCTTCATCAGCAAAATAGACTTCATTCGGGGGGGATGTAGTCGGCATAGTAGTCATCCGTCTCATAGGGGGTGATAGATGGCAGTGGCGGCGCTTTTTGGGTTTCTTCTCCGATATGTTTCAATATTTTTTTGATTTCCTGATGATTGGTAATAAAAGCGATGATCTTCATTTCTTTGCCGCAATTTGGGCATAAAAGGGGATTGACTTCGAAGATTTTATGGATCAGCCGTGCCCAACTTGCGCAAGCTTTCGCTTTTCCTTTGATCTTTTCCATCTGCATTGGGCTCTCTCCTCTTTTTTCTTTTCTTTCCTTGCCTCGATAGGAGTTGCTATAAATCCCATAAAAAAAAGTGATTGTTTCGTAGGGTGAAGGGATATGCCCTGCCAACAGGGCCATAAACTCCAATTTATCGTAATGGGCATTTTTGGAGGAAGAAGTTATCTTTTGTTTCTCATAAACCGTTACCGTGTTCTCTTCGGGATTGGACTCGACTCTTTCGACCGAGATGGCTGCCCGGCTCATATATCTGGCAATTTTTTCAATACGATCACCATTAGCTCCGTTGATATTTTGATCACTATGGACCTGAAAGCCGGCGTTATAATTCCAGGACATCAGCAGGTCGATGAGTTCTTGTGTGATAAATTCTTGCTTGAGTAAGACCGCCAGGAGTCTTGCTCGGAATATATTGGCAATGATATCGGTAGAAATATGGAAGGATTGATAGAATTTGACGAAGTGTTGCCGGAGTTCGACCCAAGCACTAACGCAAGGTTGAGGACATGGCCACCGGTCTGATTGCCGAGGACAATGAGCGCAAGCGGCGTCAGGCCGGTGCGTTGCCAAGCCGCTTGCCGCTTTATTGTAAGAGTGCGCATCTATTGCTGCGACAATTCCATGAAAACGCCTTCAAAGGCTCCCAGTTTTCTGCGGTCAACTTGTTTCAACTTTTGTATTGTTGAATTTGCGGTGATTGAATTCAGAGCCAGAAGTGATTTAACTGCCGCACGAATCGAATATGAACCATACCTCGAAGACAACAACGTAATCTCCTCGTCTGTCTCCAACTCCTCCAGTTTATTGATAAACTCATCAATAAATGAAACAAGAATTCCTTCCGCATTCTCGACACGCTTTCCCAATAACAACAATACTTCGCCCGCCGCAAGCTGCATAGAAGAGTGTGTTCCCGCTGCTACTTCTTCCTCAAACCATCGCTCACGTTGTTCGGACGACGCATCCTGTTCTATCCATGACACACGATGGAAAAAGCTGTTATCAACCAGCAATTTCGCCAACTGACGAGAAATGCCGGGTGCGATCCGTCGAAATTGTGCATCAGATCCTTGCCCATATTCCCGCATCACGTTAACCAACGCCAAAGCGTATCTGATGTCAGATCTTGACGACAGGTCCAAAGATTGAAATTGCAACTCCAGATAGTCGATCGCCTCTACTTTTTGACCCCAATCGCCAACGACACAGTTCAATGCGCCCACAAGCTTTAACAATCTGCTGGAGCTCTGAAATAAATCCGGGTTACTTCCAACCAAAAAGTAAATCAGGTTTATGTGCCTTGCTACAAAGTCACGGGTAACAACACGCTCTTCATCCTTACTTGCAACATGCGGTAATGTATCCTTTAGCACCGAAGCCCACAGAAGCCTTTCTCGCTGAACGTCCTGTAACTCCTTGGACAGTGTCGCTGCGGGCGTATAACTCCTTTCTCCCAGAACACCTACTGTTGACGTAACTTGAAGCGATAGGTCTCCAATACCGAACTTGTTGGCCTGCTCTTGGAGACGAGCCGCATGTGAAGCAATCGCCTCCAAGCCATCAGGTAACACCAACTGTGCAATTCTCTTGACATGGCTCTCCTCGGCTCCATGCGCGATAAGGGTTGCTGCAACCTCCAGCGCGGCGTGTCCGTCGATCAGTTTTGTCGACAGGGCAGACGACAACAGGTAGCTTCTTGCAACGACATCAACATTTTTATCGAGAATGTGCGGCAGTAGCTCCTTCGAAAGGCGCGCTTTTTCGAACTCTCTTTAGTATGTTGGCGATTTGCCTTTGGTATTGTAGATCTAAATTTCTTCTCTCAGTTTCCAGATTATTGGTAAAGTCTACAAGTTCGCGTTCAAATCGCTGACTGTCGCTAGTGCGATACCTATCGTAGATGATGAAAGCAATACCTACGAATAAAGCAATCAACACCTTGTCAATCAGGAGAGGCAGTAATCTTCCCGTCATTGTGTCCGGGTCTATGGAAAGAATTTGATTGAGCCAGAACATTCGGTATGTCTTCACCTCGCGCTGAACGAATTTCTCGTCTCAAGACGAGCGGTCATAGTTGGAAAATTAAAAATTACACAAGACGATAGCATTTGGAAATATGCGTGTAAAGACAAAATTGGGACTGCCTCACGGGTCCTCTGCATGGAGGGGTCATGCAAAGGTCCCGTGATTCTCCGCAAGGAGCGAATCAGGCAATTGACGATTTTCACTGCAAAAGTGGCAAAACGTCATCCGAACTGCCTACGAAGGAGTGTCCAACTCATCATGAGGGGACAGGGAACCCTCTCCCAATCCCTTGAAGGAATCGAACACCCTATTCCGGTCAGCCGGACTTAGAATGCATAGTTGAAACGTATGCGGAAAAGACCCGCCGTATCCTTTTTAGCGTTCGAGACGCCATAACCCACGCTGACCTTGCTGCCATCCACTACTAGCGGATCGATTACGTAGGAAATAAAGGAATCCGTTTGCGTCATTTTCGCTTGAGTATTTTGGTGGTGCCCCACTCCAAGTTTGCCGGCAAACATAGTGATGTTGAGGTAGCCACCTGCCGAATTCATCGTTTCGGCCCCTTCCTCTTTACCGGAAGTGTAGTTCAGTCCCAATGAAACGGCGCCCACGTCTCCCGTCATTTTGAGGCCGAAGCCCGAAAAGCTTTTACCGGCGGGATCACCCGATTTCTGCGCAGTTGCGCTAAGCGTTTCGTAAGCGGCCGTGATGCCGATGCCACCAAATTTGAGTTCGACCCAGGGACGGAAACCCACTTGATTTTTACCATCTACGGTACCACTCTGAATCCTTATCTGCATTTTCAAGGAATCGTTCGGGGTAAAGGTCAGGTTGGCTCCACCTACGGCAGCTTGACTGGCTTTATCAACAGCGTACCTACCGACTCCATATTTACTTTTTAGGTCTTCGTCGTCGTGAGAAGAAACATTCGGTACAGCAATGTCCTGGCCTGCCGTGTAGAGACCTTCACCACCTTTTCTTCCCATGGTGATATTCCAAGCGGGACCGCCCACTTTGAAGAAGTAGTCTCCACCACCGACCGAGCCATCCTGCTTTGCTTCAATGGCGCCTTCTCCCCCGACGTACAGGTCGCCCATATCGGCTTTCGCTTCGAATTTGAGCTTACCTCGTCCGGCTTGGGAGTTGGCGGTGGATTTCATACCACTGGAAGATTTCATGTTTCGGGTTTCTGTGTTTAAATTGACTTCGACGTCGCCGCTCACAACGAGATTTCCTTTGACCATACCTTTGGCCATCATCTCATCTGCTGCCAGAAGCGCGTTACTGCCCAACGCGAGGCCACAAATGGTTGCGAACACATACATAAATGATCGTCTGATTGATTTCATATCACTCCTTACTTTAATGAATTCAAATTTACAACTCGCCACCCACCGTGGGTGGCATATTTGGCACGAGATTTTCTCGCGCCGGGATTTAAGCTACCCGGTAAACAACTACCGGGCCGACAATCAGCATCTCACCTCTTTCCAAAACCGCATTTCTTTAAACAACCTCCTGTCGAGCAGCTCTGAGAAAACATTTTGAGACTGTCTGCAAAGGTTATATAAAGAAATTTCGAGGTTGTCAACACTTTTTTTAAAAAAATTAATTTTTTTTGATTTTTTTTCAGATTTATATCACCTGCACGGATTCTATGCAAGAAAAACCGCTTTGCGCAAAATTCATACAGGCAACGTTGATTTTACTCCTCACGATAAACATCATTCAATTTTCATTCCATTCTACGGCTACTTGCTCCAGTTCAATGAAGAGGGAAGCAGTGCGCTATGCCTGCGCTTCCATTTCCTTTTGACTGGTGAGTTTGACGAAAATTTCTTCGAGGCTCATCTCCATGGTTTCCATGGCGAGCAAGGTCCAACCTTGTCCAGCCAGAGTTTCGCTGATCGCCGCTTGGGGTTCCTGGTCCATGGAAAAGCCGACGAGGTGATAGGGTTCCTCGTAACTGACCTCGAGCACCGCATCAATCTGTGATAAGTGGTCGCTTACCTGGTCCACCGGTCCTTGCACCTTCAAACGCAGGCGTTGTTCCCCTTTGAGGATCGAAGAAAGGTTCTCGATGCTATCCTCGGCTACGATTCTACCTTCATGAATAATGATTACCCGCTCACAAATCAAGCTTACTTCGGGCAAAATATGAGTCGAAAGTAAAATAGTGCGCTGCTGACCGAGCGATTTGATGAGCTCCTTGGTCTGTACGACCTGGAGCGGGTCGATGCCCACCGTCGGTTCATCGAGAATCAAAACCTCCGGATCATGAATGATCGCCTGGGCCAATCCAACTCTCTGGCGAAAGCCCTTGGATAATTTACCGGTGACGACGTCAATATACTCTTCCAGGTGGCAGATTTCAACGACTTCGTCGATACGACGCTTCGTCGTCTGCCGGTCCAACCCCCTCAACCTGGCTGCGAAAGCGAGATAGGCTCGCGTGGTCATATCGGTGTAGAGGGGAATGGTCTCCGGAAGATAGCCGATATGCTGGCGTCCTTTCAAGGGATTTTGGCGCATGTTGTGTTCTCCGACCCAGACCTCGCCTTCGCTGGGCATGATATAGCCCGTTATGGCTCGCATGGTGGTGGTCTTGCCGGCCCCGTTGGGACCGAGGAAGCCGACGACTTCCCCTTTGGCGACGTTGAAATTGACGTCGTCGACCGCCAGGCGCTCTCCATAGTATTTGGTCAGATTTTCAATGCGGATCATTGCTCTTTTTCATCCTCGGGTTTCATTCTCATCAACTGCCAGCGCGCCCATGCGTCCGTTTCTGAATCCCAACCGTTGTTGAAGCCATGGTAGGTAATTTTATAGAACTGAAATTCCTTGGCTGCCCAATCATCAACGAGTCGCGCCCTTTGAATTTGAAGCGCCTCTTCACTCAATTCCCGGGCTGCGGCCTTTTCACTGACCAGGATGATGGCAAAAAGCTGATCTGATAGTCGAATCGGTTCACTGGGCTCCCCGACTTCGATCGTGAATGCCCTGTGCGCGAGCATCGGGTTGAGCGAATTTTTTGGATGCCAACCGATGTCGCCTCGATTCTCCCTCGCATCCACGGAGAGATTGACTTCCCCTGCCAATTCGAAAAAATCCTCTCCGTCATCCAGTCGTTCCTTGACCTCGATGAGCTGCTCCATGGTCTGTTGGGCAATCATGTGAAGGTGAACCTGTTCCGCCACCGTCGGCGCGCGTTGCGCTAAAAATTCCGTCAAACCCTGTCGATAAACGCCAATGCGCCCAATCTCCCGGAACTCTTCATCATTCAGTTGAGACTGGTTGAGTTGTTGACGGTACCATTCTTCATATTCGTTTTCACTGATGGATTCCGCTCCACGTCTGGCCACTTTTCTTAAATACTGGTCGATTTGCTCATCCGTGACTTTGAGATTGTAAGGCGCCTTGGGAGCGCTTTGACGGATGACCTCCTCGATGGCCAGTCGATTGAGTACGGTAGTGGCCCCACCGAAAGAAAGATTTCCTTCCTCCAATTTCAAACGTTTGAGGAAGTAACGCATGTTCACGCTCGCATCGTTGATCCTCAAAACAACCGTCTCGAAGGGTTCGATCTGTTGCCGGTAGATGGCATATCCGGCAATGGCCCCGATGACGATAACCACGATAACCGCCGCAACCAGGGTTTTCACCATGCTCTGACCCGATTGCTCCTCCTTTTTTTTCTTAGCCATATATATCTACGAAATTGAAACCCCCTTCCAGGAAAGTCATCTTAACTACACTATTTATTACATGAGGGGAAGTAGCGTTTTTCTCATGTGTCATTCCGGCCCCCGAGCCGGAATCCATTACTTCAATCCTCTTAGCGTTTCATACCTCTGGATTCCTGGTCAAGCCAGGAATGACATGTTTTTTTCTGCTCATTTATTACATCCAATGCGATCAAACGCGATGACAGGCGACCCAGTGTTCATTGCCGACGATTCTCAAGTCCTGCTTCATGGTTTTGCATTCTTCCACCGCGATATGACATCTGGTGTGAAAAGGACAACCGCTGGGCGGGTTGATCGGACTGGGAACGTCACCCGTCAGCACGATTCGCTCCCGGGTACGATCCACTTCAGGGTCGGGGATGGGAACCGCCGAGAGCAAAGAGATCGTGTAGGGATGTTGGGGGTCACTGTAGAGCTGTTCGCTGGACGTGATCTCGACGATCTTACCCAGGTACATGACCGCCACCCGGTCGCTGATATGGCGCACCACCGACAAATCGTGCGAGATAAACAGGTAAGTCAGGTGCAATTCCTCGCGTAATGTCATCAACAGCTTGATGATCTGAGCCTGGATGGAAACGTCCAATGCGGAGACGGCCTCATCACAGACGATGAAGGAAGGTCGAGCCGCCAGGGCGCGCGCAATGCCAATTCGTTGTCTCTGGCCACCGCTGAACTCGTGGGGGTAACGATCCGCCATACGGGGTTCCAGACCGACCATGCTCAGTAAATTGCTGACTTCCTCGCGGTATTTGGCGCCTTTCGCCAGCTTGTGAACCACCAGGGGTTCACCAATGATATCGCCCACGGTCATGCGTGGATTGAGAGAGGCGAAGGGATCCTGGAAGATGGGTTGCATGTTGACCCGCATCCTCCTCAATTCTTCTCCCTTCATCTCGACCAGGTTCTTGCCATCGAACAATACTTTTCCACCCGTCACGTCCTGAAGTTGCAAAATGGAACGTCCGGTGGTGGTCTTACCACAGCCGCTCTCACCCACCAATCCCAAGGTTTCTCCCCGGCGGATAAAAAAACTGATATCGTCCACGGCTTTCACTTCTCCAGTCTTGCGTTGGAAAACACCGCTGAAAATCGGGAAATACGTCACCAGATTTTCCACATCGACTAATTTTTCCTCTTGTACTGCCAATTCGACCTCCTTTCTTCTATCGACTCAATAGGGCCGCTTCATAGAAGCAGGCGCGGTAGTGGTCTTTGCCCACTTGTTCCAACTGCGGATTTTCTTCGAGGCATCGATCCATGACATAACTGCAACGTTCCGCAAAGGGACAGCCTACTGGCAGGTTTGCCAGGTTTGGCGGCATCCCGTCAATGACCGCGAGCTCTTCGGCTTTGGGCTCATCCAACCTGGGCACTGAAGCCAGCAATCCAATAGTATATGGATGTTTGGGATCGGAATAGATGACCTCGGTGGGACCGGTTTCCACCAGTGAACCCGCGTACATGACGTTGACGCGGTCCACGTAACGGGCAACCACTCCCAGGTTGTGGGTAATGATCAAGACGGCCGTGCCCAACTCTTCTCGCAGTCCGGCGATGAGCTCCAGAATCTGGGCCTGCACCGTAACGTCCAGGGCGGTTGTCGGTTCGTCGGCAATGATCAGTTCAGGACTGCAACTGAGCGCCATGGCGATCATGATGCGCTGTTGCATGCCCCCACTGAACTGGTGAGGATAGTCCATCACTCGTTGCCTCGCATCCGGAATACCCACCAGGTCCAACAATTTGATACTTTCTTCAAGCGCCTCTCGTTTATTCATCCCACGGTGCAACTCCAATGCTTCGGACAGTTGACGCCGTACCGTCAAAACCGGATTCAAAGACGTCGAGGGTTCTTGAAACACCATCGCGATGCGGTCACCCCGGATATCCCGGATCCGATCTTCCGTGACCTGCAAGAGGTCTTCGCCCTTGAATACAATCTCACCGCCTTCGATAATACCCGGGGGATAGGGAATGAGACGCAGGACCGACATGGCGCTGACGCTTTTACCACAGCCACTTTCTCCCACCAAGCCCACGCACTCTCCCTTATGCACATGGTACGAGAGTCCATCGACAGCTTTGACCACTCCTTCATTCGTATAGAAGTGGGTTCTCAACCCCTTGACGTCCAGGATCACTTCCTTTCCGTTAACTTCGTTTATCGCTTCCATGGTACCACTACTATTTGGTTTGAATTCAATCAATATTATGATGTGTCATGCCGGACTTGATACGGAATCCAGAATTTCGACCGCTTCCCCTGGATTCCTGCTCAAGCCAGGAATGACACTTTTTTTAACTCCTGATTCACGTTCAATCAATTTAACATTTATTGTTTTTATACATATACAATTGTTCAGCGTGCTAGTGCTACACTGTTTCGAGTGCCACTGTCAAGCAAAAAATTCATTGATTCAAATTTTTTCACGCAAGATTTTATTTCACGCTTCCCGATCCTGCTCTGAAAAAGGAAAACTCCTCAATTGAGCACCTCTTTGTTGACGACATAATCCGGGTCGAGCTTTCCGTCGAAAGCATCGACAATGTTTTGAGCCGAACGATAGTCCATACGATATAAGGCTTCTTCGGTCGTACCGGCAATATGGGGTGAAAGAAGAACGTTGTCCAATTCGTAAAAAGGACAATCGGCAGGGGGTGGTTCGACGTCAAATGCATCGAGACCTGCGCCTGCAATGGTATTTTCCTTCAACGCCTGGTAAAGGGCATTTTCCTCGACAATGCCACCACGAGCCGTGTTGACGACATAAGAGGTGGATTTCATCGATCCGAGTTCCGCAGTACCGACCATGCCTGCCGTTTCCCTGGTTTTGGGGCAATTTACCGAGAGAAAATCGATTTGCGGAAGTAAAGCGCGCCAATTGGTGACAGGTGTGGCACCAGCGCTTGTAATGACCTGGGGGTCTATATAAGGATCATAAATGAAGATTTCCATCTCCATGGCAACCAGTCGCTTTGCCAGGTAACCTCCGATACGGCCGAAACCGAGCATGAGAACCTTGCGACCGGCGAGGTCGAAACAGGGTACCGTTCTACGTATACTCCAGTTCCCCTTTCTTATCTCGCGATCATGAATGCGACTGCATTTGGCCAGTGCCAGCATCATATGAAGCGTATGCTCCGCCACCGAGACGGAGTTCGCAGTGCCCACAACCGCCAGTGGAATCCTGGCTCGAGTCAAGGCGGAAACGTCAACGGAGTCGAAACCGACTCCCAAACGAGCGGCGACTTTCAGACGCGTGGCCCTCTCCACCATAGGGGCTGTCAAGGGAGCGAGGCCGAGTATCACCGCATCGTAATCCACAATGCGTTTCAGGAGGTTTGCTTCCGACGTTTCGGTAAAAAGCTCATACTCGATATCGGGGCGAGGGTCGAAAACTTCCCGTATACCTTTTCGCACACCCGTCTGGACCATCACTCGTTTCGTCATGACGTTTTTTTATCTCTATAATAGGGTTAACTGCCTCACTAGAGAGGAGCATTGGGGTAAAAGATCAATCTCAGGGCGAAGCGCCCTGACCGGGAAGGCGATGGTGCAAGAATTAATCTCACTCCATCGCCGCATTCAGCCCGTGAAATGATAGAACCGGACCGACCTGATTCGAAAAATCGGCCAACTTGAATTCTGTCGGCTACATCTTACAATCGCCCAGTTCGCCCTTGAAAGAATCTATCAAACCAGCAGGTATCGCTGAAGGTGGACAAGCCGGTTGAGCCGTCGAATCTTCCAATTTGATCAGTTGATCATAATATTGTCCCGACAATCCCTTGATGTCGAATTCACTGTATTGAACCACCTTGAATTCGTGTCCCTTGATTTCCCGGTTCCGGGTGACCATTGTATAGATTTTTGCAGGAAATTCCGCCTGACTGGGGTCGATCTCACCCCGGATGCGCGCGGTCCAGGTTCCATCCTGCATTACATCTACGGAAAAGACGTTACTTTCCACCAGGGGAAGTAGAAAATTATCATCGATTCCGAGGTAGACCATGGAGCCTTCCAAAACCTTTCCTTCAAGCAAAATGTTCACTTCGGAGGTCTCGGTACCCACCACTGAAGCCGTAAGAGAGACATAGGTGAAGGTTCCGTCACTGTTGATGGAGCATAGTGAAGGTGAATCGTCTTCGTTCCAGGCAACGCTCAAGTTGAAATCATTGGCTATTTCCCTGATTCTCTGTGGAATCATCTGTTCCTCGAATTCCGACCAGCTCTTCACTATGGAAAATGTGAGGAATCCGTCTTTCATTTCTGCTTGCGTGTCCAGAATAGCTTCAATTTCACCAATAAATGATTGATTGTCTACATCATACATTTCAATCATGAGATCGACTTTGCAAAGTTGGTTCTTGATATCCCGCTCGACTTTAACGGCTCGATCCTCGATTTGCATGTCGACAAAAGCAACTCGTTGTCCGTAACGGTCATCCACGTGAGCGGCTCGTTGTTCGAAGCGCTCATCGACTTGAGCGGCCCGGTCCTCGAAGCGTTTGTCGACGAAATCAACTCGTTCCGCGAAGCGGATGTCGACATGGTTAACCCGGTCTTCATAGCGGCTGTCGACGTGGGCAACCCGGTCTTCATAGCGGCTGTCGACGTGGGCAACCCGGTCTTCATAGCGGCTGTCGACATGGGCAACCCGGTCTTCATGACGGCTGTCGACGTGAGCAACCCGGTCTGCATGGCGGCTGTCCATCTGGTCGAGCTTGTTGTCGACCATAGCCATTCGTTCCCCGTATCTTTCATCGACCATAGCCACTCTTTCCTCATAGCGGCTATCGACTTGAGCGGCACGGTCGTTGTAACGGCTATCGATTCCCGCAAGACGGCCGTCGACTTCAGAGGCACGGTCGGCGTAGCGGCTATCGATTCCCCCAAGACGGTCGTCGACCTGAGCGGCACGGTCGGCGTAGCGGCTATCGATTCCCGCAAGACGGCTATCGACTTCAGAGGCTCGCTCCGTGATACGATTGTCCAATCCCGCAAGACGGCCGTCGACCTGGGTGGACCGGTCCTCATAGCGGCTATCGACTCGAGCCGCTCGTTCCTCATAACGGCTATCGACTTGAGCAAATCGGCTGTCGACTTGTGAGGCACGGTCGGCGAAACGACTGTCCACTTGATCAAGACGGCCATCGACTTGTGAGGCGCGGTCCCCGAAACGACTGTCGACTTGAGCGGCTCGTTCCGTGAAACGGCTGTCGACATGCGCGACGCGGTCCTCGTAACGGCTGTCGACTAAATCAGCCCGTTCCGCGATTTGACGCTCGATTTCAGCGACTTTGCTGTTGATTCGATTCTCGTATTCCGTAGCTCGTTCCTGAAGCGTATGGCAACCACTTAGCACAAAAGTCGCCGATACGGCAAACAAAACACTACGGTAATGAAAATTTCTGCTTTTCATATCTCTCCTTTGATTTTAATGAACTCTCCATTAGCCGATTATACAAATCGACCACCGATTTTTCTTCAGATTAAATACATCTCCCGTGGATATCAAGTTTTTTTTGACATCAATCCTATCGCCTGCCATGATGAAAGTTGCCAATCGGAGTAATCAAGAGCATTCCTTTTTTGAAAAGGAAAGTGACATGATGTCCCCGTTACCACTTTCTATCCACGATGACATAATTGGGACATATTAGTTAAAATATTGAAGATGTCAACACTTTTTTTAAAAATTTCAGTCGATTTTGCGACATTTCTTCAAGAAGGCGCAAAGGCGCAAAGGCGTTTTTATTGCAATACTTGTTCACCTGACATCAGCTTTTAACTGATTTGTCGGAATATGTCGAGGAAAAATTCAAACCAATCGTCGGTGGAGGTGCTGAATGAAGGCCCGGTTGTCCAACTGCAGGTAGTGAAAATCTCCCCCCATGCGTGAAAACGATTTGCAAAAGCGCAGGTAATAGGCAGGATTGTCTTCAGGTGGGTCACCCCGGCGCCAATCCCAATTTCCCGGTTGGATATCATTGACGACTATCTGGTAATTATCAAGGGAACGGTCATCCTGGAGAGCCATATTCCGTGCCATGGCGATTGCTTTCTCAAAAATCATTGGTCCCATCACGGCCGATCCGATGCAAAAGAAAATTCCATCTTCCAGTTGCGTGATCCCTTGCGTAAACGTTAAAAAATCCTGTAGGGCGGCCTGTCCGATGGCTGCCCCGTTATTGAGGGGATGGGTATAAATGATGTCGGCTCCGATACCGGGGCAAACGTTGAAGGGGATATGCAAACGATAGGCGGTTTCCTGAATACTGTACCTTTTATAAGGATGGAGGACTTCCATTCTGCCCGGAGTGATTCGAAATTTTTCCAGGGTGTGGGCTAAAGCCGCTTTTGCGGGGAATTGCGCAGAAATGGATCCTCGTTGCAATTCCCGGGTCAATTCCTGTCGCAAAGTTCCGGGAGCTGGGAGATCCAGCCGATCTTCGTGGATCATTTTGCCAATGGAAGGACCGTATCCCCTTCCTTGAGCCGCACCCAATATAATAGCAAGGTTGGTATAAAAACCCGTTTCCTGCCAAATGCCGAACTGCCCTTCTTTGACGTAGCGTTGCACGTCTTCTTCGGTTTGGCCATGAAACGCCATTTCCCAATCATGGATGGAACCCGCGCCGTTGGTCACCAGCTGTTGAAGATAACCGGCCTCCATCATTTCAATAACCAGGGGCGCCAGTCCATTTTTGAACAAATGGGCTCCATAAGCCATGATAACCGGCGCGCCTTTTTTTCTGCAGGCTCTCATCTTTTCTGCCAGGTATTCGATGAATCGCCTCTCTTTGGGTGCAAGTGGAGGGAGCGGGTTTCCCTTTTCGATCATGATACCAGGGTCCGATTTTGATTGCCGGGAAGCCAAAGGTTTGATACTTAATCGGCGTCTATCGAAGATTTCATGCATACGGATGAAAAAGACAGAAGGAACAGGATAACACCGTCACCTTGTCTGGAGGGAACGCTTGTGAATCGAGACGGTCGATGCCTAATGTAGCGTATGTAATGACAACTTAAAATGTTTTTTCTGATAACTGATGTTTGGTGAACAAATTTTACTAAGAGCTCCATTTGGGATTCAATTAGAAAGGCACAAAGGCACAAAGGCACAAAGGCACAAAGGAGACTCATGAAGGAACTGACAACCGATAACTGTCAACCGAAAACTGACAACCGATAACTGGTGCAAAGGCACAAAGGTGACTGCGGTATTGGTTTTTTTGAGGGGGAGTTATTGCTTGATCAGGTGAGTGGAGAGGATTAATTATCAAAACATACCGGGATTTAATTGTCTGGTAAAAATCAATAGCCATGGTCACTGATTTTTACAAAGTGACTCGTGATTTTCCGCATGAGGAACACTATGGATTGACCAGCCAAATCAGACGGAGCGCTGTTTCCATTCCCAGTAATATTACCGAAGGCTATGGGAAGAACTCCAAAAAAGATTACATCCGCTTTTTGCAAATTGCTAATGGATCATTATTGAACTACAAACCCAGTTGGAGATTGGTCCCCATCTGGGATTTGTTTCAAATCATGACTTTGAAAAACTAACTGAAAAGACACGGGAGATTGAACGCATGCTCGGGAGCCTCAATAGAAAAGTAGAGCAAAAATAAAAAATGCTTTGTGCCTTTGTGCCTTTGTGCCTTTGTGCCTTTGTGCCTTTGTGCCTTTGTGCCTTCTTTACAGGAGAGCTTCAGGAATAAAGTCGATCTTCTACAAGTTCCAAACACCTGACATGAACTGAAAAAAATGGTGCTTTCCGACGTGGAATTGAAGAAATTGATGGAAGACGGTTATTTGCCGCCAGGATTGCACGTGGGGCCATCGAGCGTCGATCTCACGTTGTCCGATTCTTTCAGTTGGTTGGATCCACGAAAAAACAAAATAGTGCTGGGAGAACCCGTTCGGTATCAACATCTCCAATCCCCCACCTACGTCCTCCCACCCAAACATTTCGTATTAGCGAGTACTGCCGAATTCATTCGGATTCCGGATGATATGGCTGCCTACGTGGAAGGTCGTTCCAGTATCGGACGCTTGGGATTGCAAGTCCAAAATGCCAGTTTCATCGATGGTGGTTTCTACGGGAAAATAACCCTGGAATTGGAAAACCAATCCCATGTTCCCATTGAACTGAAGGCCGGAATCCGTATATGCCAGATTGTTTTTTTTAAAATGACGACACGAGCTGAAAATCCTTATCGGGGTAAATACAACGGACAAGATCGCGCGACACCAAGCCGTTTGGAAGAAGACTTCAAGAACAAGCAATATTGAGAAACTCTGAGAATGGATGGGTCATCACGGACTTGATACGGTATACTGAAATCGAGAATGGAAGCATTGGATTCCTGGTCAAGCCAGGAATGACACGCTTTTAAACTCCTGCATTTAATTTAAAGAGTGAATCTCTATGGACGGCTCATCCTGGTCCCGGATCATCACCGACTTGATACGGTATACTGAAATAGAGGATGGAAGCAATGGATTCCTGGTCAAGCCAGGAATGACAATGGAGAAAAAATCCGGCTCTCAGGGCGGAATGACACGCTTTTTAACTCCTGATTCACGTAAGTGGTAATTTCTTTTTACTTTACTGCAGGCAGGGGCTGGGGTAGAGTTTTTCACAAACGTATCTCATCACGAAAATTGCGCCATGCCGGGAATGATTTACGCTCATTCCCTTCCTGTTAACTTGCTGATATGATCGCCAAAACCTATTCTGCGACTGTGTTGGGCATCAATGCCCACCCGATTGACGTGGAAGTCGACGTTTCGTTGGGTTTGAGCATTTTCAACATCGTGGGCTTGCCGGACAGTTCGATTCGGGAGAGTCGAGACCGGGTCATGACGGCTATCTCCAATTGTGGATACAGCATGCCGGTACGCAAGATTATTGTCAACCTGGCACCTGCCAATCTACGGGAAATTGGTTCCGGGTTCGATTTACCCATTGCCGTGGCATTGTTGGGCGCCATGGGAGTTTTTTCTTCCGAGATGCTGCAAGATTACATGATCGTGGGAGAGCTTTCCCTGGATGGCACCATACGTCCGATTCGCGGGGTCTTGCCTATTGCAGTGGCTGCTCGGGAAAATGGCAGGAAGGGATTGATTCTTCCCAAATCCAATGAAGCCGAGGCCGCTGTGGTTTCAGAGGTTCCCCGCTTCCCCGTCACTTCGTTGCACGAAGTGGTGCGCTACCTGCAGGGAGAGCTGGTCATTCAGCAAAATGAATATCAAATTGAGACCCTATTTGAAGAAAGCCAAAGCTATGTGGAAGATTTTCAGGACGTCAAAGGACAAGAACACGTCAAACGCGCCATGGAAGTCGCTGCAGCCGGGAACCATAATTTGCTGATGATGGGCCCTCCCGGGTCCGGTAAAACGATGTTGGCACGCCGGATGGCTTCCATTTTGCCATATCCTTCCATGGACGAATCACTGGAAACGACCAAAATACACAGCATCGCCGGCCTTCTGCCGGAGGAAACGGCATTGTTGGCAACGCGTCCTTTTCGTTCACCGCATCATACCATTTCCTCCCCGGGCCTGGTAGGTGGTGGCAGTATTCCGGTTCCTGGAGAAATTTCGTTGGCCCACAATGGCGTTTTGTTTTTAGACGAACTGCCGGAATTTCCTCGAGGCGTTTTGGAATTGTTGCGGCAACCCCTGGAAGATCACAAAATCATTATTGCCCGTGCCGCCATGTCACTGGAATTTCCTTGTGATTTTTTGTTACTGGCGGCGATGAACCCTTGCCCATGCGGTTATTTCGGTAGCAAGTCTCCAGGATTGACTGTCCAACTGAAAGAGTGCCATTGCAATCCGACCCAAATTGAAAAATACCGCTCCAAAATTTCGGGACCCTTGCTCGATCGGATAGACCTTCAATTATCAGTACCTGCAGTGGAGTATGACCAACTTTCCGACCGGCGCAAAGGAGAAGCATCTGCTTCCATTCGTCAACGGATCATCCAGGCCCGTACCATTCAATTGGCTCGTTTTCAAGATTCAAAAACCCGGAACAACTCGAATATGGCGCCCAAAGAAACCGAGCAATTCGCCCAACCCACTCCTGCGGCGCGTAAAATTCTGGAAACGGCGATGAACAAACTGGGTTTGAGCGCTCGAGCGTATGACCGTATCCTGAAAGTGGCCCGTACCATTGCCGACCTTGCCGAATCAGAAACCATTGACACACCTCACATTACGGAAGCCGTTCAATACCGCAGTCTCGATCGTCCCATCATATGACCGGTGACTGTGGAAATTGAAATAGCGGGACATTCTCTCATGAAGTTGTTTGGCTCAATTGGAAGACCACTCGCCTTTCAACAGCATGATGGCGTTCGTGGAAAAGCGGGGTGAGCTCACGATTCGCTCCAAAGTAACTTTTTAGCTTGTAACCACGGGAATTTTCATGATAGTGATTCTTGAAATGCGACCAGGGATTGCTGACGAAGATAACAAAATGTAAACGAAATTAGCGCTTAATAAGGAGGAACTATGAAAGGATCAATAATCATGGCAACACTGGCAGGCGCAATATTTTTATTATTGCCACAATTCGTTTTGGCAGCAGAAGAAAATGCTGTGGATTCCGGAACAACTGCCTGGATGCTGACTTCGACCGCCTTGGTTTTGCTGATGACTCCCGGGTTGGCCTTGTTCTACGGAGGATTGGTGAGGACAAAAAATGTGTTGGGTACGATGATGCACAGTTTCGTCGCTATGGCGATCGTTGGCGTGTTGTGGACGATTTGTGGTTATTCCCTCACTTTTGGTAGCAACATCCTGGGTGGTTTCGTCGGCTGGAATGATGATTATTTTTTCCTGAAAGGAATCGACGACACCATCACGGATGGGGTGCCGGAATACGTGCTGGCCATGTTCCAGGGTAAATTCGCCATCATCACGCCCGCCTTGATCAGCGGCGCGTTGGCGGAGCGAGTTTCATTCCGGGGATTCTGCTTGTTCGTTGCGCTTTGGATGTTACTGGTCTACAGCCCCCTGTGTCATTGGGTCTGGGCCTCAGACGGGTGGCTCGCCAATATAGGACCCTCTGGCGTCATCGACCTGGCAGGTGGATTGGTAATCCACGTTTCCGCGGGTTTCAGCGCGTTGGTGGTGGCCTTGTTTTTGGGACCGCGCCGGGGGTATCCCCGAACCGCCATGCATCCCAACAATATGACCCTTACTTTGTTGGGAGCCGGACTTCTTTGGGTGGGTTGGTTCGGTTTCAACGCCGGTTCCACGGTTCAAAGTGGATTGGAGACCGCGCGGGCGCTGACGATGACTCAGATTTCCGCTGCCAGCGGTGCCTTGATGTGGATCGTTATCGAAGCAATCATGTTCCGAAAAGCCACCTCCCTCGGATTCGTCTCCGGTATTTTAGCCGGTTTGGTGGCCATCACGCCTGCAGCGGGAGTGGTTCAACCCACAGGGGCGCTTGCCTTGGGGGCCTTGTCCTCCATTGCCTGTTTCTATGCATTCAGAATGAAAAACAGGTTTGGCTATGACGACAGTCTCGACTGTTTTGGAATCCACGGCATTGGTAGTGGTTTGGGAGTTTTGTTACTCGCGTTTTTTATCCGGGACAGTTGGATGGAAGAGGCAGCGTCGAATGTCCCGGTAACCGGCTGGAACATGATCGACCAATTCTTCTTGCAACTCCTGGGGTTGGGCGCAACCGTCGTCACCGCATTGATTGGTACCTGGATTATTTGCTTTTTGGTGGAAAAAACTGTGGGGTTTCGACTCGATGAGGAAAAAGAAGTCATGGGAATGGACGCTTCCCTCCATGGTGAACACGGCTATGGTCTCACCAATCCCGAGACGAGATAATATGTCGTTGAATGCAATTGGTAGAAAATCAGCGAATCCCATCCGCTCCATTTGGAAAGCAATTCAACTCGGCAAGCGGATATGGCCGGTGTTGTTGGGCCACTTCACCAATGATTTCTATGCGAATATTTTACCAGCCCTGCTTCCGATCTTGCTCATCAAGCTCGATTTGTCGCTGGCGATGGTAGGGTTTCTGGCTTCCAGTTTTCTCATTGCCGGTTCATTTGCTCAAATCATTTTCGGTTTGCTCAGCGATCGATTCCGGCGTTTCGACTTCATGCTGGTCGGTATCGCCTTGACCGGTATTTTCTTGAGCCTGGCAGGACTTTTATCGAATTATTGGTGGCTGATGGTAGCCGTAGCGATTGCCGGTCTTGGAACTGCCATGTTTCATCCAAGAGCCACTGCTGAAACCGGTGCCCTCGCGCCCAACCAGAGGGGGCTGACCATTGCGCTTTTTATCGCCTGTGGCACCATCGGATTTTCCCTGGGACCCCTGGCAGCGGCCATGATGTATGAAACTTTGGGTCTGGAAGCAGGCTCCTGGCTCTTGTTGGCCCTCATTCTGGCCGTACTCGTCGTGCTGAAACGGGCCATGCCCGCTTCCTTGCAAAGTCCCGCCAAAACACTGTATGCGCCTTGGTCTGAAGCCATGAGAGTGTTGTGGGTACCCTGGCTGATCGTGGTATCCCGGCACATTGTTTACTTGAGTTTCATGGTATATACCATCATTTTGTTGGAGCAACGCGGGTATTCCTATCTTGTCTCGAGTTTGGGATTGTCCCTGTTCCTGGTAGCAGGCGTCTTCGGTATCATGGCTGGAGGACCGCTCTCCGATCGATTCGGTCGTTGTCCGGTGGTGGTTGTCTCACTGCTGATCGCTTTGCCCTCTCTCTTCGTGTTTCTACACACGGATGGAGCGCTTTCCTTATTATTCCTGTTTTTGGGTGGATTCATGTTGATTGGAAACAACCCGGTGGTCGTCGCTTACGCTCAGGAAAAACTTCCCGGTCATGCCAGTACGGCCTCCGCGGTCACAATGGGTTTGGGTTGGGGTGTGGGAGCGTTGATCATAGGGCCTATCGGAGGATTGGCGGACCGCTGGGGCATCGTCGCGGCCATGGATTTAGTCGTGGGGACGCTGGTTGTGGCGTTGCTGTTTTCATTTCAACTTCGTTCCAAGACAAAACTCTATCTTGAACCGGCACCAGAAAATTCCACGACTCAAAATCAGCCAATCTGAAGGGAACCTGCAGAAGACCGAATCCTTTTTGACAGTAATAAACCTGCGCATCGAATGCAAGCAAACTCACGATTCATCATTCCCGATAACCAGTCGCTTTCCGAGACCAAGCAAAAATTAAAGGAACGGTTTTCCTTGGATGAAGCACCTGCAATGTCCATCCGACGTATCTATTACGACAGTTTCGATTGGAGGATTTATCAAAGCGGTGGGATGCTCGAAGTCGAGGAAGTATCAAAAGGCAAATTGCGACTGCGTTGGCTCGACCGGGAGAGTGGGCAGAGTATTGGCAGTGCGCCTCTTTCCATGATGCCCCGGTTCATTTGGGATTTTCCTCCAGGTCTGTTCAAAAAACGTCTGGAACCGATCCTGGAGGTGAGAGCGCTGCTTCCTCAAATTACCATCAAAAGTGATATTTATCCTCTCAGGCTATTGGATCGAGAGCAAAAGACAGTGTTGCACCTCTTTTGTGAAGAGAACCTCCTACTCACGCCCCAACGGAGAAAAAGCCAAACATTGGGAAAAAGCGTACTGTTGGTACCGGTTAAGGGATACAAAGAACCGGCTTCCCGCCTTAGATCCGCTATGGCAGGAATGGAAAAAATGGAGAATACCCTTCTGGAACAAGCCATGCTCCGGCTCGAGATCGATCCCGGATACTATTCGGGGAAGCTGGATGTCCCGCTCTCCTCGGAATTGACGACGGAACAAGCGCTCAAATTGATTTTCGCGCGCTTATTGGAATCCCTGGAAAATAATGAAATCGGCCTGCGTCAAGACCTGGATTCAGAATTTCTGCATGATTTCCGGGTGGCAGTGCGGCGTGTCCGTTCGGGTTTGGGACAGTTGAAGCGGGTTTTTCCGCAACAAGCGCTTTCCCGTTTCCGCGAAGAGTTTGCCTGGCTCGGTCAAGTGACAAGCAGACTGCGGGATTTGGATGTTTATTTATTAAAGTTCGACGACTACCAGGCGGATCTACCCGCAGAATTGCGTGAAGAACTGGAACCCTTGCGCCAGTTATTGCAGAGAGAAAAACGCAGTGAACATTTAAAATTGATGAAAGCCTTGAGTTCGTCTCGTTATCATCGCTTTTTAAGGAGATGGAAGCAGTTCTTGAAAAGTCCTTTTTTTCAGGAAAATCCTCCTTCGGTTGCTCAGCAACCAGTGACTGAAGTGGCCAGTGGGCGAATCTGGCGGGTCTATCGGAGAGTTCTCCATGACGGAAAATCCATTCAGGCGGATACCACGGAAGAAGTGTTGCACGAACTGCGGAAAACCTGCAAAAAACTACGCTACCTGATGGAATTTTTTCAAAGTCTGTATCCTCCGGAAGAAATCAAAACTTTGATCAGGGTTTTGAAACGATTGCAAGACAACCTGGGAAAATTCCAGGATTTTCAAGTGCAATGGAGCTCATTGATAGAATTTGGAGAACAACTCAATAATAGTGGTAAAAATTTTCCCAACACGCAACTGGCTTTGGGGATGCTGGTGAAAGATCTTAAAAATCAGCAAATGGAGGCTCGTCGCGTTTTTCATTCCCGTTTTGAAGAATTCGCTTCAGCCGATCACCAAAAGCGATTCAAGCGATTATTTCGTAAGGGATCAAACCGGAAGCAAGGCAAATGAAAAAAATCGCTATTTACAATATCAAAGGGGGAGTGGGCAAAACCGCGGCAGCGGTCAACCTGGCGTACCTGGCCGCAGAACATGGTGCCCGTACTTTGCTATGGGACCTCGACCCGCAAGGAGCATCCAGTTTTTATTTTCGAATCTCTCCCAAAATCAAAGGAGGGAGCAAATCCCTCATTCGTCGTAAGCATAAAATCGATTCCTTGATCAAAGGGTCTGATTTCGAAAATCTGGACTTGATCCCTGCCGATTTTTCCTATCGCCACATGGACCTCCTCCTCGATCAGATGAAAAAACCGGTCCGGCAGTTCCGGCAAATTCTGAAACCGTTGAGTGAATCCTATGACGTCTTGTTTCTCGATTGCCCTCCAAGTATGACATTGGTTTCAGAGAACGTATTGCAATTCTCCGAAATGATGTTGGTTCCGATGATCCCAACCCCGCTCTCTCTCCGTACTTTTCACCAGTTATTCCGGTTTTGCGGAGATCACCGAATGGATCACTTGAAGATTTTTCCTTTCTTTTCGATGGTGGACAGGCGTAAAACGCTGCATCGAGAGGTGATTGCGCAATTCCCGCAAACCTACCCGGACACCTTGCATAGTTGTATTCCCTACTCCTCGGATGTGGAGAAGATGGGAGTGTTGCGAGAAGCCGTGGTACGTTTTGCCCCACGAAATAGAGCGGCAAAAGCTTTCTATGAGTTGTGGAGAGAAATCAATCTGCTGGATTGATGAAGGCCCCCCCTGATCGATTCACACCCGCCGTGGTAAAATTGCAGTTTTACTTTTCCTGCCATTGCTTGTAAGGGCGAGACGCCAGTTGGGCATTGTAAAATCGGACGTCCCCGGTTACTTCTTCATCAACCCACCAGGGTTTCTGAAAGGTTTCGCTTTCGCATTGCAGTTCGATTTCCGCCAGTGCCAACCCCTCATTCTCACCTTCAAAGATATCGACATCCCAAGTGTGACCGGCATGTTCCACTTCGTATCGAGTTTTTTCCACGAAATGGGAACAGAATCCCGAGAGTATTTGTTTGGCGTCAGAAACCGGTACGGGGTACTCGAATTCGCCGCGAGTGATTCCCTCACTTTTGCTTTTCAGGGTAAGGAAGGCTTGATTTCCCGCAATCCGGACCCGAACTTCACAGGCTCCTGCAGAGGGAAGGTAGCCCTGTTTGATGGGAATTCCTTTCCCCAGGGGAATTTTCCGGCAATGGATACGATATTTTCGTTCGATTTCCTGACCCATGCGTATTCAAAGGTTTTTTCCGGTTCCTGCTTAAGAAAAAGATTTACTTGTCAAACTCCGGTACAAAATGTTGGGATTCCTTGGGTGGACGCCGATAACCTCCGGTGCTTTCTTTCGGCAATGGTGACAAATTGAAAGATTTCGGAATGATGTCTTTGTAGGGAATTATTTTTAAGATATGGTTGATGCAGTTCAAACGCGCTCGTCGCTTGTCATCGGATTCGATCACGTACCAAGGCGCTTCGATGATGTCCGTATAAAAAAACATCTCATCTTTTGCCTGGGAATATTTAACCCAGCGTTTGCGGGACTCCAAGTCCATGGGCGAAAATTTCCAGCGTTTGAGGGGATTGAGCGTACGTTCCCGGAATCGCCGTTCTTGTTCTTCGTCACTGACGGAAAACCAGTATTTGAGCAAGACCATTCCGGAACGCACCAGCATCCGTTCGAATTCCGGACAGGAACGCAGAAATTCCTTGTATTCCTCATCGCTACAAAATCCCATTACCCGTTCCACGCCAGCACGGTTGTACCAGCTTCTGTCAAAAAGCACCATTTCTCCTGCCGCCGGAAGATGGGGTACGTAACGCTGTAAATACCACTGAGTTTTTTCCCGATCGGAAGGTTTATCCAAGGCGACGACCGTGCAACCCCGGGGATTGAGAGGTTCGATGATGCGCTTGATGGTCCCTCCTTTGCCCGCGGCATCACGGCCTTCGAAAACGATGACCACCCGCAGGCCTTTTTGTTTGATCCAGTATTGTAATTTGACCAGCTCGACGTGTAACCTGGCTAAATTTTTTTCATACTTGGCTCTGGGGAGTTTCTCGGGCTTTTTTTGAACCAGCGCAACCTTCGTAGATGATGGTTGCTCTTTTTTTTTTGTTTTGATCATGAATGCCTGCCCTGAAATTACAAGTGGAAGCAGTACGAGTTCGCAATTGAACGGAGTCAATATGCTGCCTGCCCTGTTCCATCTTATAAAAAAATAATCGGAATGGAATTGTACGCATGTCAAAGATGAAATCAATATTATCCGGGTGCGAATCGATTTGCAATCTTTTGATTGTATCCTCAAAACCCGGAAATGTCGCCGGGGGAGAAGCCCCTCGCGTATCCGGGGGTGTGGCTGGACATGATTATGAATCGACTGTATACTCGAATTCACGAATTCATCATTGAATAAACGTATCATTCCTGGTTTGAAATGGATGCCAACTGGACGCGAATGTCGGAATGCGGCAAGAACCCTGGATTCCTGGTCACGCCAGGAATGACGCGTTTTTAACTCCTGATTCACATCATTATATAATAATCGGATTCTCAATCAGGGAATTTGAAAAGAGGGAGCAATGCGACGAATCAGCATTCTGACCCTTTTGATTTTGGTAACGTTCGCATACTGCGTGGCGCAACCACTGGAAATCTACGTCACCCTGGATAAAAATTCTCTCACCACCGGAGAATTCCTCATTTATCAAATCGAAGTTACCCATCCTCCCGCCTTGCAATTCCAACCTGTACCACTCGAGGAACACGTACCGCCGGGTATTGACGTCGAACTGATAGAATATGTTCCTCACCTACAGCAACAAAGGGATGAATCCTCCTGGTTTGCTGAACTTTGGCCTTTTGATGAGGAAGAGATACCGACAACGCGCTGGTCCTGGAGACTTTGGCCTGTTCAAGCAGGCACTTGGACTATTCCTGAAATCGAAATCATGCGCCTGCAAACCAATAATAGTGAGCAACCCTCTCGCGTTCTGGGAAAAACAGACGCGCTGACGTTCACAACACGTTCTTTTTTTGAATTGGATCCGGAAAATCCGGAACTGCCTGCTTTGAAAGTTAAGCAGGAACTTCCACCTTCTCCCTCGACCAAAGACTGGATATGGATTTTGGTTGCAGGTATTTTTATTTCACTCGGAGTGTGGCTCTACCTGCTTCGCAAGCGCAGGAAACCGCCGGTGTCCACCGAGGACGAGGAAAGGTCTGACCAACGCGCATTTCAACGTTTGCGAGAATTAAAACAATTTATTTCGACGAACCCGCAGCAGGTGCATTATTTTTATTTGAAGCTTTCCGAAATTTTCCGGGAATACCTGGAAAATCAATTCGGTTTTTCAGCAACCAGCATGACGACGCAGGAATTCCTGCCGCTCTTGCAATCCCGAACTCCCTACGACGCTGAAGAACGTGAGCAGATCGTTTTCCTCACTCAAAAATCGGATTTGGTCAAATATGCGGACGAGCAATCCACCCACGCGGAGGTGGAAGCGGCTTACAATCAAGTGGTGAAGTGGATTGAAAGAATCGCCTTTCCACCAACCGAAGAATCCGAAAAGGAATCGCCAGTGAACAAGGTCGAGGAGGCGGCATGAGGTTTGAGAGTCCCTGGTTGCTGCTCCTGTTGCTGGTCCTACCCTTTTGGTGGTGGGTATTGGTCAAGCGCCGGCAACCCCGGTTCATTCAATATTCCGGGTTGGAAATTCTGAAGTCCATTGCTAGTACGCCCTGGTGGAGCCATCCTAATTTTTTGCCTTTCCTGCGCACCTTGGCGCTGATCTTCCTCATCCTCACCCTGGCCCGTCCTCAAACAGGTCGATCATTCACGGAAGTTTTGAGTGAAGGAGTGGACATCATGCTTGTCATTGATACCTCAAAAAGCATGGAAGCGCTCGATTTGACTCTTGACGGAGAACGTGTCACCCGCCTGAGGGTCTTGAAGAAAGTATTGGGGGAGTTTATCGAGAACCGTATCCAGGATCGTGTCGGCATGGTGGTTTTCGGCGAAGAAGCTTTCACTCAATCTCCCTTGACCCATGACCACCGGCTCCTCTCTTCCTTCCTGGATCGAGTATTCATAGGCATGGCAGGCGACAAAACAGCCATTGGGTCCGCAATCGCTGTAGGAGCCAAACGACTGAAAGATTTGAAAGCGCCTTCCAAAGTAATGATTTTGGCCACCGATGGAGAAAACACGGCAGGAAGGATCGCTCCTTTACAAGCAACCGAAGCAGCCAAAGAGTTTGGCATCAAAATTTATACCATCGGCATAGGAACGGAGGGAGAGGCACCCATCGTAGTGGAAAGAGATGGCATCCGTCGAGTTCATTACGTCAATTTCTCTCTCGATGAAGAATTGCTACAACAAATTGCAGACGCAACGGACGGGCTCTATTTCCGTGCCACCGATACCGAATCTCTGCAAAAAATTTATCAAACTATTGACGCATTGGAAAAAACAGAGGCGAAAGTGAAGGAATATCATGAATATGAAGAGCATTATGCGGTATTCTTGATTCCAGCGCTCCTCCTCTTTCTTTTCGAGTTCATCCTGTCCCACACTCGTTTGAGGCGCATCCCTTAGCGCATGACAGAAGGAACCCAAAGCGCTGGTTAAATGATTCAGTCGAATTTTCCCTTGACAAAAGAGGAGGTTGGGGGGATTTTTCTTATCTTAAAATCGAATTAATCTAATAAGGAGGAAAATGGAATGTAACATAAAAGAACGGCTGGAACAGGTTTTATCCCTGGCATCCTGTTGGACGGAGTTCCGCTACCACAATCGACGCAGCCGCGTATTGGGAGTACGTAAAGGGGAAGTCGATGAAATGAGTTCCAAACAATTCGGTGGAGTGGGAATCCGCGTGCTGGCAGAGGGGGCTTGGGGATTTGCTTCCACTTCCGACCTCTCCCTCGAGGGATTACGGAATGCCATGGAAAATGCGGAACAGCTTGCACGGACTTTGACTTCCCGCAAAAATCAGAAAATCAAATTGGAGCGAACATCCCGGTTGGCGCAAGGAGATTTCATAATTCCCGGATACCAGGAATTATGGGCCATGCCCATCGAGGAGAAATTCGAGTTCGTCCGAAATGCGGAGCAGCAATTGAGTGGGGAAGCAAAAAAAATCGAGGCCGCTATTTGCCGTTATTCGGAGGTATTCGAAGACAAGATCATCCTCACTTCCGATGGCGCCGACTGTCACATTCAACTCGCCCGACCGGAGTTACGTCTGGTGGCTTTCGGGGTGGATGGCCGCATTCATTCCAAGGGCAGAGAAAGCGTAGGGGGGACTGGAAACTGGGACTGTCTCTTTCAAAACAAAGCCATGGATCAATTGATTGGCGATGCGGCGGAAGAAGCGGTGGAGATGCTCAAAGCGCCTGAAGGAGAAGGAGGTAAGAAAACGGTAATCCTGGCACCAGCCATGGTGGGATTGCTCAGCCACGAAGCCATCGGACACACCGTGGAAGCCGACTTCGTCAGATCGGGCTCGGTGGCTGCCGGAAAATTGGGACAGATGGTGGCATCGCCCTTACTCACCCTTTGTGACAGCGGCCGTAGCGAATACAACGCGGGAGCCGGTGGAGAGCTCCCTGTCGATGACGAAGGCGTGTTGTGTCGGAAAACCTCCATCATCCGGCAAGGCAAACTCGTCAATTATCTCCACAACCGGGAATCCGCAGCGGAATTCGGTGTGGAACCGGCTGGAAATGCCAGGGCCTGGGTTTTCAATGACGAACCATTGATTCGCATGCGCAATACCTACATCGAACCCGGTCGAGATCGTTTGGATGATATGATCGCCGGCATTGAAGATGGCTATTACATCGACGGACCGGGAGGCGGACAAGCAGACGCCACGGGAGAATTCATGTTTGGAGCTTCCAAGGTACGCCGCATTCAAAACGGTCGCCTTGCGGGGTATGTTCGGGAACTGACGGTCTCCGGAAAGGCTTTCGATGTTTTGCAATCCGTAGATGCGGTCAGTCGGGATTTTCGCTGGGATCTCGGAGCAGGTTATTGTGGCAAAGGTCAACCAGCCAAAGTCGATGCAGGGGGACCCTATTTGCGTTGTCAACTGCTTGTCGGAGGGAGCCAACAATGAAAACAGAAAAAAAGACAACGGCGCAGCTGTTGAAAAACAGTGGGATGATTTTAGAGGAACTCCGGGGAGGGGTCGCTGAAGTCTGCGCCCGGCAAAGTACGGAATTGAGCGTGGTTTATGAAGGAAATGATTTTTCCGTCAGTAAGAGTAACAACACCTCCACCTACGGCATCCGTGCCATCATAAACGGCAAATTGGGTTTCATCACTTCCAATTCGGACGAGGAACACGTCCTTCGAGAGGTTGCTGAAGAGACTCGAAAGTTGGCTCACCTTTCCCTTCCCAGTGAGCACCACCGGATTGCAGAAAAGAAAACAGAGGGGGGATCTTACGAAAACTACGATGAAAAGTTGCCTGGGCTCACTCCGGAGGAGCTATACCAATGGTTGCAATTGGTAGTGGACGAAGCACGTCGGGAAAAAGTGGTCTCTCTCGATCGCGCGGAATTCTCATGCGCCCGGCAAGTGGTGGTGTTGAGCAATTCCCATGGCCTTTGCCAACAGGCGATCGAGACCCATTGCTCCTGGTTTGCTATGGGCATGGGAAAAACGGAAAATGAAGTCACCAGTTTCGACTATGATGGCGGTACGGTTTGGAATAAAAACAGTCTGGAGAAAGAAATCATTCATACCATAGGACGATTTCGCGAATCGGTAGTCGGCTCCCTGGGTCCGCGTCAGGCCAAGGACTATCGCGGAGCAGTCCTTCTTCACCCGGTGGCAGTGATGCATATCTTGGGGCAGGTTATCGCTTTCAATGCCAATGGCAAAAACCATTATGACGGCATCAGTTCCTGGAAGGATCAAATGGGCAACCAGGTCTGTTCCGGGTCGTTGCAAGTGGCGGAAGATCCCCTGGATAAGAATCGTCCGGAAGGATGGAGTCCTTTTGACCGGGAAGGTGTTGCTTCGGCAAAACACGAAATCATCCGGCAAGGACAATTGCAATTTGCCGCGCATAATTGTTTCAGCGCCCATCAAGCGGGCGTGTCTCCGACCGGCAATGCATCGGGTGGAGCAACCGCTCTTCCGCAAATCGGATTTTCCAACTTCAGCCTTTCCGGTATCAAAAACCAGACGGTTTCAGAAAATGCCCTCTACCAGCAGTTGGGGAGCGGTCTCGTCCTCAAACGATTCAGTGGCAGTTGCGATCCCGTTTCCGGCCAGTTTTCAGGAGTAGCCAAAAACTCCTGGTGGGTGGAAAAGGGTCAACGCAGTCATGCCGTGCAGGAAATCATGGTATCCGGAAACGTATTCGAATTGCTCAAACAAATCATCGCCATTGGTTCCACGCTCCACACCAACCTGGGAGGCAGTCGAGCTCCCTATATCCTCGTCGACGGGGTCAGTGTCACCTCCGCATGACATTTGTTCTACGAATTGGCGGGAGATCGATTTTATTCCTGAAGCTCTTTCTTAAAGAAGGCACAAAGGCACAAAGGCACAAAGTTATCAGGCACGGAGGTTTTTTATTTTTGCTCCACGAATGAATCTATTGAGGAAACGGTTGTTGGGCTGCTCGGACGAGAAGTCAATTTCGCTTGCTCCGTCTGTCCGTGCTGTTGGCAGTATGCATGTATGATTGCTAAAAAGCTACCGCCGTATCTTTCAACTTTTACCGGTCCGACACCGTGAGTTGATTCAAAGGCTTCCGTCGAGTGTGGAAAATAAGTCGCCATCTCGTGCAAGGAGCGGTCGGAAAACACCATATACGGCGGGATGCCTTCTGCATCCGCCAGTGCTTTGCGCTGGGCACGTAGTTGCTCGAAGAGTCCGATGTCGTATTCACCTGTTTCGTCTGAAGCCGAGTGACGACTCACTTGCGTTTCCACCGGGGTCCCCCACACCTGTTTTCCCTTGAAAACAGCCCGCCCCTTCGGCGTTAATTGAATGCTTCCGTGGTCCATATCTCGCCTGAGGAGAAGTTGCCGGATAAACTGTCCCGCCAGCAGTTTCCATTGTTCGGCAGAATACTCCATACCGATGCCGTAGGTAGACAGCTTGTCGTGTCGGAGTTCCAACACCCTCCTTGCTCGAGAGCCACGCAACACGTCAACGATATGATTTATCCCGAATATTTCGCCGGTCCGCACCACGCAGGAGAGAAATTTCTGTGCCGGGATGGTCAGGTCAACCTGCGCTTCCGCTTTGATCAGGCAGTTGTCGCACATCTGACAATTGTCTGCTTCGTAATCTTCTCCGAAATAGCCCAACAATCCGATACGACGACAATCCGTCGAAGTGGCCCAATCCACCAGCGTGGTCAGAAGTTCCCTCCTGCCGGCCTGTTCAGAGGGGGCCCCCTGCTGGATGAAGTGCTGGATGGTGTGGACGTCGCCATAGCTGAACAGGAGCAGGCAATCGGCGCGAAGTCCATCTCGTCCGGCGCGACCAATCTCCTGGTAGTAGCATTCAATATTCTTGGGCAAATCCGCATGAACCACAAAGCGCACGTCGGGTTTGTCAATCCCCATACCAAAGGCAATCGTCGCCACCATAATCCGCACGTTGTCGCGGATGAAAGCGGTCTGGTTCCGTTTTCGGGTTTCAGTATCCAGTCCAGCGTGATACGGCAACGCGGAAATATTTTGTGCGACCAATTCTTCATAGAGCGTGTTCACCTGGCGTTGCGTGGCACAGTAGATAATCCCGGATTGATCACGGTGAGTGCTGAGAAAATCAATTATTTGCTGGTCCAAGTCAACTTTCTGTTCCACAGCGATGCTAAGGTTTTCCCGGTCAAAACTGGCGAGGAATTCATTCTCGTTGCGAAAACCCAATACCTGCCTGATGTCGGTGCGAACGCGGGAAGTTGCTGTCGCAGTGAGCGCAATACACACAGCCTTGGGGAATCGTTCGCGCACCTGCGCCAATTGACGATATTCCGGTCGAAAATCGTGTCCCCATTGGGAGATGCAGTGCGCTTCGTCAATAGCGAGGCAGTCCAGTTGGCACTCGCGGAGCAGCAGTAACGTTTCGGGCCGCAGCAGCGTTTCCGGTGCCATGTAGAACAATTTGACTGCGCCACGTCGGATCTGACGGGTGGTTGACAGGTACTCGTCGTGAGTGAGAGCACTGTTGAGGAAAACGGCGGGCACACCCAATTGTCGTAACTGCGTCACCTGGTCCTGCATCAGTGAAATGAGGGGGGAGACAACAACGGTCAACCCTTCGAAAAGCAAGGCGGGAAGTTGATAGCACAATGACTTTCCACCACCGGTGGGCATGATGATCAAGGTGTCCCGCCGCCCTAAGACGTTTTCGATGATTTCTTCCTGTAAGGGTCGAAATTCGTCGTAGCCGAAGACAGTTTGGAGCACCTGGAAAGCTTCGATGGAATCACCCAAGGAAAGCCTGTCGCCCGACAGGGGGGCATGATCCTGCGATGGGAGGTCAATTTCCGCAGGTGGGTCGACAGGACCCGAGCATTGCCCAAGCCCTTGATTTTCGTCCTTTTCAAGAAACCATCCCGAAAGTTGGACATAGCACCGGTATTCGCTGATCGACCCGTCCTCGGGTCGCCATGGATGGGCAAGTGAAACGCGCAACAACGTACCTTCCGGAATGGTTCGCCGCGGTTCCTGGTATCCGACGAAGGTGAGGGTACGTCCTCCATCCCTGGTCGAATAGCGGTAACGGAGGCGTTTGCCGCTCATATCGAGCAACAGGGGTTGGTCAGCGCGCCAGAAGGTCGTACTGTAGGGAGGGAGGGGGCCACTTTGGGCAACGTACAAACCGCCATTCGGAGTGAATTGCGTCAGACCTTCGTAAAGCTCTGCAGGTCCACCGATTTTGGGGGGCATGAATCTTTCAATGACGTCTATGGGGTTGTTGAGGGTGGAAAGTCGCCGCTTGCCATGAACGACGACATTTTCGACATGCGGCGCCATCACGTCCGGGGCAGGGGTTGCCACGATTTCCCACACGTCGCCGACTTCATACTCCAGGCCCCCACCATCGTGGGCGTCGATACCGGCTGAAATCAAGCGTACGCTCTTCCCGTCCCGGGTTATGCCACCAATACATGCTCCTTTCCCCATGCGCGTTCTGGCAACAATCAGTACTTTCATGGCAAAATATGCTCCACATTGAAGTACATTTCCCTTGCCAGTTTATCTGCGACCAGGGACCGGTGGCAAGCCGCAGGTTCCTGTTCGACGCAAAAGAGCGCCACCACTCGCGCATCCGGTTTCAAGTCATCGAGTAAACTCTGTGGATGGAAGTGCCTCAAGCATTCATAACGGTATCCTTCAATGAAAACCGGCCCCAACTCCGTGCGCCGGCGTTTGGCAGTTTTCGTCGCTTTATCCGCTTCAACCTGTTTTGCTCTCACCGCTTTCGACGGAGCCAGGTCTTTTCGATAGAGGTAGGAGATGCCCAAATCGGCGAGTCGGACTTGCAATCGCCGCTTGTTGACGAAAGCGTAGGTTGCGCCGCGGACTCCCCGCCGCTCCCGGATATCACAGAAGGTGTCTACCTTCGCATCCTGTAATGCCCGGAAGAAACCGGCTTCATCGAAGCCGTAGACGCCGATGGTCACCACTTTAAGATTCATCTTCTCTCCGCAGGTATCGCTTGCGAGAATGGAATACAGGCTCACCAAAGAGGGGGAGTTGACCTCCGGTCAGTCGATCGATGATTTCCACTTGGGACCGGGGCGCACCCCTCTCGTCGATGTGAACGACCGGTATCTCTCCCTCCTGCAAGGTCACGCCGATCAGCTTGCTCCGGTGGCACTCCTCCGGTTTTTCCTCGCTGCACATGAGGGCAACGCGCTGTTGCTGAGCAAAAGCGCTTCGGATGCGGCGAATTCCATCGGCGTATAATTGCGTTGCTTTGACCCTCTGATAATCCACGACTCCGTTCACGTAACAATTTTCATCGTCGGGTTGTCCACCGAGCGTATCGCCCATGAAAAGGTAGCGGATGCCGAATCGCTGTAGTTCGGCCGCCAGCTCCGCCTTGGAAAACTCCGGCTTATAGCGTGAATAAGGGGCCGAACGCACATCGACGAGGTACGCGATATCAAATCGCTGCAGCACCTCGACAAACTCTTCAATGGAACGGCTTCCGTACCCGATGGTGTAAATCGGAATGGTCATATCGTGAAATTCATTTTAAGAGAAACCATGTCATTCCTGCGAATGAGAGAATCCTTGTCTTTCCTGCGAAAGCAAGGAGCAGGGATCCAGTATATCGAATAGGTCTTTCCTGGCTTGAACAGGAATCCAGTATATCGAATAGGTCTTTCCTGGCTTGAACAGGAATCCAGTATATCGAATAGGTCTTTCCTGGCTTGAACAGGAATCCAGTCAATCGAATAGGTCTTTCCTCGCTTGAACAGGAATCCAGAGGTATGCAGCCAGACAGAAATCCGGCTCCCCGCTCCCTGCGTTCACAGGGACAAGTTTAGCGGGAACCAGTTTCGCATGGACCAGTTTAGCGAGAATGACATATACACCAGGATTCTCCTATTATTGAAGATTTAAGTCAAACTCGGGTTAAACGGGTCATTCCGCACAAAGGTGAGGCTAAGACGCTCTCCAGGCGACCGGTTGGTTTGCGCGTCAACGGCTTTGTTCAAGGCGACGCTGACGCGGTTCGCTTGTTCCCTATACACGCGCAGCCGGTCGTAGAACTCACCCGCCTCCTTGACGATGGCCTGAGCGTTCTGCTCCACTTTCGCCTGCTTCCATCCGAAGGAAATGGTTCTAAAAAAGCGTGTCAAAATAAAATTATAGGGAATGCCAGCTATTATTTCTTCAGTTTCTTCACTCGATCTAAAAAATCGGACCACTTTTTCTGAATAGCTTAAGGCTGTCATTCCTGGCGAAAATCAACAATCCAAGAGTGTGTCATTACGAGCTAAAAATAAGAAGCCAGGAACGTGTCATTCCGCGCAAAGACCCGGAATCCAGGGGCCATTTCGATAACCTGCACTCCTGCTTGTGCGGTTATGACTTGGAGAGGATCTACGGACTCACCCCGAAGAATGACAAAAATTAAAGAGAATACTGGCTATTATTTCTTCAGTTTCTTCACTCGACCTAAAAAATCGGACCACTTTTTCTGAATAGCTTAAGGCTGTCATTCCAGGCGAAAATCAACAATACAGCGTGTCATTCCAAGCAAAAACGACGAATCCTTCAGCGTGTCCTTCCGTGCACAGACCACGAATCCAGCAATGTGTCATTCCGGGCGAAGACCCGGAATCCAGGGGATATACGCACTCACGCTGAATTGTACCAAGAGACTCATATCAGGGAATGCCAGCTATTATTTCTTCAGTTTCTTCACTCGACCTAAAAAATCGGACCACTTTTTCTGAATAGCTTAAGGCTGTCATTCCAGGCGAAAATCAACAATACAGCGTGTCATTCCAAGCAAAAACGACGAATCCTCAGCGTGTCCTTCCGTGCACAGATCACGAATCCAGCAATGTGTCATTCCGGGCGCAGACCCGGAATCCAGAGGTAGGCAGCCAGACAGAAATCTGGATTCCGGGTCTTCGCCCGGAATGACATATACGCCAGGATACTCCTATTATTGAAGATTTATGTCGCACTCGGGTTAATTCATTCTCCTGTAGTTGATAAACTCGAGCCACTGGATGAATAATCCGTCCTGAAAGAGGAGGAGAACAGGGAGGGACATGATTGCTCGTAAAACAAAAGGTGTGAATCCGGTGATCAAAGCGTGGGAAGCTTCTTGGAGCAAGTGATAAAAATGTCGAAAGCCGGGGGGAATGAAAAAAATGCATTGCCCTCCATTGCCACGAAGCATCACATGGTAAAAAGCACCAGGATAGTAAAGGCGTGGTTGACGACCCATCTTCATAAACCAGCGAAAAGGAAAGTCTATTTGTTTAAAAAAAATAACGCTACTTTTCCAAACTTTCAAGTCAGCCCCCTTTTCTAAACATCCAGGGAACGGGCTTTCAGGTCCTACCGAAAAGGTGGATCGTCGAAAGAACCTTTTCCTGGTTTGGATGGTATCTCAGACTCAACATCGATTATGAAAGAAAAACAAAAAACTCTGAAAATATGATCTATGTCGCTATGATTTGCTTGATGTTAAAGAGAATTAAATGACTTTCAAACAGGTTCTAAGAACCCGTTCACTTCCGCCACGCTCCATTTGCTAATAATCCGTTATAAATCGATGATGGATCCGGATCGAAAAATTTACAAAAACATTACACTCCATTGACCCTCAAAAAACATTGGATCGCTTATAATTGCCTCAGTGGACGTCGACGGTCGATGTCCTGTTTTTCAAATCTGATTGAAATGAGGAAATTATGAAATATTTTTTAAAAGTGCTGATGATTTTGATCTTAGGATCAATGTTGGTATTAAATGCATGTACTAATAGAGAACATGGTTTTGGAGGCTCTGGAGGTTTTGAAGGTTCTGAAAGCTCTGGAGAATCTCATGGTAGTCGAGAAATGGGTGGTGAAGGTCAAGGAGGTGATGCTGCCGAACAGACAGGAACCTATAAGCTGAGTGAAACGTATGACCATGTGGTCAATGGCATGAGGTTGATCATATCTTATGACAGCCAGGTAAATGCCTTTGTGGGTACTGTGGAAAATACCTTGACAACAACGCTCTCTGATGTTCGTGTTGAAGTGCATCAATCAAATGGGATTGAACTAGGACCCACTCAAAGAATGGATCTCAGTCCAGGACAAAAGATACCTGTGCGGCTTGATGCAGTAGGAACTTTTGGCACCTGGACGGCTCATCCCGAAACTGGAACAGAAACGGGACATGGAGGCGGCGAAGGTGCTGAAGGTTCTGGGGAACATAGTTCAGGAGGCTCAGAAGGTTCTGGAGAACATGGTTCGGGACGTACTGAAGGCTCTGGAAGCTCAGAAGGTTCTGGAGAACATGGTTCGGGACGCTCTGGAAGCTCAGAAGGTTCTGGAGAACATGGTTCGGGACGTTCTGGAGAACATGGTTCTGGCGGCTCAGAAGGTTCCGGAGAGTCTCATAGTGGTGGAGACCGGGGTTAGCGCAATCATTACTTCCAAGCTGGACCCCTTTTGGCGCATGCTCAGACCGTTGAGAGCGCTCAGTGTTCCCGGCGGTGGGTCTCACTCATCCGAATCAACCACGTTGCGATGGGCAGGGTGCCCTTGACCGCGATTGCCAGGAACACAAGGGGCAACACGATGTTCTTGATCGCAACCAGCACCAAGAGCTCGGTCAATCTCTGAACAAACTCGACTGACCTGTCGCGAAGGTCCGTGATCCGTGAAAGGCCCGGCATATTCACGTCGGGCAACATGCGGTCTACGGCGTCGGTTATGGTGGACAGCAGGCGATTGAGACCGCCAAGCGGGTTGGAAAAAATCCCTGGCTCGTCGCGCTCCGGATCCTCTGCGCTGTGATCGTCGAGCGCTTGTTCCCCATTCGTTGCCAGGTCCATAATTTCTTGCTCGACCACGGGGATTTTCTCCCGCAGTTCCGCAAGTCCTGCACGCTCTTCTTCAATCCTCGGCTGCAGGAATTGCTGGCTTATGAGAAGGTTGATTGCCACGAATGCCGGGACGATGAAGCGCAACATTGCAGCGAGGACGAATACCTGAATGAGAACGCTGCGGCAGCGCTCGAGGCTGGCGTTTGGTTTATTTCTCGACTGACGGTATTCAACAATCAGCAGTGTCACCAACAACACGACGGCAATCGCAAAAAATCCCCACTTGAAGAGGGCGGCCGACGTCAACTCCAAAGCGAAACGTTGGAGCAACAGCGATCCGATGGCCCAAACCATGACCGATGAGAGTCTTTCCGCGGCATCGTTGATCGGGTCGAGCAATTCGCCGATTTGCATGGACGCAATGCCGATACCGACTTCAGAGCTCTGTAGCATCGAAATGCCGGCGTTGACTCCCCGGGACAAAACGAAAATGGCGATGGATTCCCTGGTCGTCTCAGAAATGCGCTCTTCGGCGAAATGGTCCAACCACTCCACAGAGGAAAGGACCGCCAGCGCCAAAGCGGCAACCATCATCGTTCCATAACTGTATCGATGGCCTGTCGTTGAAGTGCGCGTGTTTTCCTGCATTTGACTCCTCCAAGGTCCTCATGAATTTCAGCTTTTAAAGCGATTTCGGTTTCTGTGTCAGGCTTGAAAGTTTGGATAAAGCAGTTTTTGAGAGGTCACCTCCCCGCTCACCAACCCTGGAAGTAGCGCGTCACGCTGCGCGGCAAGCGTTCGGGATTCTGTCATATTACCAAGGATGCGATTCATCAACGGTCCTAGTGCAGTCTCAAACGCTCGGATAACGTCGTTGAAGACGAACTCGTCGATCTCTGCCGGGTTGGCGGAGGCGAACTCCAGGTAACTCTTCAGCATCCTGAAGCAAAGCTCGTAGGTGAATGCGAACGCCTGAATGACGGCAGCCCTCAGATGCCGCTTGAGGCGAGGGTGGTTCAAGGCCAAGTCGGAGTGGTAGATGTCCAGGGCTTCCTCCAACTGGGCAACGGCGTCTTCCAGCGGTGTCAAATCCAGTTTCATCGGGTGTCCTCTACTTCCTGAACCCAAGCAGCGCGAGTTTCTGCTCAACGGCCGCAGCGAGGGGCTGGGCATCGGTTTTTCGATCCCTCCACTGAGCGTAGAACCGGGCCATCTTTTCTTCATGTGCTTCGTTGACAGCAATGCGTTCACATTAATTACACAAAACGCTAGCACCTGGGAATAGGTTTGTAAAGACAAATTTTAAGGAGTTTTTTTTGATTTTTTAGCAGGTTTCTTGACGGGATGGGGGGTCTATAATGTTTCGTTGTTTTTTCTGTATGTGCTTAAAAGAGCCAGATTTCAGACAAGGGGGTCCCTGAGATTTATAGGTCCCATTTTGCATCACAAAAATAAGATAGCACTCCCTGTGGTCATTCAGAACCAGGGCCGAACCCGTAGTTGCATGCCTGTTTCCGAGGGATACTCGTAAGGAATGGATCTACCGACTGAGTTCCGGAGTCCGCATCTATGCGGCGTCAAACCCGGACATAGCGCTTGCGAGATGATCCAATGCTCGGGCAAGCTTCGCGCGTGGGCATGCGATGCTGATCCGAGCAAAACCAGCGCCATTCTCGCCGAACTTTTGCCCGCGAGATGCAACCCATCTTGCCTTGTTCCTTAGAAAAGACACCTGTTCATCCGGTTTCAGACCCAACTGCCTGAAGTCCAACCAGAGCTGGTGCGTGCCTTCCGGTTCAATCAGCTCGATTCCCGGAATGCGCGCCAACCGGTCTCTTGTCAGGTCAAGGTTTCCCTGGACGTAGTCGAGCACCGCATCGAGCCACGGCTCTCCCTTGGTGTACGCAGCAACCATCGCCACATTGGCAAAGGCGTTGTTCTTGTTGACCGTCAAGCGGCTGTTTTCTGCCTGAAAAGCATTTCTCCGCTCATCATCCGGGATGACGGCAAACCCCGAACAGCACGCGGCAATGTTGAAGGTCTTGGCAGGTGACAGGCAGGTCATGCTGTTGGCGGCAAAGGTGGACCCAAGCGACGCGAAGGGCGTGAACTCGTGCCCCTTGAAGGCCAGGTCACCGTGCATTTCATCCGATACGACGAGAACCCCATGGCGCTCGCAAATCCCACCGAGGGTTCGAAGTTCGCCCGAAGTCCAAATGCGCCCGACCGGGTTGTGAGGATTGCAGAGAAAAATCATTTTGGTCCTCGAATCGGAGGCCTTGCGTTCGAGATCATCGAAGTCCATGGTATATCGACCATTCTCCAACACCAGAGGGTTGGATATGATAGCCCGCTCGTTCTCCTGCAAGACGTCAAAGAAGTCGTAAAACACCGGCGGCTGAACGATCACCCCATCTCCTTTACTTGTGAAAAGTGATGCTGCCATCGCGAGCACACTCAAAATATTGGGCGCGCGCAGGACGTAACTCTGCTGGACGTCCCAGCCATGGCGACGTCGCTGCCATTCGGTAATGGCGGGCAGCAAAGCATCGGGCACGTCCTCATACCCGAAAACACCGTGTTCGAGCCGCTCCTGAAGAGCCTCGAGAACGCAATCCGGCGCTTTGAAGTCCATATCAGCGACGCTTGCGGCAAACAGGTCTTCTCCATCCGCTCCGATGACGAGCGGATGCACCTTCAACGCGGGAACTTTGCGCCGCTCGATTTCTTCATCGAAAGAGAATCCTGCAGGAACACAAGGGGCAGCACGATGTTCTTGATCGCCACCAGCACCAAGAGCCCGGTCAATCTGATATAATTTCTCTGGCTTCTCCGGATCAATCACGTTAAGCTTGCTCATCCGCGAATCCTTTCTCCATTGACATGAAGACCAGTATTTGATGTTATTCTTTCATCGGCTTGCATTCCATCAACAGGATACGCCACTTTTAAATTTAGTCCATCCACAATTTTCGATTGTTTCTCCAATGGCAGTTCACATTCCTCAGATCACATTCATCCAAAAATGATAAAATGAGTACATACCATCCCAGTGAAATTGAGAGGAAATGGCAGAAAAAATGGGAGGAAGACGGGCTCTACCGGGCAACGCCTTTTGCCTCCGATCCTAAATTTTATATGCTGACCATGTTGCCTTATCCTTCCGGTGATCTGCACATCGGGCATTGGTATGCCATGACTCCTTCAGACGCATTTGCTCGTTACAAACGAATGCAGGGTTTCAACGTATTTTTTCCAATAGGATTCGATGCTTTTGGATTGCCTGCGGAAAATGCGGCCATTAAGCGCAACATCCATCCAAAAGAGTGGACCTATGAAAATATGGACCGCATGCGCAAGCAACTGCGTTCCATGGGAGCAATGTTTGTTTGGGATCATGAAGTGGTCACTTGCGATCCTGAATATTACAAATGGAACCAGTGGTTCTTTCTCAAGTTTTATGAAAACGGATGGGCCTACCAGGAGTATGCCCCTGTGGATTTTTGCATGAATTGCAACACCACGCTTGCCAGGGAACAGGTGATTGGAGAGCAACGCCTTTGTGATCGTTGCGAAAATCCGGTTATCAAGAAGGAACTCAAACAATGGAAGCTGAAAATCACCCGATACAGTGAAGAACTCTTGAATTTCGAGGGGATGGAGTGGCCGGAACCGGTTAAACAAATGCAAACCAAGTGGATTGGTAAAAGTGAAGGTGTTGAATTCAGTCTCCGAATTGCAGGAAAAGACGGACATGATTTTCGTGTCTTTACAACCCGACCCGATACGGTTTTTGGTATGACTTTTTGTGTACTTGCACCAGAACATCCCTTGGTTGACGTCATTACGACCGGGGAACAGGGTCAAGCCGTGAGGAATTACCGGAAAGTTGCCAGTCAGAAATCGGAAATTGAACGCACTGCGGAAGGAAAAGAAACAGACGGAGTTTTTACGGGCGCTTATGCCATCAATCCATTGAACCAGCAACGAGTCCCGATTTGGATTGCCGATTATGTGCTGGCAACCTATGGAACGGGAGCCATCATGGCAGTGCCTGCGCACGATCACCGGGATCTTCAATTCGCACGCAAATACCATCTCCCGGTTGCAACGGTTATTCAACCGAAAGACTCAAAGGGAACCGTTCCGACAGGAGAAGCCCTGAGCGAAGCCTTTGTGAGTAAAGAAGACACGGTCATGGTCAACAGTGGAGATTTCAATGGATTGGAATGGCCACTGGGATTTGAAAAAATAGCTCAATTCATGGAAGCGCAGGGTATCGGGGAACGAAAAGTCAATTTCCGTCTTCATGACTGGTTGATCAGCCGGCAAAGGATGTGGGGTACTCCTATTCCCTTCGTGCATTGTATTGATTGCGGAGCAGTGCCGGTTCCCTATGAAGATCTGCCTGTCACATTACCCGATGACGCTGAATTTAAACCAACCGGGGAGAGCCCTCTCAAGTATCATGAGGATTTTTTAAAAACAACCTGCCCCCAATGCGGCCAAGGAGCGGAAAGGGAAACCGATACAATGGACACCTTTTTTTGCTCCTCCTGGTATTATTACGCTTATCTTTCTCCTTATTGGAAAACAGGTCAAAAACTGACTAGAGAGGAACTGCCCTGGGATAAAAAACTCGCGGATTATTGGCTGCCTGTGGATCAATATACCGGAGGTATCGAGCATGCCACCATGCATCTATTGTATTTTCGCTTCTTCACCAAGATGTTGGCGGATATAGGACTGTTACCATTTCGGGAGCCAACAGAAAATCTTTTCAATCAAGGAATGATTCTCGGTGAAGATCGTGAAAAGATGTCGAAAAGCCGGGGAAACGTAATCAATCCGGACAGTATCGTCCTCCAGAATGGAGTCGACGCGGTGCGAGCTTATTTGATGTTTATCGGACCCTGGGAAGCGGGCGGTCCCTGGAGTTCACAAGGAATAGAGGGAATAGTCCGATTTCTCAAGGATGTTTGGAATCTATCAAATCTTAAAGATTCCGGGGCCACTGAATTCAATGCGGAAAAGATCAGGTTATTGAAAAAAACAACCCATCAAACTTTGAAGAAGGTCACTCAAGACTACAATCAATTTAAATTCAACACGGCCATTGCAGCTCTCATGAGCTTTCGTAATTCCTTGAAGGATCTGGTGCAAACGACTGTTTCCTCTCCCGCTTGGGAAGAAGCGATCGATACTTTACTTTTAATGCTGGCTCCTGTCACGCCTCATATCGCCGAGGAACTCTGGCAGCAAAAACATGCCGGATATTCGATCCACCTCCAGCAATGGCCTCAATTCGACGAAGAACTCGCAAAAAAAGAATCGATCACACTGGTAGTACAGGTTAATGGGAAATTGCGTGATCGATTGGAGGTGCCCCTGGATTTGGAACAATCGCTCATTGAAGAAAAAGTGCTCAATTCTCCTAAAATTCAATCTTACCTGGCAAATCGTACCATTCGTAAACTCATTATCATTAAAAATAAACTCGTCAATATTGTGATTTAACCCGAACTCGACTTCAATCTTCAATCATATGAATATCTTGGTGTATATGTCATTCCGGGCGGAGACCCGGAATCCAGATTTCAGTCTGGCTGCCTGCCCCTGGATTCCTGGTCATCCCGGACTTGATCCGGGACAGGAATGACTCCTTTTTGAACTCCTGATTCGCATAATAATTTGAATATCTTGCTAAAAATAAAAATCTCCATAAAATTCTTTTTACGCATAGGTTTTCAAATGATACGGTTTGCGTTGTTTTTAAATTTTCCAGTCAATTGTAAAAGAGAATGATCGTATGACGAAAATGAGACCCACTTTGCATCCGACCACAGCTGGTTGGCGGCCGCACCCACGCTATCCGGATCCGGCAATCACAGCCATCGACGGACGATTTGAACAATATTGGATCAAGCACTCGGCTGTCGAACGGCTCTACACCGGCTGCCGCTGGGCCGAGGGCCCGGTGTGGTTTGGGGATGGTCGCTACTTGCTATGGAGTGATATTCCCAATGAACGTATGCTCAAGTGGGAAGAAGAAACGGGGGCAGTCAGCGTCTATCGCAAACCCTCTAACTTCGCGAATGGGAACACCCGGGACCGGCAGGGTCGCCTGGTAACTTGTGAGCACGGAAGCCGGCGCGTGACCCGCACCGAATACGACGGCACGCTCACTGTTTTGATGGACAATTGGGAAGGCAAGCGACTCAACTCACCCAACGACGTGGTGGTCAAATCCGATGGTTCCATCTGGTTCACCGACCCGGTATTTGGCATTATTGGCCACTATGAAGGTCACAAGGCGGAACCCGAAGTGGGACAAAACGTGTACCGGGTCGATGGCAAGACAGGGGAAGGCATTGTAGTAGCCGACGATATTCTCAGCCCGAACGGTCTATGCTTCTCCCCGGACGAGACGAAGCTTTACGTGGTGGAATCACGCGGCGTTCCAACTCAGAAAATCCTCGTTTACGATGTAGCGGAAAATGGCTGCAAACTCACCAATAAACGCCTGTTCATCGATGCCGGCTCCGACGGCGTCCCGGACGGAATGCGTTGCGACGTCGATGGCAATCTCTGGTGCGGTTGGGGTAGGGGATCAGAGGCACTCGACGGTGTTTATATCTTCACGCCGGAAGGCGCTCACATTGGCCATATTGCCTTGCCCGAAACCTGTGCCAACGTTTGTTTCGGCGGTCTCAAACGCAACCGGCTTTTCATGGCTGCCTCCCAATCCGTATATGCCCTTTATGTCAATACCCAAGGCGCAGTGGGGGGTTGAACCATTCATTCGCTGTGTCGCGCGAGATGCGCCCCTTTCCAAAAATCATGAAGCTCTCTTTTGACGAGACCTCGCCTGAGACCCGCCATAGCGCACTGATGCGCCCCTCAGCAAACGGAAGCCATCCTATGACCTTGAGGAAAAGAGTGCTTGACAAGGGGCACCCTTGGTAATCCGTTTCCCCTGTTCTTTCGATTAGGCTTTTCTTTAAAGCAAAAAAAGATTTGACCCCCTTTGTACTTTACAGGCACACCCAATAAAGTTGGTCATGTCGCTGTCTTCCTTGCTGGCGAAGAGGCAAGTAATTTGAGCGGTTAGCCGATCGTGGTTGATGGTAGAAATACGATACAAGAATATAAAGTTGCCTTTTTTTCTTGAAATCTGTAATATTAGATGGAATTTTTTCAAGGAAATTTGAGAAAGCGAAGCAAAAATGCCATCATGATTCAACGCGCATTCGATCTTGATCAAATCAAAAAGCTGACCACGATTTTTCCAGTGACCGCCATCCTGGGCCCCCGGCAATGCGGAAAAACCACACTCAGTCGGCAATTGCCCGGCGAGCATTATTTTGACTTGGAAAATCCAAGAGATTTATCCAAATTGGAAAACCCCCAAATCGTGTTGGAATCCCTGCAAGGCACGGTTGTGATTGATGAAGTGCAACGCAAACCGGATTTGTTTCCGCTGCTCCGGTATCTGGTGGATCATCATTCGGACCAGAAATATATAATCTTAGGAAGCGCCTCTCGCCGATTGATCCGGCAAAGTTCCGAAACGCTGGCAGGGCGTATCGGTTATTATCAACTAGCGGGGTTCGGTTTGAACGATGTCGGAGAGTCCCAATGGCGCAAACTATGGTTTCAAGGGGGATATCCCCGCTCCTTTTTGGCCGAGGAAGCGGACAGTGGGATTTGGCGAGACCAGTACATCACGACGTTTTTAGAGCGAGATATTCCCCAACTGGGCATCACAATCCCGGCGCAATCCTTGCGGCGTTTTTGGATGATGTTGAGTCATTATCATGGGGCGACGTTGAACTATTCCGAATTGGCCCAGTCCTTTGGCATGTCCCATCAGACCATCAAACGCTATCTTGAGATCCTGGAAAGCACCTTTATGGTCCGATTGCTGATGCCTTGGTTCAACAATACCTCCAAACGCCTGGTCAAAGCCCCGAAATTGTATTTAACCGATTCCGGCATTTTCCATGCCTTGCAATATATCGACCGTTCCGATCAGTTGTTAGCCCATCCCAAATTAGGAGCGTCCTGGGAGGGGTTCGCTTTATCAGTCCTCAGCCGAGCGTTGAGAAAACGGAACGAAGAAGTATTTTTTTGGGGAACCCATGCCGGCGCGGAGTTGGATCTATGTTGGCAAAATCAAGGGCGTTTTTGGGGGGCGGAGTTCAAATTTAAGGATACGCCGAAAGTGACAAAATCGATGAGAATCGCCTTGCAGGATTTGGAATTGGCGCATTTGTGGGTGATTTATCCAGGCCCGGACAGTTTTCCTTTGGATGATAAAATCAGTGTGCTTGCCTTAAAAGACATCTCCTCCACTGTTATCACTCCTGAGAGCAGCCGCTGAATCTGATCCCCGGATAAAGCGAAAAAAGATTTGACCCCTTTTTTTTGTCATCCCCGAGCTCTCACGCAGGGAGAGCTTTTTTTCCAGCTAGACTACCCTGGCGAATTTCTGCAATGTGTTATAGTCTGGGGGCAACATGTCTTTCTCTGAGGGGACGTGTGGGAAATCGCCTACATAATTGATGCGGATGACTTCGTTGTGGGTTTTCAATACGGCGAAGATGGCGAAAAGTTTAATCGCCAACTAAGACAACGCCTTTCTAAATTCGGATTAACTTTACATGAAGGGAAAACACGCCTCATCGAGTTCGGACGATTCGCCGCGATTAACCGGAGGAAGCAAGGTTTAGGAAAACCGGAAAGTTTTGACTTTCTGGGATTTACCCACCTCTGCGACACTCGGTTAAAAGACGGCAAATTCAAACTCACCCGTCTCACCATGTCCCTACGGTTGCGAAAGAAGCTGAAGGAAATTAAGTTTCAGGTAAAACGCAAACGTCATGAAAATGTACATGAACAAGGAAAATGGTTAAGGTCTGTTTTAAACGGTCTGTACAACTACTATGGAGTTCCCGGCAACAGGGGGGCCTTGAATGCTTTTCGTACCGAAATCCATCGGATGTGGTTCAAATCACTAAGACGGAGGAGCCATAAAGCAAAGAGGATGAACTGGAACCACTTCAAAGTACTGGTCAAACTACACATTCCTTCTGTCAGGATAACCCACCCGTATCCGAATCAACGTTTGAGCGTCTGACTCGAGGCAGGAGCCGGATGCGTTAGTAGCGCACGTCCGGATCTGTGCCGGAGGAAGGACGAAAGGTGGCTCGAAACCACTATAAGTCAGTTCTTTACGGTGACTGAAAGATTGGAAAAGAAAATTTATTTTTTCCAAACTTTCAAGCCTGACCCCATTTCCACATGCTTGTGAAGCGGTCAAGCACATTTCGGGTGATAATCTCCGTATGCGCGTCGCGCAATTTCAAACCGTTGACCCATTCACAAGTACCCGCGCAGAAAACCTGGCCCTTGCCCTTGGGGGCGGCAACGATCATCCCGTTACCCCGCTTACCCGAACCTTCTTTCCGGTCGTGCCCTTCTCCGTATCGTATGTTTGCGATACCCACGCCATCGTCGTCTCCGTAAAAAAGTACCGTGCCCTTGTGCCCATGGTCTTGTTCCGAGTTACCGGCCAAACCCATGGCTATGATCTCGGTGCCCGGCAGCGCGCCGTCACGGTATGTGGGCTCCGGCAAACCGTCTTCTACGATGTAATCCAGGCCATCTACCTCGTACCCGAAGATATGCGCTTCCGAGCCGAAGACATCTCCGTAGCAGAGATCCGTACCCCGCAATGCCCAATGTTCGGGACGATACGTCGTGAATCCGGCGCAATGCCGCGGCGCAATGCCGCCGACTCGCGCATAGATGCCGTACATTGCATTAACGCCAACGGACCGGGCACCTGGCAGTCCCACTTTCGGATCTTCCCAATGCGTTGCGAGACGATGGGTTTGTTCCGTCTCCCGAACAGGATCGAGCTCGTGGGCCGTATGCTTGTAAGAGACTTGCACGCGGCCTTCGTCCTCCAGCCTCACTTGCCAGAGGAAGTTGCCTCCAAAACGAGCGAAGTTGCCGCCGTTCTCAACATACTTGTCCAGTGCCTGTCGCATCTCGAGTGACCAGTATTCATCGTGCCCCATGGTCATAACACATGGATAGCCTTCCAGCAGTTCGGGCCGGTAATGGAGATCAACTTGCGTGGCAAGGTCCAGTTCATAGCCATTCTGCTGGGCCCAAACGATAAAGTTATGTTCGAATGAACCCCAACCCGCGCTCGCATACCACTTGCTGTAGCCACGGGTAAAGGCAAACTCGATGGGGGGATTCCGGGGGATGTAACCCGGGCGCGTGTCATACTCGTGAGGTTTGCGAGGCGCGCCCTCCGGCACATAGATAAGCCCTCGGGTCCAAGGTCGATGCAGGTGCAGGCGAGGCGCGAGGCCGGTGTCGGTCTCTCCATGGAGACCGACGTAATTGTTGGTTCCACCCCAGTCATTGTAAGCGGTCCAAGTACTGGTAGCGGCGATGAGCAGGATCCTGGCACGCTTGTTCGAGCCGCCCGGCCGTACGATAAATCCGTGCTCGTGTTCTCGCTCAACGCCGCTCTCGTCAACAACACGACTGACCACCATGTAAAACCCCGAGGGTTGGTCACCCGGTATGCGCCAGCGATGAGTTTCCGGCCACCCGCAACCCTTCTCGTAAAAGTCCTCGGGCGTCTCATGAAAGCTCCCCGGCAGACCCTCTACCTTGCAGACACTCTCGGGACGGTAGCCGTCACGAATTATTTCGATGGAGTAATCCTTCGCTGTCGTACTGGTATGGAAGATCACTTCATCACCGGGCGCGTAGGTCATATGATCGGTGTAGCACCAAACTTCAAGGTAATTCGCATCCCCCATCGAACACTCGTAGAAGTGCGGTATGGTGGCATCGAACGCCTGCCCACGCGGAATGCTCATCGGCGCTGACCACCGGGTATGGTGGCTATAGCGACTTAGCAAATTCTCATTTTTTTTGGCTGTTTCTCTGTTCATCTTCCCAAGACCACGAATAAATCTAGTTGTGCACGCCACCACAAACGTTTATTGTCTGTCCCGTAATAAAGCTGGAGGCAGCAGAAGCCAGAAATAACGCGGCACTGGCAATTTCCTCCGGCTCACCAATTCGCCCCAACGGCCTCCTGCTCTCAAGCATCTTCAAGTTCTCAGGATCACTCAAATACGGTTGAGCCATCTTTGTTCTGGTATATCCCGGTGCAATCGAGTTTATCCGTATATTGTGTTTACCGAAATCCCAAGCCAGGCATTGGGTCAGCATGATGGCACCTGCTTTCGCAACATTGTAGGAAGTCCCCAGCCCACCAGACACTCGTTTTCCGTCACCCGAGGTTATGTTGATAATGTTCCCCTTCCCCTGTTCGATCATTCTCTTACCCACGGCCTGGCAACAAAAGTAAGTGCCTTTCAGATTAGTATCCATAATCAAGTCCCACTCGTCTTCATCCACTTCAATGATGGGCACTGGTTTACCGAGTACTTTTGAACCGACTCCCCCATTGTTCACCAGGATATCAATACGACCGAATTCTTCCACTACTTTTTGAACGAGGTGATCGATATCGGTCTTTTTGGTGATGTCGGCCTTGATAGCCAGGGAACGTCTACCCAACGCTCTAACTTCATCAGCTACTTTCTCTAAATTAACCAGCTTCCGGCTACTAACAACAACATCAGCTCCGAACTCGGCAAACTCCAAAGCAATACTCCGCCCTATTCCCGTGCCACCTCCGGTAACAATAGCCACTTGATTTGCCAACGAAAAATCAGATTTACCCATTTTTTCCTCCTGTCATAATATGTGTTGAGTCTCCCCCTTGTTACAGGGTCAAAAGTTCACTTTATCCATCCCCTTCAGTTTGAGCGCTTTGCGCACTTCGTCAGGAGTGGCAATCTCACGACCCAGGGCACCTGCTGTTTGAACCACCTCTTTCACTATCGCCTTCTTCCAAAGCAGCATCTAGATAAGCAGCTGCTTCTTTGGGGTCTTTGGGGTCTTTCAGATCTTCCAATAATCCCTCTTTTAATATACGGATGGTCTCATGTTGTCTCCTTTAATTGTTGGATCTGAAACGCTTATACTCGCTTCACAGCAATTGCTTCTGTTTCTGCTAAAAGGTTTTATTCTTCCAGAAATTCATCAAAATTGCTACCCACATATTTGTTCATGTTTCCTCTTTGATCTGTTTTAATCGTCTCCTACCCACGTCTAATTCTTTTTTTGGAATTTTTTGCGTCTTTTTAACAAAGCCGTGTAAGAGAACCATCAGATCTTCTTGAATTGTGAAAATGATACGAGCAATTCCAAATGAGATGTCAGATCTCACTTCCCATAGTTCTGTTTCTATCTTTCGAACGAGAGGCATGCCAGGTGGCCATCCAAGCGGTCTGGATGATCGCTTAGCGTTTCCGTGACCCGGGCGCGACGTGATCGTGCGTGAGCTCGGGCCACGCGGCGGGACGCGAGCAGGCTGCTGCGGCCGCGTCGAAGTCGATAGCGGGATCCCAATTTGCGGCGATGTAACGCCGGCCGGTCACGTCGTCGCCGGCTTCCGCGCATAACCAGATCATCGGCGGTGCCATGCACTCGGGATCGATCAGGTCACTGCGCGCATACGGCGCTTCTTTGGGTATCATCGGCGTGTCCACCCCCCCGCCCGGCAGGACCACGTTCACGGTGACGCCGGTGCCGCGAAACTCGCCAGCGAGGCTCACGGACATCGCCTCCATACCGGCCTTGGAAGCCCCGTAGGGTTGTCCGCCGACAAACAGCATCCCGTAGAAGCTCGTCGTTACGTTGATGATCCGGCCGTAGCCCTGATCGACCATGCGTGGCAGCACGTAGTAGCTCAGGTACCACGCACCGGAGAGGTTGACCCCCACGATCTGATCCCAAACTTGCGGACTCAGCTCGTCGGTCCTGACGGGTTGCGTCGCGTAGTCCGGGCGCACGGAATTCATGCTGACGCCCGCGTTGTTCACGAGCGCGTGCACGGTGCCGAAAGTGTCGAGTGTCGACTCGACGCAGCTCGCGCAAGCCCGCGAGTCGGCAACGTTGGTCGCGATCGGCATCAGCTGCCGCTGGGTCACGCCGTCCTCGGCGAGCCCGGCGACGAGCCTCGCGAGCACTGTCTCGCTGATGTCAACAGCCGCGACCTTCGCACCTTCGTTCAGGAAAGCCCTCGTCAGCCGCGATCCGATGCCGCCAGCGGCGCCCGTGATGATCGCGACCTTGCCATCCAGTCGGCCTCCCCCAGGGGTTCGTGAATTTGATTTCATGTCCTGCAAAATGGGCTAATGGTCACTTCTTCCACAATTTTGTTATACGCTTGAATAGTTTTTTTCTCGTTCCGGAATATCCCCCGAGACCACCTTTCAGCTTCGGGTCCAAGAGGTCTCTGACCGAATCGCCAAACATATTGAGACCGTAGATGGCAATACTGATAGCCAGACCAGGCCAGAGGGCCATCCAAGGAGCGAGGAACATATAATTGCGTCCCGTGCCACTGAGCATCCCTCCCCAGCTCGGCTGCGGTGGGGGGATGCCAAGCCCAAGGAAGCTGAGGTTGGCTTCAGATAAAATGGAACCCGGCACCTGTGTCGAAAATACGATAATCACGGGAGGCATAATATTGGGCAGGATATGGCGGATAATGGTTCTCCGCGTCGGACTGCCAATCGCCGCTGCCGCTTTAACATACAACTCCTCTCTAATTTGATAACGGCGCTTCTTATGATCCTTGAAACCGCGATACCTTGTACCAACCCTAAAACGATAATAATTTGCAACAGACCTGGCCCGACTACAGAGACAGCAGCTAAGAAAAGGACTAACAAGGGAAAGCAAAGCCAGCCATCAACAAAGCGCTGCACCACCATATCGAACCTGCCGCCAATAACCCCGGAAGGAACCCCGATCACCAGGGCAATAAGGACCGTCATAGCGCCGGCAGCGATCCCTACAATCATCGAGACACGAGCCCCAAAGATAATACGACTCAACATGTCCCGCCCCAGATGATCCGTACCAAGCAAATACTTGGTTGATGGGGGTTGCAAGCGATCGACAGGGCGAATTTCGTTCATCCCGTAAGGAGCCAGCCAATCGGCAAAAATACCAGTCAAAAGAAAGAGCAGCACGATAATCCCCCCAATAAAACCCAGGGGTTTCTCCTTGACCAGCCTGGTCAAGAACACCACCAGCCTGGCACGTTGCTTGGGCTCCCTGATTTCGGGTGGGATTTCCAGGGTATCACTCAAGATCGGTTATCGGTTATCGGTTATCGGTTATCGGTTATCGGTTATCGATTCTTTAAAGAATTTTGTAGGGCTTGTAGCATTTTGGTTATTGCCTTCAGTTCTTCTATTATATCGGCGCCTTCGGTTTTAGGGATTATTTCGACTTCTTTTGAGATATAAACCTGAGTTCTTAATTCAGCCGCTGAACCTTTTGCGATATTTATAAACCTATTGAACTCCGGAATACTGTTTCTTTCACTTCCCTCGGCGATATTAGAGGGAATTGAAACCGCAGAACGCAATATTTGATCTTTTAATCCATAATCACGGCACTCTTTCAGTAGGTTATATAAGCGTACGGCAAGTCTGCAGGATTTTTTCCATACTTCCAAGTTTTCAAAAGAAGAAGACATGAACGAACACCAATAAAAACCAGTAACCCGAAAACTGATAACTGATAACCGTTAACTGTGAACGGGTACCTTTTATGTATACCGAATCCTGGGGTCAAGAAAGCTGTAGGACAGGTCAATCACCAGATTGGCCAGCACGATAATGCCGGCCAAAAACATCGTGACTCCGGAGACGATGGTATAGTCTCTATCGTTGATGGCCAGGATTAGTAAATGACCCAGGCCGGGTAAGCCGAATATCGTCTCTGTGATAACGGCCCCTCCAACCACCCAGGGTATCATAAATCCGATGACGGTGATCACCGGAATCAGGGCGTTTCGCAACGCATGCCGGAGGATGACCACCCTCTCCTTGAGTCCCTTGGACCAAGCGGTCCTGATGTAATCTTGCCTGAGCACCTCCAGCATCATGGTTCGCATCATCCTCATGATGATCCCCGCCATAATCATGCCCAAAACCAGAGCCGGAACGAGGTACTGCTCCAGGTTTCCCAGCGGGTCATCCCTGAACCGGATAAGCTCTAGCGACGGAGACCAACCCCACCAAATCGAGGGTAAGACAACTACCAATGTCCCTAGCCAGAAGCCGGGTATCGAAAGAGCGAGAATGCCAAAGCTGCGCGCGATGTAGTCGCCCATGGTGTCCTGCCGTATCGCTGAATAGGTACCGATAGGTAGGGCGATGAGGACGGCTAGTATCATAGAGAAGGTAGCCAGCTCAAAGGTTACCGGCAATCGATTGAGTACTATCCCAGTCACAGGTTCCTGGCGCCAGAGGGATAATCCAAGGCTGCCTTGTAAGAGTCCGGAAAAAGAGCCATGTTGGTCCCGAATCACTCCTATCCAGCGTCCGTATTGGAGTGGGATTGGCACATCCAGGCCCAGGCGAGCTTTTACAGCAGCACTGTCCGCATCTTTCCAGACCCCCCTATGCTGAGCTGCCATCTTGGTCACGATATCGCCGGGAATAGAGCGAATCATGAAGAACACGATTAGACTCGCTACGAATATAGTGGGTATAATGAGGAGTAATCTCCTGATTATGTAGGCTTGCATCTCTCTTTTCTATCTCTTGCGTGTAGCTTACACTATTCCCTTCCCCCTGATCTTAATCCACTCAGTTTCTAAACTGAACAAACAGGGGGGAGAAGTTACCTTCCTCCCCCTGTTTGTCAGAGAAGAATTAAGTCTATTTACCTTACTTTGCAGCGCTGTTGATCCAGAGATGAGCGGCAGCAGGAGTGAAGAAACTAATCATGGAGCCGTAATAGTTCTCTATCCATGGCTGGGCAGCATGGTATACAAATGGAGTTGGTAGTTGGGTGTAAGCCGCAGTCCCTAACACCTTCTGCGACAAATCCTTCATCAGCATCATCGATTCATCCATGTCTGTTGAAGCGTATGCCCGATCAAATTGCTCTTTAAATTCAGCGTATTGCGGGTGTAAGTCAAACAAGGAGGCATTATGAAAAAAGTCAGCGAGGTAGACGAGATTTATAACGTGAAACGGATCAATATGGCCTCCCTTTGCAGAGATAGTAAGGGGCTGATGCGTCTTTTCTTTCAACATGGCGTCAAAAGTAGTCGACTCATGCAACTCAATGGAAACGTCGACTCCGATATCCTTCCAGTAAGCTACCGCTATTTCAGACAAACTACCATGAGGCTCTTGTGAAACTGAGTTGAGAGTACTCTTGAAACCGTTCGGGTAGCCCGCCTCGGCTAATAGTTGCCTCGCACGCTCGGGGTTATACTCAAACTGCTCAGCAGTTGATTTCGGTAGCTTCTCCAGAGGAGTAAAGAGTGCCTCTCCCATTCCTGGGTCGTAGGGAAAGTTAAAAAGCACTCCCTCACCACCATACACACTATCAAGAATGGCTTGTTGATCGAGAGCCATGGCCATTGCTTTCCGCACCCTGACATCGTCAAAGGGCTCCGTATCCATCCTCATGCCTATGTAGAGATACCGATTACTCGTTTTCGTCCAAAACTTCATGTCGGGATTTGTCTTTTTTAGCGACTGGAGGTACTCTGCAGTGATATTATCATGCTGGTCAATCTTCCCTGTTCGTAACGCAGCGAGCTGGGAGGATATATCCGTTATTAGAGAATGTACCAGACGGTCGATAAACGGAATCTTGTATTCCTTGCCATTGATGGTTGCAGTGTCCCAGGTTGGGAGCGTGTAAGTGGGGTTCTTTACGTAAGTTACCATGCTGCCTTCCACGAAGTCCTCGAGCAAAAACGGGCCTGTCCCTATCCCACGCCAATTCTTCCAGTCACCTGATCCTGCCTCCACTACCTCTCGTGGATACACCCTCGTCGCATAATCGGCATCCCCTATCTTGTTTGTCCAATCAGGCATCCATTGCTTCAACTTGAATTCAACCGTGTACTTATCCGTAGCGGTTACCGTATCAACGAGCCCAACCATAGCATCCCAGGCCCCTTCTGCCGATAAATTACGAGTCCAGGTATAAGCGACATCCTCCGCTGTAAACTCCCTTGATGCCATGACTCCCGGCACTTCATGCCACATGATGCCCTGACGTATTTTGAAAATAATTGTTTTATCATCAGGCACCGTCCAGCTTTCAGCCAACAGACCTCTTACCATATGATAAGGAGCACCTGCATAACCTTGGTAATGCCACTCATTGGTGCCGCGTGGCCCATTCTTCACAAAGTCACCAAGAACAAGCGACTGCAGAAAGGGTTCAGTCCAAATCATTGACGTCCAGACCCATTCAGCGGGGTCCCAACTTGTAGGCGAGAACTGCACCAACTCTCCCGTCACTGTAAGCGTCCCACCGTATTCGGGTTCGGCTGCCCAGACCTGACCAGCCAAGAAGATGCTTGCTCCCATGATGAGAGCCAGCAGGCTTGTGCTCAAGGTTGAGCTACTTTTTAGATTAAACATGTTGTTCCTTTCAAAAGGATGTTCAAAATTAAGGATTGCTTGAAAACCTGCTTTGATTCCCCAAAGCACATTCTCGACAATTTCTCTGATTATTCTTTTCATTTCTACCTATATTGTTATTGAGTTTGAAGGAATAAAAATTCATTTTCGGCTAACGTGATTTCACCATAGGCTTCTCCTCATAAGACAATGCATGAAAAAAGGACGCCCTCAGGCGTCCATGATTTTCCCAATTGCCCCTTGTCCTTCCGTTCTCGGAACTTGGACATGGGACTGCGAGCTAGGAGGATATCGTCATTTTATTCTTTTTTCGTAACTATTTAGGTGCGAGTTTCCTGGGTTTTCGGGTATTTTCCTTGGAAAAAGCACAATAAATCATTCACTTTTGAGATATTTTGACGAAATTTAGAGGTTCTGTCGCCCACTAGCCCAGTGTTTTCGCACCTAAATAGTTACCAAAAAAATTAAAAATCTATCAATCAGGGAGATCCGCTTCTTTATGATCATGAGCCAAAAAGCGAAGGTTCACTCCACAATCCAGTGTTTTTTCCAATGGCGATAATGATCGTAAACGCTTTGCCAGGGAGGTAAATCATGGAGGAGAATACTCCACTGCGTATTCCGCTCACTTCGATCATCGATTCCGGTCCACTTCGATCACTGATTCCGGATCACTTCGATCACCCTCTCGGAGCGAAGCGACGTTCTCTTTAATTTAGTTTTAATTTATTGTTTAGCATTGGTCAACTTGGATCGTTTTTTTCTGACCGACTCTCCTTTCAATTGAAGTTTATAAGCATTGTGCACCACTCTATCGAGGATGGCATCAGCCAGTGTAGGATCACCGATGATCTGATGCCATTTTTCCACAGGAAGTTGAGCGGTAATAATAGTTGAACCTCGGTTATGGCGATCATCGAGGATTTCCAAAATATCTCGTCTTTCCTGGTCGTTAAAGACTGAGAGCCCCCAGTCGTCTAAAATAATCAAATCCATTCGCGCCATCTGGTTGATCATTTTCAGATAGGAGCCATCTCCTCTGGCTAAGGCCAACTGGGGTAGCAATCGAGGGATTCTCAAGTATTTGACTCGAGCTCCCTGCAAACAGGCTTGATGTCCCAGGGCACAGGCAATAAAACTTTTCCCGATGCCGGTTGGTCCGCAGATTAGGATATTGAGATGTTCTTTAATCCACTGGCCGCTGTAGAGGGATTGCATCAGAGCAGGATCTAATCCTCGGGGCAGCGTATGGTCAATGTCCTGGATACAGGCTTGTTGTCGTAAAGCAGCTTGTTTCAGTCTGGATTGCATACGACGGTTTTCTCTTTCACTGGCTTCCCGATCCACTAGCAAGCCCAAGCGTTCCTCAAAACTCAATCGCTCATACTGACTGGAGGCCATTTGTTCTTCGAAAGCTTGGGCCATTCCCCAAAACTTCATCGATTTCAATTTTTCAAAAGTAGGGACAGTAATCATAAACTCCTTTCTGAGGGGCTCATTGGTAGTAATGAGCCCCACGGATATTTTCATGTTCCAGTTGCGGGGTGGGTTCTGGCTTGGAAAGGGGATGCCGATCCAAACCTTTCTTTAAGATCGAATGAACACTGCTATAGCGGAAAGCCCCAATGAGAATAGCCCTCTGAGAAGCCGATTCCACTCGATTGGCCGTGTAGAGTTTAGAAAGGCGCATAATCCCTAAGCAGGAACGGTATCCCTGCTCAGGATAGCTTCTTTGATCCATGATTCCTGCTACCAGTTTAGCGGTGGCTGGTCCGATGGTGGCAGCCCAGTCAATCAAGCGAGAAGGCGACCAATGTAGATGTTCTCGATGTCCTTTGGGCATATGTTGCTCCTGAGTGCTATGAAGCCCGGCACGATCATCACGTTTGTGGGAAGCCACCCGTTTGCCTCGAAAGAAGATTTCCAGCGTTTCGCTGCTATAACGCATTTGAACTTCCTGGTGACAGAGGGAGTAAGGAACGCTGTTGTAATGCCTCTGCAACTCCACATGATAATCGATATTCACTTTCGCTTTTTTCCACTGAGCAAAACTGTAGCGTTGCTGAGGTAGGGCTAGTAAAGCCGGTAATTCCAGCGTTTGAAAACAAGACCAGCGCGATCCGGGTAATTTTTTAAAAGGGCGTTGATTCAAGCGTTCTAACAGACGACGGATTGCTCGATTCAATTCTTCTAAACTGAAGAAACTGCGATGACGTAAGGCGGCTAAGATCCAACGTTCTACAATTTGTACCGCCACTTCTACCTTGGCTTTGTCTTTGGGTTTTCGGACCCTGGTGGGGAGAATCACCGTACCATAATGAAGGGCCAATTCGTGGTAAGTGGGATTGATATCCGGTTCATAGAAGCAGGCTTTTTTCACCCCTGATTTCAAATTATCCGGCACCACCACTTTGGACACTGCTCCAAAAAACTCAAAGGCACGAATGTGAGAAGCGATCCAGTCGGGCAGACTTTGAGTCCAGCTCGCTTCGCAATAGGTGTAGTTGCTCGCTCCCAGAACTGCGACAAAAATTTGAGCCGCCTGAAACTTGCCGCTTTCTCGATTGTAGATCTTGACGCTTTCTCCCGCATAATCCACAAACAGCTTCTCACCGGCCTTGTGAGTCTGGCGAAGCGATCGATTGAGCGTTTGCTTGAAACGACTGTAATGTTCGCAGAATTGGGAATATTGATAACCGCTTGGATGAAGATACTTGTATTCTTCCCACAATAAGCGAAGCGTGACACTTTTCTTTTTCAGCTCTTCGTGAATTTGTTTAAAATCTGGCATGGGAGCCATTTTATAGCAGATAACCTCACTGTTGAGCCCAAGCGCCTTCATCAATTCTTCATCACTGAATTGAGAGACTTGTGTGCCTTCAATCTCTCTTTGTTTGGCTAAATTCAAAAATTTGCTCACACTGGCTTGAGACATATGACAACTTTGAGCAATCCGTCGCTGGGACAGTTGACAGACTAATCCTAATCTCAAAATTTCTCGTACTTTACGCATCGACAATTCCTTTCCTTGTTTCCGGCTCATAGATCCTCTTGGAAAATAATGAAAATATTCTTACTGACAGAGGATCTATATAGCCAATTTTATTGAAATGAAGGAACGGCTTGCTTCGCTGTTGCAACGATCATCCATGATGATCGAAGTGGGCCGGAATCAGTGATCGAAGTGGGCCGGAATCAGTGATCGAAGTGGACCGGAATCGGTGATCGAAGTGGGCCGGAATATGCACTCCACTGACAACTCGTTTTCACGACCTACAAAATCGCATTGACGATGCTATGTTCGCCAGGAATACGTTTGGCTCGCAAGGGGCGAAACGTTTAAAAAAAGGGGAGTTTCAGTAACAAGGAGGCGCAGGTAAAAGCTTGTCCCGGACTGGATCCGGGAGAGACAAAGCCTGTGTGAGCATCTCGAAGATGGATTTTCCTTGTTTTCTGGTAGTGGAAAGAGCTCCTCGGATGGTACAAAAAGCCTGTGATCCTTCAGCCGTTCGGAAGCCGCCTGAGTTTTTCTGTTTCAATTTAACCATGCGAATATCTCGCTCGGCTTGGTTGTTATCAAAAGGAACCCGAAAGTCATCCATGAATAACAAGGTTTCCTCCGCTTGAATCAGAGCTTCAGCCACTTGTTGTTGCAAGGGATAAAGCCTATGGGCGGCTTGCTGGAGGCTAGCATAAATCGTGGCCGCATTGAGCGTCTGGCCGAACAGATCCTCAAAGAATTGCTGGCATCGATCAAAGGGCAGAAACTGATATTGATTGATATAAACCGCTAAGCCTTTGATCCAGGGACCCTATTGAGTGGGTCCCTCTATCCCTGCTGGAAAGCTCGAGCGATTCAGATGCCGGTAGCAGGGACAAATTTTTTTGTTCCACCTGATGCTCGGTGACCTCTAATTGGAGCGGGGGAAGATCAAACACTTGGTGTTTATGCCGGGCCTCAACCTTCTCTTGGGATAAATCTTCTCCACAGGCTTCACAAGTGCTGACAAAATGAGGCTCCACATGATCTGGTGATTCACTGAAAGGCAAATGATGGCCTTGATGACCGGGTTGACCTCCGCGAGAGCGACACCTACTTTTACGCAAACTTTTGTTCTTTCGACTTGGATCGCTGGAAGGAGGCTTACTTGAGTTTTGGCTGTTGAGAGCCAACTGATCCCGGAGTTGCTTATTTTCTGTTTCGAGCGCTTCAATACGTTTGAGGAGTGCTAATCGCTCTTGCTTCCACTGTTCTCGTTCTTTTTCAAAGAGTTGACAGGCTTCTTGAAGAGCCTCGAGGGGGGCTGTCGATGAAATGGAATGAATATACTTTTGAACTTTCGAGAGCATAATGTCCTTCCTGGACTTTATGCCGTGCAAAACCTGTGCTTAAATTGAAGGGGGCTCTAAAGTAACCTAAATAGTTACGAAATTCTTTAAATTAGTGATAAAATAAAAGATATTATTTGAACGATTTATTGTCTTATCCTGAAAGTATTAAGGGTACTATGGAAAATGCTCGAATTAAGCTAGAGGATTATTTTGATTTCTTGAGTGAAGATGACATTCGCTTAAAAGGTACGAGGATCGGTATAGAAACAGTGTTGGAGGATTATTTTAATGCTTCTAGCCCAGAAGAAATAGCCATTCGTTATCGGGCATTGTCTCTCGAACAAGTCTATGGGACTCTGACTTATTATTTCCACAACAAAAGAGAAGTTGATCAGTATATGGAGCGATGGAGAAAATATGCTGAAGAATCTTGGCAAGAACAACAACAAAATCCATCTCCTGGAGTAAGTCGTCTGCGAAAACTTAAATTGGAAAGGCAGGCCCAGATAAAAGGTATCGCAATATGAGTGAGCGATGCTATCTTGTGGATGAGAACACGGCACCAGCAATTGCTGATCAATTGCGTAGAATTCAACCCAAAATTATCATCTACAATATTGGTGATGAAAAGGCTCCTCCTCTTGGAACACTTGATCCTAAAATTTTGATTTGGCTTGAAAAAGAAGGATTTAGTTTGATTACTCGAAATAGAAAATCTATGCCGCAACATTTGAAAGATCATTTATCACAAGGAAATCATGTCCCAGGAGTATTCGAAATACGTCCCAATGCATCAATGGGAGAGATCATTGATGACTTATTGTTAATATGGGAGGCTTCAGATGTAGATGAATATCAAGATCAGATAGTGCATATCCCACTTTAATGATTTTGTCGCTGCGTTTTTAGTACCGTATAAGTTTGGCAACGAATCTGATTTGCATCCAGTTCCAACAAAACGCTAGCGAAAAATGATTTGACCCCTTTCGATCTCTTTCTTTGCATTCTCGCTAGTGAATGATTCTTTTAGGGCGTTTCAGTAATTTTTCAGTAAAGGGGGCAGGTCAATAAGATTGATATCTCATCCTTTAGTTTTGGGAGGCCATGCCATATCTCCTGCATGTCTTCCTCCTTCCACTTGGAGGTATTTCCCAGTGACAAAGTCTGATGCTCCGGAAGCAAGAAAGACAGCCGCTCCGGTTATGTCTTCAGGTTCCCCTACCCTGCCGGCTGGAGTTTCAGAAATAATTTTGTTTTTTCGCTTGATGTCTCCCAAGGGTTCTGAGGCCATCTCTGTTCGAATCCATCCAGGTAAAATCATGTTGACCTGAATATTGTCCTCGCCCCAATCCAGTGCCAGAGACCGGGTCATGTTCCACAATCCAGCTTTACTGGCAGCATAGGGTGCATTTCCGGCAGCAGCCTTGATTGAATAACCCGAACCTATATTGATAATCTTTCCTCCTCCGCATTTGACTAAAGCAGGGTAGGCTGCTTGTGAAAAGACAAAAGGGGCTGTCAGGTTAGTGTCGATGACTTGCTGCCACCATTCTAATGCAATCTCCTGAGGCGGTTCTCCTCCCTGTCCAATTCCTGCGTTGTTCACGAGTATGTTGAGACCTCCTAGTTCATTCTCAGCAACCTCGATTGTGTTGATGATATCACTTCTCTGAAGCACATCACATTGAACACCAATACAGCGTCTTCCAACGGAAAGTATTTGTTTGACAACCTCTTCTGTTTTCTTTTCATTTCGTGCCGCGATGACAATATCTGAACCATGGTCAGCAAGTCCTATTGCGATGGCTCTTCCTATCCCACCATTCCCCCCGGTAACAATAGAAACCTTACCTGTGAGATCAAACAATTTTGTCATATAAAACCCTTTATAATCATTAATTTTTACGATGCATTCGTTTAAGAATTTATTTTACCGTTTCAGTTTTCCAATGAAGGATTGGGACCTAAATAAAGTCATTCACTAGCTGAAAGGTCAAGAAAAAAATGCATTTCAGCCGGCTCCAATACTCCGTATGGCCAAATAGTAGGAATATCAAATTTCGATTTCGGGGTCAAGCTTGCAAATTAGGAAAAACCGAGTTAATCGGCGAATCCCTCACCCTCCCCCAACCCCTCCCTTCAAGGGAGGGGAGACATTTATGGCAATTTTAGGGTTTTTAAAACAGCTTCTTAGTCCTTGAAGGTCAGGTATATCCCGTTGGGGTCTATCTGGTTCCTGATCATGTCGACTTCTTGCTCGGTGGGCCGCTCAGTCTCAGGGACTTTCTCCGGTATGACCAAGTCAAATCCCGTGTTCTCCTTGACACGCTCAACAGAGACGCCGGGATGCACCGAAACCAGTCGCATCTGTTTGGTCGTCTCTTCAAAGTCTAAGGCAGCCAGGTTAGAGTAAACCTTGATCGCCTGCTTTGGTGGGAGGCCTGCCTTTTCCCTGGAGTCGCCGCCATTCAGATATCCGACGCTTGAAATGAAGTCGGCCTTTTCGACGAAGACCCTCCTCAGTCATATCTTTTCTCGCTTTACTTTGATTCCTACAGACTCCCGATCCCAAGTATCGGGAGTGATTCCTGCCGTTTTGAGCAGATTTTTTTGTACTTTCTGGGTGGGGGTTTTGGGCAATTCGTCGACAATCCGAATGAATCTGGGCAGCATGAAGTGAGCCATACGCGGTTGGAGAAAATGGAAGAGTTCCCTCTATTCATTGACTGTCTTATAGTATTCCAGATAATTATTTTGTCGGTCTCTTTTTTCGGAAAAGCCATGGGAGGCAAGCGGATTATTCTTTGGTAGCACCCAAGGTCAACCCTGCAGCGATTTCTTGAAATCTATCAAAAAAGAAAAACCAGCAGAAATTCTTTAACATTTGGTAACTATTCAGGTCTCTGAAAAACCCGTTCAGTTAAATATCATTAAAAAGATTCCCGGAGAGGACCGATCGTTTTCAAGTCCTCCCACGATATTGTTCCATCGATCGGGAACCCTTTTTTCACTAAAACAACTTAGTGATGGTATGATTTTAGCACTACTACTACTTGCATAATGTCAACCCCAAATTAAAAAAAAAAATGCAAGATTCGTAAAAAAAATTAAAAATCTATCAATCAGGGAGATCCGCTTCTTTATGATCATGAGCCAAAAAGCGAAGGTTCACTCCACAATCCAGTGTTTTTTCCAATGGCGATAATGATCGTAAACGCTTTGCCAGGGAGGTAAATCAGAATTCTAAGCGCTCTTGCTTCCACTGCTCTCGTTCTTTTTCAAAGAGTTGACAGGCTTCTTGAAGAGCCTCAAGGGGGGAAGTCGAGGCACGCTCCGCCAGCGGAATGGCATGCTGCTCTAAAACCGATTCAAATATGCTTAAATTTGAGAAGGGAGCTTTATCATGAACTATCCATTTTTCTGTATAACCTGTCATTCTACTATGAAATCATATGTCAAGATAGTTATGAAAAAAATTCTAACCAGTCTACTATTCGTGGTCCCAAAGGCCGACAAGTTACTTTTTCGAAGTCATTTTCATGAAAGGAGTTGGCATACTGAGCGACGATGATCGGAGTCAACAAGAATGACACCGCCATACTCCAGGAACTTCGATAATGAGGTGTTGAACTTTTTCAAATTTCTTGGTTGTTGCTTTCTAGTAGATGAATCTCAAGGCTCTGTTTTTGTTTAAACCACTTGGAGCACAGGAGGTTGATAAGGTGTTTGATCGAGGATTAACCTCCTAGCCAAAATCACCAGTTTACGAGCGATGGCCACAATGGCCCGTTTGCCTCCGATGCGGCAAGCCAAGCGTTGATATTTGGTTTTAAAATAAGGATCTTTACGCACCAGAGTCCAAGCCGCTTCCACCAACATTCCACGCAGATCGGCTTTGCCGGAACGAGTAATATGGCCCATGCGAATCTGATCAGAACTGGAAAACTGAGAAGGGGTTAAGCCCACATAAGCGGCGATTTGATCACTTTGAGCAAAACGCGTGAGATCTTCCAATTCTAATAAAAAGGTCATCGCTGTGAGCAAACCCACTCCGGGGATGGATCTTAAAAACTGAACGTTGAGTTGGTGTTGAGGGCTCTTGGCCAGTTGTCGAATGGCTTGAGTCAGACGAAGAATTTGCTCTTGGAGAAAATGGAATTCTTCCAGAAGCATTTGCATACTCAAACCAAAGCGAGAGTCGCTTTGAGCCAAGTTTGTTAATTCCAATAAAAAACTTTGAGTCCAAGAACCTTGGTCGCTGGAGAGCTTTTGTCCATGAAAACTTAACTCGGCTTTGATGCGATTTTGAACACGAACTCGATTGCCCATGAGTTGACGACGATGGCGAATGAGTTTGCGTTGCTGCAAATTAGCTTCACTCGGAACATAAACACTTTTGAGCAAATCTCTGGAAAGATAAAAGGCTAATTTCTTGCTGTCTTTGCGATCGGTTTTTACTCGATTACCTGACTCTTGAGGAATCAAACTGGGAGGGGTGACCAAACAATCCACCCCCCAATGGCTCAGATGACGAGAGAGCCAGTAGCCACAATAACCGGCTTCATAGACCACTTTCATCTCCAATGATTTGAAAGGATTCAAAAGTTTTTTTAAGGCCGACCAACTCGCTGGAATGGATTGACTGCTCAACTCGCAATCAAAGCTCCGAATGGTGACATGAAAGGTTTTTTTATGCACGTCGATTCCTATATAAATGGTTTGGCCTAATAATGATTCAATGTTAATCTTTTTCATAGCAGTCTCCTAAAAGATGGTTGTTAGTTTTTGCTGAAACTATTTAATATCACAACCATCGGAGACTGTCTGATTTACATAGTAACTGAGATATTATCTAGTTGGAAAATGGTACCGGATCCCCCTATGGCTTGTCAAACGGTTTTCAAAATATCAAATTATACAGAAACGAGACAGCGACTTGCTCGGTGGCACCATCGAAATTCGCCTTGTTATCTATACGTAATATGCGTATATTCAAAGCATGAATGCTCTCTTTGTAGAATCACGATTATTTGAGAAACTTCGACCGGATTACTTGTCTGATGATGAATTTAGAGAGTTACAGCAAATGCTTTTAGCTCAACCTGAAATTGGCACAGTGATCCAGGGGAGTGGAGGTTTAAGAAAAGTTCGCTTTGGAACGAAAGGCAAAGGGAAAAGAGGTGGAGCGCGAATTATTTATTATTTCCTGGATGCTAAGAGTCGATTCTACTTACTGACCATTTATACCAAAAATGAAGTGACCGATTTAACTTCGACTGAAAAGAAACAACTGAAAACATTGATGGAGAAATGGCGAAATGAGCAAACGTAATTTGTATGATGAGTTGCACGCTGCTTTATCTGAGGCAAAGAAGCATGATGAGGGTAAATTAACGCTGAAGACCCATCAGCTGGAACAACCTGTCGATTTGACAATAACCCCGAGTGAAATTAAAAGTATCCGACATCGGCTGAATATGTCAAGGCAGGTCTTCGCCAGATATTTACACACTTCGAGTCGAACTTTGGAAAACTGGGAGCAGGGTCGAAGCAGGCCCAATGAACAAGCAATAACCTTACTACATCTGGTGAAAAACTATCCAGAAACCTTATCCCATATCGCACAGTTATCAATATAAAGTGCTAACAAGTCAATCAACCGGAGCCTTAACACAGCGCGTTTTGCTCCGATTTAAAAGCAATGCGAGGAGACCTCAAGGGGCTATTGATTGATGGCAAGCATCACAAAAAAATGATAAAGTAAATGGAAAACCGTTCAAGCACCAATACCTTCGCTCAAGACAGTCATTCAAGAACGACTTGAGAAGGAAAATCAACAAAAGCGAACAATGAGGAAGTCGAGTTTCATGAGCGTGAAGAAAAAGCGCTTGCGGAAGTCGAACGGCTGCGTGCTCTCCACCAGGAGAAAGATTCTGATCCCCGCTAATTTCGGATCTGGTTTTCGTGATTTATTTTCGTAACTGTCCCTGGATTTTATATGTGACGAGCCTTAGCTTTTTTAGCCAACTTCGCACCGTGGCCACCGAGACCCCCGACGCTGCCCCTGAGCTTGGGGTCCAGCAGGTCCCTCACCGCATCACCAAACATATTGATGCTGTAGGCTACAATACTGATAGCCAGACCAGGCCATAGGGCCATCCAAGGAGCTCGGAACATATAGGAGCGTCCGGAGCCAGTGAGCATCCCTCCCCAACTAGGCTGCGGAGGGGGGATGCCAAAACCAAGGAAGCTGAGGGCGGCTTCAGATAAAATTGCAATCGGCACCTGTGTCGAAAATAAGATGATCATAGCAGGCATAGTATTGGGCAGGATATGCCGGGCGATTGTTTTCGTAGTCGGACTGCCAATAGCCACCGCCGCATTTACATACATATTCTCTCTAATGTTGATAACTGCGCTTCTCATTATCCTTGAAGCATCGATACCTTGTACCAACCCTATGGCAATAATCACCTGCCACATCCCTGGTCCCACTATAGACATAGCGGCAAGGTAAAGGATCAACGAGGGAAAGCAAATCCAGCCATCCACAAAGCGCTGCACCACCATATCGAACTTACCGCCGAAATACCCGGAAAGAACACCTATCAACGAGGCAACAAGTATAGACATCGTACCAGCAGCTATACCTACAATCATCGAGATACGAGCCCCAAAGATAACACGACTGAAGATATCCCGCCCCAGGTTATCCACACCGAAGAAATACTGGGTTGATGGGGGAAGCAGGCGATCTATAGGGTGACTTTCGTTTATTCCGTAAGGCGCCAGCCAATCGGCAAAAATACCAGTAAGAAGAAAGAGCAAGACGATCATCCCAAAGAAGGCCCCCACGGGCTTCTCCTTGACCAGCCTGACAAAGAAAGATGCCAGACCTGTCCGTCTCTTCTCGCTGGCTACGGTTGGTATCTCTTGGGTGTCACTCATATTACTTATACCGAACCATCGGGTTAAGAAAACCGTAGGTCAGGTCAACAACCAGATTGGCCAGCAACTGAAAGACAGCCACAAACATCATTATGCCGGAGACTATGGTGTAGTCTCTATCGTTGATGGCCAGTAGCATTAAAGTACCCAGGCCGGGTAAGCCGAATATCTGCTCTGTGATAACAGACCCCCCCACCACGACAGGTAACAACAATCCTATGATGGTGACCACCGGAATGAGGGCGTTTGGAAGAGCATGTCGGAGGATTACCATCCTCTCCTTGAGCCCCTTCGACCAAGCCGTCCGGATATAGTCTTGCCTGAGCACCTCCAGCATCATGGTTCGCGTCATCCTCATGGTTACCCCCGCCATAGCCATGCCCAAAACAAGAGACGGAATGATGAACATCCCCAGGTTCCCCAGCGGGTCATCCGTGAACTTGATCAGCTTTATCGACGGAGACCAACCCCACCAAAGCGAGGGGAAGACTACTACCAACGTCCCTATCCAGAAAGTGGGTACAGCGAGAGCGAAAATACCAAAGCTGCGCGCGATAAAGTCGCCAAAGGTGTCCTGCCGTATCGCTGAGTAGGTACCTATAGGTACGGCTATCAGTACCGCTATGACTATAGACAAGGCACCATGCTCAAGGGTTACTGGCAATCTGGTGAGTATGATCCTCGTCACAGGTAGCTGGCGCCATAGGGATAATCCAAGGTTGCCTTGCAAAAGTCCGGAAAAAGAGCCATGCTGGTCCGGCACAACTCCTATCCAGCGTCCGTATTGTACCAGGATCGGCGAATCCAGTCCCAGGCGCTGTCTGATAGCCGCTTCGTCCGCATCTGTAAAAATCCCGATATGCTGAGCTTCCATCTGGCTCACTATATCGCCGGGAATAGATCGAATAAGGAAGAACACTACGAGACTCGCCACCAATAGAGTGGGTATAATCAGGAGGACTCTTCTGATTATGTAGGTTTGCATCCCTCTTTTGTATCTCCTTGCAATTCATCCTGGTCTCGGGTCGCACTCTAGCTATACGCTTGCTAACGCGGCCTGGCTGTAGTACTCGGGTTTCGATCTTACTTCTTTGATGAAATCGGCCACTCCTTTTTCGAAATCGGCATACAATGGCTCCCACCCCCATTCCTCACGAGCCCGGCTGTCATCGATGTTATTGAGATTGCGGATATAATTCATGGCCCAGGGGTCCGGCTTATAGGTAAATTCAGCTTCCGGAATGAACTTCTTTATAGCCAGCTCTACCTCCTTGGCCGTTAGTGATGGGAATACCGATACTATGTTATAGCACACGGTCTCAATTTGCTCTTTCGGTGCATCATACAGCATTTGCGTGGCCCGCATCGCATCTTCATAGTACATGACAGGAATCCTGGTGTCTTCGCTGACAGTACATTCGGCAGGCCTGCCAAGGGCTGCATTTAGAATCATCCAGCCAATAAACTGAGTTTTCAGATGGAGCCGAATAAATCCGGGACCAAAGATGTTGGGGTATCGTATGCAGCGAAAGTCAAGGTCAAATCTCTTCCGGTAGGATCTGCCAATAAGCTCACCATATAGCTTCGTTACACCGTACTCGGTATCAGGCCGTTGTAGTGTCTCATCAGTGATGGTGTCAGTAGGTATTCCCAGCCCGTAGGTCATCATACTGCTGGTGAACAACACCGTCTTAACCTCGAAGAGTCGCGCCGCTTCCAGGACATTCATTATTCCGGAGACATGCCCTTCATAAGCGGCCCAGGGAGTAGGGGTTTCAGGCCTTGTAAGGTGCAATATGCCTTCAACGTTGTTTTCCTTGACGACATGCAACACTTCAGGCCAGACCTTTGCGTCTCCCTGGACAAACTTTACATTGTTCTTGATCTCCGCGACGCGCTCTATTTGCGGAGCGATGTCAAACAATATGACGTCCTCTCCTCTCTTTACCAGTCTATGCGCCAGGCCAGTACCCACCCAACCTGTTCCGCCGGTAATCAGTATAGACATCCTTCTCTGCCTCCTTAGTTAAGGTTTCCCTTTACTCTCCCCCTAATTCTTGCTTTAAAGCGCTGTTGATCCAGACACGAGAAAACACTCCGCGTTGAAGGCCGCCAACGGATTCACCGTCTTCGCCGTAGTAGTTCTCTAACCATGGCCAGTGAGCCAGGTTTACATGTCCAGTTGGCACAATAGCGTAATAATTTCCCGCTAAGATCTTCTGCGACAACTCCTTGAGCAGCTTCTGCTGTTCAACGACGTCCACTGTACCGAATGCCCGATCGTATAGCTCTTGCAATTCAGGGTCATCCATCACGATCGACTTCGTTGTCGATGAAGATGTATTTAAAACGAACTTCGGGAAAATGTATACACTTAAAGGAGAAAACTGATCAGCTGGTCCCCCGTGAGTAAACAGAGTAACCGGCTCATGTTTTTTTGTTCTAAGAATGGAACCCATACTAGTCCGGTCCTGCACGTCAATTGAAACGTCGACTCCGATATCCTTCCAGAAAGCTACCAGTAATACAGCTATATCCGATAAAGCCTCCCGATTATCCATTTGTATGGTGGTCTCGAAACCATTCGAGTAACCCGCTTCGGCTAACAGTTGCCTCGCACGCTCCGGGTTATACTCAAACTGCTCCTGAGTTGATCCCGGTAGCTTCTCCAGGGGAGTATAGAGAGTTTCTGGCAAATTTGAATGGTAGGGGAAGTTCAGGATAGATCCCTTACCATCCCATACTTTGTCAATAACGGCCTGTCGATCTATAGCCATGCTCATTGCCAGCCGCACCCTGGCATCGTCAAAGGGCTCTCTATCCAGCCTCATGCCCACTAAGTAACCCCTGGGCTCCAAAGCCTCCATAAGCTCTATTTCGGGACTTGTATCCATTAGCGTCTGGACGTACTGAGAGCCAACACCACTCATCATGTCAATCTTCCCTGTTCGTAACGAAGCGATCTGGATGGCTGGCTCCTCTATTAGAGTTTTTACGATACGGTCGACAAACGGAATCTCATAGTTCTTGTCATTGTATACGTAACTGTCCCAGTAATTGGGGTTCTTTACGTAAGTTACCGAGCTACCTTCCACGAAGTCCTCGAGCATAAACGGGCCCGTCCCTATCCCAATATGATTCTGCCAGTCACCTATCCCCGCCTCCACCAGCTCTCGAGGATACGGATAAAACCTATAGGTTCCTATCTTCCACGTCCAATCAGGCACCCATGAGGACATCTTGATTTCAACCGTGTACTTATCCGTAGCGGTTATCGTCGTGAACGGCTCATAGAAGCTGAGCATATTTCCTGACGATAGATTGCGATTGTAGCTATAAGCTACATCCTCCGCTGTCAGTTCCCTTCCTGCCATTACTCCCGGCTTGTCCTGGAACATGATTCCCTGACGTATTTTGAAAATAATTGTGTTCTGATCGGGCACCGTCCAGCTTTCAGCCAACAGACCTTTATACATATGATAAGGAACATGCCCACTCATCATTCGGAACGGAAACTCATTGGTGCCGCGTGGCCCATACTTCTCAAAGTCTCCAATAAGAAGGGTCTCCAGATACGGTGAGACATGAAGCATTGTTGTACCTTGGTTGTCAACGGGGTCCCACGAGTTAGGCGGGCCCTGCCCGCTATCATTCAAGTATGTAATCGTCCCACCGTATTCCGGTCCGGCGTTCATTGCCGCCTCCGACGAAAAGCCTTTTATTTCGGCTGCCCAGGCCGGGCTGCCCAGGAAGCCTGCTCCTCCCAGGAGGAGGACCAGCATGAGGGCCAACAGGGTTGAACTGAAGGTTGATTTGTGGTTTAGATTAAACATTGCGATTTTCGATTTCATAAGATTCTCCTTAAAAATAAATGAATGAATAAATGGCATTAACAGAATAGCGATTTTCGATTTCATAAGATTTTCCTTAAAAAAATAAATGACAAAATGACGCTCTCACGCGCCCATTAGCTGTTTCAAAACGGGTTTTATTCCATAGGCTTCTCCTTATAAAAATGAACGAAAACAGGACATACTCAGGCATCACGGATGTCCAAAATTCCCCCGTAACGTTGCGTTCCCGGAACTTGGAAAAATATTATATAATCGCTTTGCAAATGTTAATCAAGCTTTTTTTGCCCTTTTCCATTCCCCGTGGACCATTTCTAAAAATCCTCTGGGGAGGAGATGAGGTTTTACATGACTTTCGGCTCAATCAATAGGAGCGACATTGAAATAAAACCGTCAGCCCAAGGCGATTTCGTTGAAAATTATCAAAAAAGAAAACGAAAAACAAGCCGAAATTCTTAATTTCAAGGTAACTATTCAGGTCTCTGAAAACCCGTTTAGTCAAATAACGTTGAAAAAAATTTCCGGAGAGGACTGATCGTTTTCAAGTCCTCCCACGATATTGTTCCATCGATCGGAAACCCTCTTCTTTCACTAAAACAACTTAGTGATGGTATGATTATAGCACTACTACTACTTGCATAATGTCAACCCCCAAATTAAAAAAAAATGCAGGATTCGTAAAAAAAAAGTAACTATTCAGGTCTCTGAAAAACCCGTTCAGTTAAATATCATTAAAAAGATTCCCGGAGAGGACCGATCGTTTTCAAGTCCTCCCACGATATTGTTCCATCGATCGGGAACCCTTTTTTTCACTAAAACAACTTAGTGAAGGCATGATTTTGGCAATATATTTTAGCATAATGTCAACCCCCAAATTTAAAAAAAAATGCAGGATTCGTAAAAAAATTAAAAATCTATCAATCAGGGAGATCCGCTTCTTTATGATCATGAGCCAAAAAGCGATAGTTACGAAAAAATGCGAATCAGGCGTACCGTTGCTTCGTTGAGAGAATAGTTTTTACAGTGGGATACCCCGCTGCTTGTGCCGCGGGGTAGTTCATTAGTGAGGGTACGCACTATAAATCGGCAATGACCTGCCAATGCGGACGAAAAGAAAGAGCAGTCTCTCCCAGGGTGTCATTTGCAAAAAAAGTATTTGAGGCAATGATGGCTTGAGCGGGATGGTATTTGTCGATAAAACTGCGGAAGGAGCGGGACACCCGGGGGCCCCCTGGCTGGGTTTTCACTTCCAGGGGAAGCAATTGGTTTCCCTGGTCGATAATAAAATCGACCTCGGCTTTGGACTTGGTACGCCAATACCGGAGCTCGATATCCTTTTTTAGCAATTCTGCGGCAATGAAGTTTTCATGAAGCGCCCCTCGATCACTGCGTTCTGCAGGAGGCCTGAAGTTTTTGATCGCACTATTGCGAAATCCATTGTCGATAAAATAGAATTTGGGGGATTTGACCAATTCCAACCGTTTGTTTGTAAAATACGGGCGAGAAGGGCTCACCACAAAGGTGTTGGTGAGAATATCGAGGGCCTCCAGGAGTTCTCTATATTTCAACCCCGTCAATCCTGATAATTCATTGTAATTACAAACACCACTGACTTGGAAAGCCAGTGCCCGAATTAATTTTTCGAGTTTGAGATCATGGCGGTAGTTCAAGATTTGTCGAATCTCTTTGAGGAGGTAGGTTTGAAAAATATTTTTCAAGACCACCTCTTTTTCCTGGAACGAGTCTGCCAACACCACTCGGGGATATCCCCCATAGATGAGATATTCTTGATAATAGGGCTGTGTCCTTTCGATGATTACTGAACTGAGCGCTGGCTCGGTCCGGATCAGTTCTGCCAAATTCGGTTCCTTGTAACTTAAAAATTCATAAAAAGAAAAAGGGTGCAGGGTGAAAACAAAAATGCGGCCGACCAGGTGCCGGATACTTTGGATGGAGAGTTCTGTAGCCGAAGAACCGGTAATGATGATTTTGATGGGAAAATGATCGTAGAGATATTTGAGTTGTTTCCCCCCCTTAGCAGCATATTGAAATTCATCAATAAACAAAAAATCTTTGCCTTCCACATGGAGTTTGGCAAACGCTTTAATATCGCTTGTGAACAGATTCAGCTCATCCCGATCCTCAAAGTCCAGAAACACCACCCGCTTCCCCTTGATTCCCTGCATGATGTGCCGCACCAACGTCGTTTTTCCGCATTGCCTGGTCCCTATGATGGCAAAAATTTCCGGGGAATTCCGATAAAGCTCAATTGCTGTTTCCAGCTCCCTCGGGATATAGAACACATTTTTTTTCATAGGATGAACCCTGTTATAATTATAAATTTTTTAATTATAGCAGGATTATTTTGATAAATAAATCAAGAATCATCCGGGAAATTAAAAGAATGCAGAGGGGGCTGAAAGGGATCGCCTGCTGGCCTTCCGTCCCTGGAATAAAATTTTATAATGCTATGCATCAGTGAGAATTTTGCCCGGAGAAAAAATCTCCTGGGTTGGATTTAGTATCGTATTTCAAATCCCTGATCGGGTTGACGATCACTTTCCGTAGTCAAGACTTGCGTAACCCTTGCGTGAGGGGGACCCTGACGACACCAGGCTACGAAATCGCGCAACACCCTGTCTTCTCCTTCCGCTTCTATATAAACCGTACCATCTGGTTGGTTTTTCACAAAGCCTTTGAGGCCCAATTGCTGCGCCTTTTCCACGGTATAATAGCGAAAAGCAACTCCCTGTACCAAGCCGTGGACCGTTATATTCAAGCGCTTTCTCATCTCTACCAAATACAATAAGTCAGGGCTGCAAACTGGAATATCCGAGTTCCAACAATACCAGTCTGCAAACCCGACACCCTCTTTTTCAGTCGATCTCCTTTTCTTCAGGGGGTTCCAAGGCCTCAGGCCAATCGGTGAAGGGGAAGGGACGTTGATGATCGTTCATTGTCAGATAACGAATTACTTTATAAGCATAAGTTGACAATTTGTTGGTGGCATCGCGAACCGCATCGTTTTCCCGGCGAACAAGAAAGAGGTGTATGAATTGAAATAATACGGTGATCTGTACGATGGTTTCAACCAGCGCAAAAATAATTAAAAACAGGAGGGAATAAATCAATCGAATACCAATCTCCTGGAAAGAAAGTTCTTCAACACTGGCGGACGGATCAGACGATTTTTCTTCTAAAGATTCACTTTGATTTTTTTTGTTTCCATTATTCTTTGTGTTTTGTGCCATGAGGCCTCTCCTGAAAAAAATAACTGACTTTCGTACTTTTATACGCGCAAACAAAACCGGTTTCGGACGTTTGGCTGAGTGATCAACAATATCAGATTTTGCCTGTTATATCACTAATTCAAGTACGTGAATCAGGAGTTAAAAAACTTGTCATTCCTGGCCCAGACCAGGAATCCAAAGTCAAAAAACTTGTCATTCCTGGCTTGACCACGAATCAGGAGTCAAAAAACGTGTCATTCCTGGCTTGACCAGCAATCCAGGGGAATACGGGTGATATTTTGGATGCCTGATGATCCGGGACCGGCATGACACATCATAATTATTAAATTATTGATTTTATAAGTCATCACCACCGGCAGAGCCGGTGGCTTGAAGAGGCCCCCAGGATGGGGGCAAAACGTGTTCGTCATCGTAAGACGTGCTCGTGCTCGTGAACGAAAAAGGCTGCCATGTTAGATCATGAAAAAATCGATGTATACCAATGTTCCATCGAATTTTTAGCGTTATCTGTCCAAGTCATCGAAACATTGCCAAAAGGATACTCAGCCTTAGTTGACCAACTGAAAAGGACCTCATGGTCGATTCCTCTCAATATCGCAGAAGGCTGTGGAAAAAATTCCTTTCCTGACAAGCAACGATTCTATGCATTTGCCCGAGGTTCCGCAATGGAATGCGCTGCTATTCTCGATGTTTTAAACGTGTTGAAGATCATCCAGCCTCCTTTATTTGACGAAGGGAAACAGTTACTTCATCGCATTGTTTCTATGTTAACCAAAATGTGCCGTCGAATTCACTGACCGTTCACGAGCACGAGCACGGCTAACGGACACGGATACGTTTCTCATGTCTGACCGGCAAAGCCTATTAGGTTCGCACCAGCAGAGCTTGTGGTTTAATGAGATTAATTAAATTTCAACTCCTGATTCGCATTTCAATTAAGGAAGAATCTATCTATTCAGAGTCGGGTTTGCATTTTCATTCAATTGTTGGAAGATTGCTCCTGCCTTCAGGGTACTGCGTTCATCTTTAATGGAAAAACGAATAAATGATTGATCCAAACCTGTAAAATTGCTGCAATCACGGATCAAAATTTTATGGCGCGCAAAATAGTCAAAAAGCATTTTGGAAGAATAACTGAGCGACTTGATCAGAACAAAATTGGCGTGACTGGGATAAGGGGAAAGCCAGGAAAATGGGGCGATCCGTTCAATTAATTTTTTTTTCGTATTTTGTATTTGTTCCGTCAAAGATGGATCTTCAAACCCGATTAATTTTTTCGCTACGATTTGGGCCAGCGAGTTCAAAGACCAGGGAGACAAAAAGCTCCGCAATTCGTTGATAAGCTCCTTATTAGGCGTATACAACCATCCCATTCTCAATCCGGGTACGGCAAAAATTTTGGAGAAAGAACGTAGAACGACCAGGTTGCGTTGCCCTGCGCCCAACAATGAATGAGTCGATTCGGAGGAAGTAAATGGCATGTAAGACTCATCCAATACGAAAATCACTTGGGGAAAGCGCTTTAAAAGCGTGAGAATCAATGGTCGGTCGATCAAGGTTCCCGTTGGGTTGTTGGGATTACAAATAAAAACCAGTTGAACACCGGCAATCATCTCCTCAAATTTTTCGACGTCGAAGTAAAAATTTTCATTCGCATTCAAAACCTGCTCGACGATCCTGCAACCATAAAGTGAGGCATACTTCTCATAGTCCGTATAAGTTGGTTGAACAATCAAAACCGTTTGAGCCGCATGACAATAGCTCATTCCCTGGATCAGCTCGGTTGTTCCCGCCCCGCAGACCACGAAAGGTTTTGGAAGATGATAGTGGTGAGACAATTGCGTCAGCACGCTTTCAGAATAAGGCTCCGGCAAATGCTGAACGGCCCTCAAATTTTTTTCAAGGCAGTCCAATACCATTTCAGGAACAACATGGGAAATATTGCTGCTGAGGTCGATAATCTCATTTATATCCAAACCATATTGTTGCGCCAGTCCGGAAATGTTGCCGCCATGCTCATTTTTTCTCTTCAACATATATCTTTCTGTAACTATTCAGGTCTCTGAAAAACCCGTTCAGTTATCATTAAAAAGATTCCCGGAGAGGATCGATCGTTTTCAAGTCCTCCCACGATATGGTTCCATCGATCGGGAACCCTCTTTTTCACTAAAACAACTTAGTGAAGGCATGATATTGGCAATTTATATTTTTTGCATAATGTCAACCCCCAAATGAAAAAAAAGCAGGATTCGTAAAAAATAATTAAAAATCTATCAATCAGGTAAATCAGAGTGCTAAGCGCTCTTGCTTCCATGGCTCTCGTTCTTTTTCAAAGTGTTGACTGGCTTCTTGAAGAGCCTCGAGGTGGGGAATCAATGAAAGGGAATCAATATATTTTTGAACTTTCGAGAGCATAAGGACCTTTCTGGACTTTATGCCACGCAAAATCTGTGCTCAATTCGATGGGTTCTCTGAAGATACCTGAATAGTTAACCTGAGTTCGAGATAAGGATTTTGCAGTACCTCCTGAAAAAGGTTATGAGAAATAAAAACCTGAGTTGAGCGAATTATTCTTGCTCACCTTAATTCCTCAGGGGCGAGTGCTGGTCTCATCCAGGACTTGATCCTCGCTGCTCTCTGTGTCTGTCCTTGAAAATATGGGGCAATCCTGCCCTTCCAAGAGCGAAAAGCAAGGGATTCAGAGCGAATCATTTCAAGGACTGATGCGCACTCAAAATAATCATCTTTCACAAAAAGTGCTTGAGCTTGCTTAGGAGCGATTGAGTTGAGATTGAAGCTGTTGAAGCAGGTTTTGTAACCCTTCTCTCCTTTTTTGAATCAACTCTTCTTCAGGAGTCCTCTCTTGTTTGAGAAGGTTTTGAGTCATGTGGATTTGACCAATCAGTTTCCCTTTTTCCAGACCTTCTTCTCGACCTTCCTCTCGACCTTCTTCTCGACCTTCTTCTCGACCTTCCTCTCGACCTTCCTCTCGACCTTCTTGCAAACCTTGTGATTTTCCGATTTGGATCAGTTCTTTTCCGGCGACGGTTTCGTCCAATGGGGTCAGTTTGAGCATCTTCTCTATCTCCTCTCTCGTCAGTTTAGAAAACTTCTCTACAATAGCATAGGTTAACAATTCTATCAAATGCCTCTTTTCGGACTCAGGGGAATCCAAGGTCTCCAGAGTGGCTTTCCATTGAGGTATTTTTTCTGTCAATTCTTCCCGGCTCTCCAAGACCAAAGGTTCCAAAACCATCAGCGCTTTGTGATGCCGAAATAATCTCAATTTATTACATCCTTCTTGCCTGTTGACAAACATTCATTGGCCCTCCCTCCTCTTCATTCCCAGTGGAGAATCATTTTATGTTGTTTCCTTTGATTGCATATTTCAGCCCACTTCGATCACCGATTCCGGCCCACTTCGATCACTGATACCGGTCCACTTCGATCATCATGGCGGATCGAACGGGCCCATCGCTTCTTGGAGAATCGGCGTGATCGAAGAGGCATTAATGAGATCGGTCATTTCTTTCGTTGAAACTGGATTTTCGTCTTTCCTTGCTATTTGAGCCAGAGCTGGTTCAATTTAGAGTTCTTTATTCGCCTGCCGTGGTCAGCACCAGCCCCTTCATAAAATAACGCTGCAGGAGGACAAACAGGATCAACATGGGCAGTGAGCCAATCAGGACGGCGGTCATGACAGTGGGCAACCCAAAAATAGACATGGTATGAGTGTTGAGTGACGCCAACGTGGGCATGACCGGACGTATCTCAACGGAAATGGTGAGCAACTGGGCGAACAAGAGGTCGTTCCAAATCCAGGTGAACTGGGTGAGGAAGAGGATAATCAAGGGAGCTTTGGACATTGGCAGGACAATCGCCGCATAGACCCGGAATGAGGAGGCGCCGTCGATCTTAGCCGCTTCGAGGTATTCATCCGGGATGGTGGAGAAATATCTGTGAAAAACTAAAAGACAGAACGGAATCATCAGGGTGGTGTAGATCAGTAGCATGCCAAATCTCGAGTCATAGAGATCGGTCACAAGATAACCCTTGAATAAAGGAATCAGGTAGATCTGAAAGGGAAAGACCGTCCCGCTAAAGATAACCATAAACAAAAAAAACCTCCCCTTTACCTTTAACTTAACCAAACTGTAGGCCGCCAGCGATGCCAAAAAAACGCCCATGGCCGAACCGCCCACAGCATATATAAAGCTGTTTAACAAAGCCGGGGCCAGGTGCAGCTTCTCCATGGCTATTTCCCAATTTCTGAAGAGCGGCCAGATGCTCTCTGGCAGTTCCCACAGCTTCGTCACCAGGTATTCCCGGTTGTCCTTCATGGAGATTAAGAAAACCATCACGATCGGAATCACCCAAAGCAGGGACAAGAAGGAAAAGAAAACAGCAAATAAATGTTTGGATTTGATCCTGAGTTTCATGGGGGCCCTCCTCTATCAGGGGATTCAACCGGTTTGCTCTCGCCCTTGCTCTCGCTTGAAGACAGTGCGCAGGTAAAGGATGGAGAAGCCCAGGGTGCATAAGGACAACACAATGGCGATGGCCGCGCCCGTGCCCACATGAAAAAGGTTAAATGACTCGTTAAACATGGTGACCGCCAAGGTCTCCGAAGAGCCGTAAGGCCCTCCCTTGGTCATCACCCATACCAGGTCGAAGGTTGTAAAACTCCCGATGACGGACATCGTGACGACGATGGTGGTAATCGGCCCCAGGAGCGGCAGCTTGATATCCGTGAATATTTTCCACTCCGAAGCACCCTCGATCTTGGCCGCCTCGACAATCTCCTTGGGAATGGTCTGCAGACCGACCAGGAAGAGGATCATGTTAATACCGGTGATCCCCCAGGTAAAGGTGCCAATCATGGCAAATGTGTTAACGGGTGGCGTAAGCAGCCAGGATCGTGCCAGATCCTCCAATCCGATCAATCTTAAAGCTTCATTCAAGAGGCCATCACGTGCGTATATAAAGCTCCAGATGACCCCTAACACCGTCGGGGCGAGGACGCGCGGGAGATAGATCATAAACTTATAGATTCTCTCCCCGGCTACTCTGTCTAAGGCAACGGCCAGCAACAATCCCAGAAGCACCGGAACGAGCATGGTTCCCACCGTCCAGAGCAGCGTATTGCCTAAGGAGGTCAGAAATTTTGAACTCTGAAACACCTTCTGATATTGGGCGAAACCGACCCATTGGGGATCTGAGAGGAGATCCCATTTGGTAAAGCTGATGCCAAGCGTAAAGAAGACGGGCAAAAGGAGCATGATAGAAACGAGGAGCAGCGCCGGGAGAATATAGAGATAAGGCCCTATCGCACTCATCCATCGGATCCTCCTCTCGCCGTATCGATGGATTCCTTTTATTGGCAAATCCACAGTGCTCTCTCTCATCGTACTTATTGCAAAGTATCTTTTACCAGGTTGCCTTTAAAAGTGTAAGATTTGTCATCCTGTAAATCGAACCAACCACTCTATACAGCCAAAGCCATTGGATAATCAAAATAAGTCGGACTGTTTTCTTCTTTGAAAATGGCATCGATTTCCTTGAGATCCGTTTCGGTTAATTCCCATGCTGTTTTGCGTTTCATAATCTTTCCTTCCAGCTGAGCTGCATATTAGACTAGAGCTTAGCAGCATCAGCATAAATCGGGTCGATCAACCTCTGCACCCCTGGCTCCGCCTCGGCAAACTCCCGGATCCGAGGAAACATCGTTTCCCCTGTGACCTGCCGGTCCAAGTAATTAGAGGCCAGGGCATCTTCCATTGTTCCTTCGATTATCTCCTCCCTTGCACCCGGCCGGGCCACGCACCCGAGTGACTGTTCGTATTGGGCATCGAACTGACCAGCGAGGATGTATTGAGCAAAGGCAGCATGCGGGAAGGGTTGCGGCCAGAACAAGTCAAGTTCATAAGCATTGCGCCTCGCCTCCAGGATCTCTGGGGTCTGCAGCTGTAATAAAGACATACCCATAATGTAGATGGCTCGCAGGAGCTGATTGGGGCCGTTGCTGCTTTCTCCTGTGGGATCTTCTGCCGCATAGCCGCCGTGGAAGGTCGCACTGTTGAAGAGGATGCAATCTCCGGCTTTGATGTTGGTGACGCAAGGTGTCAGACCACACTGCTCGAAGGGCTCCAGGTCCGCAGATGCCAGGAGTTTCTCTTCGTCACTGTTCTGGCCGTGGCTCTGGGAACCCCACTTCTGATGCCACCGCTCTTTGATCTCCTGGACCTTGCAGTGGGAACCCGGAACCACTGCCGTCGCCCCCGTTTTCCGGTTCATATCGAAGAGCGGCACGATGGCATAGTACTCGGGGCCACTGAACTCGGGACCATACCACTGGCCTGAGTGCGTGTGCATCTGCTGCGCCACACCAAACTTGCCGTGCTGCGAGGTCGTCGCAGCCACACGCAGTGTTTCTGGGTTTCTACTGGAGGTCGGCAAGTTCACTGACATACGGTCGTACGACGCCACCAGCTCAGAATTGTCGTGTGTGCCGTAGGCGGTGTGGAAGGCGTTGATGACCTCCGGCCTCGATCGCACATACCACATCGAATCGCAGTGTGTTGTGCTAGACATCAGACCGTCTCCGCGCCCCTCCAACCATGTCGTGGGCTGCCCCCGCCGCCACCCGATGGGTCGCTTCTGTGCCATCCGCTGCGTGGTCTCTTCCACGCCCTCCAAGTGTTGCCACAGGAGGTCTTCGGCATGGTCAAGTTCGGGCTGGCTCATACATCCACGTACGCACACAAAGCCATGCTCCTGCAGGTGCGCCTGAATGCCTGCGCTGTCGGAGGGTATGAACCGATCGGGCGAAATCTCTGGGATCCCCAGAGGAATGGATTGGTTTTTATTTGGTTTCATATTCGTTCTCTTTTCTTCATTTATTGCGCTTTTTCGGTAAACCCAGGCGGCCTACATTGCTGCGCAGTCGGGGATCGAGCAGGTCGCGCATGGCATCCCCGAGCATGTTAATCCCATAAATCACAGTGGCCAGAGCCATGCCCGGCCAGAAGGCTAACCAGGGCTGCTCCAGCATATATTTCTGACCTTCCGCGCTGAGCATTCCCCCCCCCCAGCTGGGTTGGGGGGGAGGATTTGCCCCTGTCATTCTTATTTGCCGTGTTGTTTCCAGTAGTTATCGGCAAATGTTTTCGCTTCTTGGAGAATCTCCCGCCAATCATCGGGATTCAAGGCAATCTTGACCATGAGTTCTCCGCCGATGTGGTCCGCTAATTCAGTCGGGGTGCCCTCAAAGTATCGCCGATAGAACTTATACTTTCCCTGTTTAACATCGTTCTGGACTGGTCGTATCACTGAACCGACCTTATCTCCAGATACCTTTCTGTGGGGAAAGGGTCTTTTCATTTCATCAGCCCATACATCCCCTCCTTCTTTGGACATGAAAAAATCAGCCCATTTCCTGGCCTGTGCCTTTTTATCGGCTACCGTATTCTTTCCTAACAAATAAGGACCGATCTCCAGGATCATAGCCTTGGCTCCCGCTTCCGTCTTTCCGGGCCAGACGAACATATCATATTCCTCATGGGGCTTAATTCCTGCATTGAGAATAATACCATCAGCCCAGTCACCCACATAAAACATCCCGAATTTCCCCTCACCAAATGCTTTAACGTTAGCCATAAAACCGATTGAATGATCGTAGAAATATCCCCATTTATTCATTTTAGCCCACAATTCAGTCGCACGAACAACGGAGGGGTGGTCGAAACTGGCCTCACCGATCGTCAATTTGTCGTAGGTTTCAGGGTCATCTCGGATAAAGAGTTCCGTCCACATAAGCCCCCCCGCCCAGAGCTTTTGTTCGATTAATGGGAAACCGAAGGGTGTCACCCCATTGGCTTTCAACGTCGCTGCAACATGCCAGAGATCTTCCCAGGTTTCAGGCACTTCGAGACCATATTTTTTAAAGACCTTCACATTATAAAATACAACAAAGGTGTTGATACTCGTCGGTATGGCGAAGACTCTTCCATCGAAGGGAACATTCCCTAAAGTGCTTTTCAGACCTTCCGGCATATCGCCGCTTTTGACACGGGCGTCGTAAAGATCCGTGATATCTTCCAGCAAATCCGCTTCGATCAAATCCGTCATCTTGTAGTAGTTCCACCATTTAAACACTGCCGGCGCCTTCGGCGTCCTTAAAAGCTGGCGAACCAACGCTTGATGGGCAGTATTGTCATTCACGGTGTGTGTTGAGGGAACCCCCGAAGCTTTGCTGAACGCTTCAAGAAACTGGACTGAGGGAGGATCATCCGTTAAAATATTGATAGTCTGAGCAAAGACCGATGTGCTGAAAAAGAATACCATCAGCAATGGGGTCATCAATAACAATTTTACTTTTTTCATTTCAACCTCATAATTTTTAATAAATTTAACCATTTCAACCTCATAATTTTTAATTTTTTCTGATTAAACCACGTCCTTTGGGCGTGGTCAGAGATAATCGGCTCTGCCAGAAACGTGCACGTGATCGTAATCGTGCACGTGCTCGATAGAAACGTTCCCGATTCCCTTGAGAGGGGGATTCCGAGAAGAGACGGCAGGGAATCCAGGATTCTCTGGGGTGCCGTTTCGTTCACGAGCACGGCTCACGAGTACGATCACGAGACGCCCCTTCCAGGGGCCCCATCAAAACCACCTTCTGAGAAGGTGGTTTTTTTACTAATAAAGTAACTATTCAGGTCTCTGAAAAACCCGTTCAGTTAAATATCATTAAAAAAGATTCCCGGAGAGGACCGATCGTTTTCAAGTCCTCCCACGATATGGTTCCATCGATCGGAAACCCTCTTCTTTCACCAAAACAACTTAGTGATGGTATGATTATAGCACTACTACTACTACTTGCATAATGTCAACCCCTCAAATTAAAAAAAATGCAGGATTCGTAAAAAAAATTAAAAATCTATCAATCAGGGAGATCCGCTTCTTTATGAGAATGAGCCAAAAAGCGAAGGTTCACTCCACAATCCAGTGTTTTTTCCAATGGCGATAATGATCGTAAACGCTTTGCCAGGGAGGTAAATCATGGAGGAGCCTACTCCACTGACAACCCCTTTTCACGACCCACAAAATCGCACTGACGATGCTATGTTTGCCAGGAATACGTTGGGCCCGCAGGGGGCGAATCGTTTAAAAAAGGGGAGTTTCAGTAACAAGGAGGCGCAGGTAAAAGCTTGTCCCGGACTGGATCCGGGAGAGACAAAGCCTGTGTGAGCATCTCGAAGATGGATTTTCCCTGTTTTCTGGTAGTGGAAAGAGCTCCTCGGATGGTACAAAAAGCCTGTGATCCTTCAGCCGTTCGGAAGCCGCCTGAGATTTTCTGTTTCAATTTAACCATGCGTATATCTCGCTCGGCTTGGTTGTTGTCAAAAGGAACCCGGAAGTCATCGAAAGCCAAATGATGGCCTTTATGACCGGGTTGACCTCCGCGAGAGCGACCCCTGCTTTTACGTAAGCTTTTGTTCTTTCGACTTTGATCGCTGGAAGGAGGCTTACTTGAGTTTTGGCTGTTGAGAGCCAGCTGATCCCGAAGTTGCTTATTTTCTGCTTCGAGCGCTTCAATACGTCGTCCGTTGCCCCCTGGATTCCTGGTCAAGCCAGGAATGACATGTTTTTTCATTGCCCCCTGGATTCCTGGTCAAGCCAGGAATGACACGTTTTTTAACTCCTGAATGACTTACTAATAAAGATAACAACATCGGGGATGACGATACCGACGGGCTGCTTCGAAACTTTCCCCTTGCTCTCAAAATGATGGGTAGAGTGAATTTCCAAGAACATTTCTCCTCCTTGCGTTACTAGAATAAAAGAGTTCACTCATATTATTCATGGAGCATTGAAACAAGGAGGCCAAATGCGAAACGATACATTGGAAAAGTTCCCGGATCGGGATTTTATCAACCTCGAAACAAAAAAATTTTTGAAAAAAGGAGGAACTATCAAAATCCTTCCTCCTCAAAAAGTGGTTACCAGGGCCGTTATTACACGTTCTGAGTGGAACGCTTATGAATCACTCGAGGATTTTGCAATGTACTGATCGGAGAACGGCCGACACCCGTCTTGGTGTTTGTTTGTTTTCCGGTCTGCACCTGCGCTCCATACCATGTCATGACTGGTGACCCGTATTGAATAGAGGATTTTTCATGCCGGGAACTGTTCCTGAATTTTTATCATTATATTATTTTTTATATAAAAGAGGAAAATATGAAAATGCGATTTTTTTTGATAGCAGCACTTTTAGGATTTGCAATCGTTTTGGGAGGATTGGCCGCTACCGCTCCTCCTCTTCAATCTCTCATTCAACATTCCAAGACACGGGCAGACATAGTGGAAAAAGCTCAAAGAGCGGTAGTCCACATAGAGGTGGAAAAAACCGTCCCCGGTATGCAAAGGGGTGGAAATCGCATCCCTTTCGATTCCATGCCTGATGAATTCAAGAAATTCTTTAGTCCGGATACTGCGCCACAATCCCGTTCCAATCCTTTTGGATCTCAGCCGCCTCGTAATTTCAGGCAATATGGTCAGGGAAGTGGCACGATCGTGAATCAAGAGGGATATATTCTCACCAGCAATCATGTGGTGAGCAATTCGAGTAAAATGACGGTAACTCTCAGCGACGGCCGTGAATTTCCGGCAGAGGTAATAGGCGCCGATCCTCAATCCGACATTGCAGTGATCAAGATCAACGGCGAAAATCTCCCGGTTTTGCCGATGGGCGATTCCGATGAGATTCGTATTGGAGAAACCGTCATTGCCATTGGGAATCCCTTCAGACTTTCCAACACCGTAACCATGGGAATTGTCAGTGCGAAAGGACGTTCCAACGTCGGACTGATCGATTATGAAAATTTTATCCAGACCGATGCCGCAATCAACCCAGGCAACAGCGGTGGCCCGCTGATCAATCTTGAAGGAAAAATCATTGGCGTCAATGCGGCGATTTTTTCTCGAAGTGGGGGTTACCAGGGAATTGGCTTCAGCGTGCCAATCAACATGGCACAGCATATCATGGAAGCCTTGATGGCCGATGGCAAAGTCTCGAGAGGTTGGCTGGGAGTAAATATTCAGGATTTGACTCCTGAACTGGCCCGGGCTTTCGGAGTGAAAAACCGGCAGGGCGCACTGGTCGCCAAAGTTCTGGAAAATTCTCCCGCGGCGCGAGCAGGAGTGATGCAGGGTGACATCATTGTGAGTTTCAACCAACTCCCAGTCGCGAACAGCAATGACCTGCAAAACAAAGTTGGTCTGGCCGCACCGGAAACCATGGCTGCTCTGAAAGTGATACGCGATGGAGCGGAAATCGAAATAAATTTGCGATTGGGAGAGCGTTCTCCTTCGGGAATATCCAGTTCACCCTCCATCGAAAAAGTTAATTCCCTTGGCATTTCTGTGCAGGAATTGAGTCCCGAACTGGCGGAGAAATTCGGCTACCAGGAAGATTCTGGTGTAATTGTCACTCGAGTGCTTCCCGATTCCGTGGCATTTCAGGCAGGTTTGAGAGCCGGAAACATGATTCAGGAAATCAATCAGGAAACCATCGAGGATGTACAGTCCTTTCAGGACTCCATCGAAAAAGCCAATCTGGAAGAAGGAGTTCTTCTCTTGGTGACCACTGCGCAGGGCTCGAGATATCTGGTATTGAAGTCCGAATAAAATCACGCGCATTTGCAGAGGAGTCGCGCGATTCCTCTGCAATTGCCCCGGCGCAGCGTGTTCGGGTTCAAGGTTCCACCATGAATCCATGGCGTTCATAAATCCTCGAAGCTTCGGAGCTTTTCAGAAAATCGATGAATTCCTCACCCGCCGGATGTTCATTTTCGGAAACCAGGGCAACCGGGTAGACGATAGGAGAATGACTTTTTTGAGGAAACAAACCTGCAATTCGCACACCCTTCTGCGCAATCAAGGCATCCGTGGAATAAACAATGCCCATTTCCACTTCCCCCCGCGCCACGTAGATCAAGGCCGTCCGTACGTCCCGGGCAGCCACCATACGGTGTTGCAGAGCAGCCCACCAGTTGAAATATTCCAACCCTTCCCTGGCATAAATACCGGCTGGAACGTGGTTGGGATCACCCATGCTGAATCGTCCCTGAAAAACGCTGGCCAGGTCAAAGTCGCGGCTCCATCGGACGGGCTCGGACAGTGGTCGAGCATTCGGCGTGATGATGACCAGGCGATTACGAAACAGGTTGAAACGAGATTGGGGAACCAGCCGATTTTTCTGCTCCAGAAAATCCATCCACCGGATGTTTGCGGACAAAATAACGTGAGCAGGCGCACCTTGATCGATTTGTTTGGCCAATGTGGATGAGGAAGCAAAAGACGTTCGAATCTCGACAGGACGTTGCCGCTGGTACGATTCGACAACGTCCTGGATGACGTTGATGGCGCTGACGGCCGCATATATAACCAGGGGACTGGCCTCCGCGTTGGCCACCATTCCCCAGCAAAAAATCATCGACCATAAAAATTTTTTCATGAATAACCCAAATTCGACATAAATCTTCAATGACAAGGTTTTTCTAAGAGTTGCCCGTTCTTTGCAAGGAGAAAAAGGTTGGATGCTCTTTTTCATTCGCAGATTTCATTTTACAAATTAGCATGCTGAATTCAAAGAAGCAGAAGAAAAATTCAGGAATTTCATGTATAGTACCCTTAGCATGTCGCTTTCCATACGAGCAAAAAAGTCTCCTGCGAAGTTTTCGTATGATTGGACGATCGAAGTATTTCCTGCCGGGCTGACTGTCGCTTCGGTGGAAAAAAAATTCAGGAAGCGGGTCAGTTAAAGAATCGGATATTCAATGAAACATTACGATATCATCGTCATCGGTTCCGGAGGAGGGGCGAAGATTTCCACCCCATCTTCCAAATTGGGCTATAAAGTAGCCCTCCTGGAAAAAGGGCCTTTAGGCGGAACCTGCCTCAATCGCGGGTGCATTCCCTCGAAAATGTTGATTCACGCAGCCGAAGTAGCTCAAGTCATCCAGGAAGCCCATCGCTTTCAAGTGATACCCAAGGGTTATCAAGTGGATTTTCCAGCCCTCGTCCATCGTGTTTCCGAGAGTATCGATAAGGAATCCCTCAGCATCAATCCCGGGATCGAGGCCAACCCCAACATCGATTGGTATGCGCAACACGCCCGCTTCACTGGAGCAAAGCAATTGCAGGTAGGAAATGAGGAAATCACGGGTGATAAAATTTTTATCGCGGCAGGTGCACGGCCTTCAATACCATCCATTCCCGGCCTCGAAGAAGTTCCATTCTTAACCAGTACGGAAGCGCTGCGACTCGAAAAATTTCCTGAGAGGATGGTGGTGATAGGTGGCGGATACATTGCGAGCGAACTGGCTTTCTATTTCGGAAGTCTGGGGACTGAAATTCATATGTTCGTTCGCAGTGGGATGCTCAAGGGGGAAGATTTTGAAATAAGGGAGGAATTCGAAAAAGTATTCAGGCGGCATCACCATGTATATTTCAATACCCTGCCCGAGCGAATACTGTACAGGAATGGTCGTTGCGAAGTCATTTATAAAAATCAGCAAGGCCGAAACCAAAAAATCGAATGCGACCAGATTCTGGTTGCCACGGGCGTCGTGCCCAATAGTGACCAGTTGAACGTGGAAAAGGCCGGAGTGGAAGTCAGAAAAAACGGGTTCATCAAGGTGAATGAATACCTGCGCACCACGGCGGACAACGTTTGGGCATTTGGAGATATTGTGGGGAATTATTTCTTTCGACACAACGCCAATTTTGAAGGGCAGTATTTATTCGCCTCTGTCATCCACCAGGCGATAAAAGGGCCAATCGATTACACCGGCATGCCACATGCCATTTTCTCCGATCCTCAAATCGCTGCAGTGGGGGAACGGGAAGATGAATTGCGAGAACGGGGTGCTCTTTATGTGAAAGGAGTCCATCCTTTTTCCGGCAGTGCTATGGGAATGGCTCTTCGTTCAAACTATGGATTCGTTAAACTCTTGATCGAAAAACAAAGCCATCGCATTTTAGGGTGTCACATCATTGGACCCGAAGCCAGCGTACTGATCCACCAGGTCATTCCCTTGATCCGTATGCAAGGAAAGCTGGAAGATTTGCTCTATATGATTCACATTCACCCGGCCCTCTCGGAAATAGTGCGCAATGCAGCCCGCAATGCGCGTGACCAGTTAATCGAAGCGGGTGAGGAGTTGCCTGTTCCTCTTAAAATAGCATGAATTCCAAAAGGCAACGAAGGTTTTTCAGACTGTCAAATACTGACTAAGGATTAAAGTTATGCTGCAAAAGTTGTCGATTGTGACAGGGATCATCGTCATCGTAGGAGTGGCATTATGGTATGCTCAGGGAAGGATTCCTTCCACCGGCGTAAAAGACACGAAGATCTTATCCGAATTGAATACGAATCAACTGGTAGGAATTGTCATTCAAAATGAGGAACAAGGAAAAGTAGAGCTTTTCAAATCGATGAATGATCAGTGGAGAGTCAGAAGCTTCGACTACGAGGCAGATGAAGAAAAGATCCAGGATCTCTTGTTACAGCTCCTGGATACCAGTTTGGGAGAAAAGGTCACCGAAAAGACAAAACACCATACACGCTTTCACTTGGTGCACGTTACTGAAAACAATGGACAATGGCAGAAGGAAAAAACCGGCAAACTTCTCTTGCTGCGAGGAAAAGAAGGTGATCTCCTCTTGGAAATTCTTCTGGGAAAATCCAGGAGTGACAGACAGGGTTTCAAAGATGGGCAGTATTTGCGCTATGCTGGAGACTCCGCCGTATATCTGGTAGCGGATAACATCGATGCGGAAGTAGTAGATTCCGCATGGCTCGATAAGTCCATTGTGGATATCCAAGGGGATGAATGGGTTAAAGCGATGGAATTGCAACATGCGGGAGAAGTACTTCGCTTTTTTCGGGAAAAAAAAGAGGCGGAATGGAAAAGTGAAGGGATGATGGAACAGGAAAAAATGGATCAAGACGCCATCAGATTTCTCAGCAATGCCATGTGGGATTTGCGTTTTGACAAAATCGTGCCTGTGGAAACACCCGTGGAGGAGACGGGGAGAGAAAAACTGGCTCACTATTCTGCCGAACTTTTTGATGGTCGTATTGTCCGCATCAATATTGGCGTGCGAGAAATAGAGGAGGAAAGTCATCATTATCTCGCCATCGAAATGGAGTTGCGAGACGATATTCAAGACGAAGGCTTACGGCAAAAAATTGAAGAGTTCAATACGCGTGCAAAATCATGGCTCTATGGGGTACAATCCTGGTATGGCAAACGTTTTCTGAAAAATCGTTCAGATTTGATGGTTAAGGATGAGGAGCAAGAATGATTCGCGTCGAGCAACTCTCTAAGGTGTTTGGAAAAATCCGGGCTGTGGACAACGTTTCCTTTAACGTGAACACGGGAGAAATTTTAGGATTTTTAGGGCCCAATGGTGCCGGAAAATCCACAACGATGAAAATGATTACTTGTTTCATTCCGCCAACCTCCGGTACGGCTGTCGTCTGTGGGCACGATATCTTGAAAAATTCTTTTCGAGTTCGTGAAAAAATCGGCTATTTGCCCGAAAGCGCTCCTTCCTATAATGAGATGCGAGTCGAAGAGTTCTTGATGTTTGCAGGAGAAGTACGGGGGTTCTACGGTGGAGATCTGAGAAAACGAGTGGACCGGGTGCTCGATGAAACTGCCTTGCAAGAAGTTCGACGGCAAATCATAGATACGCTTTCAAAGGGGTATCGCCAACGGACATGTCTGGCGCAATCACTACTCCATGACCCGCCTGTATTGATCCTGGATGAACCCACGGATGGACTCGATCCCAATCAAAAACACGAAGTGCGCATTTTGATCAATCGCATTAGTGAAAATCGGGCGATCTTGGTTTCTACGCATATTCTGGAGGAAGTGGAAGCCATTTGCACCCGGGCAATTATCATTGCCCAAGGAAAAATTGTAATCGATGGCACTCCGGAAGAATTACTGGCCCGTTCCATTTACCACAATGCGATTTCACTGACGGTTCGACATGCAGATTCGCAAGGGCTGGTCGCTCAGTTGGAAAACATGGCCGGTGTCCATACCGCCCGAATCTTGAAAACTGAAAATGGGAAAACGTCCTTTCAATTGTTTCCCCATGAAGGGGAAACCATTTTAGGCGAAGTGCAAAAATTTATACAAGAACAGAAACTTCAAGTGGAAGAATTATATTCCGAAAAAGGACGTTTGGATGAAGTCTTTCGTAAGGTGACATTGGAAGGATGATGAAGTGCGTATGAAAGGTCTTTTTCCTATTTTTAAACGAGAATTGCAGGCTTATTTTCATTCTCCGATTGCCTATGTCTTTATTATCATTTTCTTGAGCGCCAATGCCGGTTGTACGTTTCTCCTGGGAAATTTTTACCAAAGCAACCAAGCTGGTTTGGAGGTCTTTTTCCTGTTTCATCCATGGTTGTATTTAATCCTCATTCCTGCAGTTGGGATGCGCCTTTGGGCAGAAGAGCGGCGAGCAGGGACAGTGGAGTTACTTTTGACTTTTCCCGTAACCACGTTCACTGCCGTGTTTTCCAAATTTCTGGCTGCCTGGAGTTTTATTGCCATCGCCTTGCTACTTACCTTTCCAATGATCGTTACCGTTCATTATTTGGGAGAACCGGATAACGGTCCTATCGTATCAGGGTATCTCGGCAGTCTGTTGATGGCTGGCGCTTATCTGGCGATTGCCAGTTGCACTTCCGCTCTCACCAAAAACCAGGTGATCAGTTTTATTATCAGTGTGGTCATCTGCCTTGTTTTAGTCCTTTTGGGATGGGGTGTACTGAACGACGTTCTCAATTCCTTTTTTCCCGTATGGATTTCCGATTTGATTTCTCAATTCAGTTTCACCACTCATTTTAATGCGATGCGCCGTGGAGTCGTTGACCTGCGTGACCTTCTTTATTTCATTTCCGTGATAGCTTTTATGCTCCTGGTCAATGTCGTAATCCTGGACTCTCATAAAGCGCTTTAAATCAGAAGATTGATATGAAAAAGCCCCAGTGGTCGTATCCCGCTCTCAGTATCATTCTATTGCTGGTTTGCTTGATCGGGATCAATGCGCTTGGCAGTTTCCTGCCTTTGCGGATCGATGTCACCGACGAGAAGCTCTACACAATTTCTGAAGGAACGAAAAAGATATTGGGAGATTTTGAAGAGCCGGTGACAATCAAGTTTTATTTTTCAAAAGATCGAGCCGAATTGCCACAAAACTTCAAGGCATATGCCCAGCGAGTGGAAGAAGTACTGAGAGAGTATGAATTTCTGGCGGATGGGAACGTCAAATTGGAAGTGTTTGATCCTGAAATCGACAGCGAAGAAGAAGAATGGGCGCAAAAATACGGACTTGCCTCGTTCGCATTGCCCAATGGTGAAAATTTTTACATGGGAATGGTCGCCTTGCTGTTGGACCAGGAAATAGCCATTCCGTATTTTGATCCCCGTCGTGAAAAGTTTTTAGAATATGACATTTCCCAGGCATTGATGGGTCTGAATCAACTGCAACCTCCTGAAATCGGTGTTTTGTCTTCTTTGAATCTTTTGGGAAGCAGTACTCATAGGAGAGCTTCGACGGCCGACGAATGGGCGCTGTATTCGGAATTGAAAAAAAGTTTCGATTTGCGGATACTGCCCCCGGAGATTGAAGAAATTTCGGACGACATAACGGTTTTATTATTGATTCATCCTAAAAATATGAATGAACGCGCGCAATATGCCGTGGATCAATACGTGATGCGAGGTGGGCATTTAATTGTTCTGCTGGACCCCAATTCCAATCACGAAGCCAGAACGCAATCAGCCCAGATGGGAAGAATGCCAGACATTAAAAGTGATCTCCCCAGGCTATTGAAGAACTGGGGAGTGGAGTTTGACCCCGCTAAGCTTGTTGGAGATTCCCGTTATGCGACCTCCATCAACGCCGGTGGTGGGAATATTGTACGTTATCCTATGTGGATGAGTCTTCCACCTGCCGCCATGGACGCGGACCATCCTATTACCAGCCAACTGGAAAATCTCCTCTTCGTGGATTCGGGATTTTTAAGCAAAGCCGAGGAGAGCACGGTAGAATTCACTCCCCTGCTTCAGACTTCCTCGCAAAGTGGAGTCCTGGAAACTATGATGATCCAATTTACGCCTCCTACGCAGATTGCTCAAAACCTGAAAACTGATCAGGTGCCAAGAGTTTTGGCGGCTTTTCTGCGTGATAAGTTCAAAACCGCTTTTCCGGAGGGACAACCCCCCCCGTCCAACACGGAAGAAAGGACTCCGGTTGAGACTGGAGAATCACCTCCTCTTGAACATGCGCATTTACCGGAAGCAATGAAATCCGGAACGATTTTAGTGATTGCCGACGTGGATTTTGCAAGTGACACATTTTCTGTACAAAAAATGAATTTTATGGGCCAGATCGTTGTCAATTTGCTCAATGACAATTTAAATTTCATCATCAATGCCGTTGAATTCTTTACTGGTGATGACGAATTAATGAGTATCCGCTCTCGAGGGCGTTTTGCTCGTCCTTTCACTAAAGTGATGGAGCTTGAAAATCAGGCGCAGATGCGTTTTCAAGAAGAAGAAATCGGCCTGCAGCAAACCCTCAGAGCCGTTCAGGAGAAACTGGCTGAATTGGAAGAACACAAAGACCCCAACCAAAAACGTCTCCTCACAGCAGAACAACAGAATGAGATCAAGAGGTTTCGTACAGAAGAAATCGAGACACGCAAGCGATTGCGGGAGGTGCGAAAAATTCTTCGACAGGACATTGAATCGTTGGGGAACTGGTTGTTGGGGTTGAATATGTTGTTGGTGCCAGCCATTGTAGCCTTGGTGGGAGTGGTTTCCTATAGACGGAGGATCGGAAACAAAGCAGGAAGCTAAATGCGATTTTACTCCAAATTGAAACAGAGCATTGAAAAGAAAAATAGTTTGCTCTGTGTCGGTCTTGACCCGGTTTGGGAAAAAATTCCTGCCTTTCTACGTCAGGAAAAAAATCCCGTACTATCTTTCTGCTTGCAAATAATCGCTGCAACCGAGAAACGAGTGGCGGCATACAAGCCAAATTTTGCTTTTTTCGAAGCACTGGGACCCCAAGGGATGGAAATCCTTATGCAGGTTATCGAGGCAATTCCACCCGATATCGTCGTGATTGGTGATGCCAAGCGGGGCGATATCGGGAACTCGGACCGAATGTATGCCAAAGCGGTGTTTGAGGTTTATGGTTGTGACGCTGTGACCGCCAATCCTTATCAGGGGCATGATGCGCTGGCACCATTCCTGGACTATGAAGAGAAAGGGACCTTTGTCCTTTGCCTGACATCCAACCCGGGTGCCCATGATTTTCAAATTCCAAAGCAACTGTATTTGCGGGTTGCGGAAAGTGTGAAACGATGGAACACCAGGAAAAATTGTGGACTGGTTGTAGGGGCGACTCATGTCGACTTGATTCACAGCGTCAGACAGACTTCAGGACCTATGCCATTTTTGCTTCTCGGAATTGGTGCGCAAGGAGGTGAATTACAAAAGGCTGTCTGCGCGGCGGAAGATGGTACGACTTATCCTTTTTTGATAAGTGTCTCTCGTAGCATTCTCTATGCGGATTCCGGAGAGGACTTTGCCTTCAGTTCCGAGAAGGCAGCGGAACAATTGAGAAATCGAATTAATACGATACGATCCCCTCTCAAAATTTAAAGAAATCCTTGATTCTCTGCCAAAGCGTTTTGGCGGCAATCGAGCGGGCTGACAGTAAATTCACTTTTGTGAGAAATTGATCATTGACTTGCAATTCAACCGTTCCAACTATGGTTCCCGCTTGAACGGGCGCAGTGAGAAAGGGAGGGAGTGAAAAAAGATGTTTAACCTGTTTGGCATCTTTATGGCTCAGAAATAATTCGACATCTTTTTCAACCAACAACTCCACGCTTTCGATCAACCCATTTTTCACCATGAGCGGTTTCCCCAACTTGTCCCCTTTCTCCAAGACTTTGGTCAACCCGAACTGACTGAATCCTTTCTTCAACAACCGTGCAGCGAGACGAGTGCGGTCTGCTTTATTTTTTGTACCCATTACCACTGCAATCAATCGAGTATTATTCTTTTTCGCAGTAGCAACCACGCTGAAGCCCGCCTTTTGGTAGAAACCCGTTTTCATACCATCGAGCTCAGGCACTTGTTTGAGCAAGGTTCTGTTTGTATTCAACAATTCAAAGGTTCCATTACGGAAGGAGTCGAAGATGGTGGAAGACCATTTCAAATATTGGGGATATTTCAATAACTCTCTGGCTAGCAATGCCTGGTCATAAGCCGTTGTCACATTCTCCTTTTGTCCTTTTCCGGGAGGAAGTCCGTGGGGATTGTAATAAATGGTGTCTTTCATTTTCAATTCCTCCGCACGTTGATTCATCATTTCGACAAATCCGTCCTGATCTCCTCCAATATATTCTGCCACTGCAACCGCTGCATCGTTTGCAGACCCGATGACCACCGCTTTCATCAATTCGTACAATTCAAAAACTTCGTTTTCTTTTAAATAGACCTGGTGTCCCCCGATTTTACTGGCCCATCGCGTAACGGTCACTTTGTCTTCCAAACTGATTTTTCCTTTCGCCAAATGTTCCATCACGATCAAAGAGACCATCATTTTTACTAAGGACGCTGGTATGTTCGGTTTTCTTGAACGGTCTTCGAATAGAATCATCCCGGTTGTGGGCTCCATCAAAAGAGCGGCTTTGTAAAGCTTGGGATCGGTATTAACGAGTAGCAGATTATTCGAGTAGGCAGTGCTGCTGGAAAAACAAAAAATGGTTAGCAAAAATAATATCAAAAAACGATATGAATTCAGTCTCCTCTTCATGTTTCTCTTTTATGTTATGGAAGTCATCGAAAAAGTATGAATAAGACAAGTCGATATTTCAAAATTTACGTTTGACCCAGGATGTGTGTTGGAATTCGGGGAGATCCCGGTCGAACAGGATTATTCTGAATATTGACTTTTTTCTGAAGTGAAATCAATCTCTTTTCTCTTGTTATGAACGTTTTATGGGAATTGAGTTTAAAAAGTTGAAATTGTGTTTTATACTCCGGTGATTGAGATGTCGATCTTTTTCTGATCCAATGAGATTGGCATTCTCCTGAACGGATCGAGGGGAAAGCAGGCGAATGTTGGCAATTTCAGCAGCTAAGACGGGAATATGTTTGAGTTTTTAAAAAGAATGGGGAGAATTATGCATGAAATGAATACTCTGGTGACGTTTTTCGTGATTTCAGGAATATACTTCGCAATTTTTTTCGTTGCGGAAATTATCTTTATGCAAGATGACAAAGAGGGATCGTAAAAGTAAAAAGTCGCTCTGGACAAAATGCTTGCCTCGCCTTTTAATGGTATCAATCCTTTCCACAATCTGGGCTTCCGGATGCGGTACTCTAACCCCTCCTCAACCCGGATCACAATTTTTTTTTCTTCCAGAAACTTTGGATAATTATGAGGCCGCAGGACGTATTTTACTGACAATTTCGCAGCGTAGTTATACAGGGGAGTTAGAATTCAGCCTGTCAAACAATCTCGAATTGCGATTGCAAATATTCACACCTCTCGTAGGAACCTTATTGTATGAAATCCGGGCCAATCCCAGTCAATTTATGATCTTGGATTTTCGAAAAGGGAAATATTTTTCAGGCCAGAATACTTCCCCGGTCCGCCGGCGTTGGTTGGGAGTGGATATTACCTTGAGAGAATTAAGTTGGGTCACCTGGGGACGGATGCGACAGAAAGATTTCTCATTGCTGGACGGAGAGATATTGTCCTCGAGAAATTTCAAATTAACTGGCGAAGGAGCAGAATTTTTTATCCATTTGGGATCCAATACTCTGATGCGACAAATGTTCAAGGAAGTGGAGGGGATTAAAGAGTATGAAGTCACAATTGCTCGATATGAGGAGTTTTCAGGAAAAAACTTTCCCAAAACCATTCAAATTTTAAATGCGCTGAATGGTAATCAACTTCGCCTGGTGATGAACAACGTCGTTTCGGGAAGAACGCCTTTTCCAGAACTCGTTTTCCATCCTCCTGAAGGCATGGAATCATTTCAAGCCGAGTGAAAAATCAGAATCTTCTCCATTTTTACTTCAGGAAGACGAGTCATCACCACCGGCAGAGCCGGTGGCTTGAAGAGGCCCCCAGTATGAGGGCAAAACGTGTTCGTCATCGTAAGACGTGCTCGTGAACGAAAAAGGCTGCCATGTTAGATCATGAAAAACTCGATGTATACCAATGTTCCATCGAATTTTTAGCGTTACCTGTCCAAGTCATCGAAACATTGCCAAAAGGATACTCAGCCTTAGTGGACCAACTGAAAAGGGCCTCATGGTCGATTCCTCTCAATATCGCAGAAGGCTGTGGAAAAAATTCCTTTCCTGACAAGCAACGATTCTATGCATTTGCCCGAGGTTCCGCAATGGAATGCGCTGCTATTCTCGATGTTTTAAACGTGTTGAAGATCATCCAGCCTCCTTTATTTGACGAAGGGAAACAGTTACTTCATCGCATTGTTTCTATGTTAACCAAAATGTGCCGTCGAATTCACTGACCGTTCACGAGCACGAGCACGGCTCACGGACACGGATACGTTTCTCATGTCTGACCGGCAAAGCCTATTAGGTTCGCACCAGCAGAGCTGGTGGTTTAATGAGACGAATTAAATAGGGACGGTCGAGTTGAGTAGAATTTTTATCGTGATTAAAATCTTCCGATCAAAATGCTGATATTGTCAGCTTTTGGCACCAAACGCCCCTCCCACGTCATTGAATGAATTTGTTGCATTTTCAATAGCGATTTCTGCATCAGGAGATTCACCTGTACTTGGGGATGGGGGTCGTCAAGCATTCCAATTACTTCATCAATCATAAAATTATCCCATAGTCCATCACTGGCAATAATCACGCGGTCTCCGGAAACAAAGGGGATTTTTTGTATTTCGAGTGGCGGTGTTTCATCGCCTGTCAGTGCTTTTGTAACGATATGGCGCTGGGAATGCGCAAGAGCTTCTTCTTTGGAAATAATTCCTTGCTCTATCAAATCATTGATCACGGAGTGATCCCGGGATTCCCATTTGATCTGATATTCCTGATTCAACAAAACAAACTTCACGTCTCCAATATAACAAACTTTTAAAAAAGTTTCTTCGATCCAGAACAGCGCATAGCAAACACCACAATCCGAGGCATGGCATTCAGATTTTATACGGACGGATGTTTTTTTCTGCGCATTTGAAAGAATTTCGAGATCCGGTTTCTGTATTTCAGCCAACTCCTGCGTAAATATTTCCGCAGCCCTCTCTCCATCTCCGGGACCTCCCAATCCGTCAATAACGCAAAACAAGGGGATTTGGGGCAAAATGACGATGCGGTCCTCATTCCATTTCTTATATCCGATTCCACGAAAAGATGTGAAGGCGAACAGTCCCTCGGGCAATTGAATGAGATAAGATCCTTCCTGGGCGTTTCTTTCAGTAAAAGACTGGCCGATGATTAAGGATTTAGTGTCAAAGGGGGTGATCACTTCCAAAAACTGAGCGAATCATTTTACGGTTTTTTCGACAGATCGGTCGTTTTATACTTGAGATAACGTCTTTGAAAATGCAATTTGAGCCGCTCGTAGTCGGGTTCTGATAGTCGACCAAGTTGATATTCTTCTTCCAGGTCTGAGAGTGCGGACAACAAAGCGTTCTGTTCATTAAAATCTGATGAAGTGTCTTCTTCAGAAAGATAGTGGACGATATTTTGAAAAAATAATGGATATGCAATGACCAGAATTGTTACTGCAGTTAAAAGCAAAATTACGAAGATCGTCATCGAAACGATACAGTTTGAAAGTCAGACGAAATTTAATCACTGGAGAGTGGGATCCGCTAATTCGGAATATAAGATTGTCGATTTGTCCAGTGTCCAATTCACGAGCAATTCATTTTGGTCGTCAATGTGTTGGGGATGACCGTTCAAGAACAATTCCAAACCTTTGGTGTTTCCAATCGTTAATATATAACGTTCTTTTGCTTCCAAGGTGTAGTCTTCTCCTGACTGCAACGAAATATCGAGTGGTTCCTCTTCATCAATCCTGACGTTGATCCACGTTGAGAGTGATGTTTTTATCAACAAGACCAGGAGCTCAGCTTGGGGAGGCGCAGGTTCTGCATCCTCGATTACGTTCTCTGTAAAAAATTCCTGCTCAAAGTCAGTAACAGGGACTGTTTCAAAGAACGAGGGGGGAAGTGGCACAGTTTCACTAAATTGTTCCGCTTCTTCTTGAATCTCGGGGGGAGATGAAGGAATTTGTTCCGGCACGCTGCTTTGCTCGTCTGCAATCGAAGGAGGTTCTTCCTGGAATATGTCTGACAAATCATTTTGAGTGGGGATATCCAATGTTTGCCTTTCATCTGTTTGCCATTCGTTTGGAGGCTGTCCCGCATTTTCATTGTAATAATTGTATAGGAAGAAACCTCCTCCCAGACCAACGACGATCAAAAACAGCAACAAGATTTTTTGTCCCTGCCAGAATGTCGGTTCGTTTTCGATAGGAAGAATAGAAGTTCCCTTCAAGATTACCTCTTCGTTCAGTTCCGGAATCGTATCAAGTTCTTTCTGCAAGGACTTACTGTCCATGTCAACCAATTCTCCGTAACTTCTGAGAAATCCTTTCAAAAACACAGGCCCTGGATGTTCTCCGATTTGACCTTCTTCAATGTTTTTCAAGACACCAATATGGATACGCGTAATTTCCGCTACACTCTCCAGAGAAAGGTTTTTCACTTTGCGTGCTTGTTTAAGCTGCTGGCCTAATTTTTTCAGTCCACTCAGCGGAGGTTCATACGTTTCAGTCATGTAACTATTCTGGATTATAGAATACCGGGTAATTAAATTTCGAATCGTTTTTTGGGAATTGAAAGTGAAAGCGATTCGCTGAAAAATTGGAATGGCGTCGGCCTGAGAATGCTTGCTAATGCAACAAAAAAACTATCCACAGTGGGAAAATAGTATTATATTTCAGTGGGTAGCGCAAAATTTTTTACATGGACTGATCCAACCCCTGGCCATGGAAAATGATACCACGGTACCCGATAAAAAGAAACCTTTATATCGGGAAGCTTCAAACGGCATGCTATTGTCGATCGACCAGGGTGAATAGAAGATCGAAGTAATCAGGAAAAGTTTTGGCGACGCATTGTGGGTTGTTGATGGTCACGGGAACCGGACCACAAGCAGCGAGGGAAAAGGCCATGGCCATACGATGGTCGTCATAGGTATCAATCACTGCCGATTGTAACGCTACAGGTGGTGTGATTAGAATATAATCCTCGCCTTCTTCCACTTGTGCACCCAATTTTCGCAATTCGCTGCTCACCGCTTTGATCCTTTCCGTTTCTTTGACACGCCAATTGTAGATATTACGAATCGCCGTCGAACCTTCCGCAAAAAGCGCCACCACGGCCAAGGTCATGGCAACGTCCGGCATTTCGTTCATATCCACGTCGATACCACTCAACTTGAAACCTTGCAGGGTAATGGCATTCGGATGCCAGGTGACCCTGGCCCCCATCTGTTGCAGAATTGCGGCGAACTGGACATCGCCTTGAATGCTATTGGAACCACAACCCTCGACGGTTATTTTACTTCCCGTGATGGCGGCTCCCGCTAAAAAATAGGAAGCGGAAGAGGCATCGCCTTCCACGTAAATCGTGCCCGGAGATTGATAGGATTGCCTTCCCCTGATATGGAATTGCCGATTGCGGAAATTTTTAACATCGACACCAAATTGAGTCATCAGATTTAAAGTCATTTGCACGTAAGGTTGGGAAACCAAGCGGTCTTTGATGATGATTTTCACGTCATTGCGCGCATAGGGCGCTGCCATAAGGAGGGCGGAAAGATATTGGCTGCTGATCGCTCCACTCACATGGGCGCTCCCTCCTGGAATCCCAGACGCGTGGATCTCGACTGGAGGACAATTCGTTCCCTTCAGACAGCAAATGCGAACTCCCAATTGCTGCAAGCCATGCACTAAATCAATGATCGGCCTTTCCCGCATGCGGGCCACGCCATCCAAGACAAAACGTCCTTGACCAATGGCTAAAGCGGCGGTTAATGAGCGCATAGTGGTTCCGGAATTACCCAAAAATAGTTCAGCCCCCTCCACGGGGATCGTTCCTCCACACCCGGTAATCTTCATTGCTCGAGACTGCAGGTTTTCCTGGATTGGAACCTGCAGGGTGCGCAAAGCCTCCACCATCAGGCGTACATCTTCACTGTTCGGAAGATTTTGCGCGTGAGACCTTCCCTCGGCCAGCATAGCGAGCACTAGTATACGATTGGAAATACTTTTTGAACCCGGTAGAACAACTTTACCCGATATCGTACGAATCGGATCTAAAACAATCTGGTCTTCAAAATTACAAGGCATTTCATAACTATGGTTTGTCATATTTATTCGGTAATTGATTTTAAAGCGATAAATCAGTGCAGCCCTTAGATTAACCCACCTGGAATGAATATGCTATCTCAATTGTGATGTCGAGGATTTCGTCAAAGATTTCTACCATGGTGGCATCGACAAGCATTGCACCCCGGAATGACACGTTTTTTAACCTCTACGTTCATCGCTAATCTTTGCAAAAAAGCGTTCCACCCTGTTCAGCCATGAAGATTCATGTTCAAACCATTGGCATCTTTCAATTTCTCGGTTGCAATGATAAGTTGATCTATTAAAAAAAGGAGTATAATCCCTTCACCTGAAGGATAACCATGATCTGCGAAGATAAGATTTACTGGAGAATATAATGACTCAAAAAACAGCTTTGCTCAAGCAAGACCAACAACACTTACTCCACCCCCTTCACCATCCGGCTGCCCACGACAACCCGCTCATTATCGAATCGGGGCATGGGATTTGGTTACAGACGGTGGACGGGAAAGAATACATCGATGGACTGGCAGGGTTATGGAATGTCCTTATCGGACACGGCAATATCGAACTCGCGGATGCCGCCCGCGCGCAGATGAGCCAAATTGCTTACTGCTCCAATTACGTTGGTTCGGCTAATCTGCCTGTTATAGAATTGAGCCATAAACTCGCAGGCTTTGCCTATCCTCAGCTGAACAGGACCTTTTTTACCTCCGGAGGCGCCGAGGCGAATGAGAGTGCCTTCAAGACCGCACGATACTATTGGAAGCGAAAAGGCAAACCGAACAAGGTCAAGGTCATCGCACGGCAAGACGCCTATCATGGAGTCACTTTAGCGGCGATGAGCGCGACGGGGATTGCGCCTTACTGGACGATGTTTGAACCGCGAGTTCCCAACTTCCTCCACGTTCCCGCGCCTAATCCCTATCGTTTTGAAGGGGAGGTGAGAAAAGACGAAACGATCGGATTAGCGGCTGCGCGCGCGTTGGAGGAGGCCATCGTCCGTGAAGGTCCAGATACGGTAGCGGCATTCATTGCGGAGCCGGTTCAAGGGGCAGGGGGACTCATTGTGCCGCCTGATGATTATTTTCCCCGAGTGCGAGCAATCTGCGATGAGTATGAAGTCCTTTTTATAGCCGATGAAGTCATCACCGGATTTGGACGCACAGGAGATTGGTTCGCGCTGCGAAGGTGGGACGTTCAACCCGATATCCTGTCATTCGCCAAAGGGATTACCAGCGGCTATCTACCATTAGGGGGCATCCAGGTCTCCGATCAGGTCTGTGAGACCATCCTCAGCGCCGAACCCCGGGAGACCTGGATGCATGCGTACACTTATTCAGGGCATCCTACCTGCTGCGCAGTGGCCCTCAAGAACCTGGAGATTTTGAAACGTGGCGGGCTGGTCGAAAACGCCGATAAAATGGGCAAACGTTTACTTTCCGGGTTGCAGGCGTTTAGCGAGTTCCCGTGTGTAGGAGATGTTCGCGGCCTGGGTCTCATGGCCGCAATTGAATTCGTTGCTGACCACGAGTCGAAAACGCCCGCAGGAATCGGTGATCAAGTTCGCCACGCCTGTATCGAACGGGGACTTTTCACACGGGTCAAAGGCGACATTATCATGTTCGCTCCACCGCTGATCATCAGCGAAGAGGAAGTGGACAAAATCCTGGAGATCCTCCACGAGGCGATTAACTCGGTGACCTGAAGTGGTCGCTCCCCTTGACTACAATCTATTCATCACTCGGGCATAGGAGGGATTCCTGAACAAACCTATCGAAATCCAAATCCAGGAAAAACACGACGAACTGCGCAAAATCTGTGCTAAAATTGAAGGATTCTCTTTAAAGATTCCTGAATAGTATGCGAATCAGGAGTTGAAATTTAATTTATAAAATCAATCATTTAATAATTATGATGTGTCATCCTGGTCCCGGATCTGGTCCGGGATGATCCGGTATCCAGAATGTCGCCCGGATCCCCCTGGATTCCTGTTCAAGCCAGGAATGACACGTTTTTTAACTCCTGATTCACGCGAATAGTTACGATTAATTAATCTCATTAAACCACCAGCTCTGCTGGTGCGAACCTGATAGGCTTTGCCGGTCAGACATGAGAAACGTATCCGTGTCCGTTAGCCGTGCTCGTGCTCGTGAACGGTCAGTGAATTCGACGGCACATTTTGGTTAACATAGAAACACTGCGATGAAGTAACTGTTTCCCTTCGTCAAATAAAGGAGGCTGGATGATCTTCAACACGTTTAAAACATCGAGAATAGCAGCGCATTCCATTGCGGAACTTCGGGCAAATGCATAGAATCGTTGCTTGTCAGGAAAGGAATTTTTTCCACAGCCTTCTGCGATATTGAGAGGAATCGACCATGAGGCCCTTTTCAGTTGGTCAACTAAGGCTGAGTATCCTTTTGGCCATGTTTCGATGACTTGGACAGATAACGCTAAAAATTCGATGGAACATTGGTATACATCGAGTTTTTCATGATCTGACATGGCAGCCTTTTTCGTTCACGAGCACGAGCACGTCTTACGATGACGAACACGTTTTGCCCCCATCCTGGGGGCCTCTTCAAGCCACCGGCTCTGCTGGTGGTGATGACTTAAAAATCATATAGATGGAATACAGCCAATGAAAGCAATATTGATCAAAGAAACGGGTGGCCCTGAAAAAATGAGATATGAAGAGATCGACATCCCTGCGTGTGGAGCAAGTGATGTTTTAGTACGTATCGGAGCGGCTGGTGTCAACTTCATTGACACTTATCAACGATCGGGACTCTATCCGGTAAATCTCCCATATGTATTGGGAATGGAAGGAGCGGGGGTTGTAGAAAACTTTGGCGCAAGCGTCTCTGATTTTTCCATTGGAGAGCATGTTGCCTTCACTGGAATTCCTGGTGCTTATGCGGAATATGTGAAGGTGCCGGAGTCGAGATTGGTGAAATTACCGACAGGTGTTTCCCTCCGGGAAGGGGCAGCCGCAATGTTACAGGGGTGTACCGCTCATTATCTGACTCATTCCACATATCCTTTACAAAAAGGTGACCGTTGTCTGATTCACGCCGCTGCCGGAGGGATGGGTCTCTTGATGCTTCAAATGGCAAAAATGGCTGGTGCATATACAATTGGGACTGTTTCTACGGAAGAAAAAGCAGCCAAGGCCAAAGCAGTGGGCGCTGATGAAGTGATCCTATATACTCAAACCGATTTTGAACAAGAAGTCTCCCGACTCACCGATGGTCAGGGAGTCCACGTCGTTTATGATTCTATTGGTAAAACCACCTGCTCCAAAAGTCTCAATTGTCTGAGACCGCGAGGTTATCTGGTGCTCTATGGCAATTCCAGCGGTCCGGTAACGGAATTCAATCCTGTACATCTACAAGCCAAAGGTTCTTTATTTCTGACACGTCCCTCCTTGAACGATTATATTGCTGACAGGGAAGACCTGGAACAACGAACCAATGAGATTTTTAGCTGGATCAAAGAAAAGAAATTGAACTTGGCCATCAATCATGTCTTTCCCCTTTCAGAGGCTAAAAACGCCCATATTGATCTGGAAGGACGAAAAACGACAGGAAAAATATTACTGATACCTTAAGGAATGACAGCCAACTTGACGACCCGATCTATCACTGATATAGTGCCGGAACTCGAGGAGCAATTTTACCGGATCACTTGATCGTATCTCGCCGAGACATCCCCAGTCCGGGGAGTGATCTCCATGATTCTTCACATTCCTTCGAAATTAAAATAATTGAGCAGAAAATGTGGTCGAACCGTTATAGCTACCAGGCAGCAAATAAAACCAATGAAGAAAAAGAACCCAATGACTGAAAAGAGATTACAAGGGAAAGTGGCATGGATTACCGGCTCATCCCGTGGCATTGGTCGCGTGGTGGCGAATCACCTGGCAAATCTTGGCGCAAGAGTAATCATTCATGGCACCACTCCGACTTCTACCCGAGCCTTCAATGAAGCAGATTCTCTCGAGCAGGTCGTCGAAGAAATCGCAATGGCGCATAATGCTGAAGTGCTGGCGGTGCATGGCGATTTGACAGACGAAAACGTCGTTAACAAACTGACGGCTCAGATCAGTGAGCATTTCGGTCCCATCGATATCCTGGTGAATAACGCGGGTGGCGACATCGGTGTCCAGGGGACGCTGGGTCAAAATGCGGGCAAACCGGTCACTAACGATGCGGTGTACGTGTCTGTCGCAGATGTTCGCACGGTGATGGATCGTAATTTGATGACCTGCATTCTTCCATGTCGAGCAGTGGCGCCTGGGATGATGGACAGAAAATCAGGCTGGATCGTTAATATCGGCAGCGTTGCAGGATTAAGGGGTCAAGCGTATTCTGCAATCTACAGCACATCAAAGGCCGCAGTACATGAATATACCAGGTGTCTTGCGGCCCAAATGCGTGAATACAATGTCTACGTCAACGCGATTGCGCCGGGAGAAATCATTACGCCTCGATTTCTCGCCAGTCGTGAGACGGATGAAAGTCGTAAAGTAGAGGACGGCACGCTGACTCGGTACGGTTGGCCGCAGGAGATTGCCCTGACTTTAGAATTTCTGGTCACTGCCGACTCTTCCTATATCACGGGTCAAGTGTTGCGAGTCGATGGAGGCGCGCAACTCTGGCCATCTTGATGAAAAACCGGTAAGATAAGCTCAATCGCCGGATATATAAAATTCTCCCCTTGAAAGCAATGAATTGTCAGTCCAACCCGGTTTCGCACGCTTCATTTTTTTATGTGAATTCCCATTTTTTCATGAATTAGCAGGCATAAGGATTGCAGGTTGAGCATGTAAAGTGATAATCCTTCCCCTCAAAAGATATTTTTCAATCAATTCTTTTTTTCCGGGATACAATGAATTTCAAGGGGCACTTAACCGGAGGGATGGCCACGGGAGCGATTCTCTCGGTTGGCGCATTTGTCCTCAGTGAACCATTGGGAGTTCCCGCTCCTCCTTTACTCTTGGGACAGATTTTTCTGGTGACCCTGTTTTTCAGTTTGTTTCCGGATTTGGACATCAGTTCCATTCCGCAGCGATGGTTTTTTCGCTCCATCTTCGTCCTCCTGTTGATATTGAGTTATTATCAACGGTTCGAGGAAGCCACACTGCTGGCTCTCGTGGCGATCACGCCTTTGTTGAACAGCCATCGCGGTTGGACGCATAATTTTTTTTCGGTTTTATTGTTCCCTGTCGCCCTGGCCGTCTTATACGAATACTTACTGACCAAAGAGCAGTTTATTCAGGACTTTTCAATGGATCGAATCGTTCAGCATTTGGCCAATCACCGCTGGCTCGTCATTGCATGCATTGGAGGATGGTACACCCACCTGCTGTTGGATTTCTTACCACTTAAAAAACTGAAGCTGATACAACCACGGAGTTCATAACCTGCGTAGTCTCAAATATTTCACTTGAATTAATGTGAACATTAATTAGGATTCCAGACGGAAAAACGGTAAACCAGAAATAAAAAAATGCAGTTTGGTTCAATGCTCTCAAGGCAAAACACCCGCTCTGTCGAGAAGAATATTATTCTATCGCCCTTATCAATCAATCAGGTCTGCTTCAAGCCTCTTTACCTCAACTTTTAAAAAAATTCAGTTATGACAAATTCATTGGTAATTGTGGAATCCCCGGCAAAAGCCAAAACAATCAACAAATATTTAGGCAAAGATTTCAAGGTGCTTGCTTCCGTAGGTCACGTGAAAGATCTTCCCAAGGATCGTTTGGGCGTCAATATCGAAAAAGATTTCGAGCCTGAATATGACGTCATCTCTAAAAAACGGACGATACTCGGAACCATTCTAAAGGCTGCAAAATCAGCAGAGAATATCTATTTGGCACCTGACCCGGACCGTGAAGGCGAAGCGATTGCGGTGCATCTCGCTGAAGAACTGAAACCCTATTTCAAAGGAGATATTTTTCGTCTGCTTCTTTACGAAATCACCAAAAGCTCCGTTTTAGAAAAAATCAAGCAGGCTGATTCCCTTAATTTCAGTAAATATAACGCACAAAAAGCAAGACGCGTGTTGGACCGGCTGGTGGGGTATCAAATCAGTCCCCTTCTATGGGAAAAGGTGCGTTTTGGTCTCAGTGCGGGGCGTGTCCAATCAGTGGCAGTGCGTTTAATCTGTCAACGAGAAGCCGAGATCAGAAAATTCAAATCCAGGGAGTACTGGAAAATAAACGCAGTTGCTAAAAATCAAAAAAATCAATCATTTCAAATCAAACTGGCAAAACTAGACGGAAAAAACGTCGTTTTCGGTAACGAGAAGACTGCGACTGACATCGTTATCGGTGACGAGAAGACTGCGACTGACATCAAAAAGCAGTGCGAAAAGGAAACATTCGTCATCGACAAAGTCACTAAAAAGCAACGCCTTCGACATCCCGCGGGCCCGTTCATCACCTCGACCCTGCAACAGGAAGCGGCCCGCAAATTGGGTTTCAGTAGCACCCGGACCATGCGGATTGCCCAACAGTTGTATGAAGGAGTGAATGATGAAATTGGCGGATTGATCACTTACATGCGTACTGACTCCCTGCGCATTTCTGAAAGCATCCTCAGGGATGTTCGAAAAATGATCATCAAGACCTACGGCAAAGATTATTGTCCTCAAAAAGCGAGAATATACAAAACAAAACAGTCCAAAAAAGTTCAAGACGCTCATGAGGCGATTCGACCGACCTCCATGCGATATTCCCCGGAACAAACGCGTTCTTTTCTCGACAAAGACCAGCAACGTCTTTATGAATTAATCTGGAACCGTTTTGTTTCTTCGCAGATGAGTTCCGCAGTCTATGACCAAACGCAGGTCGAAATCACGGCGGGGAAATTCTTGTGGAAAGTGACGGGATCCGTCTTGTTGTTTTCGGGATTTCTCAAACTGTACGAAGAGGGAAAAGACGATGTTCAAAAAGAAGAACCGGACCAAGCCTTACCCCCTTTGAAAGAAGGAGAAGTGCTGCAAGTCGGCGATATCACACCTTCTCAACACTTTACGGAACCACCCCCTCGTTATAGCCAGGCCAGCTTGGTCAGGGAATTGGAAGAAAAAGGCATCGGACGCCCGAGCACCTTCGCATCCATCATGGAAACCATCACCAAACGAGAATATGTGGAACGAATTCAAAATCGCTTCCATCCCACTGCGACCGGCATGCTCGTTGATGAATTGCTGGTTGAAAATTTCCCTGAAATTCTCGATGTCCATTTCACGGCTCACCTGGAAGATATTCTAGATGCCGTTGAAACCGGCGATGAAAATTGGACGGAGGCGATCCGTGTCTTCTATAAGAAATTCAAATCAGACCTCCAAGAGGCGCAGGTGAAGATGCGAGATGTCAAAAAACAGGAAATTCCCACCACTCTCGCCTGTGAAAATTGTCAAAACCTGCTGGTGATCAAGTGGGGTAAAAACGGAGAATTTTTATCCTGTTCCAATTTTCCCGACTGTAAATTTACGGCGGAACTGACTCGAGACGTTGATGGGAATCCCCAAATTGCCAAACAGGAATTAAGTGACTTCAAGTGTGATCAATGTGGGAACCTCTTTAAGGTTAAGACTGGACGTTTTGGAAAATTTTATGCCTGTACCAATTATCCAGAATGCCGGAATACTCGACCATTTGAAGAGGATTCCCCCATCCCGGTGGAAGGTAAATGCGTCCTTTGCGGCTCCAAATTGGTTCAGCGTAAAGGTCGTTACAGTCCTTTTATTTCATGTGTCGACTATCCCCGTTGCAACTATATTCAGAAAAAAATTCAAGCTGATACGGGGGTTTCTTGTCCCGAGTGTAAAAAGGGTACGCTCCTCGAGAGAAAATCTCGCAAAGGGAAAACGTTTTACGGTTGTTCCAAATATCCCAAGTGCAAATATGCCATTTGGAACAAGCCGGTTGATGAAGCCTGTCCACAATGCGGTTTCCCAATCATGGAAGAGAAACCATCTGGAAAAGAGCATTTCCTGGAATGTCCTCAGTCCAACTGCAATTATTTCCGTGTACCGGAACCAGAAAATGTGCTTATGTGATGAAATCCACAATTTCTTCCATGATTGTTAAATCATTCCCCGTAGGTCCGCTTTCCTGTAATTGCGCAATATTGGGAGACTCCCGGAGCGGAAAAGCCATTGTCGTCGATCCCGGAGGTGATGCCACGCTCATTCTGGAAACTTTGCAATCACTGGGACTGACTGTTGTCCAAATCATCCACACTCACGCCCATTTGGATCACTTTCTCGCATCCGGGGAGATCGCAAAAGCCACAGGAGCTCCCCTGGCGCTTCATCCGGAAGACAAGCCCCTCTGGGATAACCTGAAAGGCCAGTGCGACATGTTCGGAATTCCCTATCGACCGACTCCTCCTCCTGATCATTGGCTGGAACACGAGGAAGAATTGGATATCAATCAATTTAAAGGCAAAGCCCTCCACACGCCAGGCCATACGCCCGGATCCATGAGTTTTTTGTTTGAGCAGCAAAAGCTACTGATTGCAGGAGACACTTTGTTCCAAGGTTCCGTAGGTCGGACGGATCTATGGGGCGGCAGCTTTGAAACGATTACTCGATCCATCAAACAACAGATTTATACTCTTGATGAGGATACCCATGTCATCACCGGCCATGGCCCCTCCACCACTATCGGTAACGAAATGCGCTACAATCCCTTTGTACAGGCATAAGAGGAGCTAGTCCCTGTTACAGACAATGATAATTCGCTTCTTTTTCAGAAAATCGTTTTAAGACTGCCATTGCTTGCCTCATTTCAGGGGTGTTGATAATTTCGGGTAATTCTCTCCAGTTTTCAGCTTCTTTATTGCTCCTACTAGAGAGGTAAAAAGAATGCGCTACCGCTTAACCAACTGCACTAATTTCAGTAGCTTGCGTTTCAAAGCAAAAAAATGACAAAAAAAGCTTGCAATATATATATTACATTTATCGTACCAATGGAATTGCTTGGGGAAGAGAGGAAGCGAATCAAATATGTGAAAGCAATTCCTCTTCCCCGGGAATCTTTTGTTCCTCGTCCAGGCCTTCGCGTACCCGTTCTTTCGATGTGCTCAATGGCCGGGTGAAGTATTTTCAATCTCTTGTATAAGGAGTTCCCATGGCTATGTATTTCAAGCAACTTTTTGCCCCGATCGTGGGGCTGAACATGGCAGACATCGTGTCTGCCGTACAAAAAATTCTCCTCGTAAACTCGTCCCGGCGAAAGCGGGGAGCGGTGATCCGATTCGCTCAATGGTATGGCGAATCTTCTAATTTCACTTCAAGTGTAGGAGGAATCATGGAAAAAAACAAAACCAGAACAATCCAATCTTTATTGCTCACCTTCATCCTGATGGTGGCCGCTCTCGGGGTCAGTTCGGCAGCCATGGCTGCAGAGATGGTCAAAGACCCCACCACTGGTGAAATGGTGGAAGCCCCTCGATATGGGGGGACCTTAACCTACGCCGAGCGGATCGAGGGGACTTTGGGTACTGACCCCTACTCCCAGGTCCACGGACCAAGGGGCGTCGATGCCGTTGCAGAGAAGCTCGCCATCGGGAACTGGGGAATAGATAGGAATGAATTTGGCTTCACAAGCAGGTATGTCCCGCTATTTGCCGTCAGAGGGAATCTGGCGGAAAGCTGGGAAACTCCTGACCCCACCACGATCGTTGTCAACATCCGCCAGGGCGTTCACTGGCATAACAAGGCACCGATGTCCGGGCGAGAGATGACGGCCAAGGATGTTGAATATAACTTTCACCGTTATACGGGTCTGGGCAGCGGCTTCACCGAAGCTAGCCAATTCGACTCGATGAAGGTCGCGACATGGGAATCGATTACGGCCACCGACGATTCCACGGTTGTTTTTAAGCTGAAGGAGCCACGCAACGATGCGCTGGAGAGTCTCCTCGGCCACTGGTTTCATTGGATATTGCCTCCCGAGGTAATCGAGCAACATGGCGACGTTCAGGATTGGAGGAACCTGGTCGGCACCGGTCCCTATATGCTGACGGACTGGCTCAAGGGCAGCTCTCTGACCTATACCAGAAATCCGGACTACTGGGGTACCGACGAAAAATACCCACAGAACCGCTTGCCCTATATTGACCAGTTAAGACGGGTGATAATGCCCGAACAAGCAACATGGCTGGCGGCACTACGCTCGGGTAAGCATGATATCACAGGTTTAGCCGGCCCCACTCAATTGGGGGATATCGGCCAGGTAGAGAGCCTCCAACGGAGCAACCCCGAGATCACGTGGTACCCGTGGTACTTTAACTCGAATACCTCTGTTGCTTTTAACCTGCGCAACCAGTCGCTCTTCAACGACATCCGGATACGCCAGGCCATGCAGATGGCCATTGACCTGGAGACCATTAACGAGACCTACTATAGGGGTTTTGCTAAGTGGCAACCCCAGGGGGGTGTCGGGGATGCTTTGAAGGGGTATTATGTCCCCTTTGAAGAGTGGCCCGAAGCGGTCAAACAAGGCTTTCGGTATGACCCGGAAGGGGCGGAGAAGCTCCTGGATGAGGCTGGATATCCGCGCGGCGTGGATGGCATTCGATTCAAGACCGTCCTTCACCACTTGCAGCGACTCGATCTAGGCTATTATGAAATAGCCGTTGAATACTGGACTCAGATTGGCGTTGATGTGGAGATTCAGGTACATGACAATACTGCGTGGGGGGCGCTAGTAACGGAAGGTACTTATGAAGGGACGGCTTCTTATGATCTCGGCGTTGACTCGTCACCCCTCACCCTAATGGACAAGTTTCACTCGCGAAGTAAATTGCACCACAGGGACACCAGGACCCTGTGATGGACGCCAAGGTTGAAGCCGCCGAAGCCGCTGCCACCCTTGAGGAGCAGAAGAGGCTGATTAGAGAGGCAGATATGTACTTTATAGAGCAGCAGTGGTTCATATGGGGTCCTAAAGTTCCAGTGTTTAATGCATCCCAGCCATGGATCAAAGGTTATAACGGTGAAGTCGAGCTGGGACTGGGTAACTCATTGGCAATATTCGCCCGCCTCTGGATTGACCAGGATCTGAAGAAAGAAATGGGGCATTAGGGGTTTCCCATGAGAGCCTATCTCATCCGGCGCTTATTGGCGTCGGGGATCCCGAGTCATCCGCAGCGCCGTGATTGGTGTCAAAGAGAATGACTATTTTCTGGCCGCCAAAGCCGTGGGCACTTCCACGAGCCAAATCCTCCTGCGCCATGTCCTGCCCAATATAATGGCGCCGATCATCATCATCTTCTCGATCAACATCGGGGGGATGATTATCTCTGCGGCCTCTCTGAGCTTCCTGGGATTCGGTCTGCCACCCGAGATTCCTGACTGGGGTGCTATGCTCAGCAGTGAAGGGCGTCGCTACATGGAGCAGGCGCCCCGGCTGGCGCTCTGGCCGGGGCTTTGTCTGACGATTGTCGTTTACAGTCTAAACATGTTCGGCGACGCGGTGAGGGACCTGCTCGATCCCCGACTGCGGGGCGGTCAGGGCAGTTATGGCGCCGCAAAGAGGAAACGCAAACGAGGTCTCCTGGCCCGACTCCTCTCCCCTTTCAACGGGTAAGCGCACAAAAGCGCCATTCCACGTGCGATACCCTCCTCTCCGCATCATGGGAGGGAGAACTCAAGCAGGTATTTGATCAATATCTTCAAGAGTAATAGGCAAGACTTCTTCCAACTTTTTGGAAAAACGTTTTTGAAAATCCATCACCGTGGCTCCAATAATGCGTTTATGTTCGGGATGGCGCCGAATAAAAATCCCTGCTTCTCCCTCTTCATCCAGTCCAAATTGGGGTGCCCCAAAACTCATATAAAGTACATCCGCGTCAGGATCATAGGACAATGTCATGGCGTTTTTTTCCATAATGTTTCTCCTGTTTTCACTTTGTTTGTGATTAAAGTGGTTTTAACCCGTTTTTCTTCACTTTCAACGACCACCGATTTGTAATATTGTCCGATCTTTTTATAATACAACTGACTGGCTTCATCCCAGTTGCTCCGGACAATCACATCAGGGTCACGGAGGGTTTGTTTTAAATGATTCAACTTAACTTCAGGATGGTTTTGCCGAATAAGATGCCAAACCCCATCCGGCAGATCGAACTCTTTTCCATCTTTACCTGCAATTTTTAAAAAATGACTTGCCCTTTCAAAGATGTTCCACACCAGTACATCATGTATCCTCAACTACCAGACAGGATACCAAAATTCAATTATAAAGGCCGGTTTTAATAATCGATCAGATCAACCATACTACTCTTAGAGTCCTTTTCCCAAAGATTCTGTCATTAAAGAAACCTCGAGAGAAGGAATAACATTGACAACCGGCAATAATTGATTGAGTTGTTCTTGGCTGATAACGAGAACGGGTCTTTTCCCTGATTGTTCCGACCCTTGGATGGGGTCCAGAGAGGCAATGAAAATTTGCCATTGGTAGCTCATGCTTTTGGCTCCCACCATTCAGAATCGACAATGGTAAAATCTTCCATGGTTTCTTGGAGGTCCGCCAGGAACAGGGGGTCATTTGCTGCTTTTTCCATCTGGGCTAAATTTTGAGCCGCTTCTTGTTCTTTCTCTTGGGTAGCTTTCTCCAATCGATGGAGTTCCTCAATAGGTAAAATGACTCCAATTTTTTTTCCTTCTTCATCGGTAATATACTGCTTTTGCAAACGGAGCGTCGCCATTTTTCCTCATTTTTTGAATGGTAGAGTAGGTCTATTAGGCTCTGTTGACATTTCGCTCTAATACTTGAGAATAGTGCTTTTGAAAGGGGGATATCGAGGCCATCCACGATCCGACCTTGAACAGGACCACTTGGTTCTTTTTCAAAATCAAAATGGTCCATTTTCCTCGCTTCGGTTTATTTCCATTCTCCTGCTGAGCTCGCTTGAGTAACTCTTCATCACTTGCTTGAGCAAGTCCAATTTGCGCTACTGGAATGATATCGTGCCCTAACTCCTTCAGCAAGCCTAAGGTCCTGACGTAAACATCTTGGTCGAGCAAAAATTTCATGCCGGTTCCGGTGCCAAGACAATATCTTCAGAAGCCACAAGCGCAATAGCATATTCCAACTCAATTTTTGAACCGACGCGTTCGAAGAACAATAAGGATTCAATTTTGTCTGCGTCTCGTTGTGTGAGAACATCCTGAATCGACCCGCCTATCCAAACACAACCCGTGTTTGGGTCAATTCCAGCTGTCTTCCCAATGCTCGTCGAAAGATCGTGCTGTTTTTGATACTCCAACCTAATCTGTTCGGCTTTTGCCGTATCTGATTCAGTCCATGGGAAAAGAGTCATTTTCGTCTCCAAGCCGGGGTTGGGTCGTCTGATGCTCACCGCCCTCTCTGACCAGGACTACCCGGTCATCTCCGGCATCAACATGTTTTTCGCCACTGTGGTGGTAGGGATCAATCTCCTCATCGACCTGGTGTATGCCTATCTGGACCCCAGGATCCGGTATGAATAAGTCATATAAAGGGACTAAGGGGCAAAGGGGGATAGTATTCACCTATTTTCAAGAAACGAAGATTTTGGGGAAACTCATCTGTCATCGCGGCTCACCGTTGGTCTGAACTGCACGCCCGGTCGCGCCGGGCCACCGCTGATAGCAATAGGAGCGCCATCAGCACGCCAGCAGGCAGCGCCGGTAATCATCCCTGTATCGTGGTCGAATATCACGCCATTCATCCCACCGGCGACGGACTTCACCTCGAGGAGGTCATGCCCGCGCGCAGAGAGCCCATTCCGAACCTTTTCCGGCACGGCTGATTCCACCTCGAGTGCTTGCCCCTGTGTCCAAACTCGCGGTGCCTCGACCGCTTCCTGTAGCGTCATGCGGTGATCTATCACGTTGACGATAGCCTGGGCAACGCTGGGGAAGATACGTACACCTCCTGGCGTGCCGAGTGCCATCAAGGGCCGACCATTCTTTGAAATGATTGTCGGCGAATTGCTGCTCACCATTCGCCGGCCGGATGCAACTGAGTTTGGATGACCAGGATGTGGATCGAACAATGCCATTGTGTTGTTCAGGAAGAGCCCGGTCCCCGGCACGATGACCCTTGATCCAAATCCCTCGTTGATTGTTTGCGTTAGTGCTGCGATGTTGCCATCGGCGTCGGCTGCCGTGAGGTGTGTCGTAGACGCAGACTCTGACGATGGGGGGCTGCCAGGGTCAGGATAAGACGCCCTCTCCATGTTGATGTCAGCTTGTCTCTGCGCCGCGTATTCAGCCGAAATCAGCCACTCGATAGGGACGTCCATCTGAGCGGGGTCGCCCAAGTAGACTGTACGGTCGGCAAAAGCGATTTTGAAACACTCGGCAAGCAGATGAATCGAATCGGCTGTTCCGAAACCGAACGAGGCAACATCGAGGTCTTCGAGGAAGTGGAGAATCTGCAGGATATGCACACCGCCCGAACATGGCGGTGATGGCACGGTCAACTCATATTCGCGGTATGTTGAGATGATCGGCTTGCGACGAATGGTGCGGTACGCTCGCAGGTCCGCCATAGTGAGAAGGCCACCGTTCTTCTGAACATCATCAACAATCACTTGTCCCAATGCGCCACCGTAAAGAACATCCGGCCCTTCTTTCGCAATTGTTCGCAACGACTCGGCAAGGTCGGACTGGACAATCAGATCACCCCTTGCAGGAGGTTCACCGTTGGGCAGAAACGTCCGCGCTGTCTCGGGGAACCGTGCCAGTTCATCCCGTTGATCTATAATGGCTGTCCTCAAGTACTCGCTGACTCGAAAGCCTCGTTCCGCGTACCGGATTGCCGGCTGCATGACAGTTTCCCAGTCCAGCCTTCCCCAGTTCTCGACAACCTCGGCCCAACCCTTCAACGCCCCAGGAACCCCCACCGAAAGGTAGCCGATTGTGTTTTCACTCCCCTCTGTCCGCATGTAATCAGGCCAGGTATCGAAGATGGGTCTGTACATCTGGGGTGTTGCGGCAGCGGGTGCCGTCGAGTAATTGTCTATAATGATCGCTGTTCCATCCGCAAGGCGAATGTTCATCCATCCCGCCCCCAGGGCACCGACCATCTGTGGTTCGACCACGTTTAGGGTGAACAGTGTGGCTATCGCGGCGTCCAATGCGTTGCCACCAATGGCCAGCATCTCAACCCCTGCCGCCGATCCGATCGGGTTGTTTGCAGCCACGACGCCGCGTGAACCGGTTGCTGATTGCTTTTCCAGCTTGAATAACGTGCCGGCCCTCGAGCGCCAGTCGTGCTGATCTTTCATAGGTCTTGTCTCCTCTCAATGTCAGTGAGTCCCTTTTCATTTATCTTTTTTTCGTGCTGTTTGCCCTCCATCCTCGGCTACATTTGGTCCCCTCCCAGACTCCGCGCTCCTGCCCAAAGCCAGAAAACGTCGCACCACTTATCTGGAAACGGGTCGGAAAAAGGGGGTCAAAAAGAAAGGGAAGAGGAAGCCCCACGCCGCAGGATACGTCCGGGACGCTCACCGGTCAATTCATCATCTTGCAGGACCACCTGGCCGTTGCAGACGGTTGCTTTGTACCCGACTGCATGCTGAATGAACCGCGGCGCGCCGAAGGGGAAGTCATGCACGATTTCCGGCATGCGTTCTTCGAGCCGGTCGATATCGAATACATTGAGGTCGGCGCGTTTACCCACAGCCAAGGTGCCACGGTCCTCGAGACCCAACACGTTGGCTGGCATAGCGCTGATGCGCCGTACCGCTTCTTGAATTGAGTAAATCCCCTTGTCCCGGTGCCAGTGTGAAAGGATGAAGGTGGCCCAACCGGAGTCCATCATCTGGCTGACATGGGCACCGGCATCACCAAGACCAGGCATGGCCCACTCCGTAGTGATCAAAGCGGGAAGGGCATCGAGGTCTTGGTTGGCAAAACGAAAATGGAAGAGGGCTTTCCCATTCGTCCGGTCGCTGATACGCAGCCAGGTTTCCAGCGGGTGTTCACCCACTGCTTTCGCTAAGGCAACCAGGTTTTGCGAGAGGTCCTGTGTGTAGCAGGGCCGGGCCGCATCACCCATATAGAAGCACCACTTCATCCATTCGATATATTCGCTTTCCTGGGCTTTCCCTTCTTCTACCAGGCGTTTTCGGGTTTCAGGGTTGCGAATGGCTTGCACCCGTCCCTCCAAATCGAGTTTGCGAAGTTCCTGCCATGCGGGAGGCAGAACATTCGGGTTTTCGAAGGATATCCGATAGAAGTTATGGGTGGAGAGGCCGCCCACACCGCTGACGCTGCGAGCCGGCGTCACGGAGTTGATATTGAGGCCTTCGGCGCGCATTGCCATCACACGCTCATTCAGACGCTCAAAACCCTGGTCGATTACGGAACTGAATAAGACCCCTCGTGTCATGCGGGCTTCATCAGCGAAGAGATCCATTTCCGCATCGAAGTTGCTTTCGCCAAAGCCGTTAATATTTCTTAAGTGTGAGACGGTTTGCATGATGCCTCCCTGAACTCCCACTTCCTTCGCAACGGCGCGTAACTCAGCACGATCGGCAAACGTCCCTGGGATGGAACGGCCATCAGGCAAGCGGTGTGGGGGGAAACGATTGGTTGAGAAACCGACGGCGCCTTCTTTCACGGACTGACCTGCTAACTCGGCAATCTGACGGATCTCCTCATCGGTTGCCAACTCTTCGACCGATCGCTCTCCCATGACATAAAAACGGATCGCGCAATGCCCCACCAACCCACAAATGTTGATCGATGGTCTCAGCACTTCGAGGGCGTCCAGGTAACCGCCGTAAGACTGCCAACTCCAGGGCAGTCCATGCAGGATCGCTTGCTTGGGGATGTCTTCAACCGATTCCATCATCCCCGCCAGAAATTCACGGTCAGAGACCTTGCATGGAGCAAAGGAGACCCCGCAGTTGCCGAGCAGCGCCGTGGTGACGCCGTGCCAGCTCACTGAAGTGACTTGAGGATCCCAGCCGATCTGGGCGTCGAGGTGCGTGTGTAAATCGATAAAACCTGGCGAGACCATGAAGCCCTCGGCTTGAATTTCCTGTTTGCCTTTGCCACTGACTTTGCCGATCTCAACGATCTGGTCTCCCTTAATGGCGACATCCGCTAGAATGGGTTCTGCTCCGGTACCGTCCACAACGGTACCGTTCCTGATAACGAGGTCATGACTCATAGGATTCCTTTAATTTTTTAGTTTTTCGCTGATCACTAAAAACGATTGTGAAGGACGGTATGAATGCAAGCATATTACTTTGCTCTTTCCTGAAAGACAATATCGAATGAAGCATTGTCTATCGCAATGAGGTGAAAATCAATAAAGCATTGCAGCGCCTATCCTGAAATTCGTCAGAAAAAAGAGGTAATAAGAATGCGCTACAGTTTTACAAATTACAATAATATCAATAGCTTGCATTTCAAATCAAAAAAATTCAAAAAAATGCTTGACATAATGTTGCGCTTATCATACCTTTGGATTGTTTGGGGAAGAGAGGAAGTGAATCAGGAATTGTGAAAGCAATTCCTCTTTCCCGGGAATCTTTTTCCTCATTAGTGCGGATGAACGCACGTTTTTCATTATCTTAAGCAAGCGAGGTTACAATGTATTTTAAGAGATTTCTGGCCCGCTTCGTTGGGCTGACTGTAGTAGACGTTGTGTCTGCTGCGAAAATCCGATTCGCTCAATGGTATGGCGAATCTTCTAATTTCACCTCATGTATAGGAGGAATCATGAAAAAAAGCAAAACCAGAACAATCCAATCATTGTTGTTAACTCTCACCCTGATGGTGACCGCCTTCTGGGTCGGCTCAGCCTTTGCCGACTCACACATGGTCACAGATCCCACCACCGGAATGATGGTAACCGCGCCGGAGTATGGCGGGACCTTAACCTTCGCCGTCAAGCTGGAACCGCCGAGTGCTGATCCCCTGTTCGGTAGTGGGGCGTCGCGGGGGCCCGATGGCGTCACCGAGAAGCTGGGCATAGTCAATTGGGGAATCGACAGGAGCGTGAATGACCTCACCAGTGCGTCCTTCTACTTGCCAGTGTCTATCCTGACAGGACGTCTGGCGGAAAGCTGGGAAACGCCGGACGCCACCACGATGGTCTTCAACATCCGCCAGGGGGTTCACTGGCATGATAAAGCGCCCATGAATGGGAGAGAATTAACCGCCGATGATGTCGTCTATAACTTTCACCGGATGACAGGAAGTGGCAGCGGATTCACCGAACCTCCTGGAGGCTATTCCGGCACAATCGCCACGCTGCCCTTCGCATCGATAACAGCCACCGACAAATACACGGTTGTAATGAAACTAACACAACCAAGCGTCGGGGCGCTGTCGTCGATTCTCACCGACTGGGCGGTCCATATCATGCCCCCCGAGGTCATCAAGCAACACGGCGACGTGAAGGATTGGCGGAACCTGGTTGGCACCGGGCCCTTTATGATGACGGACTGGGTGGACGGCAGCTCGCAGACCTGGGTCAAGAATCCGGACTACTGGGGCACCGACGAGAAATTCCCGCAGAACCGCCTGCCCTATTTCGACGGGTTGAATGGTCTGATCATGAAAGAAGACGCCACTATTGTGGCGGCGCTGCGCTCGGGTCAGTTGGATTACGTCGGTTTGACTGGCGCCGCCGAAATGATCTATACCGCCCAAAAAGAGAGTCTCGAGCGGACCAACCCCGACATGGCATTCTATCCGTATGGGCTTCGCTCGGAAAATACTTTCGCTTTCAACATGGGCGCGGACAATCCACTCACCAAAGACCTCAGGGTGCGCCAGGCCATGCAGATGGCACTGGATCTCGAGACGATGAACAAGACCTACTTCAAGGGAGTATCCAAGTGGGTACCCATGGGCTTGGTGGGCCCTGCCGTCGGGGGGACGCCCTTTGAAGAGTGGCCCGAAGAGGTCAGGAAAACCTATATGTATGATCCCGAAGGGGCCGAAGCGTTGCTCGACGCGGCTGGATATCCGCGCGGCGCCGACGGCATGAGATTCGAGGTCGCGCTGGAACACTACCAGGTCTTCGACCTCGACTATACGCAATTAGCTGCCGCCTACTGGAAGGAGATCGGCGTTGACGTGGAGATTACCGTAGCGGAACGAAGTGTACACATGGCTCATGTACGCGAACATTCGTACGGAGATATGGCCTCCTGGATTGCTGGCATCGAGTATCTTTCTCCTCTCATCTCGATATCCTGGGGTCACTCGGAGTCAGCATGGAACCCTCCGAACCTCAACGACCCGGAATACGACCGCCTGTATGAAGCCGCCCGAGACGCCACAACCGAGGAAGAGCAGGTGCGGTTGGCTGTCCTGGCGGACATGTACATGATCGAGAACCACGTGTATGTGTGGGGTCCCACAGACCCCAAGTTCAACGCGGTCCAGCCCTGGCTCAAGGGGTATAACGGAGAGGCGATGTTGGGAGGCGATGACCGGGTGGCCCTGTTCTCCCGCCTCTGGTTTGATAATAAGATGAAGCAAGAAATGGGGCAGTAGAGCTTGAAAGACAAGTCCCCCTTGAAAAAGGGGGACTTAGGGGGATTTTACAGCCTTTGAAATCCCCCCTGACCCGCTTCCGCGTACGGCCCCTTTTTCAAAGGGGAAAGGAGGAGCACCATATGAGAGCCTATGTCATCCGGCGGATATTGCTGATCATCCCCACCCTGTTTATTTTGAGCATCATCGTCTTTCTCTCGGTACGCTTCATCCCGGGCGATGTCATCGACACCATGTTGGCCTCTGATCAAAATACCATGGTGGGCATAGACCGGGAAGCGCTGATGCGTCAGCTGGGACTGGATGTGCCGGTCTACGTGCAGTATGGCCGCTGGTTGCGGGGTATTTTCCTACACGGCACCCTGGGCACTTCCCTGTTGGGCGCCTGGACGGTCGAGGAGAAGATCATAGGACGATTGCCGGTCACCATTGAGCTGGGTTTCCTGGCCATCCTCATCGCGCTGGTGATCGCCCTGCCGGTCGGCATCTACTCGGCGATTCGCCAGGATACCGCTGCCGACTACCTGGGACGTTCGGTCGCCATCATCGGTCTGGCCACGCCCAACTTCTGGCTGGGCATTATGGTGATGATCTACCCGGTCATCTGGTGGGGCTGGGCGCCGCCGATGCGGCTGGTTCCCTTCAGCGAAGACCCGCTGGGGAACCTGGAGGTGTTTTTGATCCCCAGCCTGATTCTGGGGACGGCCATGGCTGCAGCCACCATGCGCATGACCCGCACCATGATGCTGGAGGTGCTCCGGCAGGACTATATCCGCACCGCCTGGTCCAAGGGGCTCAGGGAGCGGATCGTAGTTATCCGGCATGCCATCAAAAATGCCCTCATCCCGGTGGTCTCCCTGATCGGCCTGCAGTTGCCGATCCTGGTGGGGGGCGCAGTGATCATGGAGAACATCTTCAACCTGCCGGGGTTGGGTCGGCTGATGCTCACCGCTCTCACTGACCGGGATTACCCGGTCATTTCCGGCATTAACATGTTTTTCGCTACCGCGGTGGTGGGGATCAATCTCCTCATCGACCTGCTCTATGCATATTTGGATCCGAGAGTAAGGTATGAATAGTCATTGTGCTTCCGGTAAATATAGGTTTGAGATTCGTATGTCAGAAGAAGTCCCAGAGGGACGAAAGGAAGTAGCCCAGCGATTCATCGCTGGGAACAAAATACAGTCTCCTTCAAAGTCCCGGAGGTTTGAGATTCGTCTGTCAGAAGAAGTCCCGGAGGGACGAAAGTAGACCAGCGATTTATCACTGGGAACAAAAGACAATCTCCTTCAAAGTCCCGGAGGGACGACACAACAATGAGGTATGAATTGTTAGGACTAATATAGCCAAAAAACGGTAGGGCCGGGTGACGTCCCGGCCAATACGAGCGATGCGTTTTTCAGGCCGGGACGTCACCCGGCCCTACCTATGGAGAAATCGAGAACATGAGCGACACCATAGAGATAACATCCCCTATTCGTGAGTCCAAACGACAGGGCAGGTTGGCGGATTTTTTCATCAGGCTGTGGCAGGAGAAGCCCTTGGGAACGGTTTGCGGAATCATCGTCTTGCTCTTTATTCTGGTGGCAGTTTTCGCCGAGACGCTGGCGCCTTATCCTTTTGATAAGGTACACCTGCCGGCCATCCTGAAAGCTCCATCCGCTCAGTTTCTGCTGGGGGCTGACCAGTTGGGGCGGGACTTATTGAGCCGCCTGATCTTTGGGGCGCGGGTTTCCATGCTGGTTGGTCTGACCGCGACTCTGCTCAACGTGGTTGTCGCCACTCTGATCGGCATCACTTCAGGATTCATTGGGGGGAAATTGGACCTGGCGGTGCAGCGTTTTGTCGATGCCTGGATGGCCTTTCCGGGTCTGCTGCTCTTGTTGACCATCATGTCCATTGTCGGTCAGGGGTTATTCCAACTGATCCTGGTATTGGGAATATCCGGCGGCATTGTGGGCTCCCGGGTGGTCCGCGGTGCGGTGATCGGGGTCAAAGAGAATGACTATTTTCTGGCAGCCAGGGCCGTGGGCACCCCGACCAGCCGAATCCTGATCCGTCATGTCCTGCCCAATATCATGGCACCGCTCATCATCGTTTTCTCGATCAACATCGGCGGGGTCATCATTGCCGAGGCCTCGCTGAGTTTCCTCGGATTCGGACTGCCCCCCGAGATTCCCAGCTGGGGCAGTATGCTCAGCGGAGAGGGGCGCAAGTACATGGAGCAGGCGCCCTGGCTGGCGCTCTGGCCGGGTCTTTGCCTGACGATTGTCGTCTACGCGCTCAACATGTTCGGCGATGCCATACGAGACCTGCTCGACCCAAGAATGCGGGGTGGTCAGGGAAATTACGGCACCGCTGCAAAACGCAAACGAGGCCTCCTCGCCCGACTGATCAACCCTTTCAAATGGTAGGCCCACCAAAGGAGCCCCTCCCTTTTCCTTCCTGAGAATCGCTGTTTTTTCTTCGAAAGAAAAACAGGGCTATAGATCTAATTGAAAACGTAGTACCTTGTGAATCGCTTGTATCAATTGTTTATCTGCCACGACTCCCAAATCCTGACGAAGGCGAGTTTTACTCAATGTTCGAACCTGATAACAGAGGGCAACGGAATCGGCCTTTAATCCAGCGGTAGAGGCGGGGATTAAGACTTCATTCGGATAAATGGTTCGGTGAGAAGATTTAACAGAAGTCAGAGGATAGGCGAAAAGCACGCTGGCTTTTGAAAGAGGAAGAATCGATACGAGAAGGGTTGGCAAAAGAGCAACGAGTCTCACTTGCCAAATCACTCACGTTCTAAACGTAATGTTTTGCTGGCGAACCGTATTTGCAAATAATAATCACGGAGCAGGTGAGTCCCGATCAAGATTTGTGAATCTGGAACGAAGGTAGCAATGGCGTGAAGTTTTTGGTCGTCAAAGGGAAAATCAACAGAATAGGCATCTTCTTCGATAATGTGCCCTCCGGCCAATGCGGACCTTAGCCGGCCTGCGGGTTGATCATTGAGTTTTCCTCGCAATCCTTCCGGTAATTCCAAATCACCGTTGAATCCTGTATCAATAATTGCTGACCAGTTCTGTCCCGCAACTTCCAGGGTGAATCCTGGTAGGCCATCCTCAGATACTTTGCCAGCAATCACCTTCGACCTCCTTTGCGATAATAGGTTTTTGAACCGACGCGTTCGAAGAACAATAAGGATTCAATTTTGTCAGCGTCTCGTTGTGAGAGAACATCCTGAATCGACTCGCCTATCCAAATACAACCTGTGTTTGGGTCAATTCCAGCTGTCTTCCCAATGCTCGTCGAAAGATCGTGCTGTTTTTGATACTCCAACCAAATCTGTTCGGCTTTTGCTGTATCTGATTCGGTCCATGGGAAAAGAGTCATTTTAGTCTCCAAGCCGGGGTCAAGTCGTCTTTTTAAATTTCTGGTTTTTCCCTGATTACTAAAACGATTGTGAAGGACGGTATGAATGCAAGCATATTAATTTGCTATTCCATAAAAATCAATATCGAATGAAGCAATGTCTATCGCAAAGAGGTGAGCAACAAAAAAGCATTGCAGCGCCTATCCTCAAATTCACCGGAAAAAAGAGGTAAAAAGAATGCGCTACCGCTTAACCAACTGCAATAATATCAGTAGCTTGCATTTCAAATAAAAAAAATGACAAAAAAAGCTTGCAATATATATATTGCACCTATCGTACCATGGGTTTGCTTGGGGAAGAGAGGAAACGAATCAAATATGTGAAAGCAATTCCTCTTCCCCGGGAATCTTTTGTTTCTCATCCAGGCCTTCGAGTACCCGTTCTTTCGATGTGCTCAATGGCCGGGTGAAGTATTTTCAATCTCTTGTATAAGGAGTTCCCATGGCTATGTATTTCAAGCAACTTTTTGCCCCGATCGTGGGGCTAAAAATAGCAGATGTTGTGTCTGCTGCGAAAATCCGATTCGCTCAATGGTATGGCGAATCTTCTTATTTCACCTCATGTATAGGAGGAATCATGAAAAAAAGTAAAACCAGAACAATCCAATCATTGTTGTTAACTCTCACCCTGGTGGTGACCGCCTTCTGGGTCGGCTCAGCCTTTGCCGACTCACACATGGTCACAGATCCCACCACCGGAATGATGGTGACCGCGCCGGAGTATGGCGGGACATTAACCTTCGTCATGAAGATTGAGCCTCCGAGTGCTGACCCCGCCTTCGGCGCTGGGTCGTCCAGGGGCGCCGATGGTGTTGCAGAGAAGCTAGGCATCATGAACTGGGGAATAGATAGGGACGAATGGGACTTCACAGGTTTCTCCTTCCCTCTATCTGTCTATAAAGGTCAACTGGCGGAAAGCTGGGAAATGCCCGACGCCACAACGATAGTCTTCCACATCCGCCAGGGCGTTCACTGGCATGATAAGGCACCAATGAACAGTCGAGAATTTGATGCCTATGATGTTGAATACAACTATCACCGCTATTTGGGTCTGGGCAGCGGCTTCACCGAACCGCCTGCAGGCTATGCCGGCGCACTCAAAGGCATGACAATATTCGAATCGGTAGAGGCCACCGACAAATGGACGGTTGTTGTTAAGCTGAAGCAGCCACAGGTCGGGGGGTCGGTGACTCAGACTCTCATCGGCGACTGGCCTGTTTTTATGATGCCCCCTGAGGTAATAAAGCAACACGGCCACGTTAAGGATTGGAGGAACCTGGTCGGCACCGGGCCCTGGATGATGACTGACTGGGTCGACGGCAGCTCTATGACCTGGGAAAAGAATCCTGACTACTGGGGCTTCGACGAAAAATATCCGGAGAACCGCCTCCCCTATATTGACCAGTTAAGGGGCCTGATTATGACGGAAGACGCAACAATTCTCGCGACACTGCGCACGGGTAAGTCTGATTACGTAGGTCTCGCTGGCGCCGCTGAAATGCTCCGAATCAAGGACAGAGAGAGCCTCAGACGGACCAACCCCGAAATCGAATTCTACCCGTGGGCAGCTCGGTCGGAATCTGCTTTTGCTTTTAACATGGGCGGAGGCGAGGAGAGGCCGCCCTTTAACGACGTCAGGGTGCGCCAGGCAATGCAGATGGCACTGGACCTTGAGACGATTAACAATACCTTCTTTAAGGGTTATGCCAAGTGGAAACCTCGGGGCCTGCTAGGGGATGCCGTCTTAGGGTATAACACCCCATTTGAAGAGTGGCCCGAAGAGGTCAAGAAAACCTATACCTATGACCTGGAAGGGGCAGAAGCGTTGCTTGATGAGGCCGGATATCCGCGCGGCCCGGACGGTATGAGATTTACGGTCGACCTGGAACACTACGATTTCTTCCTTTTAGACTATACACAAATAGCCGCCGCCTACTGGGCTGAGATTGGCGTTGATGTAGAGATTACCGTAGCGGACCGAACTACTCATCTGGCTCATGTACGTGAACATACTTACGGAGATATGGCCACTTGGATTGCTGGCAGCGACCCTTATGGCCCTCTCCTCCCGCTTGAATGGTGTTACTCGGAGACAGCATGGAACCCCCCAAACCTCAACGATCCCAAATACGACCTCCTGTATGAAGCCGCCCGAGACGCTACTACCATTGAGGAGCAGCAGAGGGCGGTTAAAGAGGCAGAGATGTACCTTATAAAGAACCACATCTATGTATGGGGTCCTATAAATCCAGCGTTTAACGCCATCCAGCCGTGGGTTATAGGTTTCAACGGTGAATTAATGTTAGGACGGGATGACCGTAAGGCCCTGTTGGCCCGCCTCTGGATTGATAGTGAGCTGAAGAAAGAAATGGGGCATTAGGATTTATGAGAGCCTATATCATCAGGCGGTTATTGCTGATAATCCCCACCCTGTTTATCTTGACCATCCTGATCTTTCTCTCGGTCCGCTTTATCCCCGGCGATGTGATAGACACAATGGTGGCTAAGAGCGCAGAGGGTGGGTATGGCAGGGTTGACGATGCAGACCGTGACGCTCTTGAGCGTAGGCTGGGATTAGACGTGCCCGTCTACGTGCAGTATGGACGCTGGCTAGGAGATATTTTACTGCACGGCAGCCTTGGCGAATCACTGCTTGGCCGTTTTTCGGTAGAGGATAGGATATTAGATAGATTGCCGGTGACCATGCAGCTCGGTGCCATGGCAATCGTGATCGGGCTCGTGATAGCCCTGCCGGTCGGCATCTACTCAGCGATTCGCCAGGATACCGCCGCCGACTACGTGGGGCGCTCCCTGGCCATCATCGGCCTGGCCACACCGAACTTCTGGCTGGGAGTGATGGTGATGATCTACCCCACCATCTGGTGGGGCTGGACGCCCCCGCTGGAGCTGATTCCTTTCACAGAGGACCCGCTGGGGAATCTCTGGGGGTTCTTCATTCCCAGCTTGATTCTGGGAACGGCTTCAGCGGCCGCCACCATGCGGATGATGCGCACCATGATGCTGGAGGTCTTAAGGCAGGACTATATCCGCACTGCCTGGTCCAAGGGGCTCCGGGAGCGGGTCGTGATTATCCGGCACACCATCAAAAATGCCCTCATCCCGGTTATCACCCTGATCGGCCTGCAGTTGCCGATCCTGGTCGGGGGTGCCGTGATCATGGAGAACATCTTCAACCTGCCGGGGCTTGGTCGTCTCTTAGTGAATGCCCTCCAAAACCGGGACTACCCGATGGTCTCCGGAATCAACCTGTTTTTCGCCACTATGGTTGTAGGGCTCAATCTCCTCATCGACCTGATCTATCCCTATTTGGACCCGAGGGTGCGGTATGAATAGTCATTATGCTTCCGGTAAATATAGGTTTGAGATTCGTATGTCAGAAGAAGTCCCAGAGGGACGAAAGGAAGTAGCCCAGATTCATCGCTGGGCACAAAATACAGTCTCCTTCAAAGTCCTGGAGGGACGACACAACAATGAGGTGTGAATTGTTAGGACTAATATAGCCAAAAAAAGGTAGGGCCGGGTGACGTCCCGGCCAATACGAGCGATGCGTTTTTCAGGCCGGGACGTCACCCGGCCCTACCTATGGAGAAATCGAGAACATGAGCGACGCCATAGAGATACCCTCCCCCATCCGTGAGCCCAAACGACTATGCCGGTTTGCGGATTTCTTCATCCGGTTGTGGCAGGAGAAGCCGCTGGGGTCGTTCTGCGGGATGATCATCCTACTCTTGATTTTTGTTGCGCTCTTTGCGGATGTGTTGACCCCGTATCCCTATGATAAACTCAACCTGGCAGACCGGCTGCAGGATGTATCCGTCCAGCATCTGCTGGGGACCGACCAGTTGGGCCGAGACCTCCTGAGCCGCCTGATCTTCGGGGCTCGTATTTCCTTAGTGGTGGGTCTGGCCGCAACCACGCTCAATGTTCTCGTTGCGCTCCTGATCGGGGACACCTCCGGATTCCTTGGAGGGAAACTGGACCTGGCGGTGCAAAGATTTGTTGATGCCTGGATGGCGTTTCCGGGTCTGCTGCTCTTGTTGACGATCATGTCGGTCGTGGGGCAGGGCTTGCTCCAGATCATCGTCGTGCTGGGGATCGCCGGCGGCATTGGGGGCTCCCGTGTCGTCCGGGGTGCGGTGATCGGTATCAAAGAGAATAACTATTTTCTGGCCGCCCGGGCCGTGGGCACCCCCATGGGTCGAATCCTGACCCGCCATGTGCTGCCAATATCATGGCACCGATCATCATCATCTTCTCCATCAACATCGGCGGCGTCATTATTGCCGAAGCGTCGCTGAGTTTCCTCGGCTTCGGGCTGCCCATCAAGGTACCCAGTTGGGGAGGGATGCTCAGCCGGGAAGGGCGCCGCTTCATGGAGCAGGCGCCCCGGCTGGCCTTCTGGCCGGGGCTTTTCCTGACGATTGTCGTCTACTCCCTCAACATGTTCGGGGACGCCCTCAGGGACTTGCTCGATCCCCGGCTGCGGGGCGGTCAGGGCAGTTATGGCGCCGCAAAGAGGAAACGCAAACGAGGCCTCCTGGCCCGACTCCTCTCCTCTTTCAACGGGTAAGCGCACAAAAGCGCCATTCGACACTACTCTTAGAAGCCTTTTCCCAAAGATTCTGTCATTGAAAGAAACCTCGAGAGAATGACTATTTTCTGGCAGCTTGGGTTGGGTGCGGTTGTAGATGCTTTTTTCTCATTGACAAATGCTCGGGTTTGTTTACTATTAACATTGAAAGTTCAGTCTTTTTCAAAGAAATTTCAATGAATAAATGCGCATGATCCCCCGTATTCAAGATACCGCCGAGTTACGATCCCGTCTCGATCATTTCAAAGTGACAGCATTGCTGGGTCCCCGGCAATCGGGGAAAACGACGCTGGCCCGGCAATTTCAGGCGGATCATTATTTTGATTTGGAAAATCCACAGGCCTTGGCACAATTGCAGAATCCTCAACTAAGCTTGGAGCGATGCCAGGGATTGATTGTCATTGATGAAGTACAACGCAAGCCGGATTTGTTTGCGTTGATCCGTTATCTGGTGGACACCAACCCCAAGCAGCATTATTTGCTCTTAGGCAGTGCGAGTCGCGACCTAATTCGCCAGAGTTCAGAAAGTTTGGCGGGGCGGATATCGTATTATACCCTTTTGGGCTTTCGTAAAGATGATGCGCAACCTGATGAGTTGGAACAATTATGGTTACGAGGCGGGCTGCCTCCTTCCTTTTTAGCAGCGGAGGATGCCGTCAGTATGCAGTGGAGAGAGGATTACATCCAAACTTTTCTGGAAAGAGATATTCCTGGATTGGGAATCCGGATTGGTGCGGAGACCTTGCGGCGTTTTTGGCAAATGGTGAGTCATTATCACGGGAACCTCATCAATTTTTCAGAATTGGGGCAATCCTTTGGTATTGCGGATACCACGGTCCGGCATTATTTGGATATTCTGAAAGGCACTTTCATGATTCGGGTTCTGCCACCCTGGCAAACCAATATTGGCAAGCGTTTGGTCAAAAGGCCAAAGTTGTATTTTCGGGATTCCGGTCTTTTTCATGCTTTGCTCTCCGTTGAAAGTTCCCATGCGCTCCATTCCCATCCCAAGTTGGGCAGTTCCTGGGAAGGGTTTGCGCTCGATTGCGTGTGGCGAAGTGTGGGAAAATCAGACGAGCTGGCATTTTTTTGGGCGACCCATTCGGGGGCGGAAGTGGATTTATTTTGGCAGCATGAAGGGAAAGGATGGGCGTGTGAATTCAAATACACGGATGCTCCGACTTTGACAAAGTCCATGGTTTCTGCCCTCTCCAGCCTACAGTTGGAAAAACTCTGGGTGGTCTATCCGGGCAAAACCCGCTATCCCCTCCACGAGAAGGTAGAGGTGCTCCCCTTGCAGAACATTCCTGCCCATTGGGTATATTAAAAGAGGGGGTCTTCTGGTAACCAGCTGAATCCTGAAAGCTCCATCCGCCTGGATTCTGCTGGGGGCTGACCAGTTGGGGCGGGACTCATTGAGCCGCCTGATCTTTCATGTTTTTCGTGAGAACCAAAGAAAAAGAGCTTATACATCCGGATCTATTCCAGCTTTTTTCAAGATTTCTCTGAGACGTTTTTCTTTAGCTTCTGCCTCTTCCTTGTCTCGCAGGGCCTCTTCCAAAAGCATATGCCTTGTTTTTTCCTCACGGATTGCATTTTGACGGGCTTGGTATAAGCGTTTGCGTATCTGCGAGCCTTATTTATAGCTGGGCACGGAAAGTACTCTGGTTTCGTACCCAGTGAGACTGCTAAATCTCTAACTCAATGTCAGGGAGTCCCTTTTCATTTATCTTTTTTTCGTGCTGCTTGCCCTCCATCCTCGGCTACATTTGGTCCCATCCCAGACTCCGCGCTCCTGCCCAAAGCCAAAAAACGTCGCACCACTTATCTAGAAACAGGTCGGAAAAAGGGGGTCAAAAAGAAAGGGAAGAAGAAGCCCTATGCCGCAGGATACGTCCGGGGTGCTCACCAGTCAGTTCATCATCCTGCAGGACCACCGCGCCGTTAATGTCACCTTGCTAGTCCACGCCTATCGCATGGGGGAGGTAGAAGCTTGACGTGAAAAAAGCGATTTCCTATCAGATTAAAGCGGTACCATCTCTGCAAACTGTCCGCCATCAACTAATAAATCCGTTGCCGTAATGTGGCGAGCTTTATCAGAACAGAGAAATACCGCGGCGTTTGCCTGATCTTCCGGACTGGCTAAACAACCCATTGGAATATTATCTATAAAAGCTTTAACACTTTCAGGTCTATCTTTCTTCAAGCCGCTTATATTAGGTGTATCTGTCATGCCTGGGCTGATCGAATTTATACGAATGCCTATCTTGGCATAGTCCAAGGCAGCACACTGCGTAAGGCCTCTTACCGCAAATTTAGATGCGATATAAGAAGCCCCATAACTTGTCGACACTACCCCTACATTGGAACCCGTGTTAACAATAGCTCCGCCATCCGATTTAAGCATAGCCGGAATTTCGTGTTTCATTGAGAAATAGCATCCATAGAGATTTGTCTTGATCACACGATCCCAGTTTTCGGTTGTCGTGTCTGCCAGGGCTGCAAATTCACTAGTAATCCCGGCATTGTTGTGTGCCCAGTCAAGCCGTCCAAACTGAGAGACGCAAAAATCAACCAGTGCGTTTACCTGTTCTTCATCGGTAACGTCACATTTAAAAAAGAGTGCTTGACCTCCCGCTTCTTTAATAAGACGAACTGTTTCTCCTCCCTCTACTGGATCAAGATCTGAAACGACTACCTTTGCACCTTCTTCAGCAAAAGCCCTTGCGCTTGCACGACCTATTCCCGCCCCTGCACCGGTGACTATACCGACTTTTCCTTCCATTAATCCGGACATATAATCCCTCTCTTTATTGAGTTATCGTTAAAAATCATGAAGCTCTCTTTTGGCGAGACCCGCCATAGCGCCCTGCAGCACCCCGCAACCGGGGATCGAGCAAATCCCTGAGGGCGTCGCCGAAAATATTGAGGCCGTAGACGACAATCATCAGAGCCAGACCAGGCCAGACGGACATCAAAGGAGATAGGAACATGTAAGAGCGTAGGGAATGAGATCGCTCCATTCCCCGATGGGCTCATTACTGTCCCAATATTTCTACCTTTAAATCGCTGTTGATCCAGGCACGAGCGAAAATCCCGCCTACAGAAAAAGCAGAGGTATCATTGACTACGCCGGCGTAGTTCTCTACCCATGGCCAGTAAGCCATGGTTACCATTGGAGTTGGTGCATAGGCCATATAAGCTTTCGCCAGCCACAACTGGTTCAAACCCTTTATGATCTTGTTCGCTTCAACGGGGTCCACTGTTTGTGACCACTTCGCAAAAATCTCTTGGTTTTCAAGGTCATCAGCCATCGCAACTGCATAAGTATTAGACTCATCAATTGCAAAACCGGCAAAAGTTACTCCCGGATAACCAACTGAGTTAGTAAGAAAAGTAAGTGGCGCATGCTCTTTTTTATTAAGTATTCCATCCAAAGTAGTCGAATCCCGCAGATCAATTTTAACGTCGATTCCGATATCCTTCCACATAGCTACCAGAAAAGACACCACATCTCGCTCAGGCTCCCGTGCATATGCTTGTATGGTAGTCTCGAAACCGTTCGGGTAGCCTGCCTCGGCTAATAGTTGCCTCGCACGCTCAGGGTTATACTCAAAATTCTCTCGAGTTGATTGCGGTAGCTTCTCCAGAGGAGTATAAAGAGTCTCTGGAAGTCCTGCATGGAGCTCAGCGTTTAAAATCACTCCAGCACCTCCCTGCAAGGTATTGATAAAGGCTTCTCGATCTATAGCCATGCTGATTGCTTTGCGCACCTTGAGATCGTCAAAGGGCTTCACATCCACCCTCATGCCGATTCTCCAGGCTCTCTCCGCCGTTTTCTCTATCATCTTTAGTTTGGGACTTGATCTTTTAACCGAGTCGACGAATTTTTTTTCGAGTACATCATACACGTCAATCTTCCCTGTTCGTAACGCAGCGACCTGGGAGGATTTATCCTGTATTACAGTTTTTACCAGGCGGTCGATAAACGGGATCTCGTATTTCTTGTCATTGAATACGTAACTGTCCCAGTAATTGGGGTTCCTTACGTAAGATACCGTGCTGCCTTCCACGACGTCCTTGAGTGTGAACGGGCCTGTCCCCAGCCCCACATGAGTCTTCCAGTCTTTCATAGCCTCGTCCGTCAGCTCACGAGGTACGATGGTCGACCCAACCCAATGCCCGGTTCCAAAGTCATGAGACCATTCAGTATTGAAATTTATTTGATGCTTTATTATAATCGTGTACCTATCCGTAGCTGTTATCGACTCCGCGCAACAGTTACTTCCCGCACCCGGATAGCGCGTCCAACCTAATTCAAAGCTATAAACTATATCGTCCGCTGTCAGCTCCCTTGATTCCATGACTCCCGGTTTGCCCGACCACATGACTCCCCGACGTAGTGTGATAATAAGTGTTTTCGCATTGGGTAACTCCCATCTTTCAGCCAACCGACCTGTTGTCAACTCTAAAAGTTCACCTTGAGAGTGATAAAATCCAGATTCCCCTGTGCCGCATGGCCCCTTAAGCTCAATGTTATTAGCCAAAAGGGTCTCATACATCGGTTCATGATAAATACCTGCCGTCCACGAACTACCTGGTCCTTTGCTCCAAGATGTAGGCGGAAAAGCCGCCCCAAATCCGTCCAGGAATGTAATACTCCCACCGTATTGCGGCCCGGCGTTCTTTGCCGCCTCCGACGAAAAACCACAAATTTCGGCTGCCCAGGCCGGGCTTCCCAAGAAGCCTGCTCCTCCCAGGATGAGAGGCAGCATGAGGGCCAGCAGGGTTGACCTGAAGGTTGATTTGCTTTTTTGTCGATTCATTTGATTCCTTTCTTCTTTTTGATTAAAAAGCCAAGATGAAGGGTTGTTTGGAATAGCGATTTTCGATTTCATAAGATTCTCCTTAAAAAAAAATGAATAAATAAATGGCATTAACAGAATAGCGATTTTCGATTTCATAAGATTCTCCTTAAAAAAATAAAAAATAAATGACAAAATGACGCTCTCACGCGCCCATCAGCTGTTTCAAAACGGGTTTTATTACCATAGGCATTTCCTCCTTTCATCGGGTTTTCAGTCTCCCTCCCGCTCTGGGTGATGAGGCACTCCTTCAGAGTGCCATGGTTCTGGTTCTCGTTTTGCAGGGCTTTGCCCCCCTGCCGGTAGTCTTTAGCTTCAAAAGTCATGCCAACCGCTCGAAACGCAGGATTGGTGGGGGCTGAGGCGACCTATGGGAAAGAGGGCCGCCCGTTTTGAGGTGATTTTTTGGTAAAATGGGGCAGTTTTGCCACACTTAAACGCAAAAAATAATGGATTTTCGGCAGTAATACATTGATATTAAACACTAATCCTAGATTGGGGCAGATATGCCCCATAACGGGGCAGATATGCCCCAATTGATTATATTTGCCTGAATCAAGCGTTTCGTGGATTTCCGCTTTCAGGAAGACTACGACAGGCTGTTCAGCAATTCTTGGATTTCATGAATCAATATAGGTAAATTGGGTTGCACAAAACTCATTCCTTCTGCAGGAATCCTATTATGTTTCATGTCTGGCGGAATATGCTTGTGATGGGGATGAGTGCTTTGCAAAGTCGAATCATTAGGATGTGGTTGAGAATCGTACCAGTATAGTTTTTTCTCTTTTTGTCGGATCTCATATCCATATTCGTCAATGACGGCAGGTAAACGATGATAAACAATTCGTTCACGGATGGCGATCCATACATCTTTTGTAAAGTACAGTTTCCCCTCCACACGAGCTAAGGTTGTCCCACGACGGATTAAACGCAAAGTTGAACGTTGGATGACAGGGAACTGTTCGGTGAGTGTGTAAATAAACAGCTCATAGTCTTTGATGGTTCGGAGAGCATTATTCATACAGAAACCCGAATCAAACCACTCAAAGTCGGCTTATCACGTTGAATTCGTTGTACTTGGTCACGATAGGTTGCTTGACGCGCTAACCACGTACGAAAGACGCTGGCCCATTCTCCAAAATCTAAGACCCAATTTTCATCTTCAGGTTCTTCACCACTGATATAGGCTGCATAGAATATGTCCGAACGAACGCCGTACTTTCTTTCAAAATCAAGCAGTTCTTCTTCAAGGGAGTGAATATCAATCAGAATATCTTCAAGAGTCATATAACCATCCTATACATGTGAGTAGAGCCTATCACTAAATCGGCGATTAACACCTTTTTTGAGAGTAAGCGTACCGGTCTTCTCTGAGTTCTACAAGCCTGTTTCATTGCTGATCTTTCGATGGCACGTCGTTTTCTTCTGACCAGGCGGCATTTCGCTTCTGCCTCCGAAAAGCCCCTTCCAGGGGCCCATCAAAACCATCTTCTCTTTATGAAGGTTTGAGATGGTATTGGTTTATTTTTCGATACAACGTTTTACGATCAACCCCCAGAAGAGCTGAAACTTTGCTCTGTTGCCAGTGATTATCGTCCAGCACCCTGGTCAAATACAGTTTTTCGAATCGCTTCATGGTGGCATCCAAGGATTCATTGGTTTCACGCACCTCAACCGAGACCGCTGGTTCTGTTTGGCTGGCATCGATCAAAGAGGTATCGAGGAAGTCGAGTTTCTTGAGCGTCAGGTAGCGATGCATGGTGTTGATCAATTCCCTGACGTTTCCCGGCCAATCATAGGAGGTCAGAGCTTCCATGACAGCGGCAGTGATTGTGAGGTTCTTTGAGGAAGGGTGGTTTTGCATAAAATGCTCAATCAAAAGGGGGATATCCTCTTTTCGTTCCCGGAGAGGCGGCAAGTGAAGAGGGATAATTTGGATGCGATAGAAGAAATCCTTCCGCATCAATCCCTTTTTCATTTGTTGTTTTAAATCCTGATTGGTGGCAGCAATGATGCGAAAATCGGAGGTTTCCGCTTCAAGGCCGCCTACTGGAGTGAACCCTCCGCCCTCAATAGCACGCAGTAGTTTGGCTTGCAGGTTGGGGCTGATTTCACCCAATTCATCCAGGAAAAGCGTGCCTTTGTCTGCCTGTTGGAGCAGGCCGCGCTTATCGGCATTGGCTCCGGTAAAGGCCCCTTTTTTGTAGCCGAAAAACTCGCTTTCCAAGAGGTTTTCCGGAACAGCACCGGCGTTGACAGGAACAAAGGGTTTTTCTTTTCTATCACTCATCTCATGGATGGCTTTGGCCACCAGTTCTTTCCCGGTCCCTGATTCACCGTATACAATGACGCCCGCATCGCTAGCCGCCGCCTTTAAGATCAATTCATAAATCTCCTGCATCACGGGGCTTTTGCCGATGATCTTTCCGAAGCGATAACGTTCCTTAATGTTGGCCTTCAGGCGGACATTCTCCTCGCGTAGGGAGGTTTCGCTCGCTTTCAGCTCGTCCATCGCCTTTTTGAGGTTTTCGTGAAGCCTGGCATTTTCCAGGGAAATGGCGATCTGGGAGGTGAGGTGTTTGATCACCTCGAGTCGCCGGGAGGTGAAGACTCCCTCGACCAGGTTATTTTCCAGGTAAATGATTCCGCTCAAAGATGACTTATGAATGATCGGTGCGCACAGGACCGATTTAGGACGCTCCTTTCTGATATAGTCATCCCCGGCAAATCGTTTCTCGCGAGCGGCGTTGTCCAAAACCAGGTGTTCCTGGGTTTGTTTCACCCAGGAGATGACCGAGAGGGAGAGGGATTCGGCCTTTTCCACAGGCAGGGAAAGCGGTAGAAAACATTCAACCTGCTCGGCGCTTCCGCGGGCAGCGATGAGAGACTGACCTTCGGTTTCCAGAAGCAGGGCTGCTGTCTGGGCCCCGGCATTTTCTATGAGAATGCGGAGCAGGATCTCCAGCAGCGGTTCCAACTCGAGAGTACTGGAGAGGGCCTCCGAGGCTTTGAGCATCGTCGCCAGGTCCAGGTTGGCCGAAGGAGACTTCGCTTCAGCACGATCATCGGCAATCAGCCCGGGATATCGAGACTTCAGGTGCGCGACCTTCCGTTTTGCCCCCCAGGCTTCGTATTTTTCCATTGCTGAGCGCAGGTACGCCCGGGCGGCGTCGTTCTGCCCCTGGTTGAGCAAGTACCTGGCTGCCAGTTCATTGGCCAGGGCTTCCTCGTGGATAAACTCGCTCTCCCTGCCCAAAGTGATGGCTTGGTCATAGTGGTGCATAATGGTATCGGGTTCACCCTCCAAAACCCGCATCCGCTCGGCTTCCACCAGGTGGTATTTATGCAAATAATTGGGTGGGGCACAGCGCGCCAGTTTTTCCAACGTCTCCTGATGTTCATGGACTTGGGTGAGGATCTCCTCCTTTTCCCTGTCAGGCACCTGGCCGTAAACCGCGAGGAGAGCGAGGGATCGGTAGCAGTTGGCCAGGGGATCAACAAGGGAATCCTTGTAGGTTTTCATCAGGTTGATCATTTCAAAAACCGTCTCCCGCGCTGCTTCGTATTCTCCGAACAGGGTTTGCAGCACCAGCTTTTGGTAATTGAAACTGCGATGTTCATAATATGAGTACTCCGTACATGTCACCCTGTCGTATTGATCCATGATGCCGCTCGACAGGCTCGCAGGTTCCTCCATCAGAACCATGACCGTCTTCATCAGCATTTCGACCCGGGGCGATCCGAGAATATAATCGATCTTCTTGAGAGCAGCCTTCAACGTCGACAATTCCCCTTTCAGCCAATTCAGCTCCTTCCCGCACATAAAGGCAATCTGACATCTTCCGACGGCGCTATAACCGGCATTGAAGAAATCTCCCGTCTCGATTCCGATCTTATGAGCTTCCAGCAAGGGCTCCAATGACGCCGATAGCGGCTCCTGGTAGAACCGGGTCGCGGCGTTGAAAGACAAGGAAACTCTACAGTTTATTTCCTTCAGATCAAGCGCTTCCATGATCTGTATGCCCAGCCGAGCGAGTTCATAACCAAATTCAAAATCCTGAGTAAACAAGCAATATATACTTCCAAGGAGACCATAGAATTCGGGTGAAAATTCCGGATGAAAATGATTCAGCAGCAAAGAGATGCGTTTTGCAGCGATGGACTGCCAAAGACCGTCATCCAAAGTAGCCCCAGCCTCGCCATTGGCCATATGGAGTTCATGCAGGATAGGGACAAGGACCTCGGCATCCGGTTGGGTGAGCGGCTCAAAGCGCATCACGTCCGCGACGCTTTTACCTGCCAGGCTGGGTTTGATTTGACCGAGGGTCTGCTGCCACTGGCTGGGAGACAAACGGCTGAGTTGACACCCCAATTTATACAGAATTTCCGCGCCCGTTTCCATGGCCTTCTTTAATTCGCCTCGGGTGGTGTACGCCTGGATCCGGCAGTGATAAACATTGGCCAGGTCCAGGTCCGCTCGGGCGTTGTCTTTTACGGCACCCGCCAGCTTCTCCATCAACTCGAACCGGCCGCAGAGCCATGACATCTCCGTCGCTGCTTCGTGCAGGGATAAGGCCAGGGGGTATTGCCGTTTCCAGGCGGCGGCTCCTAAGAGATCCAGGCCGATGGTAAAATATTCCAGGGCCTGTTCAAAAGCCGAAGCCGCTCTGGCCTGACGACCGGCTTCCAGGTTGAGTTCCGCCAGGTGCAATCGTTCTTTCCATTTACCCTTCACCCTCCGGGCCAGGTTGAGATGGTGGACGATGTCAAAAAGCAGAGCTTCACCTTTCTCCGGAGCGTATTGCTTGAGCAGGGTCTGACCGATTTGAAGATGGACCGGCTGTTTCTCCTTTTGCGCGATGAGGGCATAGGCCGCCTGCTGCACCCGGTCATGCAGGAATTTGTAGCTGCCGCTCTCCGCGCTCGCTCCGGCGGTCGGATTATCCGGCTGCGGAGCCCGGGAAAAACCGAGGATCAACCCGGTTTCCAGGGCCGGCAACAGGTTCTCATCGAGCTCCCCGTTTCCGGCTCCGCTGATCAACTCCAACGATTCCAGGTCAAAGGTATTGCCGATGCAGGCCGCCAGGCTTAAGAGTTTCCTGGTTTCAGAGGAAAACCGGTGGAGCCGGTCAATAAGCAACTCCACCACATTATCGGTCACCGCCAGGAATTCGATGGCAGCCAGCTCCCAGATCCATCGTTTTTCCTCAGGGGAGTAACCGATAAGCTCCTTCTCGGAGAGTACGGTCAAGAACTGGCTCACAAAGAAGGGATTGCCGCCGGTTTTGCGCATCAGGAGCTCGGCCAGTGGGTTTGCCTCCTCAGGACGGCAGTGGCAGGTATGGACGAGCAGTTGTGAGATGTCCTCCGGGTTGAGGGGCTTTAAGGGGATTATTTGCACAGGCTGGCCTGTTTTTTTTATCACTTCGATACCGATCGTCAACCGATGATCAGCCTCTACCTCGTTGTCGCGATAGGCCCCCAGGAAAAGCAGAGGTTTCCTCTCCGGATCCTGAGCGATCCGTTCCACCAGCTTGAGGGTATCGGCGTCCACCCACTGCAAGTCGTCCAGAAAAATAACCAGCGGATGGGTTTTTTCACAGAAAAGGTCGATGAAATCCAGTAAAACGGCAGTGAAGCGGTTGCGGGACTCCAGCGCTCCCATTTCCGGCAGCGGGGGTTGCGGGCCGATAACCTGTTCCAGTTCCGGGATCACCCGGGTCATCAGTTGTCCGTTGGGTCCCAGGGCAGTCCGTATCCTGCTTTTCCAACGCTCCATTCCGGATTTGTCTTCGGCCGATATTTCCCGGATGAGTCCCCGCAGCGCCTGGATCAGGGCGCTGTAGGGGATATTGTGCCGGAGCTGGTCAAACTTGCCGGAGATGAAGAAACCGTTTTTTTGGGCAACGGATCGGTGAATTTCACCGACCAGGACGGTTTTGCCGACACCGGCGGATCCCGAGACCAGCACCATCTCGGTCGCTCCCTGGCTGACTCGCTCCAGGGCAGCCTCCAAAACGTTGATTTCATCCTCCCGGCCGTAAAGCCCCGGGGCGACCTGCAATTCTTTGGGAACGTCCTGGCGGCCCAGGGGAAAGTCGGACAAGTTTCCACTTTTTTCCAGCTGCTCCAGACATGCCAGCAGATCGGCTACCAGACCCGAGTGACTCTGGTAGCGCGCCTCGACACGCTTGGCCATCAGTTTCATCACCAGGCGGGAAAGGGTTTTGGGCACCTGCGGCGACTTCTGGTCCAGGGGTACAGGCTGCCGGGCAATGTGAGCGTGGATGATTTCCATGACCTCCCGGGAGTGGAAAGGCACTCTCCCGCTGAAAAGCTCATAAAGGGTAGCGCCCAGAGAATAAAAATCACTGCGATAATCGAGGGGGCGGTTCATCCGGCCGGTCTGCTCGGGAGAAATATAGGGCAAGGTTTCCCCGCTTAGCTGGGGACTCAACGTCGTCAAATTTTCCTTAGGCAACCGGCTGGCCAGGCCGAAGCCGGTCAGTTTGACCGTCCCCGATGCCGGATCAACAAAAATATTGAACGGATTGATCATTTTATGAAGGAGGCCCTGCCGGTGCACTTCTTTCAGGGTGCCGGCCAATGAAAGCGCTATCTTCAGCGAGTTCGGCAGGTCGAGCCGGGCGGCATCCATCAGCTTTCTTAAAGGAAGCCCTTCGGTGTTTTCCAGGATCAAGACCGATCCATTTTCATATTGTACCACTTCCTCTGCCCTGAGGACCCCATCGATCTTAAGAGCTTGAGTGATCTCATGCTCATGCCGCATTTCCGCCAGCTCCTGGGCACTCTGCTCGGAAGATGCCGCTCCCTTGATCAGGACCAAAAGCCCATCGCTTTGCCGCCTGCCGCGCCAGAGCCAAGTCCGCCCACTTTCAAAAATGACCTCCTCCAGCAAATAACCTGGAATCTCCGGTTTTTTTTGATCAGAAATCGCCAGCTTTTTTGTTGGCTTGGGTGGTGTTTCCATGCCCGGTCCGGTATAGAGTTCTTCCCTGGACCATTCAGGCATTTTGAAGCTTTTGAGCAGATCCCCCAGGAAACCCTGGTTCTTTTCGAATTCGTGGATTTTTCCCAGCATCCTCCGGGCGATATAGTAATTTAATCCGATTTTTTCTGACAATTGTTGAGCCGTCGTCTCCCCATTGCATGCGGCCACATAATAAATCCCCCAAAACCAGTAACGCAGCGGAGTCCGCGTCCGGTGCATGATCGTGCCTGCCGTCGCTGAGGTTTGGGAATGACATTGTTTGCATTGAAACAGCTTACGCAGCGATACCTCGTAATACTCATGATGGCCACAGGTGGGGCAGACAAACCCTTGGGGCCAGCGAATCGCGAAAAGATGTTGGTGACAGCGATCATCGGTCAAAAACCGGTTCCTATGCTGATCCAAGGACGTCTGCTGAGTAAACGACATTTCCATGGGGATTCCTCAGAGATAATCGTGAATACTTAGGACAGCTAATCAGAATAAAGTGATCAAATTCATTCTTTTGATTTGTCATCCTCAGGTTAGGCAGCCCCCTTACGAAAAATCTCCTTGATATCATTGAGATTCTTCGCCTACATGACTGGGCGTCCCTCTCAGTTACTATGTAAATCGGACAGTCTCCGATGGTTGTGATATTAAATAGTTTCAGCAAAAACTAACAACCATCTTTTAGGAGACTGCTATGAAAAAGATTAACATTGAATCATTATTAGGCCAAACCATTTATATAGGAATCGACGTGCATAAAAAAACCTTTCATGTCACCATTCGGAGCTTTGATTGCGAGTTGAGCAGTCAATCCATTCCAGCGAGTTGGTCGGCCTTAAAAAAACTTTTGAATCCTTTCAAATCATTGGAGATGAAAGTGGTCTATGAAGCCGGTTATTGTGGCTACTGGCTCTCTCGTCATCTGAGCCATTGGGGGGTGGATTGTTTGGTCACCCCTCCCAGTTTGATTCCTCAAGAGTCAGGTAATCGAGTAAAAACCGATCGCAAAGACAGCAAGAAATTAGCCTTTTATCTTTCCAGAGATTTGCTCAAAAGTGTTTATGTTCCGAGTGAAGCTAATTTGCAGCAACGCAAACTCATTCGCCATCGTCGTCAACTCATGGGCAATCGAGTTCGTGTTCAAAATCGCATCAAAGCCGAGTTAAGTTTTCATGGACAAAAGCTCTCCAGCGACCAAGGTTCTTGGACTCAAAGTTTTTTATTGGAATTAACAAACTTGGCTCAAAGCGACTCTCGCTTTGGTTTGAGTATGCAAATGCTTCTGGAAGAATTCCATTTTCTCCAAGAGCAAATTCTTCGTCTGACTCAAGCCATTCGACAACTGGCCAAGAGCCCTCAACACCAACTCAACGTTCAGTTTTTAAGATCCATCCCCGGAGTGGGTTTGCTCACAGCGATGACCTTTTTATTAGAATTGGAAGATCTCACGCGTTTTGCTCAAAGTGATCAAATCGCCGCTTATGTGGGCTTAACCCCTTCTCAGTTTTCCAGTTCTGATCAGATTCGCATGGGCCATATTACTCGTTCCGGCAAAGCCGATCTGCGTGGAATGTTGGTGGAAGCGGCTTGGACTCTGGTGCGTAAAGATCCTTATTTTAAAACCAAATATCAACGCTTGGCTTGCCGCATCGGAGGCAAACGGGCCATTGTGGCCATCGCTCGTAAACTGGTGATTTTGGCTAGGAGGTTAATCCTCGATCAAACACCTTATCAACCTCCTGTGCTCCAAGTGGTTTAAACAAAAACAGAGCCTTGAGATTCATCTACTAGAAAGCAACAACCAAGAAATTTGAAAAAGTTCAACACCTCATTATCGAAGTTCCTGGAGTATGGCGGTGTCATTCTTGTTGACTCCGATCATCGTCGCTCAGTATGCCAACTCCTTTCATGAAAATGACTTCGAAAAAGTAACTTGTCGGCCTTTGGGACCACGAATAGTAGACTGGTTAGAATTTTTTTCATAACTATCTTGACATATGATTTCATAGTAGAATGACAATTTGGATACTTTTTTATGAATCACTGTACTTAATTAACGCAAAATCGGATACTTGCCAAAATCAACTGATTTAATGCCAACTATATCGAAGTTTCTGATTAAAGGCAAGGGAAGATATTCCTGTGAATGGAACAATGGCCTCTTGGAGGAAAACCTATGCCAGATTTTTTAAGCATCTCCCTCTATCAATGGTTCTTCCGCTTATTAGAAGAGTAATTGACTGTCTTCCGCATTGGACGGGTCATGGCATTGGGAATGGGCTTTCGTTTGGAGTGGGGAAAGAATAATGTGAGTATTCGCAAACCGGATTGGCCGTGATTCTCCACTCCAATCCTGTCGAGGCCAAACCGTTGGATCGTTCGTTTCAGGGAGTGTGTGACCTCTGTATTGAGTTTTTATCCGACGCGGAGCCCTGGGAGTTAGAACGGGATACGGTCCACAAAAAAGAAGAATACGCCAAAGCAGGGGTGGCGGAATATTATATTTTAGACCGTTTGCGCAAGCACACTGCCTTCTATTTTCTGAATCAGCAGGGGGTTTATGAAAGGATGGAGCACCAAGAGCCTGGAGTGATTCATTCCCGGGTTTTGGATCGTTTCGCTTATCGTCTGGAGGATTTAGAAAAACAGGTGGCCTTTGAAACATTAATTGAGGATCCACTCTACCAACCCTTCCTCCTGAAAAGCCTCCAACAAGTGCGACAAGAAAAAGACGCCTTAGCAAGAGAAGCAAAAGAGCAACTACAAAAAGAAAACGCTCTTGCGGAAGTCGAACGACTGCGGGCTCTCCTCCAAGAGAAAGATGCTGATCCCCACTAAAATTCTATGCCCCTCACAAGCGATACCTCCAACTAGTCCTGCTCGCCAGTCAGGGTCGGTACGATGTCCCCTGGAGTGGAAGATCCTCTGCTGAGCAAAGAGTATCAAGGGATTACCCCACATTTAAACCTTGGATAAAGCGAAAAAAGATCTGACCCCCTTTACTCATAATTCTCCAGTAGGACAATCCTTCTGAAATGGGCTTGGTCCACATAACCAAATGAGATAAAAATGAAAGTAAAAGCCACATTTGTATCCTGCCATGGGATATTGCTTAAGCAGTTGTGCCTTTTGGTATATGCCTTTGACAACCCGTGTGGCTGCTTCTGGGTTATCTTCAGCAATGTAGGCATAAATGTCTTTTAGCCACGTTTCCGCCTCAACGGTCCATCTTATTTTTACCATGAGCGAATGCGATGCTCCATTTCTTCATTGGAAATCACACGTCCCTTTCGTATATCTTCAAGACCGCGTTCGATCATACTTTCAAATCTCAACTCACGCAGGATTTCTTCATAGGTCGAATCATCCGGCTGCAAATCTATTAACTCTTTCATCTTTTCTTTTGTATTGATCATAAAGTTTTTCCTTTCCTTTTGGAACATCCTGAATCAACTGTCCTCTTAATGGCTTTGCAGGTAACCTTTTTAACTCTTTGCTCACCGTTTCCACTACATACCCTAAATTTTCCAGGACCACTACCCCTAAAATGGGTTCAACTCCTTTTGGACCAAAGATGACCTGGGACACCGTCTCCTGTCCCATAAAAGTAATTCGGGCAAACCCCAGTTCATATTCGACCACCTCACCATTTGCTAACTCATAAACCGATTTTCCTTCCTTCCGGATGCCTATTTTTTCCAGTTCTTCTTCAGGAGCCAGGCAGTCAATCGCTCCAGTATCGACTAAAAATTCCGCTTCATAGGGTTCACTGGTTTTATTTAAATCAAATATTTGAGTGGTTACATGTGTCACGCCCATAGAGCATCCTATGACATTTATTGAATCATCAGGGTTTATAAATCTAGATTAAAATACGAATCAAGAGTTGAAATTTAATTTATAATATCAATAATTTAATATTTATGATGTGTCATCCTGGTCCCGGATCATCCTGGTCCCGGATCAAGTCCGGGATGATCCGGGACCAGGATAATCCGCCATCCAAAATATCGCCCGTATCCCCCTGGATTCCTGGTCAAGCCAGGAATGACACGTTTTTAACTCTTGATTCACGTATTAAAGAGTAAATTAGCTGAACAACCCGTGGCGGTACCAGGGTTGTGCGTACAAAATTCGTTATTTTGAATTGTTCAACTCAGAGCAGAATAAGAAGCCATATGGACTGCTTGCCTGCGAGTTCCCCAATTTCCCGGATATTCTGCGAACTTCCCCAAACAACGCTTACCGCAGTTATTGCAATGGCCCTCGTCCGAGAGGTTCCAGTCACTGAGCCTATACCAATCCCGCCCGATGAGAACCTGACCACACTGGTGACAATAGGTACTCGAAGCCGATTTGTCGTGTACGTTACCCACATAAACATAGTGGAGGCCATTCTTTATTGCGATATTTCGTGCGCGTAGGAGGGTGGTCAGGGGAGTGTGCGGAACATTTCTCATTTTCCAATCAGGATGAAAAGCGGTAAAGTGAAGAGGAACAGCGGGTCCCAGGTTCTCCACGATCCACTGAGTCATCTTCTCCAATTCATGATCGGAATCATTGTGCCCGGGGATGATCAGGTTCGTGATTTCGAACCAGACTTCGGTTTCGTGCTTCAAATATTTCAACGTTTCCAGGACTACTGAGAGTTGTCCACCACAAATACGTTTATAAAATTGTTCCGTGAATCCTTTGAGATCCACATTGGCCGCGTCCATCTGTTGATAGAATTCTTCTCTCGCCCCGGGAGTAATATACCCTGCCGTCACTGCCACCGAATCGATACCTTCTTCCCTGCATGCTTCTGCGATATCAACGACATATTCTAAAAATATGACGGGGTCGTTGTAGGTGTAGGCGACACTGCGACATCCTGATCGTTTTGCGGCCCTGGCAATCGTTTCCGGAGAAGCTTCATCCATCAGACGATTCAACTCGCGCGATTTGCTGATATCCCAGTTTTGACAAAACTTGCATGCCAGATTGCATCCTGCCGTTCCAAAAGATAAAACCGGGGTACCGGGGAGGTAATGGTTCAATGGTTTTTTTTCAATAGGGTCTATGCAAAATCCACTGGATCGTCCATAGGTGGTCAAGTAGAGTTGATCGCCTTCTCGTTTGCGTACAAAACACAATCCCCGTTGCTCTTCATGCAAGCGGCAAAAACGGGGGCAGAGGTCACATTGTATGCGACCATCGTCCATTTGATGCCAGTATCGAGCTGATTTATTCAACGTCTGTCCCCACTCCAATGTTGCGTAAGTGAAATAGAGATGCCATCCCGGCCCTTTTTAATGTTCTGTTTCCGCACCAAACTCGATCGTCCGGTAGCGTTCGACTCGAATGGTATCGGACCAGTAATCCGCAGGCAGTTTTGCTTTCTTTTTTAAGTGTTCCAGGAAAGTATCGGGATTGGATAAGTCGCTCCAGACACTGGGAAGAAAGGTTCCTCGTTGGCAGCCTTCTGTCAAAATCAAACCGTCAATACCAGGATGCAGTTGCGCAATCAAATCTTTTTCCGAATGAAATTCAATCGGTTCTGCTCGACTCAATACGGAAATTTTGATATCTAAATCATTCCACTCTTCTAAACGCAACGATGGAAATCGGGCATCCTCGAATGCGGCTGCATATGCGTTTTCCAGTACATCGATGGCCAAAGGACGATTTGCTTCCAAGGAACCGACGCATCCCCGCAGTTTTGTTTGTTTGCGTAAGGTGACGAAGGCAGCCCCATTTTCTCCCAGTACTCCTTGCAGATCTTCCCCTTTTGTTTTCGGGACCGTTCCCTCTTCCAAGCCGTGACGTATTGATAAGGCTGCTATAGAATATAGCTGCTGCTTCTCTTTGGCCGTCAAAAAGTCTTGCACGATGGAATGCTTTTCCATGCGAACTTTTCTGGAGAACATGTCTCCATTGGAAATATTTCAAGCTTCTGTCAAGATCCAGGAACCATAGCCCACGACTTGGTCCTTGCTTCCAGCGCTATCCCCCGAATTACAAAGTTTCAATCGCTGAATTCGTAGTTGGCGTTTTTGCGCAACTGTCAACAAACCTTTGATCGGATTACGTCCACAGGCGCTTTCATAATCCAGTTTATCCCCTTCAAAGCGTTCAATATATCCTGCGGTTTCCAGGTCCATGCTCTGCGCCGTGGCGTAATCATGATAGTGACTCAAATCCGAACTGATCACCATCAAGGTTTCCATTCCTCCCCAAAGCGTATCCAAAACATCTCCAATTTGCGATCCCGTGGCGTCTCCCACTAACAGAGGGATCAAGACAAAATCATCCAGGATTTCTTGTAAAAATGGCAAATGGACTTCCAGACTGTGTTCGGAAGCATGAGCATTGTCCAGAATTTGCAGATAATCGAACTTCAGCAACAATTGTTGGATTCGTGAACTATCCACCGGGACGTGTCCCAAAGGAGTGGCAAAATAATCCGCAGAAGAAGCTGCCAATCCGTATAGTGGGACTTGATGGGCCGGACCCAAAAGTACGACTCGCTCAATGCGGGATTTGACTGAAAGGAGAGTTCGATAGGCCGTTGCGGCAACAGCGCCGGAGTATTGATAGCCCGCATGTGGGGCAATAATAGCTTTAGGAATCTTTACCTCGGAATCGAGGGAGGAATTCAAGTAGTCCTTTATTTGTTTGCGAAGAATTGAAGGATTTCCCGGATAAAATAAATCGGCCACTGCCGGGGGTCGGATAGTTTTCCCGGATGAAAAAGCCATATCCCTCTCTCCTGTTTTCCAAATTGGTACTTTAAAAGGCTATGTTTTTTCCTTGATTTTTGAAACAATTTGGTCAATCAATGCTGGCATTGCCCGGCCTATGGACTTCTGCACTGAAGACGCAATTATGTTTTCCAGCAATCGCCCCAATTGCTCAGACGCATTGCCAACCGGAGAATCCACTTTCAACGATCGATCACGGGGCTCAGCCAATGCATCTTCTTTTTGATGCATTGTTTCACTCTTGAGATCCGTTTCAAAGACATCATCAATGGTAAATGCATCCACAGAAACTCCATTTTTTTCCACAGAAGATCATTTTCTGATAATTCTACTCCTTCTTCTGGAATTTCCGGTTTTTCTTTTTTCGGGTTCTGAATCATCTCGTCTTCCAGGAAAAAGTTCCTTCATTGTGTTAGCAGCCGCCGAAAAAAACAAGTGAAAGTCAATTACTATGTGCTAATATTGTCAGGTTCTGGTTATAAGTGATGAATCGCGCCTTCGCAAGTGGAATTCCGGAACGGGAGGAACTTGCAATGTGAGCGCGTTTGAACCGGTGTTGTTGCTCATTGAAAAAACAGAGATGCGCTCCGTATTTTCGCAATCTCCAGATGCTTAACTTCCGTATCACTTTCATGGATTATGACAATACTCGTACGATATATAACCGAAGAATTTACCAAGTTCTTTTTTTTATTCCTTTTTGCCTTTGTATTTATAATCCTGGTCGGAAACTTTTTCAGCCGCATTGGACATGTTTTTTCCAGCATGGAGCAGTTTTATATTTTTATCCAGGAGATTTTTCTCACGTTACCCGATTTGCTGGAGTTGATTTTTCCAATAACCATTTTACTAGCCACGATAACCACATTCAATTTGTTGAATCGCACCTCCGAAATCACGGCGATGCGAATGGCAGGCATGGGATTTTTTCGGCTTGCCTCCCCCATCCTCGTTTTTTCTTTGCTCATTGCCCTTTTCAGTTATATAAACCAGAACTACATTTACAATTGGTTAGCAAAACAATTCCCACCAGCGCTTACCAATCAATCCCTCCCTCCTCTATGGAAAATTAAAAACGACCAGATTTTCTACTTTGGAGTTCGTCAATTGGATGCCGTTATTGAGAAAATCGCTATATTTCGCTGGAATACATCACCTTATCGTGTTTCTCAGCATACAACGGTTGAATCAGGAATAAAAAATGACAATCACTGGCATTTGAAAAACGTCAATCAACGCAATTTCCTTCCCGAAAAAACACAGATTCTCCAACAATCGGAATGGATAGCTTCCGTTCAGGATTTTCCAGTCGTTTCCTTTCAACAACCGCTTGACCCCCAGCACCTTCCTCTTAGGTCTCTCTATCGACTCAGTGCGCAGCTCCAGGAAGAAGGCCAGGATGCCACCCGACATTGGGTGGCATTTCACCAAAAACTGGCATATCCATTCACGCTCGTGATTATGGTGCTGTTGGGATTGGCTCTTTCTTTGACCCATTCCAGACAGGGAAAGGCGGCAGAAGGGATGGTGCTGAGCTGTTTATTTGGAATTTTATTCTGGATCACGAATCAAATTTTTCTCACAATCGGAAATGCCGGCGCCTTACCTCCAATCCTTGCCTCCTGGACTGTCAATTTGTTCGCTCTAGTTTTAGTCTCAGGGCTCATGCGATATTATCGTTAACTAGGGTTTCCTGAAAAAAATATTGAGTAATAATTTCAATATATTATATTAAATATTGCCTAATTGATCTGCACGCTTTTTTAATTTTTCCTTCAATACCTTTGCGCTTAAAAAGTTATGTATGCCCGTGAAATTCGTCAACTGAGCTTTTCTGAGTTCATCCTGCCCTTTGAGGGGAAACTGGATGGTCGGAATCGCTGGGTACGATTGGCGGAGCTTGTTCCTTGGCAAAGATTTGAGAAGTAGTATGCATCCCTTTTCTTGCCAGGACAAGGAGCACCCGCTAAACCTTTTCGGATGGCTTTGGCAGCCTTTCACATTGATGCCAAAATCGCGAAAAATCCACGCATCATCGAACTCCAAAAAGAGTATCGCACCGTGCTGATTTCCGAGGTGGTGACTGGCAAGATCAAAGTTCCGGAATTATCGATCCAGGAGACAACTGTATGAGCGATTTTATGCTAATGGAACCTTCCAACCAGACCTATTCCGAGTTGTTGAGTAACGGGGTTAAATACACAGTACCGCGTTTCCAAAGGGATTACACGTGGGAACAGGAACAATGGGAAGTTTTATGGGCGGATATCGAAGGTCTGGACCAGGAGGGGTTTCATTATATGGGCTATATCGTGTTGCAACGTAAAAGTCAGCTGGAGTTTGAAGTGATAGATGGTCAACAACGTCTGGTGACACTTTCCTTGTTGATCCTGTCCACAATGCGACATCTTCAACGTTTAAGCGATAACGATGAAGACGCTGCTAAAAATCAGGAACGTTTGCAGGAAATTACGGCACGCTTTATTGGTACGAAAGATATCGTTTCATTGAGAGTGAGCAGCAGACTGACGCTGAATCGCAATAATGGACGTTTTTACAAAGATATCTGTTCCAACCTGCGCCCACCCCAGAGCCGGGGAATTACGGCAACCAATGACCTTTTGAGTCGAGCATTTGAATTTTTCTGCGACAAAAACATGGGGAACAGTGGCGAAGAAATTGGCGAATTCATCAATAAGTTTTCATCCAGGTTGATTTTTACGAAAATCGTGGTGCAAGACAGTCTGAATGCCTACAAAGTGTTTGAGACGTTAAATGCCAGAGGAGTACAGCTTTCCACACCCGATCTGTTGAAAAACCATATTTTTTCGGTGGTCACTCAAAATGATGACGTTTCCGAAGAAATACTGGATGATCTCGATGAAACCTGGTCCAGCATCTTGAGCCAACTGGGTGAAAGCGATTTCACTGATTTTGTCCGTTGCCACCACAATTCTTATAAACCTCAGGTAAGCAAGAAGGAGTTGTTCAAATCGGTCAGGCTGCTTTACACCAAAGCCAAACATGCGCATGGTTATTTAAGATCATTAACAGATGCGGTTCCCATCTATGCGTCTTTATCCAATCCTTATGATGAGTGGTGGCGGCGAGAAAACGGTAAATATCGAGATGCGGTTCATTTCCTGGAAGGTTTGAAGTTGTTTGGTATACGACAACCCTATACGATATTAATTGCGGCATTTATGCGGGAATTCACGCCTGACGAGTTTATTAAAACGCTGAAATATATTTACATTCTATCCATTCGTTACAACGTGATTTGTAGCTTTTCACCAAACGAGCAGGAAAAACGTTACAACAGAATCGCCATAGAAATAGCCAATGGTGAATTTCAACGCGCCAGCCATATCAAAAACAGCCCTGACTACAAAGCGCTTTACCCTGCGGATGACGTATTCAAAAACGCCTTCGAGTATTTCAAAATGCCGAGTCGACGCTCATCCAAAAAAATCCGTTTTTTGTTGACAGATATCGAGAATAACGCGGGACGTAAGGTAAGATACCTGGATACAAAGCTCGAGCATATTTGCCCTTATCATCCGGAACAGGACTGGTACCAGTATTTTGGCGATGGTGTGAACGATATTGCAGACCGGCTAGGCAACATGGTGTTGTTGGAACAGAACGACCTGCAACAGGCTGATTTCGCCACCAAGCAAGCGCATTATCTGAATACTACTTTCAGGCTGGCTAAGAAAGTGGCTGAATATGATCACTGGGACCTGACAAATCTCAACCACTATCAATCCTGGCTTGCTGACCAGGCTGTAAGAACCTGGCGGGTGGACTAATGAGCATCACGTCCGAAAACATCTTTGAAACGGCCATTATTGAAAACCTGACGACTTCCGGTGGTTATAGCGAAGGCGATGCCGGCGCTTTCAGTCCGGAACCGGGTATGTTCAAGGCGGAAGTATTTCAATTCTTGCAGACGACCCAGACCCAACAATGGTTTACCGATGGCAACGCTGGAACTGCATACCCAGGATTCCTGCTCCCTGCTTTCGCAGGGACAAAGGAGAAACAAATCCGCTACCCCTCAATTATATTGATTTGAAGAAACTGCAATTCTGGTGAACGAGCAATTTCTTGCCAAACAACGTCTCAGGAATGCAATCCAATCAACTTATTTTTCAATAAAGTAATTTGATCTCGCAATTCAGCCGCTCTTTCAAAATTCAGCGCTTCAGCCGCCTGGTACATTTCTGTTTCGAATAAACTGATTTGAGATTCCAATTGACTGGTGTTTTGAAACGAAGCCGGTGCCTCGGAAATCAAGGTGGTGTCATCGTTGGCAACGAGTGATTCTTGAATACGTTTATAAACAGTCTGAGGAATGATGAGGTGTTGTTCGTTGTATGCGTGTTGTTTTTTGCGTCGTTGTTCAGTCAAATAGATAGCATTTCTCATTGAATCGGTGATGTGATCGGCATACATGATCACGGTTCCATTGACATTGCGGGCAGCCCGGCCAATAGTTTGAATGAGAGAGGTACTCGATCGCAAAAAACCTTCTTTATCGGCATCGAATATCCCCACTAAAGAGACTTCAGGGAGATCGAGGCCTTCCCGCAAAAGGTTGATTCCAATCAAAACGCAAAATGCGCCTGTTCTCAATTCATAGAGAATCTGGGTGCGTTCGATGGCGTCGATGTCCGAATGCATGTAGCGAACCGGAACATTGAGATCTTCATAATATTCGGTCAAATCTTCGGCCATTCGTTTGGTCAATGTTGTGATGAGCACGCGTTCTTTTTTTTGCAGACGAATGCGGATTTCATGGAGCATATCGTCAACCTGTCCCATCATGGGGCGTACCTCGACAATGGGGTCCAAAAGTCCGGTTGGCCGGATAACCTGTTCCACCACCGTCGCATTTTTTTGAGACAACTCATAAGGACCCGGAGTTGCTGAAACGTATATGCGTTGTTGGGTGGTCGCTTCAAATTCTTTGAATTTGAAAGGTCGGTTATCCAAGGCGGAAGGGAGACGGAATCCATATTCCACCAAAGTGGATTTGCGAGTAAAATCTCCTTCATACATGGCTCTCAATTGCGGTAAAGTAACATGGCTTTCATCAATGATGATTAAGGCGTCTTTAGGAAAATAATCGATCAAAGTAGGAGATGCGGAGCCAGCATGCCGTCGTTGAATAATCCGGCTGTAGTTTTCGATTCCCTTGCAAAAGCCGGTTTCTTCCATCATCTCCAAATCATATTCGGTTCTTTGTTTCAAGCGTTGTCGCTCAACGAGCTTTCCCTGTTGTTCAAGTTCTTCCAAGCGCTGATTCAATTCTTGCCGAATCATTTTTAAGGTCGTGGGCAATCGTTCTGCCGGAGTGACATAATGGGAATTAGGATAAACAGCAATACGGGATAGAGTATCGAGTTTTTTTCCGGTGAGGGGGTCAAATTTCGTCAATTGCTCCACTTCATCCCCAAACAACTCAACCCGGATGGCAAAATCTGATTCTGCCATGTAAATATCTATGACGTCTCCCCGGACCCGGAAGGTTCCACGGTGGAAATCAAAATCATTGCGTTCGTAGCGCAACTCGATCAAGCGCTCCAGCAGAAAGCTTCTGGAAAGGAATTCGCCAGTCCTGAAAAAAAGCATCATGTCTCCGTATTCTTCAGGAGAACCCAGACCATAGATACAGGAAACGCTGCTCACAATTATGACGTCTTCCCTTTCTAAAAGCGAACGCGTTGCCGAAAGACGAAGTCGCTCCAATTCATCGTTGATGGACGCATCTTTTTCTATATAGAGATCACGAGTTGCGACATATGCTTCTGGTTGGTAATAGTCGTAAAAACTGACAAAGTATTCGACTGCGTTGTTTGGGAAATAATCCTTGAATTCATTGTAGAGCTGGGCAGCCAAGGTTTTATTGTGGGCAATAACCAGGGTGGGACGTTTCCATCGTTGAATGATGTTCGCCATGGTGAAAGTTTTTCCAGAACCGGTAATTCCCAACAAAACCTGGTGTCTTTTCTTTTGCTTTAAGCCGTACAGGAGAGTTTGGATCGCTTGAGGTTGATCACCTGTGGGAGCGTAGTCCGCATTGAGTTCAAATTGGGACATATGACGTGGTCCTGAAAGACATGTGGTTCAGTTCTTCAGCAAAATCTTCTCGGAATATCTTCAGAGATCGATCACCTGGGAAGGCCACCTTACTTCTCGTTCATCATAATAAACTTTTTGCGCATAGAGTCCATAAGGAGGAGCCGTTTTTCCACTTTTACGACGGTCTTTGTCTTCTAAAATGCTGGGAATATCATCTGCCAGTAAGCGTTTTTCTCCCACTGCCGCTAAAGTTCCTGTGATTATTCGCACCATGTGCTGTAAAAATGAGTTCGCCTCAACCTCGATTTTCAGGGAAGCAAAGGGAGAATGAATGGGAGAAACCAAGATGTCATTGATGATTTTCACAGGAGAAGGTGACACGCATCGAGAAGAGCGAAAGGCAGAAAAATCATGTTCCCCGATTAAGTGTCTGGCAGCTTGCCGCATTGCATTCAAATCCAATGGCCTGCGCAGCCACCAGCTATAGTGGGAATTGAATGGAGAAGGGTATGGTTTGTTGTGAATGAGATAACGATACCGTTTTGCCAGGGAACTGTGGCGGGCATGGAAGGTGGACGAAACAGGTAAGACACACTTCACAGCAATGTCCATGGGAAGAACCGCATTGAGTGCAGAACACCAACTTTCTGCAGTAAAATCAGCGTTCGAAAAAAAGTGCGCGGTTTGATTGATGGCATGTACTTTGCTGTCCGTCCTCCCTGCTCCAAAGACTTTTACGCACTTTCCCGTCAGGGTCCGGATCGCTTTTTCAAGCTCGCCCTCAATTGTATTTTCCTCGTTTTGGACTTGCCATCCATGGTAATTGAATCCGTCGTAAGCGAGGAGTAGGAGCCAATTCGAGTTTGAGGGTTTATCTTTCAATAAATTCAATCCTCTTTCAATCAATTGAGAAGTGCGCGATCTACCATTTCTCTGATTTTTTGAGGACTATTTCCGGTGAACATATCCGTCTGTTCTCCGTTTTTAAATAGAATCACCGTAGGAATTCCACGGATGCCAAAACGTGCTGGAATCGATTGATTGTGATCCACGTCCACCTTGCAAACTTTCAAACGGCCATTATAAGTTTCGGCCAATTCGTTGATTGCCGGAGCCAATGCCAAACAGGGTTTACACCATTCAGCCCAGAAATCGACCAAGGTTAAACCAATTTTAATTTCTTCGTCAAAATTCGCGTCGGTTAAATGAATGACTTTATCACTAGACATGTATTTCTACTGTTTAAAGGTTTTCAATACTCCCTCAAAGCAGCGCTGTATCCCGAATCTGTTATTTTTCCTTCGTCAACGAGAGCATCAGGATGCCACTTGACCGGGTTTATTTATTGTTACGTGATTTGAGGCAATTGATTATGCTGCCGATCGACCAAAAGGCAAGGAATTCGAATCAGATTTCAATTTTCGTTCAATGTAAAATTCTGCTGCCCTGTAAGAACTGCGAACCAATGGACCAGCAGCGACATACTCGAATCCCATTTCTTCACCAATTTCCGCCAACTCCTTGAATTCGTCGGGATGCAGGAAACGGAAGACTCTCAATTTGGACGGTTCGGGTTGTAAATACTGACCAATCGTTAAAAAATCGACATCCTTTATTCGTAAATCTTCCATAGCTTTGAGAATTTCATCCCGGGTTTCTCCCAATCCCAACATTAAAGACGACTTGGTCAACATCTCGGGGTTTTGCTGTTTAACGGTCTCTAACACACGCAGTGACCTCTGGTAGCCTGCCCGTGGGTCTCGCACTTTGGGAGTCAAGCGTTCCACAGTTTCCAAATTGTGGGCCAGCACGTCGGGTTGAGCAGCGATTGCTGTTTGAATGAGATCAGGGACTCCACGAAAATCAGGAATCAGGATTTCAACGAGCAATTCAGGATTTTTCTGCTTGACAGATCGTATCGATGCCGCTATATGACGCGCACCTTGATCTGGAAGATCGTCCCGGTTCACACTGGTGATCACTACATATTTCAATCTCATCTGAAATATGGTTTCTGCCAGTTTTCGAGGTTCTTCCAAGTCTAAGGGAAGAGGATTTTTTGCGGTATTCACGGCGCAGAATCGACATCCTCGAGTGCATGTGTCTCCCATCAGCATAAAGGTTGCTGTTCCACCTTCCCAGCACTCTGCGATATTTGGACAGCGGGCTTCCTGACAAACAGTGCTCAGCCGGAGCGTTTCGGATTTTTTTCTTATCCAGTTGTATTTTTCCCCTCGTGGCAATCGAACTTTGAGCCAAAGAGGCTTCGGCGAACGTGGTCTCTGCTGTTTGGAAAAATTGCTCATAATGCAACAAAAATCGGCATCTGAATTGTTTCTTGGTCTTAAAACGCTTGAAATTTTAAGGCCAATTCGATTCAAGCGCAAGAATTTTTTCAAGGTCCTCGTTCACTGAAAACCTCAACGTCCAAACATTGATTACCTTGACTCGGATGTAGAGCCTCGCCGAAAAAAGCGCAGGTTGTGATGTCAGTGAATACTCTTGCCATCCAATTTTTAAGCGACTTGGGCCTTCAACCGAAGGGTCACGTAGTGTTTGAAGAACATAAAAGAAGAAGACTCGGAATAACCAGGTCAGTTTGATTCTTCCTTTAAATCAACTTCTCCTATGGGAGATTCGTTCAATGCCGAATCGGCTTCTGCATCGAGTTGTTCAAGTTTTCCAATCAGGTTGGTTAATTTTTCTTCCCATTGAGCGTGTGTTTCTTTCAGAATGGCATTCTCTTCCATTAGTTCCGCAATTTCTGCTTTCAGAAGCTCGACCATTTCTACTGCGTTTTGTACTTTATTTTCTAAAGTTTGAAGCAAATCTTCCGACATGATTCATTTCCCTATGATGAAGTTAGGATTAACTATTTACATGTTGATGAAAGTTATATGGAATAGCGACTTTTATAAGAAAAGTAAAACTTTGTTTTCGTCCTGTTTCCAGAAGTGCAGGCATCAAATCTTTTCAACTGGCAACCATCTTTTTTTGTTTGTAAAAACGGGTCGATTTTTTAAATTTCCGAGGAAGACATTGCCATTTTTTAAGAATCGCGTCAAGGGCCAGGGTGACGCTCAATCCTGCGTCTTCCTGTTGTTGTACCTGACTGCCTTGAGGAATGAACTCATCAGGTACTCCCAGTGTCAAAGTCAAAGGCGCCAATCCATATTCACTTAATTTTTCAAGGACTGCGCTGCCAAATCCTCCATGGATTGTATTTTCTTCCAAGGTAACAAAGACTTTGCACGTCCGGCCGAAATGCTGGATCAATTCCGAGTCCAGTGGTTTGACAAAACGGGCATTGATCACCGCAACGCTATAACCTCGCTTTTCTAAGAGCTTTGCTACTTCCAAAGCGGTTTTCACCATAATTCCCACTGCCCATAAAGCAATGTCTTGACCTTCTTTCAAGACATGAGCCCGACCCAATTCGAGGGGTTCGATTTCCGATTCATCCAATTGATCGCTATTGCCCTTTGGATAGCGCACAGCGCAAGGGCCTTCTTCATATTGATAGGCAAAATCGATCATTACTTTCAACTCTGCGCCGTTTTTAGGAACCATGATGGTCATCCCTGGAATCATTCTCAAATAGGTGAGATCATAGACCCCTTGATGAGTCGGGCCATCCGGACCAACCAGACCCGCGCGGTCGATCATAAATCGAACCGGCAATTTCTGAATGGCAACATCGTGAATCACGTGGTCGATTGCGCGTTGCAAGAATGTTGAGTATATTGCCACAAAGGGCTTGAGTTCGGTCGTTGCCATCCCCGCCGCAAAAGTGACGCAATGCCCCTCAGCGATTCCTACGTCAAAAATACGGTCGGGATATTTGGCCAGTAAATGGATCATTCCGGATCCACTGAGCATGGCAGGGCTGATGCCAACTACTCTCGGATCATGCTCCATCAAGACCTCGAGTTTATCTCCAAAAATTTTGGAATAACTTATCGCTTTGGGATTGGGATTGGCGTTTTTAATAAATTCGCCGCTTTCTGGAACAAATGGAGTCACTCCATGATACTTATAGGCATCATTTTCCGCATAAGAATACCCTTTGCCTTTTTGTGTAAGGGCGTGAATGACAATGGGGCCTTTCAAGTCCTTGGCGTCACCTAAAATCTCTATCAAGTCGGAAATGTTGTGTCCGTCAATGGGGCCAAAATAGCGCCAACCAAGCTGCTCGAACAACATTCCTGGAATGATGAATGCTTTCAGAGAAGCGTTTATTTTGTGCATTCCCGCACGCACTATCTCAGAAAATGGTACTTTCCCCGCCATTTCCCAGGCTTCCTCTCTGAAGCGATTGTAGGATTTGGAAGAAATGACGCGTGTGATGACTTTGGACAAGGCACCTACATTGGGATCGATACTCATTCCGTTGTCGCTGAGAATGATAATCAAATTTTTGCCCAAATAGCCATTATGGTTGAGCGCTTCAAACGCCAGTCCTCCTGTCAATCCCCCGTCACCAATGACCGCAATAACATAATGGTCTTGTCCACATAAATCCCTCCCTACCGCCATTCCCAAAGATGCAGAAATCGAAGTCGAGGCATGACCGGCACCAAAATGATCATAAGGACTTTCGGAACGGGAAAGAAATTTTTTAATCCCGTTTTTTTGGGTCAATGATTCAAATCGCGCATTGCGTCCCGTGAGAATTTTGTGAGCATAGGCCTGATGTCCCACGTCCCATACAATCCGGTCTGTACGAAAATCAAAAAGTTTGAAAAGCGCAATGGTTATTTCGATAGAACCCAGAGACGAAGCCAAGTGTCCTCCGGCTTTACTGGTGACGTCGATAATGCGTTGACGGCACTCTTGGGAGAGTTGTATTAACTCTTGCAAAGAGAGATGATGAATTTGATGTGGATCGGTAATGGAATTGAGTAAATTTTTACGCATGACGGTTTTGGCTTCATACGAATGATCTGAAAACGTTTGACACCATGACCTTGCCCCCAACTGCCCTTATACGCTTTTCATAAGAGAATGGAAAGTCAATCAGTGATGGATTTTGTTCAGGATATTTCAAAAGTGAAACTTCTTCCATACCGGTGATATTCACGAAGAGGAACATAAATCCCCCTCTATTTTTTCGGTGAGACGCGATTTCACCGGGCTTTATGCACCAGGCAAATGAACTTATTGATCAGTACCCGGTTCTCAGATAAATAATTGGATGGCTCGAGCAACAGCAACTATGCTATAATTGTTGTCGCATTGCTCCACGTGCGGTGGAACACCTGTTATTCAGCCACAATACTCAAAAAAAGTAAATCCAGTCTGCATTGTTGAAACGAGTAAAATGATACCGCATAGCAGTTTTCGTATAAGAGCCGCTGTTTTCCATCTGTGGATTTCACATCATTACCATTAATCTTGAAAGGATCGGGGTGGATCATATCGAAACGCATCATAGAATTAACCCTGCAAACCAAGTATGAAATATAAAAGCACTCGAGGAAATGTCAGAAATTTGACTTTTGAAGATTCCGTCCTTATGGGGTTGGCCTCCGATGGAGGTTTGCTTCTCCCCGAAGCAATACCTCAGGTCGAGAAAAATCTGCAGGAATGGAGTACTTACTCTTTTCAGGACTTGAGCTTGGCCATCCTATCTCTCTTCATAGGAAACGAAATTCCTGGTGATGATTTAAAAAACCTTATTTATCGCAGTCATACTTCCTTTGATCATACTGAAATCACCCCAATTGTTCCAGTGGGAAATATTTTTATCATGGAACTGTTTCATGGGCCAACTTATTCATTCAAAGACATTGCGCTTCAATTTTTAGGCAATCTGTTTAATTATTTTTTACAGAAAAATCAACGCCATGTCACAGTTTTAGCAGCAACCTCCGGAGATACCGGAAGCGCTGCCATATATGGATTGCGGGGTAAAAAAAACATTCATCTTTTTGTCCTGCATCCAAAAGGTCGCATCAGTACTATCCAGGAACATCAAATGACGACCGTCTTGGAACCCAACATCCATAACCTGGCAATCGAAGGTACCTTTGATGACGCGCAGACCATTGTAAAATCGCTCTTCACGAATTTACAATTCAAGAATAAATACCAGCTAGGCGCAGTCAATTCATTCAACTGGGCTCGAATACTGGCACAAATCGTCTACTATTTTTATGGATATTTCAGGGTGCGGCCTCGATGTGACGCACCCGTAGATTTTTCAGTGCCAACCGGGAATTTTGGAAACATTCTGGCAGGTTATTATGCAAAAATGATGGGACTTCCTATCAACCGGCTGATCGTGGCCACCAATAAGAATGACATCCTGCATCGTTTTTTCACAAAAGGGGAATACCACCAGCACTCTGTTGTCCCCACATGGAGTCCTTCGATGGATATTCAGATCTCCAGTAATTTTGAAAGATTTCTCTATTATGTGAGCGGGCAGCAACCAGATAGACTGGGACAGTGGATGCGGACATTTCATCAAACAGGCAAACTGGATATAAGGGGAGTTTTTTTGGAAAAAGCACAACAAGAAATGAGTTCTGTCAGTGTTTCAGAACCAGAGACCCTGACAACCATCAGAGAGTGTTTCGAGAAATTCCAATATATTCTGGACCCCCACACGGCTGTGGGGGTGCGAGCCATGGAAACGACGGCAGGAAAATCTCCTCAAATTTGTTTAGCGACTGCTCATCCTGCCAAATTCGTACAAGCAGTCAGGGCTGCGATTGGAAAGGAACCACCTGTTCCCCCGGCGTTGTCTTGTTTGCAAAATCAGAAAACACGCTGTCAGACCCTTCCTGCTTCCACTGAGGCGGTGATGGAAAAGATTGTTCAAATTATGCGATAATTTTGTCAACCACGTGGTTTCATGCAAGAGCAGCAAGAGATTTCATATCAAAAATTTGAAAAAAAGAGACCGCGTTGGACAAAAAGATTGCGACGTGATTTGGAATATTATTCTATGAGGGGTGGAGTGGTATTGGGCAATTGGCTTCCACTCGAGGTTTTGCAATTCTTGGGTAGGTGTCTGGGACGAAGCGCATATTACCTGCTCTGGAAAGACCGTGGAATTGTCGAACAGCAGCTGGCTCTTGTTTTTAAAGACATTCCTGCATCCCAACGTAAAAAGTGGACTTATGAATGTTTTCTCCATTATGGACAAATGTTGTTCGAAATACTGGGTGTGGAACGCTGGTTTGATCAATCCAATCAACGGATCCGAGTATATGGAGAATCACTTTTAAAGGAAGGATACGAACGCGGAAAAGGAACTATCGTTTTAGGCGCCCATATAGGAAACTGGGAGCTACTGACGTATTATTTCGAGAGAACAGGATATTCGGCCAAAGTGGCAGTCACTCCGATTTATGATGAACGATTGAATGAATTTTTTGTAAAATTACGTCAAAGAGGAGGTATCACGCTCATTCCGCGTGGCGCTCCACAGTCTGCACGTGAAATACTCCTGTGTTTTAAGCAAAATGAGATCTTTTTTGTGATCATTGATCAAGATACGGATGTCTCCAGTATGTTTATTCCTTTTTTTGATATTCCAGCACTAACTCCAATAGTTGCAGCCAGCCTGGCATTGAAAACCGGGGCGCTCGTGTTGAGCGCAATGGTGATCCGACAACCATGCGGACAATTCGACGTACAGATTGAACGTGTTGGAGTCTTTGAAAAAAAGAAACCGAATCGACGTGATCTCTATGAGGTTGGTTTGCAATTCAATCAACATCTTGAAAAAATCATTCGCCGATATCCTTCGCAATGGGCATGGTTTCACCGTCGTTGGAAACACCGGCCTTCGGTAAATGATCTGCAGTTTTTAAAGGAAATGAATTCCGTTAAAAACTAGCGTAACATCAACGTATGTAGCGAACGGATTTATGGATCACAAATACTTATATGAAATTTTCCGACAAATTCAGGAACAGTCACTGACGCCGGAAAACGCTTTGGAACAGGTACAGGCGGTCAGTTACAGCGATTTGGGATTCGCAAAAGTGGACCACGGACGGAAATCGAGATTGGGGTTTCCTGAAGTGGTTTATGCGGAACACAAATCCGTGGAGCACCTGGTAAAAATTTGTGAAAATCATCTTGCAATACACGACCGTTTGCTGATTACCCGTCTTTCAGAAGAAAAATATTTACAATTTAAGGAAAAAGGATTCCCGGGACGTTACAATAGTCTGTCGCGCACTTTGACTTTTGCTCCCGCGCAAAGCGAACAAACAGGAGATATTCTTATTTTGTGCGCCGGCACCGCTGATTTACCAGTCGCGGAAGAAGCAAAAGAAACAGCGCAGATCATGGGCAATGCTGTCGAGTTGATTTCAGATGTGGGTGTTGCGGGTTTGCATCGTCTGCTGGATCAACTGGAACGAATACGCCGGGCCAGAGTCATTATCGTGGTTGCAGGAATGGAAGGCGCGCTGGCCAGCGTGGTAGGAGGACTGGTGCAAATCCCAGTGATTGCCGTACCCACTTCCGTGGGATATGGAACAGGTTTACAAGGCCTTGGTACTTTGCTTTCGATGCTCAATAGCTGCGCTCCTGGTGTCACTGTAGTCAATATCGATAATGGATTTGGAGCAGCATTTACAGCCAGTTTGATCAATAATCCCGTTATGAATCTCGATCAAAACATGTGATCGAAAGGATAAACAATTTCTTGAAATGAAAAAGCAGCGTGCCCATCGCATTGAGTATGAAACAACGTATCCACTACCGCCTCGAAGGAAACAAAGGGCCTTTTTTAGTGCTATACTCTCCTTTTTTACAGACCCTCCGGGGATGGTACCGGAGCAACTATGTGAAACACTTGCAAGATCATTGTCGTTTGGTCTTGATCGATCCCCTGGGACAAGGGCGTAGTGACGCACCTCGGAATTTCGAACGATACGTCATGGAATCCCGAGCACGGAATCTCTTGGACATCATGGATGAATTAAAAGTCGAAAAAATCAATTTTCTTGGCTTGGGAATAGGAGCGCAGGTTGGGTTTTTCATGGCAGCCCACCATCAAAGGCGGATCCGTTCATTGATAATTGCAGGCGCGCACCCCTATCCCGTCACAACAGAATTGCAGAAAATGCAGGAATGGATCAAACAATTGCGCACGGAGGGTATCCTGGCGCTGCTCACTTCATTGAAAGCTCAGCGGTCCTTTTCACAGGAGTGGGAATTGGACGTATCGCGAGGAATTCCAGAGGCTTATGCAATGTCTCTGGAGGCAATCTGTCAATGGGATGGCATCGAAAGTCTTTTAGAATCCATCACCATTCCAACACTGTTGATTACGGACACGGCTGAGGACAAATTTCTGGCAATTCGTGAAGCAGGCCGAATCATGCCCCGGGCGCGGTACTTGATTCTACCCCAATTGAAATATGAGGATGGACTTTTGGATGCAGACATAATCGCACCTCATCTGATTGAATTTATTCGAAAGTATCGCCGTCCTGAATAAACCAGAAATAAGGACTGGGTGACGGTGATGCTGCCGTGGTCGGAGTCATCGCTCTTTGGGATGGATGGGAAGCGCTCAGCGGAGGTTTAGTCTATTTTACTCAGGCTTGGATAAAAGCTACCCCTTTCTATTTAAACGTGTAGTCAAGCTGAAGAGAAAACCTGAACTGAATTGATGGAACTACTGAATTCATTGAAAATACTGGCAAAAGAGCGCCTTGGTCCTCTTGCCGAACCCGTGGCGATGAAAGGCGATGGCTCCGACCGTCGTATATATCGTTTTCAACAAGGGGGGCAATCTTGGGTTGGAGTGACGAATCCAAATATTACCGAAAACCATGCATTTATCTATTTGTCCAAGCATTTGGCCCGAATTGGCATTCCGGTTCCTCAAATTTATGCGGTTGACAGGAAGCAAAGGTGTTATTTATTGGAAGATTTAGGGAATTGGTCCATGGCTGATTTGTTGCGACAATGGAATGATACCAATCCAGTCAATACTTCCGGAATATTGAATGCGTATCGAAGGGTGATCAACTGGCTGCCTCGCATTCAGTTTGAAGGGAACCAAGGTCTGGATTATTCATTTTGTTTTCAAGGGTCAGAACTCAATCGTTCCGTATTTACATGGGATTTGGAATACTTTCAGCAGTTTTTCTGTCAGCAATTTGTCCCACAGTCCTCTTTAAACAACACCATTTTGAAAGAATTGGAACTACTTGTTGCATATCTGGATGGAGTAGAACGCCAAGTCCTGGTTCTGCGGGATTTCCAACCAAGAAACATCATGTGGAAGAAAGAAAGTCCATATTTTATTGATTATCAAATGGGGTGTCGAGGCGCGATACATTATGATCTCGCTTGCCTATTGTATGCTTCCTCATCCGGATTGGACGAGCCACAGCGGGATTTCCTCATCAATATTTATCTTCAAGAGTTGAATCCCTGGCTGTATATATCCAAAGCGCAATTTCTAAAACATTTTTATCACTTTGTCCTCCTCCGGCGTTTACGTTCTTTGGGAACCTATGGCTTTTTGTCTTCCCGGAAAAATAAATTTCACTTTCGGAATGCAATTCCTCCAACGATTCGTGCAATTCACCTCTTATTACAGCGTCAGCCCACATTGAGCGCATTTTCTCATTTGAGAGCATTTTTTAGTGAATGGACACTTTTCAGCCAGCCCCTGTCATGACTCTCAAAGAGTGGATGCCTCGAGAGAACTGCAATCGGGACAGATCCCTTCAATCTGCAGGCGAACCTGTTTGAGTTGAAATCCGGCAGGGAGAGGCAATGTGGCAATTTGTAGCATATTTTTCTCCATACATGAGACACTGCCACAAAGCAAACAATTGAAATGGGAATGATTCTCCTGGCAGTTGGCTCCTATATGGGCTTCATACAATCGCCGTCGGCCCCGGTGGTCGACGGGTGTGATCAAGTTTTTGCCAACAAAACTTTCCAGGATTCGATAAATAGTGACTTTATCGATGGCCGTATCTTTCAAATTGTGGATAACCTCTCGAGTGGAAACCGGCCGATGGGCTTTCACCAGGTACTGAAGTACTGCCAGCCGAGTTGGAGTGCATTTGAGACCACAATCCCTGATTTTCTTTTTCAGCAGTTCTAGATCCATAGATCTCCGTAAATTTACAGATATTCGTTGGCATGTTCATACAGGGTAGGATATACAAATTTGATAAAAATTACAAAACAACAGCAATATATCACAGAGTGCATCATGAAAGTGTTGATCACCGGAGGTGTGAAAAGTGGAAAATCGCAATTTGCTGAAAAGTGCTGTCAGAAGTTAGTCTGTAAGGAAAAACCGATTTACTTAGCCACTTCGGAAATCATTGACGCGGAAATGCAACAGCGTATTTTCGTCCACCAACAGCGTCGTCAAAATCAATTTTTAACAGTGGAAGAACCGCTGGAATTGGCGCGATGTATGAAGGAGTTCCGCTCTGCTGTTTTGGTTGAATGCATGAGCATGTGGATCAACAACATGCTCTATCACCAAAAGACTGAGCAATCAATCATGAAAGAAGTGGACTGCATCATGAAATTGACCATCCCCATGATCCTGGTAATCAACGATGTGGGAATGGGTGTGATTCCAAACAATAGCCTGGCACGACAGTTTGTCGATATCTCGGGGAAAGTGGCTCAAATGGTGGGACAGCGTGCCCATGAAGTGCATTTTTGCGTGGCAGGCCAGGTGCTGCAGATTAAGTGAGTCGTTGAACTATCTAATCTTGCCAATCCATGTGCTCGATCGACATTACTCCGGTTTCTCATGCCATTCGTGAGCAGTTGCAATTCAAAATCGACAGCAAAACCAAACCTTTTGGAGCGTTGGGGAAAATAGAAAAATTGGCTCTGCAGTTGGGGAGTATCCAAAATACGCTCGAGCCAGTTCTAAAAAAACCGGCAATTGTCGTTTTTGCGGGAGATCATGGAATTGTCGCCGAAGGAGTGAGTGCCTACCCTCGAGAGGTTACCTACCAGATGGTGATGAATTTTTTAGCAGGGGGTGCTGCTATCAACGTCTTCAGCCGGCAACATGCTATCGAAGTCCTGGTTGTGGACGCAGGGGTCGCTTTTGATTTTCCACCCCATCCGCACCTCCTGCAGGCAAAAGTAGCCAAAGGCACGAGAAATTACTCAAAGATGTCCGCTATGACTCCGGAACAATGTGATCTTGCCTTGAAGAGAGGTGCGACAATCGTTTCAGAATTACATGAGAAGGGGTGCAACGTCGTGGGATTTGGAGAAATGGGGATTGGTAATTCTTCTGCTGCTGCAATACTGATGAGTTTGTTTTGCCGACTTCCACTAGAGGATTGCGTAGGGCGAGGTGCTGGTATGGATGATACAGGCTTAGAACGAAAAATAAATGTTCTGAAAAAGGCAATCACTATCAATCGTGTGGATGGTTCCCCTCTAGAAATTCTTTCCACCTTCGGAGGTTTTGAAATGGTAATGATGTGTGGTGCATTTTTACAAGCAGCCGCTTTGCGGATGGTGACTCTAGTGGATGGTTTCATTGCCTCGGCTTCTTTACTGGCAGCATCAAAACTGGCACCGGAAGTTCTGGGCTATTGCATATTCTCCCATCTCTCCGATGAAACCGGGCATAGGACATTGTTGAAGTTTCTGCAGGCTGATCCCCTTTTGAACCTGGACCTGCGTTTGGGAGAAGGTACCGGGATTGCTATCGCATACCCGTTACTGGAGTCTGCTGTTAATTTTGTGGTCGAAATGGCTTCTTTCCAATCTGCTGGTGTCAGTGAAAAGAATACGTGATGGATGGGAATCGTTTTTGATGGCAGTGTCCTTCTATACGCGGATTCCCGTATCCATGTCCCATAAAATTTCAAATGACAAACAGGCGAGTTCAATCATCTACTTTCCTGTGATTGGATGGATTGTGGGAGGTGTGGGAGCTTTGATTTTCCAAATCGGGCTCTTCTTTTTTCCTCTGTCGGTGGCATTGCTCTTCAGTATGATTAGTACCATCCTGCTGACAGGCGCCCTCCATGAAGACGGGTTTGCTGACAGTTGCGACGGATTTGGCGGAGGATGGACTCGGCAAGAAATTCTGATAATAATGAAGGATGCCCGATTAGGATCGTTCGGTTTATTAGGATTGACACTGCTGTTGTTTTTAAAATATGTCACTCTTCTCTCCCTGGATGCGTTCCGGATTTCCCTGCTTCTGATTGCCGCTCACAGCCTGAGCCGGAGCGCGGCTGTTTCCTTACTCTATTCTTACGATTACGTGGGACTTCCAGAAATCGCTAAGGCGCGAGCGTTGGTAAAACGAATTTCAGGAAGGGAATTGGGAATCCTCTTTTTGTTGGGGATGTTGCCCTGGTTTTTTTTAATGGACGGAGTTTTCGGGTTGGTCGTCATTCCGATAATTATACTGCGTTGGTTACTGGGTTATTATTTCAATCGACGTCTGGGAGGCGTTACGGGAGATTGCCTGGGTGCGGCCCAGCAATTGTCGGAGGTATTGTGCTATTTGTTTGTATTGGCTTTCCATAGGGTCGGTGTCGTCGAATTGTTTTGATGGATTGCAGAGATTATTCCCTGAAGGTGATCATGATGACATTTTCTTCAACGACTTTCCCCTCCTGGTAATGGATCTGTCCCACAACTCCTTCATGGGGAGCCAACAGGCGGTGCTCCATTTTCATGGCTTCGAGAATCAGCAAGGTTTGTCCTCCCTTCACGTAATCTCCTTCTGCAACCAACACACGACGAACCAGACCCGGAATCGGAGAGCGAAGTTCTCCTTTTTGCTCTGGTGAGTTTGATTCAACAAATAATGGATCGATGTGGGAGAACAGATATCTTTCTTCTCCTCGAATCACCAAGTAGCCTGTATGATCGTTCAAAACCATCATGGTTTCCTGTCGTCCCTCATATTGCAGTGTGAGCAATGGCGATTCGAATCGTTTCACTTGGATTCGCAAAGGATACTCCCTACGGTGGATGACGTATTCGTCTCCATGTTTATGGATTCGTACTGAGCAGGACGGCCCCTCGCCTTGCCGGAATTCGAATTCTTCGTATCCTTGTCCATTCAATTCCCAAAAATCCAGGTAATTCCAGGGTGAACTCGGATCACTGGAACGTGAAGCGGATTGGGCTGCTAGTGTTTCTCGCCTCAGTAGTTCATAAAGTGCTGCCGCCCACACGGCAGGTGCAGGAATTGTTTTAGATGGCTGAACGAGTGTTTGTCGGTATTTTTCTATAAACAAAGTGTCGAAGGATCCATGAAAAAAATCAGCACTCCGTAAAATGGACTGCAATAATTCGAGATTGGTGACCACCCCCAATACACCCGTTTGCGCGAGGATTTTTCGTAAGCGAAGGATGGCTTTTGCCCGGTTTTCATCCCACACTATGAGTTTGGCCAGCAGCGCATCGTAATAAATCTGCACCATGTCTCCCACCCCAACACCCGAATCGATGCGAAAATGAGGATTGGGTGGCGGATGCACCCACTGCGTCAAACATCCTGTTGAAGGCAAAAAGTGATTTTGCGGATTTTCCGCGTATACTCTCACTTCGATAGCATGTCCCCGCTGCGGAATCTCAGCTTGTGAAAATGGCAAGGCTTCCCCATGCGCGACCCGTAATTGCCATTCCACCAGGTCCAATCCAGTGGTCATTTCAGTGACAGGGTGTTCCACCTGCAGACGGGTATTCATTTCCAGGAAATAATATTGATGCTCCGTTCCCACAATAAATTCGACGGTTCCGGCGTTTGTATAGTCAATTGCTTTTGCCGCGGTCACCGCCGTTTCACCCATTTTTTGTCTCAGCGCTTCATCTAAAAAAGGGGAGGGGGTTTCTTCAATAATTTTTTGATATCGGCGCTGGATGGAACATTCGCGCTCGAATAAATGGACGACATTGCCATACTGGTCTCCAAAAACCTGGAATTCGATATGACGGGGATTGGCGATGAAATGTTCCAGTAAAACCGTGTCGTCCCCAAATGTATTGCGAGCTTCTCTCTTCGCAGAGTCGAGCATGCTGGTGAATTCTTCCTCTTTTTCCACCAGCCGCATCCCCTTGCCTCCACCACCGTTGACAGCCTTAATCATCAAAGGGTAGCCGATCTTTTCGGCTTCTGCCAGTAAGACTTCGGGCTCTTGCGCATCGCCGTAGTAACCTGGTACCACGTTTATATTTGCTTGTTCCATCAAATACTTGGCATGTCCTTTAGAACCCATCGTTTCAATCGCTTGTGGAGAAGGACCGATGAAGACGACTCCTTGCATCTGGCACAGGCGGGCAAATACAGCGTTTTCTGAAAGAAAGCCATATCCTGGATGGATAGCCTCCACTGCTCGCGATTCGGCCGCTTTGAGAATTTTTTCCAAAGACAAATAAGAATCTACGGGAGCAGGACCCCAAATACAATGAGCTTCATCGGCCATCGTCACATGACGCGCATCAGCTTCTACTTCCGAATAGATGGCCACACTTTCAATTCCAAGACGGCGGCAGGTTCTGATGATCCGACAAGCTATTTCCCCCCGATTGGCAATCAAAATTTTTTTAAACATCCGGTTCCCTTTTTACAACACCCAACGTCCTTAATATATAAACTACCCCGCATTTCAATTTCCCTCCTTTTTCACATACGAAAGACGCCAAATTCCGTTTTTTCAAGAGGTGCATTGAAAGCTACCGAAATGCCCAAACCCAAAACCCGGCGAGTGTCTAGCGGATCAATAATACCATCGTCCCAAAGCCGGGCACTGGCATAGTAAGGATGTCCCTGTTTTTCATATTGTTCAAGGATTGGACTCTTGAAAGCCAGCTCGTCTTGCAGAGGCCATTTCTCTCCAATAGCTTCCAGGTTATCACGCCGCACTGTCGCTAAAACCGAGGCGGCTTGCTCTCCCCCCATAACGGAAATACGCGCGTTAGGCCACATCCAAAGAAATCGAGGATTGTACGCTCTACCACACATGCTGTAATTCCCGGCACCAAAGGATCCTCCGATTATGAGAGTGAACTTGGGAACTTTCACTGTTGCGACGGCGGTCACCATTTTTGAACCATCCTTGGCAATCCCCCCTTCTTCGTATCGTCGTCCTACCATGAATCCGGTGATGTTTTGCAGGAAAATCAGAGGGATCCCCCGCTGACCACACAATTCGATGAAATGGGCTCCCTTCAGTGCCGATTCGGAAAACAGAATGCCGTTGTTGGCAACAATACCCACTGGATAGCCATAGAGGTGGGCGAAACCACATACCAGAGTGGAACCATACAAGGCTTTGAATTCATGGAACTCCGAAGAATCGACGATTCGGGCGATCACTTCTCGCACATCATAGCTTTGACGAAAATTCGTGGGTACTATCCCATACAGTGATTCGGCATCGTATCGGGGGTCGGCCGGCTCCCGAGTTTGCACGGGGAGGCTTTTCTTACGGTTCAAATGGGAAATCAGTTCCCGGGCGATGGAGAGAGCATGGGTATCATTTTGCGCCAGGTGATCAACCACTCCGGAACGGCGGCTGTGCGTCTCTCCACCTCCCAGTTCTTCGGCCGAGACGACTTGACCGGTTGCCGCTTTGACCAGAGGAGGCCCTCCCAGGAATATTGTCCCCTGGTTCTTGACGATGATCGACTCATCACACATTGCCGGGACATAAGCCCCACCTGCGGTACAAAAACCCATCACGACGGCAATTTGGGGGATTCGTTTAGCGGATAGATTGGCTTGGTTATAAAATATCCGACCAAAATGCTTCTCATCGGGAAACACTTCATCCTGCAGGGGCAAAAAAGCGCCACCCGAGTCGACGAGATAGACACATGGAAGGTGATTCTGTTCAGCGATTTCCTGAGCTCTGATGTGTTTTTTGACAGTCAAGGGATAATAGGTTCCACCTTTAACGGTCGCATCATTGGCCACTACCATCACTTCCATACCATGAACGCGTCCGATACCGGTGATCAATCCCGCTGCGGGAACATCATCCTTATAAACACCTTTAGCTGCCAACTGAGACAATTCAAGAAAAGGAGAACCAGGATCCGTCAACAGTCTTATTCGTTCCCGTGGTAAAAGCTTACCTCTGTCTTGATGCTTTTGACGGGCAATGCTTCCCCCTCCCACCAGAACCCCGGCCACCGTTTTGTTCAAGTCTTTAACCAGATCCTTCATGCGCGCTTTATTTTCTCGAAATTCGCTGGATTTCGGATCAATGCTACTTGCTAAGACAGGCATAAATGACAACTATTTTCAGATTTCTAAATTAAGGGAATTCGTTTGAAATATTATCAGATTTATGTAAAACATTCATAACAACCAGTCAGCGAGAGTAGCTCATTTGGTAGAGCGTGAGCTTCCCAAGCTCAAGGTCGCGGGTTCGACTCCCGTCTCTCGCTCCAATTATTACATGTCTTTGAAGTCATCCAATTTCAAAATGCTTCAGAACTTCAGACACGAGTAAATACTTCTTTTGGCCAAAATCCAAATTGAGCGATTCTGGAAAAGAATCAGATTTTCAGAATCGCTCAACTTGGGTAAAAACAATGTCTATTAGTTTATAAGGAAATAGAATACCAGTGGAAGAAGAAATCGTCTTGGCCTTTGAACAGTCCCGATAAAAAGTCGTATCTCCCCAACAAAATGGAAAAATTTAAAGGAATAACAAAAGGATTGACTAATTATGGAGACCCTGATTTTTCAAGATACTTACGTCGTTCTTTCGCCGCCTCTATGGGATGGTCCAGAGAAGAACTGGACCGTCCTATTGTAGGAATTGCCTATACAGCCAGCGGCTACAACAATTGCCATCGTCATTTTCCCGAGCTGTTGGACGCCCTCAAACGCGGAGTGATTGCGACAGGGGGATTGCCGATAGCCTTTCCTACAATCTCCTTGGGAGAAGTTTTTTTAGCCCCCACCAGCTTGATGTACCGCAATTTAATGTCGATCGACACGGAGGAAATGATTCGAGCCCAACCGATGGATTCTGTCGTATTGATGGGAGGCTGTGACAAAACTTTACCTGCTCAATTGATGGGCGCCTGTTCCGCGAATCTACCCACAATTACTTTAGTTGCAGGTCCGATGATGACTTCTCGATTTCAAGGGGAGCGTTTGGGAGCTTGCACTGACTGCCGTAGATACTGGGCACGCTATCGTGCCGGGGAAATCGCTACGGAGACAATCAATATCATTGAAAGTCGACTCGCCACCACTGCGGGGACGTGCGCAGTGATGGGAACTGCAAGCACAATGGCGTGTCTTGTCGAAACAATGGGCATGGCTTTACCACGGACTGCCGCCATTCCGGCAGTTCATGCAGATCGATTGCGCGCTGCAGAAGCAACAGGACGGGCGGCTGTTTCATTGATAGACAAGAATATCACCCCTTCCCAAATAATCACGGAACAGTCGCTGGAAAACGCCTTACGAATTTTAGTAGCAATCGGTGGTTCGACCAACGCCATAGTGCACTTGACCGCCATTGCAGGACGATTGGGAATTCGCATACCATTACAGCAACTGAACCGAATCAGTGAGGAAACCCCCGTTCTGGTGAATCTCAAACCGACTGGTACACACTATATGGAGGATTTTTTTGCGGCAGGCGGCATGGAAGCCGTGTTGCTGGAACTGAAAGACCATCTCCACTTGAATTGTCTGACCGTCTCTGGAAAAACCCTGGGTGAAATCCTGCAACAAACAGTTCAGATAGATGTCGATCGCCAGGTAATTGCTTCATATTCCGACCCTCACGAAAGAGTGGGGGGATTGGTGGCTTTGTTCGGTAATTTAGCGCCAAGAGGGGCCATCTTGAAAAGATCGGCTGCCAACCCGGATCTTTTTGAAAGTCAAGGAACCGCAGTCGTTTTTGAATCCCCGGAAGATTTGAGCCGCCGTATTGATGACCCCAATTTACGAGTTTCCCCTCATTCCTTTCTCATCTTGAAAAATGCAGGACCCACCAGTCATGATGCAATGCCTGAAGCGGGTTATTTACCGATACCTAAAAAATTAGCACTGAATGGCGTGGAAGATATGGTGCGCATTTCCGATGCTCGTATGAGCGGGACCGCCTACGGTACCATCGTCCTGCATGTCACTCCGGATTCTGCTTCCGGGGGGCCCTTGAGTTGGGTAAAAAATGGAGATCGGATTCGATTGAGTGTGAAAGAACGTAAACTGGAACTGTTAGTCGATGAGGCAGAATTGGAAAAAAGAAAATCAGAGGCAAAGACAACATTTCCCCAATACAACCGCGGATACCGCAAATTGTATCAGCAAACCATTCTGCAAGCTGATGAAGGCTGTGATTTTAACTTTTTGCGGTAACTATTCAGGTCTCTGAAAAACCCGTTCAGTTAAATCTCATTAAAAAGATTCCCGGAGAGGACCGATCGTTTTCAAGTCCTCCCACGATATGCTTCCATCGATCGGGAACCTTTTCAAAACATAAACCTCTGACTCCCCCCATCGATTCCCATTAAGGGCATGTCCAGGAGTCATGGCGAAAGGGGAAACACTGTTCACCGTGATATTATGTTCCATGAGTTCTCGTGCCCAGGTCTCGCTCACGGCTTCAGCTCCCCGATGATCGGTGTGTCGCGCGAGATGCTCTCCTTTCCAAAAATCATGAAGCTCTCTTTTGACGAGATCCGCCATAGCGCCCTGCAGTGCCACGCAACCGGGGGTCGAGCAAATCCCTGAGGGCGTTGCCGAAAATATTGAGGCCGTAGACGACAATCATCAGAGCCAGTAACTGATAACCGGTAACCGTGAACGGGTACAAAAAATGTAACTGTAGGGTTGTGGTTTCCCGACGATGCGGCCGGGCTATGTCCGCAGAAGAAGGCTAGTGATACTTCAATCCCAAATAGTAGAAATTTCTTGAATTTCAAGGAATCGACGATCACTTGAAATTATCGGAATATCAAGGAATTTAGCTGTAGAGAGTATCATTCTATCGTGGAGTTCATAAAAAGAAATGGTTTGAGCAATTTGCAGAATTTCTTTGGAAAGGTTGATGATATGATAGCCTTCTCGTTTTTCGATTTCCTTGATGGTTTGATCTAATGAAATGGGAATACGGTTTTTTTCTGATAGGTATAGTATTTCCATCAAACTGACTGCTGAAATATAAAACGTATGTTCTTCGGAAGTATCAAGAATAGCACGAGCGCTTTTACCAATTTTCATTTCATCTGCAAAATGGCGTTTTTAGAGCAACGGAGTCTAACAATAATTCCATTACAGCTTTTTTGATAAAATAGATTCACTCATTTCTTTTCTGGCTTGTTTCAACTCGTTTTCAAAGTCAATATTTTCCCAACCTGAGCCTTTCCAAATCCCTTTAAGACTCGTTCTCTCAGTTGGGGTGGTCTCTTTTTCAATAAGCGAATTTACATAATTCCTTACTGATTCAAGCCTGTCTTCTGTAAGCTTATCAAGCATTTTGTGAAGTTTTATCTTTTCAACGGCTTCTGAGTTCATAAGATTCTTCCTTTCAATAACAGTCTGAGGTATGGATAAAATTTAAAATCTGATGGAAAATTTTTTGTACCATGATAAAGCTTGTAGTAACATTCAAATCTGTACTCAAATCGATGGGTTCTCGGAAGATTCCTGAATAGTTACCTTTTTGCAAGGTTTTTCGGGTTGATCGATTTCGTATGAAGGACATTGGAAAGTTGCCTAAATCAGGATTCGTTGGCAGAGGTCTTTGAAAAGAAAAACATTCCACTTGTGAGTTTGCTGAATTACTCTCATAATGACAGAGCATCATTGATGTCTTGATTGATTATCCTTGATGCGTTGAATGATATCTTGCACCGCATTGATCGAATCGGAAGGAGAAAGTCTCCATCGTTGTTTTTCCATGTTTGGAACTTTGAAGAGCGCTTCATTCGGCAATTCGGATGGGACATGTTCATGTTGAATCAATCGTTTCAGTCGATCATAACTGGAAACAGGATCAATTGCAGATTCTGCCATGAGAAGTGATGTTAACCGGCTCTGTTCCTTATTCATTCCATTTTGCACGATGAAGCCGATTTTTTGGATGACAAATTGGAGTTCGGGAAAAGTGTGATAAATGCGATCCAGCAACTTTTGAGATTGTACCGGGGTATTCAATTGAGCCTGTACAGCTAGATTGGAAACATAAACCATCAGAGTGGCATTGTAATAATCTGATCGTTTAATGAATGCTGGCACGCAATGGCTGATAAATTCCGGGCTGAGGAGCGCATCCCAAACAGAGGCTAATGTACCAATCCAAATTTGATCTTGATGTTTTTGTCCCAAGTCCCCGACCAAACATTGAATGCGATCAATTTGAAAATCGTAAAGGATTTGGTTGACCTGTTTAATATAAGTGGGCATTTCTAATTGAATCGCTTGGGTGAAAGCGCCGTCGTACACTACTAAATGGAGGACAGATTCCTTGCGAGTGAAACTAGCGGGAGCGACTAGTATTTCTTTTTCTTCTGGCGTGATTGCCCGTTTCAAGCGCTGCTGCAGGAATTTGAACAAATCGCTGGATGTAAAACACGTATTTTCGCTATTTTTTAAAATTTCGTAAAAACTGGTATTGAGTACAGGTTCTTTTTTCAGTGTCTCCAAATATTGAGAAGTGATTTTAAATTCCCAAGTTGTAGAAATTCTCTGTGGATAAGCATGTCTTGCAAGAAACTCATCACTTTGCTGCAACCAATATCTTCGCAATTTAATCAAGTAAAGAAGATTTTTTTGACCGGCAGCCACAAAAATATCCACGACCATGCCATAGAGAGGTGCTATTCTGTCCCCTTCACGTTGGTAACGAATTTTTTTTAAAAATTCATCAATGGCTTTTTGTGCTTTTTGATTATTTTGGATGTGAAAACTCATATGCGAAGCCCGGGCGATTATGCAAGGAAATTATAATACGTACCTTATGTTAGAGGATAATTTTCTTCAACTATTTTGAAAATGAAAAAGGATGACTGAAGAAGATTTAACTCCAGGGCTCTTGGTAGCAATGCCTGCTCTCAAAGACTCCTATTTTGAAAAAACCGTTATTTTGCTGTGCAATTACACGGAAGAGAGCGCTTTTGGTTTGGTGATCAACAATCCTTCTTCAATACGAATCAAGGATATCATTGCCACCGATTTGGAATTCAAAGAGGAACTGACGGCACCTTTGATGCTGGGAGGACCGGTGCAACAAGAATCACTCTGGGCCATCCATTCACACGAATTCAGCAGCGACACCACTTCTGAAGTATCTCCCGCAATCAGCATTAGCGCGATTCATGAGGTTTTGAGCGCTATTGCTCGTAAAGAGGGGCCGAAAAAATACCTCTTGGGCTGCGGGTATGCCGGTTGGGCCCCCGGACAATTGGATAAAGAAATTGAAGAAGGTGCTTGGTGGTTGACATCCTTGGAGACTAAATATGTCTTGGAAATGCCCTTTGATGAACGTTGGGACGAAATACTGAAGCAAATAGGTATCGACCCTCTATCAAGTTATTTTCATTCTGGAGAACTTTAAATTTCATGAACTTGTTCAACCCCCGTTTTTCAAGCATTCAAGAAGTCAGGATTTCATAGCAGGTAGAACATTTTCGCAAGGACGGCAAAATTAGTTTTTAAAAAATTCATACCCTCCACCATTGAAAAGTACTTATGCGTTGGAAATTTGTTGACCGGATCACAGAAACGGATGGCATCAATCGCATCAAAGGGGAGAAACGATTTCTACTCAACGAAGAATGGCATCAGGATCATTTCCCGGAAAGCCCCATCGTTCCTGGTGTTTTGCAAATTGAAGTAGTGGCCAATTTGGCAGGGAAACTGATTTTGTTGAGAAACTTGAAAGAGTCCACGGAGTGGGTCGCTCCGATCCTATTGAAAACAGGAGAATGTCGTTTCAAGGAACTCATCCGACCTGGAGAATTGATCGATGTGGAAGTGAGCATTGATAAGTACAATCGTCGACTCGTCAGCTCCACGGGAACACTCTCAGTAGACAACAAAGAACGAGCGCACGTTTCCATCATTTCCGCACGAATTCCCGTAAAGACCATTGGGGACCCCGCCATTCTCATTCCCTGGAAAATCCATGAGATCCTGGAAGTATACCCGGACATGAATGAAGAAATGCGAACTCGATTCAGACAGGAATTGGCTCAGGTAGAAACCCCTTTGAAATCTCCTGCAAAAATAAGTGCCTGAGCACGAAAAGATCTACCACTGGTACTGAAGAAAACTAAAATGAAATGATTTTTCCGTAAATCAAAGATTCCTCGGAATCGTAGTTTTCCCGTTTCTGTTGTGGTAGTTGATCGGGGCTCATTTCTTTGAAACCGTTTGCAATAAATATATGGGAACTTTTTGTAGTGAGGGCAAAGATCAAGGATTGCCTGCCGAGAACTGCTTGTTCTTGCGCCGCAGCGATCAATTGTTTTCCTATACCACGATTTCGGTATTCTTGTTTGACTGCGAGACTGGCAAGCTCCACGGATTTGTTTTCTTTATAGAAAATCAGCTCGCAGCAGCCTGCTAAGGCTTCATCGATGCAAAATACAAGAAAATTTTCAATGTGTTGTTCCAGATACGCGGAACTTTTATGGACCAATACGAGTTCGCTGATTGGTTTTTCTAAAATTTGTTTGATGTGATGGACGTCTGGAAGCATGGCAAAACGTATCCGTTCGTAGGTACTGTTAGTGAGCATAATTCCAGTTCCTGCGGAAGTAAGGATTTCTCCCAATATCGTGCCATCGATATTGCTGTCCAACCAATGAGAGCGTTCTACTCCTCGTTCACATGCTTCAACGAGCGTTTGAAGTTGAAGACGAGGTTCATATGTCAAACCAGTGGCCTGATCTAACCATTGCCGCATGGCTTCGGGCTTTGTTTCCCGAAGTGCGTAAATTTCCTTGAACGGAAAATTTTCCTTGGATTCTAAAATGATCAACTTACGTGCTCGTATACGCGCAGCCACTTCCAAGGCGATTTGATTGGCTTCCAAAATCAGTAGACGACCCTTTTCTCCAATAGCAAAAGGCGGGATGACCGGCAGGTAATGATGAGAAAAAGCCTCTTGTAAGGATTTAATACGGATATCCTGCACATTTCCGGCGCAATGTTCTTCGGAAACTGAGGAAAATGAGGCTTTTTCCGCCTGGAGAAAGTGACCGGAAAATGGAAAGATATCGCTCCCATAACGACTCAATTTCGTAATCAACTCCCAGTTGGTGTTAGCAATGGCTTGTTGAACAACAGGCAGGGAATCCACCGGAACGAGGATTCTTCCTTCCAGAGTTTTTTCTCCATGTCCGTGAAACTGAAGCGCTTGTCGGATTTGAGCATTGGCACCGTGCGCAATAATGATTTTGATGCCGATACGGTACAACAAGATCAAATCATCCAATATTCCGGACAGGTTTTGCTGCTGAAGCGTGTTTCCAGTGATTTTTACGACAAAGGTTTCGTTGTGAAATTCCTCCAAATAAGGCAGGGCCCCTCGCAAACCGTAAATAAAATCATTGAACCGGGATGTGCTTGAATTTGATTCTGTGGACATGGTTCAACGCCAGGGTTGGAGTGATTGCATGAAATAAGGAATTTCAGAGACTGTTAAAAAAATACCTTCTCTTTTCATCCAACTCAGAGGAAATTAAATCAGTGGGCGCCATCCTGCTTTCAAGATGACCATGCTTAAAGAAATATGTTGCCTTTATGGAAAAATTGCATGTCAATTCGAAAAGATGCCTCATTGGGTTTGTCGTTTTGAATCAAGTTCCGGAATACTTTCGTGTCCGATTTGAAATAATCTCACAAACCATGTATTTTTAATTACAGGCTCACCGTCCATCTTCGATTGAATGAGTTATCGCGCTACCTTTCTTTTCAAGAACATCGTAATCCCGATTCTTCCAGATTGAACATATATCTATGTTATCAAAATTTACAACTTATAAAATTTCAAGAAAATCACTTCAAAAATTTAAAAAACATGGATTCAGCGAAGAAAGCCTCAATACCTTGGCTGCCCTGGAAGAAAAGTATTTTCCTTCCGTCGAACAATTCCTTCTCCACTTGAACAAGCTGCCCAACAATGTGGAAATCCTGGAACGGAAAAATCTGGTCCTCAAACATGCGCGTGGATATTTCCGCATGGATGGATGGATAACCCACAAATCAACCCGCGAATGGATAGAAGCCCTTATTTTTGCAGTGGTTGTGGCCATGATTGTGCGCACTTTCCTCTTTGCCCCTTTCCGGATTCCTTCGGGTTCCATGATACCAACCATTCAAATTGGAGACCAAATTTTTGCTACGATGTATAGCTATGGCATCCCCATACCATTTACTGACATCAAATTGCTTCGTCGACCCATCCAACGGGGAGATATTTTGATCTTCCCCTCTCCTCCAGAACCTTCGATTGATTTTATCAAGAGGGTTATTGCGCTGGAAGGAGAAGTGATGGAAATACGGAATGACAAAGTATACATAAATAACAAGTTGTTACCCGAACCCTACGCATATTTCGATCCTGAAAGTCGTTCCGCGTCCCGCTTACGGAATGTCAGTAATTTTGGTCCGGTTACGGTACCTGAAGGGCATTTCCTGGCAATGGGAGACAATCGTTACAATAGCCATGATGGCCGTTTTTGGGGATTTGTGAATATCAAAAAAGTCAAAGGCAAGGGTCAGATGGTTTATTGGTCCAAAGACCCTCGTCAAGGTCTGTTGGGGATATTTGATTTATATTCCTATCGTCTGAATCGTATCTTGCATTTCTTGGAGTGAATTCCTTTACCCAAGGCCGTCCTTGGCATGGTTCCTCACAGATGAATCTATGAAAATCATCGCTCGCAATGCCCCCTGCCCTTGTGGCAGTGGGAAAAAATATAAAAAATGTCATCTCAAGTCAGACAGAAAGAACCAACAGTGGGGGAAAAGTAACCGCTCCGGAATCATCATTAAAAAACCGGAACAGGTGGAAGGGATTCGTAAAAGCTGTCAACTGACCTGCAAAATCCTTGATTTACTGGAAGAGCGGATCCGTCCCGGTATGACTACGGACGATATCAATGAATGGGTTCACGACTACATCATCACATGCGGAGCCTATCCTGCGCCTTTGAACTATCGAGGCTTCCCTAAAAGTGTCTGTACTTCGCTCAATGACGTCATTTGTCATGGCATTCCGGGTACAACCGTCCTGCGAGATGGAGATATCTTGAATGTCGATGTGACATGTATCCTCAACGGATATTACGGCGACTCGAATCGAATGTATTGTATCGGAGAAGTTTCTGAAGAGGCCAGCAAGCTGGTTCGTGTTTCCAAAGAATGCATGGAACTCGGTATCAACGTGGTCAAACCCTTCAACACGATTGGCGATATCGGACATGCCATTCAAAAGCATGCGGAAAAGCATGGTTTTTCCGTAGTGCGTGATTTTTGCGGACATGGAGTTGGCATCGAATTTCACGAAGATCCACAAGTTCCCCATTATGGTGATCCAAAAAGCGGTCCGCTGTTGGTACCGAATATGATTTTCACAATTGAACCGATGATCAACGCAGGTAGTTTTGAAAGTCGAATTTTGGCAGACCAATGGACTGCCGTTACCTCGGATGGCTCTCTCTCCGCCCAATGGGAACACACGGTCCTGGTCACGCAAACTGGCGTGGAGATTCTGACAGCATCCGGAGTGAATAGAAATTGATTCGTCTCCCGATTTAAAGTCGTTTACAGGCCATTTTGATTTTGTGAATGCATGACGGTTCCCATATCAAAAAGGAAGGGCTTTGGGGACGTCCCCAGATCCATGTGATCAGCACGCATGCGCCAAAAACCGTATAAACCAAGCTAAATACCCAGGGTTCTGCTTGATAGAAGATGATTCTGTGCAACCAATAGGCAACAAATCCTTCGGAATAGGAATACACCTCACCCGTCATGCGCAACCGTTGTTCCCAAATCGTCAAGGGGCAAATGATACCCAACCAGCTTTGTACAATGACGATGCCGATGGCCAGCAGATGCGAGAGTCTGAACCAAAAGTTCAGCACCCAGCGCCATCGTCTGAGCAATCCTGTTACGATCAGAACCAGTCCAAATATCACAAATCCGATGAAGCTGGCATGGAGGATCAATATCAAATCGGCAAGCAAGGAATAAAAATTCATTGTCAGTTGCTGACTAATTGAAACAAAAGAAGTCCCTTTTGCTTTTCCAGTTCATGGGACGATTTGAAAAATGTTTCCCTTCAATCCGACTACATAGACTTCTCCGCGTTCGTCTTCTCCAAAACTGGAAATATTGATGGTCGTATTCATTAAAAGACGCTGGTCCTGTAGCCGACCGTTTTTTTGAATCAAACCCCAAATTTTCCCCGAACCGAAATCCCCGTAAAGATATCTGCCCTGCAAAGAAGGAATCGCTTTGCCACGATAGACAAAACCCCCGGTGACGGAGTAACCTTCACTGTGGTCATACTCCACCAAGGGACGTTGCAATCCTCTTTTGGAACAGCCAGAAGGAGGCGCATAACAATGAGCGCCTTCCATGATATTCCATCCATAGTTTTTCCCTTTTTCAATCAGATCTATTTCTTCAAAGCGGTTTTGCCCCACATCTCCGGTATAAAGTTCCCCCGTCAAGCGGTCGAAACTGAAACGCCAGGGATTTCGCAATCCGTAGGCCCAAATCTCCGGAAGTATTTTTTGTCTTCCCACAAATGGATTATCTTCAGGTACGGCGTATTTGGTTTCATCACTTTCATAGTTGATATCTATACGCAGAATCGCCCCATGCAGAGTCCTTAAATTTTGCCCGTGGCCCAAAGGATCTCCCGCTGCTCCGCCATCTCCCATACCAATGTATAAATAACCATCGGGACCAAAAGCAATTTGTCCTCCATTGTGATTACTGTAAGGCTGTTTGATCTCGAGAATGCGAATTTCGCTGTTTTTTAGAGCCTGATTTGAATTTTGCGGATCCACACGAAATCTGGAAATGACAGTTCGTCTGGGGAAGGCGGCAGTGTAGTTGACAAAGAAAATTCCATTGTTCAAGTATTGAGGATGAAATGCCATGGATAACAAACCTTCCTCATTTCCCAAGCTGAGAACTCGCTTCCGGATGTCCAAAAACACATTTGAGATTGTTTGTTGTTTAGCAGGATTGCGCTCTATAACCAGAATTCTCCCTTCCTGCTCCACCACGAATATACGGCCCCTTCCGTCCCAGGATGCAGTCAGGTGAACAGGACGATTGAATTCCACCGTCTGAAATACCTGCTTCAACCCCAAAGCCCAAAGGCGAGGACAAATGCTCCAGGAGAGACAAAAAACCACCAGTAAAATCGTCTGAATTTTGAATTTCATAATTTTTCGTTTTGAAGAAGAGTGAGAATTGTTAAATCTTATCATTTCTCGACTCGAATTTCACAATTTTTCAACGTATTTTCTCGATAAAACACCCTTGCGCTCATAGGCCGACTCTAATATCCGTTAAAGTTATTCTCCTTATGGCGAATCTATAGTTCCTTTACAAACCTCAATCCTCTTCGATTTCAAATTTATCTGGAAACCACAAATCTTCCACGATAATATCATTTGATCACACCGTCGTGGATCAAAATCAAACTTTAGGTAAATCCTCCAGAGGGAATATCAGAAATTAAACGATGTCTGAAAAATCAAAGGAGAATTGGGTTACGTTAAGCAGTACTGACGAAATCGAAATCGATCAAATCAAAACTGTTCAAGCCGGTCCAAAAAAAATCATCCTGGTACGAACGGAAATGGGTTATTTCGCCCTGGACAGCCTCTGTCCTCACCAAGGGGCCTCGTTTGAAGATGGGGTCGTGTGTAAAAGCAACAGGATTCGTTGTGCCAGGCATGGCTATTTATTTAACCTGGAAACAGGCAACGGTCATGGCAACGAATATTTCGTAGAGACTTTTCCTGTTCAGGAATGTGATGGCAAAATCAAAGCGCTGCTACCCTAACCTATTGTCTGGGAGGTCTTTCCGGAAATTCGTTTTACATTCTTTCCCTGAATAATTTTCTGCGCAATGAACTCACAAAATCCGGATAGAGCGCGATGGAATAAAAAATATTCTCAGAAAGGGATTGAAAACTGGGAATCTCGTCCTTCAGAATGGCTGCGTTGCCATCAGTCCGTGTTGCAATCCCAAGAAAGAGGACCGGCGTTGGATGTGGCTTGTGGCAATGGACGCAATTCATTTTTATTGGCTGCCATGGGCTTCGAGGTAGAAGCTGCCGATATTTCGGATGTGGCAATTTGCTGGTTACAGCGGCAAGTGTTAAAAAAAAATGTTTCCATTCAACCCCTGCAGATGGATTTTGAAAACGATCTGCTGGCGAAGGAGAAATATCAAGTCGTCCTTTGTTTCAATTATTTGGAACGTAGCCTTTTCCCTGCCCTCAAAGACGCATTGCTGCAAGGAGGGCTTTTATTTTTTGAGACGGTCTACCGTGACGACGTCACCATCTTAGCCAGTGCCATGAATCCCCGGTATGTGTTGGATTATAACGAATTGCTGCATGCGTTTTCGGATTTGCGCATTCTTGAGTATCGAGAAAAAATCATTTATGCTGCAGATCAGGGTAAAAAGAAAGCCTTGGCCAGCATGGTGGCACGAAAAAATTAACTTCTTGCTAAACGATCCGGATGTCACGCTCACAACTCTTGAAACATGCCAACCGTCTTGGCTGTATTCTGATTTTCACCCTGATATCGTTGTGGGGAAATCCCTTGTGGGGCAAGGAGTGGCAGAATGAGCGCGAACAGATGGTGCGCATTCAGCTCGAAGATCGAGGCATTGAAGATCGTTCAGTGCTGCAGAGCATGCGGGACGTACCTCGTCACTTATTTGTTCCGGACTATCTCGAATCTGTTGCCTATTCGGACCGTCCATTACCAATCGGATTGGGGCAAACCATCAGCCAACCTTATGTGGTGGCTTTGATGACGGAGTTGCTCGAGTTACGTCCTGGAATGAAAGTTTTGGAAATAGGCACAGGTTCCGCATATCAAGCGGCAGTCCTTGCGGCTTTGGATGCGGAAGTCTATTCAATCGAGATTATTCCCGAGTTGGCCCGACAGGCTGCCGCTCGTCTTAAAAGACTGGAAATTCCGGTTTCCGTTAAAAATGCGGATGGTTATTATGGTTGGCTCGAACATGCTCCTTTCGACCGCATCATGATCACTGCCGCTGCCAATCATATTCCCCGTCCTCTTCTCAACCAATTGAAACCGTGAGGAAAACTCGTACTTCCCTTGGGACCGACCCATTTTTATCAAACTTTGACGATTGTCACCATGCGCGAAGATGGGCAGACTTCGGTCGAATACTCCATCGACGTCCGCTTTGTTCCCATGACCGGCAAAGTCCGGGAATGAACCCCGCTCATCCCAGCCGCAACGCCAGCAGCAAGGCAATCGTATAACAGATGGCGGCAGCAAGGAATAGTGAGGAAAGTCCTGTCAATTGCGCCAGTAGCAGGGCCCCGATGGGACCGATCACCGATGCGCAGCCATTGAGGCACCATGCCACTGCAATGCGATTTTTAGTGATCACGGGGTCTGGATCCTGAGCAGAGATAGCAACCACACCCCGGGGAAATGGGATCCCCATCAGAATCCCCAAGCCTCCCACTGCGATCATGGCAATAGCCAGGCGCATGAGAAATCCAGCGCCAGCCAAGGCGGATAATAGTTCAGAAAATCCCAGGAAATATCCCACCAGGACTGCCAACAGGAGTCCCTGACCCTGGTTGAGCACATGCAGAGGCAGGTTGCGACTGAGCGACGATCCAATTCCAGATGCCATTAACAGCGTACTCAGCACCAGGGCCAGGGAATAGACCGGTTCTCCGAGAAATAAAATCAGCTTCTCAAACAAAGCGATTTCAACAGCCATATATCCCAAACCGATCCAGAAGAAATAAGACATCTTCCAGCTAAACAAGGATTTTGTTCGACGATGTACCAGGAATGGTACGAACAGCAATATGAAAACAATCAGGAGAACTTGGAGGAAGAGCAGAGGAAGCAAGAGCCCTCCTTCTACCAACCCTTCCCATTTGCGACCCAGGATTTCATAGGTTTCACTCAATCGATCCCATCGCAGGAAATTATAAAAGAAGGGTTTGTCGTCACTAACCGGAGTTAAATCGAACAAACTTTGTTGATGAAAAGTAGCGGCATTGTGCAGAAGTTGCCGTACGGCGTCTGCATAAATCGGCTTTGCAAAACGGTTGATCTGGTTGGCGTCTTCCTCTTTCATGTCCGGGTAATAAACCGGTGCGTAGCCACGTTTCTCACAGAATTCAATGAAGCGTTGTTTGTCTGCATCGGACCATTTCCTGGCAGAGCCTACAATCATCAAGGTGGAGATGGTCCGAAAAACCCCAAGCTGCCGACTGGGTTGCCATCCCAATTTTTCCATTGCGGCAATCAAGGTGGCAAACCAACGAAGCTCACCCCGTGGTGGTGGCAACAAGTAGCGATGCACAGCAAACCAGCCTTCCGGTGTCAGGCGCTGCAGCAGGGTCATGCTTCCTTCCACGGTTTCCAGGGAGCTTTCCTGCAAAGCATGCATGCCAGTGGATCCCGTGGGCAGAGCCCCTTCCAGCGAAACCAGGACCCGATCATACTGCTCGTCCAAGCGGGAAAGCAGCGTGCGGGGTTTTTCAGCAACAATGGTCACCTGGGGAAGTTTGTTTTGCTCGTCCAACCAACGGGCAATCAACTGGTTTTCCGTCTGTACGACGATTTGCGGAATTTTGGCATTGACTGCAGACAGCACTTCCTGTCCACCAATGACTTGGAGGATCAAAACATTTTGAGGCGCGGGTGGAAGTTGATAAACAAGCCAGGAGGGCAGGTTCCGGGCAAATTCCGAATTATCCGCCTCCCACGAACTGAAGGCAGTCAGTCCGTCTCCGTCAATGGTAATGCCAATCTGGGGAGGGAGGGATTCTCGAAAATTGAGACTCAATCCTGGAGCGGCACGAGCCAGGGGACTGATCAACCAGTCCACGCGGGATGCCGCATCCCACGCAGTTTGCAAATGAAGGCTATTGGAAAGTTTCAAGGCAAGCGGCAAACTCTTGTAGGGACTCATCTTCCATTCCGGTAGACCAAGTAACTGCCAATATGCCAGGAATGTTCCTGCCAGACAGACAAGCAACGCTCGTTGAGACCATTGGGGAACCAAACATGCAGCGGCCACACTCCCTGTTAGCGAGGTTAAAGCCAGCCACTCCATTTCCTGCCAGTGAGGCGCAATCAGAAAAAAGCACGCACTGCCGGCGGCGGCTCCGATGAGGTCGTATCCATACAAGGAAAAAGTTTGCTTGGGGTATATCCGCAGTAAAAGATTGATTGTCAATCCACTGAAGAAAAAAGGAACCGCCAGCAAGAGATAGAGTGCAAACAAATGGCTCCATTGCCAGGGGTCCAGCGTGAGCAACACGGGATCAAAAGGAATTTGCTGAAAGAGCGCAAACAAGGGCAGGATCGTCACTGTAAAAAAAAGGGACGACCAAGCGGGGTGGGCAGGTCTCTTGAAAAGGAGCAGGTAGGTTCCGGAAAACGCATATCCCAACAAGGCGCAACTGATGATCAAGAATGCGAAGTGATGCCAGAGTCGGATGGCCAATAGTCTTGACAATCCTATTTCCAACATGAGCGCGGCAAAAGCCTGAAAAAAAATTCCAAGCCCGGCGAGCAGGGGTAACTTGTTTGTTCGACGATTATCCAAGCTAACCGAGATGCTTAAAGTTTGTCTCTTTCTTCAGGTTCAATATCTGCCACCTTAGATAATGCTTTTTCAAACTTTTCTCGACTTCCTCGCTGAGCACGTTGTTTCAAATAATCTTCCGTCAGCAACGCCGACATTTTCTCTGCCAAAGCTGTTGTGATAAATTGATTAATTGAAGTACCATCTTGTTTAGCGAGTTCTCGGACCTGCTTATGTATTGATTCCGGAATTCTTAGACTAATTGTTCCCATTCTCCTGCTCCAATCTTTTTAGAAATTCTCCGGGAGTAAGCGTTTGAACATCGAAACGTTCACTTCCTCTAAAGTCACGTTGATTGAAAGTTATGATGTACTGACTCCCCGATTTGACTGCCAACTCTAAAACAAAGTCATCTTTGGGATCTTTCAGGTCGGGTCTCCATAAATAATAAATTTCATGTTGATGAGCCATATCGCATAAAAAATCGAGGATATCTTCAATATCCTGCAAACTTAACAATATTTCATTAAGATATCTCTTAGCAACTTCCTCGTATTCCAAAATAAGAGGGACGGATAGATTGATCTCAAAGTGATTACTGCCGATGAGTGACAGTAATTTGAAAGATGCTCCTCTCCTGGATCGCAAAGCTGATAAAAACACATTAGTATCAATTACAATTTGTATTTTTTCCATGTTTGGTATTGTATGAGATACTATTTAAATTGTCAATGAAATGGAAGAATTAGGTGAGATCATTCTTGTCGAACGACTTGTACGGAGATTTTGATTATTTTTCAGAAGGAGCGTCTTTCTTGATACTTTGCAATTTGTCCCTGATGCTGCATCGGCAAGACAAGTATCAATATCCTCGAACCATCGAAACGCGTGCCCAGTGCGCATTCAATGAAATGATGCGCTCTGAATCCCCTGCTTTTCGTGACGAGAAGGGCAGGATTGCACAGTATTTTCAAGGACTGACACAGATAGGAGCCAGGATCAAAGCCAGGATGAGACAAGCACTCGCCCCTGAGGAGTTAAGATGAGCAAAAAAATCGATTGACCTCCTCTAAATATTGTTATATAGAAGAGGATACTGAAGGGGATCATGAAATCTACCAGGATTTTGCCATCATCGTGCGTTTGTGATCGTTTTCAAGAAATCGCCTTGGGCGGAAGGTTTTTAAGAATGATGGCTTGTTTTTCGTTTTCTTTTTTGATAGATTTCTAGAAATCGCCTTGGGCGGAAGGTTTTATTTCAATTTCGCTCCTATTGATTGAGCCGAAAGTCAAGTCAAACCTCATCTCCTCCCCAGAGGATTTTTAGAAACTCTCAACGGGTAATGGAAAAGTGCTAAAAAAATTGACTTCCGTATCTCAATATGAAAAAGTATTTTCGTTGATCATCAGAAGACTTTCATGAATGAGTCGCCCTATTCAAAAAAATCTTGATACATTTGCAGAGCGATTATACTATTTCTGGATATGAGAAAAATTTGCCTTAAATGACTAAATCGGATCTGTCTTAAAAAATATGTTGATTTTTTTCTGGATATAAAATATTTTCCTTAAAGAGTCGCTGTCGCGAATTGGCTTTTCGCTGTCAGCTATCAATCAGGATGACATGAAAGTCTGAAATTAACCCGTTTTCAAGTATAAAAATATCTTGACAAAAGGTTAATATGAGAGTATCATTCAATCACCCGTCACCCGTCACCCGGCACCCGGCACCCGGCACCCGGCACCCGGCACCCGGCACCCGGCACCCAGTTCCCACGTTCTAAATCCCAAGTCCCCAGTTCATTGGGTTGTCCCCCCTTATCTCATCTCGACTTCAGGGAGAGATCCTTGAATTACTCCTCAGTTCATTTCAGCACATGGAAATTCCTCCAGAGAATGGAAAGGTCATGCTTCATGGCCCCTCCTGGAGCCAATGAATCGTTTTTTTTGATAGTGTAATATTCATGGTGAATATTGCTTATTTAACGCTTTATATTAAAGGTAAAAATGAAAATAATAATCAGAAGCATCGTCGAGAACGGGCTTTCGGGAACGAAAGCAGGTTTTAAATCAATCCTAAATCTTGTTTTTAATCAAAAAGCAGAAAGGAAAAAGATGGATCATCAAAAAAGCAAATCAACCTTCAGTGTAATTCTGCTCACCCTCATCCTGATGGTGACCGCTTTTTGGGTCAGCCCGGCAGTCGGGGCTGAGAAAAAGATGGTCAAAGATCCGACCACTGGTAAAATGGTGACTGCACCTGAATACGGCGGGACAATAACCTGGGCTAATAGTTACAATCCTAGGACTTCTGATAGCTGGTTCAGTCACGGGACTCACCCCACCTCCGGCGTTGTAGAGAGGCTAGCAATCGCGGACTGGGGAGTGGACAGGAGTGTCTTTAACCTCAAGAGCATGTTCGTACCTTTTTCTTACATGAAAGGGGCGCTGGCGGAAAGCTGGGAAATGCCCGACGACACAACGATAATCTTCCACATCCGGAAGGGCGTTCACTGGCATAATAAGCCACCGATGAACGGGAGAGAATTTACTGCTGCTGATGTCGTATATAACTGGCACCGTTTATTGGGACTGGGCAAGTTCAGTGAAGCCGGACCTACCCCAGCACATAGATTCGTAGCGAGATTCGAATCGGTAACGGCCACTGACGATTGGACGGTTGTTTTTAAGCTCGAGAAGCCATCCCTCCTTGGACTGAATGATATCCTCCTCAACTCCCGTAGTAGTATAAACGCCCCCGAGGTAATCGAGGAACACGGTGACGTTAAGGACTGGAGGAACCTGGTCGGCACCGGGCCCTTTATGCTGACTGACTGGGTGAAGGACATCTCTCTGACCTGGACCAAGAATCCTGACTACTGGGGCTTCGACGAAAAATACCCGGAGAACCGCCTGCCCTATGTTGACCAGACCATATCTCTGATTATGAAAGAAGAGGCAACACGGATAGCGGCATTGCGCACGGGTAAGGTCGATGCCCTGGATAATAATGGCACTACTCAAATAACATCTATCGACGCGGCGGAGAGGCTCAAGGAGACCAACCCCGAACTCGTGTTCTGGGATTTTTCGATTCGGTCGGAGACGTCTGGTGCCTATGCCGCCTGGAAGCCACCCTTTGACGACATCAGGGTGCGCCACGCGATGCAGATGGCACTAGACAACGAGACAATGAACAATACCTACTATAAGGGTTACGCAGATTGGATACCTCAGGGGATTTTAGGGCCAGGCCTTACGGATTATTTCGTCCCATTTGAAGAGTGGCCTGAAGAGGTCAAGCAATACTATATCTATGACCCGGAAGGGGCGGAAGCGTTGCTTGATGAGGCTGGATATCCGCGCGGCGCGGATGGCATTAGATTCAAGACCACCTTCGAAGTCTGGGAAGGTCGCGATCTAGGCGGTTTTGAATTACAGGCAGCATACTGGAGTGCGATCGGCGTTGAAGTAGAGGTCATCCCACTCGAGGGAGCCACTCATGTGGCTAATATACATAACCATACTTATGAAGGTCTGGTCGGTGGAGAGATGGGCTTCGATTATGCCGAACCCCTTGGGTTGCTCAAAACACTTCTTTACACGGACTCACAATGGAACCGCCCGGGGATTAGCATCCCGGAACTGGACGCCATGATTGACGCCGCCGGAGCTACTCTGGACATGGAAGAGAAGATCAGGTTGGTTAAAGAGATCAATATGTACGCGTTAGAGAACCACTGGTACTGGTGGGGTCCTAGAGTTTCAAACTTTAACGTGCACCAGCCGTGGATTATAGGTTTCAACGGTGAATATGACATGGGGGTTAATCAAAGATTTACTAACATCTACGCCCGTCTCTGGATTGATAGTGCGCTGAAGAAAGAAATGGGGCATTAGTGCCTGGTCTCGAGGATAACTGAACCGTCTAAGGGAGCCGGAGGGTCCTTGGCGCGGGGGCTCAGGCTTCCCAGCTCCCTTCTCATTGAATAGTGAAATACTTGGTTAGATAGTTTCTTATTTACGCCAATTTTTCAGCAAGAGGGAAATATTAATTAAGGAAGCATAGTAAGATCGAAACCTGAGTACTACAGCCTGGCGTTAACAGACACATAGCTAGAGTATTATAGGAGGAGTAGTGTCACATGAGAACCTATATTATCAGGCGGTTATTGCTGATAATCCCCACGCTGTTCATATTGACCATCCTGGTCTTTCTCTCAGTCCGTTTCATCCCGGGCGATGTGGTAGACGCAATGTTGGGCAGGATGGAAGCTGGATTGGTTGTCACCATTGATCGTGAAGCTCTTGAGCGTAGGCTGGGATTAGACGTGCCTGTCTACGTGCAGTATGGACGCTGGATTGGCGGTATCTTGCTGAAAGGCACCCTGGGCGACTCACTGATGGGTAATTTTACGGTAGAGGAGGAGATATTGGCCAAATTGCCGGTCACCCTGGAACTTGGCATTCTGGCAATCGTCATCGGGCTGGTGATCGCGTTGCCCATTGGCATCTACTCCGCAATTCGCCAGGATACCGCTACTGATTATGCAGGACGTTCCCTGGCCATCATCGGCTTGGCCACCCCGAATTTCTGGTTAGGTCTTATGATCATGATCTACCCGGCCGTCTGGTGGGGCTGGGCGCCCCCAATGAAGTTGGTTTCGTTCACGGAAGACCCGCTGGGGAATCTGGCGGTGTTCCTCATCCCCAGCGTGATTCTGGGGACGGCTGCTTCGGCAACCACCATGCGCATGACACGCACCATGATGCTGGAGGTGCTGCGGCAGGATTACATCCGAACGGCCTGGTCCAAGGGGCTCAGGGAGCGGGTCGTGGTGATCAGACATACCATCAAAAATGCCCTCATCCCGGTTATCACCCTGATTGGCCTGCAGTTGCCGATCCTGGTTGGGGGCTCTGTGATCATAGAGAACATCTTCAACCTGCCGGGGTTGGGCGGTCTGATGCTGACAGCCCTCAACGACCGAGACTATCCGGTGGTCTCCGGGATCAACCTGTTTTTCGCCGCCGGGGTGATGGCCATCAATCTCCTGATCGACCTGATTTATCCTTATTTAGACCCCAGGGTGCGGTATGAGTGAATCCAGGCGACGGAGCCGACTGGCTCATTTCTTTGTCAGACTTTTCAAGGAGAAGCCCCTGGGGGCCTTCAGTGGGATGATTGTATTGCTCTTTATTCTGGTGGCGATCTTTGCCGAGGTGCTGGCCCCTTATCCCTTTGCGGAAGTCCACCCGGCAGACAGGCTGCAGGGGGCATCCACCAAGTATCTGCTAGGGACGGACCATCTGGGGCGAGACTTCCTGAGCCGCCTGATCTATGGGGCGCGTCTTTCTTTAATGGTCGGTCTGGCTGCGACCACCCTCAATGTGGGGGTCGGTGTCCTGATCGGCGGTCTCTCAGGATTCATTGGCGGTAAATTCGACTTGGCGGTGCAGCGCTTCGTCGATGCCTGGATGTCTTTTCCGGGACTGCTCTTGCTGTTGACCATCATGTCCATCGTGGGACGGGGGGTCCTGCAGATCATCGTGGTCCTGGGGGTCGTCGGGGGCATCAGCGCCTCAAGAATTGTCCGCAGCGCCGTGATTGGTATCAAAGAGAATGTGTATTTTCAGGCAGCCCAGGCGATTGGCTGCACCCAGGGGAGAATATTTATCCAGCATGTCCTGCCCAATATTGTGGCCCCCGTCATCATCATTTTCACCATCAACATCGGCGGGGTGATTATCTCTGAGGCTTCTTTGAGCTTCCTGGGATTCGGTCTGCCCCTCAAGGTTCCCAGTTGGGGCGGTCTGCTCAGCCGGGAAGGGCGTCAGTACATGGAGATAGCGCCCCATCTAGCCCTGTGGCCTGGTCTTTGCCTGACGATTGTCGTCTACTCCTTCAACATGTTCGGCGATGCCATGCGCGATCTGCTCGATCCCAGGCTCAGGGGCGGAGAGGGCAGTTACAGCACCGCGATGGTGAAACGCAAACGAGGCTTCCTCTCCAGACTGATCCACCCTTTCAAATGGTAACTCGATGCCAATCAACTCACCGTTTTCATTTAGTTCCGCAGTGATACCGGAACCGAGGGGCTTGCTGGACACTTCCTTCCCTTCCGCAACATAGATATATAAAATATCTTCCTCACTGTAAAAATTCAGTCCCGGTTTAAGCATATTCTAATCTCCCTTCGTTGAGTCGAGCATTGATTTGTTGACGAGTCGTTCGATGGGCAGTGATAATGGTTAAATCATCTCCCTCTTGATCATAAGGCATCATCACCCATTCCTTGAAGTGATGTCCTACACGTATCATTCTGCCGGAATCGTGATCATAATATCGCTCCGTCTAGGTTTTGATAATCCCTTTCAGCGGGTTTATAATTCGGAGTCTTCGATCTCTGCTTTCTTCATCAGATGCTTTAGCAATCCTATTTTCAATGGATTATTGCCATGAACAGGAACAGATATCCGAGCAGTACTTCCAGTTTTGGAGTAAATATGATGACTTCCATTTATACGTTTCAGTTCCCATCCTTTGGATTCTAAAATACGACAAAGTCTCTTCCCGCTAACAGCCTTCAAACTGCGATCTCCATGATTTTGTCTTTTTCTGAGATTGTAATCTCTCGAACATCTACGGCTAGACAACCCTCGACAGCTTCGTAAATGTTACTTAATAACTCATCAAAAGTATCACCTTGAGTGGCACATCCTGGTATGGACGGTACTTCTGCCCAATAACCTCCTTCTTCTGCTTCATGTATCACTACTTTTAATTTCATAATGAAACCTCATTGATAAACTAAATAACGCTCCTAATAACTGTTTTTAAGAACTTTAACTGGAACTGTCCTAAAATTAGTTGAAAATTGATTTACGACCTCACATTCGTTATGTTGTGGTTTCATTGATCACCACAAAACCCAACCCATCGAAGGGAGGTCGTATGAAAAAAGTAAGCAAAAGCCGAAAAAGAAGCAACGCGAAAGATCAAGTGGAGGCGTACAAAGATTGAGTGCGGGGCGATTTTGAGTTATCCACCCGTTTAACATTGATTCAACAGTTGATTCCTTTAGGACTGATGGCAGTCGAGGAAATACTGCAAAAAGAAGTGACTCACTTAGCTGGAGAGCCCATAGCCGAGGAGGAAGCAGGCAACGTTGGGGTAGTAACCCAGGGAATATTTATTTAAATGATCAGAAAGTGGCTATCGAAGTGCCACTGTGCGTGACAAAGCGAATATTCAAGAAGTGCCTTAAGCCGGGTATCATTCAGAGGTGTCAATATCATAAGCGTGAAAACGTGGTGGCCTATTTGCCTGAATCGCAGCAAAGCGCATTTCGCCAGAAACTGCAAAAACCTACAATCGGGTGGCCTACAAAGTTGCCAAACGAGCTCTCAACGGAATATGAAAAGAATTGAAGCTGATCAATCTTTCCGCTGTGAACAGTTGATAGATGTCGAAAAAGACACAAAATTATAAATTTGGTATAAATGTTGGAAAAAACACTGGTCTGCCGTAAAGCTCTACATGTTTGTTCGACGATTATCCAAGCTAACCGAGATGCTTAAAGTTTGTCTCTTTCATCAGGTTCAATATCTGCCACCTTAGATAATGCTTTTTCAAACTTTTCTCGACTTCCTCGCTGAGCACGTTGTTTCAAATAATCTTCCGTCAGCAACGCCGACATTTTCTCTGCCAAAGCTGTTGTGATAAATTGATTAATTGAAGTACCATCTTGTTTAGCTAGTTCTCGGACCTGCTTATGTATTGATTCCGGAATTCTTAGACTAATTGTTCCCATTCTCCTGCTCCAATCTTTTTAGAAATTCTCCGGAGATATAGTCGAAAGTTGGGGATGGACTAAATTTGAAGGTGGCGTATCCTATTGATGGGAATTTAAAATAAATAGAATTACATCAAAGAAAGGATACGCCGATGAGCAACTATAACGTGATTGATCTGGAGAAGCCAGAGCAAATTATTGAAGATCATTTGAGTGAACTTTTGAGAGTGAAAGCCAGGAAGATACTTTCTGAAGCGTTGGAATTGGAGATGGAAATATTCATGAAGGAATATCAGTCCTATCGACTCTCGGATGGACGTCAGCGAGTGGTTCGTCATGGTTATCATCAAGATCGGGAGATTCAGACGGGAATTGGTTCTATATCCGTGAAAGTTCCGCGGAGTAAAGATCGTCAAAGCACCTCATCAGAGGAAAGGATTCGATTTTCTTCCAAGTTGATCCCCCCTTATCTGAGGAAAAGTAAAAGTATTGAAGCCCTGATTCCCTGGCTGTATCTGAAAGGGATTTCCACTGGTGGCTTTCAGGAGGCGCTCGCAGCGATTTTAGGTAAAAGAGCGGCGGGCTTGTCTTCAGCGACAGTGAGCCGTCTTAAATCAAGCTGGTATGAGGATTGGAAAGCCTGGAAACAACGGGATCTCTCCCAGAGTCATTATGTTTATCTCTGGGTCGATGGCGTGTATTGCAATGTGAGAATGGATAAAGATAAACAATGCCTCTTGGTGATTGTGGGGGCAACAGAAAATGGAGATAAAGAGCTCGTTGCCTTGGAAGATGGCTACCGGGAAAGTGAGCAATCCTGGAGGGAACTGCTGATGGATCTGAAGCACCGGGGATTGACTGAGGCCCCTAAAATCGCTGTGGGAGACGGAGCGATGGGATTTTGGAAAGCTTTGAAAAAAGTCTATCCTCAGAGCAAAGAGCAGCGTTGTTGGATGCACAAAACGGGAAACATTCTCAACTATTTACCAAAAAGGGAGCATCATAAAGCCAAGGATCGTCTCCATCAAATTTGGATGGCCAGCAGCAAAGAGGAAGCTTTCAAAGCCTTAAAGCATTTTGTTGACATGTATGAGGCGAAATATCCTAAAGCCACTCACTGCTTGATTAAAGATCAGGAGACCTTGATGGCCTTCTATGATTTCCCGGCAGAGCATTGGAGGCATTTGAGAACGAGCAATCCCATTGAATCCACCTTCGCTACTGTCAAACTGAGAACTGCCAAAGTCAGAGGTTGTTTCTCAAGAAATACCGTCTTGACGATGGCATTCAAATTAATGGAATCCGCTCAGAAAAATTGGATCCGATTACACGGATTTAAACGATTAGCCGAAGTGATAGAGGGAGTACAATTTGTCGATGGAATTCCTCAATACAGGATCGCCGCCTGAATTGCCATCCCCAGAATTTGACTATAACTCCACTGGTAAAATGGTGAGTGAACCTGAATACGGCGGGAGACTCACCTTTGTCAGGCCCAGAATGCCTAAGAGTACTGACACTTGGTTCGATGGTGGCTACGCAGCATGGGCCTTCATCAGTCCCGTTCTAGAGAAGTTAAGCGTCGGGAACTGGGCAATAGATAGAGAGGAATTTGGCTGGAATACAACGAGCGTACCTCTATGGACTTTAAAAGGGGCACTGGCGGAAAGCTGGGAGATTTCCCCGGACGGCCTCACCTATACCTTCCCCATTCGCCAGGGCGTTCACTGGCACAATAAGCCACCGATGAACGGTCGGGAGCTAGATGCATACGACGTCGAATACAACTATCACCGTTATTATGGTCTGGGCAGTGGCTTTACTGAACCGTCCCCCAACACTTACTGGGACACATCAATAGTCGAATCGGTAACGGCCACCGACAAATGGACGGTTGTTTTCAAGCTGAAGGAGCCATCCCTCTTTGCGATGGATCAAATCGTCGACCAATGGGTTGTTTGGATGTACCCTCCCGAGGTAATCAAGGAACACGGGGACGCTAAGGATTGGAGGAACCTGGTCGGCACCGGACCCTTTGAGATGACGGACTTCGTCGAGGGCAGCTCTGTGACCTATACCAAGAATCCTGACTACTGGGCCTACGACGAAAAATACCCGGAGAACCGTTTGCCCTATATTGACCAGTTAAGGTACCTGATTTTGACAGAGGAAGCGACACGCCTAGCGGCACTGCGCACGGGTAAGGTCGATTACATGGGTGTCATGGGCAGCCCCGCTCAAATAACATCTGTCGACGTTCTAGAGAGTCTCCAGCGGACCAATCCCGAACTTGTGTTCTGGCCGTTTCCTTATCGATCGGATAATTCTTTTGGTGTTAACGTTCAGGTGCCGCCCTTTGGCGACATCCGGGTGCGCAAGGCAATGCAGATGGCACTCGACCTTGAGACAATTTACGCTACCTACTATAAGGGTTATGGATCTACCCGACCTCAGGGGCACATAGCCGATGATGTGACAGGGTGGAGCACCCCATTTGAAGAGTGGCCCGAAGAGGTCAAGAAAGTCTATACCTATGACCCGGCAGGGGCGGAAGCGTTGCTTGATGCGGCTGGATACCCCCGCGGGGCGGACGGCACTCGATTCAAGACCGTGTTGACGCACTACGCGACCTACGATGCGACCTTTTCCGAGTTGTGCGCTGCATACTGGGGTGCGATTGGCATTGATGTCGAGGTTCAGTCATCTCCGGCATCTGAGTTTGGCTCTAGAAGAACTGAGGGGGATTTCGAAATGCTCTCTCTGGAATTAGCAATGAGGCTTGGTCCTTCTGGTGCCGTAAATTACTTCCCAGGCTACTTGCTTGCGCAAAGCACAGTCAACGATCCGGATGTTGAGCATTTTGAGGCCATGATTAAAGCCCAACAGGCCGCCACCACCCTTGAGGAGGCGCAGAGGCTGACTAGAGAGACACATATGTACGCGGTGGAGAGGCACTGGGCCATATGGGGTGGCGAAGCCCAACAGTGGAACGTAAGCCAGCCGTGGGTCATGGGTTATAATGGTGAAATCTGGTTGGGATTCGGTCAAACCGATAGCTTCTTCGCCCGCCTCTGGATTGATAGTGCGCTGAAGGAAGCCATGGGTCATTAGGGGTTTCAGATGAGAGCCTATATCATCAGGCGGTTATTGCTGATAATCCCCACCCTGTTTATTTTGTCCATCCTGGTCTTTCTCTCGGTCCGCTTCATCCCCGGCGATGCAATAGACGTAATTGTGATGAGGATGACGGGTCTTGGTTTAGCGACGGATCAGGTTGAACGTGAAGCTATTGAGCGTTATCTGGGATTAGACGTGCCCGTCCACGTGCAGTATGGACGCTGGATAGGAGTGTTGCCGACTCCTGACTGGGTTACCGGTGAGTCCCACTTCAAAGGTCTCCTGCAGGGCACCCTTGGCGAATCACTGGGTGGCGGCAGTTACAAGATAGAGGAGGAGATAATAAGTAGACTGCCGGTAACCATTGAGCTTGGTTTGTTGTCAATCGTAATCGGGCTCTTGATCGCCCTGCCCGTCGGCATCTACTCGGCGATGCGCCAGGATACGGCCGCCGACTACGCAGGGCGTTCCATCGCCATCATCGGCCTGGCAACGCCTAACTTCTGGTTGGGCGTGATGGTGATGATCTATCCGGCCATCTGGTGGGGCTGGGCGCCGCCGATGGAAGTGATTCCTTTTGTGGAAGATCCGCTGGGGAATCTCGGGGTGTTCCTCATCCCCAGCCTGATTCTGGGGACGGCCATGGCGGCGGCCACCATGCGGATGACGCGCACTATGATGCTCGAGGTGCTCCGGCAGGACTATATTCGAACGGCCTGGTCCAAGGGACTCAGGGAGCGGGTCGTGGTAATCCGGCACGCCATCAAAAATGCCCTCATCCCGGTGGTCTCCCTGATCGGCCTGCAGTTGCCGATCCTGGTCGGCGGCGCCGTGATCATGGAGAACATCTTTAACCTGCCGGGGATCGGTCGTCTCTTGCTGATTGCCCTCGATGACCGAAACTACCCAATGGTTTCCGGAATCAACCTCTTTTTCGCCACCGGAGTGGTCCTGCTCAATCTCCTGATCGACCTGATTTATCCCTATTTGGACACCAGGATCCGGTATGAATAGTCGCTGGCGCGAAAGGTATGAGGGGTTAGGTTTAACAGACAAGAAAACGGTAGGGCCGGTGGTCCGACATTTCGGTCACGTTCCGGCCATTGCATGCGATGCGTTTCTTAGGCCGGGACGTGACCCGGCCCTACCGATGGAAATCGAGAACATGAGCGACACCATAGAAACACCATCCACAGTCAGAGAGCCCAAGCAACGGGGTCGGTTTGCCGATTTCTTCATCAGGTTGTGGCAGGAGAAGCCCCTGGGGGCCTTCGGCGGGGTGATCGTCTTGATCTTGATTTTTGTCGCGATCTTTGCCGATGTGCTGATGCCTTATCCCTACGACGAAATACACCTGATAGACCGGCTACAGGGCTCATCCTCCCGGTATCTCCTGGGGACCGACCAGGCGGGGCGAGACTTGTTGAGCCGCCTGATCTACGGGGCGCGTCTTTCCTTAGCAGTCGGTCTGTCAGCGACCCTGCTGAATGTGCTCGTCGCTCTCCTGGTCGGCGGCACTTCCGGATTCCTGGGGGGGAAAGTGGACCTGACGGTGCAGCGCTTTGTCGATGCCTGGATGGCCTTCCCGGGACTGCTCCTCTTGTTGACCATCATGTCCATCGTGGGGCGGGGTTTGCCCCAGATCATCCTGGTCTTGGGGATTTCCGGAGGCATCGGCGGCTCCCGAGTCGTCCGAGGCGCCGTAGTGGGCATTAAAGAGAATGACTATTTTCTGGCAGCCCGGGCCGTAGGCACCCCCACGCGCCAAATCCTCCTACGCCATGTCCTACCCAATATTATGGCGCCCCTCCTCATCATCTTCTCCATCAACATTGGTGGCGTCATCATTGCCGAGGCCTCGCTGAGTTTCCTCGGATTCGGACTGCCCATCAAGATTCCCAGTTGGGGAGGGATGCTCAGCCGGGAAGGGCTTCAGTACATGGAAATGGCCCCCCGGCTGGCGCTCTGGCCGGGTCTTGCCCTGACGATTACCGTCTACTCCCTCAACATGTTCGGCGACGCGGTGAGGGACCTGCTCGATCCCCGACTGCGGGGCGGGCAGGGCAGTTATGGTACTGCGGGGAAACGCAAACGAGGATTCCTCTCCAGACTGCTCAACCCCTTCGCTTAGAAATCGGGGAATCGGGTCAGGCCTGTGACTTTGGGAATTTAAGTTCATATTTCCGTCGGGTAGGTCGGGAGTCTTACGACTCCTTTCCCCCCTGAGAACGGCTCGTCGGACGGGGATGGTTGTTGTCCTTACCCCTTCAATCTCATAGATCCATCTAACTCCAGAAGTAACTATTCAGGTCTCTGAAAACCCGTTTAGTCAAATAACGTTGAAAAAAATTTCCGGAGAGGACTGATCGTTTTCAAGTCCTCCCACGATATTGTTCCATCGATCGGAAACCCTCTTCTTTCACCAAAACAACTTAGTGATAGTATGATTATAGCACTACTACTTGCATAATGTCAACCCCTCAAATTAAAAAAAATGCAGGATTCGTAAAAAAATTAAAAATCTATCAATCAGGGAGATCCGCTTCTTTATGATCATGAGCCAAAAAGCGAAGGTTCACTCCACAATCCAGTGTTTTTTCCAATGGCGATAATGATCGTAAACGCTTTGCCAGAGAGGTAAATCATGGATGAGCATACTCCACTGACAACTCGTTTTCACGACCTACAAAATCGCATTGACGATGCTATGTTTGCCAGGAATACGTTTGGCCCGCAAGGGGCGAAACGTTTAAAAAAAGGGGAGTTTCAGTAACAAGGAGGCGCAGGTAAAAGCTTGTCCCGGACTGGATCCGGGAGAGACAAAGCCTGTGTGAGCATCTCGAAGATGGATTTTCCCTGTTTTCTGGTAGTGGAAATAGCTCCTCGGATGGTACAAAAAGCCTGTGATCCTTCAGCCGTTCGGAAGCCGCCTGAGATTTTCTGTTTCAATTTAACCATGCGTATATCTCGCTCGGCTTGGTTGTTGTCAAAAGGAACCCGGAAGTCATCCATGAATAACAAGGTTTCCTTTTCATAGAGGATCAAGCGATCGAGTAAATTTTTGGCTTTGCTCTGTTTGGGGCGTCCTCGTTTCTTTGTTTGAGGAGGGGGAGGATAGAGCTTAAGGGCTTCTTGGGTGATATCCCGATAGCGTTGGCGGAAGTGATCCAGTAGGACTGGATTCAAAGCAGATTGTTCTTTGAACTTGGCTTGGTCTACTTGCTCTTTGATCTCTACCAGTAAGTCGCTCATCTCCTGAGCCCAGAAGGCCTTTTCTTGTTCATAGGCCCGAGTGAGTTCACGTAAATGATGCGCATTGCAAAAGCCATGATCACACTCATAATGCTGGTAGCTCTCCCAGTGATCATGAATAGCTGTCTTTTCAAACTGAGGCAGGATACCGGCAGCATCCATTCCGGCTCGACCCCGTTTGTCGTGGATAAAATAAAAGGTCAGCTCTTCGGTAGAGGCTGAATGAAGCCAGCGACGCTGTTTGTTTTCAAACAAAGAGGTTTCATCAAAATGAACCACCTCCGCTTGAATCAGAGCTTCAGCCACTTGTTGTTGCAAGGGATTAAGCCTAAGGGCGGCTTGCTGGAGGCTAGCATAAATCGTGGCCGCATTGAGCGGCTGGCCGAACAGATCCTCAAAGAATTGCTGGCATCGATCAAAGGGCAGAAACTGATATTGATTGAGATAAACCGCTAAGCCTTTGATCCGGGGACCATATTGAGTGGGTGCCTCTATCCCTGCTGGAAAACTCGAGCGATTCAGATGCCGGCAGCAGGGACAAATTTTTTGTTCCACCTGATGCTCGGTGACCTCTAATTGGAGCGGGGGAAGATCAAACACTTGGCGTTTATGCCGGGCCTCAACCATCACCTGGGATAAATCTTCTCCACAGGCTTCACAGGTGCTGACAAAATGAGGCTCCACATGATCTGGTGACTCACTGAAAGGCAAATGATGGCCTTTATGACCGGGTTGACCTCCGCGAGAGCGACCCCCTGCTTTTACGCAAACTTTTGTTCTTTCGACTTTGATCGCTGGAAGGAGGCTTACTTGAGTTTTGGCTGTTGAGAGCCAGCTGATCCCGAAGTTGCTTATTTTCTGCTTCGAGCGCTTCAATACGCTTATTTTCTATTTCGAGACGTTCGAGGAGTTTTAATCGCTCTTGCTTCCATTGCTCCCGTTCTTCTTCAAAGAGTTGACAGGCTTCTTGAAGAGCCTCGAGGTGGGGAATCGATGAAAGGGAATCAATATATTTTTGAACTTTCGAGAGCATAAAGTCCTTTCTGGACTTTATGCCATGCAAAATCTGTGCTTAAATCAATGGGGGATCTAAAGAATCCTAAATAGTTACCTCCAGAAAAAGCTCTTCTGCATTCAAAACTAACTCCTCCTCTGACAAAACTGGAATATCCCAATGAACAGTTCGTTTTAATATTTCTAGAGCAACTTCACGTTTTTCCTCATCTGGTAATAACTCAAAGATATTCAAGAAATGTTGCACTGATTCTGCCATAATTCACTCCTTGGTTCTTATGAATTGACTTCAAAGGTGGTACGCAATCATTCTATCATCAATTGATTAATTATTACAAAGCAATTGAGAGACTGCTCTCTAACGTCGATCTGTCACTCTCTCCTTTCCCTTAACGCAGAAATAACCGGGCCGTACTTGATTGGAATAGAAGGTTGCTTTTTATACTTATGATAGCTGCAAACTGAAGGGAAAAGCACTATATTAAGGCTCCGGTTCATGGACTTGTTCGGCCAGTCTTTTTTCCTGCCTTTCCATAATAGAGGCTAGAGATCGTAAAGCTTCATTCACTGAATCATGATCAGGAAAATATTTCGCGACATCCGGTTCAATGACAACAACATTATTCCCTTCTGCATACCGTTGAGCATATTTACCTCTTATCCCATTACTAAAATCATACTCTTCCAACAAATCCGGATCATTAGGCATCACTTTCATAATATTTCCTTTCTTGCTTGGTCATTTTTCTGGCACTAATCATTCGTATATTATCTCCTCTTTCAGTATGAACGACAACTAACATGCGGTTCTTATGCGATAATCCCAAGAGAATGAAACGTTCTTCATCTTCTGTATGTAAAGGATCGTCTATCGTCAAAGAAAGTGGATCTTGAAATGCTGTACTGGCTTCATCAAATGAAACTCCATGTCTTTCCAAATTTATTTTAGCTTTATTGGGATCCCACTCAAATGTGAGCATTGACGTCCTTTCTACTATGATAGCATTTTGGGAGAAATACTCCTGGTGAGGTAGTTTGTTGGTAATTGCGTTTTGAAGTTCAACGTTGAGTTCTCCGGTCGCCCACCCAACGAGAGGGGTGGCTCGTGAGAAGAACAAAATTTGAACGCAAACGGTTGAAAAAACCGCTGGGGTGGGCGTCCGGTGGAATGCCTTGTTGGCACTTTTTTTCTTGAATTGTTACATGCGTGGCTATCATGAGAAACTGAGGAAAAAAAGCTTATACATCCGGATCGATTCCAGCTTTTTTCAAGATTTTTCTGAGACGTTTTTCCTTAGCTTCCGCCTCTTCCTTGTCTCGCACCGCTCCTTCCTCCCTCCGCATCGCCTCTTCCTTGTCTCGCACGGCCTCTTCTAAAAGCTTTTGCCGGGCTTGTTCCTCACGGATGGCATTTTGACGGGCTTGATAGAGGTGATAATCTCTTTCTTTTTCTGAAAATCTCTCCAGGACTGCCATAGCTTGCCTCATTTTATGGTTGTTGATGATTTCGGGTATATCCTGCCAGTGCTCGGCTTCTTTAAAAAAATAAAGCCATTCATCTATCTTCGATTCAAAAGATGGATCCCATCCAAAGTTTGTTTGAAATTCAAAACGTGCTGGGTTCCCGGTACGCCCCATTGATTGGTTGTGCCCGTTTTATCATTTTGAGAAATTATTTTTGCTATGGATGTGGCAATGTCAGGACTGTCGGGATTGACGTCAATTGTTCGGGTTTTAGGAATGATGATCAAATCCATGTCTTCCATTGGAATAGCGCCTAATAGCACTTGATCTCCCATGACTAAAGCTCCGGCAAAACCAATTCGATTTTTAAAATGCAGTTGAATAGGGCCAACATAGGGAACTAATTTCTCACTCCCGTCCGCCAGGGTCACTTCTTTTTTATCAATTTCTTCCAATTCCAATTGGATTTGAACATGTGGAGGAATACACAAATGAACGGATCCTGTGTCTGATAACGTATCAACTTCAACTGCTGCTAAATCAGGTTTTCTAGGATTTATGATTATCAGTTTTGTATTTACAAGTCCCATTTTCTCTCCTTTGTTGGGCTCAACAGAGCAATAAGTGGACTTTTTCCATGATATTGACGCTTTAGATGCCTCTTTTTCTGTTCATTTCTGGGGATTCATCGGATCGCTTTCATGCGGGCTGGATCAATGATTGTTTCATGTTAGCACTCATTTCAATAGAGTGCAAACAATCGCTTCCCAGCGATTGAAAAAATACGGTTGACAAATGATTAGCACTCTATTAAGCCGGACTTTCGTTTGCTTTTGTGATAATTTTTTACGAAATCACCTTTGCCTGAAGGTTTTATTTCAATGTCGCTCCTGTTTATTGAACCGAAAGTCATGTCGAACCTCAAATCCTCCCCAGAGGTTTTTCAGAAACAGTCAACGGGGAATGGAAAAGTGCCAAAAATGTTGACTTCCGTATCTCAATATGAAAAAATATTTTCGTTGCTCATCAGAAGACACTCCTGAATGAATGAGTCGCCCTATTCAAAATAATCTTGATACATTTGCAGAGCGATTATACTATTTCCAGATATGAGAAAATTTGCTTTAAATGACTAAATCGCATCTGTCTTAAAAAAAGTGTTGATTTTTTTCTGGATATTAAATATTTTCCTTAAAGAGTCTCTGTCGCGAATTGGCTTTTCGCTGGCAGCTATCAATCAGGATGACATGAAAGTCTGAAATTAACCCATTTCAAGTATAAAAATAGCTTGACAAAAGGTTAATATGAGAGTATCATTCAAGCACTCGGCACTCGGCACTCGGCACTCGGCACTCGGCACTCGGCACCCGGCACCCCAAGTTCTAATTTCCCAGCTCCCAGTTACAGTTCCAAACTCCAATTTCTAAGTCCCAAACCCCAAATTCACTGGGTTGTCCCCCCATATCTCATCTCGACTTCAGGGAGAGATCCTTGAATTACTCCTCAGTTCATTTCAGTACATGGAATTTCCTCCGGAGAATTGAAAGGTCATGCTTCATGGCCCCTCCTGGAGCCAATGAATCGGTTTTTTTGATAGTGTAATATTCATGGTGAATATTGCTTATTTAACGCTTTATATTAAAGGTAAAAATGAAAATAATAATCAGAAGCATCGTCGAGAATGTGCTTTCGGGAACGAAAGCAGGTTTTAAAGCAATCCTAAATCTTGTTTTTAATCAAAAAGCAGAAAGGAAAAAGATGGAAAATCAAAAAAGCAAATCAACCTTCAGTGCAATCCTGCTGTCCCTCACCCTGATGGTGGCCGCCCTCGGGGGCGGTTTGGCCCTTGCAGCGGAGAAAAAGATGGTCAAAGATCCGACCACTGGTAAAATGGTGACTGCACCTGAGTATGGCGGGACAATAACCTACGTCGCGACAGGCTTGGCTGATAGTATTGAGCCATATGTCTCGTATACCGCGGGATTCGCTATCTCGGGCATTAATGAGAAGCTAGGCTTCACGAACTGGGCAATAGATAGGGAAGTATTTGACTATAGAACAATTTACACCCCTGAAATTGCCCTAACAGGGCAGCTGGCTGAAAGCTGGGAGCAAACGGACCCAACAACTTATGTCTTCCACATCCGCAAGGGCGTTCACTGGCATAATAAGCCCCCAATGTCCGGTCGGGAACTAACTGCCGATGACATCAAATATAACTTTGACCGCATATTCGCCCTAGGCGAGTTCAGCGAAGCCGACCCTGCAGACCCGACACACTTGCCTGTCGAACAATACAATATTGAATCCATAGAGGCCACCGACAAATATACGGTTGTCTTTAAGCTGAAGTCGATAACCCTCACTGCGCTGTCGGCTATCCTCGTGGGACAACACACTTATATAGTGGCCCCCGAGGTAGTCGAGCAATACGGCGACGTTACGGATTGGAGGAATGTGGTCGGCACCGGGCCCTTTATGTGGACTGACTATGTCGAGGGCAGCTCTGCCACCTATTCCAAGAATCCTGACTACCGGGGCTACGACGAAAAATACCCGGAGAACCGCCTGCCCTATATTGACGAGCTAAGGCGCCTGATTTCGAAGGAAAAAGCGACACACCTAGCGTTAATGCGCTCGGGTAAGGCTGATTACATCGGTTATGCGGGTGCCTCCTTCCTACCTACTGTCGACGCGGCGGTTAGCCTCCAGCGGACCAACCCCGAACTGAACCTGTGGCCATACTCATATCGTTCGGAAACGGCTTTTGCTATGAACACGCAGATACCACCCTTTAACGACATCAGGGTGCGCCACGCAATACAGATGGCAATCGACCTTGAGACAATTAACGAGACCTACTTCCACGGTTGGGCAGATACGACCCCTTCGGGGCATCAAGGGAAAAATCATATCGGGAGTATATTTCGATTTGAAGAGTGGCCCGAAGAGATCAAGCAATACTACAGGTATGACCCGGAAGGGGCCGAGAAGCTCCTTGATGAGGCTGGATACCCGCGCGGCGCCGACGGCATCAGATTCAAGACCGTCCATGAACACATGGACTACTTCGATTTCGACTATGCCCAGATAGCCTTGGAATACTTGCGTGCTATTGGCATTGATGTAGAGGTGAAGCTAAATGACCGAGCTGCTCATCTCGCTTCTATACGAGAACATAAGCAGCTAGGTCTGATAAATGGGACCCACAACGCAGACTATCCAGGTCTCATCGCACTAAGTCAAGCTTACTCGAAAGCAGGATATAACGAATCCAATGTCAGTGATCCGGTTTATGATGAGATGTATGAGGCCGCCGTAGCCGCTACCACCATTGAGGAGCAGAGGAGGCTGCGTATAGAGGCAGATAGGTACATCATAGAGAAGCACTGGTGGATCGGGGGGGTGAGAGTTCCCTCTTTTAATGTGTCCCAGCCGTGGATCATCGGTTATAACGGTGAAATTGACGGAACTATAGACCCTAATCAAAAATTCGCCCGCCTCTGGATTGACCAGGAGCTGAAGAAAGAAATGGGGCATTAGGGGTTCCATGAGAGCCTATATCATCAGGCGGTTATTGCTGATAATCCCCACCGTGTTTATATTGACCATCCTGGTCTTTCTCTCGGTGCGCTTCATCCCGGGTGATGTAATAGACGCAATGGTGGGTGAAATGATGTACGACGTGGCCCATATAGACCATGAAACGCTGGAGCAGAAGCTGGGATTAGACGTGCTAGTCTACGTGCAGTATGGACGCTGGATGGGAGGTATTTTCCTGCACGGCACGCTGGGCAACTCACTGATCAGCGGTTGGACGGTAGAAGACAAGATAATAAGTAGATTGCCGGTAACCGTCGAGCTTGGTTTGTTGTCGATCGTCATCGGGCTGGTGATCGCACTGCCCGTCGGCATCTACTCGGCGATTCGCCAGGATACCGCCGCCGACTATGCGGGACGCTCCATCGCCATCATCGGCTTGGCCACGCCGAACTTCTGGCTGGCCCTGATGGTTATCATCTTCCCGTCCATCTGGTGGGGCTGGTCACCCCCGCTGGAGCTGATTCCTTTCACTGAAGACCCGCTGGGGAGTCTCGGGGTGTTCCTCATCCCCAGCCTGATTCTGGGGACGGCCATGGCGGCAGCCACCATGCGGATGACGCGCACCACGATGTTGGAGGTGCTGAGACAAGACTATATCCGGACGGCCTGGTCCAAGGGGCTCAAGGAGCGGATCGTAGTGATCCGACACGCCATCAAAAATGCCCTCATCCCGGTGGTCTCCCTGATCGGCCTGCAATTGCCGATCCTGATCGGGGGCGCCGTGATCATGGAGAACATCTTCAACCTGCCGGGGCTCGGGCGTCTCATGGTGGATGCCCTCAATGACAGAGACTACCCGGTGGTCTCGGGAATCAACCTGTTTTTCGGCGCTGCGGTGATGGGGATCAATCTCCTGATCGATCTGATTTATACTTATTTAGACCCCAGGGTGCGGTATGAATAGTCGCTGGCGCGGAATGTATGAGGAGTTGGGTTTAACAGACAAGAAAACGGTAGGGGCGGGTCACGTCCCGGCCAAGGGGAGCGGTGCGTTTTTCAGGCCGGGACGTCACTCGGCCCTACCGATAGAGAAATCGGGATCATGAGCAACACTACAGAGAGACCAACCAAAATCATTGAGCCCAAGCGACGGGGCTGGTTTGCGAATTTCTTCATCAGGCTGGTCAAGGAGAAACCGCTGGGGACGTTCGGCGGGATTATCCTCTTGCTCTTGATTCTGGTGGCGCTTTTTGCCGATGTGCTGGCTCCCTATGGCTATACGGAAATGCACCTGAGAGACCGGCTGCAGGGCGCATCCGCCCAGTATCTGCTGGGGACCGATCAGTTGGGGCGAGACTTCTTGAGCCGCCTGGTCTACGGGGCTCGTCTTTCCTTAATTGTCGGTCTGGCCGCCACCACGATCAATGTTCTCGTCGCGGTCCTGATCGGCGGCATTTCCGGATTCCTTGGGGGGAAAGTGGACTTGGTGGTGCAGCGCTTTGTCGACGCCTGGATGGCTTTCCCGGGACTTCTGCTCTTGTTAACCATCATGTCCATCGTGGGAGAGGGTCTCTTCCAGATCATCGTGGTCCTGGGGATCGCCGGAGGCATCGTCGGTTCCAGAGTCGTCCGAGGCGCTGTGATTGGGGTCAAAGAGAATGACTACTTTCTGGCAGCCAAGGCCGTGGGCACCCCCACGAGCCAAATCCTTTTACGCCATGTCCTGCCCAATATTATGGCGCCCGTCATCATCATCTTCAGCATCAACATCGGCGGGGTGATTATCAGTGAAGCTTCGCTGAGCTTCCTCGGATTCGGTCTGCCACCGGACATTCCCAGTTGGGGAACTCTGCTCAGTTGGGAAGGGCGTCGATACATGGAGCAGGCGCCTTGGCTGGCGCTCTGGCCTGGTTTTGCCCTGACTATTACCGTTTACAGTCTCAACATGTTCGGCGATGCCATGCGGGATCTGCTCGACCCCAGGCTGCGGGGCGGACAGGGCAGTTTTGGCACCACGAGGATGAAACGCAAACGAGGCCTCCTCGCCAGACTGATCAACCCTTTCAGATGGTAAGCGCGCAAATCCTGTCCTCGTGAAAAAGGGGAGGAGTCCGACCCTTTTTTCTTCCTGAGCACTGCTGTTTTTTCTTCTGCGTCAAGTTTGGACCATTGGAAAGAATCAAGCCCAGAAAATCTATTCCTTTTTAGACTTGGATTATTCATAGTGCTAAGGTTTGGCTGACTGTTCGATTGTACTCGGTTCATTTTTTAATCTTTTATTGAGTAGTCTCCTCATCACTGTATCGGGTTGCATATAAATCCACTATTTTACGGATCATTTTTTGATAGGGAACCCCAACTTCCTGCGCTTTTGTTTTGAAGAACTTTACACTTGACTTGTTGAGATTGATTGTTACTTTTACAGTCTCTTCTAAACACGAAGTCTGTCGGAGGCGGAAGAAAATCTTCAATTACCTCAAAATCCATCGGTTCATCAGTATATTTAATTTTGTTCTTCATAAGCTGTTCTCCCTTTTCGCCAATATCCTGCACCAAAAATCCTGATTTTATTACCCCGATATGTATATCTGACTGTTAAAATCTCATCATTCACTTTTCCAAAACAATAAAATCGTTCCTCAGTTTCGCTATGATTGAGATTTTTAACCACGATGCGTTTAGGATCTGCAAACACATATTGAGCATCGAAAAACGATATTCCATGTTTCTTAAGCGGACTCTCGATGCCTGAAGGGATGCGATCACAATCGGCTAAGACTTGTTTTAGAAAAAACGAAGGGAGTAGAGGCAGGAAAAACCGCCGCGAAGCGGCTTAGATCAACGCAGAATTGAGCTGTCAGTTTGGGGCAGAGCATAGTGGCGATCTACAAAAGCTCCAATGACCTCTTGTTTGATTTTTTTGATGAGGTTTTCTCCACCCCAAATTGAAGTTCCACATAAGTCACGATAGAAATGCAGATTTGATCTTTTTGGATCGTTTCAAACTTTTTAAGAATTTTGAGTATCGACGCCAAATTAAAGCAATCTTTCATTAACTGCTCGCATTGTTACATGCATGGCTATCATGAGAAATTGAGGAAAAAAAGCTTATACATCCGGATCAATTCCTGTTTTTTTCAAGATTTCTCTGAGACGTTTTTCCTTAGCTTCCGCCTCTTCCTTGTCTCGCACCGCTCCTTCCTTCCTCCGCATCGCCTCTTCCTTGTCTCGCAGGGTCTCTTCTAAAAGCTTTTGCCGGGTTTGTTCCTCACGGATGGCATTTTGACGGGCTTGATAGAGGTGATAATCTCTTTCTTTTTCTGAAAATCGCTCCAGGACTGCCATAGCTTGCCTCATTTTAGGGTTGTTGATGATTTCGGGTAATTCCTGCCAGTGCTCGGCTTCTTTAAAAAAATATAACCATTGATCTTCTGTTTTCAAGGTCTCGGAATACCGCCATTTTTCCAATTCCAAAACATGGACTGAGCAATGCTCCGATAACCGTTTTTGGTTTTTCTGATCAAACATTTGAAAGTGATGATGAAAGGCAGGACTTTTGGAAAACAAATTTTCAGTCAACATCCAAATGGAGATCACCGGACGTAATTCTGAGAATGGCTCCCCGCTTTGTAACTGGGACTGATAGATATCACTACACGTATAGAGCATCCTCTCCGGCAAATAGGAAAAAACCGCCAATTGAATTTCTATCTGATAGGCCGTCCCTTTTTCATCTTTGGCTTTCACATCGACAATCGTCAACTTGTCCGAATAAAACTCGCGTTCATTGTAGGGGTTGAGGATTTAAACATCCGAGATGGGAAACTGGGGTGCCAGGACACCGTTGAGGAAATCAATCAGTAAGTTCTCATTTTCCTCTGCCCCCGAAATGGCCTTGTAGACACAATCGACTGTCGGTGAAATGCGATGTTTCACCAGGATACTCCTCAAAGAAGGGAGCAGGAAAGCCCTTGTTTTCAATCAGTATATCAAAGCGTTTGGACAACAGCGAGCCTTATTTGTTTTCCCTTTGTCTCAAAGTCATTTTCTCGATTTTGTTTGGAAAAATCCTTCGTGGAACATCTGATACCAATATTCCCTTTGAGCCAAGATAGTGCAAACTTATTTAAAATCCGGGGACAGTTACTAATTATTTGCCAGGGATTCCTTCATTTGATAAGGGTGGTGAATCATGATCAAGCATTGCATTTTCACTTCAGGAATAGGAGGGAGGAGGGCCAGGTTAGCGAGAGGTTTTGTTGGGCTCAACAGAGCAATAAGTGGACTTTTTCCGTGATATTGACGCTTTAGATGCCTCTTTTTCTGTTCATTTCTGGGGATTCAACGGATCGCTATCATGCGGGCTGGATCAATGATTGTTTCATGTTAACACTCATTTCAATAGAGTGCAAACAATCGCTTCCCAGCGATTGAAAAAATACGGTTGACAAATAATTAGCACTCTATTAAGCTGATATTTCGTCTGCTTATTGTGATAATTTTCAACGAATACTCCTTGGGCTGAAGGTTTTACTTCAATTTCGCTCCTATTATTGAACCGAAAGTCTAGTCAAACCTCATCTCCTCACCAGAGGATTTTTAGAAACGGTCAACGGGGAATGAAAAAGTGCCAAAAATATTGACTTCCGTATCTCAATATGAAAAAGTATTTTCGTTGATCATCAGAAGACTTTCATGAATGAGTCGCCCTATTCAAAAAAATCTTGATACATTTGCAGAGCGATTATACTATTTCTGGATATGAGAAAAATTTGCCTTAAATGACTAAATCGGATCTGTCTTAAAAAAAATGTTGATTTTTTTCTGGATATAAAATATTTTCCTTAAAGAGTCGCTGTCGCGAATTGGCTTTTCGCTGTCAGCTATCAATCAGGATGACATGAAAGTCTGAAATTAACCCGTTTCAAGTATAAAAATTCTTGACAATAAGGTTAATATGAGAGTATCATTCAATCACCCGGCACCCGGCACCCGGCACCCGGCACCCGGCACCCGGCACCCGGCACCCGGCACCCGGCACCCGGCACCCGGCACCCGGCACCCGGCACCCACATTCTAAATCCCAAGTCCCCAGTTCATTGGGTTGTCCCCCCTTATCTCATCTCGACCTCAGGGAGAGATCCCTAAGTTACCCCTCATTCATTTCAGCCAATGGAAATGCCTCAAGAGCATTGAAAGCTCAAGGTTCATGCCCCAATCCTGGAGCCAATGAATCGGATTTTTTGATAGTGTAATATTCATGGTGAATATTGCTTTTTTAACTATTTATATTAGAGGTAAAAATGAAAACAATAATTAGAAGTATCGTCGAGAATGTGCTTTCGGGAACGAAAGCAGGTTTTAAAGCAATCCTAAATCTTGTTTTTAATCAAAAAGCAGAAAGGAAAAAGATGGAAAATCAAAAAAGCAAATCAACCTTCAGTGCAATCCTGCTGTCCCTCCTCACCCTGATGGTGGCTGCCTTTTGGGTCAGTCCGGCCATCGGGGCTGAGAAAAAGATGGTCACAGATCCCACCACTGGTAAAATGGTGACGGCACCTGAGTACGGCGGAACAATCACCTATCCCTACATATCAAAGGGCGATACTACGGACCCCTTTATTACTGGCCCCTATGTGCAGTTCATCATTAATGGCGTTAATGAGCAGCTCGCCTGGGCGGACTGGGGAATAGATAGGGACGTATGGGAATTTTCATCCGGGTTCCACTTTAGAGGACCTGCCCTGACAGGGATGCTGGCGGAACGGTGGTTTACCCCCGACCCAACCACGTTCATCTTCCATATCCGCAAGGGCGTTCACTGGCATGATAAGCCACCGGTATCCGGGCGCGAGCTGACTGCCGATGATGTCGCCTATACCTATCAGCGTATGTTGGTTCTGGGCGACTTCACCGAACGTCCCCAGCAAACTCCCAGATTGAGCAACCTGCCCTGGGAATCGATAGAGGCCACCGGCAAATATACGGTTGTTTTCAAGCTGAAGGAACCAGTGCTCGGTGCGCTGAGGACTATCCTCAGCGAGGCACTGGTTTGGATATTACCCCCCGAGGTAATCGAGCAACACGGCAACTATGCGGATTGGCGGAACGTGGTCGGCACCGGACCCCTGATGCTGACTGACTATGTCGAAGACGTCTCTAAAACCTATGTCAAGAATCCTGACTACTGGGGCTACGACCCAAAATACCCCGAGAACCGCCTGCCCTATATTGACCAGTTAAGGGCCCTGTATATGCCGGAAGAAGCAGCACGTGTATCGGCACTACGCACGGGTAAGGTTGATATAGTACATGCCGCCGGCGGTGGCACTACTCTGGTAAACCGCGACTTAGTAACGAGCCTCCAGCGGACCAACCCCGAAGTCCAGGTGACCACTGGTTTCTCAAGCGCGCTCGGGACTTTTCTTCTGAACATGCGCAAGCCGCCCTTTGACGACGTCAGGGTGCGCCACGCCATGCAGATGGCAATCGACCTCGAGACGATTAACAAGACCTACTTTGGCGGTCTCGCAAAGTGGGAACCCATGGGGACGATTGGGTATGTCTTCCCGGAGTTGCAAACCAAATTCGAAGACTATCCCGAAGAGGTCAAGCAATACTATCGGTATGACCCGGAAGGGGCTGAGAAGCTCCTGGATGAGGCGGGATATCCGCGCGGTGCGGATGGCGTTCGATTCAAGGTCACCCATGACCACCGCTACCCCAACTATGATTTGGGCTATGCAGAAATAGCTGCCGGCTACTGGGCAGAGATTGGCGTTAAGGTAACGATTCAGAAACATGACACGGCCACTTGGGTCGGTCTTCTAGGAGATCATGATTATGAAATGGGCTCCGGCAGCTCGGGCTTTCTTCACTCCCCAACATTTGGGGTAGAATGGTATCGCAATGAAGGCTCATTTCAACGCGAATTTATATCCGGAATCGAGACCCCTGAGCTGAACGCCGCCGCTGATGCCTTTTTCGCCGCTATCACCGAGGAGGAGCAGAAGAAGCCACTTAAAGATTTTGATATGCTCTTAATAAAGCAGCACAATCTGATATGGACTCCTATGGCTCCAGTATATAACCTGAACCAGCCGTGGGTCAAAGGTTTTAGCGGTGAGTGGGGCATGGGATTTGGGGCATTACATTGGGTCCTCATCCACCTTTGGATTGACCAGGATCTGAAGGAAGAAATGGGATTCTAGTCGGTCACTGGATCCGAGCCCAAATCAGCATGAGCCACCCCCTCTCCCATCCGCAATCCGGGTGGGAGGAATTCTTGGCATGTAACGGGGCAGGCTTTTCGGCGGAATGACGGGAGCCTGCTCCGCACCTGATACGGGGTTGGGATATGTCCTGCAATGACAAAAGAGGGTTGGCAATGACGGGGAAAAGTGAAATAAGGTGTGTCACATGAGAGCCTATCTCATCAGGAGATTATTGCTGATCATTCCCACCCTGTTTATCTTGACCATCTTGGTCTTCCTCTCGGTGCGCTTCATCCCGGGCGATGTGATAGACCTGATGGTGGCCAGAAATTTAGGCCCGGATTCGGGATTTGGTGGCAAGATTGACCGTGAAGCTCTGGAGCGTTTGCTGGGACTGGACGTGCCGGTCTGGGTGCAGTATGGACGCTGGATAGGAGTGTTGCCGACCCCTGACTGGGTTAGCGGGGAGTCCCACTTGAAAGGGCTCCTCCAGGGCACCCTGGGCGACTCACTGATGGGCGGCCTTTGGACGGTAGAGGAGAAGATCATGGAGAGATTGCCGGTCACCATTGAGCTGGGGGTCATGGCCATCTTAATCGGGCTGGTGATCGCCCTGCCGGTGGGCATCTACTCGGCGATTCGCCAGGATACGGCCGCGGACTACCTGGGGCGCTCCATCGCCATCATCGGCCTGGCCACGCCGAACTTCTGGCTGGCCCTTCTCGTCATGATCTACCCGGCCATCTGGTGGAGATGGTCGCCCCCGATGGAGTGGGTGCCTTTCAGCGAAGACCCGCTGGGGAATCTCGGCATGCTCCTCATTCCCAGCCTGATTCTGGGGACGGCTGCTTCTTGCGAGACCATGCGGCTGACGCGCACCATGATGCTGGAGGTGCTCAGGCAGGACTATATCCGCACCGCCTGGTCCAAGGGGCTCAAGGAGCGGGTCGTGATTATCCGGCACACCATCAAAAATGCCCTCATCCCGGTGGTCTCCCTGATCGGCATGCAGTTGCCGATCGTGGTCGGGGGCGCGGTTATCATGGAGAACGTCTTTATGCTGCCGGGGCTCGGTCGTCTCATGGTGGATGCCCTCAATGACAGAGACTACCCGGTGATCTCCGGAATCAACCTGTTTTTCGGCGTCGTCGTGATGGGAAGCAATCTCCTGATCGACCTGATTTATCCCTATTTGGACCCGAGGGTGCGGTATGAATAGTCGCTGGCGCGGAAGGTATGAGGAGTTGGGTTTAACAGACAAGAAAACGGTAGGGGCGGGTCACGTCCCGGCCAAGGGGAGCGGTGCGTTTTTCAGGCCGGGACGTCACCCGGCCCTACCGATAGAGAAATCGGGATCATGAGCAACACCACAGAGAGACCAACCAAAATCATCGAGCCCAAGCGACGGGGACGGCTGGCTGCATTCTTTATCAGGCTTCTCAGGGAGAAGCCTCTGGGGACGGCCTGCGGGATAATCCTATTGCTCCTAATTCTGGTGGCGATCTTCGCCGAGGCGCTGGCTCCTTATCCTTATATGAAAATAAACCTGATAGAGAGGATGCAGGGCCCATCAGCCCGGTATCTGCTGGGTACCGACTTCGCGGGGCGAGATTTGTTGAGCCGCCTGATCTATGGGGCTCGTCTTTCCTTAGCGGTCGGTCTGGCAGCGACGAGCATTAATGTGGTGGTCGCTATCCTGATCGGCGGAATTTCCGGATTTCTGGGGGGGAAAGTGGACCTGGCAGTGCAGCGTTTTGTCGATGCCTGGATGGCCTTTCCGGGGCTGTTGTTGTTGTTGACCATCATGTCCATCGTCGGCCAGGGTCTTCTCCAGATCATCGTCGTGCTGGGAGTCGCCGGCGGCATCGGCGGTTCCCGAATCATGCGAGGCGCGGTGATTGGCATCAAAGAGAATGACTATTTTCTGGCCGCCCGGGCGGTGGGCACCTCGACAAGCCAAATCCTGATCCGCCATGTCCTGCCCAATATCATGGCACCGATCATCATTGTCTTCTCGATCAACATCGGGGGGGTGATTATGGCTGAGGCTTCTCTGAGCTTCCTGGGATTCGGTCTGCCCGTCGAGTTTCCCAGCTGGGGCGGGATGCTCAGCCGGGAAGGACGTCTCTACATGGAGATGGCGCCACGGCTGGCGCTCTGGCCTGGGCTTTGCTTGACGATTGTCGTTTACTCCCTCAACATGTTCGGCGACGCCCTCAGGGACCTGCTCGATCCGAGGCTGCGGGGCGGTCAGGGCAGTTACGGCGCCACGAGGATGAAACGCAAACGAGGCTTCCTCTCCCAACTGATCAATCCTTTCAAATGGTAACGTATTGAACCCGACGGGGGAGCAGTGTTTAGGCGATGGGACAGAGGACCGGCATTAAACATTGATCTGATTGAATGGGTCGTGTACCCGAATAACAGCTATGGATCAATGTCCGCTTCAAGCCAAAAACCGCCCTATGCGGTCCCGCATGCAGGGTGGGGTGGCAGGGTGGCGGAGAAAAACCTCTACCTACCCGATTCTGCATTTTATGCGATTTTTAAAGCGTATTCTACTGCTTTTGGATTTCGTTCAATTACTCTTAATAATGTTTTTGCAGCCTGATCCGGTCGGGACCTCCTCTGCTCCCAATCTCTTATAGTCGCCAAAGAAAGTTGAAATGTTTTTGCAAACTCTTCTTGAGTCATGCCGAGTTTGGCTCGGATCAATTTGACGTTCACAATAGGTTGAGCATCTTCTGATAATGGCTGAGCATCAGGATCCTTTAAAGCGTTTTGATTCGATTCTTCATCACTCATATTATCCAGGCGATTCCAATCCGTTTGGCGATCTTCAGGGCGATTCCGTACCCCATTAGCTATAATTTCGGAGATAACTTCTTTTTTCATAGTTATTTGCCTTTCTTGCAGAAATGATACGAATTTTAAAAATCCCCTCAGCCTCTCTAATCGTATAAACCACAAAAAGTATCAGCCCATAGGCCATCCCAATTTTATTGTAACGTTCTTCTGATGCTGAAGTATCTTCAAAATCCAAACTGTAATCATCAACAAAAACAGGTTTTGCCTCTTCAAAGGAAATTCCGTGGTCCTCAATGTTCATTTGATTTTTGTTTTCATCCCATTCAAATTCCATCATTTAAATACTAGGGAAATTCCACAGTTGTGTCAATAGCCTCCCTGAGCTTCCTGGGTTTTGGTCTACCGGCGAGTATGCCCAGCTGGGCGGGATGCTCAGCAGGGAAGGCCGTAACTTCATGGAAACCGCGCCGTGGCTGCCGCCACTGACATCCCGCTTTTTTTTTACTGAATTTAGTGATATTGGTTGTCTCCTGATCTTTCGGGAGTTGCCATAATCAGCACACTGCTTGTGACGACAAAAAACTCCAGGGTTCGCAAATTATGCAATCTCTTTTCTCCTCAACAAAGTTGAAAAGAAAGAAAAAATCATCCTCGCTAAACTTGTCCCTGCGAAAGTAGGGAGCGGAGATCCGGATTTCTGCCCAATTGCATAACTCTGGATTCCTGCTTTCGCAGGAATGACAAGGATTCTCTGAGATATGAAAATTCCATAACATATTAAATTTATTAAGTTCTTATCTCGAACTCAGGTTAAATCAATTAAACACTCGAAAAAATCGTACTGAAAGGAGGAAAGGCATGCGCACCACCTTTATTTCGACAACAGAGCTGGTATCCCATCTCGAAGATCCGAACTGGATGGTGATAGATTGCCGTTACGCGCTCGATGACACCGAACGGGGACGGCGAGACTACCACAAAGGACACATCCCGCATGCCCTCTATGCCCATCTCAGTGAAGACTTATCGGCACCAGCAGTTCCACAAAAAACAGGGCGGCATCCTTTACCGGACCCTCACTATTTTGCGCGAACCTGCTCACGCTGGGGAATCGATGACAAGGTCCAGGTTGTAGCCTACGATGATACGATCGGCGCTTTTGCTGCGCGTTTGTGGTGGATGCTGCGTTGGCTTGGTCATCAACAGGTTGCCGTTTTGGATGGGGGATGGCAACAATGGCAGAGCGAGAACCGTCCTGTTTCTCTTGAAATTCACCGTCGTGCCCCACGGTCTTTTTTGCCCCAATTGCGCTCTCACTTGCAAATAAACAGCGATGAAGTCCTGCAAATCCTGGAGCATTCCGATTATAAGTTGCTCGACGCTCGCGCAGCAGATCGCTTTCGAGGGGAAAATGAAACCATAGATCCCGTGGCAGGACACATTCCCCACGCTCTTTGCGCGCCTTACGTGGAAAATGCCGGCCCTGATGGCAAGGTCTTGCCCGTTGAAGTCTTGAAAAAACGCTTTCATGCATTGCTCGGTCCGGTGCAGCCTGAAAAAACCATATGTTATTGCGGCTCTGGCGTGACAGCATGTCACAACCTGTTGGCCATGGCGCACGCAGGGTTGGCGGAAGGGAAACTCTACGCTGGTTCCTGGAGTGAATGGATTACCGACCCCAAGCGTCCCGTTTCCCGTTAGAACCTCTATGAATTGGCCTTGTCTTTTTTTCGTGCTAAACTGTTTTTAATTTTTTAACCGTGACGCCTAACAAGGCGGCGTCCTGAACAAATCGTAATGCGACTTCTAACCCCCGAGCCATTTGGAAAAGAGAGATTCATGTTACAGTCCCTTTTGACTAAAAGTACTCGTTTGTTTGGCAACGAAAACGAAAAAAAACTCAAGCGTTACAACAAGATTGTCGCACAGATCAATGCATTTGAGGCTGAGATGCAAAGGCTGGAGGACTCTGAATTTCCACAAAAAACAGCCGCATTCAAGGAAAAAGTCCTGGCCAATACTTGCTTCACTCTTACTGAGCGGAGTTTGTTCCGTATGGAATCCGAACTCTCATCGGATTCGGTGTGGAAGCAACTTAAAAGTTTGAAGGGCAAGGAATTTCAATCCCAGGAAGAACTGCTTGCAGAAATCGAAAAGCGCGTGATTGAGGAAGAAGCGGAAGAAATTCTCTATGCAGCAAGGCGACAGGTTCAACGAGATGCTAAATCCGTACTCGATGAAATCCTACCGGAGGCATTTGCCCTGGTGCGGGAAGCCAGTGTTCGTACGTTGGGGGAACGTCATTACGATGTGCAGCTAATCGGTGGCATCGCGCTGCATGAGGGTAATATTGCTGAAATGCAAACAGGTGAAGGAAAAACGCTGGCTTCGACTTGCCCGGCCTATCTCAATTCTCTGACGGGCCAAGGGGTTCACATCGTGACTCCTAATGACTACCTGGCCAAACGTGACAGCGAATGGATGGGGCAAATTTACCGTTTCCTGGGAACTACGGTAGGATTGATCCAACATGACTTTCATCCCACTCAGCGTCAGAAAAGTTATCAGGCAGACATCACTTACGGCACCAACAATGAGTTTGGCTTCGATTATTTACGGGACAACATGAAGATGGACCTCGTTGATTACGTACAACGTGATTTCCACTATGCCATCATTGATGAAGTGGACAGCATTCTGATTGATGAATCGCGTACTCCCCTTATCATCAGTGGAGCCACTGACGATGACATCGAAAAATACCGAATAGTCAACAAGCTCATTTATGACCTGCAGCGTGAAATTCAAAAAATTGAAGTGCCCCAACTTCCCGATCATGAAATCCATGGTATTGATCCCGAATGGGAATACAAGGAAGATCGTGACATAGTCCGCGAAGGCGATTATACGCTGGATGAAAAATCGCGGTATGTGGCCTTGACCGATCGTGGAGCTGCTAAAATAGAAAAGCGATTGGCTGCTTTCGAGCATTATCAACTCACTGATCAAGATATCCGGCGTCTGGAATCCGAAATCAATGAAGACATAGTGCTCCAAGGACTGAAAAGCACTGCTAATTTTGATTTCAAACGGCAAGATGGCTTCTTGCAGACATTGTCCGACAAAATCGCCAATGACGGCGTTGGGCAGTCCTCACTCATCCCCTTCAAATCACGCATCCTCCAGTTGGCTTACAAAGGCATGCTCCTGCCTACCTACCGACTTTCTCAGGAAAGTCTGGAACACCTCCAGGCTAATCCGGAATTGGGGCCTGTCATGTCAGAGTTAACGAACCTGAAAGATTTGGAATATGAAAGCGAAGAAGCATTTTTTGAAGCCTTGCAAAGTACCTTGGGAGCTGAAAAATCCAATCAATGCCGTTCCGCCATATTCGCTGAAATTCAGGTCTTGAAAAGCTTGTTCGACAGGGTGAATACCCCCGTCCTGCACCACATCAATCAGGCGCTCAAAGCCCATTTGGTTTTTAAAAAAGACGTGGATTATGTCGTCCAGAACGGTCAGGTGGTCATCGTCGACGACTTTACGGGTCGCTTGATGCCGGGAAGACGTTACAGCGACGGGTTGCATCAGGCATTGGAAGCCAAAGAAAAAGTACGTGTTGAAATGGAAACCCAAACACTGGCTTCCATCACCTTCCAAAATTATTTCCGCCTATACCGTAAAATTGCCGGGATGACCGGTACTGCGGAAACTGAAAAAGATGAGTTCAAAAAAATCTATAACCTGGGGGTGGTGGTCATCCCCACCCACCTGCCTGTCATTCGCAACGACAAGCCGGATTTAATCTATAAAACGCAAAAGTCCAAGTTCAATGCCATAGTCAACCAAGTGCAATCACTGTATGAGCGCAAGCAACCCGTGTTGGTAGGAACTGTTTCCGTAGAAACTTCCGAACTGATCAGCCGCCGTCTGCAACAAAAAGGAATCGAGCACCGTGTTCTCAATGCAAAATATCACGCTCAAGAAGCTGAAATCATTAAAAACGCCGGTCAATCGGGATCGGTGACGATCGCCACCAATATGGCGGGTCGCGGGACTGATATCAAACCGGCGTCGGAGGTTTTGGAGCTCGGTGGGGTTTTCATTTTGGGGACGGAGCGGCATGACAGTCGTCGCATCGATAACCAGTTGCGTGGACGTTCCGGACGACAAGGGGATCCCGGCGAATCCCAATTCTTCCTTGCAATGGAAGACAATCTTTTACGTATCTTTGGAGGCGAAAAGTTGGCCAAATGGATGGACCGCTTTCAAATTGAAGAAGATATGCCAATCGAACATATGTTCGTTTCACGGGCTATTGCCAACGCCCAGAAAAAAGTAGAATCGATGCATTTCAGTGCCCGGAAAAATCTGCTCGAATACGACGACGTCATGGAAAGGCAGCGAAATATCATCTATGACAGACGACGAGCTATTTTAAGCGACGATATCCACCATTGCTTCCTGGATATGTGCGCAGAGACGATTGAAGAGTTGATGGACCAGTATTGCAGTGACAAATTTCAAGACCAGTGGAAGCGGGAAGAATTCAAGCAGGATTTTTTTCATATTTTTAACTCTCACCTCGATGAATCCTGGGAAGATCCTTCACTGAAACGAGAAGAGATCGTGCATAAGCTCTTCGAGATCACCGAAGATTGTTACCAAATCAAATTGGATCGTTTCAAAGAAGAATTTTTCAATAAATACAAAGAAATAGAACTCTTTGAAGTGGCCGGGATCTACCTGCAGATCATCCTTCATGAGAATGCCCGTTCCGTCACTGCGGCGACCTGGGAGTTTCCTCATCCTCAAATGAAGCAGTTGCGTGCATTTTTTGAAATGTGGCTCCAGCGATTCGACACCTATTGTCGGAATAAGCGTTTGAATTCTCGTGTGGAAGCCATCACGCCTTTTCTCAATGAGATTCCTGATGATTTCCGACAACATTTTTTTTCCGGGTATTTGCAGTTCAAGCAGGAGATTTTTGAAACTCTGGTTTTGATGGTGCAACGTCAAAACCTTTTGAACAGCAATGACGAACGCTGGAAAAATCATTTACTGGCAATGGATCATCTCAGAGAGGAAGTGGGCCTGGCGGGTTATGCGCAGAAAAAACCCATTGACGAATACCGCCGTAAAGCATTTGCCTTATTCGACAACCTTATTTCAGACATTGCGCGAGAATCGACCACTCAATTTTTCCATCGTAATAAACTGCCTCATCCCCGCTACCTGTTCTTTCATGTCGATCCCCAAGCGCCAGAAGCCATTTATAGTCATGGGGATGAACCCAAAGTCGTCAATAGTCCCAAACCAGCCATCCGGAAAAAAGTATACGTTTCCAACCGGGAAAGAAAAAAACAACGCGATAAACGTAACAAAGCCTATTCTGTTTAAATCCCCCCTTCAGGAACTACGCTTTTTTCCTCCCAAACATTCCGGGGTATCACGAATCGCGTGACCGCTATGTTCCCATTGCGTGGGGGTTTTTGCCTGAATAGACAAGGCATGGACAGGACCGGCCAGATCCTCTGCCAAGACTTGATTGATCAGTTGGTGCTGCTGTAAAAGACTTTTGCGCTCAAATTTTGCCGAAACGATAACAACCTTGAAATGGGATTCCGACCCGGCTGGGACATTGTGTTGGTTGCTTTCGTTTTGTACCTGAAGAAAAAGTGGATCGAATGCCCTTTGCAGTTTCTTCTCTATTCTTGTTTGAACTTCCATATAGCTCTCCTCGTATTGAAAATGCTTTGAAATAAAATATTAATCTTGTCCGAATATGCAAGAAGAAATCGCTTCTTTCTCGCATCATTTCTTGTTTTTGACCTGGAAAAAAAGTAAACTCTTCCGACGTCGTCAGTAAAAACTGACTCTCTCGGCTCCATTGGATCACAATTCTAAATTTTGCGGAATGCTCCTGTAGTTCAACTGGATAAAACAACGGATTCCTAATCCGTAGTTCTGGGTTCGAGTCCCGGTGGGAGCACCAATACAATTAATTTTTACTGACTGAATCTAATTGCTTTTCAATCAGAATGTGACCTTGACCCCATTCAGGGATATCCAAGCGTGAAGCCACTATTTTCAGAGTATTGAGGCCAATGAAAAGAATTTCAATCGTTATAATGGATTCTATCATAATCACTTGTGTTGTGATTGCTACTCTTTCCGCGTTGTCCACTGCAGTTGCCGAAACCCCCGAACGCTGGTATGAAAAGTCCCGGGTAGAATCTGGAAAAAAAGTCTATGAAACGAATTGCGCCAGTTGCCACGGGACCCGTGGTGAAGCAACTCCAAACTGGCGAACCCCTGATAAAGACGGAAATTTTCCTCCACCTCCTTTGAATGGCACAGCCCATACCTGGCATCACCCATTCAGAGTGCTGGCACAGCAGATCAAATTCGGATTTCCGGGAGGAACCGGTAAGATGCCGCCATTCAAAGATATCCTCACTGATGAAGAAATCATCAATGCCATCGCCTGGATTCAAAGTTTGTGGTCAGACGAAATTTACGCGCAATGGTGGAAAATTCAAATTCGCTCCGCACGTTAGTCCGGGCAAATCGATTGCTCATGGAATGCGCGATTAGTAGAATCGGAAGGTGGGAGTCCCGCGGGATGAAAAAGAAGTTGAAACAGGTCTGTTAACTCTTGCAAGGTGAGCGTTTCAGCACGTATTTTTGCGTATTTTTTTCGTAGATAAAATTCGTGGCGTTTAAATTCTCCGGGACAACATCGTTGAAGATTGTTCAGCAGCGTCTTGCGACGCTTGTTGAAAACAAGCCGGACCCATTTTAAGAAAGGGCGCTCTTCTTCGGCTGAGATTCGCCTTGGCTTTGGAATCAAATAGACCACCGCAGAATCCACTTTAGGGACAGGATTGAAAGCGTTGGGCGGAATCGAAAATGACAGTTTACGTTCAAATCCCAATTCCGCCACAACTGAGAGCACTCCATAAAAGGCACGTTCCTTGACGGTGGCGCAAATCCGCAGGGCGACTTCTTTTTGCATCATGACGGTGATGGATTGCAAGCAGTGACGCAGTTCCAGGAGTTTGAAAAAGACAGGTGTGGCGATATTGTAAGGAAGGTTGGACACCACTTTATAGGCATTGGGATAAAGGTTTGCCAAAAATTCCTTTTCACACTCTAAGAAGTCGCGATTGAAGAGGAATAAAGCCTTTTCTCGAATAAACTGCTTTCTCAAGAAACAGTACAAATTCGGATCCACCTCAATTGCCGTAACCTTCGCTTGTCGCGCAAGCAAAGCTCGGGTCAGGATGCCTTTACCCGGACCGATTTCCAGGATGCAATCATTGCTCGCGACTTGAGCTGTTTCCAGCAACCGGTCCACATAGGATCGCCGTATCAGGAAATGCTGTCCCCATTTTTTTGCCATAGTCAATTGCTATTGAACTACACTACTCATTTGCCTGAATTCGTGATTTCGCAAATTGATACTCCGCCCTTGTTTGCCCTTCATTTTCTTTTAGCACAGGCAACTCGGAACGCCAGATAATTAATCTCATTAAACCACCAGCTCTGCTGGTGCGAACCTAATAGGCTTTGCCGGTCAGACATGAGAAACGTATCCGTGTCCGTGGGCCGTGCTCGTGCTCGTGAACGGTCAGTGAAATCGACGGCACATTTTGGTTAACATAGAAACAATGCGATGAAGTAACTGTTTTCCTTCGTCAAATAAAGAAGGCTGGATGATCTTCAACACGTTTAAAACATCGAGAATAGTAGCGCATTCCATTGCGGAACCTCGGGCAAACGCATAGAATCGTTGCTTGTCAGGAAGGGAATTTTTTCCACAGCCTTCTGCGATATTGAGAGGAATCGACCATGAGGCCCTTTTCAGTTGGTCAACTAAGGCTGAGTATCCTTTTGGCAATGTTTCGATGACTTGGACAGATAACGCTAAAAATTTCGATGGAACATTGGTATACATCGAGTTTTTCATGATCTAACATGGCAGCCTTTTTCGTTCACGAGCACGAGCACGTCATACGATGACGAACACGTTTTGCCCCCATCCTGGGGGCCTCTTCAAGCCACCGGCTCTGCCGGTGGTGATGACTATTGGCAGTGTCTGGCAGAAAAATACAATACCCGAAAGAGAGCATGCCATCCCAATGTTCGAAATTGATTTGATAATGATCTTAATCCATGCCGGATAATTGTCAAGCAATCAACAAACAATGAAATGAAAAATTGTAAAGAAACATCGCGCATTGAACCCGCCCATCTCAATGCTCAAGAATAAAATAACTTTACTTCAGGATATCAGGATGTTACTCTTATCAATAACTATATTTTGTTCCTTTTTTGAGAAATATTCCCATGCCCACCTTTGGTAAATCACCGGTTATTCCTTCAATGCGTTATCAAAATGCTCCCGCCGCCATAGACTGGCTAGGCCGCGTGCTCGGTTTTTCGAGGCACCTGGTCGTACCAGGAGACGGCGACAAAATCCTGCATGCCCAGCTTACGCTCGGTGACGGCATGATCATGCTCGGAAGTGAGCGCGATGACACGCACGGGCAATTGATGGGTGTACCTGGACCGGGGGGAGTGAACACCCAGTCCGTCTACCTCGTGGTGGACGATCCGGAAGCCTTGCATGACCGTGCCGTAGAGGCTGGTGCTGAAATCGTATCCCCGCTCGAAAACCCCGAATACGGCGGCATCTTTTTCGCATGTCGCGATCCGGAAGGTCATGTCTGGAATATCGGTTCTTACGACCCGTGGAAATCATCCGATTGACTCTCTTGTCGTTCACCCCTATCATGCGATCCAAGCAATTCGACTCCTTGAATTTAAGGAACCCAAATGAAACGATACAAGACGGTCAATGAATACATAGAATGCAGCGACCATTGGAAAGAGGAGTTGGTTCAATTGAGGAAGATCCTGCTTTCCACCAAACTCGAAGAAACGGTGAAATGGGGAATGCCTTGTTACACGCTTAACGGGAAAATGGTCGTCGGTCTGGGTGCGTTCAAGTCCTTCGTAGCGCTCTGGTTTTATCAAGGAGCGCTTTTGAGTGACGAGAAAAACTTGCTGGTCAACGCTCAGAATGGTAGGACCAAAGCGCTGCGACAATGGCGGTTTTCATCCAAAACGGAGATCGATTCTGCGCTCATCAAGGCATATGTAAAAGAGGCAATCGAATTACAGATGAAGGGCATTCAAATCAAGCCGGATCGCAACAAACCACTCATCCTGCCAGCACAGCTTGAGGAAGCGCTTGCAAAAAATGAAAATGCGCATGCGGGTTTCAAGGGACTCAGCAAAGGCAAGCAACGCGAATATGCGGACTACGTTTCCGATGCCAAACGAGAAGAAACCAAGGCGAAGCGAATCGCAAAGATCATCCCGATGATTGTCGAAGGAGCGGGCCTCAACGACCAATATAAATAATGACGATGAATCAAAAAATTCGACTGGTGCATTGGAATGCGGAGGAAGCGGAATTACGGGCCGAGACGCTGCGAAAGCGGACTGGCCATTGGCCTGGTGGATTTCAAGATCTGCTCGATCGACGCGACTTGGTCCGCACTGAAGATTACCCCTCTGGAAATGAACATTCATACTTGAATGTCGACTCAAACAATCGATATGAGTTACGATGATTTCCAATCAAGTGACAATTCCTGTGACTAATAAAGTCCGTATTTCCGTGCCAATCTTTTAAAATGGGGGAAGGAACGGAGGATAGTTTCTTCAGTGCAGCAGTACGCAATGCGGAAGTAACCGGGTCTGCCAAAACCGGAACCCGGAACCAGCAGGATATTTTCGGACAGGGCCTCATTGACAAAGGCCACGTCATCCGGAATGGGGGATTTGGGAAAAATGTAAAACGTCCCCTGAGGAATAGTGAGGTCAAATCCCATCTTCAACAGACCATCACAAAAGACATCCCTCAATCGCTGGTAGACGTCTGCGGATACTTTCGCGCCTTGGAGATGAGGCAGAATTCTCTGCATGAGGGCGGGGGCGTTAACAAAACCCAGGATACGAGTGGTGAGGGTCAGGGCGTTTTGCAAGCCGACCCGTTCCCGACATCCCGGATGTATGGCAATAAATCCGATGCGTTCTCCCGGCAGCCCCAGGTCTTTGGAATGGGAAGTGACCAGGATGGCATTGGGATGACTTTGAAAAATATTGCAGGGTTTCAAATCGTCAAAAAGGAGATGCCGGTAAGGATCGTCGGAAACGAGATAGATGGCATGACCATATTCCTGCTCTTTTTCCGCCAGTAATTTTCCCAACTGATCCAAATCTTCCTGGGGATAAACGGCGCCCGTGGGATTGTTGGGTGAATTGACCAGGATGATTTTAGTTTGCGGCGTGAGGATTTCACGGACTTGTTCCAAATCGATCTGAAAGATATCATTGGTTTCGGCAACTCGCAGCACTCCTCCATGATTTTGGGCATAGACACCGTATTCCACAAAATAGGGTGCCAGAGTCAGCACTTCTTCCGCAGGATTGAGCAGGGCTTTCAACACGGTGTTCAAACCCCCTCCCGCTCCCACGCACATGGTGATATCTCCGCTTTCAAAAGGCAATCCCATCTCCTGAGAGAGGGTTCTGGCAATGAAAGCGCGTGTTTCCGGCAGGCCTGCATTGGGCATGTAACGGTGACCGCCTGGCAGGTGCGCTTCCAACAATTCTTTCAAGACCTGGTATACCCTTTCAGGGGGTTCGATGATGGGGTTCCCCAGGGAAAAATCAAAGACCTGATCTTCTCCGTGGATGTCTTTCAAACGCCGGCCTTTTTCAAACATTTCACGAATCCACGATGCGTTTTCCATCATGTTTTTCACATTTTCAGCAACAGACATTTTCCCCTTTGAGCACAGGTTTCAAACCAAATCCGGTTTTTAATACAAAAAGTTTTAATTGCTCGCAACGTAGTTATTCTCCTTCAGGCGCAATCCATCTTCCATCTGCTTTGATCAAATCGATCAGACGCTCCACGGCTTGATTTTGTGGAATGTTACGTGCAACGCATTCCTGTTTCCGATAGAGATTGATTTTTCCTTTTGCCGAACCAACATAACCGAAATCCGCATCCGCCATCTCTCCCGGACCATTGACGACACATCCCATGATACCAATTTTAACCCCTTTGAGATGCTGCGTGCGTACTTTGATGGCGTCTGTTGTGGTTTGCAAATCAAAAAAAGTGCGACCACATGAAGGACAGGAAATAAAATCAGCTTTGAAAAGCCGGACACGGGTTGCTTGCAGCAACGTCTGGCAAAACTGGAATACCGGTTTTTGGGGATCGATTGTGGGACAAACCAAACAGTCGACCAACCCGTCGACGATGAGGCTCCCTGCTTCCGCTGCCAAGCCAGACCAATGCCGGGTATCATCCACATCGGGTACAACGATTCCCAAGGGCCAGTCCGATTGACAATTTCGCAACAAATGTTCTAGAAATCTTACTGTCAGGAGAGGATGGGAACTGCGAACCAGCAGTAATTTTGCTTCCTTTTCTTGCAGCAATACTTTTAGTTTCTCAGAAAATCCGCTCTGCTTGATTTGCTGCTCTTCTAAAAGAATGACTGGAGGGACCTCCATTTGGACTGAGTTGTTTTTCTCAAAAAACAGGGACAATGATTCAAATAATCGGATATCGGAGGATGCTGATTTTCCGCTGGGAGGTGTAGTCAAAGTCCGATCAAACAATGGAGACGCAAGATTTTCAATTGGGTAACTGCTCATTCCCAGGAATGCAAAAGGGGAGTCGCCCCCCACCGTGATCGGTTGAAAGGAATGCAGGGACGTCGAACACGCATCATTTTCAAGTTTCAACGTAACGGACTGCGTAGCGCGTTCAGAATCAGAAACTGGTGGTTCATAAAGAATTTTTCGCCAAGCAGAAAACTCCTTTCGAAAGCAATCCAGACCCTGTAAAATCGAATACGCAGCAGGAATTTCATTTTCCGCAGGTTCCGTGAGGGAGACTCGAATCGTGTCCCCTATCCCATCCATCAACAAGCTGCCAATTCCAACAGCGCTTTTAATGCGAGCCTCCAAACCATTGCCCGCTTCAGTCACCCCCAGGTGCAGGGGGTAGTCCATCCCTTCCTGTTCCATTTGGATGACTAAAAATCGATATGCCTGCATCATCACGGAGGGGATGGAGGATTTCATGGAAATTATGATGTCATTGAAGTCATGTTTGCTAAAGATGCGTACAAATTCCAAAGCGGATTCAACCATTCCTTTGGGCGTGTCTCCATAGCGATTGAGGATACGATCGCACAAGGAACCGTGATTGACGCCGATCCTCAAGGCGCAACCATACTTTTTCAGGTTGCCTGTCAAGGTCAATAATCTTGCTTCAATCCGTTCGAGTTCCTCTTGGTAAAGGGCCTCGCTGTATTCGCGGATTTCAAAGCGTTTACGGTCTGCGTAATTGCCCGGGTTGATGCGCACTTTCTCGACGAATTCACAACTATCAATCGCCAATTGGGGGTTGAAGTGGATGTCGGCCACCACCGGAATCGCAATTCCTCTTTTTTCCATTCCCCGACGGATGGCTGGCAGACACTCCACTGCGCGCTGGTTGGGAACCGTAATACGTATCAACTGGCAGTTGACGGCAGCGAGTGTCGTTATCTCGTCCAGAACCCGAGGCAGATCGCAGGTCCGGGATGTGAGCATGGATTGAACGCAAATGGACTCTTCCCCTCCAATTTTGAGTGATCCTACCGAAACAACCCGGGTGGGTCGCCTGGAGAAGCTGAGAAAGGTACTATAGGTCGACATTGCATACCTTGACTGATAAAATACGAAATAGAAAAATAAAACTCGAATCCTCGATGATATATCGCATTCCCGAACTATTGCGTGTTACTGACAATCAAACACTTTGCTCAGAATACATGTAAAAAATGTCGCTTCCGACCCGAAACATCAAGCTTGATTTCGTATGCCACTGCCAAAGAAAAAGGTTTATGCGTACTGCGAACCCGGAAAATCACTTCAAATTTCAGACCTTCCCTTCAAATTACATTTGAAATATGCGAATCAGGAGTTGAAATTTAATTTATAAAATCAATAATTTAATAAGTATGATGTGTCATGCCGGACTTGATCCGGAATCCAAAATATCGCCCGTATCTTCCTGGATTCCTGGTCAAGCCAGGAATGACACATTTTTAACTCCTGATTCACGTTTGAAATAGATATTATTATTGACGAAAACTCATAAAATGAGTATAAGAGGTATCTGTTTTTACTATCCATGAAAAAAAGGAGCTTCGCATGTCAGTAGAACCATTGACGGCAAACGTGCGTCTTTCGAGGGGAAAAAAGGCCAATCGACGTTTGAGATTTCAAAATAAGATACCCGCTATTCTTTATGGTATGGGTGAAAGGATTGCTTTGGAAATGGAAGAGGAAGTCACACGAAGATATATTTCCAGACTGGATGGGTCGCATCAATTACTTCGCTTGCAGATCACCGATGGAACGGGCAACGCCACGGAACATCGAGTTTTGCTTCAAGAAATACAAAAACATCCGTACCGACGGGAATTGCTGCACCTGGACTTTCGTAAATTGGATGATGAACAACCTGTTACCTTGAAAGTTCCTCTCAAAACTATCGGATCTTCGCCCGGAGTTAAAAAAGGAGGAATCATACAAATGGTTGTGCGGGAAATTCCCATCACCTGCCTGCCTGGCAATATCCCCGAAGCGCTCGAAGTGGACGTGTCAAAGTTGGACTTTCATCAAACGGTCCGGGTTGAAAACGTGAATTGTCCAAACTCCGTATCTATCAACGCCAACGAAAATTATAGCCTTGCGACCATTATTGGTCGCAAGGCAGAGGAAGAAAATGAGGAATGAAACTGATTGTTGGATTGGGAAATCCAGGCATTGCCTACCAACATCAACGACACAATGCAGGATTTATGGTGGTTGATCAATTGGCCCAATGCTTGGAAGCGCCTTCATTTTATAACAAATTTCAAGCGGCAATTACAAAATCCGAGTGGGAGGGGTCACGATTCGTCTTAATGAAACCAATGACATTCATGAACAATAGTGGTCGGAGCGTCTTTGCGTGTTCTCAATTTTTCAAAATTCCGGTGGAAGAAGAAATGGTGGTCGTTTATGACGATTTGGATCTCCCCCTGGGGAAAGTAAGATTCCGGCTTAAAGGGAGTCATGGGGGACACAACGGGGTACGTTCGATTACAGAGCATCTCGGAACAGAGCGCTTCAAGCGGATACGCTTGGGAATCGGTCGCCCCCCTGACGGAGTAGCACCCCGTAATTACGTGTTGAGCAAATGGTGGAAAGAAGACTTGCGAAAATTCAATAAAATCCGGGACTCCGTCATCCACAATCTGATGCGATTTATCAATGATTCGGTTTTTGAAAACACCTCGCTCAGTTTACCGGACGAGGAAGAATGAATGGGCTTGTCAAGACAGGAATGCTCCAGCGATTGGAAGCCACTGCGCATGATTGAGATTTTCATGGCATGCCCGCTAACAGGCTGATCTTGTAAAGGAATGAAATTTATGAAAGGATATGAATCCGTTTTTATAACAGATCCCGATTTGTCGGAAGAGGCGCTATCGGGAATTCTGGATAAATTAAAAAACACGGTGGCTCATCAAGGTGGAGCAATCCAACAATATCACCTTTGGGGGCGCCGACGTCTGGCCTATCTCATCAATAAAAAAACTCATGGTGTTTATCATTTGCTCTACATCACGGGAAACGAAGAAATGCTGAAGGAGTTGAATCAACAATACCGTTTCATTGAAGAAATCTTACGATTCCAGACGATTAAAATAGAAGACATCCGACTGGAATACGAGCGTTTTCTGGAATTGCTTCACAAAGAAGATGCCCCTGAAATTTCTCGCTCGGAAAAGGAAAGTAAGCCGGAAAGCGAAGTTACCGGGGGAGTAGAGGAGTCAGAAGAAGCGCTGACTGACGAACTTGAAGAAAAGGCCGACGAGGATAGCAACGAAGATTCTGAATTAATCCCGGTAAGCAAGGAGGAACAAAATGGTTCATAGACGAAGACGAAAAATCATCCCCCGTAAACGAAAATTCTGTCCCTTCAAAGAAGCCGGGATCCAGACTATCAATTACAAAGACGTCGACTTGTTGAAAGATTATATAACAGATGCCGGTAAAATTATTCCAAGTCGCATTTCCGGGGTTTCCGCACCGTATCAACGAATGCTGAGGGTCGAGATAAAACGGGCACGGAACCTGGCACTCCTGTCAACTACGGGAGGCTCTGTCACTCAAGGTTTGTAAAAAATAAACTCAACTTGGGGGAATAAAAACAAGACCTTCTGAATTTCACCTGTAACGGTTTGTTCAGCGGTGGCTCATTCATGGAGAAGGCTTATTTGAAGAAGCGTGAGGAATCTTGAAGATAATTTCCCACTGTGACGGTGACCCCGGGGTGTAACCGGATGAACTGTCAGATTAACCATTTAACGAAAGAGAGTAGGTCGTGAAAGTCATTTTAGTACAAGACATTCCCAATTTAGGAGTGTTGGGCGATCAGGTTCAGGTCAAACCTGGTTATGCGCGCAACTATCTGCTCCCCCAAGGCAAGGCCATCCTGGCTTCTGGTAAGAAATCCAGGGAATTACGGCATCGCATGCAATTTTTTGAAAAATTAAGGCAAGCCGCTATTGAAAATGCCAATGGAGAAGCAGCCAGACTGGTCGTCTTAAAACTGGAAATTCACAAAAAATCAGGACCAGGTGGGCGATTATTCGGTTCGGTGACAAACAAAGAAATTATGGATCTGCTAAAGGAACAAGAATTTGATGTGTCTCGTCGCAATATTGTTCCTCATGAACCCATCAAGTCAACAGGTACTCATAAAGTCTCGGTCAAGTTACACACGGAAGTGAAGGTGGACATTGATATCAATGTGATCGGGGACTTCGCACAACTTCCATCCGATTCAAATGAAACCCCTGCCCAACCCTCTGAACCTGGAGATGAGAAAGAGTCTGAAAAAGCGGACGTACCAACTTCAAACCCGGAATCTCACTCTTGATTTATTTTCGCCGCGCATCCGGAATGCTCTGACGCATTTATAACTGATGCATTTTTCTGGGGAGTATATATGGCTTCGCAAGACTATTCGTCGAAATTATTGCCCCACGACAAAACGGCGGAACAGGCTATTTTAGGGGCGATCATCATCAAGAATGATGTCCTTTATCAAGTTGCGGATACCCTGGTTTCCTCAGATTTTTTTTCTCCAGCCCATCAAAAAATATACCAGGCAGCTTTAGACTTAAGAGAGAAAAACGAACCTGTTGATGAAGTCACCTTGGGTAGCTTCCTGAAAGATCGAAATTTACTCGAGCAAACGGGTGGGGTGAATTATCTCGTTGATTTGGCTCAATCCACACCGGTCGTAGAAAACGTCGAGTACTATGCGCGTATCGTCCAAGAAAAAGGGCGAATGCGCGAATTGATTCTGGCTGCCAATGACATTGCCAAAAAAGGTACGGAATCACCGGAAAATGTCGAAATCCTCATCGAGCAAGCTACGGATACTATCCGTCTGCTTGAATCCAAAGTTGGCATTCAAAAAAATTATGATCAACTGAGTACGGTAATTCATGATTATTTTGATTTGCTGGAACAGCGTTCCCAATCACCGGAAACCGTCACCGGCATTGCAACAGGGTTCACCGAACTGGATGAATTGACCCATGGACTGCAAAAAGGAGACCTGATCATCCTCGCCGCTCGTCCTTCCATGGGAAAAACGGCCTTCGCGATCAACATAGGTTTTTATGCTTCCGCTCACCGCAAAGTCCCGGTGCTGATATTCAGCTTGGAAATGCCCAAAGAACACATCGCCATGAGGCTTTTGTGCAGTGAAGGGAAAGTGGATACCCATAAACTCCAAACCGGACGATTGGATCAAGCAGATTGGGACAGTTTATCCAGAGCCGCTGCAAAAATAATGGAGGCTCCTTTGCTCATCGACGATCAAGGAGCCATCTCACACAGCCACATTCGCAAAGTCATTCGCCAGGCCCAAAATGACTATGGAGATATGGGACTGATTATCGTGGATTACTTACAACTCATGCAAAGTGCCACCCGCTTCGATTCCAGGGAACAGGAAATTGCGGAAATTTCAAGGAACCTGAAAGCAATCGCGAAAGAGTTCAATGTGCCCCTGGTTGCTGTTTCCCAACTGAACCGGGATTTGGAGCGCCGCAATAAAAAACATCCTTTAATGTCGGATTTACGCGAATCGGGCGCTATCGAGCAGGATGCGGATATCATCATGTTCATTTACCGGGATGAAATTTATAATGAAGAAAGCGAAGATCAGGGAATCGCGGAAATCATAGTGGCCAAGCATCGAAATGGGGAAACCGGAACCAAACGTTTGGCTTTCCTTGGAAAATACACTAAATTTGCGAACTTATTGCAATAGAATACCTGATTCGCAGGCAATTGTTTACCTTCACCCCAAATGCCGTTGTCCCTGAAGAGACCTTATGAGCTTATCTTCCCTGGATTTAGCCTTTGAAACAGGAGACTTGCTGGATGATGAAAAACTTGCCGAATCCGCGGTATTGCTGGTGCCACCCAACATTCCTCTCACCTGTTTCCCTTCGATTACGGAAAAATTGCTTTCCATTCTGATGGCAAGGGAATGGCAAAATCTCAGCGAACGCGCAAAAAATTATCTCAAGTGGCTTTCAGTGAAAGCAGAAGCTGTCGACGTCCTTGCCGCCCCGGACACCCACCCTGTAACAAAGGGATTCGAATTGCTTTCTATCGACCAGAAGGGGCGTAGTTTTGGAGGGATATTGCATCAATGCCAGGAACTGCAAATTCCTTCAGTCCTGCTGCGTTTCGCCTCCCTGATTGCGGCATTGATCACTTTGCGTCTCTTGAAGCTGCAAACCAATCTTTTTAATGAAAATTCAACCACCTTACGCTTCACCCAGAATGTAGATCCCGATTACTTAAATTATCCCATGGCGCTGAAACTGCTCCTCCAACTGTTTCCTGAATATAAACGCCTTTTCTACCTGGAACTGAGCGAACACGTCACAAAAGATTACTTGAAGACGATTCGGACGCTTGCCCGGGATCTGGAGATTGGTATTGTTCTGGATGATTCCAATAAAATGGACGCAGAAGTGCATTTGGAATTGCTGGATTTGACCAATTGGATCAAAATCGATTACCAGGCTACTCTCCTTTTAGAACGCTACCTGGCGGCTGACAAAGGTGAAGAAATATTGAAACATTTTGAAAAATACGCCTCGGGATCGGGCTCGCGGGTGATTGTACTGGAAGGCTTGAGTGAACACTCCCCCTTGAAATCCTACTTACAGGATCGCTGGAAGCATGGAAAAACCTCCCTCTATTATCAAAGTCGTGAACGTCTGCCCGTGGAGCCGTGGAATCGCTACTTTGGCATGATCCAGGATTATCTTCCCGGAGAATATGGTTTATTCTTTAAAGGAATGATTACAGCCGGAAAATGAAGAGTCGTGGCTTTCATTGATGTTTCTTCATTTTGGAAAACTTTTGAAAGATTTTTATTTGCTTTGCCTCCGTTTGAGAGAGATCCTCTTTCAGCGCTTCAAGTTGTTGACGCAATCCCTTATCAGTTTCCATTCTATTGCGAATTTGTTTAATAGAATTATGAATGGCGGTATGAGACCTGTTTCCAAATTGAGCGCCAATTTCCGTCAGGGACATACTCGTCAACTCTTTCAGCAAATACATTCCCATCCGACGTGCGCGGACCACGTGGCTGGCCCTCGTTCCTGAATTCAGATCAGAGCGGGACACTTGCGACAGGGTGCAGATTTTTTGAAGAATCCGATCGATGTGATCTTCATGAATCGGACTTTCCAGGAGATCGGACAAAGTCTTTTTTGCGAATTCAAGGTTGATCTTCTGACCAAGAAGAGAAGCATGGGCTCCCAAGCGAATTAAAGCGCTTTCCATTTTCTGCACATTCGAATTGATGTGCCGGGCAATGAAATAACAAACTTCCGCGGGGAGCCTGACATGGTGAATTCGTGCTCGATTTTGTAGAATCGCAACACGAGTTTCCAGATCCGGATGAGTGATTTCTACCATCAATCCCGATTCCAACAAGGAACTGAGCGCGAGATTCATTTCCCTTATATTCCGGCTGAGCTGGTTACAGGTCATCACGATCTGTTTTCCCGCTTTCTTTAAGGTTTCAATTGTATGATAGAGTTCCTCCTGAAAATTTTTTGCTCCTGAGACGATTTGCACGCGATCGATCAAAAACATGTCCATTTGACGGTATTGCTTTCGAAATTTGCTCATTTTCTTTTGCTGGATATGCTCCACGTAATCATTCAAAATAGTTTCCGCAGTGACATAAACCACAGAGGATTCCGGATACAGTTGGAGATAAGCCTGTCCGATAGCTTCCAGCAGATGCGTTTTACCAGTTCCCAATTCTCCATAAATGAAAAATGGATTGTAGGAAGCTCCCGGAGCGTGAATAATGTGACGAGCCGCTTCATACGCCAGGTTGTTATGCTCGCTGACAATGATAGTATCCAGGGAATGTTTGGGATTGAATAATGCGGAGATTTCGGACGATTGAAGAGAAATGACGTTTTCGCGAGCACCTGATGGTCCTGCTTTTTTCCCAAATGGCATGGAGGTGGAAATTCGTTCTTCATCCGAAGAAATATCCTTGTGGAGTTTTTCAAAAACAAATTCCGTTTGGATGGGGTCCTTTCGATCAACATCATAAGCGCCTACGCAATATTTGATTTTTTTCTTATATACAGGAGCGATTTCAGGAAAGATTTCATTGAGAAGCCTGCGAAACAAGCGATCATAATTGCTTGCGATATCGTCTCGAAAGAGAGGATGGGGAATACCGGCGATAATGATTTTCTTAGTAGAAGCTTCCGCCAACACAATTTGCTCGATCCACCCTTCGTACTGTTCGGATTCAAGCTCTTTGCAGAGTTGCTCCTTAAATTGCGACCATCTTCTGTTCAGATCCATCTTCTTCCCCAAATCCACGTCCATTTGGATTACTTTCTCTCTTGACCTGGATATTGTCTTTTTCCGATGAGTACCACTTCCCTGCGTCTGATATTGATTCGATTGATATCCCTCTCTGATTTCTCATGACGTATCCACACAATAAAAAATTCCGAGTAGGAAAGCAACGAAAAATATCCCCTGAAATATCAATTGCTTAGCCCCAAATAATTGATTAAAAATCCTAAAAAAAATTGTCATAAAAATCATGATTTTATATCTATCATTATGATTTCATTATAAAATTATTAGCGTATTTTCTTCGTTTTTTTTTTCATAAACGGGCCGGATTGATCGAATTCCGTGATGATATGAACAAAGAATTCGTTCAGTCCTATGCAATTCTTCACATTTTTCAGGGGGACTGCTGTAACAAGACTGGAGAGGTCGGAACCTGCAGGAACAAAAAACAGCAATGGCACTCTGCGAATATCTATTCGGTCTCATGCAGCACGGGATACGGTTCCCTTTGCTGTAGCTAATTTCCAATCAAAAATAATCGAGGAAGGAAAGGCACTCGAACCGCCTTTTTGCTGACGTAAATAATGGAAGAGGACTTCCAAGAATTGACCGGGGAAAATCCTGATAAAATCCGAAATATACAGTGATTTGAAAAACAACCCGTGAGGAAAAAGGTTTGTAATTTTTAAACGGGTTCCTTTTCCTCATCTCCTCCCGTGTCCTCCACAAAACGGGCGATATCAATAACCTTCTCGCCTTTTTCCAGATTAAAAAGCCGCACTCCTTGAGTTATGCGACCTATCACCGGAATTTGATCGGTTTTGATACGGATTAATTTTCCGAATTGAGTGACAAGCAAAACCTGATAATGTTCTCCGATCTCCAGGGCTCCGATGACATTTCCGTTTCGCTTGGAGGTTATGATAGTACGTACTCCCTGATTGCCCCTATTTTTAGAAAGCGGGTAATCCTCGAGTAGAGTCTTTTTACCATAGCCATTTTCGGTGACTGTCAGAATCGCTTCCGTTTTTTGCAAAACTTCCATGGTGACCACTCGATCCTGCGTTTTCATACGTATCCCAATCACTCCACGGGCTTCACGTCCCATCGCGCGGACCTGATTTTCATGGAACCTCAAACTCATCCCCTGCCGGGTGGCAAATATAACTTCCTGATTTCCATCAGTCAATTGGGCAGAGAGCATCGTGTCACTCGCATCGAGGGTGATAGCGCGAATTCCGGTAGAACGTACTTTGCGAAATGCATTGAGTTCGGATTTTTTACAGAGTCCATTGACAGTGCACATCAACACAAAGCGGTCTTCGCTAAACTCTGCAATATTGAGATAGGTACAAATTTTTTCTTCTGGTCTCAATGGTAGAAGATTGACAATGGCTTTTCCTTTGCTGGCAGGACCGGCCTGGGGCAATTCATAGACCTTCATGGCAAAAACCTGCCCGAAGGTCGTAAAAATCAGCAAGTGGTCGTGCGTGGATGCAACAATCATTTTTTCTACGAAATCCTCATCTTTCATGCTCATGCCAATTCGTCCTTTCCCGCCACGACGCTGCACACGATACTCGCTGACGGAACTGCGCTTAATATAGCCGCTGTGGGAAATGGTGACCACCATGTCTTCCCGGGTAATCAATTCCTCGATCGGAATAGAACTGTCTTCTTCTGAAATCTCCGTACGGCGGGAATCTCCATACTTATCACGGATTTCCTGGCATTCTTGCCGAACGATGTCTAAAATCCGATTGTCGTCGGCAAGAATCTCCCGATATCTTTGAATCTCTTTTTTCAGATTCTCAAATTCCTGAAAGACCTTATCTTGTTCCAATCCTGTCAAACGTTGCAAGCGCATGTCCAGGATCGCTTGGGCTTGCTTGTCCGAAAGGTCATAATTTTCTACCAGTGCTTCCTTGGCAACTGCCCCATTTTCCGCATTGCGGATTTGTTCAATCACCGCATCCAGGTGAGAAAGAGCGATCGTCAAACCTTCCAGAATATGGACCCTGGCCTCCGCCTGGTTCAATTCATATTGAATCCTTCGTCTGACAATCGACATGCGATGTTCCATGAACAAACGAAGAATTTGCAACAAGGGCAGTACTTTGGGCTGCTGGTCCACAATGGCCAGCATGATAATGCCAAAGGAAGATTGCATGGCAGTGTGTTTATAGAGACTGCTCAGGACAACTTCCGGATTGTCATTGCGTTTCACTTGAATGTATATGCGCATCCCTTTTCGATCCGATTCATCCCGTAAATCCGAAATGCCTTCAATTTTCTTGTCACGCACCAAGCCCGCGATTTTTTCGATCAGGTTGGCCTTGTTGACCATATAAGGCAACTCCGTCACAATGATAGTTTCCGTGTCTCCTGGTCCTTTCTCAAAATGCGTCTGCGCCCTCACAATGACGATTCCTCTTCCAGTCTGGTAGGCGCTATAAATACCCGATCTTCCCATGATACGCCCGCCCGTGGGAAAGTCCGGTCCGGGCAAATGCTTCATCAGCTCCGGTAGAGAAGCATTGTCTCGATGGTCCATATAGTAAAGCAAACCATTCATCACTTCAGCGATGTTGTGTGGAGGAATATTACTGGCCATTCCGACGGCAATTCCCGAAGAACCGTTGACCAGCAAATTGGGGATTTTTGTCGGCAGAACACTGGGTTCCGCAATCGACTCGTCGTAATTGGGAATAAACTCGACGGTATCCTTTTCAAGATCCGTCATCATTTCATGGGTGATGCGCTCCATACGAATTTCCGTATAACGCATGGCAGCAGCGGAATCTCCATCGACCGAACCGAAGTTTCCCTGTCCATCTACCAGGGGATAACGCATGGAAAAATTCTGGGCCATTCGGACGATGGTATCGTAAACGGCAGACTCCCCATGAGGATGGTATTTCCCTATCACGTCTCCGACTACCCTTGCCGACTTACGATAGGGCTTGTTGTAGTCGTTGCCCTGCTCCGTCATTGAATACAACGTTCGGCGGTGCACGGGTTTCAGACCATCGCGGACGTCGGGTAGCGCACGTCCGATAATGACGCTCATGGCGTATTCCAGATATGAATCGCGCATTTCCCGGGAGATATCAGTCTCAATAATTTTTTCGGTCATCGTTTTTTCACAATTTTAATTGATACACTTTGAGCGCTTCAACAGGGTCTGGGAGAACCAGGGAAGGAAGAACGCGGCATTCGCCAGGATTTTGTGGAATAGTCTCTGTGGGTTCAGCAACTATTCCTTACTTGGGAAATTTTGTTTTTTTACTTTTTCAGAGGCCAGCACGACTTCTTCAGAATCAGAAACCGAGACATCCGCTTTTTTGCGGTCTTCCGCTTGCTCGTCATTTCCATCCAAATTATTCAAATCCGGAGGCTCGCCAAGACCTGGTTCAGAAACCGAGGTCTCTGTTTTTTTCCGGTCTCCCGCTTGCTCTTCATTTTCATCCAAATTATCCAAATCCGGAGGCTCGCCAAGACCTAGTGCGGAATAATCGAATTGGGAAACGCCACTTTCCGCGTCAAACCATTTTCCGTTCTCAAAAAGCAGCAACCGGGCGATTCCACGAAAAGGGGAGTAGATTTTCAAATATGAGTCCTCATCCACTCCTTCCAGGGTAACCTGCTCCTCATTTTCTTCAATGACGTTAGCTGAAAATTTCACTTCCAGTTTTTTTGAATACGTAATGCGATTCCCTTCAATTTTCATGAAATTCCTGCATTAAAAAATTAATCGCATAATCAATACCCCCCTTTTCCTCTTTCAGGGAAGCGATGGATCAGTTGGGAATAAGATTTCAACATGGGCTGGGCGTTTGCCTTTTTGTCATTTCCCGGAGCTGAGGGTCAGTAACCGGTCCACGGCGTGAATGGGAGCTTTGGGCCCTGAAATGAAGGACGCAATTGCCGAATAGACCATGCGTTGTTTGTCCAACAGACCCATACCTTCAAATACGGGAGAGATCACCGTAATCTGAAAATGATTCCCATTGCTGCTCACTTGCGCCTGTGACTGAGGAATTGCAGACTCAATGCAGATTTTTACCTGATCTTCAATGGATTGACCCACGGGTTTGTTCATATTGCTTTATAGAAAAGGAAATCAATTCCAGGGAGTGGGTAACTTTGCCATATTTTCCGGAGGTTCGAACATGAAGGAGGTTTTGCATCCACAAGAGCTTTTTGCGCCCGGGTTATTGAACCTCAATCCGCGGTCCATCAAACCATAACTCCAGTCGATTTCAGTGTCTCTGATATACAAATGGCTTTTTTTGTCCACCAAAATTCGCAAATCCCGAGATTCAAACTCAAGGTCGAATTTGCGTTTTTTTGAATCGAATTCAAAGGTATAAGTAAAACCGGAACATCCACCCCCTTTCACGCCAACACGGATTTTGACTTCTTGGGGAAGATGCTGTTCTTCCATGATTTTTTTGATTTCTTTCGCAGCTGCCGCTGTCAGCTTAATCATAAAGAGATCTTTTTTGCAGAAAGTTAAAAATTTGGATCACAGGCCGAATCCCACTTTAATAAATACTCCCATCGACAGCAATTGCCATTAACTTTTATACCAGCAAATTAATCTTTTGTCCATGTAATTCCAAAAAAAGCTGGGTTAGAGAAGATGACTTTCGCATATTTCTCTGTTACTTTTTTCTCAACCTTCAGAAACTCCGGATGAATTCATCGCGGTGCGCCAATTGAATGAGCAGATTGAAGGGCTGGTTTCCACGAATACTGAAAATCGATGACAATACAGGTAGGATACAGCATTGTACTGAAAGAGATGGAACAGGTTTGGAGAAATGTTTGATCGGCGATTGTTGTCCAATTTTGATTGGATTTTGTGTGGTATAGTTTTGGTGATTTGTACCCTTGGCCTCGTTGCCATTCATTCGGCCACCATGGGAGCGCCAGAAATGGCCAACTATAAAGTTCGTCAAGTATACTGGATATTCCTGGGAATGGGAATCGCTTTTTGCACCACCTTGATACACTACCGATTTTTCGTCAAATGGGGAATTTTGTTCCATGCGGTGATTATATTCATGCTGATTCTGGTTTTGTTGTATGGAGTAGGAGGTCCAGGAACACCGGTCAAAAGATGGCTCGATCTGGGTGGTTTTTTCGTACAACCATCCGAATTTTCAAAATTCACCCTGGTCCTCGTATTAGCCTATCATTTCAGGGATGTGCGTCGAATTGGAAACCTGGGCATCGTCAAACTGATCTGGCCCACTATCCTGGTCATGATCCACTTTGTCCTGATTATGAATCAACCGGACTTGGGAACGGCCTTGTTGCTATTGATTACCTATAGCTTTGTTATTTTTTTAGTTGGTATTCGCAAGTTGACAATGCTGGCCATTGCATTCCTCCTGGTGCTCTCTTCCATTGTGGCTTGGTTCGGTATCCCGTATCTATTGAACCCCATCCTGAAACCTTATCAGCAGGACCGTATTCTGACTTTCATCAACCCGGAACGAGATGCGCTGGGTGCCGGGTATCAAGTCATCCAATCCATGATTGCTATTGGCAGCGGTCGTATTTGGGGGAAAGGGTTCGAACAGGGAACACAGGGAAAACTGAATTTCCTGCCAGCCCATCATACCGACTTTATATTTTCCATTTTTACTGAAGAATGGGGTTTTATGGGAGGCATCACGGTTTTGGTACTCTTCCTTTTTCTCATTCTTTGGGCGTTGACCGGAATTTTGAAAACCAAGGACTGCTCCAGCGCCATACTGGTGGTTGGCATCGTTTCCATCATCACATCTCACGTGTTGATCAACATTGGGATGGTTTTGGGATTGATGCCAGTCGTTGGAGTTCCCCTTCCTTTTTTCAGCTATGGTGGTTCCTCCATGCTTTCCATGATGTTTGGCATCGGTCTGCTGCTCAATATTCGAATGCGTCGCTTTCAGTTGGACAGCTGAATCATCAAGAAAAGGATTCCGAATCGGCGGAACGTAATTGAGTGAGCTGATACAAAGCAATGGCGGTGGCATTGCTCACGTTGAGAGCTGCCACCTTTATGTTTCCTGAAATCGTGACCTGCCAATCACAGGTAGATTTGACCAACTTTCGCATTCCCCGACCTTCATTGCCGACAACCAAAATATAGGGACGATCTTGACGCAAGGTTGTTACGGACAATTCTGCTTGCGTATCCAATCCAACAATCCAGTATCCTTTCTGCTTCTGCTCTTTTAAGAAGCGCGGAAGGTTGGCAACAGCCATCACCGGAAAAGATTCCACCACGCCTGCAGAACTTTTAGAAACGACAGGACTCAATGGAGAAGAATTTTGTCGGGGGACGATCACTCCGCATACATTGAAAAATGCGCATGATCGGATTATGGCACCCAGATTGCGTGGATCTTCAATCCGATCCATTGCCACATAAACGGGAAAGCGCTGAGTTGCCTTGGTAGCCGGTAGGGGCGCAGCTGACAAGTCAAAATCAGCATAAGGCAACGGGCCGCAGCTTAAAACCACCCCCTGATGAGGAACTTGGGGACATAAAATATCCAATTGGCCTTTATTGAGACAATGGACTGAAAGGCTGATTTCATGTGCCATATTCTGCAAATTTTTCAGACGTTTCGAAGTGGGACTCTCTTTGATGGAAAGGGAAAAAAACACGCGTTTGCGATGCAAGAGGGCTTGCTGGACCGGTAAAATTCCATAAAGCAATTCGGAGGGAGCCGACTGTGAAATTGCCAGTTGCGTTTTTTTGCTGTCGAATCGAATGAATCGTTCGGATTTTTTTAGATAATTCACGATTTTTGGGAACCACTGCTTGCGAAGTCCGCGCGCATGCGCATGCGGGAGTGACTGCTGCTTGAAAAATCTATATCCTTTGCAATATATGCCCCAATTTCAGTTTCTTGGTTAACAGATATTCTTCATTTTGCGGATGAGCCTCGATTTCCAAGGGCACGCGTTCTACCACTTCCAAATCATGACCTTGCACACCTACGATTTTTTTGGGATTGTTCGTCATCAGGCGCATTTTTTTAACCCCCAACATGGATAAGATCTGAGCACCAATTCCATAGTCTCTCAAGTCTTCACCAAAGCCCAGCTTGTGATTGGCCTCCACCGTATCATCACCTTGCTCTTGCAAGCCATACGCTCTGATTTTATTGATCAATCCAATTCCTCTCCCTTCTTGTGGCAAGTAAAGCACCACCCCTTTTCCTTCCTGCTCCACTTTTTTCATGGCGGCATAAAGCTGCATTCCGCAATCACAACGAAAGGAGCCAAAAACATCGCCAGTCAAGCACTGAGAATGAACCCGGACCAAAACGGGTTCGTTTTCCTGCCAATGACCTTTCACCAAAGCCACGTAATCGCTATCGTCCAGGATGTTTTGGAAGGCGACGATCCTGAATTCGCCAAAAAAAGTCGGTAAATTCGCCTCTGCTTCAAGCTTAACAAGCACCTCGGTTCTTTTCCGGTAACGAATCAAATCGGCAATGGTGATTAGTTTGAAATCATGTTCGTCCGCAAACTTCCTCAGTTGAGGATAACGGGCCATGGTGCCATCTTCGTTCAATACTTCGCAAACCACCCCTCCGGGAGACAAACCCGCCATGCGTGTGATATCGACGGAACCCTCGGTTTGACCCGCGCGTTTCAACACGCCTCCATCTTGCGCAAGTAAAGGGAAAATATGTCCCGGACGATGTAAATCTTGCGGAACGGCGTCAGGCGCCATTGCCGCCTGAATAGTGCGTGCGCGATCTGCGGCTGAAATTCCAGTCGTCACCCCGGACGCCGCTTCAATACTGACAGTGAAATTAGTACCAAATTCCGCTTCGTTGTGCTGGACCATCAGTGGCAGTTTCAACTGGTTGACCCTTGCGGAATCCAGGGCCAGACAGATCAGACCGCGCCCATGTCTTGCCATGAAATTGATTATCTCTGCCGTCACTTTTTCGGCAGCGCAAACTAAATCCCCTTCATTTTCCCGACCCGGATCATCCATCAATATAAACAATTTCCCTTCCCGGACATCGGCGATTGCTTCTTCAATCGTGTCAAAGCGCAGGGGGATATTTGCCTCCTTACTCATTAAATTCCTTTATAAAACCGGCATGAACCATAATATCCTTTCCGATCATCCGCATGGATTGAATTTTTAGTTGGGGTAGTTTTTCCAGTTCCAAACCATTCAAATCGCCACACCAGGAAAGGGCCTCATTTCCTCCAATCAATTTTCCGGAAAGAAAGAGGACCAGGTGATCCGCATAATTTTCTCGAATAAAACTCGCGTGTACCCGGCTTCCTCCCTCTACCAGAAGACGATTTATTTTATACTGCGCAAGCTGTGGAAGCAACCATTTGATTTGGGGCCGCGGGGTCGGGGCTTGCAGGAGATGAAGATGTTTTCCGGCTGCGCACTGGTCCTGCAAATCATCTCTCCTCGATCGTAAACTCTTTGAGCCCACCACAACCAAACAAAGGACACCATCGTCCATCAAACAAGCGCTTTCGGGAGGGATCTGACACCTCGAGTCCAGTATGATTCTTATTGGTGATTTCCCTCCAGGAACATCACGGGTCGTTAGTTGTGGATTATCGGCCAGGATGGTGTTGATTCCAACCAGGATAGCGTCATGTTCGTTGCGCAGTAAATGAACCGCTTTTCTTGCTTCTTTCCCGGTAATCCATTTGGATTGTCCCGTTTTGGTGGCTATTTTCCCGTCCAGAGTGCTTGCGGCTTTCAAGGTGATTCTCATCGAGTTCCTTCCACCAATTGTTCTATTGAAAAGCCAAGCCTGATTGTTTTCCGGGATTCAGGAAATATTTGAAAGAAAACTTTCAGTATTTCCAGGTCACTGCAGTTTGGGAATTTCACGGGAAAATCGTACTGCCAGGTTGAAATAGTCGGATGCTATCTGCGCTTGTTCGCTATGCGCATTGCCTTCTGTTTCAGTCATCCATTCTGAATATGTGACTCCCTGTTTGAGGGCAACAAAGGTTTGAAAAGTGGGTAAGATTGTCAATAAATCTCGATCTTTTGCCGCGGCAATGTAGTGTTTTATGAAAAGGTCCATCCATTCCATTTGACGAAAGCGGGCAAACTCAACTGTCAGGTAAGCCACATCGATAGCAGCATCCAAGAGACAAAATTTTCGATGTAATTCCTGGGGGCTGATGAAATGAACTTCCGAATCTCTGACGTATATATGCTCCGGCAGGACGGCGCCATGGCCCTGCACGATTCTTTTTTTCTTCAAGCGACGGGAAAACAACTTCCGTTGTTCTTCTAAAAATTTTTCCAAGGGTCTGCGGATTATGTCCAACATGGGTTGAGTGACGGTTGTATTGAGATATTTTTGGCTCTGATAAAGCATATCCTCACATAGATCATAAAGATTATCGGAACGTCCGGCATCCGCTCTTCCCTCCACGGGGTGCGCACTATGAACAAGTGCCAATTGCTTCGCAATCCATCCAATATCGTTGGTGGACGCTTTATCTCGCTCGAGTAAAGAGGAGAGAAAATATCGCTCATTCAGTTGTCCCATTTTCAAGGCATAAGTCACCACTCGACCTGTTCCTCTCAATAAAAAATTCCCGTTTTGTTCAACCACGGGAACGACTTCCTGGTAGACATTATCCGCATATATTTGACCCAACTTCAGTTCCTCATTCAAAAATGCTTCGACAACAGCAGGGCTGGAATAATCATGACCACTTTTTTTGATCTTGTAATAAGTGCTTCCTGTGATAAAAAAATAAGAGGTTCGAGTTTCCGAAAATTTGATTTTCCTCGTTGCCTCTGGATACAGATTTTTATCTTTTAACGCGCTGTAAAATGGAGGATGTCCTGACCTTTTTGCCATTTTGCTCTCCTTCAGAGATGATGATTGATTTCAATATTTAAGAAATTGAAGTAAATGCCTGGAAGAGTAAACTGGAAGTCTTCAATAGAAAAATAATGATTGCAATAACTTACCATCTCTGAATCGAACGCGAATCCAAGCTTTTGGATAGCCTGATTTGTTCTTGGATTGCCGATTTTACCCGGAATGGCAAATATAGAATTTCGCGGGTTGCTTAAAAAAATTTTATCTCATAATCCACCTGCAATAACAAAATATTTATTGAGGTAATTTATTACGCCGAATTATTACAGATAAAACAAATCCTTTTTGTATTCGGAGCACCTTTTCAATGGAGAAAAACCAGGTATGACGTTGAAAGTATTTGCGCGTTATGCTTTCTGGAGCATGTTGCTGGGTTTGATCGTATTGGCAGTGCTCTGGATATATCCTTTCGGCGCAAAAGAAATCACGGAAGCAGAACCCCAACAGATCGTCATCTACAGGTCAGACGAACAGCAGAACATTGATATTTACAAATCGAAAGGACCTGCCGTCGTCAACATCACCAGTATTACGATGCAATATGATTTTTTCTACAGAACTCAACCTGCGGCCGGTGCAGGATCCGGTTTTATTGTGGATCCACGTGGCTTCGTCCTGACGAATTTCCACGTGGTTGAAAACGCTCGGGAATTGACCGTCACTCTTGCTGACAACACCCAATTGGAGGCCGAAGTCTCAGGAACGGATCCAAATAATGATTTAGCCCTTGTTAAGATCAATAACCCCCCTGAGGATTTGTCCATTCTGGAATTGGGAGATTCTTCCCAATTGCTTGTAGGACAGAAAGTGCTTGCGCTGGGCAATCCTTTTGGCTTAACTCAAACGTTGACCACTGGAATAATCAGCGCATTGGGGCGAACGATACAAACTCGCAACGGCAGGAAAATCGACCGGGTGATTCAATCCGATGCGGCCATCAATCCCGGGAATTCGGGAGGACCACTCTTAAACTCCATAGGAGAAGTGATTGGGATCAATACGGCAATAATCGGATCAAGCGGCAGTGTTGGCATTGGTTTTGCGGTTCCCAGCAATACGATCAAAAAGGTGTTGCCTGATTTAATCGCTCATGGCTATGTGCGACGACCCTGGTTGGGGGTGGAAACCCTGGAAACCCACCGTTTACGTTCCCTGGGAGTGAATATTGAAAAAGGGATGCTGATCGTTAATACAATCCCGAACTCACCAGCAGAAACCGCCGGGCTGAGAGGAGCAACACGTCGCGTTCGTGTCAGAAATTACGTAATTCCCTGGGGAGGAGACATCATCGTTGCCATAGATAACAAAACAGTAGAGACACTTGAAGAATTGGCCGATACCATCGAATCGTATCAGTTGGATGAGGAAGTTGAAATCCAGTTCATTCGTGGAGAGCGGGAAAGAACCGTCAGGGTCCGCCTGGCTCAACGCCCCCGTCCACAATCAACCCGGACTCCTTCTTAATAGCATAAGGCCTTCTCGAGCGTTTCACTCTCCAACGTCAAGTAGCGCATTTTTCGCGGAATGCAGTTAGTTCGTGATCAACTGAATGATTTGAGAAAGGAAGATTTCCATGGAAAAAGAACAAGAATTGACCAAATTGGTGAACGTGCTTCGTCATACGGCGCGGGTTGCTGCGCAGTCCGATTGGGCGGAAAGTGATAATGAAGCAGCTGAGTATTGCGTGACGCAATACAACCGTATTTTAACAAGACTGAATGAACTGGACTCAACGGTTTCCACAATTTTTGAGCCTTTACCAGAAGGCTGTTCACTGAAAGTGGCAGCTATCGCCTGCCGCCAACTGGCCGCTTACTACCGGGACGAAGTAAAACAACCTGCAGATTGGAAAAGCGTTTGTGGCCCTGATTTTGATCCCAAAACTTTTCGGGATTTGTGGCGTAAAGGCACTTTTGATATACAGGATTTAGGGGAAGCAATGCTGGAATCCTTTCAGACATGGGCCCAGCAAAAGGCGAACAAACACAAGCATCGCCATTGGCACAAGTCAACAAACGACGAATAGAATGCCAATGCGAGTATTGGTTCAACGTGTTCGAGAAGCACGGGTTCTGGCAGACAAAAAAATAATCGGACAGATCGGACAGGGGCTATTGTTGTTTGTCGCAGTCACTCAAACAGACAGGGAGTCCGAGACTCGCTATCTCGCCGAAAAATGTATCAATCTACGAATATTTGAAAGTCCACAGGGGCGAATAAATGATCAAAACGTGAGAGACATTGGAGGCGAGGTTCTCGTAGTCTCTCAATTCACGTTGTATGGGGACTGCCGTAAAGGAAGGCGTCCCGATTTTGCTAAAGCCGCACCACCGGAACAGGCGGAAGAACTTTACCTGCGTTTTATTGAGCATATTCGCCAGCAGGGACTGAATGTACAAAGCGGGCAGTTTCAAGCAACGATGCAGGTCGAGTTGACCAACGATGGTCCGGTGACTTATTTGTTAGAGAAAGAATAATCTCTCCACATTTGACTGTGATGAGATCGAGGAGCGGAAATAAATCAGTAAACCCTGAGATTTCAAATCCTCGTGATTTTCACACCGGGCAAGATCGATGAAAATTCTAATGGTGGCAGGAGAAGCATCCGGCGATGCCCATGGCGCTTCTCTGATCGCGGAATTGCAAAAAATTACGCCGCAATTGAAGGTTTATGGTATCGGAGGCCCACTGATGTTGCAAAGGGGATTGCAGGCCATTTATACGCTGGATTCACTCGAAGTTCATGGTTTACTGGAGATCGTGCCACACCTGCCCCGGCTTTATAAAATCCTCTGGCACATGCGTAACACGCTTAATGAGGAACAACCCGATCTGGCTTTACTGATTGATTACCCGGGATTCAATCTCCGGCTGGCTGCGCAGGTCAAACAACAGAAAATCCCGGTACTCTGGTTCAGTAGTCCACAGGTCTGGGCCTGGCGTGCAAAACGTCTTCGACAAATCAAAAAAGTTGTGGACAAAATGTTTGTTTTGTTTCCCTTCGAGGAAGAAATTTATCGCAAGGCGAGGATTGAAGTCGACCTGGTTGGTCATCCCCGCTTGGAAGACAGGGTTTCTGTCGGTCAGCTTGCCGATTTCAAAAATAAATATATCCCGGATGAGACCATTCCATCAATCGCCTTGGCAATTGGCAGTCGTCCCAGTGAGATCAGGAATCACTTGCCTGTCGTGCTGGAAGCCCTCTTGTTGATCCGGAGAGAGGGCATTCAGGCACAGTACCTCATGCCGGTTGCGGAAAGTATCGAGTTGGGTTGGGTCAGGAAACTGTTGCAGCGAAGTCCTGTAACAGTGACCGCGTTTCATGGAGCTTTTTTGGAATGCATTCATAGCGTGAATGCTGCGATTGTGGCTTCCGGAACTGCCACTTTACAAAGCAGTCTGGCGCTCACACCCTTCGTGATCATTTATAAACTCGCTCCCCTCACATTCTGGTTGGCCAAACGGATGTCCCGGGTTCCCTATATCGGTATGGTCAATATTTTAGCCCAACGTTTGATTGTTCCCGAGTTGTTGCAAAATAATCTGACCGCTGCCAACCTTGCGCGAGAAACAATACGCTTGTTGCAAGATCATTCCTTCACAAGGCAAATGCGACAGGAATTCGCTTCAATCCGGACTCAACTCGGAAAACCGGGCGCCTATCGACGGACTGCCCTTCACATTCAAGAATTCTGTCATTCTCACTCCTCCAATATGTTTACAAAATCCAAATAATGCTTTCGACTTCTATGTACTCGAAATGATCATCGTTTGCAAAAAGGGAAGGGCACTTTGGCACGGAAAAAACGCTCTAAATCAAAAAGCTCTCCTCGCTACTCTCAATAAAAAGCCCCAGCTCCTCTTTGCTCTCTTCTATCAATCTGATATATTGAGCATATCTTAACTAATTCACTCGAATGCACTCTTTAGACAAAAAAGTATTATGTGGCAACTCCATCAATTGGAACGCCTCCAGCAGATCAATCCTCAATCCTTTAATGAAACGCTTAATAAAGTTTTGAAGAAGGATCAAGAATTGTGGAAAGACCTGGTAGTAGGAGCTTATATTAATGAGGAAATCAGCTTAGGTAAAGCGGCGGAACTGTTAGAAGTCTATCCCCTTGAGCTACGCAAGGAGTTCTTAGAAAGTGGCATCCCTGTCAGAGGGGCGGCTGACTCCAAAGAAGCGATTATCGCTGAGAAAGAAGCCGCCAGAGTGATCCGGGAAAGATTTCGATGATTTTGATTGATAATACGGTTCTTTCTAACTTCGCACAGATGATAAAAACGCTCGCAAGGTGGCTTTGCAAAGACGAGTTTCCACGTCTGGTAGCTTCGGTGTCCTGCTTAATCTGATTGAGACAAAAGAAATTACTCTCGCAAAAGGCAATGAGATTCTTCAGACCTTTATTAAAAGAAGATACCTGAATAGTTACCGCCCATGAAACCTGGTGGGCACTCCCTCCTCTTCATCTTTTCCTTCTTCCCTCAGTGAAGGTGAGCGGATTTCCCTCCCCTCAATCAGGAAGGTCAAGATAAAAATGCGATTATTTTTGATTTGAGAGGGGATTTCAACTTGTGTTTATTTTTTGATTGTCATACGCTTTGTCAAACACTCAGATGAAAGGAGAAGGATGCGTTTGAATGCAAGACTTGATGCAGAAATGTCGGAAAAAGTGGAATATCTCAAAGAGGTGACTCAAGAGTCGCTCACAAGGATTATCAAGCAGGCTCTGGATTTGTACTACCTAGAAGTGAGTGCAGGAAAAGAGCGGCCTATTGATAGGATGAGACAAAATGGTTTTGTGAGTTGTGGCACGGGGCCTGAAGATCTCTCCAAAAACTATAAACTATATCTGGAGGAAGGATTAAGTGAGAAATACAATCATCGCTGATACCGGATATTGGCTTGCGCTTGCCAATGCCAGGGATGCGTTTCATCAGCAAGCCCTCCGGAAATCAGAAGAATTTCCCGCCCCCCTCATTACCACCTGGCCTGTCATCGCAGAAACCTGCTCTCTTTTGGTTCGTGAACTAGGTAATCCTGCTCAAATGAGTTTTCTCCAAAATGTGATGGAGGGGATCGATGGGTTCTCGGAAGATACCTGAATAGTTACGTTTAAACTCAATTGAAAAGCTTTGAAGATGTACGATTCGTATTTCCTAAAAACCTTGCAAGCCGGACAGGCAATTGGATTGCTCCAAAATAGGATTCAACTCACTTTTGTCGACCACTGCCGAATATTTGTCGCGTAGAGCACGGAGGGATTTCGCATGATATTTCTGGGGCTTCTGAATCCAGGTCTGGCCATTCAATTCGACGCGGAATTCCTCCCTGCCTTCGGCAATCGCTTTTTCATTGGCCAGCGTCCATGGAAAAAAACGAGCGCCGACCTGTTTTTCAAGAAACGGCAAAAGCGTTGATTGTAGACTCGACCAAGGTTCGAAATCGCTTACATCTCGCGGCCATAGCATACGATGGATCCAAGCCAATACGCAAGGGGCGCGTCCCTCCACCAAGGCCCCTGGAGTCGGATCGGACCAGGCGCAATAGATTTGTCCCCAGAGACCAAAATCACCAAAAGAGGGCCGGCCTCCAAAGAGATAGGCTCTGCTGCTGAGGTGGGTCTCGAGTAGATCGATCGCCTCGCAAAATGATTCTTCAATCTGAGGGGCGGTCTGCTCATTGGAACCTACGAACCAGACTCGATTGATCATGCGTTCTTTAACCCGTGTGACCAATGCGGCGTGTTCCTCATCGTCTGCCTCAGGCGCCATCGCGCGAGCGATACGACCTGCAGAGCAAAGTCGGTCGATTTCACGGGCCCAACGGTAATGAAACATCCATTTATTACCCCATTCGTCACCAAATTCTTCGATCATGGCCGAAACAAATCCGGAAACCGGATCACGAGGGTGAATGGAAGGCTTGGGATATTCAGTCTCGAGATACTCGATTATCGGAGTCGAGTCCTGAATACCCTTATCCTGGGGGGTAACGACCAAAGGAATGAGTGGGATCCTGGCATATCTACTATATTCGTCCTTCACGGCAGCATTGCGAATTATCCAATTGTAGGGGATGTCTTTATAGCGGCAGTAAGAACGAACCTTGACCGAATAGGGTGAGAGTTCGGATCCAAAAATACGATAAAGGTCAATCATCGGGCGTCTCTCTGAGTGTCCAATATTAATTTGTCAATTCAACCGCAATCCAAGACGGTCGGCTATTGCCAGGCGCCCAAGATAGCGCCCATAAGTATATTATAGACAACCCGGTATCCGGCCTGAATCCAAAACAGCGGCATGCCCCAACCACAAAAGGCGCTGTCGGATGCCATCGAAGTGGCGATGAAACCGATACCCGTGATCGCACCGATTAACAAACCACTCGTCAACGTCGTCATTCCCAAACTTTTCATCAGCGCCGCCAGTACGATGCAGGTCAACAGAGCTGCAAAGAAACTGATAACGAAGGGTTGCGGCGATGGGTTCAACTCTTCTTGCGTCTTGCCCAATGCTTCAAGCCACTTTTTGCCGAAAAGTGGTCCATACCACAACCAGCCGAGCGCAAAAGCGGCTAATGTGGCTACAATAATAGCCCACCAATTCAGTCCAACAAAATCCAACATGCTTTTTCTCCTTTTTAAGATGAGTTCAATTTACTCCCCTATCTCTTTCCAGCTCCAGTTCAAGATCATACAAAGGAGAATTATGAAAAAATTCAACCAAACTGTTTGCTGGGGTTGTGAGCTTCCGATATTCATCCATTGAAACGACAACTACTGCTGCTTTTCCTCTTTTAGTGACAACCTGTGGACCCTCTTGTATTGCCTTTTTGACCACTTCACTAAATCGATTTTTTGCGTCCTGCAATTGCCATTGTCGAAACATCTCTCCTCCTGATAAATTGAATTATATTTCAGACAGACTGGATTTTTTATCTTTAGCATAGAAATGATCTCAAGACAAGAAACTGCTATTGAATTTGCGCTCGCGCTTCTCTGTGAATTGCTCACCTGAGGGTCTGTTACAAAATTAGGAATCCTGAGATTTCAATTTAAAAATAAAAATGTAAAATAAAATTTAATTTTTAGAAAAGAAAGGTATCGCGGTGTTCCTCCATAAAGTGCTCTTTTTGTCGAGTCGTGTTGAATCTCTTGATAATTTTGGTTTTCCTCACCAAATTTTAAACTATTTACGACAGTGGTTCGGACAGTTTTTGAATCAGATACGTTCAAGAGTTGTTTTTATTATTCTTTTTCATATCTTGTTTTTGACGCTGGGATTGGATGAAGAAAAGCGTGTTGGTCGGATGGCGTGGCTGAAATATGTTGATCAGCAATATTTAAAACCCTGGAAGTTTGAACTTCATGGTCACTTCACCGCTGCCTCGGTCAATTTGGATCATTTTTTGATCCTCATCAACGGATTCCAGTTTCTTCCCTGTTGCCATTTCCATCAGGCCTCCTAAAAACTGCAACCCATTGTTTAAAACACTTTCGACCTTCTCAACAGGCTGATTGGCAAAGATATTGGCCGGTTCCGGCTCACCGACGGCTTCCGGCTGTTCAAGAATCTTTTCTTCCGAAATCCCCACGGTTTCTGCCTCCGGGATGGCTGGTTCGGTTTCTGTCACCTCCTCCTGCAGGGCTTGAGGGTTGAGAAACCCCGGCGCATCTTCAGGGATTTCTTCGGAGGGCATCGATTCATAGGCGGGGGACAGAGGTTCTTCTCCCATCATGTTCCGCAGCTGGTTCAGCATTTCCTGCTTCTTTTCTCGTGAAAACTCCACTTGATCGGCACCGCCTTCAAAAACGCCTTTGAACAAATCGGTTTTCAATTGGATGCCGGTCAGTATTTTTTCTTCAATACTGCCTTTTGAAATAAAATTGACCACATTGATACATTTACTGGTTTGTCCGATCCGATTGACCCGCCCAATCCGTTGATTCATTTTGGCCGGATTCCAGGGCAACTCAAAATTGATCACACAATCTCCTGCCTGCAGATTCAATCCGGTTCCTCCGGCATCGGTTGACAGAAAGACCCGGCAGTCCGGATTATTGGTGAATTCATCAATCAAGGCATGCCGTTTTTTGACAGGCACTTTGCCGGTCAGCTCCACAAAGGAAATGCCGACTTTGGATAAATGTTTGGCAATCAAAAAGGTCATGGTGGTCCATTCACTGAAAATCACCACTTTTCTATTATTCTGGAGAACCAATTCCTCTAAAATCCCTTCCAGTTCTTTTAGTTTTGGAGAAATGTTGGTTTCCCGATCAATCAGGTAGGTGGAGTCACAAACCATCCTCATTTTGACCATCAATTCCTGAATGCGTCTCACATCCATAGGAGTGAGGAACTTTTTATTCAACAGGGGTAACAGTAATTGGAGGTAGCCACTGTGAATGTTTGCCTGTTCGTGAGTCAATTCCAAATAGTAATTATTGACCAACTCCTGGGGAAGATCCTTCAGAACCTCTTCTTTTTTTCTTCGAATCACCAAAGGTTTCAGTTTTTGCGCCAGTAACTCCAAGTTGCGATAGCCCAGGATTTTTCCTTTTTTATCTTGGCTGAGCATGAAATGCTCTGCAGTAAAAATCCAAAATGGCCCCAGGAGATGCGGGTCTAAAAACTGGACGATGGAATAGACATCTTCCAGTTTATTTTCCAAAGGCGTCCCGGTCAGCACAAGAGCCTGTTTTCGGGGAATACCTTTGACCGCATCAGCGGTTTTGGTGTTAAAATTTTTGATGCGCTGGGCTTCATCCAGGATCACCAAATCCGGTTTATAGATCGAAAGGATGGTCACATCTCTCAAAACCGCCTCATAATTGGTGATCTTGAAGAGGTGACTGGTATTCATGTAGATCTCCTTCCGTTTCTGAGCAGATCCCTCGATAATCATGGCTTTTTCATCAGAAAACTTTTCAATCTCTCGATTCCACTGTTCCTTCAAGGAGGCCAGGGTGACAACCAGGATTTTTTTGAATCCGAAGATTTCTTTTTTTAAAATCCCCAAGGCAATGGCCTGCAGTGTTTTTCCCAGTCCCATCTCATCGCCAATGAGGACGGCTTTCTTAAAAACCCCAAACCGGATCCCCTCTTCCTGATAAGGATAGAGTTTGGTCTTAATCATGTCGGTGGAGGGAAAACCACCCGCCTGAATTTCCTGAAGCTGCTGCTCTTCGAGAATATGCTCCAGATGTTCCAGAACCGGTTCCTGGATGCGCACCAGTTTATTGTCTCTCAATTGGGAGGTGTGGGGGAAAAGGCGAGAAAGGTCTTCAGGAATGAACTGCCCCTGCTCATCAAAACACTCAGAGAGGCTTTCCCGCAATTCCAGGAAGGATGCTTCTTTTCTTTCACAAAAAAACCGGGGTTTACCGGAAATGGAATCCCAGTAAATATCGAGAAAAGGAAACGCTTCTTTAGCCACTTGTTGCTCAAACTTTTCCTCCTTTTTAAGTTCTTCCACACAAAAGAAAAGGTGCTTACAGACCTCCAATTGGCTTGTCAAAAAATCAGGACAACTGCAATGGCCTGTTCCGGAGATTGGATCATGCAGCGTGATGCTGTATTGTTTTCCCCGTTCCGTTTCTACCAAATGTTCTCCTTTGAAGGTATCTCCCCGGATCAGTTTTAAATTTTCGGAGACCGCCCGTTTTTTGCGATCTTCCATGACCTGTTTCTTGAGTTCTTCCCGTGAAAGCAACGGCTTCTCTGCTTCGATTGCTTCCTCGTCTTCCACTACTTTTACATCGGTCCATTCTTCCAATTTGTCTTTCAGGTCCAACAACATCCCTACGGCATGTTTGCAGCCATTACCGGGATAAGGACAATCACACTGGACTTCCCAGGCGTCCTGCTTAAAATTGATCCGAGTGGCATAATCCCCGTAGTTCCCATCGACTTCATAAGCAAAATTCCCCATATCCGGATCAAAGGTGGTGCAATAATACGCCCCCGCTTCGTATATATGGATTCCCCTTTGGAAGATAATGTCTGAATCCGCAATATTTTCATTGATATAATTAACCGATAAATCGTACATTTTTTTCCATTATATGAGTGAATAGTGGCATTGTTCATCAGAGCAGTATTATCAACCGATACCAATGAGGTAAAGAAAAATTTCGATTTGAAGGGGTTGGATGGGCCTGAGCAAATCGGCGGCTACCTTTCGGAGTTGATGAAAATGGAGAGACTCAATAAGAAACCGTTTGGGTAACTATTCAGGTCTCTGAAAAACCCGTTCAGTTAAATATCATTAAAAAGATTCCCGGAGAGGACCGATCGTTTTCAAGTCTTCCCACAATATGGTTCCATCGATCGGGAACCCTCTTTTTTCACTAAAACAACTTAGTGAAGGTATGATTTTGGCAATATATACTTTTTGCATACTGTCAACCCCCAAATTAAAAAAATGCAGGATTCGTAAAAATACTTTCCAATGATCATTAAAACTGATGGGGAGGCCTTCTGACATTCCAAATCGCTTCGTTCATGGAGGCTTGCTCGTTGCACGCCGCCTCATCTCAGCTTCCGCGTACGGCCCGATATATCAGGGAAGCTTTCCCGCAAGCTCTCGGAAATTGTAGGGGCCAGGCCGGCCCCTCTACCAATCCGATTTTCTGAAAGCCTATAGTAGTCTTCGGTGTATATGTTGAGTTTATCAGTATCAATCATCAGTCTTCTTGTCTCCGAAAGAGAGTGGTTTTCAAAAAATCCTCTGTGTCCTCAAAGACTGGCTCCGTTTGATTGATTTGACGCATCAGTGGAATGACTTTCGTGCGTATACCCATCCCTCTGGCATCGACATACCTATAGTCCCGCAGAACATCTACAATGAGTGGGTTTCGCGGAGAACGCTGACCGGCAATCATCTTTGCAACAGTCATTAAATTCTGTAGGGCTCCGGGGCTAATAACTTCCAAACGGTTATTATAAACAGAAAATTCAATGTCTACAGATCGACTCCAATCTCGATGGGCAAATGCATTTACCACGATTTCTCGGATTGCTTCCAGCGGATAAAACCAATTTCTGTCGCGGCGCAATCCATCGTTAATTTCATCGGCTTCTTCTGATAGAAATGCTCGCGTTATTTGTACAAAATTCTCAATCACACCGTCAGCAACCTGCTCTCGGTTTCCGCGGTTATCTTTTTTCCACAATCCTACCAAAGGACCATCCAGAACTTCATCCAGTTGAGCCTGATATACCTTGTCAGGGCCATTGAATACTAGAACGCGCAAACCCGCCTGTTTCAAATATCGTCGTGGTTTGTAGCCAAATAGAACCAGTCCGGCAATAGTACAGACCGTTTGGGCTGATTCTGCTTCTGTCATGAATCCCATGCCGCAAAGCCGCTGTTGCCATTCTTCATGGGAAGTTGGCAATTCAGGATCAATGATGACATTCTCCAGATAATCATTAAGCCTGTCCAAATCCAGAGAATCAATAGAAGTTCCCGAAATCGGCAAGACTTCCATGTGCAGTAAACCACCTGAATCAAATAGCCGTGCTTGTTGTTCCCTGGTTGCTAAACGGGATACACTGCCGATCCGGACAAAAATATCTTCCCGGTCTTTGTGCCGGAGCACATAAGGCTTGGAAATCCCTTGAGTGAAGGACACGATGGCTACCCTTTTATCATTATCCATCTTGATTTCTTCATAAAAAGGAAGAATGAAGGGATGAATTTTCCTAGTGAAGACAGTATCCATCACCCATTCTTCCAAATTTTTCCGTTGGATACCGGAAATCACGCCATCGTCTTCTACGCCAAGTATTATCATGCCACCACGCAGGTTCGCCATAGCCACGATCTCTTTAGCTAGTTGCTCCGGACGACAATCATCGCGTTTAAATTCTACTCCGGAGTTCTCACCGTTCGCAATGATTTGAAGTAATACAGATTTCAGCATTTGGTTTCTCCTGCATGATTTTATCACAGACCGCTTGTGTTTCAGCCAGGGTTAAATGGGGATCGTTGATACGATCTCCTTTGAGGCCACATAGTTACTATGTAAACCAGACAGTCTCCGTAGGTTGTGATAATAATGAAGTTTATCAAAGTATAAACAACCCTTTTAAAAAGAGACTGTCATGAAAAAAGATAACATTGAATCAATATCAGGCCAATCCCTTTTTGTTGGCATTGACGTGCATAAGAAAAGTTTTCACTTAACCCTTCGCACCGATCAGATTCGCATGGGTCCTATTACTCGCTCCGGCAAAGCGGATCTGCGAGGAATGCTCGTCGAAGCCGCTTGGATACGGCTCTACGAACTTATTCATATCGGAATCCTCAATTTTCCTTATTCTGGAAGATATATTTGATTTTCAGAGAGTTGATTCATAATAATCTGATAGGAATCAATAATTTTTTGACTTTTGGCCCATTTAAGAAGATCTGTTGTAAATATTGGAGCTAGTCCTAAATCTTTTGCTTCATTTCTTGCTTTTTTATCATCAATCAAAACAATGTCTGGTTGTATTTCAATTGCTAAATTTAAGACTCCTTGTTCTCCATATCCCAACTTTCTAAAGGATGTTGAACCTTTGGAGAGATGACTCTCAAAAAAGTATCTATTGCTTCAAGAATCCGCTCCCTTTGGGCGATGAGATGATTCTCTGTTACAGTTTCTTGGAAGACTGCTTCAGGGATATAGACCTTCTCAAAAAGTTGGAAAAGAATGTCTAGTTGATCAACACTACTCAGTGCTATAAGGGGACTTGAATTGGAAATGACAATCATTTTTTGGATTGTTCCATCAAGTTTTGGAAGGTGGAATAACTTTCACGCAATTCATCAGGCGTCGAATTTATAAATGGAAGCCCTTTTTTCCCCAACAACTCGAAAAATTCAGTATATGTAATGCCTAGCAGTTGGGCCGCTTCCCCAAGGCTTAGATTTCCATTTTGACGTTGTTCAATTATAAAATCTTCATATATGGTTCGGCGAATTGCCTCAATACTCTCAAATTGACTGACGATTTCATCGGGAATTTCTACTGTAATCTTTGCCATTGGTTCTTCCTTTTTGATTACCTTAATTGGTTGCTATTTTTCATCATAGAGTACAGTCTACTCTCTTATTCAGTCAAGAGTTTTTCACTTCCTTTTATCGACAACAGCGGTGAAAACTGGCTGAAGTGGGTTGGTCCTTTCTTGCTCCTCCTTTCCACTGCGCTAGGATAAAAAATAAAATGATTTCAAAATCAGCGTTATCCTTGGCCACAATCGTTATCTGATACAAGTCCCCCATCCACCGGAATCACAACACCATTGAGGTAGGAGGCTGTTGGAGAAGCGAAGTAAATCGCGATACCGGCCATATCGGCCGGTGTGCCGATACGACCCAACGGACAGTTGGCTTCAATAGAAAATAAATCGCAAATTTTAAATGACAGTTCACTCATTGGATTCTCCTGATTCATCATGGCGCCTTTGATTAATCTAACGTGAATATAAGAGATTCCCCTCCTGGGAGGGGCTAGGGTCGTCCGCTGTCTTCATTGCGGAATCATCCTTATGGATTGTTACAAAATAAATTGAACAGCTAGATTTTTTGTGATCTACTGATTTCATGGCTAACCATGAGATCAGTAAAGAGTGGATTAAGGCGTTCGGCTACCTCAACGAGCCACAGAAAAGGTGGTTCGCAGCAGTAAAAGCAAAAGAGCTTGGCTACGGAGGTGTTTCACAAGTAAGTCGCGCGACCGGACTATCCAGAACGACGGTAACTCAGGGTCTCCGTGATTTAGAAGAAGACGGATCGTTATCACTTGACAGCGATCGTCTCCGTCGTGAGGGTGGAGGACGAAAGTATTCGAGGCACAAGAGTCCTGAGCTGCTCAAAGCAATTGAGGGCATTCTTGAAGAGTCTTCTGCAGGAGATCCGATGAGCCGCTTACGGTGGACATGCAAATCGAGCAGATCTATCGCAGATCAGCTAAGAAAATCTGGATTTGATGTATCTTATGTCACGGTAATGAGGCTTTTAAAGGAGCTTGGCTATTCCCTGAGATCGAACAAAAAGATGCTTTCAGGAAAAAATCATCCAAACCGCGACGAGCAATTCAGACACATTAATCGATCCGTCCATCGGTTTTCAAGATACGGAAATCCAGTGCTATCAGTTGATACGAAAAAAAAGGAGCTTGTCGGAAATTTCAAGAATGAGGGTCGAGTGTGGTCAAAGGAAGACAAGATGGAACTACACCATTCACCCTATATGAAACTCAAAGATGTTCAACTTATTTTGTAACAAGCCCTTAGCTTTAACTAAAGGTAATGAAACCAATTTGTCGTCTTTAATAAAGCAAATCAATCAACTATATGAAATAAGAAAGGTCCATTATGGCAAAAGTTCGCTGGGGGGGGGCTCAGTACTGCGAAAATCAGTACAGAAAAAGTCCTTCCTGCTCTGCAGCAGGGAGAGCATTGTGAGGTTGTAGGAGTGGCCTCGCGGAGTTTGGAATCTGCACAAAAAGCCGCAGATCCGTTAGGGATTCCAAAAACCTATGGTTCTTATGAAGCGATGCTGGCAGATCCAGAAATCGATGCGGTGTACAACCCATTGCCCAACGATCTCCATGTGCCCTGGTCCATCAAAGCTCTAGAGGCAGGCAAACACGTTTTGTGTGAAAAACCCATTGGTATGGACTGGCAAGATGGCCAAAAATTAGTCGACGCTGCTCAACAGTATCCCAATTTAAAAGTGATGGAAGCTTTCATGTACCGTTATCATCCCCAATGGCAAAAAGCCCGTGAGTTGGTACGAGATGGGAAAATTGGAGAGTTGCGAACGATTCAATCATTTTTTTCTTACTTCAATGCAGATGCGAACAATATCCGCAATAAACCTGAAAATGGAGGAGGGGGGTTATACGATATTGGATGCTATACCATCTCCTACCCACGTTTTATTTTTGAAGCAGAACCCAAGCGGGTTTGTGGTCTGGTTGAATACGATCCTCAATTCAAAACCGATCGTCTCACTTCAGGAATGTTGGAATTTGAGAAAGGCAGCGCGACTTTCACCTGCTCAACCCAATTGGAGAACTACCAACGGACTCATATTCTTGGAACTAAGGTGATTTGTTTTCTCTGGCTATTTTAAACGATACCCCTGTTCTTACTCCCATTGAAGATTCTGTGGCTAACATGAAGGTGATCGATGCGATCATTCGAAGCAGCCAAAGCGGTCACTGGGAGCAACCTTAAAAAATCGAAAGACACTATGGCAAAAAAAGATCTTTTGGTCACGGATGATTTCCATTCCCCCACCATTGCTCTCTTAGATGAATTGTACACCACTCATAAACTTTGGGAAATGGGAGATCCAGAGAGTAAAATAGCCTTGCTTGCCCACATTGCGGATCGTTGTGAAGCCATTGCTACACTAGGTTGGATTGGGGAGGGGACTAGAAATCTTCCTTTTGATGGGATTCGGGTCGGACCGAGCTATTAAGGTGAGCTTTACCATTGCCGTTTTAAATCAGGGGACATTAAATCAGGGGACACAATACTTATAAAATACGGATAAAATCAGAGGACATTACTAATAAAATACGGAGACATTACTAATAAAAATGGTATTGTGTCCCCTGATTTTCTATGATGATCTGAAAGGACGTAAAGTCCTCAGTTACCTTCTCCTCCCTGGAAACAAAATGGTGTTGCTGTCCATTGATCGGATTTCTTTGAAGCTATGAGGGGTCCCCGAATTTGTGTCATTCCCTTTACAAAAGAACCCAAAAGACAAAATGAGATTTGACCCCTTTTTGACCCCTTTTGACTTTTCACAACGGTGATTCACTTTCCGGGAAAGCTCATTTTGATCACCGCTGCGAGTCTCGGGTCATTCGATCCAAGACGTTAGTGGTTATTTGCTGGGCCAGAGGATTCACCCCAAAGGTGCCGCCGCAGGCAGATCGGGCCGGAACATGACCGGGCGGGCAGGACAGCCCCTCAGACCACCAGATGGTGCCGGCATTGAAGACCCAATTACCCTGCCTACCAGGATATACAATCGCGCTGTGTATTGGGTGCGCGACCGGAGGGTGAACGCGACGCCAAAACTCCTTTTCCTTTGCGCTGTGTATTGGGTGCGCGACCGGAGGGGGCAAAGATTTTTTCCATCTCAGGCAGGGATCCAACGGGCTTGAAGCCACCACCTCCAGACCTGGTATGTCAGCCGGGTAGCCGTGATACTCCCAACCGATAATACCGGGAATTTTGTCGCCGGCCTTGGCGCCTGTCCCGTTATAGATCCAGTGCTCGGGTTTGATCACCACCCAATCGCCATACCCAACCGCTTCTGACTTGACCCCCATCAGTTCCTCCTCATTGCCCATTGGTTCTTTCCTGGCAAACGCCCGACTCGCCGCTCCCGTCGCCGTACTGTCATACATTTCGAGCGCGTAACAAAGTGAGTTACCGGAGAAGAAGGCCAGACTCAGGCCATCATCCCGGGCCTTCACCGCTTCATCGAACATTTTACGGGACCAGTACTCATCATGCCCGACCGATAAGAACACTTTGCTATACTTCAAGATATCCGGGTCAAGATGCAGGTCCAAGTTCGAACAATAGGTCACATCATATCCTTGCTGCTCTAGCCAGAAGGTCATCGGATGTTCCCATAGCAGATATTCACCCGATCCGGCCGACAGGGGCTCATCCCGAAGCTGAGGATATTTGGCATAGGGCCGGTCAAAACTGACCCGGACGTTGGGACCGAAATAGTAGATATTGGGCGTACCATCGTTGTAGAGCGAATCCATCCCCGGCCACTTATTGTAGGCTTGCCAGGTCAGGTCGCTCACCTGGCACAATAAATCTGACCGCCGATGTTCCTTGACCACAAAGATAAGATAACTCTGTACGCCAAATTGCTCATCGCGGGTCAACTTGCCCAGATAAACGCCGCTTGGCCACTCCGTCGGGACCGTAAACGAGGTACATTTTTCCCAGGCACATTCACGTAAACGCTCGATGGTCATCATCGGCACCGGCTGGGTATCTCCCAGAAAGGGCCCCAAGCGGGCCATATGTCGCCCGCCGGTACCCCCATAATAACCCATGCGGTAGAGATCAATGGTAAAGTGGCCGGGCGGATCCAAACTAACCATAAAGTCAATTGTCTCGCCCGGCAGGACACTGGTTTTGGAGGCGTAGCCCTCTATAGCTAACGACCGTAGCTGGCGAATCAGCGGGTGAGAGGCCAGGGTAATCGGGTCATCGAAGCTAGTGTACTGGAGTTGCCACTCGACTGTGCCCGGCTTGCGGTTCTCCTCGACAATACGATTATCTCTAGTATCATTCGTATCCATAAGCTTATCTTCCTTTTAGTTGATTTCTTTTAAAACCTCTCCAACGGTCTCAAAAATTTGGTCAATTTCTTCTTTTTCAATAATCAAAGGAGGAGAAAACGCTAAAGTGTCCCCCAGACTCCTCATGAGGATTCCTTTTTCGTAGCATTTGGCGAACACCTCTGCACCAATTGCCCCAAACTGGTCAGGTCGAGATTCGAGCTCCACAGCAGCCATCAATCCTAGATTCCTTATATCTTTGACATGAGGAAAATCTTTAAGATTGTGTGCTGAGTTTTCCCAGTGATCTTCCAATCCCGCTGTTCGATCAAACAATCCTTCATTTTCATAAATGTTGAGTGTCGCCATTCCTGCCGCGCAGGCGACAGGATGCCCTGAATAGGTGTAGCCATGAAACAATTCCATTCCTTCTTCTGGAATCGACATGAAGGTGTTATAAATATGCTTTCGTACGAAAACAGCTCCCATTGGGATGTTTCCATTGGTGATTCCTTTTGCAGTGGTCATCAAGTCAGGGATCACATCAAATCGTTTGGCTGCAAAACTGCTGCCCAATCGCCCAAATCCAGTGACCACTTCATCGAAAATGAGCAAAATCCCATGCTGATCACAAATTTCGCGCATGCGCTTGAGATAGTTTTTTGGGGGTACGATCACTCCACCCCCTCCTGCCACAGGTTCGACAATCACTGCTGCAATGTTGGAAGGATCATGAAAGGCAACCATCTCTTCAAAGGCCTGATCTAAAAATTCATTTTCGTCCTGCAATCCTCTGGCATATTTTTTTCCTTCGGGAGGCATCGTATGAGGCAAGTGGTCTCGAACAGGCAACAAAGGTCCAAACGACTTTCGATGGGGGGTCAATCCACCCACCGTCAAGCCTCCAAAACCCATTCCGTGGTATGCTTTTTGACGCCCTATGAGCATGATGCGGGATCCCTCGCCTTTGATGCGCTGATAATTCAATGCGATTTTGAGGGCAGTGTCGACGGATTCAGACCCTGAATTTGTGAAGAATACATGATCCAGATCTCCAGGAGCGTGTGTGACCAGTCTTTGAGCAAACTCAAAGGCCAGCGGATGTCCCAATGAGAAACTGGATGCATAGTCCAATTTTTTCATTTGCTCGGTCACCGCTTCTTGAATTTCGATACGACCATGTCCTGCATTGACGCACCATAGCCCTGCAATGCTATCCATCAGCTTTTGGCCGTCAGAGGAATAGTAATACATCCCCTCTGCAGTTTCGATCAACTTGGGATTGGATTTGAAATTTCGATTGGGGGTCATGGGCATCCAATAGGCGCTCAACCCTCCGTGTGTCGCTGTAGTCATAATGGCTCCTTTTTTTGGTCAAATCTTGACTTCACATTAAGCAAATGATTTTCCACATAGGAAAATCAAAAATTTGCAAAAGCCCTTACCTTTTGCAAATGAGTGTGTAAAGCGGGTCGGAAAATGCTGATTCATCTTTCGGCAGGCACGCCGAGGGCGTCGGCATGCCTGAGCTTTGGCTGTGCGTTGTGTCAATTCTAAAGTTTGACGCCAGGTCCATATCTCGCCACCATAGAACATGATTGCGATTGCCCCAGGCTTCTGGAGCGCCCAGTGTTCGATTTGATAACCAAGAACACAAATTTCACGTGCCGGTATGCGAGGATCATAAGTCATTGAAGTACCTCTATTTTGGGAGTCGATAGTAAGGCTTTTTGAATTACATTTTCTTCCAATCTGTTCCTTCCTGAAATCCATGGGCGGCACGGTAAATGGTGGATTCGTCAAAATGCTTTCCAATGAGCTGCAAACTCACTGGTAGACCCTCTGACATCCCACAAGGAAGGGCCATTGCCGGGTGGTGAGTGATATCAAAGAGGGCGGTATTGGCGATTTTCTCCTGGTAATTGGTTAATTGTGCTCAGGGTGCAAGGTGCCTGAGCAGCTTTGGATCTTTACGAACATTTTTGGATGGCCCCTGCACCCGTGTCCCCTTTCTGCGTGGGTAGCCGCCGGTGCCAGATGTCGGAGACAAAAAGAGCCACGTCACCTGCTTTGGCAACCAAGGGCTTCACTTTGACGCCATTCCAACTCAGCTCATCGTCATAGCCCCGATCCTCTCATTTTGAATAAAGCGAAAAAAGATTTGACCCCTTTCCGATCAAAGATGAGCTTTCCTGGCGCCCGATTTCATCTGGGGAGGAGACTCATGATTTAGAAAGATGTCGAGCGCATTTTCGGACAGGTCGACTTAAAACTCGATGATCGCCCGGCCGAGAATCTCACCGGCTTTCAGGGCATCACACGCCTCGTTGGCCTGCTCCAGTGGGTAGCGGGTAGTCACCAGTTTGTCGAGCGGGAACTTGCCCTCCCGGTGCCAGCGGAGATACATCGGGAAGTCTTGATCAGGAATACAGGCGCCATGACTGCCCCGGTACTGTTTTTGTTCAAACATAAAACTGAGCGGGTTCAGCGTCATCTCCGATCCCGGGATCCCAATGAGGATGGCCATACCCCCATGGTTATGAGCTCCATGCCACCCAGGCCGAGTCGCACGCTGGATCTGCTCATTGGTGACCCGTAACCCAATCGCATCGAAGGCGTAGTCAACGCCACCACTGGTCAATTCCACAATTGCTTCCACCGCATCCCCCTCACCGGCGTTCACCCCATGGGTGGCACCGAACTCTTTGGCATAAGCCAGCTTGTCGTCTTTCAGATCGACGGCGATGATGGGATAAGCCTCCAAAAGGGCGGCCATGCGGATCGCGGATAACCCGACCCCGCCCACTCCGAATACTGCCACCGATTCGTTGGGTCTCACGTTGGCGGTGTGCAGCACCGCGCCGGCTCCGGTGAGCACGGCACAGCCCACAATACAGCTGAGATCCGTGGGATCATCCTTCGAGATGGGGACGACGAACCCTCCCTCTGCCAACGTATATTCACTCCACGTGTACACTCCGGCAAGGGCCGCCACAGGCTGTCCCCGGAAGGTTGTTCCGGAGGGAGGAATTTTAGGCCAGGCCTCCAAGGGGGGTTGGTGCACCCAGGTTACGATGACATGATCGCCTTCCTTCACATGCTTGACCTCTTGCCCGACCTGGATGGCCACTCCAGTGCCTTCGTGACCCACCACCAATGGATGGGCAGGGGAGCCCTGCAATTCTTTCAGCTGAGAATGACAGATGCCACTGGAGAACAGCTTGACGACCACCTGGTCAGGACGAGGGTCCGGAATCTCGAGTTCATCAATGATGAGACGCTCCCTGGGAGCGGGCTGGATGGCTGCTTTGCTTTTCATGTTACTCCTTTTATGAAGATGAGTTTTTGCTAATGCTCAAATCCCCATGTCTTTCAGGTTGTAGTTTTTCAAAAGGTGCTCGCGTGTGAAATCGTTCCAGCGGAGGGAATCCAGCTCGTCGGCCAGCGGCTGGTAATGGTAGCGCGGTTCATGGGGAAAACACTGGTGACGGGCATCGATGGCCAGAGCGATGATGCGGGAGCGTTCATGGATCCGCGCCTCGTCGTAGGGTTCGGTACCCCATCCCTTTACGCCCAGGAGGGAAGCCCGGCGGTGAAAGCCAAACTGGTAAGTCGCCCGCATGACTGGTGAGGTGTTGGCAAAGGAGCCATGCAACACCTGGCGGTTCATGATCACCACATCGCCTGGTTGACACAGCATCGGGACGGCCCCTGGGAGACGGTCTGAACCCCCATTGGCCTGGATCCGGGCCAGGATATCGAGCTTGCCCTGCTGGTGGGTCCCGGGAACCACCCACAACGCATTGGCCGGATTGGTGGGGTAAAGCTGAGCCATGTAGTTGAAACCGTGAGTGCCCCGATCCAACTCGGGGTTGTCCCAATGGGTCGTGCCATCCTGATGCCATGCCACCGAGGCACCTAAGCCAGGGTGTTTGACCCAGATGGTTTCGTTAAATGGAGCGAAATCCGGTCCGTTGATTTGCTCTGCCACAGACAAGAGCTGGGGATGGCCATAGAGCCGCAGGCAAGCATCCATCAGCTGCAAAACGCCCACGATGTGCAGTAGGATTTCCTCCGGAGTATCGGCAGGCGCTTCGAGCTCATTCATTTTCGCCCCGTATCGCCCCGTGCCCCCATAGGGATCGCTCAAGGGTTTCGCAAAGCGAAAGCTCGGCTGCTCAAATTCGGTACCAATCGCAGGCCGCCCTGCCGCATCGGTCGAGGCCGTACTTGATGTCGGGGCGCGTGTCAGCAGGTGCTCGAATTCCGCGATCAGGTTGTCGAGTTCCTCACCCTGCACGACCCCTTCGAAGACATAAAAGCCCGTGCGCCAATAGGCCTCCGTAATTTCCTCTCTCAACATGCCATTTACATCAAACTCAAGAAGACCGCGGTTGCCCAGTTCGTAAGCACGCTGTTCTCCCACTTTCAAGTGATCATCTGTCATTCGGGTTCCTTCCGGAAAAAAAAGTAATCCTCAGTTTCTTTAATCATGAAACGCTTCGGGATACCATCTTACCGCCCCAGTAGCCTGAGACCAGGCCGAGATTTTATTTGGGCTTGATCTTATTTGAATTAGATAGCTTCAGCGCATCAAAGCGCCCGGTACCACCCCTCAATCGTGGATCCACGATGTCCCTGAGGGCATCGCCGAAGACATTCATACCAAAGACTGCAATAACCAGGGCAAGACCGGGCCATAAAGATATCCACGGGGACAAGAGAAAATATTTACGTCCTTCCAGACTCAGCATACCCCCCCAGCTGGGATGGGGGGGAGGGATACCGAGACCGAGGAAACTGAGAGAAGCCTCAGCTATAATCAGATTGGGCACATTGAGCGAAAAGAGGATAATGGTGGGAGCCATAATATTGGGCATGATATGCCGTATAAATATTCTTGAGGTTTTACAGCCAATAGCCTTTGCCGCTTCCACATACACATTCTCTTTAATGTCGATAACAGCGCTTCTTATCACCCGTGTGCTGTGTATTCCAACGACAAAGCCTAAAACGCCAACTACCTGCCACAGCCCCGGCCCGGTGAGAGACAATACGGCGATGAGAAGGATGAGGCCAGGAAAGCACATAAAGGCATCAACCACCCTCTGTATCACCATGTCTACTTTACCGCCAGAGAAGCCGGAAGGAATACCCAGAATTAGGGCGATAATTATCGAAATAGATGCCGAGGACAAACCCACAACCATAGAGATACGAGCCCCGTAGATAATACGGCTGAGCAGGTCTCGCCCTAATTGATCTGCTCCCAGAATATGCTGGGTTGAAGGTGAAGATAGCGATGCTTTTGGGTGTAATTCGTTCATCCCGTAAGGGGCCAGGAAATCAGCAAAAACCCCGGCAACCAAAAATATAGTGACGATAGTAAAACCTGCAGCACCCAGTGGTTTCTCCTTGAACAACCTCTTCAAGAAGTTAATGAAAGCACCTCGACCCTTCGGCTCAGCTATCTCTAGCGGTGCATCGCTTACATCGCTCATTTTCTAATTTACCCTTTTTTGGTTTGGTAACGAATTCTGGGATCTAACAAGGCATAGGTCAGGTCCACCACCAGATTTATCAATGCTACAGCAACGGCAAAAACGAGCATTACTCCGACAACCATGGTATAGTCTCTGTCGACGACAGAGCGCAACATCAGGAGACCCAAACCAGGTAGGTTAAATATCCGCTCGACAATAACGTTGCCACCGATGACGGCCACCAAAGTGGTTCCTGTTAAAGTTACCACGGGGATCAGAGCGTTCTTCACAGCATGCCTCAGGACAACTGTCCTCTCCCTGAGTCCCTTTGCCCAGGCAGTCCTGATATAATCCTGCCTGAGGACCTCAATCATCATGGTGCGCAGCATCCTCATATTTATCCCGGCGAGAAACATGGCTTGAATGAGCGCTGGAATAATCATTATTGACAGGTTTTCCACTGGATTTTTAAAGAAAGGAACATATATCAAGGGTGGCGACCAATGAAACAACAAAGAGGAGTAAACCACTACTAATAATCCTACCCAGAAGGGAGGAACACAGATCAGGAGGATAGCAAAACTACGCCATACATAGTCGCCAACAGTATCCTGACGTATCGCTGAATATATACCGATAGGGAAGGCTATTATTACCGCAAACACGAGACTGAGCAAGACAAGCTCGATGGTTACCGGTATTTTCTGGGCTATTTCCTCTATGACGGGGGTTCCTGACCACAAGGAGTTACCGAAGTCGCCATGCAAAATAATATTCCCTATCCACTCGCCATACTGGACATGGATTGGCACATTCAGCCCCAGGGCCCGCTCAACCGCCTCCCTGTTTTCCATGCCCATACCCGACGATCCACCCCCCGTCAACATCAAAGCTACAATATCACCTGGAATGAGGCGTATAATCGTGAAGACCACCAGCGACGCCAGGATCAGGACAGGTATGATTAGCAGGATTCTCCTGATTAGATAAGGAATCATATTTTCAGCCTATTATTGGGCATCACCTGTTAGTACCCCATTTTTTTCTTCAGATCCAGGTCCAACCATACGCGTGAATATACATGACCGGAATCGTAATAACCCGCATTAATTTCACCGGCATAATTCTTTACCCACGGCTGCCAATAAGTGTAAAAGTTTGGTTGAGGCAGGGACAGGTGCGGAGCGTGTATATTGAAGTATATCCCTGCCTCTTTAAGCATCTTTAATTGCTCAGCCTGGTCTAAGTTGGTTTCTATCTTGTGAATCATCTCTTTATATTTGGGGTCCGACCAAAATGTTATATCAAATCCCCCTTCCGGGCCCAACCCGGCAAGAGCCATGAGGTAGTCCGTGTATCCGAAGCTGTAGGAGAGCAGTTCCGGCCATTCTTTAGAGCCCCAGATGCCCCAGTAGGCACTATTTTCCACATTCTCCATATTCAACTCAATGCCGACTTGCGCCCAGTAGCCTGCAACCGCTTCCACTATCTCCTTTCCCCAAGGCGATACTATGATAGAAGTCTTGAAGCCATCTGGATAGCCAGCATCAGCCAGAAGCTGCTTTGCCTTTTCCGGATTATATTCATAACGCGCCCGGGCTGCTGCTGGAAGCTCTTGCATGGGGGTATATACGCTCTTCCATCCTGTGGCAAATGGCATGTTATGGATTGTCCCATCGCCTTGATACAACGAGTCAAGTATGCTTTTACGGTCTAAGGCCATGTTTGCCGCCAGACGAACCTTCTTATTATTCCAAGGTGCCTTGTCATCTCTCAGGCCTATGTGCGTTGTACCCCCATTTTCTTTTCGAATGTGCTTCAGCTCGGGGTTTGACTTTGCTAAACTCTCCCTATAAGTCGAAGTAATTTCACCCACTTGGTCAAGCTTCCCTGACCGCAGGGCTGCTACCAAGCTATCCGGTTCCGGAATGAAGGGGAATAGAAGCTTTTTTACAAACGGGTATTTATACGCCTTCCCGTCAACTACCGTCCTGTCCCAGTAGTTGTCGTTTCTGTCAAAGGCCAGGTAACTACCGGAGACATAATCTGTCAGGACGAAGGGTCCGGTTCCAAGGTGATTTTTCCAATCTTTAATACCTGCATCCACCAGTTCTTTAGGATATATCATCGACATCCATCCATAGGCAAAATCCCACCCGTATCTACTAGAATGGTAATTCATCTTGACCAGAACCGTGTACTTATCCACAACTTCTATGGATTTATACCAGCCATACTTAAATGTTCTTTTAGGGCTATCTATAGCACGTCTAAGGCTAAACACTACATCATCAGCGGTCATCTCTCTGGATTTCATTACGCCCGGCTTCCCCTGGAATTGAATCCCTCTACGCAGGTGGAAGATCATCCCCTCTTTAGTGAATTCCCAGCGTTCGGCTAACTGGCCTGTAATCATATCGAGAGGCGTGCCGTCGTTCAGTTGAAAGCTATATACATTTTTACCTCTGGGTCCGAGCCAATCTATGTCTCCCCCTAGTAGGGAATCCATATAGACCTTGCCGACACCGTTGAAGCTGAAGTCATGGTCCGCCGGGTCCCACGAGAGGGGAAAATTGCCAGAATGTATAACAGGTGGTGCAACGGTAAGCGTCCCCCCGTATTTCGGTTCCTCTGCTGTTGCTGAAAAGACGAAGCTTCCCAAAGTCACCCCTATGGCTAAGGCAATGACCAGTAATTTTTTAATGATTTTCAAGCTGCTTTTTATCTTTTTCATAATTATCTCCTATCAAATATTATTGAATTGTAACTATTCAGGTCTCTGAAAACCCGTTTAGTCAAATAACGTTGAAAAAAATTTCCAGAGAGGACTGATCGTTTTCAAGTCCTCCCACGATATTGTTCCATCGATCGGAAACCCTCTTCTTTCACTAAAAAAACTCAGTGATGGTATGATTATAGCACTACTACTACTTGCATAATGTCAACCCCCAAATTAAAAAAAAATGCAGGATTCGTAAAAAAATTAAAAATCTATCAATCAGGGAGATCCGCTTCTTTATGATCATGAGCCAAAAAGCGAAGGTTCACTCCACAATCCAGTGTTTTTTCCAATGGCGATAATGATCGTAAACGCTTTGCCAGGGAGGTAAATCATTGAGGAGCATACTCCACTGACAACCCGTTTTCACGACATACAAAATCGCATTGACGATGCTATGTTCGCCAGGAATACGTTTGGCCCGCAAGGGGCGAAACGTTTAAAAAAAGGGGAGTTTCAGTAACAAGGAGGCACAGGTAAAAGCTTGTCCCGGACTGGATTCGGGAGAGACAAAGCCTGTGTGAGCATCTCGAAGATGGGTTTTCCCTGTTTTCTGGTAGTGGAAAGAACTCCTCGGATGGTACAAAAAGCCTGCGATCCTTCAGCCGTTCGGAAGCCGCCTGAGATTTTCTGTTTCAATTTAACCATGCGTATATCTCGCTCGGCTTGGTTGTTGTCAAAAGGAACCCGGAAGTCATCCATGAATAACAAGCTTTCCTTTTCATAGAGGATCAAGCGATCGAGTAAATTTTTGGCTTTGCTCTGTTTGGAAAGAATTGCTGGCATCGATCAAAGGGCAGAAACTGATATTGATTGAGATAAACCGCTAAGCCTTTGATCCGGGGACCATATTGAGTGGGTCCCTCTATCCCTGCTGGAAAGCTCGAGCGATTCAGATGCCGGCAGCAGGGACAAATTTTTTGTTCCACCTGGTGCTCGGTGACCTCTAATTGGAGCGGGGGAAGATCAAACACTTGGCGTTTATGCCGGGCCTCAACCATCACCTGGGATAAATCTTCTCCACAGGCTTCACAGGTGCTGACAAAATGAGGCTCCACATGATCTGGTGATTCACTGAAAGGCAAATGATGGCCTTGATGACCGGGTTGACCTCCGCGAGAGCGACCCCTGCTTTTACGCAAACTTTTGTTCTTTCGACTTGGATCGCTGGAAGGAGGCTTACTTGAGTTTTGGCTGTTGAGAGCCAACTGATCCCGAAGTTGCTTATTTTCTGTTTCGAGAGCTTCAATACGTTTGAGGAGTGCTAATCGCTCTTGCTTCCACTGTTCTCGTTCTTTTTCAAAGAGTTGACAGGCTTCTTGAAGAGCCTCGAGGGGGGCTGTCGATGAAATGGAACTAATATACTTTTGAACTATCGAGAGCATAAAATCCTTCCTGGATTTTATGCCATGCAAAATCTGTGCTTAAATTGAAGGGGGCTCTAAAGTAACCTAAATAGTTACCCGTTTGGTTAAATAAGACACTTTGCTAAGGTCACTTTGATCATGGCAATACGAATCATATTTTCAGCAGTGTTTGTGAGGATTTCAAGGTCTTTGGCTAATCTTCTGAATCCCCCGAACCAAGCGAAGGGGCGCTCCTCTAATTGTAAAATCCGGACATGATGATTAATTTAAGTTCAAAATCTGGATGCATTAGATCGAGATAAGTAGCATAATCAACTTTAGGAGATCCCGTTTCCTCATCTCCTTCTATTACCGGATTATCAAAATAGTATTCCACATATCCACCTCCTGCTTTTGCTTGTTTGATTAATTCCTGGACTATTTTGATATTTTGCGCATCCTCATCTTCAAATAAATTCTGTCCTTCAAGCATTGGTTGAGCACCATGAAACACCACATCACCTCGATCAGTCAAAACGGCTAAGTATATCGATTCATGTTTCCAGTCTCCTTCTATCCGCGCTTCTGTATCGAGAAAATCCCAAACTTCATCAACGTGATATTCTAAGTGCATTTTGGAATCTTCAACAAATTCCCTTAATGTTTCTCGATCAACCACTTCATAAGCCATTGTCGAATTTTCATCAGAATGAGCAGCAGCATGAGCGTAACCGATCAAAAAAACGGTTAATAGGCAAATTATAGTTTTCATTAAAATTGAACTCCGATTACTTATAAACATTTAAATTACTGAAATATATTTTATTCAAATCATCAACAAGATATTCATAAAAAATGAGTAGAGAGGCCAAGTCTTCACTTGTTTTACTGCTTCTAATGAAGTGAATTAAACTTCACACGCTCCTCGAAACCGCGATCGTGTAAATTAAATTGCGTGAAATTGAGAAGGGCCTGAATCCATGGGACTTTCCCGGTAGGTTTGATTATGTCCAATATAAACCTGCTATAAGGAGAAAGCCCCATGAAATTTGAATTGACCGTAACGGAATTCAGAGAAATGTTCAATACTCTTCAAAGCCCGGATGAATTATTGGAGCGGTTGCGAGTGGATTTCAGCAATCAAGTTGGTATTTATCTTTCCAAATTAATGAAGGCGGAACTGAACGAACACCTGGGACGGGAGCTCTATGAACGAATCGGGAACCCTGCGAATCACAGGAACGGATTTTATCAGAGAAAAATCACTGTTAACCTTTGTATATAATCTCGAAAAAATCCTGCAGCTTGATCGACCCTGGATGTCCGTTATCGCGGGAATGACACAGAGGGTATGCACGGAGATTCACCGCAGTGTGTTTTTTTGCCGTTTTTGGATGAGGGAACGATGGGCGATTTCAATTTTTCCAAAGCAGACAGGGAGTTATTGATCAATAACTGTTTTGTATTCAAACTGTCCGGGACGATTTTTCATGTAACGCACTGATGCGCGAATGAGAGGCCTGTTCATCTGAAAACAAGTTCTTCGATTCCAAAGGCAGCAGTTCTGGTGCGCATTAAGGCTGGTATGGGGACAGTGCCGGGGTCGAAGAGCGCGACATGCGCTTTCGGGGGTAGTGCCAGAACCTGGGAGAACCTGTGCTCTCCCTTCGTTGCACTTACGACTGGAAACTGCCCATTGTAAAAAAAGTGGTCATTGGTATAATTTCAACAGTCGAAAGAGAGCATTTATACTTCCTGTACCCTTCAATTCCGGACAGTCGGGGCAAAGTACCTGAAACCAAGGGGTGGGGACAAATTCCAATGGCTCTGAAAAACACCTGCATGGCTGAATATAGTTCCAAAGACAAATCGCTCGAATCCTGGATATGGGATGCCGCCTGCTCGATCCGCGGGGCCAAGGATGCGCCGAAATACAAGGACTATATTCTCCCTCTCATCTTCACCAAGCGTCTCTGCGACGTCTTCGACGACGAAGTGAATCGCATTGCCGCAGAGGTCGGCACGCGGAAGATGGCCTTCCAACTCGTCAAGGCCGACCACAAGCTCGTCCGCTTCTATCTTCCCCTCGTGCCGGAAGATCCCGAACAACCGGTCTGGTCGGTCATTCGCAAGCTCTCGGACCAGATCGGCGAAGGCGTGACTACCCACATGCGGGCCATCGCCCGGGAAAACCAGTCCCTGCAAGGCATCATCGACCGTGTTGACTTCAACGCTACCACCCACAGCCTGCGCGACCTCGACGACGACCGCCTCTCCAACCTGATCGAGGCCATCAGCACCAAGCGACTGGGGCTCGAGGACGTTGAGGCCGATATCATCGGCAAGAGCTACGAATACCTCATCCGCAAGTTCGCCGAAGGTGGCGGACAGAGCGCCGGCGAGTTCTACACCCTCGGAGAAGTCGGCGAGATCATGGCCCGCGTCCTCGCGCCCGACCCGGGTGTGGAGATTTACGACCCCACCTGCGGCTCCGGCGGCCTCCTCATCAAGTGCGATCTCGCCATGGAGACCAAAATGCAAGCCGCCGGGCAGGCGAAATACGCGCCACTCAGACTGTTCGGCCAGGAATACGTCCCCGAGACCTGGGCCATGGCCAATATGAACATGATCATCCACGATATGGAGGGACAGATCGAGATCGGCGACACCTTCAAGAATCCCAAGTTCCGCACCGGGAAAAACGGCAAGCTCCGCACCTTCGATCGCGTCGTCGCCAATCCCATGTGGAACCAGGGGGAATACGGCGAGACCGATTACGACAACGACGAATTCGAGCGTTTCCTCCCGGGTTTTCCCGGTAAATCCTCCGCCGACTGGGGTTGGGTCCAGCACATGTGCGCCAGTCTCAAGCCAGGATCGGACCATCATCAAGCCGGTCGGGCCGCCGTCGTCCTCGATACCGGCGCCGCCTCCCGCGGCTCGGGCAACGCAGGCGCCAATAAGGAGAAAAGCGTCCGCCAGTGGTTTGTGGACCAAGACCTCATCGAGAACGTCCTCTACCTGCCCGAAAACCTTTTCTACAATACCTCCGCCCCGGGCATCGTGCTCTTCCTCAACAAGGCCAAGCCAAAAGCCCGGCAAGGCAAAGCATTCCTCGTGAATGCCAGCCGGATTTTCGAAAAGGGCGACCCCAAGAACTTCATCCCGCCTGCAGACATCAACCGTATCGCCGAGATTCTGATCGAGTGGAAGGAAGAGGAAAAACTCAGCCGCATCGTCGAGCACGCGGAGTTGAAGAAGAATGACTATAACATTTCCCCAAGCCGATACATCCACACCGGTGACGCGGAGACCTATCGGCCGCTCTCGGAAATCGTGGCGGAACTGGATATGATCGAGGCCGAGGCCAGGGAGACCGACAGGGCCTTGCGGGAGATTCTGGAGAGGATTGGAGTATGAATGAAGCGAACGACATCATCAAGCCAACCGACGCTCTCCTTGCGGAGTTACGTGGCATGATCGCAGAGGCCCGGGGTCAGGTTGCCCAAGTCACCAACGCCGCGCTCACCATGCTTTTCTGGAAAATCGGACAGCGTATTCACCGCGATATTCTCGGGAAGAAACGTGCGGATTACGGTAAACGGATTGTCGCCTCACTGGGGCGACATTTAACGGCAGAGTTCGGGGCTGGTTTTGGCGAAAAAAACCTTAGGACATTGATCGAATTTATGTTTCCAACTTCATCGCGGGTAAATTTCATAGTTCCAGTCGCCGTGGAACTCGTTGCGATGTAGTGACAGTGCATCCATTTCAGCGTTCGTCGTCTTGACCCCGGTGGGATACTCCCCCTCGTCCAACTCGGCTCTCACTCGCTGCCCTGCGTCGGAGCGTGTGTTGCCTATCAAGTCGACAATGGTCTCAAAGGTTCGCAACGGCTTACCTCGCCAATTCTGGGTGATGTGACAGAACAGGCGATGCTCAATCTTGTTCCACTTGCTGGTGCCAGGCGGGAAATGACTGACGTGGACGCGGACACCGGTCTCGTCGGCGAAGTGCGGCAGCGAAGCGACAGCGAATACGGGTGTGTCGTGGTCAAACCCAACACTGACCCATGCTTCGTTGCTGCCCATGTCATAGATGCCGTAAGGAATGGCCCTGCTCGCCGCATCTTGGGGAAAGTCGTGAACCAGTGACTTCTCAGGATCGCCCTTCGGTTGCCACTCCCGGCCAGCGTTCTTGAAATCCCCTACCAGCTCCTTCTTCTTCGTGTCGACAGAGAGCACTGGCTGGCCGCGTTGAAGGAACTCCTCAGCCTTCGAATTGATATGTTCAAACTGTGCGTTGCGGTCCGGGTGTGACGCCCCTTCGCGGCTCTTGCGCACCGATTGCAGCCGATAGCCAAGCTCGTGCAGCAATCGGCCCACCGTCGTCGAACCCACCTTCCAGCCCGCGCTCGACAACGCCGTGGCGAGTTTCGCACGGCTCTTGCATGTCCAGCGCAACGGCGACTCCGGGTCGCCACGAGTCACCGGGTCAACCAGCTTCTCCAGCGCTTGCTTAATGCCGGGCTGGGACTGCTTGATGCCGGGCCGCCCCGCGCCTGGGCGGCGGAATCGGCCATGCTCGGCACCGCCCGATTCCAGCTCCCCGCGACCCTTGCGTATCGTCGGGTGCGACAACCCGGTCGCATCCGACACCAGCGCATCGCCTCCATACCCGATGGCACGAGACTCGGTCGCCGCCCATACACGGCGCCCGCGCTCGTCGAGATACGCCTCGACCCGCCGCGTACTTCTCAACGATCGTCGCTTCAAGTTCAAGATTGCGTTTCATCGGGGTATTGAAACACAATACCCATCAAATGGGAATATAATTTAGGGCACTGTCCTAAGCCTAAAAAGTGGATCAAGCTGGCCATAGCCGTAATGGTATCGTAAAGATAAGTCCCCCGGCAATGACAGCGCAGCACGAGATCGGTAGACTTCCGGCTTTCCGTTGCGCTCAGAATGACCTTCAATCCCAGTCTACGAAGCGTTTGTCCCTCTTGTGGTGGTTGTGGGACGGTCCCCGGATTTTCGGATTTTCATTGCAAATAATTGGTAACTGTCCCCAGATTTCCTTATATATTTGCTTACACCTTACTCGATGTGTTGGCCTTGGCTCGTTCATCAGCAACGACCTGCTGCATTCCCTCCCAGACTTCCCAGGGGTGGCAGAGCAAGTGCTTTGAGCGCTCCCACGGATCCACCCCTTCCGGGTACTGCAGCCATTCACCGTGGTATCCCCGGTCCGGGTGGTCGGTAATCCCATGGCAGTCCACCATCATCGATGGTTGATGGGATTTAGCACGAAGACGGAAAATCGCGGTCTTACGGCTCTCGGTGCCTCGCTCATTGCGAGTACTGGTATGCGGCATATGGTACGTGGTGATAGTGGCATCGCCTTCTTCCATCAAAAGCTGAGTCGGTTTGGGCCACCGCTTGCCGTCGGGCGTGCATGCCGAGGTCTCGTCGGTCAGCGCATCATACATGTCGTCCGGCAGGAACTTCATGCCGCAACGGTTAGGTGAGTTGTAATCGAACCGAGGCCAGCCGGGCCCCTCTTGACCCAGGCAATCCCCGGCAGCACGCTGCTGGTTGAAAAACTGCTCAGCGACGTGGTGTGCCCCAGGGAGTATGGCGGTCTGTCCACAACCCTCTCGCGTTTGGTCGTTGAGGCAGACAAAGAGGAAGGCGGTGAAGCTGCCGATTCCCAAGGTCATCTCCGGATCCATGAAGAGCGGCACGAAGTTGTTGCCTGTCACCTCCGCAGTGCGTCCGAGGTTCCCCTTGTGACGAGAGGAGATCCTATACTGGTAGATCTCGTCGACGGAGCCCACTTGTGGCTCTTCTACAATGGGAAAGCCACACAAGCCATCTAAATGCATTTGAGCCCCAAAGTAAGGCTGGTCCTTTTCCAGGTACCCGATATAGTTGTAGCCTTCCCCTGGCTCGCGCTGGATTGGATTAATGGCCGCCTGGCATTGCGTAGGTGGGTCAAACGGTCCCATACATTCGGTTAATACTGGCGTCAAGGTGCTCTTGTTGACCAGGTCGATCATCATGGATGCATTACGAAGGTTCCATAGCTTTCGGTTCATCCCCACGACTAAGGTACCCCGGAAGATGGGATCATCCGCAGGGATAGGATCCGGATTGCTCTCGGCTTCCCCGATTGCGGTCCTCGCTGCTGAGGTCAACTCCTTGGAAACAGCACCTTTCAGGATAACGTAGCCCTCGCGGTACAACTGTTGTTTCTGTTCGATTGAAAGCATGGTGGTCATAGGTTCTCCTGATAGGTAATTAAGCAAATTGTTTCGCTAGCTTTTTAAATCACCGCAAACACATTGTCAACGCTTTTTTCAGTGATTGGCCGGCCCCGCGCGTAAATGGGTCTTTCCGCAAGGGCGTCCCATCAATCAAACTTCACGCGGCTGCGAGCCTTTCCCGGGAGAGCGTGAGGGAGCGGCCCACGCTACGGCATTGGTGAGCACTTGCCGGACTTCGGGTTGATAGTAGATCGGGTAGGTTTCATGCCCAGGCGCGAAGAAGAAGATTTTCCCCCGTCCACGCTGAAAGCAACACCCGCTGCGGAAGACTTCACCGCCGGGGTACCAACTGATGAAGACGACCGTGTCGGGAGTCGGGATGTCAAAGGGTTCTCCATACATTTCTGTTTGGGGAACCACAAAGGATTTCCCCAAGCCTCGGGCAATGGGATGCCCGGGCTCGACCACCCAAACCTGTTCCCGCTCCCCATCCACTCGCGGTGTCATCACGCAGGTAGTGCCCATCAGCTTTCTAAAAATTTTGGAAATCGCCCCCGCATGCAGCACAATGAAACCCATCCCCTCCTCCAGGATGCGTTGGCAGACCCGCTCCACGATCGCATCTTGGACCTTTTCTGAGACAATGTGTCCCCACCAGAGGAGGACATCGGTTTCGGCCAAGACCGCTTCGCTCAGGCCATGCTCCGGTTCATCGAGGGTCGCAGTTCGTACCGAGAACCCTTGCTGGTCCAGGTGACGGGCGATGACGGAGTGGATGCCTTCAGGGTAAATTTTCTGAACCCCCTCGGTTTCTTCTATCCCGCTTTCTTCGCTATATCCATAGCTCATCCAATTCGTCTTCACATAATCCCAATGTTCCGGATTCTCATGCCAAAACTCGTTCCATACCGTCACTCGCAATGCTTCAGTCATCCTGTTCCTTTCTTAAAAACGAACCGCATATTTGATCACTTTTTCCGGGTGATGCTCAATCAGTTGGAAAACCTCCGGGACGTCCTCCAGGGAGACGAGGGGGTCGATGAGCCCCGGGACAGTAAATTGGCCCTGCTTCATCTTACTCACCACCGTGTCGTAAGCACGGAATTCGTCCCACAGGGGGTGGTCGCGATGCATCAGTAAATCACCAACGCCTGTAGGGACAAACATCGTCTGGCGGTTTGAACTCCATTCGCGACCCAGCCATAAGCCTTTCGCCTCACCCTGGAAGAAACCTGCTGCGCAGACCTTTCCCCCGGCCCGTGTGGCTCGAATCGTTGTCTGCAATGCCGGAAATTTGCCACTGATCTCAATGCCGGCATCGACCCCAGCCCCTCCGGTCATCTGGTGAATGGACAGGGCCGCATCCCCGGCATAGGGATCGAGGACATGATGGGCTCCAAAGTTGCTGGCCAACTGCCTACGGTTCGGCAGCGGATCCACGGCAAAAATCTGTTCTGCTCCACTGAGCGCGGAGATGCGGACAGCTAGCAATCCAATGGCCCCCAGCCCAACAATGGCCACCGTCTCGCCAAAGCGGATGTTGGATTCGCGAATACAATTGAATGCCACATAGGCCGGCTCAAAGCACAACGCCAACAGAGGATCGAGATTGTCTAATTCCCAAACCAGCCAGGGCGCCGTTGATCCATGCCATGGCCAGTGATAGTATTCCGGGCGATCCACACAAATGATGTTCGTTTCACTGACGTCCATCCAGCCAAACACCCGATCCCCCACCTTCCAGTCTGAGACCTCCGTCCCCACCTCAATGATAGTCCCTACCCCGCTGGTGCCGACTTCATTGGCAGGAAGGGGATCCGGGTCCGGCTCATCGCTCGGCAGTGAGAGGCGATAGATTGCATCCCAACGCTGCCCTTGCCGGTTCAGTCCATCCATCAGGGCCATGGTCGTCCCGTGTTTGCCGGAGGCATATTCAGTCTGAATACGCACCTCATTGGGCGCCAACGGGCGATCTTGGTATTCCAACACGGCCACCCCGTGTCCTCCGGTAAATACAGCTTTTCGTGGCATTGGGTCTCCTTAAAAGAATCTAAGAATCTCTTATTTTATTTTTTCTTTTTGGCCATCACAAAGCGACCCATGCCGCCTCGCAGCCGGGGGTCGAGCAGATCTCGCAAGGCGTCGCCGAACATGTTGATCCCAAAGACGACGATGGCCAGGGAAATGCCGGGCCAGAAGGCCAACCAGGGATTTTTCAACATATATTTCTTGCCTTCCACACTCAGTAAGGAGCCCCAGCTGGGCTCGGGCGGAGGAATGCCGTATCCCAGAAAGCCGATGACAGCCTCTCCTATGATGACGCCACCAAGGCTAATGCTGAACAGGACAATGATCGGCGCCACCAATTGGGGCAGGATGTGCCGCCAGAGGATGCGCCAGGTGCTGCAGCCTACCGCCCGGGCGGCCTCCACATAGACATTTTCCTTGATACTGAGGACCACCCCCCGCATCGTCCTCACGTTTCCCATCCCCCAACTCAATCCCAAGAGGACGATGATCTGCACCATCCCCTGTCCCAGTACCGACATGATGGTCAGGGCCAGGAACAGCCAGGGGATGCTCAGCCAGGCATCCACAAACCGTTGCAGGACGAGGTCCACTCTCCCACCAAAGTAGCCTGAAATCAGGCCGAGAAACGTCGCCAGTCCCACGGCCAGGGTGGTGGCTGTCAATCCCACCACCATCGAAATCCGCGCCCCATATAACACGCGGGTGAGGAGGTCTCGTCCCATATGGTCCGTCCCCAGGGGAAACTCGACTGAGGGTCCCTGCAGGGTGCTTCTCAGGTTTCGCTTGAAGAGACCTTGGGGAGCCAGCAGTGGGGCGGAGACCCCGACGAACAGAAACACCAGAACAATGATCCCACCGACAGCGCCCAAGGGCTTCTCCTTGAAAAGCCGCGAGAGGAAGATGCGGAATGCCCCTTTTCTCGCAGGGGCGCTTGCTGCTGCTGTGGGTGTTGCGGTTTGTACTTCCATTTTTAAAAGCTATCAGTTGTCAGTTATCTGCTATCGCCTTTCTGAAAACTGATAGCAGACCACTGAAAGCTACCACCTACCGATACCGAATCCTTGGGTCGAGCCAAGCGTAGCTGATGTCCACCAGGAGGTTCGAGAACAACACGATGACGGCCATGACCACGTTGATGGCGGAGATGATGGGATAATCTCGTAACTCAATGGCATTGATCATCAGTTTGCCAAGCCCCGGCAGATTGAAGATCATCTCGACCACAATCGCCGCCCCCACTAATACCGGGAGTTGCAAGCCCACCAGTGTGGCGACCGGGATCAGTGAATTCTTCAGGACGTGTCCCAAAATCACCACCCTCTCCCGGAGTCCCTTGGCCCATGCGGTGCGGATATAATCCTGCCGCAGCACTTCCAGCATCATGTTGCGGGTGAAGCGCATGGTCATGCCGGAGAGTTCCATCCCCAGTATGAAGGCCGGCAGGAGGATCAGACTGAGATTTCCCCAGGGGTCTTTGAGAAAGGGAATATAGACCAACTGGGGGGACCAATACCACCAGACCGCGGGGAAGACCACAATCATCGTCCCGATCCAGAAATTAGGAACACAAATAAACAGGATCGAAATGCTGCGCAGGAGATTGTCGGTCATGGTGTCCGGACGCATTCCGGAAATGATGCCCACCGGCAAGGCAATACTGAGGGAGATCAACAAGGCAAACAACCCACACTCGAGCGAGACCGGCAGGAAGGCAAGCAGCTTTCCCGTGACGGAAAGCCCCGTATACAAGGATCCCCCGAAATCTCCTCTCAAGACCCCTGACATCCAGAGGCCATATTGAATATAGAACGGTTTGTCCAGCCCCAGCCGTTTCTCGATCTCCCGGCGGATTTCTTCCACATCCATCTCGGGCCCGACCCCGCCGCCTGACTGCATCATCCCGATCATGTTGTCCACGACGTTGCCTGGGATGAAGCGCACGATGCTGAAGACCAGGAAGGTCACAATGATCAGCGTGGGGATCAGCAGCAGGATTCTTCGGAGGATATAAGTTTGCATACACGTTAGGGATTATGAAAAAAAAAGGCTGGGAAATGCTTGATCCCCCAGCCCTGTTGTTGGAATTGGCTTGAGTCAAGGGTTACTCGTTGGCCTCACGTCCACTGCGCTGCTTCTTCTCCGCAGCATCGATCCACACGTACTTGAACACGCGGTCCTCCACCGGCCGATTGGCCCCATGGTAGCCTTTGATCCAACCCTGCCACATGCGGAATTGTTGTTCATCCGGCACCTGGATGGAATACTGCATATCAGTCAGGTGGAGGGCCAGCTCACGCCACTTCTTGGTATAGGACTCCAAGTCGGTCAGATTTTGCAAATCATCGAAGTTCTTCACCAACCAGTCGTCTTTATAGCACCCTTCGGCGCCGACTCCGTCTTCACACCGGCCATGAGCGGGGATGACCCCATCAGTCGGATGTGCAAAATAGACGATTTCGTTGGTGGGACCCCACTCCGGATTGCCGGCATCGGTACCCACCACGAACACATTGGGGTCCATGCTCATCTGCATGGAGCGGAGTTGGGTCGCCTCCATCACTTTGACCTCGGCCCGAATGCCCACATCCTGGAAGTAGCCCTGGTAGAGTTCAACCCAGTGCTGGTGGTCCGGCCGGGTATGGATGACGGTATCAAAGCCATCGGGATAGCCGGCCTCGGCAAGCAGTTGCTTCGCTTTTTCCGGATTGTATTGCCACAGTTCCGCGAGTTCGGGGCGTTCCGCTTGCAGCTCTTCATAGCTGATGTATAGGGGTTTCCAATGCTCGTAGGTCATATAGAAATAGGGGGTTGAGTTGCCCTTGTAGTATTCTTGAGCGACTTCGAAATGGGGGATGGCCATCAGGGCGGCATGCCGCACCTTCTTATTGACCCAGGGACTCTTCGACTCGAGTTGGTCCATCCTGACCTGAAGCCACAGGGTGGCAGGCGAGGCCACAGCCCCTTGGATATCCGGGTTCGTTTCCTGGATACTTTCATAATCCTGCCATGGCACACTTTGTACATCCTGGTTGAGGACATCGAGCTTGTAGGTGCGTAACGCAGCCACTTTCGTGGTGATATCGTCAAAGACGATGTACCGGTAAAAATCGAGGTAGGGTAACCGGTTCTGGGGAAAGAAGGGGTCATACTGCCAGTAGTTGGGGTTCTTTTTGAAGGTGGTTTGCACACCTTGCTGCCACTCCGAGGGGATAAACGCTCCAATGGTGAGACGATTTTTCCAATCGTTTTTGTCGACAGCTTCGTCCCAGTAGGAAGCCGGGGTATGGGGAAACATGAGCCCAGCAAGATTCAACCAGAGGACCCCGGTGGGATCGGGTACCGTGGTATCGATCTGAATGGTGTACCGATCCAACGCGGTAAACGTGTAATTATTGCGTTTGCCGTAATGGAAGGACTGAGAGAATCTGGCAGATTCCTCCCATGCCGCGATCAGGTCATCGGCAGTGAATTCCCGGCCGTAGTCATTGGCCATTTGATCATTGACAAGGACTACATCGTCCTTTCCCCAGAAGGTCATACCCTGGCGGAGCCGACCAACCAACCGATTGGGACCGTGGAAGGCGTAGGATTCAAACGTCCCTGGACCATAGTATTTAATGATCGGGGAGTTGCGCGCAAAATCGAATTCCTCGGTGCCTCTTTGTCCCACATACCAGTTTGGCTCAATCATGCCATCTTGAGAGATAACCGCCTGCATAGCGACCCACGCGGTAAATCGTGGGTCCCATCCCTCGACCCCGTAGGGGCCATCGCTGTTCACCAAGCCTCCGTAGACGGGAACCTCCATCTCTTTGGTCATGACAGTCCCATCCAGTTTCGTTAATGGAATTTTTACCATTTCCGCCGCAGACGCCACGCCTGCCACCAACAGCCCTGCCATGAGAGCCAACAGTTTCTTACGTAATTTTAACATTTTATCCTCCAATTGGATTATGTTAATGATAATTGCGCCAACCAGCGCATGTGGAAACCAGACCACCTGGATTCCTCTCCGGAACCCCATAAAAATATGAGAATTTCAGGAAAATATCTTATATCCAAAAAAAATACAACTTTTTTCCACATAGTAGGAAAATCAAAAAATACATGAGATCATAGCAGCTAGCAATAGGCATGTAAAGAGTTATAGTCAAATTCTGGGGATGGCTATATAGGCGGCGATCCTGTATTGAGGAATTCCATCGACAAATTGCACTCCCTCTATCACTTCGGCTAATCGTTTAAAACCGTGTAGTCGGATCCAATTTTTCTGAGCAGATTCCATCAATTTGAATGCCATCGTCAAGACGGTATTTCTTGAGAAACAACCTCTTACTTTTGCAGTTCTCAGTTTGACAGTCGCGAAGGTGGATTCAATGGGATTACTCGTTCTCAGGTGCCTCCAATGCTCTGCCGGGAAATCATAGAAGGCCATCAAGGTCTCCTTATCTTTAATTAAGCAGTGAGTGGCTTAGGATATTTAGCCTCATACATGTCAACAAAATGCTTCTAGGCTTAAATAGCTTCCTCTTTGCTGCTGGCCATCCAAATTTGATGGAGACGGTCTTTGGCTTTAGCTTGCTCCCTTTTTGGCAAATAGTTGAGAATGTTCCCCGTTTTGTGCCTCCAACAGCGCTGCTCTTTGCTCTGAGGATAGACTTTTTTCAAAGCTTTCCAAAATCCCATTGCTCCGTCTCCCACAGCGATTTCAGGTGCTTCGGTCAATCCTCGATGCTTCAGATCCATCAGCAACTCCGACCAGGATTGCTCGCTTTCCCGGTATCCATCTTCCAAGGCAACGAGCTCTTTATCTCCATTTTCTGTCGCCCCCACAATCACCAAGAGGCATTGTTTATCTTTATCCATCCTCACATTGCAGTACACGCCATCGACCCAAAGATAAACATAATGGCTCCTGGAGAGATCACGTTGTTTCCAGGCTTTCCAATCCTCATACCAGCTTGATTTAAGGAGACTGACTGTTTTAGCAGACAAACCCGCCGTTCCTTTACCTAATATCACTTCAAGCGCCTCCAGAAAGTCACCAGTCGAGCGCGCGCTGGCCCCCGAGCGCACCCGCGGCCTCGTCTGGCATACGCAGGGAAGCGGCAAAACCTTCACCATGATCAAGGCGGCGGAACGACAGGTTCGCAAGCGTTTCCGCAAGTTCGACCAGCAACCGAAGATCCTCATTGTCACCGAGAAACTATTGACCGGCTTTGACGCGCCGCTGCTCTACGCCATGTATCTCGATAAGCCGATGCGCAACAAGTGGGCCTCCTGTTCAACCAACGGCCACCTGAACTTCAACAACGAGTTGCTAGGTCTTGACGATGAACTTTGGGATTACGTGATTGCGCACGAACTGCTTCATTTTTTCGTTCCGAATCATGGCAAACTCTGGAAAAGTCTGATGAAGGTTCACCTGGGTGATTACGAAAGGTTGGAAAGCTGTTTAAAGGCAAAAAGCCAGGAAAAAAACGGCAGATGAAGACCAGGAGCAATCCCTGATTTTTATTTCGTATCTGAAAAAAAAATTACCATCATCTGAGAGGATGTCTCACATCCTGCTAGAAATTTATCAGAATTGCGTATTGGTATCGAGAAATTGTCTTGAGCTCAAGAGTTTTTCACCCGCAGGTAATTTCATCTAAATCTTTCGCGTCTGGCGTGATGAACGCGATTACTCCGAGTAGGGTGCGAGTTGCGTGACGCCCTCGACGACCAGAGCATCGACAACTTGCTGCCACTTTGCCAAGAGGCCTGCATCGACAACGAGCGAGCGCATATCGATCAGCCAAGATGGAATCGATGGTTTTAATCGCTTCTTCAATCCGTGGTAGGAAAGGAATAATAAGTGTTGCTTTAGCCTTTTAGGAACACACTCATCAAGTAGAATATTCATAAATTATCAAGTAAGGATTGCTTGGATAATTCAAGAACGGCTTCTACTTGTTTTTTTGTCACTCTTGGAAAGTCTTCAAAAAAAAATTTCAAAGATTCCCCCTCCTCCAAATAATCAAACAGATTTTTGACAGGGACACGGGTTCCTTTAAAACAGGGAGTCCCTCCCATGATTTCCGGGTCGCTATGAATAACTGTTTGAGGACTAATAACGGTTAAAGTTTGCATGTCTGCATGTTGATCATTTGTTAGATGAGATTCAGATGATCCGTATCGATTCAATGTACCTTTTCTTAAGGAAGCACGCAACGCGGAATCACCGTGCCCGGAGTTTGAACAGGTTCGGGGCACGGCATCAGAAAAATCAATGAATCTCGAGGAACGAATGGAAACCGCCGGTGGGATGAAGACGATAGCCTTGGACGTCTTTTTTCAGAATCGCCAGGTTGTTGGCATACCAAAGTCCCAAATAGGGAAGTTCCTGGCTCAGTAGTTGTTGAACCTCAACATAGATGGCTTTACGCTTTTCAAAGTCATTTTCCACCCTGCCTGCTTCCACCAATCGATCCAACTCCGCATTGACGTATCTCACGCGGTTTCGTCCGGGTGGGAATTGCGTGGAATGGAAGGCGCTGTAAAAGAAATCAGGATCCGAAACACCGCTCCATGCAAGGGAATACACCTCAAAATTCCCCGCTTTGACGTCCCCAAAAAAAGTCCCCCATTCAAATGAGCGTACTTCGATTTCAATACCGACCTGTTTCAACTGATCTTTGATGATGCGACCCAAACGCTGGCGCATTTTATTAGTGGAAGTTTTGTATTCAATGGTAAACCTTTTCCCATCTTTGAGGAGAAATCCCGCCTCATCCAACAGGGCGGCCGCTTTTTCGGGATCATACTCATAGCGGGAAAGATTTGTCGTGTGAAATTCATTTTGGGGGGTAAGCAGGCTATCTGCTTTGGCCGCGTGATTGTGCATCAGGAATTCAACCAACTCATCCCGGTTGATGGCGTGGGCGAAAGCTTGCCGGACGGCCCTGTGTTTCAATATCGGATGTTCGGTATTGAATCCCAGGTATTGATAACGCAACGACGGACCTTCCAGTACTTGAAACATCTCTGCCAAATCCCCTTCTTCAAACTGCTTGATTTTATCTGCCGGTAAGGCATTGAGGGCAAAATCCACATCTCCTTTCCTGAATTTCAAGAAACGGGTATTGTCGTCTTTGATCACTTTGAATACGATTTGCTGCAATGCCGGTTTTTTACCAGAAAAATGCGGATTGGGCGTGAGTACGATGTCCGAAACATTCTGCTCTTTCAATTGAAAGGGGCCTGCACCCACTAATACCAATTCCTCATTATCCGCAGGCTTTTGAAACACGGGAATGAACAGGTTGAGCAAGTAAGTGACTTCCGGCATATTTTCCGGCGCTTCAAATCGGATCGTGTGAGAATCGATAACCTCTACGCCGTTGATGGAAGACTTGATCCCGATGAAGGGGGATTTGGTTTGTTCGTCCATTACCGAGTCGAAAGTATATTTCACGTCAGATGCCGTAAGGGGATCACCATTGGAAAAGCGAGCATCTTTTCTCAGGTGAAAGACATAACTGGTGGCATCCGGTCGTTCCCAACGTTCTGCCAGGTCCGGAACGACCTTCAGGTTATAGTCCAACTGGACCAGCGCGCCATAAACCAATTGCAGGTTCATGCCCCAGCCGTTGGAATCCACTGCAAAACGTGGATCCAGGGTTTTCGGCATGGCAGTCAAGGCGACCACCAACTGCTCTCGCGCTTCTACCTGTTTGAAGGAAATGCAGAAAAGAAAAATGGTCAGTAATACGAATCCCTGTTTTTTAAATCGATACAACATAATTCATCTCCTTATGAATATGATTCCCCTGTAGAAAATTGCGCTCTACCTGGGAATTAAAATTTTCCGATATCTATTTGCTTTTTAATGCGAATCAGGAGTTAAATTTTATTTATAAAATCAAAAATTCAAAATTTTGATGTGTCATACTGGTCCCGGATCGAGTCCAGGGTGATCCGGCATCCATAATGTCGCCCGTATCCACCTGGATTCCTGGTCAAGCCAGGTATGACACGTTTTTAACACTTGCGATGCCGACGAATATCGCCTCTTCAGGACGATTCCTGGTCAAGCCAGGTATGACACGTTTTTTAACTCCTGATTCGCATTTTTTTAATACGTCCCCAATGATAAAGGAAGACTGCTGCGGGACACAAGACGAAACTGAAAAAAACCACGCCAAAAACAATATACCAATTCAACGCGAGGTCAAACTGTTTCAAAAATTGAAAAACGATTTCCATTGTTTTCATACTCCAAGCTACTAAAAAATCTCTACCAAAGTCCCTGTTTGAACCCTACAAATTACCTTTGAGTTTGACAAGAGGCAAGAGAATTTTGATTTCTGACAAAATTTCTGGCAATATGTGACATCTTCTCGTTCAGGTCCACTTCTTCCTCATTATGCTATGGTACAAATTTCCCGCAGAAGTTCCTGGAATTCCACAATTCGCGAATTGGCCATTTTTTTTGGATTTTATGTTATCCACTTCAGCGTGCGCACTTTAGGAATCAATTGGGGAATTCTTGAAGAAATGCGACGGCAACAGGCATCTTTTATTATCACTTGCCGGTCGACTGAACTCTTGTATTGTTTATTCGCCTTAGAAAAACACAAGGTTCCTGTGGTTGGAAAATTTGACAGGGACAAGCATGTGGGTATAATTGAGAATTTGGGATATCGACTCTGGCAGACTCCTCTGAATTCAACATTGGATGAGTGGGAATCCAATTTCAGCCAACAAATCCAAGCGCCTCAACTTTGGGTGCCCGTGCAGGATTCCTGCTTGCAGGGATTCTCAATCCTGCAAATCGTGAAGCTGGCAAAAAATCAGCAAAAAAAAATCCTTCCTGTCAGTTGTAAAATGCCCTCCAGTTTTATCTATTCCTCCTCTGGTGTGCGTTTTCCTTACCCTTTCAGTAAGGTCGTCGTGTTGATGGGCAATCCTATTCATATGGATGTCATCCCTGACGAACTGGCTTGTTCACGAGTACAACATACACTGGACCACCTGAGTGAGTTAGCCCAAAATATGCTGCAGAAAATGAATACAAAATAAGAACCCGTTTTAACTTTTAATGCGAATCAGGTACCGTCTCTTTCCCCAGGCAAAGGAGGGAATACGGGGGTCTGAATTGTTAATAACCCGAGTTCGACATCCATCTTCAATGAACCCTGGTTAATCATTCCACCTGATCTCCCTTTAACCAGGGAAGGAATCGTATTTTTTACAGGTTCTGAAGTCGAAAATCTACTACCTTTTCTGCTTAAAATAATCAGTAATGTCATTCAACGAAACTTGAGGATTATCAAGACAATGTTTGTTTTCTTCCTGAATCCGGACGTAGATTTCCTCACGATGAATCACATAATTCTTAGGAGCATCAATCCCTAAGCGAGCTTGTTTTCCTTTGATTTCAATAACCTGGATCTTGATATCATCTCCAATGGTGATACTTTCACCAGGTTTCCTTGTCAAAATCAGCATTTTCACCCTCCATGGTGAACTGCAAAGATTTCATCCGGAAATCTTTTTCAGATTCATTTTAGATTAACTCAAAATCTTTCATAACATGGACCGGATACGATCCTTCCATAGAAAACCGCAGTTGTTTTGATGACAGCAATTCTTGGGCCAGAATGGCCCAACATTCGTTAAAAGTCTTATCATTCAGTCTACATGGGTGCTAAAATATGGACCTTGCGGGACTTTAAGCAAAATTTTTTCCATTCCCAAGATTGGCAATTTATTTAACCTGAGTTCGACATAAATCTTCAATAATAGGAGTATTCTGGTGTATTTGTCATCCTGGTCCGGGATCATCCCGGACTGGATCCGGGACCAGGATGATCCGTTATCCAGGGTTCGTACTGGATTTCTGATTCCGCATTCCTCTGGATTCTTGCTCCCCCCTCCCCGCTTTCGCGAGGACAAGTTTCGCAGGGACAATCTTCGCAGGAATGACAAGGTTTTGCTAAGATATGAAGATTCCATAACATATTGAATTTATTGAATTCTTATCTCGAATTCGGGTTAACTAGCATCAGCACTATCTTTCATTTGGTTAATTTTTTTTAACTGATGAAATGACGCATTATTTTTTGAGCCGAGTTTTGGAAGTTCTCAAAAGAGTTCCTTGCGATAATATGCACGAATCTGCAAAAATGCTTGGCCTCTTTTTCAAGCGAACCCATTAGGAAAGAAGGAGACATTTCATATTGACAACAAGGAATCCATCTTATAATGTGATTAATTAGTCACTAACTACGTCACATAAAAAAGGAGAGAAAATGTATCGGTTCACGATTACCTTACCTGATGAAGCAGGTAAATATGTAAAAGCCATGAAGCGCGGACAACGGATTCAGTATGTAACCCGTCTAATTCTTGAAGACATTAAACGGGGGGAGAAACAAAAAGCCTTTGAGGAATTTGCTGCCATGGAACCTCTCACAATGAATGGGAATCCAACACAGGTGTTACGTGCCATGCGTGAAGACAAAACCAAGGAAATTTGGGAAAAATATGGCACCCGTTAAACTCGTCCTCGATACCAACGTATTTCTTGAAGTCCTGTTTGAACGAGAATTAAAACAACAAGCATTGTCACTGATTGAACAAGCAACAGAGGAGAAGGCAGTGATTCTTGAGCCGCCACTTGTGTTAGATGAAATCACAGAAATTGTAGCAGTTAACTCCGATGAAACTGAGAAAATCGAGCGAGACCTTGATCGAATTGACGGATTGATCCAAAAAGCTATTGTCAACGTGGTACTACCAAGTGTTGCTGTGCGCATGAAAGCCGTTGAAATTTTTAAGACCGGACACCCAAAAAGCGGCTACCCAAGCTATTCCGATGCAATCTGCCATGCACTTGCTATGCAAATGAATGCCACATTCGTGACTAATGACAAACCGCACTTCAACAAAGCGAAACAATTCGGTAATATTGCCTTATTGAAAGAATTTATCCCACTCAATAAAATATTTTATTCCACTCGGAGATGGGGAGGAGAATCGTAACTACGGAGTATTCAATGGAGACTATCCTCATTTTTGTTCTGCGTGGTGTCTTTAATCTTGTCCAGTTTCATCATTGCCATCGAATTGAGGCGATATCGCCGGAAATAAAGTTCGAGGGGAAAACTTCAGTCGATAGATTTTCATGGCTGCATATAAGCTAATCAAAAAACTGATCAATGCCGAAAAGTTGGAGGGATTGCGTGGTCTGCTCAAAGAACTCGACAGTGTGGAGATCGCAAACAGTCTTATGCAACTGAAGCTCAAACACCAGCTAGTGGTGTTGAATACCATAAATAAAGAAATCGCTTCCGACGTACTGAATCATCTCCGGCAACATTCTCCGGTGCTTTCCGACATTGTGAGTGAGATGAATACGGAGCAATTAGGTGAAATCATTGAAGAAATGGATGGTGATGATGCCGTTGACATGGTGGCGATATTAGATGACACCAAGGCCGAGGAGGTTTTAGAAACGCTGCCCAGTAAAGATCGTGAAGAAATCACGACTTTGATGAAATACGATGAAGAGAGCGCGGGTGGGATTATGGATCCCAATGTGGTTTCGGTGGAAAAAGATCAAACTGTTTTTGGTGCCATTCAGAGAATTCGTGAATACATTGTACAGGAAGAAATAGAAACGTTCTACGCAGTATACGTGGTTGACGAATTTCGCCATTTAATTGGCATTGTTTCTCCGAATCAACTTTTACTGGCAGAACCTCACCTGCGTATTTCTCAATTGATGAGTCCCAATGTCGTGGCGGTTGACGTGGATATGGACCAAGAGGCAGTTGCGCGAATTGCCCAGGAATACGATCTTGTAGTCATTCCGGTGATTGATAAATACCTGAAACTCATCGGACGAATCACGGTGGATGATTTGATGGATGTACTTCAAGAAGAATATCAGGAAGACCTGGCTCATATTGCCGGAACCGGCAGCGAAGAGGTATTGGACACTTCAATAGTTCGTTCCTCCAAGGACCGCCTTCCATGGCTGATTTTAGGATTGTTTGGTGGTTTTATTGCCGCATTTGCCATGAGCCACTATGAAGGGGTCTTGACCCGGTTGCCTCAAGTGATGTTTTTCATCCCCCTGGTGGCAGCACTTGGAGGAAATATCGCCATTCAATCTTCATCCATCGTCGTTCGAGGGTTGGGAACCGGAGAGATTCACCCCTCCGATTTACTGCGACGGCTTTGGAAAGAGATTCGCGTGAGTCTGTTGAACGGTCCTGTTTGCGCATTGATCTTTTTTGCAATGGTTTACTTCATCACGACCAACGTCAAAATGGGAATCATTGCGGGATTAGCCTTGCTGGCAGTGGTGAGTATGGCTGCTACAGTGGGTTCGGTGATCCCTATTCTGCTCAAACGAATCGACATTGATCCCGCCATTGCCACAGGTCCCTTCATTACGACTGCCAATGACGTGCTCGGCATTCTGATTTACCTGGGTATCACCCTCAGTATGTTGGAATATCTGGTTTAGGGTTTTATAAACGTCAATCCATAAAATATTCTGAATCTCATCTCAATGGGAAAGTGCGCATTTCAAACTCCAAAGATTTGAATCAGAACCTTAAAGGGAAAAATAATACTGCAAAAAAAAGGTGTGATTCTGATTGGATTGCAAAGCGTTTTTAACTGTGGAGCCTGTGATCCAGGGTGAAAAGCCACCATATGTAAAACGATATTGCATGAAGAAATTGGAAGTCAGAAAATAGGAAAAACCGCCACCGAATAGCAGTGAACCTTCCTGGTATAGCGCAGAAGACTCAGACAGGCTCGAATCCGTATCAATCAGGTCTGATGATGCTTTGAGGGTCAAACGCACTTCCGAAGTCTGAACTCCTATTCCAAAATTAAAATAGAGATCCGGGATCAGCTGTAATACCCGAAAATACCAGAAGTTGTTTTGGATCGCCTCCACATTATTGAAAAAGAGATCTTGCTTCTGCAAAGATTCTTCAAGATCCAGGATGATCGCATGACGGGTATATTCCAATTTGAACATTTCCGTAAAATATCCCAGGTTGACTGCAATTCCATTGAGAGCGCTATCATTGCTGAAAATAGAGCCCCCCTCTCTAAAATCTAATCGTACTTGTTGAAAACCCACCCCAAAATATGCGCCTTGCGAACGGATGGAAGCACGTTCCGCAATGAATTTGGGGTCTGGAATTTTCAACACACCGTGAGATTCCAGACTTCGTTTTTCCATGCTTGGAGTGGCTGCTGCATGAATGGAACTTACTTCTGACGTCTCCGTCCGTTCACCCGAATTTGAAACCGAAACGGCTTCCGTGTCGAACAGGGCGGAGATGACTTTCCCTGAATTCACGCTTTGAGTTTGAGCGTTACCTGTCAGGTTCAGGTGGAATATGAACAAGAAAATCAGCAAGGCGTGAAAATACCAGGAACTCATTGATGGCAGCCACAAGTTTATAGTTGAAATTTTTGTCGCGGTAATGGCAATACCTCACCGAGGGAGATTTTCAGGGTGATGGAGGGATCAACGATTTCTTTTCGTTCGCCACTACTGGTAACGGTGCGTTCTACCAATTCTTTGAAGACGAGACTGATGGTGTAACAATTCGGACGATAGTCGATAAAAAATGAGTCTTCAATTAAGCGTCGACCTGAGACATTTTTATCAGAGTTATTCAAATTGAGTTTCCCACTGAACCCGAAAGACAAATCGTCCCTGGCTTCAAATATACTGCCGAAGCTGAGGGTATTGGTTTTATCATGAAACACATTTTTTGGTGTGCGATAGGCGGACTCATTGTTGTGAAATTGAATTTGCGCCCGATTGCTGGCGCTGATCCGGACGTTAAGGTTCGCTTTTGATTCCAATACTCGTTTAGCCTGATAACCATATCGCAGAAAAAAATCTATTGAAAACCGGGGATCAGGATTCAATTGCCCTTCAATTTGCAAAGGAAGTAATGCTTCTCCAGGTTCGGTTTCCTGATCTTCGATCTGCGGACCCTTTGGAACGAAGTTTTTATCTTCCCGCAAAAGATTTATCCGTTGGATGATATTCAAACGGGAAAGTATGCTACTTTTGCTCTCTCGACCAGAATCTCTCACTGAATTTTCACCTGGGCTGCGGACGCTTTTTTGTAGATACGAGAGAATGAGTTCTTCCTGTTTCACAGTGAGTTTATTGGAAAACAACGTTCTTAATTGCAACAAAAAAGCGGTTTCCGAAAAAAATTTCTCATCGACCAACGCTTGCAACCGATCGTAAATATTCTCGCTCATCCGGTTTTTCAATTGATCAATGGAATACTCCGGGAGCGTGACCTCTCTTGCCTGCGAATGTCTTTTGACCAGGAACAGGTTATCGAGTCGTAAAGTGAGCAATCGCATGCCGGGCAAGCTATCCTCTCTATCAAAAAAATCAACAGGCGCCGGGTCAGGATTCCTCGATGTTGGTAAAATCAAAGACCTGGTCTCTTCTTGATTGACGTCCGCAATCGCTTCAAATATCAGACGAGGGGTTATCAGGTGCTTGAGGTGACTGAATTTTCCCTTTTCTGAAACAAATACTCGGGAAAACGTTGTGTTCACTTCCGCATCGCCGATATCTATACCATGAAAAATTTCTCGATATTCACGCGAACCCAATGCCAGTTTACCATCCGCGTATATTACGGGCATTCCGGGGTTATAAGCCTGGTAGTATGACAATCGTTTGCTCCGGCTGAACGTCACATTGACTCCGTTAAAAAGCTCAAAGCGATAGCGTAGACCGGGGATGAAAATTTCTCGCCATCCAACCAAACCTTTGTCCCGGTGAAAACGGGTGAGCACACCTTCCAATTCAAAAGTGAGCGGAACCTGAAAGAGATCGTCGCTGTAATTAAAGGAAATCTCTGGCAGACGTTGAACCCGGGTTTCAATGATATTTCGATTGAAAAGAGCTACTTCTTCAAACACCAACTCCCGGTCAATGAGAAAACTGACGTTTCCCGACTCAAATTGATAGGAGAGACCCAGGTTGAGGTCCTGGGAATAATTTGGATTGGGTTCACGCACTTGTTCATATTCCCTTTGGAATTGACTGTCACTAAAAATCTGACCCATGAGGAAAAATTGAGTCCGCTCTCCCCAATTCTGGTTATGCTTGAATTGAAGTTTATAGCGGATGGGTTGCAACGGGAAATCGGTGATATCCTTCGCTTTCAGTCGCCCACTCTCTTGTACCGGGTCACGTCTTTGATTTTCTCGCGTTGCCCAGATGTTCCATTCTCCTCTTGAGTTTTTTGCGAAGGCATATTCATATTGAATCCCGATTCCAAGACCACGGTTTTCAATGAGATCTGCCGTCATGGTGAGATTTTGATCTTGAGCAATACTCCAGAAGTAAGGAAATTGAAATTTAAAGCCCAAGTTGAATTTTTCTTCCGTGCTGGAGATGACTTCATAGGAAGGCGCTAAAAATCCACTTTGGCGTTTTGTGACCGTGGGCCAGAAGAGATAAGGAAAATAAAAGACCGGAATACCTTGGATCAGTAAATTGACTCCTTGGGCCGAAGAAAAATTTTCTCCCTGATAATTGACTTGCGCGCCTTGAATCTTCCAGACAGGGTTTTGTGGGTCACAGGTAGTGAAGGAGCAATCTTTTGCAACAAACCGCAATTTGCCGATTTTGCGAGCTTCCTTTGCAGTTAAAAATGCTTGTGTGGCGGCATCATACAAAGCCACATTATAGAAGATCCCTTGTTGGGTATTCAAATCGAGTTCCAAGCGATCTAAAATGGCAATGATCCGAGAATCCGTATATCTTACGAAGTTGCTGGCAACAAGGGATTTGCTTTCCAAGTCAAAACTAACGATCCCGGCTTCTACCGTGATGTCAGCCCAGGTCAATGTGGCGTTTTCAGCACTGTAAGTCTGGCCATCAATTAAATACGACTGGGTCTCGATTTTTAATTCCGACATCCCCTGGGCGGCTACGAGAGGAATCGTGATATTCCCCCAAAAAAACACGCTTATCAGAACAAGCCGGAATGTGAACACAAGCAATTTATCGTAAATAATCTAAACTAGCCCGAGCTGCCAATTCGTAACCTTGTATTCCCAGTCCAACTATCGATCCTATGGCAATATCAGAAAAATAAGAATGTTTTCGAAAGGGCTCTCGTTTGAAAATATTGGAAATGTGGATTTCAATCAAAGGGATTTGAATTCCCAGTATTGCGTCCCGAAGTGCAATGCTGGTGTGTGTGAACCCTCCCGGATTCATCAATAAAAAATCAGCGTCTTGATTCCCATGCAGCCAATCGATCATTCCTCCTTCCGAATTGGATTGAAACGCTCGACACGTGATCTGTTTTTTCTTGAAAAAAGCGAAGATTTTCTTTTCTACTTCAGAAAGTGTCGTATTTCCATAGATGTCGGGTTCACGAATACCCAATAAATTAAGATTCGGACCATTGAGTAACAATACGGTTTTTGTCATACTCTTGTCGTCTTTGAATGTAAGGTGAGCACGTACGGATGATCGTGATTTTTCCTGGAGAGAGTATCCTTACAAAATAATGCGGAATGATGGGTGTGTCAAGATCGGGAATGGAAGTAAGGTGGCATATTTTTTATTTAACGGCCTGTTGATAGCAGGACAAAAAAATCGGCTTACTGGAGAAGAAGCCCGGCACCTTCTCCATGCCCGACGTGTCCGGGTTGGGGAAATTTTTGAAATTCAAGATCAAGAACACCGACATTTTTCAGCCGTCGTGGAGAGTGTTTCGCGATCTGTGCTCGATTTTCAGGTGCTGAAAGAACTCTCTCCTCTTCTTCCATCTCCGTTGCAGTTGGACCTCATCGTTGCCATAACCAAAGAAAAGGCTTTGTTCTGGATCATTCAAAAAGCGACGGAATTGGGAGCCACCCGGATTCTGATATTTTCTTCATGCTATTCTCCACGCACCCTCAAAGCCTCCAATCATGAAAATACTCTACGACGTTGGAAGAAAATTGCGCAAGCAGCATGTAAACAGTGTGGACGCCGGTTACCTCCTGACATATTATTTTTTAACAGCTTGCAGGAGGTGCTTTCATCGTTGACACCTTGCACTTATCAATGGGTGCTATCTCCCCAACCTGATTCATTATCTTTTCCCATTATGAATTTACATCGATTGAAGCAATCTGATGCACCGAAGCATCGCGTAATCGTGGGACCAGAAGGTGGCCTGCATCCGGAGGAGATGGTACAAGCCTGCCACTTTGGTATGCGAAAGCTTTCGTTGGGTCCCCGGACATTACGCAGTGAAACAGCAGTGATTGCCATTATTTCTCTGTTGCAATTTCTTTTTGGGGATTTAGGAACTTGCGAAAATTGAACAGGGGCTCCGGTCTTTATTTATTTCTCGAGATTAAAATCAAGTTCAACCTTGCCAGCCAATAGCTTTGCTTGCCTTCAATTTTTCGATTTCTTCCTCAGATAATCCCCAAGCACGCAATCCTTCTGCCGTATTCTCACCATAAGCAGGAACCTTAGCAGACAAAGAGGAAGGGGTTCGACTGAACTTCGGCGCTGAGTTGGGATGGATCACACCTTCAATTTCTCCATAGCTGTTTCTTTCCTGATTGTGAGCATGCCTGGATGCCTCTTCAAAAGAGAGGACGGGGGCAAAACAAACATCGCTCCCTTCGAGAATCTCACACCACTCACTCCGGGTTCTGGTCTTGAAAATTTTTGTAAATTTTTCACGCATCATCGGCCAATGGCTCCGGTCCATTTGGGCAGGCAATTCCTCGGAGTCCAATCCCAGTTTTTCCAAAAGAAGTTGATAAAATTTGGCTTCTATGGAACCGAGGGAGATAAACAAACCATCTTTTGTTTCGTAAGTCCCGTAAAAATGGGCTCCGCCATCGAGGAGATTATCTTCACGCTGGTTCGTCCATTGTTCTGCTGCCATCAACCCAAAGTTGCCGGTTGCCAGGTAAGCGGCACCTTCGGTCATGCTGACATCGACAACCTGCCCTTGATGCGAGTGTTGGGATTCAAAGACAGCAGCCAGAATTCCAAATGCCAAAAACATACCACCTCCCCCCATATCGGCTACCACGTTTAATGGAGGAACGGGTTTTTCTTTGGGACCAATTGCATGCAAGATTCCGGTGAGCGCTAAATAATTGATATCGTGGCCGGCTGAGTGGGAAAGTGGACCGCTTTGTCCCCATCCCGTCATCCGCGCATAAATCAGCCTCTTGTTGCGTAAGAAACATTCTTGTGGACCCAAACCCAGTTTTTCAGTCACTCCCGGACGGAAAGGGTCTATCATTACATCGGCGTCACTGATCAACCGCAAGACCGTTTCGACTCCTCCCCGGTTTTTTAAATCAACTGATACCGAAGGTCGGTTACGGCGCAGTAGATCGTATTTACCAGGACGGGGGGTTCCCAATCCGGAGGGTTTATTTCGGTCAATGCGGAGCACATCGGCACCCATGTCTGCAAGTAACATAGCGCAGAGTGGACCGGGACCTATGCCTGCCAATTCCAGCACTTTCAAACCAACTAAAGGCCCGGTCTGTTTGTTTGTCTTGATATTCATAATCGGTTGTTGCAAAAGACACAGCACGTCATGAGAGTTCTCCTTATTATTACAAATTTTTTCGTCGCTTGTAAAGTCGGTTGATACCGCAGAATATCTAGAATGAGATCCGACGACCTGTTTCTGCAGTTAGTGATACAAATTGATACAAATTTATACGTCAGCGAAAAGATCTCAGCCCGCCATCCATGAAAAAATCAATCGTATCGAGGAAATCCGACATGACCCTTTATTTCCACAAGGGGATACTATAAAATTGATTCGTTTACGTGAATCAGGAGTTCAAAAACGTGTCATTCCTGGCTTGACCAGGAATCCAGGGGGATACGGGCGATATTTTGGATGCCGTATCATCCTGGTCCCGGATCCAGTCCAGGATGATCCGGGACCAGCATGACACATCATAATTAGTAAATTATTCATTTTATAAATTAAATTTCAAATCCTGATTCGCATTTCGTTTCCAATAAATTAGATACTCCTGCTATGATAACCTCTGTCAAGAGGGTAGGAGAAATCCCGACATACTCCCTCACTTCTTGGAGAATTACAATTTAAATGATAATGGCGTCAATATGAATCTGAAGTTACTATTTCTGTTGTTACTGGGTGTATGGGGCCTCATTTTAACAGGGGGAACACTCGGGATCGCTCAGGCGACCACGACGATAGTTTTTTTGGGAGATTCGTTGACAGAGGGCTATGGACTGGAAAAATCAGAAGCCTTTCCTTATCTTTTTGAACAGGCCCTGAAAGCGAAAGGATACAAAGATATTAAAGTAATCAATGCCGGTATCAGTGGATCCACTTCAGCTAGTGCTCTTTCCCGCGTGAAATGGTATTTGCGTATTAAACCGACCATTCTGGTTTTAGCGCTCGGCGCCAACGACGGACTGCGTGGTTTGGATCCCCAGGCAATGAAAAAAAATCTGGCAATGGCAATCAAATTGGCCCTGGAGCGCAATATCCAGGTCGTATTAGCAGGTATCAAGATTCCACCTAACTACGGAATTCAGTATACCAAAGAATTTGAAGCCGTGTACCCGCAGCTTGCTGAAGAATTCAAGATCCCCTTCATCCCTTTTTTATTGGATGGAGTGGCAGCCCGCCCCGAAATGAACTTGCCAGACGGCATTCATCCCAATTCCAGGGGGCATCAAATAATTGCCAGGCACGTTTTAGAAAATCTTTTACCCTTACTGCCAAAATCCTGATTCTTTTACTACTCAACTCGAGATGCTGGAATTAGCGGGTCAAATCTTGTTGTAGATAAATTCTTCCGATTTTTTTCTACTTATTATTTTTATGATCTTACAAGTCAACGAATTGATCAAAACCTTTGAAACGTCAGTCAAACCCGTGGAAGTCCTCACGGGAATCAACCTCACCATGGAAATGGGGGAGACCGTGGCCATTGTGGGTCAATCCGGAAGTGGAAAATCGACTTTGCTTTCGTTGATGGCCGGATTGGACCAGCCAACTTCTGGTTTTATTCAGTTGGTTGGACAAAAGCTGCATGAAATGGATGAAGAAACGCTTTCAAAATTCCGTGCTCAAAACATTGGAATCGTATTCCAGCAATTTCACCTGATGAGCCATTTGACCGCACTGGAAAATATTTCATTGCCACTAGATCTCAGCCATGACCCGAACGCGTTCGGCAAAGCCCGGGAAGCACTACAGCAAGTGGGACTGGAACACCGTGAGGATCATTTTCCCCACCAGTTGAGTGGCGGAGAATGTCAGCGGGTTGCCATCGCGCGCGCGCTCGTCGTCCGACCCGCTTTGTTACTTGCAGATGAACCGACCGGGAATTTAGACAACAAGACAGGAGAACATATTGCTGATTTGTTTTTTAACCTGGTCCAATCGACAAAAATGACGCTTCTCTTCGTCACTCACAACGAGCACCTGGCCGATCGCTGCTCTCGCAAGCATATTCTTCAGAAAGGCAAATTCGTATGAGTCTTTGGATCAGGATGGCGCTCAAGGAGATTCGTAACAATTCTCGTTTCAGTCTTTTTTTTGTAATCAATCTCACCCTGGGACTGATTGGTTTTATTGCGCTGGATTCATTCAAAACTTCCATTCATCGACACTTGGAGCAGAATTCCAAAAATATCCTCACTGCAGACTTGAGCGTGGGTTCCAATCAACCCTTCACCAAGCAGGAACTTGCCGTGTTTGCCCAAACCCTCGGTCCGGAGGTGGAGACTGCGGAGCAAATTCAATTCATCTCAATGGTTGCAGGTAATCAAAATTCCCGCATGGTCCGCATCATTGGGATTGATGAAAATTATCCCCTTTATGGAGATATAATTCTGGAAAAGCAGGGGTCCCTCAAAGACAAGAAGGCGCGGGAACCGCTCCTCGTTCAAAAAGGAGCTTGGCTTGCCCGGGATTTGATGCTTGCCTTTGAATTCAATGAAGGAGATGCAATCAAAATCGGTCAGGCGACATTTGACATCGCGGACACGGTTCTGGAAGATCCGACCAGTACGGTTGCCTTTCTGGCAGGCATTCCCACCATATACGTGGGCATTAATCAGATAGCAGACACTGGATTGGTGCAAACCGGAAGTCGCATCCATTACGAGCGATATTATAAATTGCCGAAGGGTGTCTCCGTGGAATCCGTGAAAAACGAGTTGCAAGAACGGCTGAATGAACTCTATCCCGGATCTCCAAAAATTGATGTAGACACTCATATCGATGCCAGTCAACAATTGGGACGAGTTTTGGGTTACCTGAATGACTATTTGGGATTGGTTGCCTTGATTGCTTTGTTTTTAGCAGGAGTGGGCGCGGCATATTTATTTCGCAGCTTCCTCACCGGTCGTTTTCGGGAAATGGCCATCCTCATCAGTCTGGGTGCGACTCGCAAAAATGCGTATTTGATGAGCTTGATTCAAATCACGATCCTTGGATTGATCAGTGCTGCCCTTTCCAGTTTCTTAGCCTTTCTATTGCTCCCATTGCTGCCCACGCTTTTGCAGAATTTCCTCCCCAAGGGCTTTGTCAGCTCCATGGGCTGGAGCACTTTGTTGCTGGCATTATTCATGGGCACTTTAGGTAGCGTGATCTGCTGTTTGCCTATCCTGGTGCGAATTTACAATCTCAATCCTGTCGCTTTGTTTCATGAAAATGTCATCCCTGCTCTCGAGGATCGTCGCACCGTTGTGAGAAAAAGTTTGAGTTATCTGCCAGCATTACTGGTTTATTGGGCATTGGCTATCTGGCAGGCGCATTCCTGGATCATAGGAAGTCTTTTTGTCACCTTGTTTCTTGGATCACTTTTGTTGTTGGGATTGGTTGCATGGCAAGTCCTGACCATTTGCGGCAAACTTTCACATCGTCAAAAAGTGACGCCTAAAATTGCCCTGAGGAATCTCAATCGCAATAAATTGGGAGCAATTTCTTGTTTTCTCGCCATCGGATTGGGATCTTTATTGATCAACTTGATCCCCCAGATACAAAGGGGATTGCAGGAAGAAATTTCACAACCCGAGAATGTCAAAGTCCCGAGTTTTTTTCTCTTTGACATTCAACCGGAACAAGTGCCTTTGTTGCAAAACTACTTAGAGGAAGAAAATTATCAGTTGTCTTATCTCTCTCCCATGATTCGTGCTCGTTTGGAAGCAGTCAACCAGACAACCTTTGGTTCTGAATCGAATAACGTAGTCATGACGCGAGAGAGAGAAAGGGAGGAACGATTCAGGAATCGTGGTTTCAATTTGTCATATCGCGCAGAGTTGAATGACTCCGAATCCTACGTGGCAGGAAAACCTTTCGCCCCTCAATACGATTGGGATTCGGGGTCCCTGCCCGAGATTTCATTGGAGGAAGAATTTGCTGAAGAATTGGGACTGAAAATCGGAGATGAATTGACCTTTGACGTACAAAGCGTCCCCATCACGGGGAAAGTGGTCAATTTGAGAAAAGTGAAATGGAACAGCTTTCAGCCCAATTTTTTCATAATTTTCCAACCAGGAGTTCTGGAAGACGCTCCAAAAATTTTCCTGGCGGGGATCTCCAACGTCAGTTCCAATCGCAAATTGGCCTTGCAAAACGGTATCGTGCAACGATTTCCCAATATTTCCGTACTCGATGTTTCCCGTATAGTTTCTCGGATACTGGACATTACAGATCAAATCAGTTGGGCCATTCGGGTGATGGCCTACCTTTCTATTCTCGCCGGGTTGGTGGTCTTGTTTTCGATTGCTCGCTATGAAGTGCAAAACCGTTTTTGGGAAATAAATCTCTTGAAAGTGCTCGGTGCCCGCTTCCAGGATGTGCGCTCCATCGTTCAAATAGAATTCGGCATTCTGGGACTTTTTGCCGCCATTTTTGGAGTGCTCCTCAGTAACGGTATGTCCTTTGTGATCTCCTATATAGTTTTTGAGCGCATCTGGAGTTTTTCCTGGTATATGTCCCTATTCAGTATTGTGGGGATCAGTCTCCTCAGCATCGGCACCGCGTTGCTGGCCACCCATCGACTTCTCAAACAAAAACCCTTAAAGCTGCTCCAGACCACCTGAAACAGGAAATGAATCAGTTTTCAGTGATTGGATCATTGCCTCCCGAATCTTCAGTTGAGTATACATCAAAGACCGGAGTATGAGCGCGCCAGGGTTGCGTGACCGCCAGCAAAATCACATCCGCTACATCACTCGGTTGTGGCAGTTTGGTCAAATCGTCATCATGGTTATCACGACGCATTTTCGTGTCAACCGGCCCGGGACGAACGAGAGTCGCTTTCACTCCATGGCGACTGCCTTCTTCGTGAGTGATACCCGTCAATCCGACAACCCCCCACTTGGATGCACCGTAAGCCGCCATCTTATTTGGGAAATATTTACCTGCCAGAGAAGAAACGTTTATGATATGTCCGCGACCTTGCTGACACATATGACTGAACACTGCCTGTGTGCATAGAAAAACTCCTTTGAGATTGACGTTGATGATCAGGTCCCAATCCTCCTCGAGAACATTGGGAATTGCATCGGGCTTCGTTACTCCCGCATTGTTCACCAGGATGTCGATTTTTCCAAATTGGTCCAAGACTTTCTGAACCATGGAATCGACGTCCGCTTTCCTGGATACGTCTGTCGCAACCGACAAGGCTTCCCGTCCGACGTCCCGAATTTCGTCCGCAACGGCATTGATCTCACTGATGCTGCGTGCTGCCAGCACCAGATTGGCCCCTTCTTGGGCCAGGGCAAGCGCCGTGGCTCGCCCAATGCCTCGTCCGGCGCCTGTTACGATAGCTATCTGTCCATTCAGTTTCATATGCAAATTCTCCCTACATAGTATTTCTTTACTTTGTTTCCTGGCAAATTCTTCCCGGAAAACAATTATGATCGTCCGTAAATTCCTACCCCCAGCATAGAACTATAGCTCACAATTCAACTTTAATCTGCAAATAATACGAATCAGGAGTTGAAATTTAATTTATAAAATCAATAATCGTCACTATTCAGGTCTCTGAAAGACCCGTTCGGTTACCAATCTTTTATGAAAGATTCCCGGGGAAGATCGATCGTTTTCACGTCCTTTGGCTTCGGCCTGTCTACTTGCTCTTTGATCTGCAAAAGCAATTGGCCCATTTCCTGAGCCCCAAGTGCCTTTTCTTGCTCACAGGCACATGTGAGTTCGCGTCAGGGGCTCCAGCGTTTCTCTCTTTGTAAGTGGACAAAATCAAAGCCGCCGAGCATGCCGCTTTCTTCTGAGATTTGAACCCTTTCTTTGCATTCTCGCTAGTGAACGATTCTTTCAGGAGGCGTTTGTTCAAGCGGGTCTTTGCTTTCCCTAAGCTTCTCTGGGGGGTACCGTCACATTTAAACCTTGGATAATGCGAAAAAAGATTTGACCCTTTTTTTGGGAGGGGAAAACCAAACACATGAATTGAAACAAACCGGGATTCCCTCCTCGATCTTCTCTTAATATTTGCAATACAATATGTTACATGTTATATTACATATTATTTAATATTCAGGCAAAACAGATATGATCAGAACATTTGCCCAAGAATGGTTGGAAGAATTTTTTCACAGCGGGAAGCCTAAGAGAATCAAACCTCAGTTGAGGGGCCAGGTTTTCAGGAAACTGGATATGCTGAACCAGGCCAGAGAATTGAGGGATTTACAATCTCCCCCTGGCAATCATCTTCATGCTTTAACAGATGACCGAAAAGGGCAATATACTATCTCGGTGAATGGTCCTTGGCGTTTATGTTTCCGATTTGAAGAAGGAGATGTCTTTGACCTAGAACTTACCCGATACCACTGAAAGAGGAATTTATGTTACCAAAAAACCGAAGACCTACTCCCCCTGGAGAGATCATCAAATATGAATATATGGAGCCTTTAGGATTAACACAACAACAATTAGCTGATGCCTTGAAAATCAGTCGTGTCCGGGTGAATGAGATTATCTCCGGGAAACGTGGTGTCACACCAGATACTGCGATTCGCTTATCCCTACTATTTAATTCCACCGTTGAATTTTGGCTGGGCATGCAAATGAGTATTGATCTATGGGATACCTATCATAGTGATAAGGAGGACTATAGGATGATTCAACCATTGCCCCACGGAGAAACAGCAAAAGAATGGAGATAGATCCCCTGCATTCACCAAGAGACGATCGATCCCCAGCAGGTTGATAGGTTTACCGCACCGCCGGGCAGGATCGGCAACTCAGTCGATCACTTCTTCCGAGGCGGCTTCAAATCCCTAAACTCGAAGCCCTTCAGCACCCGTTGGTACCATGAGCCGGAAGCACCTTTTACGAGGGGCAATCCGTCCTTTAAGTCCTTCAGCACCTGTTGGAGCCGGTCGGCCAAAGGCTCGCTAAAGTCGTGGGTATAGATGTAGGCGGCGTTGTGACGAATGCCCGACACGACGATCGCGCCGACCTCTTCCGGTTGCAATCCATCGCGATCCCATTCCCTCACGGCTTCGGAGTGTAAGCCTACCTGATCTTTGGGGTCGCGCAGTCGATCACAGTCTGCCAGGTTGGTGACGACTTCCCCGGGGCACAGGGTCGAGACCCCAATGCCATCGGGTTCCAGGTCGGTACGCAAGGCTTCGCTGTAGGCGACGACCCCGCACTTGCTGACGTGATAGGCGACGGAGGTGCTGTGGGTCAGGAAGCCCCCGACCGAGACTGTGTTCACGATGTGTCCCCCTCGGTTCTGCTCACGCAGGAGCCGGGCGAAGCACTGCCCCACCCGAAAGACCCCGTCGAGATTCACTGACAGGACGAAGCACCAGTCGTCCTCGGTGGTGTCGCGCATCTTGCCGACAAGAATGACCCCGGCACTTAAACGCAAAAAATGATGGATTTTCGGTAGTAATTCATTGATATTAAACACTAATCCTAGATTGGGGCAGTAATTCCCTATTCGATTTTATCTGAATGAAATCATGTCCATTGGGTGGGGTTAGAGACAATCGGCTTTTGCAGAAACGTGCACGGGTTCGTCATCGTGCTCGTGCTCGATGGAAACGTTCTCATTTCCCTTGAGATGAGGAATTCATTTGAACAGCATTTGGATACTTTGAAAAACACAAGATTTTGCTTTGTGGCGAACCAAGGTTGACAAAGGGTCGGCTTTGGTCCTATAAGGAGGATCGCAACCGCCAGAGGAGTCCGCTCATGGCCAAAACGAAAGCCCCGATTCATAACAATTTCTTTCTCCAGCAGTTCAGTAATCTTCAAACCGCGCGCTCCTTTTTTGAAGAATATCTTCCAGTCAATGTCAAAGAATCAATGGATTGGTCCATCATGCATTTGGCCCCTGGGGATTTTGTACAAAAAGCATTGCGTAATCGACGCAGCGATTTGCTCTATGAAACCCGCTTCTCCGGTTTCAAGGGCTATTTCTATCTGCATTTAGAACACCAACGGCGTCCTCATCCTGATATGCCTTTTCGTCTTTTAGTCTACATGGTCAATATCTGGGAACAGCATAAAAAACAGTATCCCCAAGAACCGATCCCGTTGATCTTCCCGATGGTGCTCTACCAGGGAGCAACGTCATGGAAGGTGAGCTTGAGCTTTCATGAATTTCTTGAAGTTCCTCATGCCTTAAAACCCTACGTTCCCAATTTTACCTATAGCCTGATGGATTTATCTAAATTGTCTGATGAGGAAATCAAAGGTCAACTGTTATTGAGAGTGGCACTTTTGCTCATGAAGCATATCGATGCTCCGGATCTCCAGGAATACCTGATCGAAACCATTTTGCCTTTACTCAACGAGTTCGCTCAAAAAGAAACAGGATTGGAATCTCTGGAAACTGTGCTATATTATTTATTCCAAGGGAGTCCTCATTTAGAGAAAGCCAGTGTGATTCCTCAAATCCAAGAACAATTTGTTTCTGAAAAAGCACAAGAGGTAATCATGACCATTGCCGAACAATTAAGACAAGAAGGCCTTCAGCAAGGTGTCCAGCAAGGTGTCCAACAAGGTGTCAAACAAGGTGTCAAACAAGGTGTCAAACAAGAAGCCCTACAACTCGTTGTCAAACTTCTGGAGAAAAAATTTGGCCCGCTCACCGAATCACACCAAAGGATACTTGCAGGCTTGCCAGTCTCCGAATTAGAATCGTTAGCAGAACGAATCCTTGATGCTTCTAGTCTTGAGGAGGTTTTTGATGGTTTCCCGAAGCGATCTTCATAACCTCCATTGGGATTCCCCGAGACGGCTTTCACTCGGCGTCACCACTTCGCGTTCTAAGGGGCCCATCAAAACCATCTTCTCTTTATGAAGGTTTGAGATGGTATTGGATTATTTTTCGATACAATGTTTTACGATCAACCCCCAGGAGGGCTGAAACTTTGCCCTGGTGCCAGTCATTATCGTCCAGCACCCTGGTCAAATACAGTTTTTCGAATCGCTTCACAGTGGCATCCAAGGATTCATTGGTTTCACGCGCCTCAACCGAGACCGGTGGTTCTGTTTGGCTGTCATCGATGGAGGAATCGAGGAAATCGAGTTTCTGGAGCGTCAGGTAGTGATGCATGGTGTTGATCAATTCCCTGACGTTTCCCGGCCAATCATAGGAGGTCAGAGCTTCCATGACAGCGGCAGTGATTGTGAGGTTCTTTCGTCTCGATTCCCATCTTATGAGCTTCCAGCAAGGGATCCAATGACGCCGATAGCGGCTCCCGGCAGAATCGGGTCACACCATTGAAACCCCCGGAAACTCTACAGTTTATTTCCTTCAGATCCAGCGCTTCCATGAGCTGTATGCCCAAACGACCGAGTTCATAAGCAAACTCAAAATCCTGCATATACGCGCAATATATAAATCCAAGGAGACCATAGAATTCAGGTGAATGTTTCGGATGAAAATGATTCAGCAGAAAAGAGATACGTTTTGAAGCAATGTGTTTTTTCCTTTCAGCCAATGGTTTCAAATTGTTCCATCTTGTCCTCTACTTGAGATTTCACTAATATGTAAACCCATATCAGGACAAGGCACTTTTTCGTTATAAAGCTTCCCACTCTTCTTTCTCGATTTCTGCTTGTTTGAGGATGCGAACCAACAACCCTTTGCTAATATCACTTTGATGAGGATTGGGAATTCTTAAAGAAAGATCCCCCTTCATCATGAACTGATGATTTCTTCCAGAATAAAGTCCTTCAAAGCCAGCTTTTCTGAGAAAACGAATCAGATCTTTGCGTTTAATGGAACCTAACCGAGGCATCAGGCCACCTCTTGGATTTTCAAGGAAAGAGTATCAATCACAGGGAGGGAAAGGTTTTTGTGGACTCGAAATAAAATCCATTCTTCCAGGACTTCTTCTAACTCATCTCTGCAGGCTTCCAGAGTTTTGGCATTGGCATAGACTCCCTGGCAAACCGGAATTTCTCCATAAAAAGTGCCATCATCGGGTAAAATTTCATAAGTCGCTTGATTTAAAGCGGCACGAATATAGTGAGTAAGCATTAGTTGAGTCTCCTTCTGTCTGATAAATTAACGTTGCATCATTGTTTCAAACTTACGACGTTTGATAAAAGCGTTGAGGAAAGAAACCACGGTTCTTTGATCTTCTTCGGTCGGGAAGTTGACTGACCTCTTCTATTTAATGATACTCTTTTTATCTAACAAAACCAAGAGTTAACGATTGGGTGTACTTTGAAGTAGTTGTCATTCATGCAGTTCCTAGCTGCCGAGGTCGGTGATGACGGCGCGGCCCAGGTACTTGCCTTCTTCGAGCTCATCCAAGATGGCATCCAGGTCCGAGAGCGGACCGCGGCGGCCGATGTGGCTCTTGACGTCTCCGGCCGCCACCATGTCGACGAGCTCGCGCATCTCCTGCACGTTGCCGACGACCGAGGCGGTCAGGGTCGCGCCTTTCTGGTTCCACAAGAAGGGGTCCAGTCCGAAGTGGCCTTCGCTCGTGGGGGGAATACCACACGCCACGAACAGGCCGCTGGGTCGCAACACCTTTAAACCGAGCTTGAACCCGGCTATGGAGGCCGAGAACACGATCGCGGCGTCCACCCCACCGAACTGCTGAACGGCTTCAACGGCCTCGTCCGCACTGACGGCCAGCTTGGCGCCGAGCGACTCGACGAACTTCAGCCGCTCCTCGCCGATGTCGATGCCCACCACCTTGTAGCCGAAGGTCGTTGCGACCTGGACGGCGTAGTGGCCGAGGCCCCCGGCGGCACCCACGATCGCCACCTGGCGCCCCGGTTGGATGTGGTGCTTGAAGAGTTTCTTGACGGCGCTATACGCCGTGAGGCCGCCACAGGAGAGTCCTGCTTCTTCATCACCCACCGTGTCCGGCAGTTTTACGAGCGCCTTGGCCCACACGCAGAACTGCTCAGCGAAGGTGCCACTGAGGCCCTTGACCTGGGAGCAGTGACGCGGTTCTCCGCCCAGGCAGAACTCGCAGTCGCCGCGCACGTCGGAGTGGCAAACGCCTGCTGCGGTGATGCGGATGCGCGCCTCTTCGTCCCCCGGGGTTGGGGTGGGCAGATCCTGAATCTCAATTTTTCCGTCCTTATGTATCGCAGCTTTCACGGTGTCTCCTTCTTAGTTTGGTAAGAAGGAGACACCCGTCCTGGGGCGAATCGGAGTTTCGCAGCAGACACGACGCCTGCCACGTTCAGCCTCACAAAAAGGCTGCAAAGCTTTTTAAAAAACATCACTCACTCCTTATTAATTTTGGTTCTTTATGGATTCCACCGGGCTGACGTTCCAGGGTCTTTTTTTTCTCGCGTTTTGATGCACTCAGGAGCTATCAGTTGTCAGCTATCAGTTTTTAGAAAATCCTGGCTAACCCTCGAGCGCACTCCTTGATAGCTGAAAGCTGATCGTGGTATCGCTGGGATCAAAGGCAAGCCGGTCGTCTCAACAGGTCCAGCAGTATTTCAGCCACCTTATCGGCGAATTCCGGATCGTTGATGTTGTTGTCCAGCTCGATGATCGGGATGCCCGGTTTGAGCGATTCCTTGATTGCATCGAAACAGGCCTGATCGGCCTCCGGGTCCCAAAAATCTCCACCGATGCTATCCAGCATCGAAACACCCATGAGTGGAATCACAATGGAAACCGGGCCCTTGGTGGCGTTAGCGGCGGCGGCAAGCATGTGGCCGATACGACGGTTTTCCGCTACATTGGTTCTTAGCAATGTGCCGTTATTCCACTTGTAGAGATTACGGTTTTGATACGGTCCTGGAACCGTATCAAAGGCTCCGAAATTGGCCATGTCCACACAACCGGGGACAAGGACCGTGGGGATCCCAGCCCGAGAGGCGGCCAGACATCGATCTGGTCCGGCACTCATTTTACCACCACAAACTTCGTCGGCCAGTTCGGTGGTGGTCACGTCCAGGCAGCCCGCGATAAGACCCTCCTCGATCATGCTTTCCATCATCCGGCCGCCGCTGCCGGTGGCATGGAAGACTAAGACCTCATAGCCCTTGTCCTCCAGGATGCCCCGGGCATGGTCCACACAGGCTGTGGTATTCCCAAACATGGATGCAGTGATCAAGGGGCGTTCGTTTTCAATTTCAGGAGGCTCTAAAGCCAACATGCCGGCCATTGCTCCGGCGGCCTGCGTATAGATGCTGCCGCTGATGCGATTGATCCCAGCGATGTCAACAATCGCTTGAATGAGGGTGATATCCTTGGTGCCCACAATCCCCCGCACATCCCCGTTGCCTACGGTGGTGACCAGCACCTTGGGCACACCCAACGGCAAGGCCCGCATCGCTTTGGCAGCAATGGCGGTGCCTCCGCCCCCGCCCATAGCCAGGATCCCGTCCAACTGCCCTTCATCGAACAAACGGCGGACAATAACCGGGAGACCATCAGCCATTGTTTGCATGGCTGCATCCTTTCGCCGGTCCAGGCGCATTTCCTCAATGTCTCCGCCCCCGGCTCCGGCAACTTCTGCTCGGCCAATATCCGGCTCCAGGCCAGGCTCTCCCATAACGCCGAAATCCACCACAAGGGCACGGAGGCCCTGCTTTTCAATGAGATTTTTAACGAAGGCATACTCTCGCCCTTTCGTATCCAAAGCTCCGGCCAAGACGACTGTTTTAATGGTTTTCATCTTCTTTTCTTTCTCGAAACTGATAGTCCCTGAACGCTTTCACGGCACCCATCACCGCCTTTTCTACCGGAATCCGTTCGATGCTGGAGGCCCCGACAAAACCCTGGGCGTCCGTTTGTTCATACAACGCCTGCAAATCTTGAGGTTCAGCAAAAGGACCGCCGTGGGCCAGACAGATGGCATTGGCATCCACCGCCCATGCCCCTTCCATTATTTTTTGAGCATTCTCCAGACATTCTTCCAAGGGGTTGGCTAAGAACCCAATCAGCCCCCCGGACGTTCCCCCAACATGGGCACAGACCACGTCCACCCCAGCCTTAACCATGTCTGCCGCCTGTTGTGGAGAGAAGACATAACACAGGGTAAACACGTTTCGGTCACGGAGTTTCCGAATCATTTCCACTTCTCGGGCAAACCCCCAGGGTAGGCCAAACGCTTTCCCCCTGGCATCATTTTGATCTTTAGTTATAGGGAGTTGCATTTCTATCTGTGACTGGGTAGGAAAATTGATCACCCCATCAAACCCCTGGTCAATGAACTTCTGGATCATTCTATCCAAGTCATAGTCCGTCTGATCATTGGCCATGATCCCGGCAATGATCGGTGTATCTTTGACAACATTTTGGATTTCATCAAACATGCCCAGGGTAACGGGGTTGGAATGCCCGATTGTCTCCGTTTGCAGACCTTTGAGTCTTGAAATGCCGGTGCTGTAACAGATGATCAGATCTGCCCCGCCGAGCTCCGCACATTTGGCGATGATGCCCGCACTGCAACCGGCCCCCAGAATGGTCTGGCCTGTATCGATATGGGCTTGGAGCCGCTCCAGAATTTCTTTTCTTTTAAATCTTTTTCCCATGTGTTGACCCTTTCTGTGGTAGTCACAATGATCCCATAATACTCAGTACAGCGACATAAATCTTTTGCGGTAGAATCGCCAAAATCCCCAGGGAATCAAGCAAATGACTCCGAAGAATTTTCGTCGCTGGACTCAGACATAAAAATGGTCATCTTCTGTCGCGGGAGGAGAGTTTATTACAAGGAATTCACAAACTGTGTCCTGAACATTACGGAATTTATGAACTTCATTGGGCTCCAGGAGGATTGCCTGACCGGCTGAGACTGTTGTTACTTTTCTATCCACATCCACCTGCAGCTGACCAGAAGTGACGTGATAGGTTTCTGAAACGATTTTGTGATAATGCGGTTTGTTCCAATCGCATTTCGGAACTACAATTAAGCCAACGCTATAGTCGTCTAATTCTACTATCGGGGCATAATTCTTTCCTATCATTTCGTATATGATTGTTCCATTATCCAATATAAGTGGATTAGGATTTTCTGTTGCTGTAATTAATTTCATATTATCCTTTCATCAATGATCACATCATACTAGACATCATAATGATGGTCATCAGCTGACGCGGGAGGAGAACTTATCACAAGGAATTCAAGGTCAGTATCCTGATCGTTACAGTATTGATGAACTTCATTGGGCATTAGAAGGATAGCCTGACCAGCTGAGACTGTAATTTCTTTTCCGTCCACAATCATACGCGCTTGGCCAGAAATGATGTAATAGGATTCCTCAGTGACTTTGTGATAGTGCGGCCTGCTCCACCCGCATTTCGGTAAAACATGCAGGTGAACCATATGATTGTTTGCGACCCCTGCTTCATCATAGTGCTTTCCTATCATCGTGTAGATTACTGCTCCACTTGCTTCATTATGCATTGGTTTGGGAACTTCTGTTGCTGTAATTAACTTCATATTATTCTCCTATCACTTTTGCGCGAAATGCTTCAACATCTACCCGTTCGCGCGTCCTTACAGATACGTGGCATGCTTCCGTTAGCACCCAGGTGTTCAAGGTTGTTTCCTGGAGCCAATCCCGGTCCTTGCCTGTAGAAATGGCCTCCGCAAAGGCGTCGAATTGAAGGCGATCATCTTCTTCCCAATGGCGATAATCCACCCCCTTAGGTGGAGGATGGAGATCTTGGAGATGAAGGTCTTCAACACATTCACCCCGGCGGAAAAGCCGCAGGTGTCCCGGCTCCGGATAACCTGCCGTCCGGGAGATATCTCCCTTTTCTCCATGAATGGTCCATTCTCCGGACCAACCATATATCCTCCATTCGCCGTTTGTGTGACCTGCCCGAGTAGCCGTGTAGCAGAAAGGGGCTCCGTTGGCATATTCCATGAGTACTTGACCACCGGAGGGGCCCGATACGCCGGTTTGTTCTTTATTCGGCTGAATGTATGCTGTCAAATACTTCGGCAGACCTTTTGCGGCCACAAGCTGGTCGAGCTGGTGGCCCGCACAAAAGTGAAAAAATATCTCATCGTCAGCCGGTGTAAAATCCCTCATGCGAACCCAAAGCCGGCACTCTCCGCCTAGCATTTCGCCGATACCCTCCTCGCCAAGCCACTCACGCATCTTGGCAGCCGCGGGATTCCAGCGTTTGTTTTGTCCCTGCACGAGCATCACGTTGGGATTCGCTCTACGGGTGGACATGACTTGCCCGAACTCAACCTGATTGAAGGCAATCGGCTTGACGCACAGGGTGTGCATTCCAAGATTCAGGCTTTCGATAGTGAGTTTTGCGTGAGATGGTGTCGTGGTGAAGATGAGGCATGCCTCAGCGTGGTGCTTCTCCCGCGCTTCTGTTATTGTGGTGTAGATGCGATCAGCGAGCCCTGGGAAGATATCGCCATCCATATTTGCCACATTTTTGCGAGCTTCCTCAAGTTTGATATCCACGCCAGCAACCGGTTCCAAACCTTTGCAGTTTACCAAGGCATGAAGTCGCCCGAGAGCATACCCGCCGCAGCCAACGTGAATTGTCGGTATCGTCATTTTTATGTCCTTACCTTTTCGCTAAAAATTTAATATTAAAACACCTGCTGTATGCAGGGTCATCACTTAACACTCCCGCCCATGAGGCCTTTTATATAGTAGCGCTGCAGGAGTAGAAACAGGATCAAGCAGGGGATGATGTTGACCGTTACGCCGGCCTGGAGCGCCCCCCAGTCGACTGCAGCCGACCCCACTGTGCCAGCGCCTTCAGCGCGCACAGCGACGAGCATAATGGGCAGGGTGAATTTGCTTTCATCGGTCATGAGGATCAAGGCTGCCAGGAATTCATTCCACGAATTGATAAAGGTGAAAATGGCGACGGTGATGATCCCTGGGCGCACCGGGATCAACATCACCCGCCATAGCATTTCGAAGGTATTGCAGCCGTCCAGCAAGGCCGCCTCTTCGATCTCTCGGGGAACCATGTCAAAGGTATTGCGCATCACGAAAACCCCAAAAGGCAGTTGGAAGGTGATATAGACCAGCGCGAGTCCTAATAGGGTGTTATTCAGCTTCAACTTAATAAATAAAATGAAGAGCGGGGTCAGGATCGCTTGGAAGGGAATCATCAACGTCAGCAACACCAGGATAAACAGGGCGTTTTTGCCTGGGAAGTCAAACCGTGAAAAACCATAGCCGGCCAACGTGCTGAGCACGATCGTCCCGATGACCGTGAAAATTGCCACCGCCGCACTGTTGAATAAATACTGAAAAACGCCCACACCGTAATTATAGAGGTCCAGGTAGCTTTCAAAGGAAAAGGATGACGGCAGATAGGTCGGTGGCACCGCCGACGCCTCTGCGGGCGCCTTGAATGAGTTCAGAGCAGAAAAAATGATCGGAGACAAAAAGAGGATCGCTAGTGAAATGCACAATACATAGAGGCTACTCCTTTCGATTTTGCGCCACGAGCGGGTGGACGATAGTTTGGCTATGGTATTTGAAGGCATGGTCAGTTTCCTTTAAGTCCGCTCTGATTGTAAGGCATATTAAAACCGGGTATTGTCTCGCAATAAACGAAGCTGCAGGTAACTGAAGAACAGCAGAATTACCAACAAGACAAAGGAGAGGGCTGATCCGTAGCCCATATCGAAATTTACGAACGATCTTGCATAGATCAGGTACACGGCAGTGAGCGTCTGTTGCCGCGGGCCACCAGCTGTCATGATAAAGAACTGGTCAAATGCCAGAAAGGAGCTGATCATCGTTAAAATGAGCACCAAGGCAAAGGTCCGACGCAGCAGCGGCAGGGTAATATAGATAAATCGGGACCAGGCGTTGGCGCCGTCAACCCTGCCCGCCTCGTGTAGTTCGCCGGGAATGGCCTGAATGCCGGCCAGGAACAGAATCATCGCAAAGCCCACGGTTTTCCAGACAACCGACAGGACGACAGCGCTGAGTGCCAGGTTTTTTTCGGCCATCCAAACCAGGTCTCCTTTAAGGAGGCCCAGGTCCCTGAGAAGGGTGTTCAGGAGACCGGCCTCATTGTGGAACAGCCATAACCAGATAAAGCTCGATGCCGCGAAACCGACGACCACCGGAATGAAATAGCTGGTCCGATAGAGACCGACGCCGGTCAGGGGCTGATTGACCAACAGAGCGAGGATCATACCGAGAATGATGATGGCCGGTATCACCAAGAGCGTGTACTGGGTTGTAAACCAAAGGCTTCTCCAAAAAAACTTGTCGTCAACAAGATCGGTGTAGTTTTCCAGGCCAGTGAATTTTGGAGTCCCTAACAGCGGCCAATCATTAAGCGACATCCAGATGGTCATGCAAAGCGGGATGATGAAGAAGGTCAGGGTGAAAACGACGGCCGGTAAAACAAAGAGAAACCCCTGGAACTGACGCCGATGGTGTGATGTCATAATAAGAAACTTCCAGATGACAGGATATTGGAGGGGAGGGCCTTCACGGTGCCTCCCCTTTCTGCACGTCGAGGTAAGATCTATTGGGTCTCTCTTAGTATTTTGGTGGCCTCTTTATTTAACTCATCGACCACCTCATCATATTCGCCTTCAAATATCGATTGTTCCACCAAAGTCACCCACGGAGCAGTGGGGGAGCAACACACTATTTTAGCATTCTCTACTAAATATGGGACCCTGCCAAATTCCGATGCCTTAGCCGACTTAACAAGGCGTGGATCTTTCGCGAAAACTTGATGATCATACAAGTCCATACGGGTGGGGATCATGTTCATCCCTGCATAGTACTTCAACTGCACTTCTTCCGTCGTCATCCACTCGATAAACTTCCACGCTTCATCCGGGTTCTTCGAGCCAGCAGGAATACCAATGCTGTCGCCACCAATCATAGAACCGGCGCCGAATTCCCTGCCGGGCAGGAAGGTGACACCAACATCATCCCCGAAGTGATTCATCATATCTGCAGCAGCAGGCGTGTTTACGCCTTGCATGCCGATTTTCCCGGCCTTAAAGAGTGTTGTAAAACCGCTCCCAGTATCCGCCTTCGCACTGGCCGGCACATTACCGGATGTCAACATCCAACGGTAGAATTTCAATAAAGCCCCAACTTCGGGGTCGTCGTAAGTCGTTTTGTTCGCACTATAGTCTATGATATTGCCACCGCTCGCCCAGATTTGCGACAACCCGAAGAAATACATACAGCCGCGGCACGCTAAGGAGGCGTAGAAACCGTTAATGTCGTCACCCAGCGCAGTGATCCGCTCTATCGCGTTTTTCATTTCAGCCCTGTTCGACGGTGGATTTTCAGGATCAAGACTGGCCTGCCTGAACAGATTTTTGTTATATATGAGAACTGCAATATCAGGGAAGAATGAAATCCCATAGAGTTTTTTACCGCCAAAGGGATAGTACATATTATGAGCTGGAATAAAATATTTAAAGTATGGAAGGGCTTTGGCTTTGTCGGTAATATCCAACATTTGCCCCTCTGCTGCGTACTTCGTAAAGTGGCCCACCTCAATCGCAGCAATGTCGGGCGGTGTGCCGGTGGCCATGGCGAGACCTAGTTTGGAAAAAAAATCATCCCAGGGAATCAATGTGAGTTTGATCTGGGTCTCGTGCGTTTCATTCCAGGCATCGACCAGCGCAGTAAGCTGGGTCTGATTGGTGGCCCGAGACCAAAAGGTTATCTCTTTAGCCAAAACAGGGGCCACCCCCAGTCCATAAGCGAGCAGGACACTTGATATTAACAACAATATTCTCTTTACCATATAAACCTCTTTCAATTGAGGGTTCAGAATACGATTCACCCACGGGGCGAATCGGGTTATCGTAACAGACACAACGTCTGTAACGAACAGCCCCATGAGGGGGGCAACAAATTTCTGTTTACGTGATTTCAACATAGTGTTCTCCTTATAAAAAATGAACGAAAAAAGAATCTCAAGGATCTCACCTCTTGCGAAAGGGCATTGCCCCTCGCCCCGCGTTTTTCGGCAGGTTGAGCTTCAAGCATCAAGTAGTGTGCCAAATTTGAGGATATTCAGTTAACTTATTGTAATTATTAACTAATTTTGATAAGAGGGAGGTTTGGGTATGCGAAGCAAGTGTTCAATTATGTTAACAAGCACCGATCAGAAAAAAGGGTTAACTCTCTGATATTAAATATTTATATATCATAATTCAGATTTTGAAACATGTTTAATATTTTGAACACTATTAAACTCTATTTTTAAATTCCTGTGCTGGATCGAATTCCGTACTTTTTCATTTTGTTGAAGAGGGTGGTCCGGGAGATTCCCAGGGCGGCAGCGGTTTTCGTCTTGTTGCCATCATTATTTTTCAGGGCGCTGAGAATCGTCGTTTTTTCACTATCTGCGACGGCTTGATCGAGGGCTATTTTCCCATGGCGGGGGTTAACTCCGAAATTTGAGAGTTCACCACCAGGGGCGATTGTTTGTTCCCCCAGAAAATCAACCTCTCCCAGGGTGACATAGCGATACAGGATGTTTTGCAGCTCCCGGACATTGCCCGGCCAATCATAGGAGGTCAGAGCTTCCATGACACGGAGGGTGATTGTGGGCAGGTTCTTTGAGGGGGTGTAGTTTTGCATAAAATGCTCGATCAAAAGGGGGATATCCTCTTTACGTTCCCGGAGAGGCGGCAAGTGAATAGGGATAATGTGGATGCGATAGAAGAAATCCTCCCGCATCAATCCCTTTTTCATTTGTTGTTTTAAATCCTGATTGGTGGCGGCAATGATGCGAAAATCGGAGTTTTCCGCTTCAAGTCCGCCTATTGGCGTGAACCCTCCACCCTCAATAGCACGCAGCAGTTTGGCTTGCAGATTGGGGCTGATTTCGCCCAATTCATCCAGGAAAAGCGTGCCTTTGTCTGCCTGTTGGAGCAGGCCGCGCTTATCCGCATTGGCTCCGGTAAAGGCCCCTTTTTTGTAGCCGAAAAACTCGCTTTCCAAGAGGTTTTCCGGAACAGCACCGGCGTTGACGGGAACAAAGGGTTTTTCTTTTCTATCACTCATCTCATGGATGGCTTCGGCCACCAGTTCTTTACCCGTCCCTGATTCACCATAGACAATGACGCCAACATCGCTAGCCGCCGCCTTTAAGATCAATTCATAAATCTCCTGCATCACGGGGCTTTTACCGATGATCTTTCCGAAGCGATAACGCTCCTTGATGTTGGAGCGCAGGCGGACATTTTCTTGATGCAGGGCTTCCATCCGGTTTTTCTGCTCCGTTACGTCGGAAATAATCCCATCGATGAAGCGCAATTCACCGGTCTCATCATAGACTGGGCTTGCGTGCAGAGATCCCCAGAAGGTGCTGCCGTCTTTACGGAAAAAATTCACTTCAAAATCAGAAACGGGGCGTCGTTGCCGGATGAGATCCAGGAACTGATGACGCTGCTCCGGATTCACATAAAGCTGGTGCCCAATGTCGGTGATGGATGCCATCAGCTCTTTTGGGGAGGAGTATCCGAATAACCTGGCCATCGCTGGATTGGCGCTCAATAACCTGCCAACCAGGCTCGCCCGGTAGATGCCTTCGGTGGCATTTTCAAAAATTCCCCGGTATTTCGCTTCGGTTCGTTTGAGGTTTTCGTGAAGCCTGGCATTTTCGAGGGAAATGGCGATCTGGGAGCTAAGGTGTTTGACCATCTCGAATCGCCGGGAGGTGAAGGCCCCCTCAACCAGGTTATTTTCCAGGTAAATGATGCCGCTCATAGATGACTGATGAATGATCGGTGCGCACAGGATGGATTTAGGACGTTCCCGTTTAATATAGTCATCCTCGACAAACCGTTCCTCCCGGGAGGCATTGTCCAAAACCAGGTGTTCCCAGGTTTGTTTCACCCAGGAGATGATCGAGAGGGAGAGGGATCCAGCCTTTTCCACAAGCAGGGAAAGCGGTAGAAAGCTTTCGACCAACTCGGCACTCCCGCGGGCAGCGATGAGAGACTGGCCATCCGTTTCCACAATCAGTGCTGCTGTTTGAGCCCCGGCATTTTCTATGAGGATGTGGAGCAGGATCTCCAGCAGCGGTTCCAACTCGAGGGTACTGGAGATGGCCTCCGAGGCTTTGAGCATCGTAGCCTGGTCCAGGTTGGCCGATGGGGACGCCACCGCTTCAGTGCGATTATCGGCAATCAGGCCGGGATATCGAGACCTCAGCTGCGCGACCTTCCGTTTTGCCCCCCAGGTTTCGTACTGCTCCAATGCTGCGCGCAGGTAAGCCCTGGCGGCGTCGTTCTGCCCCTGGCTGAGCAAATACCTGGCTGCCAGTTCGTCGGCCAGGGCTTCCTCATGGATAAATCCGCTCTCCTTGGCTAAGGCAATGGCCTGGTCATAATGGGACAGGATCGCATCGCTTTGACCCTCCAAAACCCGCAGCCGCTCGGCTTGCACCAGGTGATGCTTGTGTAAAAAATTGGACGGTGCGCAGCGCGCCAGTCTCTCCAACGTCTCCTGATTGTCATCGACCTGGGTCAGGATCTCCTCCTTTTCCCCCTCGCTCCCCTGGCCGCAAACCGCCAGGAGAGCGAGGGAGAGGTAGCAGTTGGCCAGGGGATCATTAAGGGAATTCTTGTAGGTTTTCATCAGGTTGATCATTTCAAAAACCGTCTCACGGGCTGCTTCGTATTCTTCGAACAGATATTGCAGCACCAGCTTTTGGTAGTTGAAACTGCTCTGTTCATGATAGACGTACTCCGCACTTGACACCCTATGGTATTGATCAATGATATCGGTCGACGGGGCCCAAGGTTCCTCCATTAGAATCGTGATCGCCTTCGTCAGAATTTCGATTTTGGAAAACCCAAGAATATAATCGATTTTCTTGAAAGCAAGCTTCAACGTCGACAATTCTCCTTTCAGCCAATTCAGCTCTTTCCCGCACATAAAGGCAATCTGACACCTTTCGATGGCGCTACAACCGGCATTGTAGAAATCTCCCGTCTCGATTCCCATCTGATGAGCTTCCAGCAAAGGATCCAATGAAGTCGATAGCGGCTCCCGGTAGAACCGTGTCGCGAGGTTGAAAAGCCCGGAAACACTACAGTTTATTTCCTTCAGATCAAGCGCTTCCATGAGCTGTATGCCCAGACGACCGAGTTCATAAGCAAATTCAAAATCCTGCGTAAACACGCAATATATAAATCCAAGGTGAATATAGAATTCGGGTGAATATTCCGGATGAAAATGATTCAGCAGCAAAGAGATGCGTTTTGAAGCGACGGGCTGCCAAAGACCGTCATCCAAGGCAACCCCAGTCTGGTCATATGCATGACGGAGCTCATACAGAATAGGGACAAGGACCTCGGCATGCGGTTGGGTGAGCGGCTCAAAGCGCATCACGTCCGCGACGCTTTTACCGGCCAGGCTGGATTTGATTTGAACAAGGGTCTGCTGCCACTGGTCGGGAGACAAATGGCTCAGTTGACACCCCAATTTCTCCAGAATCTCCGCGCCTGTTTCCATGGCCTTCTTTAATTCACCCCGGGTGGTGTGCGCCTGGATCAGGCATTGATAAACATTGGCCAGGTCCGGGTCCTCTCGGGCGTTGTCTTTTACAGCACCCGCCAGCTTCTCCATCAACTCGAAGCGGCCGCAGAGCGATGACATCTCCGTGGCCTCCTCATGCAGGGATAAGGTTAAGGGGTAATGCCGTTTCCAGGCGGTGGCTCCTAAGAGGTCCAGGCCGATGGTAAAATATTCCAGGGCCTGTTCAAAAGCTGAAGCCGCCCTGGCCTTAAGACCGGCTTTCAGGTTAAGCTCCGCCAGGTGCGATCGTTCTTTCGATCCACCCATCAACTTCCGGGCCAGGTTGAGGTGGTGGACGATGTCAAAAAGCAAAGCGTCACTTTTCTCCGGAGCGTATTGCTTGAGCAGGGTCTGACCGATTTGAAGATGGACCGGCTGTTTCTCCTTTTGGGCAATGAGGGCATAGGCCGCCTGCTGCACCCGGTCATGCAGGAATTTGTAGCTGCCACCCTCCGCGCACGCTCCGTCCGGGGGATTATCCAGCTGCGGAGCCCGGGGAAAACCGAGGATCAACCCGGTTTCCAGGGCCGACAACAGGTTCTCATAGATCTCCCCGCTTCCGACTCCGCTGATCTGTTCCAAGGATTCCAGGTCAAAGGTATTGCCGATGCAGGCCGCCAGGCTTAAAAGTCGCCTGGTTTCAGTGGAAAACCGGTGGAGCCGGTCAACCAGCAACTCCACCACATTCTCGGTCACCGCCAGGAATTCGATGGCAGCCAGCTCCCAGGTCCATCGTTTTTCCTCAGGGGAGTAACCGATCAACTCCTTCTCGGAAAGTACAGTTAAAAACTGGCTCACAAAGAAGGGATTGCCGCCGGTTTTGCGCACCAGGACCTCTGCCAGCGGGTTTGCCTCCTCAGGACGGCAGTGGCAGGTGTGGACGAGCAGTTGTGAGATGTCATCCGGGTTGAGGGGCTTTAAGGGGATCGTTTGCAGTGGCTGGCCAGTTTTTTTGATCACCTCACAACTGATCGACAACCGGTGATCGGCCTCCACCTCGTTGTCGCGATAGGCTCCCAGGAAAAGCAGGGGTTTCCTCTCTGGATGCTGAGCGATCCGTTCCACCAGCTTGAGGGTATCGGCGTCCACCCATTGCAAGTCGTCCAGAAAAATAACCAGCGGATGGGTTTTTTTACAGAAAAGATCAATGAACTCCAGTAAAACGGTAGTGAAGCGGTTGCGGGTCTCCAGCGCTCCCATTTCCGGTAGCGGGGGTTGCGGGCCGATCATCCTTTCCAGTTCCGGGATTACCCGGGTCACCAGTTGTCCGTTGGGCCCCAGGGCAGCCAATATCCTGCTTTTCCAACGCTCCCTTCCGGATTGGCCTTCGGCCGATACCTCACGGATGAGTCCCCGCAGCGCTTGGATTAATGCGCTGTAGGGGATATTGTGCCGGAGCTGGTCAAATTTGCCGGAGATGAAGAAGCCGTTTTTTTGGGCAACGGACCGGTGAATTTCACCAACCAGGGCGGTTTTGCCGACACCAGCGCTTCCCGAGACCAGCACCATCTCGGCCGCTCCCTGGCTGACTCTCTCCAGGGCGGCTTCCAGGGCGGTGATTTCATCCTCCCGGCCGTAAAGCCCCGGGGCGACCTGCAATTCTTTGGGAACGTCCTGGCGGCCCAGGGGAAAGTCGGACAGGCTCCCCTGGTTTTCGAGTTGCTCCAGACATGTCAGGAGATCGGCTGCCAGGCCCGAGTGACTCTGGTAGCGCGCTTCGGCACGCTTGGCCATCAGTTTTATCACCAGGCGGGAAAGGACTCTGGGTATTTGCGGTTCAATCTCGTCAGGGGGCGGGGTCTGCCGGGCAATGTGAGCGTGGATGATTTCCATGGCCTCCCGGGATTGGAATGGCACCCTTCCAGTGAAAAGTTCATAAAGGGTGGCGCCCAGGGAATAAAAATCACTGCGATAATCGAGCGGGCGGTTCATCCGGCCGGTCTGCTCGGGGGAGATATAGGGCAGGGTTTCCCCAGTCAGCTGGGGACTCAACGTTTTCAAATTTTCCTTAGGCAACCGAGTAGCCAGGCCGAAACCGCTCAGTTTGACCGTTCCCGATATCGAATCGACAAAAATGTTCAACGGGTTGATCATTTTATGCAGGAGGCCCTGCTGGTGCACTTCTTCCAGGATGCCGGCCAGTGAAAGCGCTATCTTCAGCGAGTCCAGCAGGTCGAGCCGGGCTAAGTCCATGAGCTTTCTTAAAGGGAGCGCATCAGTGTTTTCCAGGATCAAAGCCCACCCGTTTTCACACTGCGCCAGTTCCTTTGACATGAGGACCCCATCGATCTCCAGGGCCCGGGTGATCTCATGCTCATGCCGCATTTCCGCGAGCTCCTGCGCGCTCTGCTCGGAAACCGATCCCTTGATCAGGACCAAAAGCCCGTCCCTTTGCCGCTTGCCGCGCCAGAGACGGGTCCGCCCACTTTCAAAAAAAATCTCCTTCAGAGAATAACCTGGAATCTCCAGATTTTTTTTGTCTGGAATCGTCCGCTCTTTTAGTGGATACGACTCTTTTGTTAGCCTGGATTGTGTTTCCATTCCCGGTCCAGTGGAGATTGCTTCCTTGGACCCTTCAGGAATTATGAAGCTTTTCAGCAGATTCCCCAGGAAACCCTGGTCCTTTTCGATTTCATGGATTTTTCCCAGCATTCTCCGGGCGGAATAGTAATTTAATCCGATTTTTTCTGATAGTTGTTGAGCCGTCGTCTCCCCATTGCATGCCGCCACATAATAAATCCCCCAAAACCAGTAACGCAGCGGAGTCCGCGTCCGGTGCATCAGAGTGCCCGCGATGATCGAAGTCTGGTGTTTACAGTTTCTGCATTGCAGCAATTGACGTTTTTTCAGGGCATCGTAGCGGTCACTACCGCAGATGGAGCACACATAACCGGCTGGCCAACGGAGATGGAAAAGGTGATTGCGACAGACTTCATCGTTCGAAAAAAGCTTTTGGATCTCATGAAAGGCATGAGTTTGAGTTGTTTCATCCACTTGGCGCTCCCACATCTAAGATGATTTAATAGATATTTTGGATTTTAAATTTTAGAGTGGTATAACCTTTCAGATTATTCAACGCAAGAAAAATGATACTTTTTCCATCACAGAAACTTCATCCCTCCTACGAAGTAATTCGCAAAGATGATTTAATGGATATTTTGGATTTTAAATTCTAGAGTGGTATAACCTTTCAGATGATTTAGCGCAAGAAAATTATGCTTCTTCCATCAAGGGAGGCCTAAAAAAGATAAAAATTAGTAACTGTCCCCGGATTTCCAAAAAATATACTGAAATAGCATGAATACCCTGCTATTGTGATTTCATGATACGATCATTTAGAGACAAAGGAACAGAAGACATATTTAATGGTAAAAATACCAAAGATGCTCGTAAGGCATGCCCTCGAACCCTATGGCGAGTTGCATCCAGAAAATTAGATCAAATCGATTCTGTCAACTATTTAAGAGAATTGAGTATTCCGCCACGAAATCAATTAGAAGCATTAAAGCATAATCGAAAAGGTCAACATAGTATTCGTATCAATGATCAATATCGAGTGTGTTTTGTTTGGGGAGATGAAGGCCCCGAACACGTAGAAATTACAGATTATCACTAAACACTGGAGGCAATAATGATTCGAGTTCCCACTCATAGAGAGCCAACTCATCCAGGAGAAATGTTACTGGAAGAATTCTTAATCCCCATGGGAATTACTCAACGTGAATTAGCCCAAGCGATTCATGTTCCATATCAAAGAGTCAATGAACTAGTCAATAAAAGACGGGGGATTACTCCCAGCACCGCATTGCGTTTATCAAGGTTTTTTGCAATGTCTGAAGAGTTTTGGATGAATCTGCAGTTTCGATGGGATTTATATCGGGCTAAGCAAAAAGAATCTGGAGATATCAAGAAAATTAAACCATACGGTAACTATTCAGGTCTCTGAAAAACCCGTTCAGTTAAATATCATTAAAAAAGATTCCCGGAGAGGAGCGATCGTTTTCAAGTCTTCCCACGATATTGTTCCATCGTTCGGAACCCCTCTTTTTCACTAAAACAACTTAGTGAAGGTATGATTTTGGCAGTATATATTTTTTGCATAATGTCAACCCCCAAATGAAAAAAAATGCAGGATTCGTAAAAAAAATGAAAAATCTATCAATCAGGGAGATCCGCTTCTTTATGATCATGAGCCAAAAAGCGAAGGTTCACTCCACAATCCAGTGTTTTTTCCAATGGCGATCATGATCGTAAACGCTTTGCCAGGGAGGTAAATCAGAGTGCTAAGCGCTCTTGCTTCCATGGCGCTCGTTCTTTTTCAAAGAGTTGACAGGCTTCTTGAAGAGCCTCGAGGTGGGAAATTGCTGAAAAAAATGCTTTCTTTGCCAAATTGTGAGAGAATCCATCATGGATTCTGATAAAATTGTAAAAAAATCAAAAGAACTGCTTTCAGATTTCCTCGCTAAAGCAGACCGGTGGACACAGGATTTGGACTCCGCGTTGCGACCCGAAAATAAAAATCCCGAAAAATCACCGCTTCCTTCCTTGTGGAACCAGTTTGAGAATCAATTTTCAGAATGGGTTGATTCCTTCAAATCCCTGCCAATAAACTCTACGTCAACAGAAAAAGCCGCTGCCAGTGCTGCTGAAATGTTGCAAGAATTGCGGGAAATGAAGGAAAACCTTTGGCGTCACTGGCAAAAAATCTCGAGTATTTACGGCAACAGTGGTCGGTATTTTGAGGCTATCCAGACGATACTCCATATAATGGGCCGCCACCAGCTTTTAAAATTTCAGGCCTCCAGGTTGCCAGAAGCAGAAAGGGCTGCGAAAGAGGCGGAAATGCATCGACAAAATGCAGAGGAATTGAGCGCCTTTTGCAGAAAACAGGGAGGAGCCTGGGTGAAAGCGGCGCAATTCATCAGTTGTCATGCGGTTGATTTGCCACAAGTCTACAGCAACACTCTCGCACAGCTTCAAGATCAAGCGGATCCGATACCATGGGAGCAAATGAAATCGGTATTGGAGGAGGTCTGGGGAGCGCAATGGCAAGAACGATTCCAATACATCGATCACGTGCCACTAGCCACGGCTTCGATCGGTCAGGTCCACAAAGCTCAGATGAAATATGGCCCAACAGTTGCCATCAAAATACAAATTCCAGGCATCTCGGAAATCATCAAAGCGGATTTGCAATTTTTTAATACCATCGCTTCTATTCTGAACGACCAATTTGAAAACCTGGACCTGGAACAATTGGTCAGAGAACTTTCGAAAAACATTCTCCAGGAGCTCGACTATTACCATGAAGCCAGCAACCTCACTCGGTTTTTCAGTCGCTATGAACAACAGCAGTGGGAATATCCAATTTTACTGAAGGAGCTACTAACTACCCGCACATTGGCAATGTACTTTATTGACGGAATGCCGATTCGTCGATTTTTGGAGGAAGTGCCTTCAGCTGCGAAAGAGGTGCTGAAAGAATTGGTACATAGTTTTCTCAAGCAAATTTTCAAGAGCGGTCTCTTCCATGCGGATCCACATCCAGGTAATTTTTTTGTCACCCCGCAGGGAAAAATCGCCTTGTTGGATTTTGGCGCAGTGGCTGAGCTGACCAAAGAGGAGACCCAGGCCTATCGCCAAGTATTGACCGCCCTACTCCTGGAAAATTTCGATAATATCGACACCAAGTTCCGCGAAGCGGGATTCGTTTCCTCACGTCCCGAGACTCTGAAGAATTTGCTTTCCCAGAAAAAGTCAGAAGAATACAACGAATTGACAAAATTGCAATTCTACTTGGAAGTGATGCGAAAAGCCCAAATAAGGATTCCTGATAATTTCATCTTGATGGCGAAAGTCTTGATCGTAATCGGTGGCCTGCTTCGACAGTATGGGGTCAAGCTGGAATTGTCGGAATTGGCCTCTATGTTGCTCAAGGACTAATCTTGCTACCCGGACTTTTTTATCCGTCCAAAATACGAGAGCGTGGTGCGACGATTAAGCCGATTCTGCCATTACTTCTCTCCAGTGGACTGAAATACAGCGGTTTTCGTCCAATCTCAGCAGGGTGGCGCAATCAGCACGATGCACCGTAATGCCGTATCCTTGAGTCAAGTAGCCTTGAATAACATTCCCTTTCTCGGGAGAACAACATTTGGCAAAACGAACCAGCATATTGTCCATACCTTCCACAACGACATGTTTCCTCACCCTTTCTATCGAAGCGTTATTGTTCCTGGATATGTGTTGAACCTTGTTGTCGGCCGCTCTCAACTCCGCAGTTGTTGAAAACCACTTGACCACCTCCACGGCTTTAATGATTCCTTCCCCGATCGTACAGACAACATGGTCCACAGCTTGATTTTTATGCTGATGCGCCATTTTTTCCAAGCTCCCATCTTTCATCGCGCGATTGAGGTTCAATTGATAGCGTTTGAATTCCTTGTCCAGCAGTTCCCATCCCACTTTTTTATTGATCTCCCGCTCGTGTTCTCGAATCGCGTGACGGATTTTATTCTTTGCCTTGGAGGTTTTGACAAATTTAAGCCATTCCTGTCGAGGTGTTTGTTTAGGGGAAGTGGTGACTTCAACCAGGTCGCCGTTGTGGAGTGAATCGTGAAGCTTTAAGATACGCTCATTGGCTTTGGTACTGGTAATTCGGCTTCCCACTTCACTGTGGATTGCAAAAGCGAAATCCACTGAAGTGGCTCCTTTTGGCAATTCAATCACATCGTGTTGCGGAGTGAACACGTAAATCTTATTTTGAAGCAAATCAATCCGAGGAAAAACCGAGATCTTCGATTCATCTAAAGATCCGGATTTTCGTCGCAGGTTGTCATACAATTCCGTATCAAACTTACCGTTATTGGATTCGCTGTTGTAAAGCCAATGAGCTGCCACTCCGAATTCAGCAATTTCATGCATTTTATGGGTACGAATTTGAATTTCGATGCTTTCACCTTTTTTATCGACCACGGTGGTGTGCAGTGACTGATAGCCATTGGGTTTGGGGTTGGAAATGTAATCTTTAAAACGGCCTGATTTTGGGCTCCAATGGTCATGAATGTAACCCAGAGCTTTATAACAATCTCGCACACTGTATACCAGTATTCGAAAGCCGGCCAGGTCTTGAATCCGCTCAAAATCAGCATCGACTCTCTTTAACTTTTTGTAAATCGAATAGAATCGCTTGTAGCGTCCTTCGACTTGATGACGAATGTTAAAGCGTTTAAGAAGCTCTCGGATTTCCTCCATGATCTTTTCGATCATTTGAGATCGCTCTTCTCTCTTTTTTGCCACCTTCTGTTTCAATTCGTAATAAACTTCTCGTTCCACATAGCGCAATGCGATGTCTTCCATTTCGGATTTGATCCAAAATATTCCAAGGCGTTCTGCCAATGGCGCATAAATCGAGAATATTTTTTTTGCGTGTTTACGCTGTTCTTCCCCAGGTCGTTTTTCAATGCTTTCCAAAGTCTGAAACTGCATTGCCAAAATAGAGGAAAGCAACTGCAAATCCTGGCCTGTTGCAATGATCATTTTCATGAAAAGCTCTGCCTGATGATCATTGCGGAGACTCGGAGTGAAAGTAAAAATAGTCTGAAGGGTCTGGTAATTCTTTAAAACTAAAGGAGGCAGCTGAAATTGCTCATACAAGTCTTTTGAATGGGGAAAAAAGAAAAAGAGCAAGGTTGTCAGTATATAATTGGCCTCCAGTTTCAGTTGCCGTAACTTTTTCAGGAGAGATATACTTTGCTCAATCTCGTCCGGAGAAAGGGGCTGGGAATTTAAAATCGGCCACAACCATTCTACTGATTGTTCATCAAACGAATCAATCGATTGCAGGGCGGTTTTCAACTGCAAGAGCATTGGAAATCATCGTCATGTACCACAATCGTCAGGGTCACTTCGGAGCTTTTTACTCCCAATCCCTGTGTGCCCCGAACGTGTGATGCATTATTTCCAGAAAGGATGGCTGAGGGATAATCAGCCTTTTTCTTCATAGATTGATTTGACCAATTGCGCAGCTGTTTTTACGGAAGGCATTTGTCAAATCAATCCCGGCAGCGGGTTCTTGAACCTGTCGAATCACTTCAATTGGAGACTGCTATTTTTTGGCAGTCTATGTGAAACAGGAGTTAAAATTTAATTTATAAAATCAATAATTTAATATTTATGATGTGACATGCCGGTCCCGGATCATCCCGGACTCGATCCGGGACCAGGATGATCCGGTATTCAAAATATCGCCCGAATCCCCCTGGATTCCTGGTCAAGCCAGGAATGACACGTTTTTTAACTCCTGATTCACGTAGCAGTCTCTAAAATTATTTATGACATTTACCCGGTACGGCCAGTCATTGCTTCTCTCCCACAGAGGCAGTTTCCTCTTTACTCGCATCCTGGTGTTCCAATATGGGATCGTTTTGTTTTTCCTTTTTAAAATTGTTGATCATCTTTCCCACGCCTTCTCCAATCATGGGGAGCCGTTTTGCCCCAAAAAGTAAAACGACAATCGTTAAAATAATCAGCAATTCCCAGATTCCTAAACCAAACATAGGCAGTCTTTGTTTAATTTAATTGAAATGAATGAGTTCCAACTCCTTACAATTCTAATAAAATGGTGTTGCAAAGTCAAGGAAACGATTTATTTCTATTCTGTTGTAGCCACTTCTTCTAAGAGGACAACCGCCTGTGCCGCAATACCTTCTTCCCTTCCAACAAACCCTAAATAATCTGTCGTGGTGGCTTTGATAGAAATGTGGTCTTTTGAACAATACAGGCAATTTGCCAGATTTTCCGCCATTTGATGCAGGTAAGCTTTCATTTTTGGACGTTGAGCAATGATGATGGCATCCAGGTTTACCAATTGGTACTTATGCGCATGTATCATTTTGAAGACTTGGGTGAGAAGAACGAGACTGTCGGATCCTTGATAGCGAGGGTCACTGTCAGGAAAATAGCTTCCCAGATCCCCTAAAGCCAAAGCTCCTAGTAAGGCATCCATAATGGCATGTACCAGCACGTCCGCGTCCGAATGCCCTTTCAAGCCTTTGTCGAAAGGAATGGACACTCCACCTATGATCAATGGAAAACCCTCCGTCAATTCGTGAACGTCAAAGCCCAATCCGATTCTCATCTTCTTTGGCATGGTTGCTCCTGCATTTGCATGAAATTAATCTCTGCCCTCCAACTATCATCACTTTGCTTTGTTAATTTACCTGAGTTCGACATAAATCTTCTATAAAGGAGTATCCTGATGTAAATGTCATCCTCGCTAAACTTGTCCCCGCTAAACTTGTCCCCGCGAAAGCGGGGAGCAGGGAGAGGGGAATGGGGATCCAAATTCCCGGCTGTCTGCATACCACAGGATTCCTGCTCAAGCCAGGAATGACAAAATTTCTTAAGATATGTGGATTTTGTCTTTAATCTGGTTTTTTTTCCTCTCATTGCAGAAGGGATTATGATAGATATCTTGATTTTTTAATTAGATGAACGCGCCAATGGGAACCTTAGCTGATAAAATTTGTCATAGAAAAATTCAAACTTATAGAAAAATTCTTGATAATTAAACTGGAAGCTATAAAAATTATGGTGGGTCTTCGCGCTTGTACTCGTGAGAGTTGTCCGTGCAGGTGAACGAGAGATAATTCAATTGTAAGAAGGGATTATAAGAGTTGTATTCGACCTCTTATAGATTCCCATTCTCCCAGGAATATGGGTGAAATCGAGCACGTTCACTTCACCATGGTGAGCACGATTGCGAATTTGAGTGGAAAAATACAGTGGAGAATAACAGAAAGGAAATGAAACCATGAAAACGAAAAATTGGTCGGAATGGCGCTCTTGGGAAAATTGGAAGAAATTGGCCTCCCAACAGATTGAAGAGCGAGGGCTCAGTAAAAATTTGAAGCAGATTGAAGAGCAGGGATTCACCGTGCTTACCCCCGAGCAAATGGACGATCCTCGCCTTTTTGAGCGAACCAAAGATGCTCTCCTACGCGTGGCGGAGGAATTCACAGGAGTGCGGCCCAATGAGGAGAGCGGGGAACTTGGCGTCACCGATAACATGGGCTCCAACCAAGCCCAAAATTGGTTATTTGGGTTTCTGGAAAAGGATCCGGTTTTTGAAGAAATCATCCAGCATCCCCTGACTCTGCCCTTGATCGATTACTACCTGGGGCCCGGCTGCCTGCTTTCGGCATTCAATGGGATTGTTAAAAAACAAGACCCAATGGGCTATGGAAGCACTCTGGGCTTCCATGCTGATACCCACCTTTATCCCTTTGAACCGCTCCCCGATCCCCCGATGGTCTTTAACACGAACTGGTGTCTTAGCGATTACACCAAAGACAACGGGGCGCTGGCAGTCGTCCCTGGATCCCACAAACTCCGCCGTCACCCCAAGCCGGGTGAGGGAGTGGATCAAGCCTTCGCCGTAGAGGCACCGGCCGGTTCGGTCATTGTTTTCCATGGCACTCTCTGGCACGGGGCCTTCCCCCGGATCAATCCAGGATTACGAATGTGCGTCACTGCTTATTACGGTGCCTTCTACTGCCGCCCACAAGAGCATTTCCCCGGCCGGATTTCGCAAGAAAGTCTGGCCCGCAATGGCGAGCGGTTCCGTCAACTTCTCAAAATCGATGATCTCTGGAATTGGGAAGACCCTCGTGGTCCTATTCCCTGGAGGGAACGAGCCTCCGGAAAAACGTATGGTCAAATTATGGATCAGATCGTCACGCACCATGGAAAAAAATATCGTGTTGAGATGGACCACTCCATTGTCAATCATGCGGGAGGGGTACGTTACGTCAACGTCGATGACGACGAAGAGGTCGTATTCCCTCAATCGGAGAAAAATACCGGTCTCCCCGGAGGGCTCGCTGTGCGGTGATTGTCGGTATATCTCGCGATTGTGCGCGTTCAGATTCAAGTGCCCGAATCCGTTGATCTTCACTCGTGATGCGGTCGGTCATTTTGTTCGACGAGCGCCCATCCACGTTCCGCTTGTTTTTTACAAATTTTTCCCATGGTAGTGGCATACTCGGAACTGGCGTTTCCATCCAAACCGCGTTTATAGACACCTTGGACAATGGCAGCTGAGCGAAATAAATTATAGACCACATAAAAAGTCCAATTTTCAATCGAATCACGTCCGCTGAATTCACAATAACGCGCGACGAATTCTTTTTCACTTGGGATTCCCGATCCACTGAGCTTTTCCGGATTGAGATCGCCTGCCGTGGTCCCACTGTAGTAACTCATGCATGCATAAGCGAGATCCCCCATGGGATGTCCCAAAGTAGATAATTCCCAATCCAGCACTGCCACGATGCGAGGTTGAGATGGATGGATGATGCAATTCCCGATGCGGTAATCACCATGGACGATGACGGTTTCATCTCCGGGAGGAATGTTTTCCGGAAGCCATCGCATCAATTGCTCCATACTATCCAATTCCTCGGTTTTGGATGCAGTGTATTGCTTGGACCAGCGCGAAATCTGGCGTGCAAAATAATTGCCGGTTCGTCCAAATCCTTCGTTGAGACCAACCGCGACGTAATCCACTTGATGCAGGATTACCAGTAGCTCTATGAAGTGATCATAAAGCGCCTGTCGTTCCGCAGGTATAAAATTCGGCAGAAACACATCGGTTATCACACGTCCATCGATCATTTCCATAATAAAAAATTCACTACCAATCACTGTCGGGTCATCGCAATAGAGGTACATTTCCGGGACAACAACTCCCGTGTCTGCCAGCGCTGACATCACCCGGTACTCACGATCCACTTGATGGGCAGACCTTAAAATCTCACCTGGAGGTTTTTTGCGCATTACATACCGCTTACCATCAGAGGTCAAACAATATGTCGGATTTGATTGTCCACCTTCAAACTGGCGTACATTCAACGTACCTGAAAACCCGGGTAAATGCTGCTTCAGGTAAGTCTGCAGGTTGGATTCGTCGAAACGATGCGCGCTGCGCACTTCTGTGATTTCAGGCAGATCTTTCATGACTTTTCACAGGTGGGATTGATTCATTTGATCGATTCTCCCTCCCCACGACAACTCTTTTTGTGAATTGGGTGAGTTGTCGCGGGGAGGGGAATTTTTCCCTCAAATTTGTTGCTTGTCAGGCGCGGCGGCCTCCTCGATTCCTTTCGCCAGGGGAATCCGCATGAGCATGAGACCACCGACGATGAAAAAACCAAGGATCAGCAACAATGCCATTCGTCTTGAATCCAGCACGTCGGAAACAAAACCGTAGCTCATTCCTAAAATGATCGCGAGTTTTGAAAAAAAACCCCAAAAACCGAACATTTGAGCAGATTGATTGGTCGGTGTCAGCATCCCCACGACAGCTCGACTGGAACTTTGCGTGGCTCCGATTCCGGCACCTGCCATGAGAGCGATAGCAAAAAAAACATTTTTAGGCGAATGGCTGAATACAGTGGCAATCGAATCCAGAAAAAAGATTCCCAAAACACCTGCAACCCATAAAACCAAGGTCCAAAGTACCGTTTTTTTGGCACCGATTCTTGATTCCAGCCAACCAAATCCCAATGCCCCTCCCATAGCGCTGAACTGTAAAATCAGAAACATCACGGTTAATTCAGCCGTTTTGAACTTCAATTCCGCAGTGGCATAAATACCCACAAATTTTATAACCACTTCAATACCGGCCATGTAGACCATGAACGAGAGTAAAAATCGAAAGAGGATCGGATTCTGACGTACCAGGTTCAGAGAAGACTGAAAGCTCTTTATTCCGGCAAGGAGTAATTTTTTTCCATCGAAAATTTCGAACCCCACAGCGGGTCTGGATCGTTCACGCACCAGTAAAAACGTGGGTAGGGCTGCAATGAAAAAAAAGATCCCAATGGCTACCATCGACCATTGATTTCTGGCAACATATCCCGCAAAGTCATTAGCGGGGTCGACATCCTGAACGATTTGCAACACCAGAATCAGACTGGCTAATCCACCCATATATCCGATCCCCCAGCCAATCCCTGAAATCATTCCCATATTTTTTTTGTCGGCCAGGTCCGGTAGAAAACTGGCGCAAAAGTTTTCACTGAGCATGAAGGCAATATTGCTGATCACCAACAGGATGATTCCCAAAGCAATCATGCCGGGTCCTACCCAGAAAAGAGACATGGTTGCCAGAGAACAAAGGATTGTCGTCGTCAGCAGATAGCGTTTCTTGTATCCGCTGAAATCGCACAAAACCCCCACGAAAGGAGATAAAAAGAGAGCGATAATTGTGGACAGTATGATGGCAAGCGACCAGAACGTATCACGAGCCTGTGAAGACGCGGGGACTATATGTTCCACAAAAAAGACGGAATATATGACTGTGATGACAACCGTCGTGTAACTCGAGTTGGCAAAATCATACATTGCCCAACCAAAGATTTCTCTTTTTTGAGCAGGTGGCGCAGATGAATTTTCTTTCGATTTCGCAGACATTGGGTTTCCTTTATTTATAGGGAAATTGTTCCTGTTTTATCCGTATAATTCTTTGACTTTATCCCGGTCCACTTTACCCTCTTTTTCGGGTAGGTATTCCACGAACACTGCATATCGTGGTTTTTTGTAACCGGCAATTCGACACCCGATAAACCCTGACACTTCCTCCAGAGTGAGGGTCTCTCCTGCTTTCAATTGGCAAACTGCTTTTACGGCAATTCCCCATTTCTTGTCGGAAATTCCTATCACAGCGCATCGTTCGATTGCAAGGTGTTTCGATAAAACCATCTCCACTTCTGAAAGCTGCTTGTTTCGGTTTGACCAAATCCTACCCAAAATTCAGTTCGAGTTTCTTCGTAAAGCCTCTCAATTACAGTAGGTCTGAATTCCAATAGTGAAGGCCGGCTTGTTTCCGTGCAATCTTACGTTTTTCACAATCCGGTCATAGAGGATATGTTCTCTTATGCGCATTGCTCCTCCTTCTTGAACAGTTGATTCCAGGATTCCAAAGACAGTCCCTTGACATAGTTTTGATTGTTTCTATTGCCTTGCGGAAAGCAATGGAGAGATGTATATTTTTCTAAATGACACAGCACCCTCACCCTATTCACCAAGAATGAACCATGGAACTACCCCATTCTTTCATGGAAATCAATTGGAATTACCTGTTTTCCCCGAATCCCGAACTTAAAAATTTGCTGAATGAAATTCCACGCTACAGAATGAAAGAAAAAAATGGAAGATTTATTTCGATTGGATGACTGGTTGTCTGAGGACGCAAAGATGATGCGGGAGACCACCCGGGCGTTTGTCGACAAGGAATTCAAACCGCTCGTCACAGAGGCTTATGAAGCAGGATATTTCCCGGTAAATTTGATTCCTGAGATCGGAAAATTGGGTTTATTGGGTATGACCCTTCCTGAAAAATATGGAGGCAGCGGGAGTAGCTATGTGAGTTATGGGATCGTGAACCAGGAACTGGAACGGGGAGATTCGGGATTGCGCAGTTTTGTTTCCGTACAGAGTTCTTTGTGTATGTTTCCCATTTTCACATACGGTAGCGAAGAGCAAAAAATAAAATTTCTCCCGAAACTGGCAAGTGGAGAATGGGTGGCATGTATGGGACTGACCGAACCGGATTCGGGCTCGGATCCTGGTAGTATGCGAACCTTTGCCAAAAAAACGGTTGGCGGATGGATAGTCAATGGGTCTAAAATGTGGATCACCAATGCTTCCTTTGCCGACCTGGCATTGGTTTGGGCAAAAACCGATGAAGGAATTCGCGGATTCCTTCTCGAAAAAGAATTCAAGGGATTCAAGCGGTTTGAAATTAAAAAGAAAATGTCTCTACGTGCATCTGCAACCGGTGAGCTGGTAATGGAAGATTGCTTTGTTCCCGATGCGAACCAATTGCCCCATGCTCGGGGATTGAAAGCTCCCCTCAGTTGTCTCAACCATGCCAGATATGGAGTGGCTTGGGGGGCAGTGGGGGCTGCCATTGACTGCTATGAAACGGTTTTGAGCTATACAACGGAAAGAAATCAATTTGGCAAGCCCCTGGCATCCTTCCAGTTGATCCAGAAAGACCTGGCAGCCATGTTTACCGAAATCGTCAAAGCGCAGTTGGTCAATTTGCGACTGGGACAACTCAAGGACGAGGGAAAGGACTCTTTCATAATGACCTCCCTTGCCAAAATGAACGCCTGCAAAGAAGCATTGAATATTGCCAGAATGGCTCGCAACCTGCTAGGCGCCAATGGCATCAGCTTGGAGTATCCGGTTATCCGGCATATGATGAACCTGGAATCCACCTTCACTTATGAAGGGACCGACAATATCCACACCCTGGTACTTGGAAAACACATTACCGGGATCAATGCTTTTGCGTGAAAAATAAATTGAGGATTTATGAAAGATCGCGTGGCACGGCATGTGATTTTCAAATTACTGCTTCTCATATTCCTGGCAGTTGTGATCGGTTTCTATATTTACTATTTCCCTTGATTCATCAAGAAAACGCAATAAAGGTCTATTCATTAAAAACAAGTGCGCTGAGAATTTACTTTTCTCACATCTTTTTCGGGGTTTTAAGAAAATTCAATATATCGTCTGTGCTCAACCATGATTCTTTTCATTAAATATTCTATTTTCAAACCATTGAAATGATTAGAGAAACTTTCGAAAATGTAGCAAGACTGCCTGATATCGATGACAATTCTGCCATTGCGGTGAGGGCAATCCAGGCAGGCACAATCGTCAGGTATCACGATAAAGAGATTTTAATTTCTAACTCTATTCCTCTAGCGCACCGTTTTGCCGTAAAAACTATCCTGGAGGGTGAATTCCTTTATTCCTGGGGACAACCCTTTGGCAAGGCACTCACCACCATTCATCCAGGAGATTATTTGTGCAACGCCATGGTGCTCGAGGAATTTGCAAAACGATCCATGGCCTCGCAGTTCCCGTCATCCCCTAATTTCGAAAATTACATCCGTCCCGTCGATTTGAATAAAGACTTGAAATTAGGAAAACAAGTGTTGTTCTCCGAAGAGCAAAAGTTTTTTGCAGGGTTTGATCGAGGAATTCGTGGAGTGGGAACGCGTAATTATATTATTGTTTTGGGTACCAGTGCACGGACGGCAGGATTTGTCAACAATCTCACCACGTCTTTCAATAAAAATTCAGCTACGCGACCATTCACTTTTTATCCCAACGTGGATGGAGTGGTTCCCATTGCTCATACGGAAGGTGCGACTGAAGAATCTCCCAACAATAAGACACTCATACTTCGTACGCTCAGTGGTTTTTTTATCCATTCAAATGTGGGAGCGGTATTGAGTGTCGATTTCGGGGATGAAGTGATCAATAATCAGGCTTTGAAAGATTATTTAATAGAATTTCATTATCCTTTAGACGAAGTCCTCCATCAATTTTTCAGAATTGATACATCTTATGAGGATGCACTAACTCGCGCCAAAGAATTGATTGAACAATGGTTGCCCCGAGTCAATCGGTTCAAACGTAGCCCACAACCACTCAGCAAAGTAAAAATGGCTCTACAGTGCGGAGGGTCCGACGCCTTTTCTGGGGTATCAGGCAATCCTTTGGCGTCGTGGATAGGAAGAGAAATCATCCGATATGGTGGTGTTGCGAACCTGGCTGAGACCGATGAATTGATTGGATCAGAAGGATATGTCTTGAAAAACGTGAGAAGTCTGGAGGTCGCGAGGAAATTTCTTTCTGTTTCCGAGCGATTCAAGAATTGGACGAACCGGCACGGGCATTCGGCAGAAGGGAACCCGTCCGGTGGTAACGTATACAGAGGATTGTATAATATTGCCATTAAGTCAATAGGTGCTGCACGAAAAAGGCATCCGGATGTACGCTTGGACCACGTGATCGAATATGCTGAACCCATGAAAGAACCAGGATTCTACTTTATGGACAGCCCGGGAAACGATCCCGAGAGCATTGCCGGTCAAGTGGCCAGCGGCGCAAACCTGATATATTTTATCACTGGCAACGGAGCGATCACTAATTTCCCCTTTGTACCGACTTTGAAAATCATGACAACCACGGAACGATTTGACTTACTCCATGGAGACATTGATATAAACGCGGGACGATACTTGGAAGGAGAATCTCTCGATTCACTGGGAAAGGAGGCCTTGGAGTTGACCTTGAGGGTCTTGTCAGGAGAAAAATCAGCAGGAGAAAAGGCCGGTCACTCTCAAGTCAATCTCTGGCGCAATTGGTACCTTGACGAAACATTGGATCTCTCCTCTCTGCAAACAGAAGATCTGTTGCCGGGAATTCCTCTGCCACTGCGTTACCAGAAGTGTAATACCCCTATTCAATACGAGGCGATTCGCAGCAACAAGGGTCATCAAGCGGACCGGGTGGGAGTGATCTTACCCACAAGTTTGTGCGCAAGCGAAATCGCCAAGATACTGGCAGATCGTCTCAACCAGCAAGCAATTGATCAAAATCAGCAAATTTCACGATTTGTGGCCCTGCCTCATACAGAAGGATGTGGGTCTTCCGGGGGAAACAACATTGATGCCCTGGTTCGTACAAACTTGAGCCATCTATTGCATCCCAATGTCGCCCTCGCCGTCTCGTTAGAACATGGCTGTGAAAAAACGCATAACGCCTATATGCGTCGGGAATTAGAAAAACGAGGAGGAGATGCGGAACAGGTAGGCTGGTTCAGTATCCAACTTGATGGTGGAATCGAAAATGTTCTGGAAAAAGCCATATCCTGGTGCCAGTCTCATCCTGCTCTTTGTGAAGGTCGAATAGAAACGGTGGACGCTAAAGGTTTACGAGTGGGTCTCCTCACTCGAGGTCCACTACCGGATTTTTTACAGAGCACACTAACGATATTTTGTCAAAAACTGCTGGATGGTGGACTTTCCGTAATTGTTCCGGAAAATTCTTCAGTATTGTTGAATCGAGTCAGTCAGGAAATTTTAGCGGATCTCCCGCAACCCACACTGGCCTACGGCCAACAGGCGCAAGTATCCGGATTCCATGTGATGGCTTCTGCAGCGGCTACTCTGGAAGAGAGCTTGACTGGCATTGGAGGAAGTGGTGCTCAAGTTGTGTTTACTTTCCTGAAAAATCTTCCAATAACTTCACATCCTATGATAGCCGTAGTGCAAGTTACATGGTCAGGTAACCGCCACAATCCATTTCAGGATGATTTCGATATGATATTACCTCAAGACCCCCAGCAAGGAAGCAAGCAACTACTCGGTATGTTGAAAGCGGTCCTCTCAAGGAAATACATGCCCAAAAACAATGCCCGCCTTAACCACATCTATCAAGTCAGCCGGGGAATGCGAGGAATTTCTCTGTAAATAAAAAAACTTTATAGCTTACTCATTTGGTAACTATTCAGGTCTCTGAAAAACCCGTTTAATCAAATAACGTTGAAAAAAATTTCCGGGAAAATTTTCAAGTCCTTCCACGATATGGTTCAATCGATCAGGAACCCTCTTTTTCGTTATGATTATGAGCCAAAAAGCGGATGTTCACTCCACAATTCGGCGTTTTTCCAATGGTGATAATGATCGCAAACGCTTTGCCAGGGAGGTAAATCAGAGTGCTAAGCGCTCTGGCTTCCATGGCTCTCGTTCTTTTTCAAAGAGTGGACTGGCTTCTTGAAGAGCCTCGAGCTGGGGAATCGATGGCTTTACTGAAGATACCTGAATAGTGACAAGTCGATCAACATAGAAATTGCTCTCCTCCCCACAATGTGTTATGTTTTTGAAAAGACGACAAATTTCACCTTTCCTTCCCATCGAGGACATCATGACTACTTTAGAATCCGTCAAAAACCGCCCTTCTCCAAGACGGTTGCCTCCTTCTGCCAAGGAGCCGCTCAGGGTGAGTGAGGCTGAGTATTGGAAGACGTATTATGAATACCCGGATCATTCATATGAATGGAACAATGGACTCTTGGAGGAAAAGCCCATGCCCGATTTTCTAAGCATCTCCCTCTACCAATGGTTTTATCGCTTATTAGAAGAATATTTGACTGTCTTTCCCATCGGACGGATGATGATCTTGGAAATGGGCTTTCGTTTGGAGTTGGGAAAGAAAAAGGTGAGTATTCGCAAACCGGATCTGGCCGTGATTCTCCATTCCAATCTTGTCGAGGCCCAACCCCTGGACCGTTCTTTTAGGGGAGTTTGTGATCTCTGTATCGAGTTTTTATCCGACTCGACTCCCGCGGAGGTGGAACGGGATACGGTCCACAAAAAAAGAGAATATGCCAAAGCAGGGGTGGCGGAATATTATATTTTAGACCGTTTGCGCAAGCACACCGCCTTCTATTTCCTCAATGAGCAAGGGGTTTATGAGAGGATGAAGCACCAAGAGCCCGGGGTGATTCATTCCCGGGTTTTGGATCGTTTCGCCTTTCGTCTGGAGGATTTAGAAAAACAGGTGGCCTTTGAAACATTAATTGAGGATCCTCTCTACCAACCGTTTCTCCTGAAAAGCTTCCAACAAGAGCGTCAGCAAAAAGAACAAGAGCGACAACTGAAAGTAAAAGCCTTGGCAAGGGAAGAAAACGCCTTGGCAAAAGCAGCAAAAGAGCGACAAGAAAAAGAACAAGAGCGACAAGAAAAAGAAAAAGCGCTTTCGGAAATCGAACGGCTGCGTGCTCTCCTCCAAGAGAAAGATTCCGATCCCCGCTAATTGGGAATCAATATATTTTTGAACTTTCGAGAGCATAAAGTCCTTTCCGGCCTCAATGCCACGCAAAACCTGTGCTTATCGATGGGTTCTCTGAAGATACCTGAATAGTTACATCCAATTTTTTTATCTACCGGTGTTTTGAACTTCACGATGAGAAATCCAAATTAAATTGATTTAGGTGATGAAATTGATATTTTTTTTGTGTATAAGTAGTGATTCTAAGAAAAAATATCATCCTCAAAGATTGTATGGACTATGCACCACTTTTATGTGAGGTTGGAAAATTTAATTTCCATTTCTTATATTGTGGTTTATTGTTCTTAGAACAACGAGTCAATTATTCGTAAATGAAAGGAACAATCCCCATTTATAAAACCTTTTTCTGAGAAAAAGATATGGCAACAGTGAATTTGAATAAAGTTGTAAAGAGTTTTGGTGACTTGGAAGTTGTTCATGGTATCGACCTGGATATTAAAAATGACGAATTCATGGTCTTACTTGGCCCCTCTGGTTGTGGAAAATCCACTACCTTGCGTATGGTGGCAGGCTTGGAAGATATCACTGCAGGAGAAATCAAGATTGGAGATAGAGTGGTCAATGACGTCGCTCCGAAAGATCGTAAAATTGCCATGGTATTCCAAAATTACGCCCTCTATCCTCATATGACGGTCGAACAGAACATGGCTTTTGGTCTCAAACTACAAAAATTGCCCAAAGTGGAAATCAAGAAAAAAGTCGATGAAGTGGCCAACATCCTGGAATTGGGACAACTCCTGAGTCGAAGACCCGCTGCATTATCGGGAGGACAAAGGCAACGTGTCGCAATGGGGCGTGCTATGGTGCGCACTCCAGAAGTCTTTCTATTTGACGAACCTCTATCCAATCTCGATGCCAAACTTCGTACGCAAATGCGTCTGGAGATTCAAAAACTTCACCAACAATTGAAAACCACCACGATTTATGTGACCCATGATCAAGTGGAGGCCATGACGTTGGCAGATCGAATTGTGGTCATGCGGGACGGTTATATCGAGCAAATTGGATCTCCCAAAGAGGTTTTCAATAATCCAAACAACATTTTTGTTGCCACTTTCATAGGCAGTCCCGCAATGAACCTTATTCCTATGAAAGTCCAGAGTGCCAATGGTAGTCTGGTTTTGCAATCGGATTCCTTCAAATTCACCCTTCCAGAAAAAGAAGGGCATCAAGTTAAGCCCAATAGCCAAGTGGTTGTCGGCATTCGACCCAATGATGTCGGTTTGGCTCGGGAGAGCACTCCGGGAGAATGGAAGTTTGATGCCAACGTGGAAGTGACTGAGTTGCTGGGTGCGGTCGCCTTGTTGGATCTGACTTTGGGCAGTCATGAGATCATGGCCGAAGTGGATGGAAAAGATATGCCAGAACGGGGTACTGGAGTACAGGTCACGTTCAATACCGAATCACTACACGTTTTCGATACCAATACGGAAAAAGCCATTTTCTGAGAGACGTCCGATTCGGCTGGATTAAAACAAGACGAGGGGAAGCAATACGATAACTACCCACCAGAATGTGGGTTTACCATCCGTTGAAGCGGTGCCAGACATCAAGCACTTCCGCAGAGCTATCGACAAGGTGGTAGCGGTCATGCATACTGGCAGTGGCGCATGCATGGTTGGGTAAAATGCGAAGGAGAGCGCCGATAGGAAATTGCTCGTAGTTTAAAAGTTTATTGTGGCGATCTGCCAGAATGCCGTGCTCTTGATTGGTTTCCACTACTATCAAATCTTTAAGAATCCGACCATCGGTTCCACACACTGCACCATAGCCCTGATCAAGCGGTTGTCTGGCAGTGCTGACGTCTCGTGATAAAGCCATCCAACCAGCGTCGGTAATGATCCATCCTTTTTCTTTTTGATATCCTATGACCGAGCTCAGCACCGAGAGCGCAATATCCTCAATGCGACAAACCTGCAAGCCTACCATACAAAGATCATGAAACATGTACACCCCGGCACGGACTTCTGAGATTCCACTGAAGTCCCTCGAAAAAAAGGCAGTGGGAGTAGAACCCACACTGGTCACCGGACAGGGCAAACCCGCTTCCCGCAATGATTGAGCGCAGGCGACAATTACGTTTCGTTCTTGAACTGCAATGCTTTCAAGGGCATCCAAGGTATAGCAGTTATAAGACTCTCCGGCATGGGTCATCACTCCCCGCAATTCCGTATTTTCATGGTGATGTAGGATCTCTCCTATTTCATTCAGCAACGCGTGATCACCGGCTTGGACACCGGAACGGTGCCCGTCGCAATCAACTTCAATCAGTACGGGGAAGATCACCCCCAATTCCTCACCTTTGACAGCCACCGCCTTTGCCTGATCGATCGTGTCTAACAATATCGCCAGATCCGCCCCTCTTTTTCTTAAAGCCGCAACCCTTTCCAATTTAACAGGGACAATGCCGACGGCATATAGAATGTCACTGATTCCTCTTTCAAAAAAATATTCAGCTTCTTTTAACGTTGAAACCGTAATGCCGCCCGGTTGTCCCTCCAGAGTCAAACGTATGACATCCATGCATTTGGCAGTCTTAACGTGAGGTCTCAAACCGACGTTCAGTCCCTTTAAATGTTGCCGCATTGAAACAACATTCTGGTGAAGTTTGCTTTTTTCCAAGATTAAACAAGGAGTTTCTAAATGAGTAAGATGCATGTTTATCTCAACGATTGTCTTATAAGCGCCTGATTTTTTAACTCTACAAACTTATAGTACGATTATCTCTGTGAAAAATCGTACTAATTGACTCTAAGAAAAACATCCTGGATTTGGTCGACAATCCGGTCTACGCATTGTTCAACAGTCAGTACCTCGGTTTCAATTACGATTTCCGCTGAGACAGGTTCTTCGTAAGGAGACGAAATGCCGGTAAAATCAGATATCTCTCCGGCAATGGCTTTGGCATAGAGGCCTTTGGGATCTCGACGTATGCAAACATCCAAATCACATTTGACATAGATTTCATAAAATCCCTGATCGTCCAATAAGGAGCGCACGAGTTGACGATCATTGGCGAGAGGTGAGATGAAAGTGCAAACGACGACATGCCCGGTTTGATAAAACAGTTTTGCTACTTCTCCAACACGCCTGATGTTTTCACTACGATCCTCAATAGAAAAGCCGAGATCTCCACAAAGTCCATGTCGCACATTATCGCCATCGAGCAAGACAACATTGCAACTCCGCTCAAAAAGGCGTTTTACCAAAACACGCGCTACTGTCGATTTACCTGAACTCGGTAAACCCGTAAACCATAAAACTGCGGGTTTGTGTTGGTTTCTATGGATGTAATGCTGTAAGTCAACGCTGGCTTCCTGCCATACCACATTGGAAGAGATCTGGGACTTGACAGGTTCTACGATATCGTCAATAGACGTTGTCAGTCCCCGAATCATTCCAGCCGCGACTGTACGGTTGCTTTCGGAATCTATCAATATAAAATTTCCAGTCGCACGATTTTTACGATAGGTATCAAAATAGAAGGGTTGTGTCGTTTGGATTTCAACCCTGCCGATTTCGTTCAAATAAAAGGTCGATGCCCCCTCCTGGCGATGAAGCGTGTTGACATCTACAGTATAATGAATACGAGAAATATAAGCATTGACCATTTTTGCGCCATTTTTGAGCAGGTATCGCCTGGTGAGGGAAAGCGGTTGTTCCTCCATCCAGCAAAGGTGGGAGTCGATGTGGTCATGCATATAAGGCAGATTTTGAGGACGTACAAACATGTCGCCTCGACTGACATCGATTTCATCTTCAAGTTGTAAGACCACAGCTTGTCCATTGCGAGCTTCCTCAAGAACTCCGTCATAGGTGAGGATTTCTTTTATTCTCGAGGTTTTTCCGGAAGGAAGTACTGCAATTTCCTCTCCCGCCCGAATTGCTCCGGAGGCGATCGTACCGGCAAATCCTCGAAATTGCGAATCCGGACGAAGGACGAGTTGTACTGGGAAGCGAAAATCTATCAGGTTTTTATCCAAGCTGACGTGGACATTTTCCAGATGATGTAAGAGGGTTTCCCCCTCGTACCAGGGAGTATGAAGACTCTTGGAAACCACATTGTCTCCCTTGAGAGCAGAAACTGGAATGAAGGTGATTTCATGGATGTCCAACTTTTCGGAAAACGCTAAGTAATCCTGTATGATTGCTTCAAAAACTTCTTGGGAATAGTCTACAAGATCCATTTTATTGACTGCCACGATCAGGCGTGGAACCTGCAATAGCGAAAGAAGAAAACCATGTCGTTTTGACTGGGTCAATACACCTTTACTGGCATCAATCAAAATAATTGCCAATTCGGCAGTGGAAGCCCCGGTAACCATATTACGGGTATATTGTTCATGCCCCGGAGTATCAGCAATTATGAATTTTCTTTTTTTGGTGGAAAAGTAGCGATAGGCTACATCAATCGTAATCCCTTGTTCGCGCTCAGCAGCTAAACCGTCCAATAGCAAAGCCAGGTCGACTTCACTCTTACCACTCCGTTTCGAAGTTTCCGCAATAGAAGCGTACTGGTCTTCAAAAATAGAATGCGTTTCATACAAAAGCCGGCCAAGCAAAGTAGATTTACCATCATCCACACTGCCGGTGGTGGTGAAGCGTAATAAAGATTTTGGTTTTTCTTGCACTAAAAATACCCCTCCCGTTTTTTTTGTTCCATGGAAGAATCACTGGTCAAATCTATAATACGATTTTCCCGTTCCGATTTCTTGGTTTGCCTTACTTCCTCGATGATATCATCCAAGCTCTGGGCTTCTGATTGAATGGCACCGGTACAGGGACCACAACCCAAACTGCGAAAGCGGCACATCGTTTCTTGCACTTCCTCTTCCCGAACGGGTTCTTTTCCCGCCGGATCCACGACATCGTAAAGCTTCAACGGAATTGTGATTCCACTACGCACAACAACCTTGCGTTTCCGTGCAAAATAGAGTGGTACCAAAGGTATTTTCTCCAGTTTGATATACAGCCAGATGTCAGCTTCTGTCCAATTGCTCAAAGGAAACACACGTACTGATTGACCGGGGTTGATTTCACCATTGTACAAATTCCAAAGTTCAGGACGTTGGTCTTTGGGATTCCACTGTCCGAACTCATCTCGAACCGAAAAGATTCGTTCCTTGGCGCGCGATTTTTCTTCATCTCGTCGAGCACCGCCAAAAGCGGCGTCAAATTCGTGTTTGTTCAATGCGTCCAGAAGCGCACGGGTTTTCAATTGAGCACAACATTTGTCCGCTCCCAACTTCTGGGGATGTGCTCCATTTCGAATGGCTTCCTCATTACGTTCCACAAGCAATTTGGCACCGATTTCCTTAGCGAAGTTGTCCCTGAATTGATACATCTCCTGAAATTTGTACCCCGTGTCCACATGCATGAGAGGGAAAGGGAATTTCCCCGGATAAAAGGCTTTCTGGGCCAATCGTATCATGCACGAAGAATCTTTTCCGACCGAATAAAGCATTACCGGATTTTGAAACTCGGCTACAACTTCACGAATAATATGGATCGCCTCATGCTCGAGTTGTTTCAAATGTTGTTCTCGCCAGTCAGTCATTTTTAACCCCTGTTTCAGAAAAATTAAAATCTGTAGGTCTCCGTTATCCCATTTCCCGGATAAAAAGATTCAGGTCCAAGCAGTTTTTGAGCGAACTTGAACAGGAATGAGGTATCCAAATGAGTCAATGGGGTCAAAGCCCTCTCGCTTTTTTCAAGAAAATTGTGAATCAGATTTCTCGTGTGCTCGTAAATCAGATTTTCTTGAAGTAAGAATTGCAGCCTTTCTTCACACGCTTCAGAGAAATTGTTTTGTGAAATTCGTGACAGTATCTTTTCCAAGCACGATTGCTGTCTTCGAGTATGCATTTTCTGCATCATTGCGCACAAAGGAAAAATTGGATCGTTATTCTTAACAGCCATCTTCAGCAAGTTGGGATTGTGTATAAATGCCAATTCTTTTTTCAACACAATACCCATTCCCAGATTGAATCCGAATTCGTTCAGTGCTTGCTGAATTTCCGGATTGGCCTTTCCCAGTATCGCCCCGCATTTAACGCCTGCCATGAACAAGCTTGCTTTCTTATTTTGAATTATTTCTAAAGCGTGGCTTTCAGCATGATTCCATGAAAAGGAGGAAATGGACAAAAGCTGGCCTCGGGCAATGGCTTGCGTCGTGGCAGAAATTGTATCCAATAATTCGAAATTCCCCAATCGTGTCATGGTTTTAAATGCGATGGACAACAGGTAGTCTCCCAGAAGAACACTTGCCTCATTGCCCCAAATATTTGAAAAAACTTTTTGATATCTTCGGAACTCTTCAGTTAAAATTATTTTTTGATGGAGGGCTGCCGCAGTGTTCAAATATTCCAATACGCTGGCAATGTGGGGCAATTCACTTCCCGTATACGAAAACAAGCGGCCACTCAAAGACAGCAAAATAGACCGTAAGGGTAATTTTTGGGAGGCTTGCATACGATCAATTACCTTTGCCAGCAAAGGTAAATGTATATCCAAATTGTTTTGAATTGCTTGCTTACCCAAATCCAATTCTGTTTGGATCGGAACCACGATTTCATCCAAATCTCTTGTTTGGAGAAAATGTTTTGTAGAATGGAGAGACATATTTCATTACGTGAATCAGGAGTTAAAAAACGTGTCATTCCTGGCTTGACCAGGAATCCAGGGCGATACGGGCGATATTTTGGATGCCGGATCAAGTCCGGCATGACACATCATAATTATTAAATTATTGATTTTATAAATTAAATTTCAACTCCTGATTCGCATTTTATTATTCGTATTTTACAAGCCAAAACTTAATGAGATAAGCCATTTGAGGTTTCTACACTGCCTACACTGCTCCCGCCTGCATGAATTAAGGCACTTTCGTCGGGAATCAACTTCCCCATCTTAAACCGGTATTCATTGGCAGCAAAAAAGCCTCAAACACCCCCGCAGCCATTTTAAAGTTCCAAAGTTCAGGAATGGACATCGCCAATCATTTATTAATTTCCCCGTTCCGCGTTTTACAACGTCAAAGGACTTGTACAATTTCATAGTGATTATCACCATACATTTTTTAAACCTGATTTTTTCATCTTCATTCTAGAGCATTAGCTGACAAAATGCCAACTATTCTTATAACAAGGATATATATAAAATTAGCTTTTTTCATTTTCTTTCGTTTTCACTCAATGTTAGTATTCAGGTCTTCATCGCGGGATGCGATAACAATATCAGCCCCCATTGAAGCCAACCAGATTTCGCTTGGGAACTTTCACATTATCAAAAAACACTTCGCAAAATGCGGAGCTGCCGCTGATCAATTTGATGGGACGGACTTCGACGCCAAGGTCATCCATATCAAAGAGCAGAAAACTGATCACATTGATTATCCCCCTTCAAGGAGTTTTGCTCGCGTTTCCGCCTGGCCGACGATATCACGCCAGGGACGACTTTGGCTGGTCAGCCCGGCATCGGGTAGCATATTGAGTCCTATGGTAAGGACCTCGATTCTTCCTTCCTATTTAAAAATATTGCTAGAAAAAACTTTGGAAAAACAGTATTGAAGAAAGAAAGCCAATTTCAAACGGAAAATTTCCAATGGGTGTAATTAAAAGTGAGGGGCATCTCAATTAAGCTCTTTGTAGTTGTTGCCAATAACAATCCCATTTTCCATTGGCTCTTGCCACCCTGAGTTGAATCATCTGATCGGCATGTTGTTTTTTCCACCAAGCGCCCGGGAGTTTGAGCCGTTTTTGGATGAGGGAACGATGGGCGCTTTCAATTTTTCCAGAGCCGATAGGGAGTTGTTGATCAATAGCTGATTTGTATTCAAACTGTCCAGGACGATTTTTCATGTATCTGTCACGAAATAACCTGAACATTTTTGGGTAATATTTTATAATTCCATTCACCATGGAAATTTTCTTTTTACAAGGAGACATCCGCCAACTCTTTATCAGAAACCTTAATTCCCTTTTGATACAGGGTCTCATCCAATCTTGCGGTAATTTTCAATCCTGTTTTAGTAGTTGTACTGCCAATTAAGTTGACCACTGTCGCACGATTAATGAGAGGTCTTCCTCGCCAATTTTGAGAAATAAAGCTAAACATTCTGTGTTCAATCTTATTCCATTTGCTTGTTCCTGGAGGAAAGTGTGAAACATGAATTTCCATTTGAAGTTCATTTGCCAGTTTCTGTAACTCAATTTTCCATAGACCTGTTCTTGATCCATTGCTTCCTCCTCCATCAGCATTGATATAAAGTTTAGAAGCATTTGAATAGGATTCTTTTCCCATTTGGAACCACCAGCCTCGAATACTTGCCACAGCAAATTGAGCGGTATCAGCACTAACTCCAACACTAACCCATCCTTTGTTTTTTGAGAGATCATAGACTCCATATGGAGTAACCTTCCCTTTTTCTTTATCAAGGAAGTCATAGACATTTACTTGCGGAGCTTTTCCCGATTGGTAATATTCTTTCCCATTGTTTTTGAAGTTCCCAATGTTTTCTTTCTTCTTGGCATCTACAGAAATGACAGGTTGAACATTGAATTGGAAGCGCTTGGTTTTCTCATTGATAAATCGAAATTGTTCATCACGATCCGGATGATCTCCACCCTCTTTTGTCTTTTTGTTAGCTTGCAACGAATAACCTGTCTCAGAAAGCAACCGTGATATCAGGGTGTGGCTCACACGCTTTGTTTGCAAATTCAATGCTTCAGCAAGTTTACGCGTGCTTTTAGAAGTCCACTTTAAGGGAGATTCAGGATCTCCTCGGGTAGAAGATTCCACTAAAACAGCAATATCTGATTTTAGATGTTTATCTTTTTCCGCACTGCGTTTTCTACCTCCTCCTTTTCTGCGGACATTCCCTGCTACAGGTGTTTTCTCTCCCTTAATTTCCTTTACTCCTTCTGTAAGGGTTGTGCGAGAAACTCCCGTAACGAGAGCTACAAAAGTGATCCCACCTCTTCCTATACAGACAGCCTCATTAGCACACCATAGCCGTCTGGCTTTTTCATCAAGATAGGGTGCGATTTGCTCAAATCGCTTTTTCAATTCTATTTGGTTCATGACGGAAAATACTAAAAGAATCAATAAAACGTTCAAGTTATTTCGTTATAAGTACTAAATTCACTGATGCCTAAACCATAGCAAGAAATCTACTTTTTATCGACCCATTGACCACTCTATAAGAATAAAAGTGCAATCAGAGCTAGAACCATGAGTACTTTCAGTTTGCCTTTACCAGATTCCTTTTATTGCTACTTCTGCACAAGGCTTTAGTAGAATGCCATCGACTTTGCTAACAATTATTGGCGTTCCCTTAAAAAAGGATATCTGGGATTAAATCGATACAATCGGGTCTTTCCCATTGGATGATAAAATCAGTGTGCTTGCCTTAAAAGATATCTCCTCTACTGTTATCACTCCTGAGAGCAGCCGCTGAATCTGATCCCCGCTAAAATTTTATGCCCCTCACAAGCGATACCTCCAACTAGTCCTGCTCACCAGTCAGGGTCGCTACGATGTCCCCTAGCGTGGAAGATCCTCTGCGGAGCAAAGAGTATCAAGGGATTACCCCACATTTAAACCTTGGATAAAGCGAAAAAAGATTTGACCCCTTTTGACCCCTTTTCAAGCCAATAATATAGGATAAGGTCTTTTTCGATCCTAATCTCTATGGCCATTCTAGAAATGTCCTCCAGAGGGAAGGACATCGGCCAATTGGTCACGGACCCCGTAAGGGTCGAAGAGGGCTTCTACCTGAGCCCAAGTGGTGGGATCCACCGGGATGCCCTGGGCCAATCGCTCCTGGCGCGTCTTGGCGGATCTTTCTCCCGGAAAGACAACCCCGCTCGATCCTTCCATCGGGGGGGAGTCTTGAAGGTATTTCATCATCTGTTGGACCTCGGCCCGGATGGTTTCCAGGGGCGCCATGCGGCCTATATCGATGGCGAGTATCGTGGATCCTTCACACATTTCTGCCATATAAGTTTTTCCATGAGGAACAGCGATCTGGCCCAGAAGCCCCCCGAAAAGCGCGATCATGACCGCGAGCGCATATCCCTTGTAGCCGCCTTGCAGGCCACCGAGGGGAAATTGGGCACCCCCCTCGTAGAAATCGTTCGGGTTCCGACTGGGGACCCCGTGCTTATCAATGATCCAAGTATCCGGCAGCTCCTGTTCCTGATTACGGTAGACCCGGATCTTGCCCTCAGAGGTGATCGAGGCAGAAATATCAAGCAGGACCGGGGCGCCTTCGGCATGAGGAAATGCCATCGCTAAAGGGTTTGAGCCGAGTCGGCCCTCGCGTCCACCAAAGGGAACCAGGGGGGCCCACGGTTTTCCCGCCCAGCCCGTGAACATGATGGCCGCCAAGCCGGCCGCTGCTGCCATTTCAGGGTAGGTTCCGATGCGACCTGTATGAGTCCGGTTTCCCATACTCACCAAGCTGACACCATGATTAAGGGCCTGCTCGATCGCCATTTCGGTCGCTCGTGTGGCAACCACCTGTCCGAAGGTAGAATGGCCATCGATCTGGAGGATCGCCCCATGGTTGCCAACGACTTCCGGCTCTGCCCTTGGATCGACCACGCCTTCCTCAATTTCTTTCAGGTACTGGGGTAGGCGAATGAACCCATGGGAATCGTATCCCGCAAGATTGGCCTGGGCCAGGTGGTCCGCCACGATACTGGCGTGGCCGGCCAGGGCGCCTCCCGCCTGCAACATCACATCTGTTATACGGACGATCTGATGTTTCGTCAATATTGGCATAGATAGCTCCTAAGAATTCAGTTAAATGGCTCCCCTCTCCTCGTGGGAGCCGTACGCGGAAGCGAGCTAGGGGAGGGGGGTGCATCTGCAATCATTTTAAATTGCAGCATAAATTCCTTACTTACCCATCACCCCCCTGCGATTACTCCAGCGTCAATGACCAAATCGCTGCCGGTGACATAAGAGGACTCGTCCGAAGCCAGGTAAAGGGCACCGTAGGCCACCTCTTCCGGCTGGCCCAAACGGCCCAGAGGAATCTTCTTCAACAGCTCCTGCGCTCTGTCGGCGGTCATCATTGTTTCGATGACGCCCGGAAGTATGGAGTTGACGCGGATCCCTTCCGAGGCGTATTGAATAGCGGTGGACTTGGTCAAACTACGCATCGCAGACTTGGACATGCCGTAGGTGCACGACGTCACCTTGTCGGCTAGTCCCAGCGCACCAATCGTAGAGATGTTGATCATGGAGCCACCACCCGCTTTCCGCATCTCGGGGATGGCGTGTTTTGTCCCCAGAAATGCACCCTTGGCATTTATATCCAAATCCCGATCCCACTGCTCGCTGGTGATCTCCTCCACCCGAGCGAATCGGCAAGTACCCGCATTGTTCACCAGCACGTTCAGTTTCCCGAAGCGGGCGACCGTGGACGCCACGGCATGCTGCCACCCGGCCTCGCTGGTGACATCTAACCGGACGAAGAAGCACTCGCCACCGGTTTCATTAATTTCGGTCTCGGTCTGACGCCCTTCTTCTTCCAGCACGTCTCCAATGACCACATTGGCCCCCTCCCTGGCAAACAGCTTGGCAATCCCTGCGCCAATACCCCTGGCTCCTCCACTGATAAAAGCGACCTTGTCTTTCAGTCTCATGATTTCCCTCTTTTATTGATGATTGATGGTAGTTTGTCTCCCCCTACAGGGATTTGACACTGGACACATCTTATACCCTATTGAATTTACAGAGAATATTCCCCCCTTTGCAAAGGGGGGCCAGGGGGGATTTCAATGGCGATTCCACCTAAAAAATCCCGCTTCCGCGGACGGCCCTAACCCCCTTTGAAAAAAAGGGGGAATCGCTTAACCTGACACACATGCCGCTAACCTGGGGACTGTCAATGCCTTCTTTGGTTTACCCACCAGTGACCCAGTCCACCCCATTCAGAACGATCTTCTGAAATTCCACGGTCTGGCAACTCTGGCCATCATGCCCCAGCAATAAAACGAAGACTTTTCCATCGCCATACTTGCGAGTCCACCCTAAGGGAAAGGCCCCTCCCGGAAAATCTTCAGTTGTCCCAGTGATGAAGACATCATTATCGTCTCTGCACCCCATGCCCATGTAAAGTTCATCGTCTGTCGTGAAGTCTGCTACGCCGTGGATCCCCGGATGTTTCGGGTCGCTTACGTTCACGATGACCTCGCCGTAAGGTGAATGGTGGCTTTTATAGTCGATCCAGCCTCCGCCGGTAATGTCGTGGTAATCCGGCCAGCTTAAATCCAAATAACAGGAGATGTGGAGACAGACGAGGCCTTTACCCGAGCTTATAAATTCTTTTATCCCAACTTGTTCTTTTTCGGACCAGTTAAAAAGTCCGTGGTTGAAACGAAAGATGGATTCCCGTTTCGTATTGAAGACCAGCGCATCGTAGCTTTTCATGTTGACAGGCTCTTTAAGGACGGAAGCGTCTTCCGTAACGCGAACATCATGACCGGCCGCCTTCAGAAAATCTTCAATAATGGGTGTGGTTACCACAAAGGGGTGGTCCATCCCTCCAGAAATCATCAGTAGCTTCATTGATTACCTCCTAAAATTGTTTGATCGTATACCAAGCATGGTAGTCTCTGTCAGAAGCCCCAGAACCGTAGGGCAAAAGTTCGTAAGCTAGTTTGGCAGCAAGGCCACAGAACGGACCTCGCCAAACTCCTTTTGCAGCTTTTGCCAGGAATCACCTCCGTCTTCGCTCAGGTACACGTAGCCATAGAAGCTGGTCGCAACGATTACGTTGGGCCGCTCCTTGTGAGTGGCCATCCCATAGATATGGGAGTTGGGTTCTACTGGCAGGGACACCGGTTGCCAACTTTTCCCGGCATCCTGGGTGCGCTGCACGGCACCGGTGACACCGGGAATCGTGTCGCCGTTGCCAACAAACATAACATCGGGGTTATCCGCTTTGATGACCATGCCGCGGCAGTAGGACCCGCCATCTGATTCATGGAACTTAGGAAAATTGTGGTAATCCCAGCTTTCGCCTTCGTCGTGGCTGGTGGCGATGCCAAAGGGCGAGGTACAGTAGACTGCGGAATGGGCGCCAGTCTTCAGAGCCATACTGTGAATGTCGCCATGGAAGGGGTTAGGCCCCAGGTCGGGAAGGTGGACCCAGGTGTCGCCGCCATCCAGGCTCTTGTAAACCCCGTCAACCTCCATGCCAGCCCAGATGGTGTGGTTGTCCCTGGGATCTACCATCATGCAGGTGGTCCGCGGCGGCGAGTCAGGAAGTGCAGGAGACAGGGGGCTCTTCATGGTTACGCCCATTTGAAGCTTGCTCCAAGTCTTTCCCCCATCCCTGGAGCGGAATCCCTCGGGTCGCGTACCTACGAATAGGGTGTCCGGGTCCGTGGGATCTACAGTGACCGACCAGATTTCAAGGCCCGCTGTGGGGGCATCCAGATTTTCCCAGGTCACCCCGCCGTCTTCGCTGCGGAAAACGCCCACTTGAGATGAGGGTAATAATTGATGACCATCAACCCCGGCCAATACCCGCCGGGGGTTGGATGGATCCACGCACAACGCCCTGACGTTGGACTCATGCCACATAGGCTGATAGATGGGGGTCCAGGATTCACCGCCATCGGCACTCACGTTCAGCCCTTGACCGACGGTGCCGATGAGGAGTGTGTAATTTTTTGCCATGTTGCGTTTCCTTTCCAAAAATAAAGAATTATTACTTCCATGTCTCGAAGGGGTCGCCCTTTTCCTCCAGGGAAAAGGGGACCCGGGCTCCCTTAATGTGAGACACACGGGCCGCGATGGCCATTTCGGTGCTGATGCGGGCAGCGGGACCCAGACAAAGTTCATATTCCGGGGGTTTTCCATCAATCATGTCTATCATGGCGCGGGCCGAGCGGTGGTGGGCATTGAGCCATTTTTCCCGGGCAGAGAGGGTATTGTCCACCAGCACCTCCCAGAGATCATCTCCGGGAATGGTCGGGTGGGCATGGGGGTGGTAATAGATGTCCGGTCCATCCCAGGTCGCACCAGGGAGAAAGAGAGTGCCCGTGGTGCCATGGATTTCGATACCATACAGGGTGGCTCTTCCCCGCTCCTGACCGTGATTGGAACCCAGGATGGAGACAAATTCGGCAATGAATCCATCAAATTGGTAGTGTGCCAAAATCCCATTACCCGCGGTCCATTTCAACCCGAAATTTCCAGGGGTGAGGTCGGCAGAGGTTGCCGGACGGCCATCCTGCGTGATGAGGGACTGGCACCAAAGCGGGGTTCCAAAAATTTGAAAGATGAAATCGTAGTGATGGGGAAAGAGATCGAACATCCACATGTCCCCGCTAAAGACAACCCAATCTCCATATTCAGGGGCCCACGTCGGAGCGGGACCGTGAATCCGAGCCCATTGCGGGATCCCAATTTCCCCCTCCTTGAGCAGTGGAATGGCCTTTTTTTGAATCTCCGGATGCCCCCGCCAGGGAAGGGCTGTCACCAGGAGAACGCCTGCCTTCTCACACGCCTCCATCATGGCATCCACGGCTCCCACAGTTGCCGCGAGTGGTTTTTCGACATAAACATGGGCTCCCTGTTCGGCTGCCGCCAGCACCATGGGCAGGTAAAGGTTCAATTCATGGGGAGCGATCACCGCAATGTCCGGTTTTTCGGTCTTCAACATTTCATGATAATCGGCATAACCCCTCAAAGCGCCGGTGATTTCCATATGTTTTTTGCGTCCAGCCTCATCCGAGTCGGCCAAAGCGACGATCTCGGCGCCTTCCACGCCCACAAAGGCCTTGTCTAACCAATGTCCATAGTCCCCATTGCCTGATTCACCAATAATTGCTACTCGCTTGCTCATGTGTCTTCTCCAAAAATCATGAAGCTCTCTTTTGACGAGCCCCGCCATAGCGCCCTGCAGCGCCCCGCAACCGGGGGTCGAGCAAATCCCTGAGGGCGTCACCGAAAATGTTGAGGCCGTAGACGACTATCATCAGAGCCAGACCAGGCCAGACGGACATCAAAGGAGAGAGGAACATATACGAGCGTCCGGAGCCACTGAGCATTCCTCCCCAGGTAGGATCTGGCGGGGGGATGCCCAAACCCAGGAAGCTGAGGGCGGCTTCCCCTAAAATCATACCCGGCACAGTTGCCGAAAATAGGATGATGATGGTCGGCATAATGTTGGGCAGGATATGTCGGGTTATGATTTTCGTAGTCGGACTGCCAATCGCCACCACCGCTTCTACATACATATTCTCTCGAATGGCGATCACGGCGCTTCTCATGATCCTGGAAACGCCGATCCCTTGTACCAACCCCATCGCGATAATCAGCTGCCACATCCCTGGCCCCACGATAGAGACGGCAAATAAGAAAATGATGAACGGAGGAAAGCAAATCCAGCCATCCACAAACCGCTGCACCACCATATCGAACTTACCGCCGAAAAACCCGGACGGGACCCCGATCAATAAGGCAATCAGGATCGCCAGAGTAGTCGCCCCGAGACCGACAATCATCGAGATACGAGCCCCAAAGACAATACGGCTAAAAATGTCCCGCCCCAGGTTATCCGCCCCGAGGAAATACTTAAATGAGGGGGGATGCAGGTAATCTCTCGGGTGAATGTCGTTCACTCCGTAAGGCGCTATCCAATCGGCAAAAATACCAGTAAAAAGAAAGAGCAGCACGATAATCCCCCCAATAAGACCTAGGGGTTGCTCTTTGACCAGCCTGGTCAAGAACACCACCAGCCTGGCACGTCGCCTGGGCTCCCTGATTTCGGGCGGGATTTTTAGGGTATCATTCATATAAAGGTTTCTCGTGGTCTTTCAATTTTAGTTTGTCGGTTTGGGTCTGACCCACCCCACCCTTCGGGCCGCTTCGGCGTACCGACCCCCCCTAGGAGGAGAATGTCTCGAAAACCCCCTACACCGTTCGTTCCACGTCGACTGCTTCTATGTCGCTTTGGCGCACCGACGGCCCCCTCGGGGAATGTCTCGAAAATCCCCTCCTTGGAGGGGTGGACGCGAAGCGGACGGGGTGGGTAATGCAATAATCCCCTTATCTATACCGAATCCTGGGATCAAGAAAGGCGTAGGTCAAGTCAATCACTAGAATGGCCAGCACCATAATTATAGCGATAAATATCGTTAATCCCTGGATTATGCTATAGTCTCTATTGGTAGCGGCCTCTATCATTAAATGACCCAGGCCGGGTAAGCCGAATATCCTCTCTGTGATAATGGAACCCCCAATCACCCACGGTAACATATATCCGATGACGGTGATCACCGGAATGAGGGCGTTGGGAAGCGCATGCCGGAGGATAACCACCTTCTCCTTGAGTCCCTTTGACCACCCTGTCCTGATGTAATCTTGCCTGAGCACCTCCAGCATCATGGTTCGCGTCATCCTCATGACCATCCCCGACATCAGCATGCCCAAAACAAGAGAGGGCACGATGAACTGCCCCAAGTTTTTAAGCGGGTCCTTCGTGAAACTGGTATACTCTATCGGCGGAGTCCACCCCCACCAAATCGAGGGAAAGACGATTACCAGAGTCCCCAGCCAGAAGTTAGGCATCGCGATAGCGAAAATAGCAAAGCTGCGCGCGATGTAGTCGCCAGGGGTGTCCTGCCGTATCGCTGAATAGACCCCAATAGGGAGAGCTATCAGGACGGCTAATGTCATAGAAAAGAGAGCAAGCTCAAAGGTGACTGGTAACCGCCTGAGAACTATCCCAGTCACAGGTTGCTGGCTCCATAGGGATAATCCAAGGCTGCCTTGAAAAAGTCCGGAAAAAGAGCCATATTGGTCCCGAAGCACTCCTAACCAGCGTCCATATTGGACATAGCTCGGCACATCCAGTCCCAAGCGTTCTCTTATAGTCTCTTTGGTCGCTTCTGACCAGACCCCCATACTCCCAGATGCCATCAGGGACACGATATCGCCGGGAATTAAGCGAACAGCGAAGAACACGAGGAGACTCGCTACGAAGATAGTGGGTATAATCAGAAGTACTCTCCTGATGATGTAGGCTTGCATTTTGTAACCCCTTACCTCTCTACCCTATCATAATCGGGGAATGAAACCGCTCCCCATTCCCCAATTGGCTCATTACTGTCCCAATATTTCTTTCTTTAAATCGCTGTTGAGCCAGGCACGAGAGAAAATATGGCCTACAGTAAAAGTAGCGGTATCGTTGACTTCGCCGTAGTAGTTCTCTACCCATGGCCAGATAGCCAGGCTTACAAGTGGAGTTGGTAAATAGGCAAAATGACAACCCGCATGCCACTTCTGGTTCAACTCCTTGAGCTGCTTCGCTTGTTCATCTAGGCCCGTTGTCTTCTCTGCCTGTTCGTACATCGCCTTCAACTCGGGTAATTCCACCTCGTTTACATTATAATGGGAATCCGGGTTAAAAAGCCCAGAAAGAGTAAGAAACGGAAGACCTGAACTGTACACAATCAAAGTAATCGGCTCATGATCGTTAGCACTTAATATGCCTTCCAAAGCAGTCGACTCCTGCACATTAATTTTAACGCCGACTCCGATATCCTTCCAGAAAGCTTGCAGTAAAGCGGCCAAATCTTCAAAAGGCTCCCCTGCAAATGTTTGTAAGGTAGACTCGAAACCGTTTGGGAAGCCCGCCTCGGCTAATAGTTGCTTCGCACGATCAGGGTTATACGAAAAACACTCCTGAGTTGATTGCGGCAGGTCCTCCAACTCTGTAAAGTAAGCCTCTCCCATTGAGCTATGCACTTCAGCGTTTAAAGTCTTTGCCTCACCACCCCACACAGTGTTAGTAACGGCTTGTCGATCGATAGCCATGGCTAAAGCTTTCCGCACCTTGATATCGGCAAAGGGCTTCCTATCCTGCCTCATACCGATTCTCCAGGCTCTCTCCTCCACTTTCCCTAGATATTTTATTTGGGGACTTGATGTTTTTAGTGACTGGAGGTACTTATTCTGAACATTATCCATCACGTCAATTTTCCCTGTTCGTAACGCAGCGATCTGGGTGGATTTATCCTGTATTAGAGTTTTCCGAAAGCCATCCAAAAACGGAACCTTGTATTCCTTGCCATTGATAGTTATAGGAGAGTCCCAGTAATTGGGGTTCTTTACGTACTCTATATGGCTGCCTTCCACGTAGTCCTCGAGAAAAAACGGGCCTGTCCCGATCCCACGATGATTCTTCCAGTCATTTGACCCCGCCGTCAGCAGCTCAGGAGGAATGATGCCCGCCCCAGCCCAAACGGCGTATCCATAAAACAACCACCAATCAGCTATGAAATTTTCCAACTTGATTTCAATCGTGTACCGATCCTTAGCTGTCATCGACTCCATCACCTTATAATATCGGGCGCCGAAACCGTTACGTGCTATTTCTTCATTCATATTACGCAATAAGCTAGAAACTACATCCTGCGCTGTCAGCTCCCTTGATTTCATGACTCCCGGCACTTCACCCCACATGATGCCCTGACGTATTTTGTAAATAATTGTGTTCGCATCGGGCAACGACCAGCTTTCAGCCAACCGACCTTTTAGCATAGTTAAAGGATTACCTTGAGAGATTTGGAACGGAGCCTCATTGGTGCCGCGTGGCCCATACTTCTCATAGTCTGCAGCTAAAAGGGTCTCAAGATACGGTTCAACCCAATTTTGTACCGTCCAGATACCTATAGCGGGGTCCCAGCCTGTAGGCGGCCACTGCGCCCCATATCCGTCCAGGAATGTAATGCTCCCACCATATTGCGGCTCTTGGGCTGCCGCCGGACTGCCCAAGAAGCCTGCCCCTCCCAGGAGGAGGGCCAGCATGAGGGCCAGCATGAGGGCCAGCAGGGTTGACCTGAAGGTTGATTTGCGGTTTAGATTAAACATTGCGATTTTCGATTTTATCTTTTTCATAATAATTTCTCCAAATACAATTAATTTCATATGTAACTATTCAGGTCTCTGAAAAACCCGTTTAGCTAAATATCATTAAAAAAGATTCCCGGAGAGGATCGATCGTTTTCAAGTCCTCCCACGATATGGTTCCATCGATCGGAAACCTTTTCTTTCACTAAAACAACTTAGTGATGGTATGGTTTTAGCACTACTACTACTTGCATAATGTCAACCCCCAAATAAAAAAAAATGCAGGATTCGTAAAAAAAATGAAAAATCTATCAATCAGGGAGATCCGCTTCTTTACGATCATGAGCCAAAAAGCGAAGGTTCACTCCACAATCCAGTGTTTTTCCAATGGCGATAATGATCGTAAACGCTTTGCCAGGGAGGTAAATCAGAGTGCTAAGCGCTCTTGCTTTTATTGCTCTCGTTCTTTTTCAAAGAGTTGACTGACTTCTTGAAGAGCCTCGAGGTGGGGAATCGATGAAAGGGAATCAATATATTTTTGAACTTTCGAGAGCATAAAGTCCTTTCCGGACTCTATGCCAGGAAAAATCTGTGCTCAAATTGATGGGTTCTCTGAAGATACCTGAATAGTTACAACTCAATCCTCTAAAATAAATTCAAAACTCAGATAGGAAACAATTCCAACAATCACGTCAAAGGCGATTAATAACTTCCACCAAGACCAGACCTCAGACCACACTCCCCCAAAAAATATATCTGAGGTGATATGAACCACACTGAGTAAATTAGGAGTCATAAGAGGGAACAAAAGGATCGGCAAGAGCATTTCCCGCCCCCGCAGAGTAGCCGTCATAGCGGCAAGTAAAGTTCCCAGGGACGCAAAACCCAATGTGCCGGCCAGCATCACCAGTACCAACATCCACCACTGGCGCACAAGGGTCAGGTCGAAAAATAAAAAAAACAGGGGTACGGTGAGCAACTGAACTAACGAAAGAAAAAGAGTCGTGCTCATCATTTTTCCCAGGAATAAATGCCCCCGGTCAATAGGAGCCATGAGCAGTCCTTTCATGCAGCCATTTTCCACTTCCTGAATAAAAGTTTTACTCAATCCCAATACCCCTGCCAGTAAAAACACAACCCAAATGACTCCTGGAATCATCAATTGGAATAACTCGGGATCGTCTCCGAACGAAAAATTAAAAATAATGAGGGTTAACAGTGAAAATAAAAACATGGAAAGAAAATTTTCTTTCCGACGAATGTCTATGACCACATCCTTCCAAATTAATATCCCCAACTGTCGAGTGAACGCAAACATCATAGTTCACAACAATAATTTACATTGAGGGAAAATCCTTTGAGCTTGTTGCAGTAGGAGACCTTCTTTCAAACTAATGAATGGGATCGAAAATTTTTGACAACGTATTATTGAACCCAACATTTCAAAAACAAGGAGTGCTGGAATGAGTAATTCAGCCTGTTCAGGTCGGATTGCCGATGACGCAATATAGTGGTCCACTCCCAGGTTGAAAATGGCAAACTTGGTTTCAGTGAAATACTCCCAGGAAAACGTGCACAGTGTGGGAAGTTGCTGCGCAGGATAAAGTCTTTCATGGACCAGACGAGCCATCACTTTAGCACTTCCGCCAGTCAAAACCAAATGGGACGGAAAATCGTTTTGACTCGCTGCTGCGAATGCACCCATTTCTTGGATCTCTCGATTTAACGCATTCAAGGCAATTTGCTGAGCATTTGAATTCATCTTTGCCAGACGTAAGGCGCCATAGTCCAAACTTTTTCTGTATAGAATCCGGGATGCTTCCACAACGGATACTTCCAGGCTCCCTCCTCCCAAGTCTGTCAAAAGGACACGTTCCAATTCGGTTTCAATGGACTGCCATGTCGTCATATTTTGCAGGGCATTGAGCATACAATCTGCTTCTTCCATTCCGGACAGAATTTTAATTTCAATACCAGCATTTTTTTGTATATATTGAAGCACTTCCTGCTTGTTTTTTGCTGCTCGAACCGCACTAGTTGCCGCAACGCAAAGTGAAACATTGGCATAGTGTTGTAATTCATTGACGAATTGCTTCAAAATATCCGTCAATGCTTCCAGGTGAGTCTGTGAAATCTGACCAAAATTGAAAACATCTTCTCCCAATCTCAAAAAACTGCGCCAAGATTGAATCAATCTTAAATGAGACTGCTCTTGAGCCGTCTGTTGACATCGGCTCAAGACCATTCGCACTGCGTTGCTTCCCACATCGATGGCGGCAATATAGATATTCATTCTACTACTTTTTCAAAATCCGCTTTGTAATGGTGCTTGGCACTAACGAATATTTTATTCATATAAATCAAAGAGTTAAACTCTATGAAGGAGAAAAAAATCCGCTACCCCTCAATTGTGTTTGGCAATATGAGCAATTTCTAAAAACGAGCAGCACCATAAAGTAATAAAAAGATAACCAATCCAAGCAGGAGTTGTTTTAATAATCGCCTGTTGCAAAAGGAGTATGAAGGATGCATCCATTGAATCAATTGGGTTGCCTGGAAGATTATCTCACTCAACTTCAATGAGAATGGCGTGGAATGATAGTCTTAATTTTCCTATACTTGGTGGAAAGTTCGATAATGCCACCTGTAGAAAATTGTGAATGCTTTTTACATTTTTTGTCAGTAGTTAGTACTATTATAGGTCACGCTTGGGTATTAGCATTGGTGGGAGTGAAAAAAATTTCGTGCATCTTTTAAAATTTGCCCATCTTCATTTTCAGAATACCAGTTAATGCTCTTGTCGTTTCGCAACCAACTCAGCTGACGTTTTGCGTAATTTCGCGTTTTCTGTTGAATTTCCGCCACCATTTCATCTTCCGTCAAACGATTGTCCAGAAAACGGACGATTTGTTGATAACCAATACTCTGCAAGGATCGCAGATTTGAAGGATATTCCTTTAACAACGAACGTACTTCTTCCACGAAGCCTGCTTTCAACATGGCAAGGGTTCTTTGGTTGATCAATTGGTACAACTGCTTCCTGTTATACCAGTAACCCACGGAAAAAACAGAATATTTCTTTTTTTTAAAACCATGCTCTCGTTGGTAGACCTGAATGGATCGACCCGTTTGAAGTTGCACTTCCAAAGCTCTTAAGATACGAGCTGAGTCACTCGGGTGTAATGCTGACGCACTGGTGGGGTCCAACTGTTGAAGCTTCTGGTAGCAGTAAGGCAGCCCCTGACTGTGCCATTGCCGAACTACTTTCTTGATATGAGGGAGGATATCAGGAATAGGGCATATTCCAAAGATCGCGCAGCGAAAATAGAGACCCGATCCTCCCACCAAAATGACAGGTTTGTGTTGCTGCTGAAGTTTTGCAATGATGCGGTTGGCATCCTTTTCATACCGACCTGCGGAATAGTAGCCATCAGGTGCGATCAGGTCCAATTGATGATGGGGAACAAGCGACTGTTCGGCCGCCGTTGGTTTGGCCGTACCGATATTTAATTTTTGATAAACTTGCATGGAATCGGTGCAGACTATCTCTCCTCCCAACTCCTGCGCTAAATAAAGAGCCAAAGCACTTTTCCCACTACCTGTTGGGCCAACAACGGCAATTAACCCGGGATGATTACTTTCTAACATTTTCTTGACGGTGGTTGAGATATAGTCGAAAGTTGGGGATGGACTAAATTTGAAGGTGGCGTATCCTATTGATGGGAATTTAAAATAAATAGAATTACATCAAAGAAAGGATACGCCGATGAGCAACTATAACGTGATTGATCTGGAGAAGCCAGAGCAAATTATTGAAGATCATTTGAGTGAACTTTTGAGAGTGAAAGCCAGGAAGATACTTTCTGAAGCGTTGGAATTGGAGATGGAAATATTCATGAAGGAATATCAGTCCTATCGACTCTCGGATGGACGTCAGCGAGTGGTTCGTCATGGTTATCATCAAGATCGGGAGATTCAGACGGGAATTGGTTCTATATCCGTGAAAGTTCCGCGGAGTAAAGATCGTCAAAGCACCTCATCAGAGGAAAGGATTCGATTTTCTTCCAAGTTGATCCCCCCTTATCTGAGGAAAAGTAAAAGTATTGAAGCCCTGATTCCCTGGCTGTATCTGAAAGGGATTTCCACTGGTGGCTTTCAGGAGGCGCTCGCAGCGATTTTAGGTAAAAGAGCGGCGGGCTTGTCTTCAGCGACAGTGAGCCGTCTTAAATCAAGCTGGTATGAGGATTGGAAAGCCTGGAAACAACGGGATCTCTCCCAGAGTCATTATGTTTATCTCTGGGTCGATGGCGTGTATTGCAATGTGAGAATGGATAAAGATAAACAATGCCTCTTGGTGATTGTGGGGGCAACAGAAAATGGAGATAAAGAGCTCGTTGCCTTGGAAGATGGCTACCGGGAAAGTGAGCAATCCTGGAGGGAACTGCTGATGGATCTGAAGCACCGGGGATTGACTGAGGCCCCTAAAATCGCTGTGGGAGACGGAGCGATGGGATTTTGGAAAGCTTTGAAAAAAGTCTATCCTCAGAGCAAAGAGCAGCGTTGTTGGATGCACAAAACGGGAAACATTCTCAACTATTTACCAAAAAGGGAGCATCATAAAGCCAAGGATCGTCTCCATCAAATTTGGATGGCCAGCAGCAAAGAGGAAGCTTTCAAAGCCTTAAAGCATTTTGTTGACATGTATGAGGCGAAATATCCTAAAGCCACTCACTGCTTGATTAAAGATCAGGAGACCTTGATGGCCTTCTATGATTTCCCGGCAGAGCATTGGAGGCATTTGAGAACGAGCAATCCCATTGAATCCACCTTCGCTACTGTCAAACTGAGAACTGCCAAAGTCAGAGGTTGTTTCTCAAGAAATACCGTCTTGACGATGGCATTCAAATTAATGGAATCCGCTCAGAAAAATTGGATCCGATTACACGGATTTAAACGATTAGCCGAAGTGATAGAGGGAGTACAATTTGTCGATGGAATTCCTCAATACAGGATCGCCGCCTGAATTGCCATCCCCAGAATTTGACTATAACTCACGGTGGTTTCCCGTGATTCAGGATAACAAATTGTCTGGTTTGCTATGGACCGAAATTGCTTAATAATTTCTTGATTTCAATTGATATAATACCGCAGAATTTTTTCGCTTTCTTTCCGTTTGACCGTTAAGGCAATTTCCCGTTCCGATTGCAATTTTTGCAGTAGTCCCATCGCTTTGGTTACGTTATCGATCATTTTTTCGTTGATGGCGAGAATGATGTCATCTTTTTTCAATCCCAATGCTTCATACATGCTACCTTTTTTGATGAATTTGAATTGGAAGAATGTTTGTTGATCGACTGTGACAGGCTCTACTCGGGCATCCTGCAAAATTTTAGCGAAATTAGCTAATTGCTCGTCAACCCATTCGCGTTGCAGGTGAAATGTTTCCTGATCTGCCGAAATAGGAAGTCTGCTGACTTGTTCCGATTCAGAAGGAAGCATTTCTTGTTTGAGATCAGGTACCTGTTTCGTTTTGATCAGGGGTTTTTCTTGAAATCCAGGTTCAAGCTTCTTTTCAGGATGGCTCACTGGCGATCTCACTTTGATTTGAGACACGGTTTCCTTGACGATCTCTCGGGAATGATTTTTTTTCGTCTCAATCTCATTTTCTGATTGAGATTTGACTTCCAGAATAACGTCCGCTTCCGGTTTTGGAGAAGGTGGGCTTTCATTCGATATTTCCAGGCGTTTTGCATCAAAAATATTTTTTTCCAGTATCAATGTAAATTCCTCTTTTGCGATTCCAGGATCTTCAGGGATTGTAAACTTGGGAAGTACTCTCAGCTTTTGTGTTTGCGCAGGAAGATTAGTAATCTCCCAACGAATCCACTGTCCCGATAGCATACCCAGGGAAAACATGGCTCCCAAAGCGAGTAAAAGAATGAGACACAGGACAAGCAAGGTGCTTGAAAATTGTAGTTTGGGAAAGATTCCGGGAATAGGAAGTTTCATCAAGGGACTGGTTTTTCAATTAGCAGAGACCCGTCGTAATTCATGAGAGGCATACTATTCAGAGAAAACGATCATAAGATTTTTTTGTGGACTCCGGACTCCTCTCTGATTCGTCCGACGGGAATTGTTCCTGACCATAGTTCAGTTCCCAAGGGAGTTCATGGGTATAAACATAAACTATGGCTAATAGCAAAAGAGCAAAGAAGATAAGAATCGCCTTTTTTTCCTTTGGATCAAAATTATCAAGCATTATCGCTCCTTGTTGTTTATCATTCCAATCTCTGATGGGAAAGTGTCATTCTGAGGTTAGCACTCAGTTTAGCAGAGGACACACCACAAGTCAGTATTTATTCTCGTAAAAAGCAATTCCGCGCAGCCTCAGGGCAGGTTCGCTGAAGTATCAGGTAGAATGATGACTGTTGTAATTTCTCCGATTTTCGAGGATGGTGTAAACTGCATATTTCTCTGATATACTGTGAAAAACCGGGACATTGGAGAACCGGATAAAGCTTCAAACTTCTTACCAGGTCAATGCCGGTGGTTTGAATACGTTCTTATTTGAGGGAGGAGATCTCATATGGAGCCGATATTTGTTGTCGACAATGAGCCCGCCATTTGCGAAACCGTGAAAGGGGTACTACAAGACGAAGGTTATGAAACGGTTTCTTGCCCGGATGCTGAAACTTTGTTTGAAATAATCCATACTCAACTCCCTTCCTTGGTTTTGCTCGATATCTGGCTGCCAGGTACAGATGGGATGGAAATTTTACAACAATTCAAAATCAGTTTCCCTCACATTCCAGTGATCATGATGAGCGGGCACGCCGGGATTGACGCGGCAGTCAATGCCATCAAGTGGGGGGCTTTTGATTTTCTGGAAAAACCACTCACCCTGGAAGTGTTGTTGGAAAAGGTCTCAGCTGCACTTGCAATCAAACCACAGAAAGAAACAGGCCAACCTCATTGCGAGTCGCATAGGGTGAGGTGGACTGGCGAAACAATTCATACAAACACGCTGTCCCTTGTAGAATCCAACCAACCACAGCGTACTTTGAAAAGAAATGTCGTGCTCAATGGACATGGATTGTTGAGTGGCCGCAATACAGGAATCATTATCAGTCCACTTGATGTGAATGAGGGAATCGTATTCCAAACCTTGGACGGCCATACGATTCCGGCCCATATTACATCTTTGGAAAATTTTTCACAGATTGATACCTCCCGGAGTTTTACCGCCAATTCCACAATCTTGGCTCGCAACGGACATCGCGTGCGAACGGTGGAGCATTTACTGGGGGCCCTCTCCATGTTTGGTCTGACCAATGTTCAAATTAAAACCGATGAGGAGATTCCCAATATAGATAGTTCTGCCGAAGGATTTTGCCAATTGATTCAAGCAGCGGGAATCGTCGATCAACCAGCGAATGCCAAACGCATAGTGGTACATGAGAAAATTGGAATCGGCGTTGAAAATTTAAAAGAAAAGCACCTGTTCGTGGAACCATTTGATGGCTTTGAAATCCGTATGCGCGTGAACTACCCACCTCCCATTCGGGAGCAAACTTTAACTTTCAATGTCGAGCTGCATTCTTTTGAGAAGGAAATCGCGCCAGCCCGCACGTTTAACACTTTTGAAAACATTGACATGGCTCAAAAAATAGGAAAAATTGGAAGCGGATATTTGAATTCCCACATCATCATGCATGATGGTAAAGTGATTAACACAAAATTGCGGTATCCCGACGAATTCGTGCGGCATAAAATATTGGATTTAATCGGCGACCTCTATCTCATCGGTTTTGCTATCCAAGGTCGTTTCATCGCCAATATGACCTCTCACAGTTTCAACCATGCTTTGGTGAAAAAAATACACACGGTGTTGATGGGAAATCACTCATGAATTATTCTCGCCATAAATGCCGTGAACATGCCTTGCAGTGTTTATATCAGATTGAAATCCTCGAATCGATCTCCCCCGAGGGAATTGATTTTTTTTTGGAACAGTTCGATGTCAAAGCAGAGGCCAAACAGTATACACGCAACCTCATTTCGGGGACTCTGGAACATGTGATGCAAATAGATGCGCTTTTGATTGCTACCATGGAAAAGTGGCGCTTGGAACGGCTATCCGTTGTGGTACGAAATTTGTTGCGTCTCTCGGTTTATGAAATGAAATTCTGCGAAGAGACCCCTTTTGAAGTCATCATGGACGAAGCCGTGATCCTGGCAAAGGAATTTGTCGATGATGCGGCCCGCAGTTTTGTCAACAAAGTCTTACAAAATATCCACAGTGCTGGTTCCTCATTCCTGGATCTATTCCCTGCTAATCCTGAAAACTAATCGGAGTCAGTATTCCTCAACCTTTTTGCAAACGAACTCGTTGCTCTGATGGAATGTCATAGTTGTCCTGCAAAGACCTTCCTTTAAAGGAGAAAGATATTGAACTTTATTTGCTGAGAATGGTATATTTATAAGCTTTCAATCATCTTCAAGGTTGCGCACCATGGAAAATCGGTCTTTGTTTTTACTGGCAGAATCCATGTCTAATGACCTCTCTTTGCTTCCCGAGGAGAGACCCCCCTTTTTTGACGAATCCTCGCTTTTGGGACTTCTTTCCAAAGAAGACGTTCAAAGAAACATAGACCGTTTGCAGCAATTGGATGTCGACGAATACATCCATCAGACTGTTTTGCCTACAGAGAATCCCAAACGTCGAAGCGCTCCTGAAGTGATTAAAAATCTGCGAGGTAAAATCATTAAAGAGGAATCAGATGGTCCTCTTTACGTGGCGGAGATTGAATTTTTTACCAACAATCGACTGCGTCGTTTTGGCACAATTGCGCAAAATCGCAAGAATCAAGCTGGTGTCTGGTATCCTCGACATCATTTTAAAGCGGCCGAGCACGCTCGTTTTTTTGCATCCCACGGCATGCCGCTCATTACATTCATGGATACACCCGGTGCAGCAGCCGATACGGATGCCAACTTGAACAATCAATCCCATAGTATTTCTTTTTTTATTGCCGAAATGGCCAACCTCGAAATTCCTACCCTGGGGATTGTTTTTGGACAAGGTTATAGCGGTGGAGCCATTCCTTTGGCCACTACCAATATCCTCCTTTCAGTCAGAGATGGAGTCTTCAATACGATTTATCCGAAAGGTTTGAGCAACATTGCTCATAAATACAATTTATCCTGGGAAGAATGTGCCAAGTACATTGGTGTTTCCGCCTTTGAACTGAGCGCAGCCGGTTATTTTGATGGGATTATTGATTATACTCCGGATGAACCTCAACTGTTGCAAAATTTACAAAATGCGATTTTGAGTGCTATCGAATGCATCGAAGACAACTCAAAAAAACTCTTAAAGAGCCACAACCTTTACTTTTGGGAACATTACCAGGAAAGTTTGAAGCATTATCTCAATCCTTCCGAAATGCTGATTGAGGATAATAATTTGACGGACAAGACCCCTACGGGAATTTTAAATATATTTGGTGATGTCAATCGTTTTTTGCGTTTCTTGAAGCTCCGCCACAAAATTACCAGTCAATCCGTTGTTCACTATGCCCGGCTCAGTACGATTCCTCAGGGACAACTCCAGGAACGGGAAGCTCGGGAACAGCGGATAAAATTTCAAAACTGGCTCAATTCGCCTGTTGAACTGCGCTACCATGACAATTTGTTTAAAAAATACAAACGATTCAGAGAAGCCTATCAAAACCGGGAAAATCAACGGAGAAGATTGGTGACTTTCTTCATCGGAGACCCCAAAGAAAGGCTGGAATTGGCGACCAAGGAATTGACCTCCGATGTGCTCTTATATCTTTATAATTACTGGAAAGAAAACGCGATTGAAAACCTCACTCAATTATACGAACATCTCAAGTACGTCAAACCAACACTCTCCCTGCCAGAACAAAACGTAACGTTGTTGGACGCCTTACGAAATGAGCACCTGTGCCAGAGTTTTCAAAGAAATTTCCAAAATATTATTTTGTTTGATCTCTTGTACGATGGAGTTATGAATAATCTGACGATGATTGCAGGAGAACTGAATGGCACTAATCAAATTTCAAGGAATTCAGTGGAAAAATTGTTTGAAAGCTCCTTCGATTTAGCCATTCAGGAGTTTGAAAACCGCTCCCTCGATCTTCAAGCAACCGATGCCAAAGAACGATTTTTCAAATGGTTGCAACTTTTTATAACTCAAAGAAACTGTGATGAGATCATGCACACGATCAGCGAATGGAAACAACGTGCGTTTCCTCGTCTCAGTCCACCATTATTTGGATTGGTGCGTTATTATTTTGCTACCTTACTTCCTGCCTTGAATACCGTCAGGCAGTCAAGCGATTTGCGGAAACAAAACAAATTCAGCGGAAAGATCACACCTCGCAATATCGGCATCAAGGATTTTTGGAATCGCTTGGACCGAGCTTATAAAGACCTCCTCATTCAAGACTTGCTCCGTGAGTATAAAAAGAAATTCATTACCCCTCAACGCATCATCGACTATTTTTTTGAGGATTTTGAAGAATTGTACCAGGATCGAATCACCATCGACCCCGTAAAATTCCCTGGATTTCGTCAGTCTATCGAGCAGGCTTTGCAAAAAGGTGTGACTCCATGTGGGACTATCACTGGATTAGCCACCTTCGTGGATGGCAATCAACGCAATCGGTTTGGACTGGCTATCAGCAACACTGCATTCCAAGCAGGCGCTTTTGACATGGCAAGTGGTGAGAAAATTTGTCAACTACTCGCCGAATGCACGAAACATAAACTGCCGCTCATTCTGTTTATCTCCGCAGGTGGTATGCAAACCAAAGAAGGTGCAGGGGCGCTTTTTTCCATGCCTGTTTTAAACGACCGCATCACCCGCTTTATCAAAGACAACGAATTGCCTGTGATCTGTTTCGGATTCCGGGATTGTGTGGGTGGCGCACAAGCCAGTTTCGTCACGCATCGCCTGGTCAAAACCTACTACTTCTCAGGGACCATCATGTCCTTTGCCGGTCAATTGGTAGTGGAGAGTCACCTTCCCATGAATACGGTATTGTCCAACTATCTTTCTAAAATTCATGGAAGTATGGAAGGGCTGGTTCACAATCCTTTTGATGAAGCCATTGATGCCAAATTGAAAGAAGCCGATCCTCAAATTCCAATGGCCCAATTGACAGTGCAGGAAGTGATTTCCAAAATATTGGCCGGCGAGTATCGCCCATATTTCAATCCGGAAGAAAACACCTTCGCGAAAACATTCGAAGAAAAATTGAACTTGGCTCCCATCAAACGTTTGTTGATTCACGCTCGTGGTTGCACTGCAACACGATTGATTCATGCAGCCCATGACGCGGGTCTGGAAGTGGTCCTTGTGCAATCCGACCCGGACATGGACAGCTATCCGGCTCGACTGCTAAAAAATAAAGACCGTCTTATTTGCCTGGGAGGCAACACACCTCAGGAAAGCTATCTCAATGCTGGAAGTATTATATTAATTGCAGAACAGGAAGGGGCTGATGCGCTTCATCCCGGCATAGGCTTCCTCTCAGAATCGTCCCAGTACGCCAGGATTTGTCGGGAGCACAAACTCAATTTCATAGGTCCAAGTGCCCACAGTATAGATCTGATGGGCAACAAAACAAATGCTTTGGCAACAGCAAAGCGGCTGAACATTCCGGTAGTTCCAGGAAGTGAGGGTGCGCTTGCAGATCCCATTCAGGCCGAAACGATTTCCCGGGAAATCGGATTCCCTATCTTGATTAAAGCCGTCCATGGAGGGGGTGGTAAGGGAATTCGGGTGGTTGAGGAAACCGAGTCGATCGTCGACGTCTTCTCGCAAATGTCTCAGGAGGCATTGAATGCCTTTGGTAACGGGGATCTGTACCTGGAAAAATATATCGTTTCCATGCGGCACATCGAAGTGCAAATCTTGAGGGACAGCCACAGTAACACCAAAATACTGGGCATGAGGGACTGTACGGTGCAGCGCAACTATCAAAAATTGATAGAAGAGTCGGTCGGGAGGCAAATCCCCGAATCAATCGTTGAGCAACTTTACCAATACACGGAATCAATCATCAACGAAATAGACTACATTGGCGCAGGTACAGTTGAATTTATTTATGATCGTCTCGATCAACAGATTTATTTTATGGAAATGAATACCCGCTTGCAGGTTGAACATCCGGTCACCGAAATCGTATCGGGAGTGGATCTTGTTCAAAATCAAATTAAAATCGCTGAAGGTGGCAACATCAAGGATCTTTCTTTCGAGAACAATGGACATGCAATCGAACTGCGAGTGAATGCAGAAAAAATAGAAATCAATGCGAATGGCACGCTTATTTTCCTCCCGGATCCTGGAACTATCACAGAATTGGAATTACCACCTCACCCGAAAATCCGCTCAATTTCTGCTGTTAAAAGTAAAAACACGGTTCCTCCCTATTATGATAGCCTGATTGCCCAAATAATCGCCCATGGCCCAACCCGTGAAGATGTCATTCAAACGCTTCTGGATTATTTAAAAGAAATTCGCATCACTGGAATCTCTACCAACCTCGCACTGGCAAAGGCGATTTTGGAAAATGAACTTTTCCAGTCAGGAGAGTACGATACTGGTTTTCTGAATACCTTTTTGCAACAAATTGATATCGACAAATTGATCCAGACTACCCAAAACTACGCGGGAAACACAGGACCTGCAATCGACCAGGAAACAATTGCCATTCCAGACTCAAGGGAACTTAAAGTTCTTTCTCCCCAAACTGGCGCTTTCTATCGCTCATCCTCCCCGAGCGACCCGGTATTTGTTGAGGAAGGACAACAAATTGATATCGGACAAACCCTTTGTTTGCTGGAATCGATGAAAGTCTTCAATGAATTGACGTTGAAAGCTTATAAGGGAGGTGATGGAGAACAGCTTTACCTGGAGGGCTCATTCTACCGTATCAAAAAAATCATTCCCGAAAACAAACAAACCGTCAGTCGGGGTGATCTGTTATTTGTCATCGAACCGGAAGAAACTCTCCAATCTGCTTAAACACAACTTTACGGTGGACAAACCCCATGACGATTCCCTTTTTTAAAAAATGGGGGCGGCTTTGTATCGCAGTCCTTATCGTTATCGCATTGATCTGCATTGTTATTTTTTTAAATGACATACTGTTTCCCTTCATCCTCGCTTGTTTTTTGGCTTATCTACTTTCTCCGGTCATCAAACAGATGCACCAGTGGAAGCTGAAGGGGCACCGAATGCCTCGCGGACTGGCAGTGATAATAGTTTACATTGTCATGCTTGGTGCTCTAATCGGTGGCGGTTCCTATCTGATTCCCAATCTTTCCAATGAGATCACGCAAATGCTCAAAGAGATGCCGCGTGCTATCAATCAAAGCGCGCAAACTTGGCTCCCAGTGATCAATGAAAGACTGAATCAATGGGCTGCTCTGATGCCGGACCCGGTTGACCTGGAAAATTTTCCGCAAGGTCCCTTGCAAGAATCATCCACGAATCAAAATATCAGTTCAAACATCAATAATCCTTATTTTGCCGCACTGGAAGAATACACTTATGAAATCCGCCCCTTGGATTCGGGTAGAATGGAAATCATTCCTCATCGTAAAATTACTGGCCCTCAGGAAAAGTCAAAACCGCTGGATTTACGAGAACATTTTTCGTCGGCAATCCAACATACCGTGGAACGAATTCAGGAAAACACAGTCAACTTTCTCAATTTCGGACGTCAAATTTTGACCAAAATTGCGGGATCGATCTTCACGCTATTTTTAACACTGATGATTTCAGCCTTCATTCTGATTGATATTGAACGAGTTCTCCGTTTCGGACGTTCGTTGTTCCTCCCCAAATACCATGCAGGCTATGAAAAATTTCTGCAACGCTTGGATCAAGGATTGAATGGCGTCGTTCGCGGGCAAGTCTTGATTTGTCTGATCAACGGATTCCTCACCGGAGTCGGACTGCTCATATTTGGAGTGCCATTTGTTTTCACCCTGTCCTTGGTGGCCACAATTTGCTCACTGATCCCCATCTTTGGTACTTTCCTTTCCTCCTTTCCCATTGTAATTATGGCCTTGACCGTTTCTTTCCCTACGACATTATTGATCATTGGCTGGATCCTATTTATTCATTTCATTGAAGGAAATATTCTCAATCCAAAGATCATGGGCACCGCAGCACATATCCACCCTGCTTTGGTTGTCTTTGCCTTGGTTGCCGGAGAATTCGTTGCAGGGATACCTGGCGCCCTCTTGGCAGTACCCATTTTTTCGCTCCTGCAAAATACCTTTCTTTTTCTCAAATCCATCATTGAAGAGCTTGAACCTGCATGACTGTTATAAAAATACTCTTATGTCCATGGTGGTTTAAAATATGATATTGAGAAAAATCCAAAGGTGAGAATAATTGGCAAGACGGAACAAGTTATTTCAGAATATTCTAAACTATTCTGCAATAGATCAATCGCATACTTCAACCAGAAAAAGAAATCTATGTACAAGACTGATCGACCAAAAACTCTACCAATGACTGTAGATCTCTATAACTATTTGGTTCAACATGGTAATCCCCCAGATGCTCTGCAGCAGGAACTGATAGAAGAAACGAAGCAAATCGGTGATCTCGCTATCATGCAAATTGCTCCGGAGCAAGGAGTTTTTATGACGATGCTGGCTCGTTTGATCGGTGCGAAGCGAGCTATTGAAGTGGGAACCTTTACAGGTTATTCAGCCTTATGTATTGCCCGAGGACTGCAAGATTCCGGATATCTCCTTTGCTGCGACGTCAACGAAGAGTGGACCGCCGTTGCCCAAAAATATTGGAAAAAAGCAGGGGTGGCTGAAAAAATAGATCTGCGACTTGCTCCTGCCCTGGAAACTTTGCGTTCACTTCCGGAAACACGTGATTTTGATATGGCTTTTCTTGATGCGGATAAGGAAAACCAAAATTATTATTATGAAGAAATATTAAAACGGATTCGACCAGGTGGCATCATTTTACTGGACAATGTGCTCCTCTGGGGGCAGGTTATCGAACCCCATAACGATCAACCGCATGTCCTTGCGGTTAAAGCATTGAATAAAAAATTAGTCCAGGACCCCCGGGTCGAATGCGTGATGCTGCCCATTTCCGATGGACTGACGTTGCTTCGTGTTTTTTGACTTTTACTTTTGAACAAAACAACAAGAAATAGGGTCTCTATTCAGAGATCTTCAGAGAATCCACCGATTCCCCACCTCGAGGCTCTTCAAAAAGCCTGTCAACTCTTTGAAAAAGAACGAGAGCAACCGAAACTATCCAATATGAGTTTGTATCAGCATTCCAATTATTAGAAGACTTTTATCGGGATGTGAATCAAATTCTTTTTAAAGGGAAACCGGTTATTTCAGACGTTCTGTATTCTAATCTCTTGGCCACATTTCTAATTTTGCTACTTAACTGAATCTTTGATACGGTGAACCCATACTTTGTGCCGACACTCGTTCAAATTCTTTTATGAAAGTCAGAGAAATTATCAAAAGGCATTGAAAAGAAGACATATGCGAGCAATCACCTAAAATAAAAGACAAATTAATATTTGACCCCTTTTCTTATGTTTTCATTCGTGATCAAAAAGACTTTTTTTGATTGGTGGGACAATTTCATTTTTTTCTTTTTACTCAATCTTGGATACATTCTTGTCTTGGTTTTGCTCCTTTCCATTTCCTCGCCGTATCCTGACTCCCTGCTGGTTTCCTTTCTGGTTTTTTTTCTGAAGGTCGAACTGTTTTTTGTTTATACCGGTGTCATTGCCCAGGTGACTCGAACCATTTCAGATTATCATTCCGTCGGCTGGGATGATTTTTTTCAGTTCTTCAAAAGCAGCTATAAAACCAGTTTGTTTTTGGGAGCTTTTCTTTTCTTTTTTTTCCTACCCTTAGCTCTGCTCAGTTCCTCCTATCAACCAACCCATTCCCTTTGGGAAATGATCCCCTCAGGGATTTATTTTTGGATCATGCTGGCTATTCTTTTGATTTTCCAATGGTTTTTCCCCCTTGAAGCACGTCTTCAACCAACATTGGTTCAGAATTTCAAAAAATGTTTGTTATTTTTTCTAGACAATACATTTTTTTCTATTAGCACATTCATAGGCAGTGGTGTGTTGTTCATTCTTTCAATTGTAACAGGTTTCTTGCTACCTGGAATCGCTGTGGTGCTCTTGTGGCTCAATGTGGCTGCCAAACTCAGGCTCTATAAATATGATTACCTGGAAAACCATCCGGATGCCAACCGCCGAGTCATTCCCTGGGAAGAATTGCTCCACCCTGATCGTGAAATAATCGGAAAAAGGACCCTGAAAGGAACCTTTTTCCCTTGGAAAGGCTGAACGACCATAGTCAAGAAAAATTGCTGTCCTCCGCACAATGTGTTATGTTTTTGAAAAGACGACAAATTTCACCTCTCCTTCCCATCGAGGACATCATGACTACTTTAGAATCCGTCAAAAATTACTCCTCTCCAACACGGTTGCCTCTCTCTGCCAAGGAGCCGCTCAGGGTGAGTGAGGCTGAGTATTGGAAGACGTATTATGAATACCCGGATCGTTCATATGAATGGAACAATGGCCTCTTGGAGGAAAAACCTATGCCCGATTTTCTAAGCATCTCCCTCTATCGATGGTTCTCGCGCTTATTAGAAGAATATTTGACCGTCTTTCCCATCGGACAGATCATGATATTGGAAATGGGCTTTCGTTTGGAGTTGGGAAAGAAAAAGGTGAGTATTCGCAAACCGGATTTGGCCGTAATTCTCCACTCCAATCCTGTCGAGGCCAAACCGTTGGATCGTTCGTTTCATGGGGTGTGTGATCTCTGTATCGAGTTTTTATCCGACTCGACTCCTGCGGAGGTGGAACGGGATACGGTCCACAAAAAAGAAGAATACGCCAAAGCAGGGGTGGCTGAATATTATATTTTAGACCGTTTGCGCAAGCACACCGCCTTCTATTTTCTGAATCAGCAGGGGGTTTATGAAACGATGGAGCACAAAGAGCCCGGGGTGATTCATTCCCGGGTTTTGGATCGTTTCGCTTTTCGTCTGGAGGATTTAGAAAAACAGGTGGCCTTTGAAAGATTAATTGAGGATCCTCTCTATCAACCCTTCCTCCTGAAAAGCTTCCAACAAGAGCGTCAGCAAAAAGAACAAGAGCGAAAACTGAAAGAAAACGCCTTGGCAAGAGAAAAAATTGCCTTGGCAAGAGAAGAAAAAGCGCTTGCGGAAGTTGAACGACTGCGGGCTCTCCTCCAAAAGAAAGATGCTGATCCCCGCTAAAATTCTCTGCCCCTCACAAGCGATACCTCCCACTAGTCCTGCTCGCCAGTCAGGGTCGCTACGATGTCCCCTGGAGTGGAAGATCCTCTGCCGAGCAAAGAGTATCAAAAGATTACCCCACATTTAAACCTTGGATAAAGCAAAAAAGGATTTGACCCCTTTTTTTGAACGCTTGACAAGGGGCACCCTTGGAAAGAAGAAGATCGAGAAGAGAAAAGATCTCTTGCTGTTTTCTTCACCTGGGGTATAATGTTTCTCATGAAAAAGAGAAAAACTCGTTTTAACTGGCACAATGCTTTTGGACAAGTACTGAAATACGGCTGGACACCTTTAGGATTGCAGGTCATCCCCGAATACGAAGTGGCGAAAAATCCCATGAAGGTGGATGTGGTTGTGATTCGGCAAGGGTCTGTCTTGTCAAAGCAAGCATTAACCAAGCTCCCTGACGGAGTGCGAAATCACCTGAACAACCATAATCTGATTGATTTTAAATCCATTCATGAATCCTATGGCTATGACGAGTTGGAGAAAACGGATCTTTATGCTAAACTCTACCGAGAACAAGAAGAGATTGCTCGGGAACAACTCAGTGTTTTTGCCGTCTCTGCCAAAGTACCCCAAGGTTTAATAGCGAAAATCCCGGATTGTATCGAGCAAGAAGCCCAAGGGATTTATCAGGTCCGTTTATCTTTTTTAACGATCATCCTGTTGGTTCCCAATGAAATGGAAGATAAAGAAGCCAACGATGTATTTGAACTGTTTGCCAGTCAAAAGCACTATTATCTTCGTTCAATCCAGCGAATGATCGGCAATCCCTTTTGGCAATCTTTCAGAGGGATCGTTCATATTTTTACACAACGCTTAGGAAAGGAATTGAGTATGGCGGGTTTAACTCTAGAACAATTAGAAGAAAGGACGGTGCTGGCCTTTATGGAACAGGCCACTGCTGAAGAATTCGCGAAAGTCGTAAAAAAGATACCGAATAAAATTGACGTTTTGGAAAAGGTGGTGAATCAAATGAGTCGCGAAGAAAGAGCACTTTTATTGCGAAAATTGCAATCGGACTAATATGATTTTGACAGACGGATCCCATCTCATGGCGCTTACCCCCATTGAAGATCATATAAAAGCAAGGTTGGACATGGTTTCAGGACAGGGAAGGCAGAAGACAGGGAACCACCACAGAAGTCCCCCATCACAGAGGTCATTATGTTAAAAAAATGGCGGGTGTTTGGGAAGGCACCGCCCGCTGGTCTTATTCATACCGCACTCTCGGGTCCAGATAGGGATAAATCAGGTCGATGAGGAGATTGAGCCCCACCACCCCGGTGGCGAAAAAGAGGTTGACTCCGGAGACCATCGGGTAGTCTCGGTCATTGAGGGCATTCACCAGGAGACGACCGAGCCCCGGCAGGTTGAAGAGGTTCTCCATGATCACGGCGCCCCCCACCAGGATCGGCAACTGCAGACCGATCAGAGGGATAACCGGGATGAGGGCATTTTTGAGGGTGTGCCAGATCATCACGACCCGCTCCTTCATTTCAATCGAGAAAATAAAAGACAAATTAATACTTGACCCCTTTCCGAGCTACTTCTTCTTGTAGGTATCACTACCTTTGAACGGTCCGTCGCGCCAGGCCAGCGCGTCCTTGAGCCCATGCTCGCGCATCATGTCCTGGTACTGGTAGGTGCGCTCGGTGCACTGTCCCATCGCGTCGAGGTCGGTACTGCTGCGCACGGACGAGTAGATTCCCATGTTCTCGTAGAAGCGATTCATGTTGACCTTGAGGATCGCGAGATGGTCGGCGGACATGATCGCGAGCCGGTCGGCAAACGCGAGGGTTCTCTCGTCCAGTTCCTCAAGCGGCCAAGCGTAGTTGATCATGCCGATCTCCTCCGCTTCCTTGCCGGTGACGTTATCTCCCGTGTAATACAACTCCTTCGCCTTGCGCATGCCGATGACGAGTGGCCAGATAACCCCGGTTCGGGAGGTACCGAGGCGCACTCCCGGGTGTCCGAGTTGTGCGTCCTCGGCGGCAACGACAAGATCGGCCATCATCGCCAGTTCGCAGCCGCCGGCAATCGCATAGCCGTGCACCTGCGCAATGGTAACCTTCGCCATATTCCAGAAATACATGTGGATATCGGTGATCTGCTGCATGCCGGTCCTGAGACCCATCAGGAGCCGGCGATCTTTCGCGTCTCGCTGCTTGTGACTGCGGACGACCGCGTCCGCACCCCCGCGCGACGGCGTGAGATCGTAACCTGCACTGAAGGTTCTGCCTTCGCCGCGCACGATTATCACGCGTACGTCGCTGTCGGCCTCCATGTCGTGGAGCGCCTCGTTCAGTTCATACAGCAACTCCTCGGAGAGCGCGTTCATTTTCTCCGGTCGGTTGAGGGTGATACGGCCGACGCGTCCATCGGTACCGACGTGGTCCGTCTTGATATATTCAAAATCGCTCATGGTTGTTCTCCTTTCATGGTGGATACCTATTCAAATTAATAAAGAATTCGTAGATTCGAGAAGTTCCCTTTTTTTTACCCACCCCTAAATCCCCTCCAAGGAGGGGACTTTCTAGGCAAAATTTCATATCCCCTCTTGGGAGGGGTGGACGCGGAGCGGACGGGGTGGGTAACCTTATCCAGAACTCACATTACGTTAGGATGTGAAGTATTGAACCATAGAAACGACATTTTACATTTTCTTCCAATCCGTTCCTTCCTGAAACCCATGGGCGGCAGGGTATCAAGAGTTTCTACCACGAGCAAATTCAACAAACCAGTCGATGGATTCCGGATTGCCCATGGCATCACGGTTGGCTGAGGTATTGGCGGACTTGCCCAACAAAATTTTCTTGACAGGGACTTCCATTTTTTTACCTGAGATCGTGTAAGGGACCGCCTGAATCGCAAAGATCTCATTGGGGGCGTGGCGAGCCGAGAGATGGGTGCGAATTTTGTTCATGATTCCGCTTCGTAGGGTTTCTGGCATTCCCGTGTCTCTCAGACTGGGTTTCTCCGTTGTCGATGCTTTGCCTGCGACTTCAGGGCTGGGAATTGGGGCGGCTTCAGGGTCTGTCAAGACCACAAAAAGTGCGAGATAGGAGGGCTTGCCCAGATATTCCAAATCCACCACCAAGGAATCGGCCACTTCAGGGAAGGATTCCACCACTCGATAAATCTCACTGCTCCCCATACGAATGCCTTGGCGGTTGATCGTGGCATCGGAGCGGCCGAATACAATGCCTCCGACGGCCTCTGGATGGGAAATCAATTGCAGCCAGTCCCCGTGCCGCCATACACCAGGAAAGGTGTCGAAATAACTTTCATAGTATCGCCGACCCTCTGGATCTCCCCAAAACCCGATAGGCAGGCAGGGAATTGGTTTCGTCATCACCAGTTCTCCGACTTCGTCCATCACGGGCTTGCCGTTATCATCATAAACGCAGGTTGCCACCCCCAGCTCTCTGCAAGACATTTCTCCGGCATAGACGGGAAGAATGGGGCAGGCGCTCAGGAAACCGGCACCAAAATCGGTGCCGCCAGTGACAGAGAACAGTAGAACATCAGGATGCACTTTTTCATAGATCCAACGATACCCTTCTTCTGACAATGGGGAGCCGGTGGAACCCACGGTCCGTAGAGAACTCAAATCGAAACTTGCTCCAGGCGTAATGCCAGCCTTCGTACATAAGGAAATAAACGTGGGGCTGGTGCCATAAAAAGTGGCTTTTTCTCTTTCGGCATATCGCCACAGGGTGTTGAGATCAGGATAACCGGGATTGCCGTCAAACAGCAGGATGGTGGCCCCGGAAATTAGTGTGGTAATCAAAGAATTCCACATGCCCCAGGTGGTGGAACTAAACCAAAAAAAACGGTCAGAAGGACCTATGTCTAAATGTAATCTAATATACTTGATATTTTGCAAGACGATTCCACCGTGGCTATGGATGATGGCCTTGGGCGGACCAGTGGTGCCCGAGGAATAGAGTATCCACAGCGGGTGAGCAAAGGGCACCGGGGTAAAATCAGGTTTCGCAGGTGTGCTGACGGTCTCTGCAAAGGAAACCACTTGGGGCGGTTTGCCTTCCCTCACAGCACTGAGGTCCAACTCATTGGACGCATGGAGATAAGGAATAAAAATAACGGTTTCCACCGAGGGCAGTTGTTTGACGAGATCGACCACGACTTCCCGCCTATCGTAGTCCTTTCCCTTGTAACGGTAACCGTCGATGGTGAAAAGAATCTTGGGCTCAATTTGATGGAATCGGTCCAGCACACTGGCAATCCCCATTTCTGGGGAAGCCATTGACCAAATTGCCCCGCAACTGCTGACAGATAACATGGCCACAGCCGTTTCCGGGATGTTGGGCAGATAGGCCACAGCACGGTCGCCCATTTCGAGACCAAGCTGTTTCAAGCTGGCGGTGAGGGCGCCTGTTTGCTCACGCAGGCTTTGCCAGGACACTTCCACGCGGGGGCGAGTCTCGGACTCAGCCACGATCGCGGGGGCATTCACAGATTCTGCTTGAGTGCCAGGGGCCAGGATGTGTTCGGCATAGTTGAGCGTGGCCCCCTCAAACCAACTCACTCCCGGCATTTCTTGCTGATTGACCACCCTCTGGTAGGGGCGATGGCTAATCACCTCCCCATATTCCCAAATGCTTTCCCAAAACGCTTCAAACTCCTCGGTTGACCATTGCCAGAGGGCTTCGTAATGATCGAAATGGAGCCCCTTGTGTTCCTTGAGCCAGGCACGATAGGCCGTCATTTGGGCTTCAGCAATGCGTTGAGGACTGGGACGCCAGAGCGGTTCTTTTGTCATCATGACTCATCTTTTATTTTTTTTATAGTTCGCTTTGAATTCTTCGTTTTCTTCCCATACCTGATCCGCAATTGGGGAATTATGTCTGATATACATAATCTTTTTCACAGGTTTTATTACATTCCACACCGTTTTAGACCCCTTTTCAAAATGAAATTGATCACCTGGATTGACTCGTATGGTTTGTCCTGAATGATCGCTGTTCCTGTCAACTTCTGTGACTTCCAATTCGCCCTCGAGTAGAAAACACATTTCATCCCATGGCCACTCGACCAGCCAACTTCCTTCAGTACACGACCAAACACCAGTGACACATGATCCATCTTCAGATTCCCATAATATTTTTATTGATGATTTCGGAGATCCTTCCAGTACATTGACATCAGAGTACTCGAGAGGATCAAGCACAGCGGTATTCGAATTGATTAATTTTACGCCCGAAAGGACGTCTTCAGGTAGTTTTTCACTCATTTGTTCTTTCCTTTTTTCGTGTGTAGCACTTTTAATGCGCAGTTATGCAGACACAGATCACAACGACCCGCATCGGCCAGATTGCAGTTGTCGAATAAACCCCGATATTATCTTTTCTATACTGGAACCCGTGGATCGCCTCCCGGGTCTTCAAAGCCATGCAGATCCTAGCTGCCGAGGTCGGTGATGACGGCGCGGCCCAGGTATTTGCCTTCTTCGAGCTCATCCAAGATGGCATCCAGCTCCGAGAGCGGACCGCGGCGGCCGATGTGGCTCTTGACGTCTCCGGCCGCAACCATGTCGACGAGCTCGCGCATCTCCTGCACGTTGCCGACGACCGAGGCGACCAGGGTCGCGCCTTTCTGGTTCCACAAGAAGGGGTCCAGTCCGAAGTGGCCTTCGCTAGTAGGGGGAATGCCACACGCCACGAACAGGCCGCTTGGTCGCAGCACTTGTAAGCCGAGCTTGAACCCGGCTATGGAGGCCGAGAACACAATCGCGGCGTCCACACCACCGAACTGCTGAACGGTTTCGACGGCGTCGTCCGCACTGACGGCCAGCTTGGCGCCGAGCGACTCGACGAACTTCAGCCGCTCCTCGCCGACGTCGATGCCCACTACCTTGTAGCCGAAGGTCGTCGCGACCTGGACGGCGTAGTGGCCGAGGCCCCCGGCCGCACCCACGATCGCCACGTGACGTCCCGGCTGGATGTGGTGCTTGAAGAGTTTCTTGACGGCGCCATACGCCGTGAGGCCGCCACAGGAGAGCCCTGCTTCTTCATCACCCACCGTGTCCGGCAGTATTACGAGCGCCTTGGCCCACACGCAGAACTGCTCAGCGAAGGTGCCATTGAGGCCCTTGGCCTGGGAGCAGTGGCGCGGTTCGCCGCCCAGGCAGAACTCGCAGGCGCCGCACCAGTAGGCACCACCCATGCCACCGAACCCCGTGAAGACCCGGTCGCCCACAGCGACATAGCGCTCGGCGCCTGGCCCGAGTTCTTCGACAATGCCAATGGCCTCGTGCCCGAACACTCCTGACCGAAATCGAGATGGAAACCCCGCCCAGTCGCCGCGCACGATGTGCACGTCGGAGTGGCAAACGCCTGCTGCGGTGATGCGGATGCGCGCCTCTTCGTCCCCCGGGGTTGGGGTGGGCAGATCCTGAATCTCAATTTTTCCGTCCTTAAGTATTATCGCAGCTTTCATGGGATCTCCTTATTCATTTTTAGCGTTTATTCGGTAAACCCAAACGGCCTACTTTGCCGCGTAAACGAGGGTCGAGCAGGTCGCGCATGGCATCCCCGAGCATGTTAACCCCGTAAATCACGATGGCCAGGGCCAGACCCGGCCAGAAGGCCAACCAGGGCTGCTCCAACATATATTTCTGACCTTCCAGGCTGAGCATCCCCCCCCAGCTGGGTTGCGGGGGAGGAATGCCAAATCCGAGGTAACTGATGACGGCTTCGGAGATGATAATTCCCCCCAGGGAGACGGTATACACCACAATCAATGGTGCCCAAATCTGGGGCAGGATATGTTTGATAAGGATGCGCCAGGTGGAACCGCCCACTGCCCGGGCCGCTTCCACATACACGTTCTCCCTGGCACTCAAGACCACCCCTCGTACCGTGCGAATGTTGGCAATTCCCCAAAAGGCGCCCAATACTCCAATGGTCTGAGGCATCCCGGCCCCCAGGGTAGTCATCACGGTCAGAATCACAAATAACCCGGGTAAGGAAAGCCAGGCGTCCACGAAGCGCTGGGTGACCAAATCCACAACGCCCCCGACATACCCGGAAAGCAGGCCAACACTTGTGGAGATGAGAATCAGGATCCCGCAAGCGGAGAGACCCACCACCATGGAAATCCGAGCGCCGTAGATGACCCGGCTCAAAAGGTCTCGTCCAAAATGGTCGGTTCCCATCCAATGCCCCGGCATGGGTCCCTTCAAACGGTTTCTCATATCAAACTCCATCATCCCATAGGGAGCCAGGAAGTCCGCGAAAATGCCCACCAGTAAAAACACCACCACGATGATCAAGCCGATGGCCCCGAGTTTTTTCTCACGAAAGAGCCGGGAGAGAAAGGTGATTGAGGCACTTTTTCTGGCCGGAAGTGTGTCTGGTGATGATACGGTTTTGCTTGTCATTTCTATTTTTTATCATGTTGATACGGTAGGGTGACCTAACGAGGCCGGCACTACCGTTCGCGTTCACAACACTGAGAGCTGACAGCAGAAAACTGACAACTATTTATAACGTATCCGTGGATCGAGCCAGGCGTAGCTGATATCAACGAGCAAATTGACGCTCAGCACCACCGTTGCCAGAATGATATTGATGCCCGAAATGATCGGATAATCCCGAGTGTTGATCGATTCTACCATCATCTTCCCCAATCCCGGTAAACCAAAGATGCTCTCGACCACCACAGCCCCCCCAATGACGAAGGGGAGCTGAATCCCCACCACGGTGACCACCGGGATCAGTGTGTTCTTGAGCACATGACGCAGTACCACGACTCTCGCCTTCAGTCCCTTGGACCTGGCCGTCCGCACATAATCCTGCCCCATTTCCTCGATGACCAAATTACGGGTCAGCCTCATGATCATCCCGGAAAACGCAAATCCCAGGACCAGAGCCGGCAGGAAGACCATGCCCAGATTGCCAAGGGGGTCCTCCCAGAAAAAAATATAAACCAGGCTCGGTGAGACATTCCACCAGATAGCGGGGTAGATCACGATCATGGTTGCCAGCCAGAAATCCGGAATGCAGACCAGGAAGATGGCAACACTGCGCAAAAGATAATCCAGCTTTGATTCCGGCCGGATGCCGGCAAGGACTCCCACCGGGATGGCAATGGCCAGGGAGAGGAAAACAGCCATAAAACCCAGTTCCAGGGAGACGGGTAGGCCACTCAGCAAATTGTCGTTGACAGGCGTCCTTGTCCAAAGGGACTCGCCAAAATCACCTCGAAGTACTCCACCTATCCACTTGAGATACTGCTCGTGAACGGGTAAGTCCATCCCCAGATATATTTTTATCTCTTCACGACTAATCCCTGCAGATCCGAACGAAGCCTGCGATACCATCAGGTCCACGACGTCCCCTGGAATGAAACGCAAGCCCATGAAAACGATGATGGAGACCAGGATCAAGGTAGGAATCATGATGACCACTCTCCTGATGATATAGCTTAGCATCATGATATTTTATACCCATGCGGATTCGGAAAATGCGAATTGCGCAATTGAAAAAAAAGGAGGGAATGAAGAACACTCCCTCCCTTTTGTTTGTTCATACACTCAGGAATTACTCATTGGCGCCTCGTCCGCTCTGCTGCTTTCTCTTATCCAAGTCAAGCCAGGTATATTTTAACATATGCAAATTATTCAACGAATCCCAGAAAACGCCACTGTGTTGGTGCACCCAATTTTGTTGAAAGTGAGCGCCCGTTAAGTACATGAGAGGGGCAGACCACACTTCTTGCATCGTCCACATGGCTAATGCAACCCATTTCCTGTAATGCTCATGAGGGTCATCTTCGGCCAGGAAATCATCATACATTGTGATAAAATCCTGTCCATATTGACTGTTCAAAATCTTTTCATGGGGTCCATACCAAGGAAACGGACCACGGGGATCCATGTGTATCTGCCAATGACACGAATAGAACGAATTTATGCATCCGTTGTCCGACCAAGCCATATCCGTGTAGCTGGGATCAGGTTCTTTATTCATGGTCATAGTATACATTTTAGCCATATCCACGACTCTGATCTCCATGTCAATGCCAACCTGGGAAAGATAGAGTGCAACGGCTTCCGAAGTTTCCGCAGAGCCAAACTCCGTCCGCGTAATGATATTGGTCTTAAAACCATTCGGATAACCAGCCTCGGCCAACAGTCTTTTAGCTTCCTCCGGATCGTATCCCCACATCCTGGCGAGATCCGGGCGTTCTTTTTCCATTTGTTCTAATGAAATATGAAAGGGCGCCGTGCCCGCAAAGGTAGGATATGCTGGCCATAAGCCGGTACCATCATACAAACTTTCGTTCATTTCCTCGTGTGGGATGGCCAGCATGACTGCCCGGCGGACACGTTGGTCACTAAAAGGTTTCCTGGTAATGTTGAAGTTAAGCATTTGATTTCGGATGGGACCCCTTGCCGTCACTAAATCAGGGTTGGAATTCATGAGGTCTTTCTCGTCACTTCGGCTCAAGTAAAATTGAGTAAAAGTAGTGTCAATTTTGCCTGTTGCGAGTCCAGCTTTCATTGCCACTTCATCCATTTTGACTAATCTCACCTTATCCAGATAGGGGATAGAATTTCCAGGATTTATCGGATCTGTCGCCCAGTAGTCCGGGTTTTTTTCAAATTCAGTGACACTGCCTTCGACATATTTTGTTGGGTAAAATGGCCCGGATCCGTAGGTATTCCTCCAGTCATTACGATTGGTGCCTTTCTCAATCTCCTTTGGGATAAGACCCCAAGAAGCACCGACAATTTCACCTATTTTATCATATTCCAGTGTAGGGTTTATCCATTCCACTTGAATGGTATATTTATCGAGGACAGTCCATTTATACTTGTCTTGTTCCCCACTCGATAATGTGCCGGGGATTGCAATTGCCGCATTCCAGGTTGCGAGGACATCATGAGCATCCAGTTCTCGACCATTGACTGGGGCTTTATTGCGGAATTTAATGCCCTTTCTCAGATGATAGACTATTTTGTTTGGAGTTGCTTCCCAGGATTCGGCCACGCTGGGCGCCCAGGCTCCATAAGGTGTCCCCGTGACGTTAAAACCATAGGTGCCGTCACCATACGGTCCTTTTGTGACATCTGCTGTTATCACATAATCATGACCAGCGTGACTACCGATATTTCTGCTCCCGTCTCCCGCCGGATCAAAACCCACATCCGATTGAGTTGATATAACTAATGTTCCGCCATATTTTTGGGCAGACACACTGCCTGCCAGGATGGCCCCTACCAACAAGGTCAGGCCTAAAGAAAATGTTTTTTTCAGATTCATTTTATTACTCCATTTTAGATTCAATAAATTCTCCCCTGCTTCACTCGAGAGGGAAGGAATTAAAAAAGAAAATACTTTTTTCGGATTCATTTTACTTTCTCCATTACAAAATTAAAAAATCCCACCTGCGTTTGGCGGACTGTCTCCACTTAACTTATTTCCCCATAGGCTTCTCCCAAAGAGGTGATTGATAATATCTCCCTTCGATTTTTCATTTTTTATAGTATCCCTCTGCAACTAAGGGACCAAAATCATGTGAAAGGAGATAATATACTGAAATCAAAAAGAAAATTGAATGGGAGTGGGTTCTTGGGTGGCGTTGGTGTAGGCGAGTCTCATGTGCGGTTGTGTGACATACCTGATTGTTATCAGTTCGTAACCATCTGTTTTTATTGGTAAAATAGATATGGATAAATATTGCTACATTTTGGCAACTTGTAAGTCGTATTTCTTGATTTTTCTGAACAACGTATAGCGGGAGATTCCCAGAAGAGCAGCCACCCGCGTTCTATTCCATTGGTTTTGCGCCAGCAGGTGGGCAATGTGGTCTCTTTCCATTTCCTGCAGAGAAGTTCGATTGCCGGCAGGTTCATCATCCGGAGAGGATTTGGGGGAGGTCCGTGAGTTTCGTAATCCATCCCCCAGAAAGTCCAGTTTTTTGAAGGTCAGGTAGCGATGCAAGGTGTTTTGCAGCTCCCGAACATTGCCCGGCCAATCGTAGGCTTGCAGAGCTTCCGTGACAGCGACGGTGATTTTGGGCAGGTTCTTCGAGGGGGGATGGTTTTGCATAAAATGCTCGATCAAAAGGGGGATATCCTCTTTACGTTCCCTGAGGGGCGGCAAGTGAATGGGGATAATATGGATGCGGTAAAAGAAATCCTCCCGCATTAATCCCTTTTTCACCTGTTCTTTTAAATCCTTATTGGTGGCGGCAATGATGCGAAAATCGGAGGTTTCCACTTCAAGTCCGCCTACTGGCGTGAACCCTCCGCCTTCAAGAGCACGCAGCAGTTTGGCCTGCAGGTTGGGGCCGATTTCGCCCAATTCATCCAGGAAAAGCGTGCCTTTGTCTGCCTGTTGGAGCAGGCCGCGCTTATCCGCATTGGCTCCGGTAAAGGCTCCTTTTTTGTAGCCGAAAAACTCGCTTTCCAAGAGGGTTTCCGCAACGCCGCCGGCATTGACGGGAACAAAGGGTTTTTCTTTTCTATCACTCATCTCATGGATGGCTTCGGCCACCAGTTCTTTACCCGTCCCTGATTCACCATAGACAATGACGCCAACATAGCTAGCCGCCGCCTTTAAGATCAATTCATAAATCTCCTGCATCACGGGGCTTTTGCCGATGATCTTTCCAAAGCGATAACGCTCCTTGATGTTGGAGCGCAGGCGGACATTTTCTTGATGCAGGGCTTCCATCCGGTTTTTCTGCTCCGTTATGTCAGAAATAATCCCATCGATGAAGCGCAATGCATCGCTCTCGTCATAGATGGGGCGGGCGTGCAGGGAGGCCCAAAAGGTGCTGCCGTCTTTGCGAAAAAATTCCACCTCAAAATCCGAAACGGGGCGTCGGTGCCGGATGAAATCCAGGAACTGATGACGCCGCTCTGGATTCACATAAAGCTGGCGCCCGACGTCGGTGATGGATGCCATCAGCTCTTTTGGGGAAGAGTACCCGAATAACCGGGCCATCGCTGGATTGGCGCTCAGAAAGTGGCCGTCCTGGCTCGTCCGGTAGATGCCTTCCACGGCGTTTTCAAAAATTCCCCGGTATTCCGCCTCTGCCCGTTTCAGATTGTCGTATAGCCTGGCATTTTCCAGAGAGACGGCGATCTGAGAGGTGAGGTGTTTGATCACCTCGAATCGCCGGGGGGTGAAGGCTCCCTCAACCAGGTTATTCTCCAGGTAAATGATGCCGCTCAAGGCTGACTTGTAAGTGATCGGTGCGCACAGGATGGATTTAGGACGTTCCCTCCGGATATAATCATCCTCGACAAACCGTTCCTCCCGGGATGCGTTGTCCAACACCAGGTGCTCCCGGGTTTGTTTCACCCAGGAGATGATCAAGAGGGAGAGGGAGAAAGCCTTTTCCACAGGCAGGGAAAGCGGTAGAAAACATTCGACCTGCTCGGCACTCCCGCGGGCAGCGATGAGAGACCGGCCTTCGGTTTCCAGAATCAGGGTTGCTGTCTGGGCCCCGGCATTTTCCATGAGAATGCCAAGCAGAAACTCCAGCAGCGGTTCCAATTCGAGGATACTGGAGATGGCCTCCGAGGCTTTGAGAATTGTTGCCAGATCCAGGTTGGGCGAAGGAGACACCACTTCAGCACGATCATCGGCAATCAACCCGGGATATCGAGACTTCAGGTGCGCGACCTTCCGTTTAGCCCCCCAGGTTTCGTACTTCTCCAATGCCGCCTGCAGGTGAGTTCGGGCGGGGGTTTTCAGCCCCTGGCTGAGCAAGTACCTGGCTGCCAGTTCATCGGCCAGGGCTTCCTCGTGGATAAATTCGCTCTCTCTGGCCAAAGCGATGGCCTGATCATAATGGGACAGGATCACATCGCTTTCGCCTCCCAAAACCCGCATTCGCTCGGCTTCCACCAGGTGATACTTGTGCCGGTAATTGGGCGGTGCGCAGCGCGCCATTTTCTCCAACGTCTCCTGATTGTCATCAACCTGGGTGAGGATCTCCTCCTTTTCCCCCTCAGGCGCCTGACCGCAAACTGCCAGGAGAGCGAGGGAGAGGTAGCAGTTGGCCAGGGCATCAACCAGGGGATACTTGTAGGTTTTCATCAGGTTGATCATTTCAAAAGCCGTATCACGGACTGCTTCGTATTCTTCGAACAGGTATTGCAGCACCAGCTTTTGGTAATTAAAACAGTTCTGGTCACCATATCGGTACTCTGCATCCGTCACTCTATCGTATTGATCAATGATAACCGTCGACAGGGTCGAAGGTTCATCCATCAGAATCATGATCGCCTCCGTCAGGTTTTCGACATGGGGAGACACGATAGTACAATTAATCTTCTTGATGGCAGCCTTCAACGTCGACAATTCCCCTTTCAGCCAATTCAACTCTTTCCCGCACATAAAGGCAATCTGACATCTTGCGACGGCGTTACGACCGGCCCTGGTGAAATCTCCCGTCTCGATTCCCATCTGATGAGCTTCCAGCAAGGGATCCAATGTCTCAGATAGCGGCTCCCTGTAGATCCGGATTGAGCAGTTGAAAACCCTGAAAACTCTACAGTTTATTTCCTTCAGATCAAGCGTTTCCATGAGCTGTATGCCCAGACGACCAAGTTCCCAACCAAATTCAAAATCCTGCATAATGCAATATATCATTCCAAGAAAACCATAGAATTCGGGTGAATGTTTCGGATGAAAATGATTCAGCAGCAAAGAGATGCGTTTTGAAGCGATGGGCTGCCAAAGACCGTAATCCAAAGTAACCCCAGCCTCGCCATATGGCAGATGGAGTTCATCTAGGATATGGATAAGGACCTTGGCATGCGGTTGGGTGAGCGGCTCAAAGCGCATCACTTCCGCAACGCTTTTACCAGCCAGGCTGGATTTGATTTGAACGAGGGTCTGCTGCCACTGGTCGGGAGACAAACGGCTGAGTTGATACCCCAATTTCTCCAGAATTTCCTCGCCCATTTCCATGGCCTTCTTTAATTCACCCTGGTTGGTATACGCCTTGATTTGGCATTGATAAACATTGGCCAGGTCCAGGTCCTCTCGGGCGTTGTCTTTTACGGCACCCGCCAGCTTCTCCATCAACTCGAAGCGTCCGCAGAGCCATGACATCTCCGTTGCTGCTTCGTGCAGGGATAAGGCCAGGGGATAATGCCGTTTCCAGGCGGCGGCTCCTGAAAGGTCCAGGCCGATGGTAAAATATTCCAGGGCCTGTTCAAAAGCCGAAGCCGCTCTGGCCTTAAGACCGGCTTTCAGGTTGAGTTCGGCCAGGTGCGATCGGTCTTTCCATTTATCCTTCAACCCCCGGGCCAGGTTGAGATGGTGGACGATGTCAAAAAGCAGAGCGTCCCTTTTTCCCAGAGCGTATTGCTTGAGCAGGCTCTGGCCGATTCGAAGATGGACCGGCTTTCTCTCCTTTTGGGCAATGAGGGCATAAGCAGCCTGCTGCACCCGGTCATGCAGGAATTTGAAGCTGCTGTGATCCGAGGTCGCTCCGGTGGTCGTATCATCCAGTTCAGGGGCCCGGGAAAAACCAGTGATCAACCCCTTTTCCAGGGCCGGCAACAGGTTGTCGTATATCTCCCTGCTTCCAGCGCCGCTGATCAGTCCCAGCGATTCCAGGTCAAAGGTATTGCCGATGCAGGCCGCCAGGCATAAGAGTCGCCTGGTTTCAGAGGAAAAACCATGGAGCTGGTCAATCAGCAAATCCACCACATTCTCGGTCACCGCCAGGAATTCGATGGCAGCCAGGTCCCAGGTCCATCGTTTTTCCTCAGGGGAGTAACCGATCAGTTCCTTTTCGGAGAGTACGGTCAAAAACTGGCACACAAAGAAAGGATTGCCGCCGGTTTTTCGTACCAGGACCTCGGCCAGTGGTTTGGCCTCCTCAGCACGGCAGTGGCAGGTATGGACGAGCAGATGTGAAATGTGTTCCCGTTTCAGGGGCTTTAAGGGGATCGTTTGCAGCGGCTGGCCAGTTTTTTTGATCACCTCACGACTGATCATCAGCCGGTGATCGGCATCCACCTCGTTGTCGCGATAGGCTCCCAGGAAAAGCAGAGGTTTCCTTTCGGGATGCTGAGCGATGCGTTCCACCAGCTTGAGAGTATCAGCGTCCACCCACTGCAAGTCGTCCAGAAAAATAATCAGGGGATGGGTTTTTTCACAGAAAACAGAGATGAAATCCAGTAAAACGGAAGTGAAGCGGTTGCGGGACTCCAGCGCTCCCATTTCCGGCAGCGGGGGTTGCGGGCCAATCACCTGCTCCAGTTCCGGGATCACCCGGGTCACCAGTTGTCCGTTGGACCCCAGGGCAGCCCGTGTCCTGCTTTTCCAACGCTCCATTCCGGACTTGCATTCGGCCGATACCTCCCGGATGAGTCCCCGCAGCGCTTGGATCAGCGCGCTGTAGGGAATATTGTGCCGGAGTTGGTCAAACTTGCCGGAGATGAAAAATCCGTTTTTTTGGGCAACGGACCGGTAAATTTCACCGACCAGGGCGGTTTTGCCGACACCAGCAGTTCCCGAGACCAGCACCATCTCGGTCGCTCCCTGGCTGACTCGCTCCAGGGCGGCCTCCAGTGCAGTGATTTCTTCCTCCCGGCCGTAAAGCCCCGGGGCGACCTGCAGTTCTTTGGGAACGTCCTGGCGAGCCAGGGGAAAGTCGATCAGGCTCCCCTGGTTTTCCAGTTGCTCCAGACTTGCCAGCAGATCGGCAGCTAGTCCCGAATGACTCTGGTAGCGCGCCTCGGCACGCTTGGCCACCAGTTTCATCACCAGGCGGGAAAGGACTCCGGGTACTTGCGGCGTAATTTTGTCCAGGGGTACGGGCTGCCGGGCAATGTGAGCGTGGATGATTTCCATGACCTCCCGGGAGTGGAAAGGCACTCTCCCGCTGAAAAGTTCGTAAAGGGTGGCCCCCAGGGAATAAAAATCACTGCGATAATCGAGGGGGCGGTTCATCCGACCGGTCTGCTCAGGAGAGATATAGGGCAGGGTTTCCCCGCTAAGCTGGGGACTCAACGTCGTCGAATTTTCCCGGGGAAGCCGCGTGGCCAGGCCGAAGCCGGTCAGTTTGACCGTTCCCGTTGCCGGATCGACAAAAATATTGAACGGGTTGATCATTTTATGCAAGATGCCCTGCCGGTGCACTTCTTTCAGAATACCGGTCAGAGAAAGCGCTACCTTCAGCGAGTCCAGCAAGTCGAGCCGGGTGGTATCCATCAGCTTTCTCAAAGGGAGTCCTTCCGTGTTTTCCAGGATCAAAGCCCATCCGTTTTCACATTGCACCAGTTCCTCTGCCCTGAGGACCCCATCGATTTCCAGAGCCCGGGTGATCTCATGCTCATGCCGTATTTCCGCCAGCTCCTGCGCGCTCTGCTGAGGGGAAGCCGATCCCTTGATCAGGACCGAAAGCCCATCGCTTTGCCGCCTGCCGCGCCAAAGCCTGGTCCGACTGCTTTCAAAAATGACCTCCTCCAGCGAATAACCTGGAATCTCTGGTTTTTCCAGACTGGGAACGGACTTCGTTTTGCTCACAACCGGTTTTAGAGGTCCAGGAGATGCTTTATTTGCTTTGGCCGCAGATTTCCGCGGATTTCCACGGATGTGAGGAGTTTTGAATTTAACAACCTGCTGCTTGCGGTCTTGAGAACGGTTTTGAATCTTACCCTCTTCTTGATCTCCTTTATTCTTCTTCGCATCCGCCGGATCGCGATTCAGGGCAATATCATGCAGCAGCTTTTTAGCGATTTTTCGGGCCTCCCTGGTGGTCAATGACCCATGAATACCAATGGTATAGCGCCTCGAACGTCCCTCGATGCGGTACTGCAAGAGGTAGACTCGTCTGCCCTTGGGAGTTATTTTACAGCCGAACATCGGCAACTCCGTGTCCCACATTATGCAGTCTTTAGCCCCAGGCTTGAGGGACTCGACAGCCTGTTTAGTAATTTTGTCTTTCATGACTCTGGCCTGATTGCGATAGCAAATAGATAGCAATTCCTCTGAAATTTCAGGAGCTGGATCGTATTGATCATGCGAATATATCATAAGTAAATAGTATGCAATCCGTCAACGGAATTGTTTGTCTGGTGGATAGCCGAATCCTGGAGAGATGAGATGTTTAGTTGCTTACTGAAATCGAGTCTGATTGCGATAGCAAATAGATAGCATTTCCTCTGAATTTTCAGGAGCTGGGTCATCTTGATCAAACGAATAAATAGTAAGCAAATGGGACGCAAGCGGAATCTCACCTATTAAAAATAAATCCCCTCCCACAGTTCTTGAATGAAATCTTGGTATGGCAGAATCAAGATTCCCTCCTGCGTTTCGCGTTTGTGCTCTTCCAAACAAACGAGCGCCCGTTGTTGACACGGGATTTCCTCTGCGATTGCTTTCAACCCCTTGAGGTGGGAGGGTTTGACGTTTTGGGTGGCTTTTGCCTCAAGCGCCAACCAAAAGTCATTGAAGATAAAATCCACTTCGATGCCACTGGCTAAGCGCCAGTAAGAGAGATCAGCAAAGGCTTCTGCATAGTGATTGTAAGTTTTCAATTCGTGATAAACCCAATCATTCTGAGGGTATTAAAATGAAGGGAGTCTAAACCTTTCTACCCCTTTTGAATAGGCCTCATATTATGAAATCGCTCTGGTAGAAAAATAAGATGATTTGCATAAGCGTGGATATTCCTGTAAACTTGAATCCAAGCATATAACCAATTCATCATGGCACAGCATACTTTGGAACAACGGGAAAAAGATATGCAAGAAGTACAAGAAATTTCTTTGGAAGAACTCAAAGCACATCCGGAAATGATTTTGGATGCACTGTCTCAAAAGTATGTGTCAGTCGTACTGAAACGTGAAGATGGTGAAAATATTCGAGTCTTCAAAAAAAAATATCACCCCGAAGCAATTACTATTTTAGAAGAGGCTGAGGAAGAGTTGAAACGAAGGAATGCTGAAGGATTTACAGAAGAGGAAGCGGGAATAGAGTTTTTAGAACTACAAGATCAAATTGGTAAACAGATAAACTCTTTGAAATGAACTCTACCTTCCGTGTAGTTTTTGATACGAACGTAATTATCTCCGCACAAAGCAACAACCCTGCCAGTCCGAACCGTGAGTTAATAGATCGGTGGATCAAAAAAGAATTTCAATGCCTTTATTCAACGGATACATTGCTCGAATATGTTGAAAAACTCTTGGCAATAGGATTGCCAAGAACAGCGATTCGTCAATTTATTATCAACCTGAGAAAAAAAGCAGATCATATTTATATTGAATACTACCACTTTCCTAAAGAGCACTATCCTGATGATCCTGATGATATAGCCTTTGTATTATGTGCTGAGAATGGCAAAGCAACTCACCTTGTCACCTACGACTCCGATTTATTTGAAGTGCAACAATATCATTCTTTCAAGTTTTGTAGTCCTGTTGATTTCTTGAAAGAGCTTAGAAGCCATCAAGCTGAAAATGGTGCCCAATGAAAACATTGGAGGAGGAAAACCATGTCAGAGACTTTGGGCACCATCAGTGAAAATGGAAATCGGGTCAATAATAATTTATTTTACCTTATTATGAGTACCCAATTTCCAGACGTTATACCCCATTCTTGCTCCTCCTTTCCACTCCGCTAAGACGAGGATTATCACTAATGAGCATGTACAATCCCCCCCATCCAGGTGAGTTTATTCGTGAAGTTTATCTTGTGCCTTTAGGAGTCAGTTATCGTATGGTTGCTTCAAAACTAAATCTCTCTCCCTCTACATTCAATCGACTGATTAAAGGCCAAAGCAATATCAGCTCAGAAATGGCATTGAAGTTATCTAAAACACTAGGTCGTTCACCCGAAAGCTGGTTAATCATGCATGGTAATTATAATCTATGGCAGGCCAGACAACGTGTTAATTTAGATGAAGTGGAAAAATTGGCAACTGCCTAACCAGGCAATCAACCTGACTTCTTCCCTGCGGTCAGAATCAGATACCTGAATAGTTACGTTCATAGTTAGAAAATGGTTACCGTGACAACATCCTTGAAAAATTTGAAAAAATTGTTTGATTTTTTATTTGGTATGCATTAATCTAGTGCTAAACTTTGAATAAAATATGAAAAATATACATTAGACATCCAAACTTAATTTTTTCTATGTCTTTGAATTTGCTGGCTTTATTATCTTTATTACTCTTGAGATCCATCGGATAACCGACTGCCAGCAATTTTTTTATATTTTATGAATTGTGGGCGTTGGGCCCACAAAAAAAGCCGTGGGCATCCAAGTTCACGGCTTTTTTTTTGTTTTTTTGTTGTTGTAACCATTGCCATTTATAAAATTACCATTAAAAGGAAATCCTATGAAAACGATGCCTATTGAAAATTATCGTCCTTATCCCATGGTGGATTTACCCAATCGTCAATGGCCTTCGAAGGTGATTGATAAAGCACCCACCTGGTGCAGCGTAGACTTGCGGGATGGCAACCAGGCCCTGGTCAACCCCATGACCATCAAGAAGAAGTTAGAGATGTTTCAACTACTGGTAGAGATGGGATTCAAAGAAATCGAGGTGGGGTTTCCTTCAGCAGCAGAGGTTGAATTTGAGTTTGTAAGAAAACTGATTGATGACCAACTCATTCCGGATGATGTCACCATCCAGGTGCTGACCCAAACCCGGGATCACTTGATTGAAAAAACCTATCAATCGATTGAGGGAGCCCGACGGGCCATCGTGCATATCTACAATTCCACTTCCGAAGCGCAACGACGTATGGTTTTCCGCTCAGATCGGGCAGGCATTATGAATATCGCAGTACGCGGCGCAGAACTGGCGCAAGAACATGCAAGGGATCTGCATGAGACTGAAGTCATATTTCAATATTCCCCGGAAAGCTTCACCGGTACAGAACTGGATTTCGCTTTGGAAATTTCTGAAGCTGTAATTGATGTCTGGCAACCGACTGCAGAACAAAAAACGATTATAAACCTTCCCTCGACGGTTGAGATGTCTACACCGAATGTCTTTGCCGACCGTGTTGAATGGTTCGCTGAAAACCTGCATAATCGGGAGTCTGTTGTTCTAAGTGTACATACTCACAATGACCGGGGCACGGGTGTGGCCACTGGCGAATTGGCCATATTGGCAGGCGCGGATCGGGTAGAAGGGACATTGTTTGGCAATGGAGAACGTACCGGCAACATGGATATCGTCACCATGGCTCTCAATCTCTTCTCTCAGGGAGTTGACCCTGAATTGGACTGCAGTGATATTCAGAAAATGATTGACATCTATGAAAAATGCACTGGAATGCCAGTGCATGCTCGACATCCCTATGCCGGAGAACTGGTCTATACGGCTTTTTCAGGTTCCCACCAGGATGCCATTCGCAAAGGGATGTTAGCCCTCAACGAAGGAACAACTTCCTATTGGGATGTCCCTTATTTGCCAATCAATCCGGAACATGTCGGACGAACTTACGAAGCCATCATTCGAATCAATAGCCAATCCGGCAAAGGCGGTGTGGCTTATGTGATGGAGCAGGAATTTGGCTATCAACTTCCCAAGGAGATGCATCCGGAATTTGCCCGCGCTATTCAGAAAGTATCTGAAGAAACGGGAGAAGAAGTTCCACCTAGCCGAATTTACCAGTGTTTTCAGGAGGAGTATTTGTGGCCCAGGAATCCATTTGAGTTGAAAAATTGTCGCATTGAAACCGACTCCTCCGAAGACGAGAATTCAATCCAAACCAGAATTCATGCCAAATTGGTAATGTTCGGAGAGGAACACAAGATTGAAGGAGAAGGAAATGGTCCCATTGACGCATTTTGCGCTGCGCTGCGCAGTAACAAAAATATTCAGTTTGAGTTTGTCTCATACCATGAACATGCCCTCGGAGAAGGCTCCAATGCCCAAGCAGTGGCATATGTACAACTCAAAGTGAAGAAACGCTCCTTCTTCGGAGTGGGATTGGACTCCAACATTAGCTTGGCATCCATCAAAGCCTTGTGCAGTGCGCTGAACCGAATATATAAAGAAGGTAGCGGAGTTTAAATACGTTTCAGGGTCAAAGGGTTAAGTTAATCATTGATACACCTGGCTTGTTCAATAGTGAATTCTCATGTGGAACCGAAAGTGTGTTTCGCGCAGGGTCCGTATAGATTCAATTTCCAGCCGCTTTTTTACAACTCTCACGTCTTAATTCGACATCCCCAAGAAACGCTTCGGAAAGAAAATTACTCGACAAAACTTGACTTATGCCAGAAGAATTCCGTATCATTCCAAGTCTGACTTATTTGAGTATAATTGTACCTGATTATCCAGTACACTGCGGCGAAAGTCTGTACAGACCTTCTATGTCATTCAGGATTTTCGCCCGGAATGACTACGGCGCGAATTGCCGGAATGAGAAAAACATGTACGCACTTTTACCCTACGATATTTGTGCAGATCATAAATAGAAAAGATATGCGAAGAGGTGAAAAAATTGCTGCGAGTATCGGCATTATTTTAATTGTGGTGATGGGAAGTTTGATCGTATATTTTCTCTTTAACTTCGATGAAATCCGTCAAGAACAACTCTATCAAACAATTCAACAACTCAATGCCCGCTGACCGAATTAAAGTCAAGGGCCTTGCATTTTTTTCAGGAAGCCTTATGGAAATAAAAGTTACGACCATTTCTTCAGAGAAAAAGAAAAGCCCACCTCAGGATGTTTCCAACATAAAATTCGGTACGGAATTTACCAATCACATGTTCCTTATGGAATGGGATAGAGGTACCGGCTGGCATGATGCGCGTATCGAGCCTTACCATCATTTATCGCTGGAACCGTCAGCCATCATCTTCCATTATGGCCAGGAATCTTTTGAGGGACTGAAAGCTTATTACACTTCGAGCGGCAGCTATGTCTTGTTCCGGCCTGATCAAAACTTTGCCCGCATGAACCGTACCGGCCGCAGGATGGGTTTGCCTGAATTTGATGAGCAGTTTGTCTTGAATGCGCTCAAACATCTACTTCGTCTTGAAATCGACTGGATCCCCAAAGACGAAGGGACTTCTTTGTATATTCGGCCCACCCTCATTGCAACAGAACCGGCCTTGGGGCTCAAAGAATCCTCCAGTTTCTTGTTTTTCATCATTCTCTGCCCGGTGGGACCGTATTATCCGGAAGGTTTCAATCCGGTCAAAATCATTGTATCTGAAAATTATACAAGGGCCGCCCCTGGAGGTGTAGGAGAAGCTAAAACCGCCGGCAACTATGCGGCCAGTACCTTGGCTGAAAAGGAATCGAAAGAAAAAGGCTATACCCAAGTTCTCTGGCTGGACGCGGTGAGACGATGTTACGTAGAAGAAGTGGGGTCGATGAATATCTTCTTTGTGATTGATAATGAAATTATCACACCCCAGTTAACAGGCACGATCCTCCCCGGAATCACCCGCGATTCGGTATTGCGACTCAGTCGCAGCTGGGGTTTGAAAACCTCGGAGCGTCGGATCACAATTGATGAGGCAGTGCGTGCGATTGAAGATGGAAGTTTGACAGAAATTTTTGGATCTGGAACCGCGGCGGTCATTTCTCCTGTGAGCGCGCTACATTACCGGGAGAAAGAACACCCCATTGGTGATGGAACCACTGGTCCCATCGCCCGCCGATTTTTTGATGAAATCATGGGAATCCAATACGGCAAGGCACAAGACCTGTTTCAGTGGTTGGATCCAATCCTTTGAGTTATGAACAAGAGTTTCCTCACAAACCTCATTGCTGCCGCTGTCTTTCTGATCACTTATTTGAGCCCTCCTTTTGCGTGGCAGGTCTACCTCAGCCAAGCCAGCCTGTTTGCTCTTTCCGGTGCATTAACCAATTGGTTGGCAATTTATATGCTTTTTGAAAAAGTACCGGGCTTCTATGGATCGGGAATCATTCCACTCCATTTCGAGGAATTCAAATCAGGTATCCGTACATTGATCATGGAAAATTTTTTTACGGAATCAAACTTTGCTCAAATGACTGAAAATACCTTACCAACTGAAATTCCTGTTGATTGGATTGTGGAACAAGTCGACTTCGAAAAAGTATTTGACCGATTTATTGCAGTTATCAAAGAATCTCCCTTCGGTGGTATGCTGGGTTTGGTGGGAGGTGAGCAAGCATTACAGCCCTTGAAGGTCCCATTTCAAAAAGAATTTCAAGGACAATTGCAGGAATTGCTTTTAAAAATCGATACGGCGGCTCTTTTGAAAAAAGAATGGGGGTTTGAAGAATTTAAACCCAAAGTAGAACAAATGATCAATTCTCGTCTTGCCGAACTCACCCCCGGACAAGTTAAACAAATCATTGATCAAATGATTCGTGAACACTTGGGATGGTTGGTGGTCTGGGGAGGTGTTTTTGGTGCAATTATCGGATTGGTCAGTGCTGTCGTGTTTCAATGAGTCGATTGGAATCCCTTATTTTTGCAGTCGCTCCCATAGTGATTCGATGATCACTTCAGATGCGTAGTCCGGATTCATGGTTAAATCCTGATGGATGCCAACGGTCGTTTTGCAGGAACTGATCAAACGTTGATTTTGGTGCCAAAGGCCGAAATTGAAACCGATCCAACTGCCCAGTGACAATTGGAAATTTTCCAGGTTGTCTCGGGATGCATTGCGGATTTCTTCGATTTCTTGAGGGGAAAGGAGAGACATCAGTTCCTGAACCGCCTTGCCAACAGTTGGTGGATATTCCCAAGAGGGTGTATTAAATCGCTGTGTCATACGAAACCTCCAATTGATTGTTCATTCCGTCCTCCTCCCGGTCCTTCGTTCAACCTGAACTTGCCACAGTCGGAAAGTGAAGCATATTTGAGGAGGTAAGCTGAGAATAGACCGTCAAAACCAAATATAGGGCCTCAATGCTTCACGATTTGAGACAATAATTTGCTGATGCGGGTCTTTTTCCGTATCCTCCCGGTCCAACCTGAGATACTGCAAGTAATAACCGACGAGCGCTTTTTTCAAAACAACTTTTAATTGGTCCTCTTTCATTCCATATTCATGAGCAATAACTCGTCTGCGATTCGCCGCATATTGTGGACTGGGCACGAGCACTACTTCAACAGTTTCGTTCCAATATTGATCTTCCGAAACTCCAAATTGAGCTGCATCTCCTAAATAAGGAGCTCCCAGGATGCGGGTTGGTAAAAAATCCTGAAATTTTTTCTTGATCGTACAATAAGCTCTCACATGCCAGCGATAGCCATTGAATACAAAGGAATGCGGAGCGATCTCACGCACATCGGGTTCTTCTCGACTCATCGGTTGATATTCAATACGAATATTTCTTGCTTGATAGATGGCCTGACTGATTCGGGAAACCACTTGCCAATCCATCATTCGATTGATGGGCGAAATCACCTCCAGCGAGACCTTGAATCGATTTTCTCGGGTGTAATTAAAAGTGTGGGGCAGAGAGAAATAGCTGGACATGTGCTTTAAGTATTTTGAAAGTAGGAGTGTATTCGAATGATTGACCTTCAAACAGGAGTTGAAAATGTCAAAATGCTTAGGTTACTCAGAACTAAGGGAAGGTGACGAGTCATCTTTTTCATTAGCAGAACGGCTGTCGAAATATCCTCACCTGCGCCATCGGATGGAATCCATTCTGGGGATTATCGAAAATGACGATGGGAGTTGCCAAACAGCCGATGAGGCTGAGAGGCGGACGATTGAAGAAGTGCGTAAATTAGGTCAGGAAGTGCTTCAAGGCTGGTTGGGCCATCAGTCCGATATAAAAGAAGCAGAGTCTTCTCAAAAAGCGGATCTGATCCGAGATGGTAAAAAAAAATATATTGGCACAGCACCTTTGGTCCCATTGGAATCGAAGAACTTGTTTTCAGGGAAGGACGGCGAGGAAAAAGACAGAGACCCTTGAGTGCCTCGATTGGGGTTCAGTGCCAAGGTTATTCAGAGCCTCTGCAGCGAGCGATGGTGGATTTTGGGGCCGATGTCTCCTTTGCAGCAGCGAGCCAGAAACTCAAGGAGCATTATGGCATTGACATTCCTTCCAGCAGTATTCGAGCGCGAACCCTCCATCACAGTCAGAGATGTTTCTCCCTGAAAGAAGAGCAGCAGTCCAGCAGGGAGGCCAGTGGGGCGGGGGTGGTGATAGTGCAAAGTGATGGCACCATGGTGCCTCTGGTAGAGACGGCAGACTCTACTTTTACGGGGGATCGCAGAAAAACGCGTCAAGTGAGTTGGAAAGAAGGGATTACCTCCTTAGCCTATGCTCGAGGAAGTGTCGACTCCATTTATGCTGGAACCTTGAACGGCAGAGATGAAGCGGGTTTTCAAATGAAAGAGGTCGCGCTTAAAGCGGGACTGGGAAAGCAGACGAAGATTCATGCTTTAGGGGATGGAGCCCCTTGGATCTGTGAAAAAATCGAAACTCATTTTGGCGCTCAGGCGAACTATCTCATCGATTTTTATCATCTCTGTGATTATCTTGGTGCAGCCTGCCAAGCCGCTTTTGAAGACGGCTCACCGTTCCTGAAAAAGCAGAAGCAAATCTTGAAAAAAGGAGGAGCTGACAGCGTGTTAGAGCAATTTATATCCAGGCAAGAATCCGAATCTATTCCCAATGAAAAGGCCCCCATTCGCGCTTTGGTACGTTACATGAAAAATCGTCCCGGACAGTTTGAATACAAAACAGCTATTGATCAACAACTCCCTATCGGCTCTGGAAAAATTGAAAGCGCCCATCGTTCCCTCATCCAAAAAAGGCTCAAACTCCCTGGCGCTTGGTGGAAAAAACAACATGCCGATCAGATGATTCAACTCAGGGTGGTAAGAGCCAATGGAAAATGGGATTGTTATTGGCAACAACTTCAAAGGGCTTAATTGAAATGCCCCTCACTTTTAATTACACCCGATTTTCTCCAAAAAATAGAAATGCTTCCGGTTGTATGTACTGACAATACAGTTTCAGCATCTCGTCCCCATTTTCAGGGAGAAATCCAGGCTCAAACCGATCAGCGGGAAGGTAGTGTTTCTTTCTGCGGTTATATTCCAAATTCTTGGGATAATGTTTTTGATAAAAGGAAAAATCTTTGGAGGCCTGCACTCTTCCCACTCCAAAAGTTTCTGTCAATGCTTTTGTCGTCAGCTGTCCCCTGAAAAGCACAATCAATTCTAAAATTGTCAATCGTTGTTGTTGTTCCCATTTCATAATACATTCTATTATATGCTCAATAAAACGATATATCAATATTTTTTATATAAAAAACTGAACATATCAATTTTTCTATCTTATTGTGTCTGTTGTCTTAAGATGAAATGTGATTTCTGAATCACAGGGAGGCAGATCGTATTCTTCGAGCCAGTACTACCACTCCGACATAGAGGGCCCCTTTGTCTTTCAATGCTTGAGTAGCAGCATTGAGGGTCGCACCAGTGGTCATGACGTCATCGAGGAGAAGCAGGTTTTTCCCTGCGACCCGGGGATCGGCCTGAAAGGCATTTTCCATGTTTTGTAGCCGCAATTTAAATGTAAGTTCCGTTTGCGGTACTGTAGACCGGACTCGTTGCAACCAAAAAGGTTGCAGGAGGGGTGAGGCAAAAGTATGGTAGGCGAGTAGCAATGCTTGATTGAAGCCTCTCTCCCGCAATCGTTTTTGGTGCAAGGAAATGGGAATGATACCATCCACTTCTGCAGGCAGAGCATAACGATCGAGGCTCAAAGCGAGCAATCGCCCCAACATCGGTGCCATGTGTACTTGTTTTCCATATTTGAATTGCGTAATCCACTGTTGAATCTGCTCGTCATAATGAAAACCACCCCAAAACCGGTCGAAAAAGAAATTCTGCCCCAGGCATTCCGGACAGGAAACCCGATTGGGTTCGCCAGTCTGCTGACCACAACGAGTACAACTGAACTCTGGTATCGTCCATGGCAAATTTTTCAAACAGGGTTGGCAGAGAAAGGGATATGCATTTTGCAGAGATTTTTGGAATGTGTATTCATCCTGGATTAGCCATTTCTGGCAATCCCAACATTTCGCAGGAATCAAGCAACGGATTCCATCCAACAGTCGACCTCTTAAATTTTTACGTGGCTCTTTCCTGAGTTCCAGCATGATTTTTCAGATATAAATTGCCTGAAGGCTTAGTGGTCGAGAAAACCGTAATTTTCAGTTTATTATTTCCCTGAATCGTTGTTTCTTTTTTCATGAAGCTCTCTACCTGTTGGGTTGAATAAGATTTTGTGGATATTTTAATGTAACACATTGTAATATCACACTTTTTTAAAAAAGTTGAGAAATTTTTATTAAAATCGCTCAACCTGGCCGTATCTTCCTGAGTAGAACGATTATTTGGTGAAGAGGGGTTTCTTTTGACTTTGATGTGACGGACAAACTAACGTAAGATTGAAGCAATTTCGGACCGATACCGTCTTTTTCCCGATTCACTGGAACGATCAAACATGGAAAATTTCGAGATACTCAAATTTTTTCAAACTCAATTACTCGGCATTACTCTTCAAAATCTACTTATTTCATTCGGTATCCTCCTGGCAGGATTTTTCGTACGAAAAATCGTAATGGTTTTTTTCGCGCATTTGATTCAAAAGGCACGAGCGTCCCGTTTCCAGTTTGATCATCTTTTTTTAGAGAGTCTGAAAAAGCCCGTGGGTTGGATCCCTCCGCTGATTGCGGTTTATGCTGCATCTTTGATATTGCAGTTGCCGACGGAACCAGTTGATGTTGAACGATTTGTCGAAGCATTGTTTCGGGCAAGTTGGATCTTGTTAGGGATTTGGATTGCCCTTCGCTTTTTTGAAGTGCTCTGTGATCTTTGGACAGAGGCTGCCATTGAAACAGACACGAAACTCGACGACCAGTTGATCCCCATTCTTCGCAAAGGAGGTCGCGCCTTTCTGATTTTGCTGGGAGTCGTGCTTTTCGTACAAAACATGGGTTATTCGGTAGGCAGTCTGATTGCAAGTCTGGGTTTGGGAGGTGCTGCGCTTGCTTTGGCTTCCAGGGACACGCTGGCCAATCTTTTCGGTTCACTGGTAATTTTTTTTGACCGTCCTTTCCAGATAGGAGACTGGATCGAGGTGGATAATATCGAAGGTACGGTTGAAGACGTGGGATTGCGCACGATCCGCATCCGTACTTTTGCCAACAGCTTGATCACGGTACCCAATTCCCATTTTACCACCAGCGTGATCAACAACTGGTCCCGCATGGAAAAAAGAAGGATCAAACTGACCATCGGCGTGACCTACGGGACATCCGCCCGTCAAATGCAAGCTGCCTTGCAGGGAATACGAACGATTATCGTGGAAGATGATCAGATCCACCATGACTTTTATCTGGTCAATTTTATCGGTTTCGGCGCCTACAGTCTTGATATTTTGGTATACTGCTTCACTGTTACTACCGTATGGCAGGAACATATGGATGTGAAGGAGGCTTTTCTATTGAAAATTATGACAAAAATCGAAGAATTGGGATTGGAATTTGCTTTCCCCACCCAAACACTGCACCTCAGTCCTCCCCAACCAGAAGAGAATTTCAAGCAATAAGCTCAATTCAGTCTTTGTTTTTTCCACATTTTTTTTTCATAGAGGCGAAATTGAAATTGATGATGAAATAAAATTATTTTATATTGATTGATTGATCGAAATGATACCTAATAACATGCAAATTTTTAATCACTACGACGAAATAAATTCTAAAGGTTCGGATTTTCTCATGCAACCATTTCGTTTATCTGCTTTTTTAACCACGCTCGCCACGTTTTTTGTCACCTTGTTTTGTCTGACGTTTAGTTCCTTTTTAATGGCTAAGGAACAGCCGATCGCATTCAGTCATGAAACGCACGTCACTCAAAACGAAATCCCCTGTCAATATTGCCATATTTATGCGAGACGTTCATTTTCTTCCGGAGTACCCCCTGTCAGTATTTGCCTGGGTTGTCATGGAACGAAGGAAGCTCCCTTGATTCAGCCGGAAAGTGTGGAAGTAAACAAAATGCGGGATTATTGGGCAAAGCAGGAACCCATTCCATGGGTGAAAGTTCACGACTTACCCGACTTCGTGCGCTTTCCACACACCAAACACATCAATGCGGATGCCGAACGCTTTATAGAGGGAGCGGAAGAAGGATGTGACGATATAAACGATGATCGTTCACTTGCGTGTAAAGTGAAGTACTTCAAACAGGGAGGAGACAACCGCTGCATAGCATGTCATGGCAGTGTAAAAACAATGGAAGTTGTGCAAGTTGTCGACAACAATTTTGGAGAAATGGGATGGTGTCTTGAATGCCATCTTGAAGTGAAAGGTGCAGTTGCCAGGAAGCGGGCGCTGAATACGTTACAAGGTTGGTTCAATGCCAAAGAACAAGATGAAATACGAGAACAATTGATTGGATTGAAAAATGAGAAAGGATACCACAATCCTGTTCTCACCGACTGTTACAGTTGTCATTATTAGGAGTCGTTGCAATGAAAAGAGGCCTTAGTCGAAGAAATTTATTCAAATATATGGGAATGGGTGGAGCAACTGCGCTGGCAGCAAGTTGTGAGCAAAAACCGGAAAAATTGATTCCCCTGTTGCTTCCACCAAACGAATTTGAATACACGCCTCAGACAGCTTACCAGTATATGACCACCTGCCAGGAATGCTCGGCAGGTTGTGGCATGATGGTTACCACCCGAGAAGGCAGAGCGCAAAAAGCGGAAGGGAACCCCAATCATCCCGTCAACCGGGGAGCGCTTTGCGCCAAAGGCCAAGCCTCCATGCAAGCACTGTACAACCCTGAGCGTCTTGCCTTTCCTCAACAAGACGGAGCTCCATTGAGTTGGACGGATGCGATCAAGAGTTTTTCGGAGCAAATACAAGGGGCTGCGGGACAAGTTGTTTATCTTGGAAAGCCAATCATGGGGAGTGATGGTCCATTTATCGAGCAATGGTTGAATGCGGTTGGAGGGGGGAAACGGATCAGTTTTGAAGTCCAATCGCAAATCAGTGAAAGGGCTGCGAATCAAATTGCGTTCGGACGGGCGGACTTGCCACAATATGCTCTTGAAAAAGCCAGATATTTGCTCAACTTCAGCGCCGATTTCATGGAAACCTGGGGCAGTGTTGTGAAAAACACCCGGCAATTCACTGCCATGCATGCTTATCAAAATGGTCGTAAAAACAAGTTCGTTCACGTGGGACCGCACGTTTCCCTGACTGGTGCCAAAGCCGATGAATGGGTGATGATCAAACCGGGTACTGAAGGGTTGATGGCATTGGCAATAGCGCATGAAATACGTGAATCAAAGGGACATTACCAGTTTTTAAAAAAATTTCTCGCTGAATTCTCAGCAGAAAAAGTTGCGGATGAAATTGGAATCACTGCGGGAACCATTAAAAGAATTTCTCAAGAATTCGAATCCCATTTGCCCAGTCTCGCATTGGGTGGAGGGAACCTGGTGGCGACCGAGCAGGGCACTGCTACTCTGGTTGCAATCAATATCTTGAATGCAGTTGCCGGGAATATGGGAGAGACGATACAGTTTCATGATCAGACACCGCCTGTCGTAAACTCGCATAAGGATCTGCTGCAATTGATCCAGGATTTGAATGAGGAGAAAATCAAACTATTGATCATTGAGAATGTCAATCCGGTTTATGCGTTGCCCCCTTCATTCGGCTTCGCAGAGGCCATGCAGAACGCATTTGTGGTCTCTCTTTCAACATTTCGGGATGAAACCACAAACAAGGCGCAACTTTTACTTCCCACTTTGACTCCCTATGAAAGCTGGGGAGACACTTTTTTGCGTTCTGGAATCCGCAGCGTCATGCAACCGGTGATGTCGCCAGTGGACAAATTCGATGCCAGGGCGAAAGCCGATATTTTGCTGGAAGTCAGCAAGCAATTGGGAACAGGTCAGTTCGCCGGCGTGAGCACCTACCTGGATTACCTGAAAAAAATCTGGACTGGAATTCATGCTGAAACAGACAACAGTCTTCCATTTTCAGCCTTTTGGATCAAAACACTGGAAACGGGTGGGGTTTTCGACAACGGGATACCCGTCAACGTTTCCTTGCAACCAGATGTTGTCAACTACAAACCGAAAACCCCTCAATTGGAGGGGAAAGGTCTGGTTTTACTACCTTCTTCCTCTCTTTTGATGGGGGATGGCAGTGGTGCAAATAAGCCATGGTTGCAGGAAATCCCCAATCCTATGACTCAAATCGTTTGGGATTCCTGGGTAGAAATCAATCCCGATACTGCCAAAAAACTAGGTATTAAAGACAGGGAGGTTGTTCGAGTGAGTACTCCTCATGGAAGCGTGGAAGCAACGGCTTATTACCATTTTGGTATTCATAGAGAGGCCATCGCGATCCCTTTAGGGCAGGGACATGTACATTCAGGTCCAGTGGCTGACAACTACGGAGTGAATGTTCTTGATTTACTGCCGATGAAAACAGATCCAAACTCCGGGAATCTGAGCTGGATCAGTGTCAATGCGGAAGTTTCCCCTACCTCACAGCGTTCCTACACTGTTAATGTCGATGGCAACGCCCGTCAGTTGGGACGCAGCATTTCCCTGGCAACTACAGTGGAAGCCATTAAAAACCCGCAATCCCATGAGGATGGTCAACACCAACGTCCCCGGGAAGTTTATCCTCCACGTCGGGAAACGGCGGGATATTATAAACCCTACCGCTGGGGTATGACGATTGATCTGGATCGCTGCAATGGCTGTTCGGCCTGTGTGGTTGCTTGCTATGCGGAAAATAATTTACCGGTGGTGGGAAAAGAACGAACCGGGTTGGGACGGGAAATGTCTTGGATCCGTATCGATCGCTATATTGAAGGACATGGCGATGATTTCGAAACTCGTTTCGCTCCTATCACGTGTCAACAATGCGAGAATGCAGGCTGTGAACCCGTCTGTCCTGTTTATGCGACGTATCACAACTCGGAAGGATTGAATGTACAAGCCTACAATCGCTGCGTAGGAACTCGCTATTGTTCCAACAACTGCGCGTACAAAGTACGCCGCTTCAACTGGTTCAATTATGAATTTCCCGAGCCTCTGAATCAGCAATTGAACACTACTATAACCACGCGGGGTGTGGGAGTGATGGAAAAATGCACTTTCTGCGTACAGCGAATTAAAGAGTCCCAAAATGCTGCTCGCCAGCTGGGGCGAGACGTGCAGGATGGGGAAATATTGACGGCTTGTCAACAGACCTGTCCGACACAGGCCATTAAATTTGGTAATTTGATGGATTCTGAAAGCGAAGTTTCTCGCAGTGCCAAGCGAACAACAAGTGGGAATGGTGACAACAGTATAAAAAATCGCGACCGCCAGTATGAGATGATTGCTGAGTTGAACTACAAACCAGCCATTACTTATCTTAAGAAAGTCAATCTGGATGACCTGTCCTCTTCCCATCACAATGAAAAATCACAAAGTTAAATTTATCCAATTAACCTGACAGGAGTATTTTTATGAGTGCAACAACACTCAGTTATGCGAAAATCGATGACGATTTACTCGCGCTGCTCGATCGTCCTCACCCTTCATATCTTTTATTGGTGCTGGGTTTTGTGACCGCACTGGGTTTGGGCGTACTCTCCGTTGCCGTGCAAATCAACGTGGGAATTGGTTACAGCGGTATCAGTCATCCGATTGGATGGGGAGTCTACATCACCAATTTCGTATTCTGGATTGGGATTGGACATGCCGGAACGCTAATTTCCGCGGTTTTTTATTTAACGAGAGCACCCTGGAGAACCGCTATCTATCGTGGCGCGGAAGCAATGACGGTTTTTGCGGTTATGACTGCCGGACTTTTTCCCTTGCTGCACACAGGTCGTCCCTGGCTCGCATATTGGCTGATTCCTTATCCCAATCAAAGGATGCTTTGGGTAAATTTTAAATCGCCTTTGCTTTGGGACGTCTTTGCGGTGACGACTTACCTGACCGTATCGGTGCTTTTCTTCATGATCGGGTTGATTCCGGATATTGCCATCATCCGGGATGATGCGATTCGCAAGGGTAAGAAATTGCGTGCTATGATCTTCACTCCATTGTCATTTTTGTGGCGCGGTACTAATTTTCAATGGATGCACTATCTTCGTGGTTACATGATTTACGCAGCCATCGCGACCCCCCTCGTTTTCTCGGTGCACTCCATTGTTTCCTGGGATTTTGCTATGTCTTCATTACCAGGCTGGCATACGACGATTTTTGCTCCTTATTTTGTGGCCGGCGCTATTTTCTCGGGTCTGGCAATGGTAATGACAGCTTTGATTCCAATGCGAGTCGTCTTCGGATTAGAGCAATACATCACCGACCATGTCATTCAGAGCGTCTGCAGAGTGATATTGTTTACATCGGTAATTGTAGGGTACGCGTATGGCAGTGAATTTTTTATTGCCTGGTACAGTGGTAGTGAATTCGAACGCTCCTTATTTTACTTCAGAGCGTTTGGCGCCATGGAGGATTGGACACTGTTAGGAGAGCAAGAAATCGGTTTTCCCCAAATTGCCTTTTTTTTAATGGTATTTTGTAACGTAATTGCGCCTCTTCCCCTCTGGCGTTGGAAAATTCGCAACAACATCGTTTGCGTGTGGATCATCTGCGCCTTGATCAACGTGGGGATGTGGTTCGAGCGATTCAACATTGTAGGCAGTTCCCTGCAAAGAGATTTCATTCCATCCGCCTGGGGGTCTTATTGGCCGACCGTTGTCGAATTTGGTATCACAATTGGAAGTTTTGGTTTCTTTTTCACTTTGTTCAGTTTATTCGCAAAGTCCTTGCCACCCATGGCAATCATGGAAATGAAAGAAGGCGCAAATCCCCCAATGAAGAAGGAGACACATGAGCAAGTTTAATGGAGTTTGGGCTAGTTTTGAGTATCTTGACGAACTCACCGAGGCAATTAAAAAAGTGAGAGCGCAAGGAACACAACCTCAAGTACTTTCTCCTTGCCCTCGGCATGAAATCGAACATGCGTTGGGTGATCCTCAAACCCGACTGCCCTTCATAGCTTTGATTTTCGGCGCGTTGGGTTGCTTGACTGGATACAGCTTTCCCGCCTGGACGGCATCTGATTGGGTCTTACCAGTGGGGGGGAAACCGCTTTTGGCGATTCCACCCTTCACCATCATCGGATTTGAATTGACCATTATGTTCACCGCACTCTTCACGTTGGCGGGCATGATTCTTTTGATCGCGATTGATTCGTTACGGTATCCTCTGCCGAAAGGGGTTAAACAGTACACACGCTTTCAAAGAGATCGATTCGGTCTGGTGGTCCCTTGTGAACCAACTCAAACCCATGACTTTGAAAAACTCTTAAAAGCTCACGGAGCCGAGGAGGTCCACGTTGAAATTCGTTAAATTAATTCTGATGGATAGTATTCGCAAATCCGTTTGTCGACTAGTCATGCTCTTGCTGATTCTCAGTATTGGTATGATTTGCTGGGCCAATCCTCCCAACCGTCCTTTAAGCGACCCGGAAAAGGGAGGTTTCAATTTCAAGGACGACGCGCGTCCATGGTTCGATTGGGTCAAAATTCCTTACTACCAGGAAATGTTTGATGGCGTTGGAATCAAAGCGCAGGAAGAAGGCACCTACCAGCAATTTCCGAAAGGTGCGGTTCCCGTCAAATTCAGCCTGGGAAAAATTCAAACCATTTTTGAACCCATGCTCTTTGCCGAACGGGAAATGAAACCTGAAAACCCAACAGTAGCCACCGATGAATCGATTGCGAGAGGACGTATACTTTTCAACACCTATTGCAGCGTTTGCCACGGAAAAACGGGAAAAGCCGAAAGTGTCGTTGCCAGTAAAGCGAAGGGGATTCTCTACATTCCTGCCGACTTGAGCCTATATATTCAAACGTTTGGCGAGCCCCATCTTTACAACAAAATCCGGTTCGGCAGTTTTTACAATGCGGGATACTATTACCCTTTGCCTGGATTGATGCCGTCTTATGGAGCGCAAACCTCTCCTCAAGACCGTTGGGATATGGTCAATTACATGAAAAGCGAAAAATTTGGTAAGGAGACGATTCGATGAAAGAGTTATTGGATAAGTCCGGCTTTGAAATGTCTGCTCCTGTGAGAATGGGACTTTGGATCTGTGTCGTCCTCGGAGTGCTGATGTTCATCATTGGCTTGACTACGGGTGATCATCAAGGGTTGGTTCGTACTTGGGAGACCTTGTTAATCAATGTGATGTTCTGGGGGGGATTGGCCCAAGCCGGTGTGATTTGGTCGGTGATCTGGCAAATTACCGATGCCAAATGGGCAAGGCCCTTCAAACGCATGGCAGAAGCATGCGGAGCATTTTTACCAGTGGCTTTTTTCCTTTTTGTCCTGGTTTTTTTTGGTAGCCATATCCTCTATGAATGGGTGGAAAAGCCCTTTATACACCACGGACATGCGGTCAAGGCTGGTTGGCTCAATCTCCATTTCTTCGTCGCTCGAAATATTTTCTGGCTGGTATTGATGTATGGGGTTTCATACCTCTTCGTGATCACTTCCCTCAAGCCTGATTTTGGGCTGGCCCGTCAATTGTCGGAGGGTTGGGGAGGCAAACTAGGTGATTTTCTTCTCAAGGGATATGGGACACATGAAAATGAAGTGCTCCGATTGGAGCAGCTTTCTCGCAGACTGGCTCCCACGTTGGCATTGATTTATACAATTGCCGCATCCTTCATTGCCTGGGATTTCATCATGAGTCTGGATCAGGAATGGTTCAGCACCCTTTTCGGCGTTTTCATAATGGTCGGCAGTTTGCAAACCGCCCTGGGAATCCTGTTGGCAGTGGCAGTTACGTTTCGTAACCGGCTGGACCTTGGGGAGTATATCACTATCAACCGCCTGCATGATCTGGCAAAAATGACGTTTGCCTTTTCATTGGTATGGACCTACATGGGTTACTCTCAATATCTCGTCATATGGTATGCGGACCTTCCCGAGGAAACGCCTTTCCTGGTCATTCGTTCGTTCGAGCAACCCTGGCAAACGTTGTTCGTCATTGTCATATTGTGGATTTTCGTGTCTGTTTTTTTGATCTTGTTGCCCAAGACGATTTGCCGTATTCCTTGGATCATACGCATAGTGGGAATCTATGTCGCAATCGGGCATTGGGTTGCCATGTATTTGCTCATTGTCCCCTCGCTTCAAGAGCCGGGTCATTATCATATAAATTTCGGCGCTCATGAAATTCTGATCACGCTTGGATTTCTGGGAGCCTTTTTCCTCTGTTATTTCACTTTTTTGGGAAAGGTACCGATCGTCCCTATTTCAGACAAACATCTCTGCAAATCATGGCATGGTCATTGAGATTTTTCCCATTCGTTCTTTCTACTACCTGGAGTCAGGATGTAGCTAAGGGAAAATGTTTGTAAAAAAATTATAATTAAAACTTGACATACGACCGAATCCAATATTAATCTACGGTTGATGGATTAAATCTTTCATTGAGAGAGGTTTTAAAATAAACTCTGAAGAGATGATCACCTTTCAGGAAGGAGAGAAAGCAATGGCAGTATTCACAATGGACGGTTTGTATATGTTATTACGTTGGGCCCATTTTTTAGCAGGGATTACCTGGATCGGCCTTCTCTATTATTTTAATTTTGTGCAAAGCGAATGGTTTAAGGAAGCAGAGGCTGATGTTAAATCTGCTGCGGTTCAGAAATTGGTACCGCGTGCTTTATGGTGGTTCAGGTGGGCAGCAATGGTGACTTTTCTGGCAGGAGCCCTGACGCTACTGTTGAAAGGTTTGCAAGCGGGTTGGGCCGTTTACGATAGCTCGTGGGGTATCTTCATATTACTCGGTTCGGCATTGGGAACTCTGATGTTCTTGAACGTCTGGTTTATTATTTGGCCAGCACAAAAAGTAGTCATTGAATCGGCAAACCAAGTGGCCGAAGGACGAGAGGCACTTCCAGACGCATTGGACCGGGGTGCAAAAGCGACTTTGGCTTCTCGGACGAACACTTTATTTTCTGTTCCGATGTTATTTTTCATGGGAGCAGCAAGTCACTTGCCTTTGAATTACGCAGACGACTATAACAGATGGACTTTATGGATTGTACTTGCCATCATTGTGGGGGCAATCGAAATAAATGGTATTGTGGGGAAACCGAGTGTCATGACAACCGTGAAAGGAGTGATCACTTGGGGGTTTGTACTTTCAGTGGTTTTATACGCAGTCATTGAAATTATATCCTGAATTTCTTCCTCATTTTCACTCTGGAGAACGCCAATCCGAGTCAATCCGGATTGGCGCCTTTCAACCTTTCTCAAAATCCGCTGAAAATACCTCCTTTTTTATGAGATTTCGCACTGGATGGATTTTAGGATGCTTTTTGATCGTCGTATTCGGATGCGAAAAAAGCCGAAATTCCAATTCACGAAATGCAGTAGATAACAAGTTGCTGCAAAAAGGAAAAGCCGTCTATATTGCGAATTGTGCAGCATGTCATCATACGGATCCAAAACAAAACGGAGCTATTGGACCTTCTGTGGCGTATTCATCACTGGAACTCCTGCAAGTGAGACTCCTGGAAGGGAAATATCCGGCTGGTTACGTTCCAAAGAGAACCACAAAAATCATGGTCCCCCTACCCCACCTCAGCAACGATATCCAAGCTCTTCATGAATTTTTAAACCAGTGAATTCCGGGACATTTACTGATACCTGAATTGTTACATCTTTTTCCGTAAAGCTCTCCACCTCTGGGACCGTGTTAGATTCTGTTTTGGTGTCATTCACTGAAATAAAACGCTTTTTCTCCATGGGTAAGAGCTTTTTTATAACAATCGCTCAATTTTTGAAATTGTAACGGTCCTCGAATTTAAGCAGTCAGCTTTGCCTTTACCTTTTCTACTATAGAATCAAAAGCGTCCGATTCTTCCATCGCCAAGTGAGCAAGCGCCTTTCGGTCCAATTCGATTTTGGCCAGTTGGAGACCATGAATGAATTGACTGTAACTGAGGCCGTGCGCTCGAACCGCGGCGTTGATTCGCACAATCCACAATCTGCGAAAGTCACGTTTTCTGACACGTCGGTCCCGGTAACTATATTGCCGGGCACGATCCACGGCATTTTTTACAGTACGCCATAAACGACTGCGTGCACCTCGAAATCCTTTGGCTGCTTTAAAATAATTTTTTTTCCTTTTGCGAGCTTGTAAAGCTCTCTTAATCCGGGCCATGGTGTTTCCTCTGCTAATTTATCCGTTTGGCAATAGTTTCCTCACTGCAGGAGCATCAGTCGCAGTGACATAGGTCTTACTCCTCAAGGTGCGTTTGACTTTCGGAGGTTTCTTGCGCATACCGTGTCGTAAATACGCTCTTTTACGTTTAATCTTACCACTGCTTTTAATCTTGAATCGTTTGGCTGCGCCTCGATTTGTCTTTGTTTTTACTTTTGCCATGATTGCTACCTTTTCATCTGCTTCATCTTACTAGGTGCCAATATCAATGAAATACTGCGACCTTCATCCTTCAACTGCTGTTCAATCACGCCTCTTTCTCCAATGGATTCGTGAAACTTTTCCAACAATGCAATGCCAATTTCCCGATGCGTCATCTCACGCCCACGAAACGTCACGATCACTTTGACTTTATTACCATCTTTTAAAAATCGCAGAGCATTGTTCAGTTTAAAATCAAGATCGTGTTTCTCGGTCTTGGGTCTCAACTTGATTTCTTTGAGATGGACAATTTTTTGATTTTTCTTGGCTTCGTGCTGTTTTTTACTGCGTTGATACTTGTATTTGCCATAGTCCATCAGTCGGCAAACCGGGGGATTGGCATGTGGGGAAACCTCAATCAAATCCAATCCTTGGTTCTCTGCTATCTCCAAGGCTTTTACGGTCATGAGTATCCCAACTTGTTTTCCTTCTGCGCTGATGACCCGAACTTCGGGAGCAGCTATTTTTTCGTTGATACGAGCTTTTTCCTCAACTTTAGATTGACGTTTTCTTTGATTTGCTATTGTCCTCTCCTCTTCGGGTTTAATGGCACTCCAGGATCATACTCTTTGAAATTTCCTAATGTACAAGCTGGTAGGCGCGGGCGGGATTGAACCGCCGACCCCTACCGTGTCGGGGTAGTGCTCTCCCACTGAGCTACGCGCCTTTCATTCTATAAATCTAGCATCGGTCCGGTGCTCCGACATTGGTATTCCTGACTTTAGTAAAGGGATTGGTTTTCCGCATACAGGAACTCATTGAAAAATTCTTTTCGCCAAAAGCGCTGGCAATCATTTCGTTCACCATCATAAACACGATGATGGTGGAGGATAGCGGGATCGAACCGCTGACCTCCGCCTTGCAAGGGCGGCGCTCTCCCAGCTGAGCTAATCCCCCAAAATATTTATTTGCTCGATGCCGCAGTTTTTATTCTCAAATGGACGGATTGGTGGGCCTGGGTGGAATTGAACCACCGACCTCACCCTTATCAGGGGTGCGCTCTAACCAACTGAGCTACAGGCCCTTTCTTCATGCCTTCAACAATTCATCTGAGAATAGAAGCCACTCAAAAGAAAACGGCGAAACAAGCAGAAAACCCAAGCGTATCTTTTGTAAGGATTCCAAATAATATCCTGCAAACTCCAGATCCCATGTTCGCGAGAATTATGCGTCTCTGCTGGAGTCAGACCTAAAGACAGACAGCCTATCTGGGCAATTTTGACTTGTCAAGATGCTTTGCATTAAATTTTTTATTCAAGGTAAATAATAGCCCGATATCTCTAATTCTTCAAGTGATGTGGAAGTTTTCGTTCACGCACCAGTAAACTGTTTCTTCAAAGGAACCCTCGAGAAAATACGGATGTAGGAGTACATTGGCACGCCTGGGAGGATTCGAACCTCCGGCCTTTAGATTCGAAGTCTACTGCTCTATCCAACTGAGCTACAGGCGCCTGACACGGTAAGGTGGGCGAGCGAAGGGACTTGAACCCTCGACCACTGGAATCACAATCCAGCGCTCTACCGGCTGAGCTACGCTCGCCATTGGAGGAATCCACCATCTATTTTAGGGGTTTTTCAATATTTTACAACAAAGTTTTTGCGTATTTTTCTGAGGAAATCCTTAACACCTCCACTCTCCAATATGCTGTTTTACGCACCGTTGCCGGTATATGCGCTTGTCACTGGCATACTCGAATGTCTTCGGAATTTATTACCGGAAAAATCAATGGGGTGGTTGGAGCAGGAAAGTATTTCGGATCAAATGGAAGCCAACTTTATGTAAGAAGTCAATTGTTTGGTGCCACACGTTGTAGAATCACCATATTTGTTTTTGAAATAGGCATAAGACATCTCAGAGATTCTACGATGAAGTCGACTTTGTTTTTTGGCCCAGGATAAACCACTTCCCCGAATAGAACGATAGTTGGGACGATCTATAATACTGATAATCGAGTAGGGACGGCGTCCTTCGGGCGTATTGATTTCAATGATGCCGACATCGGCATTCAATCCTCTTACGAATCCAGTTTTGTCCCAAATTTTAACATCATGGTCCCTGGCAAAACAAGTGCCGTCTTTGAGCCGATCATTTACACCTTTTCGGCTTGGAAGTCCGAGGATATACAACATTTCATCGGATGCTTGTTCATTCAATTTTGCAGAAAAATCAGTTCCCAACACCTGCCGGTCCCACAAAAGGATGAAGAGCCGGTTCAAATCTTCAGCAGAAATCTTATTCAAGTAGGTTTTGCCGCCTCTGGGTATATACTCTACCAATTTCAAATGCTGATAGAGACTCATATTTTCGAGAATTTTTATTGCGCCCCAAGGACCTCCCAGCAGTCTCAATATTTGATTGGTACTGGGGTTGTCACTTAAACGAATCATACGTATCAGATTCCATTGTTTTTTCTGGGAATGTACAATCTTGCCGCGAAAGCGATGAATCATGTATGCATGCAGGATTGGAACTTTGATCAGACTGGCTGCTTTCACTTGCGCGTTTGGGTTGATCGAGACAACTAATTTATCGCTGTGAAGGTCTTTAATGATCAGAGATAAATTATCTTCCGCATACATTTGTCCTTTGCGTTTAACATCGACGATGAATTGCTTAATAGCGGTTTCCAATGCAGAGTTATCGACATTCTCTTTCTCCTGATTTTGAGATTGCTGTAAAGACATTGGCCGGATTTTACGGATATATTTTTTTAAAACCCAGCCTATATTGCTTTCCGGGTCTTTTACCAAAGCCCACTTTTTTTTAGTGACATGACGAAGGTCGAGTCGAGTACCACGGCTTAATAACTTGATGACTTGGTGCTTCTTGTCAGGTCCTACCCTCATGTTCAAACTTTCCGCTATTACGATATGGTATTGAATGCCGGTGTCAGTTTTTTGCGTACTGGCCCTTGTCAGATTCGAAACAAAAAGTACAAAGGTCCAAGCGATTATTATGCTCCAAGCGAGTCTGAAATGAAAAATTGAAAATTTCATCGTTTTGATTCCGCAATTGAAGGGTGGGCAATTTCCGATAACCAATGGAATTTTTTTAATGATGGATTTGAAGGCCTGACTGGCAAAATACCAGCAAGATATGTGCCGAGTAAAAAGATTGTTTATGACGATATGAAATGATAAGGTCTCTACTGAAATTTCATTTTCTATGCACTTTCCTTAAATAAATTCCCGGAATAGTTGCTGAGTGAGTTTAGAATAGTCGTTTCGCAACTTATTTGTTGCCATCGATATGGAAGGAAACTCTGATAGCTGGAGACAGACGGATTGATTCAAGCAAATGTAGCGTCCGAAAAAAAGTATGACGTAATGGTAGTGGGAGCTGGGCATGCCGGCTGTGAGGCAGCTTTAGCGGCCGCCCGCATGGGTGCGAATACCCTGCTTTTAACCATGTCCGAAGACACCATTGCGCAAATGTCCTGCAATCCAGCTATTGGAGGACTGGCAAAAGGACATTTGGTTAAAGAAATTGACGCCTTGGGTGGGGAAATGGGAAAAGCTGCTGACGCTACCGGCATCCAGTTTCGTGTGCTCAATCGCTCCAAAGGGCCAGCCACCCGAGGAACCCGTTGTCAGTCCGAAATGGGGATTTATAAAAATTACATGCGGGAGAAAATCGAAAATCAACCCCGTCTGACCTTAGAAACCGGAACGGTGAAAGAACTGTTGTTCCATGGGTCTCAAGTGTTCGGAGTTCGCTCTGGAGCAGAGGTTGAATTTTATTCCCAAACTTTAATCCTGACTACCGGAACATTCCTCAATGGATTGATTCACCGTGGAGAAGAAAAAATTGAGGCAGGGCGAATTGGAGAAGCCTCATCCACAGGAATCACTCCGTCGTTGGCAGGAAAAAAACTTCGTATGGGACGATTGAAAACAGGAACACCGGCTCGTTTGGATCGCAGGACTATCGACTGGCAGCAAACTGAAATTCAATGGGGCGATCATCCAATCAGGAAGTTTTCTTTCTGGGATTCCGAAATTCTTTTACCCCAATTGCCGTGTCATATTACATATACCAATGAAAAAACGCATCAAATCATCCGGAATAATCTCAAGCGCTCCGCAATGTATAGTGGCGCTATTCAGGGTGTTGGTCCTCGATATTGTCCTTCCATTGAAGACAAAGTGATCCGATTCGCTGATAAACCCCGCCACCAGATTTTTTTAGAACCGATGGGCCTTTGCGATCTGAAAATCTATCCCAATGGTCTTTCAACCAGTATGCCCGCCGAGGTGCAGGAGGACTTCTTAAAAACCATCCCGGGACTCGAGGAAGTTGAAATCATCCAACCTGGTTATGCCATCGAATACGATTTTGTCCTGCCAAATCAACTGTACCCATCCTTGGAGTTGAAAGACGTCCGCAACCTTTTTCTGGCAGGGCAGATCAATGGCACCTCCGGTTATGAAGAAGCAGCTGCTCAAGGGATAATGGCGGGAATCAATGCTGTTTTAAAAGTGAGAAACGCACCCCCTTTTGTCTTGAGACGCAACGACGCTTACATTGGGGTTTTGATAGACGATTTGATTTCCAAAGGTACCAATGAACCTTATCGTATGTTCACTTCGCGTTCGGAATACCGGCTTTTGTTGCGCGAAGACAACGCGGATCAACGCCTCAGTGAGAAGGGCTTTAAATTGGGATTGCTTCCCAAAGAATGTTTTCATCATGTAGAGTCAAAAAAGAAAAAAATTTTCCAACTCTCAGCAACACTGCAAGCCTCCCGCATTACACCCACGGAATCCGTCAATGGAGAATTGGAGACTTGTCATGAAGCCAGGTTGAAAACAGGAACCAATGCAATGGCGCTGTTGAAACGTCCGAAATTGACTATCCAGAAGCTCCGGAAATTTCGCTTTCTGGATACATCTATTCCCTGGCATCTTTATCCCGGAGCGGTACAGGAGCAAGTCGAAATTGAAACCAAATACGAAGGTTATATTGCAAGGCAACAACAGGAGCTGAAATCTTTTGAACAATTGGAAAGCATTATTCTACCGGAAACCCTGCGATACGAAGGCATTCCGGGTTTGTCTCGGGAGATCATTCAAAAATTGCAGGATTATCGCCCTGTCAATTTAGGTCAGGCAAGCAGGATCAGCGGTGTGACGCCCGCAGCGATTAGTGTTTTACGCATTTATTTGAGAAGCATGAAAATTCCACTAAACAAAGCGTCCTGATCGGTTTCTCCTTCAAATTGGTTGGAAATAGGCTATGATGGCTCATAAACTTTATTCCAGCATGAATCACATGCCTGAGTTACCCGAAGTGGAAACCATTGTCCGGGGATTGCAAAAGACGGTGGTTTCCCACATCATCACCTCGGTGACCATATTTCGTAATAATGCTATCAGTCCGGAAAATCCCGGGATATTTGCCCAACGTCTCTCAGGTCACACCATCCGGTCGGTCACTCGTCGTGCCAAGTACTTGATTTTTAAATTGGACCCACCCTTGTGGTTGGTGGCTCATTTGAGGATGACGGGCAAATTCCTGGTCACCCCTCCGCTCTCCCATCCGGCCAAAGATCACCGCCTTTGGTTTCATCTGGAACCTGAATTGCTGATGGTATTTGCAGACATGCGCTGTTTTGGAACTCTGAGACTGTACGAATCCCTGGAAAATCAGCCAGTCTTGAACCAACTTGGTATTGAGCCACTTTCTTCCGATTTGACAACGGCCTTTTTAAAAAAATGTTTCACCTGCAGTGTGAGTCCTATCAAGAACTTGCTACTCAATCAAAGTAAAGTGGCAGGAATTGGAAATATATACGCAGCTGAAATCTTATTCGATTCTCGTATTTCACCGCGTCGTCCGGGAAATACGTTGCAGCAGTGGGAACTGAAAAAATTAGTACGTTCGATCAAAAAAATAATTCAGGCTTCTATTGAAAAAAATGGCACTTCCATTTCAGACTTTCGTCGTGTTGATCAGAAAACCGGAGTTTTTCAAAATTTTCTGAAAGTTTATGGAAAAACAGAGAAGCCCTGTCCTCGTTGTTCCACTCCCATTCAACGCATTGTCCAGCAGCAACGCAGTAGCTTCTTTTGCCCTTCGTGTCAGCAATGAACCATGAGAGAACTGTCCTGGTTGAAAGCAACAATTTACATAGTGATCGGAGTATTAGTTGCTTCTGTTCAATGCGGTTCCCTGCAAGGGGCGCCACATTATTCCATTCTGGTAGGAGCCCAAGGAACCGGTTCTTATCAATTTGCCATGGAGTTTTCACGCTTGTGGAAAGTCTCCAAATTTCAAATGCCTGGTTCCCTTTTTCCAATTGTGGTAAAAAATCCGGAAAATCGTATACGACGTCTGCGATCCCGTCAGGGAGATTTCGCAATTATTTCTCCCCAACAGGCTCATCTTTCGCTTACTCGGTATCCGGAGGTTTCGGTGATTACCGTGCTGTGGCCGAACGCGCTCCATGTGGTTACTCCACAAATAGAAATGACTGCGTTAGGGGTTGACACCCATGACTCGCTTAGTGTACACCACAACTCTACGTATTTTGTTAACTCTTGGAGCCAACTGATTACACCAGGTTATTACGACCCTGACCGATTTCATTGGTTCACTGAAGAAAACAGCTTAGAAACTCTTGCTGGTCTGGATAATAGGGCACTTCTCGTAACAGCCCCATACCCGTTGAAAGAAATCCATCACTTGTTGCTTCAGCCTGCTTATAAGTTGATTCCTCTGGATGACTGGTTGATAACTTTTAATCGAGCGCAATTCCCTTGGCTGTCAGATCGTCCATTGCCTGCTAATATTTATCCGAACACTCCCCAACCAGTGCCTACCCTGACAAGTTTCCCGGTCTTGATTACGCGGGTTGATACTTCGCTTACACTGGTAACTCAAATGCTGAAAATCCTTTTTCCCATGGCCTCAGAAAACCAACACGGTACCTTTCCCCACAGCTTGTTTCGCTTCCTGGAACCTCAAAATAATTTACTTTTTACAAACAGCTATCGTTTCCATATGGCTTCAAAAAAACGATTCAAGTTCTAGTTCGAATGTTCTTGCCTCGAGGATTCTGCTTCCCTTGAATGTACATTTCTCTAAGTCCTTTTCATGACCGAGACTCATAAACAATTCGCCAAGGAATTGATTGTAGCCTCTCAAAAAATGGGAGCGGAATTTATCACCGTGTCAATTGGTCACACGACTTTATTTCAAGTGGAAGTACGGGATCATCAAATCGATCTGCTCAAGGAAGCGAGTTCGTCAGGGGTGCATTTGACTTTATGTCGAAACCAACGCCGTTCATCGGTAACCTCCAATGATCTCCGTATCGATACTCTACTTCCATTGGTCAAATCCACTATGGACATCCTGCCTTATATCAATGCCGATGAGTACTATACGCTCCCGGACCCTGCATTACAGGGAAGATCGTCTGGCGATCTTAATTGTTTGGATCCGCGCTTTGATCATTATTCTTCTTCTGAAAAAATACAGAATACTTTTCTCCAAGAAGAAAAAACACTGGCTATCGATTCACGTCTACACACGGAACAGGCTTATTATTCCGACTTGATCTCAGAAGTAGTATATGCGGATTCCAATGGTTTCATGGACAGTTATAAAAAAACGTTGTTTACCAGAGGGATGTCTGCTTTTGTCGAAGATCAAGACACTGTCGAAAAGAACTCCGCCCGCAAACAAACCGATGGATGGTATGGCTGTTCTTGCTTTTACGAGCATTTAGATCCTTTGGATACAGTTGCTCGCAAAACTTGTGAACGTGTGGTGCGTAAAATTGGAGCGATAAAACCTAAAAGCCAGGAAGTGGCTGTTGTCTTTTGTCCGGAAATGGCACGCAGTTTTATAGGCTCCCTTACTTCCGCCATGATGGGCGACAACATTTTTCGCAAACAATCGTTTCTGGTGGACCGGCTGGAAACTTCCATCGCCAATCCTTGCATCCAATTGCGAGATGACCCCCTGTTGCCTGGCAAGCTGGGGAGCCGGTATTTTGACAGTGAGGGTGTGAAAGCCTCTCCTTTGCGCCTCATCGAAAACGGTGTGTTGAAAAATTACATGCTTTCCACCTATTCCGCCAATAAGTTAAAAATGCAAACAAACGGTTATGCAGGTGGAACCTCCAATGTCGTTCTCGAGCCCGGTCCCTATTTTGAATCTGAATTAATCGAAAGCGTTAAAAATGGACTCTACCTGACTTTCATGTCTGGTCAAGGAGCCAACATCACCAACGGAGACTATTCACGAGGAGCCCAAGGAATTTGGATACGAGATGGAAAGCTGTCAGAGCCAGTCAATGAATTCACCATTGCCAGCACTTTTACCGATATATTGAACCGGATCACCATGATTGCCTGCGAAGTCGATGAACGCAGTCCGATCCTCACTCCTGCATTCAAAGTGGAAAAAATCGCAATCTCTGGCAAATAAAGTACATCCGGAAGTTTCAAAAAATCTGAGACCACAAATGCTTAAAATTCTGGTCATTCGTTTTAGTTCATTGGGAGATCTTGTTTTGTGCACTCCAGTTTTTCGGGAACTGAAAAAAGTCTTTCCAGAGAGCCATGTCACTTTTTTAACCTCCAAACAACACGGTCAGATTCTGGACAACAATCCCTATATAGACCAGGTCACTTTCCATCCCCAGGGGGAGACTTTTAGGGAACTGAATCGGTTGGCGGAACGGCTCAATCAGCAATCCTTTGACATCATTTACGACATTCACCGCTCCTTGAGGAGTCGTTGGATTTGTTGGAATATGAAATCTTTCTTCCAGAGGCGTCCTCCGGTTGTCTGGAAGATTAACAAGCGTGGCTGGCAACGAACGATTCTCATTCTATGGAAACTCAATTTTCTGAGAAATGGTTTCTCTCAACGGGAAGTGTTTCTCCATCCCCTGCAATCTCAGACATCCCAATCTCTTGCTTGTCGAACAGAACTTTTCCCTTCCTCTCGAGACAAGACCACTGTCAAAAATTTCCTTAGAGAAAATCGGCTGGATTCAGGTCGATTGATCTGTATCGGACCTTCCGCTTCGGTTCCGGGAAAACGTTGGCCGTTATCCCATTTTCAGTCTCTAGTGAGCAAACTGCTGGCGAAAAAATGGCAAATTGTCCTGATCGGGGGAGATAAAGAAGAGGAATCCCAAAGGTTGAAACAGTATTTTGGGGAAAATATTTGTAATTTGGCAGGTAAACTGACTCCCTTGGGATCTGCCGCACTTCTCGAACAGGCACGCCTGGTTGTTTGCAACGACACCTCCATTGCCCATATAGCAGAAGCGATGAACACGCCTGCTATCGCGATTTTTGGACCAACTGTGCGCGAATTTGGTTATTTTCCCTACTTGGAAAAAAGTGAAGCCATCGAAGTGAACCTGCCTTGTCGGCCATGTAGTCGAACCGGCAAAGGTGAGTGCAAAATAAAGCAAAAACGTCTTTGTTTGACCTCAGTTTCACCCCAATTGGTCTTCAATCGAGTGGTTCAAATCACCCAAAGTGTCATGTAGCAGCTAATCTACTGCAATTTCCGCTTGCAGAATGGGATTGTCTTGTCTTGAAAATGTTCTCTTCAATCAATAGACTGACAATTTCTTATCGAGTACAAAATTTAAATATGCGGTTCATAATCAACCGACATTGGGTTCAAAAAAACTGCGAGTTTCTCCAATTAAACGATATCTCGGCCACATGGGAACTGAATTGTTGTAGAGCGGATATCAAAAAGGAACAAAATGGAGCGGACTTTACTCTTGAATGCTAGCTTCCAACCATTGAAGGTGATTTCCTGGCGTAAAGCCATTCTCCTCTTTTTTTTGGATAAAGTTGAGATTCTAGAAAAATACGACCGGGAAATCCGCAGTGTTTCCCAATCGATTCCCCTGCCTGCTGTGATTCGTCTCGTGAAATTTGCGCGTTGGGAAAGAGGAGCCGTTAAACTCTCCCGAGAAACAATCTTTCAACGTGATCACTATATTTGCCAGTATTGTACACACCCCTTCTCTTCGAACAAACTGACATGTGATCACGTGATTCCACGAAGTAAAGGGGGAAGAACTTCTTGGGATAATCTGGTGACTGCTTGTCTTGCTTGTAATGCGAAAAAAGGCGACAACCTCCCTGAAAAGGTGGGAGTCTCTTTGAGAAAAAAACCGATGGAACCCGATTGGTTTCAGTTTCTGGCTCACTCCTTGCGAACGGCGAACGATCACCCTACCTGGAAAATCTACTTATCCTCCATCTCCAATTGATCCCGGAAATCCGATTTTTTTTCTCAACAGAGATCGTAAACTCCTCTACCCTCTGCTCACTGAATCGAACACGCATTGGCAAACGAGTCCACTCGTGGACGTGATTACCAATTACTCATTGAAGATGAGGTACCTGAGTTGAAATTCAAATTGCCAATCTCATCCCACCTTCCCCTATCTTCATCTCCTAGAGGATCTATCGAAGTGATAGAATTGTGGAGTGTCTTGATCTTTTTGATTTTACCACCACGCTTGAAAAACTGCTGCATCGCTTCGTTGATCTCTTCACGACTGATTTTATTGAAATTATCTCCAGAATTCATATGACCTTGTTTCCCTTTTTTTCGTTCATTGTATTTCATGTTGCCCTCCTTGACATTTCTCAATGAGTCTTTTATGCAAAAACCATGTCTTATCCCTCAGTTGCTCACAAAAAAACGAAATAAATTTTAAATTCCTATTACTAGCACTCAATGTTTGTGAGTGCTAACATTCATAATGGCAAACTCTAACAAGTTTTTGATAAGAGTGCAACAAAAAATTTAAAAAAAATGCATTTTGTAGAAATCAGGGCAAAACGGCAGCGCTTTTAATGAGGGCATAGATAGGTTTTCCCATTTTTAATTGGAGGGAATCGCATGATTTTCGTGTAACGCGCGCCCACAAGGGGCCGCCCACATCGAGCAGGAGGTCGATATGGGAGGGGCTGACTTGGATCATAGAAGTGATGGTTCCCTGCAGAATATTGAGGACGCTGCTGTCCTGGGGCAAGGTTGTGGCAATGGTTACGTCTCGAGGGAGGATGCGGATGCGGATCAATTCTTGAACAGGCTGGTGCAAGCGGGAAACGGAAATTTGTCCACCTGGATGGGAGAGTAGGGTTAAGTCATAGGCCGAATCATGAGCAGTGATTTGGGTTTCCAAGACTGACCCTATTTCTTCCAATCCATAAAAATTTTGCAGTTCATGTTGAGCGAGCACATCTACAATGGGACCGTATGCCAGACATGAGCCTTCAGCAATGAAAGCCATGGAATGAGCTAGTTGCATGATTTCATCAATCAGATGACTGACATAGATAACGGGAATTTTTAATTCACTGCAAATTCGTTTGATGTAAGGCAGGATCTGGATTTTACGGGGGGTATCCAATGAGGCGAGCGGTTCGTCCATTAACATGACTTCCGGTTGTCGCAGCAATGCTCTGCCAATGGCCACCCTTTGTTTTTCACCTGTGGACAACCGTTTGGGATAACGGATTAAAAGTGGTTCTAATTCCAAAAGAGAGACCACATTGTCAAAGTTCAGTAATTTCTGTTTATCCGGAACAGATCGATATCCATAAACCAGATTTTTTCTCACATTGAGATGAGGAAAGAGACGGGATTCCTGAAAAACATACCCTATACCGCGGCGTGCCGGAGGGAGGTTGATGTTTTCTGAAGAGTGAAACAATACCTGTTGATTCAGGGCGATCCTTCCTTGATCTGGGTTCATCAATCCAGCGATCAGATTGAGTATCGTGGTTTTGCCAGCACCGGATTTACCAAAAAAAGCGGTGACTCCAGGAGGGATGATTTGGTTGAAACTGAGATGAAAACGATCCATTTTTTTTTGGATATTAACTTCCAGCAATGCGCCTCTTCAGATAAATTCAACATCTAGCACCTCAACCTCAAGGGTTCCTTTTGGGATTCGGATGGTGATCTCATCTCCAGCTTTTTTTCCAATCAGCGCCCGTGCAATGGGAGAGGAATATGAGATTTTTTTTTCGTTGAGATCGGCTTCTTCATCCCCAACTATTTGGTAACGCATCTCTCCCTCGGTTTTCAGGTCGAGTAGCGTCACCGTGGCACCGAAAATTACAGTATTTCCTGATAACACAGCAGGATCGATCACTTTGCAATTGGACAATTTGCCATTGATTTCTTGAAGCCGTCCTTCAATGAAACCTTGCCGTTCCTTGGCGGCATGATATTCTGCATTTTCTCGCAGATCTCCATGCGCACGGGCTTCTTCGATAGCTTGAACCACAGCAGGTCGCTCCACGGACGTCAATCGTTTCAATTCATTTTTCAATTTTTCATACCCGGTTTTCGTGATGGGATGAATATCACTCATAATTTCTCATAATATGCGAGGAACTTTAACTGTCTTGCAGAAGTCTACACCAGTCGCATGGATCAATCTGGCAGAATAAATTAGCAGGTAAACGGACTAAGTGGTTTCGGAATAATCAAAGGTGAGTGTCTCGTTCCGGACATCGATGAAAACCTGTCCCCCATTGACCAGGTGTCCAAACAAAACTTCATCAGCAAGAACCGTTTCGATCTCTTGTTGTATCACACGCTGCATCAAGCGTGCTCCAAATTTCGGATCATATCCTTTGCGCGCAAGCCACTTGCGTGTCGACTCGGAAATATTAATGACCACTCGTTTGTGCTGAAGTTTGTGTTCCAATGTCAGGATGAATTTATCAACCACCATGAGGATTACATTTTCCGGCAACGAATTGAAGTTGATGATCGCATCCAGACGATTGCGGAATTCAGGGCTGAACATTTTCTCCAGCGCTTGTTTACCAGGAGCTGTAGGGGAATTGTTGCCGAACCCAATCATCGCCGTGCCCATTTCTTTAGCTCCAACATTGGAAGTCATGATGATGACCACATTGCGAAAATCCGCTTGTCGTCCGTTATTGTCCGTCAATTTAGCGTGATCCATCACTTGCAGTAAAATATTAAAGATATCCGGATGGGCTTTTTCGATTTCGTCGAGCAACAATACCGAATGCGGGTGCTTTCGAATCGCATCAGTCATCAAACCTCCCTGATCAAAGCCAACATAACCGGGAGGAGCTCCAATCAAACGAGAAACCGCATGCTTTTCCATATATTCACTCATATCAAAGCGCTCGAAATGAATGCCCATGATCATTGCCAGTTGTTTGGCCACTTCAGTTTTCCCCACTCCAGTGGGTCCGGTAAATAAAAAGGAGCCAACGGGTTGGTCGGGCTGACTCAATCCTGCCCGTGAACGTTTAATTGCGATCGCCAACGTTCGCAGGGCTTCGTCCTGACCAAAAACCCGCATCTTCAGTTCCTTTTCTAAATTCTGTAATTGGTCTTTATCGGAAACGGTCACTCGTTGTAAAGGAATACGAGCGATGCGGGACACGACCTGTTCCACATCAATCGCCGTAACGGTTTTTCGTTTTTTTGATATCGGACGCAACTTCACGGCAGAGCCAACTTCATCAATCACATCAATGGCTTTATCCGGTAGAAATCGTTCGTTGATGTATTTGGCTGATAATTCAGCGGCAACCCGCAAAGCACCCTGAGTGTAGCGCAGTTCGTGATGGTTTTCATAATGCACTTTAAGTCCCTTCAGTATCTTGATCGTTTCTTCAACGGTTGGTTCCAGGATATCGATTTTTTGAAATCTTCGGGAAAGGGCATGGTCTTTATCAAAAGACTTTTTGTACTCTTCATAGGTCGTGGAACCAATACAACGGAGAGTGCCTTTCGCAAGCGCCGGTTTCAATAAATTGGAGACATCCATTGATCCCCCGCTGGTAGCTCCTGCTCCCACGATGGTATGGATTTCGTCTATGAAAAGAATTGAGCGGGTTTTGTTCTTTAAGGCTTTTAGTACCGCTTTGACGCGCTGTTCGAAATCGCCTCGAAATTTCGTTCCAGCGAGCAAAGCCCCGATATCCAATGAAAAAATTTCTGCATCTTCCAGCAGATCGGGCACGTCACCCCGTTGAATCTGGAGAGCCAAACCCTCTGCAATTGCGGTTTTTCCCACTCCAGGCTCGCCCACGTAGATCGGGTTGTTTTTACGGCGTCGACAAAGGATTTGGATGGTGCGTTCCAACTCATAGTCCCGTCCGATCAAAGGATCAATTTTATTTTCAGCGGCTAATCGTGACAGATTGAGCGTATACAATGCCAGTGGATTACGTTGCCTCCGGTCCTCTGACTCCTCAGCTTCTTCCGAAAAATCCCGATTGTTGTCCGGATCTTCATCATCCACCGGAACTTTGGAAATACCATGAGAGATGTAGTTGAGTAGATCCAAACGAGTGATGCCTTCTTTCTGCAAAAAATAAGAGGCATGTGACTTGGATTCACGGTGAATGGCAACCAATACGTCTCCTACATCAGCCGTAGTTTTTCCTGCACTGTTGACATGCATGACTGCCAGGTGCAAGACGCGTTGCACTGCGAGCGTTTGCTGGGGATTGTCCCCTTTGGGCAAAACCGTTTCCTGCTTGGTGAAAAACTCCTCCAAGCTCTCTTTCAACTGATCAATGTTTCCGCCACAACGTTTGATGATGCGCGCTCCCATTTCATTGTTGAGTAATGCATAGAGAATATGCTCCACGCACAGATACTCATGCCTTCGATTCTTGGCCTCCCGTTGAGCAACCATCAAACTAACCTCTAGATCCTTGGTAAACATGCTCTCCACTCCTCTAAATTTCTTCCATACTGCACTTTAGAGGAAATTCATATTGTTCGGCAACGGCGTGGACTGCCTCAATTTTCGTTTCCGCAAGTTCAAAGTCATAAACTCCACAAACCCCAACCCCGTCATTATGAACGTTAAGCATGATGCGTGAGGCTTCTAAAGGACTTTTACCAAAAATTGTTTCTAAAATATGAACCACAAAATCCATGGTCGTATAGTCATCATTATGTATTAAAACTTGATACAAAGGAGGGGGACGTAATTTAGTTTTTGACTCTTTTAACGCATGATTTTCAAATGAACCATTTTGCCCCATTATTTCACCTCTATTCGTATCGCCGGTCGGCTGGAATGTGGTTCTGATTTTTACGGACATTCTCAACGCTTAGATCAATTCTTGGCAAAATTCGGGTTGAAAACACGCATGCATTTAAATTCTTACGAATCTCATTAAAAATCAAGATCTAGACCTGAATCGGTTTTGACGAGGTTTCGGGATCCAGCAAAATCTCTTCCTTTTCGACCGAGCATTGGTTGGCTTTTGCATCCCACACAACTCGACTATTGGGAGGCACACTACGGGTGAGCCAGACATTGCCTCCAATGATGGAATGGGCTCCTACCACAGTTTTACCACCAAGGATGGTCGCTCCCGCATATATGACCACATGGTCTTCGATGGTAGGATGACGTTTATCCCATGGACGATCCACTTTCTTTGTGGGGCTCAACGCTCCAATGGTTACCCCTTGATAGATGCGGACATCGTCACCAATGACAGCGGTCTCTCCAATAACGATTCCGGTTCCATGATCAATCATGGTGGCCTTGCCGATTTTTGCGCCAGGATGGATGTCGATCCCGGTTTGGGAATGTACGTACTCACTCATAATGCGAGGAAGAAGAGGGATGTTTTTTTCGTAAAAAAAATGAGAAATACGATGAATACTGAGAGCATTGATCCCCGGGTAACCTAATATGATCTCCTGTTGGCTGCGTGCGGCAGGATCGCCTTCATAGAAAGCAAAAACATCTTCTGCCAGTATGTCCCGCATGTGAGGGATGGATTCAAGAAATTCCATGGCAATATGTTCTACTTGAGACGCAAAGGAAGGATCGTCGTGGCAGTTTACACCTTCCTGGGCGATTTCCCAGCATAAGACTTGTTCCATAAAAATTTGCAGACGTTTGAATATCGAAACAGTCTTTTGTCCGATTATGTAAGGCAGTTCGAGAGGCTCTAGTTGTTCTTCCCGAATGAAGCCGGGAAACAGCAACATTTGAATGTCTTGGACTAAGAGAATGATGTCTTCTCGGGCAGGCAATTGTTTTTTACCAATCCGTTCCAGATTGGGATGTTTACGATAGGATTCCAATATGGAGGATACCGCCGCGTCCAGTCCTTTTTCATTATTCATACTGCTCTCTTCTTTTGAATGAACAAAGGCGTACTCATATAATGTTCTGCGCCATCAGGCAAGATGGCCAATATGCGTTTCCCTTTTACTGCTGACTTGGCGATTTGCAATGCGGCCCACAAACTCGCTCCTGAGGAGATCCCGATCAAAATTCCTTCCCGAGAGGCGGCTGCTCGTGCGGTATCGTATGCATTTCCTTCGCTGACCAGCATGACTTGATCCACCCATTCCGGGTGATAGTTGTCGGGAACAAACCCGGCGCCGAGTCCCTGAATGCCATGGATCCCCAAAGGACCCCCGGAAATTGCGGCACAATGGGCGGGTTCTACAGCAATATTTTGAATTCCGGGAAAATTTCGTTTTAAAATTTTACCTGTTCCGGACATCGTACCACCTGTACCAATACCGCTGACGAGATAATCCAATCCGGTGTTTTGGAAGTCTTTCAGTATTTCTTGCGCGGTGGTATCTTCATGGATAGCGGGGTTGGAGGGATTGCTGAATTGGGACATCATGAAATAACCCCGTTCTTCCACCAGGGTGTGGGCCATCTCGATCGCACCTTGCATGCCCAATTCGCCTGGAGTGAGAATGATGGAGGCTCCCATGTGTTCCATCATCGCCCGACGTTCGAAACTCATGGAATCCGGCATCGTCAGGACCATGCCATATCCTCGTACCGCAGCGATCAAAGTCAGTCCGATTCCAGTATTTCCAGTGGTCGGCTCGACAATTGTGGCTCCGGGTTTCAGTCGTTGCTCTTTTTCCGCATCGAGGATCATTCCCAACGCCGTCCGATCCTTTACGCTACCCCCCGGATTGAAGCTTTCCAGTTTCACATAAACCCCGGCATCTCCATTTCCCGTCAAACGGTTGATTTTTACGATTGGGGTGCCTCCGATTGTTTCCAAGATGTCATTATAAAGGGGCACGGCGCGACTCTATGAAAAGTTGCAATATTTGACGATATGAGTTAGAAAATTCTGACGAAGAATGATTGAGATAAGCCTGTGTTTGCGGGTTATAGAATGGTTGCAGAGACAGCTGATGTCAAATGCCTGTTACCTCGAAATATTTATTGAAGGAGCAAAAACTCCGTTACCCCTCATTTATAAATAAAAGTATAAAGAATAATTCGACATATTCAAGTTTGTCGAGAGCTCTGATTGAGCCAGCAGAGAATTTTTTTTAGATAGTTGTCTGACGCAAGAAGCAGAAGGGTATGTCAAACTATAAGAGAGAATTTATTGAGTTTTTAGTCAAAGAAAATGCATTGCAGTTTGGGGAATTCACCTTGAAAAGCGGACGTATTTCACCTTATTTTTTTAACATAGCATCTTTCAATTCAGGATCATCGCTCTCTCGATTAGGATATTTTTATGCAGCTGCAATTTGTGATTTGGCTCCTGAGAGTACCTTGGTCTTCGGTCCGGCTTACAAAGGAATTCCCCTCTGCCTTTCCACCGTGATGGCCTTATCTGCTCATTTTGACCACAACATCGGCTATTTTTTTAACCGCAAAGAAGCCAAAACCCACGGGGACCGAACAACCCTGGTTGGGAAGCTCCCCACCGCGACTGACCGCGTTGTGATGGTTGACGATGTCATCACCGACGGAACTACCAAGCTCGAAGCTATCAAGCAAGTGCGGCAGATTTTTCCTGCAAAATTTTGTGGCATCTTGATCGCAGTGGACCGTATGGAAACCAATATGGAGGGAAAAGACACGGTGCTCGAATTGCAGGTCGAAACCAAAATCCCGGTGAGAGCCATCGTCTCCATAGAAGAAATTTGTCATTACCTGCAAGGACGTGAGATTGATGGCAAGGTGGTTTTGACCAAGGGAAATTATCAACGAATTGAAACCTATTTGCAAACGTATCGTGTCCGAAAATAAAGGTTGAAAGTCCGAGGACTTCATGTATAAAACCCAACCATCTTCTCGTGCCATACAGCGTGCTCAGATTTCCTGGCAGCAAGCGCAGATTGATTTTAAGGAAGCTAAAACCGTACTTGAATTGCAACCCCATAAAAGTAGTTTGCTGAGTACGCAGGCAGCAATGAATGCTCTGAGCTCCATCCTGGAAGCTCGGGGCTACTTTCAATTCCCGGTTTTTTCTACGAGTGAGTTACTTAAAAAGTGTATTGAAGAGGAAAAAGTGTTTGAAGTCCTGCATTCCGCTTGCGCTGTCCTCGACAGCACGGTGGAAAGAGACATGTTTCAATCCACACGCACGCCTCAAGCTCAATTCACGCCTGCCTTTGCCAGAGCTTGTCTCAAAGCATGTGGGAAAATCCAGAAAGTAACAAATAAGTATTGGAAACAAAACCGTAAACTTCTTTCTCCTAAAGAATAATGCTGAAAATCCTGCAAGAGCGTCTTGCCAGATACACTCCTCCCGAAAATCCACATCCCACTCAAAAAGCTTCGGTCTTGATCCCCTTGCATGAAAAAGACTCCCGGCTTCACCTCCTCTTCACGCAACGTTCTACATCGTTGCGCTCTCATTCCGGGCAAGTGTCCTTTCCTGGAGGTAAAGCGGATTCCACAGACAAGGACGCCCTGGAAACCGCCCTGCGTGAGAGTCATGAAGAAATCGGATTACACCCGGATCAGGTTCAAATCCTGGGTCGGCTCGATCAAATCATCTCAGTAAATTTTTTACTGGTCACCCCATTTATCGGGTTGATTCCCACAGGGTTCGTCCCACAACCCAATGCCTCTGAAATAAAAAGCGTGTTTGAAGTTCCTGTCAATTTCTTCATGGAAGATGCAAATCACTCGACCTGTGAATACAGATCAAGGCGCCCTTACATCGCGCATCATTTCTATTTCAAGGACTATGACATCTGGGGACTGACGGCTATGCTGATCCTACAATTTCTGAAAATCGGTTTTCACTATATACCCTCTTATCCCGTGCATCATCCGGATTTGCCCACCTGGATGGTTCAGTCACAGCAATTCAGAGATGAACTCATTCCGCATCTACGCGAAGAGCGGGAAATTGAACGATGAAGCAAAGTTAAAATTTTTCCATAGAGATGCAGCGGGCGCTCATGGATTCCCGGACAAGATCGTTTCTGTGGTCCACTGCCGATTGTCATGACTGAATTGAAAGATTTATCGGAAAGCCATTATTTGACATTGGAAGTAGAACTTCATCAAGAGTCTGCGGATTTGTGGTCCACTTTTTGTTTTGAAAAAGAAGCATGTGGAATCGAGGTAATTTCCGAAACGGAAACGAGACAGCAACAACGGATTTTTTTTGAAAAAAAAACTTACGATACGGTACTAGAATATCCGCAACAATTTGCTCAATCGTTTCCCAATACCCGGGGAACGGTTTCCGTGCTCAAACTTGAATCCCATCCATATAAAGATTGGCAATCCGGCTGGAAAGACCATTTCCGACCTTTGAAAGCGGGACGAACTTTCACTATCTGCCCTCCCTGGGCTACAGAAGTTGACACGGCTGACAGGATCTTGCTGATCATCAATCCGAATCAAGGATTCGGCACAGGCCACCACCCTTCCACTCTCCTGGCCTTAGAAGCATTGGAAGCCCGAATTCTCGAAGATCCAAAAATGCCAACATCTCTTTTGGATGTTGGAACCGGATCGGGTATCCTTTCTTTCGCCGCCGCCCACCTGGGCATTCCCCTGGTACATGGAGTAGATCATGATTTCGCCGCGATTCGAGATGTAGTGACAAACCGGAAGCTGAATAATTTGGATCAAGTCGTGCGGGCAGTGGTAGGTCGCGCGAATTGTCTGAATCGGCAATATGCGGTTGTAATCAGCAATATGCTCTCCCATGAGTTGCTTGAATCCCACTCTGACCTGGTTCATAAGACTGAACCACAAGGAACCTTGATTTGCAGCGGATTTCTGGAGTCGCAATGGCCTGAGTTGAATAAGGCATTTCAGGCTTTGGGGATGAAGCCCCATTGCTTGTTTGTAAAAGAAGAATGGCAAGCTGCTATGCTTATTCGCGAATTATGAGTCGACCATTTTTAAATAAACCTCCCCTTGCCTTGTCCACGCTTAAAGTTTATTTACTTATTTGCTATTTCAAATTATTGACAATTACATTAATCGATTGTATTGACTATTTATGCCAAACTCGATTGCCTTGATATTGGAAAACCTGATTTTCAGTCCGCTGATCTTTGGGATCCTTTTCTTGATCACGTGCTGCCTGCCTTCCTGGAGAAAACCACGGAGACAAAATTCTCGTTTGATATGGATGATCGTCTTGTGGGTGGGATTGATACTCGCCAGCAGCTCTTGGTTTTTTCAACTCTTTTCCTGGCCTCTCAAACAATGGACGCCGGTCAGCCAGAAAAAAAAAGCGGATGTAATCGTCGTAGCCACAGCCGGTATCCATGAAACAGGAGCGCCTTCTCCCGGTTCGACCATTCGGGCTCACACAGCTGCTCAGCTCTACCTGGAGGGGTGGGCTCCATTGATCCTTGTCACCGGGGGCATTGTTACCAAACCCTCGGAGGGACATTTTGCTGCTAAGGGCATGCACATTATCCTGAAAGGGATGGGTATTCCGGATGAAGATATCCTGATAGAGAACCAATCTGTGGATACTCATATGAACAGCACAAAAAGTGCAGAAATCCTCAATGCGCGCCAACTGAAAAAAATTCTACTGGTCACCCACGATTATCACTTATTGCGACTCTCGCTCACATTCGAGCATCTTGGATTTGAAATCATTCCCTATGCAGCCAATAGTTCCACCTTGAAAAATCCAATATCCTGGTGGCAGATCTTTGATTGGGAAAATTTTAATAAACTTCAAACCTATGCGCATGAATACGTCGGATTGCTTGCCTATAAAGTCCGTGGATGGATTTAGATTCAATGCCTATAGGATCAGCATACAGTCTCCATAGCTATAAAAACGGTACTGTTTCGCAATTGCCATTTGATAGGCATTCATCAAGGGTTCGCGTCCATAAAAGGCAGCCACCAGCAAAATGAGCGTGGAATCAGGCAAGTGAAAATTTGTAAGCAATCCCTGCACCCACTTGAAATTAAAAGGTGGATAAATATAAAGTTTTGTCCATCCGGAGCTGATGTTTTCGTCCCGGGCCAGGGTTTCCAGTATACGCACGCAAGTCGTTCCCACCGCCACCAGTTTTCTTTTATTTTCCCTCGCATGCCGTAGTCGGAGTTGATTGGCAGCATTGATTTCAAAGTATTCGTCATGGATCTCATGCTCTCGAATATCCTGAGCACGGAGCGGAGCAAAAGTACCGAGACCCACATGGAGCGTCACTTCAATGAGAGGAATTCCCTTTTGCTCGATTTTCTTCAGGATTTCGGGAGTAAAATGCAAACCCGCTGTCGGCGCTGCTACGGCACCAGGTTGACGTGCGTAGCATGTTTGATAACGTACCCGATCTCGTTCTTTATCCGAATTCAAGGTTTGAGCCCGGTCGATGTAGGGAGGTAATGGCGAATAAGCATGCTGCTCAAGCCTCGACATCAATGTTTCGTGATGCTCAAATTCAAGCACCCACGTGCCTTCCGGTAATCGTCTAATCGCTTTTGCGGGGATATAACTCGAACAAAATGAAAGGGATTCCCCGGGCCGGATACGCTTGGCACGTTTGATCAGAACTTCCCATTGACCGGGAGTTCGTTCACGAAGCAACTGGGCTTCAAGATTTCCACCACTGCTGCGCTGCCCTACAAGGCGGGTGGGAATAACTTTGGTATTGTTGAGCACTAAAGCAATATCTTCTGGCAACCAGTCGACAATCTGGTAAAAATAATCATGGCTGACTTTCTTTGACTCCCGGGACAAAACCATCATTCGGGAATGATCTCGTTGTTCTGCAGGGTACTGGGCGATTAAGGAGGAAGGAATTTCAAAATAGTATGAGCCCAGCTTCCAATCCGGAGGAATCATTTACTATCCTTGTTTTTTACGCAATCTGGAACCATTTAGATAAGCGGATTTCCACACACTTCATTAATGGCAAGGAATGATCGTTTTGGCAAGGATTTTTGAAACGGCGAGGATGGAAATTCCGCTTCATCTTTTTGTTGGACAGAACCGTGGATTCATGGCAACTACTTTTCTCATGCCTCTGCCCCTATGGAGAACCAATCTTCTTCTTTGGGCGAAAAGTGAGGGCAAGAGCTCCATTTTTCTTTCTTTACCCACATTGAAAATCACCTCCCGTGCTAATCCTTGGTTATTGGCTTTGGCGGCCTCATAGATGAGGGAGAGCCTCCTATGAGAAAGGATTGATCAGTCGGGCGAGGAATCCCCGTTTGCGTTTCTTGGTGGCGCCGTAACTGCCCTGCCCACCGCGCAGCCGGGGATCGAGCAGATCGCGCATGGCATCGCCGAACATGTTGAGCGAATAGACGACAATCGTCAGGCACAGCCCTGGCCAGAGCGCCAACCGGGGCGCTTGCTCCATGTACTGGCGCCCTTCCCGGCTGAGCATCCCTCCCCAGCTGGGAACCTTGACGGGCAATCCGAATCCGAGGAAACTCAACGAGGCCTCGGCAATGATGACTCCGCCAATGTTGATCGAGAAGATGATGATGATCGGCGCCATAATATTGGGCAGGACATGGCGCAGGAGGATATGGCTCGTAGAAGTGCCCACCGCTTTGGCGGCCAGAAAATAGTCATTCTCTTTGACACCAATCACGGCGCTGCGGATGACTCGGGAGCCCCCGACACCTCCGGCGATCCCCAGGACCACGATGATCTGAAGGAGCCCCTGGCCCACGATGGACATGATGGTTAACAACAAAAGCAGTCCCGGGAAAGCCATCCAGGCATCGACAAAGCGCTGCGCAGCCAGGTCCAATTTCCCCCCCAGGAATCCGGAAGTGCCGCCAATCAGGACAGCGACCACCACATTGAGTGCCGTCGCGGCCAAGCCGACCATTATCGAAATACGAGCCCCGTAGAGAAGGCGGCTCAACAAGTCTCGTCCCAAGTGGTCGGTCCCCAGCAGATACTGGGCGGATGGGGTTTGCATGATGTCGGCCAGGTGTATTTCCCGATAGGGATAAGGCGCCAGAGCCTCGGCAAAGCTCGCGACGAAAATCAAGAGTAAGATGAGAATCCCGCAGGCCGTGCCCAGGGGCTTCTCCTGCCATAGTCTGATGAAGAAATCCGCCAGCCGGCCCCGTCGCTTGGACTCGCTGATTGTTAATGGTGTTTCATGAGTGTTGTTCATGATCCCGATTTCTCTAAAGGTAGGGCCGGGTAACGTCCCGGCCTAAAAAACGCATCGCTCGCATTGGCCGGGACGTCACCCGGCCCTACCGTTTTCTTGGTGATATTAATCCTAACTCCTAACACCTTTCGCGCCAGCGACTATTCATAGCGCACTCTCGGGTCCAAATAGGGATAAATCAGGTCGATGAGGAGATTGAGCAGCACCACCCCGGTGGCGAAAAACAGGTTGGTTCCCTGGACCACCGGGTAGTCACGGCTTTGCAGGGCATCCAGCATGAGACGGCCGAGTCCCGGCAGGGCAAAGATGTTCTCCATGATCACCGCTCCCCCGACCAGGATTGGCAACTGCAGGCCGATCAGGGTGATAACCGGGATGAGGGCATTTTTGAGGGTGTGCCGGACAATCACGACCCGCTCCCGGAGTCCCTTGGACCAGGCGGTGCGGATATACTCCTGCCGCAGCACCTCGAGCATCATCGTGCGCATCATCCGCATGGTGGCAGCCGCCGAGGCTGTCCCCAGAATCAGGCTGGGGATGAAGAACCCCCAGAGATTCCCCAGCGGATCTTCGCTGAAAGGAATATATTCCAGCGGTGGGGTCCAGCCCCACCAGATGGTGGGGTAGATCATCACCATGATGGCCAGCCAGAAGTTCGGCGTGGCCAGGCCGATGATGGCCAGGGAGCGCCCCGCGTAGTCGGCGAGCGTATCCTGACGAATCGCTGAGTAGATGCCCACCGGCAGCGCGATCACCAGCCCGATGACGATGGCCAGCAGGCCAAGCTCAATGGTGACCGGCAATCTGGAGAATATCTCCTCCTCTACCGTCCAATGGCGCCATAGGGATTGGCCCAGGCTGCCGTGCCGGAGAATCTCGCCGATCCAGCGTCCATACTGCACCCAGACCGGCACGTCCAGTCCCAGCCGACGCTCGAGAGTTTCACGGTCTATATCGCCACCCACCGATTGCATCTCACTCAACATGGAGTCTATGACGTCGCCGGGGATGAAGCGCACCGAGAGAAAGACCAGCATGCTCAAGAGAAACAGGGTGGGGATGACCAGCAATAAGCGCCGGATGATATAGGCTCTCATGGGAAACCCCTAATGTCCCATTTCTTTCTTCAGATCCTGGTCAATCCAAATGCGGGCGAAGATAGCCGCTGCGCGAGCCAGTCCCATTTCGACTTCACCGTTGTAACCTTTGATCCAAGGCTGGGATGCATTAAAGATTGGGGCTTTAGGACCCCATATGTACCACTGCTGCTCTATAAAGTACATATCTGCCTCTCTAACCAGCCTCTGCTGCTCCTCAAGGGTGGCAGCGGCTTCGGCGGCTTCAGCCTTGGCGTCCATCACAGGGTCCTGGTGTCCCGTGGGGTTAAATGTATAACTCGATTGAATCCAGTCCATTATGGGGAGGGGCGCCTGGTCGACGCCGAGACCATAAGAAGCCATCCCTTCATAAGCACCTTCCGTTACTAGCGCCGCCCACGGAGTATTGTCAAGTGCCTGAATCTCCACGTCAACGCCAATCTGTGCCCAGTATTCCACGGCTATTTCATAATAGCCTACATCCCATCGCTGCAAGTGGTGAAGGACGGTCTTGAATCGAATGCCATCCGCGCCGCGCGGATACCCAGCCTCATCCAGGAGCTTCTCCGCCCCTTCCGGGTCATACCGATAGCCTTGCTTGACCGCATCGGGCCATTCTTCAAAGGGGATGAAATACCCCGTCAGACTATCCCCGACAATCCCCTGGGGTTGCCACTTGGCAAAACCCTTATAGTAAGTCTTGTTAATGGTCTCCAGGTCAATGGCCATCTGCATGGCCTGGCGTACCCGGATGTCGTTGAAGAGCGACTGCCTGCGCAGGTTAAAAGCAACACCGGTCTCCGCGCGAAAGTACCACGGGTACCAGGTGATCTCGGGGTTGCTCCGTTGGAGGCTCTCTACCTGGCCGATATCCCCCAATTGAGTGTCGCCGGCTAAACCTGTGATATCATGCTTACCCGAGCGAAACGCCGCCAGCCATGTTGCTTGTTCGGGCATAATCACCCGCCTTAACTCGTCGATATAGGGCAAACGATTCTCCGGGTATTTTTCGTCGGTGCCCCAGTAGTCCGGATTTCTGGTATAGGTCATAGAGCTACCCTTGACCCAGTCCGTCAGCATATAGGGCCCGGTGCCCACCAGGTTCCTCCAATCCTGCACGTTGCCATGTTGCTCGATGACCTCGGGGGGCATTATGAAATGAAACCAGTGGGCGATGATCGTCTCCAGCCCGTCTTTGCGTGGCGCCTTCAGCTTGAAAACAACCGTGGAATCGTCGGTGGCCGTAATCGATTCCCACGTCGCGGCCTTCATTGAGTCGAAGGGGTTTGGTTCGGTGAAGCCGCTGCCCAGACCCGTATAACGGTGAAAGTTATATTCGACATCCTGGGCCGTCAATTCTCTCCCGGACATTGGAGCCTTGTTATGCCAGCGAACTCCCTTGCGGATGTTGAGAACGATCGTGGTGGGGTCAGGCGTTTCCCAGCTTTCCGCCAGATTCCCTTTGAAGGCAAATAGCGGGACATACCTGGTTGTGAAGCCATATTCATCCCTGTCTATTCCCCAGTTCGCGATGGCCAGCTTCTCTGAAACGGCATCGACGGCCCTTGGTCCGTGGCCCTGGTCCCAGGGGTCGGTACCCGGAGGCTCGATCCGCTCGGCGTAGGTTAAGGTCCCCCCATATTGAGGAGCTTCCACCATTTCACCAGTGGTGGGGTCTTTGACCATCTCGGCAGCCATGGCTGCCGAACTGACCCCGAGAGCGGCCACCATCAGGATGAAGGTGAGCAATAAAGATTGGATTGTTCTGGTTTTGTTTTTTTCCATGATTCCTCCTACACTTGAGGTGAAATAAGAAGATTCGCTATACCATTGAGCGAATCGGATTTTCGCAGCAGACACGACGTCTGCCACGCTCAGCCCCATGACGGGGGTAAAGCATTTTTTCATCTTACAAAACATGGGTACCTCTCTAATTTGAGGGTTAAAAGAACGATTCACCCCGCCCTGGGCGAATCGGATTTTCGCAGCAGACACGACGTCTGCCACGCTCAGCCCAACGAAGCGGGCCAGAAATTTCTTAAGATACATTGGAACCACTTCTTACATAATTGAGCAATGAAATACCGTGCGCTCGTCCGTATGGATGAGGAAAAAAGATTTCCGGGGAGGAGGAATTGCTTTCACAATACTTGATTCACTTCCTCTCATCCCCAAGCAATCCCATGGTACGATTGGTGCGTTTATTATGTTTGTCAAGCACTTTTTATATTTTTTTGGTAACTATTCAGGTCTCTGAAAAACCCGTTCAGTTAAATACCATTAAAAAAGATTCCCGGAGAGGACCGATTGTTTTCAAGTCCTCCCACGATATTGTTCCATCGATCGGGAACCCTCTCTTTCACTAAAACAACTTAGTGATGGTATGGTTTTAGCACTACTACTACTTGCATTATGTCAACCCCCAAATAAAAAAAATGCAGGATTCGTAAAAAAAATTAAAAATCTATCAATCAGGGAGATCCGCTTCTTTACGATCATGAGCCAAAAAGCGAAGGTTCACTCCACAATCCAGTGTTTTTTCCAATGGCGATAATGATCGTAAACGCTTTGCCAGGGAGGTAAATCATGGGCAAGCATGCTCCACTGACAACCCGTTTTCACGACATACAAAATCGCATTGACGATGCTATGTTCGCCAGGAATACGTTTGGCCCGCAAGGGGCGAAACGTTTTTAAAAAGGGGAGTTTCAGTAACAAGGAGGCGCAGGTAAAAGCTTGTCCCGGACTGGATTCGGGAGAGACAAAGCCTGTGTGAGCATCTCGAAGATGGGTTTTCCCTGTTTTCTGGTAATGGAAATAGCTCCTCGGATGGTACAAAAAGCCTGTGATCCTTCAGCCGTTCGGAAGCCGCCTGAGATTTTCTGTTTCAATTTAACCATGCGAATATCTCGCTCGGCTTGGTCTACTTGCTTTTTTAATCTCTAGCAGTAAGTCGCTCATCTCCTGAGCCCAGAAGGCCTTTTCTTGTTCAAAGGCCCGAGTGAGTTCACGTAAATGATGCGCATTGCATCGCTGGAAGGAGGCTTACTTGAGTTTTGGCTGTTGAGAGCCAGCTGATCCCGGAGTTGCTTATTTTCTGTTTCGAGAGCTTCAATACGCTTATTTTCTATTTCGAGACGTTCGAGGAGTTTTAATCGCTCTTGCTTCCATTGCTCCCGTTCTTTTTCAAAGAGTTGACAGGCTTCTTGAAGAGCCTCGAGGGGGGCAGTCGATGAAATGGAATGAATATACTTTTGAACTTTCGAGAGCATAAAGTCCTTTCTGGACTCTATGCCATGCAAAACCTGTGCTTAAATCAATGGGGGATCTAAAGTAACCTAAATAGTTACAGCAATCTTTAGAAAAAGAAAATAACAGGAATGGTGTTCGGATTTTTTTCTTCGGGAACCACCGCATTGCTCAAGCAACGATTTGTGCGCGTTGTGGTTGTTGCAGTTCATGCCACAAATTCACTTGCTGCGGAAATTCATCGCCAATACAGCAATAAATCGGAGCAAAGGCGGAGCTTTGTTCTACCTGGATCAATCGCAGTCGCACCATCTCCAAGATGGCCATGAAGGTAATGATCAATACGTCAAGGGAACAATCGTCAGTAAAAAATTCCTCAAACTGATAGCGTGGTTTGAGTTGAAGCCGTTGGATCAACTCTTCAATACGATCTTCCGTGCGATAAATTTCTTGTTCGATCACGTGGACATTTTTTCGAGGACGCTCCATCACCTGACGGAATGCTTCCATGAGCCCAAAAAGAGAAACCTCTTTAAAAACATCGGGACTCTCTGTCGTTTCCTCTTCAGTTTGCGTTTCCAGATCAGGGCGATTGAAAATATCACGCCCCAGCATATCGAAACTGCTTAGTAAAAAAGCTGCTTCCTTGAATGTTTGATATTCAATGAGTTGACGTCGTAATTGCTCTTCCGGATCTTTCTCTTCCCGTTCTTCCTTAGGTGTTTGTGGCAAAAGATGTTTTGATTTGATCCAGATCAAGGTGGCGGCAGTTTCCAGAAATTCACCTGCATAATCCAGGTTCACCGAATCCATCAACTCTAAATATGCCAAATAAGAACTGGTCAAATCTGCCAATGCTAATTCATGAATGTCTAACTCTTTTTTACGAATCAAATGCAACAATAGGTCTAGCGGACCTTCAAATATTGGAATCTTGATTTCCAGGGGATTGTGGGGATTGGGAAATATGAGACCATTTTCTTGCTCATTTACCATTTCCATATGCTCGTCCTTTGAGGGCTTGCGATGCTCCTTCCTGGAGCACCTTATGTCATCGATTGAACTGTTCTTGGGGCGATCCTTTTTCCTCCAGCAGCTCACGAAATGATTTTTGTCGTAGGGACATCCCTTTTATCGTAGCAATCACCCCTACATCGCGAAATTTGATTTGATCCGTTACCCTTCCATTTGCATCAACGACCGTCTTCGTCGCTACCGGAACCACGCGGGAAACATTCAAGGTGGCTTCTTCATTGTTCAGCATCATCAATTGTGGGTGGGCCAGGATGTTGATGTCTGCATCATTCTGCACCGCTCGTACAAACGCGCCGAAACTGAGAAAGGTTTGCCCCTCAAATATCAAAGATCCCCCGCTCACTACCCCGATACTGCTCGTCCCTGAGTTTTGTATTGCCTCTTCAACCGTTAAAGGTGCAGCGTCTGGAATACCCGCACTGATTAATGTGTCCCCACCCGAAGTCCGCGCAGTCCATTCGACTCCGAAGTCCAGGCTCTTACTCAAACTGGTTTCCATGATCAGGGCTTCAATATATACCTGAACCCTGGGGATGTCCACCTGCTCTATAATGTTATCCAGCGAGGTAAAAATCTCAGTCGGGCCGAAAACAAGCAAGGTATTGGTTGTTTCATCCGCTGTGATGGAAATCTGACCGGCTGTTTCCTGATTTTGCTCGGTTTTAGTTGCTCGATCTGAAATATTGTCCTCATCCACTTGCCCATCTTTTCTCGAGTTCGAATGGGCTGGCGATTCAAGTGCCGGATTGGCTGCTTTTCCGTTTTTGGCTACGTCGAATATGCTGCCATTTACTTCTTTGAGTAATATGGCGACTTCTTTGGCCACTGCATGTTGCAGTGAATACAACTTGAATTTGCTGCGAGCAACTTCCTTCTCAGTGGGAAGATCTAATTTGTTGATTAAATTCAAGATTCGTTCCGTCCTTTGCTGGTCGGCATAAATAATCAACCAGTTAAGGCGTTCGTCAGGCACAATCAGTGGTCTCTGTTCCACCTAACTATGGGTTTCCTCGACTTGGGTGTGCTTTATTTTGTAGACCGTCATCACTTGTTTCAAATCGAGTGGCTCCTCCACGTCCAGAAAATCTATGATTCCGTCGATTCGCTCAAGGCTGGACTGGGAATCCACAAAAATAAAAATGCGCAGTAAATCATAGGTGAGCATCATTCCGGTGTGAGAGAGAAAAGGCTGAAGGGCATCCTTTTGAAAGGCTATCACCCCAAACGGCCATAGTCGCTTCATTCAAGTCCCTGAAGAATTTGTTTTCATATCCAACCAGCATTCGGCGAACTGCAGGTCCCGTTGCGTCGTGATCTTCAAATTGCCGGCATCCCCCTCCACGGGGGAGACGGAATGGCCCCAAAGTTCCACGATAGAAGCGTCATCGGTAGTTTGCCATCCTTGCTTTTGCAGGGCTTGATAGGCTTCGATCAGTAACCGGGACTTGAATCCCTGCGGGGTCTGTGTGGCAAAAAGCCGGGAACGATTCAATACCTGGCTGCCACAGTGCTGAAATTGTCGAATCGTGTCCGTCAATGGAATCACCGGTATTGCCGCATTTGTCCGTGCGCACTCTTCCAGAATTCTATCGACCAATGTAGGAGAACATAAAGGTCGGGCTCCATCATGAACCAGGATCCATTGTGGAAGCGGCTCTTGTCGAATCCGTTCCAGGGCATTGAAAACTGAATCCTGACGTCTCGCTCCACCTGCTACCAATGTGATGCGTCTCTCTCCTTCAGTCCAGGACATAAGACGATCTCTGTCGTGTTTGGCTATTACTAAATAAATCCGGGAAATCCGGGGATGGGTTAAGAAAAGAGATAGAGTGTGTTGTATAACGGTTTGAGCGCCCAAGGGCTGAAACAACTTATTTTGGCCCGCGGCCATCCGCTTCCCCTGACCTGCGGCAGGGATGATTACAACCGCATCAGCTGACATGCTACTGTCCTTTCCCCTGTCACTCGAGTCCATTATTATAGGCTGAAGCTACCAGATTTTTCTGACTTAAACAATATTTGAAAAATGAGAAAAAGACCTTTTTCATTTTAAACTGTTGAATGGCAACAATTCATGTCATATTTTCAATGTGGGATCTTTTGATTTATTGGTTTTCCTGTGGGGGGTTCATGTTTTGGAAATTGGTCCTGGCTTTCACGCTCATACCAGTCGTTGAAATCTATTTATTGATTCGAGTGGGTTCCGTTTTCGGGGCGTTGACGACAGTCCTGATCGTCATTGGTACCGGCATTTTGGGTGCATCTTTGGCACGAACGCAAGGACTGAAAACCATGTTCAAGGTTCGTGAACAACTTCAGCAAGGGGTAATGCCTGCTGGAGATTTAATCGACGCGTTACTGATTGTGGTGGCAGGAATAGTGTTGCTTACTCCCGGTTTTCTTACGGATCTTGCCGGATTCCTGCTGCTCATTCCGGCAACGCGAATTTATTTCAAACAATGGTTGCGCCGACGATTTGAATCGCTTTATGTCCGGCATACAGTCATGCCTCCTCCAAAAAATATTAATTGAACGAGGGAAGGTGTTTCTTTTTTGTGCCATTTGCAATTAAGCACCAGGATAGAGTTTTCCCATGCTTTCAATCTCTCGATAATGTGGGAGGTATGATCCACCGTATTGAATTGATCATCAAACCGCAGTTGAAAGATCCACAAGGTTTGAAATTACAAAAGCAACTTCAAGATGCTTCCCAACTCAACTTCCCGCTGACCCTCCCATCCATCGAAGAAATTCGCACTCTGTCGGGATTTATTTTTTTTTCGTCGATCGACACTTCGCATGCGGAGCAGTTATGCCGGGCAGTTTTAGCGGATCCGGTGTTACATGAATGTCGGGTAGATACTTTTTTCGGCGACGAATTGGATTTCGATTGGTATGTGGAAATCGGTTTTCGTCCGGGAGTAACCGACAATATTGGGCGAACTGCGCAGGAAACCTTTGAGTTATGGCTCCAACGGCCTTTTGCGCCAGGGCACCATGTCCATTCAGTGAAAGGTTATTTTTTTAAGGGTAGGTTCACTCGTCAGCAGTTGGAAGCATTGTCCCGTCAATTTCTCATGAATGAACTCATCGAAAATGCAATCATTCTTTCCAAAGCCGACTGGGCAGCTTCCCGGGAAGCATTACGCACCCTGCCTTTGGTTCAATTGTCAGATCCCATCCGGGTGCGGAGTTTCGCTTTAAAATCTACCGACGCGTTATTGGAATTGAGTCGACAAAGGACGTTGGCCTTGAGTTTCGAAGAAGCCGACACGATTCTGCATTATTTTCAACAACCACACATTCGTCAACGCCGGCTCGAGGAGGGGATCAGTGAAGATCCCACAGATGTCGAACTCGAGGTACTGGCCCAAACCTGGTCTGAGCACTGCAAACATAAAATTTTCAATGCAACTATCAATTATTCGGATTCCACTACAGGAGAGATCGAATCGATCGATTCACTCTACAAAACCTATGTGAAAGGCGCTACTGCTCAAATCCGGGAATCCTTGGGCGAAACAGACTGGTGCGTTTCCGTATTTTCTGATAACGCGGGGATCATTCGCTTCAATGAAAAATGGCATGTCGCCGTGAAAGTGGAAACCCACAATTCTCCTTCCGCTTTGGATCCCTATGGTGGCGCTTTAACCGGCATCGTGGGAGTCAATCGGGATATCATGGGAACCGGTTCAGGGGCGGAAATAATCTTCAACACGAATGTCTTTTGTTTCGCCTCCCCTTTTTATGACAAACCAATGCCCGCCCGGTTGTTGCATCCCCGGCGGATATTTGAAGGCGTCCGCCTTGGTGTTGAACACGGAGGTAATAAAAGTGGCATTCCCACGATCAACGGAGCCGTTGTTTTTCATGAACGCTTTCTTGGCAGACCTTTGGTTTTTTGCGGTTCGGGAGGTTTGATACCCGCTCAAGTCAAGGGAAGTCCGTCACACCAGAAGCGTGTCCTCCCCGGAGACGTCATTGTCATGGTGGGAGGACGTATTGGCAAAGATGGTATTCACGGAGCCACCTTCTCTTCCGACGCATTACAAGAAGGCTCACCCGCTACAGCTGTACAAATCGGCGATCCCATCGTGCAACGCCGTATGTTTGATTTTCTTTTGGAAGCACGGAACCGCGGATTGTATCGCTGCATTACCGACAATGGAGCAGGTGGACTTTCATCTTCGGTGGGTGAAATGGCTCAACTTTCCAATGGATTCCATTTGCAACTGGACAAAGCCCCCTTGAAGTACCCGGGTTTGCAGCCTTGGGAAATTTTTATCTCAGAAGCTCAGGAACGCATGACGGTTGCCGTGCCTTCCGAACATTTGGAGTCATTTCTTGTTTTGTCTGAATCGATGAACGTGGAATCGACCACGCTGGGAACATTCAACGACTGCGGATTATTGAAAGCGACCTATCAAGACAAAACGGTGGCCATGCTGGATATGGATTTTCTTCATGAGGGAGTTCCCACCATGAAGCTGGAAGCGATTTGGGATCCTCCACACTGCCAGGAACCGGATTTTGCTCCTCCCAGCGACCTGACGGCGATCCTCCACACCCTGCTGGGCCGTTTGAATGTGTGCAGCAAGGAAAGCGTTATCCGACAATATGACCATGAAGTCCAGGGAGGTAGCGTGATCAAACCTTTGGTTGGTGTTCACAATGATGGACCCAGTGACGCGGCAGTGATTCGCCCTGTTTTGGAATCTATGGAAGGGCTGGCCATTGCCAACGGAATCTGCCCACGCTACAGTGATATCGATACCTACCATATGACCGCCTGCGCTATCGACGAAGCGGTACGCAATATCATCTCCGTAGGCGGTAGTCTGGATCAGATGGCAGGATTGGATAATTTCTGTTGGTGCGATCCGATTGCCTCAGAATCGAATGCGGATGGTACCCACAAACTGGCGCAGTTGGTACGTGCCAACAAAGCTCTCTATGATTTCACCACCCTTTATGGCGTGCCTTGTATTTCAGGCAAAGACAGTATGAAGAATGATTATCGTTTCGGCAACACGCATATAGCCATCCTTCCCACATTCCTCTTCACCACCGTGGGCAAAATCAAAGACGTGCGAAAAACCGTCACCATGGATGTCAAAACAGCAGGGGATTGGATATATCTGCTGGGAGAAACCAAAAATGAATTGGGAGGGTCTGAATATTACGACCACTTGGGGTTTCTGGGAAAAAATGTCCCGAAAGTGGATGGCAGAACTGCCAGGTCCCGTTATATAAAATTGAACCGGGCAATTGAAGCAGGATGGCTGCGCTCCTGTCACGATTGTTCCGATGGTGGTCTGGCAGTCGCCCTGGCAGAATCCTCTTTTGCCGGGGGATTGGGAATGCAGGTCGATATTTGTAATCCGTTGGAGCAAACAGGTCTGCGCGCCGACCAATTTCTATTTTCAGAATCCGCCAGTCGTTTTGTTGTAACCGTTGCTTCCCAACATCGTAATGCCTTCGAAAACTCGTTTGCCACTCAGCACTGCTTTTGCTTAGGACAGGTTACGGAATCTCCGCAATTCGTCGTTTCAATCGGACCGGTAAGCGGAAGGAGGCAATCCGATAACTTACAGGAAAAATCAACCGTATTGATTCAGGCTTCGATTACATCGCTGAAAGAAAGCTGGCAGACTACCTTACAAACATGAAGGATGCATGACACGTCCGAAGACCTTGATATTGTCCGGTTATGGTCTCAATTGCGAGAAAGAAACGGCATATTGTTGTCGCCTCGCGGGAAGAGGGGAAGTCGACGTGGTCCACACTTCTCAACTCATGCGTGGCATCATACGATTGCAAGACTATCAATTCCTGATTTTAATCGGCGGATTTCTGGATGGAGACGACCTGGGAGCCGGTCGCGTGGGAGCCAATCGTTTCAAATACGGCTTATCCGGCAAGTCCTGTCTTCCCTTACAGGAACAATTGTTGACATTCGTGGAAAAAGGCCATTTGGTGCTTGGTATCTGCAACGGATTCCAAGTGATCGTCAAGCTCGGTTTGCTGCCTGAAACGCTTTCACGGCAAGGAAGCCGTATCGTCTGCCACCAGCAAGTTTCACTGACCAGTAACACCCGGCATCGATTCGAGAATCGCTGGGTTCATTTGAAGGTCAATTCCGCGTCTCCTTGCGTATACACCAAAGGCATCCAGCGATTATATTTACCGGTCCGTCATGGCGAAGGCCGCATTGAAGGCAACCGCGAAGGGCTACTGCAACAACTACTGTTGCGCAATCAGGTTCCTCTGCAATACGTAACGCCAGAAGGAGAAGCGACCGAGCGTTATCCCGACAATCCGAATGGTTCGCCCTGGGGAATCGCATCGCTGTGCAATGCGAAAGGCAACGTGATGGGGCTCATGCCGCATCCAGAAGCTTACCATCATTACACGAACCATCCTCATTGGACTCGTTTGTCACATCAGAAAGAAGAAGGAGAAGGTTTGCAGCTTTTTAAAAATGCGTATCAATATTTTTCCTGAAGTCATTGAAGTATTAGAAAATCGCCCAAAGTTTCCACTTAAAGAAGCCGGCCACAAAGCAGGAGAAGAGGAGACCCTACTCAATCTCTGGGTTCAGGAAAAATTGAGCCAAACAGAGAATGAGCAAAAGGCCGAACAAGAAGCTGGAGCTTACCCGATTCTGACATATTTTCACATCACATAGAGATTGTCATTTTGCTGAAACTTAACAATTTTTTGCGCCTTTACCCGTTGAAAGGGGAGATCAGCCGGGCAAGCAGGCCTCGTTTGCGTTTCACCATCGTGGTGCCGTAACTGCCCTCTCCGCCCCTGAGCCTCGGATCAAGCAGGTCGCGGACCGCGTCGCCGAACATGTTGAGGGAGTAGACGACAATCGTCAGGAAAAGCCCTGGCCAGAGCGCCAGCCAGGGCCCGGACTCCATGTATTGCCGTCCTTCCCGGCTGAGCATCCCTCCCCAGCTGGGAATACCGGGGGGCAGTCCGAATCCGAGGAAGCTCAGCGCCGCCTCGGACAGGATGACCGCCCCGATGTTGATGCTGAAGACGATAATGAGGACAGGCGCAATATTGGGCAGCACATGGCGGACCAGGATTTGGGTCGTGGGGACGCCCACGGCCCGGGCGGCCAGAAAATAGTCATTTTCTTTAATGCCGATCACGGCGCCGCGGACGACTCGGGAACCGCCGATGCCTCCGGTGATTCCCAGGACCACGATGACCTGGAACAGCCCCTGTCCCACGATGGACATGATGGTTAACAAGAGCAGCAGCCCCGGAAAGGCCATCCAGGCATCGACAAAGCGCTGAACCGCCAGGTCCACTTTCCCGCCGATAAATCCGGAAATGATGCCGATCAGGGCAGCGACGACCACATTGATCGTGGTCGCGATCAGACCGACCAGTAACGAAATTCGAGCCCCGAAGATCAGGCGGCTCAACAAGTCTCGCCCCAGGTGGTCGGTCCCCAGCAGGTGCTGGGCGGACGAGCCCTTCAACCGGTCTAGCAGGTGCATTTTATAATGGTCATAAGGCGCCAGAACATCGGCGAAGATCGCCACAAAAATCAAGAGCAGGATGATCACCCCGCAGAGAACCCCCACGGGCTTCTCCTTGACCAGCCTGATCAAGAAATCCGCCAGCCGACCTCGTCGCTTGGTCCTACTCATAACGCACCCTCGGGTCCAAATACGCATAAAGCAGATCGATCAGAAGATTGATCCCCAACACCACGGTGGCGAAAAACAGGTTGACTCCGGAGACCATCGGGTAGTCCCGGTCAGTGAGGGCACTCAGCAAGAGACGACCTAATCCCGGCAGGTTGAAGATGTTTTCCATGATCACGGAGCCGCCAACCAGAATCGGCAACTGCAGGCCGACCAGGGACACGATCGGGATGAGGGCATTTTTGATGGTGTGCCGGATTATGACGACCCGCTCCCGGAGCCCCTTGGACCAGGCGGTGCGGATATAGTCCTGCCGCAGCACTTCCAGCATCATGGTGCGCGTCAACCGCATGATGGCGGCAGACGAGGCTGTCCCCAGAATCAGGCTGGGAATGAAGAACATCCCGAGATTGCCCAGCGGGTCTTCGGTGAAAGGAATCACCTCCATCGAGGGCGACCAGCCCCACCAGATGGCCGGGTAGACCATGACCATGATTCCCAGCCAGAAGTTCGGCGTGGCCAAGCCGAGGATGGCGATGGAGCGCCCTGCATAGTCGGCAGCGGTATCCTGGCGAATCGCCGAATAGATACCCACCGGCAGGGCGATCACCAACCCAATCACGATGGCCAGGAGGCCAAGTTCGAGGGTAACTGGGAGTCTGTTGATTATCTGCTCCTCTACCGCCCCTCGACCCATCAGGGATTCGCCAAGGCTGCCATGCCGGAAAATACCGGCCAACCAGCGTGCATACTGGACGTAGCCAGGCACATCCAGTCCCAGCTGACGCTCGAGCGCTTCACGGTCAATCGTCCCCACCGTTGATATATTCATCATCCGAGCCAGTATTGCGTCTACGACATCTCCGGGGAGGAAGCGCACCGAGAGAAAGACCAGGATGGTCAAAAGAAGCAGGGTGGGAATGATCAACAATATCCGCCGGATGAGATAGGCTCTCATATGATGCCCCCTCCCCTAACCCCTCCCACCAAGGGAGGGGGAACAAGGTTTTAACACAGCTTTTAATGCCCCATTTCTTTCTTCAGTGCTGAGTCAATCCACATGCGGGAATACTGGAGCCAATATTGACCGCTTCCCAGGTTCAGTTCACTGCTATACCCATGGACCCAGGGCTGCGCCAGGACAAGCTGTGGGGCCATACCACCCCATATGGTCCAGAACTGCGCATTCGCATACAGGTCCATCTCGCGAGCCAGTGCGTGCAGCTCCTCGCGCGAGTTAGCCGCGTCGGCGGCTTCGACCTTGGCTTCATACCACGGGTCTTGTGGGTTGGCTGTGTTCCAGTTGAACCCTGAGGAATAGTGGATGTATCCAGGGCTGAGGTTTGCCGTTATGCTGACGATCATTTCGTAATCCCTATCACCCGTGACAGGAGTAAATTCGGCACCGGGAATCAGCTCAAGCTCTACATCAACGCCAATTTCACGCCAGAATCCAGTGGCTAATTCCGCATAACCCACATTGAAAGAATCTATCCATTTCAACACGGTCTTGAATCGAATGCCATCCGAGCCACGGGGATATCCGGCTTCATCCAGCAACGCCTCTGCCCCTTCCGGGTCGTAGGCAAAGACCTTCTTGACCTCTTCGGGCCACTCTGCAAAGGGAACGAATTGCCCCGGGAACCGGCTTCTCCCAACAGGTGTCATTTCTGCCAACCCATGAAAGTAAGCCTTGTTGGCTGTTTCCAGGTCCAGTGCCATCTGCATGGCCTTGCGCACCCTGATGTCGTCAAAGGGCTTCTTTTGAACGTTCACACCAAACGATTCATTCGACCGGAAAAACACCTTAAACACCTGGATTTCGGGGTTGGTCTGCTGAAGGCTGATTGCCTGGTCAATGCCACTCATCCTATGGCTGATATCAACCTTACGGGTGCGTATTGCCGAGATTAACGTCTCCACTTCCGGCAAAAACAGAGCCCTTAACTCGTCAATATAGGGCAGGCGGTTCTCCGGGTATTTTTCGTCGTAGCCCCAGTAGTTGGGATTCCTGGTCCAGGTTGCCGAGGATTCCTCGACCACGTCAGTCAGCTCAAAAGGTCCGGTGCCGACCAAGACCTTCCAATCCTTAGCATCCCCGTGCTGCTTGATGACCTCGGGAGGATACATATAAGCGGTTTCATCGTCGACGAGACCCTGCAGCGCCCCAATGTTTGGCTCGCTTAGCTTGAAGACAACCGTGTATTTGTCTCTGGCCGTTACCGACTCGACTTTGATCGGAGCAAGTTGAGCCGTCAACTGGGGGCTTGCTTCGGTGAAGCCGCTGCCCAGACCCAGCATACGGTGAAAATTAAATACCATGTCATCCGCGGTAAATTCTCTCCCATTCATCGGCGCCTTGTCATGCCAGTGCACACCCTTGCGGAGGTGGAAGATAATGGTGATGGCGTCCGGTTGCACCCATTGTTCCACCAGGGACCCTCTGAGGAAATCTACCGGTGGCCAAGGCATATGCAACGCATATGTGTCTCTATTGATTCCCCAGTCCGCGACAGACGGCTTATCCAGCACGGCAAAGACCAACTGGGACGCCCACCTGCCACCGGCCAAGGTGTCCGTATTTGCTGGCCAACCTCTCTTAGTGAAGGTCAGGCTCCCGCCATACTCCGGCGCGACTACCATTTTTCCGGTGCTGGGATCTTTGACCATCATTTTCTCGGCAGCCATGGCTGCCGGACTGCCCAGTAAAATTGCCAGCCCCATGATAAAGGCCAGCAGGGTTGCACTGAATTTTGAAATACTCCATTGATTATCCATCTTTTTCCTTTTGATTTGATGTTCAAAATTACGGATTGATTGGAAACCTGCGTTCATTCGTTTTTTTAAAGACATACCTCCTCCTCTATTTTGATTCAGATTGAAAGAACAAAAATTCATTTTCCGCATACGTGATTTCACCATAGTCTTCTCCTGATAAAAAATAATGAATAAAAAAGACGCACTCGGGCGTCCATGATTTCCCAAATTCTCCCTTGCCCTTCCTATCCTGGAACTTGGGATTTGGAACGAAGAATCTTAAGGATCTCTGCCTGATGTCGAGATCACACCACGAGGTAGAACTTGTGATTTGTGAATTGGAGTTAGTGATTGGGAACCAGGAGCTTGGTGCTCGGAACTTACTTTTATGGGAGCTGGGAGCTGGGAGCTGGGAGCTGGGAGCTGGGAGCTGGGAGCTGGCTTTAAAGTTTACTCTCATAACCACCTCATTATCAAGATGTTTTTTATACTTGAAACGGGTTGATTTCAGATTTTCATGTCATCTTGGCGAAGGATTTCTGTATTACCCTTCCGTCTTTGGAAGAAACTATTGTATAATCGCTCTGCAAGAATTTTACAAGCATTAAAGGCTATCTGTTCTCAGCTATCGGTTTTCACTTACAAAAAAACTGTATATCAATTTGATTCAAAAGCTGATAACTGACAACGGACGGCTAAAAGCTATTTCACTACAGCGACTTTTACAAATTTTCTCATATCTAGAACAAGAAGTCAATATGTTTTTTTTAATCAATATCCTAAAAATAAGCAAGAGGATCTGTCAAAAGATCAAATCAAAGATCTTAAATATTTGGTGCAAGAGGAGTTAAAATGAAAGAAGCGATGTTTGAAGAACTAAAGGAAAGTATTCGACAAGCGGGAGCGATCAGGCAGGGAAAATTGAAACCTGCTAAAGTCAATCACTATCCGGAGCCCCAGGTAAAGCAGATTCGAAACAAGTTAAAATTATCCCAATCTCAATTTGCGACCTTACTTGGAATCAGTGTGAGTACGCTGCAAGGTTGGGAACAGGAGCGTCGCAGACCCCAAGGACCTGCCAGAGTTTTATTAAAAATTGCCGAGCAACATCCTGAAGTGGTCTTTGAAGTGAATCATATGAAGTATCAACAAAAAGCCAGTTAAAAGACAGACAATTCAGCAAGCGAGTATTTTTACAATTTTTAGCGCGCTTATCAGGTGACTGGGAGTCTACTGATTATCTGCTCTTCCACCGTCCCTCGACCCATCAGGGATTCGCCAAGACTGCCTTGCCGGAAAATACCGGCCAACCAGCGTGCATACTGGACGTAGCCAGGCACATCCGCCAATTCCATCACTCCATCAAACGTGGTACAGTGACTATTGCAGGAAAATCTGCCGTTGATGTTCCTCCGGGCACACTGAATAGTGTTCTTAAACAAGCCGGTCTTAAGGAGTAAAACAATGCGATATTTAGTTGTAATTGAGAAAGGAAAATCTAGTTGGGGAGCACATGTTCCTGATCTCCCTGGTTGCATTGTCGTAGCAGAAACTCGTGAAGAGGTAGTCGAATTGATTCGAGAAGCTATTGATTTTCATATTGAAAATCTCCTTGAACGAGGTGAATCTATTCCACCAAATTCTTCAGAAAGTGAATTTATTGAGATTCACGCCGCCTAACAAATTCTTTATGATCATGAGCCAAAAAGAGAAGGTTCACTCCGCCGAGAGAATAAAGTCCTTTCCGGCCTTTATGCCACGTAAAATCTGTACTTAAATCGTTGGGTTTTCTGAAGATACCTGAATAGTTACACCTATCCGATTTATATAAATTATTCCCTCACCCCCTCCGTTTCTCAAATCAGGTGGGAAAATGGAAGGCCGATCAGGGTTTCATCATAAAACCGCACCTTTTCCTCATTGTTGATGAGCAAGCCAAAGGGGCAATTTTTTTCATGGATGAATTCTCGGATGCCTCTCAGTTGATGGAGGGAAATACTTTGATGATATTTAATCGCGATGGGAATCAGGCCATATTTGCTTTCGATAATCAGATCGATTTCAGCACCTTTGGCAGTCCGGTAGTAGTAATAATCAAACCCGACACCTAAACAATTCAACCCTCGTAAGATCTCTTCAATGACCATCGCTTCCCAAGAAAACCCAAAATTGGGATGAGACAACAAATGCTTCACCTCTTGAATCCGCAGGAGATGATGTAAGAGCCCCGAATCTCTCAAATACCCCTTGGGGTGTTTCACAATGCGTTTGTTGACATTTTTTTCATACGGCGCAAGTTGACGCCAGAGATAAGTGCCATGCGCAATTTCAAAGTATTCTTTGACCGTCGGCTGGGACACTCCTAAGGTCCTGGCCACTTGAGAGTAATTGAGAATATTGCCGGAAAGCCCTGCCAGCATTTGAACAAACAAGCGGAACCGTTATTTCCTCATATTCTAACTAGTTATTTATTTGTATATGCAGGACCTTTTCCTTTTTGCCATGGATGTTTTTTTAAAACCTCTGTGTCAATATTAACACCCCAACCAGCTCCTTCTGGTATATCTACGACTCCATTTTTTATGTTTAATGGGCCTCCTGTCATTTCATCTTTCCACTCTACATCATCTATATCGATTTCCATTATCCTGACATTTGGAACGTTTGCGCATAAATTTAATGAAATCATAGTTGATAAATGAGAATAATAATTGTGTGGAGCAATGTTTATTTGATGGCTTGCTGCAAGAGCTGCGACTTCTTTAGCATTTATGAATCCTTGCCATGGGACATCAATCATTGCTACATCCATTGATCTTTTATCAAAATAAGGCCTGTAATCAGTTATTCCCAACAGATTTTCTCCTGAAGTAACAGGAACATCAGTAGAAGCAGTTATTTCTCTCAATCCATCAGGCTCATACATATCTATTTCAATCCACATCATATTATAATTTTCTAAAACTTTGCAAATCTTCTTAACTGCTTGAGGTTTGAAATTAAAATTCAGATCAAGACCAATAGTTACTTTACCCTCAGAGCCTTCTTGTAATGCACTAATATGATCTTCTATTACATCCAAAAGTTCATAATTAATAAAAATTTGATTATCAGCCGTGTATTCCAAGCTTTGGTCAGTAGTTCCGAATCCTCCTCCAAAACCACCAAAAAAAACATAAGTACTTTCTGGAGGATTACTTAAAGGAGAATCGGGGCGGACTATGATATTTGTTTTTAGCGAAGTATAGCCTTTGTCTTTGACTTCTTTACCTAGATTTATAATATCCTGTCTTGAATTTAGAGGATTAACTCCTAATTGTTCATAATTTATAGCCCTGGATGTTCCACAATGAGACCAATAAATTTTTTGTTTATCTCTAACCTTTCCACCAAAAAGATCATAAACAGGGACACCATGATGCTTCCCTTTTATATCCCATAGTGCCAATTCAATACCCGCAATAGCCTTAAGGGCTATTCCTCCTCTTGATTGGATAGCCATTCGTTGTAAATCCCAGTAAATTGATTGAATATTTAAAGGATCTCTTCCTGATAATAATGGTTTGAAATCTTCAACAGAACCGACTATACCCCATGGGTTTCTGTTATCTGACATTTCTCCATATCCAGCTATTCCTGAGTCAGTAATAATTTCAGTGAATTGCCAAGGTCTCCAACCAGCATCAACAACATAAGTATTAATAGCTTCTATTTTCATATCTTTACTCCAGACTAGTAATTTATGTAATTTAACCACATAGAAAAATCAAAATTTACACGAGATCCTAGCAACTAGAAACAGGCATGTAAATGGAAATTTATGGATTCTTTTTTTGATTATTTGGCAGGTTTCTTGGGGAGATGGGCAGCCTGTTGAATTTTTTATTGCTTTTGTTCTGTGCTACCAATTCGCGCTTGCTTTGTCCTTCCCTTTGATCTTATTCATCTCCATTGGACTCTCGTTGCATGCTGCCCTCTCTTATTCTTTTCTCTCCTTTTTCAAAAGCGGATTCCAAATTTGACCACCTCTTCCGGGTGGACCTGGATCAGGCGCCAGACCTCCTGGAATTTGTCAAGCGAAACGAGGGGCTGGATCAGGCCAGGAGCGGTCAACCGGCCCTGACGCGTCATACTCACAATTTTCCTTGGCTGTCTCCCAATTACGAAGCCTCGCTCACGGCTTCAGCTCCCCGATGATCGGTGTGTCGCGCGAGATGCGCTCCGCGTTAAAGTCGCCCCGGTGGCCAATGCCGAACCAGACTTTGAAGCCCAGGAGATCGAGAAGCTCTTGGGAGGCTTCCTCTTACACCTCAGGAAGTAACTCCATCGGATAGTTCTCGAAGGGCCTGAACATGGGCGGTTGGTAAGCGAAGGTGAGGCCCGTTTGCTCGCCAGGGAGGTAAATCAGAGTGCTAAGCGCTCTTGCTTCCATGGTTCTCGTTCTTTTTCAAAGAGTGGACTGGCTTCTTGAAGAGCCTCGAGGTGGGGAATCGATGGGTTCTCTGAAGATTCCTGAATAGTTACCAATCAACAAAACTGCATGATCGATTCTTTCAATTTCTCTTGATATACAACTCAATTTGGGTAATAATCTCTTTTGGAGACACCAAATACGAACCATCATGATTCAATCTTTCAAAGACAAGGAAACGGAAAAAATCTTCGAGGGTCAGCATTCGAGGCGGCTTTCAGTCGAATTGCACAAGCGAGCTTTAAGGAAGTTGATTTTGTTGAATCAAGCAACGACCTTAGAGCATCTAAAAAGTTTTCCAGCAAATCGGCTGGAACCTCTCACGGGTGATCGTCAAGGACAATACAGTATACGAATCAATAAACAATGGCGTATCTGTTTCAAGTGGGAAACAGGCAACGCACAGGAAGTGGAAATCACAGATTAGCATTAGGAGAATCTCATGAGTAAAGAAGGGATAGAGCTGGATCATATAGGAAGTATCATTATGGAAGAGTTGCTCGAAGCTTACGAAGTGTCTGCCTACCGAGTTTGTAAAGACACGGGAATTCCCCAGATGACTTTAGGTAATGTCCTTCATGGAAAACGAGCATTATCTTCAGAGGTAGCTCTAAAATTAGGGAAATATTTTGGAATTGATCCCAAATATCTACTGAATATCCAAACCGAATTGGAAGTTCGAAAAAAAGAGTGTGAACTGGTAGGAGTTCTTGAGAGTATCCAGCCTTTAGAAGTGGCTTAGCAGCCGGCTAACCATACGTTTCTCCCGATTTTCATCACAGCCGGTTCAATCATCAAGCAGAGTAAATTTACAAGTTTTTCCTTTCTTCTTCCGATATGGTGAAAAATGGGAGAACTTGTCGTTAAGCTTCTCCTGCTCGCCAGTCAAGGTCGACACGATGTCCCCCAGAGTGATGCCGAAGTTGTTTTTCCCGGGAGTGTTGAAAGACCGGGAGACTCAATCGATTCTTTTTCTCATCCGACTCTTGGACAAGAGAGCTTTGATTACATCACCTTCATAACCCCAATTCGTCTGCCTGTTCACAAACTCGCGCGATCAATCCCGGCAGTCTGCCATACAGTTTCAGTTCCGGACGAGCGTAAGTCCAGCCAATGGATACCATGGAGCGGACCAGGAGAAAGAGCGAAACCAGTTCCAATGCTGCGTCATCGAGCGGACGTTCGGCACGGTATCCCTCAATCAGCGCCTTAAACAGTAAATCAAAATGAGGGCTGTCCTGGTATTGGTAGAGGGCAACTGCCAGCTCATATTGATGCCAGCCAAAACCCGAGTCATCAAAGTCGATCACGTGCAGTTTTTCGCCGTTCAGGAGCAGATTCCTGGGGTGGAGGTCGGAGTGAATCAGGCTAAAAATTCTCTGCTCTTTACCGTAATCGGACAATATCCGGTAGATTGACGCGCGGGCGCTGAGAATACGCTTACGCTCTGCCTTGGTCAGCATGGGGAGATTCCAAAACGGTCCCCAGAAAGGAGTATTGCCCACCAACCCATCCGCATCGAAAGCGTGACGCTGAAAGCCGGCGGGAATCGGCCACTCCGTAGCCTGGTTGTGGATCCGGGCGGCAATACGGCCAAGCTGATCGAAATAGGTCACATGCACCTGCGTATCAGAGATTTGCTTCAGCATAGCGCTGAGCGGCTCACCCTCGAACCATTCAACGATACCCACGTGTCGTTCCCCGGCCGATCCGGGCATGGAGACGCGGGTGTAGCCGCGACCGTCCACTGTCATTTTGGGGACAGGTACGTTGAGACCAGCTTGATTCAATGCCGCAGTCCACAGTTGCTCCGCGTTCAGTTCCGTCAGGGTGTGATAGCCGGGACGATGAATACGCAGGACGTAAGTTTCGTCCATATCCGTATCAAGGCGAAAGACAATATTCTCGGATTTGGAGATGAGAGCGATCTTTGTGACAGAGAGATCCCACTCAACCAACGCCCGTTTGGCGGCCCTATGCAGGAGGTCATCCGTCACTATCATCCATCACCCCCATCACTCAGGTATCATCTCGTCAAATGCGCTGAGAAACAGGTCGGCATGTTCCTGTTTGAAAACCAGCGGGGGACGAATCTTGAGGACATTGCCCAGGGCGCCCGCGTTGCTGATGAGGAAGCCCTTCTCCTTCAAGCGATTCACGATGACGGCTGCACCATCGGAATCCGGAATTTTAGCAGCCCGGTCGCTCACCCACTCTATGCCGATGAACAGGCCGTGTCCCCGGACATCGCCCATCGACTCACAACGAGCCTGTAATTTCCCCAGTTCACTGAGCAGGTAATTGCCGACCTGCGCAACACTTTCACGCAGCCCTTCGCTTTCGATCACGTCGATAACAGCCGTGCCTGCCGCCGCTTGCAGCGGACTCGAGGCGAATGTATTAAAGTAGCGTTTCTGCCGGCGGAAAATATCCACCAATTCCTTGGTTGCGGCAACACCGGCCAGCGGCATACCGTTCCCCATGGGCTTGCCCATAACGACGATGTCCGGAACGAAGTCCGTCACCTCATAGCCCCACCACTGACCGCTGCGACAGAAGCCGGCCTGGACTTCATCGGCAATGAACACACCCCCCGCCTTACGTACCATCTCAGCCGCCAGTGGCATAAAGTTTGGAGGAAGGTCCGGCAACCCTTCGTTTGCCAGGATAGAACAGACCAACATACCGGCCAGGGGAATGCCCCTCGCATTGAACCCGTCGATCGCTGCCTGGACTTCGGCCAGGTAGAGTTCCGTCAACTCAGCAGGCGCTGTACCCTCTTTGAGCGGGCGATATTGCTGTGGAAATGGAATGGCCCAAACCGCGTCGTCTGGCGCCCCCGCATTATGTGACACGCGAGTCAGTTTCCCCACTTCAGCGCTATTGCCATGATAGGCTGCGTTGGTGCAGATGATGCCCCGACCACCAGTCGCCGTGCGGGCCATATTGAGGGCCACTTCATTCGCCTCCGTGCCGGTGCAGGTGAAGACCACACTCGTTATGGAATCGGCATGGAGATTGGTCAGGCGTTCGGCGTAGTCCAATACGCCTTCATGGAGATAGCGGCTGTGAACGTTCAGCGTACTCGCCTGCTTGCGCATCGCCTCGACCACGTGAGGGTGGCAGTGACCCACGCAAGGTACATTGTTATACATGTCAAGGTAGCGACGCCCGTCGGCATCGAAGAGCCAGACGCCTTCTCCACGGACGATGTTGACGGGTTCTTTATAGAAAAGGGGGGCTCCGGCTCCCAGTAGTCGTTCGCGGCGGGCGAACAGTTCGGTTGTGGTCATGGTTTCCTCAATTGATTTTCAGTCTCATCTACCCCAATTATGCCACTGACATGCACGCTGGGGAGCAGTCGGGAATTTGCGCACGGTTGGGTGATGAGCGATTTTGTTCCAATTTGGGTTTTGATACATCCAAAGATAACACATCATTCCAGAAATGAACAGTAAGCAGATCATATCACGACAACTTTGTCAAGAGTCCAACACGGATTTCCTGGTCAGGCGCTCTAGAAGGGATAAATGATCAGGATAAAAATCGTGAAGACGGAGTATTTGCCATGACTTCCCATCAGCAAGCGGGTATTTTTACAATTTTTTAGCGCGCTTATCAATTGAAAGGGTTGATCAGTCGGGCCAGGAATCCTCGTTTGCGTTTCTTTGCAGCGCCGAAACTGCCCTGTCCGCCCCGCAGTCGGGGATCGAGCAGGTCTCTCACCGCATCGCCGAACATGTTGAGGGAGTAAACGACAATCGTCAGACAAAGCCCCGGCCAGAGCGCTAACCAAGGCGCCGCCTCCATGTATTTGCGCCCTTCCCGGCTGAGCATCCCTCCCCAGCTGGGAAAGTCGACGGGCAGACCGAATCCCAGGAAGCTCAGCGACGCTTCAGACATAATCACCCCCCCGATGTTGATGGAGAAGATGATGATGAGGGGCGCCATAATATTGGGAAGCACATGGCGAACCAGGATTTGGGCTGTGGGGGTGCCCACGGCTTTGGCTGCCTGAAAATAGTCATTTTCTTTGATGTCAATCACGGCACCTCTGACGACTCTTGAGCTGACGATGCCGCCGGCAATCCCCAGCACCACGATGATCTGGAAAACACCCCGTCCCACGATGGACATGATCGTCAACAAGAGCAGCAGTCCCGGGAAAGCCATCCAGGCATCGACGAAGCGCTGCACCACCAGGTCCCATTTCCCTCCCAAAAATCCGGAAATGCCGCCGATCAGGACAGCGACCACCACATTAAGCGCAGTCGCTGCCAGACCGACCGTTAACGAAAGACGAGCTCCGTGGATCAAGCGGCTCAATAAGTCTCGCCCCACGTAGTCGGTCCCCAGCAGATACCGGGCGGATGCTCCCTGCATCCTGTCTACCAGGTGTATTTCCATATAGCCATAAGGAGCCAGAGTATCGGCGAAGATCGCCACCAGAATCAAGATCAATAGGATCATCCCGCAGGCCGTCCCCAGTGGCTTCTCCCTGAGAAGCCTGATAAAGAATGCAGCCAGCCGGCCCCGTCGCTTGGGTTCACTCATACCTCACCCTCGGGTCCAAAAAGGGATAAATCAAGTCAATCAGGAGATTGAACAGCACCACCCCGGCGGCGAAAAACAGGTTCACTCCGGAGACCACCGGGTAGTCTCTGACTTCGAGGGCATCCAGCAAGAGGCGACCGATCCCCGGCAGGTTGAAGATATTCTCCATGATCACGGCGCCGCCTACCAGCAGAGGCAACTGCAGGCCGATCAGGGAGACCACCGGGATGAGGGCATTTTTAATGGTGTGCCGGATAATCACGACCCGCTCCCTGAGTCCCTTGGACCAGGCGGTGCGGATATAGTCTTGCCGGAGCACCTCCAGCATCATGGTGCGAGTCATCCGCATGGTCGCAGCCGTCGAGGCCGTCCCCAAAATCAGGCTGGGAATGATGAACATCCCGAGATTCCCCAGCGGGTCTTCGCTGAAAGGAATCAGCTCCATCGGGGGCGACCAACCCCACCAGATGGCCGGGTAGATCATCACCATCAGTGCGAGCCAGAAGTTGGGCGTTGCCAGGCCGATGATGGCAATAGAGCGCCCCACATAGTCAGCGGCGGTATCCTGGCGAATTGCCGAGTAAATGCCGACGGGCAGCGCTATCAGCACCCCGATTACGATGGCCATGATGCCAAGCTCGATGGTGACTGATAATCGATCCAATATCCGCTCCTCCACGGTCCAATCGCCATACAGGGAGGTGCCCAAGGTGCCGTGCAGGAAAATGTCTCCTATCCAGCGTGCATACTGCACGTGGACAGGCACGTCTAATCCAAGCTTACGCTCAAGAGCTTCACGGTCAACTTCGCCGCCGCCAGACAACATACGGTTGGCCATGATGTCGATGACGTCTCCGGGGATGAAGCGTACCGAGATAAAGACCAGGATGCTCAAGATGAACAGCGTGGGGAGGATCAGCAAAAACCTCCTGACGAGATAGGCATTCATGGGACGGACCTCATCATTTTTGAAATTGGTGGGAAAACGTGGGGTATCCTGGAGTGGAGCGGGCAGTAATGCCCGGTCCACAAGTGCTTCCAGGAGCCTGTTACTGCATCCTGTCCTTCAGTTCCTGATCAATCCAAAGGTGGACGAGGACGTCATTTACGCCCGACTCTTCCAGCATCATTTCACCGTTAAAACCTTTGACCCATGGCTGGTTCACCTGATACCTTGGAGCCATGGGACCCCATATCTGATTGTGCTGCTTTAACAGGATCAAATCATACTCTCTGAATGCCCTCAGTTGCTCCTCTTCAGTGGTAGCGGCGATAAAGGCATCGTAGGCGGCGGTCAGCTCAGGAGTCTCCTTTCCGCCCGTGTTGTTTCCACCCTGGTATTCGCGTAGTGATGTTAAGGCCGTGGTATAAAAGCCTACCCACACGGTAGGAGAGCTATAAAAGCCACTGTCGCCTGTGCTCATCTCATAATTAATGTCTCCCTCATCTCCATCAGACCCTCCTCTGTTGCCCCACCAAGTCAACCCGGGTACTACATTAATCTGTACCTCAATGCCAATCTCAGCCCAGTAGCCGGCAGCTATTTCCGCATAGCCCAAATCCATGATGTCGCGGTGGTCATGTTTGAGCTTGAATCGAACGCCGTCCACGCCGCGCGGATATCCAGCCTCATCCAGGAGCTTCTCAGCACCTTGCGGGTCATACCGGTAGTATTGCTTGAGCTCTTCGGGCCACTCTTCAAATGGGAAGAGATACGGCTTGACGGCAAGCCCCCCCATAGGTTCCCACCTTGCATAACCGCCATGGTAGGTATCATTAATCGTCTCGAGGTCCAGTGCCATCTGCAGTGCGTGGCGCACCCTGATGTCGTCCAAGGGCGGATTGCGTATGTTCAGAGTATAAACCGTAAACGCCCGCTGGTAATATGGCCATATCTCGATTTCGGGGTTGGTCCGCTGGAGGCTCCTTACCACGTCGAGGGAATTCAGGTCACTGCCGCCGCCGGCTTGAGATATTATGTCGACCTTACCCGTGCGTAATGCCGCCAGACGTGATGCTTCTTCGGGTATAAGCAGGGCTCTCAGCTTGTCGATATAGGGCAAGCGGTTCCGCGGGTATTTTGGGTCGTAGCCCCAGTAGTCGGGATTCTTGTCCCATGTGATAGAGACGCCTTCAACATAGTCAGTCAGCATGAGGGGCCCGGTGCCGACCACGTTCTTCCAATTCTCATAGTTACCGTATTTCTCGATTACCTCGGGGGGTAATATAAACTGCATACCTTCGCCGAGCATAAGCCTTAGCGCAATGAGGGATGGATCCTTCAGCTTCATAACAACGGTATATTTGTCGGTGGCCTCTATCGATTCCCACGGCAGCTTGATCGCCCCATAAGAGAAGCCGGGTTGTTCGGTGAAGTCGCCCAGAACGTTATTACGCTGATAGGTATATACGACATCATCGGCTATGAGTTCTCGTCCGTTTACTAAGCGGCTGGCCTCACTATTTTGATCAAGGGCGTAATGAACGCCCTGGCGGATGTGGAAGATATAAGTCAGAGGGTCGGGAGTTTCCCAGCTTTCCGCCAACTGCCCTGTTATTGTAAAATCAGGGGGGTAAGTGTCTCTATAGTCATAGACCTCCCTATTTATTCCCCAGTCCCCGGTGCCGAGATGCTGATTAACCGAGCCGATTTGGTGGGCAGCCGAGCCGCCCGATCGGAACGGGTCAGTAGTCTCCCCAACAAGTTTGTGGGGATAGGTCAATGTGCCGCCGTATTCTGGTGCGGTCACTACCTTTCCAGTACTGGGGTCCGTCACATACTTCTGGGCTGCAGCCGGGCTGACCCAAAATGAGGCCACCATCAGGGTGAGGGTGAGCAGGATTGCACTGAAGGTTGATTTGCTTTTTTGATTTTCCATCTTTTTCCTTTCGATTGTATGTTCAAAATTAAGGATTGCTTTAAAACCTGCTTTCGTTCCCGAAAGCACGTTCTCGACGATGCTTCTACTTTTTTGACAGTTCATGGTGCTACTTTCTGCGTTTTGATTAAAAACAAGATTGCGGGTTGCTTTAAAACCTGCTTTCGTTCCCGAAAGCACGTTCTCGACGTTTTCTCTACACATGGGGTCTCCTTCATTTTGGAGTGATCAAAAAAACCGATTCACTGGCTCCACGATGGGGCCATGAACCCTGATCTTTCAAATTGCTCGAGGCATTTCCATTTGCTGAAATGGACGGAGGGGCAATTCAAGGATCTCTCCCCCTCGGAGTGGGCGCTGCTTCCGCGTACGGTCCCGTCGAGAAAGGGGGGACAACCCAGTGAATTTGGGGTTTGAGACTTAGAAATTGGAGTTTGCAGTTTGGAACTGTAACAGGGAGCTGGGAACTTAGAACTTGGGGTGCCGGGTAATTGAATGATACTCTCATATTAACCTTATGTCAAGAAATATTTATACTTGAAACGGGTTAATTTCAGACTTTCATGTCATCCTGACGGTTCGACGAGCAGCAAAGCGATGGATCGCCTGATTGCCCTTCCGTCCTTTGAATTAAATATTGTATAGTCGATCTGCAACTGATGGTCAAGCTTTTTTTAAACAGGGTGACTCATTCATTCACGAGTGTCTTCTGATGATCAACGAAACTGTTTTTTTCATAGTGAGAGCCAGAAGTCAACATTTCTGGCACTTTTCCATTCCCGTTGACCGTTTCTGAAAAACCGTTGGGGAGGAGATGAGGTTTGCATGTCTTTCTGCTCAATCAATAGGAGCAAAATTGAAAGAAAACCTTCAGCCCAAGGTAATTTCATTGAAAATTATAATAAAGAAAACGAAAAACCAGCCCAAATTCTTAAAAATCTTCAGCAAAAAACGATTTCTTGAAAACGATCACAAAAGAACAATGATGGCAAAATCCTGGTAGATTTCATGATCCCCATCAATATCCTCTGTCTATAACAATATTTCGAGGAGGTCAATCGATTTTTTTGCTCCTCTTCACTCCTCAGTGGCGCGTGCTGGTCTCATCCTGAAGTTGATTCTCGCTGCTCTCTGTTTCAGTTTTTGAAAATACAGGGCAATCCTGCCCTTCCAGGAGCGAAAAGCATGGGATGCAGAGCAAATCATTTCAAGGAGTGATGCGCACTCGGCACGCGTTTCGATGCTCCGCTGAGATAACGGGGAAACCTCTTTCCGAATTTGAAGGCGGAGGATATTGATACTTGTCTTGCCGATGCAGCCTCAGAGACAAATTGCAAAGTATCAAGAAATACGCTCCTTCTGTAAAATAATCAAAATAACCGAACAAGTCGTTGCTCCCGATTTTCACCACAGCCGGTTCGCTCATCAAGCAACATGAATTTAGAAGTATAATTTTCATTCTTATGCTATGGTGAAAACCGGGAGAACTCTGCGTTGGGATGGCAGTACAGGGCTTGATCATTTGTATCTAGTCGGAAACTCTGAAAGTATGAATACTATACTCCGAACAGAAGTTTTTGATGCATGGCTCAAAAAAAACTCAAGGATGCACGTGGAAAAGCTCGCATTCTCGCAAGAGTTCGAACCGCTGAGCATGGAAACTTTGGTGATTGTGATTCAGTTGGTCAAGGTGTATCAGAAATGCGAATTCACTTTGGTCCAGGCTACCGTCTATATTTTACTCAAATTGGACCAGTAGTTTATATTCTGCTCTGTGGTGGGATTAAGCGTAATCAACAAAGAGATATTGCCAAAGCTCATAATGTGGCAAAGGTGTTAAAAGAGGAAGAATCATGAAAAAAGAAAATCGACTTGGTATTGCTCCATTTGACGCAAGTGATTACCTTGACAATGAGGAGACAATCGCGGAGTACCTTTCAGTTGCGTTGGAAAACCCTGATCCGGATGTGTTTCTAATCGCGGTACGTGATGTGGCAAAGGCGAGGGGTATCTCAACAGTTGCTGAAAACGCTGGCCTTGGAAGAGAAAGTTTATACAAAGCTCTAAAACCTGGCGCGAAACCGCACTTTGAAACAATACGTCGTTTATTATTTGCTTTGGGTGTTAAGTTTGATGTAGTTTCTCCTCACTCTCATGCTTAATTCTCTTATTTCCGTCGGCAGCAAAGACCATAACATTCTCTATATTCGTGGAAACGAGGTAAAGATATGAAAGCAATCGATCTGAACAAAGAAAATTTAAAATTATCACAGATCTTTAGTTTTGCCCGGAATGAACCTGTATTGTTGGTCGTAGGTAATGGGGAAGAGTTTATTATCAGCAAAGCAGATGATTTTGAAACAGAAGTGGAAGCGCTCCGAAATAGTGAGAGCTTCCAAAAATTTTTAGATGAACGTAGCAAATATAAAACAACTTTCTCACTTGAGGAAGTTGAAAAAGAAATAGATGCCGAACTCTCCTAATCACAGCATAGCTAACCGGTCAATGAACCGGAGCCTTAATACAGCGCACTTCGCATCGATTCAAGAACGATGCAAATACCAAAATCATTTTTCAATTTAAGCGAAAAGTGGCCCGGTTATTTCGCCGTTAGCTTTAACTAAGAGACTGTTTGGATAAAAAATTGCATGTTTACTAAATTTCCATTTTTTTAAAAGGAGATTGATGTATCCAAGCAATTTATGCGATCAAGAATGGTCTGAGATTGAACATTTTTTTAGACGTTCTGACCCCCGAGGGGCCAAGAGTATTCATAGCAAACATACCATCGTCAATGCGGTTTTATATGTAGTGAAATCGGGTTGTCAGTGGAGAATGCTTCCCCATGATTTTCCTCCCTGGCAAAGCGTTTATGATCATTATCGCCGCTGGAATCAAAGAGGGATTTGGCAAGTTGTCGAGCGCACATTCGCTTGGTTCGGCGGATTCAGAAGACTATCCAAAGATTCTGAAATCCTCACAAACACTGCTGAAAATATGATTCGTATTGCCATGATCAAAGTGACCTTAGCAATGTGTCTTATTTAACCAAACGGTTTCTTAAGTCCCTTTGACCAGGCAGTCCTGATGTAATCCTCTCTCAGCACCTCCAGCATCGTGGTGCGTGTCATTCTCATGCATATTCCCGACACAACCATGCCGAGGATGAAAGCCGGGATTATCATGATTTGCAGGTTTGCTATCGGATTCTCGAAAAAAGGAACGTACTCCAAAGGTGGCGTCCAGTCCAACCAGATGGAGGGGTAGACCATCACCATAGTTCCCAGCCAGAAGGCGGGAATGCACAAAAAGGCTATAGACAGGCTGCGTCCTGTATAGTCACCCCAGGTATCTTGACGTATCGCTGAGTACATAGCTATGGGGAAGGCTACCAGGAGAGCTACTATCATAGCCATGAGAGCAAGTTGAAAGGATACCGGAAAACTACGCCCTATATGATATGTCACAGGAATGCCTGTCCATAAAGACTTCCCGAAGTCTCCATGCAAGATATGGAGAAAAAGCGCTTGCGGAAGTCGAACGGCTCCCTGCTCTCCTTCAAGAGAAAGATTCCGATCCCAGCTAATAAAAGAGGCAAATCTTGAAGAAGAGGTTTAGTAAAAAGGGTGAAAACCAAGACTTGCCCCATCCATTCCACAATAGCGTCTAATTCCACTTGACATCCGGTCATTATTGTCCGATTTTACTTATATGACAGGAAATGAATTTATTCGAAAAATTAAGAAGTTGGGGCGTAAAAGCGGGATTGAAGTTCGTTTTGTCACGCAACGTGGCAAAGGGAGTCATGGTACACTCTTTTATGGGGCGGCTTTTACAATTGTAAGAAATCCAAAAGATGAACTTAAAAAGGGAACCTTACATGCCATGCTCGATCAGCTTAATCTGAAATTGGAAGATTTATAAGAGGTAGTTATGCAGAACTTTGTTTATCCAATGAAACTCAAACCCGATAAAGAAGATGGGGGATTTGTTGTTACATTTCGAGACTTGCCCGAAGCAATTACCCAAGGAGAAAATATCAAAGATGCCTTATCTGAAGCAGTCGACTGTCTTGAAGAAGCAATTGCCAATCGGATTGTAATGGATTTATCTATACCAACCCCTTCTAATCGTAAAAAAGGAGAATATTCGATTTTACTTCCGGTCCAGATGTCCGCAAAAGCAGCACTCTATCTCACGATGAAAGAGGGAGGTATTTCCAAGGTTGAGCTTGCTAAGCGTTTGCATTGTGATGAAAAGGAGATTCGAAGATTGCTGAATCCTCGACATTCTTCAAAGCTCCCAAGAATTGAGGCAGCTTTAGCAACGATAGGAAGGCAATTAGTAATAGGACTTCAAGAACAGTCCTTTCAAAGCGAGGTTGTAAACTATTGAAATTTAATAATAAAATTTTAACATCATTTAAATAATGCGCACTGATACAACCGTTTTCAAACCAGGTCTTGCCAAAAATTTCATACAACAGCAGTGAAAACTGGCTGAAGTGGATCGGTCCTTCAATAGGAAACCGGGTCAAGCTTCGCTATTTCGTTGTTTTCGAATGGTTTCATATGAATCAATAGTCACATCGGAGATATAGTCGAAAGTTGGGGATGGACTAAATTTGAAGGTGGCGTATCCTATTGATGGGAATTTAAAATAAATAGAATTACATCAAAGAAAGGATACGCCGATGAGCAACTATAACGTGATTGATCTGGAGAAGCCAGAGCAAATTATTGAAGATCATTTGAGTGAACTTTTGAGAGTGAAAGCCAGGAAGATACTTTCTGAAGCGTTGGAATTGGAGATGGAAATATTCATGAAGGAATATCAGTCCTATCGACTCTCGGATGGACGTCAGCGAGTGGTTCGTCATGGTTATCATCAAGATCGGGAGATTCAGACGGGAATTGGTTCTATATCCGTGAAAGTTCCGCGGAGTAAAGATCGTCAAAGCACCTCATCAGAGGAAAGGATTCGATTTTCTTCCAAGTTGATCCCCCCTTATCTGAGGAAAAGTAAAAGTATTGAAGCCCTGATTCCCTGGCTGTATCTGAAAGGGATTTCCACTGGTGGCTTTCAGGAGGCGCTCGCAGCGATTTTAGGTAAAAGAGCGGCGGGCTTGTCTTCAGCGACAGTGAGCCGTCTTAAATCAAGCTGGTATGAGGATTGGAAAGCCTGGAAACAACGGGATCTCTCCCAGAGTCATTATGTTTATCTCTGGGTCGATGGCGTGTATTGCAATGTGAGAATGGATAAAGATAAACAATGCCTCTTGGTGATTGTGGGGGCAACAGAAAATGGAGATAAAGAGCTCGTTGCCTTGGAAGATGGCTACCGGGAAAGTGAGCAATCCTGGAGGGAACTGCTGATGGATCTGAAGCACCGGGGATTGACTGAGGCCCCTAAAATCGCTGTGGGAGACGGAGCGATGGGATTTTGGAAAGCTTTGAAAAAAGTCTATCCTCAGAGCAAAGAGCAGCGTTGTTGGATGCACAAAACGGGAAACATTCTCAACTATTTACCAAAAAGGGAGCATCATAAAGCCAAGGATCGTCTCCATCAAATTTGGATGGCCAGCAGCAAAGAGGAAGCTTTCAAAGCCTTAAAGCATTTTGTTGACATGTATGAGGCGAAATATCCTAAAGCCACTCACTGCTTGATTAAAGATCAGGAGACCTTGATGGCCTTCTATGATTTCCCGGCAGAGCATTGGAGGCATTTGAGAACGAGCAATCCCATTGAATCCACCTTCGCTACTGTCAAACTGAGAACTGCCAAAGTCAGAGGTTGTTTCTCAAGAAATACCGTCTTGACGATGGCATTCAAATTAATGGAATCCGCTCAGAAAAATTGGATCCGATTACACGGATTTAAACGATTAGCCGAAGTGATAGAGGGAGTACAATTTGTCGATGGAATTCCTCAATACAGGATCGCCGCCTGAATTGCCATCCCCAGAATTTGACTATAACTCGAGTCACATCGCCATTGTCTACAACTTCTAGCATCACGCGATTTCCATAAAGCAGTGACATCCCCACCAACGGACCACCATCAGCTTGCAGAACAAGCACTTCACGTTAGGGATTCCCTCAGCAGTCACATTGTGATTCCTCTATGAAATAGAATTGCTTCCTGTAATACTGCTTTTTCGGAGATTATTCTAGTAATATTTCTGAATGGGAAGGGAGAAGAAAATTTTCCTTGCTCTCCTTCAAAAGTAAAGAGATTGATCCCGGCTAAAATTTGATCGTATCTTAAGAAACCTATGCGGAGGTAAGAGAATAGGATGGGATCTGTTGATTCTGACATTGAGATATTGCTTCATATAATAGGCTTGGCGTACTTCTTCGGCGAGTTCTTCCTGGTTTTTCCCCTGTGTTTCCTCTATTTCAAGATCAACGCTAATATGCAGCGGATTTCCGCGTCTTTCAGATCGAGGCGGCCTGGACCAGGAAAAGCTAAAATCCCTTGTTGCTCCAATTTCTTTTTCCAATCATATAGACTCTTTTGAGAAATCCCTAATTCTCCCGCAATTTGAGGGCCCGAATATCCTCCACTGGTTACCATCTTCACCGCTTCAAGCTTAAATTCTCGACTGTATCTTTTACAAGTGCTATTTTGACCCATTGGACACCTCCTTTTATGATTGCCATTGATCATAAATTTCTCTTCACTCCGTGTCCACTTTTTTGACGGAAGATCATTTGCCTCCAACACATCAAATGTGTACAATAACAAAGTAAACTTTTATAATTTCTTCATTGTGTCACAGAACACCATCGAAGGGGGCAGAATGCAGGTAAAAAGAAATGATCTGAGACCTGAAACAGCAAGGAAAATAGATTCCATGCCTATTGAAGAGCTTGAAAAAACTTTAGGTATCAAGCCTATAAACACTCAGGCACAAGGATCACAAACTTCTAAATGGGAAAAGGCAGCAGAAGAAATGGCAAATTTAGGAATTTCTCATGAAACTTCAGAATTTTTTCGGGAAACGGTCAAAGAATTCAGGAAGGATGAAGGAGTATAAATTTCACCAATGAAATATATTCTTGATTCAGATATTCTTTCCTACTTGTACGATCCCAAGTCCACTATATATACTTCCGTTCGTGAAAGATTCACAAATCTGCAAGATGAGGACAGGATCCAAGTTTCTCTAATCACCATATTTGAACTGGAATACAGTATTTACAATGCTCCTGAGATAAAAAAAGATCAATTGACTAAGCAACTTCGAGATGTAGAACAACGCTTTGAGGTCGTACCGATAACAAGAAGATTTGCTTCGATCTATGGAGAAATAAAAGCACTGATAAGAAAATCAAGAGGGACAACAACAAAAGGAATGCGAAAATACAATATAGATTTGATTGTTGCCAGCACTGCTCTCACTGAATCGAGCGTTCTCGTTGCGAATGACGACATTTACCAAAGCCTTCAAGAAATATATCCACAATTCCAATATGAAAATTGGACAATCTAATTCTTAAATGATTCCTTCATCAAATTCATAGTTCAGTCCAAACCATTCAAAAGCGGTTTCAACCGATTCAATCTGAATCAAAATTGTAATATTCCTTCCTACTCATTGCTTGAGAAGACCTCGATTCTATATATCTGGGAGAATCGTTTTAAACTATAACTTGTTTGGGTATAATGTAAATGAGTTTATGAAAGGTAAGTACGGAGGCAAACAAAAGCCAGCACGTTTCTGGCCACATGGACTTGACATCGTTGCACTTTGGCCTGGGAAAACTCTTCTTTGAACACTTTTTCCAATCCTGCTAAGCCATCCATCACTGCCAATTCGACGGAAGCGGAATCCAATCCTCGCTCTTTCAAGTCCTTGAACAACTCTCTCCAATTGGAGGCAGATTCCTTATCTCCCTGTTGCAGCGCTAAAACAGTTTTGTACCCGTCTTGGTTCACTCCAATGACCGCGAGCACTGGAATGTTTTCAATACTGTCTTTCACGCGCATCTTGAAATGGACCCCATCGATGAAAAGGTATTTGTAACGCTCCTCAGAAAGATCGCGTTCTCTCCAGGTTTCCGCGGCTGCTTGCAGTTCTCTATCGGCCAACGAGATCTCAGTATGAGAAATACTTCTCCCAATCAAGCGCTTCGAGAATAAATCCAGGCTGCGGGTACTGATTCCGCCTTGATGGCTTAAATCCACTCGCAACTGCTCCAATAATCCATCCGGGCTTTGAAGAGTATTGAACATTTCTTTAAATTCCGTTACTGTCAATTCTAATTTCATGGGGCTTTCTCCTGATAGTAGGTTCAAATTTGACTTCATCAAACCTACCGGGAGAGTCCCATGGATTCAAGCCCTTCTCAATTTCACACAATTTAATTTACACTATCGGGTTGATCAGTCTGGCGAGGAATCCTCGTTTGCGTTTCATCCTCGTGGTGCCATAACTTCCCTGACCGCCCTTCAGCCTGGGATCAAGCAGGTCCCGCACCGCATCGCCGAACATGTTGAGGGAGTAGACGACAATCGTCAGGAACAGCCCCGGCCAGAAGGCCAACCAGGGCGCTTGCTCCATGAAGCGGCGCCCTTCCCGGCTGAGCATGCCGCCCCAACTGGGAACCTTGATGGGCAGCCCGAATCCGAGGAAGCTCAACGATGCTTCGGCAATGATGACCCCGCCAATGTTGATGGAGAAGACGATGATGATCGGTGCCATGATATTGGGCAATACATGGCGAGTCAGGATCTGACCCGTGGGGGTGCCCACTGCCCGGGCGGCCAGAAAATAATCATTCTCTTTGATGCCGATCACCGCACCCCGTATGACGCGGGAGCCCCCGATGCCGCCGGCGACCCCCAGGACCACGATGATTTGAAGCAAGCCCTGCCCCACGACCGACATGATGGTCAGCAAGAGCAGCAGTCCCGGGAAGGCCATCCAGGCATCGACAAAGCGCTGCACTGCCAGGTCCACTTTTCCCCCCAGGAATCCGGAAGTGCCGCCGACGAGAAGTGCGACCAACACATTGAGCGTGGTTGCGGCCAGACCCACCACCAAAGAAATACGAGCCCCGAAGATGAGGCGACTCAGGAGGTCTCGGCCCAACTGGTCGGTCCCCAGAAGATAGCGGGTGGAAGCCCCTTGCAGCCGGTCTGCCAGGTTGAGTTTATCATAACCATAAGGGGTCAACACATCGGCAAAGATGGCCACCACAATCAGGAGCAAGATGATGAGCCCGCTGATCGTGCCCAGGGGCTTCTCCTGCCACAGTCTGATAAAGAAATCCGCAAACCGGCCTCGTCGCTTGGATTCACTCATATCTCACTCTCGGGTCCAAATAGGGATAAATCAGGTCGATGAGGAGATTGAGCAGCACCACCCCGGTGGCGAAAAACAGGTTGATTCCGGAGACCATCGGGTAGTCTCGGTCATCGAGGGCAAGCAGAAGGAGCCGACCAATCCCCGGCAGGTTGAAGATGACCTCCATGATCACCGCGCCCCCGACCAGGATCGGCAACTGCAGGCCGATCAGGGAGACCACCGGGATGAAGGCATTTTTGATGGTGTGCCGGATGATCACGAGCCGCTCCTTGAGCCCCTTGGACCAGGCGGTTCGGATATAGTCCTGCCTTAAGACCTCCAGCATCATCGTGCGCATCATCCGCATGGTGGCGGCAGAGGAGGCCGTTCCCAGAATCAGGCTGGGGAAGAAGAGCCCCCAGAGATTCCCCAGCGGGTCTTCTGTGAAAGGAACCCACTCCAACGGGGGCGTCCAACCCCACCAGATGGTGGGGTAGATCATGACCATCAGGGCCAGCCAGAAGTTCGGCGTTGCCAGACCGACGATGGCGAAGGAGCGCCCCGCGTAGTCGGCGGCGGTATCCTGGCGAATCGCCGAGTAGATGCCGACCGGCAGGGCGATCACCAGCCCGATGACGATTGCCATGACGCCAAGCTCAACGGTTACCGGCAATCGCCCTATGATCTCATCCTCTACCGGAAAACGGCCGCCAACCAGTGAATGGCCAAGGCTGCCCTGGAGGATACCTTTCAAGTGGGACTCACCGGTAACCCAATCAGGGGTCGGCAACACTCCTATCCAGCGTCCATACTGCACGTAGACGGGCACATCTAGTCCCAGTATACGCTCAACAGCTTCTCGGTCTAGCTCAAGACCGATGAATTCCGGCTTACCCAACATTGCGTCTATGACATCGCCGGGGAGGAAGCGCACCGAGAGGAAGACCAGGATGCTCAAGATAAACAGGGTGGGGATGATGAGCAATAACCGCCTGATGATATAGGCTCTCATGGGAAACCCCCTCCCCTAACCCCTCCCGCCAGGGGAGGGGAAACAAGGTTTTAACATGGCTTCTAATGCCCCATCTCTTTCTTCAGCTCACTATCAATCCAGAGGCGGGAATGGGTGGTCCACTGGTCGCCTACCGCCCAGTGGCCAATTTCACCGCTATAGCCTGTGAGCCACGGCTGGGCCACCATGAACGTTGGACTTCTGGGACCCCATATCTGCCAGTGCTTCTCTATTACGTACATATCTGCCTCTACAATCAGCCGCTGCTGCTCCTCATGGGTAGTCGCGGTCAGAGCGGTGTCAACCATGGCGTCCAACTCAGGCCACTGATGTAACCAGCGGTTGTTTGTTGAATCCGATCGAAGGTAGCCTACGAAAGCGACAGGGTCATACAGGCTGCCCCCAATCGAACTTATCATGCCTTTATTAGTACGCCCGCTCATTTCCTGATATTCGGCGTTGGTAACTACCTCAATCTCAACATCGACGCCAATCTCAGCCCAGTAGGCGACCGCTATTTCTGAAAAGTCCAAGACATGATATTGGCTCTGACTCAAGACGGTCTTGAATCTAGTGCCGTCCGCGCCGCGCGGATACCCAGCCTCATCGAGGAGCTTCTCGGCAGCTTCCGGGTCATACCTGTAGTATTGCTTGACCTCTTCGTCCCACTCCTCGAAGGGGATGTGATACCCTTTCACCCCTTGCCACCCGAAAGGTGTCGCATCTGCCTCACCCTTCCAGAACGTAGCCACCGCAGTTTCGTTGTCCAGCGCCATCTGCATCGCCCGTCGCACGTTGATGTCGTCAAAGGGCGGCACGCGCAGGTTAGGAGCAAAAGAATTCTGCGACCGAAACAGAATCGTGTGCACCGCGATTTCGGGGTTGGTCCGCTTGAGGCTCAGTATCGAGTCCAGATTAATGAGATAGTGTATGTAATCAAGCTTGCCTGAGCGTAGTGCCGCCATAATTGTTGCGTCCTCTCCCATAGGAAGGACCCTTACCTCGTCAACGTAAGGCAGGCGGTTCTCCGGGTACTTTTCGTCATAGCCCCAGTAGTCAGGATTCTTGACATAGGTGAAACTGCTCCCATCGACAACCTCAGCCAGCTCAAAGGGCCCGGTGCCGACCACGTTCCGCCAATCCTGCATGTCGCCGTATTGCTCGATGACCTCGCGGGGCACTATGAAAGTAGAGTTGTGGCCGAGCATAATCCCCAGCGCATCGAGGAATGGCTCCTTCAGCTTCATCACAACCGTCGAATCGTCGGTTGCCGTTACCGATTCGAATGGGATGCCGGTGACTTGGGCGGCAAAGGCAGTCGGTCCGGCGTCGGTAAACTCGCCCAGACCCAACATCCGGTGATAGTTCCATTCAACATCCCGCGCCGTCAAGAGACGGCCGTTCATTGGTGCCTTCTTGTGCCAGTGAACGCCCTTGCGGATGTTGAAGACATACGTCAGTGGGTCGGGCGTTTCCCAGCTTTCCGCCAGCCTCCCCGTCATGACCGACAGAGGGTAGTAGGCCGCGGTAAGGTCCCATACGTCTCTATCTATTGCCCAGTTCGGGATGCCCAGCTTCTCATTCACACCCGAGAGTATCACGTGCGGCCAGCTGCCGAAATAGGGGTCACTAGGCGCCTTAGTCCAACCGGCGCCCGCCCACGCGGTTATTCTCCCGCCGTACTCAGGTGCACTCACCATTTTACCTGTGCTCGGATCTTTGACCATCTTTTTCTCAGCCCCGACGGCTGGGCTGACCCAGAGGGCGGCCACCACCAGGGTGAGGGAGAGCAGGATGGCACTGAAGGTTGATTTGCTTTTTTGATTTTCCATCTTTTTCCTTTCTTTTTTTTGATTAAAAATAAGATTTCGGGTTGCTTTAAAACCTGCCTTCATTTCCGAAAGCCCGTTCTCGACTATGCTTCTGATTATTGTTTTCATTTTGACCTCTAATATAAAAAGTTAAAAAAGCAATATTCACCATGAATATTACCCTATCAAAAAAACCGATCCATTGGCTCCAGGATGGGGCCATGAACCTTGAGCTTTCAATTTGCTCGAGGAATTTCCATTTACTGAAATGAACTGAGGCGCAACTTCAAGGATCTCTCCCTGAAGTCGAGATGGGATAAGGGGGGACAACCCAATGAACCCGTACACTTGGAACAGGGAACTTAAAACTAGAAACTGGGTGCTTGGTACCAGGAGCTTGTGACGGGAAACCAGTACACCGCGGTGAAAGTCCGTTCATACCCTCCAAGTCATTCACGCGCAGAGAAGCAGTTTGGCCGCAGTGTGGGCAATAAAAACTGCCGAACGCGGGATCCAGGGTATCGAAACGGACCCTGGATTCCGGGTCTTCGCCCGGAATGACAACTGCGCGAATGGTCAGAAAGTGAAAAACATGTCCACGCTTTTGCCCAAAAGTACCAGGAACTGAGAGTTTGGAACTTATTACTGGGAACTGGGAACCAGGATCTTGGTGCTCAGAACTTATTAGGGAGCTGGGAGCTGGGAGCTGGGAGCTGGGAGCTGGGAGCTGGGAGCTGGCTTTTAAGTTTACTCTCATAACAACCTCATTATCAAGATGTTTTTTATTCTTGAAACGGGTTAATCTCAGACTTTCCTGTCATCCTGACGGTTCGACGAGCAGCAAAGTGAAGGATCACCTTATTGCCCTTTCGTCCTTTGAATTAAATATTGTATAATCGATCTGCAAATGATGGTCAAGCTTTTTTTGAACGGGGAATCTCATTCACTCATGAGTGTCTTCTGATGATCAACGAAACTGTTTTTTTCATAGTGAGAGCCAGAAGTCAACGTTTTTGGCACTTTTCAATTCCCCCTTGACCGTTTCTGAAAAACCGTTGGGGAGGAGATGAGGTTTGCATGTCTTTCTGCTCAATCAATAGGAGCAAAATTGAAAGAAAACCTTTAGCCCAAGGCAATTTCATTGAAATTTATCAATCAAAAGAAAACGAAAAACAAGCCGAAATTCTTAAATACCTCCAGCCGAAGGCGATTTCTTAAAAACGATCACAAAAGAACGATGATGGCATAATCCTGGTAGATTTCATGATCCCCTTCAGTATCCTCTCTCTATAACAATATTTAAAGGAGGTCAATCGATTTTTTGCTCCTCGGTCATTGTCAGGAAGGCGCAAGTGACCTTGGCGTTTGGCAGAGCAATATGGAAGCTTCTCGAAATTAACCCCCATAGTTGATATAATAAGAAAATGGAAAGAAAAATAATATTGGTAGGACTTTTTCTATGGAGACTCGACCATGTTATCTTTTAATACAATTCAGGAAATCATAAAGCAGAATAAAAATGAGCTATATCAGGAATTTAAAGTACAGAATTTAGGAGTATTCGGTTCTTATGCGAGAGGGGAACAGAATGAAAAAAGTGATATTGACATTTTGGTTGAATTTGAAGAGACCCCCGATTTATTTAGTTTTTTACGATTAGAACAGTATTTAGAAAACTGTTTAAATATAAAGGTAGATTTAGTACGTTCCAACGCTCTCCGAAAGGAGCTAAAAGGACAAATTCTCGAGGAAGTGATTTACGTATGAACCGAAATTATTCTCTGTTTGCGCAGGATATTTTTGATTGCATTCAAAGCATCGAAGATTTTACGAATGGACAGGACTTTGATGAATTCAATCAGGATGACAAAACAAAAAGCGCTGTTGTCAGAAAACTTGAAATCATGGGAGAGGCTGCAAAACAAGTTCCTGAGTATATTCAAAAATTTGAATCATTGCCTTGGAGTGAGATGGCAAGAATGCGAGATAAATTAATACATGCTTACTTCGAGGTGGATTATGAAATCGTATGGCAGGTGATTAAAGAAGAATTACCAAAACTCAAAGAAGGGCTAAAAAAAACGATCGAGCGAATAAAAAAAGAAGAAAAGGATCATTAGGAACACCAGGATGGTAACTAACAACTACGTCGGGATCATCCACAGCAGGCACCTGATGATATAGGCTCACATTCTGTTTCCATTTGAAAGCGGTCGCTCGAAATGGGGCCCTGGAGTGGCGGCCGTTGGGAAGGCGGGGCTTTCACCGCCATTCCAACGCCACGATCACTGCGCGATTCCCCGAGGGAACGACTCAGAATGCCATCGATTTCTTCAGATTGAGATCGAACCAGAGACGCAAAGCAGCTGTCACTCCTGGTTGATTGCCTCCCATATCGCATCGAGATAACTCTGGGTTTGCAGGGAGGCGTCTGTGAATTGGACCTGGGCGGAGCGGTCGTTTGAGTTCGCGAGATCGGTGAAGCGTTCGATCATCAACACATCTGCCGGAACTTTCGAAGGGGTCTCGATAAAGGTGAAATCCTGACGAGTAGCCATTCCCTTTCGGTGAATGTAACCGCACTGGATGTCCGGGTTCTGGAATAAAATACTGTTGTTCCAATCCAACACGAAATCGTCCATCACGATCATGCCTGCCGTTCCCAGCAAACTCAGATCATAAACTACTGCGCCAGCAGTGTAACCAATATCAAATGTCGATGTTTCGCCGCTTGAGAAGCCGACCAGACCCGTGAGGCGGATAACCGAACCGGTCTCGGCGTCTCGCTCCGCCACCGCAGCAACCGTAGTCAACTCTCCTGACGGCTGCAGGTATTCCACGACAGCCCGCATCGGGTACCATCCCAAGTCGCCAAGAACACCGGCCGGTTCCTGGGTAGGGTCAAAGCGGATACTACTTCGATCAGAGAATGGAAAGCAGAAGGTCGTGTGAAGCGACAGGGGGGATGCAATCAAGTTGGAGATCTCCTTCCGGATCGCTGCAGTGCGCGGGTGGTGCACAAAGTGAGTCGCATCCATGAACAGTACGTTTTGGGACGCCGCCGCTACGGCCATTCGCTTCACCGAACCAGCATCAATGAATGCCTTTTCAACGAGAACATGCTTCCCTGCCGCAATCGCGGCAAGGGCGATGCTTTCTTTTGCTGAGGTGGGAGTGGCCACATACACGGCATCCACGTCTTCACGAGCTAGCAGGTTTTTAACCCCTTCGACCGCTGCGGCACCTTCAATATCGCTCACGAAAGCCTGAGCCCTTTCCTGCTTGCGACTGGAAACTGCTGCAAGCGTTGCCCCCTTCGATGAGGTTATCGATTTAGCAATGAAACCCGCGATTAGGCCGGTTCCGACCATTCCGAACCTGAGTTTCTCAGTCATGACTTATCTTTTTTATCACCGGGACCCTTTTGATCAAACAGGTCCAATCTTGGGTAGACTTGGAATTCATGACGTTTTATGAGGATTTATTCATTTGCTTATAAAACTTCCGGATCGCTTTCCTGGCAGCGCCGAAACGTCCCGCCCCCCCTTTCAGTCGGGGGTCGAGCAGGTCGCGCAAGGCGTCGCCGAACATGTTGATACCGAACACGACGATGGCCAGACAGACACCGGGCCACAAGGCCAACCAGGGGGCCTGCAACATGTATTTGCGGCCTTCCAGACTGAGCATGCCGCCCCAACTGGGCTGGGGTGGCGGAATGCCGAATCCGAGGAAACTGATTTCGGCTTCGGTGAGAATGGCGCTTCCCAGGGCAATGGTGAACATGACGATAATGGGCGCGACCAATTGAGGCAGGATATGCCGCCAGAGGATCCGCCAGGTGCCACAGCCCACCGCCCGGGCTGCCTCCACGTACACGTTTTCCTTAGCGCTGAGCACCACGCCTCGAATGATGCGAGTCCCGTTAATCCCCCACCACACTCCGATCACAATGATGACCGAGACCATCCCCCGGGGCAAAACGGCCATGAAGGTGATGATGATGAACAGCGCAGGAAAGGTCATGAAAGCATCGACCAACCGTTGCAGGAGGATGTCGAACTTCCCGCCCCAGTAGCCGGAAATCAGGCCGAGCAAGACTGCAATCACAATATGAAGTCCACTCGCGCCCAACCCGACAATCATCGAGATGCGGGCCCCGTGGATGACCCGGCTGAAAACGTCTCGTCCGAGATTATCCGTCCCCAGGATAAATTCCGAAGTGGGTGCGTCCAGTCTGTGGCGAATACTGAATTTATCGATACTGTGGGGGGCCAGAAAGTCTGCAAAAATGCCGACGAGCAGAAATATCAAAACCAGCAGGCCCCCGAGAGCTCCTATTTTTTTCTCGCGGAACAACCGGGTAAAAAATTCCCGTAGTCCACTTTTTTTCGTGGAAGTGGTTATTTCGGTGCTCAATGATTCAGTTTCTAAGGCCATTGGTTTGCTGTCTATATCTGGTACATCGTCACAATTTTACTTTCGCATGAATGGAGCGAACCATTACCTGAAGCGGATCCGCGGGTCCAGCCAGGCGTAGCTGAGGTCCACGAGCAGGTTAATGAAGAGCACCATACACGCCAGGGTGATATTGATGCCGGAAACCATCGGATAGTCGCGACGCGTCAGCGCGTTGAACATGAGTTGGCCGACGCCAGGAAGCGAAAAGATCTGCTCGATGATCACTGCACTGCCAATCATGTAGGGGATCTGCAATCCCAGGATGGTGACCAGCGGGATGAAGGTATTCTTCAGCACATGTCTCAAGACCACGATTCGCTCCCGCAGCCCTTTGGACCAAGCGGTTCTCACGTAGTCCTGCCGGAGCACCTCCAGGATCATGGTGCGGGTCATCCGCATGGTGCCACCGGAGAACAACATCCCCATAATGAAGGCCGGGAGGAGCATCATTTTCAGGTGCTCGATGGGGTCTTCAAAAAAAGGGATGTAGGCAATCGGGGGCGTCCATTGCCACCAGAGGGCCGGGAGGACCACGACCAAGGTGGCCACCCAGAACGAGGGGACGGTGATCAGGAAGATGGCAAAACTTCGCAAGAGATAATCCGAGTTGGTCTCAGGCCGAATCCCGGAATAAATCCCCACCGGTAGCGCGATCACTAAGGACAAGAGGATGGTCAGCAGAGTCAGTTCAATGGAAACGGGAAGTCGGATCAGGATATCTTCCAGGACGGGAATATTGGTCCAGATGGAATTTCCCAGGTCCCCCTGCATCAACCCGGCCAACCACTTCCCGTACTGAACATGAGTGGGCAGGTCCAACCCCAGGTGGCCCCTCAGCGCGTCAAGGGGATCCACGCATTCCTCAGCCTTTGTCGAATCCGTCTCCTCCTCTTGATCGCTAATGAAAGCCCCCGCGCATACATCATCACGTCCCGTATTGAACTGGGCATAATTGGGCACCATCAAGTCGATGGCATCGCCTGGGATGAAACGCACGCTGAAGAAGACGACCACCGAGGCAATGAGGAGGGTGGGGATCACCAGGAGCAGTCTTCTGATAATATACGTTTGCATCCGATTTTTCTCTGCTGAAAGTGACGAACAATGGATTGGGCCTGTCCTAATCGTTGCAGTCCCGGCCGCTTCTTTCCTGCTTCATGTCACAGTCGATCCAGATGAACTTGTTGATGTACCAGAAGGTCTCAAAGACGCCCTGTTCCCCACTGTAGTTCCTCAGCCACGGCTGCCAGTAGTTGTGTGGAACGGCGGCTACCGTCTGGATATTCCACAGTTTGCGGAGCGTGTAGATATTCAACTCTTTCCATTTTTCCAGCTGGCTGTCACGGTCCGTATCGGTGGAATAGCTCTGCCACATTTTTTTCCATTCCGGGTCTTCGATGGGCCTCACGTGACCCTGGCCCGGGTGGATCTCTCCGGAGAAAGCCATCCACTCTGAGATTCCCAGGTTTCCTGTGTCCTGACTGGCCAACTCGGGCCACTTATATTGATTCCACATGGAGTTATGCTCAGCGGCTTCCATGGGTTTCACTTCGGCCCGAATCCCGACAACGGAAAGGTAGGCTGCATACAATTCAATCAACTCACACTGGTCGGCCTTGCAGGTGATGGAGGTGTCAAAGCCATCAGGAAAGCCGGCTTCGGCCAGCAGCTTTTTGGCTCTTTCCGGGTCATACCCGTAATTTTCCTGCAGATCCGGGGGGAGTTCCTCCAGGGAATGGTGAAAGGGGGCGCTCGCCTTGAAGCTGTAGCTGGTAAGCAACTCCCCGCTGCCTTGGAAGAATTCGTCGATGATCCCCTGGTGATCCAGGGCAAGCATGGCGGCTTTTCGTATCCGGATATCGTCCCATGGCTTGACATCGAGCCGCACATCGATCGGCCTTTGATCTCCCGTGGATGGGACGTGCATCAACTCGGGGTTGCTCTCTGAGAGCTCTGCCACATAATTCGGCGGAACTCCGTACCAGGGGGCAATTTTATCAATCTTGCCTGAGCGCAGGGCGGCAATGTGCGTCGGCCAATCTGAAAACACGATCATCTTCATGCCGTCGAGATAGGGCAACTTGTTTTCGGGATGAAGGGGGTCATGGTCCCAGTAGCTCGGGTTCTTTTTGTAGGTGGCGATACTGCCCGGGGTAAAGCCTGTCGGGATGAAGGGGCCGGATCCGAGGGCATTCTGCCAGTCACCCAGGTTGATACCCTTGGTTTCCTTCGGGTAGACTCCGTGTTGAAAGGTATAAAACCGGATCATTTTCCCGAGACCATCCGGGTCATTCCATGTGTATTCCACCGTCCATTTGTCCGTAGCCTTGCATTTAGCCCCACCATATCCATTCAGGAGAGACCTGTCATTGACAAACATATTATTGCAGCTATGTTCGACATCAAACGCATCCAACTCCCGGCCATAGGCCGATTCCACTTGATCATAGGGGTGCAGCACGTCACTCTTATTCCAGTAGTGAATGCCCTTCCTGATATGAAAGATCATCTTCGTGAGCGTGGGCTGCTCCCAAGTCTCGATGACCCCGCCTTTGAGGGACGCGGGGGGCGTCACTGTCGTGTTATAGGGGAACTCGCCAGTGCCGGCAGGCCCTCGATACCAGTTCGTATCGAATTGCCCGTCATACATCGGTGGGACGGTATGGGCCATCGCCACGAAAAGCAGCGGGTCAAAGGAGGGTTCTCCCGCTCTCATGAGATCGGTAATGGAACCGCCATATTGCGGTTTTTCCACTTCTTTGGTGACCTCCATGCCATCGAGCTTCTTCAGCTTCAACGTCACCATTTCTGCAGCAGACACCACGCCTGCTACCAACAACACGACCCATAAGGTCATCATCTTTTTACTGATATTTTTCATTTATGCTCCATTTTGAGAATGATTGAGAGTCATTGTCCAGGTCTCTGAAAAACCCGATAAGTAATTGAGAGTCAGATTATTATATAAAAGGATGTGTCATACTGGTCCCGGAGCAACTCCGGGATGATCCGGTATCAAGGCATCGCTCTGATTTCACGCTTGAACGTGCCGATGGATTCCTGGTCAAGCCAGGAATGACATACTTATTCAATTCTTGATTTGCGTAATTTTTTATAAATTCATCTGACAGTCAATGTAACTATTCAGGTCTGTTGAGAACTCGTTTAGTTAAATATCGAAAAAAGATTCCAGGAGGGGATCGATCGTTTTCACGTCTTCCCACGATTTTGCCCAATCGACCGGGAACCTTCTCTCTCTTTACACTGAAACAACTCAGTGAAGGCTTTTTTAGCGCTACTAATTCTCTATGTCAAGCCCCTGATAAAAAATAAATACGGGATTTGCAAAAAATCGATGAATCCACCTCAGTTCGACACGTGAATCAGGATTTATATCGTGTCATTCCTGGCTTGACCAGGAATCCAGGGGGATACGGGCGATATTTTGGATGACGGATCATCCCGGTCCCGATATGACTCATCATAATTATTATATTAACCTGAATCAGGATTTAAAATCGTGTCATTCCTGGCTTGACCAGGAATCCAGGGGGATACGGGCGATATTTTGGATGACGGATCATCCCGGTCCCGACATGACTCATCATAATTATTAAATTATTGATTTTATAAATTAAAATTCAACTCCTGATTCACATTTTCGACATAAACCTTCAATAAGATGAGTATCCGGGTGGTCTGTGCCATCCTCGCGAAAGCACGGTGAAATTCAGCGATTCGACGGGAGTTTTCAACGACGATTCGTGGTACCAGCCTGGCGTTTTCTCTTCCTGGCAAACAATTGCACTCCTCCCATGATGACCACTGCCAAACCAGTAATTCCCAACAATAAAACCGGCCATGACAGTTGGTCCTTCAAAACCACGACAAAGACGATCGTCACCAGGAGCAATGAAGGGATTTCATTGAACATCCTCAACTGCCGGCTGCTCCAGGAACACCGTTCACTCAATAATTGTCGTCTCAATCGACCACATCCCCCATGATATGCCAACAAGACGGCAACCAGGAACAGTTTGGCATGAATCCACCCGGGTATTCCGATATAATACAAAAGAAGTATGCCTGTAATGACGGTAGCGATCATTCCAGGCCATGTAATGGCATACCAGAGCCGCTTTTCCATCAAGGCAAATTGGGGTTTCAATACCTGCTGTTCGGCCTCTGCACGTTGATTGGCTTCCTGGTGGTAAACAAACAAACGTCCGATATAAAACAGGCCACTGAACCAAACCACGACAGCAATGATATGCAGCGCTTTGATCGATAGCATGAACATTTCCTGAAATTACTTTAAAGTTGAGGGGAATGGACCAAAATGTCATTGGCGTTCAGAAATCGAACATATACAAAACAACAGGTTTAATCAACACAATCCAATTTGACAAACAACGAGCGCTTCTATAAACAAAAGAATAATGATGCCGGTCGATCAAAGCCGAGCAATCAGGTTAGATTCTCCACAGACGAAGGGATTGAGTAACAATGAAAGTTCCTGAAGCGGAAACGCCGATGATGCGGCAATTCTATACGCTGAAAAATGAACATCCCGATAAAATTTTATTTTTCCGTATGGGCGACTTTTATGAAATGTTTGGTGAAGACGCGGTACGAGCTGCCAAAGTTCTCCAGATCGCATTGACTTCTCGCGATAAAAACAGGGAAAAAGCCATACCCATGTGCGGGGTTCCTTTTCATGCCTATGAACAGTATTTGAATAAATTGACCTCTGCGGGGTTCAAGGTCGCCATCTGCGAACAAATGGAAGATCCGACTCAGGCGAAAGGAATTGTCAAACGGGATATCGTGCGTATTGTCACACCGGGTACGACGGTTTCTCCCCAGTTGATCCATCCGGATCGCAATCACTACTTGATAGCCATCAATATCAAGTTACGCCGTAAACAATTGGGATTGGCCTTGGTGGATGTTTCTACTGGAGAATTTGAAGTGCTGGAATTCTCCCTCGGCGAAATGACCCGCGTATACGATTTTCTCTTTCAAGTGGCACCCCAGGAAATCTTATTTTCTCAAAGCCGTTCCCTGGCAGAAAGCGAATTTTTAGAAGAATTCTCGCGGCAAATGGAACGATTGCTTCAAAAAGCATCTCAACCTCCACCTGCTATGAGTTTCCTGGATCCTTATTATTTTGATCAGGATGCTGCAGAAAAACTACTCAAATCTCATTTTAAAACGCTCAACTTGTCGGGCTTCGGGATCGCGTATTTGAAATTTGGCATTGCAGCCGCAGGGGCGCTTTTGCGCTATCTCACGGAAACTCAAAAAAGCGACCTGCGCCACATAAACCACATCAAGCAGCATTCTTTTGAAAATTTCATGTTGCTCGATGAAACCACCCTCTCCAACCTGGAAATATTCGAAAGTCATAGCGGGAATGACCAGCACACTCTTTTTGGAGTGCTCAACCAGACTTGTACCGCCATGGGAGCTCGCATGCTGAGACAATGGCTGCGCCAACCCTTGCTGGACAAGGATCACATCAACAGGCGTTTTGACGCCATTGAAGAATTGCACAACCAATTCATTCTCTGCGTTGAACTCCGTGTCCAGTTGAAGCGGATCCAGGACCTGCCGCGAATTGCGGGACGGATCAGCTTACCTGTTGCGGGTATCAATGATTTGGTGGGATTGAGGGAATCCCTGCTTCCCGTCACGGATATGCCTGAATTCCTCAAACACCTTCAATCCCCCTTACTTCAAGAAATTCAGCAAGACTTCGATCCCTTGCAAGACGTGTTGCAACTGCTTCAGACGCAATTGTTAGAAGAACCTGCCGTCAAGCTGAGAGAAGGAAATTTCATGGCGGACGGTCTCTCTGAAGAGTTGGATCAACTGCGCACCCTCTCCCGTAACAGCAAACAATTCCTCAATGCATTGTTGCAAAAAGAACGTGAACAAACAGGCCTCCCCTCCCTGAAAATCGGATTCAACAAGGTCTTCGGATATTTCCTGGAAGTGAGCAACGCCCATCGCAAAAACGTTCCGGAACATTATATCCGTAAACAGACCCTGGTGAATGCGGAGCGCTACGTTACTCCTGAATTGAAAGAACTGGAAGAAGAAATCCTGGGAGCAGACGAAAGAATTTGTCAACTGGAATACGAATTGTTTCAACAACTGAAGCAACTGGTGGTGACTCGTATCGCCCGCATCCAGAAAACATCTTTCGACATTGCAAGCGTTGATGTCCTGGCCAGTTTGTCCTACGTGGCGGAGAACAACAACTACGTTCGGCCATCGCTCCATTCGTTGCATGCAGCACGTCAGTTGTCCCTGCAAGCGAGTCGTCATCCGGTGATCGAACAAATTGATTTTGAAGAACCTTTCGTGCCCAACGACGTGGAATTGAATGAAAACGACCAGCAAATCATGCTCATCACGGGTCCCAACATGGCGGGAAAATCCACACTGATGCGGCAAGTCGCCCTCAATGTATTGATGGCCCAATGCGGCAGTTACATTCCGGCAGGTTCCGCCTCAATTTCCATTGTGGACCGCGTTTTCACCCGTGTTGGCGCCACAGACAAACTCAGTCAGGGTGAAAGCACTTTCATGGTCGAGATGAATGAAGCGGCAGCAATCTTAAACAATGCGACGGATCGCAGTTTGATCATTCTCGATGAAATTGGTCGAGGCACCAGCACTTTCGATGGTATCAGCCTGGCCTGGTCCATAGTGGAATTCCTGCACGATCAAGGAGCGCTGACCCTTTGCGCCACCCATTATCACGAAATGACCGCAATGGCGAAACAATTGAAAAAAGTGAAGAATTTCAATATCCTGATCAAAGAAGAAGCCGACCAGATCATTTTCATGCGCAAGGTCGTTCCAGGAGAAGCGGATAAGAGCTATGGGGTACAGGTGGCCAAATTGGCCGGCTTGCCTGCCTCCGTTATTGACCGGGCAGTCATCGTGATGGAAAATCTCGAATCGGTTTCCCTCGAATCTCATCTCCCTCAACTCATCGAGCAATCACCCCCGGCAACCCCCAAATCCGTTTCACCCCCCGACTCATCCTCACCGGAACGACAGGTCAAAGAATCCAGCGTGGTCTACAATGCCCCGATCTTCGAACAATTGAGCCTCTTTGCTGACGAATCGCCCTTTCTCCAGGAGTTGAGAAGGCTCGATCTCGACGAGATGACTCCACTGCAGTCGCTGACTTATCTCCATGATTTAGTCAAACGTCTCAACTCTTGAAATTTCTTTCAAATGCGTTCACTAAAGAAATATTCAAAACGGTGAAGTAACTATTCAGGTCTCTGAAAAACCCGTTCAGTTAAATATCATTAAAAAAGATTCCTGGAGAGAATCGATCGTTTTCAAGTCCTTCCACGATTCAGAGTGCTAAGCGCTCTTGCTTCCATGGCTCTCGTCCTTTTTCAAAGAGTGGACTGGCTTCTTGAAGAGCCTCGAGGTGGGGAATCGATGGCTTCTCTGAAGATACCTGAATACTTACAAGTCGATCAACATAGAAATTGCTGTCCTCCACACAATGTGTTATGTTTTTGAAAAGACTACAAATTTCACCTCTCCTTCCCATCGAGGGCATCATGACTACTTTAGAATCCGTCAAAAATCACTCTTCTCCAAGACGGGTGCCTCCTTCTGCCAAGGAGCCGCTCAGGGTGAGTGAGGCTGAGTATTGGAAGACGTATTATGAATACCCGGATCATTCATATGAATGGAACAATGGACTCTTGGAGGAAAAGCCCATGCCCGATTTTCTAAGCATCTCCCTCTACCAATGGTTTTATCGCTTATTAGAAGAATATTTGACTGTCTTTCCCATCGGACGGATCATGATCTTGGAAATGGGCTTTCGTTTGGAGTTGGGAAAGAAAAAGGTGAGTATTCGCAAACCGGATCTGGCCGTGATTCTCCATTCCAATCTTGTCGAGGCCCAACCCCTGGACCGTTCTTTTAGGGGAGTTTGTGATCTCTGTATCGAGTTTTTATCCGACTCGACTCCCGCGGAGGTGGAACGGGATACGGTCCACAAAAAAGAAGAATACGCCAAAGCAGGGGTGGCGGAATATTATATTTTAGACCGTTTGCGCAAGCACACCGCCTTCTATTTCCTCAATGAGCAAGGGGTTTATGAGAGGATGAAGCACCAAGAGCCCGGGGTGATTCATTCCCGGGTTTTGGATCGTTTCGCCTTTCGTCTGGAGGATTTAGAAAAACAGGTGGCCTTTGAAACATTAATCGAGGATCCTCTCTACCAACCCTTTCTCCTGAAAAGCTTTCAACAAGAGCGACAACAAAAAGAAGAAGCCTTGCAAAGAGAAGAACAAGAGCGTCTGCAAAAAGAACAAGAGCGACAACAAAAAGAAAAAGCGCTTGCGGAAGTCGAACGGCTGCGTGCTCTCCTCCAAGAGAAAGATTTCGATCCCCGCTAATATCGGGTCTGGTTTTCGTGAATAATTTTCGTAACTGTCCCCGGATTTCTGAGTGCTAAGCGCTCTTGCTTCCATGGCTCTCGTTCTTTTTCAAAGAGTCGACTGGCTTCTTGAAGAGCCTCGAGGTGGGGAATCGATGAAAGGGAATCAATATATTTATGAACATTCGAGAGCATAAAGTCCTTTCCGGACTCTATGCCACGCAAAACCTGTGTTTAAATCGATTGGTTCTCGGAAGATACCTGAATAGTTACACGGTGAACGATGGATTCAAGCCAGGATTTTCCCAAGTCCCGGCAATTGCGGGGCAGGTTCCGGATAACCCGGGTATAGTGAGGACCAAGACGGGAAGCGCTCTCCTGCAGAGCAGCGGCAAGGAGGGAAGGAATTTCCCGGAAATGGTTTTCAAATCCTTGTAAATGTTGTTTCAAGCGAGGCCAGTGCTCCAGCAGGATTTTTTGTTCTTGGATGGTTTCACGTGGTGGAAGGGGTTGTTGCTGGAGAAGGCGAATGGACGTGTCCAAGGCTTCGATGAATGATCCAATTTGGAAAATACGCTCGTGAATATTCAAAACGAGGATTTGCCGGGCGGCCTGAAAGAGAGTCAATCGTTCGGGATCCGATTGGGCAAGAGGAAAACGCACCGCTTCATACCAATGGCACAAGGCGACCAATTGCGCGACATAATGCACTTGTTGTTCTACGATTTCCTTGCTCCTGGTGAAAATTCGGGGATCGTATTCCCAGTGTCCCGCAGTCAGCGCTTGTCCCGTATTTAAACCATTTTTTAAATTTCCCGCAATACGCGCTCCGGCTGCAGTCAAGGCGCCAAACTCCGCCTGTATGGGACCGATCAGACTGTTGTTTCCACCAATGAACAATCGTTTTTCCTGCAAAAATACGCCAGCCGGCACATTTCCAAATAAAGAGGCCGTCGCCTTATCTCCTCGGATGGTAAAGTTGAAATGAACCGTTCCGCTGCCAACTTCCGTAAAATTGCCAATTTCCGGCCCCACTCCTCCAGTCATCATCAAGTCACAAAGGTTGACATTGCTCCCCAAGGTGACCCAAGGAAACAAGACGCTCATTTTAGTATCAGTGTGCTGCGCAGAGGATGCGTCTTCTTCATAAAGCGTCCCTTTACGCGCTCGAAATCCGACACCGGTAGTGAAATCATTGATCTTCGTTTCTTTCCCCAAAAAAACAGACTGTTCGGCTGTTCCGCTTCCCAAAACGGTCAGGGGACCCGTTTGGCTATCAATCAAACAAACTGGACCCTGGCTGCCTATCACCGACTCCCTGCCCACAATGCTGTTTTCCAGCACCACGGACCCTCGAGGGCCGATCCGGGCATTGGGATGGATACTCGTACGACTACCTGTGATCCGGCAAAAGGGATAAAGAATCGATCCTTTGCCAAAATGCCGCAATGGCACTTCACGGCCTATATGAACCTGCTGAGGCGAGGGGAGGGACACGCCTTGCCTTTCCAGAGCTTTTAACTCTTCAAACGAATAAAATTCTTGTTTCTCGCATCCCGGTGCGGCAAGTGCGGAATTTTTTTCTTTGGACATCGAGTCTTCCAGGTCGAAGAAGGTTGGAGCAGTCACAGGGTTTCCAGTAACGACTGGTGAATATTGCCAAATTTTCCGTTGCTCATCACCAATACGACATCGCCATCTTGCGTATGCTGCCTCAAGTGTTCAATGATTTGAGCGGGTTTATGAAAAGCTGCCGCTTTTTTACCCTTTTGTCGAATGGAGGAAACGATTGCTTCCACATCCAGTCGTTCGCCGTTCGGAATTTGCTCCATGCGGTAAGGGTAAGCCAGCAATACTTCGTCCGCCTGCTCGAAAGAAGCAATCAAGCGAGATTGATGGATTTTTAACACACTGGTATTGCTGCGTGGTTCAAACACCGCAATCAAACGTTGATGGGGGTGCTTTTGGCGAAGCGCTTTCAGGGTTTCTCGAACGGCAGTGGGATGGTGCGCGAAATCATCGTAGACATAGACTCCCCGGCGAATTCCTCGCAATTCCTGACGACGCCTGACATTGGAGAATCGATTGAAAGCCTTTTGAACCTCCTCCAATGCAATGCCATTGTACAGGGCCAGAACCAAAGCACCCACGGCATTTCGCACGTTGAATTCGCCAAATAAGGGAATATGAAGTTCACCTTCGCAACGGCCAGGCCATTTCAGGGAAAAGGCTGTGCCTCCGGAGGTTGCTCGAAGATTGGTTGCTTTGACGTGGCACTTCTCACCCAAACCAAAAGAAATCCAGGGAGAGTGCCGGGAGTTCATTATTCCCATCGCATTCTCATCGTCTCCATTGACGACAACCAGTCCGTTGCGGGGGACCAGTCTCAGTAAAAGCCGGAACGCCCGGAGAATTTCTTCTAACGATGCGAATATATCCGCATGATCATATTCAATGTTGTTGACCAGAAGTTGATGGGGTTGATAATGAAAAAATTTGGAGCGTTTGTCATAAAAAACCGTGTCGTATTCATCCCCTTCGGTAATAAAAAACTCCCCTTTGGCTTCCCGGCAACTGGTGCCGAAATTCTCGGGAATCCCTCCTATGAAAAATCCCGGATTTCTTCCTGCGCATTCAAAAATCCAGGTCAACAACGAGGCAGTGGTCGTTTTTCCGTGTGTGCCGGTCACTACCAGGGAGGTCTTACCCCGTATAAAAAATTCCCGCAGCAATTCTGGCATCGAAACGTAAAGCGTCCCGGATTCGAGTACTTTTTCCACTTCCGGATTCCCCCGGGACAGCGTATTGCCGATGACTACCAAATCCTGTGAATCTTGCAAATGGGCTTCCTGGAACCCATCGAGAATGGGAACGTCATGCTGCTGCAGGAAAGTGCTCATCGGGGGATAAATATTTTGATCGGAACCCTTCACTCGATAACCCCGTTTTTTGAGCAGGACGGCCAGGGATGCCATGGCCGTTCCACAAATACCTATGAAGTAAATTTTTTTTACGGGTCGATGAACCAGGGACATTTTTTTCTACCTTCGTGATTCAATACACGCCTGCACGCAGGATATCATAAATTTGCAGGACGCCTACGGGCAGTTTATTCTCGACGACAACCAGGCAGGTAATCGAATGGACTTCCATGACGTGCAGGGCTTTGGCAGCCAAATCCTGGGGATTCGAGACCTTCGGATTGCTCGTCATGAAATTTGAAATCGGATGGTCTAAGAAATCATTTTGCTTTTCGATCAAACGCATTAAATCCCCGACGGTAAAAACCCCTGCCAGTTCTTTTACCTCATCGAGCACCACCACAATTCCCAGTTGTTTTTCCGAAAGCTGGTGGATTGTTTCACGCACCAACGTGTTTTCATCCACGAAAGGCAAGCGATCCCCGGAGACCATCAGGTCTGCGACGGTGATGGTCAATTTTTTACCCAGACTGCCTCCGGGATGAAAAACCGCAAAGTCTTCCTCCTTGAATTGCCGTTTCTCCAAAAGACACATGGCCAGGGCATCGCCCAATGCCAGAGAAGCCGTGGTACTGGTTGTCGGCGTCAGCCCCAGGGGACATGCTTCTTTATCAACTGCAATACAAAGGTGGGCAGTGGCATTGAGGGCCAGGGTCGAATCGGCATTGCCTGTGATAGCAACCAGTGGAATGCCCAATGCCTGGATATGTCCCAGTATTTTGACGATTTCTTCAGTTTCACCACTGTTGGAAATGACTAAAACCACGTCCCTTTTGGTGATCAACCCCAGGTCCCCATGGTAACATTCGGCAGGGTGTAAAAATATGGCAGGGGTGCCTGTGCTGGTCAAAGTGGCGGCAATCTTTTGCCCGATTATTCCACTTTTTCCCATTCCCAGGCATATTACGTTTCCCCGGCAGGTGAACAAGAGGTCCACTGCCTTTTCAAAAAGGTCATCCAGGCGCTCCACCAGACTTTGGATACCCTCGATTTCTGCGAGGAGTGTTTCTCGGGCACGTAATAAAATTGCTGACATTGGCCATTACTGAAATAAAAATTTTCCGGGGTTTGTTTTCAGCTTATTCGTTTTTTACCTTGTTGAAATCAAAGAGGCAAACGACGTTATTAAAAATTCATCCAGGACGACGAAAGCCTTTCCCGAGGAGAAAAGTCTCCACGCTCTGCTGGCGGGAACTGTGGGGTTTACATGTTTTGACGTTCATAAAGCGATTTTTAAACTCCAGGCGAAGCTGCGGCAACAAGCCTCCTTGAAGCATTTTAACCAGCAATGAGCCTCCCGGTCTGAGAACCTGCGTTGCCAGGTGGAGGGCCTGTTCACACAAGTTGTAAGAACGCTGGGAATCGACGGAAGCAATTCCTGTAGTGCGAGGCGCCATATCACTGAGAACGACATCAAAATACTGAAAATATTTTTCTGCGGGTTGGTATTGGAGGACGTCGTGTTGCAGCAGACTGACGTGGGGAGGGAGATCGACGGTCACCGGCGTGACGTCCATTCCCAACACGATGCCTTGGGGACCGACTTTGCGGGCCGTGTATTGCAACCACGACCCTGGCGCGCATCCCAGGTCAAAAACCCGGTCACGTTTTTTCAAAAGATGGTGTTTCAGGTCGATTTCCTGCAACTTGTAAACAGAACGGGCGACGTAACCTTCTTTTTTCGCTTTGTGGAAATAATAATCCTGCGGGTTTTTCATAACAAACCTTCATCGGCCAGGCTGAAATGACGATCGTTGCCGACAATGATATGATCCAACAAAGGTATCCCAACGATTTTTCCCACTTCCAGCAGGCGTCGCGTGATTTGAATATCGTCCTCCGAGGCTTTGGGATCTCCTGAAGGGTGATTGTGTACGCAGACAATCGCTGCCGCCCGGCTTTTGATGGCTTCGCTGAAGACTTCCCTGGGATGGACCAGGCTTCGATTGAGAATTCCCTTGGTGATTTCTTTTTCACTGAGGTACTGGTGTTTGTTGTCGAGGAGAACCAGGATGAAAACTTCCTGCTTGAGGTCACGAAGCTGGAAGCGGAAATGTTGAAAAATATCCCTGCTGCAACTGAAAAGATCTCCGGGAACCAATCTTTCTTCGTTGTAACGCTTGGATAGTTCCAAGAGCGCTTTCAGTTTTTCTCCAAAACCTTTCACCTTTGGTAAAATTTGTCCCAATTCAGATACCGTTTTAAGCTCCAAAACGCGCAAGGGATTGGCAGAGCCGATTTTGGGGTCGGAAAGCTGGCCATGCAAAATCTCGCTATCCCCTGGTGAAAGGTCAAAAAGCCAGGCAGCCAAAGTCGCGGTGGACAGTTCATCCATTTTTTCCTTCTGGATGACGACCTGCAAGGGTTCCTCTTCCGAACCTTCTACGGTCCCGTTATTCCACAGACAAGTAGTTTGCAGAGGGCAGCGGGTACAAGCCGGTGTTTCGCCGCAATATCCCTGGATTCCCAGGTGAGACAGGTCTCCGGAAAATGCCTGGGCCAGCAAATCCGCATAAATTGGGGATTCATCAATCGTTTCAGCCCAGTTCTCGCAAAGCTGCTGCCAGGGTGTGGAGTCGTTGATATTTTTCGGCACGGTGCCATTTTTATAGCGATGCCAGGCTCGATATCCGGACCGGCTGGCGGCAATTCCAGCACCCTGATCCTGGAGCATACCAGCGACTTTCCAGGCATTGCTCCCTGGTAGAGCGCTATGCCATTTTTCCCATTCCTCGTCACCGAGTTGAAAATTGCCTGTATTGCAAAATTTGGATTGTCCCAGTACCTCAAAAAACGCAACGAGGAACCTGAGCAAAAGATTGCGCTGGTGCAAGCTCAGAGAATAGCACTGGGAAAGCGCATCGGAAAGCATCTCGTTGGTGAAGTAGTAAGGATCGACCTTGTGTATCAAGTGATAGAGGCTGTACAATTCCTTGTGTGCCGAGGCCAAGTTGTGGGGAATCTCCAGCAGGTTCAAGAGCGTGTCCAGGTAAGCGGCATAAAGCGCCCCTCGATCCGGGACAGCAGGTGAAGTGATTGTGGAAGATTTATATCTTTGCAATCGAGAGTATTCTGGGAGACCCGACAAATGATGCTGCAATTGTTCAAAAAAATCAAAGTCCCGCATGGTGTCTTTGTCGCTCTTGACGATCGGTGTTGCAAAATAAACGCGTTTGCTTCAAAATAGTGATACTCCCGTACCGGGTTCCGAACATCCGAAATATTGAAAAAAGAGGCAGTAAATGGTTCTTTTAAAAAACGTGAATCAGGAGTTCAAAAACGTGTCATTCCTGGCTTGACCAGGAATCCAGGGGGATACGGGCGATATTTTGGATGCCGGATCATCCTGTACTTGATCCGGGACCGGCATGACACATCACAATAATTAAATAATTGATTTTATAAATTAAATTTCAACCCCTGATTCGCATTTTAAAACAAAAGGATCACTGCAACCGTGGTGTTTCAATCATTGCATATTGGTAAAAACTCCCAAGATGAATGTAAATGACAATGGCGTCGGTGTCAATTACCTGAAATCGATAGGAAACACGCCCCTGTTGCGTTTGGCGAAAATCTGCCCTCGAGGAAATTTGTACGTCAAAGCAGAGTGGTACAATCCGGGGCGTTCCGTGAAAGATCGCGCTGCCCTGCAAATGGTACGAAGCGCCATTGATTCGGGAGAATTGACTGCAGAGAAAACCATTCTCGATGCAACTTCCGGGAACACGGGGATCGCCTATGCGATGATTGGGACCTTGCTGGGTTATAAAGTCAAACTGTGCATTCCCGGCAACGTCACTGCTTCCCGAATCCGCATCTTGCGGGTTTACGGGGCTGAGCTCGTTTTGACTGATCCATTGAGAGGATCGGATGGCGCCATCGAAGCGGTGCGCAAACTCTATGCCGAAAATCCGGAGGAATACTATTATCCCGACCAGTACAGCAACGAGAACAACTGGAAAGCGCATTTTCAAACAACAGGTCCTGAAATCATCGAGCAAACCCGGAGCCGGGTCAGTCATTTTGTAGCCACTTTGGGGACTTCCGGGACTTTCATGGGAGTGGGACGTTACTTGAAGTCGATCAATCCGCAAATCCAGGTATACGAAGTGCAACCCGATTCGCCCTTTCACGGCTTGGAAGGATTGAAGCACATGGATACGGCCCTTGTACCCAGGATTTACGACCCCCACTTTGCAGACCGGAAAATGACGTGTCGCACCGAGGATGCCTACCACATGGTAAAAGCCATGGCGCTGCAAGAAGGCATGTTGATTGGAGTCTCGGGAGGGGCGGCCGTGGAGTGCGCCCTCCAGGTAGCCAGGGAACATCCCGAGGGCACGGTGGTCACGATTATCCCGGACAATGGTGATAAATATCTTGAAGAACGCTTTTGGGATGAATAAGCTGAAGCCCCGTTAACTTTAAAATTCAAGGAAATCTATGTCTGCCATCATCGAAATACCCTCGGCATTGCAAAAATACACGAACAACCAGGACGAAATCGTCGTGGAAGGCTCCACCGTGGGCGAAGCCTTCGAGGGGTTATGCCAACAATACCAGGAGCTGAAACAGCACCTTTATGAAGAGAACGGAAAAGTGCGCAGTTTCATCAATGTTTACCTCAATGATGAAGACATTCGCAACGCGCAGAACCTGGACACCAGGATCGAACCCGGAGACAATATCCAAATTGTTCCGTCCATTGCAGGAGGAATGTAACAAGCTCATCGGAGAATCGACTCGAGCGGAAATTCCTTCAAAACATGCCTCGCCGGATTTTGTAATCTCTCCCTTCTTTCCAGGTTCTTTTACTCAAGGGGTTGTCTGTGGCAGAAGCGGCTTTATCGAAATCGATCCATCGATAAAGCAAATGTTCATCGCGTCCCTTGGGGATTCCCAAACGGCGGGTTTGAATCAGTTTTTTGGGGTGATATCCAACGTCTTCCATAAAAAAACGGGTGGGATCGAAAGATTTTTGATCCCAATCCGGGACCCGGAGCCCCAGTGATCGACAAAGCAGGGTTTGTCCGGAGCACAATCGACTCGATCTCCGGGGCAGGTTGCTGTTGTTCCGGGGATTGCGTTGCTGCATCACTTGCATCATTTGAGGTGGCGTCGTCTCATCGCAGTAGGGACAACCCGCTTTGATCAACACGGCATTTCCTGCTCCCCGGCAACTCACATTCAACGAATCGCCACCCCGTGCGTAGTACATGTAGATGGTAGCAGGCGCCATAAAAAGGGCTTTTCTTTTTTCAGTGAATCCCAGTGACGCATGGCTGCCTTTTTCTCGTTGATAATAGGCTTCCGTTTCCACAATCATGGCAGACAACCAGAGACCCTGGCAGTGGTGCCGGATGACCTTCCCCAACAATTCCCGGGCAACGACTTGCGCATCCCGGTCATAAAAAGAATCCGGCAATGGCTTCATATAGATTTTATGGATGCAAGGGAAATCCATGATGCAGGTGCGCGGTTTTTACGCAACCCCATCATGCTTGTGGAAAATCACGTTCATGGAACTCGATGGGGGACTTTACATGGGATCCCGCATTGGTATCAACTCGGATACTTCAAGGGACCCTCCGATATCGAGAAAAGGACATGCCTTGGCAATCGACAACGCCGCTTCCATAGAATCCACTTCAACAATAGTGTATCCGGACATGGAAATCGTACTCCCGGTGGTAACGCTTCGATCGGAGTTCACCGTGTTCGTGTCCTTGAGCGGATTTGCGGGACTGACCGCCGAGTCGCCCAATGAAGCGAGCCATTCTTTATACTTCGCGAAATGTTGCTTTCCTTCCTCCGGGCTCGATGGCGGGTCGCCGCCCAGATAAACAATTACGTATTGTGGCATTTGCGTTTCTCCTTTCAGGTGTATTCTTTGCGTTTACAAGTCTCAAAACCGTCAAAATCTCTGGGAACCGTCCCTTGAATTGGGTCACGATGCATAACCTGACGGAGTGGGATCCTATCATTCACCCACTCCGGCAATCAATTCAAATCGAAGAACCAGGCGAAGCAACACTGTTTTCGAGTTGCTGAAGAATTATTCAATTGTTAAAAAAACACCGGCTGATGCTGATTTAAAAAGAAGATTGTAACCAGTATCTCGATTTACAGAATAACAAAATAACTTACACCATCTGTTAAAAATATATCCGCCTAATAAAGCAAGAAATAGTAAACCAAATCCCATAAACTCTAATCTTCAACTTTAGTTTTTTGTTTCTCAACCGGGATCTTAGCTATTTGCTCTATAATTTTTTGCCCCTTTTCACTTAAAACAATATCTTTAGGATCAACCCAAAATCCTCCAAATGGTAAATTATGTATTTTTGTTTTTTGTGATTTTTCTTTTACCATGATTCTCCATTGATTAATCGTGAATAGGAAAGTTGTTTGTTTACGCTGTCTCTTATCACATTATCAAGAGGGCGTATTTATGGCTGTTCAAGAAGAATCATGCGATTCAATACTTTGTTTCCTCGGAAAGTGTAGCAAGGGCTTCTCCCACCAGACGTGTCGCGATCTCGATATCTTCGTAGGAGGTGAAACGGCCAAAGCTGAAGCGAATGGAAGAATCGCTCTGCGCACTTGTCAGTCCGAGTGAGTGAAGTACGTGCGATGGTTCGGGAATACCGGAAGCGCAAGCAGCGCCAGTGGATGCAGCAAGTTGCGGTTGAAGGACACCAAGGATGTCTTGCGCATGGAATCCGTCAAAACAGATGTTAGCATTACCCGGATGACGTCGCGTGCCGGTTGTCCCATTGATGGTGATCGGAAAATTACCGCCTTGCAGCAGACGAATAAACGCATCACGGTGCTGAGCAACGCGTGTGCGTTCTTTGGTCGCTTTTTCTCCAGTAATAATCCCAGCTGCCGTCGCCATACCCACGCAAAGCGGCATCGGGATGGTGCCGGAACGTAAACCCTCTTGCTGTCCACCACCATAAATCAATGGTTCGATCAACTCCTTGAAATCACGGCGGATATACAATGCGCCGATGCCCTGTGGTCCATACATTTTGTGTGCTGAAAGGCTGATCAGGTCGGCATGAGAGGCAAGATCACTCACATCCATTCCACAAGGAGCTTGCGCAGCATCACAATGAAACAAAATTCCATAGGGTATGAGTAGTTTAGCAATCCTCGGGATGTCTTGAATGGTTCCGACTTCGTTGTTTACCGCCATTAGTGAAAGGAGGAGCACATCTCCATTCAAGCGTTCTTCCAACACGTTAAAGTCGACAAATCCTTCGCTGTCGACTGAAATAGTCTCGACGGTAATTCCTTCACGTTCGCTCAATGCTCGCGCTGCTCCTAAGACACACTTGTGCTCGATTGCGCTCACCAATATACGCCGACGTCCGCTCGTGGCGCGTCGGCCAAGACCGAGTAATGCGAGATTATTGGCCTCAGTGGCTCCGGAAGTGAAAATCACCTCATCGGCATCGGCTCCTATCAAGGCCGCTACGGATTCCGTAGCTTCGCGAACGGCTTCGTCAGCTCTCCACCCGATGACATGATCACTCGAGTGGGGGTTACCGAATAATCTCCCCCAGCAAGGAGCCATCTTTTTCAAGACTTGCGGATCAATCGGTGTGGTCGCCTGATAATCCGCGTAGATGGTCTTTCGGTTGTCCATACGTTGCTCTTGGAAACTGCCGTTAGTTTGTCATTGACACTAAAAAAAAAAATACGTATTGTCAAATTGGATGTTTTACCTGATGGAGAGACTATGCTACGAGGTTCCCTTTACAAAGACAACTACCAACCACAGTTGTCAGGGCACGAGACCTTTCCGCTCCGGTACGGATGGCTCAAGAAAGCCTTCGACGCCGTTCGGGAAACCGAAAGCGACAAGAACAACAAATCGGTTTTCTCCGCAGACGATGCCATCGCGCGGTTCGGCGTCGGTAAGAACATGGTTGCCTCTATCCGGCACTGGGCGATTGCGACGGGCATCATCAAAGAACAGTCCGGTCGTTTGATCACCACATCACTTGGCCGGCGCTTATTTGCCGAAGGGGGTCTTGACCCTTACATGGAGCACCCGGATACTACATGGCTCATTCACTGGCAACTCTGCGGTCAACCGCATAAGACCACATGGTTTTGGGCATTCAATTATTTTCCAGCACCATCATTCGATCGCGACATGCTTGCCAGGAGCCTGGAAAAACTTGCGAATGATCGTGGGTGGCCACGGACGTCTTCTGCTACGATAAAGAAAGACGTTGCATGTTTTGTGCGAACCTATATATCGCCCTTGCCATCAACAAAGACGAGTTATGAAGATACTCTGGAGTCCCCACTGATGGAACTTGGTTTGATCAAACCTATCGGGAAGCGAGATGGATTCCGCTTCATTCGAGGGCCGAAGCCTTCACTCAGACCAGGCTTGTTTTGTCTTGCAATCACCCATTTCTGGTCACGTTATACCAAAGCGCGAACCCTTTCCTTCGAGACGCTTGCGCATGAACCAGGTTCTCCGGGAAGAGTTTTTCTGCTGGACGAGAATGACATGATTGATCGCCTTTCTACAATCGAAATCGCGAGTAACGGCCTTTACAGTTGGTCTGAAACGAGTGGGCTGAAGCAACTTATAAGAAACCGTGATTTGGATGAACAGGATGCAATTGGTTTGATCGAGAGTGACTATGTTGGAGCATAACAGAAAGGACATAACCTGATGGCGCTTACCGACCGAATCCGGATCGCTCGGCGTTTTCAACGCGCGGTCCGCATTGATAGCGATCTTGTTAATTCTGCGGCTTTGGATGGATTTATCTGTCCTCGATCTTCCGCCGAAGTTCTCGAGACAATGGCGCGTTACGTAGCTGAAAACGGTCAAGGCGCATTCACATGGACCGGCCCTTATGGAAGCGGGAAATCGAGCTTGGTCATTGCTTTGAGCGCCCTGCTCAATGGAGACAAGAAGCTCTCACGAAACGCAAAATCCGTACTGGGGTGGGATACTGCATCAATCATCCGGGAGGCGTTGCCACCCGGGAATGGAGGTTGGCATATCCTACCTGTGGTCGGTCGACGGGATCGCCCTGCGCAGGTATTGGGTGAGGCCATCAACACATCTGATTTCCTGACAGGAAGACTACCCACTGCCTGGACCGACAAGCGCGTTCTCGACGCAATTGACGATATTGCGGCGCGCAATCCCGATACCAGCGGTGGTTTGCTGATATTCATCGACGAGATGGGCAAATTCCTCGAGGCCGCAGCGAACGATGGAACGGACATTTACCTGTTTCAAGAACTCGCGGAGAGGGCTTCGCGCAGTGGCAAGCGACTCATTTTAGTAGGTATCCTCCATCAAGCCTTTGAGGAGTACGCTCATCGTTTGTCTCGTGAAATGCGAGATGAATGGTCGAAGATCCAAGGTCGTTTCGTGGACCTTGCCATAAACACTGGCGGAGATGAACAAATCGAACTGATCGCTCGGGCAATTGAAAGTGATCACAACCAGAAATCCCCGGGTCCCCTTGCCGTAAGCGTGTCGCAACAGTCGCAACGACAGGTGCCCCCTCTTTTTGCAGAAATGTTAGAAGATTGCTGGCCACTTCACCCAATCGTCGCCTGTTTGTTGGGACCTATCTCGCGACGACGGTTCGGTCAGAACCAACGGAGTATATTCGCTTTTCTCAACTCGTCGGAGCCGCATGGATTCCAGGATTTTCTCCGATACGCTCGTGACAATGAGATTTATGCTCCCGATCACCTTTGGGATTACCTGAAGATCAACCTCGAACCGTCTATCCTGGCCTCTCCTGATGGGCACCGTTGGGCGCTGGCAATGGAAGTTCTGGAACGATGCGAAGCCAGGGGCGGAGAGGACTTGCACCTCCGGTTGCTCAAAGTGATCGCAGTTGTCGACTTGTTTAAGGATCGGTCGGATTTCGTTGCGAGTCGCAAACTGTTGGAACTTGCGTTACCGGGTCATGACCCCAAAGATATCTGGAACGCTTTGAATAATTTGCAATGCGGGTCGTTCATCATCTACCGAAAGTTTGTTGATGCGTACTCGATCTTTGAAGGCAGTGACTTCAACATCGATCGCTCGGTAGAGGCCTTAGAGAGCAAAGATGAGTTAGACTTTGCTACACTCAATAAACTAGCCGGACTCCAACCCATTATAGCAAAGCGCCATTATCATGAAACCGGATCGTTGCGTTGGTTCGATGTCGCAATTGCTCCCTTGGCGGAGATCGAAAACGTAGCAGCCGACTATGTACCTCGCCAAGGCGCTATTGGTAGTTTTTTCCTTACGATTCCCACGAAAGGTGAGTCAGAAGAAAAAGCGAGGGAAATATGTCTTCGAGTTGCGCAGACGAGTGGAAATTGGGATGTCGTTGTGGGTTTGTCGCTGCAAACCAGAAAAATTCCGGATTTCGTGTACGAACTGCTTGCTTTGCAGCGGGTGCGCGACGAAAATCCAGAGCTACAAGGTGACAGGGTGGCCCGTATCGAGGTCCAATCTCGCATCACCCGCTTGCAGGAACAATTGGAGAGTATGTTCAGTCTGACTTTCAATAGCATGTCCTGGTATCATAAACGATTTAACTCCAAACCACTTCCTCATGCTGAACTGAACAGTCTGGCTTCCGACCTCGCCGATGCCCGATTTATAAGTGCGCCACGGCTCCGCAATGAGCTCCTGGGACGTGTCAAGCCTTCGAGCAATGCAGTCGCCGCCCTGAATGCTCTCCTGCGACGGATGGTGCGCAATGAAGGTGAATCACGTCTTGGTATCAAGGGTTTTCCTGCAGAAGGTGGTCTTTTCGCATCTTTATTGGAGGCAACCGGTTTGTATCGCGAAACAATGGAGAGTTGGCGTTTCGTCGCTCCCGAACCCGGGATGAGTGATCCCCACAAATTGGGGCCTGCGTGGAATGCAGCCATAAAATTGCTGCAGACCAATTCACAAAGAGCCGTGCCGGTCACTGAGATTTACAATGTCTGGCGCCAAGCGCCGTTCGGGATAAAGGACGGTCTGATGCCGGTATTGGCTGTGGCGTTTCTCCTGTCACAGCGTACGAACCTGGCTTTCTATCGTCAGGAAATTTTTCAGGCGCGTGTGTCTGACCTGGATGTAGATTATCTCGCCAAGGATCCGGCGGACATTCAGCTTCGATGGATGAACCTCAGCGAGACCTCACGCCGGCTGTTGTCCGAAATGGCCGATATCGTGCGTGAATTGGACGAAGACAACGCATTGACTCTCTTAGAGCCGATTGACGTCGCCAAAGGATTGGTGTCGATTTATGACCACCTGCCAACTTGGGTCAAACGGACGCAGCGGGTTTCAGGAAATTCCAAGCGCATTCGTCAACTATTCAAGCAAGCCAATGATCCGAACAGGCTCATCTTCGACGACATCCCTGAAGTGTTAAACGAGAGTCCGTACCTTGTTGAAAATGTAGCCGTTGACCAGGTTGCAAATCAGGTTCGCGAAAGTTTAACGGAGCTACGACAGGCCTATCCCACTATGCTCAACCGCATGAGGGATACGCTGCTCGCCGAGCTTCTTGTACCGAATGCCTCGGCATCAATGCTCGGCGAGTTGCGTTCACGAGCCAGAAATATCCGTGAACTTGGTGGAGATTATCGTATGGAAGCGTTTATCACTCGTCTTGCGCAATTTGAAGGAAAAGCGGCGGAAATGGAGGGTTTAGCCAGCATGGCAGTCAACAAACCTTCACGGGACTGGATTGATCCGGATATCGATCTTGCGAAAATGGAGCTCGCCGAACTATCGCAAAAGTTTTTACGTGCCGAGGCGTTCGCCCGTGTCAAGGGACGTAAAGACAAGAGACATGCCATGGCAGTTGTGATCGGCATGGGTGGTCGGCCGACGCCGGTTCATGACGAGTTCGATATCAGCGACCCGGAACGAGAGGAGGTGGATGCGTTGATCGGTCAGATGGACTCTGCACTGACACGCAGTGGTGAAAAGCGACGTAACGTAATTCTGGCAGCCCTGGCTGAGTTGAGTGCTCGCCATCTTCGGAGATCGGACGAAGTCGAACCTAAAAAACGCGGTGGTAAGAAATGGAACGCATCGTAGGCAACGCAGGTAGGGAACGGCATGTGCTGGGGCTTTCCGGTGGACGTGACAGCGCGGCGTTAGCCGTTTTTGTGCGCCAGAATCACCCCGAACTGGATATCGATTATTTCTTTACGGATACCGGCAAGGAGCTACCGGAGGTCTATGAATTTCTGGTTAAGCTCGAAGGATTTCTGGGCAAACCCATCGTGCGGCTTAATCCCGACCGGGATTTTGATTTTTGGCTGAAGAAGTATAACAACTTTTTGCCGTCACCACAGGCACGCTGGTGCACAAGGCAGCTGAAGTTACGCCCGTTTGAGCAATGGATTCAGCCAACTCTCGAAAGTGGCATAACCGTTTATAGCTACGTCGCCATCCGGTCCGACGAGGACTACCGGGAAGGTTACGCGTCCAAACACGATGCTCTCGTCGTAAAGCTCCCGTTCAAAAATTCCGGAATCGACAAAGCAGGGGTTCTGGAAATTCTGGAAGGCGCTGGGTTGGGGTTACCAAAATACTACGAGTGGCGCACTCGAAGTGGCTGCACCTTTTGCTTCTTCCAGCAGAAAATCGAATGGGTGCGCCTCAAAGAAAAGCACCCAGAAGCATTCGAGGAAGCCAAGGCTTACGAAAAAAACGCCGTGGAGCACGGGTCTCCTTTTACGTGGAGCCAAGGCGAGTCCTTGACAGAGTTGGAGCAGTCGGAGCGCATTGAGCAGATCATGCAGGATCATGAACGGCGGTTAACTCGAATGCGGTCGAAAGTAAAACCCAATCCGCTGAGGCCAGACAGCGGACCGACTGACATTGATGACTTATATGGAAAATCAAAGGCGTGTCTTGCCTGCCATAAATAGACAACGCATAGACTATTTAAAGCCATGTCTCAATAGTCGAGCCATGGCGATATGATATCCCAAGCGAGCTCAAGTGTATTATTCGTTCGTTTTTGGATGAACGACTCTGTCCAGTCAGTGACGTTGGCAATTGGATCAAGCATATGAAGCCGTCCTTGTTTCTTAAGTAAATTTTTTGTCTCCTTCCTAAAGTCAAGACCTTCATTTTTAGCTCTCTCAAATTGTTCATTTCTTTCTTCCTCTGTTTTTGCAATCAATGCACTGTAAAATATTTTTTTCTTTGTCCAAGGAGCATTACCAACACTTGAGTTTTCTTTTTTAGGAAGAAGAATTATGTTTCCTATCAAATGGCGAGTAGTTGTCCGTAGGTAGATTTTTTCATCCCATCGACTACTAGAGTCTGAATTTGGAGCCACGTGCTCAACGGTTGCGTACTTATCGTCATCCCATTTCCCATAGTTAAAAAAGTCTAATTCATCACTCCTTGTTATTCCTTCACGTGTAAGAAGGCCTGGATTTTTTGTATCCGGTCTGGCATTATCGGAAGCAGCAAAGAGCAAGAATCGGCACAACGGACGCGAATACTCAGCTAAGCCCACTTCACTCGCTCGAGAAATCCAAGTTCCCTTATTTTTCACTCCAATAGTTGGTGCTTCTAAATACCCTCGCAATGTCTCCTTGAGCTTATCCAAACTCATAATCGAGTTTGAATGATCTATGCCTACACAAAGTCCACTATTCTCGCTCTGCGACTCGCCCTTCATAATCTTTCTGAAGTCAGCATCGATCTTTCCTGTAGTGCCTGTTATGGACCGTCGTAAGACAAGAAAAGCAGTTACTGCTTGTACTGCGTTAGCGAAGGAGACCACATCTTCGTCTTGCCGATATTGTATCCAATATCTTGCCAATACCGGAATAGCCAAACTGGTATTCATATCCAATATGAACTTGCAGCAAAGTTTCAGTCGTTCGCTCACGTTGGGACAATTCATGTTGAGACTGTGGATCGAATCTCGACTCCAAAACGTTTGCCGAAAGTCTGCGATATCTGCGAGTGATTGCACAAGCCTACGTTTAAGATCTCGGTTTTCCACTTTGCCAAATTTTGTTCGTAAATAGTTACGCTGAGAAGCGAGATCAAGGGGTAACTTATAGCCTTCTAGGTATAAAGCAAACGTAACGAGTAGTTCTTTTGTGGCTTTTTGTCGTTTCTCTGTTTCAGGGTATATGTCGTTTAAATTCTCTTTGATCCGGTTAAAGTGGAACTCGGTTTCAGATCCTTCGTAACCGTCGATATTGCTTTCGAATCGTATTATCTGCGGCTTGAAAGTCTCAAGAGCAGTCAGTGGCTCACCAGTTGTATTTAGTGCATCAAAAATATCAAATGCATACTTTTCATTTTCGGTGTTCACCCGTGTCAACACTACATAATTCATAAAATAGGAACAAAATAGCAGTACTCTTATGAGCCCCTCGCACTCATCATTCGCCGATATGTCGTTAATAGCGTCACCCTCTTGCTTCACATTCTGGTAATTGAATTTGTTACAAAGCCTTCTCATTGGTTTTTGATTGAAATCACTCTTCCGCACAAGACTGACGTCGATGTCGGAATCACTTTTATCGTCATTATTTTCGCCATTGTACAGAAAGCGCTCGACTTGTTCATAAATAAAATCATAGTTTTCATTTAATTGCTTTTGTACGTTGTTCTCTTTATCCCGTTCAGATTTAAACGATTCACCCGGGTTCTCCACAATATTCTCGTAGTAGTCTCTAAACTTACGGAGAAACTGTGCAATGACTGAACGATACTCGGATTCCTTATTATCAAACCCACGAGTGTCATCGTGTCTGACAAGTCTGGGAAAAGGATAGGGTTTAAGATACTTTGTTTGCTGCCCCGTGGTGCAAGTGTAAAGGGCATCCATTTGGTATCGGATCTCTTCTTTAAGCCAATCTTTAGTATCCTGGCGCAGTGCCATTACCTCAACCTTTCCATATTTTGAGAGCATTCCTACCAGCGCACAACAGAGAAGGGCGAGAGTGGTTATACGCTGTTGTCCATCCACAATAGAAAGGGACTCACCTTCGAATGTATTTTCTTTCGTTTGTTCGTTCACTAGTATTACGGTCCCGAGAAAAGTAAACTCTGGCTCATTCTCGGATTTGAAGTGGCGATAAAACCCGTTGATGCAATCCTCTAGTAACCGCTTAAGATGTCCTTTATGCCAATTATATGGACGTTGGTACTCAGGTATCTTGAAGCCGACAGTATTATTCTGCCTCGTCATAATACGCAAATAATTCACCGCCTCAGTCTCAAAAACACTTTTTGCTTCTGTCAATTGCATAGTATGCTCCTTAGGTATGTCATTATCGACGTTCTTCAATCTTAACGTGCAAAAAGAGACGCCCATAGTTTGTCGCACTACTACAAAGTTAGTGGACAAGTTTTAAGCGTCATTTCGATTCTGCTTCCACGGGTGCTCTGTAAAGATCCCAGAAAAGTTGTTCGATGTTCATATTACGACCCTGCTGAATAAATGAGTACGCATGTCCTGGCGATTCGGATTCTTGGCCAAGGAACCGAATTTAACAAAAAAAAACATGTGACTGCAAGGTAAATTTTGTGAACGGAGGTGGTCGGCACAGTCACCTGTATCCACTTCCCCCAAAGGAAGAATTCGAGGGAATTGTACCTTACATTCAGTCTTTTTTATGGACTAAATTCAGATCAATCTGGGGAAGGTTTATGAAATAATCTAGTCAGATTAAGCCGATCAGTTACCTCAAAGCGCACACCGCGAAAATTGTGCGCACGCTCTGTGAACAACAGGAGCCCTTGATAATTACCCGGAAAGGGGAAGCCATGGTGGTCATTCAGGATATCGACAGCTACGAGCAGACGCAAGAGACGGTAGCGCTACTGAAGATTCTCGCGCTTGGCAGCCACCAAATTTAAGTGAGTCACAACCGACCGACAACATCATCGCAAGACTTCGGCAGGGTCGCAGGACTTATGCCCTTCCTGGTTCAACTGACAGATGACGCGACAGGCGACTTGGAGGAAATCTACGATTTCATCGAACGTCAAGAAGTCTCGGGCTGGGCGAACCATGTTCCGGAGCAGATAGAAAAAGCGTTCCATCGCCTTTCTAAAAATCCTGAACGCGGGAATATCCCAAAGGAATTGGAAGGAATTGGAATTCGAGAATTCCGGGAATTTTTTTCAAGCCCTACTTCATTATCTTGTTCAAGAAAGCAAGGCCGTCTTCGGATTTGACGGGACCTTTCTCAAGAAAGTGGCTAAACCGTCGGCGAAATGTGCTCGATTTACCAGCACGAGCCGTCGGTCCCGTGCGTCTTCGAGTCCAAGTGCAAAAGACAAACTCCTTTGCACGAGTCATTGCAACGTAGAGAATACGCCGCTCTTCGCTCAGGTCGCAGTCTGGCCGGGGAATGAGTCCTTCTTCAACGCCTGCAATAATAGTCGCTCTCACAGTTAGCCCTTTTGAACCGCCCATAGTCATTAGTCGTACGCCTTCACTTTGAGCGAGAGCGAGATCCTTACCGAACGGTTCGACTTGAGCGAGAAAACGGGAAAGAGTTTGCTCTTCATCAAAGAGCCTGTCCAATTTGAGAAGCAGGTCGCAGAATTCCTCACTTAACTCCGGAAGTGCTTCTTTTCCACTGAGTTCGAAAATCCATTTCCCCCAACCACTTTCTGGTTGTTCTTCTGGAATCTCAGTGTCGTTGAGCCAATTCAGAATAGGCTCCATGGTCTCTTTCACTTTTCGCGCCGATTGCGGCGCATCAGGAAAATCATTATTAAAAACATCAAGGAGTTCATCTGAAAATGTCTTGCCGTTTTTCTTAGCGCGGTCATAAACGAATTCGAAGAAATTTTGTCCTACTCCTGGTGTGAGTTCCAAAATGCTTGCCCAAGAGATGGAATCGTTCTTGTAGACGAGGAGGCGGAGAAGTTCAAGGAACTTGCGGTTGCCATTCTCTCCCAGGACGCGAAGCACGAAACCTGGATCAGTGCACTCGATACCTCTTTTCTCGAGTTCTTGGCGAATGGGTTTGCTAAACGTACCGTTATTGTCAGTCCGCATGAGAACAAGGATTTCTTTCGGCTTTAGACCCCTCTCTTTGAGAACTTCAACGAGTTCCGCAATTCCCTTTGACTCAGCGCGATTGTTCTCGAAACGAAGAAACGCCACTTCCCCATCGGGCGAGTTTGGCAGCGGTTTGAGTGTTGGATGGTTGGGAGATCGGTCGGGGTTACCGGAGATGACGTAGTTCGCCCAATCGATAATGCTCTTTCCGCAACGAAGGGTAACCGAGAGTGTGTAATCAGACGCAGGATCGTAGTAATTGGAAAATCGCTGGATACCTTCAGGCGCAGCTTTACGCCATGAGTAGATTGACTGGTCATCGTCTCCTGTTCCGACGACGGTACACCCGCCTTGTTCACTAATAAAACGCAGCACATCGAGATCACAAGCGTTCAGGTCCTGGTATTCATCAACTAGGAGAAGGTCGAAGTCGACACCGTCGAGATCGTTGTGTTCCTTGAGCGCCCTCCGAAGAGCAAAGGGTATTTCGGACAAGAGCGTGTATCCGAGAATACGGCGATGCTCCTCCCAAGCGCCTAAGAACCTGTTCCGTTCGGAATCGGTAATGCAAGGATCTTTCTCACTATTGAGCGACTCAAAGTTCGCTGCCATTTCACTAACAAGCTTGTCGAGCATACGGACACCGACCTTGGTGCGCTTCGCAAGCGTAGGTCTGACTATTTTCTTGTCTTCCCATGTATCAGCAATACGGAGTGGCTCTGGAAATCCCCCTGTTCCCGGATTGCGGAGTAGAATTGAGATGGCGAACGAGTGGATGGTGCTCGGACGCAATACAATATCGGAGCCGTCAGTAAATTTATTGGCGAGCTCTGCGGTGGCTGCTCTTGTGAACGTGAGCATGCGTACACGGAGCGCCTTGTTTTTCTTGAGAAGACAATCAAGAAGAGCGACCATAGTAGTGCTCTTACCCGTTCCTGGTCCGGCAAGTATGCGAGCATGATTTCCCGGATCATGCTGGAGAATCGCTTGTTGTTCATCGGTTGGCTGAAATGACATGGCTGTGTCCTCCATTTTATCCCACCTATAGTTCAGTTGATTGTATTATGCTGTATTAATGCGTTTCCTATAATTTACCCTGGTTTTCTTTACGCGTCGTTTTAAGTGACTTGCGTAAATGCAACAACGGTCTCAGAGTCATCGGCTGCAGCTTGCGGAGTATTATGTTCAGACATCAGGGTTTATCTCACTCACTTATCCGCTACCTGGTGCTCCCCAATCCGGCGAGAACCTCACGGAAGCTGTTGAGTCCGGCTTCGAGGTTTTCGATGATTTCTTCGGCAAGGTCTTCAGGATCGGGCAGGTTGTCCAGGTCCGTCAAGCTTTTGTCCTTGAGCCAGAAAAGGTCGAGGCTGGTTTTGTCCCGCGCCTTGATCTCGTCATAGCTATAGCTACGCCAACGGCCTTCCGGTGCGTCTTGTTCGTCCCACGTCGCCATTCGTTCGTGACGGTTTTGCGGGTTATAGCAATGGACAAAGTCCGACAGATCCTCGAAACGCATCGGCTTTTTCTTGAGCGTGTGGTGAATGTTGGTGCGGTAATCGTAGTACCAGACCTGCTTGGTCCAGGGATTCGGGCTGGCTTCGCGATTGTCGAAAAAGATCACATTGGCCTTGACTCCCTGCGCATAGAAAACGCCGGTCGGCAATCGCAGGATGGTGTGCAGGTCCGTATTGTCCAGCAGCTTCTTACGAATCGTCTCACCCGCGCCGCCTTCGAAAAGCACGTTGTCCGGTACGACCACGGCAGCGCGTCCGGTGGTTTTCAGCATCGTGCGAATATGCTGCACGAAATTGAGTTGCTTGTTCGAGGTGGTCGCCCAGAAGTCCTGCCGGTTGTAGGTCAGGTCGTCCTTTTCCTGTTCTCCTTCCTCGTTCGTGAAGTTCATGGAACTCTTCTTACCAAATGGCGGATTAGCGAGCACATAGTCAAAGCGCATACCGGCATCGGCTACGAGTGAATCATTGGGCGATATGGAAACGCCCCCGTCGATCTCACCGATGTTGTGCAAGAACATGTTCATCAGGCACAAGCGGCGCGTGTTGGCGACGATTTCGTTGCCGTGAAATGCTTTGTGCTTCAGGAACATCTTCTGCTGCCTGTCCAGGCTGAAGTTGTCCGGGTTGGTGATGAAGTCGTAAGCAGCCAGAAAGAAACCGCCCGTTCCACAGGCCGGGTCGGCGATGAGCGTTCCCGGTTCGGGCCGTACGCATTCGACCATGGCGCGGATGAGGGCGCGCGGAGTGAAATACTGGCCCGCTCCCGACTTGGTATCTTCGGCGTTTTTCTCGAGCAGTCCTTCGTAAATGTCCCCCTTGACGTCGGCACCCAGGATGACCCATTCGGTGTCGTCCACCATGTCGATGAGACGGTACAGTTTCGCCGGATCCTGGATTTTGTTCTGGGACTTGGTAAAGATCTGACCCAGCATACCCGCCTTGCTCCCGAGTTCGCGAAGCAGGCTGACGTAGTGGCTTTCAAGCTCCGCACCTGTTTTCGATTTCAGGTTCTGCCAGCTGAACTCGACCGGGATACCGACATCGCGGTTGTAAGGCGGTTTGGCATACTCATCCGCCATTTTGAGGAAAATCAGATAGGTCAGCTGCTCCAGGTAGTCGCCATAGCTCACCCCGTCATCGCGCAAGGTGGTGCAGAAGCTCCAGACTTTGGAGACAATAGGAGCGGTGTTCATACGGCGATCTTCCTCTTCTTTGATTTCCTGGTGTGGTTTTTCTTCATTACTCTCTCTCTTTCAGCCCTGATCCGGCCCAGAAGGATTGAGACGGGTTCGTCATGCGGGTCCTGCGGGACAAGCTGGCCTGCAAAAGCTTTCTTTAGAATGGACTGACGAAGCGCATCGGCCATAATCAGTTGATGGTCAAGAGTTTTGTACAAGTCCTCAAGGACAGAAAGCTTTTCTTCAACCTCCGCAACGATGCAACGTTGCTCGGTGAGGGAAGGCACCAACAAGCGTGCCTTTTTCAAATGCTGGAAATGCCGAGCATACCCTTTGTCGGGGAAATCAAGAGCGTGAGCGATGTAAAAGAGCCATTTATCGTCTACGCCTAGGCCCTTGAAAACTTTAACACCGTCAGCACCAGGCACGAATGGCCGATTTATGAATTTTATGATACGAGTGTGGTCACCAAAAACAATTAATGGAAGGTCTTCATCGACTACACGATCTAATTCATTGCAATAACCATCAACGATTTTTTGTCCTTGGTCAATGACAGGGAATGTGCCGGTTTCAGAATACAGCGTCTTTGGGAGTTTCTTGTGGTTGATTGAGATATTTCTGATAACCTCACCGAAAATCGTTTCGTACCAACCGTGAGGAATATCTCTCTCGCTACTATCTGCTAATTCTACTATTTGGCCATATTTGGCACTGAGTTTTCTTGGTTTGACAGGCTTCTTACCCTCTTTCCCATTTTGCTCCCATTTCTTGACGGCCGTTTCCCATTCCCTGAGTTGTCTTTGGTAACGCGCCTCCCGCTCCTGCTTGATACGAGCGAGCAATTGTTCGGGTTTTTCCAGCTTATCTTTGTTTTCTTCGCGCCATTGCGCCGTGAGCTTGCCTTCGAAGGCGTGCTTGAGTATGGCCTGACGGTAGACATGGAGCTTCGCCCTTGCCGTCTTCAGGTTTTCGACGCCCTTGTCCAGTTCGGAAAACAGTTCTTCGATCTTGGCGACGATCCGGCGTTGTTCGGCTATTGGTGCAACAAAAACAGGAATTCGCTTTAGTGCGTTCTGGGTAAGCTTCATTCTTGTCGTTCCTGTTACATAGTCTGAATAGTCAATCTGATTAAGGTAGTGACAAAGGAATTTGTTAGGGACGGCTGATTTGAGAATATGAGCATGATTGTTGACCCAAAATTTTCCATCCACTAAATAAGATTTGACCTTGAAAGGATCAAGAAATGGGGCACCATCTTCACCCAGTAGAATGTGTTCACCCTCGAAGATGAAGTCGTCAATTACACCGACTTGACCTGTAGCGCCGTAGTAGGGATAGAGATCATCTGCGGACCTACCGATGATACGCTGTGAGCGTTCGCTGTTGTTTAACGGTATACGCCTAAAATCCAGAATTTGACACACTGACTCGAGCGATGTACGAGACCAGCCATTTGGGATTCTTGTAGCTTCGAGTTCCATTTACGCAGCCAAAGCTTCATTCAGTTCGTCAATCACTCCATCCATCCTATCACCGAAGAGCTTGTACATCTGCCCTAGACCGCCTTTACCATCGAAAGGAGCCATGTCCAGGTCGTCTCGCTCCAGATGAAAGGAGGTGGAGATGTGGTCACGAATCATGCGCAGCCACTCCATCTGCTTCTCATTGAATTTCTCTCCGCTGCCGCTATGGCGCGTCATGATCCAATTCTGAAAATTGCGGCGCACAGTTTGAGAATAGGGTGAGAGCTTCCTGTCAATTCCGCAGACCCGGCGGATCAATGCCACGAGCGCGGTCAGTTCGCTGACAGGTTTGACGCCTTTGTACTCGTCGAGCAGGGAGTACGCCTTCCAGATTCTCAAAGGGGCCAACCGAGGTTGGTCGTTCTTCAGTCTATCGAACACCTCCCGGATCATGGCATATGTCAATTCGCTGCGCCTGTGCGGTTGAGCATAGAAGATAGTCAAGGCTTCGATCTCATCTCGGTTGGCTTCCAGATACTGCCGGAATTCTTGCGCCATAGTTTTGGCGTTTTCGTGCGAGTCGCCTTCCCATCCCGTGTGGAGTACCGTGTCCAGATTGTCATGGTCGATAGTCTGTTCCTTGTCACGGCGAATCGAGTCGATCAGTTCGATCAACTCGCCGTTGAAGACGCCGGCAGAGTCACTAACCAATTGCTCCTGAACTTTTTCACAAGCTTCCGGTGACAGCTCGGCACCGTCGGGTAAGTGCCCGGTCTCGCGGGCTTTCGCTTCGATCCGGTCCGGATCAATGGCTGCCAGCAGATTACCAACAATGCTGGTGAGTTCGATCCCTCCGGTCTGTTCTTTGATACGCGCCCGCTCCTGGGGGTTAAGTTGCCGGTTGAGGCGAGCGAGGCGTCCGGCAAGAGAACTCACCGTGTCTTCGTCGTGGGCACCCATCATCACTCCCATGGCGAGGTCTTTTAGCGGTATGGAGGGTTTAATGATCAGTGGTTGGCTATTAGTCTTGAGGGATTTGGTGACGCCGACGGCATCCACGATCACGTAATGAGTCTTACCGCTGACGGCGGAGGGTGAAACTTTCTTGAGATCATCATGGTCGAGGGTACGGGTTCCGCGGCCTTTCATCTGCTCGAGATAGTTACGGCTTTTCACGTCGCGCATGAAGAGCAGGCATTCGAGTGGCTTGACGTCGGTGCCCGTAGAAATCATATCCACGGTCACGGCGATGCGTGGGTAAAAGTCATTGCGGAACTGAGCAAGGACGGATTTCGGGTCTTCTTCGACCTTGTAGGTGATCTTCTTACAGAAATCATTGCCCCCTGCGAATTCCTCGCGTATGGTTTGGATGATGTCGTCGGCATGGCTGTCGGTCTTGGCAAAAACCAGCGTCTTCGGAACTTCCTCGCGACCGGGGAATATCTCCTGCAGCTTGTCGCGGAAGGTGCGTACGACTGTGCAAATCTGGTCGGGATTTACGACAAAACGGTCCAGTTCGCGTCCGGTATAAGTGAGGTCTTCGTCCTGGATTTCCCAGCGCTTGCGGCGCGTCAGACGCTGTCGCTTCTCGACCTGCTGGTGGGCTTTGAGTTGGCCGCCATGCTGCGTTCTTTCAGTTTCTATGACGTAGATTTCGTTGCCGACGTTGACACCATCGGCCACGGCTTGCTCATGGTTGTATTCACTGACGACGTTCTTTTTGAAGAATCCATAAGTGCGGTTGTCCGGCGTGGCCGTCAGACCGACGAGAAAGGCGTCGAAGTATTCCAGCACCTGGCGCCAGAGGTTGTAAATTGAGCGGTGGCATTCGTCGATGATGATAAAGTCAAAGAATTCGGGTGGAATCTTGTCGTTGTAGACGACCGGCAACGGTTGTTTGGATTGTTGTATCTCCGCCGGATTGATCTCCTCAGCGGCTTCGTCCAATTCCTGACCCTTCAGGAGCGAGTACATGCGTTGGATGGTACTGATGCAGACCTGGCTGTCCCTGGCGACGAAAGACGATTTGAGGCGCTGGACGTTATAGAGTTCGGTGAACTTGCGGTTGTCATCACCGGGTACGTAGGTCATGAACTCCTGCTCGGCCTGTTCGCCCAGGTTCCTGGTGTCTACGAGAAAAAGGATGCGTTTGGCGTCCGCATGTTTGAGCAAGCGGTAGATCGAGGTGATGGCGGCAAAGGTCTTACCCGAACCGGTGGCCATCTGAATGAGGGCACGTGGACGATCATCTTTGAAGGATGCTTCGAGTTTTTCGATAGCGTTGAGCTGGCACGCTCTCAGACCCATCGGATCCAGATTCGGAAGCCTTTGGAGCCTCGACCGAAGCGATGCGGGCTGGGAAAGCCACTCTTGCATCGTCTCCGGATGAGGAAAGTTGAACACTTCGCGGGAACGGGGTTTTGGATCGCGTGTGTCGGTGAAACGGGTGATTTCCCCGGTACTTTCATAAACGAATGGTAAGGGCTTACTATGACTCACCCACTTGAGTTTCGCGGAGGCGTAACACCCGGATTGCTCTTCGACTGTCGTGATGTTCTGGCCCCACTCTTTTGGTTTGGCCTCGACCACGCCAACAGGTTTCTTGTCTATGAAAAGAACGTAATCGGCAGGACCAGCATCAGTCCGGTACTCACAAACGGCAATTCCGAGACTGGCGCTGAAGTCGATTTTCTTTTTTGATTGCACCTTCCATCCGGCTTGATCCAAAAACGCATCGATGTTGTCGCGTGCTTCCTGTTCCGGAGTGCGGTGCGCTAATGCCATTGCTTCAATCCTTTATATCAAATCGCCCGTCTCTACCTGCCCAGTTTTCTTTAGTAGCCATCTACCACTCACTTCTCTTCCGTGAAAATAGGAAAATACCAAAAGAATATATGAAAATTGACCTATTTCGTCAATTAAAAACCGTGCAATCGATGGAAATGACGCACGTTGGGAAGATTCGTTCTTCGATTACGGAAGAGTGGACTGTTACTCTAGTCCACTACCTGAAGCTATTCGGCGCCTTTGACTTGGATTTATTTTGTTAGGAAGAATAGAACAATCAATTATTGGTTGCCATTTCGACTCGACCTAAGTTACTTAGACAACAGACTCTTTTCTCCTGACCAGTCCCAATTCCTTGAGGACTTGCACAAACGACGAGGCGGGTGGGAACAAAGTCAATTTTCATATTCCTCCGAATGTTTTATACTCTTTGCTGGTTGAATTCGGTCCCAATTTCAGGTATGAATTTGACTATGAGTAAGAAACGGTAGTAAGTTATCAGGCTTCATAAAATCAGAGAAGACGAACTCCGAATAATGAGAGAGATCAGTTCCATTATGGTAGTGCTGAGTTTTTTGTTTACATCTCCACTAATATTAGGAGGACCCCTTCGGTGATTTCATACAGACTCGTGGACTACCAAGCCAATGTTTCAGGAAATTTAAAGAAGCTAGAAGGGCAATTCATCACGGATTCTACGAAAGTCACTCGGCTGCAATCAAATCAGCAGTTCACACAGGTAGCACTTTAACAAGATCGAGTGGGAGACCGTCAACCCGAGCGCACTGACCCTCACTGTCCTTGTAGGGTGTAATTAAAAGTGTGGGGCAGAGAGAAATAGCTGGACATGTGCTTTAAGTATTTTGAAAGTAGGAGTGTATTCGAATGATTGACCTTCAAACAGGAGTTGAAAATGTCAAAATGCTTAGGTTACTCAGAACTAAGGGAAGGTGACGAGTCATCTTTTTCATTAGCAGAACGGCTGTCGAAATATCCTCACCTGCGCCATCGGATGGAATCCATTCTGGGGATTATCGAAAATGACGATGGGAGTTGCCAAACAGCCGATGAGGCTGAGAGGCGGACGATTGAAGAAGTGCGTAAATTAGGTCAGGAAGTGCTTCAAGGCTGGTTGGGCCATCAGTCCGATATAAAAGAAGCAGAGTCTTCTCAAAAAGCGGATCTGATCCGAGATGGTAAAAAAAAATATATTGGCACAGCACCTTTGGTCCCATTGGAATCGAAGAACTTGTTTTCAGGGAAGGACGGCGAGGAAAAAGACAGAGACCCTTGAGTGCCTCGATTGGGGTTCAGTGCCAAGGTTATTCAGAGCCTCTGCAGCGAGCGATGGTGGATTTTGGGGCCGATGTCTCCTTTGCAGCAGCGAGCCAGAAACTCAAGGAGCATTATGGCATTGACATTCCTTCCAGCAGTATTCGAGCGCGAACCCTCCATCACAGTCAGAGATGTTTCTCCCTGAAAGAAGAGCAGCAGTCCAGCAGGGAGGCCAGTGGGGCGGGGGTGGTGATAGTGCAAAGTGATGGCACCATGGTGCCTCTGGTAGAGACGGCAGACTCTACTTTTACGGGGGATCGCAGAAAAACGCGTCAAGTGAGTTGGAAAGAAGGGATTACCTCCTTAGCCTATGCTCGAGGAAGTGTCGACTCCATTTATGCTGGAACCTTGAACGGCAGAGATGAAGCGGGTTTTCAAATGAAAGAGGTCGCGCTTAAAGCGGGACTGGGAAAGCAGACGAAGATTCATGCTTTAGGGGATGGAGCCCCTTGGATCTGTGAAAAAATCGAAACTCATTTTGGCGCTCAGGCGAACTATCTCATCGATTTTTATCATCTCTGTGATTATCTTGGTGCAGCCTGCCAAGCCGCTTTTGAAGACGGCTCACCGTTCCTGAAAAAGCAGAAGCAAATCTTGAAAAAAGGAGGAGCTGACAGCGTGTTAGAGCAATTTATATCCAGGCAAGAATCCGAATCTATTCCCAATGAAAAGGCCCCCATTCGCGCTTTGGTACGTTACATGAAAAATCGTCCCGGACAGTTTGAATACAAAACAGCTATTGATCAACAACTCCCTATCGGCTCTGGAAAAATTGAAAGCGCCCATCGTTCCCTCATCCAAAAAAGGCTCAAACTCCCTGGCGCTTGGTGGAAAAAACAACATGCCGATCAGATGATTCAACTCAGGGTGGTAAGAGCCAATGGAAAATGGGATTGTTATTGGCAACAACTTCAAAGGGCTTAATTGAAATGCCCCTCACTTTTAATTACACCCGTCCTTGTATTAAACCTTATGGCTCTGATCGACGGGTTCGCACAAGTATTCGTTTTACTCAATATGAACAGACAAACGTGCGAATTGTCAGAGTTACTCAATTTGACTTTGCGTTCTCTCACCTGGCAATTCGTAGGAATCGATACGGAAAAAACCCATATCCGATGTTGTGCTTGACTGATAAGTCTGACAGCGGTAGATGAAAAACAAATACATGATTTTTAAGGACTGGTGCTACACTCAACGTATAGACGCCGAACAAAACAAGCGCTTATTTAGACTAACCGAACGTGCTGGGGGACGTGAGGCGATTGCTGATCGGCTACCCGATCTGATCCGTTCACATTATGACGATTTGGAGCGAATATCTGAAGATATTCGCAGCCTTGGATATCCAGCTGCTGCCGCTCTCTTGGCGGAACGATTGCCTCAGTCGACACGCCTCCAATCGGGAGAACTTGGCGAAATATTGGCCACCGAGTTTGTCGAAGAGAAATCGAAATTTGTCGTGCCGATTCGGCGTCTTCGCTACAAAGACGGCAGAGAGGTGCCTCTGCGAGGTGATGACTTCATCGGAATTTATATCAGCAAATCGAACCTACACCTCTTGAAAGGAGAGGCGAAAAGTCGGGCGTTTCTTAAAACGGACGCTATCACGGTAGCAAGGGAGGCTTTGAGCCGTGATGGTGGAAGACCGACGGCCATCTCGCTTCTATTCATGGCGGATCGGTTGATGGAAAGTAACAACAAGAAAGAAGATCTTGGCAAGATGCTTCGCAAAGAAATCGCAGTTCGGGCCGTACCAACGGCGCGTCTCCAGCACATGTTGTTTACGATGTCGGGGAACGTTACGCCTGATGCACTGACTAAGGATCTGCAGGCGGCTGACGGAGGTAGGACTCACACTGTGGTCCATCTTAGAATCGCTGATCATCAAGAATTCATAAGGACCGCTTACGAAGGAGCACTTAATCTTGGAGACGATTGAAGAGTTGACAACGTTTCTCGAACAAACAACCGTGGAAAATTTTCGGGGACGTTTGCAGGCACGCGGCCAAGCTCGGGCTCTTATCCGCCAAGAAGGGAAACTTCCAGATGGTTCGCCTAGCTTTAGCGAGACCATTGAAACGGATCTCGCCGAATATGGCTTTTCGTTACTTCGAGCTTCTCTGGCATTGCGGGAATTAGGAGGTGAACCAGAAATCTGGCGGCGAGGCTTTGTACAAACAGGTAATGCTTTTGAGTCACTCGTGCAGAATGGTTCCCCAGAAGTAGTCTCTCACGGTTTTTTTCGTGTCATTGGTGCCGCCTCCTACCATCTCGGCAGTTACTCCGCATTGGCATTTTCAATGATCTCTCAGGGGCCAAAGAATCGCAATCTCGCTCCGATTGAGGAAGCGCTTGTTTCTCTTATCATTCGAGATCTGGAAGGACTGGGTGCGCAAGCGAAAACATGGATTCAAGATCCAAACCACGATGACGAGGTAATCGCGCATGCTGTTATATCGGGAATAATTGATCCTGACGATGTCATCATGTTAGTCGTCACTACGACTGTCTATCGAGCATTTGCTTTTTTCGAATTTGCTCTCCAAACAGGCACTGAAGTGCTCGTCGAGGAAGCACGGAAGTTGCTTCGTAAAACCTTGTCCCTGGCAAAGAACGCCAATGCTGTTTCCTTGTGGTGGATTGTACGAATTGCGTTCAATTTGATCGATGACCTCTGGTCGAGCAGCCTGCATCGAATTCTTCCGCTTGAAGGACCTCCAGATGCCACAAACTATCAGGAACTCCGAAGGCTTTTTATAGGGGAACTTTACGGCCGAAAGACCGCGGAAATTGAACTGTGGCCTTCGCAGACACAGGCTGTCTCGCGGGTGGTCGACATCAATGACGATCTTGTTGTGGCAATGCCAACGAGCGCAGGTAAAACTCGAATTGCTGAGATTGCCACTATGATGGCGCTAGCTTGTTGTAGGCGTGTTCTGATCATAACACCTCTACGAGCGCTATCGGCGCAGACAGAAAGGTCCTTTCGGAAGACCTTTTCCACCCTCGGTTTCACCGTATCCGCACTCTATGGCACGAGTAGTATGGCTGGCGATGACAAGGATTCTCTCCGCACCCAGCACATTGTAATCGCTACGCCCGAGAAATTGGACTTTGCGCTTAGAAACGATCCTACCGTCATAAATGATGTCGGTCTCGTCGTTCTTGATGAAGGTCATCTCATTGGGCCAAGTGAACGCGAAATTCGATACGAAAACCTTGTTCAGCGACTGCTTCGACGCACCGATCACGTGGACAGACGGATCGTCTGTTTATCCGCGATCCTTCCCGAAGATGCACAACTTGACGACCTGACAGCTTGGATCAGAAGCGACACCGATGGCACTCCGATTCAGTCGGATTGGCGCCCAACTCGTCAACGTTTCGGCACTCTGGTGTGGCAGAGTCAGTCAGCGCGATTGAGTTTTGATCTGGAAACCGATGGACCATTTATTCAGCATTTTGTTTCCGAGACATCCCCCACTGGTCGTCGCACGAAAATGTTTCCAAAGGACAACAAGGAACTCACGCTCGCGGCGGCTTGGAAATTCTTCAAACAGGGTAAACGAACACTGATCTTCTGCACCCAGAGAAACACTGTCAAGAGTTATGCAGAGACGGTCGTCGACTTAAACCAACGCAAACTTCTGCCGGGGCTGCTTGATGACACTCATCTAGTGCAGCGAGCCGTGGTTATAGGTCAGGATTGGCTCGGTGCTGATCATCCTGCGGTGTTGTGCCTTCAAATTGGGGTCGCCATCCATCACGGACGCCTGCCCAAGCCTTTTTTACGGGAAGTAGAAGCTCTCCTTGCAGCCGGCGTTGTTCGCGTAACCGTGGCCTCTCCGACGTTGGCACAAGGACTCAATCTCAATGCCGCTATCATGCTCATTCCCAATCTGTACCGCGCCGGTACATTGATCCCTAGAGAGGAACTCGCCAATGTCGCCGGGCGTGCCGGACGTGCATACGTCGATCTCGAAGGTCTCGTCATTCATGTCATCTACGATCGAAAGTCGTGGAGACTGAATACTTGGCGCTGCATGGTCAATTCCGCCAAGGCCAGGTCTCTAGTGAGTGGCATTTTTTCTGTTGTCACAAGAGTCATGCAACGTCTTGTGAAAACCGGGATTTTCGAGCACGCGGATGCCATGGAGTACCTCGCAAATTCGCAGGATGCGTGGTTTCCGCCAGATGAGCCTGACGATACCGAATCTATTAAGAGCTTGATCGAACGTCTCGACGTGACGGTCTTCGGTCTAATCGAGGCATTAGACGCTGACAGCGCCGATTTGCCGCGGTTACTCGACGAAGCGCTTACGGGGTCGCTCTGGGCGAGGCAGATCGCAAGGATTGCCACGAGACATAAACGGAAGCAGCTACGGATCCTCGAAGCCCGTGCACGACTGATCTGGAACAAGTCTACGGTTGCACAACGCCGAAGCCATTTTGCTATGGGTGTTGGTCTGGAATCCGGTCTCTTTATAGAAGCTATGGCTGTCGAATTAACTACCTTGCTGGACCAAGCAGATATAGCTGCCCTGCAGGGCAATGCTGACGCTTTGGGTGATGCCCTGATTGAACTGGGTAAGCGATTCTTGCAGATCAGACCATTTATCCCGGATGAAGAACTACCTGAATACTGGCCTCATCTTTTGCGTGCATGGATCAGTGGCGATGATGTTGAGGATATTGGTCTCGACAATATGCTTATAGTCGAAGAAGCCTTTGTTAACCGTTTGGTCTGGGCCATTGAGGCCCTGCGAATGCGTAGGCAGGTCAATGGTGATGAACCAGAGAATTTGGACGGAAGCGCGGCAGCCTGCCTTGAAACCGGACTGCCTCAGTTCACGATGGCCATGCTCGTGCGAGCGGGTCTGCCTTCTCGGATGGCAGCTCGGACTGTTATCACGCAAATAAAGCCGATATTCACCACGTGGGGAGACATGATTCGATGGCTAAGATCGGACGAAATGAGGGTTAGACTCGCTCAGCAGGACTGGCCCACTCTAGAAACCCACGAAATCTGGAATCGCTTCTGCAAGGAAACACTCTCTGATATAGACAAAAAATGGTTCTCGCAGTCATGGAACTTGAGATGGACCACTAGCGTGGATTTCAATTCGGCTCTTCCAGCCCGTATTACCTACGACCCCAGCGACGGAAAGCTGTCAATTACAACACCGGATTATCGTCCACTCCGCAAAATCCCATACCGATTGCAACAATTACAGCCGAGTCAGCTGCATGTCTCGTTCGCCCCAGACGGGTTAAGTGCGTGCATCACCCGTATTGGTCGAGGTAGAGCAAGCTTGAAAAAACAACTATGAATACTGCTCCAACCCAGGTCAGAGTTTTTACAGGTACTGGATATGCTTGTACCATGGAATTTGTCGGAGTTCGTCTTTTCAAGCAAATCAATGACTTTTAAATTCACACAAAATTTTTTTTATTAACGCGTTTGATCAGCCGGCTCTGTGAGCACTAACAGGTAACGCTTCTGTTTCAAGGATAGAAAGATCAATGCGTTTGGAGTTATGGTCAATATCAAAACCCACAACATTTCCGTTGGCATCGATATCGAGATTGAGTCCACCGGTTATTTCACGCGTCTCTGCGCCTGAGCCGTCTTTGAATTCAAATCGAGCACAGGCGAAGCAATCCCAAAGGAATGAGTTGCTGGATGAATAAAAAACTGGTGGAAAACTTAATTTCTCCCTTGACCAGAGATCGATACGATTCGCTTCTTTCTTTCGCGTTGCTTCTTTGCTTTGCCTCACTTACTTTTTTTATATGACCTCTCTTCGTTGTGATGTAAAAGGACGCAAAAAGGCATCCTGACGATATTCTGAATCTCTGAGAAGCAAAATAACCATGAATTCATTGATTGAGGATTTACAGACTCCAAAAGACAATCTCAGTGATTTTGCTGAAGTTACCAGGAGGGTATTGGATTACTTGCCTGATGTGGTTTCGGTTAGAAAAGAAGTCAAAGGGTACGTGATCTTGTCCTCCGTAATTGCAGGAACCATAAAATATGCCCGACCTATCAACAACCGTCTGTTTATTTTCCATGTAGAGGAATTTAAAGACCGATTTCAAAAATTTCTGGAGATTCTGGAAGAAGCCAGTAATCGCAATCACGGATTTGATGCAGATGTATATGAAACAATGGATAAGGTGGTGTATTCAATCCAGCAATCAATCGGCGTGGGATTGGATTTTCTGGGAAATCCGAATAGTGCTCGTAAACATGTCGGAAACCGCTTTGAAGAACTAATTCGGTTGATTATATCCAGTTTGGGAGTTCCTAACAAAAAAGTTGTATTTAAAATTCCATACCCTACAGGCGAGGGGGAAAAGACTTATTCTTGTGAGACGGATATGGTTTTTTCTCCGTTTGATGAAGTGAAATCCAATTCAAAAGAAATTCGTGAACAAGAGATTGTCGTATCGTTGAAAACTTCATCAAAAGACCGATTGGGAAAAATTTTTTTAGACAAAATGCTAATACAAAAATTTGCTAATCATTCGGTAAAGGTAGTTGGAATTTTCCTCAATGATATCCAAAGGAAAGAACAGGAAAACATCAGTTACACCTTCGTTTCCGGATTATTCATGGTTTATACCCGGTTTTTAACTGAACTCGAGGGGGTCTATTTCATCGATCCTCCTCCCAAAACGATGGAACCTCCCTACAATCAGTACATACACCCATTTTCAAAATTCATTTTAGATAATATCTGGAAATTGCTATCCCCTTAGCTTCATACGACGCGCAATGGCCATATCATCGTCTTTTCCATGAGCAATTCTTACCAGGTGATCTTTATCAGACAGTCGTTTTTTGATAATTTCACAATAGCTGAGATTTGATTCGCTTCCTGACCATTTTCTTTGAAAGGCTTCAGCAACCGCAAATGTAGTTCCGGACCCTCCAAATGGATCAATCACCAAATTGTTGGAATCTGAAGAGGCCAGCACACATTTTTTAATCAGTTCAACAGGTTTTTGAGTCGGGTGTTTTTCTCTTTCCCATGAACTATTGGTCAAAGTTGGAATTTCAAAGACATCCTTGGGTTTGGCGCCTTTGGGATGAGGTGACCAACTGTATTGCTTTCGATGACTGTATTGAGAAGTTTCAGCTTGAGGATGGCTGGGGTATTTCAAAGTATGGGCATTGTAGGGCACTCTCACTTGATCAACGTTGAAAGTGAATTTTTTACTTTTTCTGAAATGAAGTAAGCTTTCATGGGAACGCCCCCAGTCATTGGTCAGATTTGCCTTGTTCCGATAATACCAGACGAGCCATTTGCAACCTTTGAAAAAGGGGCTCGCCGCCCATTTGAGATCCGCTAATATTTCAGAGAACCCGCAGATATATAAACTTCCATCAGATTTCAGAACCCTGTGGGCTTCTTGAATCCATTCCACGCTCCAATCAACATAGTCTTTTTGTGATTGAAATGAATCCCACTCTGCTTTTTTTATATTATAAGGAGGATCGGCAAATACCAACTGGGCGGAACCCGTGTCCAGGTTTTTCAAAAATTGAATGGCATCAATATTGTAGAGTTTACCCGATTCCGTTTCATAGTATGGGGCGGCAGGATTTGAAAACAAGTAAGGTTGAGTGTAATCCGATTCGATTTCCTGAATAAACTGGCTCACCTGGTCCGGTGTATATACCCTGTAATTGTTAATAGGATGGCGTTGGGATTTGAATTTTCCAGTTTTATCCCAGCGGCGCAAAGTTTCGGGGCTCACGCCTATCTTCTCTGCTGCTTGACTGATGGTTATCAGTTTTTCCATACTGAATTCCATTTCATAAAGTTTGATTAACCTTATACAACATTAAACATAAAATTTATTACATTTTTATAGATGGAAAAGGGCAATGTCAATAGTTTTAGTGATAAGTTGAAGATTTAGAATAAGTCAAAGTGAGAGATTAACGGTAAAACCAAACTTCGAATTTATTTATAAACCAAGGATTTTGAACCAAGGAAGGGTTATAGTTACCTTGAATTCGATCTTTTTTTAGAATTCTTGGGATTATTTTACAACCTCGTTTGAAAATCAGAGTTATCGGCTGCAGCTTGCAAAGTTCCATGTTCAGACATCAGGATTTATCTCCCTCACTTCTCCGCTACCTGGTGCTTTCCAATCCGGTGAGGACCTCACGGAAGCTGTTGAGTCCGGCTTCGAGGTTTTCGATGATTTCTTCGGCAAGGTCTTCAGGATCAGGCAGGTTGTCCAGGTCCGTCAAGCTTTTGTCCTTGAGCCAGAAAAGGTCGAGGCTGGTTTTGTCCCCCCGCGCCTTGATTTCGTCATAGCTGTAGCTACGCCAACGGCCTTCCGGTGCGTCTTTTTCGTCCCATGTCGCCTTTCGTTCGTGACGATTTTGCGGGTTATAGCAATTGACAAAGTCCGACAGATCCTCGAAACGCATCGGCTTTTTCTTGAGCGTGTGGTGAATATTAGTGCGGTAGTCGTAATACCAGACCTGCTTGGTCCAGGGATACGGATTGGCCTCACGATTGTCGAAAAAGATCACATTGGCCTTGACTCCCTGCGCATAGAAAACGCCGGTCGGCAATCGCAGGATGGTGTGCAGGTCCGTATTGTCCAGCAGCTTTTTACGAATCGTCTCACCCGCGCCGCCTTCGAAAAGCACGTTATCCGGTACGACCACGGCAGCGCGTCCGGTGGTTTTCAGCATCGTGCGAATATGCTGAACGAAATTGAGTTGCTTGTTCGAGGTGGTCGCCCAGAAGTCCTGCCGGTTGTAGGTCAGGTCGTCCTTTTCCTGTTCTCCCTCCTCGTTCGTGAAGTTCATGGAACTCTTCTTACCAAAAGGCGGATTGGCGAGCACATAGTCAAAGCGCATACCGGCATCGGCTACGAGTGAATCATTGGGCGATTAGGTCAGCTGTTCCAGGTAGTCGCCATAGCTCACCCCGTCATCGCGCAAGGTGGTGCAGAAACTCCAGACTCTGGAGACGATGGGGGAAGTATTCATCAATTATTCCTAATAAAATAGTTGAATATATTCAGAAAAAACGTACAGCCGATTGCGTTTTTGGCCAGTCAGTTCACGCAAGATTCCCAGCACTTCAAAATCATACACCAGTGCACTGGCAGTGTTTTGCCGGATATTCAATTTTTCGCTGACATACCTCGAATTAATTACCGGATCACGGTAAAGGCTGCGCATAATCTGACGGGCATTTTTTTTACTTGGTTTGCGTACCCTCAATTCGGGTGGGGGTCGTCGCTTCTTTGGTAATGTGCATTTGAATAAAAAAATCAACATCAGGCACAATTTGGGCAAATGCACTCAACTCGCCGAGCAATCGGCTGGCTTCATCAAGCATCAACAAGGTGGGTGCATCATTCAGCGTCCAACCGTGATTGATCAGTTCTGGCAAAAAGCTTTGGTACTGGTCTGCTTTTCCCTGCGTCCTGCGGTAAATTCAGAGATATTCATGGCTCATCAGGTTACGGCAATTATTCATAGGGGACGGTCTGATATCGCAAAGCGACTGATATTCGAGATTTAGCAATATTTATATCGATTATAGACGTTTTATCGATATTAAAAATGCAATATATCCAATAGGTATATTCATTTCGATATAAGAATTTTGTTATGTCGAATCTTGCTCTCTCAAGGAGAGGCTTTTCTCGTTGCAACTTTAACTGCAGTATCCCGCCTGGTTTTTTCCTCAGTGATGCGATTGAGCAGTTCAGACGCGGGTTCGTCGTTCGGGTCCTGCGGGACAAGCTCCCCGGAAAAAGCCTTCTTGAGGATAGACTGACGCAAAATCTCCGCTTTCTCCAATGCCGAGTCGATTTCCTGATCCAGCTGCTCAACCGCCACGAATTGTCTTTCCAACAGACGAACAATTTCCTGCTGTTCAGTCAATGTACAAAGAATGAATGGCAATTCTTGGAACTTAGATTTATTCAAGATCGGAAGAGTTGTCGCAGATGCCTCAGATCTCACCTTGGAATTAAAGAAAGGCGCTAGAGCCTGGAGATAGACAAATTTAGAGTTGTAAATTGAGCGGTGGCATTCGTCGATGAGGATAAAGTCAAAGAATTCGGGTGGAATCTTGTCGTTGTATACAACCGGCACCGGTTGTCTGGCTTGTTGTATCTCCGCCGGATTCATCTCCTCAGCGGCTTCGTCCAATTCCTGACTCTTGAGGAGCGAGTACATGCGTAGGATGGTACTGATGCAGACCTGGCTGTCCCTGGCAATGTCAAGCGATATTTTGCATTTATTGTATTTTTAACTGAAATTATCACTAGTTTTATATAAATATTTATTCTAAGACTCAATAGGAGTTACACATTTGAAAGTTTATTTGTCACAAATATAAATAAATAAATACTTGATATTATTATAAAATATTTTTATTATAACAAATATTATAATTATTTTGATATTTTTATTGTTCTATTTTTATAATTATATTGTACAATATACAGGTATTATTTATCGATTTAAAATATGAATAAAAGGCAATATGAGAAAAAATGAACATATTTCATTTAAGAAAAATTGGGAGGTCAGTCCCAGGTTATTCTTCATACTAGGCAAATGCGCAGCTCATTGCGAGTCATTGAATCAAATTCCCTTGTTTCCGGAAATTCGAGAAAATTTGCAAAGAATGTCCTTTATCAAAGGGGCTCAAGCGACAACTGCAATTGAAGGTAATACTTTGAATGAATTCGAGATCGACCAATTGAATAGCGGTTGGAGTCCTCCGAAGAGCAAGGAATATTTGGCAATTGAAGTTAAAAATGTTTTGGATGCATTCAATCAATTATTAAAAGAATTGGTACGTGAAAACAAAACGGCTCCAATTACTTCACGACTGATCAGGGATTTTCATCAGATGGTCGGGAGAAATCTTGGAGATCACTTTGATGCCTGTCCAGGTAAATTTAGAGAAGACAATCGTGTCGTAGGAGGATATCGCGCGCCGGATTATCAAAATATTCCAGAATTAATCGAAAAATTTTGTAATTGGATTGAGAAGCAATTCCAATATGACAAAGACAGTCCATTCTATTTTCATGAGTTATTTATCCAAGCTATAGTTGCTCATGTATATTTGGAGTGGATCCACCCTTTTGGTGACGGGAATGGCCGTACTGGCCGATTATTAGAGTTTTTTATATTATTACGAGGTGGAATTTCACCACTTGCTTCGCATATGCTTTCCAATTATTACAATGAGACCAGAATGGAATATTATCGACAACTAGATAATGCTCGTAAAAAAAATAATTTGGATGATTTTATTCAATATGCAATCAATGGGTTTTATGATCAGTTACAGTACGATCTGAATGAAATTTATGATGGACAATTTAAAATCATCTGGAAAAATTTCATATATGAACGATTTTCTAATATTACAATGAATAAACGTACCGTATTTAAAAGAAAACGTGATCTTATGTTGAATTTTCCTTTATTCAGTGAACTCAGTATTAATGATATTCTTAAACTGAATCCTGAAATTGCAAAAGACTACGTTAATTTAAAAAGATTGACACTATCGAGAGATTTACAGGAATTGGTTGATCTTGGTTTGCTGAAAAAATATGGAAGAAAATATACTACCAACACAGATATTATGTTACAAAATTAAATTAAAGCATTCTGGTCAGTTGAGTAACCTGAGTTCGACATAAATCTTCAATAGTATGAGTATCCTAGCGTATATGTCATCCTCGCGTGATCCCGGATCAAGTCCGGGAGGGATCCAGATTCCTGTCTGGCTGCATACCTCTGGATTCCTGCTTTCGCAGGAATGACAAGGTTTCTCTGAGATATGAAGATTCCATAACATATTGAAATTATTAAATGCTTATCTCGAACTCAGGTTGAGTATACAATCCCCCAAAATATTAATCACATTTTTTTGATGGAAAGGGGCAATGTCAATAGTTTCCAGAGTTAAATTGAAGATGTGGGAACGAATACGATTATTGAATTGTCCATCACTTCGAAGTGGTTCCGCAATGATCACGGCATAGCAATGAGTCTCGAAGTGAGAGAAGATTGGCTCCCCAACGCGGACTCGAACCACGGACCCGGTGGTTAACAGCCACCTGCTCTACCAACTGAGCTATTGGGGAGTGTCTTGGTAGGTAGTTTACAAGCCTATCGAAAAAAAAGGGTCATATCAAGAAAAAACGACGCCTTTTTCGCAGTTCCTTGAAAATGCCGGAACCCTGAATTTGGCACGCCTATTTGCACTTCTCTGATACAAGCCGGGGCCACGTTCTTCCCGGTCAAGCACCTTGGGCAGGGTCTTGTTTACAACCCGGGGCCGCTTCCTGGTCAGGCATCCCGGGCAGGGTTTTGCAAAATCCGGATCAACCTGAGATGCGCGGCCGGAAAAGAAAATCGGCTCAATTGGTTCAATGCGACCCATTGGACCGATGCGGATTCTCCGGGTGATTGATTGTCCTCACAAGCGCATAAAAAACAGTGCAGGGTCACTTTGAAGGAGGTGTACCCGTGTTTGATGGTCGACAAGCGCCGCACGATGGAAATACCCACCTGGTGCTGCTCTCTCATGCCCGTGATCAAGGTCTGTTGCAGGTCCCGCTTTCCATTGAGTGGGATATTGGGAAATTCCCACAAGCCTGCCATCAATCCTTCTGAGGGACGTTTGCGAATCAAAAACTGTTTCTCCTTTTGAATGACTGCCAGGAGCGTAGTGATGGACTGCAAAGGACGCCGCTGCGTTTTGGCGGGAACTTGCTCCGGAGAACCTGCCTGCAGAGCCTGACAAAACGTATTCGCCGGACAGATCAGACAAGCGGGAGATTGCGGGAGGCAGATCAAGGCGCCCAATTCCATCAAGGCCTGGTTGAAGAAACGCGCCTGTCCACGGGGAATCCAGGATTCGGCAAGCTGCCACAAAGTTTTACGCATTGAAGCGGACTTGGGATTTTCCCGGAAATTCATCAAACGGCAGATCACTCGCTCCACGTTGCCATCGACGACGGGTTGGTCTTGATTGAAAGCGACGCTGGCAATGGCGCCTGCGGTATATCGTCCGATGCCGGGAAGGGCGAGGATTTTCTCGAAATCCCCGGGAAATTCGCCTTGGTGCTCCTCGAGGATCCGTTGCGCGGCTTTCCGGATGTTTTGCGCGCGGGAGTAATATCCCAATCCCTCCCAAAGCTTGAGAATAGTATCTTCAGACGCCTCCGCCACGCTCTCGATGCTAGGAAGCCTTGTCATCCATCGTGAAAAAAAAGGCAAGACGGTGGTCACTTGAGTCTGCTGCAGCATGATTTCGGAAATCCACACCGCATAGGGATCGTACGTGCGACGCCATGGCAAATCCCGTTGGTGCCGGGCAAACCAATGCAACAGTTTGTTTTGGAATGCAGGAAAATCGGAAGGAAGCATGGAAGCCTTGACCACGGTATAAGTGAATGGAAATGAGATGCGATGGAATGCCAATATATGCCTTGAAATGAATAAAAAATCCATTTTTAATAGGTAACCTGAGTTCGACATTACTCTTCAAGAATATGAGGATCTTGATGTATTTGTCAACCTCGCGTAATCCCGGATCAAGACAGGGAAGGAACCCGTTTTTGATCTGGCTGCATAACCCTGGATTCCTGGTCAAGCCAGGAATGACACGTTTTTTAACTCCTGATTTACGTAATAGGAGGATCTTAATGTTTTTGTCAACCTCGCGTAATCCCGGATCAAGACAGGGAAGGAACCCGTTTTTGATCTGACTGCATACCCCTGGATTCCTGGTCAAGCCAGGAATGACAAGGATTCTCAAAGATATGAGGATCCCATAACATTTTGAATTTATTAAATTATTATCTCGAACTCAGGTTAAGTATGATGAGATTGAATTTACACGAGTTCCGATATCCCGTAGAATTGGAATCTCACAATTCCTGGTTAATCGCATCCGAGTGAAAAAGTCATGCGTTTGGACGATACGATTGCAGCCATTGCCACGGCAACGGGACCGGCAGGCATTGGCGTGGTTCGCCTCAGTGGAAAAAGAGCCTTACCGGTCGCCTGCGCCATTTTTTCCCCAGCCCGTTCCGCGCAAAAACTCGAGCATGCGGAATCCCACCGGCTTTATCATGGATGGATCCACGACCAGGGGCGCTCATTGGACGAAGCGTTGGTCGCGGTGATGCGGGCTCCCAATTCCTACACCACGGAGGACGTCGTAGAATTCCAGTGTCATGGCGGAGTTGCCGTCTTGCGGGCTGTCCTGGAATTGATATTGAAGCAGGACGTGCGTCTGGCCGAACCGGGAGAGTTCACCCAACGCGCCTTTTTACATGGACGACTGGACCTGACCCGGGTGGAAGCGGTGTCCGACCTGATCCACGCGCGTTCCCGTTTGGGAATTTATACGGCAGTCAACCAACTGAAAGGCAAACTGTATGAGGCCATTGCGGCGATCCAGGACCAGGTGGCCCAAGTGGCGGCGTTGATCGAAGCCACTATCGACTTTTCTGATGAAGACGAAGCATTCACGCAACAGGAGGAATGCGTGACTCGACTGGAGCAGGCGAGTGAGGAATTGGAAGCGCTGCTTTCGTCTGCAGAGCAGGGCAAGATCCTGAGATCCGGTTTGGGAGTGGCGCTCATCGGCCGTCCCAACGTCGGGAAATCCAGCTTGCTCAACGCCTTGTTGCGCGAAAATCGCGCCATTGTGACGGAAATCCCCGGGACGACCCGGGACGTTATCGAAGAATCGATCCATTTTAAAGGCCTTGCCATTCGCTTGATCGACACGGCAGGGATCCGGCTGACAAAGGACGTCGTCGAAAGCGAAGGGGTGCTGCGGAGCAAAAACGCCTGGGAAACGGCGGATATGGCGCTCCTGCTCCTCGATTGTTCCTCTCCGATGGAGGAGGAGGACCGACAACTCCTGGAACAAGCGGACCCGCAAAAGACAATCGTGGTCTTGAACAAAAAGGACTTGCTTCCCGGTGACGAACCTGCCTGGCTGGACCAGTGCGATGCCTTCAAGACCGTCTTGGTTTCGGCCAAAGAGGCGGACGGGCTGCAGGAGCTCGAAGAATCCTTGTTCGAGAAAAGCACGCGAGATGAATTCGTGATGGAAGAACAAGCGCTCATCACCAACATACGGCAGCAACAATCGGCGAGGAAAGCATTGTCCGCCTTGCAAGTGGCGCTGGAAGGCTTGCATCACGGAGTGGGGGAAGAATGCCTGGCCGTGGACCTTGCCGGTTGCTTGCGCGCACTGGGAGAAATAGTCGGAGAAACGACGGCGGACGATTTGCTCAATCGAATTTTTGCGCAATTTTGTATCGGGAAATGACCCCGACTCGCTGGTTGTCTCTCAACTGCAGCCGGAAGTGGCTCCACACGAGACGCATTTCAGGCAGGAGCCATTGCGCACCATGGTCAGTTGTCCACAGGTTTCGCAATATTCTCCTTCGTATCCTTTCATTTTGGCTTCCTGGAGTTGCGCGTCCTGCGAACGCCGCATGGTCCATCCCGGGTTCTTTTCCACGGAGTAGGTATTGGAGAGACCGGCGTTGTTGGAATATCCACTCCCCGGGGTCAATGAAGCACGCTCCGGGAATTCGGCAAAGGAAGGTTCTGCCTCCATGAAAGGGCCGTTCATCCCGGCAGCGGAACGTTGTCCGCTCGTGCCATTGCCTTTTAAGGTTTCGCTTGAGGATTCAAGGCGGTCGTGCGTGCGTTCGCCGACGATCTCTTCTCCTTCGAATTCGGGTTCGGGCTGTTTGCCGGAATGCAATTCGCTGGCCCGCAAATCTTCCTGGTTGACATGCGCCAGGTCATGGCGGGCCAGGTAAGTGACGGCCAATTCGCGGAAAATGTAGTCGATGATCGAAGTGCTCATCTTGATGGCGTCGTTTCCGGCAACCACGCCATTGGGCTCGAAACGCGTGAAAACAAAAGCTTCCACGTACTCTTCGAGCGGCACGCCGTGCTGCAATCCCAGGGAAATGGCGATCGCGAAACAATTCATCATACTGCGAAAGGCTGCGCCTTCCCTGTGCATGTCCAGGAAAATTTCTCCCAGGGTGCCATCCGGATATTCACCGGTTCTCAGGTAGACCTTATGACCTCCGACAATCGCTTTTTGCGTGTATCCCTTCCGTCGTTGAGGCAGGCGCCGCCGTTTCGCCAGGTAACGATGGACGATGCGCTCGGCAATTCGCACTTCCGGAGATTGTTCCTCTGCGGCTTCCCACGCGTCGTCCCAGGCCGCTTCATCCACGTTGGTGTTGAGGGGTTGACTCAATTTGCTGCCATCCCGGTAAAGCGCATTGCATTTCAAACCCAGTTCCCAGGAGCGCTTGTAGGCGTCCTTGATGTCGGAAATGGAAGCATGTTCGGGCAGGTTGATGGTTTTGGAAATGGACCCGGAGATGAATGGTTGCGCAGCGGCCATCATGTGGATATGCGCGTGCGGGGCGATGTAGCGTTTCCCCTTCCGACCACACTTGTTGGCGCAGTCGAAAACGGAGTAGTGTTCTTTTTTCAAGTGAGGCGCCCCTTCGATCGTCATGGTGCCGCAGATATAATCGTTGGCTGCTTCAATTTCCTTTTCGGAAAATCCCAGGGCTTTGAGGAAATGCGCTTCGTCCAGCTTTTCTTCCCCCAGTCCCAGGGTTTGTTTGCAAAATTCTTCTCCCAGCACCCACTTGTTGAAGACGAACGTGATATCGAAGGTGGTGGACAATTGAGATTCGACACGCTCGAGCGCGTCTTCCGTGAATCCTTTCAGTTTCAAAGCCTCCGGGTTGATGCAGGGACTGCCCTGCAAGGTGCCTTGACCTTTGACGTAATTGACGATGTCGGCAACCTGCGATTCGTGGTAACCCAGCTTTCGCAATGCAGGAGGAATGGATTGGTTGATGATTTTAAAATACCCCCCCCCCGCCAGCTTCTTGAATTTGACCAAGGCGAAATCGGGTTCGATTCCGGTGGTGTCGCAATCCATCACCAGTCCGATGGTCCCGGTTGGCGCGATGACGGTCACCTGTGCGTTGCGGAATCCGTGTCGTTCTCCCGATTCCAGCGCTTCGTCGGAGGCTTCCTGGGCCGCCTTGAGTAAATCCGGCGGACAATAGCGACTGTCGATGCCCACGGGTTTGATGGTCAGTCCTTCATATTCGGTATCGGGTACGCGGTAAGCTGCCCGTTGATGGTTGTGCGCAATCCGCAATACATGTCGACGATTGTTTTCATATTCGGGGAATGGCCCCAGTTCCCGGGCCATTTCTGCGGAAGTGGCATAAGCGGTCATGTGCATGATGGCGGTGATGGCACCACAAATTGCAGTGGCCTTGTTCGAATCGTAAGGAATGCCCGAGGTCATCAAATAGGTTCCCAGGTTCGCGTATCCCAGTCCCAAGGTGCGGTAGTTGTATGACAATTCCGCAATCCGTTTACTGGGAAATTGGGCCATCAGCACGCTGATTTCCAAGGCAATCGTCCACAGGCGCACGGCATGTCGGAAGCTCTTGACGTCGAATTCTCGAGTCTGCGGATCTTGAAATTTGATCAGGTTCAACGAGGCCAGGTTGCAGGCGGTATCATCCAGGAACATGTATTCGCTGCAAGGATTGGAGGCACGGATCGGTCCCCCTTCCGGGCAGGTGTGCCATTCATTGATGGTCGTGTCGAATTGAATTCCCGGATCGGCGGAAGACCAGGCGTTGTAAGCAATTTGTTCCCACAATTCAGAGGCTTTCAAGGTTTTACAGGATTGCGGAGTGCGGCCTTCGGCAGCCGCGTGCATTTTTTCGGTGCGCCAGTAAAGATTCCAGTCGCCGTCTTGCTGCAGGGTTTGCATGAAATCATTGTCGATACGCACGGAGTTGTTGGCGTTTTGACCGGAAACCGTCCCATAGGCTTCCGAATTCCAGTCCGTGTCGTACTCTGCGAAATCGATTCCCGTGTAACCCTGGCGTGCGAGTTGAATAATGCGTTCGATGTAGTTTGGGGGGACATGGGACTGCTGCGCTTTGCGGATGGTTTTGTAAAGCGCACGGTTTTTTTTGCGATCGTATTTTTCTTCCGGGAGGCTTCCCGCTTCTCCATCCCAGCCGTGAATGGCGTCGAACAATTCATTGAGAAGACCGGCTATGGTTTTGGAACCGGCCACCATGGCAGCCACTTTTTGTTCTTCCACGACCTTCCAGTTGATAAAGGATTCGATATCCGGGTGATCCATATCCAGGCAAACCATCTTGGCAGCCCGGCGCGTGGTTCCTCCCGACTTGATGGCACCGGCGGCGGTATCACCTATTTTGAGAAACGACATCAGCCCGGAAGAAACACCCCCCCCGGAAAGCGGCTCCTTGCCGCCGCGGAGATCTGAAAAATTGGTGCCGGTGCCCGATCCGTACTTGAACAAGCGGGCCTCTCTGGTCCACAAATCCATGATGCCGCCCTCTTGCACCAGGTCGTCTTTGACGGACTGGATGAAACACGCGTGGGGTTGTGGATGGGTGTAAGCGTCTTTGGATGGGGTCACCTGTCCCGTGCCGGGGTCGATGTAGTGGTGGCCTTGGGAGGGACCTTCAATCCCATAAGCCCAGTTGAGCCCCGTATTGAACCATTGGGGAGAGTTGGGAGCCGCCACCTGGCTGGCCAGCATGTAGCCCATCTCGTCATGAAACGACCTAGCATCCCTCTCGCTGTCGAAGTAGCCGTGCTTGAAACCCCAGTAAGTCCAGCATCCGGCCATGCGACGAAAGAGTTGGCGTGAATCCGTTTCGACGGTGGTTTGTTCCGATTCAGGCAGGTTTGCCAGTTTTGCTTTGTCTGCCACGGAAGGCTGTAACCAGACAGGGATGTTTTTTTCTTTGGCAGGTTTTAAATACCGGGGTATCCCGGCTTTGCGAAAATACTTCTGGGCGATGATGTCGGTGGCGATTTGAGACCAGCTTTTCGGAACCGTGACTTCTTTCCATTCAAAAACCACCGAACCGTCGGGGTTGCGAATCACCGAAGACGAAGTCGAGAATTCTATGGACTCGAAAGGATCTCGACCCTCCCTGGTATATAATCGATCGATTTTAAGTCCGGCTCTCCCCAACGACATAGCGTTCCAGAATAAAAATCGTAACTATTCATGAATCTGAAAAACCATTTAGTTCACTATCGTTTAAATAAAATTCCCGGGGAGGACCTATTGTTTTCACGTTCTCCCACGATATTTTTCAATCGATCGGTAATTCTATCTATATAACAACTTAGTGAAGGCATAATTTTGGCGTAATATATATATATATATATATTTGTATAATGTCAACCCCCAAATGAAAAAAAATGCAGGATTCGTAAAAAAAAATGAAAAATCTATCAATCAGGGAAATCCGCTTCTTTATGATCATGAGCCAAAATGCGAAGGTTCACTCCTCAATCCAGTGTTTTTTCCAATGGCGATAATGATCGTAAACGCTTTGCCAGGGATGCAAATCTGAGTTCTAAGCGCTCTTGCTTCCATGGCTCTCGTTCTTTTTCAAAGAGTTGACTAGCTTCTTGAAGAGCCTCGAGGTGGGGAATCGATGAAAGGGAATCAATATATTTTTTAACTTTCGAGAGCATAAAGTCCTTTTTAGACTTTATGCTACGCAAAATCTGTGCTTAAATCGATGGGTTTTCTGAAGATACCTGAATAGTTACAATAATTCATTATATAATTGGAGTCTAACTGCTTCATTAATCTTTTCTTCAAAATTTGATAGTTGTAAATTGTATTTATTCAAACTTTTAAATATTTTTTGTTTAATTTCATCGTTAATTTTTTTATCGTCTCTACAATATTCTTTAATTGTTTCAAATCCATTATTAACCTGATTATTCATTAAAAGATAAGCCAGAATATATCTTGTTAAAGCTTCTGTTGCTAATTTTTCATCTATTATCGTTTTTGATAATTCCTTGATTTCTTCATCTTTTGTCATAATTAATTTTCTAAAATTGAAATAAAGTTTGAAATTATATTGTAAGATATATCGGATCTTCACGAATGTCAAGAGTAAATTCAATTTTTTAAATTGACATTCGTCAATATGGTTTTCAAGGGGGGGGCAAGCTTGAAAGATTGGAAATTTAAGAGTGGAATACGCATTGAATGGAATGCGCATTCAGCCGGCTTAAGGAATATCGCTTTACCCGGTCAGGGATCGCGGGGATTTTCTGGACTGTTTCATTTTCCATGCTTTGTCGTAAACCCCGCATGAGGCCACCCTCAGCGTCATGGGCCCTGCAGGTCGGGCCGGAACAATAGCTCACAGACGCAGTAGAACGTGTTGCAGTCGACCAAGTTGAATACTTTGTTCATTGAATTTCTCGTGCGATGGCCACCACGATCCCCCGAACGGCGACTTCCCTTTCGTTGAAATCTCGTATATCCTGGTAGCCGGGATTGTTCGATCTCAGTATCACGCCGTTTCTGAAACGAATTACTCGTTTGCAAAGCAGTTCTCCTTCGAATGCGATGACCGCCACCCGGCTGTCCACCGGGTCCACACTGCGGTCGACGATTAAAATGTCCTCCGGGAGAATGAGAGGCACCATCGCCTTGTTTCCATATAATTGTGTTATAAGATAAACAGAAAATCCATCACTCTAATCATATGGCATTAAAAAGTGCAACAATATACTTTATTCCGGGTGTAATTAAAAGTGTGGGGCAGAGAGAAATAGCTGGACATGTGCTTTAAGTATTTTGAAAGTAGGAGTGTATTCGAATGATTGACCTTCAAACAGGAGTTGAAAATGTCAAAATGCTTAGGTTACTCAGAACTAAGGGAAGGTGACGAGTCATCTTTTTCATTAGCAGAACGGCTGTCGAAATATCCTCACCTGCGCCATCGGATGGAATCCATTCTGGGGATTATCGAAAATGACGATGGGAGTTGCCAAACAGCCGATGAGGCTGAGAGGCGGACGATTGAAGAAGTGCGTAAATTAGGTCAGGAAGTGCTTCAAGGCTGGTTGGGCCATCAGTCCGATATAAAAGAAGCAGAGTCTTCTCAAAAAGCGGATCTGATCCGAGATGGTAAAAAAAAATATATTGGCACAGCACCTTTGGTCCCATTGGAATCGAAGAACTTGTTTTCAGGGAAGGACGGCGAGGAAAAAGACAGAGACCCTTGAGTGCCTCGATTGGGGTTCAGTGCCAAGGTTATTCAGAGCCTCTGCAGCGAGCGATGGTGGATTTTGGGGCCGATGTCTCCTTTGCAGCAGCGAGCCAGAAACTCAAGGAGCATTATGGCATTGACATTCCTTCCAGCAGTATTCGAGCGCGAACCCTCCATCACAGTCAGAGATGTTTCTCCCTGAAAGAAGAGCAGCAGTCCAGCAGGGAGGCCAGTGGGGCGGGGGTGGTGATAGTGCAAAGTGATGGCACCATGGTGCCTCTGGTAGAGACGGCAGACTCTACTTTTACGGGGGATCGCAGAAAAACGCGTCAAGTGAGTTGGAAAGAAGGGACTACCTCCTTAGCCTATGCTCGAGGAAGTGTCGACTCCATTTATGCTGGAACCTTGAACGGCAGAGATGAAGCGGGTTTTCAAATGAAAGAGGTCGCGCTTAAAGCGGGACTGGGAAAGCAGACGAAGATTCATGCTTTAGGGGATGGAGCCCCTTGGATCTGTGAAAAAATCGAAACTCATTTTGGCGCTCAGGCGAACTATCTCATCGATTTTTATCATCTCTGTGATTATCTTGGTGCAGCCTGCCAAGCCGCTTTTGAAGACGGCTCACCGTTCCTGAAAAAGCAGAAGCAAATCTTGAAAAAAGGAGGAGCTGACAGCGTGTTAGAGCAATTTATATCCAGGCAAGAATCCGAATCTATTCCCAATGAAAAGGCCCCCATTCGCGCTTTGGTACGTTACATGAAAAATCGTCCCGGACAGTTTGAATACAAAACAGCTATTGATCAACAACTCCCTATCGGCTCTGGAAAAATTGAAAGCGCCCATCGTTCCCTCATCCAAAAAAGGCTCAAACTCCCTGGCGCTTGGTGGAAAAAACAACATGCCGATCAGATGATTCAACTCAGGGTGGTAAGAGCCAATGGAAAATGGGATTGTTATTGGCAACAACTTCAAAGGGCTTAATTGAAATGCCCCTCACTTTTAATTACACCCCTTTATTCCCTGACGATGCGTTTGTTCTGGCCTCCCCGAACGCTGGATTGACGCGTGAACGAGCGGATCTGCATCGACGATTTGCAGATCGAGTGTCGGTGAACCCGTACTTCTCTCGAAAAATTGTGTCCTACCAAGGCAATAAAGAATCTGTGGGATTTCGCTGGATGAAGTACAAAGAGGGATTTTCCACCGCGCTCATCCGACAGCTTATCCAGTCGGGAAAAGGGACACAAATCCTCGATCCCTTTTCAGGAATTGGTACGACTGCTCTGACAGCGATGAGTATGGGATTGCCGGGAACTGGCATTGAGATTCTACACTTGGGGAATATTGTTGCGCATGCAGTGGCTTATGCTGCCAATAGGCTGTCTGTTCAAGAGTTTTACCGCGTTTCTCAAGCCTTACTTCATACCATCACTAATCATGACTATGATGCGCAATATGCGCTTAGAACCTGTTTGAAAGTCATTTGATTCTCTTTAACATCAATCGAATCATAGCAATGTAGATAATGTTTTCAGAATTTATTTTTTCCTTTCAAAATCGATGTTGAGTCTTCGATACCATCCAAACCACGAAAAGGTTCTTTCGACGATCCACCTTTTCTGTAGGACCTGAAAGCCCGTTCCCTGGAGTTTTAGAGTGATCTCGAGTTTACATTGAAATCGATTCCATAACCATTGGGCTGATTCCCCTCGATAACCTCCGTCGGCCCATATCATCTGAAAAAACGCATCTTTCTTCGCTTTGTCGGTGAGCAGTTATTGAAGAAGGTGCCGGAAATTTATAACGGCATTTGGATTTTTTGTTGAAACAGAGTGGTACAGTTTAAAATCCGTGGTTATCAAGGGAGTCTCTGCCGTGGCAACCATCAGAAACACTGCATCAGTCAGCCCAAGTCGTCTGAACTCTTGAATTTTCGATGCTTTTATACTGGCAACCATCACTTCCTTTGTCTTCTCAATAAGGTTTTCAAGCATGTCAAAAAAGCGACTGCGTTCGGGTTCTTTATGATGAGCAAGCAAATTAGACGTTTCGGTCAGAGTGTTCGGCGTTACGAACACCTGAGCCACTTGGTCGATCGTATCGATCAAACACTGGTAATCTTCCACAGAAAATTCTCGTAGTCGTCTGTGTTTGGAAATCAAGTCTTGTCTCACTCTGCCTACAATAAGCAGTACAAGTAGACTCGAATCGATGTATAGTCCTTTTCGGATCATCAGCGTTTCCTTTCGGGCAGGGCGCGGTCTGTCATGGATTCGACTTTACCGTTAACATCATCGATACATAAGACTTTGTATGATCGTTTAGTACGTACCTCGCCAAATGCAGTAGTCAGGAATCCTGTATTCTCCCAACTCCGGGAGAACCCAATAGTTACATTCCACTTTTTTTGAAATTCTTCAAACACGACCTCTTCCAGTCCGACATTCTGAATCTCTTCGCCGTCAAAGAGACTGACAATATATTGTTTTGCTGTACTCACTGCTTCTTTTACATCCATTCACACCTCGTTAATTTCTTTTTAGAATTTAAAAAACTCTAATATAAAAAATTTACAGACGAATATTTAGATTTTCTTCTATACTCTTACAATCCTGTAGATAGGTCCACAATCGCGACAATAGAGAACTAATTTGTGCCTTGAACCCTCCTTGCCTTTTTTAATCCACTCACGCTCCTCAGCAATCGAATCTACGCCCCTTGCATTGCAAAAGAGGGCTGGACATCCAGGGTTTGTGGCATCCTTCCCTTTTATACGATCCAGGAGGTGGCGAAGGGTTTCTACCACTTTGATTTTTCTCACTCATCAGTCTCCTTTCTCATGTGCATCAATTTTCTTTGTTGCCATGTCTTTCCATAGCTGTTCATAATTGCAGAGATATAGTCGAAAGTTGGGGATGGACTGAATTTCAAGGTGGTGTATCTTGTTGATGGAAATTGACCATAAATGAGATATAGTCCGAAAGACGGGGATGGACTAAATTGGGAGGTGGTGTATCTTGTTGATGGAAATTGACCATAAATAGAATAACATCAAAGGCTTGTCCTCATGAAAATGGGGAAAGGACACGCCGAAGAGCAAGCATAACATGATGGATCTTGAGAAGCCAGAGCAAATTATTGAGGATCATTTGAGTGAATTCTTGAGAGTGAAAGTCAGGGGCGATACTCAGGGAAGCATTGGAATTGGAGATAAAAGTATTCATGAAAGAATATCAGTTGGTTCATCATGGCTATCATCAAGATCGGGAGATTCAGACGGGAATTGGTTCTGTATCCGTGAAAGTTCCACGGAGCAGATATCGTCAAACTGAGAACTGCCAAAGTAAGAGATTGTTTCTCAAGAAATAAAGTATTGACGATGGCATTCAAATTAATGGAATCTGCTCAGAAAAATTGGATCCGATTACACGGAATTAAACGATTAGCCGAAATGATAGAGGGAGTACAATTTGTCGATGGAATTCCTCAATACAGGATCGCCACCTGAATAGCCATCCCCAAAATTCGACAATAACTCTAATCCGTACGAACACATCAAACCATAGAGAGCTAAGCATGCCAGACGTCGATAAAATTCTTGAAGCCGAACAAACCATTCAAAACATTGCCGACGAATTAGCGAAAATGCGCGATGCCAATAGTTTACTCAGAGATACCAATAAAAAATCCGAAGCGGTAATCAGTAGTGCAGAACATTTGACGCACGAAGTACATGAGTTTTCGCAACGATCCTCTGAACTGTTAGCAAGGCTAGATCAGGCCACGACCGACTTCGCAAAACTCCCAGAAATGATACGCACCGAAGTGTTGAAAGTTGCAGTGTCAGTGTCAGAAAATACAAAGGAAATAAGCATCTCGAATATTCAGGTAAGAAATCACATTGAATCATTACACACTAAAACACGTCAGATTTCGACTTTGGCATATGCGATACTGTCTTTGATCATTGCCATAAGCATGGGTGGAATTTTGTTTCTGGTTATGTAACACGTTGAGTTCATAACAATGGAAAGTTATCGGTACACGGCCTCTGCACGCCTTGGATTGTGGAACACAATGACGGTTGGCCGCGAAAAGTTTATCGCTATGATAGACGAATTGCTCCAACAGAACGGGCACGGGGTTATAGAAGCAGATAACGTAATCGAAACGGATGATGCCGCACTTGCATCGCTTACCGCGATCTGTGACAAGATTATCGTGCGTGGTAACCCCACGTTAATTGACTTGGACTTCGAGCGAGCACTGCTCAGTATGCCTGAGTTAGGGTTTTTGTACACCGAAGAGATCTCTGAAGGTCCTGCAGTCGGAATGCGGTTAACAAGCGATCTTCCATTTGATCTGCGTGACTTCATTGACGCGGCGTATGATCTGCTTGCCTTACCTTATCGTAATGATGGAGTGGATCTTACCGGCGAACTTGTGTTGCCTTCAGAACTCCGAAGTTTAACCAGCAGAGAGGAAGACCTCTTTCTCAAACAGTTCAAAGACACATTCGGCATTAGCACAATAGGGCGTATTCATCGTCAAGTACACATCAACGACTTAATCAATGGCGGAAGCCGTCTTGTCGACGGCTATGTTGACTTCGCATTTCATATTGGAAACCTGAAATGGGTATTCGAGGTGGACGGTCAACAGCATTCAGATCCAGGTCAGGAGTCGTATGATAGTCAGCACGACGAATTGCTTCGTCAGCACGGCTGGAAGGTGCATCGCGTGTCTGCGGAAAAAGTCCGTAATGGCCTTTCTGATTGGTTCGATTTTCTCAAAAAGAGGATCAGTTCCAACGAATTACGTATGCTAAATGCCTCAACTGTCCACGGCTCTATACGGGATATTATCGAAACTTCACGAATTCACTTGGCGGCATTTTATAGCATCCTTCTCCCTCTGGCAGTGCATCGCTGCATGCGAGGCATACTACAACTCTATTTTCATAAGATTCTCAACCCTGAGCGCACGCAACGTATCCTGGTTCTAGAAGAGGATATACCAGCCGTTGCGGAATCTTTCCGTATGCTTCACATTTTATGGTCGAATCTTCACACGCTCGCACCGTCGTTGCCACTGGCGCCCCACGTTCATTTGGATGTCAAAGGTGAATCGTTCATTCCAATCCTGCCCGATGTACAAGAGATTGCTATTCGCAACGTGGAATCGCCGGATGGTGATTACGATGCGGTTATATCTCATAGTTTTCTACTCGTTAAAGGCTGTCCCGGACACTCTGAAAACATCTGTAAACTCAAATCGACTCGTATCCGCATCCGCCGTGCAGTCGGATGTCACGGGGAACGTAAACTCCAATGGTGTAAGCCTGTGGATTATGAGTTGGAAGATGTCGAACGTGAAATCGTCTCGGTGCGCGATGCAACGACTCAATCGCTCCCGGATGACAAGTACGACACCCTGCGCTTTTTCCTACGTCTCATTTTTCGTAAGCGTGATTTCTGGGATGGGCAGTTGGATGCCATAACCCGTCTTCTTCAAGGTAAGACTTCGATTGCACTACTGCCAACCGGAGGAGGCAAATCTCTCATCTACCAGCTTGTTGGACTTCTGTTCCCCGGAATGACTGTCGTTATCGATCCCCTGATTTCATTGATGGAAGACCAGACTGAAAATCTTCGCCTGGCTGGCATAGACCTCGTAGACTCGATTTCTAACATGCAAAGTAGTAAAGAAAGGAATGCGGTTATCCGAAGTGTTGGTGAAGGACGCTTGTCATTTGTCTTCATATCGCCTGAACGTTTACAGACAAAAGCCTTCCGTAGTCGACTACAATCCGCTTCCAACGAATTTCCCATATCTTTGGTGGTGATAGACGAGGTCCACTGCGTGTCGGAATGGGGGCATGACTTTCGCCCATCCTATCTGCATATGCCACGCACCCTGAAGAGTCTATGCCAAAGTGAAAAAATAGACGGTAACACATGTACTCCCACTTTAGTTGGTCTTACCGGGACTGCATCTTTCACTGTACTAACCGACATACAGATAGAACTTGACGTCACTGACGAAGAGGCGATTGTTTTACCTCGATCTTTCGACCGAAAAGAACTTCGCTTCGAGGTGAAAAATGTACCTGTAAAAGAAAAATCCCTTGCTTTGCAGACTTTTAAAAAGCAGCTTCCGCGCAAGCTCAACTGCAATTCACAAGAGTTTTACAACATCAATGGAGACAAAACAAACAGCGGTATCATTTTTTGTCCTCATGTCGACGGCGAGCTGGGAGTAACGTCCGTTGCAGGTGAGATGGAACATTCCAACTTCTATGCAGGTCATGAACCGAAAGTTTTTTCTGGAGACTGGAATTCGCATAAAAAAAATATTCAGAACAGATTCAAGCAGAATCTACTACAGGAACTGGTGGCCACCAAATCCTTCGGCATGGGAATCGACAAACCAAACATTCGCTATACATGCCACTACACCGTCCCGCAATCCGTCGAAGCATTTTATCAGGAAGCAGGCCGTGCCGGACGAAACGGTATACCTGGTTATGCGCTGTGCGCGATACTTTACAGCGACGACAATTGGAAAACAGCATGGGATATTCTTAACGAAACAAATCACCAAAATGCCCTGATACGACTCGAGCAAATCAACCGAAAAAGTCGAGGTGATCTACTGGTCCAGCTATGGTTTCTGTTCAATACATACAAGGGGCGTGAAAAAGAAAAACAACTCACTACTGAATTTCTGATGCAGCAGCTTGCCGCTGGCATACGCAAGATCCCACATGGAGCGGAAAACACAGTGGAAGTCAAATTTCGCCACGAAAATATCGAACGCGCCATTTACCGGCTGATGTTGCTCGGAGTGGTGAAGGATTACACGATTGACTGGCACAAACGACACTACGAGGTTACCGTAATGCGTATTAATCCTGAGTGTGTTAAGGACAATCTGCGTAATTACTTGCTGAAATATAAATTCCAGGATTCTACGGAAGATGTAATGAGGCAAGTCCCTGCGAAGGGCTATCTTAGTGATACATTGAAAGCAGCAGTTCATGTATTATTAGACTTCACTTATGATTTCATCGTCGCCAAGCGTAAGCAGGCACTCCGTACAATGTGCGAATTATGCCGAGGTTTTGAATCAAACGAGGATTTCCGCGAGAAAATTTTAGCCTATCTTCAGGAATCAGAATTTTCAGATGAGCTTCACCAGTGGATGAATCGACGATTTGACGAAATAGGCGTTACAGGGATTCATGAGTTGCTGCGGCGTGTAACTATATTGGAAGAAGTGAGACGACTGGTCGGAACGGTACGCCGTATGTTGGATGAAGCCCCGCAAAACCTGGCTTTACGCTACCTCTCGATTTGCGCCAGAGCACGAAGTATCGAAAGCGATTCCAGCGTGTTGCAGGAAGCGGAAATATTTGCTATCCAGTTGAGTAACAATCGTGAACGCATCAAGGATTTGGACGAAATAATCTTTGGCATCTTGGAAAACATCGACGTTCATCGTTCTCATCTTCTGGAAAAGGTTGGCGATGTTTTACTGAGAAAGAATGGCGACGTTTCTGTCGCCCGCCGTATGCTTGGTTCGCCATTCGCGAACTACCAACTAATCCAATCCCACTCAATCAAACTGGTCATTGCCGAAGTCGTTGCAAAGTGCAAGCAATTTGGACCTAAGTTGAGCGATTTATAATAAAAAAGCTCTCAACCTTTTGGAAAAAGTGTGATATTTCAGTGGGTAACACCTAAAATATCCACAATATCTTACACAACCCAACAGGTGGAGAGCTTCATGGAGAATGATACAACAGTGCAGGATAAAAAGAAACAGAAAATTGATGCAATTCAGCCAAGCGATGAAGATTTGACAAGTCGTGCCGGATTGATGCTCATCACATCCTTGCCTCCTATCACGGACGGGGGAAAGTACCCAAAACTACTTTTGAGCGCTTGCAGTTGGATCGACTGTTTTGCGCATGCCGGCAGTCGTTGGTGCCTATCTGATCAACGGGGTTCGCGGTAATAAAAAATTTTTGAAGCATAAGAGGATGAGTGTGTCCAAAGCATGAGAAATGAAGACTTCCCGCATCTGAAAATCATAAATTGATGCTTATTCTGACTCAGAACCTGTTTGGCAAAAATTGTTAGCTTTCTTCAAACTACTAAAAATCGTGTGGCCCAGAAAGGAAACGCGCAAATGAGAAACTCACTTTTGTTGTTGTTGTTTTTATCCCTGCTGATCTCTTCCTGTTCCACGAATTTCAGGGCGGGAGCCACGGATGCCCAAACAAGAACCTCCCTTGGAGCCATGGATGACATCAAAAAAGGATTGGCGCAGACACTGGATGATATTCGAAACCTGAAAGACCTTCCCAGCGGAGAGTCGGGAAGAATCTATGTTCTCATTCAAGGTCTGGACGACTACCTGGACGATTACAACCGCGACGTCCTTTACACGAATGAGGTGACGGAAATTCTCTACAGGGAAGGAAACTATGAAATCGTTCACCCCGAGGAAATTGCCGATAACCTGAGAAGGAGAAACCCGTCGAAAGGTTCCAAAGGAGCAGGTCTTGATTCCGGGGAGGTGGAGGCGGAAACCGCGGCGCGAGCCATGAACCTGGGGGACCTGGGGGTTTTAGAGATTTCTATTCAATCCATCAGTCACCTTGGCAGGGGAAAATTGAATGATGACCTTTACAGGGCCGAAACCAAGGCCACTATCCAGTTCGAATTGATTGAATCCGGAACAGGATGGGTGCTTTGGAGCCGGACTGGAAAATTCACAATAAGCGATAGTATCAGCCAAAAGGACAACAATTACAACGAAAGGGTTTTTGGAGTCCGGTTGAAGGATAAAATGATGCGTGAGCTCGTTATGAGAGCGGTCCGGGATTATTTACCGGACATTCCCAAAAAGAGATTATAGATCCCCCTCAAACACGAATGGAATGCTCTCGAATTGCTGATGAATGCCAAATTTGAAATGGTCCACTCGTTCCTCGCTCTTTACATCCACATTCCTTTTTGCCGCCGGATTTGCCCTTTTTGCGCCTTCGCCGTGCGTAAAGACCAAGCTGCGCTGCGCAAGGCTTACCTCCATTTTTTAAATCTCGAGATGGAAAGGCGCGCTTCGCAATTCGAGAAAGAACTGGGAGCGTTGCAGTCGATTTATATCGGAGGTGGCACTCCCTCGAGTTTGTCATTGGAGGAAGTGGAGATTGTGTTGAAGGGGGTGCGACGTCACTTCCACTGCTCGGCAGACACGGAAATTTCCTTTGAGGTCAACCCGGAAGATGCCACCCCCGCCTATATTCAAGGGCTGACCGAGTTGGGAATCGGACGGATCAGCCTGGGAATCCAGAGTTTTCAAAAAGCCTCTCTCGAAACACTGGAAAGAAACCACAGTGCGCAGGATAGTTTGCGTGCGGTAGCCGCGTTGGAGGAAAGTGGGGTCCGCAATTTCAACCTGGACCTCATGTTTGGCATTCCTGAGCAATCGATGCCTGAATTTGAAAACGATCTGATGACCTTTCTCAAGCACCATCCAAGCCATCTTTCTTTGTATGCCCTGGACGTCGAACCCCGGACTCCCTTTGCCAGGGAGAAAAAAGTCGTTGAATGGGTCGCCCAACATGAAGATTTGACCTGGGCCATGTACTTGAAGGCCGTCAAAACTCTGGGCGCCCACGGCTTGACTCAATACGAAGTCTCGAATTTTGCCAGACCGGGCCACGAGAGCCGTTCCAACCTGATGGTATGGTCCGGAAAAGCTTACCTGGGATTGGGAATGGGCGCTCATTCATATTTCGAAGGGCGTCGTTGGAGCAATCACCGTTCTTTGAAGAAATACCAAAGCGCGCTTGAAGACAGGCAATGGCCCGTTGCCTTCGAGGAAGAGCTTTCCCGGGTCCAGCGAGCCAATGAGGGACTTATGCTTGCACTACGGCAAGTTGCCGGATTGTCAGTGCCGGAGTGGGAAAAAACCTTCGGCATGGCATGGCCTCGTAAAAATGTGGAAGAGGTGGAAAAATTACATGAGCAGGGTTTCGCACGCTGGGATCTTCCCCACCTCGCGCTCTTACCCGAGGGAATGCTGCTTGCCGATGAAATCACGGCCCGGCTGATGTTGGATTAGAGTTGGCTGGGCATGGGACGCAGGGTCCGAATCAGCATGATGCTCATGTCGCTGAATTCCTGCCGACATTGAACCAGCGTGCCTTTCCAGCTCGCTTCTTTTTGGGTGAGATGTTCCCAGACTTCCAGGGAATGTTGCGGGTCAATGCCGTTTTCCAATAAATACCGGGCAATGTCCACGGGCATCATATCCCAGGGGCGGGGAATGACAATCGCATTGCGATCGTCCTGCAAGACATGAACCAGGTGCTTTTGAAATGGCAGCAAATCCCCCCGGCGGTGGAAAGTGAGGAAGGTGGTCTCATCAAAGCAAACCCGGGTTTTGGAAGCCAGCATTTGAGCCGAACTGATTCCGGGCAAGGTTTCCACCGGGTGTCCACACGCGCGTTCCACGCGTTCCAAGAGTTGGAACCCCGAAAAGTGGATGTCTCCCATGAATAACACCACGCAACGTCGTCCTTTTTGGTGAAGCCGGGCCACTTCTTCGAGCTTGGCCACCTGGTCTTTGTATCCTAAAGAGATCACCTGAGATTTTTCCGAAAACAAGGGGCGTGCGAACTCGAGTACGGACGAAAAGCCTGCCAGCACCTCCGCGCCGGCAACCAGTGCTGCCCCTCGTTGCGTGAGATAATCCAGGTCTCCCGGTCCGATTCCAATGCAAATGATCATAAATCCCTCAATATGGTCGAGAATCTTAAGCTCCGTTCAAGACGGCGGTGTCAATGCGAAAATATTTTCGAGAACGGCCGAGGCGCTTGGGAAATAGAGATGGACGTAGGAAGCATGGAGCCGTTGGTAGCGGAATCCTTCTTTTCTCGTCACCTTTCGATATTTTTTAGTAACATGCCACAAGTTAGCAGACTCGGCTTCAGCGAGCCAGCGTGAATAGTGGAATTCGTGTCCACGCCAGGATTCGCCGCCTGCTGAATCGCGCGTGTGTCCGGTTGCCAGGGGATTGCAGAAACAATAACCGAAATTGTTCAAATGTTCCGTCATTTGAACTGCGCCAGGCAGGACTCCGACCATGGGATAGCGCATCTCGTCCCGGCCGACCAGTTCCCGGGAAAGGATCATCAACCCTCCACATTCCGCATAACAGGGCATGCCGTCATGGATGGCTTGCGCAATGGCGGTCCGCATTCTTTTGTTTTGCGCAATTCGTTCTGCAAAGATTTCGGGAAATCCTCCTCCAAAAATCATCCCTTCGATGCCTGCAGGTAAGGATGAATCCGACAAGGGAGAAAATTCGACGAGCTCCACACCGCGCATGTTCAAAAATTCGAGATTGGCATGGTAATAGAAATGGAATGCCTCATCCCTGGCGAGAGCGATACGTTTATTAAAAGAAGGAGGAGTTGAGGATTTCCGCAGCGCAGGGGCCGCAGTGAGCAGGGAAAGCATTGCGGGAAGGTCTAAAACTTTTTCCCCCAGTTTGGCCAACTCTCCCGAACCAGGCAGTCGCATCTCCGTTTGAGACTGCAAACCCAAATGGCGTTCGGGCCATTGGAGAAGGTCGTATTGGCCGACGACTCCCAAAATGGGAAGCTCCAGGTGAGCCAGGGCTTCCCTGAGGTATTGCGCGTGAGAATCTCCTCCCACCTGGTTCAAGATCACCCCGCAAATGGCGCGATCGCCCGCTGCTTCCACAAAACCTTGGATGGCTGCAGCAATCGAGCGTCCTGTTTTGCTGCAAGGAACAACCAGAACCACCGGCCAACCCAACCAGTGGGCCAGTTCCATCGTGCTGCCTTCATTGGAAGAAGGACTGGCGCTATCAAAGAGTCCCATCACTCCTTCAACGACTCCTACGGTTCCGGCAACAAAACGCTCGACTTCCTCCAACACTCGAGTTTTGCCCATCATCCAGGCATCCAGGTTGATGCATGGACGACTGGAATACCGTCCGTGATACCCGGGGTCGATGAAATCGGGACCGACTTTGAAGGCTTGGGGATCCAATCCCCGGGCACGCAACGCGCAGAGCAGCATACAGGTGATAGCGGTTTTGCCGTTGCTACTCTGCATGCCTGCCAGTACCAGACCGTGAGAAGGAATGTTGGGACTCATGTTCGGCACGACGATTAAAATTCAATACCTATTCGCGCTTTGACTCCCTTCTGGAAGGGGTGCTTGATGCTCTGCATTTCCGTGACCAGGTCCGCTCTGCGGATCAATTCCGCATGCGCGTTACGTCCGGTAAAAACCAATTCCACTTTGTCAGGACGGCTTTCAACCAGTGCAATCGCCCGTTCGACGGCAATCAATTCACGATGGACGCAATAGTTGATCTCGTCCACGATTACCATATCGTAAGTGCCGGAGGTGAGATTTTTTTGTAAATCATCCATTTCCGGTTCCAGATTCTTTCTCATGGCCTCCACGTCCTGGGGTACATTCTTGCTCACGCAAAGGGCCCAGTAGTGAGGAATATTGCGGAAAGTCAGGTTCGGGTGCAGGGAAGGTCCCAGTTTCAATTCCCCTGTTTGCCAACGAGGTTTCAGCATCCGCAAATAATAGACATGGAATCCACAACCCAGCGCTCTCAACATCAACCCCATGGACGCCGTGCTCTTTCCTTTGCCGTTGCCCGTGTAAATCTGAAAGGCTCCTCTTTGAATTTTAGGTCGTTTGGGATTAGTGAGCCTGGAATCCGACATAGTTTTGCCTTTCATGAAAGCCGCCCGACTGCTTTGCGTCCCTGACTCGAAAATTCAAGCCTGGGAGAGAACCGGGAGCCGAGTTTCCTTAAAATATTGTTCTGCCCAGGTTTCAACGTCGTGGCCGGCATCGGAAAATTGTTGCAATACCACATCCGCAGGGCTTTTCCCATCTTTGGTATATTTATCGAAATAGGGAAGGAGCCATTCTTCCTCTTGCGAGCCAAGGGCGCCGAGGGCGATCTCGAAAAAATGACGGGCCAGTTTAGCAAAATCAACTCCATGGACTTCCGCATGCAAACCATCCTTTGCTGCTGCCTTTTGGTAAAGCGGGAAGTCCTGCAATGGCAAATCCATCAGGAGCGCGTAAATTCGCTCGAATGCGTCCTCCTCATAGACGAGCGCTTTCAACAATGCTGGAATGGCAATGGCATCTTCCGGTAGTTGCGCATCCGGTGCGCGCACCTCGATGATTTGCTTGATGCGGACTTCGGGAAAAAGCATCCCCAAATGCAATTCCCAGTCGTCTCCCTCGACCTGAATCTCCGGGCGCGCCCCTGCCAGCAGTTTTCGAAAAGGCGTATCAGTGAGCCGGATCATTCGCTCCTCGCGTATTAAAAAATAGGGAGGAGCCTCGAGAGCCCATTCTATGTAATCGTTCAACTGGAAGGACTCTTGCAAAAAAGGAAGCGGCAAACCTGCTCGCGCCGGGTCGGTGTCCAGCCAGATTCTTCCACGGAACGAGCGGTAACCCGTGGATTTTCCCTCAAAAATCGGGCTGTTGGCAAAAATGGCCGTCAAAAACGGGGAAAGCCGATTGAGAAAGACGAATTTGCGCTGCAAATCGTCCAGGGAAAAATAATCCAGGCTCACCTGGGTGGCAGCCGTCCCTTTCATCATCAATTGACCAAGGCTTCCAACTTGCTTCATGTGAGGAAACATGAGTTGGTAGCGTCGCTTGTCCACCAGCGGAATTTCGGCAAGTCGACAGAGTGGAATCAGGCCCAACGAGAGGATTTTGCCACCGAAATTTTCAATTGCCTGACAGAGGAGTTCGAAATAAGCCGCCTGTTCTCCATGAATCGCTTGCAGGGAATTCAGGGGTGCGCCTGAAAGTTCAATTTGGCCACCGGGTTCGATCGTAATGGTTTGATGCTGGTGGTTCGACAATGCAATCAATTTATTGTTTTCAAAATGTTTTTCCCAAACCACTCCATTTTCCCAAGCTATCTGGTGAATGACGGAAAGCAGTTCATACACGCCAGGATCGCCATCCATCGGCAAAGGACGATAACGAGGAAAAGCAATGGTGGGCCGGAGTATGAAATATTCATATTCACAGCCCAACAATTCACGCATGCCTGTGGCTTTTTGTTTTTGAAAAGTTTGGAGAAAAAAATCATCCAAGTCCAAATCGGGAGTCTTGCTCATGGATTCATTCTCAAAAGGACCGGCAACGTGGGTCAAGCTGGCAATTCCCCCGAATGGAACCGTGGAATCCGGTATTCCTCATGTCGTCTTCTGGACTCATGACTTGGATTTCCTTACAAAATGGAGTAAAAAATGAATCGTCTTTCCGGATGTTAAGTCGATCGAATACACATTGGAAGTGTTTCATGGATCCATTAATCGCACAATTCATTGAATACCTGCAAACCAAAAAATACTCGCTCAACAGCATTCAAAATCACCGCTCGGACCTGTTACGTTTCAAAGATTGGCTGGAAAACCAAGGAGGTCCGGCACTGTTTCGCTTGCAGAAAGTGAGGGTAGAAGAAATCCAGTCCTATGCGGATTTATTGCAACAAAGCCTCAAACCTCGTACCGTAGCGCGACACCTGTCCTCGTTGAGATTATTTTTTTTCCACCTCGAGCAACAAGGTCTGCTTGAAATCAGTCCCCTGGACCTGGTCAAATTCCCTCAAATCGAATACGCTCCCCCTGAAATGCTCTCACCAGAAGAGGTTGTGGCACTGCTGGAGGCCCCGTCTCCCAATCATTATCTCGGACTGCGAGACCGTACGCTTTTGGAACTTTCCTATTCCAGTGGGTTGAAAGTGAAAGAATTGCTCAACCTGAATGTCGGAGATCTCTTCCTGGATTTAAGCTTTCTCAAAGTCCGTAATAAACGGGAACGGATGGTGCCCGTCACTTCCAAAGCCGTGGAGGTCTTGGAATTGTACCTGGACTCTGCGCGAATGCCACGATTGCTGAATAAAGAGGACCCCTGTCTCTTTCCAAATCGCAATGGCGTACGATTGACCCGCATCGGATTCTGGAACATGGTCAAAAAGCATGCAAGGCGCGCAGGAATTCAAAGCAATATCACGCCACGGATGCTACGCCATTCTTTTGCCATGCATTTGATCCAAAATGGCATGGATTTGACGAGCATTCGCACCTTGTTTGGATATACGAAGTTGGACGCGACCCGGCAATACGCGCACGTCAACGTCCCGGATTACTTCGAGACCTTCCAGCAACTACACCCGCGTGGTCAGAAACAGTCACAGCAAATACGGACTTTTTGAGTCAGTGAAAATGCATCGCTACGGTTTTTGAAGTCGGGATGGAATCTATCTGGATTTTTCAAGCCGAGTTCGCTAAACTGGTCATTTGTTGTAAACCCGACAAACAGGCATTCACTGTCAGACGATGTATGACGATCCAGACAATCACCTATACGGAAACGGACGAAGCTCCTGCCCTGGCGACGCATTCTTTACTTCCGATACTCCGGGCCTTTCTCAAAGGTTCCGGTATTACCATTGAAACAAAAGATATTTCACTGGCAGGGAGAATATTAGCCAATTTCCCTGAAAACCTGAGTAAGGATCAGCAAATCCCGAATGCGCTTTCCGAACTGAATGAACTCATTGAGCTTCCGCAGGCAAATATCATTAAATTGCCCAATATCAGCGCTACCATTCCCCAATTGAAAAAAGCCATCAGCGAATTGCAGGACCAAGGCTTCGATGTTCCAAATTATCCTGAAAATGCCAGGACCGAGGTCGAGAAAGCGTTGCAAGCACGCTATGCCAGGGTGCTGGGCAGTGCCGTTAACCCGATCCTGAGAGAAGGAAATTCGGACAGGCGGGTTGCGGCGTCAGTGAAGCAGTTCGGAAAAAAACACCCTCACAAAATGATGCAGTCCTGGCCGGTGGATTCCAAATCCCGCATTGCTCATATGGACGAGGGAGATTTTTATGGCAGTGAACGATCACGGACTGTAACCAAAACCGAAAACGTGAAAATCGAGTTCGTTGCGGATGAAGGTCAGGTGATGCTTCTCACAGAAAAAAAACCCTTACAAGAAAAGGATGTGATTGACGCAGTCGTGATGAATATCCGGGCATTGCGTCGGTTCTATGAGGAACAAATGGAAAGCGCCAAAAAAGAAGGGCTCTTGTTGTCACTGCACCTGAAAGCGACGATGATGAAAGTCTCAGACCCGATCTTGTTTGGTCATTGCGTTTCCATATTCTACCAGGCAGTTTTTGAAAAGCATGCGACGCTCATCAAAGAGTTGGGGGTCAATCTCAATAATGGCTTTGCGGAGCTTTATACAAAAATCCAATCCTTGCCGGAAGCGCAACGGGTTGCAATCGAAAAAGACATAAAAGCCGTTTATGAAGACCGCCCGCAATTGGCAATGGTGGATTCCGGTAAAGGCATCACGAACCTGCATTTACCCAACAACGTGATTATCGACGCTTCCTTGCCAATCGTTGTGCGAGACGGAGGAAGAATGTGGGCGCCCGACAACCGGCTTCACGATACCATCGCCATGGTCCCGGATCGCTGCTATGCCACCATGTACCAAGCCCTCATGGAAGATTGCCAGCAACATGGAGCATTCGACCCGGCAACCATGGGAAGTGTTTCCAACGTCGGGCTGATGGCTCAAAAAGCGGAGGAGTATGGCTCCCATGATAAAACGTTTGAAGCGCCTGCCCAGGGGACCATTCGAGTCGTTGGTACTTCCGGAAAAATTTTGCTGGAGCAGAAAGTGGAATGCGGAGACATTTTTCGCATGTGCCAAACCAAAGATACCGCCATCGAGGATTGGGTCAAGTTGGCCGTCAATCGAGCCAAAGCAACGGGTAGCCCTGCCATTTTCTGGTTGGATGCGAACAGGGCGCATGATGCGGAAATCATTTCCAAAGTGAACCTGTATTTACCCGGTTACAAAACGCAAGGGTTGCAGATTTCCATCATGTCTCCTGTCCAGGCAATGAAATATTCGCTGGCAAGGATCAGGAAAGGAGAAGATACCATTGCAGTGACAGGGAATGTTTTGCGCGACTATCTTACCGATTTATTTCCCATACTCGAATTGGGAACCAGCGCCAAAATGCTTTCCATCGTCCCCCTGATGAAGGGAGGAGGTTTGTTTGAAACCGGCGCCGGTGGTTCAGCTCCCAAACACGTTCAGCAGTTTCTCGAGGAAGGGCATTTGAGATGGGATTCCCTTGGAGAATTCAGCGCCCTGGAGTCTTCACTTGAGCACATCAGCAATTCTTTCCATAATAAATACGCGCGAATTCTTGCTGAAACACTGGATCAAGCCATAGCCATGCACCTGGAAAACGGAAGATCCCCATCTCGCAAGGCGCATGAATTGGATAACCGGGGAAGCCATTTTTATCTCGCACTTTACTGGGCGCAAGCACTGGCCGAACAGGACGAAATCCCGGATTTGCAGACGCGTTTCGCCAGGCTTGCCCGGAAACTCGGCGAAAATGAGGTTACGATCATCGAGGAGTTGAATGCAGTTCAAGGGAAATCGGTGGACATTGGTGGTTATTTCAAACCCGATTCGGTGAAAACCGCAAAAGCCATGCGTCCCAGCGCTACTTTCAATGCAATCGTGGAGGCGACCTGAATCGATTCTTTCCTCAATCCGGAGGACGTCGAGAATCTTTTGAAGAGTCAAAGATGCGCTTGAAAAAGGTTTGATCGTGAATAATAACTTCACACAGCATCACTCGGACGACCGGGAGGAATCTCACTCGAATTTCCCATCAACAGAGCATCGGAGTTCAGGGGAGATTCAGTCAGAATCTCTTGCCCGAAACGTCCTGGAGATCACGAGTAAGCTCTATAAGGAGTTGTATCCTCAGGGTCCGGTTCCCGTCACCTTGGATTCCGGTTTCACCCAGGATTTGGGGTTGGATAGCATTGCCCGGGTGGAATTGTTTTCCCGCCTGGAAGACGTCTATGGAGTGGCTCTTCCTGAAGACGTCCTGGCATCGATCAACACCCCTGGAGAATTATACCATGCCTTGCTTGGCAGGGACAAAGAACTACTGGATTTTGAGCCTTCCCAGGTATCTTTGTTGGGAGAAACGACCCAAACGGAAACCACTCCCGAAATATTTTCCACCTTGCTGGAAGTGCTGGAATGGCGTTCCAGACTTCATCCGCAACGACCGCATCTTTACCTGGTTCAAACTGCGGAGAAGGAGCAGACAATCACCTTCGATCAATTACTCGAAGGCGCGTTGGAAGTGGCAGGAGGATTACGGGCGCTGGGAATATCTCCCAACCAGCCTGTTGCTTTGATGCTTCCCACCGGCAAAGACTATTTTTTTACATTTTTTGGAATTTTATTCGCAGGCGGCATCGCCGTACCGCTCTATCCCCCAGCAAACCTCAAGAATCTCGAAGACCATTTGCGGCGTCAAATCACCATTCTCGAAAACGCGCAACCTTCCCTGCTCATTACTGTTCCTGAAGCCAAACCATTGACCTATCTCCTCCGCGCCCGGGTGGAGAGTATGCAACACGTCGTGGACGTGGCGCAGTTACGACTGGGACAATCGAATTCACTGCGCCCCCACCGGCGGGCCAGCGACATCGCCCTGATTCAATACACTTCAGGAAGCACCGGAAATCCCAAAGGGGTTGTATTGACCCATGCCATGTTGCTGGCCAACATCCGGGCGATTGGAAATGCTCTGCAGGTGACACCGCAAGACGTAGGCGTCAGTTGGCTTCCCCTTTACCACGATATGGGATTGGGCACCTGGTTCATCGCTCTCTATTATGCTGCGCCTTTGGTGGTCCTCTCTCCTCTTGCCTTTCTCAGTCGCCCGGCTCGCTGGTTATGGAGTATTCATCACCACCGGGCAACTTTGTCCGTCGCTCCCAATTTCTGCTACGAATTGTGCGTGAACAGGGTGAAGGAGGAACAGGTTCGAAACCTGGACTTGAGTTCCTGGCGTCTTGCGCTCAATGGCGCGGAACCGATTCTTCCGACGACCATGAGCCGATTTGCAGAAAGGTTTGCCCCCTATGGATATCTTCCGAACGCCATGATGCCGGTCTATGGAATGGCGGAAGCGACTGTGGCGCTCACGTTCACGCCGCCGGGAAGAGGTCCGCTCGTGGAGTCCATCAAACGTGAACCCTTTATGCGGCAGGGACGGGCGGAGCCGATCGATCAACAATTCATGCGTGAGGATTCACGCCCGGTTGACCGGGAAAAAGTCCGGGATGAAAACACCTTATCCTTTGTCTCCTGCGGCCGACCTCTGGAAGGTTATGGAGTGAGACTGCTGGATGATACCGGAAACGAGGTTGCGGAACGCCAGGTCGGGCGACTGGAATTCCGGGGACCTTCCTGCACCTCGGGATATTATCGCAATGAAGAGGCGACTCAAGCATTGTTTCACGGAAAATGGTTGGATTCCGGAGATTATGCCTACCAGGCCGATGGAGAAATCTATATAACCGGACGCGCAAAGGAAGTCATCATTCGTGCCGGTCGTAATATCTATCCTTATGCCCTGGAAGAAGCAATCGGGAACCTGCCGGGTATTCGCAAGGGAAGGGTGGCAGTGTTCGGATCCATGGATGCTAACTTGGGAACCGAACGACTGGTCGTACTTGCAGAAACTCGAGAACGGGACGAACAAGCGCTGGAATCCCTCAGGCATCGGATTCAAGTACTCTCTGACGAGTGTCTGGCCACGCCTCCCGATGATATCGTCTTAGCCCGTCCGAATACTCTACTCAAAACCTCGAGCGGCAAAATTCGCAGGACGGCCTTGAAAGAATTGTATGAAAGCGGGAACCTGGGAAAAGGCATATTGCCCGTTTGGCGTCAATTGCTCCGTCTCAGCAGGGAAGCACTGCCGACCTGGCAAAAGCGGATGCGAAAAAAGCTGCGTCAAGAGATCTACGCCTGGTACTGCTGGTTCTTTTTCGGGTTCTTAACGCCGCTGGCCTGGATAGGGCAGATGTTCATCCCCACCTTGTCCCAGCGATTTCGCTTTATCCAGACTATGGCTCGCTATTTTCTCTTTCTCACAGGGATTTCCGTAAAGCGCCAAGGATCCCGCGTTTTTCCCTCTCCTTGCATCTTCGTGGTCAATCATTCCAGTTATATCGATGGACTGATATTGATTGCCGCCATGCCGGACTTCGTCAGGTTCGTTGCAAAACGGGAACTGGAATCCCGTGGGATCGTCAAGAACTTTCTGCAACGCTTTGGTACTTTGTTCGTGGAACGCTTCGACCTTCAAGAAAGCGTGAAAGACAATGATCGGATTGCTCAAGTGGCCTGTAACGGGCACTCCCTGGTATTTTTTCCGGAAGGGACACTGGCCCGGGCGCCAGGATTATTGCCCTTTCACCTGGGTGCTTTTACCATCGCGACCCGAAACCAACTCCCCGTCGTGCCGGTCGTCCTGAAAGGGACGCGCGCACTCCTTCCGGATGGAATATGGAAACCCCGGCGTACTGCAGTTGAAATGATTTTCACCCAAGCTGTTTATCCACAGGGCAGGGACTGGATGGCTGCCCGCAACCTCAGCGATCGGGTCCGTCACGTCATGCTTCAATACCATGACGAAACGGATTTGGATCCAAATCGTCCTGCGATTTCCATGAAGACGGACCAGGGTGTATAGATATTTCACCATAGAAGATTGGAAACAATAAAAAATTATTGACAAGCGAATAGGGAGAGGAGTAGTTTGAGTTTTGAATAAAATATCGATTCTATTCGATTAGAAACAATGCGAATCAGGAGTTGAAATTTAATTTATAAAATCAATCATTTGATAATTATGATGTGTCATGCCGGTTCCAGATCATCCCGGACTTGATCCGGGACCAGGATGATCCGGTATCCAAAATATCGCCCGTATCCCCCTGGTTTCCTGGTCAAGCCAGGAATGACACGTTTTTTAACTCCTGATTCACGTTACCAGTAAATTTTAAATTCAATAATTTATGGAGAGCCGATATGAAAACCGCAAAAGCAGCCGTGGTTCACCAGCGAGGTGGCCCATTTGTCATAGAGACGATCGATATTCAGGACCCGGGTCCAGGAGAATTACTGGTACGCATCGCCGCAAGCGGAGCCTGTCACAGTGATTGGCACCAGGTGATGGGTGAAATTCCCAAAGCCTTTCCTGCCGTGCTGGGTCATGAAGGGGCTGGCGTAGTTGAAGAGTTGGGGCAGGGAGTGAATAAATTTTCACCAGGAGACCCTGTGATGTTGTCCTGGTTTCCAGCTTGTGGGACATGTTTTTTTTGTCAACGTGAACGGCCTAACATGTGTGAGACTTATCGACCTTTTCTGGAAAAAGGAACCGCAATGGATGGTACAACCCGGCTGAGGTTGGGTGGCAATGCCTTGACCCAGTTTTCTACCCATTCTACTTTTGCTGAATACGCCGTCGTGCCGGAACAGGCTTGTATTCCTCTCGACCCTGAAGTGTCGATGGAGTCTGCTTCGCTCGTTGGTTGCGCCGTGATGACGGGTGTAGGCGCTTCAGTGTATACGGCGCAGATTCGACCTGGGGAGACCGTAGCAGTCTTTGGTTGTGGTGGAATTGGCCTCAATATTCTGCAAGGGGCTGCCCTCTGTGGAGCGGAGATCATTGTGGGGATCGACACGGTTCCCGGTAAGTTCGACAGCGCTCGAGAATTTGGCGCCACACATACGCTGGATGCGAGGGAAGATACTTCTCAAGCCCTGCTCGATCTCACCAATGGGCGTGGTATGGACCACGTGCTCGATGCCACGGGCAACCCGGCAGTCCAGGAAAAGGCGATTTACTCGTTGAGACGGGGTGGCACGCTGACCTTGGTTGGGGTGGCACCTCATGATGCGAAAGTCACATTCGACACCTTCCGTATGCACCACCAGGAAACCCGGGTATTGGGCTGTTTTTATGGTACCGGCAACTGTCAACGGGATTTTCCCAGGATCATCCAGTTGTACAAATCGGGTCGACTCAAACTCGACGAGTTGATCTCACGTCGTTCTCCTTTGGACCAGATCAACGAAGTTTATGCAGACATGCTCGCCGGGCGGATCAATCGCGGCGTGCTCACCCTTGCTTGAGTGGAGAAAGAAATGACTGTTTCCATGAACCGTCGAATCCTCTTGGTTTCCCGTCCGGAAGGGGAACCCACTACGAGCGATTTCAAGTTGGCTGAGTTTTCCATACCCTCTCTGAATGACGGTCAGGTCTTGAGTCGTACGATTTACCTATCCCTGGATCCTTATATGCGAGGGCGGATGAATGCGGGGAAGAACTACGCCAATCCAGTGGAACTCGGAGAGGTGATGGAAGGTGGTACGGTAGGACAAGTGGTCGAGTCGAGGCATCCGGACTTTTCGGAAGGAGAGATCGTTGTGGGTTCCGGCGGCTGGCAAGAATATTTCTCATTACCGGGCAAGGCGCTCCGCAAGGTTGATCCCGCGGAAGGACCGATTTCAACGGCCGTGGGTGTGCTGGGAATGCCGGGTATGACTGCCTATACGGGATTGATCAACATCGGCAAACCAAAGAAAGGAGAGACGGTTGTAGTTGCCGCCGCATCCGGAGCTGTGGGATCCGTCGTCGGGCAGATCGCTAAAATTAAAGAGGCGCGTACAGTAGGTATTGCCGGATCCGCAGAAAAATGTAAGTTTGTCACAGACGAACTGGGATTCGATGCTTGTCTCAATCACCGGGATGCCAATTTTGCAGGGCAAGTGGCAGCCGCTTGTCCTGGTGGGATTGATGTTTATTTCGAAAACGTCGCTGGTAAAGTATTTGAAACGGTGCTGCCTCACTTCAATAATTTTGCGCGGATTCCAGTCTGCGGAACCGTTGCCATTGCAAATGCCACCGCCTTGCCTGGTGGACCGAACCAGGTGCCCATGCTCCTGCGCCAAATTCTGACGAAGCGATTGACATTTCGTGGCTTCATCGTGCGAGATTATGCCGACCAGGAACAAGAAGCCTTCAACAGTCTGTCGCAATGGATCCAGGACGGAAAACTGCGTTTTCGAGAAGACTTCGTAGATGGATTGGAAAAAGCTCCGCAAGCCCTGATCGGACTGCTCAGGGGTGAGAATTTTGGCAAGCTCGTCGTTCGCGTTGCCCACGATCCGACCCTGGTCTCACCATGAAGAAAGAGGGAAAAAATCAGGGAATCCTCGCACGCTGATAGTCAAGCGATTGCGTGGAGATCCTCAAACAATAGAAAGGCTTAAGACATGAAAGCTTATATCCTCAGGCGAATATTGCTGCTCATCCCCACCTGGATTTTATTAACCATTCTCGTCTTTCTCTCGGTACGCTTCATTCCGGGCGATGTCATCGATGCCATGGTGGGTCGTATGCAATACATGGCGGGAGACATTGACCGGGAGGCCCTCGAGAAGATGTTGGGATTGGACCAGCCTGTCCACGTACAGTATGGAAAATGGATGGGAGGGATATTGTTCCAGGGTACTATGGGAGAGTCCTTGTTGGGCGGTTGGACGGTAGAAGAAAAGGTATTCGGCAGGTTGCCACTGACAATCGAGTTGGGACTGCTCGCCATTGCAATCGCCATCCTGATCGCAGTACCCGTCGGCATCTATTCGGCGATACTACAAGACACGGCCGGCGACTACGTGGGGCGTTCTGTCGCCATCATCGGCCTGGCAACGCCCGACTTCTGGCTTGCTACCATGGTGATGATTTACCCGGCCATCTGGTGGGCCTGGTCTCCTCCCATGGAATTGGTTCCATTCACGGAAGATCCGGTGAAACATCTTTCCACCTTCATCATTCCCTGTTTGATTCTGGGAACCCATTTTTCGGCAAGCATCATGCGTTTGACGCGCACGATGATGCTCGAAGTTCTGCGTCAGGATTATATTCGTACGGCCTGGGCCAAGGGTCTCAAGGAACGCATAGTGATTGTCAGACATGCTGTTAAAAATGCCCTCATTCCGGTGATCACCTTGATTGGACTGCATCTTCCGATCCTGGTGGGCGGTTCCGTGATCATCGAAAATATCTTTGCCTTGCCGGGTTTGGGTCGTCTTTTACTGGATGCCCTCACCGACCGGGACTATCCCGTTGTCTCAGGAGTCAATTTACTCTTTGCCTCCCTGGTGATGGGAGGCAATCTTCTGACTGATTTGATATATCCTTATTTGGACCCGAGAGTACGATATAAATAAACAAAAAAACGAGAGAGGAGAAATCAAATGACTGATCGCCCCATTGAGACAGTTGAAACTGAAAAGAGAGAATCTGTCATTCTCGAGTTATTAAGAAGACTGGTAAAGGAAAAGCCTCTTGGCACCGTGGGTGGCGTAATAATTCTGATATTCATTCTTGTCAGTATCTTCGCTCACGTATTGGCACCCTTTGCTTATAATGAAATCCATTTGATAGACAGGCTTCAAGACTCGTCTACCAAGTACCTTCTGGGAACGGATCAATTGGGACGAGATTTTTTAAGCCGCATCATTTATGGAGCTCGCCATTCATCCCTTGTCGGCGTATCGGCAACTGCGCTCAGTATTCTGGTTTCGGTTTTAGTTGGTGGGGTTGCCGGTTTCCTTGGTGGAAAATTCGACCTGGCCATTCAGCGATTCGTTGATGCCTGGATGTCTTTTCCCGGACTGCTTTTGTTGTTGACGGTCATGTCCGTTGTGGGTCAAGGGGTCTTGCAGATCATAGTGGTTTTAGGGGTTTCGTATGGCATCGGTAACTCGAGGATCGTGAGGAGCGCCGTCATCTCAATTAAAGAAAACGACTACTTCCTGGCAGCCAAAGCAGTGGGCACTCCCCTCAGTCAAACGCTGAAGCGACATGTCTTACCCAATATCATGCCTCCCATCATCATTATCTTTTCAATCAACATCGGCGCCGTCATCATGTCTGAAGCGGCACTCAGCTTTCTCGGCTTCGGTTTACCCCCGGAGGTGCCCAGCTGGGGGGGGTTGCTCAGCAGGGAAGGACGCCAGTATATGGAGATGGCCCCCCGTCTGGCGTTGTGGCCCGGGCTCTGTCTCGTTGCCGTCGTTTATGGAGTCAACATGTTTGGGGACGCATTGCGAGATTTGCTGGATCCCCGGCTGAGAGGCAGTACCGGAGGTTTTGGTGGTTCGAAAAGGGCAATGAAACTACGTGAGAAAAGAAAGAAAGGATAAAATTTTTACAGACACTTTTTTGAGAATTTCATCATACCGAAATGGGAACTCCACTCCGGATTCCTGGGGGGGAAAGTGGACCTGGCGGTGCAGCGCTTTGTCGATGCCTGGATGGCCTTCCCGGGACTGCTTGTGTTGCTAACCATCATGTCGCTTGTGGGAGAGGGGCTCCTCCAGGTCATCGTGGTCCTGGGCATCACCGGAGGCATCAGCGGTTCCCGCGTCGTCCGAGGGGCGGTGATTGGTGTCAAAGAGAATGACTATTTTCTGGCAGCCAAAGCCGTGGGCACCTCCACGAACCAAATCCTCTTACGCCATGTCCTGCCTAATATTATGGCGCCGATCCTCATCGTCTTCTCGATCAACATTGGCGGCGTCATCATTGCCGAGGCCTCACTGAGCTTTCTCGGATACGGGCTGCCCGTCGAGATTCCCAGCTGGGGAAGTCTGCTCAGCCGGGAAGGGCGGAAGTACATGGAGCAAGCACCATGGCTGGCGCTCTGGCCCGGGCTATGCCTGACGATTACCGTCTACTCCCTCAATATGTTCGGTGACGCCCTCAGGGACCTGTTCGACCCCAGGCTGCGGGGTGGGAGCGGTCGTTACGGCACCACAGGGAAACGCAAACGAAGTCTCCTGGCCCGACTGATCAACCCTTTTCAGCGGTAAGCACACAAAACTTGTCCTTGTGAAAACGGGGAGGAACCCATCCCATTTTCCTTCCTAAGAATCGCTGTCTTTTCTTCTGCGTCAAGTTTGGTCATTGGGAAGAATCAGGCCCGAGAGAACCTATTCCTTTTTTAGACCTGGATTATTCATAGTGCTAATGTTCAGGATAACCGTATTCGAGGGAAGCAAAAAGTGCCCCTCGAGTACAGTTTATCCTATTGTTATCTGGTGTTTTTTATGATGCTTTGGAGTGAGCTTCAATATAGGATTTCAATACTGCATTAATCTTTGTTTGGTACCCCTTCCCTTGACTTTTGAACCAGTTCATAACATCTGGGTCAAGCCGCATCGTTACCTTGATCTTATTTTCTGGCATGATCAATTGGGCATTTTTCCAGAATTCATCACCCAATTCTGCAATCTCGGAATAATCAATAGCTGTATCGCTCATCGTATCAACTCTAGCCCAATCGCTTTGTGAAGATCTTTTTTTCCTTGGCATTAGCTTTTCTCATTGAGATGATTCTAATGGAATCTTCTAATTCTGTGTAGGCAACGACCACCACACGATTATTAGAAAATCCGATGGTGATGGAACGTGCCTCGCTATAGTCAAAACGTAAATCATCAAGGGTAAAGCGAGGTCCATCAGAGACTTCGCGTGCGTCTTTAAAGTCGAGGCCATGGTTTCGAATATTTTCTTTATTCTTACTTTCGTCCCATTCAAATTCTCCATCAACATCGGCGGCGTCATTATTGCCGAAGCCTCGCTGAGCTTCCTCGGATTCGGGCTACCCATCAAGATTCCCAGCTGGGGAGGCATGCTCAGCCGCGAATGGCGCAGGGTCATGGAACATGCGCTCTGGCCGGGGCTTTTCCTCACGCTGGTCGTCTACTCCCTCAACATGTTCGGAGATGCCCTCAGGGACCTGCTCGATCCCCGACTGCGCTGTAGAGAGGGCAGTTACGGCGCCACAAAGAAACGCAAACGAGGCCTCCTGGCACGGCTGATCAACCCTTTCAACTGGTAAGCGGACACCTATTAATTATTGTTCGGACAGGGGTCATGCGAGATCGGAGCCATACAGTGATTTCAGGCGTTGAATGTACTCTCGATCTCTTTTTTCCAAGGCTTCTTCAAACTGCTCCGGCGCAAAAAACCAGGGTTTTCCTTCTTCCATACGAGTCCTGATTTTTTTTGTGTATTCATCGACAGGCGAGGTATCCGGTTTGAATAGCCAGGGGGTGCGAACGTCGGCCGGCCATTTCCAGTAGCCACTCACGTCATAGTGCCCCATCGAGCCCTCATGGGGCATGCGAAAACCAAAGGTCGTTTTGATGCCGAGTTCGATCTCTTCCGCCGTTGCCACCCCCTCGGCCCACAAACGAAGGACTTCTCTACTCAATGCACTTTGCATGCGATTGAGAAGATAGCCTGGCCGCTCTTTGAGTACCCTGATCGGAATTTTCTTCACTTTCTTCATCAGGTTATAAGTGAGCTCGTATGTTTCCTCACTCGTGCCAGGTCCCTTTGCCACTTCCACTCCGGGTACGATGTGGGGAGGCGCAAAATAGTGGGTCACCGCAATTTTGTCCTGCCGTTGCGCACCTGCGCCGATATCGCTCATTACCAGACCTGAAGTGTTGCTCACAATAATGGTATGCGGGGGGCAGAGTTTGTCCAGGGTATTGAAGAGTTTTTGCTTGTCTTTTAAGCGTTCAACAATGGCTTCGGTGATAAAATCACTTGCAGCAGCCTCTTCCAAATCGGTGGTCCAGCGGATACGACTCGCGGCGTCATCGGCTTGGGCTTGAGAAATCAATTCCTCGTCGACAAAGAGAGTCAAGGCGGATTGAACCAACTTTTTCGATCGTTCCAGGGTTTCGTCATTCAAGTCGTGAATGACGGTGGGAAAACCATTGCGAGCAAAGTTGATGGCAATGCCGAAGCCCATTATTCCACCACCAATCACACTTGCTTTTTCAATATCGTCAAGGTTCATGCTTACCCTCGGGTAGATAGGGTTGTGGAGCAATCCCTTCGAGGTGTGTTTTGACGTCAACCACAGCCGGTTTCCCGGCAGAAAAGGCTTGATCCAAAGCACCGGATAGTTCACTGGGTTTGTTTACGACGACTCCGAAACATCCCATCGACTCAGCAATCCTGGCGAAGTCGACTTCGGGAAAAAGCCAGAGTTCATCAGAACCTGCTGATCTCCCACCATAGATTTCCTCGACACCACCCTGCTCCTGGTTCAAGGAATGATTGTCGTTGACCAGGATGACCGGGTTGATGCCACACCGTTTTGCGGTTTCCAAATCTGAAAGGTGGTACCAGATGCCACCATCGCCGATGAAACAGAGCACGGGTCTGTCCGGTGCGGCGCATTTGGCTCCCACGGCAGCAGGGAGTCCCCACCCGAGTGAACCTGCGCAGCGGATAAAGCTTTGTCCCGGATGTTTCAAGTCAATCATGGTACCAGTCCAGATTCCCGAATGACCGGTATCGGAGACCAGGATCGCGTCGGAGGGCAAGCAATCGGAAATTTCCCGGCAGAGACGTTCCGGTCGCATGGGTAAGACGTCCGAATTGAACACTTCACTGACGCTTTCTTTCCAGGCTTTCACCAGTTCCTGCACCCGGTTGAGCCATCCCGTACGAGGTTCAGTTGGTTCTGCAAGCTCGATCATAGAGCGCAACGTGTTCCGCACATCACCCTGCATTCCCACCTTGGTGGCATAGTTGCGGCCCAGTTCTTCCGGGCTGATATCGAGATGAATGACTGGTGTTCCTTGTGGAGGAATACGGTAAAAATAAGTCACCTGTCCCCCGGAACGACTGCCAATGAAGAAAACAAGATCTGCTTCACAGACAGCTTGATTGGCGCAATCTCGTGAATAGTGACCCGGAACACCCACTGCCAGTGGATGATCTGCAGGAAACATGGCCTTCGCGTTCAAAGCAGTCGCTACTGGAATGGAAAGTTTTTCGGCCAGGGTTATCAGCTCGTTTCGCGCTCCCGAAGCGGTCACACCCCCTCCTGCGACGATGATGGGCTTTTTCGCCTGACTGAGCAGCTTGAGCGACGACTCGATTTTTTCCTTCTCTGCCACAGGTCGGAAGGGAGGGAGTTGAGAGAAACCCTCTTCTATAACGACTTCCAGGTCACCTTCCTTATCAATCACGCTTTGCCCGGCAAGCCCCTCCAAGTCGAGATGAACCGGTCTTGGCGTACCAGACGTTGCAGCACGGAAAGCCTGACGTAAATAGGTAGGAAGCTGTTCCGGCGTGGACAGGTAGGCGCTGTATTTCGTCACTGCCGAGAAAGGACTTCTGTGATCGACTTCCTGATACGCATTGCGTTGTTGGTGCTGCTGGAATTCCCTTCCGGTTACTGCAATTACCGGCGAACAGGCCAGGTAAGCGTCCTGTAAACCCGCGGCCAGATTGACCGCGCCGACGGACTGCGCCATACACAGGCCCGGTCCACGTTTCACCCGAGCATAGGCATCGGCCATGTAGGCCGCTCCCTTTTCTCCTCGGCTCTGTACGCGTTTAATCCCCAACTTTTCCATTTCCATCAACGCCCTTGGAGCGATATAGGGCATAAAGAAGACATGGGTGACCCCATAACCATGGACGGTTTCCGCAAAAAATCGAGCTCCGGTCATTCTGGACATTTTGTTTTTCCTTTATTATTCATTTCTGGTTGAAAGTGTGAAAATCCACTGTGGATTTTCTCAAAATTCAAAGTGGTGCTTATTAAAAATCAAGCTCTCAATCCGATTTGCGCAATTGAAGACATTTGAAGAAATATTTAGATAAGAGTTGAATGGAGGGGTATTTCCAGGTCCACCGAAGCGGACCCGGAATCACTATATTTTCCCTTGAAGAATGAAGGCGATGACCAGACCATAGATGACCAGTGATTCGATCAAAGCCAATCCCACAATCATCGGAGTAAAAATCTTGTCGGAGGCATTGGGATTGCGAGCAATTCCTTCCAAGGCGGCATTGACTGCGATTCCCTGTCCAATTCCTCCACCCAAGGCGGCCAGAGAAACAGCCAATCCTGCTCCCAAAGCCAATCCGAAAGTTGCCAATTCACCTTCTGCCGCATACAAGGGGGCAGCGATAATTGCCATAAAAAACGTGAAAAGAGCTGTTTTTTTCATTACTAAACCAAATAAAGATTCGTCGATTGCGATCAGTGGGCTTCACTCATCGCGCTTTCAAAATAAATTGCGGACAATAAAACAAAAACAAATGCCTGTAAAACAGAAATAAGAACTCCCAATCCCATAAAGGGAATGGGCAATCCAACCGCAAGTATAGCAGTGAATACTGCTACAACCTTGTGATCACCCGTCATGTTTCCGAAAAGACGAATCGACAAAGACATTGGTCGCACGCAATGCGTGATCAATTCAATAGGAAGCATCAACGGAGCTAACCACCAAAGGGGTCCTGTGAACTGTTTGAGATAACGGGATCCATGGACTTTAATCCCCAGATAATGAGTGACGACAAAAACAATCAAGGCGAAGGGAAGGGTGACGTTGAATTGGTCTGTGGGTGGATTGAAGCCGGGGACCAAGCCCAACAAATTCATGCATAAAATGAACATGGCGTAGGTTCCCAGTAAAGGAAACAAAGGTCGGGCCCCCACTCCATGCTGGATAATTCCAGAAAGGAAACTATAAATTCCTCTGATCACCACTTCGACAAAATTCGTAAAATCCGCTCTCCCGGAGGGTTCAAGCATTTGCGATTGTCGAAATGGTTTGCCGCCAAAATAGGCAAATACGATCAATCCTGCGATCACGAAGAGCATATTCAAAACAGGTTGAGGATCGATGCCCATTGCTGCCAACGGTTCTTCCAGAAACCCCAACATCCAATGCGACCAGGTGAATCCACCTGCCGCAAAAGCGGATGGCGCGCTCAGAACCAATAAACCCGATAAGATGAATTTTTTCATGAATTTCCTGATTTCTTCCTCAATGCGTTCTGCTTCAACTCCTGGGAATTTGAAGAGAAGGAAACAAGGTGCGTTTAATCGCAAAAACCAACATGGTAATCAATATATTCGACAAACCGATCAATATTGCAAGTCCGGGTAGACGAAATTGAACAATTGCCAAGTATAAGACGATTCCGGATAAACCCAATTTGAAGAGATACAGAACCAGCATCCGCCGTTTCAAATCTTTGAACATCATAAGCCTCGAGAGAATCCGGCGTGTGAGGTAAAAGTTTAAAACGACGACAAGACACCCTAACAAGACTCCGGGTACAAAGTCAACTTTGAAAAATGCGGTTCCCAAGACAATCAACAAACTCACCGTAATCAAAATAAATGTGATTTCGCTCACGGCTGCGGTTGACAGCGGATTACCGGATTCATCGGGTGGATAGCCATTGAAATGTTTTTCACTGTCCATGGATTGACTATCTATGATGGAGTGGTGTTTTCTGTAGAGTTCAGTTTTTTCAGGAGGCGGAAAACGCTGCGGAATCCTGCAATGAGTCCAAAAATAAGAAATAACAAAAGCAGCCAGGGCTCAGTGCCAAATTGTCCATCCAGAAAATTTCCGATAAGCAGCCCGACGATGACGGAAAGTCCCAATTCCAAACCCATGGCACTGAACTGAATCCACTTGCTTTCCAATTTAAATCCTTTCATGGATAGGCCTTTCCTGCGAGCAATTGCCATTGAATTGATTTGATTATCTTCCGACTATCAGGATATTCTGGAATTCATTCCAAAACGGAATCATTGGGGTGAAATATTTCAGTCTACACGATTTTGCATTGACTTGGAAACAATTTATACCCTCCTTACTTACCTGGATAGTTTTTATGAAGTTCGATGAAAAAATCACGGTTGGGATCTTATGCGGCGGTCGTAGCGGAGAGCACAGAGTTTCTTTGATCTCGGGTTTGAACATTCAAAAGAACCTCGATCCCGAAAAATTCAATGTGGCAGTGATCGGTATCGAGCAATCAGGGAAATGGCATTTGAGCTGGGATGAAGGTTTCCTTCACCACCCCGAGGATATTCAACAAGTCTCGTTAAACGATGCGAAACCAATGGTAGTACCCCTCAATGGTGGCCACTTGATTGAAAAAGAGACGGGGGAATGTCTGGCAAAAATTGATGTTTTTTTTCCTATCACGCATGGACCTCATGGAGAGGATGGGACGCTGCAGGGATTTTTACGTACTTTGCAAGTGCCTTTTGTAGGAGCCGACGTGACAGGATCCGCGATTTGCATGGACAAGGATATCAGCAAGCGTCTCTTAAGAGATAAGGGATTGCCGGTCACTCCTTTTATTGCTGTTAAAAAACATCAAAAAATCACTTTCAGAGAGGCAACCGAACAATTGGGAATTCCTCTTTTCATCAAACCCGGCAGGTTGGGTTCTTCTCTGGGAATCTCCAAAATTTCGGACGCTGCTGGATTTGAACGGGCAATCGACAAAGCCTTTCAGTATGATCGCAAAGTCTTAATAGAACAGGCAGTGGAAGGACGAGAAATTGAATGTTCTGTTTTAGGAAATGCTGTTTCTCATGCCTCTGCAGCTTTGGGAGAAATCGTTCCCCTGGACGAGTTTTATTCTTATGACGCAAAGTATGTCCTGGAAGATGGAGCAAAATTGTTTGTTCCTGCTCAACTGCCGGCGGAAGTTGTTCAAAATTTGCGTCAGGCGGCATTATCAGTCTGCGATATCCTGGAATGTGAAGGGATGACGCGAGTCGACTTCTTTGTCAGGGACGATGGTTCTTTTATTGTCAATGAAGCGAACACTCTCCCCGGATTTACAAATATCAGCATGTATCCTAAATTGTGGGAAGCTTCAGGACTCTCTCAAAGAAAATTGCTGGAACGCTTGATTGAATTGGCACTTGAACGATTTCAAAATGAAAAGCAGTTGCTTATTCTTGAAAAGCAGAGATGATGAGATTGTTGTCTTCTCCTCAATTGAATGTCGTATTGGTTGAACCTCAAATTCCTCCAAATACAGGCAATATCGCCCGACTTTGCGCTGCTACGCAATGTCACCTCATTTTGTTGGGAGAGTTGGGGTTTGACCTCTCGGATCGATATCTCAAACGCGCAGGGCTCGATTATTGGCAATTTGTCAGTTGGGAACATCGACTCGACGCGCAATCATTCATTGACTCACTGCTTCCCGAACAATTTCACCTGTTGACGGTCCACTGCAATCGTCCGTACACCCGATGCGTGCCTCAAAAAAGTGACTATTATTTTTTTGGCAAAGAAACTTCCGGGCTTCCCAAACGCTGGCTTTCACAATTCACGGATCGTTGCTATACCATTCCCATGTGGAATTCCCGCATACGCAGCCTGAATTTGTCCTCCGCGGCTGCCATTGTGATTTATGATGCGCTTAACCGCATCCTCCATTTCTAACCGAATGCCAATTAGTCTTATGCTACTGACTATCAACCCTTTAAGTCCCCAGCAACGCTTGATTGAGAGAACCGTTTCCATTCTGAATGATGACGGAGTGATTATTTATCCTACAGATACGGTTTATGGTCTTGGATGCAGCATATTCAGTAAAAAGGCAATGACACGAATATGTCAGATAAAAAACAGGGATCCCAAAAAACCCATGAGCTTCATCTGCAGCAGTGACAGTCAAATTCAAGAATACACTCAAGGAATTCCAACGCATATTTTCAGGATAATACGGCGTTATTTGCCAGGGCCCTACACCTTTATTTTCAATGCATCCAAGGTGGTTCCGCAAATGATGCTGACGAGGCGAAAAACCCTGGGGTGCCGATGGCCGGATCATTCCATTGCCATAAAACTCGTGGAAACATTGGGACATCCAATCCTGAGCACCAGTTTACTCACTTCCGAAGATACTTTGTACAACGACGCAACCCTTTTGCATGAAGAGTATAAAAAACAGGTAGATCTTGTGATAGACGGAGGGACCATATTTGCAGAATATTCAACTATCATGGACTTCACCATTTCTCCACCGGTTGTGGTTCGACAAGGAAAAGGCGAAACGAGCTGGGTAAAGAAAATTTTTGTATGAAAAACGAGCAATTTGTTGTATGCTCGCAACTTGGATTCCAGTAACTTTCTGAAAAATTTTTCACCATTCCAAAAGAAATCCTTCAAGACCAGATCAGTGGTTTTTGTTGTTTCGAAGTTGGTAATTAATGTTCATAAATTGATTAAACTTTAAAGATCATACAAAGTTTCCGTGAAATCTCCCGAAATTATTTTCAAATTTGTTTAAATTACATTTTGATTGAAAAAATGTAACAATTTTTCTCTAAAAATTATTCTTCAATATCAATAACTTGAAAAAACATTAAGCTTATAGTCTTTCCTACTACTACTATAAGGTAAATGATGGAAATCCTAATTGAAAAAGAAGTATTAATCGGCGCTTTACAATCCATCCAATCCATAACGGATAAAAGTACCGCCAAACCCATTCTATCCAATTTCTTACTCAAATCATTGGACGAAGAACATGGAATAGATGGTGAAAGTTGCGTTGAATTTTCTTCCACTGATTATGAAATCACAGTCATTGGAAAATTTCCTGCTGAGGTGGTCGAGCATGGCAGCGTCTGTATCAGCGCGCGTAGAATGTATGATATTTGCCGGGAATTTCCTGGACAACAAATCCACATCAAATCGACGGACCAACTGTGGATTCATGTTACGAGTGGTGTTTCCGAACTTAAACTGCCTTCGATCGACGTGGGTCTTTATCCCCAGGCGAATTTAGAGAATTTACCTGAAAAAGTAGTCACGACCGCTGAGGATTTGAAACATTTTATTGAATATACCTTGTTTGCTGCCCAGACCAATGAATCCCGGAGGAATTTGATGGGGGTGTGCCTGTCGATAAAGGATGAAAAGACGACAAGATGGCTTGCAACGGACGGTCATCGATTGGCCGAGTGCGTAGGAAGCGTGACTTCTACGAAATCTGAGAACGTATTCGAAATAATTATTCCGAGAAAAGCATTGCAGGAAGTCAGTAAAGCAGCCGATCTTTTTATTGATCCCGTGGAAATTTCTTTTGATGATCGAACGCTGCAATTTTTCAGTTCACGCTTTACCATCCAGACACGGTTGATTGAAGGAAAGTTCCCCAATACCGATCCGATCATTCCCAAAAACAATGATTTTTCCATCATAGTAGACCGAGAACGATTGATCAGCTCTTTAAGGATTGTTTCATTGATCAGTACTGAAAAACTGAAGCCCGTCAAAGTGACGATTGCACCCGAAAAGTTGATTTTGGAAAGTGAAAAAGCGGAATATGGCGAGGTGCGGGATGAAATATTAATCGATCATAGCGGAGAAGAATTCCAGATTGGTTTCAATGCCAGGTATTTATTGGATGTATTGAATGTGCTCGCTGGTGAGGAGATTCGATTGGAATTCAAGAATGCCATGAGTCCTTGCGTGATCAAAGACCCTGCGGATGATTCCTTTCTTTCCGTGATCATGCCTTTACGAATCGAATGGTGAATTCCGAGAAAATTGAAGAATTGGCAAATCGGATGAATGGTAATGATGTTGAAAAATCAAAAGACTTCCTGTTGCGACAAAGGGAAGTTTGATGGTAATCCATGCCTTGGAACTGCACCATTTTCGTAATTATACTCATCTGAAAATTGAGTTTTCCCCTCAAATGAATTTTATATGGGGAGGTAACGGACAAGGAAAGACGAATCTTGTTGAGGCCTTGTATTATCTCTGCAACCTGGATTCTTTCCGTACGCATAAAATCCTACCACTTTTACAGGAAAAAAATGAATTTGCTTTAATCAAGTCATCAGTGGAGCGCAACAACGTTCTTTTCTCTGTTCAAATCAACCTTTTCAAAAAAGGGAAAAAAGTTTTACTGAACCAGAAATTCTCTCGCAAAGCGTCAGAGCATATCTTTTCTTTTTTTTCTCTCGCCTTCACACCGGAAGATATACCTTTGTTTCGTGCGCATCCTTATGAAAGGAGACGCTTTTTTGACCGAACCCTTTCATTCGTCGATGCCTCATATTTTTCTGATATACAAGAATTGAATCAAGTTTTAGAACAGAAAAATGCCCTCTTGAAAAGAAAAGAAATTTCTCAAATTCCCCTTTGGAACGAACTACTTTTGAAATCCAGTCAAAAAGTGATCAGGCGGAGATACGATTTCGTTCAAGCAATCAATCGCGATTTGAGCGGTTTTTTTAAGAAAATGACAGGGAGACCGGAAAAACTGCTGTTGGTTTACCAACCTTCTTTCGGAGAAGGGTGTGACAAGTGTCCCCAATCCATGAATGAAATGCTACAAAAAATTATGGAAAGAGAACTGAAATACGGGTATGCCCTCCTGGGACCCCACCGAGACGATTATCGCTTATTTCTGGATGATCGAGCTGATCGTGACTTTTTTTCACAAGGAGAATTACGCGTCACTAATTTATCTTTAAAAATGTCAATAAATCAACTATTATCAGAGAGATATGGTTTTTATCCCGTACTCATTTTCGATGATCTGTTCTCAGAATTAGACCCCGGCGTGAACGAGAACGTTTTACAATTTTTCAAGGAATTGAAAAACCAGATTTTCATCACCTCAACAATTGTTCCTACCGATTTGATACACCATGGAAAAACAATCCAAATTGCGAATGGCAATCTCTTTGCTTGAGACTTGAATTTTCGACAGTTGCCAACAGAAATATTTTTGCTAACTATTCAGGTATCTTCCGAAATTCCCCACCTCCAGGCTCTTCAAGAAGCCAGTCAACTCTTTGAAAAAGAACGAGAGCAATAAAAGCAAGAGCGCTTAGCACGAGGAGCCGTCAAGGCCCTCGAGGATATCAATCTGGATATCGAGCAGGGTGAACTGATCGTCTTACTCGGGCCGTCGAGCTGTGGCAAGACAACCCTTTTACGCATGATCGCCGGACTCGAGACCATCACGTCGGGCACACTGGAGATCGAAGGGCAGGTCGTCAATGATGTGCCACCGGCCCAGCGTGGTATCGCGATGGTCTTCCAGTCCTATGGGTTGTATCCGCACATGAACGTGCGCAAGAACATGAGCTTTGCCCTCGAGCTTGCCAGGAAGTCGCGTCAGGTGATCAATACTACCGTCACGCAGGCCGCGCGGATGCTCCAGATGGAGCCCTATCTCGAACGGCTACCCAAGGCGCTCTCCGGCGGCCAGCGTCAGCGGGTGGCCATCGGTCGCGCGATCGTGCGTGATCCCAAGGTTTACCTGTTCGACGAGCCGCTCTCCAATCTTGATGCCGCCTTGCGGGTGGCCACCCGGATTGAGATTGCCCAGCTCAAGGAGTCGATGCCCGAGAGCACCATGATCTAGGTGACCCACGACCAGGTGGAGGCCATGACCCTGGCGAACCGCATCGTGTTACTCACCCCCGGTGGGCGCATTGGTCAGGTCGGCAGACCGTTGGAACTGTATACCCGGCCCCAAAACGAGTTTGTCGCCCAGTTCATCGGCTCGCCCGCCATGAACCTGATTCCCGGCGAAGTCGTCGGCACGGGAGAGCAGACCACCATCAAACTCGATACCGGCGGGGTTGCCGTCTCGGCTGCCCAGACGCGAAGCTCGGAGCAAGGCCTGAAGGTCAACGTTGGGGTTCGGCCGGAGGATTTGGTAGAAACCGACGGCGATTATATTTTCGAGGGCAAGGTGAGCATCACCGAGGAATTGGGCGAGGTGACCCTGCTCCACTTTGACCGGGTGCAGGACAAGGATACCGTGCTCGCAAAGCTGCCGGGCATTCACACAGGGTTGCGCGGCAACTCGGTCAAACTGACCGCCGAACCCCCCAAGATTCACGTTTTCCACGAGGGCGTTTCCCTCTATTACCGCTAGGATCTAAGGGGAGCGGAAAGAAATTTTGCTGATTGTAACGGATTAAAGGGAGGGGTCAAAAATCAAAGCCGATCTGACGAAACCTCGAAACAACGGTAGGGCGGGGTGACGTCCCGGCCAGAGGGGGCCATGCCTGTTTTGGCGGGGACGTCACCCCGCCCTACCGTTTCTATAAAGAGAACGGATTATGGGCCCTTTGAGGACTGCCAACTCATTGAAATTATTGAAGACCCCTTAATCCGTTATAATCAGAAATTTTGTAAACTTTTTAAGGAAAGTAAAAAATGGCTGTACAATTACCAACACCGCAACAAATACGAGAACTCGCCGATGAAATGGGGCTGGATTTAACGGATGCGGATGTTGAATCTTATAGGGGTCTGCTCCAGGGACATGTAGATGCTTACAATGTGGTTGATGCGATGCCTGATAATCTTCCGCTTGTTAAGTATCCACGAACACCCAGCTATCAACCCGGGGGTGAAGAAAATCAGTATAATGCCTGGTATGTGAAGACAGAAGTTAAAGGGGCTGCTCAAGGGAAACTTCAAGGAAAAACCGTTGTCTTGAAGGATAACGTCATGCTGGCTGGTGTTCCCATGATGAATGGAACTTCCCTTTTGGAGGGGTATGTTCCTGACATAGATGCGACGATGGTCACACGGCTTTTGGATGCAGGGGCTACGATTGTCGGAAAAGCCCACTGCGAAAATCTTTGCGCGTCTGGTGGCAGTCATACCAATGCAAAAGGACTGGTACATAACCCCCATAAAATGGGATATTCGGCAGGCGGATCATCTTCTGGCAGTGCTGTCCTTGTTGCTGCAGGAGAGGTCGATCTCGCGATTGGTTGTGATCAAGGGGGATCCATTAGAATACCTGCGGCTTGCTGTGGAATATATGGAATGAAGCCTACCTATGGGCTTGTCCCTTATACAGGCATATTTACGGGTGAACCGAATGTAGATTATACGGGTCCTATGACAAATAATGTCGAGGACAACGCGTTAATGCTGGAAGTGATTGCTGGTGTGAATGGATATGATTCCAGGCAATCTAATGTGAAAACACAACGCTACACGGAGGCTCTTAAGGGGAAAGACGGTTTAAAAGGCATGAAGATTGCCGTGGTCAAAGAATGGTACATGCAGGAAGGCGATCTTCGTGCTGGTGATTTGGGGACTCTACGGCGGCATCATGATGAAGAGAAAGATGTTAATGAAAAATTCAAGGCAGCCGTTGCCGCCCTGAAGTCTTTGGGAGCAAAGGTAGACGAAGTCTCAATTCCTATGCATCTTGTTGGTCCGGCACTCGGAGCGCCAATCGGGGTTGAAGGAGCAACACAAACGATGTGGGGCGATGGCTATGGTTTGATGGGACGGTCGATCTCATCGCCACACGCAGTCCCGAACCGCCGCCCGGGCAGACTGCCGACCAGGGGCTGCATATCATCAGCAAAGATGTCAAGCTGACCGCTGAGTTGGCCCAGAACCTGTCTGTGCCCTTATCGCTTGGCTCGTCGGCTCTACAGACGTTTCTCGCCGGCTTCGCCCATGGATGGGCAGACAAAGAATACGGGGTCATTATGGAAATCTTCGAGCAAATGAGCGGGGTCAGAGTGCGTCCGCCGGATTTATATACTATTCCAAATAGCTGAAGGTCAATCTGCTTTTTTGTTTTCAGCTTATCCAGGAAAAGCAACAGGCATTCTGGAACAACATAGGAAGGTTGATACTTTTTACAACGGTTTTCAGTCATTTTGTTTTTGCTTTAAAAAGAGTCTGCCTTTCTCTGTGATTGTATACTGCTGGTTTCTACTCTTGGGTTTATCAGGAATAGTATAAGTGATGAATTGGTTCTCCTTTAATCGTTTTAATGCCTGTTTTACGTTCCCAGACATAGATTTATACCCTAAGTGAGACAAGATATTTTTCCGTCCAATAACCCCCTTTTCACATAGATTGAGAATTTTGAATTCTATTGTATTCAGGGCAATCCCACTGAATTCAACTGGGGCCTTAACTGGGGCCTTAACTGGGGCCCCATCAGAGACCTTTACTTTTTTAATGGGGAATTCAACCACAAAATAGCTCCGATTTTCATCGGTGTGGAACTTTGGCATGGGAGAGCTATTCTTTTTGACTTCTCGCTTGATTTTTGGAATACCGGTTCCACGCCCTTCAGTCAGTTTTAATTCTTTCAGGAACTCTCCAATACGACGATTGCGGTAACGTCGTGCTAGAAACCGTCCAGCCTTCAGATCCTTCAAACTAATAGACGCCTCAGGACCAGGATAGCTGGCGATAGTGACTTGGTCAGGTAAAATTCGGACTTCGATCGGTTCTCTGGTTTCATAGCTGCGATGATACACTGCATTGACCAAGGCCTCTTCCAGAGCTGAGAATGGATAATTGTAGAATCGATGTTGATGGCAGTAGTAAAGTATACCAAAAACGGCAATTTGGAAGTTTACCACGTAGTTAAGTGGGCAGAGGAGTAGGTTGAGTATTGAGCGACAAGGTGCAGTGATGTGATGTGGCCTCATACCTTTAAAACAGCGGATGGAAGGGGCTATATGCCTTTTTCATTTTTTTCTTTTATTTCTACGATAGCTTTCTCCTTCTAAAATGATAACCTCCGAATTCATTACCAGTCGATCTGCAATGGCAGTGGCCACAGTGGTCGAATCAAAGAGATTCCCCCATTGGGCAAAAGGCAGGTTTGTGGTGAGAAAGGTTGATTTTCTCTGATGCCTGCGACTAATGACCTGGAAAAAGAGGCTGCTTCCTTGTTGATCCAGTGGCAGATAACCGATCTCATCGCAGAGGAGGAGGTCCGGTTCGGTGTAATGGCTGAGTTTTTTGACCAGGGAATGGTCCGATTCGGCAGCAATCAAATGGTTAATCATGTCGGTTGCTGTGGTAAATAAAGTGCGCATGGCGTTCTGAGTGGCCTCGTATGCCAGGCATAAAGCCAAGTGGGTCTTGCCCACCCCTGGATTGCCAATCAGGATAACATCCTCGCTATTCTTGATAAAGTCCAATTGCATCAATTGTAAAATTCTGCCTTTGTTCTTTTTTCGAGAGGGGTGGTGGGCAAAATCAAAGCTCTCGATGGTGGGAGTGGCGGGCAGTTTGGCTTGCTTCAAGCGCAATTGAATGCGCTTATGGAGACGATGGTCCAGTTCGAGATCAAACAAGCTCTCGAGCAATTGATGATGAGTCCAGTTTTTTTGCGAGGCAGTTTTAAAAATCGCTTCAAAATGCTGGCAAAGGCCACTGAGATGGAGGCTCTGACATTGTTTTTTTATTTTTTCACTCATCTCTCCCCCTTCTTTCTCTGCAGGACGAGGGCATCATATTCGGCCAGCGAATGCGGGGTGAGGCGGATATGATTTAAGGCTTCTTGTTTCAAAACCACTGGAGGTTGATGGGAGACGGGCCTCATTTCCTGGTAGAGGATATTTTTGACATAATCGAGGCCAAAAGCGTGGTGATGGATGGCCTTTTCAAGGGCAATGACTAAAGAGTCTAAGCCGTATTGCTCTAAAAGTTTGAGCAGTTGCTGAATCGTCTTTTGTAAAGCCATCCCCGATTGATTGATGCCCTGCAGAAAGGTTTGGCAACAGGGCGCCAATGAAAGAAAATAAACACAGTCCGGATGCGGTAGAGGGGAGCGTTTTTGAGGGTTTCGATGTTTGGGATTTTCCAGCCGTTGTTTGCGTTGCCAAGATCTTAAATGCTGGGCCACACGGCGCTCTTTAATAAAGAGCAAGACCTCATATTGGTCGGCTTTGAGGGTGAGCCGGTGTCCTAATGTCCAGTCGGGTACGGAATAATAATTTGAATCGAAGGTCACGGTGGCATCGGCTAAGACAGTCACACGGCGGGTCAGATAACAATCGGGCAAGCAAGGGGGCAAGGCTCGAAGCGTTTGAGGTTGAAAGCGTTCATCGGGTTTTTCTAAGGTGGTTTGATGCTGGCGCACATTGGCCACTGTCTGCAGCCAATGATTCATTTGCTGCTGGACATCGGCCAGATCTTTGAACTGACGAAGAGGCCAAAAATTATCCCGAATATAGCGGATCACCCTCTCCACTTTGCCTTTCGATCGCGGAAGCCTCGGCGAACAAGCCTTCGGGATGAGCTGAAAGGGGCGGAGAAAATCTAAAAAGGCTCCGTTAAATCGGATGATGGATCCCACTCGTTCAACGACGGCGGTTTTCATGTTATCAAACACCAGTTCTTTGGTAGTTCCTCCGTAGAACTGGAAGGCGGTTAATAAAGCCTGATGGAAAGCCGTCTGGTCTGTCGAATGGCTAAAATAAACAAAGAGTTTTCGGCTATGGCATTCAATGACAGCCAGGGCATAAAGCTTTCGCTGGGTTTGTCCATAGCTGAGTTTGCCAAAAAAACCCCAATCGATTTGGAACTGTTCCCCCGGCTGGCTTTCAAAGCGTCTGATGGGCATCGCAGCGGGTTTGGGGCGAATCTTTCTGAGATAGTCTTTCACAATCCCATACCTCCCCTCGAATCCAAGCCCTTGCAGACGCTGCAAAACCACCGTTGCGCTGAGGCTGGCATCACTTTGCAACCATTGCTCCATATGCGCTTTAAAAGGATTGAGTTTAGATGGTTTTTTAATTTTTTTTCGCACAATTTGAGGATGGCAGAGATGCCGCTTCACCGTCGCACGGGAAAGGTTCAAGCGAAGAGCAATTTTTCGCTGAGAAAGTCCTTCTGCATGCAGGCGATGGATTTCAAAGAGAGTATGCTGATCAATCACAGGGACCTTTACAGTCAGAGGGTGAGGGGGATCTTCTTAGTGGAGACAGGGGCAAGTGAAGGACCTGCACTAAGGTCTCTTCTGTGGCGATCAGATCCATTTGCAATAAACCACTCAAAGCCTGTTGATAGACATCCCTCTTCATTTTCAGCAGTTGAGTGATGGTCTTGGGACTGTAGTAGGAAAGTCCTTGAGCATCCGCGGCCATCACATAAAAAAAATATAAGATCAATTCCTCAGATCGCAGGCATTCAAAAAAGCCCTCCCTCAAAAATCGGTGAGGAATGAAGCTAAAACTTCCCTCGATCACCCGTCGTCTGCTTTTCATAATCAACTGCTTTCTCATCACAGCTCCTTCTTTTGGATGGATGGTTAACAAGGTTTTCATCTTTTTTAACTCAGCTGAAGGGTGGTGGCAATAAAGTCCTTCTTTGCAATCACGGATAAGTTGTTGATATCTCAAGGTTCTTTTAGGTTAACGCGTCCATCTTTGCAATCAAAGGAAGCTCAACAAAAGCCTTAAAAATCTGGGCAGGGGAGGAATTTGACGCGTCCATCTTTGCAATCAAATCCTCATCGGAGGAGGCGATAAGGCAGAATTGATAAGGGATGGACGCGTCCGTCTTTGCAATCGGCACTGATGAGAGCGAGAAGGGCTTTGATCTGAGCGGAGAGATGGAAGGAATGGTATTCATCGAGAGTTTTTCCACAATATACCCCCGCTGTTTGGCATTGCGGATCAACTGAAGTTTTCGATTGCGCTCAGCCTGAACTGGATGTTTTTCTCGATAGACTTTCCAATAATCGCGGTGGCTTTCTTGCCAAGCCTTCTGACTAGCTTTTCGGTTCTGTTGATAGTCTGGATCGCTGGCTAACTTTTTACGCTCCCAATTCGTCTTGCGCGCACGCTGACACCTCTTCAGGCTGCAGTAACTTTGCTCCTTGTTTTGAGGGCGGCGGAGGAAAAATTGGTGGCAGTTGATGCATCTACCTGTTTGCATAGGATCTCCTGTTGATGCTTTGAGGGGCTTCCTTCAAGAAAAACTTGTCTTACAGGAACATGACTCAAAGTATCAAAGAAATCACTGCCTCCCACTCAAATGAAGAAGAAAAATGAACAGGTAAAACAACTTCTTACACCATTGCTCGCTCCATGTTGATTCAGCTCTCAGAGGAAGGAAGAACAAGCATGAGAAAGAAAATGGAGAGGAAAACAAAATTTATTGATTGGAAAGTAAATGAATAGAAGAAAAAACGAGACAAAGTAAAAAGTAGTAAAAAAACATCCGCTAACTATTGGCTATCATTCAAGTCGCCACACTTGGTTAAGTTTTACAGTGGCGTTAACAATCGATCAGCTTCGGCACGGTCAGGGTGTTTGACGATAATTTCTTCAATCAGAATAGCGTTTAAGTATTCCAAAGCTTCTCTGAGCATCTTGTGTAAAGGACCCTTGAAAATTTTTTCCTTGAAGACATCACCCCCCAAACCATCAGGAAACTGAACAATATCGATTTGAGTCTGAGGAAAAAACTGATCGGGTTTATCATTAAAAAATAAGAGTCCAACGTTGCGGGGCTTCAAAAACTCACTACTCCCTTCCACAAGAGCCATTTGTCGACAAAATTCGGTAAAAGACAATTGATCGACTTCTTCAACGAGAGCACTATTTACCTCTTTGAGAAACGATTTGATCAAGGACAAACTTAAATCTTCTACAGAAGCTCTGTGATTAATACGGTCATCAAAAGGGACCCTTGTTGATTCTACTAATTCCTGAATTTCTCTATCCTTTGCGATTACCGTGCTGGAATAGCGTCGGATATAGTAGCGATATTCTTTGTGTGGACCACAAACATCTTTAGGCACCTTATAAGGGCGATCCAATCCACCAGGCACCCAGATTACCAAAACTGTTTGTTCTTGATAGGTTTCGATACTGAGAATTGGGAAATAATGCGGTTGAAGCAAATGGGAAAACTGCAATAGTTCTTTTTGAATGGTGTCAAGTTGACCGGTAGGAACACCTTTCGGGGGCATAACCGGCTGTGCGTTGGCTTCCTCAATACCTACGATAACGTAACCCCCACCAAGATTTTGAAAATCGTTGGCAAACGCACAAATGGTACGCATGATGGGAGCAGGGTTCCAACTTGCTTTGAATTCAATCCGCTCGGATTCAACAACCTTGCGTTGCAATAGATCGGAAATATTGATGGGTAAACGCATTGAAGTAAACCATAATTTTATAGGATAGTGATAGAAAGGATGTTCAAAAATGACCTTGTGCAAATTAGCATGGAGGAGGATTTAGAGCAAGTGACCACGAAGATACTGCCTTTATCGGTAAGTTACTCATCATCTTATCTCTCCGGGATTCGACCATCCACCAGACAAACAATTCTGTTGACGAATGTTTGCTATTTGTTTACTTTCTATTTTCCGCAGCAGTGATGTGGCATGACTCTCTTTGATAAATAATTCTGTTGACGAATGTTTGCTATTTGTTTACTTTCTATTTTCCGCGGCAGTGACGTTGCTCGATGCGTCAAGCAGAATCATTGATTTTTATTTGATATCCAAAATAGCAGGAGGACGATGAAAGGCAAAATCAGCAAGCAATCCGTCGAAAATCTTTCATGCGAGAGAAAAGACCACTTTTTGTGGGACACGGAGTTGCCGATGTTCGGCTGTAAAGTAACCCCAAAAGGCAGACGGGTGTATCTCCTGCAATACCGCATCAAGGGACGACAGAGACGCTATACAATTGGCACCCATGGGGTTTTGACCACCAAAGAAGCCCGCAACATTGCCAGGAAGCTGCTGCATGAGGTGGTTCTTGGTCATGATCCGGCGGATGCGAAGAAGAATAAAGGAGATCAAACGGATGGTAAGATTCAAAACCGTTCTCAACGCCGCAAGCAGCAGGTTGTTAAACCCAAAGCTTCTCATATCCGCGGAAATCTGCGGAAATCTGCGGCCAAAGCGAATAAAGCGGCTCCTGGACCTCCAAAACCGGTTGTGAACAAAACGAAGTCCGTTTTCAGTCTGGAAAAACCGGAGATTCCGGGATATTCGCTGGAGGAGGTCATTTTTGAAAGCAGCCGGACCTGGCTTTGGCGCGGCAAGCGGCAAAGCGACGGGCTTTGGGTTCTGATCAAGGGATCGGTTTCCGAGCAGAGCGCTCAGGAGCTGGCGGAAATACGGCACGAGCATGAGATCACTCAGGCTCTCAAGATCGATGGGGTCCTCAGGGCAGAGGAAGTGGTGCAATATGAAAACGGATCGGTCTTGATCCTGGAAAACACCGAATGGCTTCCTTTAAGAAAGCTGATAGACTTAGTCCGGCTCGACCTGCTGGACTCGCTGAAGATATCGGTTTCACTGGTCGGCATCCTGGAAGAAGTGCACCGGCAGGGCATCCTGCATAAAATGATCAACCCGTTCAATATTTTTGTTGATCCGGCATCGGGGACGGTCAAACTGACCGGATTCGGCCTGGCCACCCGGTTGCCTGAGGAAAATTTGACGACATTGAGTCCCCAGCTCACCGGGGAAAACTTGCCCTATCTCTCCCCCGAGCAGACCGGCCGGATGAACCGGGTGCTCGATTATCGCAGTGATTTTTATTCCCTGGGCGTCACCCTCTATGAACTTTTTAGCGGAAGGGTACCATTCCACTCCCGGGAGGCCATGGAAATCATCCACGCTCACATTGCCCGGCAGCCCCTGTCCCCTGACGAGATTGAACCGCAAGTACCCAGAGTCCTTTCTAATATGGTGATGAAACTGCTGGCCAAGCGTGCCGAGGCGCGCTACCAGAGTCACTCGGGTCTGGCATCCGATCTCCTGGCATGTGTGGAGCAACTCGAAAACCAGGAGAGCCTGATCGACTTTCCCCTGGGTCGCCAGGACATTCCCAAAGAATTGCAGATCGCCCCGGGGCTTTACGGCCGGGAGGATGAAATCACCGCCCTGGAGGCCGCCCTGGAGCGAGTCAGCCAGGGAGCGACCGAGATGGTGTTGGTCTCGGGAAGCGCCGGTGTCGGCAAAACCGCCCTGGTCGGTGAAATTCACCAGTCCGTTGCCCAAAAAAACGGTTTCTTCCTCTCCGGCAAGTTTGACCAGCTCCGGCACAATATCCCCTACAGCGCCCTGATCCAGGCATTGAGGGGACTAATCCGGGTACCGGCCGAAAGCAAATCCGGAATGGAGCGTTGGAAAAACAGGATACGGGCGGCCCTGGGGCCCAACGGACAATTGATGACCCGGGTGATCCCGGAACTGGAACAGGTGATCGGCCCGCAACCCCCGCTGCCGGAAATGGGAGCGCTGGAGGCCCGCAACCGTTTCACTGCCGTTTTACTGGATTTCATCTCTGTTTTCTGTGAAAAAACCCATCCGCTGGTTATTTTTCTGGACGACTTGCAGTGGGTGGACGCTGATACCCTCAAGCTGGTGGAACGGATCGCTCAGGATCCGGAGAGGAAACCTCTGCTTTTCCTGGGGGCCTATCGCGACAACGAGGTGGATGTCGATCATCGGTTGATGAACAGTTGTGAGGTGATCAAAAAAACGGGCCAGCCGCTGCAAAGGATCCCCTTAAAGCCCCTGAACCCAGAGAACATCTCACAACTGCTCGTCCATACCTGCCACTGCCGTCCCGAAGAGGCCAAACCGCTGGCCGAGCTCCTGGTGCGCAAAACCGGCGGCAATCCCTTCTTTGTGAGCCAATTCTTGACCGTACTCTCCGAGAAGGACCTGATCCACTACTCACCTGAGGAAAAACGATGGATTTGGGACCTGGCTGCCATCGAGTTCCTGGCGGTGACCGATAATGTGGTGGAGTTGCTGGTTGACCGGTTCCACCGGTTTTCCTCTGAAACCAGGCGACTTTTAAGCCTGGCGGCCTGCATCGGCAATACTTTTGACCTGGAATCGTTGGAGCTGATCAGCGGAGAAGGAAGCGGGGAGATCAATGAGAACCTGTTACCGGCCCTGGAAACCGGGTTGATTCTCGGTTTTTCCCGGGCCCCGGATCTGGATAATCCGACCGCCGGAGCGAGCGTGGAGAGCGGCAGTTACAAATTCCTGCATGACCGGGTGCAGCAGGCTGCCTATGCCCTCATTGCCCAAAAGGAGAAACAGACGGTCCATCTTCAAATCGGTCAGACCCTGCTCAAGCAATACGCTCCGGAGAAAGGTGAAGCTCTGCTTTTTGACATCGTCCATCATTTCAACCTGGCCCGGAGGGTGAATGATAAATGGAAAGAACGATCGCAGCTGGCAGAACTCAACCTGGAAGCCGGTCGTCAGGCCAGGGCGGCTTCGGCTTTTGAACAGGCCCTGGAATACTTTACCATAGGTCTGGAGCTTTCAGGAGCCACCGCCTGGAAACGACAATACCCCCTGGCCTTATCCCTGCATGAGGAAGCCACGGAGATGTCATGGCTCTGTGGCCAGTTTGACCTGATGGAGAAGCTGGCGGGTGCCGTAAAAGACAACGCCCGAGAGGACCCGGACCTGGCCAATGTTTATCAATGCCTGATCAAGGCGTACACCAACCAGGGTGAATTAAAGAAGGCCCTGAAAACGGGCGAGGAAATTCTGGAGAAATTGGGGTGTCAACTGAGCCGTCTGTCTCCCGGCCAGTGGCAGCAGACCCTCGTTCAAACCAAATCCAGCCTGGCCGGTAAAAGCGCTGAAGAAGTGATGCAGTTTGAGCCGCTCACCCAACCGCTTTCCAAGGTCCTAGTCCATATTCTATATGAGCTCCATTTGCCATATAGCGAGGCTGGGGTTACTTTGGATGACGGTCTTTGGCAGCCCATCGCTTCAAAACGTATCTCTTTTCTGCTCAGTCATTTTCATCCGAAACAATCACCCGAATTCTATTGTCTCCTTGGATTTATATATTGCGTGTTTACGCAGGATTTTGAATTTGCTTATGAACTCGGTCGTCTGGGCATACAGCTCATGGAAGCGCTTGATCTGAAGGAAATAAACTGTAAAGTTTCCGGGGGTTTCAATGGTGGGATCCGGTCCTACCGGGAGCCGCTATCGGCGTCATTGGAGCCCTTGCTGGAAGCTCATAAGATGGGAATCGAAACGGGAGATTTCTTCTATGCCGGTCGTAGCGCCGTCATAAGGTGTCAGATTGCCTTTATGTGCGGGAAAGAGCTGAATTGGCTGAAAGGGGAATTGTCGAAGTTGAAGCTTGCTCTCGAGAAGATCGATTATATTCTCGGGTCTCCCCAGGTCGAAATGCTGGCGAAGGCAGTCATGATTCTGATGGAGGAACCTGTGAGCCTGTCAAGCGGCATCATGGATCAATACCACAGGGTGACGGGTGCAGGGTATGTCTATCGTGAACAGAGCAGTTTTAATTACCAAAAGCTGGTGCTGCAATACCTGTTCGAAGAATACGAAGCAGCCCGGGAGACGGTTTTTGAAATGATCAACCTGATGAAAACCTACAAGGATTCCCTTTTTGATCCCCTGGCCAACTGCTACCTGTCCCTCGCTCTCCTGGCGGTTTACGACCAGGGGTCTGAGGCGGAAAGGGAAGAGATCCTCACCCAGGTCGATGACAATCAGGATACGTTGGAGAAACTGGTTCGCTGCGCACCGTCTAATTATTTGCATAAATACCACCAGGTGGAAGCCGAGCGGATGAGGGTTCTGGAGGGTGAAAGCGATGCGATCCTGTCCCATTATGACCAGGCCATCGCTTTGGCCAGGGAGAGCGAGTTTATCCACGAGGAAGCCCTGGCCAATGAACTGGCAGCCAGGTACTTGCTCAAGCAGGGGCAGAACGACGCCGCCGGCACTTACCTGCGCTCAGCATTGGAGAAATACGAAGTCTGGGGAGCAAAACGGAAGGTCGCGCACCTGAAGTCTCGATATCCCGGGCTGATTTCCGATGATCGTACCGAAGCAGTGGCGTCCCCATCGGCCAACCTGGACCTGGCGACGATGCTCAAAGCCTCGGAGGCTATCTCCAGTACCCTCGAGTTGGAATCACTGCTGGAGATCCTGCTCCGCATTCTCATGGAAAATGCCGGGGCCCAGACAGCAGCCCTGATACTGGAAACCGAAGGTCAGTCTCTCATTGCTGCCCACGGGAGCGTCGAGCAGGTTGAATGTTTTCTACCGCTTTCCCTGCCTGTGGAAAAGGCTTTCTCCCTCTCCCTATCGGTCATCTACTGGGTGAAACAAACCCGGGAACACCTGGTTTTGGACAACGCCTCCCGGGAAGAACGGTTTGCCAAGGATGACTATATCCGGAGGGAGCGTCCTAAATCCATCCTGTGCGCACCGATCATTCATCAGTCCGCCTTGAGCGGAATCATTTACCTGGAAAATAACCTGGTTGAGGGAGCCTTCACCTCCCGGCGACTCGAGGTGATCAAACACCTCACCTCCCAGATCGCCATTTCCCTGGAAAATGCCAGACTTCACGAAAACCTCAAAAAGGCGCTGGACGAGCTGAAAGCGAGCGAAACCTCTCTGCGTGAGGAGAATGTCCGTCTGAAGGCTAACATCAAAGACCGCTTTCGGTTTGGTGACATTATCGGAAAAAGCGAGCCCATGCAACGGGTATACGAGTTGATTTTACAAGCGGCGGCCACCGATATGAACGTAATCCTCTATGGCGAATCGGGAACCGGGAAAGAACTGGTCTCTCAGGCTATTCACGAGGCCAGTGACCGCAAGGAGCAGGTTTTTTTTCCGGTGAACATCGGGGCCATCCCCGAAAACCTGATCGAGAGCGAGTTCTTCGGACACAAAAAAGGCGCTTTCACCGGGGCTGACAATGATAAGCAAGGTTTTTTGCACCTGACCGACAAAGGCACTTTGTTCCTGGATGAACTGGCCGAAATCGGGCTGAACCTGCAAGTTAAACTGCTTCGTGTCCTGGAGGGTAACGGCTTTACCCCGCTTGGCACCACCGAGGTCATCAAGCCCAATATCCGCTTCATTGCGGCTTCAAACCAGGACCTGAGTTATCGGGTAAAGACTGGGCAAATTCGAGAAGATTTCTATTACCGGATCCATGTCCTTCCCATTCGCCTGCCCCCGCTCCGGGAAAGAAAAGAGGATATCCCCCTGCTGGTCGAGCATTTTTTGAAATCCACGGCACCGCTTCAAAAAGGAAAGCCCATCACACCAGGATTTCTGCAAGCCCTGCAGGGCTACGATTGGCCGGGCAATGTCCGGGAGCTGCAAAACACCCTGAATCGCTATGTCACCCTGGGAGAGATTGATTTTTTGGGAGAACGGATAAATTCCAAAATCAGCGAAACTTCAAATTTCGGAGATAGCATCAATCCCAGGAAAATGGCGCTGGATCAAGCCGTCGCGGATTATGAAAAAGCGACGATTCTCAATGCCCTGAAAAATTCCCAGGGCCACAAGGTAAAAACCGCTGCCGCCCTGGGGATCTCTCGGGCCACCCTCTTCAACAAATTGAAAAAGTACGGAATTCGGATCACCCCAGGAACTTAAAAAATGACTAATCGGTAAATAGTTGCAAACAAGAGAAACAAAGGAAGTTTACTTTTCGTAGGGTTGAATAGTATGGAGATTAGGAATCATTGAATAATGTTTTTGGTTGAAAGTGTATAAGGGGAGATTCACGGCTACAGCCGACAGTCCAATCAGAGCATCTAGCAGGCCAATGCTATGACTAAGGTGATATTCAGAAAATATTTCTAAAGCTTGATTACAATAGCCCGGGGAAGGCCAGACAATGGAATAATCTTCTACAAATTTTTGAAGCCGATTACGCTCTTGTTTGTTATGACAACCTTGAATTAACTCCATCATCACATAGCCAGGTAGGACTACTTCAGCATCTTCAAGCTCTTGACCCCATGCCATTGCTGGTGGAAATTTACGGAGCATATCAATCATGATATCGGTATCTAAAACCATAAATCTCTAACGTCTTTGAGCCTGTTCTCTGAGTTGACGGGCATAAACTGCACTGTCTTCAATCTCCTCATGATCACTCCATAATCCAATGATATCTGATTCCAAAAGCTTATGAGCAGTCAAAGTCGCTTTCTTTTTAGGGGCAGGAATGAGAATGAGTTCGACTTCCTCTCCTTTTTTGTAGGGCAATCCTTTCAGATGGACTTCCCCGTCTTCATTGAGTTGATGATACACACGCATCGCTTCCATATCTTTTCCTTATACAAATTGGATGATCTTCAATAAAGTTTTCTCTAAATATACCCCGCTTTGAATCCGATCACAAGGATTTAAAAAAATTGATATTTCAGTAGGTTCTCCACCAAATTATTTGATTAGTAACGATCACTTTGTCCATTCCTTCAGTCATTTAGACGAAGCAAAATCTCTCGATCCCTTTGTCCGGGGGTGGTCGCAGTCGCCGGTACGCCGGAGCGTCACGACCGCCGATGCGTCCTTCCGCATTTGTCCGTTCCACCGCAGCGGCGGACCGTGTTGGCCTTTGTCCCTGAATCTTCACAAGGGGGGAAATTTGATCTGCTTGCAAAATCTATATTAAGAAACATCAGTAAATAATAAAGTTAAAAAGTGTCAAAAACTTTAGACTTAAGTATAAAGGTTTAGATTTTTGTTATTTAATATCTAATATCAATGAGTTAACCATTATTTCCGATCTAGTTAAGTCAAAATGTTTAGACTCCTGCTGCGCATACCCAACCCTCCCATTTTTAAAAATAGATAATAATTACAGTAAGTTAACTGAATATCCTCAAATTTGGCACACTGCTTGAAGATAAACAGCAAAAGTTTATGGGATGCTGTATCCCTGAAGAAAAACCGGGGACATGTACTTGTTACGTGTCCCCTGATTTTCTGGATCATGCTAATGGCGTAGTTCAAAGTCTAATCGGTCTTATCAGGAGAAGCCTATGGGGAAATCATGTTAGCAGAAAAAGAATGTATATTCCTTCAATCTCAAAATACTAGTGCCGTAGGGCAAAAGTGCGTTTACAGCCACAGTGTCATGCCGGTCCCGGATCAAGTCCGGGATGATCCGGGACCAGGATGATCCGGCATCCAGGATTCATAGAAAGACCCCTGGATTCCTGGTCAAGCCAGGAATGACAACTGAATAGATTGTCGAATGTGATTAACTGTAAACTTATTTTCACCGGGCAGTACTAGATTTGGGAGATAATTATGAAATCAATCGTATTTGGAGAAATTATGAAAAAGATAAATTGGGAGATAATTATAAAATCAATCGTATTTGGAGAAATTATTATGAAAAAAATAAAAATGAAAAATAGGTTCGGGTTTATAGGGACTTTGATGGTCGCTATTTTCGCCCTGACGGGTGTCGCGCATGCGGATGGCCACCTCAAATTCCCGATTGGCGAAGGCGAGTTCAGCTGGGACAGCTACCACGCCTTCGCGAAGGAGCACGACTATTCTGGCCAGCAACTCACGGTCTTCGGAGCATTTCAAGGTCCCGACGAGGACAAGATGAATGCGATGTTTGCCTATTTCGAAGAAGCGACCGGTGCCGACGTCCGCTACACCGGCTCGCAGAACTTCTCGCAAGAAGTGATGGTTGACGCCGAAGCAGGTGCATCAGCGAATATCACCGCCTTCCCGCTGCCAGGTTTTGCCACGGACATGGCCAAGCGCGGTTTCCTGACCAAATTGGATCCCGATATTGCCGGCTATACTCGCGACAACTTCGCCGCTGGCCAGTCCTGGGTTGACCTCGGCACCTATGCCGGCCCGGACGGGAAAAAGGCTTACTACGGCGTCCCAATCCAAATGTACATTAAGTCGGTGGTCTGGTACGTCCCCGAGAACTTCGAGGACGCAGGCTACGAAATCCCGCAGACCATGGAAGAACTGAAGGCCCTGACCGCTCGGATCGTTGCCGACGGTGGGACCCCATGGTGCATTGGTCTGTTTTCTGAGGGTGCGACGGGTTTTCCGGGAAGTGACTGGATGGAGGACTTATTGCTGCGCTCGCATCCTCCGGAATTGTACGACCAGTGGGTCAGCAACGAAGTTCCGTTTGATGACCCCCGAATCGTTGCCGCACTCGAGGAATGGGGCGAATTTGCCCGCAACGAAAAATATGTATCCGGCGGTGTGGGTAATGTGGCCAGCCAGGATTGGCGCGACAGCCCGAAGGGTCTCTTCGACAGCCCGCCGAAGTGCTACATGCACCTTGCGGGAACGTACATTACGAATTTTTTCCCAAAAGGTGTAAAGTATGGCGACTGGAACTTCTTCTACTTCCCGGCCCGGGCGAGCAAGCCAGAGCTTGGCAAGCCAGTGATGGGTGGAGGTAACTTTTGGACCATCAGCAAGAACAGCCCAGCAGCCCATGGGTTTATCAAATGGCTACAGACGCCGATTGCGAACGAGCTACTTATGGCTCAGGGCGGCACCCTGACGCCGCACTTGCGCGTCAACAAAGCGGTTTTCAGTGACCCGGCGTTTGCAGGGTTAAATGATATTCTCTTGAACGCGACCACATACCGGTTCGACGCATCCGACCTGATGCCCGGTGCCGTTGGCGGCGGGACCTTCTGGAGGGGTATGGTGGACTATGTCGGTGGCAAGGATGCCGCTGCCGTTGCACGCGACATCCAGAAGTCCTGGGACGCTATCAAATAGTATCCCAGCAGTGATGGGCAAGCCAAGCTTGCCCATCCTACCGCAGCAGAATGCCCGTTTTATGGGGGAAGGCCATTGCTCTCCATCTGTTGAATACACCCATTAGCAGGTTTTTAGCCAATAAGGAGACGCGACATGTCAAAAGATTACACAATCCTCATCGGCACCGCCGGCCAAGGGCTGAACGTGAGTGCCGACGGGGGTGAATCCTGGACTAAAATCAATCAGCCTATCTGGCATGAGTCCAACGTCAGGGCATTGTGCGTGTATCCGGACAACCCCCGGCGGGTATTGGCTGGTGCTGATTGTCAATCAGTACCCTCATCCCAAGTGGGCGTTTTCCGCAGCGAAGACGGCGGGGTGACCTGGGAAAACCTGGATGCCCCCACAGCGGATCTTGAAATCTGGTCGGTGACTGTAGATCCCACGGACCCGGACACCCTATTCGTGGGCACGCGACCCGAGGGATTCCGCTCCAGGGATGGGGGGCGGACTTGGAGCAAGCTTCAGATGGGCGTAAACATGAATTGCCCCATCTCTGAACCACTTCCTCCCTCGCCACCGCGGACCACCTGCATGATCGTAGATCCCAGGGACAACCACACCATTTGGGCTGGCATGGAGGTTGACGGGGTTTACAAGAGCCTGGATGGCGGCGACAACTGGGACCACCTGCCCGTCCTGGGTCCTGACCCCTTCCAGGGAGACATTCACAGTATGGCTCTGAGGACTGGTGCCCGTTCCGCAGTCTACTGTACCTCGCCCTTTGGGATCGCCACCAGCCACGACGAAGGCGAAAGCTGGGATTATCACTATTTCCCCAAGTTCCATGAAGCGGACCACGTGTCCTACTGCCGCGGTATGGTCATCAAAGCGGATAACCCCGATGTTATGTTCGTCGGCAACGGCGACGTTATTCCCGGTGTAGCTGGTGCCGTACAGCGCACCCAGGATGGTGGCAAAAGCTGGGAACCGGTGCCTCTGCCGGTAAAGCCCAACTCCCATATCTATGGGATAAGCACTCACAAGGAGCGGCCCAATGTAATCGTCGCGGCCAGCATCTTCGGCTATATGTACGTGAGCGAAGATGGGGGTGATTCCTGGCAAAAGCTGCAAAGGGAGTTTGGCGAGGTCCGTTCCGTGGCCTTGCTGCCTAACTAGTAGATTGTCAACCATAGGTGTTCGGGGTTTTATTTTTTGCCAAGAACCCACAAGAACAGACAAGAACATTTGATCGGCAGGGGCGTATTGGGAGTTGAGGGATCTGAGCTTCGTGGAATCTCTTATCGCAATTCGTGAAAACTTAATGAAAAGGGCTACTCGCCTAAGATGGGACAGCCAATGATTTCATAGAGTTAGGCATTCTAGAGAATAACCTTTTTGCGATAGTGTTTCCAAATGGAAAGTATGACCGATGGTAGGGCCGGGTGACGCCCCGGCCAAAGCGGCTCGTGGGCTTCTCAGGCCGGGACGTAACCCGGCCCTACCGTTTGGCAGTACTTCATTCAAACCGAAAATGCTAGAGTTCATGATTTTAACATTTTGTTCCACTTTAGGTGAGTAGCCCCCCGTCTCAAGTCCGGGATGACATATCATTGTAAACATTAATTATTCTAATACAAGAGACAGAAAAATGACGAATGGAAAGATAAAAACAGCAGTGATTACCGGGGAGCACCCGTACGACGTGGTGGGCTTCCAGTCCATGCTTCGCTCCATTCCCGAAATCGAGGCCTACCCTCAGAACATGTGGGACTTCATTACCGACCCGGCGCGCGATCCAGGGAACTACAACCTGAAAAACCATCCCGAAATGCTTCAAGACCCAGCGCGCGATCCAGTGAACTACGAGGTACTATTGTTCTACAACGTGCACCAACGTACGCCCGCTGAAGAAGATGGAAAATTCGAGGCCGCTATGAAGGAGACGCTGGAGGGTCTTGGTGATGGGGACCAGGGGATATTTCTGCTGCATCACGCGCTGGTAGCTTTCTCCGGCTGGCCGCTCTGGAGAGAGCTTAGCGGTATGCGTCAGCGAGGCAATGTGCCAGTCGCCTTCAACCAGACCGTGCGCATCGACGTCGCGGACTCCGAGCATCCCCTCACTGCTACACTGGAGCCATGGGACATCGTCGACGAGACCTATATCATAGATGACGCGGACGAGGATAGCCACATCCTGCTCACCACCGATCATCCCCAGAGTATGAAGACGATCGCGTGGACGCGGACCTTCGGTAAGGCAAGGGTCTTCTGCTATCAGAACGGGCACGATAACCAGGCTTACTCAAACCCCGGTTTTCGTGCGGTAGTGGGACGGGGCATCCAGTGGTTAGCGGGGAGAGAAACAACCATCATCAACGATGGAGGGAAAACATGAGGCTGGAAGACAAGGTCGCTTTTATCAGCGGGGGAGCCAGGGGCTTGGGCGCGGCGATGGCCACGCTGTTTGCCAGGGAAGGGGCCAAAGTGGTCATTGGAGACGTGCTGGAAGAAGAAGGGCGTCAGACCGAGACCGAAATTAATGAAACCGGTGGCGCATGCCTCTTCGTCCGGTTGGATGTCACCAGCGAGGCTGATTGGCAGCAAGCCGTGGCGTCCACCGTCGCCCGCTTCGGGAAACTGGACGTTCTGGTGAACAACGCCGGAACTTACCGAACCGGTCTGGTGGGGGAGATCACCAGCGAGCAGTGGGACCAGGATTTGGATGTAAATGCCAAGGGTGCGTTTCTGGGGACAAAACACGCCATACCCGAGATGCGGAAAGTGGGGGGTGGCTCCATGATCAACATCGCTTCGGTGGCTGCGCTGATAGGCTCCATGGAGTCGTCGTGCACCTACACCATGTCCAAGGCTGCGATACGGCTATTGACCAAGTCCACCGCTGTTCAATACGCCAGGGAAGGGATCCGCGTCAACTCCATAATTCCGGCCAGCATCAAAACAATGATGAACGCCTACTTGCTGGAGGAGGAGAGATATCAACAGGATCTGCTCAACAGGATTCCCCTGGGCCGCACGGGCCAGCCGGAAGACGTGGCCTACGGCGCCCTTTACCTGGCTTCGGACGAGTCCTCTTTTGTCACCGGCAGTGACTTGGTCATTGACGGCGGATTAACCGCAGGGAAATGATGAGTGAGTTTAGTATGACACACATCGACAACATTCAAGGAGGAGCGCGGACATGAACGCAGCAATCCAGGGTCTCATCATCATCATCATCGGTATAGGCGGTTGCCTCGGTTACTTCTACCTCGCCAACCTGTTGCTCGACAAAGTCCTGTTCCCGCCGCGCGGCGAGAACGCCGGAGATAACATCAATCGCGCCAACCTGATCCGGCCGTGGTTGTTCGGCTTCCCAGCCATTTTCATTATGGGGGTCTACATAGCCTACCCGGTTTTCGAAACCCTGCGCTTGTCGCTCACCGACCGCGATTTGGGAGGTGCGTTTGTCGGTCTTGCGAATTATCAGCAGATGTTCAAAGAAGAGAAGTTCGTGGAAGCGATGCGCAACGACGTATTGTGGCTGAGTGTCGTACCCGCTGCCTCGACGGCGTTTGGCCTCCTGATCGCCCAACTGACGGACCGCATTGCCTGGGGCAACATCGCCAGGACGATCATCTTCATGCCCATGGCGATCTCGTTTGTCGGCGCCTCGGTGGTCTTCAAGTTGGTCTATGACACCCGCCCAGAGGTCGGGGTTCTGAACGCGGTCTGGATGCAGTTCGAAGGCGGGATCGGCTCGTTTCTTTTTCTGCGGATATTCCCGGCCATCATCCTGTTGGGTTTCGCTGCGTTGGCGGCGTATGCCTGTTACCTGTTCCTGCGCCCCTTCTTCATTCCGGAGGAACGAAAGGGCGGAATCCTCACTGCGGCTCTGCTAGTAGTTCCCAGCGCGGTAATGGCCTATATCGCCGTCCTGGCGCTTCTGAACGTGATCGATGTGTTCACGATCACTCTGCCTTACGGCAAACCCCTGACCTGGTTGACGATACCGATCTGGAACAATTTCTTCCTGATGGCCGTGATGATCTGGACTCAAACCGGCTTAACCATGGTGCTCCTCTCGGCGGCGCTGCGTGGCATTCCACAGGAAACGATTGAGGCAGCCATCATCGACGGCGCAACGCCGTTCCAGTTATTTTTCCGCATCAAGGTCCCGCAAATCGTCGGCACAATCGTCGTGGCGTGGACCATGGTCACGGTGACCGTGATCAGGGTGTTCGACATTGTCTATGCTGCGACCAGCGGTAATTGGGGTACGGAGGTCATTTCAACTTACGTGTTCCGCGAGATATTCCACGACCTCGACTGGGGCGTCGGGTCGTCGGCTGCGATCATCACCATACTGCTAGTGGGGCCGGTCATGATCTGGAATGTGTACAAAGCCCGCTAAGGAATAGGGAGGATTGAACATGGACGGAATAGTAGAAACCAAATCCACGCGCACATGGGTCGTGCACATCTTAGTCGCTTTGCTGGTCGCGGTGTGGCTGGCTCCGACGCTGGGTCTGTTCGTCTCTTCATTCCGAACCGCAGACCAGATCAGTGGTTCAGGATGGTGGGCAGCGCTCTTTCCAAACGAGCAGAACGAAGTTCTCCGGGCCGCCGATCCGGACGACTTTCGCGTGGCTGAAGGCGGCGTCTTTACGGTCTCGGGCAACCTGTTCGGCGAGGGGTCCTCGAAGAAGATTTCCGTCTGGGGCACCTCGTCGCGAGCGATTGATGCCTATGTTCCCGGTGAGGTGGCCGACCTGGGAGATGGGGAAAGCATCACGGTTCAGGCCAATGGCGATTACGTCTGGCGCGGCAACGACGATCAGTTGAGCGGCCGCGGACAACGCGTATTCGCCACGGTAAGAGCGCCACCCAAATTTACGCTCGCAAATTACCACTGGATGCTGTTCGACGAGAAGCACGAACGAGGGATATCGCAGGCCTTTCTCAACACGTTGACCGTGGCCATTCCAGCGACGATTATCCCAATCGTGATTGCCGCATTTGCCGCCTACGCGCTCGCCTGGATGAATTTCCGCGGCCGGGCATGGTTGATTGCGGGGATGGCCATGGGCCTTGTCACTCCTTCCCAGGTTGCCTTGATCCCCATTCTAAAGCTACATGTGGACATCGGTATCGGTAAGAGCTATCTGGGCGTTTGGCTCTTCCATACCGCGTTCACCCTGCCCTTCGGCATCTTTCTTTTGCGCAACTACATGGCCGGCATACCGCGCGAAATTATCGAAAACGCCAAGCTCGACGGTGCGACTGATTTCCAAATATTTATCAGGATCATTCTGCCGCTCAGCATTCCGGCGCTCGCCGCGTGGGCGATCGTCCAGTTTCTATGGACGTTTAACGATCTCCTGGCTGCCAAGGTGTTTCTGATCGACGCCTCCGGTGACACCATGGTCATGACACAGGCCATTATCAGAATGATGGGGACCTTTGGCGGCAACTGGGATCTCATGGCGACGGGGACCTTCATTTCCATGGCGGTGCCGTTGGCGGTCTTCTTCGCCATGCAACGACATTTCGCGCGCGGCTTGTTGGCCGGATCAATCAAAGGGTGACCGATTGAAGAATTGAGGGCAGGGCGTCGCGACACGTATAGTGTTTCTCAGTTGGGTGCGACACCAATATGTCATTCTGACGGTCCGCCGAAGCGTCCGCAGGAGAAGAATCTCTATGATTTCAATGAGATCCTTCTCAAGGGGCCGCCATGGCCTCAGGATGACAAAAAGAGGAACATTATGGTATATTCAATTGTGAACCGCAATAGCGTCTTTGAACCGGATCCGGAAGACGCGCCGGACCTGAACAGACAGGGAGGGACCAATGTCCGAAATGAAGCTGACCAACGTCGAAAAAATCTATGGAGGAGCCGTCAAGGCCCTCGAGGATATCAATCTGGATATCGAGCAGGGTGAACTGATCGTCTTACTCGGGCCGTCGGGCTGTGGCAAGACAACCCTTTTACGCATGATCGCCGGACTCGAGACCATCACGTCGGGCACACTGGAGATCGAGGGGCAGGTCGTCAATGATGTGCCACCGGCCCAGCGTGGTATCGCGATGGTGTTCCAGTCCTATGGCTTGTATCCGCACATGAACGTGCGCAAGAACATGAACTTTGCCCTCGAGCTTGCCAGGAAGTCGCGTCAGGTGATCAATACCACCGTCACGCAGGCCGCACGGATCCTCCAGATGGAGCCCTATCTCGAACGACTGCCCAAAGCGCTCTCCGGCGGCCAACGTCAGCGGGTGGCCATCGGCCGGGCGATCGTGCGTGATCCCAAGGTTTACCTGTTCGACGAGCCGCTCTCCAATCTTGATGCCGCCTTGCGGGTGGCCACCCGGATTGAGATCGCCCAGCTCAAGGAGTCGATGCCTGAGAGCACCATGATCTACGTGACCCACGACCAGGTGGAGGCCATGACCCTGGCGAGTCGCATCGTGTTGCTCACCCCCGGTGGGCGCATTGCTCAGGTCGGCAGACCGTTGGAACTGTATACCCGGCCCCATAACGAGTTTGTCGCCCAGTTCATCGGCTCACCCGCCATGAACCTGCTTCCCGGCGAAGTTGTCGGCACGGGAGAGCAGACCAGCATCAAGCTCGAGACCGGTGGGGTTGCCGTCTCGGCTGCCCCGACGCGAAGCTCGGAGGAAGGCCTGAAGGTCAACGTTGGGGTTCGGCCGGAGGATTTGGTAGAAACCGACGGCGATTGTATTTTCGAAGGCAAGGTGAGCATCACCGAGGAATTGGGCGAGGTGACCCTGCTCCACTTTGACCGGGTGCAGGACAAAGATGCCATGCTCGCAAAGCTGCCGGGCATTCACACAGGTTTGCGCGGCAACACGGTCAAACTGACCGCCGAGCCCCCCAAGATTCACCTCTTCCACGAGGGCGATTCTCTCTATTATCGCTAAGAAGCTGTTTTAAAACCAATTATCCCCCTCCCCCAATTACTCCCTCCAGGGGAGGGGAGCTATCTAACTGAATTTGAAGGAGTTGAACATGCCAATTTTAACGAAACATCAGATTGTCCGGATAACCGATGTGATGATGCAGGCGGGAGGAGCCTCGGCTGGCCACACCGGTATCGTGGCAGATCACCTGGCCCAGGCCAATCTTACGGGATACGATTCCCATTGGGCTCAGGTAGAAGCCCTCTTCGACCAATACGGGGTCCGTGACCAATTGGCCAATGTCCTTCCCTCCGGAGGACATCCGTAGAATGGGAATATGATTGTCATATTTGGAGAAAAAAAGGAAAGTGGGATTCATCTTTAAAGGAGAGCAAGACATGAATCAGAGCAAGATCCGTTTTTCCATTTGCCCCCCTGGCCCGAATCCGAGAGAAGCTGCGGACAAGGGGGTGGGGGCAGAGAAGCTAGGCATCGATTGCGTGTGGCCGTCCGACCACCTGACAGACATGCCGCCGGTGTCGGCAGTCTACGATGCCTGGACCATACTGGGGAACATCGGCGCAAGGACGACGACGATCAGGCTGGGATCGGGCGTGACCGACATTCAGAGGATACACCCTGCCAAGGTCGCCGGCATGATAGCGACCTTGGATCATCTAACGAATGGTCGCGTCAATCTGGGCATCGGGGCAGGGGAGGTCATGAACACCCAGCCCTTTGGGATACTCTGGGAGCCCCCCGACGTTCGGGTCAGCCGGCTCAAAGAATCGCTGGAAGTGATGAAGCTCCTGTGGGGCTCTTCCATCGACAATCCGGTCAGCTATTCCGGGGAGCACTATTGCCTCGAGGACGCCCATCTCTCTTTGCTGCCGGTCCAGAAGCCCCATCCGCCCATCTACATCGGCGCGTTCACGTCGACGAAGCTGTTCAACCTCATTGGCGAGATGTGCCAGGGCTGGTTGTCGGGCAATCCGAATACGGAGGCCTCCTTCAAGAGAAAGGTCTCGGTGATGAGCAAGGCGGCGGAGCGGTCGGGCCGGAGCATCGACGAGATCGATGTTATAGCGTATATTCCCTTCGCCGTTAGTGAGACACGTTCCGTGCGGGAGAAGGCAAAGCAACTCTTGAAGGAGACCTTGGTCTTCCACACAAGGCTCCAGAAGGATCTGGGTGTGGAAGTCGCGGACGAATCTTCACGGAAGAAGCTGGAGTATCAATACATTGCGCCCACCACGGACTATGCGAATGAATTAAACAGGGCCGTCGAACAGCTTCAAGTCCCGGAGGAAGCGCTCGATCGAGGGATCGATGAGATGATGGCGGTGGGATCCCTCCAGCAATGTCTCGATACTTTCGAGAAGTTCGTGAACTTGGGTGCGACAAACATCGCTGTAGTTCCCCTCATCGCCGATGAGGAGAGTGACGAAATCCTGTCCAAAGAAATCATCCCTTATTTCAAATCGAGAGGTTCTTGAAAGAGATGCAGAGAATAGGAGGAAAGGACAATGAACCATCGTAACGAAATAGCGAATCCTGCTCCCATTTGTGATGTCAGGGTTTGGTGGGGAGCGGGCCAAAATGGCCGAACGCTTCATGCAAATCCTCCCTCCGCTGCTGTCGCTTGAGAATTCCGTGGCCTTTCTGCAAAGCAATCGCTGAACCTAAAAAGTTGATCAAGCTGACCATAGCCGTCGCGGTATCGTAAAGATAAGTCCCCCGGCAGTGACAGCTCGGTAGGCTACTCATCATCTCTTTTCTCCGGGATTCGACCATCCACCAGACAAACAATTCTGTTGATGAATGTTTGCTATTTGTTTACTGTCTATTTTTCCACAGCGGTGACGTTGTACGATGCGTCAAGCAGAATCATTGATTTTTATTTGATATCCAAAATAGCGGAAGGACTGTGAAAGGCAAAATCAGAAAGCAATCCGTCGAAAATATGTCATGCGGAACAAAAGACCGCTTCCTGTGGGACACGGAGCTGCCGATGTTCGGCTGTAAAATAACCCCAAAGGGAAGACGGGTGTATCTCCTGCAATACCGCATCAATAGACGACAGAGACGCTATACCATTGGCATGCATGGGGTTTTGACCGCCAAAGAAGCCCGCAACATTGCCAGGAACCTGATGCATGAGGTGGTTCTGGGTCATGATCCGGTGGATGCGAAGAATAATAATTGAACCGCAAGTACCCAGAGTCCTTTCTAATATGGTGATGAAACTGATAGCCAAGCGTGCCGAGGCGCGCTACCAGAGTCATTCGGGTCTGGAAGCCGATCTGCTGACATGTGTGGAGCAAATGGAAAACCAGGGGAGCCTGATCGACTTTCCCTTAGCTCACCTGGACATTCCCAAAGAACTGCAGATCGCCCCGGGGCTTTACGGCCGGGAGGATGAAATCATCGCCCTGGAGGCCGCCCTGGAGCGAGTCAGCCAGGGAGCGACCGAGATGGTGCTGATCTCGGGATCCGCCGGTGTCGGTAAAACCGCCCTGGTCGGTGAAATTCACAGGTCTGTTGCCCAAAAAAACGGTTTCTTCATCTCCGGCAAGTTTGACCAGCTCCGGCACAATATCCCCTACAGCGCCCTGATCCAGGCGCTGCGGGGGATCATCCAGGAGATACCGGCTGAAGGCCAATCCGGAATGGAGCGTTGGAAAAGCAGGATACGGACTGCTCTGGGGCCCAATGGACAACTGGTGACCCGGGTGATCCCGGAACTGGAACAAGGGAGCGTCCCAAATCCATCCTGTGCGCACCGATACATCATCAGTGCGCCTTGAGCGGCATCATTTACCTGGAAAATAACCTGGTCGAGGGGGCCTTCACCTCCCGGCGACTCGAATTGATCAAGCACCTCACCTCCCAGATCGCCATCTCTCTGGAAAATGCCAGGCTTCACGAAAACCTCAAAAAGAGCGAAACCTCCTTGCGTGAGGAGAATGTCCGCCTGAAGGCCAACATTAAGGAACGTTATCGCTTCGGAAAGATCATCGGCAAAAGCCCCGTGATGCAGGAGATTTATGAATTGATCTTAAAGGCGGCGGCTAGCGATGTGGTCGTCATTGTATACGGTGAATCAGGGACCGGTAAAGAACTGGTGGCCGAAGCCATCCATGAGATGAGTGATAGAAAAGAAAAACCCTGCATCGCTACCTGACGATCGAGAAACTCGACTTCCTCGATACCTCTTTAATCGATGACAGCCAAACAGAACCACCGGTCTCGGTTGAGGAGCGTGAAACCAATGAATCCTTGGATGCCACTGTGAAGCGATTCGAAAAACTGTATTTGACCAGGGTCCTGGAAGATAATGACTGGCACCAGGGCAAAGTTTCAACCCTCCTGAAGGTTGATCGTAAAACATTGTATCGAAAAATAATCCAATATCATCTCAAACCTTCATAAAAGAAAGATGGTTTTGATGGACCCCTTGCAGGAAAAGGAGTCAAGGTTTTTTTTGCTTTAAAGTATCCAAATAACGTTGTATATCCTTGAGAGAGTAATTTTTTAAGACCTCTTCCGGAGCATAATTTTTTAAGACCTCTTCCGGAGCATAATTTTTTAAGACCTCTTCCGGGGGCACGCCTGCTAATCGTTCTTCAATAGAAGTATGGGCTAAGACAAATTTTTCCCATTTTTTCCCTTCCTCAATGAGCTCATCCGGGGTAAGTTCTTCTCTGTCTGACATATTCCTTCCTTTCTGAAGAAGTAAACGTTGGGCTAATCCTTCCAACAACCAACCAAGCGTTTTAGAGGTTTTTTGAATTTGACCGTGTTCAATGATTTCAAAAGCCTTTCGTTGTTCTTTTTTTCGACTGGCAAAGCATTTCAGCGGGGCGTTATAGGCGGTGTTTTCCGATTCATTGAGCACAATGAGATCTATGGCTTCTAGAAACACATTCTTGCTTTGATACACTCCCGCGTGATCGGTAGTAGCATATCCGAAATCCCTTAATGTTTGAGCATTGGGGGTTTTGCTACTGACCACAAAAGCTCGTAACTGACGCTTGGATATTTTTTTAGCACGTTGATAGAAACTATAATAACTGATTATCTGAAAAAAAGCATCAGTGTTGGTGGATTGAGAATATTTGAACTCAATCAAAATGTGAGAAGCGTGGGTTTGTCGGATGCCATCGGGCAATCGTTCTTTTTGGGTCTGGTTCCACTGATTTTTGGTATTGCGGATTAAGAGAATATCGGCTTCAGGGGGATCGTTTGAGAGGGGAAATTCAAGATTGACGGTGATGTTGACCGGAATGAGCCATTCCTCCAGCATTTTCCCCAAGATACGATGCCAGCGAGTTTTTGGATAGGCTTGGGGCATAATGATATTGCTCAAAAGTAACTATTTAGGATTCTTTAGATCCCCCATTGATTTAAGCACAGGTTTTGCAAAGCATAAAGTCCAGAATGGACATTATGCTCTCGAAAGTTCAAAAATATATTGATTCCCTTTCATCGATTCCCCACCTCGAGGCTCTTCAAGAAGCCTGTCAACTCTTTGAAGAAGAACGGGAGCAATGGAAGAAAGAGCGATTAAAACTCCTCGAACGTATTGAAGCGCTCGAAGCAGAAAATAAGCAACTTCGGGATCAGTTGGCTCTCAACAGCCAAAACTCAAGTAAGCCTCCTTCCAGCGATCAAAGTCGAAAGAACAAAAGTTTGCGTAAAAGCAGGGGTCGCTCTCGCGGAGGTCAACCCGGTCATAAAGGCCATCATTTGCCTTTCAGTGAATCACCAGATCATGTGGAACCTCATTTTGTTAGCACCTGTGAAGCCTGTGGAGAAGATTTATCCCAAGTGATGGTTGAGGCCCGGCATAAACGCCAAGTGTTTGATCTTCCCCCGCTCCAATTAGAGGTCACCGAGCATCAGGTGGAACAAAAAATTTGTCCCTGCTGCCGGCATCTGAATCGCTCGAATTTTCCAGCAGGGATAGAGGGACCCACTCAATATGGTCCCCGGATCAAAGGCTTAGCGGTTTATCTCAATCAATATCAGTTTCTGCCCTTTGATCGATGCCAGCAATTCTTTGAGGATCTGTTCGGCCAGCCGCTCAATGCGGCCACGATTTATGCTAGCCTCCAGCAAGCCGCCCAGAGGCTTTATCCCTTGCAACAACAAGTGGCTGAAGCTCTGATTCAAGCGGAGGTGGTTCATTTTGATGAAACCTCCCTCCCGAGGAGCTATTTCCACTACCAGAAAACAGGGAAAATCCATCCTCGATTTGCTCACTCAGGCTTTGTCTCTCCCGAATCCAGTCCGGGACAAGCTTTTACCTGCGCCTCCTTGTTACTGAAACTCCCCTTTTTTTAAACGTTTCGCCCCTTGCGGGCCAAATGTATTCCTGGCAAACATAGCATCGTCAATGCGATTTTGTAGGTCGTGAAAACGAGTTGTCAGTGGAGTATGCTCATCCATGATTTACCTCCCTGGCAAAGCGTTTACGATCATTATCGCCATTGGAAAAAACACTGGATTGTGGAGTGAACCTTCGCTTTTTGGCTCATGATCATAAAGAAGCGGATCTCCCTGATTGATAGATTTTTAATTTTTTTTTACGAATCCTGCATTTTTTTTAATTTGGGGGTTGACATTATGCAAGTAGTAGTAGTAGTGCTATAATCATACCATCACTAAGTTGTTTTAGTGAAAAAAAGGGTTCCCGATCGATGGAACAATATCGTGGGAGGACTTGAAAACGATCGGTCCTCTCCGGGAATCTTTTTAATGATATTTAACTGAACGGGTTTTTCAGAGACCTGAATAGTTACATTCCTTCAATCTCAAAAAACTAGAATTGGGAGATAATTATGAAATCAATCGTATTTGGAGAAATTATTATGAAAAAGATAAAAGTGAAAAAAAGGTTCGGGTTTATAGGGACTTTGATGGTCGCTATCTTCGCCCTGACGGGTGTCGCGCATGCGGATAGCCACCTCATATTCCCGATTGGCGAAGGCGAGTTCAACTGGGACAGCTACCACGCCTTCGCGAAAGCCCACGACTATTCTGGCCAGCAACTCACGGTCACCACAAGACAAACAGGTGTCTTTGGCGAGCAGTATGCAAATATGGTGGCCTATTTCGCAGAAGCGACCGGTGCCGACGCCAACCACCGCGGCTCGCAGACCTTCAAGCAAGATGTGGTGGCTAACGCCGAAGGAGGAACATCAGCGAATATCACCGCATTCGCTCTGCCAGGTTTTGCCCAGGACATGGCCAAGCGCGGCTTCGTTACCCCTTTGTGTTCCGATTTGGCCGACTGCGATTTGGCTGCCTGGATTTACGAAAACTTCGCCGATGGCAAGACCTTTGTTGACATAGCCATGTGGGAAGGTCCGGACGGGAAGAAGCATTTTTACGGTATCCATTACTTCACCTACGTTAAGTCGCAAATCTGGTACGTCCCCGATAACTTCGAGGACGCGGGCTACAAAATCCCGCAGACCTGGGAAGAACTGAAGGCGCTGGAAGATCGGATCGTTGCCGACGGCGAGAAACCGTGGTGCGTTGCTCTGTTTGCTGAGGGTTCGACGGGTTGGCCGGCACAGGACTTATTTGAGGAATTTTTGCTGCGCAAATATCCTCATGAAGTGTACAAGAAGTGGGTCACCAACGAAATTAAATTTGATGACCCCCGAATCGTTGCCACACTCGAGGAATTGGGCGAAATTCTCCGCGACGAAAAAATGGTATTCGGTGGCCCGGATCATGTGGCCAGCGCCGATTGGCGAGTAGCAGCGACGGGTATCTTCAACAACCCGCCGGACTGCTACATGTTCCATCAGGGATCGTACAGCATGGGGGTATTCCCACAAGATAAAAAATTCGGCGACTGGGACTTCTTCTACATTCCGACCCGGGCCAACAGGCCGGATCTTGCCAAATACCCAGTGAATGGTGGAGGTCATTTTGTGACCATCACCAAAGACAGCCCAGCAGCCCGTGGGTTTATCGAATGGCTAAAGACGCCGATTGCGCACGAGTTAATGATGGCTCAGGGCGGTTTCCTGACGCTGCACAAGCACGCCAATCAGGCGATTAACCCCCCGGCCGTTGCCAAGTTGAATGAGATGCTCTTGAACGCGGACCCATTCCAGTTCGACGGAAGCGACTTGATGCCCGGCGCCGTTGGCGGCGTGGCCTTTAACCGGGGCATGATAGATTATACCGGTGGCAAGTCTGCCAAAGAGGTGTTAAGGGGCATCCAAGAGGTCTGGGACAATCTCAAGTAGTCCGGGGCGGTCATACAGTCATACGGATCCCGAGCCAGGCTGCTCGGGATCCTAATTTTTTGGCAAAGATTACACCATCCTCATCGGTACCGTCTTTGACAACATTTAGGGCAGAGCATGGACATGAACACGGCAATCCCGGGTCTCATCATCATCATCAGCGGTATCGGCGGTTGCCTTGGTTACTTCTACCTCTCCAATCAGTTGCTCGACAAAGTCCTGTTCCCGCCGCGCGGCGAGAACGCCGGAGATAACATCACTCGCGCCAACATGATCCGGCCGTGGTTGTTCATCTTCCCGGCCATTTTCGTGTTAGGGGTCTACATGGTCTATCCGGTTTTCGAATCACTGCGCTTGTCGCTCACTGACCGCGATGCGGGCGATGCGTTTGTCGGTCTTGCGAACTATCAGCAGTTGTTCAGCGATCCGAAGTTCCGGGAAGCGATGCGCAACAACATATTGTGGCTGATCGTCGTACCCGCTACGTGTACGGCGTTTGGTCTCCTGTTCGCCCAACTGACGGACCGCATTGCCTGGGGCAACATCGCCAGGACGATCATCTTCATGCCCATGGCGATCTCGTGGGTCGGCGCCTCGGTGGTCTTCATGCTGTTGTATGATATCCGCCCCGTGACCGGGGTTCTGAACGCGGTCTGGATGCAGTTCGAAGGCGGGGTCGGCTCGTTTCTTTTTCTGCGGATATTCCCGGCCGTCATCCTGTTGGGCTTCGCTGCGGTGGCGGCGTATGTCTGTTACCTGTTCCTGCGCCCCTTCTTCATTCCGGAGGAACGAAAGGGCGGAATCATCAGTGCGGCTCTGCGAGCAGTTGCCGGTGCGGCGGCGGCCTATCTCGCCGTCCTGGCGCTTCTGAACGTGATCGATGTGTTCACGATCACCCTGACTTACGGCAAAACCCAGGCCTGGAAGACGATACCGTTCTGGAACAATTTCTTCCTGATGGCCGTGATGATCTGGGTCCAGACCGGCTTAGCCATGGTGATCCTGTCGGCGGCGCTGCGCGGCATTCCGCAGGAAACGGTTGAGGCCGCCATCATCGACGGCGCGACTCCGTTCCAGTTATTTTTCCGTATCAAGATCCCGCAAATCGCCGGTACAATCGTCGTGGTGTGGATCATCCTCACGGTGGGCGTGTTGAGGGTGTTCGACATTGTCTATACGATGACCTTCAGTAATTGGAATACGGCGATCCTGGCAAATTACTTGTACCGCAAGCTGTTCAACGACCTCGACTGGGGAGTCGGATCGGCGTCTGTGATCATCCTCGTGCTGCTAGTGTCGCCGATTATATACTGGAATGTGTACAAAGCCCGCTAAGAAATAGGGAGGATTGACCATGGACGGAATAGTAGAAACCAAATCATCGCTCAAAAAATGGGTCGTGCGCATCACGGTTGCTTTGCTGGTCGCGGCGTGGCTGGCTCCGACGCTGGGTCTGTTCGTCTCTTCGTTCCGAACCAGGGACCAGATCAGGGCTTCAGGATGGTGGACAGCGCTCTTTACAACCGAGCAGAAAAAAGATCTCCGAGTCGCCGATCCGGACGACTTTCGCCGGGCTGACGGCGACGTCTTTACGGTCTCGGGCAATCTGTTCGGCAAGGGGTCCTCGAAGAAGATTACCCTCTGGGGCACCTCGTCGCGAGCGACCGATGCCTATGTTCCCGGTGAGGTGGCCGACCTGGGAGACGGCGAAAGCATCACTGTTCAGGCCAACGGCGACTACGTCTGGCGCGGCAACGACGATCAGTTGAGCGGTCGCGGACAACGCGTATTCGTCACGGTAAGAGCGCCACCCGAATTTACGCTCGAAAATTACCACTGGATGCTGTTCGACAAGAAGAACAGCCAAACTATGACGAAGGCCTTTCTCAACACGCTGACTGTGGCAATTCCGTCGACGATTATCCCGATCGTGATTGCCGCATTTGCCGCCTACGCGCTCGCCTGGATGAATTTCCGAGGCAATGCATTGTTGATCGTAGCGGTCGTCGCGGGCCTTGCCGTGCCGATCCAGGTTACCTTGGTCCCTATTCTGAAGCTGTATGTGGACATTGGTATCGGCAAGAGCTATCCGGGCGTTTGGCTCGCCCATTCCGCGTTCAGTATGGCGTTCGCCATCTTTCTTTTGCGCAACTACATGGCCGGCATACCGCGCGAAATTATCGAAAATGCCAAGCTCGACGGCGCGAATGATTTCCAGATTTTTATCAGAATCATTCTGCCGCTCAGCATTCCGGCGATCGCCTCGTGGGCAATCATCCAGTTTCTGTGGACGTTCAACGATCTCCTGGCTGCCAAGGTGTTTCTGATCGACAACACCGGTAAAAGAGTGGTCGTCACAGAGGCCATTGTCAGGATGTTGGGGCCCTACGCCGGACAATGGGAAATCATTGCGACGGGGGCCTTCATTTCCATGGTGGTGCCGTTGGCGGTCTTCTTGACCATGCAACGATATTTTGCGCGCGGCTTGTTGGCCGGATCGATCAAAGGGTGACCGGTTGAAGAATTGAGAGTAGGGCGTCGCGACACGTGGCATCCATGAACCGGGTCCGGAAGATGCGCCGGACGGTAAACAAATAAGGAGGGACCGATGTCCGAAATGAAGTTGACCAACGTTGAAAAAATCTATGGAGGAGCCGTCAAGGCCCTCGAGGATATCAATCTTGATATCGAGCAGGGTGAACTGATCGTCTTACTCGGACCGTCGGGCTGTGGCAAGATGACTCTTTTGCGCATGATCGCCGGGCTCGAGACCATCACGTCGGGCACGCTGGAGATCGAAGGGCAGGTCGTCAACGATGTGCCACCGGCCCAGCGTGGTATCGCGATGGTGTTCCAGTCCTATGGGTTGTATCCGCACATGAACGTGCGCAAGAACATGAGTTTTGCCCTCGAGCTTGCCAGGAAGTCGCGTCAGGTGATCAACACCACCGTCACGCAGGCCGCGCGGATGCTCCAGATGGAACCCTATCTCGAACGACTGCCCAAGGCGCTCTCCGGCGGCCAGCGTCAGCGGGTGGCCATCGGCCGGGCGATCGTGCGTGATCCCAAGGTTTACCTGTTCGACGAGCCGCTCTCCAATCTGGATGCCGCCTTGCGGGTGGCCACCCGGATTGAGATTGCCCAGCTCAAGGAGTCGATGCCCGAGAGCACCATGATCTACGTGACCCACGACCAGGTGGAGGCCATGACCCTGGCGAACCGCATCGTGTTGCTCACCCCCGGTGGGCGCATTGGTCAGGTCGGCAGACCGTTGGAACTGTATACCCGGCCCCAAAACGAGTTTGTCGCCCAGTTCATCGGCTCGCCCGCCATGAACCTGATTCCCGGCGAAGTTGTCGGCACCGGAGAGCAGACCACCATCAAACTCGACACCGGCGGGGTTGCCGTCTCGGCTGCCCCGACGCGAAGCTCGGAGGAAGGCCTGAAGGTCAACGTTGGGGTTCGGCCGGAGGATTTGGTAGAAACCGACGGCGATTATATTTTCGAGGGCAAGGTGAGCATCACCGAGGAATTGGGCGAGGTGACCCTGCTCCACTTTGACCGGATGCAGGACAAGGATACCGTGCTCGCAAAGCTGCCGGGCATCCATACGGGGTTGCGCGGCAACTCGGTCAAACTGACCGCCGAGCCCCCCAAGATTCACATCTTCCACGAGGGCGTTTCCCTCAATTACCGCTAGGATCTAAGGAGGACTAAGGGGGACAGACCCGTGCTCGTGCTCGTGCTCGTGCTCGATTGCAACATTCCCGATCCCTTTGAGATGGGGAAGTCCGAAGAGAAGAGAAGGTATGGAATCCAGGGTTCTATGGGATGTCGTTTCGTTCACGAGCACGAGCACGTCTCACGAGTACGATCACGAGGAGCCCCTTCCAGGGGCTAATTTAGGATCTAAGAGGAGCGGAAAGAAATAATGTAAATTTTTTGAGGAAAGGAAATAAATGGCTGTACAATTACCAACACCGCAACAAATACGAGAAGCCGCCGATGAAATAGGTCTGGATTTAACGGATGCGGATGTTGAATCTTATAGGGGTCTGCTTCAGGGGAATGTCGATGCTTACAATGTGGTTGATGCGATGCCTGATCATCTTCCGCTTGTTAAGTATCCACGAACACCCGGCTATCAACCCGGGGGTGAAGAAAATCAGTATAATGCCTGGTATGTGAAGACAGAAGTTAAAGGGGCTGCTCAAGGGAAACTTCAAGGAAAAACCGTTGTCTTGAAGGATAACGTCATGCTGGCTGGTGTTCCCATGATGAATGGATCTTCCATTTTGGAGGGGTATGTTCCTGACATAGATGCGACGGTTGTCACACGGCTTCTGGATGCAGGGGCTACGATTGTCGGAAAAGCTCACTGTGAAAATTTTTCCTCTGCTGGTGGCAGTCATACCAATGCAAAAGGACCGATACATAACCCCCATAAAATGGGATATTCGGCAGGCGGATCATCTTCCGGCAGTGCTGTCCTTGTTGCTGCAGGAGAGGTCGATCTCGCGATTGGTTGTGATCAAGGGGGATCCATTAGAATACCTGCGGCTTGCTGTGGAATATATGGAATGAAGCCTACCTATGGGCTTGTCCCTTATACAGGCATATTTACGGGTGAACCGAATGTAGATTATACGGGTCCTATGACAAATAATGTCGAGGACAACGCGTTAATGCTGGAAGTGATTGCTGGTGTGGATGGATATGATCCCAGGCAATCTAATGTGAAAACACAGCGCTATACGGAGGCTCTTAAGGGGAAAGACGGTTTAAAAGGCATGAAGATTGCCGTGGTCAAAGAATGGTACATGCAGGAAGGCGATCTTCGTGCTGGTGATTTGGGGACTCTACGGCGGCATCATGATGAAGAGAAAGATGTTAATGAAAAATTCAAGGCAGCCGTTGCCGCCCTGAAGTCTTTGGGAGCAAAGGTAGACGAAGTCTCAATTCCTATGCATCTTGTTGGTCCGGCACTCACAGAGCCAATCATTGTTGAAGGAGTAACACAAACGATGTGGGGCGATGGCTATGGAGTGGGCAGGACTGATCTCTATGTAACCAGCCTTATGGATTTTTTCAGGAATTGGCAAAACCGGGCAAATGAATTGCCAGAAACCATGAAGTTGATGATTATGTTTGGCACCTACATTAGAAAATATTACGGTTGTCGTTATTATGGAAAGGCAATCAATCTGAGTAGACTGCTGAGAGCTGCGTATGACAAGGTGCTTAATGATTATGATTTGCTGGCGATGCCGACTACGATCAAGGCTCAACCGCATCCAGCTCCTGATGCCAGTCGAGAGGAATATATACAAAAAGCTTCCGAAATGCACGCAAATACACTCCCTTTTAATCTCACTCACCACCCGGCAATGGCCATTCCTTGTGGTATGTCAGAGGGCCTCCCGCTAAGTTTAATGCTGATTGGAAAGCATTTTGACGAATCCACCATTTACCGTGCTGCCCATGGGTTTCAGGAAGGAACGAATTGGAAGGAGATGTAAGATGAGAACAGTAATCGTTACCGGCGCGCGAGGCGGCATCGGCGAAGCGACCGCCCGGAAATTCTTGGAACTCGGAGACCGAGTCTATGGAACGGACCTGGCTTTTGATGAAACACCACCCGACTTCATTGAAGTCATCTGCGACGTGACCGATCCCGATGCGGTAAGTGGGCTGGTCGAACGAGCAGCGAGTGAAACCGGTCGGATTGATGTTTTAGTCAACAATGCCGGTATTCGAGTCGAGAAGGACGTCATTAACACCACCATCGAAGAATGGGATCGAATGATGGCGGTAAACCTGACCGCTGTCTTCCTCGGGTGCAAGTTCGCTCTTCCCCACATGCTGAAGCAGGCATCCGGCGCCATCGTCAATGTCGCCTCCGTGGCCGGGCTGAACCCTCTGCCGAACCGCGCCGCCTATTGCACCAACAAAGCCGGTGTGATCGGGCTTACCAGGCAAATGGCGCTGCAATACGCCCGCCAAGGCGTTCGGGTGAATGCGGTCTGTCCGGGTCCCACGATGACGACCTTTTCTCGCGACGCAATAGCAAAAACTGGCGACCCGGCAGCGGCGGAAGCCGCTATGTCGGCTGGCCTGCCGATAGGGCGGTGGGCTGAGCCGGAGGAGCAAGCCAACGCGATCGTCTATTTCGCCTCCGACGAGGCATCGTTTATCAACGGGTCGATTCTCGATGTTGATGGCGGTAACAACCTGGTCACCGCACATGTGGCGCCAGGGAGTTATTGAGAGGTGAGGAATGACAGAGCCACTGCCTGACGCCTCTATCAATGCATAACCTAGAAGATGAGGACATTCAATGCAACAAGATAAGATTGAAAAAGTATCCGATGCGCTAGCCGCAGCATGGCGAGACGGCGGCAGCGTGAATATTTCAGAAGACCTTTGGCCGACGGATCTCGAAGAATCCCTCGCGATACAGGATGCGTTCGATGCCAAAATAAACGAAGAGATTGCTGGCTGGAAAATTGCAATGACCGACAAGCTTAGCCAGCGCGCCCAAGGTCTTGATCATCCAGCCTTCTTTGGGCGCTACTATAAAAGTGTTACACAGAAAAGCCCCGGCCATTTTCGCATGTCGGATTTTCGCAATCACCCTATTCCTGTAGAGGCGGAGTTTGCCCTTCGCCTGGGTCAAGACCTACCCACCAAAGAAGAATCATACGACATAGAAGAAATTCACGATGCCGTCGAAGCGGTTGTCATGGCGATCGATGTGCTGGATACACGATGGTATTGGGATTCATCGGACTGGCCTGAACCCGGCTGTTTAGACATTTTCAAAGGCTGCGCTGATCTTGCCAACGCGGGCGCATTCGTTATCGGCGATGAAATCCCCGGTTGGCGTGATCTCGATCTCGCGAACCTCCCTCTTGCTATATACCTTGATGGTAAATTTGCATCCCGCAGGGGGCTGAGCGCACCTTCGGAACCGTTTCCGCGTGATCGACGATTGGATTTTTCAGAAATGGTGGCCGGTTTGCACTGGGCAGCCAATACCTTATCTCAGCGTGGATTTGGCATGCGAAAAGGCCAGAGCATTACAACCGGTTCTGCAGCGCAGATTCTTGCAGAGCCCGGAGCGGAGGCAACTATGCGATACGGAGAAGATGGAGAGTTTGGCGAAATCCAAATAACGATCGCATAACCGATCATCGGGGAACTGAAGCCATGAGCGGAGCTTCATAATCAGGAGACAGCCAATGAAAGTAGGATTCATAGGACTCGGCGCGATGGGCAAGCCGATCGCCATCAATATCGCAAAAGCAGGCTTCGAACTCACCGTCAAATCCCGGCGTGAGCAATCGCTTCAGGAACTCCGCCAGCATGGCGCCCGGGTTGCACGCAGCCACCGCGAGGTCGCCGAAACCGCGGACATCGTGTTGGCTTGTCTGTCGTCTAATGAAGCCAGTGAGCAAGTGGCCCTGGAGCCCGATGGCGTCTTGGCCGGTGCAAAGAATGGCGACATTTACATCGAGCTGAGCACCATTAGTCCGGAGGTGGTTCATACCATTGCCGGGCGGGCGGCGGAAAAAGGCGTAACCGTGCTGGACGCCCCGGTGAGCGGCACCAGCATTGACAGTCGAGAGCAGGGGACACTATCGGTCATGGTTGGCGGCGACGCAAAGGCCCTGGCCCGGGCAATGCCGGTGTTCAAGGCGTTCGGAGACAAAATCTTTCACGCCGGCGATAGCGGTGCGGGCGTGACGGTCAAGCTGGTCAATAACCTGCTTCTCGGAATCAATATGGTCGCCACCATGGAAGCCCTGGTGCTGGGAGTCAAGGGCGGCCTGAGCGTGCAGACATTGAAAGAGGTGATCAGCGCGAGCAGCGGCAGCAGTAAGATATTTGAAGGGATGGTCGATCTCATCGCCACACGCAGTCCCGAACCGCCGCCCGGGCAGACCGCCGCCTCGGGGTTGCATACCATCGGTAAAGATGTCAAACTGGCCGCTGAGATGGCCCAGAACCTGTCTGTGCCCTTATCGCTTGGCTCGTCGGCTCTACAGACGTTTCTCGCCGGCTTCGCCCATGGATGGGCAGACAAAGAATACTGGGTCCTTATGGAAATCTTCGAACAGCTGAGCGGAGTCAGAGTGCGTCCATAGCGATCATTTTATCAGGGAGCATCCTATGAAAGTTTTATACATCGGCGGCACCGGCCAGATATCTTTTGACTGCATTCACCAGACCGTGAAAGCCGGTCATGAAGTGACCGTTTTTAACCGTGGCAAACACAATGCCGGCCTTCCGGCATCGGTTGATTTTATCACCGGTGATTTTAATGATGACCGACAATATGCCCGGATCCTGGAACATGCCTTCGATGTGATCTGCCAGTTCCGCGTGTTTACGCCTGGAGAGATGAAAAGAGATCTGGAAATGCTCCAGGGGAAAAAATTACAATATATCTTTATTTCCACGGCCTCTGCTTATCACAGACCGGTCCAGCATTTTCCCATTACCGAAAAGACTCCCCTCCACAATCCTTTTTCACCGTACAGCAGTCAGAAAATTGATTGTGAAAAATTACTTCAAAGTCAACGTAGCCTGGGCTATACCATTGTCCGTCCCAGTCACACCAGTCGGACCATGTTTACCACGGCCATGGTGGAAGGTGACTTTGCCGCAAGCCGCATACTCCGGGACAAACCGGTCATTGTACCAGGGGACGGCACCAGCCTGTGGACCATCACTGCCGCAGAGGAGTTTGCCGTGCCGTTTACCCGGCTCATCGGCAACCGGCAGGCCCTGGGAGATTGCTTCCATTTGACCAGTGACAACTATTACAGTTGGAATGAGATCTATACTGCCCTCGGCAGGGCCTTGGGAAAAGAAACCCGCCTGGTCCATGTCCCGTCGGACACGCTCATCAAATACTGTCCTGACTGGCAGTGGGCGCTCCATGGAGACAAGACCCATACAGCCATATTTGATAACTCAAAAATAAAAAAAGTGGTCGGTGATTTTACCTGTAAAATCACACTGGATGAGTTTATGCTGCGCAGAGCCACCCTTTACCGGGACTCGGGCCGTGTTGATCAAGCAATCGACACCAAGCAGGAGGCTTTGTTTGACCGGATCATCAGGGAGCAGAATGCTTTGGGAGGCTAAAAAGGTGTTCCCACGAGGCGATTTAATTTTATCTAATTAAACCACGTCCTTTGGGCGTGGTCAGAGATAAACGGCTCTGCCAGAAACGTGTACGTGTTCGTAATCGTGCACGTGCACGTGCTCGATGGAAGCGTTCCCGATTCCCTTGAGATGGGGTTCCGCATAGAAGAGACGGCAGGGAATCCACGATTTTCTGGGGTGCCGTTTCGTTCACGAGCACGAGCACGGCTCACGAGTACGATCACGAGAGGCCCCTTCCAGGGGCCCATCAAAACCACCTTCTAAGAAGGTGGATTCTTTAATTTAGAGGAAAGCAAGACATGAAAGTTTTGTTAACGGGAGGAGCTGGATTTATCGGTACTCGGTTGGCACGCGCCTTGTTAGACAGAGGTGTTTTGACAGGAGTGACCGGCGAAGAAGAGGCCATCGATGAGTTGGTGCTCTTTGACTCGGTTGAGGGACCCGGACTTTCTGAGGAAAAAGCAGGAGGCTTCGTCGTCCGTCGCGTGGTTGGGGATATCTCGGACCAGGAAACCGTTCAGGGTTTGCTCGACCGGGATGACCTGTCGGTCTTTCACCTGGCAGCAGTCCCCAGTACCCTGGCGGCAGAAATGGATTTTGATCTCGCCATGCGGGTGAACCTCGATGGCAGCCGCCATCTCCTCGAAGGGCTTCGGGCACGAGAGGGTCTGCAACGCCTGGTATTTTTGAGTTCGATTGCTGTGTTCGGGGGGACTGGTATGCCCCGTTGTGTCGGCGATCTTGTGAAACAGACGCCTCAATCGACCTATGGCATCACCAAGGCGGTCCTGGAGCTTCTGATCAACGATTACACCCGCAAGGGCTTTTTAGACGGACGGAGTGCCCGGTTGCCCAGTGTCATCATCCGACCCGAAAAAATGAAACTTCAATCATCAGGTTTTATCAACGGCGTTTTTCGCGAGCCATTGAATGGGGAGGATTTTGAGTTGCCGATGCCGCTGGATACAGTGACGCAAGTCCTCGGTTATCGGGCCATCGTGCAAAATTTGATTCGGCTCCATGAAGTCGATGGGGGCCGATTGAGCGAGGATCGTGCTGTGGGGTTCCCCTGCCATACCGTGACCTTTCAGGAGATGATCGATGCTTTGCAAGCGGCCAGGGGGAATCGTCGTTTGGGAAAGATCACGGTCAAGCCAGATCCAGTTCTTACGAAGGCTTACCAGGTGGGACCTCAAGACTGTGAAACCGCCCGAGCCACAGAACTTGGACTCCAGAAAGGGGCAAACCTCGAGGAGATCGTTCGCGACTACATTGACGATTATCTCGAAGGGTAACTAAGAGGTACCATTATATGTAATCTATCTTTGACAACACGAAACGTGTCTTTAGCTCGTCTCAAAAAATTGACAGTAGGGGGAACATTCATTAGTATATCCAGGAAATCAGTTCTTATGAAAATTTTGATTTCTAAAGGCTGACGCTACTATTGAACACAACGTTTGATCATTAACGTACAAATAAAGATTATAATGAAAGCAGAATTTACAGCAATTATAGAAACTGCACCCGAAGGCGGATTCTGGGCTATCTGTCTTGAAGTGTCAGGAGCCAATGGACAGGGTGAAACTATAGAAGAAACCAAGACTAATCTACAGCAGGCAATTGAATTGATCTTAAAAGATCGCAAAGACGATATTCTCCGAGGGCTGCCAGAAGATGCTATCCAAGAGAAAGTGTTGATTGGATGAAAAGATGAGACCTAGAACAAAGGCTGAGAATTGCAGGTTGCTACCTTAAACGGGAAGGAGGTTCACATTCCCTTTGGATTAATCCAAAAGACGGGGCGATGGAAGCAGTCCCTCGACATACCGAAATTAAAGAGCCATTAGCAAAGTAATACAGTCAATAGTCTTGCTCGGAATATTTGTGCGATGGCATCGGTAGAAATACGGACGCTATCGCCTTGAATTTAGTCATGAATATCTATTTAAATGAATTAAATTGCTTCCTTTAACTTTAAATCATCAACTAGCATATTAAAGATGGCTTTGCTGGCATTGACAATCTCAACACCGATTAACTCTCCCTCCTTATTATATTCTGCGGTAATATCTGGAGTGATTTCTACCGCTTTATCTTCAGCCCCTTTTTTGATCAAAATGTGCATGATATCTTCGTCAGGGAAGTAATTAAATTGCGGTTTAGAATTCATATCGCCCCTCGTTTAATCTATGATTGATTTGTTCTCTATCCGTTTGATGTACGGTGATTGGTGTCACAGACTCATCCAGTTCAATTTCATAGGAAACAAGAAGTAAACCTTCTCTTTTGTTACCCCCTATTTTCACATATCTGCCTGTGTTGTTATCAAAATATTTCTCTGTTGAGAATCTAAGAGTATTTTCAACTTTTTCTAAATCAATTTCTCTTTGGTTTACCTGATAGACAAAATGCGTATTGTTCCAGTTGATGATCATTTGATTCTTAATATTGGGGTTCCTCTCAACTGTTAAAAATAATTATACAGAAATAGGGCAACGATTACGACTGAAAAAGTTTTTTGAAGAAACTGTTATAATATCAAAGGCATGAAAAAGGGGTAGGAAAATAATTTTCCGGCTATTTTCAGAACTCCTGAAAAACTAGAGGGCTGACATCTCACCGAAACCCTTCATCTTCCAGGAACCGATGTTTAAGAAGAGAGTAAAAACGAAACATCTTTCACCAAACCTCTTATCTTCAGAGAATCCATCGATTTAAGCACAGATTTTGCGTGGCATTAAGTCTAGAAAGGATTTTATACTCTCGAAAGTTCAAAAAATATTGATCCCCTTTCATCGATTCCCCACCTCGAGGCTCTTCAAGAAGCTTGTCAACTCTATGAAAAAGAACGAGAGCAGTGGAAGCAAGAGCGCTTAGCACTCTGATTTACCTCCCCGGCAAAGCGTTTACGATCATTATTGCCATTGGAAAAAACACTGGATTGTGGAGTGAACCTTCGCTTTTTGGCTCATGATCATAAAGAAGCGGATCTCCCTGATTGATAGATTTTTAATTTTTTTTACGAATCCTGCTTTTTTTTATTTGGGGGTTAACATTATACTAAATACTAAGTATACTGCCAAAATCATGCCTTCACTAAGTTGTTTTAGTGAAAGAGAGGGTTCCCGATTGATGGAACAATTTCGTGGGAAGACTTGAAAACGATCGGTCCTCTCCGGGAATCTTTTTAATGATATTTAACTGAACGGGTTTTTCAGAGCCCTGAATAGTTACAGGGGGTGAGTGAATAAATAAAGGGACACTATGAAACGTTTTGAGGACAAAGTGGCTATTATCACGGGGGGGGCTCAAGGGATTGGGGAAGCAATCACCTGGAGACTCGCCAACGAGGGCGCCATGACGGCCATTCTGGATATCCAGCTTGAGAAAGCACAGGCGGTGGCTGAGGAGATCCTCTCCCAAGGAGGAAAAAAATCGATCGCTGTGAGGATGGATATTACCGATAGCCAGGAGGTGAAGCGTGCCGTCCGGGAAGTGGAAGAGACCTTTGGAAGAGTGGATGTCCTGATAAACAATGTTGGCCTGGAGGAGCTGGGGCTTTTTATTGAGAGTACCGAGGAGAGCTGGGACTGGAAAATAGCGGTGAATCTCAAGGGACCCATGACGGTGACCAAAGCCGTCCTGGAGGGGATGGTCCCCAGAAAGTATGGCAGGATTGTCAATATGAGTTCTGATGCAGGTAGGGCCGGAGAATTCGCTGAAGCGCCTTATGGAGCCTCCAAGGCTGGGGTCATCGCCTTGACCAAGGCCTGGGCACGAGAACTCATGGAACATAATATCACGGTGAACAGTGTTTCCCCTTTCGCCATGACTCCTGGAAGTGACTTTAATGGGAAGCGATGGCGTGAGTCAAATGCTTTTAAAAAGAGCCCTCCCTCTTCTCCTAAATTGTACGGTAGGCCGGGAACACCTGAAGAAATGGCTGCGGCTGTGGCTTTCTTTGCCTCGGACGAAGCCAGCTATATTACCGGACAGACTCTCAGTGTGAATGGGGGGAGGTTTATGTTTTGAAAAGGAGAGCTTTATGATAATGAACCTACCCACGTGGACCCGCGACGCCGAGACAATGAAACGAGATATCGACGAGCATGGATATTGTCTCGTCAAGGAAGCGCTGACCCCGGAACAGCTTGCCGAAGCACGCGAGCGCCTCAGCGAGCAGGCCGAGGCCGAGCGAAAGGCCGGCGTCGCCTCCTTCACTGACGGCCGGATCCCTGGTGACCTGGGAACATTTCCGGAACCCAAGCATGGCAACAGCCAGAAAGTGAACTTTCTCGCAAACAAGGGCCGTATCTTTCGCGAGTTGGCTGCGCTGCCGGACATTCTGGACATTGTGCACCATGTGCTCGGCGAGGAAATCCGTATCCAAAATCTCTTGGCCACCATCATTCGCAGTGGTGGCCAGGCGCAAACGCTGCACCAGGACCAATGGTTCGTCCCATCGTCCGGCCGCTATGACGAGCTGATGCGGGCCGGATCGATCACACGCGCGAATCCTGGCCAGCCCGAGACACCGGGAGCGACCATGATGCCGTGCATCGTGTGCAACGTCTTTTGGATGCTGGACGACTTCACCAGCGAAAACGGTGCAACCTGGATCGTGCCCGGCAGCCATAAGCTCGGACGCCGACCGAACAAGGACGACCTGAAGAACCAGATGCAGGTGATAGGCCCGGCCGGCAACTGCTTCATCTTCGACGGCCGGCTCATTCATGGATCCGGAGCCTACCTCTCTCAGGATCCGACTGGCGAGCGGAAGGGCCTCACCTTCGCTTACCAACCGCCCATGTTCAGGCCCTTCGAGAACTATCCGTTGGCGTTGCTTCCTGAGGTGTATGAGGAAGCCTCCCAAGAGCTTCTCGATCTCCTGGGCTTTAAAGTCTGGTTCGGCGTGGGCCATCTGGGCGACCGTGATGCGAAGCGCATCTCGCGTGACACACCGATCATCGGGGAGCTGAAGCCGTGAGCGAGGCTTCGTAATTGGGAAACAGCAACGGTTGCCTCCTGACTTGCTATAATTCGGCCACTCTGCTCGGAAGGGTCCTTTTTCTCACAATTCTTTAATGAGTTGTGTTAACTTTTCTTGGACGTTATTGGGCATTTTCTTGGCATTTTTTTCAATTTTCTTCTTCAATCGGATGACAAACATAACGCCCTATTCAAGATTCAAACTAATTAAGTGTAAACAAAAAATGGTTATAGATCAAGCTGAAAAAATTGTAGTCGCTTAATATTAAACCTTGACATGTAGTAAAAAAATTACCAATATTTTATAAGGAATATCACTGCCACCCTCGCACACTCCTGGGTGGCTTGCTGGAGACATGAAAAAGAAACCATCATGATTGAGGTGTATAATGCAGGTAGTCGTAAAAAAGCCCCCTATTAGAGTGGAAGGGGAGATCCCCGAGACCGTTCTTGCCTTTTTTCAATCGAATTTTTAGGAAGTCGAAGTCATTGAAGATGATGAGGAAGAGTTGGTCAATATCCGTGATACCGACTGGTATCAAGAGATGCGAAAAAACTGGCACCCTGGCAAATCGGTGAGAACGTATCGAAAAAATATGGGATTCACTCAGCAAGAATTGGCTGAGCGAGTGGGGGCGACGGATCGTCAAGTAATCTCAAAGATTGAGCGAGGGAAGTTACCGATCTCAAAGAAAATGGCCTTGGCTTTAAGTAGGCTTTTCAATCGTCCCTTAGAGCGGTTGGTATCAGCGCTTCAAGGATCATGAATGGTGGCCAGAATCTGCTGGGTAAGCGCTTCTAAATTCCATGAAGGATTAGATTACTGATTTTATTAGCTGGCTGGCAATTTTCAAAAATCTTCATAAAAATTCGCGAAAGCTAAGTAACTGCTTTATTTATTTAAAAAATAGTGAATTGACCAACAATTAATCGGAGAACTATATGCCAACTGAGTATGAACCCTTGATGGACGTCCGAAAAGATTTAAAAGTTAACTGGTACCGGTGCCCTATTGACAAAGAGGTCTTGCGTGAGTTGTCACAAAAAAGTGACCGTCAGGGATGGATTCAGGCAGGAGGGCATTTGGCAATCTTTGCTGGCACAGGACTGCTCAGCTACTACTTTTTTGCGCAAGGCTGGTGGATAGCCTGCATCCTGGCCGTGATTGCCCATGGGACCGTCGGCGCATTTTTTACGGGGTTAGCCACCCATGAACTGTGCCATGGCACCGTCTTCCGGACCGCCTGGCTCAATCAGGGGTTTCTCTATATTTATAGCATATTGGGGTGGTTCAATTTCCACAATTACAGTTTTAGTCATACTTACCACCACCTCTACACCCTCCATCCGAGAGGAGATCGGGAAGTCATCCTGCCCCGCCCGGCTTCCCTGAAGTGGACTTACCTCCTGCAATTGTTTACCTTCAATATCTTTGGCGGTTATGAGTCCTCAGGTCTTGTGCCAACGATCAAGCAAAGGCTCAAAGATGCGATGGGGCAATACCCGAATGAATGGATTGGGGCAGTGTTTGAAGGGCACGGACTGGACCATCGGAAGGCGATGAACCTGGCACGACTGATTTTGCTCTTCCATTTGGGGGTCTTAGTGGTGTCGATTTATTTCCAACTCTGGCTGTTGCCGGTGTTGCTCACCTTCCATACCTTTATCGGTGGCTGGCTCAAATACTTTGTCGGCCTGCCCATGCACTGCGGCCTACGCAGTAACGTTCCCGATTTTCGCAAATGCGTGCGGACCATCACCCTCGACCCGATTTCCGAGTTCCTCTATTGGCACATGAACTGGCATACGGAACACCACATGTATGCCGGGGTCCCCTGCTACAATCTTAAGAAACTACATGAGGCGATTGCTCACGATATGCCGCAACCCCAAAATGTGTTTGGCGCCTGGCGTGAAATGCGGGAGACCTGGCGTAAACAACAGGCAGATCCGAGTTATGAATATGATACGCCTGTGCCACCTCCGGCAGATCGCCAATCCATTAAGGAAGATGCGCAGTTGGCTGCCTCAATCGGTGATTTGGCGCCTGAATCCCTGGCTTAAAATCCTCTGATGTTGCAGAGCAAATGGCTTATCTTATCCTGTTTTATGTTGCACCGCAGCGGCGGACCGTACTGCCCCCTCTTTTTTCTTTCCTTGCCTCCGGCAGGCGTCCCTGGATAAGAGCTGCTATAGATTCCATAATAAAAAGTAATCGTTTGGAGAGCATGAAGTGGCTTGCCACCGTTGGAAAGAAGTTTGAGCTATAAAACTTCGCGAGCAGGGTAGTAAGTGTAATTCAGGTCTCTTGCAACAGCTTCATAGGTGACCATCCCTTTATGGATATTCAATCCATTGAGCAAATGTTCATCCGCGAGCAATGCCTCACGATGACCTTTATTGGCCAATTCCAACATGGAAGGCAAGGTGGCATTGGTCAAAGCAAAGGTGGAGGTACGAGGAACACCGCCTGGCATATTGGCCACACAGTAATGAACTACCCCATCGATTTCATACGTGGGATCTTTGTGAGTAGTGGGGCGACTGGTTTCAAAACACCCACCTTGATCAATGGCCACATCCACAATGACCGATCCATCTTTCATGTCTTTGAGCATCGCTTTGGTGACCAGTTTGGGGGCAGCGGCTCCTGGAATGAGAACGGCTCCTATCACCAAATCGGCATCTCGAATGACACCGTCAATCGAATCCGTAGTGGAAAAGAGGGTGGTCATTTGATCTCCAAAAATCATGTCCAATTCTCTCAGTCGCATGAGAGAACGATCAATAATCGTCACATCGGCCCCCATGCCAATCGCAATTCTTGCTGCATTGATGCCAACCACACCTCCTCCAATGATCACGACTTTTGCAGGAGGAACGCCGGGGACACCTCCCAAGAGCACTCCAAGGCCCCCGTGGATTTTTTCCAGACCATGGGCTCCTGCTTGGACCGACATCCGTCCGGCAACCTCACTCATCGGAGTGAGCAAAGGGAGGCCTCGTCGAGCATCCGTCACAGTTTCGTAAGCAATGGCGGTGACGCCTGATTCAAGAAGCAATCTCGTTTGTACAGGATCGGGAGCCAAATGGAGGTAAGTGTAGAGTACCTGGCCTTCCCGAAGCATTCTGCATTCCTCTGGTTGAGGCTCTTTCACTTTGACAATCATTTCGGCTTTGGCAAAGATTTCCTCTGCCGAATCAAGTATGGTGGCTCCGGCAGCAGAATAATCTTCATTGCTGACGCCAATCCCTACTCCCCCTTCTGTTTCAACCATGATTTGGTGTCCATTGTGGACAGCTTCGCGCACTCCTGCCGGAGTGATACCAATACGATACTCTTGGCTTTTGATTTCTTTAGGCACACCGATTAACATGAGATCCTCTTCAGACGGCGAAGCCGTTGCTTTGAGATCGAGCCAATCGTGTTCCCGATTTGGGACTCATGAATTATTAGTAATCTGCCTGGTCTGATAAGACTGGGGGCATTGAGGCCTGAATGGGAAAAATCGGAGTCATGGGGAGAGATGATCTCATCAAAAGAAACAACGACCTGGTGTGTTTGTGTGGAAATCATACATCTCAACCAATCATCAAAAACCCCAGGGAGTTTTTTGAGCAAAAGCACGGACCGTGTCTTTCCAGGGGAAAAATCGGTTTGAGGAAACTGGAAAAGGATGATGTCTCCGGGTTGGGGCATTTAGAAGTTGTCGAGGAGAGTGAAAAATCATCATCTTCTATGCAACGGAGTGCTCCTTGAAGGGGAGCTGCCTGATAATCCGCCTCCTCTTCCAGAGTATCCCGGACAATACGAGTAACGAATCGATCAAAATCCTTGATGCTATCTACCTCCTTCTTGAGATAATCGGGCAGCTCTAAAGTGACTTGATAATTCATACGTTTTCTTTCTGTAATAGAAGACATAAGAGATGTTGACACACTCACTATAGCAATCCTCAGGGAAAAGTACAAATCATCATGGTGAACGGCACCTGAGCACGTGGTGGCCCTTCGCGAATGCGGCTGAATTCGTGAGGAATCGGAGCGATGAGCTTTTCACGTTTCCTTTTCCGGAGTAATCCATTTTTTGGACAGTCAACATCTCCAGGAAAAAGAGAATCCACAGGTAATCGATCAAGAAAAAATCAATTGTATTCTCTAAATCAAGTAAGCTGTCATATCAACTCCGTACACTTTAGGTCCTGGACGTGATGTATAGGAACCGTTTCGGGGTTTACATTCCGAAATCGTCTTGACAATTTCGGAATATATACCATTATTGACTAAAAACTAAAATCAAGTTTAGTCTGGAAAAAGTCAATGGGCCGTCAGTATATACAACGGACCTTGAGGGGTCCCATTTTAGAAGATTTGGATCGGAAGATCATTCTCATCACGGGGCCAAGGCAGGTGGGAAAGACGACTTTGGCGAAGGGATTGGGCCGTCCTTTTGATTATATCAATTTTGACAATCCGGAGCACCGGTTATTGATCAAAGAAAAGGGCTGGGATCGTAAGAAAGAGCTGATCATATTTGATGAACTGCACAAAATGCAGGATTGGAAATCGTGGATAAAAGGGATTTATGATACAGAAGGGATCCCCCCGGCTCTAGTTGTCACCGGCAGTTCCAAACTGGACACATTCCGTAAAGTCGGGGATTCGCTAGCAGGGCGATTTTTCAGATTCAGACTCCATCCCTTGGATTTAAAAGAAATCAAGGCCGAGACGAATCCGCAAAATCTGGAGGAAGCTTTGGAGAACCTGATGGCTCTGGGAGGATTCCCAGAACCTTTTTTGGAGGGCAAAGTCCGCTATTATAATCGCTGGAAAGCGACGCATCTCGACATTATTTTACGACAAGATTTGATTGACTTGGAAAAAATCAATCAAATTGCCTCCATGGAGACGCTGATTCAATTATTGAGGCAAAAAATAGGCAGCCCGGTTTCCTACAGTTCCCTGGCCCGAGATCTTCAGCATAGCGACAAGACGATCAAACGTTGGCTGGAGATCTTAGAGAACATGTACATTATCTTTCGGGTTCCCACCTATCATAAGAACGTGGCACGAGCCTTACTGAAGGCTCCCAAATTTTATTTTTATGACAATGGACAAGTCCTGGGGGATGAGGGGATCAAATTAGAAAATTTAGTGGCGTGTGCTCTGCTCAAGGAAATTCATTTTAGAGAGGATTGTTATGGGGAAACCTTGCAACTGCATTATTTGAGAAGAAGAGATGGCAAAGAAGTCGATTTTTGTATTACAAAAAATAATCATCCTCGCTTGATGCTGGAAGTCAAATGGGCGGATTCCTCCTGGTGTCCCAACTTCAATATTTTTGAAAAACAAATATCTTCTATCAAAAAGGTGCAGTTGGTCAAAGAATTAAAGCGAGAAAAAACATTTCCAAACAACGCGGAAATGCGCTTGGCCCACAACTGGTTATCCACAGTGGAATTGTAAGGCGGACCACTGCATCGGAGCACCGGTGCCGCTGTAAAAACTCGCCTGGACCTGGATGTACCATGCCCAGTCCAATACGGATGCGGGATAGGAGTTTTTCGGAACGAACATGGCTCTCTTTTCTGGACTCTTACAAGGCAGCCTTGGATTATCCCTGATGCAAGTTGCGCACCGGCTGATATCACTTATCCAACCGATACGAAACTTCTCAATGCCGCTCGTGAAAAAAGCGAGGAGTTGATCAACGTGCTTCATGATAAGCGTCCCTCTGGGAGTCCCAAACCAAGGACCTACCGGCGAATTGCCCGCATACATTGTCTGGCTTTCTGCAAGTTACGTCAGCCCGTCCGTTCCCACATTTGTACTATGAAGCGCCGGCTGCTTGGTTATCTGCGGCGCAATCTCCAACACCTGGAGCAGCTTATCAAGGATCAAAGCGGTGAGCCGCCGCCTGTGGTCCGCTTCCTGTGACCATCAACAACCCACAATGCGTCGCCAAAACCTTTCCTGATTACTTCGATCTTCTATTCACCCTGATCGATCAATAATAGCAAGCTGTCTGAAGCTTCCCGATTAGATGTTTCATTTTATCTGGTACTGTGGTATCATTCTCCATGAAGCTCTTTACATCATGGATTTGGAATAGTCCGTGTAAAAAATATTGCGTTACCCTCTGAAATATAATACTTTTTCCCCACAGTTGATAGCTATTTTGTTACATAAGCAGATATTCTCGGGCCAACACCATCCCTCTTTTTTAACGAATCGCTTTCACCTTCAAATCCCCAAAAAACGGTTCGAAATTTATTTGCCGGGTGTTCTATAATCCAGAATAGTTAAAATTTTGTTTTAAAAATTGTGAAACAGGGTTTCAAGTTTCAACGGGGCAAAAAGTATAAAAAAATTCATCGTTTTCGCAACCTCGTTACCACGCTGCTACAGTCTGGCAGTTCATTTGAAAAGTATCTATCTCAGAACAGGATGTTACAATGGAAGAATATAATGCGGAGGACATTACAGTTTTAAAAGGATTAGAGGGAGTTCGGTTGCGTCCCGGTATGTATATTGGAGGAGTGGATACAACAGCCTTGCATCACCTTGTCTTTGAGTTGGTTGACAACAGTATCGATGAAACTCTGGCCGGTTATTGTGACGAGATCGATGTGACCATTCATCACGATGGCAGCATTTCGGTACAAGACAATGGGCGTGGAATTCCTGTTGGCATTCATGAAGAAGAAAAGATTTCTGCTTTGCAACTGATTATGACCACGTTGCATGCAGGAGGTAAATTCGATGACAGCAATTATAAAATATCAGGAGGGTTGAACGGGGTCGGCGCTTCTGTGGTGAATGCCTTGTCTTCCAGGTTGATTGTTGAAGTAGAAAGAGAGGGTTGTTTCTGGAAACAGGAATACACGAAAGGGGTGCCCATTGCGGATTTACAGCAACTCGGGCCTAGCAAGAGAACCGGGACCAAAACGACTTTCTGGCCGGATACGGACATTTTTTATGAAACCGAATTTCATTTTGAAATCCTCTCACAACGATTGCGAGAATTAGCGTTTTTAAATCGTGGCATTTGCATTTCTATCCGTGATGATAGATTCGATAAAATACATCAATTCAAATATGAAGGAGGAATTTCTTCATTTATTGAACACATCAACAACAACAAAACGACGCTACATGATCCGCCTGTTTATATTTATGGAGAATCTGAAGGGGTGACGGTTGAAGTCGCCTTCCAGTACAATGATACTTATAATGAAAGAATTTTTTGTTTTGTCAATAATATTAACACGATAGAGGGAGGAACGCACCTTTCTGGTTTTAAAACCGCATTCACGAAAACTTTGAACAACTATGCGCTTCAAAATAAGGTCGTCAATGATTTTAAAGAAAATTTTTCAGGTGAAGACACACGAGAGGGATTGGCCGCGGTCATCAGTGTTAAACTGACCAATCCCCAATTTGAATCTCAGAAAAAGATCAAGCTCACCAACGTTGAAGTGAAGGGGAAAGTAGACGTCCTGGTGTCTAAACATTTATCATATTTTTTGGAAGAAAATCCCATCATCGCCAAAAAAATATTGATTAAAGCCATCGAAGCCCAGCGGGCACGGCTTGCTGCAAAAAAGGCGAGGGAACTGACCCGTAGAAAAAACGCGCTCGAATTCAGTTCCTTGCCAGGAAAGCTTGCCGACTGTCAAGAGAAAGACCCTGCATTGAGTGAATTATTTTTAGTAGAGGGGGATTCGGCAGGAGGGTCTGCAAAAATGGGACGAGATCGTTCCAACCAGGCAATTCTTCCCTTGAAAGGTAAAATTCTCAATGTGGAAAAAGCGCGATTCGACAAGATGCTGAACAGCGATGAGATTAAAACCATCATCACTGCCTTGGGAACGGGTATCGGAACAGAAGACTTCAGCGTGGAAAAACTGCGTTATTACAAGATCATCATCATGACGGATGCGGATGTGGATGGCAGTCATATTTTGACTTTGATCCTGACGTTCTTCTATCGACAAATGCCAACTCTGATCGAACGTGGACACGTTTTCGTGGCGCAGCCTCCATTATACAAAGTAAAACAGGGTAAAACTGAAGTTTATGTAGTGGACGAATCTCAGATGTCTGGAAAATTGTTGGAACTTTCCAGTAAAAAACTGAAATTGCGTACTGAAGGAGGAAATATTCTTGAAGGAGAAAAACTCTTTCATTTTGCAAAAGATTTGAATCAATACTGCGAAAATTATAATCGTTTTGGTTTCAATCTGAGTTTGAATAAAATTGTCGACACGTTTCTGCATCATGAAATTCAGTTGGAGCAAAGCGGAGCAAAAAATATCTTAACGCAATTGCAAAATCTTCATGCAACTTATCAAACGATTCCCCATTCCGATCCGGAAAGAGAAGGGGAGAGCATTCTTCTGCAAATTGATGGTGAGGAAATGTTGCTCTCATTGATCTCACTCAACAACCTGGACAGCCATGATTACAATCAACTTCTAGTCCAGTACAGAAAAATAAAATCCATACTCACATCAGAAAAATCTTGTATTGAAGAAGATAACGGACAACGTCATGAATTTTCAACATGGCAAGAGTTGAGAGATTTTTTAATTCAAGTGGGGAAAAAGGGAATCTACATTCAACGGTACAAGGGACTGGGTGAGATGAATCCGGAACAACTTTGGGAAACCACCTTGGATCCGCAAGTGAGGACGTTGAAAAAAGTATCGATTGAGGATGCCGTTGACTCGGATGCTATGTTCACTGTCTTGATGGGAGACCATGTGGAACCGCGTCGTCGCTTTATAGAAGAAAATGCCCTGAAAGTGAGAAATTTAGACATCTAGACTTCCAGTACTGATAAGCAGGTCCATGTCTCCGTCGTTACCAATTATCGCAATCGTAGGGCGCCCCAATGTTGGAAAGTCAACACTTTTCAATCGTCTGCTCAAGCGGCGCGCTGCCATCGTAGAAAACACTCCCGGTGTCACGAGGGATCGAAATTATGGGATGGTCCATGATATAAAATATACGTTTCTACTCATCGATACCGGAGGATTTGAACCAGAAACAAAAGGAATCAAGGAGTCAATGCGTCTGCAATCCCAGTTGGCAATACAAGAAGCAGACGCGATCATATTTTTGATGGACGTGCGAGAAGGTTGGACAGTGGATGACGTGGCCATTTACCGCTATTTGATTCAATGCGATAAACCCGTTTTTTTTACGGTCAATAAAGCAGACAGCGAAAAACAGAGATTCGACGTTTATGATTTTTATCAATCGGGCACTGCCCGCATCTTTCCAATTTCCGCACAGCATGATCTAGGCATAAAAACGTTGTTGGATGCCATACATCAAACTGTCCCACTGGTCATTTCTGAGCAGAAAGAAAAATCGTCACCGAGGATCAACGTAGCCCTGGTTGGTCAACCCAATGTAGGAAAATCCATGCTGGTTAATGCGATTCTCCAGGAAAATCGCATGCTGGTTGATCAATCGGCAGGAACCACCAGAGACCCTGTTGATAGTGAATTTCGATACAATGCTCATGAATTCGTCTTGATCGATACAGCAGGAATTCGACGGAAGAGCAAAGTCAGTCAAAAAATTGAGACCTTCAGTATTGTATCGGCCCTGAAGGCCATTGAACGCTCTGACGTGGTATTGTTGATAATTGATGGCACCCTGGAGATCACCACCCAAACTGCCAGGATTGCCGGATATATTTGCGATCGCAAAAAGGCAGTAGTGATTGTCGTTAATAAATGGGATTTGGTAAAAAATCGCAGAACTGCTCAGGTAAAAATAAAAGAGGCAATTTATGCAAAACTGCCTTTCATCGACTACGCGCCAATTGTTACTGTCAGTGCCCAATCAGGCCTTCGTATCTTAAAAATATTTGAATTGGTGGTCTTGATTTACCAACAGTATACCCGCCGTATTAAAACCTCGGACTTGAACACTATTTTGGAACAAATCACCAGTAAACATCCGCCTCCTTTCAAAACCGGACGTCCTACCCGGATATACTACGGCAATCAAGTCGTTACCTCGCCCCCGACCTTCGTTTTCATGACCAATAATCCCGACAAAACAGATTCCAGTTACGAACGGTACGTAACTAATCAGTTGCGGTATCATTTCGGCTTTCAAGGGACCCCCTTAGAAATTATTTGGAGAAAACGAGCTTCCAAATTCAGCAATCCTTACCCGGCACAGTAGAAGCGGTCCTGAGTTTGAAAAGTTCAAGGTGTTGTCAAAGGCGATAGATTAAGGTTTTCGGGATGACCCCTTTGAAATGAGGGATCAACCAAACTCCCGCCGTGTCTGCAGTTTTTGTTGTCTCTCCTTGCGTATTTCGAATGCAATTCGGCACTATTTTTAATTTCCTGCCATCCGGAGTAATAAACAAAAGCTCTTCATCCGCATGAAAAGGTTGTCTTGAAATCAGGGCAATGTGTTGGTTCTTGGTCGATTCGACGACATATGCGACTATATTCTTGCCATGATCACTCAAATGTTTATTTTTTAAACGATGAATCGCACGGTCGGTTCGATTGGCTCTGAAAAATCCATGAATGGTATGGACAGGCCATTGCGCCCTGATGGATTTAACCAATTTCCCATCGTATTTTTCCCTGAGGGAATCAATCTCTTGAATCCACTCGAAGGAATTGATGAACCTCAGATCCAATCTCAAGGTGTGGAGTGTCGATTCCAGCAATTCAGGGAGGAGATCCAATAAAAAAAGGTCGTAGTAATGGAACATGAAAGTACCATGACGGTTTTCCAGTATTTGAAACTGGTGGTGCTTTTTATCGTCGCTCGCCACGGTGGTTTCTGAAGAAAAGCGGGATTTCAGCTGCAATGGAAGAAGCAACGAACGCGGTGTATAAAATAAAAGAATTCGTCCCAATCCCAGTATTTCACAAGGAGGCTTCAACTGAACACAATATTGTTTCAGTGTCATTCCCGGAATTTCCGTAGAAAGTACTAAACGAATAAGTTGTTCACCAAAATAGTCGCACCATTGTTGTAGACTGGCCAAATTATGATTACCTGTCTCAGCAATCAGATGGAGGGGTATATCCGGAAAGTGCTGATGTATCCACTGGGCGATCCCGACATCCTGAACACGGATTGCGGCAATTTGAGATAAAGGCAAACGTTTAATAATTTTTGCCCCGGAAAGCAGGTCGGGTTCGGTGGCCAGAATATCCCATTGTAAAATTGAAGAAAATCCTCGTCTATAGGCTTCGTGAATCAACGATTGTAATTCAGAGGTTTTCAGTCTTCCGAAACGACTGAGATCTTCATGTTCCAACAGTATTTCACGGATGGAAGTCGGTTGCAGAAGAGATAAATGAGAATGATTTGTTATGTAAGTATTGAAGTTCAGTCTTGCTGGAGCCATAATCGGCATTGCTCCGGAGAGATTCGAGAAGCAGGGACATCATGGTGGATGCTGCGATTCCGTATGAGAAGCACACGGTTGCATAATTGCAATCCAAGTGAATATTGATGGGTGACCATCAATAGGGTGCCTCCTTCTTGATGGAATCTTTTTAAATATTCCTGAAGCAGTTGGGTGGAGTTTACATCCAATCCTGAATAGGGTTCGTCTAAAATCAGAATTTCTGGTTGGCAGAGGATCAACTTTGCAATGGTTAATCGTTTGACCATCCCGCTGCTGAACGTATGCACTGGTATGTGTTTTGCGTAATCCAGGTCCATGATTTTCAAAGATTTTTCAATCTGAGGAAACAGGTTTTTCAAAGCATGGAGATTCCCAAAAAATTTCAAGTTTTCCGTGGCTGTTAAATCACCATACAAGCGACTTTCGTGAGCAATACTGGCAGTTGCCCGACGCAGTTGATGCCCTGCTTCCCGGTAACTGCGGCCCTTGAATAATATTTCTCCTTCACTGGGACTCGTTAATGAACAAATGATATTCAACAAGGTGGTCTTTCCTGCGCCATTATTCCCCAACAGCAGAGTGCAGTCTCCCGTTTTAATATCAAGATCAATGCCTTGCAAAACAGTACGGAAACCAAATCGTTTGGAGACGTTGCGCAGGGCAATCACAGGAGAATTCATGGAAGCATCGCGCGAGGCATGAATCTCAGGGGATTTGAAAATTTTGGTTAAACAGACTGGTTTTATTTTCATCCCAAACGAGAATACGTATTGCAGAGTATGAAATTTGTTTTGGTTTTTCCAATATTTTAGTAACAGGGAGAAAGCGATGGATTGAGAAGGGAATCGAGTTTTTGGGATCAAACGTGATTGCTCGATTCAATTGATCCGCAGTCAGCGGGAAAATGCTCACAAATCCTTTCATTGCTTCATTTTTATTGCTTCTCAGATTGAAACGGACCGTAATGTTATTCATTTTGGATTCAATATGCAATTGATCAGCGAAGATTGTTTGATCCGTTTTAGCAACAGAAGCTGCTGCGGACAGTGAGTGCTTGTTCAACTGTTTTTCCAACTCTTGCAATTGCGCAGAGAGGGATTGGACGTCTTGTACGTATTTTTGTTGTTGATTTTCAAGAGTCTTGATTTGTATGTCCTTATTTTTGATGATGAGGTTGAGGTCATTGATTTCCAGTTGATACTCGAAAAATTTTTCCTGTTTCCCCAGTTGGGTTTGGGAATCTGACTTTTGCGTGGTTTGCAGTGTTGTCAGGGAATCGCTTGTCTCCTGAAGTTCCTTTTGCAACGCGGAGATTTGTTGTTGCAGTTGCGCAGTGTTCGCTGCGTGTTTTTGACTGAAAGAATTTTGTATTTCATGCGCATCCTCGAGTGCGGATGTTTTATTTTCGTGGATGATAAACTGATAAAAAGGCAGGATAACCAGCGCAAAGAACACCACTACTATTAATATGCCTGCCTGAACCAGAGCAGTACTGCTGATTTCCCAATGATGCCGGGGACTGATGACGTAATATTTAACTTTGCCCATTGCGCGGAACAAGTTATTGGTTTGAGGGGTTGATCTCAAGTTGCAATGCGTCGTTAAGTTGATAGCGCTGTCCTTCGAGAGACTGTACGGTATCCATTAACTCCAATTCAATCAGCAAGCCTAACAATTGATTGATTTCAATTCGTGTTTCTGAATAAAGAGAATCAATGTCCTGCAAGCCTGAACCCAGTGCTTTTATTATTTTTCGTTGAGGTTCGGAAAATTCTGAAAGGTTGATCGATCGGCTTCGGGAAGAATCGAAAGAAAACTTGGTTTGTATATTTTTAGAGGAGGAAATTTGTAATTCTTCCAAAATGTCTTGGGCGTGAACGACTAATTTGGCATGATGCCGGGAAATCAATTGGTTTGTACCACGACTGGCAGGGACCTCGACGTTGCCGGGCAAAGCAAAGACCTCTCGATTGTGTTGAAGTCCGAAAGCCGCCGTAATGAGGGCGCCACTTTTGTGACCTGCTTCGGTCACCAGAATTCCTTGAGACAATCCACTGATAATGCGATTACGGATCGGAAAATTTCGGGCCAGGGGTTTCAATCCCATTGGAAACTCTGAAATCAACGCCCCTTTCGACTTGATCTCTTGTGCGAGAGGATAGTTTTCAGGAGGGTAAATATGCTTTAAGCCTCCTGCAAGGACTGCAATTGTGGACACCCCGGCTTCCAAAGCCGAGTGGTGAGCTACCGTGTCGATTCCCCGGGCCAATCCACTGACAATGACCAAATTGGGCACCAGTTCCGCTAATTCGAATATCAATCGCTTTGTGTGCTTTTTTCCGTAGGGCGTGCAAGTCCGGGAACCGACAACAGCAAGGCATGGAGATTCGATTTTTCGCAGGTTCCCTTGACAGTAGAGGATTGGGGGCGGAGCCGGTATTTCTCTCAGGTATTCTGGATAGTAAGATGTTTCAAGGCACATCAATTGGATCCCATTTTCCTCGATCAATCGTTTTTCTATTTGAAAGCTATTCACTTTTTTTGCTGTAGCAATACGATTGGCCATCTTCTCCGGAATGCCTCTTTTCCGGACCAATTCTTCTGCAGATACGCAAAGAAGGTTGTCGGTACTTCCATAATACTGAAGAAGCTGCCGAAGGGTTTGAACGCCCAGGTCTGGAATCAAGTTCAATGCCAACCAATTCATTTCCGGAGTGTCCATTGGGACCCTTGTTTTATAAGAAATTCTGAAGCGACTAAGAGAAGGTTTTCAGCGTACGTTCCAATTCCCGCTCTTCATCTTTTCGTTTCATACTCTCGCGTTTGTCATATATTTTTTTACCTCGTACCAAAGCCAACTCCACCTTGACTTTCCCGCTTTTAAAGTAAAATTTCAGAGGAATCAAGGTTCGACCTTTTTCACGAAGTTGTCCGTAGAGTCTGCGAATCTCCTGTTTATGCAAGAGGAGTTTTCGTTCCCGGAGTGGTTCATGATTGACCCGGTTTCCAAATTCATAAGGACTGATGTGCAAATGGACCAGGAAAATCTCCAAGTGCTCGTTGATTCGACAATAGCTGTCACTCATATTGATCCGGTTGTTACGAAGACTTTTTACTTCGGTTCCTTTCAAAGCAATGCCTGCTTCGAAGGTTTGAATGATTTCGTATTCGAATCGTGCTTTTCGGTTTGTCGTAATTATTTTGATATTCATGGAACAACGGAGACGAGGTTGGAATATGCAGTGAAAATCCCTGGGAATTCGGTCGATGCGACTCAAAAAGTCACAAATATGACCAACCAAACCCGACAAACCTTATTCTTGCAAAGCAGTTAGCGTTTTGAGTCGCTTCTCAACCCAAAGCATGGCATCATTCAAATGGTTTAATTTTCCATCCAACTGCAACTCAAAACTTTCTCGAATCAATTGTCCAACCAAGGGACCGGGAGTCATACCCAACTTCAACAGATCTCTCCCTTTCAGGAAAGGACGAGGTGCGTGATCTTTAACATCGAGGGCTTCAACACGCGCCAACAGCCAATCCCTGGCAGGAAATTTTCTGGCAAGCGCCTCCGCAGTGGTTCTACCGAAGTGATCGGCAGTTGCAACGCGAATCAGTTCGGGAATAGGCACCCGCATGGCAAACCTGCGGATGGCGCCATCCGTCACTTCCTTCCTTGCCTTGTAGAGCATGGCGGGTTTCAAATGCTCTCTTACATTGACTTTCACTGACTCGATGAGAGTTTGTTCTTCACTGAGGCGTCTGAGAAAGGATTCCGTGGGTTCCAGACCTTCCACATCATGAGCAGGACTTCTCCATCGCCCCTCTTTGAATAGGGTGGTTGCAGGTTTGCCGAAATCATGACAAAGGGCAGAAAACATAAAACGTATGTCGCGCTTATCATCATTTTGCCTCAATTTGGCAGCTTCATCCATTACCATGAGCGTGTGGGTCCAAACGTCTCCTTCGGGATGCCATTCAGGGTCTTGGGGGACATTGATCAGTGCTCGTAGCTCTGGCAAAAATTTCAAGACTCCCAATTCCCGTGCCGCTTTCAGACCAATTGATGGAAGTTTTGCCTTGAGGAACAATTTTTTGAACTCCTCGAACAATCTTTCTTTAGGAAGTTCATGCAGGTCGAGTGTCTGGCAAAGTTCAAGCGTTTCCGCTGCGATTTTGAATTCAAAGCGAGCCGCAAACTGCATAGCCCTCAGAACTCGCAGAGGATCTTCTGAAAAAGCAGGCCCGATATGGCGCAAGATACCTTGCTCCAAATCCTGGCGTCCTTGAAAAGGGTCGTATAGTTTACGACTGAGAATATCATAACCCATCGCATTGATGGTGAAATCCCGTCGAGCCGCGGCGCTGGCAAAATTCATCTGCGGATCGAAGTCGACCCTGAATCCTTTATGCCCCGGACCGGTTTTATTTTCAGTACGTGGTAAACTGAAATCATATTCATTTTGAGGAGTCGATAATTTAAAGATGCCAAATTTTTTACCAACTATTGCGACATGACCAAATTTCGTTAAAGCATATTCCAGACGGGAAGGTGAAAGATGATAGACTTCAACGTCCATATCTTTGACTACAGGTCGATGCAAGAGAATATCACGGACAGACCCGCCGATGAGTAGTGCTCTTCCCCCTGCTTCTGAGATTGCCCGGGCAATGGTAATGATCTCCGGATCCAATTTAATTATTGACATGATTGTAATTGAGGTCTTGGTTCTGAAACGCCATTTGGGTTTGAATAACGATCCCAAGTGAGGAAAAATAAATCGATCGCGAGGTGTCCTTTCTCGAAATATCGTGATATAAGAATTTCTGGATTTCAATTTGAATTATAACGACATTGAGGCATACAAGTCAATTTTCATGAATGAGGTGGCATTGGATGAAAAGCCAACTCACCATTTATTGATATTCGCAAAGACGACCCATTCCTTTTGACTTCGATCCTCCCCGGCTTTTCTACGAAGACGGGTTGTTTGACTTCCTCATGCATCTTTGTGGAGTCGAATTCAGTGAGATCGGCAGGCGGAATGTATGAAGGGATCTGGGGAAATTAGAATAACCGAAAAAATAGGAGGAAAAAATGTTTCAAGAAGATAAGAGCAGAGAATTGCAATTAGCCATTTCACAGATCGATCGCCAATTTGGCAAAGGTTCGATAATGAGACTGGATGACACCGGCATGACTCATTTTCCTTCCGTCAGTACGGGTATCATTGGATTAGACATCGCTTCCGGAATCGGGGGATTTCCCAAAGGGAGAATCACGGAAATTTATGGACCAGAAGGAACGGGGAAGACCACCGTTGCGCTTTGCGCCGTGGCGGAAGTGCAAAAAAGCGGTGGCACGGCTGCTTTTATTGATGCGGAACATGCGTTGGATGTTTCCAATGCAAAAAGACTGGGGGTTAAAATCGAGGATCTTCTCCTTTCTCAGCCCGATTACGGGGAGCAAGCGTTAGAGATATCCGATATTTTGGTTCGGAGCGGCAGTGTGGATATTGTCGTCGTCGATTCAGTTGCTGCCCTGGTACCAAAAAATGAACTAGAAGGAGAAATGGGAGATTCTCATGTCGGATTGCAAGCCCGATTGATGTCGCAAGCATTGCGAAAACTGACGGGCTCCGTTGCCAAGTCCAACACCATCTTTATCTTCATCAATCAATTGCGTATGAAGATTGGGGTACTATTCGGCAATCCTGAAACCACCACAGGAGGAAATGCGCTCAAATTTTATTCCAGTATGAGGCTGGAAGTGAGAAAAGGGTCCTTGATTAAAAAAGGAGATGAGACGATTGGGCATCAAATGAAAGTCAAAATGGTCAAAAATAAAGTGGCCCCCCCCTTCCGGACTGCCGAGTTTGATATTGTCTATAATAAAGGTGTTTCTAAACTGGGTAGTATTCTGGACTGCGGGGTTTCTGATGGAATCGTGCAAAAAAGTGGCACTTGGTATTCTTATGAAGGGGAGAGATTAGGACAGGGGCGGGAAAATTCTGAAAAATTTTTGGAGGAAAACCCAAAGATGATCACCGAAATAGATCGTAAAATCAGAGAAACCCATCAATTTGCAGTGACTCCAGAAGGAACAGGTCCAGACTCTACCAGGAAAAACAAAGAACAACCGGTGAGTTGAAATCTCACAAGCTACGTGAAACAGGAGTTAGAAAACGTGTCATTCCTGGCTTGACCAGGAATCCAGGGGGATACGGGAGATATTTTGAAGGATTAATAAATTAATCATATCGAGAGAAAAGTGATGGAACCATATTTAACCACGAGATATGGGGTTTTATACAGTTCAGATTGTTTGGAGATCTTAAATTTAATGAAATCTGAGACTATTGATTGTGTTTTTGCCGACCCACCCTTCAATTTAGGAAAGGATTACAAAAACGGATTTAGTGACAAAGTGGAAGAAGAAGAATATTTTGCATGGAGTTATCAATGGATCAATGAATGTGCCAGAGTCCTGAAACCAGGAGGAGCATTTTTTCTGTACGCTCTTCCTGTATTAGCTATTCGTTTTGCCAATTTTATGAGCGAAAGACTTGACTTCAGACATTGGATAGCCCTTACGATGAAGGGAACATATCCAAGGGGGAAAAAACTTTATCCTGCCCATTATGCATTATTGTATTTTACGCGAGGGACACCTAAGATTTTTAACAAATTAAGATTACCTGTTTCTACCTGCAGGCATTGCAACAAAGAATTGAAAGACTATGGAGGGCATAGAAATAAACTCAATCCCGAGGGGCTGAATCTTACCGATTTTTGGGAGGATACCTCTCCTAATCGGCATAAAAAATATAAAGTCCGCCCCAGTGTTAATGAACTGAAGCTTATGATTCCAGAGCGGGCGATATTAATTGCGACAGAAGAAGGAGACATTGTTTTAGATCCTTTTGGAGGAGGAGGTTCCACTTTTCAAGCAGCAGAAAAAAATTTTCGTTACTGGATCGGAATTGAACAGTATGATTGTGAACATATCAGTCACCGACTGGAAGAAAGTTTCCCATTGTTCATGAGGCAGAAACCAGAATTTAATTTTCTGGAATTATTTAGAGATATTCATGAAAATCACGAAAATCAGGTACTACGACGGGTCCAAAGATAAAATTTGTCGATTAGGGCTTGCGTATTTATTTCTCGAACTACAACAGATCATTTTGGATACCACCATTTTGATATTGGAGGAAAAGCAGGCAAATGGAGCAGCAGTTATTCGTGAGGCATTGGACAAGGGCTTTGAAAATGTTGGGGAATGGCAAAAGCAAACAACAGGGGGCGTTGATTGGATAAAGCGAATTCGTTATAACAATAGTGTCTTGGCAAGACTTGGAGTAGAAGTCCAAGTTTCAGCGAGAAGTGACTTGCTAATCAGGGATATTGTCCACTTGAGAAATAGCCTTCAATTAGGAAAAATAGATGTTGGGGTGATAGTGGTCCCTGATGACCGTCTCCAGTTTTGCTTACCAGACAGATCACCAAGTTTAAGAGATGCCATTCGTTATATTGAAGAAGAATTCAAAGAAGCAATGACCTTTCCTGTAGTAATTATTGCAATTGAACATGACGGTGCGGGAAAGGCACTAACCAAGAAAAAACGCAAAAGTTAATCAAGATAGATTCTCCTTTTCTATTTCAAACTGAGACACTGCCCCATATATTTTTTCAGGAAACCCTATAATAGTCGTAGCAGTTGAGAAATACGCATGTAACCAACTAGAGCAAATAAATGAAGTTTCCTGCCATCTTCATTGCCTTGATCCTAATCTCTTCTTGCGCCTCCGTTTGTCAAAGACGAACCCAAACCCACACAGGGCGTCTCCGTCAAAACCTACTGCGAACAATTTGCCAGATGGTACTTCGGCCCAATGAGAGAGCTTTTTTTGTCATTTGACCCGTCCGGACTTTTTTATGAATTGTTCATCTCGGTTTGCGCCATCATTTCCAGGAAAGGATGAAAATGAAAAATACGAATCAGGGCTTGGAAATCATAGCCATTTTGCTTTCCTTCGGACTTATTGCCTGTACGACCCCCTTCGAACTACTGCAACCAGGTTCAGTCAACCCGGTGGGATCCCAGGAATTCAGTGAGATAAAAGAGGAGGCACCCCAGGAAACAGACAACGGAGAATGGGTTACCTGGACTTATGAAGACGGCAGTCGTTACGAAGGAGAAGCTCGAAAGTATGGAAAGGGCACCCTCACTTGGCCGGATGGCGAGCGTTACGAGGGAGAATGGCAAAATGACATGAGGCATGGAAGGGGAATCTACATTTGGCCGGATGGGGTAAGTTACAAGGGAGAGTGGCGAAGTGACAAGATGCATGGAAAGGGCACCCTCACTTGGCCAGATGGGAGGCATTACGAAGGAGAGTGGCAAGATGACATGAGGCATGGAAAAGGAACCCTCGCCTGGCCGGATGGGGAACGATACGAGGGAGAATAGCGAGGTGACATGAAACATGGAAAAGGAACTTACATTTGGGCAGATGGGGGACGTTACGAAGGAGAGTGGCAGGATGACATGAAGCATGGAAAGGGAACCTTTACTTCATCGGACGGCAGACGTTTCGAGCAAGAATGGCACAAGGGTGAACTCGTTACAACAAACACCAACTGAGCCAATAACTCACTAGCAAGGTCGTGGGCTTTCAAAGTACAAAGTAGTTCTCTATTGTCGCGAGTGTGGTCATATCTACAGGGTTGTAAGAACATGGAATAAAATCTAATCCTTTTGTTCCCATTAAAAACGTCCGGTGACAACCAAATGAGAGTCTCGAAATATTCCGGATTCGCATCAAAAGGGCTTTGAGTTAAAGCATACAAACCCCGTCAAGTGTGTTCTTCAGGCAACCTTTATCGTTTTCACGTCAGCCGGCCGACCGGACTTCGTTGCCGAGATTGTTGGCATATTTCCGTTTCTTTTCAGAATTCCAATTACAGACTCCGGAGAGGAAGGCTTTTTTGAGTGGGCGACATGGTCGATATCCAGTTTGGAGGAATCGGTGAAGGTCTGGTTGGCGTGAGGGTCGTGACGGGCTTTGAAGAGTATTGAACATTTCTCTGAATTCCGTTACTGTCAATTCAAAATTCATGGGGCTTCCTCCTTATAGCAGGTTTATATTGGACATCATCAAACCTACCGGGAAAGTCCCATGGATTCAACCCTACTCAATTTCACGCAATTCAATTTACACTATCGAGAGAGATAATGAATTTTATATTGTATTTGTCAGGGTGGATAAGAAAAAGCAAAGTCTGGAATATCGGCCTTTGCCGGAATATCTTCATTTGGTGCTTTCTCATTTTCCCCGTCACGGCTCTTTGGGGACAAGAAACTCCCGAGCAGCTTATTTCAACCAGGTTGGGTACCTATTCAGTAAAAAGGCCTCCTCCGGCCTTGAGCAGTCTTAAAACCATTCCACTGTTTGCGGATATTGCTCTTAAACTTCCCAAAAAACCTTCTTGGCGCGAAGCTTCCAATCCTCCAGGATTTATTTTTTTCGCCAATGCGGAAGATCTTTATCAATTGGCTCTTGATCGATACAATAACGGGGAGTTGCGCAATAGCTTGGAGGGTTTTGATGATTTGATTGAAAAATTTCCCGCAAGCCAATTTATCCAAGCCAGTTTATTTTGGAAATCCCAGATTTATATCCTGTTGAAAGATTATGATGAGGCTCGGGGAATTTTACTGGATATCATTCAAGAGCGGGAACATTCGGAATACTTGCTGCGAAGCGCGCATATCCTGATTTGGCTCACCCTTTTTCTGGGGGACTCTCATCAGGCCATAACTTATACGAACCAATTCACGCAAACCATTCTGACCAATGAAATTCTTGAAGAAATATTGCCCCTCCAAATCTTTGCCTACCTTAAAGAAAAGCAACACGTCGAAGCGCTGAATTCTCTTTTGAAGCTTCAAGAGCAATTTCCGCAGAATTCACAATATTTTGAAAATTCGGTCCAAATCGCCCAATTGTACCACCGATTGAAAAAGTGGGATTTTGTCCACCCCCTGATTCAAACCGTTCACTCTCGTTTCAGTAACCATCCTCAAATGGAACATTTGCTTTTGGTGGGCATATCGAGTGATCTCGAGCGACGGAATTGGCAGGCGGCACAACAGAAATTGAGTTGGATTGAAGAAAAAGGTATTGAAAAAAGAGATCTCTTTGCGCAAGGATTTTTCTACTTCAATTTATGGCAGGATCAACCCAATCGGGCTGGACTCGGCTTGGACTTATTTTCCACAGAACAATTGAGAAGCGATAATTTACGTTTTTTGTTTCACTATGCATTTGAGAAGCAATGGTACCGTTTTTTAGCCGATTTCGACTATGATGAATCCCTTATATCCAATTGGGGGCTGCAAGCCCATTGGGTTTTCGGATTTGCTCATGATCAGTTGAAAGAACACGAAGACGCTCATTTGGAATATCAAAAGGCTCTTTCCTATGTAAAAGACAGTACTTCACAAGAACAATTATTTTTCTACCTGGCTTCCCTTGAATTGCAAACCAATAATTTTGATAAAGGCGGAAACCGGTTGAATAGAATGTTGATTGATTACCGTCTGTCTACCAAGAAATCCGAATATGTCTTTTGGTATGGAATCACACAGGGTGAACTGGGATCCGCTATGGTTCCTCTGATCCTCAAACAGGTCGAACCTGCGCATGAAAGATATGACGACAGCCTATTTTACCTGCTGCGTTTTTACCATGACTCGCAGAATTGGGAGAGAACCCGGTTTTATTTTAAAAAATTGATTTCGTCCTTTCCTCAGACTCCTTTTTTAACGGAGGCCTTCTACTATCATGCCGATGGATTGTTTGCCATCCAACAGTATGAAGATGCCAGACAGGTGTTGGAAGACTGGCGTCGAACGCGACTCAATGAGGAATTATCATCCCCCATGAGGGTGCTCTGGGTTCGAATTCTGATGGAATTGAGGCAATTTTCAGAAGCCAACGAATTATTGGAAAAAGTAGAAGTCAATGCCCTGAATTTTGAAATGGTTCAACTGAAAATCGAGTCCCTCCTGGAACTGGAAAAATTTGAAGAGATTGTGAATACCATTACCCGCGTTTTAGCGAAATCCTGGAATGCGGAGCAATTGGCCTATCTCCATTATATGCGTGCTGAATCCGCATTTGTTTTGCCACATTCAGAGCAAACGGCTTATTTTTATCGGCAAGCGCTTGAACACAATCTCCATGGTGATTCACGTTATCTCTATCATAAATTGGCAAAATTGGCTCACAACGCAGGGAATGACAACGAGTTTATCGAGATGAGTTATAAGGTGCTGGAGGGTCCGCGGGATCATATGAGCGTCGATGTTCTCATATTTCTCATCGAGTACTATTTGCGATTGGAGAACAGAGAAGAGGAAAAACGATTTTTGCAAATATTGGCTGAAAATTATGAATTTCAATTGAACGAGGACTCTATTTCGCCCCCTGCCAAAGCCGAATTGCTTTTTGAATTGGCCAAAGTAAAAAAAAGATTGGATTTGTACGAGGAAGCGGATCAACTCTTGGACCAAATAATGGTCTTGGAAAATTCAAACATACCGTCTCATGTTATCCTGGAGGAAAAGGGCGAAACCGCGCTCCAGGCCGGGCAATTCAACCAGGCAGCCGGCTATTTTTTAAAAGTGTTTTACTTGGATACAAAAGCTCAACCTTCCGAAAAATTCAACCTCTTGAGGAAAATTGCCTATTGCTATGAACAGGTGAAAAAATTCAAGCAAGCCGAAGCGCTTTACGACAAGATTTTGCAGGAATTCGAGGATGAAGACCTTCGGCGACAGGCCAAAGAGCACCTGGAAAGATTGAGCGTTGTTTCACGTGAAACACAAAAATGAGGGATTTTAAAATCATCGCCATCGATGGTCCCAGCGGAAGTGGAAAAAGCACTATCGCCCGTCTTTTAGCTAAAGAAAAAAAATTTCTATACGTGGATACCGGGGCCATGTTTCGCTGTCTGGCGTATGTTTGGAAACTGCAAGGAATGAATGAGCGCCATGAGGTATTACAACAATTGGGCGAGAATACGAACATTTGGTTTGAATTGGGAAATAAGGTCTTCTGCAATGGTTTGGACGTCAGCGAAGTAATCAGAAAAGAAGAAATCTCGCAGGTGGCATCACAAATCAGTCGATATTCCGCCATTCGACTCAGTATGAAGGAAAAGCAGCGTCAAATTGTGAAGGAGGCCAAACGAACTGGAAAATACCAGGGGGCTGTTCTGGAAGGTCGTGATATCGGAACTGTCATATTTCCCGATGCAACCTTTAAGTTTTTTTTAGATGGAGAAAAACATGTAAGAGCCCAACGCCGGCACCAACAGCTGTTGGTCCAGGGAGAAGATCTATCCTTTGAGGAAATATCCAATGCTTTGGAAATTCGTGATTCGCAAGACAGTGCTCGTGAACTAGCCCCCTTATTGCCTGCCGAAGATGCGATCCATGTGGACTCGACTCATTTGTCAATTTCACAAGTACTGAAAACGATCAGTGAGCAAATCCGTTGATTTTGGAAATACTGTTCGGTCTTGAACCTCAACGTGAATCTTTTCCTTATCCTGACCATTATCGGAGAAAGTTATGAAAGCCGTGATATTGGCTGCGAATCGAAGTGAACGACTCAGCCCTTTTACTGAAACTCGCCCCAAACCAATGATCCCCATCGCCGGTAAATATATTTTGGAAACCATGATTGAATTTTTGAGGGAAGTCGGAATTCGAGAAATTCTCATAGTGGTCAATTATAAAAAAGAGATGATTCAAGAATATTTTGAACATGGAGAGCAATTGGGGGTCAATATTGAATTTGTTTTTCAGGAATCGGTAGAAGGAATCGGACATGCATTGCGCTTATGTGAATCTGCTTTAGGAGCAGTCGAACCATTTCTTTTAGTTTATGGAGATGTGTTGGCTGACGGCAATATTTTTCAAGAAGCCCTCAAAGTTCATTACGAAACAGGAGACGATTTAGCCGTTGTCACTCTTCCTCCATCTTCTAAAGAATTTGGAAACGTATACTTGAATCACGAAATGAAAATTCGTCGGCTTGTTGAAAAACCTCAGGAAGGACAACGAGCCAACTATGTCTTTGCCGGAATTTTTGTGCTTTCTTCCAAAATTTTTCATCATTTGATGACGTATGGAAATGATATGGAGCAATGCTTTCAAGCTTTAATCCGTGAAAATGGTTTACAAGCTTCTTTGTGGGAAAGAGGATGGATTGACATCATTTATCCATGGCACATCCTGGAGGCCAATATGATGATAATGAATCTTTGGGAGGAAGCGAGCATCCATAATTCAGTGCATCTGAAAGGACAAGTAGATTTGGAGGGAGCTGTCATTATTGAGGAAAATGTGGTGATTGAATCTGGTTCGATTCTGCGGGGGCCCTGTTATATTGGAAAGAATTCTTATGTGGGAAACAACACTCTGATCCGCAGCTATAGTGTCTTGGGCCCCGAATCCACCATCGGCTATGCCAGTGAATTGAAAAATTGCGTTTTACTGGGAGCCAATTCAATCGGTGGACTTTCATTTGTAGAGGACAGCGTGGTGGGAGAAAACGTGCAATTGGGGTCTGGAATTACTACCGTCAATCATTGGTCTGATTTTTCTCCAATCGAATATAATTCTCATGGCAGACCCGTCCGCTCAAATTTGCAAAAACTCGGTGCCTTTATAGGTGATAACGCAATCATCGGAGCCCGGCATACTCTTGCTCCCGGGACTGCCATTCAGCCGAACGTGGTCATTCCTGATAATCTCTCTCTTCCCTCCAGTCGTTGAGGATCATTTATGTGTGGTATAAGCGGGATCGTCAGTACGCGCAATGTTGCCAAAGATCTGTTGAGTTCTATTCGTAATTTAGAGTATCGGGGATACGATTCATGCGGGATGGCTCTTTTTAAGAATGGTAAAATTCTCATCCAAAAAAACATTGGGACGGTTGATGAAGTCAACAAAAAAGAGCGCCTGAATCGCATGATGGGCACGGTGGGCATTGCTCATACACGGTGGGCGACTCATGGAGGGGTAACCCGGGAAAATTCTCACCCTCATTTTTCGGGCAATGAAGAGTTTGCCATTGTCCACAATGGAATTTTCTCCAATTATCAAGAATTGAAAGAGAAACTCCATCGTGAAGGCGCAACTTTCCGTTCTATGACCGATTCGGAAGTATTTGCTCATTTGATCGAACGTGCGTATGGACAATGCCAAGACGTGGAGGAAGCCTTTGTCACGGCCCTCAATCAAGTCGAAGGAGCATTTGCGACCGCAATGCTTACAATTCATCAACCCGAATATATCTATTGCGCCAAAAATCTCTCCCCTTTGATATTGGGTATGGGTGAGAATCGACACTACATTGGATCCGACGTCAATGCATTTCTGGAATTTACCAAAACTGCGGTTACCCTCGATGACGACGACTATGCCATTCTCAGCAAAGATGAGTACTGGATTAAGAACGTGAAAACCCGGCAACCCATCCAAAAGCAACCCTTTACGATTCATTGGGACATTGAGTCCACGAAAAAAGGTGGATTTTCCCATTATATGCTCAAAGAAATTTTTGACCAACCCTTCACCGCCAAGCAAGCATTGAAAATAGAAATCAGAAAAATTCAGACAATGGCCGACATGGTGCGACGATCAAGACAATGCTACCTGGTGGGAGTGGGAACCACGTTTTATGTAGCCATGGTGGGGCAGTACCTCTTTACAAAATACGCCAATCGATATCTGCCTGCTGTGAGTTCGGATGAATTTCAAGAAAACGTCATACTGACAGACGCCGATATGATGCTGTGCTTCTCTCAATCAGGAGAGACCTATGATACCAAAATGGCCATCAGCTTTGCCAATGTGCAACAGGCGAAAACTGCAGCAATCGTCAACGTGATGGGGTCTGCTATCAGCATGATGGTTGATTATGTCATCATGCAGGGTTCCGGAGCGGAGATATGCGTGGTTTCTACGAAAGCCGCCTTTTCTCAAATGATCATCCTCTTGCGCATTGTACTGGAGTTGGCCCGATCTGAAAGTCGAATAACTGAAAACGAATACGAATTATTCAGCAACGTTCTCGATGAATTTCCTGAAATCATTGAAATGGTCTTGAATGAGCAATCGGGTTTCATCCGAAATATGGCCCGGCAAACCAGTCGGGTACACAATTGGTTGTTTCTGGGTAGCGGGATTTATTATCCGATTGCCATGGAATCTGCTTTGAAAATGAAAGAAGTGAGCTACCTGCACTCAGAAGGGATGTCGACGGGTTTTCTAAAACATGGCACCTTGGCTATGATCGATAATTCTTTGTATACTTTATTTTTTATTCCCCTTCCTGAACAAGAGGAATTGTATCACCGGACTCTCGTTGCCGTGGAAGAAATCAAGGCACGAGGAGGAACCGTGTTGGGATTTGTCTTTGAAGGTGATAGCAAAGCCCTGGCTTTATTGGATCATTGGATTGAATTGCCCAGGGTCCATTTTTTAGTTGCGCCTTTTCTCCAATTGATAATGGCACAGCTATTTGCCTACTACACCGCATTGGATTTGGGGCGTGATATCGATAGACCCAGAAATTTGGCCAAATCCGTCACAGTTGCATAATTCCTATTGAATACCTTATTGAAAATTATAAGGATCAACATCAATGGCGATACGTTCTTCTCTACGAAGTACGAGAGGCGTCGGAAAGTGGAGCGCGGATTGCAGCAATAAATGCAGGTGCTTCACTTGAGGTGCTTTTAAGATAACCATCCAACGAAAACGATTGTTTATTTTTTTGATAGGAGCTTCGCTGGGCCCCAGAGACTCAAATTCCATTTGACTGACAGTCCTCAGGTTTTGATAAAATGAATTGGCAAGGGCTTGGGCACGATTTTCTTTCAGGCTGCTGAATCGTACTGACACCATTGCCACAAAAGGCGGAACCTTCAATTGCTGACGGATATGAAATTCCCTTTGCTGAAAGTAAGAAAAGTCGTGATCTTGCGTACATTGCAAGGAATGATGGGACGGATTATAAGTCTGAATTAAGACCTTTCCCGGTTTATTACCGCGTCCCGCACGTCCGGCAACTTGGGTCAGCAACTGAAACGTCCGTTCTGCTGCGCGAAAATCGGGAAAATTGAGGGACAGGTCCGCCAGGATAACCCCGACAAATGTGATATTGGCGAAGTCGTGTCCTTTAGTGACCAACTGGGTACCGATCACAATATCGACCTGACGGCTTCCGATTTGTTCCAGCATCTGGCTCAGACTGTATTTACGACGCAACGTATCCCGGTCCATCCTCAGTATTCTCGCTTCGGGAAACATCGTTTGTAGTTCCGACGCAATTTGTTCGGTTCCCACTCCTCGAATTTTCAACTCCTTTGCTTGACAATGAGGGCAATATCGAGGCAAAGGCATGGTATGATCGCAGAGGTGACATCGGAGCATACCCACACTTTGATGGTATACCAGACAAAGACTGCAATTTGGACACGTGATCGCTGATTCACAAAAGGTACAATGTAACATAGTAGCGAATCCACGCCGGTTCAAAAACAACAGGCTTTGTTCTTTCTTCAAGAGCCGCATTCGGAGCGCCTCAACCATTTGAATAGAAAAAAAATAACTGCCTTTTTGACGGACGCAATTTTTCAAATTTACTAATTTCACTTCCGGAAGCTCCACCTGGTGGATGCGAGAAGGAAGTGCGAGAAGATGATATTTTTTTTTAGTGACGTTGAGGTAAGATTCCAATGAGGGTGTGGCAGATCCCAAGACCACTGTCGCTCCGGCACGGTATCCTCGAAATATAGCCACATCTCTTCCATTATATCGAGGAGATTCTTCCTGTTTGTATGAGGTGTCATGCTCCTCATCGACGATAATGAGACCGATGTTGTCGAGCGGCGCGAATACGGCACTTCGAGCGCCAACAACGATCGACGCTTCTCCTTGAAGAATCCTGTACCACTCGTCGAATCGTTCTACATCGTCCATTCCACTATGCAGGACTGCAATGCAGTCTCCAAAACGAGCTCGGAATCGATCTACCAGTTGAGGGGTGAGGGAAATCTCGGGTACCAGGATGAGAGATTGTTTCCCTTTCGTCAGAGCCTTTCGGACACAGTGCAGGTAGACTTCGGTCTTTCCGCTTCCCGTGACGCCATGTATGAGAAATGATTGGTATATTTCCGCTTCGATGGCAGATTCTATACGACGATAGGACAATTCCTGACCTTCATTGAGCATAAAAAAGGTTTCCCGGGGAGGAGCAGGAGTTTGCAGAAACCGTCGATAGACACGTTGTTCAAAAACTTCGACAATTCCTTCCTCTTTGAGATTTTTCACCGCTTGGGCAGGTGTCGGAACATGATTTTTCAGTTCTGACAATGATATTGGGGAATGTTTTTGTAGCAATAATAGAATTTTTTCCTTTTTGGTCTGCTTGCGGATATCTCTTTTCTCAATAATATCGGGAGTTTTTTTCAGTCGTACCCAACGTTCGAATTTTGATTTTATATTCGTGCCTGCGAAAGTCTGAACAGGTTCCACTGATTTTTCCTTGATCCAACGATCGAGCTGTCGGTGATCCTTCTCTGTGGCACCGGCCTTCAACCATTCTTGTCTGCTCCAGGTGTGTTGAGATTGAATCAGTTTCTGAAGTGGTGAACCGAGTGATTGCAAATCCTTCAATTGATCGCTTTCCATAGACCGTTTATACGAAGTGTGGAAGCGAAGACCGAAACCTCCCGGGATAGCGCAGCTCAAAACTTCACCCCAACTGCAAAAATAATACTCAGCCACCCAACGGGTCAATTCCAACAGTTTTTCAATAAAAACCGGCTCACTGTCTAATACCAACTCCACCTCTTTCAAATCGGAAAATTCGGAGGATGATTTAATTTTGACAATCACACCACTTTTTTTCAGCGTGCCAAATGGAGCTAAGACCCGGATGCCCTTTTGTGGAGAAGTATTTAAATGTTCAGGCCAGAGGTAGTCGAAGTTTTGACGGAGGGGTAAATTGAATGCGATCTCAACAACCATACTATCTGCAGAGACTTGAAATCAGTACCATTGAGCGATTGCGACAAAGGAGCAGTTTGGGTGATCAACCGGGTATTGGGACTCAGGCTTTACTATTTCAACCAAAAGTATTCAGTTAGCCCCGAATATATTTTCCGATGATGACGTCCAGATCGATTCTTACTTGATCAGGAATCAATTCCTTTTGGGTGACAATACCGTATTGCAGGGCGGTCCCACATTTGCAAACCCGTTCATTGGTTAATGATTCCAAGGTACGGGAAAGAATTTCTTTTGAAGTAGTGATGTTCTCCTGCATCACTGACAGGATTTGATCTACGGTTACCTCTTCTTCGGATTGGTACCAGCAGTCATAGTCCGTTGCCAATGCGATAGTCACAAAACACATCTCCGCTTCTCGTGCGAGTTTGGCTTCCTGAATGTTGGTCATGCCAATCACGGAAGCTCCCCAGGAACGATACATATTCGACTCGGCACGTGTGGAAAACGCCGGCCCTTCCATGCAAACATAGGTCCCACCTCGATGAAAGACGGCTCCTGCCAATCCTGCGGCTTTAACCACTTGTGCCAATAAATCAGGGCAAACCGGATCCCCCAGTTGCACATGGGCAACAATTCCATTTCCAAAAAATGTAGAATCCCGATGTCGGGTTCTATCAATGAATTGATCGGGAAAAACAATGTGTCCGGGAAAAATTTTTTCTTTCAGGCTTCCCACCGCGCTGACAGAAATAAGATGGGTCACCCCCAGTTTTTTCATCCCCCAGATATTGGCACGAAACGGAATCTCTGTTGGTAAAAGACGGTGCCCTTTTCCATGGCGAGGTAGAAAGACAACTGGGGTGTTATGCAGCTTTCCACATATGAACCCGTCCGATGGTTTCCCAAAAGGGGTGGTGATTGATTCTTCCCTGACCTCTGATATGCCAGGTAAGTCATAGAGTCCACTACCTCCAATCACGCCGACTTTCATAGTTCCTCTTAATACCAAACTCGATTGATTGTAAATGAGGTTAATCTTCCTGAAGAGAAAATCAATAGATGCGCCACATTATTACGGAGCCCACCCCTCCAGAGAAAGGAAATTCTTTATAGTCTATCCTCATGATTCGGTCAATGATTCACGACGATAACCAAAGCGTGTGACAAATTCATCAAAATCAATCCTTTTTGCATAATGCTCCTGGTAGAGAAGATGCATTGCTTTACTGACAATGGAAAGGGGATATTTCTTTATGTAAAAACCAGATGCTTCTTCTCCCAGTTGTTTCACAATTTCCCAATAAGGAACTGAAATTTCAGGGGTTGATTTGCAAATTTTTTTCAGCTCACTACAAATCTCATCATATTGCTGATCCGAAATGAGGGACTCTCCTATTTCATAATATAAAAATGAATGTACCAGGAATTGCAGAGCAAGCTGACGGACCAGATTGACATCCATTGAAACAAAGATATTGCTCAGATTACAAGCCGAATGGAAATTAGGTCAGTGGTGGGAGTTGAGCCACTCACTGATTTGCAGGGCATTCAAGGCTGCCCCTTTATAAAGTTGATCGGCAACCACCCAAAAAGCGAGACCATTGGGTACGGAAATATCTTCTCGAATCCGTCCCACATAGGTGTCATAGGTTTCTGCCACGTCCCACGGTAAAGGATAACCTCCGGGTTCTTGCGTGTCTTTGACAATGATCCCGGCAGTGTTGGAAAAAATGGTCTTCGCCTCTTCCACCGTGAGCTTGCTTTCGGTTTCAATATTGATGGCTTCCGAGTGAGAACGCAAAACCGGAACCCGCACGCAAGTCGCGCTGATCTTCATATCGGGTACCGACATGATCTTACGAGTTTCCTTAACCATTTTCATTTCTTCCTCGGTATAGCCATTGTCCATGAAATTTCCGATATGAGGAATGACATTGAAAGCGATTTGGGCTTGAAAAACCTGGGAGGAGAGTGGTTGACCCTGGTTGAAGGCTTTTACTTGATCAAGCAGTTCTTGCATACCCGCAGCCCCTGCTCCCGAGGTTGCCTGATAACTCGAAACCACGACCCGCTTAATCGTTGCCACTTTATGAAGTGGATGGAGCGCTACTACCATTTGAATGGTGGAACAATTGGGATTGGCAATGATTCCCTGGTGGCTTTTACTGGCTTCCGGGTTGACTTCCGGTACGACAAGTGGTACCCCTTCTTGCATACGGAAGGCACTGCTATTATCAATGACCAAGGTTCCGGAATCCACCGCATGAGGAGCAAATTCCTTACTACGTGTCCCGCCGGCTGAAAAAAAAGCCAAATCCACCCCTTTGAATGATTCTGCTGTCAATTCTTCAACAGGCAAGGATTCTCCACGAAAGAGAAGTTTTTTACCCGTCGAACGTGATGAGGCAAGCAATTTGAGACTCTTTAAAGGGTAATCCCGGTTTTCCAATAACTTCATGAATTCGGTACCCACCGCACCGGTGGCACCCACAATGGCTATATGTTGATTCATAGGTTAACCCTGATTCGTATGAGAATAATCGGATTTATAAGCCAACAAACTAGCATTGAATCCGAAAATACGAAAGCTTTTTCCTGCAATCCTGCATTCCAAAGCCCTTTTAAATTGCTTGAAGTCATTTCCCTTGATATATTCATCAAATCAGGTGACTCGAAATATAAAATTTAACGATATGGAATGAATTCAGGTTAAAGAGGCAATCGGATTGAAAATGAAAGCAAGATTGTGTCAATTCATAGAATACATTGCGGGAAAGGTGACCGAGCGGCCGAAGGTGCACGACTGGAAATCGTGTGTACGTTTACGTACCGAGGGTTCGAATCCCTCCCTTTCCGCCATACAATTCATAAATGATGGGTTTAACCTGAATTTGGGATAAGAATTTAATAAAATCAATATGTGTTATGGGACACTCATATCATAGAGAATCCTTGTCATTCCTGCCGAAGCAGGAATCCAGAGGTGCGCAGCCGGATCGAAAACCGGATCTCCCCCCTCTTTATTATGAGGTTGTTGAACACTTTATTCGAAAAAGCTAGACAAAGAGCAAAAAGAATGAAATCAGGAGAAACCTTAATTGAAAATCCAGGAAAGACCTGATTTTTTACAATGGAATCGATATTTGATAAAAGTCCGGGTTAAGAGAAGCATCTTTCACAATCAGGGATCAAGAGAGCATTCATGAAAATTAAAGCAGAGCACTATACCATTGCCACGCACGAAGAACATTGTCTCAATCAAATCAGTACCCGGGTGTTGTCCACGGGCGAAATCGTGGCAGTCTATAATGAAGAGCGCTTTCCTTTTCATCATGATAGTGGACAAACCGTGATGACGAAATCCTCAGATGGGGGAGTGACCTGGTCCACTCCAAATATCGTTTTACCGTGGTCGGAGACCACAGGAAACTGGGATTGCGGAATATGTGAACTCAATGACCGGTCGCTGTTGGTCAACCTGACCATTGCCGGATTTTTTAAACGGGGAATAAAAGCAGAGCAGCCGTCTTGGAAGATGGAACCCTGGTCGGAAAGATGGGGTGATTGGACGTGGGCTTATAAAACGCAGGGGTGGTTGGGAACTTACGTACTCAAATCAAATGATCAAGGGGAAACATGGTCCGACCCGATCCCCGTCAACGTGAGACCCCTCAAGCACGGAGGCTGTCGTTTGGGATGCTGGCAACTGACCAATGGTTCCATTTTAATGGGACTATATGGCAGGATACGCGGGTATGGAGAAGAAGGAGAAGGAGAAACGACTCGCTCCGCTTTGATGCGTTCGGATGACGGTGGTTACAATTGGGAATATTATTCCACCATCGCCTACGATGCTGCTTCAATTATTGATTTTGAAGAACCCGCCCTGTTGGAATTGAAAAACGGAAGAATGATTTGCTTTTTACGCACGCATGTCAACCCCAGTGGTGATGCCAAAAACATGGCCTATGTCATTTCAGACGACAATGGCTTCAGTTGGTCCTCACCCATCTGGACGAATATCTGGGGTTACCCTGCAGAATTAATTCCTTTGATGGATGGCAGGTATTTGATGATTTATGGCTACAGAAGACCCCCTTATGGCGTGAAAGGGGTAATCTCCGAAGACGGGCTCCACTGGGATGAAGCGAATTCTTTTTTTGTCAGAGAAGGGGGGGTTCCGGAAAAAGTAGGGGAGGAACGTCCAGGAGTTCTGAATCCTCATAATGTGGGCGTCTATCAACATATCGGTTATCCTTCCGTCGTTCAAATACCGGATGGCACCGTCGTTGCTTCGTACCATGAATGGGACGACGCTCCCGATCCACTACAATATGTTTTATGTACAAGATTCAATGTATAATATTGTTTTAAGGAAGCTATGAGACTTGGTGGAAATTTATTGTTGCTTTGAAATTTCCACAAAAGAGGTGTAAACTTTAAAGGTTTACACCAGGAAGCCGGATCAAGAGTGGCTTTCTGAATTGTTTTTCTGGTCTCAAATCAAATTGGTGGATTTGGGACAAATTATTAATTTTTCAGGAGTATTGTATGAAGAATATCACAAGAAGAAAATTCATCAGAAATTCGTCGTTGGCCATTGCCGGAGCAGCGGCCCTGAATTTGACGCCTCAACAAGCATATGCCTTGCGGCAAATGCGGTTTTGGTTGGGATTGGGAGCGTCTGCCGGGGATCCCCTGATTGAATTTGGTAAACGCGCTGCGCAAGAACACGGGTATGATGTCACTTTCGAGAACTTTACGAATGATGCGGAAACCAAGTTCGTTGCTGCCTTTGGCGCCAACGATTTACCAGATATGTACGAATGCGATTATCCTTACATGGGAGGGTATGTTTTGGGCATCGAGGCACTCGATCCGATGGATGAAATGCTGGCCGCGGCCAATTATCCTCTCGACAAGATTTTACCATTTGCGTTGGACCGTTGCCGCTGGAATGGAAAACTCTACGCGGTGCCTCACGGTTGGAATTCATGGGTCCTTTTCTACAACCTGGACCACTTGGAAAAAGCAGGCTTACCCACAGACCGGGAACCGGAAAACCTGGAAGAATTTGTAGAGTGGGCCAAAAAATTGACCCTGCGAGACAGCAGCGGCAATATCATTCAATCTGGCTTTTCCTGTCCGAGATCAGGGATTCTGCCCAATAATATCTGGGGAGCGTTGCTTTACCAGTATGGGGGGTCGGTCGTCACGCAAGATGGGAAGCAGACCAATTTCAATAATGAAGCGGGACGAAAAGCTGCTGAATTCGTCCTCAATACCCTTTACGAATGGGAAATCACGGATCCCAATATCACTCAACGCTACGATTATTGGCTGACGGGCCAGGCTTCGATGTTCTATTCGGGTACCTGGGTAGTGGGCAGCTCTCTTGCTCAGAACAACCTGAATTTCCATAGCGACGTGATGCCAATATTGGGAGACCAACGGGCGGTGATGTATGAGTATAGCGGACTGGTGCTCCCCTATGGACGTCCGGATGATGTCAAGGAAGCAATCGGCAAGATCTACAGGTATTACGCCGAGCATGCCGGAGAATTTGGCGTGGCTTCTTCACAAATTCCGGTGACCCAAGAAGGGCTTAACTACTCGGGGTATATGAATTCACCGCATAAGAAATACTTTAAAGGCTCCGAAGAAAATGGCAAGTATGCATTTTGGGATGTCTCTCATCCGAAAGGAGCTGAATTTTCTGTCTATGGTGGTAGTTCGAGTGCAATCACTCGTATGCTGGACAAGGTTTGGGATAAATCGAAAAGTGTGGATGAAGGGTTGAATGAGGTGGACGAGTATCTCTCCACCCTCCTGCGCGAACAACCGGCGGCAGCTCACGGCTAGAAGGTTTTCATTCTAGTTGGCCTCCTTTTTTTCGCAAGGGATCGAAACCTGAATTTTGTGAAAATTCTCAAGGAGGCAAAAGTGAAACCGTTCACAGTATCGAACAGTCTTCTTAACGATCCTTCGAGGTTGCGTAAGCGCTTACGGGACGACGGCTATTTATTTCTCAGGAACATCCTCCTGCAAGATGAGGTTTTGCAGCTGAGACGACAAATTCTGGAAATTTGTCAGGAAGCCGGTTGGTTGCGCCCGGGGAGCAACCTGGTGGATGGTCTGACGGATCGCGACCCTATTATGGAACAGGATGAGGAGTACCATCCCGTGTATGCCCGGGTCCAGGCCCTGGAAGCTTTCCATAAGTTGAAATTTCAAGAAAATATCATCAGCATCATGGAATCCATCTTCCAGGAGCCCGTCATTCCCTTTCCCCAAACGATCGGGCGTATCGCCTTTCCCCGTGACAATGAGCGCGCCACTCATCCCCATCAGGACTGGATTTTTGTGGGCGGTTCCGTGGAGACCATCACCTGTTGGCTACCGCTGGGTGGTATACCATTAGAAGTCGGGGGTCTCAAATTATTGGAAGGTAGCCACAAAGCAGGATTCCTTAAACCGAGACCCGCCCCTGGTGTCGGAAGTAGAACTGTCGATGTCGATCCCAGACTGGAATGGGTGCAGTCTGGCTACCACTGCGGGGATATTCTGCTATTCAAAATGCTTACTATCCATGCTGCAGCACCCAACCTCACACCGGATATCTTGAGACTTTCGGTGGATTTTCGCTATACTGGCGAAAGTCATGTGATCGCTGAGGATTGGTTCAAACCTCACGCAAGTTCTCTGGGAGAACCCTTCACCTGGGAAACTTTGGAAAAAGAGTGGCGGGACAGTCCCATTGCCCACTATTGGGAGCGACTGCCCAATTTGAAAACTAAACCCCATCCATGGTTTTGGGAGCGATGAAGGCCAGGTACAAGCCGAAGATTGGCTTTAACTTCACTTTAATTCCCGGCTGACACCCCCACCTTGGAGATCGACGAAAACCCGTATTGGGAGAAACAAAATGCCTGCTTATAAAGCGATCACGCCTCCCAATAGAATGGCTGCACGGCAATTTTCCACAAAACCCTGGTGGGTGGTTGCCTTGAAGCGACTCAATCCTGCGGCATATACCTTTGTCATTCCCTTCTTGATCATCTTCATTATCTTCAGAATTTATCCGTTTTTACTCGGCATTCTGACCAGTTTCACGAACGCTAAAATCGGACCACGCCCCCCCAAGTTTATTGGCTTCGATAATTACATCAATGCATTTACCAGTTCCGAAGTCGGCCGCGCTTTCATCGTCACCCTCCAGTACTCCCTCATCGTGGTCCCCATGGCATTTTTTTTCGCTTTGTTCATGGCGGTCTATGTCAACCGAAAGTTACCCACTCATACTTTTTCGCGTTTGGTATTCTTCGCACCTTATGTCCTGGCAGCGACCCTGGTGGCCATCATCTGGAATTGGATGTTTCAAACGCAATTTGGCCTGGTCAACGTGGGAATGGGTATGGTGGGTCTGCCCAGTCGGATCGCCTGGTTGAAGGAGCCGAACCTGGTTTTACCGGTGGTCGCCTTCATCACTACATGGTGGCAGGCGGGATTTGGAATGGTGATCTTTCTTGCCGCGCTGCAAAGCATTCCCAATGAATTGGTTGAAGCCGCTCGCATTGATGGCGCGAATTCCTGGCAAGTCTTCTGGCGGATCACCTTTCCCTTGTTACTTCCCGCCTCTACTTTAGTGATCACCATCACCCTCATCGAAGCGATGCGGGTTTTCAGTCTCATCCATATCATCACGCAGGGGGGCCCCAGCGATTACTCGACCTCGGTTGTATATTTTATCTTCCACATCGGCTTTACCCGCTATGAACAAGGTATGGCCGCAGCCATTGGCGTCTTGCTTTTCTTGGTGATTATGATTTTGACTATTTTGCGTTTCACCCTGTTGCGTGGAGAGCAACGATACTTTTAAAGTACTTTAGAGAAATGAAATTTTTTGACATAAGACAAAAAAAACATACGATCCCCTTGGCGATCGTCGTCATAGGATTGGGGTTTACCATTTTATGGTTTTTCCCTTTATTGTGGATTATCCTCACCTCGATCAAACCGACGGGAGAAATCCTGACCAACCCGCCACAATGGATTCCGACTGAATTTGTCCTCGAACACTACGAGCGCGTTTTTGAAAAACCAATTGCGCAATGGACCTTCAATAGCCTTTACATTTCTATCGTCTCAACTGCGATGACGTTATTCATGGGCGCGGCGGCGGGTTATGCGTTTGCGCGATTGCAATTTTTCGGGCGAGATTTGTTGTTTTGGTTGGTGCTCGCTTCATTTATGATGCCATTCGAAGTGATGCTGATCCCCTTGTATCGGATGATGGGCAATTTTGAGTTGATTGGTACGAGGTGGTCCATAATTCTGCCCTCGGTTGCCAGCCCATTTTCAATCTATTTATTCCGGCAGTTCTTCCTCAGCATTCCCCGTGATCTGGAAGACGCAGCCGCTATCGATGGCTGCGGTCTCTGGGGGCGTTTCTACCGTATTGTGCTCCCCTTGTCCATTCCAGCGTGCACTTCTGTGGGGATCCTGGCATTTGCTGAAAATTTCAACCAATATCTCTGGCCTTTGATTATGAGCACTTCGGACATGGTGAGAACTCTTCCTGTCGGGATCGCCCAGTTTTCGCCTTCGCTCCGCGGGAGCACGAATATTACGGAATATTATGGCATGGGAGCCGCCGCAGCTTCCTTGCTGGCCATTCCAAGTTTGATCGTTTTCTTGATTCTGCAACGATTTTTCATGAGCAATGTGATCACCTCCGGGATGAAAGGCTAACCGGTTTCAGAGAATCCCTTTTTTCCCCTGAAGTAATCGACAAGCGAATCCAATCCGACGCCAGCGCCACCGAAAGGTAAAAAAAGTCTCTTTATTCTTTGTCCATGCCGGTTTTTTCAGATAGGTTCAAATCACGCTGACTCATTGAAAGTCGTTAAACTGCTGAACGCTTTCGCATAGGAAAATACTATCACTCCGGGAATCATGATCGATTACGAAAACTTGAAAAACAAACTGGCAGGTTGTTACGTTACGATTCCCACCATGTTTCACGACCAGGATCTCTCATTGGATCTGGATGCGATAAAATCCCACGTCCAGTACTTAATTGAGAAAGGAATGAACGCCGAAAACGCGGTGTTTCTTTCCGGAGGGGCGGCAGGCGATTTTTCCACTATGACCTTCGACGAACGGGTTGCAGTGGCAAAAGCCATTATTGCGGAAACCCGGGGAAGAGTGCCGGTCGCGATGGGGGGGCAAACTACCAATACCCGGGAGTTGGTCAAACTCGTCAAATCTGCTGCGGAACTCGGGGCTGACTTTGTACAAATTTCGCCCCCTTATTACTTCAATCATACTGAAGAGGATTTTTTTGAATTTGCGATGGCCGGAGCAAACGCCTCTCCTGAGATCGGTATCATCATCTACAACACATTCTGGACAAGCAGCAACGTCAGCGATTCCCTGGTAGAGAAACTGGCGGAGACCCCCAATATCATCGGTTTGAAATGGGCAGTGCCACGTACTGATGCGATGGAATTCGAAACAGTCTGCGCCAGGTATTCCAATCGTTTTTGCATCATCGACAACAATCTTTTATTCAATATCAGTTTCATGATGGGAGCCAAAGCAATAGAAGTGCATGCTTGTAATTATTGGCCGGAATTGGGAATAAATATGTATGAAAACCTGAAAAGTAAAAATTACCAAGAGGTTCAAAACGACTTGATTGGTAAGATTATGCCCTTTTATCATCTTTGGGTACAAATCGAACAAGAATATACCAGTGGAGACGGCTATCTCGATAAACTATGCATGGAGTTGATCGGATTGCCATCGAGTCGTTGCCGTCCCCCCACCCGCGATATCCGTGAAAAATACAGAGAACAAACCAAAAATATGATGCTCCGTACCGGGGTTCCGGGGCTGGTAGCTTGATGAAAATTTAACTGTTGAATCGGAAAAACGGACATCTACGCGATTCCCGACTCGACTGAGTACGACTTTCGACTCGATTGGGATTTACGTGAATCAGGTGTTAAAAAAACGTGTCATTCCTGGCTTGACCAGGAATCCAGGATGATCCGGGACCAGCATGACACATCATAATTATTAAATTATTGATTTTACAAATTAAATTTCAACTCCTGGTTCGCATGATTTTATGGAAATTTATCTATCCTTTGAACTGAATAACAGGCAAATCACTCGTTTACGCAAGATTATCGATAAGGGAAGCCTGCATATTCGTACCAACTACGACGATAATACGGAGATGGATCCGGTATTTACCCAATGTGAGGTGGTTTTTGGGAACGTGCCTTCCGGGTGGCTGGAAAAGACTTCCAGGCTTCGATGGATACAGCTCGAGTCGGTCGGGTTTGGTGAATACAGAAACCTGGACTGGTCCGAGTTGGAAAAGCAGATCACGATAACCAACCTGGCGGGTTTTTTCGCCGACCCCGTCGCGCAATCTACCTTGGCGGGAATACTGGCGCACTTTCGTGGGATCGACCGGTTGGTGCGACTGAAGCATAAAAAGGAATGGGTGGGTGATCCGATACGAGAGGAGTTACGAAGCTTGACCGGAGTCGCGGTAGTGTTATTCGGTTATGGTTCAATCAACCGGCGCCTGGCTGAACTATTGACTCCGTTCCAGTGCCATATCACTCGTTTCGGTAGCAGTTGGACACCTGCTCAACTCGACCAGGCATTGTCCGCGGCGGATATCGTGGTTTGCACTGCACCGGAAACCAATGCGACTATTGGGATTTTTAATAAGGCGCGTCTCGAATTGCTCAAACAGGATGCGTTGTTCGTCAATGTGGGACGTGGGTCCATTGTTGACGAAGCAGCACTCGCGGAAGCGCTCGAAAATCACGAAATGGGAGGGGCTGTCATCGATGTGACGATGGATGAACCGCTGCCGGACGATCATCCGTTCTGGACAGCGCCGCATTTGATCCTCACCCAACATAGCGGAGGGGGTAGTCGAGATGAGCTCGATCGAAAAATTGACGTATTTGCAGAGAATCTCGCACGCTACCGTGCAGGAAAACCATTGCTCAGCGTGGTAGATCTTGAAAGAGGATATTGATGTCCGATATCCAACAAGTCAGGTGTATTTTACTCAGCTCACCCTATGCGGATGCCGATGATCCGGAAATAAAGGAATGTTTCCCCAATGGACCGAAACGGACTGTGGGTATGGTTGAAGTCACTCTTGAAAATGGGGTCACCGGTATTGGTGAAGGGTACCTGGCAGTGTTTGCGCCTAAAGTGTTCCAGGCCATTGTGGAATTGACCACTCCATATATGCTTGGTAAGGATGGTTTTGCCATCAAGGAGCGGGTCAGGGATTTATGCAGCGTATGTGACTACTGGTCACTGCAGGGCGCTGCCCGTCATGTCACCAGCGCCTACGAGATCGCGCTGGTCGATGCGAAAGCCAAATCGTACGGCGTCCCGGCTTTCGAGATTTTTGGAGGATGCAAGAGTGAGTCCATCCGGATCTATGGCAGTGGCGGCTGCTGCGATGCGAAGGAGCAGTTTGCGCGAGAACTGGATTTGTTGGACTCAATGGGGATAGAATCCTATAAAATACGAGCGGTCAAGGGAGATATCCATCGCACTGCCTGGGTCCTGGAAGCGGCGGGGCAACGAGGCATCCGGGTGGGAATCGATATGTGCCAGAATCTTGCCGATCCACCGCAGGCGGTGGATGATGTGGTGGGCTATGTCGAAGCGGTTCGCAGACTCACTGACAGACCCATCTTGTTTCTGGAAGAAGCGATCGGTCCCGACTATCCGGAAGGCTTCAAGGAACTGCGTTCACGTGTGGACATCGAGATTTGTGGTGGAGAAATCATTACCACTCCCAAGGAGATGATCAAACGTATTCAGGATGATGTTTATGATTTTGTACAACCGGACGCTTCAGTTATCGGTGGAATCAGCGCGGTGATGGATGTATTCTCTGCAGGTCATGCGAACGGTACTGGCGTTGTCGTGCATGCCTGGGGGGGAGCCGTTGCCATAATGGCAAGCTATCACGCGGCCTTTGCTGCGGGTGGTGAATTGGTGGAGTATCCCATGCTCGAATTTCCCCTCGCTCGGGAGATGATGGGAGACCAGGGAAAAATTGTCCAGGGTTGTCTGCAGAAACCCGCCGCGCCCGGTCTCGGGACCACGCTCACCCCAGAAATTGAAGCCAGCTTTCCATTTGACGAAAGCGCCGTGTATTCCTGCATGCTACATGACCGGGGGGCTCCACCCGATCAATATTGGAAATCTTGAATTCATGAGTAATCAGGATTCGGCGCTGAGCGCTATGAAATGAAAATTTGAAAAATAAAAGTGAACGAAGTACATTCTTTAAAAGAATCGCTTTAAAACAATTTGGTAAGGAGGACTGGATGGCAAATATCAACAAGGAAAAAGAAGGATGGATCGATGGCATGCCTCGGGATGAGAAGGGATACTGGCACCCTGAAAGGGGGACAGGTCCTCCCAGCCCTTTGTTTGCCTGGCCACCCAAACCGGTCGAGGCTTTCAAATACCTGTTTGGCTTCCCGGGTTACCTGTTTCCGTGGAATACGATCTATTTTGGAATCGCAATCGTCACCTGGCTCTACTTCCAGCCGGCCTTATCCCGCTGCGTCACCTTCCAACTCGACTGGATCCTGGAGATGTTTGCCCGCAACCTCGTGCTGCTGGTCCTCGTCAACAGTGCCTGGCATTACTGGCTCTGGTCGCGAAAATCCCAGGGGTTCCAGTACAAATACGACGCCGAGTGGATGCCGACGGGAAAGCGGAGGTTTCTTTGGGGGGACCAACTGCGCGACAACATCTTCTGGTGTTGTTGTAGCGCCGTTCCGATCTGGACGGCATATGAAGTGCTGATGATGTGGGCCTACGCCAACGACCTGCTGCCCTACATCGACCCGCGAGAACAGCCGGTCTACTTTATCGTACTGCTGGTCTGCATGCCCATGATTCGAATTTTCCACTTATACTGGGTCCATCGTCTCATGCACTGGCCGCCGCTCTTCAAGCGGGCGCACTACCTCCATCACAAAAACATCAATATCGGTCCCTGGTCCGGGGTGGCCATGCATCCGATTGAGCACCTGATCGTCTTCAGTAGTGTGCTGATTCACTGGATTGTGCCCTCGCATCCGATCCACATGCTGATGAACGCCCAACACAACGCGCTTCCTCCAGCCCAGGGGCATTCCGGGTTCCAGCAACTGGTTATCAAGGGAAACTTCCGGGTTGGCGGTGCCAGCAGTTATTTCCATCACCTGCATCACCGCTACTTCGAGTGCAATTACGGGGAACCCTTTATGCCTTTGGATTATTGGTTCGGGACCTATCACAATGGCTCTCCCGAAGCCCATGAAGCGATCCTGAAAAAGAAAGCCGATAAAAACATGAGGTACAGTACCTAGGATGCAGGAGGTGATTGAAAAGAATCTTCTTGATGAGGGGGCTACTGGTGGAAAGGGTTGATCAGCCGGGCGAGGAGGCCTCGTTTGCGTTTCCCTGCGGCGCCATAACTTCCCTGACCGCCCCGCAGTCGGGGATCGAGCAGGTCCCTGAGGGCATCTCCGAACATGTTGAAGGAGTAGACGACAATCGTCAGGAAAACCCCCGGCCAGAGTGCCAGCCAGGGGGCCTGCTCCATGAACTTGCGCCCTTCCCGGCTGAGCATGCCGCCCCAGTCGGGAATGGTGGGTGGCAGACCGTAGCCGAGGAAGCCCAGAGACGCCAGAGACATAATCACCCCCCCGATGTTGATGGAGAAGACAATAATGACGGGTGCCATAATATTGGGCAGCACATGGTGGTTCAGGATTCGGCTCGTGGGGGAGCCCACAGCCTGGGCTGCCAGAAAATAATCATTCTCTTTGATAGCGATCACGGCGCTCCTGATGACTCTCGATCCGCTGATACCTCCGGCAACTCCCAGCACCACGATGATCTGGAGGAGACCCTTTCCCACAATAGACATGATGGTCAGCAGGAGCAGCAGTCCCGGGAAGGCCATCCAGGCATCGACAAAGCGCTGCACCGCCAGGTCCACTTTACCCCCGACGAATCCTGAAATGCCGCCGATCAGGACAGCGACGACCACGTTGAGCACGGTCGCCGCCAGACCGACCAGCACGGAGATACGCGCCCCGAAGATCAGGCGGCTGAACAAGTCTCGCCCTGCCTGGTCGGTCCCCAGCAGATACCGGGATGATGGTCCCTGGAGCCGGTCTACCAGGTTCATTTCCTTATAGGGATAAGGCGCCAGCGCATCGGCAAAGATCGCCACCAGAATCAAGAGCAAGACGATCATCCCGCAAGCTGTTCCCAGGGGTTGCTCCTTGAGCAGCCTGATCAAGAATGCAGCCAGCCGTCCCCGTCGCTTGGGTTCACGGGTGGGAGATGGTGTTTCTTGGGTGTTGTTCATGTTCTTGATTTCCATCGGTAGGGCCGGGTCACGTCCCGGCCTAAGAAACGCATCGCATGCAATGGCCGGGACGTGACCCGGCCCTACTAATACCTTTGTCGCGCCAGCGACTATTCATACCGAACCCTGGGGTCCAGGAAAGCATATAACAGGTCGATGATGAGATTGATCACCAAAACCGCAGTAGCAAAAACCAGGTTTATTGCGGAGACTACCGGATAGTCTCTATGATCCAGGGCTTCCACGAACATACGACCTATCCCTGGCAAAACGAATATCTGCTCCAGGATAACGGAGCCCCCGATCAGGAGGGGGAACTGGAGACCGATGAGCGTCACTACCGGGATGAGCGCATTCTTGACGGTGTGTCTCAGAACGACGACCCTCTCCTTGAGCCCCTTCGACCAGGCCGTCCTGATGTAGTCCTGCCTTAAGACCTCCAGCATCATGGTGCGCGTCATCCGCATGGTTTCGGCAGACATGGCCGTCCCCAGTATCACGGCCGGAATGAGGAACATGCCAAGATTCCCCAGCGGGTCTTCCTTGAAGAGAATCAGCTGCACCGATGGCGTCCAGCCCCACCAGATTGCCGGGTAGAGCATGACCATGATTGCCAGCCAGAAGTTCGGCGTGGCCAAGCCGATGACGGCGACGGTGCGCCCTGCAAAGTCGGTGGTCGTATTCTGGCGAATCGCCGAGTAGATGCCGACGGGCAGGGCGATGACGAACCCGATTACGATTGCCATGGCACCAAGCTCAATGGTGACTGGCAATCTATGTATTATCCTTTCCTCTATCTTCCAACCCCGCATCGAGTCGCCAAAGGTGCCCTGGAGGAGACCTCTGAACCGGGGCTCACCGGTAGGCCAGCCTGGAGTCGGCAACGCTCCTATCCAGCGTCCATACTGCACGTAGACTGGCACGTCCAGTCCCAGCATACGCTCAACAATCTCACGTTGAGCCAGTTCAGAGCTTTCCATGCTATACAGCATGACGTCTATTGCATCGCCGGGGATGAAGCGCACCGCGAGAAAGACGATGATGGTCAAGATAAACAGGGTGGGGATTATCAGCAATAACCGTCTGATAAAATACGCTCTCATGGGATACTCCTCCTTGCGATTTCCCGTGTCATTGCCACCCCTCTTTTGTCATTACGAGCCCTGATTTTAACGGGGAATGGTTCAATGAGAAAGGGAGCTGGGAAGCTCGAGCCCCCCAGCACCCTATTCCTAAGGTCAGCCACAACGGCTGAAACCCCTAATGCCCCATTTCTTTCTTCATCTCACTATCAATCCAGATGCGGGCCAGGTGGGTATTACGTTCACCCTTTCCCATCATTGATTCACCGAAAAAACCCTGGACCCACGGCTGGCTCACGTAAAACATGGGGGAGCGGGATTTAACCAGGCCCCAGTGCTCCCTTACCATGATCTCATCGGCCTGTCTCCAAAGACTCTTAAACTCCTCGAGGTCGGTAGTATCTCGGGCGGCAACATACAGGGCGTCCATACGCGAGTTCTTCACATTGGCCGTGCTCCCCCAATGATTCGAGACTCCGGGCGGGGCTTGATTATAAAGACCCCAGAGCCAAAAAAACAAGCCGCTGCTGGCGTAGTACCCATAATACCCAGCAGATAACGCCCACTCGTGCGTGTCCGGGTTACCGACAAGAGGACCAATCTCAGCTGGAGTCAGAATATCAAGATCGGTGGTTTCGATGCCAATGGCGTCGAAGTACCCCATGAGGACTTCTCCATGGGTCGGCTCGAACCTGTCGAACACGTTGATCTTGATCTTGAATCTATAGCCGTCGGCGCCTCGCGGGTAGCCAGCCGCATCAAGCAACTCCTCGGCCCTTTCCGGGTTATAGTTATATTCTTGCTTGACCTCTTCGGGCCACTCTTCATAGGGCCAGTACCACCCTGGCTCATTGAATTGTCCAACCATCCCATAAGGCGCTGGATCGGCATACCCTTTAAAGTAGGATTTGGCCATTGTCTCGCGGTCCACTGCCATCTGAAATGCCTTGCGCACATTGACGTCCTGCATGAGCGGCATAGATTGGTTAAAAAGGAAAGCGCCCGCTGCCGTGCCAAAAAAGGGCCAGAATTCCAATTCAGGGTTGGTCTTCTTGAGGCTCTCTATATTGTCGATAGAGTGTATATAAGCGTCGCCCAGATGAGCCAACATATCAATCTTACCCGTGCGCAGTGACGCCAGACGGGTTGATATGTCTGGCATCAGCAGGGATACGTACTTGTCGATATAGGGTATGCGGTTCCCGAATTTTTCGTCAACACCCCAGTAGTTGGGATTCTTCTCCCAGCTTGCCGAGCTGCCCTCGACCCAGCCAGTCATTCTCAAGGGCCCGGTGCCGACCACGTTCCTCCAGTCCTTAGCGTCGCCGTATTGCTCGATTACCTCGCGAGCGAGCACGAAAAAATCGTTGCCGAGAAATTTCGAAAACGGATCGAGTATCGGCTGCTTCAGCTTAATGACAACCGTCCACTTGTCGGTGGCCGTTATCGATTCGACAAGGTGCTCGACTTGCGAAGCCGATAGACTTATGAAACTCCCTGCCTGCGGGCTGGGTCCGGCTTCGGCGAAATCGCCCAGACCCAAATAGCGGTGATAGTTCCATTCGACGTCATAGGCATCCAACTCCCGGCCGTTCACCGGCGCCTTATCGTCCCAGTGAATACCCTGGCGGATCTTCCAGATGAACGTTGTGTCGTCGGGCATTGACCAGCTTTCAGCCAGAGCCCCCCTGTGCAACTCGGCGTTCCAAACCCGGTGGTTTCCGCCGATCCATATATCCCTGGATATTGCCCAGTCGGCGAAGGCCAGCCCCTCATTAACACCACCGATGAAGTGTGGCGCCCAGCCAGCGCTAAACCAGGGGTCAATAACCGGAGGATGGTGTCTGGCGGCCCACGTGAGTGTCCCGCCATACTCAGGCGCAGTCCACGTCCTGCCGGTGGCGGGATCGAACACCGTCTCTTTCTCAGCCGCCACGGCCGGACTGACCCAAAAGGCAGCCACCACCAGGCTGAGTGTGAGCAACAAGGATTTCATTTTTTTCATTTTTTGCTTCTTCTTTTTCATAATAATTTCTCCAAATACGATTGATTTCATAATTATCTCCCAAATCTGATTTTATTGAAGGAATAAACATTACATTTTCAACTGACGTGATTTCTCCATAGGCTTCTCCTGATAAGACAGTGAATGAAAAAAGGATGCGCTCAGGTATCTATGATTTTCCAAATTCTCCCTTTTCGATTCAGGAGCTTGGAATTTGGAACTGGAAATCTTAAGGATCTCTGCCTGAGGTCGAGATAATATAAGGGGGTAGAACTGGGAACTGGGAACTGACTATTTGAGCTTAGAAGCATTTCAGTTTCCTTTCAAGTTTTTTTAAATACGACCAATCAATGAGCGTATCCTGAAAAATTTAATGATTATGTATACCCTTCAATAAGAAAAGTCAACAATTATTTTTCATTTATTCGCTCATTGTCTCTGGAAATTAAAGATTTATACTCGCCTGACGATTTTTAGTCAACCATGTTTTTCAATTTGGTTATTCATTGCCAATGACAAACGCATTATACAACCATCCGTATTCGAAAATCAAGCAAAATTTTACAGTAACTATTCGAGCAGTAACGGAGTTTTTATTCATATAATATCCAAATCGACGCTTGATCCTTCGGCCGTTAACGATTCGATGCCAATATCGTCGATCGTCGAGCTGACCTCGGCTCCTTTGCTCTTCGTGGTAAAACCGCTACCTATGCCCAACTGAAAGAAATTGATAAATATTCCCACTATATAAAAGATTTAAGGTAAGATAGAAGCGAATCTATAAAATTCTTTGTGTGCAACCTTTGAAACCTATGAAACCTGAAAGAGGTGGAACAGTTTGTTCTCTGGTGGCTGGCTGGTTTCCGGCCAGTGCCGGATGATCGGCTCCATGGATAAGGAAATCCGTGGTTTACCTGCAGGGGGACTTCCATCCCATTAGATTATATCCATGTCGGGCGTACACAATACGCTCCAAAGGACACGGAACCCGCGCCTCTGAGCGAAACGTTGCGCTATCAGAAACCAAACGATAAGAAGAACACAGTAAGAATAAAAAATGAGTTAGAATGATTGAACATACACAGATCAAAAAGTTTTGTAATCAAATCGTTCAGCAATTTCGTCCTGATCAAATCATTTTATTTGGTTCTTACGGCTACGGTCAGCCTACTGAAGAGTCGGATGTAGACCTACTGGTAGTCCTTTCTTTTGAGGGGGAAAATGCCAGGAAGTCTTGGGAGATTCTACGTCAAACGAATCCTTCATTTCCTGTCGATTTGCTTATCCGTACTCCAAAAAAAATTCAGGAACGTTTGAACCTCAATGATGGATTCATACGAGAAATTATCGAAAAAGGGCAAGTACTCTATGCAGCAGATCACTCAAGAGTGGATTGAGAAGGCAGAAGGGGATTTCAGGACAGCGATCAGGGAATTATCTGTGCAACGAGATCCCAATTATGACGCAGTATGCTTTCATAGTCAGCAGTGCGCAGAGAAATACCTAAAAGCTCAATTGCAGGAGGAAGAGATTGATTTTGGTAAAACTCATAACCTGATGGCTTTGTTAGATCTGCTGATAACAAGAGATCAAGATTGGGAATCCTTGCGTTCGGCTGTTCAGGGACTGAGTGCGTTTGCAGTAGAAGTGCGTTATCCTGGTACATCCGTAGATCAAGAAATCGCTGCTGAAGCATTAGATCTGTGTCAAGAAGTACGTCAGAAAGTCAGAAGCACTTTAGGGTAGAGGAGGAATAGGAAAAAGGTTCAACAAGTCTCGCCCCAGGTGATCGGTCCCCAGCGGATACTGGGCTGACGAGCCCTTCAACCGGCCTAAGAGCTGCATTTTATAATATTCATAAGGCGCCAGAACATCGGCGAAGATCGCCACAAAAATCAAGAGCAATACGATCATTCCGCAGATAATCCCCAAGGGCTGCTCCCTGAGAAGCCTGATCAAGAAATCAGCCAGCCGGCCTCGTCGCTTGGGCTCACTAGTGACCCTGGACCTCGGACTGGGCATGGCGGAGCATTCCAGCCTCAATTACCATGGTTTCTTCCGCGTTGCGCACATGGGGCACGTGAATGCGCACATGACCTTGGGCATGCTTGGGGTGATCGACGCAGGTTTGAAAGCGCTGAACATCCCTCATGGTGCAGGGGCTATCGAAGCTGCGAGCCGTGTCGTTAGCGAAGCTCAGGGATGACGGTCAGTCAAAGGTGCTGAACACCTCCTCGTTGAGTTCCGCAAAATACTCTGGTTTATTCGGAATAGAGTAGAACATGAACTCGTCGACCCCCACATCAAAAAAGTCCTGAGCCCGATCGATCAAATACTGAGGAGGACCAATTAATTGCCAGTCCTTACCGCCTCTTAACTCTGCCGCTTTCTGCTCATCCCGTTCAATCCGGATCGCCACATGCACCGTCTTGCGAATCTCAGAAGGGTCCCGGCCCACCGCCTCACAGTGCCGTTCGAGCACACCGCTCAGGCGGGTCAATTCCTCAGGGCCATCCATGATATTCATGATATCACCATACAGGGCGAGGGTACGAAGAGTGCGTTTCTCCCCCCAACCGCCTACCAAAATAGGAGGATGGGGTTGTTGCACACACTTGGGGGCAAATGGGGCTTGATGCAGTTTGTAGTATTGCCCCTCGAAGTCAATGAGACCCTCTGCTGTAAAAAGCGTTTTGATGAGCTTGCAGGCTTCTTCAAGGCGATCGCTGCGTTCTTTCATCGAGGGGAACTCCCAACCGTAGGCCTGGTGTTCACGAATATTCCAGGCAGCCCCAATGCCGAGCACCAAACGTCCGTTTGAAATGTGATCCAGAGTGGCTGCCATTTTTGCCATGAGGGCCGGATTGCGGTAGGTGTTGCCGGCCACAAGCAAACCCATGCGCAACCGGGAAGTGGCCGCGGCAGCAGCGCTGAGCAACGTCCAGCCTTCAAAGGTTGGTATCTTGTCGTGTTCCATAACCTCGTCGGTATGGCTCCTGGGGGGCACGAAGTGGTCATAAAACCAAACGCTGTGCCACCGGCCAGCCTCCATGGTATCGAGAACAGCTTTGTAATCTTCCCAGCTTGTTTCATGGTTGTGCAGTTGTGCGCCGAATTTCATAATTCCTCCTATTCATATTGATTGTCCAGTTAAAGGGATTGACGGTCAATCGCATGAGGTCAATTCGATTTGAGAGAGAAAGTCAGCACTGAAATGATAAACCAAACCGCCTAACAAAGTCTTCGAGCCTACGCCTACCAGCCTTTTTGCGGTGCGTGGCACAATATTTCAAAGAAAGTCCTCAACATGCGACGCTCATCTAAATAAATATTCGCGAAATTGAAATAAAACCTGCAGCCCAAAGCGATTTCTTGAAATATACACAAAAGAGAAAGAAAGACCCGCAAAAATTCTTTAATAATATTTGAAGGGGTTGATCAGTCTGGAGAGGAAACCTCGTTTGCGTTTCACCACCGCAGTGCCGTAACTGCCCTGACCACCCCGCAGTCGCGGATCGAGCAGGTCTCTCACCGCGTCGCCGAACATGTTGAAGGCGTAGACGACAATCGTCAGGCAGAGCCCCGGCCAGAGCGCCAGCCAGGGGGCCTGCTCCATGTACTTGCGCCCTTCCCGGCTGAGCATCCCTCCCCAGTCAGGAATGTTGGTTGGTAGACCGTATCCGAGGAAGCCCAGAGAAGCCAAAGACATTATCACCCCCCCGATGTTAATGGAGAAGACAATAATGACGGGGGCCATAATATTGGGCAGGACATGGTGGATCAGGATTTGGCTCGTGGGGGTGCCAATGGCCCGGGCTGCCAGAAAATAGTCATTCTCTTTGATAGCGATCACGGCGCTTCTGATAACTCTCGAGCCGCCGATGCCTCCGGCAACCCCCAGCACCACGATGATCTGGGTGAGGCCCTTTCCCACAATGGACATGATGGTCAACAACAACAGCAGTCCCGGAAAGGCGATCCAGGCATCAACAAAGCGCTGCACCGCCAAGTCCAATTTACCCCCAAAGAATCCGGAAGTGCCGCCGATCAGGACAGCGATGACCACATTGAGCACGGTCACTGCCAGACCGACAAGTAACGAAATACGAGCCCCGAAGATAAGGCGGCTGAATAAATCTCGCCCCAACTGGTCGGTACCCAGCAGATACTTGGCTGATGCGCCCTGAAACCTGTCTATCATGTGTATTTCCTTATAGGGATAAGGGGCCAAAACACCGCCAAAGATACCGACAAAAATCAATATCAATATGATAATCCCGCAGGCAATACCCATTGGCTTCTCCTTCACCAGCCTGGTAAAGAAATCAGCCAGCCGGGAACGTCGCTTGGGCTCACGGGTGGGGGAGGGTGTTTCTTGGGTGTTGTTCATGTTCTTGATTTCCATCGGTAGGGCCGGGTCACGTCCCGGCCTAAGAAACGCATCGCATGCAATGGCCGGGACGTGACCCGGCCCTACCGTTTTCTAACACCTAATACCTTTGTCGCGCCAGCGACTATTTATACCGAACCCTGGGGTCTAAATAAGGATAAATCATGTCGATAAGTAGAATGTTAAGCATAACGAACGCGGATAAAAACAGGTTGACACCTTGGACCACCGGGTAGTCTCTTCGATCGAGGGCATCCAGAAACATACGACCTATCCCCGGCAGGTTAAATATTTCCTCCATGATAACGGAGCCACCTACCAGGAGGGGGAGCTGCAGGCCTACGAGCGTAACGACCGGGATGAGGGCATTCTTGATGGCGTGCCGGATCACCACGATCCGCTCCTTGAGTCCCTTGGACCAGGCCGTCCGGATATAATCCTGCCGGAGCACCTCCAGCATCATGGTGCGTGACATCCGCATGGTGGCAGCGGCCATGGCCGTTCCCAGAATCAAGCTGGGAATGAGGAACATCTCGAGATTCCCCAGCGGGTCCTCGGTGAAAGGAACCCATTCCAGCGGCGGTGCCCAGCCCCACCACAATACTGGGTAGAGCAGGACCATCAAGGCCAGCCAGAAGTTGGGCGTGGCCAGGCCGATGATGGCGATGGTGCGCCCCAGGTAGTCGGCGGCAGTATCCTGGCGAACCGCCGAGTAGATGCCGACGGGCAGGGCGATGACGAGCCCGATTACGATTGACAGAACACCAAGCTCAATGGTTACTGGCAATCTACTTATCAGACTCTTCTCTGCCGGCCAACCGCCCCACAGTGATTCGCCAAGGGTGCCCTGGAGGAGACCTCTGAAGTGGGACTCACCGGTATCCCAGTCAGGGGTCGGCACCACTCCTATCCAGCGTCCATACTGCACGTAGACAGGCACGTCCAATCCCAGCATACGCTCCATAGCTTCACGGTCTATATAGTCACCCGTACCCTGCGCCATAATCTGAGCCGCCAGTGAGTCTACCATATCGCCAGGGATGAAGCGGACCGAGAGAAAGACTATGATGGTCAATATCCACAAGGTGGGGATGATCAACAATAGCCGCCTGATGAGATAGGTTCTCATGCGCTACACCTCATTACGATTTCCCTCGTCATTTCTTTCGTCATTGCCACTCCTCTTTTGTCATTGCGAGCCCCGATTCAATCGGGGCTTCGTCAGCCACAAGGGGTGAAACCCCTAATGACCCATTTCTGCCTTCAGCTCACTATCAATCCACAGGCGGGCAAACAAGGTATTACGTTGATTCTTCCCCATATTCCATTCACCGCTAAAACCTATGACCCATGGTTGGCTCACGCTAAACTGCGGGGTTCGGGTTTTGGCCAGGCCGAAGTGCTCCCTTACAAAGATCTCATCGGTCTGTCGAGAAATACTCTTTATCTCCTCTATGTCGAGAGAATCTTTGCCGCGTTCATACAGGGCGACCAGACGGGGGTCATTCACTTTGGTGTAGCTCCAGCCTTCAACCTTTTGGATTTGCCTTTTGAGTGGGACAAGCGTACCGGCGGCGTACCCATGATTAGTATTTATTGCCGCAAACCGGGACGTGGGCGCGTGTGTCTCAGCGCTAGCCTCAGGGAAAGTCAACACAACAAGCTCGCTGTCAACGCCAATGACATCCAAGTACCCCCCGACGAGTTCTGAATAGGACGTATCCCACCTGGTGTAATGGCCTAACATGATCTTGAATCGATAGCCGTCTGCGCCGCGCTTGTATCCAGCCGCATCAAGGAGCTCCTCGGCCCTTTCCGGGTTATAGATATATTCTTGCTTGACCTCTTCGGGCCACTCATCATAGGGCCAGCTCCACCCTTCCACGGGCTGCATTAACCCAATAGGTTCCGGATCTCCCCAACCCTTGAAGGTAGCGGAAACTGTCTCGCGGTCCACTGCCATATTCAGTGCCTTGCGCACATTGAGGTCGGAAGTGGGCGACAAAGCCAAGTTAAAAACGAACTGCGCAGTTCCCATACCATAAACGGGCCACACATCGATTTCAGGGTTGGTCCGCTGGATGGTCAGCAGATTGTCGATACTGGCTATATTAGCGTCTCCGGCGTTACCCAACATATCAATCTTGCCCGTGCGCAGGGCCGCCAGGCGTGCTGCTGGTTCTTTCATCAGCAGGGACCTGTACTCGTCAATATAGGGCAGGCGGTTCTGCGGGAATTTTTCGTCGTAGCCCCAGTAGTCAGGATTCTTCTCCCAGGTAATAGAGACGCCTTCGACATATTCAGTCAGCATCAGGGGCCCGGTGCCGACCACGTTCCTCCAGTCCCTATAGTCTCCGTATTTCTCGACTACCTCGCGAGGCAACCCCAAAATGACCCAGGGGTTTAATATTTGATACTCCGCATTGAGTTGAGGCTGCGTCAGCTTGATCACAACCGTCCATTTGTCGGTGGCCGTTACCGATTCGATCTCTATCCCCATAGTGGTACCACCCCTTTGGCCGCTAAGTTCGGCTTCGCTGAAATCGCCCAGACCCAACATACGGTGATAGTTCCATTCGAGGTCATAAGCATCGTACTCCCGACCGTTTACTAAGCGGCTGGCTTCACTGTCTGGATCAAGGGCGTAGTGAACGCCCTGGCGGATGTTGATGATCAACGTTGTATCGTCGGGCATTGACCAGCTTTCAGCCAGATTCCCTCTAGTGGTCTCGTGCGGTCGTTCCCAGAATGCGAAGTTAAATATATCCCTGGATGTTGCCCAGTCGGTGAAGGCTAGCGACTCGTTAACGCCACTGATGAAGTGAGGCGCCCAGCCACCAACGTGCCACGGGTCAGTATTCGGAGCATGACTCGCAGCGGCCCACGTGAGTGTCCCGCCATACTCAGGTGCACTCACTTCTTTTCCAGTGGTGGGATCCATCACATACTTCTTCTCAGCAGCAACGGCTGCCGAACCAGTCCAAAGGACGATCAGACCCAGGATGAGGGACAGCAGGGTTGCACTGAAGGTTGATTTGCTTTTTTGATGATCCATCTTATTCCTTTCTTTTTTATGATTAAAAACAAAATTAAGGATTGCTTGAAAACCTGCCTTCATTCCCGAAAGCACGTTCTCGACGATTTCTCTACTTTTTTGACGGTTCATGGTACTCCTTTCTGCTTTTTGATTAAAAACACGATTGCGGGTTGCTTTGAAACCTGCTTTCGTTCCCGAAAGCACGTTCTCGACGTTTTCTCTACACATGGGGTCTCCTTCATTTTGGTGTGATCAAAAAAACGATTCATTGGCTCCAGGATGGGGCAATGAACCATAAACCGACGCACTCAGGCGTCGATGATTTTCCAAATTCCCCATTGCCATTCCGTTCCCGGAACGTGGAACTTGGAACAAGGAATCTTAAGGATCTCTCCCTGATGTCGAGATAATATAAGGGGGTAGAACTTGGGATTGGGAACCAGGAGCTAGGTGCTCGGAACTTATTTTATGGGAGCTGGCTTTTAAGTTTACTCTCATAACCACCTCATTATCAAGATTTTTTTATACTTGAAACGGGTTAATCTCAGATTTTCATGTCATCCTGACGGTTTGCCGAGCAGCAAAGCGAAGGATCGCGTTATTGCCCTTCCATCCCTGGAATTAAATACTATATAATCGCTCTGCAAATGATGGTCAAGGTTTTTTTGAATAGGTCAACTCGTTCATGAGTGTCTTCTGATGATCAACGAAAATTTTTTTTCATATTGAGATCCGGAAGTCAACATTTTTGTTTGGCAATGTTCAATTCCCCGTTGACCGTTTCAAAAATCCTCTGGTGAGGATATGAGGTTTTAGATGACTTCCGGTTCAATAAACAGGAGCGACATTGAAATAAAACCTTCCGCCCTAGGCAATTTCTTAGAAAATTATCAAAAAAGAAATAGAAAAACAAGCAACCATTCTTAAAAACCTTCAGCCCAAGGCGATTTCGTTGAAATCTATCACAAAAGAACGATGATGGCAATATCCCGGTAGATTTCATTATCCCCTTCATTATCCTCTCTATTTTGAAGGTAGAGGATATTGAGGCTTGTCATGCCCAAACGCTTTGATATACTGATTGAAAACAAGGGCTTTCCTGCTCCCTTCTTTGAGGAGTATCCTGGTGAAACATCGCATTTCTCCGACAGTCGATTGTGTCTACAAGGCCATTTTGGGGGCAGAGAAAAATGAGAACTTACTGATTGATTTCCTCATGCTGTCCTGGCACCCCAGTTTCCCATCTCGGATGTCTAAATCCTCAACCCCTACAATGAACGCGAGTTTTATTCGGACAAGTTGACGATTGTCGATGTGAAAGCCAAAGATGAAAAAGGGACGGCCTATCAGATAGAAATTCAATTGGCGGTTTTTTCCTATTTTCCGGAGAGGATGCTCTATACGTGGAGTGATATCTATCAGTCCCAGTTACAAAGCGGGGAGCCATTCTCAGAATTACGTCCGGTGATCTCCATTTGGATGTTGACTGAAAACCTGATTCCCGAGAGTCCGGCATGTCATCATCACTTCCAACTGGTGGATCAAGAGAAGCAAAAACGATTATCGGAGCATTGCTCAGTCCATGTTTTGGAATTGGAAAAATGGCGGTATTCCGAGACCTTTTAGAAAAATAAAAGGAGAGCAATATGACAACAGTCCGTATCGAAGAAATTAAACGGGATATACTTCGCTGGCTTCAAAGAGTCGAAGCTGGAGAAAAAATTGTTATCCTAAAAGCGAATAAGCCTATGGCAGAAATTATACCACTCTCAGAAAAAAGCATGGAATTACGACCGATAGGACTCTGTAAAGGGGAATTCTCTGTTCCTGACGATTTCGATGCCTCCTTGCCAGAGGAGGTCATGCAACAATTCGAGGGAAAATGAAACTTTTGTTAGATACTCATATATTCCTTTGGTTTGTCAGTGGAGATGAACGATTATCCGAAAGATTTCAAAAAGAGATTCGTCTACAAGAAAATGACGTGTCATTGAGTGTTGTTTCTCTATGGGAGATCATTGTCAAATATCAGCTTGGTAAACTTCCTTTACCTCAGCCTCCTGAAAGATACATTCCAGAACAACGAGAAAAGCATTTGATTAAAAGTGCAATGCTTACCGAAGAGGACATTTCACAACTACCGACATTACCATCATTGCACCGTGATCCTTTTGATCGAATGATCATGTGTCAGGCGCTATCGCAGAATTTAACGATCGTGACAGTCGATTACAAAATTCATCAATATCCTGTTAAAGTTTTATCGTAAAAAAACGGGAGAGCTCAACGTTCGATTTCAAACATAATTTACTCAATTAGGCACTATGCGAAATGATAAAACAGAGATGATTTTAGAAAAGGTGCTTAATTGAAATATGTGTGAAAGAGAGGACGAGCGTGATACCAATTTTTTGCGAATTTACCATTTGAAGGGGTTGATCAGTCTGGCGAGGAAGCCGCGTTTGCGTTTTCCTGCAGCGCCGTAACTGCCCTGACCGCCCCGCAGCCGGGGATCGAGCAAGTCCCGCATGGCATCGCCGAACATATTGAAGGAGTAGACGACAATTGTCAGGAAAAGCCCCGGCCAGAGCGCCAGCCAGGGGGCCTGTTCCATGTACTTGCGCCCTTCCCGGCTGAGCAGACCTCCCCAGCTGGGAACGTCCGGTGGCAGACCGAATCCGAGAAAGCTCAGCGACGCTTCAGACAGGATGACCGCCCCGATATTGATCGAGAAGATGATGATGACCGGCGCCATGATATTGGGCAGGACATGGCGGATCAGGATTTGGCTCTTGGGGGTGCCCACGGCCCGGGCTGCCAGAAAATAATCATTCTCTTTGATGCCGATCACGGCACCCCGGACAACTCTCGAGGCACCGATGCCCCCTATTACCCCCAGCACCACGATGATCTGCGGCAGACCCCGCCCCACGATAGACATGATGGTCAGCAGGAGCAGCAGGGACGGAAAGGCCATCCAGGCATCGACAAAGCGCTGCACCGCCAAGTCCAATTTACCCCCAAGGAATCCCGAAATGCCGCCGATCAGCACAGCGACGACAACATTTAGAGCGGTCGCCGCCAGACCGACCACTATGGAAATACGAGCGCCGATGATCAGGCGGCTGAGTAAGTCTCGTCCCATCTGGTCGGTCCCCAGCAGATACTCTAGGGAGGAGCTCGTCATCCGGTCTCTCAGGTGCATTTCCTTATAGGGATAAGGCGCCAGCGCATCGGCAAAGAGCGCCACCAAAATGAAGAGCAAGACGATTATCCCGCAGGCCGTCCCCAGGGGCTGCTCCTTGAGCAGCCTGATCAAGAATGCAGCCAGCCGGCCCCGTCGCTTGGGTTCATTCATACCGCACCCTCGGGTCCAGGAAAGCATAAAGCAGGTCGATGATGAGATTGATCCCCAAAACCGCAGAAGCAAAAATCAGGTTTATTGCGGAGACTACCGGATAGTCTCTGCTTTCGAGGGCATCCACCAAGAGACGCCCGAGCCCCGGCAGGTTAAAGATGGTCTCCATGATCACGGCGCCTCCGACCAGGATCGGCAACTGCAGGCCGATCAGAGAGACGACCGGGATGAGGGCATTTTTGATGGTGTGTCTCACGACAACCACCCGCTCCTTGAGCCCCTTGGACCAAGCGGTGCGGATATAGTCCTGCCTTAAGACCTCCAGCATCATCGTGCGCGTCATCCGCATGGTGGCGGCAGACATGGCCGTCCCCAGAATCAGGCTGGGAATGAGGAGCATTCCGAGATTCCCCAGCGGGTCTTCGACAAAAAGGATATACTCCATCGGGGGCGACCAGCCCCACCAGAGGGCCGGGTAGAGCATCACCATCACGCCCAGCCAGAAGTTCGGCGTAGCCAGGCCGATGATGGCGAGGGTGCGTCCCACGTAGTCGGTGGCGGTATTGCGGCGAATCGCCGAGTAGATGCCGACGGGCAGGGCTATCAAGAACCCGATGACGATCGCCAGGAAACCAAGCTCAATGGTTATTGGCAATCTACCTATTATCATCTCGTCTATCGTAGAAAAACCGCCAATCAGTGGTTTGCCAAGGGTGCCCTGGAGGAGACCTTTAAAGTGGGACTCACCGGTATTCCAGTCAGGGGTCGGCAACACTCCTATCCAGCGTCCATACTGCACGTAGACCGGCACGTCCAGTCCCAGCATACGCTCAAGCGTTTCGCGGTTTATATCCTCACCCACGGCATGCCATGCTGACATCTCAACCATCAATACGTCTATGACATCGCCCGGGATGAAGCGCACCGAGAGAAAGACGATGATGGTCAATAGAAAGAGGGTGGGGATGATCAGCAATAACCGCCTGATGAGATAGGCTCTCATCTCACACTCCTTATCAGTCGCAAGTTTAGCCCTATTCTCGTATGTTCCCGCTTCCCGAATGCGGATCACACGGACGGCCCCTTTCGCAAAGGGAGGCCACGGGGGATTTCAAAGGCTGTAAAATCCCCGCTTCCCGAATGCGGATCACGCGGACGGCCCCTTTCGCAAAGGGAGGCCACGGGGGATTTCAAAGGCTGTAAAATCCCCCCTTCCCGAATGCGGATCACGCGGACGACCCTTTTTCCAAGGGGGATATCCATCAAGCTCTAATGCCCCATTGATTTCTTCAACTCCTGGTCAATCCAGATGCGGGCAAAGTGGGTATTACGTTCAGAGTATCCCAGACTCCATTCACCGGCATAACCCTCGACCCACGGCTGGGTCACGCTAAAACTAGGGGCTTGGGCTCTAGCCAGGCCCCAGTGCTCCCTCACAGTTTTCTCATCGATCTGTCGATGATAGCTCATCCACTCCTCCACTTCGGTAGCATCCGCCATGCCGGCCATCAGGGCGTCCATTTCCGGGTCCATCGCTTTGCTCCAGCTACTATCACCATACTTGTCGCCACGGCCACGTGTTATCAAATATACATACGTGCCGGGGACAGCTAGCGGATATCCCGCCCAATTACTTGTCACGAACTCGTGCGTGTCCGCCTGGATGAATGGTAGCAACTCAGGGTCAGTAATCATAACCATCTCGCTTTTAACGCCAATGGCGTCGAAGTACGCCAATATGATTTCTGAATAGTCCGGTTCTTGCCTCGCGTGATGGCCAAACTTGACCGTCATTCTATAGCCGTCGGCGCCGCGCTTGTATCCAGCCGCATCAAGGAGTTCCTCGGCCCTTTCCGGATTATAGGTATATTCTGCCTTAATCTCGTCGGGCCAGTCTGCATATGGCCAGTTAAACCCTGTAGAAGATTGAGCTATAAACCCATGAGGGCTTACCTCTCCCCAACCCTTAAGGAAGGTAGCGGCAATTGTCTCGTGGTCCAGTGACATCTGCAGTGCCTTGCGCACATTGACGTCGTCAAAGGGCGGCAGAGACTGGTTAAAAACATCACCTCCCAATGGACGGTAAATGGGCCAGAACTCGAGTTCAGGGTTGCTCTTCTGGAGACTGGTTATATGGTCGATATTGGTTATTTGAGCGTCGCCGGTATTACTTATCATATCAATCCTACCCGTGCGCAGTGCCGCCAGACGTGCTGAAATGTCTGGTATAAGGAGGGACCTTAACACGTCAATATAGGGCAGGCGGTTCTCCGGGAATTTTTCGTCGTAGCCCCAGTAGTTGGGATTCTTCTCCCAGGTTGCCGAGCTGCCCTCGACGTGATCAGTCAGTCGATAGGGCCCGGTGCCGACCACGTTTCGCCAATCCGCATAGTCTCCGTATTTCTCGATTACCTCGGGGGCTAATATGTAATTAGCGTTGTGGGTCATTGCAAACAACATATCGGGTTTAGGCTTCGCCAGCTTAAACTCGACCGTCCATTTGTCGGTAGCCGTTACCGATGAATCCTCTAGACCCTGAGTTATATAACCTAAGGGAGAAGGTCCCTCTTCGGTGAAATCGCCCTGACCTAAATAACGGTGCCAGTTAAATACCACATCATCGGCATCAAACTGACGACCGTTCATCGGCGCCTTATCATGCCAGTGAACGCCCTGGCGGATGTGGAAGATGAACGTTGTGGCGTCAGGCATTTCCCAGCTTTCAGCCAGAGCCCCTCTGTACATCTCTGGGCCCGAATAAGTCCAGGCTAGCTCAACCACCTTTTTCCTGTCTACTGCCCAGTCGCCGAAGGCTAGCTTCTCATTAACGCCACTGATGAAGTGAGGCCCCCAGCCACCAACCGAATACGGGTCAGTGCTCTTAGGAAACTGCTTATGGGCCCACGAGAATGTTCCCCCATACTGAGGCGCAGTCCATGTCAGGCCGGAGGCGGGGTCCGTCACATACTGCTGGGCGGCTGCCGGACTGACCCAAAAGGCGGCCACCATCAGGATGAGGGTGAGCAACAAGGATTGCATCCCCGCTCCCCGCTTTCGCGGGGACAAGTTTACGAGGACAAGTTTTTGTATAGCAGACAAAGAGCCTGCCGGGTTCAGCCTCGCGATGGAGGCAACAATTTTCTTTATAAAACCCATATTTACCTCTTTTATTTGAGGGTTTTTGGAATGATTCACCCTTCTCAGGGCGAATCGGATTTTCGCAGCAAACACGACGCCTGCCACGGTCAGCCCAACAAATCGGGCCAGAAATTTCTTAAGATACATAGGAACCTTGCTCGATAAAGATAATGTTCATTTCATAACTACTTCGTAACTATTTAGTGTTTGGCAGAAAAAAGTCTTTCATTAATTATATCAAGATGATAAACTGATATTTGTGACGCGAAGATTTGAAAAAACCCGAGTGCGCGCCCCCTCGCATGAAGGGTCAATCGTTGCAGTTACAGTATCTTCGGAGTGGTTTCTTTCGTTTTTCCATAAATCTTCAAGATTTGAAATTTTATGCGCACCATACGTGACCCCCAGATGAAGTTTGGCGAAGTCGACATTGCCGCCATCGAGTTGGATCTCAAACTATAATAAGAGGGGAGGGGTTTGCCCAAAAAAAGAGGATTAACAAAAAAACGGGGATCTCAAAGAAAAAAAGCTTCAATTCTCTAAAATATGGCCTGTTCAAGAATGGCTATTCTCGCGAGTTCTACATCTCCTATTGTAAAATTGTAATTTTCTGCCAGACACTATTTAGGTCTCTGAAAAACCCGTTTAGTTCAATATCATTTAAAAAAGATTCCCGGGGAAGATCAATCGTTTTCACGTCCTCCCACGATATTGTTCAATCGATCGGAAACCCTCTCTTTCATTTACACAACTTAACGAAGGCACCATTATAGCACAATAAAATGCAATGTCAATCCCCTGATGTAAAATGGGTGTAATTAAAAGTGTGGGGCAGAGAGAAATAGCTGGACATGTGCTTTAAGTATTTTGAAAGTAGGAGTGTATTCGAATGATTGACCTTCAAACAGGAGTTGAAAATGTCTAAATGCTTAGGTTACTCAGAACTAAGGGAAGGTGACGAGTCATCTTTTTCATTAGCAGAACGGCTGTCGAAATATCCTCACCTGCGCCATCGGATGGAATCCATTCTGGGGATTATCGAAAATGACGATGGGAGTTGCCAAACAGCCGATGAGGCTGAGAGGCGGACGATTGAAGAAGTGTGTAAATTAGGTCAGGAAGTGCTTCAAGGCTGGTTGGGCCATCAGTCCGATATAAAAGAAGCAGAGTCTTCTCAAAAAGCGGATCTGATCCGAGATGGTAAAAAAAAATATATTGGCACAGCACCTTTGGTCCCATTGGAATCGAAGAACTTGTTTTCAGGGAAGGACGGCGAGGAAAAAGACAGAGACCCTTGAGTGCCTCGATTGGGGTTCAGTGCCAAGGTTATTCAGAGCCTCTGCAGCGAGCGATGGTGGATTTTGGGGCCGATGTCTCCTTTGCAGCAGCGAGCCAGAAACTCAAGGAGCATTATGGCATTGACATTCCTTCCAGCAGTATTCGAGCGCGAACCCTCCATCACAGTCAGAGATGTTTCTCCCTGAAAGAAGAGCAGCAGTCCAGCAGGGAGGCCAGTGGGGCGGGGGTGGTGATTGTGCAAAGTGATGGCACCATGGTGCCTCTGGTAGAGACGGCAGACTCTACTTTTACGGGGGATCGCAGAAAAACGCGTCAAGTGAGTTGGAAAGAAGGGATTACCTCCTTAGCCTATGCTCGAGGAAGTGTCGACCCCATTTATGCTGGAACCTTGAACGGCAGAGATGAAGCGGGTTTTCAAATGAAAGAGGTCGCGCTTAAAGCGGGACTGGGAAAGCAGACGAAGATTCATGCTTTAGGGGATGGAGCCCCTTGGATCTGTGAAAAAATCGAAACTCATTTTGGCGCTCAGGCGAACTATCTCATCGATTTTTATCATCTCTGTGATTATCTTGGTGCAGCCTGCCAAGCCGCTTTTGAAGACGGCTCACCGTTCCTGAAAAAGCAGAAGCAAATCTTGAAAAAAGGAGGAGCTGACAGCGTGTTAGAGCAATTTATATCCAGGCAAGAATCCGAATCTATTCCCAATGAAAAGGCCCCCATTCGCGCTTTGGTACGTTACATGAAAAATCGTCCCGGACAGTTTGAATACAAAACAGCTATTGATCAACAACTCCCTATCGGCTCTGGAAAAATTGAAAGCGCCCATCGTTCCCTCATCCAAAAACGGCTCAAACTCCCTGGTGCTTGGTGGAAAAAACAACATGCCGATCAGATGATTCAACTCAGGGTGGTAAGAGCCAATCGAAAATGGGATTGTTATTGGCAACAACTTCAAAGGGCTTAATTGAAATGCCCCTCACTTTTAATTACACCCATGTAAAATAAATTCGGGATTCGCAAAAAAAAACAAAAAATCAATAAATCTACTCAAATCCGGGGACAGTCAGAAGCCGTTTAGTTCAATATCGTTTAAAAAAGATTCCCGGAGAGGATCGATCGTTTTCAAGTCCTCTCACGATATTGTTCCATCGATCGGGAACCCTCTCATTCGCTAAAACAACTTAGCGATGGCAGGATTATAACACAAAAAAACGCAATGTCAATCCCCTGAGGTAAAATAAATGCGGGATTTGCAAAAAAAAAACAAAAAATCAATAAATCTGCTCAAATCCGGGGACAGTCAGAAGCCGTTCAGTTCAATAACATTGAAAAAAGATTCCCGGGAAGGATCCATCGTTTTCACATCCTCCCAGGGTATTGTTCAATCGATCGAGCGGGAATCCTCCCACAGCTGATTTTGAATCAAACGAGCGGAAATCCTCTCCTTCCCCGCAACAACAAGGCACGATTTCAGCACTACTACGCGGCGCAAAGCCTATAGCAAGTTTGGATCAGGAGAATTGCGCAACAATGGAGGTCAGCTATAAAAAAATATATTGCGGTCCATCTTCGGCATGAGCCAAAAAGCGAATGTTCGCTCCACAATCCAGCGTTTTTTCCAACGGCGATAATGATCGTAAACGCTTTGCCAGGGAGGTAAATCATGGGCAAGCATGCTCCACTGACAAGCCGTTTTCAGGACATACAAAATCGCATTGACGATGCTACGTTTGCTATGAATACTTTTGGCCACGCAGGGGGCGGAACGTTTAAAAAAAGGAGAGTTTCAGTAACAAAGAGGAGCATGTGAAGGATGCAAAGCCTGAGTGAGCAACTCGAGGATGGATTTCCCCTGTTTTCTGGTAGTGGAAATGGCTCCTCGGATGATACAAAAAGCCTGCGTTCCTTCAGCAGTTCGGAAGCCGCCTGAGATTTTTTGTTTCAATTTGACCATGCGGATATCTCTCTCGGCTTGGTTGTTGTCAAAAGGAACCCGGAAGTCATCCATGAATAACAAGCTTTCCTTTTCATAGAGGATCAAGCGATCGAGTAAATTTTTGGCTTTGCTCTGTTTGGGGCGTCCTCGTTTCTTTGTTTGAGGAGGGGGAGGATAGAGCTCAAGGGCTTCTTGGGTGATATCACGATAGCGTTGGCGGAAGTGATCCAGTTGGATTGGACTCAAAGCAGATTGTTCTTTGAACTTGGCTTGGTCTACTTGCTCTTTGATCTCTACCAGTAAGGCGCTCATCTCCTGAGCCCACAAGGCCTTTTCTTGTTCATAGGCCCGAGAGAGTTCACGTAAATGATGCGCATTGCAAAAGCCATGATCACACTCATAATGCTGGTAGCTCTCCCAGTGATCATGAATAGCTGTCTTTTCAAACTGAGGCAGGATACCGGCAGCATCCATTCCGGCTTGACCCCGTTTGTCGTGGATAAAATAAAAGGTCAGCTCTTCGGTAGAGGCTGAATGAAGCCAGCGACGTTGTTTGTTTTCAAACAAAGAGGTTTCATCAAAATGAACCACCTCCGCTTGAATCAGAGCTTCAGCCACTTGTTGTTGGAAGGGATAAAGCCTCTGGGCGGCTTGCTGGAGGCTAGCATAAATCGTGGCCGCATTGAGCGGCTGGCCGAACAGATCCTCAAAGAATTGCTGGCATCGATCAAAGGGCAGAAACTGATATTGATTGAGATAAACCGCTAAGCCTTTGATCCGGGGACCATATTGAGTGGGTCCCTCTATCCCTGCTGGAAAGCTCGAGTGATTCAGATGCCGGCAGCAGGGACAAATTTTTTGTTCCACCTGGTGTTCAGTAACCTCTAATTGGAGAGCAGGGAGATCAAAGACCTGACGTTTATGCGTGGCCTCAACCGCCACCTTGGATAAATCTTCTCCACAGGTTTCACAGGTGTTGACAAAATGAGGCTCCACATGATCTGGTGATTCACTGAAAGACAAATGATGGCCTTTATGACCGGGTTGACCTCCGCGAGAGCGACCCCTGCTTTTACGTAAGCTTTTGTTCTTTCGACTTTGATCGGTGGAAGGAGGTTTACTTGAGTTTTGGCTGTTGAGAGCCAGCTGATCCCGAAGTTGCTTATTTTCTGCTTCGAGCGCTTCAATACGCTTATTTTCTATTTCGAGACGTTCGAGGAGTTTTAATCGCTCTTTCTTCCATTGCTCCCGTTCTTTTTCAAAGAGTTGACAGGCTTCTTGAAGAGCCTCAAGGGGGGCTGTCGATGAAATGGAATGAATATACTTATGAACTTTCGAGAGCATAATGTCCTTTCTGGACTTTATGCCATGCAAAATCTGTGCTTAAATCAATGGGGGATCTAAAGAATCCTAAATAGTTACTATAAAACTCATATTTACCTCTTTCATTTGAGGGTTTCAGGAATGATTCACCCGTCTCAGGGCGAATCGGATTTTCGCAGCAGACACGACGCCTGCCACGGTCAGCCCAACAAATCGGGCCAGAAATTTCTTAAGATACACAGGAATATCGCTCGAAAAAGATAATGTTCGTTTCATAACGACCTCCTTTATGAGTGTCTTCTATAGATCAACGAAATTACTTTTCATATTGAGATACAGAAGTCAACATTTTTAGCAATTTTCCATTCCCCGTTGACCGTTTCTAAAAATCCTCTGGTGAGGATTTGAGGTTTTACATGACTTTCGGCTAAATAAATTGGAGCGACATTGAAATAAACCCTTCGGCCAAAGGCGATTTCTTGAAATCTATCAATATTGCCCTTCCATCAGCCAAAGGCTGATTTCGTTGAAAATTATCAAAAAAGAAATAGAAAGACCAGCAGAAATTCTTAAAAACCTTCAGCCAAAGGCAATTTCTTGAAAACTATCCCAAGAGAAAAAGAGAGACCAGCAGAAATTCTTTAACTTTTTGATGCCTCAGAAGGGGTGAAGGCCTATTTTGATCGTTGGCCCTCTTGTGAAAAACAAGAGGCCCTGATGAAGGCGACGACCAGTTTGAGTCCAGGGGTCGGTTAGGGGAAAAAACGGCTGGTGGATGAAAAGAGGTTCGATCAATTGGAGCAAGTGCTTCAATCATTTAGAAATTCTCTTGAGTAAAGGAATAGAAGTTGCGGGAATGCCACTAGAAAAAATGGAAGAGTCACCAGAGCTTCAGTTTGTCAAGCAATGGGCAGTAGAGTCTGGACTGTGAAAGAATTAGATGGTAATAACTTTTATTGGGATAAGGAGAATTATTAACAGAGCAAAAATTGTGTATTGAATCATCTAAAAAGCATCAGGGAATTTATGAATAATGAATATACTGCAATCATCAAACAATCAGGAGATTGGTGGATTGGCTGGATTGAGGAAATCCCTGGGGTCAATTGCCAAGAAGCAACGAGAGAAGAATTACTGGACAGTTTAAGAATTACTTTACGGGAAGTTTTAGAGTTTAACAAGCAGGATGCAATCTCTGCTGCAAAAGGCAACTTCCAAGAAGAACGAATTGCGTTATGAAACGCAATGAATTGATCAAATATTTGCGCAAGCATGGATGTGAACTCCTTCGGGAAGGTGGTAATCATTCTTGGTGGCATAATCCTATTTTGAATACACGTTCGGCAGTTCCACGCCATACAGAAATCGATAACCAATTGGCTTATTCTGGGTCCATCGTCTGATGAGAGAGTTTCGATCGGATCACTTACTTGGACGAGGGAGGATTGGTGTGAGAGAGCGGGTTTTCCTGTTTCCAAAGTTTGCACGTCCAAATCAGGGAAATGGCAGCAATAGTGAGGATTGCGCCAGCAGTATAGGGAGCCAATAGTTTGATTCCCATGAATGTGAAATATTGATTGTCCATCCGTAACGGTGTGAGGAGAGTCCGTAACAATGAATAAAAAATCAAATACAAGGCCAGGAGCATTCCCGGGCGAAAATTCTTCAATCGCAACCTCCACAAAACTGTAAAAATGATCAAATTCGCAATCGATTCATAAATCATGGTGGGATGTACCGGTTTACCTTGGGCATAAAGGTATGTTGGAGAACCGGGAGGGAAAACAACCCCGGTCCAAAAATTCGTAACCGGTCCCGCCGCTTCACCATTGGTAAAATTGCCCCACCTTCCAATCGCTTGTCCCAATACGATGCCCAAAGCGCCAATGTCGGCAATTTCCAGAAAGCGCAGGTTTTTAAAGCGGGTATAAAAATACACTGCAATCAACCCTCCCAAAATACCACCGTGAATTGCCAAACCTCCACGCCAGATAGCAAATACTTCCCACCATGGTCTGTAAGCATAAAACGTATTCCATTCAAAAAAAACTTCGTAAATTCGTCCTCCCAGCAAACCTCCCAAGAAGAGAAAAAGCGTGCAATTCATTGCTTGATCCGCATTCAAACCTAAATTGCGACGAATCGACTCCGACAACAGGATTTTATAACCGGCAACGATGGCGATGGCGTAAAACAAGCCATAAAATCGCGGTTCCAAAGTGAGTTCAATACCTGGAACTTTTAAAGAAAAAATATACGGACGGTAGGTCTCAAAGGTGAAAATTGGGGAAAGGAGCATTTAATCCTGTTTGGTTTGATTTTCAACCCGCTTTATCAAATAGCCATCCAGAGCTTTTTTTTGCGTGGCAAAATGTTGCGTCAATCCTTTTTCCGCATAGTCCAGCATCGTATTGATATCCTGCCGGGAAAAGGGTTTTCCTTCCGCATTCCCCTGGACTTCAATGAGGGAGCGGTTTTCGAGCATCACCACATTCAAGTCGACTTCCGCCTGGCTGTCTTCTTCGTAATTCAAATCCAGCAGTGGACGCCCTTTGACAATGCCGACACTGATCGCGGACAGATACCGGGTAACAGGAATTCTCTTTATCTTCTTTTCGTCGTAAAGACGCCGCAATGCAAGCACCAGAGCCACAAACCCTCCTGTGATCGCAGCCGTTCGGGTTCCACCATCTGCTTGAATCACGTCACAATCGATCCATATGGTTCGTTCGCCAATAAAATCCAAATTGACGACAGATCGCAAAGATCGACCAATAAGTCTTTGGATTTCCTGATTTCGGCCATCGGTATTTCCGGAAGAATCTCTTTTTTTTCGTGTCTTGGTCGAACTGGGAAGCATTCTATACTCCGAAGTCAACCAACCACTTCCGGTTCCGCGCAAGAAGGCAGGCACACCATCTACCAGACATGCGGTGCAAAGCACTTTGGTGTTTCCCGATTCAACAAACACAGAGCCTTGCGCGTGCATAGTGAAATCCGTAACGATGCGTACAGGACGTGGTTCACCTGGATCACGCCCATCGCTTCGTGGCATGTTTCCCCTGATCTTTCGTAATTCATCATTCTCGCCCAAAGAAGATTTTAAAAGACTCATGGTTTATTGATTCGTAAGGGGTTACTGGTTAGCCTCGATGACTTCCATGCCTTCTCTGATTTCAAAATTGAATTGGCTCATATCCAAAGCGAGATTGTATTGCATGTCCTGAAAAGCAATCAATCGGTAATTTCCTTGCATATCCACCAGAGCAATTTGATTGAAGTCGAAGGTTTCAGGATCTACTGCCAGTTGAATGAAATCAAGGGCGGCAATGTTGTTTTTGGGTTTGAGTTCGACGATGAGCATGTCAGGCGCGTTGATCAAATCCCGTGTCAAGGGGCGACGTTCAAAGTCATTTTTCAGATTCCCCACTCCCAGTAAAAAAGAAAGAGTGGTGCCGGGCGTGACCTCCTTCAGAGATTGAACCGTGACATTTTCCAGGATTGGATCAAAAAGCCACAAAGTCGTGCCATTGGTGACCAGGAGTTGCTCGTCCGGTTCATGATAGTTCCAGCGCATCTTCCCAGGACGGGCATAGGTGACCACACCAGATGCTTGACGTGGTTCCTGCCTTTGGGCGATATAGTTGCTTTGCGCAAATTTTCCCTGAAAACTGGAAATTGTTTGATAGCGTTGCTGTATTTGATCCAGGATATCAGTATCTGCTGCCTGGATGAGAGATCCTCCTGGAATTCCGATTACAAATATTATCAATAAATAAAAAGAGTTTTTCATGACCAGTATCCGATGATCGTCAATTTTTAAGTCGAATGTTGCATTTGTGATTTAATTTTCCATGCCACTTCCATGGTTTTCAGTCCTGCTTCTGCGGTAACCAAAGGTGGGGATTGGTGCTGGATTGAAAGGATGAAACTACGAATTTCTTCCAGCAAGGAATCGTTTTTTTCCAGTTGAAATTCTTTCGGCTTCAAATCATCATCCTGCAATTGATCTCCAGGATTTATTTCTAGTTTGCGTACGTTTCCCGTTCCATAGTCTAAAGAGAGGTACAAACCCTTCTGGAAAATCCGCATCTTCCGTTCTGACTTATCGGAGACACGGCTGGCTACAAAATTGGTAACACATCCATTGGAAAATTTCATTCTGGCGTTGGCCAGGTCGACTTCACTCGTCAGTACGGAAGTTCCGACGCTATCCACTGCAACAGGTTCTTGTTTAAGCAGAGTGAGCACGAGGTCGATATCATGAATCATCAAATCCAGAATCACGTCGATATCGGTTCCTCGTTTCCGAAACTTGGAAATACGGATACATTCGATGTATTGAGGACAATCGACCAGTCCTTGGAACTCTGAAAAAACTATATTGAAACGTTCCAAGTGTCCAACTTGAAGATGAACACGATGCGAATGTGAAAGACTGATTAATTCTCTCGCTTGATCCAGCGTAGCCGTAAATGGTTTTTCCACCAAAACATGAACGCCATGCTCCATGAAGATTTTTGCCAACTGGTAGTGATCTTTAGTGGGAACGGCGATACTGACGGCATCCACCCGATTCAGCAAAGCATCGCAACCCTGGTAAAAAGGCACTGACAATTCTTTGCCCACAAATTGGGCCCTGGCCAAATCCTTGTCCACCACTCCGACTAAATCGCAACCTTCGAGTTGGGCATACTTTTGCGCATGGAATCTCCCCAGGTATCCTACTCCAATCACTGCAGTTCGAATGGGTCCGGACATTATCAATTCCGATTCTCGAACTTCAAAATTTGCTGTTCCAGGGCACCGATCAATTTTGCTTTGGAATCAACCTTGTCTCGTAACTGAGAAATGACATGTTCCGGAGCCTTCTTTAAAAACTGGTCGTTCTTTAGTTTTTTACGACTTTGAAGCAGAAATTTTTCTTCTTTCCGTAACTTTTTGTTCAATTTTTCAATTTCTTCCTGCCAATCTATAACAGAAGCTTCTATTCTCACCACAGTGTCTTCAAAATATGAACTCAACGAATTATGGCTCAAATCCGGTTTGCGGGGTTCAACGTACAGATTTTCCAGACGTGCCAATTGTTTAATAATCGCTTCATGTTCCTGGAAGAGTGATGCATGTTTTTCCGAGTAAATACGCGCGCTACTTTTTACATTAAGGCCAATGCCGGCTTGCTCTCGTAACGTACGGATTTGAACAATCACTTGTTGGACCAGTGAAATCCGGTTCGCGCTTTCCGGGAAGTGATGAGCTTCCAATGGTTGGGGCCATGGGCAGCGAATCAACAACTCCGAGGCGTTGAATTCTTCCCAGAGTGCTTCAGTGACAAAGGGCATATAGGGATGCAGGAGCTTTAACAGGGTAGTGTAAGTATATGCAAGCACTTGATTGTCTTCGTCCGTGCGTTGCTTGTTTTTGGACATTTCCAAATACCAATCGCAAAATTCTCTCCATAAAAATGTTCGTAAATTTTCAATAACATCGGAAAGACGGAAATTTTCGAGGCTTTTTTGTACGGAAACCAGAATTTCATTGAGCCGGTGCAGGATCCATTGAGAAACCGGTAACCTGACATCCAATGGGGGCTCGATTGGTGTTTCCGGGGGAATAGTGAGTAAAACAAAACGTGCTGCGTTCCAGATTTTATTTACAAAACGTCGGCAACTTTCCAATTTTTCCGGATAAATTCTCAAATCCATCCCGGGTGCCGTACCACTTATCAAAGCAATTCTGAGTGCATCCGCACCATACATATCAATACTTTCCAGCGGATCTATACAGGTATCCGGGTCGGATTTGGACATTTTTTTACCGTCCCGAGTTCTTACCAATCCGTGGAGATAAACAGTTTCGAATGGAATATCTCTGATCATGTAAACCGTCATCAATATCATTCGCGCTACCCAAAAAAATAAAATATCGTATCCGGTTTCCATCACCTGGGTCGGGTGAAACTTTTGAAAGTCTGCGCTGTGCTCCAACATTTCATCAAATGAGAAAGAATAATTTTGCGCCGCTTCCGGATCAATCAAAGTACTCCAAGTCCATAATGCGGAAGAAAACCAGGTATCTAAAGTATCCGGATCTTGAAACCAGCCATCTTCTTCGGGTGTTTGGAGGAAGGGACATATTTCAGAACCACGATACCATATTGGTATACGATGCCCCCACCAGATTTGCCGTGAAATGCACCAATCCTGCAAATTTTCAATCCAATGGTAATACGTATCTTCAAAGCGTTCCGGTATGATCCGGATCTGTCCGGATTGGACTACATCCAACAAAATTTCCTTCAAACTCTGCTTTTTTCCTTTCCATTCGATAACGTTCCGATTCACATCTATGAACCACTGCTCTTTGGGAAGGGGTTCAATGGGCTGTTTAGACCGGTAACAAATGGAAAGCGGTTGATCATAGCTTTCCTTTTTTTCAATCAAACCATGCGCTTCAAGATCTTTTATAAAAGCCTCCCTGCATTCTTTGACTGTCATGCCTTGATAAACGCCGGCTGTTTCCAGCATTTTACCGTCTTCGCCAATCACTTGAACTACATTCAAATCGTGGGTCCTGGACATTTGAAAATCGACTTGGCTGTGACCTGGGGTGACCCCAATCACCCCAGAGCCAAAATCGGTATCAACTCGTTCATCAGCAAATACTTTAACCTGTATGACGGGGCCTTTTGGCCATTCCACTTCAATCGTCCTTCCCAAATACTGCTGATACCGTTTATCGTCGGGATGAACGGCGACCCCGGTATCTGCGAGCTTTGTTTCCGGTCGGCTTGTAGCGATTACAAAAGGTCCATATCTCAGGTAATATAGGGTTGCCGAGATGGTTTCATGTTCTATTTCATCATCGGAGATAGTGGTTTGCAGAACATGGTCCCAATTGACAATGCGATGACCCCGATAAATCAAACCTTCCTCAAACATTCGGATAAAAATATGATTGACGCAGCGATTGAGTTGGGGGTCCATGGTATATCGTTCGCGAGACCAGTCACAACTGGCCCCCATAAGACGAATTTGACTGCGGATTGTCTCCCGGGATTCTTGAACATATTGAGCAATCCTCTCTAAAAGTTTTTCGCGTCCTAATGCTTTACGAGGATCGTTGATCCCTTCCTTGGTTTGAAGCATATTGATCACCAGATTTTCTGTTGCAATGGCTGCATGATCAGTTCCCGGAACCCACAAAGCTTCATCCCCCAGCATCCGGTGCCAACGGATTAAGACATCTTCTATCGCCAACCCCACTGCATGGCCAACATGAAGTTGCCCCGTTGCATTGGGAGGAGGCAGGGAAATGGTGAAAGGCTTTTTTGCGGAGTGGACGTCTGCTTTGAAAGAACCGTGTCTTTCCCATCTTCGGTAAATACGATCTTCGAAATCTTTTGGATTATAAGCACTTGCAATCGGTTCATTCATATAATTTTCTAAACTTGAATGGTCAAACAGAAGAAAGAATATTTGATCTCATAGGAGGTGTTCCAGACCGTAAATAAGCTCATTCAACTCAATAACTTTTTTACAACCGAAACAAACCCCTGTCATAAAGGACATTCGATGAAGGGAGTCATGGCGGATGGTTAAAGTTTCACCGTTCCCACCGAACAATATTTCCTGATGGGCCACCAATCCTGGTAGTCGAACGGAATGGACATGAATTTCGTGTTGACTCGCCCCCCGCGCACCTGGAAGAATTTCCTTCTCTTGTCGTGCAGGTGGAATTTTCTCGCGCGCGTCTGCGAGCATATCCAGTGTTTTGACCGCAGTTCCAGAAGGAGCATCTGCTTTGCCATCATGGTGCAATTCAATGACTTCGACATTTGGGAAATAGCGAACTGCCTCCCTGGCAAACTTCATCATCAAAACCGCCCCAATCGCAAAATTGGGAGCGATTAACCCCCCCAAGGTTTTAGCAGCAGAGAGTTTTTGCAACTCTTTAACCTGGTCTGGCAATAATCCACTGGTACCAATCACAGGATGAGCACCTGATGCAATGATTGTTTTTGAATTCTCAAATACGTCAGACGCTGTGGTAAAATCTACCACCACATGCGCTTTGGAATCTATAATGCTCTGACCCAAATCATCACCCAAGTCTGTTCGGGCAACCAGGTTTAACCCTTCTTCCGCTTCCACTGCCTCACTGGCTTCCCGACCCATTCTTCCTTGTGCGCCGTTGACGAGGACACGAATCCCGGACATAGTGTTCCTTTCATTCTATACGTAAGTGCCAATCAGAGAGTATATCACATTCAATGTTCCCTTGTCCCCATTTTCCTCAGCGCACACCGTATAAAGCACGATTTAAATTCTTATCGAAAAATTGATTTTTTTCTACAAAGATTTCAATCCAAGTTGTTTAGTGGACAATTCGGCACTCGTTTCTTAACAAGTTCGCCCGACTTTTGCATACTAATTTTATATACAATTTTATCAGTGGTAACTGGAGTCGGGCAGGAAAACTTATATAAAAACCTGTGATGAATTCCAGTGAACTTTACAGCGGAAATAAAACAGGAGTAATGATATGAAGCAGTATAAGAATTTATTTTTTATGGTCCTGGCAACAGTCTTTCTGGCAGGATGCCATCCTGTTGTTCTTTTGAGTGGGACAGCAGTCGGTGGCTATTTAGTAGGCAAAGATGAAAGAACTGCAAAAATTATTTTCAAAGACACATCAATATCCACGGAAATCAATACACGCTATCTTGCGGATGATCTGGTCAGCATTTTTGAAATTGATGTGAACACATATCGGGGGTTAGTTACCCTGACCGGGACAGTTTCTGATTCGCAAGTTGCCGATCGTGCCATTGAAATTGCTCAAGAAGTGGAAGGGGTATTAGAAGTCAATTCTTTGCTTGAAGTGAAATAACAATTTCCCAAAATTCAAAAAAATTTCATTTGTTCCTTGGATCGATCTTGCGACCCCAAGTGTTGGTAGGCTTTTGCAGTGACCATCCGACCACGTGGGGTACGTTGTAAAAAGCCTTGCAGGAGCAGGTAGGGTTCGTAAACATCCTCTAAAGTGTCTTGCTCTTCAGAAACGGCCGCGGACAAGGTATTCAGTCCAACTGGTCCGCCTCCAAATCTATCGATTATTACTTCCAATATGAGACGATCCATAGTGTCCAATCCCAATACATCCACTCCCAAACGGGCCAGACTGCTCTTCACCAGTGAATCGGTAATGACACCAGAGGTTTGCAGATCGGCAAAGTCACGACAACGTCTCAAGAGACGATTTGCGATGCGAGGAGTGCCTCGTGAACACCTGGCAAGTTCAAATGCCGCTTCTTCCGTAATTTCAATTTCCAGAATCGCAGCGGAACGGAGCAAGATAATCTTTAATTCACCAGGCGAATAGAAATTCAGTCGAGAGTGAATCCCAAAGCGTTCCCGCAATGGATTGGTGAGCAAACCGGATCTAGTGGTTGCTCCCACCAAGGTGAAATGAGACAAATCCAATTTGACGGTACGGGCAGCGGGTCCCTGACCAATCATTATATCGAGGGTGAAATCTTCCATGGCCGAGTAAAGAACTTCCTCGACGACCCGATTGATCCGATGGATCTCATCAATGAACAAAATTGCGCCAGCTTCCAGATTTGTCAGGATGGCAGCAAGGTCGCCCTGACGCTCAATAACAGGTCCTGAAGTGGCATGGAGTGGTACCTCTAATTCATGAGACAAGATATTGGCTAAGGTGGTTTTTCCCAAACCGGGAGGACCGCTTAAAAGAACGTGGTCCAAAGCCTGCCTTCTTTTTTTTGCTGCTTCTATAAATACCTGCATGTTCTCTTTAACATCGGTCTGACCGATATATTCACTCAACCTGGTCGGTCTCAGAGACAGGTCATATTGTTCACCAATCTGCGCTTCCGGATTGACGACGCGTGTTTCTTCCATGATATTCAGGGACTCGCAATGGGTTTATCAACGGTCTCTCTTTCGGCTATTTCAGGAGAAATACGCCAGGTTAAAAGAGGAGAAACGGCATAGAGGGTCATGTAAAGTAATGCCAGGTGCCCAAAATAGGGAGTGAAAACAAAGAGTACGATTATCAAAACAGTCAATCGGAAAAACCAGGGATGGCGCCCCATCAAGCGTCCCAAATGAATATAACGAATGGGATAAAAATTCATCAAGACCGATGCGACGATCATCAAACCAAAGCTGAGAACCACCCAAAATCCGACTTGATCGTATGAGGTCGTTATTGCCTCGTTGAGCATGATCAATGGTGCGGTTACCCAAAGAGCTCCTCCAGGCGTTGGCATTCCTTTGAAGCATCCCGGAATTGGATTGGAGTCCAGGGTAAAATAAATCAGGCGCGCAATTCCCAATACCGCATATAAAAGAGCCACCCATCCAAAAGGTAAGTCTTGAACGAGCGCGACAGGAAGATTTTGCAGGACGATATAATAGATTGCTGCTGGTGCCAAACAAAAACTGACTCCATCAGAAATATCATCCAAAATGCTTCCAAAGCTGATGTTTCGACTACTTTTTACACCAGATCGTGGATTGGTCAATCCCAGTTTCCGTGCCACGGCCCCGTCCAGCTTATCAAACATGGCTGCACCCATGAGGATCAAATACGCTTCTAAAACCCTCCCCTGGTATGCAAAAAAAATCGCCAGTATTCCCATCATGGCATTCATGACGGTTAAGGCGTTGGGAAAAAGAGAAAGGATACGTCGCCTGAGGATTTCATCGCCCAGACATAAGTCGTTCAAACAAAAAGAGCCATATTTTCGACAATACAGCGCCACCGAACCAAAGTTGATGATCAAGAAAACAATTTCGATAAAGAACAATACGCGAAGCGAAATGTTACCCAACCAGGAAATCCAGAAATAAATGGCAGAGGGAGGTCCTTCGGGGATATAAAAAGCATGAGCATAAAGCAGAGCGGCCACCGGAGCGGCCACAATGGTGCGCAGTCTGTTTATTTCTCTCATCTCTTCATGTTCGCCTTTGCGTAAAGCGAAATTACGCATAAAATGGGCAAAATTATCACGGATGAGCACGGTGACACATAATATGAGTACGAAAATTACATGTAAAAATGCTTGTTCAGGGTTCTCTGAGTCAATGAAATGAAATCGCCACATCATCCCCAAAGCGAGCAAAGGGAAAATGATTGAATAAACGATTTTATCCATGATACGGTCTGCCAGATGGGACAATTTGGAATGAGGATGGAACCTCGCGGCAAACCAGCCATCGACCAGGTCAAAAGACATCGATGCGAATAAACAAACCACCCCGAATGTATATACCGCCGGATTTTTCGTAAGCATCACAGCGATTGCGCAGAGCATCCCCGCAAAAACCAAAGGTGGTCTGCCATAAACTAAAATGATGGCGACATTATGAGAAATGAATTGCTTGCGAGGTGCATGAGATTCTTTCATAAGAAGCTTTTTTTACCGATTCAACGAACCCTTATTGCCGGACTGCCTGCCTTTTATCGGACTTCAGAAGTCAATCAGACGATGTTCCACTTCAAACAAATATAGCAGCAAAGCGGCACGAATGTACATCCCATTGCGCAGTTGTCGCCAGTACATTGCCCTCGAGTCTGAATCGAGCACCGGATCAATTTCATTACGCCGGGGTAGAGGATGTAAAATGATAGCTTGAGGTTTCATGAGATCAATATTCTCCGGTGTCAGATGGAATTTGGAATAATCAATCAGGGATGATTCGCCGGAACGATCATACTCATCCTGCACTCGAGTCATATAGAGGCTGTCCACATGAGGGAGGACCTCTTCCAGGCACTCGCTTTTGTGGACTTTGACGTTGTTTTCTTCCAGGTGCTCTTCCAAATCCGGGGCAATTTGTAAACTGGCAGGGGCTACCATGTACATTTCGAGTTCCTCGTATTTGGTCAATAAATAAATCACGGAGCGTACGGCACGACCCCGCATCAAATCCCCGACAAATCCATAGACTTTTCCTGAAATTCCTCCCCGGTCTTGAAATGAGCGATGTAAGGTATAAACATCCAACAAAGCCTGTGTCGGATGCTGATCTTTCCCGCTGCCTCCATTGATTATTGGAACGCTTCTCCCAGTCAAATCCAGTAAATAAGACATGTATTCACAAAAACCGGCTTTGCTGTCTCGCATGATGATGATATCAAAATAGCTGCTGAAAACACGCAATCCGTCTTCCTGACTTTCTCCTTTGATTTCCGAAGACAACGCGGAATCACGCACTTCTCCCGCATTCATTCCAATGATTTGACAGGCACTCAAGAAAGACAGGAAAGTTCGTGTAGAAGGTTGCGTGAAATAGAGCATCGCCCGTTTGTGCTTCAACAACGAAGCCAGAAATTTCACCCCATCCGGTTTGCGAGTGATATGCTTGATCAAATCCGCGGTATTGAACAATTTTTCAAGAAACATCCGGGAGAACTGTTGGGACACCATTATATGGTAGAGACGCCCTTCTTTTTCATAATAAGATAGTCGTTCTTTGACGGGTTTGTGGAGAAATTCTTCAAAAGTTTTTATTGTTTTGCGCATGGTTGGTTCTCAAAGAGTGAAACTCAAAATGCTTCCAAAGTGCAAGGCATCAATGGGGAAAAAATGAAAGAGCGTAAACTTGGTTGTAATAGTTTGAGAATATGGGATACAGTAGAGCAGTGTAACTATTCTTGACTCTCCTCCTAAGAGTGGCAGATAATTATGAAAAATTATATACCCCTCCATCTCGAAATGTTGAAGAAATTCAACTTTAACAAGCATTTACAAAGACATGGATTGTCCCTCAATCGAAACAACCTGTTAACCTTGCAAATCAATGTCGGAAAAAAATGCAACCAAGCGTGTCATCATTGTCATGTAGATGCAAGCCCCAAACGCAGCGAACAAATGACTAAGCAGACGGTGGAAAGGATTCTGACCCTTATAGAAAAATCTTCCTCTGTTCAAACCGTGGACATCACGGGGGGAGCTCCTGAACTGAATCCCAATTTTCGATACCTGGTGGAGGAAGCCAAACGATTGAAATGTCACGTCATGGACCGATGCAACCTGACGATATTGTTGGAAGAAGGACAAGAGACCCTGGCTGAATTTCTGGCAGATAATGAAGTCGAAATAATTGCATCGTTGCCTTGTTATTCGTCTGAAAATGTCGATGCGCAACGAGGACGGGGTGTATTCAATAAAAGTATCGCGGCTCTGCGGATATTGAACCGACTGGGATATGGAAAATCGAGAGACCGGTTATTGTTGAATTTGGTATACAATCCCATAGGCAACTCGCTTCCCCCTCCACAAGCAGCCTTGGAAGTGGATTATAAAGAACAATTGAAATCCAAGTTTGATATCGAATTCAACAATTTATTCACAATCACTAACATGCCAATAAGCCGTTTTGCAGATCAATTGAATCGTTCATCACAATTGGACGCATACATGAATCTTTTGATTGAAGCCTTCAATCCGTCGACTTTAGAAAATTTGATGTGTCGTAGCCTCATTTCCATCGGATGGCAGGGGCAATTGTATGATTGCGATTTCAATCAAATGCTGGAAATGAAGGTTCCGGGTACGCAGACCACTATCTGGAACATAGACAGCATGGATCATTATAAAGAAAAATTTATTGCAACCGGTGCTCACTGCTTCGGATGCATGGCTGGGGCTGGCAGTAGTTGCAGTGGGGTGTTGTCATGAAAATTTTTCCTCTTCCAAGCTAAGTAAAACTAAAATTTCATTTCTCCATCTATGGAAATTCTCAAACAACATGCCATCAGAATACTTATTGCGCTGACCATACTGACCTGCATCATTCTATTTTTCCTCTTTGACCTTCACCATTATTTCACCCTTGATAATTTGCGAGAATTCAAGGACAAATTCGCTGCCTACAATGCCCGGCATCCTGTGCTCACAGTGAGCATATACATGATTATCTACATTGTTATGGCAGCCCTCTCCCTGCCCGGCGCAGCCATCCTGACACTTGCCGCAGGAACCATCTTTGGTTTGATTGTGGGAACCATCGTGGTCTCCTTTGCAAGTACCATCGGAGCGACCATTGCTATGCTGGTGGCCCGTACTTTATTGCGAAATTACGTCCAACAAAAGTTTAAAAATCAAATCCGAACCATCAATGAAAAAATTGAGAAAGAGGGTGCCTTTTATTTGTTCGCTTTGAGATTGGTTCCCGCGTTTCCTTTTTTTGTGATCAATCTCGTCATGGGATTGATGCCAATGCGAGTATTTACTTTTGCCTGGGTCAGTCAAATAGGAATGCTGGCGGGAACCATCGTCTACGTCAATGCAGGATCAGAATTAGCAAAAGTCAATTCTCTGGAAGACATTGTTTCTCCCGGCTTATTGATATCTTTTGCCTTGCTCGGTATTCTTCCACTCATACTAAAGAAAGTGGTTGGGATTATTTCGCGAAAAAGGAAAACCAATACCCAATCTTCATAAAACTCTCACCCTGGAATTCTATTTGAAAAAAAAAAAATACCCAACAATTTCAGTTCAGGTTTCTTAAGGAGAGCGTATGATTGTCATCCCCGCCATTGATCTGAAAGATGGTAAATGCGTGAGACTCCTGCAGGGAAAAGCGACAAAGGAAACCATTTACTCGGACAATCCCGTGGAGATGGCGATTATGTTTGAAGAAGCCGGAGCGCAATGTCTGCATTTGGTAGATCTGGATGGCGCTTTTTCAGGAAAATCCGCAAATTTGCGGAGCATTTTTGCAATCATTCAAGCAGTAAAAATTCCCGTGGAGTTGGGAGGGGGAATACGTAATCGGGGGGATATCGAAAGAATGTTAGAGATGGGAGTTTCCTCTGTGATAGTGGGCACCATGGCAGTAAAGAATCCTGGTGTTCTGGAATCTGCGCTCAAAGAATTTTCCGGAGAAAAAGTCATTCTGGGAATTGATTCACGAGATGGCAAAGTTGCTGTTTCTGGATGGAAAGAACAAACTGATTTCGACGACGTGAAATTTGGATTGCATTGGAAAAAGTTGGGAATTGAACGTATTATTTTCACCGACATCGCCCGTGATGGTATGTTGACCGGTCCGAATCTGCCAGCGTTACGGCAATTTGCCGAGAAAACTCAATTGAAAATTACAGCGTCTGGTGGGATATCTTCGAAGGTAGATATCGATCGCGTAAAATCACTGGAATCTGTCGGGGTCGACCAAGTCATTGTGGGCAAAGCAATATATGAAGGAAAAATTCGATTAAACGAGATTTTACCTTGCTAGCAAAGCGAATTATTCCCTGTTTGGATATCAAGAATGGTCGGGTGGTCAAAGGTACCAGTTTTGTCCAATTGAGAGACGCTGGCAACCCTTTGGAGCTTGCTCATTTGTACAATGACCAATCGGCCGATGAATTGGTATTTTTAGACATAACCGCGTCCCAAGAAAATCGAAAAACCACCTTGGAACTGGCAGCCCACCTGGCAAGAGTGCTTTTCATCCCTTTCACAATTGGAGGAGGTATCTCTACTGTGGAAGAAATACGAGAATTGGTCACTGTTGGGGCAGACAAGGTTTCCATCAATTCCTCAGCATTGCGGAATCCCGGCTTGATAAGCGAAGGGGCGAATCGTTTCGGCTCCCAGTGTATTGTCGTGGCAATCGACGTCAAAAAGCGGGGAGATCATTGGGAAGTCTTCAGTCACGGCGGCACCCGCGAGACGGGTTTAAATGCCTGTCAGTGGGCTTTAGAGGCTGAAAGGCGTGGGGCAGGGGAAATCCTCCTCACCAGCATGGATACCGATGGTCAAAAAAACGGCTATGACCTGGCTATTACCTCCAAAATCAGTCGATCCCTCAATATACCGGTTATTGCATCGGGAGGAGGAGGAGAATTGCATCATTTCAAAGAGGCCCTCCAAGAAGGAGCGGCCGATGCCGTCCTGGCAGCTTCTATATTTCATTACAAACAATTTACAGTTTCTGAAGTCAAGCAGTACCTGCATAGCCAGGATATTCCAGTGCGATTGACTACTGTCTGAGCACCTTCACACTTTTCCGCCATATAAGTCTTTCCTGGAGGGACAGCGATCTGGCCAAGAAGGCTCCCGAAAAGCGCGATCACGGAAGACCCTTGCCGCTACGCATTAAAACCGGGTATTTTAAGTCCTCCCAAACCTCCCAATTGTTTCCCCAATTCTTCCTGTACGATTTTCTGGCTTTGACGAATCCCTTCATTGACAGCAGATAAAACCAAATCTTCCAACGTTTGAATATCTTCCGGGTCAATCACTTCCGGGTCAATGTGAATGGAAAGCGCTTGTTGATTGCCGTTGAAGGTCATCTTCACCATTTCTCCTCCAACCGAAACATCAATCCTTTTTTTGGCAAGTTCCTCTTGTTGGGATCGCATATTTTGAGATACTTCCTGGGCTTTTTTCAGGAGATCTTCCATAGAGCTATCGAACATTGGACTCCTTTGGTTCAATGGTTAAAGTTCAGGTTCCTGGATTTGAAAGTCTACTATTTTGCTACCCGGGAACTTTTTAAGGATCATTTGGACCCGTTCATCTTGCTTTGCCTCTTTGAGGCGTCTATCTCTTTTTTCTTCTGAAAGTCGCTGTCGTTGTTCAGAGATGGTGAGGGAATTCTCCACCCGGTTGTCGTCTTGAACATTTATTTCTACGTCACGACAATAGAAACCCTTTGCAAATTCGCGCAAATTCATCATTTTTTCGTTGGTAAGCATCTCTTTGAATTGCGATTCCTTGAAAGCAATCTGAATTCGCTTTTCGTTGCTTTCCACCAAAACGGCATTCTTTAACACACTGCCCAACCAAGGAGATTTTTGTTGGATGTATTCCACAAATGTTTGCCACTCTTTTGTTGGAGTTTGCAGGGAGGAAGGTGGAACTTCCGAAACGTTTTGTACAGGCAACTCTTTTTTTTCTCCAGACCTTTCTCCTGAGATTGCTGAATGCTCCTGCTTGCTGGCAGGGACGTTTGGAGTGGACGATGGTCCGCGTGAGTATTTCCGGGGGGGCGTTGGTTTGCTTTCAGACTTCGTCCCGTGATTATTACTAGTACCTTCACGCAGTCCCTTTACCTGTTGCAATAATTCCGGAATTCCCACCAATGCTTGCACACTTGTCAGTTGGATAATGGCCATATCGAAACAAATTTGAGCATGACTACTCTGTTTGACCTGCTCTTCCAGTTCCATTAAAACACGAAACATTTGCTGTAATTCATCTAAAGAAACTGCAGGAACAAAGGATTTGTAGTGTTTTACATCTTCTTCAGGGATATCTTGAAACAGAGTCGGCGGCAGTTGGCCTGTCTGCTGAGTAAACGTATGAATCAATGAGAGGTTCTTGACCGATTGTAATAAGTTCGAAAGTATATCCTGAAAGTTGTGACCACGTTGTTGCATTTCGTGAAATTTTGCCATTGCCGTGGTTGGATCTTTTGCCAGTAATGCCTTCAAAAGTTGAAAACGGACTTTTGTATCTACCAGTCCCAAAATGCGTGAAACTTCTTCATCAGTAGCCGACAGGCCGGAATAACTCGTGATTTGATCAATCATTGTCAACGCATCTCGCATACCTCCCACTGCTTGTTGAGCCACCAACTGCAACGCATCCCTGGAAAGCATAATTCCTTCCTCCTTAATAACCCTGCTCAAATAGTCCACCATCTTTTGCAGGGGAATGCGAACAAAATCATAACGCTGGCAACGGGAAATGATGGTCTGTGGTAATTTATGGGGATCGGTAGTGGCAAGAATGAACTTCACGTGGGCGGGGGGTTCTTCCAATGTTTTTAAAAGAGCATTGAATGACTCGAGCGTCAACATATGCGCCTCGTCAATAATGTAGACTTTATATCGACAGTTTGCCGGAGCATACTTGATATTTTCTCTCAATTCGCGGATGTTGTCGATCCCCCGATTGGAAGCAGCATCGATTTCGTAGACGTCCGGAGAAGCATTGTTCGTGATATCTAAGCAAGTCTGGCATTTCTCGCAGGGATTGACCTCCTGGGGATTCAGGCAATTGATGGCCTTTGTGAGCACACGGGCGGCAGTCGTCTTTCCTACGCCACGGGAACCCGTGAATAAAAAAGCATGGCCGATCCGATTCGTTGAGATGGCGTTTTTCAATATCTGAGCAATGGTCTCTTGTCCGACCAAATCATCAAATCGGACTGGCCTCAATTTACGTGCTAAAACAATGTAGGACATATTGCGCGCCATCGTCAAACAGGGCGGTTGAGTTTCGCGGCACATCTCCGGTATCTTAGTGCTGCTTCCGTTAGGACCTGACACGGTTCGAAACTTTCAATTGCGCGAAACCCAACCATTTTTAAGAAAGAAGGCACAAAGGCACAAAGGCACAAAGGCACAAAGTTTTTTTGCTCAGCTTTTGACAGTTGCAATTTCGATACTTTCCTGAAATTTCTTCCATTCACAACTGATCAACAATAAATAGACCACTATGAGAATTGTTTCAAGTATATTTGGGACTCGGAAAGACTGTTTCTTTGTCTGCTATGTTTTGCGTTTCTTGTCATCCTCTCCCCACCTCGAGGCTCTTCAAGAAGCCAGTCCACTCTTTGAAAAAGAACGAGCGCCATGGAAGCAAGAGCGCTTAGCACTCTGATTTACCTCCCTGGCAAAGCGTTTACCATCATTGGATCAAGGTGCGCTTCAAGCAGTGAACCGTCGGGGGCGCCTAGCCCCGTGCGGAGCCGCCGGGCCGCGCAGGCACGCAGGGTGGTGTGGGAGGTGGCGGCTAAATACCGCTACCTACCCGATTGGAAAATTGATCAAGGGCTTTCTTCATAATGAGATTTGCAGGAAACAATCTCAACTAATTCTTCAATTGCATAAATGACATAGACAAGTCGATGTTCATGTGAAACTCGACGAGACCAAACTTCCCGGTCAAAGTACTTTAACCTCTCTGGCTTTCCTGTTCCACTGCGAGGATCCATCGTAATCTCTCGAATTAAATCAAAACACTTAACGTAATAGGATCGATTATGCTGCCGAAACCATTTTAAATCCTTTTCAGCTTTTTGAAGAATGAATATTTTCCAATTCATGTTAAATCCGAAAAAACCTCATTTACAGATTTACCTCGTTGTTTTCTGGAGTCATAGTCATCGAAGGATTGGATAAGCGCTTTCAGAGCTTCTTTATCTCTGAGAAGGCGTTGAGTTTCTTGGTAAGTTTCCCATTCATCCATTGAAATCAAGACCACATTCCCTCCTTTATGCGTGAGGATGATTTGATCATGATCAGATACAATTTGCTTCCTTAATTCAAACAAGCGTTTGCGTCCCTCAGAAATACTTAAAGCTTCCATAGTTTCCTTTTGGAATAATTAATTATTTTAGAAAAATTAGCCGTACAGGATAATGTACAAATAAAGAAAATGGGGAGCAAGGAAAAAAAAGAAAGGGTTGACATTATTCAAATAATATATATATTGCTAGAATCATACCTTGACTAAGTTGTTTTAGTGAAAAAGAGGGTCCCCGATCGATGGAACCATATCGTGGAAGGAATTGAAAATATTCCCGGAAATTTTTTTCAACGTTATTAGACTGAACGGATTTTTCAGAGACCTGAATAGTTAACTTTTTTATTACGGAAAACCCGATGAAAGGAGGAAATGCCTATGGAATAAAACCCGTTTTGAAACAGCTGATGGGCGCGTGAGAGCGTCATTTTGTCATTTATTTTTTTAAGGAGAATCTGATGAAATCGAAAATCGCTATTTTGTTAATGCCATTTATTCATTCATTATATTTTAAGGAGAATCTGATGAAATCGAAAATCGCAATGTTTAATCTAAACCGCAAATCAACCTTCAGTGCAACCCTGCTGGCCCTCATTGTGGCTGCAGTCTTCATCTTCAATTCCGCTATCGCCCAAGAGATGGTCAAAGACCCGTCCACTGGCGAGATGGTGACAGCACCCGAGTATGGGGGGACATTGACCTATGCCAATAAGCTGACGACTGTGTATATTGACAGCTGGTTCGGCGGCTTCTCTGGTTCCACCCAGAGCGGCGTTACGGAGAAGCTCGGCATCGCGAACTGGGGAATCGATCGGGACGAATTTGACCTCAAAAAGGGGTACGTGCCTCTCTCTGCCTTAAAAGGGTCGCTGGCTGAAAGCTGGGAACAACCTGATCCGAAAACCTTGATCTTTCACATCCGCAAGGGCGTTCACTGGCATGATAAGCCACCGATGAACGGTCGGGCCCTCACGGCCAAGGATGTCGAATATAACTGGCACCGCATGTTGGGTCTGGGCAAGTTCACCGAACCTTCCCCGAATCAAGGTCAACTCACCGCTTTGCCAATCGAATCGATAACGGCTACCGATGATAGGACGGTTGTTTTTAAGCTCAAGGAGCCACAACTCGGTACGCTGAGGAATCTCCTCATCCACCACGCTGCTTGGGTATACCCGCCTGAGGTCATCGAGCAACACGGCGACGTTAGGGATTGGAGGAACGTGGTCGGCACCGGGCCCTATATGCTGACCGACTACGTCGAGGGTCTCTCTATGACTTTTACCAAGAATCCTGACTACTGGGGTTTTGATGAAAAATACCCACAGAACCGCTTGCCCTATATTGACCAGTTAACAGGCCTGATGATGACAGAAGACGCAACCATTCTGGCGGCGATACGCTCGGCTAAGATTGATTTCCTAGGTCTGCCCGGCGGTGGCGGCGCTCAATTACAGTCTATCGACCAGGCAGAGAGCCTCCGGAGGACCAACCCCGAACTCATGATGACCCCATGGGCGTATCGGGCGGAAACGGCTTTTTCTTTTAACCAGACGGAGCCTCTCTTTAAAGATGTCAACGTGCGCAAGGCCATGCAGATGGCCTTGGATCTCGAGACCATCAACCAGACCTACTATAAGGGTTATGCCAACATAACACCACGCTCGCTTTTAGGGGATGCGCTCGTCGGGTATATCATCCCCTTTGACCAGTGGCCCGAAGCGGTCAAGCAAGGCTACCGGTATGACCCGGCAGGGGCCGAGGCGTTACTGGACGCGGCTGGTCTCACCCGTGGCGCGGACGGCATTCGATTCAAGACCGTCTTGAGCAGCTTGGATCTCTGGGATTTAAACTATGTCGAAATAGCTGCCGACTACTGGGGTAAGATTGGTATTGATGTAGAGATCAGGGTATTGGACCGACCGGCTTATATGCCTGCTATGTTTGGCCACACTTATGGAGGGTTGCTGCATACAATCTCTGCCTATGATAATCCACCTATGGATACGATCACCTGGGACCATTCGAGTTCGATAGGGAAAACGAGCAACACCGGACACCAGGACCCGGTTTATGACGCCCTGGTGGAAGCCGCTCAAGCCGCTACCTCCATTGAGGAGCAGCAGCGGGTGGTGAGAGTGGTCGATCTGTTCCACGTCGCGAACCACTTGCGTATATGGAGTCCGAAACCCCCACAGTTTAACGTGAACCAGCCGTGGGTCAAAGGGTATAATGGCGAAATCGACCTGGGATGGGGCGACCGTGCTGTCATCTTCCCCCGCCTTTGGATTGACCAGGACCTGAAGAAAGAAATGGGGCACTAAGGATTCATTCCTCAGGATGATGTTCATAGAGAAGCGGGTGCTGGGGATTAAAGACTCGGCACCCCGCGATTCCCCACCTCGAGGCTCTTCAAGAAGCCAGTCAACACTTTGAAAAAGAACGAGAGCCATGGAAGCAAGAGCGCTTAGCACTCTGAATCGTGGGAGGACTTGAAAACGATCGCTCCTCTCCAGGAATCTTTTTTAATGATATTTAACTGAACGGGTTTTTCAGAGACCTGAATAGTTACCTATGGATTGAAATCATCTTTACACACCTGTTTGCAAATGCTATCCTCATGAGTAAATTTTTTTACAATGTGGATGTCGTGAACCGTGAAGGTGGAGTCAAGGTAATGTATTCCTTCGCAGATTACCGGGCAATACGGTTCGACATCCGGAACTAACCCAATCAGAGGGGTACCGAAATGTTGCGATTCGCCGAAGAAATCATTCTCCTGCTGTTGAACGACGAAGATGGACGGTTTGCGCGCGTGTCGAACTTTTCATTCGACTACGCTATGGCTGGTGCAGTGCTGATGGATTTAGCGTTGGAATGCCGGATCGACACCGATTTGGAGAAATTGGTACTTATCGACGCGACTCCTACTGGCGACAGTTTGCTGGATCCTGCTTTGGCGGAAATTGCTGAGAATGATGGACACGATGCTCGTTACTGGGTGGAACGGATCGCTTTGAGGGGAGAGGAGTTACGGGAAGAGTCTTTGAAGAGGTTGGTTGAGCACGGGATATTGGAACGCGTGGATGACCGGTTCATGTGGGTTTTCAAGTCCCGCCGGTATCCGACGATTGACGGACAAGTACAGCGGGAGGTGAAACTCCGAATCATGGAGGTGTTGTTCAGCAATGAGATACCGGATCCGCGGGACATCGTGATCATCTGTCTATCCGATGCTTGCTCTATTTTCAGGGGGATATTCACCGCGGACGAACTCGCGCGTGTTGAACCACGAATCGAGCAAGTACGACGGTTGGATTTGATCGGACAGGCAATGAAGCAGGCCATCCAGGACATAGAGCTGACATTGGCGACAGCGTTGCAACCGCATATGTATTAGAGATGAAGTGCTCGAAAAACCCTTACCGCAACCCCGCCTTGGTGGCCAAGATGGCTGCCGAACTCAATCAAATGTCTAAAGACTGCTTCACCCTGGGAAGCAGAGCAGGCTGTTACGAGAGGGAACACCGAGTCTTCAGTCTCCACCTTCGATCTGTTGACAAATACCGCTACTGTGGATACATTGTCATTCGGGTTCATACCAACAATTAAAATAAAATGGATTTGACGAGGAGAGTGTCATGGAACAACCAAAATTTGAAACCACCAGCAGTCCCCGAAGATCAACTGGTTATTTTGCCAAGTGGAGTATTCTCGCCGTAGTGGCGCTTTTCGTTGTTTACACCATCATCCTGGGTATTTATACCATCGAAGAAGGCCATGTGGGCATCGTCAAACGTTGGGGAAAGGCCGTCTCAGCCGTTGATCCCGGTTTGAACTTCAAGATGCCTTATATGGAAACCGTGGAAGAAATTGAGATTCGCCCTCGAAAAAATGAAGAGATTTTATCTGCTTCCACCTCCGAAACAATGCCCATTACGGCCAAAGTCTCGATCAACTGGACGGTGATCAAAGAACAATCCCTGGACTTGTATGTCGGCTATGGCGGGCTGTCTCAATTCGAGAGCCGTATTCTCGACCCACGTTTACGCTCTGCAACGAAAGAAGCGATCGCCAAACACCCTGCCGACAAAATCATCCAGCAACGTGAAGTGATCATCGGCGACATCCAATCGTCACTGAATAAAACCATGCAAGGATTTCCAGTCGAGTTGGATTCGGTGCAATTGGAAGATTTAAAACTGCCAGAAAATTATTTGCAGGCCATTGAAGAGAAACAGCGGGAAAAGGAATTAGCCAAAGCCGAAGAACACCGCCTGACCAAACAACAGCACACGGCTCAACAGGCTGTCAATACTGCCAATGCGGAACGAGATGCTCAGAAAGCGAGAGCTGACGGCATGGCCTATGAGATCAATACGATTGCTGAAGCAGAAGCGACGGCTATTAAATTAAGAGGGGCCGCGGAAGCCGAGGCAATTCAGAAGAAAGCCGACGCCATTGCCAACAATCTCACCCTGGTGGAATATACCCGGGCGTTAAACTGGGACGGAAAAATGCCCACCACCGTGATGGGAGAAGGGACGAACGTGCTCTGGGGTATGGGAACTCGGTGACGAACTGAAAAACTTCATTTAAAATCCATAGTTCTCCAGCTCAATCCTCGACTGTCTCCCCACATACGAATCTCATGAAAAACTCTGATATTTATGAATTGGAGTGCCATGCGATGCACTATGACTGGGGGAAAAAAGGGAAATCTTCCCTCGTTGCCCGCTTGTTGAGGGAACAGGCCATTGATCCGCTAAAACCTTATGCCGAATTGTGGATGGGAGTGCACCCCAAAGGTCCTTCCCGCGTCAAAATTGGAAACGGCATCCTGCTTTCCGAGGTATTGCATTCCAATCCGGCACTGTTGGGTGAATATACCAAACGACGGTGGGGCGTCCTGCCTTTTCTATTCAAAGTGCTTTCTATTGCTCACCCACTTTCCGTTCAATTGCACCCCGACAAAGAATGGGCCGAGTCTCTTCATAGCAAAGATCCGGTTCTTTATCCGGATGCTAATCATAAACCGGAAATGACCCTGGCTCTTTCCGGATTTAAAATTTTATACGGTTTTGAAAACAAAACCACTCTTCTCAAAATCTGGCGGCAATACCCATGCCTCTCGGAATTATTGCAAGAAAACAATTCGAGCCTGCGTCGCTCCAGCGGCGGTCATTCCATTGATTTAGAGAATGACCTTCCTCTTTTGCTCATGCTTCCGGAAGCAAAAGCGCACTCACTGCTGAAAACTCTTCAAGAGAATATTCTTCAAAAGAATAATCGCAGCGAAGCAGACTCTTTGTTCCTTGACTTGTTTCCTCATTATCCAAACGATCCGGGATTGTTGTTTCTTTTTTTAATGCAAAAGGTTGAAGTGGCCCCACAATGCGCAATTTCATTACGGACCAACCAGTTGCATTCTTACCTGGGTGGGGATGTTGTGGAGTGCATGGCTACTTCCGACAACGTGATCCGGGCCGGTATAACCAACAAGTTCAAAGATGTAGCACAAATGATGACTCGCCTCTCCTGCCAACATCTACCTCCCGAATTACATACAGGCTTTGCAGAAACTCCTTTTATCCGGCGCTATCCATCAGCAGCGGAAGAGTTTGAGTTGCAAACTATTCAACTGTCCAAAGACAATGCGATTTTTCAGGGAAAAACCGACACGCCTTCTATTTTTCTGGTCTTGTCGGGAAAAGGATCGTTACACGGGGAGGACGTCGGATTCGACCTGGAAGCGGGCCGGGTTCTCTTTATAGGCGCTCAGCAATCTTATAGCCTGAGCGCTATCGAAACCCTATATGCAGTCAAGGCTTATGTGCCACTGCCAATTAAATGATTTCCTGCCTCAATCACGGGAAGGCGTCATTCGCTTTTTTGCATACAACCGTTTGGTATGAAACAGCATGCGTTCGATCAAGTAATCCACTTCCTCTTGTCGAGTGTTCCATCCCATACTCACTCGCAAGCAAGCCTTTGATTTCTGCTTGTCCAATCCCATAGCGAGCAAAACCGGGCTGGCTTCAATGGCGCCTGAAGAACATGCGGATCCCGACGAAACTGCAATCTGATCCAAATCCAGAGAAATCAAGAGGCTTTCCGCACTGAGACCATGCCAACCGAAATTGATCGTGTTGGGCAAACAACGAGCTCGGCCTCCATTGAGAAAAAACCCCTCGTTGGCTTGAAAAATACGGATTATTTGATCTTTAAATTTTGTCATACTCCGGTTGATTGCCTCTCGATGGTTCAGGGTCCAGTCGAGCGCTTCCGCAAAGCCGTATGCCAGCACGACGTTTTCCGTGCCGGCTCTCCTCTCCCGCTCTTGTTTGCCGCCGGCTATCAAGCTGGTGAAAGGCGTTCCCTTTTTGATGTAAAGCAATCCGATTCCACGAGGTCCGCCAAATTTATGAGCAGTGGCGCTCGCATAATGGATTCCCCATTCACTCCAGTCCATTGGAATTTTTCCCACTCCTTGCACGCAGTCCACGTGGAAAGGAATTTGATATTCCCGGGCTATGGCAGTCAGGGACTCGACAGGTTGAATCACACCCGTTTCATTGTTGGCAGCCATGATCGAAATCAAGCGAGTGTGCGGACGGATAGCCGGCTTCAGAGTTTCTGAAACAACCCGTCCTTCGCTATCGACTGGAAGATAGCTCACCTCGATATGGGACATTCGTTCCAGTATCCGGCAGGTTTCCAAAATGGAGGGATGTTCGATGCGCGACGTGATGATATGAACCGGTTCACTGGTCTGAAAAAATTGACGCAAAACGGAATTGTTGCTCTCACTGCCTCCGCTGGTAAACAACAATTCGTCGGGTTCGATTCCCAACAGGCACGCCAGACGAGCGCGTGAGTCTTCAAGAAAGTTTTTCGCTTCTCTGCCTTTTTGGTGAGGGCTGGATGGATTGCCAAATTGACTTTGGGCCACTTGAGCCATTTTTTCCGCAATGTGTGGAAGCAACACCGCCGTGGCATTGTAATCGAAATACGCTGGTTTTTCCTGAGAAATCACGGCTCACTTAAAAAGGCGCAAAGTTGCAAAAGTACAGAGGCACAGAGGCACAAAGGCACAAAGGCATGATTGGAAACCAATCCTGGATAGGAAGCAATCTCCAACCGGGTTCTTCGTTCAAATAAGGGTCCATTAGCGTTCTGCAAAAAATGGAGCTCTTAATCTTTCTCTTGGAGGAGAGCACGCAGCCGTTCGACTTCCGCAAGTGCTTTTTCTTTTTGTTGTCGCTCTTGTTCTTTTTGCTGACGCTCTTGTTCTTCTCTTTGCAAGGCTTTTTCTTTTTGTTGTCGCTCTTGTTCTTCTCTTGCCAAGGCTTTTTCTTCTCTTGCCAAGGCTTTTACTTTCAGTTGTCGCTCTTGTTCTTTTTGCTGACGCTCTTGTTGGAAGCTTTTCAGGAGAAACGGTTGGTAGAGAGGATCCTCAATTAATGTTTCAAAGGCCACCTGTTTTTCTAAATCCTCCAGACGAAAGGCGAAACGATCCAAAACCCGGGAATGAATCACCCCGGGCTCTTGGTGCTTCATCCTCTCATAAACCCCTTGCTCATTGAGGAAATAGAAGGCGGTGTGCTTGCGCAAACGGTCTAAAATATAATATTCCGCCACCCCTGCTTTGGCGTATTCTTCTTTTTTGTGGACCGTATCCCGTTCCACCTCCGCGGGAGTCGAGTCGGATAAAAACTCGATACAGAGGTCACACACTCCCCTAAAAGAACGGTCCAGGGGTTGGGCCTCGACAAGATTGGAATGGAGAATCACGGCCAGATCCGGTTTGCGAATACTCACCTTTTTCTTTCCCAACTCCAAACGAAAGCCCATTTCCAAGATCATGATCCGTCCGATGGGAAAGACAGTCAAATATTCTTCTAATAAGCGATAAAACCATTGGTAGAGGGAGATGCTTAGAAAATCGGGCATGGGCTTTTCCTCCAAGAGTCCATTGTTCCATTCATATGAATGATCCGGGTGTTCGTAATACGTCTTCCAATACTCAGCCTCACTGACCCTGAGCGGCTCCTTGGCAGAAGGAGGCACCCGTCTTGGAGAGGAGTGGTTTTTGACGGATTCTAAAGTAGTCATGATGCCCTCGATGGGAAGGAGAGGTGAAATGTGTCATCTTTTCAAAAACATAACACATTGTGTGGAGGACAGCAATTTCTATGTTGATCGACTTGTCACTATTCAGGTATCTTCCGAGAAGCCATCGATTCCCCACCTCTAGGCTCTTCAAGAAGCCAGTCCACTCTTTGAAAAAGAACGAGAGCCATGGAAGCAAGAGCGCTACGAAAATAAATCACGAAAACCAGATCCGATATTAGCGCGGATCAGCATCTTTCTCTTGGAGGAGAGCACGCAGCCGTTCGACTTCCGCAAGTGCTTTTTCTTTTTGTTGTCGCTCTTGTTCTTTTTGCTGACGCTCTTGTTCTTCTCTTTGCAAGGCTTTTTCTTTTTGTTGTCGCTCTTTTTCTTCTCTTGCCAAGGCTTTTACTTTCAGTTGTCGCTCTTGTTCTTTTTGCTGACGCTCTTGTTGGAAGCTTTTCAGGAGAAACGGTTGGTAGAGAGGATCCTCAATTAATGTTTCAAAGGCCACCTGTTTTTCTAAATCCTCCAGACGAAAGGCGAAACGATCCAAAACCCGGGAATGAATCACCCCGGGCTCTTGGTGCTTCATCCTCTCATAAACCCCTTGCTCATTGAGGAAATAGAAGGCGGTGTGCTTGCGCAAACGGTCTAAAATATAATATTCCGCCACCCCTGCTTTGGCGTATTCTTCTTTTTTGTGGACCGTATCCCGTTCCACCTCCGCGGGAGTCGAGTCGGATAAAAACTCGATACAGAGGTCACACACTCCCCTAAAAGAACGGTCCAGGGGTTTGGCCTCGACAAGATTGGAATGGAGAATCACGGCCAGATCCGGTTTGCGAATACTCACCTTTTTCTTTCCCAACTCCAAACGAAAGCCCATTTCCAAGATCATGATCCGTCCGATGGGAAAGACAGTCAAATATTCTTCTAATAAGCGATAAAACCATTGGTAGAGGGAGATGCTTAGAAAATCGGGCATGGGCTTTTCCTCCAAGAGTCCATTGTTCCATTCATATGAATGATCCGGGTGTTCGTAATACGTCTTCCAATACTCAGCCTCACTGACCCTGAGCGGCTCCTTGGCAGAAGGAGGCACCCGTCTTGGAGAGGAGTGGTTTTTGACGGATTCTAAAGTAGTCATGATGCCCTCGATGGGAAGGAGAGGTGAAATTTGTCATCTTTTCAAAAACATAACACATTGTGTGGAGGACAGCAATTTCTATGTTGATCGACTTGTCGCTATTCAGGTATCTTCCGAGAAGCCATCGATTCCCCACCTCGAGGCTCTTCAAGAAGCCAGTCCACTCTTTGAAAAAGAACGAGAGCCGTGGAAGCCAGAGCGCTTAGCACTCTGATTTACCTCCTTAAAGAAATTTTGCTTGAAAAACAGGAGACTGCCAGGATATGATTTATCTGAATGTTGCTCGGTATATTGACAACGAACAGGTAATAAGGATGCATTGAGTATTCAAACCTCGTGGAGTAAGAGATGGATATACGGAACAAAGTGGCCCTCGTCACCGGGGGCGCCTCCGGGTTAGGCGCAGCTACCATCCGGCTATTACTGGAAAAAGGAGCACGCAGCGCAGTCATCTTTGATTCCAATGACGAAAGCGGGAATCAGATGGTCAGGGAATTGGGAGAAAAAGTCTGGTTCATCAAAACCAACGTCATCGAAGATGAGGAGGTCAAAGCCGGAGTGCAACAAGCGACCGACACCTGTGGAGAGATTCATATCGTGGTCAACTGCGCCGGAGTGGGAGCCCCCTCAAAAGTATTCAGCCGCAAATCAGGTATCATGTCTTATCAATCGTTCAATCGAGTGATCCAGGTCAATTTACTGGGTACCATGAACGTTATCCGCCATTGCGCTGAAAAAATGATCCGGAATCAGGCCACCAATGAGGATGGAGAAAAAGGGGTGGTGATCAATACCGCTTCGGTTGCCGCTTTTGACGGCCAGGTCGGACAAGCAGCTTATTCTGCATCCAAGGCAGGCGTCGTCGGTATGACGCTTCCCATCGCACGGGAATTTGCCAGCTATGGGATCCGGGTGATGACCATCGCCCCGGGTTTGTTCCACACGCCCATGATGGCGGGAATGGCGGATCGTACCCGCAAAGCCTTAATTGCTGACGTACCCTTTCCCAAACGCCTGGGGCACGCCCGGGAATTTGCTTTACTCGTAAACAGCATTGTGGAAAATACCATGCTGAGCGGAGAAACCATTCGTCTCGATGGAGCGATCAGGCTGGCCAATAATGATTGAGTCGTTTTTTACTGCCATTATCACTGGTATTGCGCAATATTTTATTTTCAAGAAAGATGATCCACCATGTTCCGGGCAATCACTTTCAGCGCTAAGGTCTCTTCGGTCCCTTCAAAAATAGACAGTACCCGGGAATCCACGAAGTAGCGGCTGACAGGGGTTTCTTCGGCATAGCCGATCCCTCCGTGAACCTGCATCGCTTCCCGGCAAACCCATTCGGAAGCCTTGCAAGCAAAGAGCTTTACCATACTCGCTTCCATTTGTCCCGTCCCTGCGTCCATCAAACGACCGACTGCGTAAGTGAATTGCCGGGATGCCGTCAAAAGACAAGCCATCTTCACTAACTTGACCAAGGTCAGTTGGTAACTGGCCAAGGGTTTTCCAAAAACTATTCGTTTCCTGGCAAAAGCCAGGCTTTGCTCATAGGCAGCTTGCATGAGACCGTTGGCGCGTGAGGCAGTTTGCACCCGACCTCCGGAAAATCCGGCCATGGTGAAATAAAAGCCTTTTCCCGCTCCTTCCTCTTCTCCAAGCAAGGCCTCATCCGGAACGAAGTAATCGTCAAAAAACACATTGAATGAATGCATACCGCGATAGCCCAAGGTCGCAATGGCTTGTCCACTGATGGAGCCGCCCCCTGGCTGGTTGTGATGGAATGCTTCTCCGTCACTGCCGGGTTTTTCCACCATGAACAAACTCAATCCCTTATGCCCGAGACTTTTGTCCGGATCGGTTCGAGCCAGGGTGAGCAAAACTCCTGCTTTTCCCGCAAAAGTACACCACATTTTTTCTCCCTGCAAACGCCAGCCACCGGAACAAGGGGTGGCCTTCAACTGAATAGAAGCCACATCCGATCCGAAATCGGGCTCCGTGATGGCAATGGCGCACAAGGGATTGCCTGCTGCCAACCTGGCCAACCAAACCTTTTTCTGCATCTCGGTCCCACCTTTCAAGAGGGCTTTTGCCATGATTTCCGGACGAGTGATCAAACTGCCGGCTGCCCCCAAAGAAGCCCGCGAGAGTTCTTCGGTCACCACGATCATGCCCAAATTGTCTTCCTGATCGTCAGGTTGAACACCACCATAGCGGATGGGGATGGACAGTCCGAAACAACCCAACTCAACCAGTGGATTGAGAATCACATCCGGGATGACTAAATTTTGCCGGTGGATGGCTTCTGCCTGTGGGGTTACTATTCTTTCAGCAAATTTGTGGAAATTTTCGGCCATGATTTCTTTTTCTTCATCCAGCAGCGGATTGCCAATTTTTCCATCCAAGGGCAGCAATCTATGCCCCAGTTCCATTAATTTACCGCTATTCAGCCAAGACGAACAAAAGTTCTCCACATCAGCTGAACGAAGCCAGTTGAGGTGTTCACCGGAAAGTCCAAATTCGCTTTTGCGTATCATCAATCGACACCCGAGATTTTGCAGGACTTCCATGCAAAAAATGAGGGTCAACTGTTCTTCAATCATCAGGTCTGCCCCGGAAGGATTTGCCTGGTCTCGTAATTTTTGACTGTAAGCCATTAAAAATTCTGCGGCTGTCCATTCAGCGGTCGATAATGCGAGTTCATAACATATCCATTGATGGTCATCGAGTCGTTTTGTCGATACCTTGCCGTTTTCCAGACACTTTTGCCGGATACGGGTCCAGCAAGAATGGAGCAGGTCTCTCCCCTTTTTGAGAACGTCCCGGGTTGCTGTCAATGGTTCTGGGAATTTCATATGTTTTTCAATTAAAATCGATTTTTTAATCCGTCGTTTGTTAAAGGGGCTCAGGCCATTAAGATAACCAGTTCCCAATCCAACACTTTACACTCCTCCATGGCATTGCCATTTTCGCCCTCCCGGCTGGCAAAAACAGTAGCATGAAGTTCCACCAAACCACCATTCTCCGTGAACCGCAGTTCGTTGAGAGGGTGCTTTTTCAAAACAGAAACAACTGTACGCAGGATGTCATTTTCGAATACAGGTGCTGTGTGGTCACAACGTTTCCATGCCATAATCGTAACCATATTGGGCAATGCGCGGGAAATTTGGGCTGCTGCCATAGCCACCGTGTGACCTCCATACACCAATCGTTTTTTATAGTGGCTGGCTTCCGCATCCGTGTGAGTCATCGCCATGTTGAGCGTCAACCGCGCTAGTTCCGGTGCTGTCGTAACGGTATCTCGAGAGTGGATCCGAAAGGTCGTTCCTTCTGCAATTTGATCAAAATGATCCCCCGAGATGCTTTTTCGAAACAGACTGAGTTTCCAATCCAAGGGAAGCACTTCCATGATGGCGTCTGTATCCAGGTCGGCAGGGAAAGCGTCGAAGGAGTCGGTATGCCCGGTTTCGATGTACGGGTCCCTGCAAGCAATCATCGGACAACGCCAGAATCTCAGCATTTCTTCCGCATGTTGGTTGACGACTCTTATTTCCAATACTACCATGCCAGTGGAGGGTCTGCCTTTTTTTAACTTGTTTTGACGAAGAGCCATTACTTTTGTGGTCGTGGTCAGGGTGTCCCCCACAAAAGCTGGTTTTTTGAAGACCAGTCCTCGATAGAACAAGTTGCCTTTGACATGTTGAGAAGCAAAAGTAGTCTGTCCGACTGCTATATTGAAGAAGAGATTGGGGTTTACCAGTAACTCTTTTCTGCCTGACACTTTCCGGCAAAGCACCTTATCGAGTGACAGGCGCAGTCGATCTCCAAAAAGACTTTGATGGAACACCATATGCCCCGTGGTGATGGTTACAGAGGGTGGCTCCTCCATAATTTGCCCACGTTTGAAGTCCTCGAAATAAGGTCCGGTGATTTCAATATTTTTTAACGCCATGCATTTGCCTTCAGGATGCTGCGCAGGAAATTGATTTTCGTTTTCAAAGAGTCGGGAGGCGGACTGTCATACCTGAAAAAGAAATTCTGATTTCGTTGTGACAAGATCAAAAAATCAGCTTTCATGCATTCATTGACCAGGGAATCCATCCTGCTCAATGGTTTCTCCCTTTACTCCTTGGAGCTTTTTGGATATGATTACTGTCATGGATTCAGGAGAGTCTCTCCGGAAAATCCGACTATTACTACTCTTACTACAAACCGTTGTATGCAACACAAGGGATTTTATGGAAATATTGAATTTTTTGCAATCACGCCAATCGATGTCGGCGAAACACCTGGGACCTCCTGTTCCTTCTGAGGAGCAGCTTGCCGAAATATTCCAGGCAGCCGTAACGGCACCGGATCACGGTAGCCTGAGACCTTGGCGCTTTATCATCATCGAAGGAGAGGCACGCAAAAAATTAGGCGATGCGTTTGCTGAAGCCACAAAGCGCCGTGAACCGGATGCTGCCGAAGAGGTCATAGAAGCCGCACGTTCCAAGCCTTTGCGTTCTCCGATGATCATTGCGGTTTGCGCCATTGTTCAAGAAGACGTCTCTAATGTGCCCGTGGTGGAACAAGTCGTTTCTGCCGGAATTGCCGCCCATAATATTATGATGGCGCTCAATGCCATGAAATTTGGATCTATTATGCTAACTGGCGTAAATGCCTATGATCCGATGGTCAAACAAGAGCTTGGGCTCGAAAATAAAGACCGTATTGTTGGTTTTATCTATACAGGAACTCCAACAAGTCGTATTCCTTTCAAGAGCCGTCCGCAGTATCAAAATTTTATCACCCGTTACGCTCCTGATTCATGGGGTCGTTGAAAAATCTCGGAAGCACCAGAGCATCCGTTTCCTCACCATGATTTAGAGGAAGAAACCATGGCAGATGTTTGGATTTTCGGATATGGATCTTTGATCTGGAATCCCGGCTTTACCTTCAATAATCGACAGTTGGGGTACGTTCAAGGATGGTCCCGTCGTTTCTACCAGGGATCGATCGATCATCGCGGCACACCCAAAACGCCGGGGCGGGTTGTCACCCTGATTGCCGAACCCGGCGCCACTTGCTGGGGAATTGCCTATCAAATAACTGAAAATGTCGCCGAATCTGTTTTTTCGTACCTCGACTCTCGTGAAAAAGGAGGATTTGAGCGTTACGATGAGACCTTTCATCCGACGAACTCGCTCCCTGCAATTCAAGTCATCGTTTATGTGGCTCAGCGCGATAATCCCAATTACCTGGGACCGGCTGCGACAACCGAGATGGCCCTGCAAATTTTTCACTCACGTGGACCGAGTGGTCCCAATGCCGACTACCTGGTAAAGCTGGCTGACAGTTTGCGTTCCTTAGGAATCGTGGATGACCATGTCTTTGAACTAGAGCATCACGTCCATGCGCTTGCCAGATAACAGACACGCAGGAGGGTACCGATGCTCAATGACAGTCAATTGTTTACGTTTATTGACAAAGATCGCAAGTTTGCTCTCTATTTTCTGGAAGGTCAAAAATTGATCCACGACCTGGTCCTGACTCACAGATTACGAGAAGCCGGTATTTCCTATTTTCGATCCGCAGTGCTCAGCATCCAACTGATGCTCGGATTGCTGAAACAGGGTGAACATTTTTGTTTTTATATTGATTCCGAAACCCCTTATTTTCGTCTTAAAATCGAAATGAATGCAGCAGGTCTGATGCGGGGGATGTTATACCCGAACGAACTCCAATCCTTGCCCGCTTCCATCCAGGGACAAGTACGACTCGTCAAATTTTTCCCATATTCGGAAAGACCCTATCAATCCACTTTGGAAGTGCGGGATGTCGATGAAAACGAAATCATCAACCACGTGCTGGCCCAATCCTATCAAGTCAACAGCCGGATAGGTATTTCCAGTCAAAGTGATCAGAGTTTCATGCTGCACCAACTACCTTTGGCAGACAAAGAAAATCCATCAGACCTTGCACAAGCTTATAACCTGTGTCATGCACCCTTACAAAAAATCATGGCAAAAGGGTTATCGGACAACGTAAGCCTCCGGGAAGAATTTGAAAACATCGGATTTCAGTACCTGGCCAATAAATCCGTACAATTCAAATGTGGATGCTCACAAGAACAGATGGTCGACAACGTCAAAAAATTTGCCGATAACGGAAAGACAGAAATATTCCCACCTGGAGAAGATACGGTTGAGGTGGTGTGTGAATATTGCAAGGTGACGTACCTCATCACCCAGCTGAACGTTCAAGAGCATTCCTCTGATCCCAGTTGATATGCCCCTGGCCTGTTCTACTTCAGTTCTATAATCTGTTCCATTATGACTGCAAAAACAATATCGAATATACTGAAGGGACTCGCGAACCCTTCAATCGCAGAGCATTCACAGCGTTTTTTTAAAACCGGAAAAGGGGAGTACGGCGAGGGTGATCGATTTCTTGGTATCCGTGTCCCCGTGCTGAGATCGCAGGTTAAAAAATTTAAAAACACTCCACAACACGAAGTCATACAACTGCTCCATTCTCCTTTTCATGAAGAACGACTGCTCGCTTTATTGCTATTTGTTGAACAATTCAAAAAGGGAGATTTTAAGGAGAAAACCGCCATCTATCACCTGTACCTGCAGCATATTCCATACATCAACAATTGGGATCTGGTGGACAGTTCGGCACATCATATCGTCGGTCCTTATCTTGACCAAAAAGACAGGGGGATCCTCTATGATCTGGCGCAATCCGAAAATCTATGGGAGCGCAGGATTGCAATGATGGCGACGTTATACTGGATCCGAAAAAACGAATTCGACGATGGGCTCAAGATCGCGGACTTATTGATCGATGACAGAGAAGAACTGATTCACAAAGCGGTGGGCTGGATGCTCAGAGAGATTGGCAAACGAAATCGCGCGGTTGAAAAATCCTTCCTGAAAAAGCACTACCGGAACATGCCCCGTACGATGTTACGTTACGCCATTGAAAGATTTCCTGAACAAGAAAGGCAATTGTATTTGAAAGGAATGCCTCTCGAATGAAGATTCATAGCAATCCCCTGCATTCGATGTTTTTATTTGGCTCGCTTTAACCCGGCGAATTTATCGGTTGGGGGTTCTTGGGATACGATTCCCCGCAATAGTCGACCCAGCAAATCAGCCCCTGTGATGATCCGTTTTTCCTCCCCCCAAAAGAGAATCAGATCTTTGTCGATCACATCGTCTTCCGCATGTTCCGGACTGACCTTGAAATTCTGAATGACCTGTCCCAAAGTGATATGCGGGTCAACTACCACAAGCGGAAGATGACAGTAGCGATAGGGATCAAACTCTTCTTTTTTTTGATACAAGACATCTTTTAAAAAAGCTCCGGCATTCAGCACCAATTTTGGCAAGCCTTCGGGACCCGTGAGGATAACCCATTTTTTATGGGATGCGTAAACACGCTGCAAGAAAGGGTCGGCCGGGTCCCGCATAAACCTGGGAAAGCGGGGTAAGTCGCTATTCAAAGGCAATGCTATCACACTTTGGGGATGAACGGTTTCGCCTTCCTGGGTCATTTTAAGATCATCCAGGTATAAAAAATTCAATGCCCCCAATCCTTCAAGTCTGCCAATATCGGATTCTTCCGCATGGACGTGTTTTTTTAAAAACTGCTTGAAGCTGCTTTCACGGATATACTGGATACCCTCCGGCCCCAACCACCAGTCCAGAAACATGGCAGAAGGCTTGGCAACGGGCCATAACAAATATTCGTAAATCCGCACCAATGGCGCTAAGTAGGAGCCAAGTCTGAGTGCATTGCGCGTAAAATACGCTTGTGGCAGGATTTCTCCGAAAAAAGTGATTCCAACTGATGAAAAAAGAAATGCGCTCACGCCTGCCATCACCGAATCGGACAACAACGTCAACAATACGTTGATACTCACGTTTCCCCAAAGCAAAGTAGTGAGTAACAGATTGAAATCCCTGCGCAACTCTAAAACAACGGCGGCATGAGGATTGCCAGCTTCTGCTTCCGACTCGAGACGGAGACGATTAATACCGAGAATGCCCAGATTAAGACCAGAAAACATTGCCGACTGGGTCAGGCACAAGGCGATCCCTATCCAAGTTATCCAAATGGTTGTATTGACTTCCAATATAAAATTCATGGCATTACGCAATCCATTTATACATGATCATTAGCATGAGCTTTTCGATTGATCAATATAATTTCTTTTTAAAAATTCATGTTAGGTGTCAAGAGGCACAGAGGCATGATTGGAAACCAATCCTGGAGGGGTAGCCATTTCCAACTGGGTTTGTCGTTCAATAAATGATCCATTAGCGATCTGCAAAAAATGGAACTCCTGATGCAAAACTTGTTCACTTGACATCAGTTATAGGGTTTGCGCCCCAGGAACGCGAGAGGACGTATGTTGGCAGGGATTGCTTTCCATTCGGGATTGAGTAAGCTGGTCAAAATATGACATTCCCATCTTCCGTTGATCCGGAGATAATTTTCTTCCTTGCCGGTGATTTGAAAACCCAGACGTTTCAAGACGCTGGCGCTCCTTTTATTGCGGGGAATGTAGCTTGCTTCGATACGATGAAAATTCAATGGATTGAATACATACTGAATTCCTGCTTCCAACGATTCGAACATCATCCCTTTTCCTTCATAATTCCGATCGATCTTGTACCCCAAGCGACACGATTGAAATGCGCCACGCTCAAAATGCGTGAAATTGATCATCCCTATTAATTTTCTTGTGGATGATTCGTAAATATTCAACCGCATTGATTTATCTTCTTGAAATTCTTGGCGTACTTGTTGGATCGTTCTTCTCCAAAAGCGTATGGTATAATAATCTTCTTCTTTCAGGGGTTCCCAAGGCAGTAAATGGTCTTCATTTTTCCTGCAAAATGCCAAAATGTCGGCAGCCTCCCTAATTTCAGGTAAGCGCAGGGTGAGACGATCGGTTTTCAGTGTTGGGAAAGGCGTCATTTTCAAAGTCCGGCAAAACAGGACAATTGAGAGATCCGGCGCTCAGATTGATAGTCAGATGATGGGGAAGCCTTGCCAAGCATCATCGTGCTAAAGACGTTTTCAAATAGTTTCCTCTGGTGTCTCTCATTCAATACAGGTATGATTTTTAAAACATATTATAAGAATTCACCCTTATTGAATATATAGTATTTGACGAATGAACAGGCATTACAATGCCGGAATATTGGAACAAAAGATTTACTGATTAATTTACAATATGCGTGAAAAAAGCCGGAAAAGGCAATACTTAATTTTTTCTCATGCATCTACGGAAGAAAATAGACAGCACTTATATTAAACTGGTATGGGGTGACAATCTCACTATATTGTAGGCATTACCTGATACGTCACCATTGAAAATTATAATTGATTCAGTATATATCGATTCTTTTTTTCAAATTATGAGAATGAGCAGTATCTGTATTTGCGAGTGTGAACAGAGCTTCTTTCCCCTGCCCGAACATTACAGTTTTTTTCACAAGGCATCGAAGTGGTATTGGAGAAATGAAAGAAAAGGATGATGGGGGACCGACCCGCTTGATTTTCATACGTCATGGTCAAACAGAGTGGAACGCTCAAGAAATCTGGCAAGGACATCGAGACAGTCCCCTGACGGAGAGAGGGCGTCAAGAAATTGTTGCATTGGGTAATCGCATGAAAACAATGGAATTTGACCATCTTTACAGCAGCGACTTGGGGAGAGCCTGGCAAACCGCGCAATCGATTGCGCAATCGACGGGGCATTTGATTTCCACGGAGTCATTCTTGCGTGAAAAAAATCTGGGCATTTTTGAAGGACTCAAAACAGCACAGCTATTGGAACGCTATCCGGCAGAATTCGAGCAATTCCAGTCGTTCGATCCCGACTTCGTTATTCCAAACGGAGAAAGCATTCGCCAGTTTTTTAAACGCTCCGTCGCAGGATTTGAAACTCTCGCCGAGCGACATCCGCAACAAACTCTGGTTGTTGTCTCACACGGAGGAGTTTTGTCAAATTTGTTTCGCTATATTTTTGAACTCCCCTTTAAAATGCGACAACGAATTGATATCAGAAATACCAGTCTGAATGCAGTTTCCTGCTCAGAAGGAAACTGGAGGCTTCATTCCTGGGGTGATGTCTCGCATTTGGAGGGAAGATCTTCCATCTCTTGAAACAGATGAAAAAATCATTCTCGTTTCTGCTTTCTCCTCAACGCATAAAACGACTCAAATCCCGTTTCTTGTTGTGCAGTGCCCTAATTTGTATTTTCTCCATGCAGGCACGGGCGACCTCGTTATTCATAGAAAGTGAAGTGGGCCTGAATGGCATTTTCAAAGTCGATACCTGGACACCGCTGTCAGTGCGTATCGAAAACCGGGGAAAACTGACAACGGGGACCCTCGATGTGATTGTTCGCTCAGGCAACGAATTTCAAAACAACATCGAGGAAACCGTATATAGCAGGAACATAGAATTAACCCCCAATTCGACCAGAATTTATGATTTTTTTATCTTTATACAAACAGTTGCGCATCCCCTACGCATTCGACTTTCCAACGATGACGAAATTCTCCGGGAAGAAACATTATCGCTCAGAACTCAATTCACGGAAAAGAAAATCGTTCTGGTTTCAGGAGACCGAGGTAACTCAAAATTTTTCACTGAGATCGGTTCCGAGTCTGAAAAAGAATCGATCAAACCTTTGTTTCTGCGGCCAGGAACACTTCCTCGCAATTGGATTGGTTTCGATGGGGTCGAAACGGTGATGTTGCAGACGGGGGTGCTCAAGTTCTTGAGTAAAGTCCAATTGCAAGCACTGGCGCAATGGGTACGGAGTGGTGGATTTTTACTGCTCACCAGCGGAATCGATTATAGTTTTTTTGAAGATGAGACTATGAAGAGTCTGATTGACATAGAAGTGATTGAACTGCAGCGCGTATCTCGGCTCAATGCGCTGGAAGCATTTTCCAATGCGCCATTCGTTGCAAAAAATCCTTTTTTAATCTTGAACACGAGAATACGCAACAGCCGGATCCTTATAGAGGAAGGACGAATCCCTTTGGTGGTTGAAAAATCGCTTGGCAACGGGAAAATTATTTTTTTTGCCTTCAATTTCCAATCTTCCATGTTTCAGGATTGGAGTGGAAATTTAAATTTCTGGCAGTGGCTCGAGGGTTTTCGTCCTCCTGCGGACCCATCGATACTACTCTTACCCGAGAATCAAATTCTACTCACCTTGATAGAATCCCTCTCCACCCCTTCTCCTGAATTTATTTCGATTCTTACGATCCTGATTCTCTATGTGATTGGCATCAGAATATTCCAAATCCAAATACGAAACTCCGAAGACTCACAAAAATTGATGATCCCCCTTGTCGTGTTCCTCCTGTGCTTCATTGCAGGAAGCGCGAGCTACTACCATTTCAAACAAGCCGACAAAGCCAACCACAGCAGCTTCACCCTGCTCACCAAAAAACCACACTCCGCATTTGCCTATTTGCAACAATGGGTCACGGTATATTCCTTCCACCGCAATCGTTACCACCTGGAAAGCACCTCCGTTACGCAACCCATTCGCTTCCTGGAATCGAGCTTCCTTAAAAATCCTCGAGAAGAGCGTTTCACATTGGAACAAAAAAATAATCGACAGGTCATTGGAATCCCCTTGCGACGCTGGTCTCACCAGGTTTTAACAACCCGAGAACCCTTTGAATTTCCTTTGCAGGGAACGTTCTGGCAAGATCAGGGGACCTGGACCTTCGTTCTCGAAAATAAAACAGAACTCGATTTTAAAAAATGCTGGATTTTTCTGTTGGAGCGACTGATTCCAATCGAGGACTTACCTTCCGGAAAAAGAAAAATCGTGCGCTTGAATCAAAACCAAATACAAGGATATGATTTGCTCGCACAAGAATCGACAGGCAAGACATCAAAGCTTTTATCCTCAAATATCGAGACCTTTCAGCCTGCCGTTTCCTTTTTCGATAACTTTCGACAAAATTTCATGGTAATCCTGCTGAAAGCTCTCGCTTCCGATTATATTCCCCAGTCCGACCGGGTTCTCCTGATCGGTTGGCTGGATAAGGATTCAGGAGGAATATCTGCCAATCTTTCCATTCAGAACAAAAAGCACGTGACCATGCTGGAATGGGAAATACCACGACGTGACACGCATTCCGATGCGTTGTTTTTCAGAACCACTCTTTAACATTTCAATTGAAATGCAAATTCCCGGGAAAAATCCCATTTTTCAAAAACTGAATCGCTTACGGCATCATCCTGCCATACGGATGGTTTCCGAGGATTATTTGCTGGGGAAAAATCGTAATCGATCCCTGAATTACCTCTTGAATCCCTCCTTGGTTGCCATGCTTTTCCATGGGACCTGGTTTCTGGCGATCCTCTTGATCGTTTTCTGGCCTCAAAAAGTAAAAACGGAATACCTGCTGACAAACGAAATTCCAATCAATTTTTTAGTGATTGCCGAGGCGCTCCTGGTGGGAAGCGTCTACATTAACCTGATTTGCGGTCGTGGAGAATTCATGCCTGGATACTTGAATCCCCATTTTCTTCCCAACGAGGGTACCTGGGAAGAGACACGAACTTTTCTCACTTACGGGTTAATAAAATTCACCACCCAGACCGCCCTCATTTTGCTGCCATACCTGCCTTTTCTCCTCATTGCAGCAACTGTGTCTCAAGTATCCTGGAGTGGATTGTTCAAGGCTTTCAGTATCATTTTGAGTTTTTCCCTGTTATGTCGTTTGTATGGTTTCGTGACTTACCTGCAATGGGGAAGCACCATGACCAGTCACTATTCGAGTCGCGTCTTCTTGTTGGTTTTTCTTCTTTGCACCTTCTATTTCGCTCCCTGGATCAATCCTTTGTTTTTGCTTTATGATTTGTATCAACGCACAGATGAAATCGTGACAAGCAGGTTGAATTCTTATACAGTATATTTAATTTTTACGGTCCTGGTCATCAGCTTGTTGATACGAACCATTCATATCCTGTTGCGGAATCGTCCTTCCCCGGAAGAATAACCATGGAATCTCCATTCGTCGTGAAGCGTAATGATTTTGCTGCAAACCTCGGCCATTTGAAATCTGTGATCGAGCATCAGTGGCTTGCGCAAACGGTGATGTGGATGCTTGTCTCCACACTATCATTTTCGTTACTCGGATTTATTTTACAAAAAATTTTCCCGATTTCAGTGGAAACCTGGCTTTTCTACGCAATTCTTATTGCTATTGCCGCAGCCTTGACCTTAACCTGCCAATTCAAGTTCAGAAAACAATTGGAAGACGAACTCGTAATGCTTGATCAGCGTTTTCATTTGAAAGCACTACTACGAACAGCTTACGAAGTTCATCAGGTGGGGCAACAGTCCTTTATTGCGGACAAGCTCATTCAAACTGCAACGACATCGTTTCATTACCTTCCTCTCAATCAGCTCTACGGTTGTCGCTACAAACTTCCTTTATTGGTCATCGCCTCATGCCTGGCAGTCTTTTTTCTCATCAACAGTCTGCCAGACATGGTTCCGGAGTCCCTGAAATCTGCCATTGCGAATCTTGCCGGAAGTAAAGCCCTCCATGAAGAAACTGAAAATTTGAAGCCATTTTATAAGCTGGAAAACATTTCCAACCCTTCTGAAATTCAAAAGCCTGAAGAGGAGTTGGCCCAAAAGGATTTGGAAGAGAGAGTGACAGAGATGATAAAAAAATCGCAAAAATCGGATGCCCTCAGCCAGCAGACTATTCAAGAAAAAAATAGATTGAAAAACGAACTCAGTGAGGCTCAAAGTGAAATTATCGAAAATTTGCCAGCACAAATCGATCCCGAACTGGCAAACAGGCTTCCTACTCTCGAGAGTATTTTGCAGCACGGGATCAACCCGGAGTACCTCGATCAAATCGAAGAGGAATTGAGTAACTTGTCTGCGGAAGAAATTCCCCTTTCCTTGTCGGAAAGCCTGGCTGCCCTCAACAGGAACCGGGAATTGGAGCAGATGCTGGAAGAAAGCCTGGCGCAAGAGGAAAAGGGTATACACCAGGAAAGATCCATTGATTCAGAGCAAGCAGGAAAAGAAGGAGGAGCGTACTCGAACGAGGACCGGGAATCTCCGAACACAGAGCGCTCAAACTCCGAAGAAAGCAGACGCAATGGGGGATTGGCTGATCAATCAATGCAGACCGGCAAGGATTTCCAATTTTTCCCGGGAGACGGAACCGGAGATCTTTCACATGAGGAAGCGGGAAACCAGGCCGGAGACATGCCGTCAAAAGGGATCCGTCAGACCCCCTCCCCTGCTCAACGCGCGCGAGACGCCATTTCGAAAATAAAAGGGCTTAGCGGAGAAGGGAAGCATACCAAAGTTCAAGTACAAACCCTGACTACCATCGGTGAAGCAGAACTGCCAACTATTGCCTTCAATCGACAATATGAGCAGGATCTGGAAACCGTCTTTCAAAAAGAAAAAATTCCTCTGCACTACCGGCCATTGATTAAAAATTATTTTTTAGCCATTGACGACAAAACACAATGACACCAAATTCCAAGGAAGATCAAACTGAAGAACTACGACGCAAATTCGACCTGCTTGATCAAGAGTTATCCAAGATCATTGTAGGGCAGAAATCGATCATCAAGTCTCTCTTTTCTTGTATCCTCTGTGGAGGTAACGCATTGATTGAAGGTATACCGGGATTGGGTAAGACACTGTTGGTGAAATCTTTCAGTCAAGTACTCGACCTGGAGTATTCCCGGATTCAATTCACGCCGGATTTGATGCCGATCGATATTTTGGGCACCAATCTGGTCAACGAGGACGAACGAGGCAACCGCAGTTTCGAATTTTATAAAGGTCCCCTATTCGCACAAATCATCCTGGCAGATGAAATCAACCGGGCCACTCCCAAAACCCAATCGGCTCTTCTGGAAGCGATGCAGGAAAACAAAATCACGATATTTGGAAACGAATACCAACTGCAACAGCCTTTTGTGGTGCTGGCGACTCAGAATCCCATCGAAATGGAGGGCACTTACCCCCTGCCGGAAGCTCAAATTGATCGCTTTTTTTACAAGCTGACCATTCAATTTCCCAATCCGGATGAGTTGGGGGCGATCCTGGAAAAAACTACGGGTGAGCACGAGCCGGAGCTGCAAACGGTGATGGATACCCCTGCCATTCTGGCATCGCGCCCCCTGGTCAGGCAAGTACCGATTGCATCGCATGTGCAAGATTACGCAATTCGGTTGTTGATGGCGACTCATCCTACCCCGAATTGTCCGGTGGAGATGACAAAGAACTATGTCCGCTATGGTTCGAGCCCGCGGGGATTGCAGACTGTGGTACTAGCCGCCAAACTGAACGCATTGCTCGATGGACGCTACAACGTTGCCTTCGAGGATATCCGGGAAGTGGCCAAACCCGCATTACGGCATCGTGTCATCCTCAGCTTGAAGGGCCTTGCCGAATCGATAGAAGTGGATGATCTGATTGACCATATCGTGCAAACTCTTCCGGAAAGTCACTGAATCACTGCTTTTTGAAACAATTGCCACCCGGACACTCTAATTCTGCATGAATGTGATTTTTTACGGAAGTCCTCATAGTCCCGTCACCCTTTTCAAAGATGACAAAAGCAGTTCAAAGCGATCCTTTTTTAGAGGATGATTTTTTAGAGAAACTGGAACACTTACTGTTGCTGGCCAAAAAGAAAGCCAGGGGTATGTACGTGGGAGAACGCAATTCCATACGTACCGGAGGCAGCCAGGAGTTTCTGGATTATCGCGCTTATCAACCCGGTGATGACTTGCGGTATGTCGATTGGAACGTCTATGGGAGACTGGGGCGTTTATTCATCAAATTGTTCAAGGCGGAAAAAGAACAATCGATTTACATTTTGTTGGATACCAGTCTCTCCATGGAAAGTGGAAATCCGCTGAAATCGTTGTATGCCAAAAAAATCGCTGCGGCCTTGAGTTACATCAGCCTGGCAAATTTGGATCGAGTCATGGTCAGTTCATTCAATGACCGGATGATTTTCGCAAAAATGCCGGAACGAGGTCGGCAGGTTTATTTTTTGATCCTGGAATTTTTAAGAAATTTGAAAACTGCCGGTTCCACCAACCTCAATGCGGCCTTGGTCGAATTCGCCTCTTCGGTCCCTCCCAACGGTTTAGTCATTGTTTTGAGCGATCTCCTCGATGAAAGGGGGTTTGAAAAGGGAGTGAAAGCCCTCCACTATCAAAATCTGGACATCAACCTGATTCAAATACTCGATCATCAGGAAATCGATCCGATTTTGAACGGTTTTTTAAAGCTGACGGATATCGAATCCGGTACTAAACGAGAATTGACTCTGGATATGGAAATGCGGGGACTCTATAGAAACAGACTGGAAAATTATATCGCAGGGATCCGGGAATTTTGTCTTGCCATCGGTGCCGATTTTTTTCTTGTGGATACCCAAACACCCTTTAACTATTTCCTGGTTCATTACCTGATGGAAGGGAACCTGGTAAAATAAATGCAACTTTTGAATCCTGTTGGATTGCTCCTTTTGGGACTTATTCCGATTCTTTTACTGATTCACAGCCTCAAACCCAAGGCAAGAGAAGTGCCGGTGACAACTCTCTTTCTCTGGAGAGAAGTCCTGCGCGAACAGCCTGCAGGATGGCATTGGCGACGTCTGCTTAAAAACCTCCCTTTGCTTTTTCAGATCCTGATCATCCTCTTCTCCACACTCGCTTTGATCCAACCGGTCTGGCTCTGGAACACCGAACAATACGGCAACATGATTTTGGTACTGGATACCAGTGCCAGCATGCAAACTCGCAGCGGCACGCAAACCCGCTTCGATCATGCTCGCGAAAAAGCATTGCAGTTGATCGAGGACCTTCCCGTGCTCAGTAAGGCCCTGATCATCGAATCTGGAATGACTCCACAGGTGAAAATCCATTTTTCCGGTGACAAGCAAAAATTATCTGCGGTGATTGAAGAAATCCAACCGGTGGATGCTGCCGGAAACTTAAAGAAAGCCGTTTTTTTGGCGCTCTCTTTTTTCGAAGTAGATCGTGACGATCAAATTTTCGTAATCACTGATGGGGCAGGGGGGGAATTTCACAATATTTCGGAAATTCACGACAACGTGAAACCTATCCTCATCCAGGGAGGCAATCAAAACACAGGCATCCTTAAATTCGAGATCCGTAAAGAATTCGTTGGTGAAGATCGATACCAGGTGCTGCTGGAAATACGCAACTTCAATCAAACACCGCAACAAATTCCCCTGCTCTTGAGAGTCAATAACACGGTGCTGGCCAATCCGGAGGTCACCCTCGACCCACAGGAGAAGAAAGTATTATTTTTTCCTTATTCCGGAAACAAACCCGGAATTGCGGAAGCCCTGCTGGAGCTGGAGGATGACTTTCCAATTGACAATCAAGCCTTTGCGGTTCTGGTACCTCCCAAGCCGGTTAAAGTGCTACTGTTCACCAAAGGCAACTATTTCCTGGAAAAATTATTGGCAGCGCATCCCAATATCATCCTGGAACAAAGCGCATTCGCATCTCCCGGCTCATGGGAACACCAGGTCGAGCAACAAGACATTATTATTATGGACCGCATGTCACCCCCTTTCACCAAAACCGGTAATTTCCTCCTGATCGATTCTTATTCTCCTGACCTCCCCCTTTTCCCGGGAAACACGATAGAGAACCCCGCTATTTCGGACTGGGATCGGAATCACCCCATCATGAAGAATTTAGACTGGGCAGGGATTCATCCGGAAGTTGCTACTCGGGTCCAGGTGATTGCGGAGGACTCCGACGAGACGCTGCACTCGCTGGTGGAGTCCCGGCAAACAGGATTGCTTTACACTTATGAAAACGAAGATTTGCGAGTCGTGCAGTTCGCATTCGACCTGAACCGCTCCGTATTGCCAATGAAAGTCGCTTTTCCAGTCTTGATGAACAATATTTTTCGATGGCTGTACCCTTACAAATTCGAATTTGCCTCATTACAATCCCAAGCAGGTAGTCCTTTTCCGTTGCAATTGAGAAGCAGAACTCAAGAAGTGACCATTCAATTGCCATCGGGAAAGATTGAAACTCATTTCCCCGAATCCAGTCGGTTTCATTTTTTCAATACCATGGAAACCGGTATATACCTTGCCCAGCAAGGACGTAGCAATCAATTTTTCGCAGTCAATTTACTCAATGAACAAGAATCCGACATCCGGGTACCAGAATTTCCAAATGCCGACACGCGAACGGCGCTGGGTCTTATCGTCAACAAGGCAATTGCCCAATATTCGCTTTGGGGATTTCTCTTTTTGATGGCTGCTTTGTTTATTTTGTTGGAATGGCATTTTTGGCTGAAAACCAGATAGGACCACGATGTCTGTTACTCTCACGAACCCCTACTATCTGCTGATTTGGCTGGCAATACCCTTTGTCTGGTACATGGTTTACCTGCCAACTGTCCGGCAGCAGGGCACCATTCGAAACCTGACATCCGCATCAATGCGATCTTTGGTCATTTTATTGATGGGCGTGACCCTGGCACAGCCACGCTTGCATCATGGCGCTGATGGAGTCAATTTGTTCTTTGTCGTGGATGCTTCCGACAGCGTGTTTCACGCAGGAGAGAATGTCGCCCGGTCTTATATTGAAAAAGCGGTTCGCGCCATGAAAGAAGAAGATCGGGCGGGGCTGATCAGGTTCGGGAAAAAATCGTCCCTCGAGGTTCCTCTGACCCCCAATTTTCCGACAGAGTTCCACCGTTCTCATATCAACTCAAAATTTACCAATATCTACGAAGGTCTTCAATTGGCTGTTGGAAAATTACCGGATCAAGGAACCAATCGCATCCTCCTGATCTCGGATGGAAACCAAAATCTCAAACAGGCGGAAGAGATAGCATTTTTAGCAAAATCCCTCAATATTCAGATCTTCTCTCTTTCCCTGGAATCCCAACAAGAAAAAAACGAAGTACGAATTGAAGGAATAGAAACCCCGTCCCTTGTTGCTTTGCAATCTCCTTTTGAAGTCCATATACGGGTTGTCAGCGCTAAAGAAAGCGAAGGCGACCTGATTCTCCTGAGAAATGGGGAACTGATCGCCAACCACACCATCCCATTGCTGCCTGGTAAGAATGTTTTTCGTTTGATAGACGTGGTTCACACACCTGGAATTTACAGCTACAAAGCAGTGATCAATCCAAAAGAAGATGTCGTCTATCAAAACAACGAAGGCTTATCCTTTACCTCGGCGATACGTAAATCCGGTGTTTTGTACCTGAGCGAAAGCGGAGCTTCCAAAGTTCCCCTGGTGATTGCCTTGCGGGAGCAGGGATTTCATCTCGATGTTTTGAAGGTCCAGGACCTCCCTGCTTCCATGAATGATATCATCGATTATAAAGCCATCATTCTCGACAATGTGCCAAGCACTCAGTTGTCAGAGCAGGATATGGAGAACCTGGAAAAATTCGTCAAGGACGTCGGAGGAGGATTGTTGATGATAGGAGGTCCTCAAAGTTTCGGTGCAGGCGAATACCGCAAAACTCCTGTTGAAAGAGCGTTACCGGTCCTGATGGACCCACCAACCGAACTCGTCTATAGCAGTTTGAGCATCATTTTCGTCATAGACAAGTCGACCAGCATGGTCAAGAACCTGGGGAGCCAAAAGAAACTGGAAGCCGCCAAAATCGCCGTATTCTCCGCAGTGGAATTGTTGAATCCCAAAGATATGGTGGGAGTGATCGCCTTCGATGCGAATTATCAATGGACCGTCCCCTTCACTTCCGCAAAAAATCGAAAAACGATTGCCAGGAGTTTACTCTCTTTGAAAGCAGATGGGGGAACCAAGTTATTCCAGGGGTTGCAAGAAGCCATTGCAACGATCCAAACTCACGCCTCCATCAAAAAGCACGTCATTATTCTCTCCGATGGAGAGATCTTCGATGCAGCAACTGAAAAAGAACGACTCAATACCTTGCTAAACACCGCAGTGGAGAAGGAAATCACCATTTCCACCGTTGCCGTGGGAGAAGACGCCAATTATTCATTCATGAAAAACATGGCGGATCGAGGTAAAGGAAGAAGTTACCGCACCAATGATGCAGGCAACATTCCCCGGATTTTTGTCGATGAAATAAAAATTGTTTCCCGTAAAGTGATCCTGGAAGAAGAACTGCAACCCGAATTGGAACATTACTCGGATTTTATGGAGGGCTACGAAGATAGCGATTTTCCTCCTGTGCTGGGCATGGATATCACCTATCCCAAACCCGAAGCCACCATTCAACTGAAAACAAGAGAAGGTCCCCTGCTGGTGACTAAGCGCTATGGCCTCGGAAAAAGCCTGGCTTTCACTTCCGATTTGTCAGGACGCTGGGGAAAGCAATGGCTTCAATGGGACAACTATGGTCCATTTGCAGGTCGGATGGTCAAATGGGTGGAAAAAAATGAGACGGCAGGTCAATACGATGTCCTCATTGAAAAAGTGGATGATCAAGGTCATTTTCTGGTGGACGTCACCGATCAAGAAAACCGCTTTATCAATAACCTGGAATTGAAAATAAAGGTGCTTTTTCCCAATCAAACCCAATCAAACGAGGAAATTGCTTTGGAACAAATTGCTCCGGGAAAATACAAAGGTATATTTCCAGTAGAGGAAACCGGGGCCTATTATCTCAATTTGTATGAGCTCAAGGCTGAAAAAGTGGTCAACTCGCAAACCTTTGGTTATGGGATTCCTTATACCAGCGAATTTCAAAATTTAAAAACCAACACCAATCTCTTGAACCAACTTGCGCACATCACGGGAGGACGGATTCTCCATCCTGAAGAAGACTTAAGCCCACTTTTCAACGTCGAAGGCGACGTCTCGAATCGTGGAGTGCCGCTCTGGCCCTATTTTTTATTCGCATCGTGCTTCTTGCTGATCGTCGAGGTCGCTCTCAGGAAACTCTTTGAAATAGGTCGTTTCCGAGTAAAATTGGAAGAAGAACCAATTCCATAATTTTTATGAATTTCAATTCCCATTTCTTCTCTGTAACAATGGATAACCGCCTGCCAGGTTTTGCCGCGGACCTGGCCAAGCGCGGTCTCTTAACCCCTTACCTAAAAATTTAATATTGGAGGAAAATTGTATAAACCGACGCATACCATCAGTGTAACCCACACGCTAGAGGAGCCACGGGCCGCCAAAAGCATCAATTCACGGGCCCGGTTGGCAGAATACGTGTCGCGAGGTTTCATCCTGCTGACACCCGAGGACCTGGGTGTGGACGCCAGCATTCACCCGCGAATTCACCAGCAGACAACGAATGCGCTGAAGGCACTGCAGCGGCAGCGTGCAAAGAGACAAGACACTGCGCCGAACGGTACCTTGAGCGTGGCTCCACCAGAGCAGGTGGGCAGGGGACTCCATCCGGAAGCTCCTCAAGTGCGATCATTCGGAGTAAAAAACGTCAAACTGACCGGTGCTGCTGAGGAGAAATCGGTAACGGAAAAGGTGATCTTTGCTGCCAACCTTGCAGCGGAAGTGCCAGAGCTGTCCGAGATTTTTGCCTCACCCGGGCTCACGGCTGCAGTGGAAAACATCCTCGGCCCCGGTTCGGCAATCGTGCCCTTTGGAGGTCATGTTATCTCGGCCGGTTCCTATGATCAGCACTGGCACAAGGACGACCTGCTTCCATGGAATGCGCGAAAACCAGGCCTCCGTTTCCATCACCTCGAGACCATCGACCTGTTCTACTACCCCCAGGAGGTCCCAGAGACTATGGCACCGACAGTGCTCGTGCCACACTCGCAATACTGGACCTTCGACCATGACGAGAACAACGACAACATCAGCATTGAAATGCTGGACTACAACTTTTTGCGAGAGAAAATGGGCGCAAATCCTGACCTCGCAGAGCGTGACTGCCGTTTAGACAGTGCCGTCGCAGGCACCCGGTGGCCACTTGTCCGCCAGGTCAAGCTGTGTGTGCCCGCAGGCTCTGTTGTGCTGATGAACCCAAACTGCCTTCATCGAGGGCAGCGGCGCAGTGATGACCCATCACTCTGGGTTGAGAACCCTCGCTATATGTGGCGATTTTGGATGTATCGGACAACGGAGCCACCGCAGGCGCCAGCGAGCGATCCGTCTCCGTCAGAGCATGAGACTGCGTGCATGCGGCTGTTGCCTGCTGTGGACCCGCTTACCGGCATCCCTCTGCACTCACCAGAAGCGGTGGCGGTGTGGGAGCCGATCTTCGCATGGGCTACTGGTGCGGCACCGCCAAGCGTTGCCTCCCAACAGACTACCAAGGAGCTTGAGAAGCAGTTGTACCTCTGCGGAGACGAGCATGAGCCGCAGAGAGTTGCCGCGGCCTACCACCTGGCTACGACTGCGCAGGGAGTCAAGGTGCTGAGGCAGGCCTTCGTGGACGACCGCGAGAGTGTGCGACGCGCAGCCACCCACGGCATCGTCGCCGCAGGGACCGATGCGGCGTACGAGGTTGCGTTGGACGTGGCCCTCTCGCCTTCGACCCACAAATGGGCGAGGAAGAATGCAGCTTGGGCTCTCGGCGAGGCAGCCCCCGCAGAGCCTGAGGTGGTGGACGCTCTCCGGGAGTTGCTCGAGCGCGACCATTCGGTCCACGTTCGCGCTACCTGCGCAGCGTCACTCGGTCTTGTCGGACGGCGCGCCTTACGCGACGGCAGGTTCGAGGTAGCGGCTGGGGTAGTTTCGGCACTGGTCGAATGCCTCGAAAGAGAGGAGAATCGACTGGCCCAGGACATCGCTCAGAAGCGAGGAATATACGACATTCGGCCTACAGATGAATCAGACATGTGTGAAGGCAGCGGTGTGTTCTATTCAGAGCCCGGCGTGCTTCCTCAAGCGGTGGTTCCGCGCTTCAACGAACAAGTGCGTTCGGCAGTTCGCGAGAATGCCCTCTGGGCGGCCGTGATACTGGCAACGCAACAAGGCTCCGACAACAATCGTCTGTCCAGCGCATCTATTGCGGAATTGCGACGTGGAATGTTACGCGTGATCAAAACCGATGACAACATTGTGTGCTTCGGTTTCGCTTTGGATGCGTTTTGCCGGCTCTCGGCCATGCAAGGAGGCCAAGCGATTTTGGATGCGCAACGGCTGGTGGCCTCTGAGCCAGTGGTGTGCGTAGCCAGCATGTGGCAAGTGCAGCGGCTTACCGGAGCATAAATCCGGGGACAGTTAATGTTTTTTATCTTTATTGGGCTTCCCTGGTTTCTTGGACCTCAATGCTCGTTCGGCCAGGTCTTCTGCCTTTCTTAAAAAACGGTCATCTCCTAAGGGGCGACCCGTCCGAAAATGCTCTCGAATTTTTTCTGAATCAAAGGAATCCATTGCAAATAAATCGTAACAGTCCCTGGATTTAAGCTTGAGAACTTTATAAAAAGTAGTAAATTCGGATTAAGTCGAAAATATTCATAAATATTTTCAAGTTCACTCGAAAATACTCACCCCCTTTGCTGCTCCTGAATCGTATGAAGCGTTATTTAGAGCACCTGATTTTCACCGATTTGGCAGAAAAAATGGTTTTTCTCGGAGGTCCCCGGCAAGTGGGGAAAACCACCTTAGCGTTGAACCTCCTGGACACCACGGATACGGAACATCCGGCTTACTTGAATTGGGACATTCTCACAGACAAGCAGGTGCTCTTGGAAGGGGGGCTTCCGGGAGGACAGGAATTTGTCATATTCGATGAGATCCACAAATTCAAGAATTGGCGGAATCTGATCAAAGGGTATTTTGATCAACACAAAGGAAAAAAACGATTCCTGGTCACCGGATCGGCAAGGCTTGATTATTACCGCAGAGGCGGCGATTCCCTGCAAGGTCGTTACCACTACTATCACTTGCACCCGTTTTCACTTTATGAAATCAATCCGCAGGCCACCCTGGAGGACACGCAGCATCTTTTGAAATTGGGCGGATTCCCGGAACCCTTTTTAAAAGGGAATGAGCGTTTTTGGAAACGGTGGCAGCGCGAGAGACAAAGTCGGATTATTCAGGAAGATGTCATCAATTTAGAATATGTGAAGGAAATGAGTTCCCTGGATTTATTGCTGCAGACCTTGCCAGGCAAAGTGGGCTCGCCTTTATCCATCAATAGTTTGCGGCAGGATCTGCAGGTCGCTTTTGAAACCGTGGAACGCTGGTTGCGGATTTTGGAGAATCTGTATCATTGTTACCGGATCGCCCCCTTTGGAGCCCCCTCCCTCCGGGCTGCCAAAAAAGAAAAGAAACTTTACCTGTGGGATTGGTCCTTATGCGCGGATAGAGGGAGTCGATTTGAAAATATGGTCGCCTCGCACCTCTTGAAATATTGTCATCTTCAGGAAGATGCCGCAGGCGAGCAGATGGAATTGCGCTTCTTGCGGGATCATAACCGGCGGGAAATCGATTTCATTGTCCTGCAGGAGAAGCGCCCCCTGTTTGCAGTAGAATGCAAAACCGGAGAAAAAAATGTTTCGAAACACCTTTCCTATTTTGCCAAAAGAACAGACATCCCTACCTTCTACCAGGTGCATCTGGGCCACAAGGATTACGAAATCCAGGATATCCGAACCCGCGTACTCCCTTTCCCCACCCTGTGTCAGTTATTGAAAATTTGAAACCCTTAAAGGGGACATTGCAGCCTTCGACCGGAATCGGTTTGGACCGCTGAGGGTAATGGTTCGACAAAAATTTATCCGGGTCATCTCGATTTCCCTTTGACCCCATTTGACCTCTTATCCATTCATGAAGAAGAGGCTGGTTCTATCGGGAAGGTAATGGATTCATAAAGCTCGGCAAGGCGGCAGGAAAAGTCGATGGAAGACAAAACGAGGGCATCCTCTGGTTGAGATAAGGCCTGGTAAATCCAATCCTGTTTCTGTATCCGGCGGTGATAGACTTCCACTTGCAGAATCTCCTGGCTGATCAGTACATACTCCTGCAGGGAAGGCAGAGATTGGTAGTGCAGGAATTTCAGACCCCGGTCATAGGTTTCCGTGCTGGGGGAGAGCACTTCGACGATTACGGTGGCATCCTTGCAATTCTCCTCATCCACATAGGCTTTCTCATCACAAACCACCAGCACGTCAGGGTAGACGTAATGCTCATGAGCTTCAATGTATAGCCGCATGTCTGCCACGTAGGGCTGGCAGGGCTTGCTCGCAAGATGATTTGCCAGATGGCGCAAGATATTAACCGATAATAGGTTATGGCGTCGGGAGGCCCCAGCCATGGCAAAACATTCGCCCTGGTAAAATTCACTTTTCTCTTCTGCCTGCCGTTCCCTGGCCAAATATTCTTCGGCAGTCATGACTTTCTTCTCCATAACACTCATCGGTTTCTCCAAAAGACAATTTAATACTTGACTCTATTTCCTTTTCTCTCATCCATTGACTTTTCAGGATTTGTTACATTTGAGTAACGACTTTCAAACAGGTTCTATGCCAATTACGAGAAAGAGGCTCAGGGATCAGGAAAAGTCTGGGAGACTCCCTGGAACCTTTTATGATGAAGGAAAATAATTTGTTGGTGCTGTATTTCAACGAGTGTGAAGAACCTGTTCAAGAGTGTCCGCTACCCATTTGTTCAGGCTTTTACCAGCTTGAACAGCGGCTACAGCTATTTCACCATGTAGTGAGGAATCTACCCTGATCACAAATTTTCCAGAAAAAGGTTTGTTGGGCTCCCGCCCAGCCTTCTCACAACTCTCAAGATAGAAATCAACTGCTTCTTGAAATGCCTCTTTCAATTCACTGACGGATTCCCCATGAAAACCAACTGTATCACGAATACCGATAATATTACCAAATAGAATATTATCCTCCGGGTCAAATTCAATCTTGGCTGTATAGCCCTTATAGCTAAGTGTATTCATGTTGTTACCCCAACTCTAATTAAGAATTCTTTGGCATTTCTTACCTGATATCGTTTTGCCTCTTTACCAGGGTGAGGCCTGTGAAAGTCACCTTTTTCATCATTGATGATAAAGGATACTCGTGAGCCATCTCCCTCGATAACCTTTGCCCCTGAAGCCACGAATAATGCTTCAATCTTTCGCCATTCAAGATTACCTGGCGTTGGTTGCGAAAAAATAACCTCTAAAGTTTTTTGATGTTTTTTGTTCATAACGATATGATACTTTTTCCTAGTATCACCGTCAAGACACGAAATTTTTTTGACTTATTTTGATGGGTTAGGAAAGATAATACGCAGACCAATGCCCCGTTTGCCGCATGAGCTCTTCCGCATCTCTCCCGAATCCAGTCCGGGACAAGCCTTTACCTGCGCCTCCTTGTTACTGAAACTCCCCTATTTTTAAACGTTTCGCCCCTTGCGGGCCAAACGTATTCCTGGCGAACATAGCATCGTCAATGCGATTTTGTTTGTCGTGAGAAGGGGTTGTCAGTGGAGTATGCTCCTCCATGATTTACCTCCCTGACAAAGCGTTTACGATCATTATCGCCATTGGAAAAAACACTGGATTGTGGAGTGAACCTTCGCTTTTTGGCTCATGATCATAAAGAAGCGGATCTCCCTGATTGATAGATTTTTAATTTTTTTTTACGAATCCTGCATTTTTTTTTAATTTGGGGGTTGACATTATGCAAGTAGTAGTAGTGCTATAATCATACCATCACTGAGTTTTTTTAGTGAAAGAAGAGGGTTTCCGATCGATGGAACAATATCGTGGGAGGACTTGAAAACGATCAGTCCTCTCCGGAAATTTTTTTCAACGTTATTTGACTAAACGGGTTTTCAGAGACCTGAATAGTTACTGATATTTAACTGAACGGGGTTTTCAGAGACCTGAATAGTTACTATTTTTTTAAGGAGAATCTTATGAAATCGAAAATCGCTATTCTGTTAATGCCATTTATTCATTCATTTTTTTTTAAGGAGAATCTAATGAAATCGAAAATCGCTATGTTTAATCTAAAAAGCAAATCAACCTTCAGGGCAACCCTGCTGGCTCTCATCCTGATGGTGGCCACCCTCGGGGTCAGTTCGGCCGTCGGGGCTGAGAAGAAGATGGTCAAAGATCCGACCACTGGTAAAATGGTGAGTGCTCCTGAGTATGGCGGGACACTCACCATGAACGGGCTTGGGCTTGCTACTGATTGGCCTACTGACTCCTATTTCACCAGGCCGGAGTTAGTCATCTCGGGCGTTGTGGAGAAACTGGGCATCGGGAACTGGGGAATAGATAGGGACGTATTTGACTTCAGGACCCAATTCCTCCCTGAAGAATTCATCATAGGGAGTCTGGCGGAAAGCTGGGAGATTTCCGACGGCCTCACCTATACCTTCCACATCCGCCAGGGCGTTCGCTGGCATAATAAGCCCCCGATGAACGGTCGTCTTTTGACGGCGCAGGATGTCGCATACAACTTTAACCGTGTGTTGGGTCTGGGCAAGTTCACCGAGGCCGGAGCGAGCGAAAGGGGTTTCACAGCCAAACTCGTCCCATGGGAATCGATAACGGCCACCGACGATGCGACGCTCGTGATTAAGCTGAAGGAGCCATGGCTCCCTGCGCTGACGATTATGACCGTCGGGCCGTTTGGTTACGTAATGCCCCCCGAGGTAATCGAGCAACACGGCGACGTTAAGGACTGGAGGAACCTGGTCGGCACTGGGCCCTTTATGATGACTGACCGAGTCGAGGACGCCTCTGTCACCTGGACCAAAAATCCTGACTACTGGGGCTTCGACCCAAAATACCCGCAGAACCGCTTGCCCTACGTTGACGAGTTAAAGCTTTTGGTCTTTCCAGAGGAAGCAACAAGTTTGGCAGCACTACGCGCAGGCAGGCTTGATTACCATCGGCAGGTTACTGATTTGGACGCGGTACTGAGTATAAAGCGGACCAACCCCGAAATCGCGACGTACTCTTTCTTTTTTCGGTCGAATGATTCTTTTGCTCTTGACGTGCGCAAGCCGCCCTTTGACGACATCAACGTGCGCCACGCCATGCAGATGGCACTCGACAACGAGACCTTTGCCAAGACGTTCTGGCATGGTCTTGCAGATCCGACACCTTACGGGACGGTAGGGGTGAAAGGGTATTACATCCCATTTGATGAGTGGCCCGCCGAGGTCAAGCAATGGTACAGGTATGACCCGGAAGCTGCAGAGAAGCTCCTGGATGAGGCGGGATATCCGCGTGGTGCAGACGGTATTAGATTCAAGACCATCCTGAATTACGCGCCTTTTGGGGCAAGCTTAGATTTTGCAGAAATAGCTGCCGGCTACTGGGCTGAGATTGGCGTCGAGGTCGAGGTTCATGATCTGGCCGGGCCCGAATATAACGAGAGGAAAGCCTCGGGTACTTTTGAAGGCATTAGCACTACCATTGCGGGCTCCAAGTTTGACCCTAAGGATATTGTAGCCTGGTTGCGCTCGGATAGTCCGCCCCTTGGCAACCGGGCACCAGCATCCGGACACCAGTGGCATGAGCTTGATGCCAAGGTAGATGCCGCCCTAACCGCTAAGACCCTTGAGGAGCAGAAGAGGCTGATTGCAGAAGCAGATATGTACTCGACAGAGAAGCACCAGATTATATTTGGTCCTAGAAGTCCACAATTCTATTTTGCGCAGCCGTGGCTCATAGGCTATAACGGTGAAATGGACTCAGGCGCCTTTGCGGGCGGGGGGTTCTTTATCCTTTACGCCCACTACTGGATTGATAGTGCGCTGAAGGAAGAAATGGGTCGTTAAAAGTGTGTTATAACCTTATTCCCCCGCTTCCGCGTACGGCTAGAGGGGATAGGGGAGGGGGCATCATATGAAAGCCTATATCATCCGGCGGTTATTGCTGATCATCCCCACCCTGTTTCTATTGACCATCATAGTCTTTCTCTCGGTCCGCTTCATCCCGGGCGATGCAATAGACGCAATGTTGGGTAAGCCGGAATTCGCGGCCAATAAGGTAGACCGTGCAGCTCTCGAGCGTATGCTGGGATTAGACGTGCCTGTGCACGTGCAGTATGGACGCTGGCTAGGCGTGTTGCCGACCCCTGACTCTATTACCGGTGAGTCCCACTTTAGAGGTCTCCTCCAGGGTACCCTTGGCGAGTCACTGTTTGGCGATTGGCCGGTAGAGGAGCAGATATTAGGTAAACTGCCGGTAACCATTGAGCTGGGTGTCATGGCAATCTTAATCGGGCTCTTGATCGCGCTGCCGGTCGGCATCTACTCGGCGATTCGCCAGGATACCGTCGCCGACTACGCTGGGCGCTCCTTCGCCATCCTCGGCCTGGCTACGCCCAACTTTTGGTTGGCTACCATGGTCGTGCTCTACCCCTCCCTCTGGTGGGCGTGGACGCCGCCGATGGAGTGGGTTCCTTTCAGCGAAGACCCGCTGGGGAATCTCGGGATGTTGATCATTCCCAGCGTGATTTTGGGAACGGCGATGGCGGCGGCCACCATGCGGCTGATGCGCACCATGATGCTGGAGGTGCTCAAGCAGGACCTTATCAGGACGGCCTGGGCCAAGGGTCTCAAGGAGAGGGTAGTCATTATGAGACACGCCATCAAGAATGCCCTTATCCCGGTGGTGTCTCTGATCGGCCTGCAGTTGCCGATCCTGGTAGGTGGCTCCGTTATCATGGAGAACATATTTAACCTGCCGGGGCTCGGCCGTCTCTTTGTGGAGGCACTCACGGAGAGAGACTACCCGGTGGTCTCCGGGGTTAACCTGTTTTTCGCCACCGGCGTAGTCCTGCTCAATCTCCTCATCGACCTGATTTATCCCTATCTGGACCCGAGGGTGCGCTATGAGTGAATCCAAGCGACGGGGCCGGTTTGCGGATTTCTTCATCCGGCTGTGGCAGGAGAAGCCGCTGGGGACGATCAGCGGGCTCATCATCCTGCTCTTGATTATGGTGGCCATCTTTGCCGATGTGTTGACCCCATATCCCTATGATAAACTCAACCTGGCCGATCGGCTGCAGGGCGCCTCCGCCCAGCATCTCCTGGGGACCGACCAATTGGGCCGAGACCTCCTGAGCCGCCTGATCTTCGGGGCTCGTATTTCCTTAGTGGTCGGTCTGGCCGCAACCACGCTCAATGTGTTGGTCGCGCTCCTGGTTGGCGGCACGTCCGGATTCCTTGGAGGGAAAGTGGACCTGGCGGTGCAGCGCTTTGTCGATGCCTGGATGGCCTTCCCCGGACTGCTGCTCTTGTTAACCATCATGTCGGTCGTGGGGCGGGGTCTGCCGCAGATCATCGTGGTCCTGGGGGTCGCCGGCGGCATCGGGGGCTCCCGCGTCGTGCGAGGGGCGGTGATCGGCATCAAAGAGAATGATTATTTTCTGGCCGCCCGGGCCGTGGGCACCCCCACGGGCCAAATCCTGATCCGCCATGTCCTGCCCAATATTATGGCACCGATCATCATCGTCTTCTCGATCAACATCGGCGGGGTCATCATTGCCGAGGCGTCGCTGAGCTTTCTCGGATTCGGGCTGCCCATCAAGGTGCCCAGCTGGGGAGGGATGCTCAGCCGGGAAGGGCGCCGCTTCATGAAGCAAGCGCCCTGGCTGGCCTTCTGGCCGGGGCTTTTCCTGACAATTGTCGTCTACTCCCTCAACATGTTCGGCGATGCACTCAGGGACCTGCTCGATCCCCGGCTGAAGGGCGGTCAAGGCAGTTACGGCGCCGCGACGAGGAAACGCAAACGAGGATTCCTGGCCCGACTGATCAACCCTTTCAGTGGGTAAGCGCACCAATGGAGTCGGCTCGGATTGATGGAGCAAGTGAATTTCGGATATTTTTACAAATCATCGTTCCTCTGGTTCGCCCTGCCATGGCTGCTTTGGCGGTATTAGAATTCACTTTTATTTGGAATGATTATTTTTGGGCCTTAGTCTTGGTGCAAAGTGAGGCCGTTCGCCCGGTCACGGTAGGGTTGGCTGCCCTTCGAGGGCAATGGCTCACTTCCTGGAATCTCATTTCAGCAGGCTCGATTGTCGCTGCATTGCCTCCAGTGATCATGTTCTTTCTCATGCAGAAACATTTCATTGCAGGGTTGACATTGGCTGCTAACAAAGAATAATCCGCTTGCCTCCCATGGCTTCTCCGAAAAAAGAGACCGACTCATTAGAAACGCAATAAATAAAGAAAGGAAATCGATTATGAAACCCAATAAAAACCAATCCACCCCTCATGAGTTTTTGCCAGAAAACGTCCAGGCCAATAGCCCGGAAAGCGAGCAACTCTTCACCCATCTTCTCAAGGTAAACGAGTTCCAAAAAAGCTTAGAAAAGCAAGGCTTGGTTTTCACTCCAAGTCCCTCAGGTAGGGAAAATGGAGTGGACTTGAATGACGACTCGCTTTACTACAACACCCAGGGAAGCGCTAAAGCGTATTGGGAAAAAAATGGCCCCCTCCCTTCTCCGACCAAGGAGATCAAACAACTGCGAAATGACTTCCGCGAATTCGGCTATTGTCTGGTCCAGGATGCCTTGAGTCAAGAACAGCTGCATACAATGCGCACCCGCGTGGTGGAACAGGCCGAAGGAGAACGCCTTGCCGGGATTGCTCACTTCCTGAATGCCAGCCGGGACCAGGTGTGGGATAAAGATATTACCCAGTTTGTGGATTGCCTGGTGAACAAAGGTGACTGCTTTCGAGGTTTCATTGAACACGACCCTGAATTTATACAAGCCGGCCCTTTGATTGAACAACTAGTCCATGAGACGGTCGGAGAGAACTTTATCATCCACTCGTGTTTGTGCATCATCGCCCGCAAAGGGGGGCGGCCCCAATCTCTGCATCAAGACAGCTCCTTCAAACTCAATGAAGCGCCCCTGCTGACCAACCATTTATTGTATTTGGAAGATGTCAGCTACTTGAATGGTTCGACTCTGGTTATCCCTCGAAGCGCGAAGATCATCTATGAGAACGGCTATCAAAAACCAGTGGGCAAACTGCCTCCACCCATCAACTTGGAAGTCAAAGCAGGGACCCTCATGTTGATGGATGGGTACACTCTTCATGGAACTGGGATCAACCAAACCGATCAACCGCGCCACATGGTGGTGATGGCCTGCATTAAACCATGGCAGCGAACCCAGGAACTTCATCCGATCAGCATACGCCCTGAGGTCCTGGCGAATGCTTCTGAAAAATTACTGAAACGTCTGACTTTGATCACTGAATCGATCGGAGGGATTGAAGGGCATGGGATGGAAGCCGGCCTCCTTCGTGGCCTGCGGCAGACCATTGATGAGGGCAACTATGTGCGGGTGGGAGAACTCAGCCCCCGCTCCAGCAAGGAAGAACTCACCAGAGCCTATACCTGGCGTTCCACCACGACCGGTCGCCGGGCCGCCATGAACCAGCCTGAAAGACGTTATCCCCCCGAGAAGCCTTGGAAAAGCAAAGACCCACTCGAACAAACGCCTCCTGAAAGAATCATTCACTAGCGAGAACGCAAAGAAATCTGTTGTCGCTCTTTTTGGAAGCTTTTCAGGAGGAAGGGTTGGTAGAGAGGATCCTCGATTAATCTTTCAATTGATTTAGAAAATGTTGAAAATACTCTTGGATTCTCAACAAAGAAATACATTGAACAACACAGGCAGATATGTGAAAATAGGGGTAACAAATTGTGGTTGCGTGACAGTTCCCGGATTTTGGTAAATAATCAGTAACTGTCCCCGTATTTTGAATCAGGAAAGGAGAGATCTATGGCAGTGAAATACAAACGACTGGGCCGACACGGCACATTGGTAAGCAACTTATGTCTTGGCACGGTGAATATTGGCACCTTGATCGGTGAAAAGGAAAGTTTTGCCATCATGGACCGGGCTCTGGAGCATGGCATCAATTTCTTCGACACCGCCGATTTCTATGCATTCGACCAGTATGGAGCCACCGAGGAAACCCTGGGACGCTGGTTTGCCCAGGGAGACGGTCGGCGGGATGCAGTGGTGCTGGCTACCAAGGTCTTCAAGGCGTTCTTGAAGGAAGGACTCCGTCCGGAACCGAACCGGCAATCAGAGGCAATAGGCGCAGTGAAGATCCGCCGGCAGTTGGAGGGATCGCTACGCCGGTTGCAAACCGAGGTGATCGACCTCTATCAAATGCACCACATCGACCGGGAATGTCCCTGGGAGGAAACCTGGCAAGTTTTTGACAGCCTGGTGAAGCAAGGCAAGATCATTTACGTGGGGTCTTCCAACTTTGCCGGATGGGACATCGCCACCGCCTGTCAGGAAGCAGCCCGGCGCAACTTGATGGGCCTGGTGAGCGAACAGAGTCGTTACAACCTGGCTGTTCGCACAGTCGAACTGGAAGTGATCCCTGCCTGCCGGCATTATGGACTCGGTTTGATTCCCTGGAGTCCGGTACATGGTGGTTTCCTGGGAGGCATCCTGAATGATATACCGGAAGGAGGACGCCGGGAGAAGGAAGGGGTGCGGGATTATTTGACCAAACACCGCAACCAGGTCGAACGGTACGAAGCGCTTTGCCGGGAACTGGGAGAGGAACCCGCTGTGATAGCCCAGGCCTGGCTCCTGCACAATCCGGCCGTAACCTCGATAATTATCGGTCCCCGTACCCTGGAGCAATTGGAGAGTTCCATCCGGGCGACCGAGGTCACCCTGGATGAAGCGACCCTGAAGCAACTCGATGAGATCTGGCCGGGACCCGGGGGAGAAGCTCCGGAAGCCTATGCCTGGTAAGCTTTTTATACTTGAGTAAGGGAATACTGAGGCAGCAAAAAATCATTTTACCGGGACGGGTCAATGCCACGAATGAGAATTAAGGGGCCATTGTGATCCGTCTCAATGGCGGTCAAGCGTTTAAAATAAAGTCATCACCACCGGCAGAGCCGGTGGCTTGAAGAGGCCCCCAGGATGGGGGCAAAACGTGTTCGTCATCGTAAGACGTGCTCGTGCTCGTGAACGAAAAAGGCTGCCATGTTAGATCATGAAAAACTCGATGTATACCAATGTTCCATCGAATTTTTAGCGTTATCTGTCCAAGTCATCGAAACATTGCCAAAAGGATACTCAGCCTTAGTTGACCAACTGAAAAGGGCCTCATGGTCGATTCCTCTCAATATCGCAGAAGGCTGTGGATAAAATTCCTTTCCTGACAAGCAACGATTCTATGCATTTGCCCGAGGTTCCGCAATGGAATGCGCAGCTATTCTCGATGTTTTAAACGTGTTGAAGATCATCCAGCCTCCTTTATTTGACGAAGGGAAACAGTTACTTCATCGCATTGTTTCTATGTTAACCAAAATGTGCCGTCGAATTCACTGACCGTTCACGAGCACGAGCACGGCTCACGGACACGGATACGTCTCTCATGTCTGACCGGCAAAGCCTATTAGGTTCGCACCAGCAGAGCTGGTGGTTTAATGGGATTAATTAGAAGACCATACCTGAACAAGGAGGTAAGGATTTAGCAAAAGACACAGTCAACAACATTTTAAGGAGCGATCATAACCATACAAATTAATGTTAACACCAACGAGCAACTCTTCTGAATTCCCTTGTTCTCATCTTGAGCAATCAATCCCAACCTACGAAGCGTTTGTCCCTCTCGTGGTGGTTACGGGACGGTCCCCGGATTTTCGGATTTTCATTGCAAAAATTGGTAACTGTCCCCAGATTTTCCGAACGAAGTTTTCTACCAACCCTCAATTCCTCGTGAAACCCTTTAAATACTGGGCTAAGAACGAATTAAACCACCAATGCAGGAGCAAAATTTTTAACAATGGGTTTTGCAAGAACAAACTGAGGAAGAACCCTATTGGCCGGGGTTAAGTTGAGTTTTTAGGAATTTTTATAATGACGTTATCTTGTATATAGTTTGTCAGTAATCTGTCAGTAAAAGTAGCAACAAGGAATTAGGAAAAGGGTTTCTCTATATGCTCTTTTAAGCAAACTCAAATACAGGAACCTCTATGACCCGATTGGGTTTCTTTTGCTCCCATGCCATTTGTTGGATGCGTTGAACCGTTTCTGGAGAGAAAAGCTGTTCTCCGGTTTCTTGATTGACCCGAGCGGGAACGTTTTCAACAACAATCAGCCTTCCATCCATCTCAAGGGTATAGGTCACTGTGCATTCTTGTAACGATTCCTTCCAAAGATCTGATTCCATTTTAAGTTCTCCTTATTTTAAAGTCTGTCCATCGGGCTTCATCAGGTTCATAAAGAGTGATGATCTTTATTAAAGACCGAGAAGGATAACTACACTGAATATGTAGAGGCCTTTTAGCCTGAGTAAAACCCAAAATAAGGCAACTGGGGCCATATTTATCTTCTGGATAATCCTCAATAATTTCACCTGATGCAATTACCTCACGTATTTCTTCTAAACGAATTCGGCGAATAATGCTTTGGTCAAGAGCATGTTTTGAGAATTCAAATGAGCCTGCCTGTATTTTAGCACCTATTTCCTGGAGCATAAGGCTTTATTTAATAAAATCCTTGAGAATCTTCAATAATTGCATTCGAATTCTCTGATTTGATTTCATGAGATTTTAACAAGTCTCCTCAAGAGAAACAAGCTTGCTTTTCTCACCTTTTCAGCAAAAGCTAGAAAGATATCATCCTTGAATAGAACCACATCAACGCAATTCCCTCTCTCAACCCTATTTTTTCTCGGCTTGGTCGACTTTCAATCAATCGGACCCCTTTTCACAATGATGTAATTTGATTGCTGTCAATTTTCAGCATTGGTAACGTTGCACGATAAGTCAAGCAGATAAACAATTCTGTTGACGAATGTTTGCTATTTGTTTACTGTCTATTTTTCCACAGCGGTGACGAGGTATGACTCTCTTTGATAAATAATTCTGTTGACGAATGTTTGCTATTTGTTTACTGTCTATTTTTCCACAGCGGTGACGTGGCACGATGCGTCAAGCAGAATCATTGATTTTTATTTGATATCCAAAATAGCGGGAGGACTGTGAAAGGCAAAATCAGCAAGCAATCCGTCGAAAATCTGTCATGCGGAACAAAAGACTGCTTCCTGTGGGACACGGAGTTGCCGATGTTCGGCTGTAAAATAACCCCAAAGGGCAGACGGGTGTATCTCCTGCAATACCGCATCAATAGACGACAGAGACGCTATACCATTGGCACGCATGGGGTTTTGACCGCCAGAGAAGCCCGCAACATTGCCAGGAACCTGATGCATGAGTTGGTCCTGGGTCATGATCCGGTGGATGCGAAGAATAATAAAGCCTCTCCTGTATCTCCTGAACCGGTTGTGAACAAAACGAAGTCCGTTTCCAGTGAGGAAAAATCGGAAATACCGGGTTATTCTCTGGAGGAGGTCATTTTTGAAAGCAGCCGGACCCGGCTCTGGCGTGGCAAGCGGCAAAGCGACGGGCTTCTGGTTCTGATCAAGGGAGCGGCATCTTCCGAGCAGAACGCGCAGGAACTGGCGGAAATGCGGCATGAGCATGAGATCACCCGGGCTCTCGAGATCGATGGGGTCCTCAGGGCAGAGGAACTGGTGCAGTGTGAAAACGGGTGGGCTTTGATCCTGGAAAACACCGAAGGGCTCCCTTTAAGAAAGCTGATGGATACCGCCCGGCTCGAGCTGCCGGACTTGCTGAAGATAGCGCTTTCACTGGCCGGCATCCTGGAAGAAGTGCACCGGCAGGGTATTCTTCATAAAATGATCAATCCGTTCAATATTTTTGTCGATCCGGCATCGGGAACGGTCAAACTGACCGGATTCGGCCTGGCCACCCGGTTGCCTAAGGAAAATTTGACGACGTTGAGTCCCCGGCTAAGCGGGGAAACCCTGCCCTATATCTCCCCCGAGCAGACCGGCCGGATGAACCGGGTGCTCGATTATCGCAGTGATTTTTATTCCCTGGGCGCCACCCTTTATGAACTTTTCAGCAGGAGAGTGCCTTTCGGGTCCCGGGAGGCCATGGAAATCATCTACGCTCACATTGCCCGGCAGCCCCTGCCCCTTGACGAGATGGAACCGCAAGTACCCAGAGTCCTTTCCCGCCTGGTGATGAAACTGGTGGCCAAGCGTGCCGAGGCGCGCTACCAGAGTCACTCGGGCCTGATAGCTGATCTGCTGGCATGTGTGGAGCAACTGGAAATGCAGGGGAGCTTGTCCGACTTTCCCCTGGGCCGCCATGATATGCCTGAAGAACTGCAGATCGCCCCGGGGCTTTACGGCCGGAAGGATGAAATCGCCGCCCTGGAGAACGCCCTGGAGCGAGTCAGCCAGGGAGCGACCGAGATGGTGCTGATCTCGGGATCCGCTGGTGTCGGCAAAACCGCCCTGGTCGGTGAAATTCACCGGTCCGTTGCCCAAAAAAACGGTTATCTCATCTCCGGCAAGTTTGACCAGCTCCGGCATAATATCCCCTACAGCGCCCTGATCCAGGCGCTGCGGGGACTCATCCGGGAGGTATCGGTCGAAGAGAAATCCGGAATGGAGCGTTGGAAAAGCAGGATACGGGCAGCGCTGGGCCCCAACGGACAACTGGTGACCCGGGTGATCCCGGAACTGGAACAGGTGATCGGCCCGCAACCCCCGCTGCCGGAAATGGGAGCGCTGGAGTCCCGCAACCGCTTCACAACCGTTTTACTGGATTTCATCTTTATTTTCTGTGAAAAAACCCATCCCCTGGTTATTTTTCTGGACGACTTGCAGTGGATGGACGCCGATACCCTCAAGCTGGTGGAACGGTTCGCCCAGGATCCGGAGAGGAAACCTCTGCTTTTCCTGGGAGCCTATCGCGACAACGAGGTGGAGGCCGATCACCGGTTGATGATCAGTCGTGAGGTGATTAAAAAAACAGGCCAGCCTGTGCAAACGATCCCCTTAAAGCCCCTCAACCCGGAGAACATCTCACAGCTGCTCGTCCATACCTGCCACTGCCGTCCCGAAAAGGCCAAACCGCTGGCCGAGCTCCTGGTACGAAAAACCGGCGGCAATCCTTTCTTTGTGAGCCAGTTCTTGACCGTACTCTCCGAGAAGGAGCTGATCCACTACTCCCCTGAGGAAAAACGATGGACCTGGGAGCTGGCTGCCATCGAGTTCCTGGCGGTGACCGAGAATGTGGTGGCGTTGCTGATTGACCGGCTCCATCGGTTTTCCTCTGAAACCAGGAAACTCTTAAGCCTGGCGGCCTGCATCGGCAATACTTTTGACCTGGAATCCTTGGAGTTGATCAGCGGAGAAGGAAGCGGAGAGATCGATGAGAACCTGTTGCCGGCCTTGGAAACCGGGTTGATCCTCGGTTTTTCCCGGGCTCCGGAGCTGGATAATCCGACCGCCGGAGCGAGCGCGGAGAGCGGCAGCTTCAAATTCCTGCATGACCGGGTGCAGCAAGCTGCCTATGCCCTCATTGCGCAAAAGGAAAAACAGACGGTTCATCTTCAAATCGGTCAGGCCCTGCTCAAGCAATACGTTCCCGGTAAAAGGGACGCTCTGCTTTTTGACATCGTCCACCATCTCAACCTGGCCCGGAGGGCGAAGGATAAATGGAAAGACCGATCGCAGCTGGCGGAACTCAACCTGGAAGCCGGTCGTCAGGCCAGGGCGGCTTCGGCTTTTGAACAGGCCCTGGAATACTTTACCCTGGGCCTGGACCTTATAGGAGCCACCGCCTGGAAACGGCAATACCCCCTGACCTTATCCCTGCATGAGGAAGCCACGGAGATGTCATGGCTCTGCAGCCGCTTCGAGTTGATGGAGAGGCTGGCAGGTGCTGTAAAAGACAACGCCCGAGAGGACCCGGACCTGGCCAATGTTTATTTATGCCTGATCAAGGCGTATACCAACCAGGGTGAATTAAAGAAGGCCATGGAAACGGGCGCGGAAATTCTGGAGAAATTGGGCTGTCAACTGAGCCGTTTGTCTCCCGGCCAGTGGCAGCAGATCCTCGTTCAAATCAAATCCGGCCTGGCTGGTAAAAGCGTCGAGCACGTGATGCGCTTTGAGCCACTCACCCAACCGCATGCCGAGGACATTGTCCATGTCCTGTACAGGCTCCATGTGGCCTATGGCTTGACTGGGATGACTCTGGATGACGGCCTTTGGCAGCCCATCGCTTCAAAACGCATCTCTTTTCTGCTGAATCATTTTCATCCGAAATATTCACCCGAGTTCTATATTACCCTTGGAAGTATATATTGCCAGTTTATGCAGGATTTTGAATTTGGTTATGAACTCGGTCATCTGAGCATACAGCTCATGGAAGCGCTTGATCTGAAGGAAATAAACTGTAGAGTTTCCGGGGGGTTCAACGGCGCGATCCGGTCCTACCGGGAGCCGCTATCGGCGACATTGGAGCCCTTGCTGGAAGCTCATAAGATGGAAATCGAAATAGGAGATTTCTACAATGCTGGTATTTATGCCGTCGCAAGGTGTCGTATAGCGTTTATATGCGGGAAAGAGCTGAATTGGCTGAAAGGGGAATTGTCATCGTTGAAGGTTGCTCTCGAGAAGATCGATTTTATTATCGGATTTTCCATGACCGAAATGCTGACGAAGGCAGTCGTGATTCTGATGGAGGAACCTGCGACCCTGTCGAGCGATATCATGGATCAATACGATAGGGGGACGGATGAAGCGTACCAACCTCCTGAACAGAGCTGTTTTAATTACCTTAAGCTGGTGCTGCTATACCTGTTCGAAGAATACGAAGCAGCGCGGGAGACAGTTTTTGAAATGATCACCCTGATGAAAACCTACAAGGATCCTCTTGCTGATTACTGGGCCAACTGCTACCTGTCCCTCACTCTCCTGGCGGTTTACGGCCAGGGGAGCGAGGGGGAAAAGGAAGAGATCCTCACCCAGGTTCATGACCATCAGGAGACGTTGGAGAAACTGGCGCGCTGCGCACCACCCAATTATTTGCATAAATACCACCTGGTGGAAGCCGAACGGATGAGGGTTTTGGAGGGTGAAAGCGATGCGATCCTGTCCCATTATGAGCAGGCCATCGCTTTGGCCAGGGAGAGTGAATTTATCCACGAGGAAGCCCTGGCCAATGAACTGGCAGCCAGGTACTTGCTCAACCAGGGGCAAAGCGCCGCCGCCGGCTCTTACCTGCGCTCAGCATTGAAGAAATACGAAGCCTGGGGAGCAAAACGGAAAGTCGCGCACCTGAAGTCTCGATATCCCGGACTGATTGCCAATGATCGTGCTGAAGCGACGTCTCCTTCTGCCAACCTGGACCTGGGGACAATGCTCAAAGCCTCGGAGGCCATCTCCAGTACCCTCGAGCTGGAACCGCTGCTCGAGATCCTGCTTGGCATTCTCATGGAAAATGCCGGGGCCCAGACAGCAGCCCTGATACTGGAAACCGAAGGTCAGTCTCTCATCGCTGCCCGTGGGAGTGCCGAGCAGGTTGAATGTTTCCTGCCGCTTTCCCTGCCTGTGGAAAAGGCTCAATCCCTCTCCCTCTCGGTCATCTCCTGGGTGAAACAAACCCGGGAACACCTGGTTTTGGACAACGCCTCTCGGGAGGAACGGTTTGTTGAGGATGACTATATTAAAAGAAAACGTCCTAAATCGATTCTGTGCGCACCGATCACTCATAAGTCATCTTTGAGCGGGATCATTTACCTGGAAAATAACCTGGTCGAGGGAGCCTTCACTTCCCAGCGATTAGAGGTGATCAAACACCTCACATCCCAGATCGCCATTTCTCTGGAAAACGCCAGGCTTCACGAAAACCTCAAAAAGGCGATGGACGAGCTAAAAGAGAGCGAAACCTCCCTGCGTCAGGAAAATATCCTCCTGCGAGCCCGCACCAAAGACCGTTTTCGGTTTGGTGACATTATCGGAAAAAGCGAACCCATGCAGCAGGTATACGAGTTGATTTTAAAAGCGGCGTCCACCGATGTCAACGTGATCCTTTACGGTGAATCGGGAACCGGGAAAGAACTGGTCTCCCGGGCCATTCACGAGGCCAGTGACCGCAAGGAGCAAGTGTTTTTTCCGGTGAACCTCGGGGCCATCCCCGAAAACCTGATCGAGAGCGAGTTCTTTGGACACAAAAAAGGCGCTTTTACCGGGGCCGACAGCGATCAGCACGGTTTCCTGCACCTGACCGATAAAGGCACTTTGTTCCTGGATGAACTGGCCGATATCGGGCCGAACCTGCAAGTTAAACTGCTTCGTGTTCTGGAGGGCAACGGCTTTACCCCGCTTGGCACCACCGAGGTCATCAAGCCCGATATTCGCTTCATTGCAGCTTCAACCCAGGACCTGAGTCACCGGGTGAAGACGGGGCAAATTCGAGAAGATTTCTATTACCGGATCCATGTCCTTCCCATTCGCCTGCCCCCGCTCCGGGAAAGAAAAGAGGATATCCCCCTACTGGTCGAGCATTTTTTGAAATCCACGGCACCGCTTCAAAAAGGAAAGCCCATCACAGCGGGATTTCTGGAAGCCCTGCAGGGCTACGATTGGCCGGGCAATGTCCGGGAGTTGCAAAACACTCTGCATCGCTATGTCTCCCTGGGAGAGGTCGATTTTCCGGGGGAACGGATAAATTCTAAAATCAGCGAAACTTCAATTTTTGGAGATAAGATCAACCACAGGAAAATGGCGCAAGCCGTTGCGGATAGTGAAAAAGCGACGATTCTCATTGCCCTGAAAAATTCCCAGGGTCACAAGATAAAAACCGCTGCTGCCCTGGGAATCTCCCGGACCACCCTCTTCAACAAAATGAAAAAGTACGGAATTCGAACCTGCAAAGGAACTTAATAAGGGCATGATCATAACTTTGACCACTTCCCCAAAAAAGGTGCCGGTTAGTGACACAATTTATGAAGCAGTTTCACCTGAAGTTAAAAGAATGGATTGATACAATGGTTCACTCAAATAAAACCCTGCCTTATTGCGAAGATCATCTAGATGAGGAAGAAGTCTGTCCACCAGTTTAATTGCTTTTGCTTCCAGCAAAATCCCAACGACTCCCATAACAGGTAATTCTAACCGTTTCGCCATTCGTCGCCCTTCTTTTTCATCCAATAAGACTAAATCTGCTTGTAATTCTAATGCTAGAGCAATCGTCTCTGATTCTCCCAGATCAAGGTCGTTTTCTAAAGCTGTGACAAGGGCTTTATTCTCGACAGAATGTCTTTCAATCCAGGTAGCTTGGGAAACTTCATAGCTGCCTGGCCACTTTTTCTCTTCGTGGTTTAATTCATCCCATACGCCCTGGGCAATATGAATAGATTTGTGTAAGGATTGCAATAAATCGAATTGGCCAATCGCTGCTAGATTTGTCAAGGGAGAGGTATTGCTCACAACGATCATGATTTTTCCGTTTTTTTCAACTGTGCAAGATCTTCTTCAAAATCTGTTTGATCATAATGAGGCGCAATTTTTCGTGAAGCCAGCAATTGTCGAAACTGCCACAAGCTCATATTCGCCAATTCTTTGGCTTTGCCAATCGAAAGACGATTTTGCGTATAGAGATACACAGCCATTTCTACTTTGAGTTCGCTAGGCGTCAATCGGGCAGAATCTAAAATTTCTTGAGAAATTTCCAGTGTCGCTATAGAAGCCATAGAGGTTTTCCTTCTTATAGGGATTGAATTGGTTTTCTGTTCATGGCTATTCTATAATTTGAGAGCGAATCAGTCAATGATACAATTCACCATCCTTATCAGTTCGCTGGCCCAAAGAAAAAACCGCTTCCACCCTTTGGATGGCTCCACCCATCATCTGAACAAAGTTGTTTCTCATTTTAGATGGGTGGAGCCCATCCTACCAAATTTACGTAACATCGTAAGTAATAGAGTTTAATAGTGTTCAAAATATTAAACATGTTTCAAATTCTGAAATTTGATCTATAAAGCTTTAATATCAGATAGTTAACGACTATTCTACCTGGATTCAGTTAACATATTTGAACATCTGCTTCGCATACCCAAACCGCCCTCTTTTAAAAATAGATAATAATTACAGTAAGTTGACTGAATAATCTCAGATTTGGCACACTGCTTGAAGCTAAACAAAAGTTTCTGGGATGCTGTATCCCTGAGCTGATTGTCCATCCATCCCCTTCCGAAGCAGCGGATGGAGGAAATTTTTCATTTTATCTGATGAAACCACGTCCTTTGGGCGGGGATCCGAATGCGGTCCAGCCCAGTTGTGGTCAGAGACAATCGGCTTTGCCAGAAACGTGCACGTGTTCGTAATCGTGCTCGTGCACGTGCTCGACAGAAACGTTCCCGATTCCTTTGAGAGGGGTTTCCGAATAGAAGAGACGGCAGGGAATTTAGGGTTCTCTGAGATGCCGTTTCGTTCACGAGCACGAGCACGAGCACGAGCACGACTCACGAGTACGATCACGAACCACCCTTTCCAGGGGCCTATCAAAACCACCTTCTCAGGTGGACGCCCAGTCGCGGACGGCTAGTCAAGGTGGATTCTTTAATCACTGTCTTATCAGGAGAAGCCTATGGGGAAATCACGTTAGCAGAGAAAGAATGTTTATTCCTTCAATCTCAAAAAACTAGATTTGGGAGATAATTATGAAATCATTATTTGGAGAAAATATTATGAAAAAGATAAAAATGAAAAAAAGGTTTGGGTTTATAGGGACTTTGATGGTCGCTATCTTCGCCCTGACGGGTGTCGCGCATGCGGATGGTCACCTCGAATTCCCGATTGGCGAAGGCGAGTTCAGCTGGGACAGCTACCACGCCTTTGCGAAGGAGCACGACTATTCTGGCCAGCAACTCACGATCATGGGAATGTGGGACGGACAAGACGCGGAGAACTTCGAAAAGGCCATTGCTTATTTCGAAGAAGCGACCGGTGCCGACGTCCGCTACAAATCTGCGCAGAGGACACTCTCGCAAGATTTGATTGTTGACGCCGAAGCAGGATCAGCACCAAATATCGCGCACCACGCGCTGCCAGGTTTGTCCGCGGACATGGCCAAGCGCGGTTTCCTGACCAAATTGGATCCCGATATTGCCGGCTGGATGCGCGACAACTACGCCGCTGGCCAGTCCTTTGTCGACCTCGGCAACTATGTCGGCCCGGACGGGAACGAGGCTTACTACGGCTTCGCCTTCGAACAGCAAATTAAGTCGCTGGTCTGGTACATCCCCGAAAACTTCGAGGACGCGGGCTACGAAATCCCGCAGACCATGGAAGAAGTGCACGCGCTGAACGATCGAATCGTTGCCGACGGTGGAACCCCGTGGTGTATGGGTATTGCAAGTGGTGCGTACACCGGTTGGGCGGCAAGTGACTGGGTCGAGGACATGATGCTGCGCACGCAGCCTCCGCAAGTGTACGACCAGTGGGTGAACAACGAAATTCCGTTTGATGACCCCCGAATCGTTGCCGCAATCGAGGAATTTGGCGCATTTGCCTTGAACGATAAATATGTAGTCGGCGGGCCGAGTCTAGTGGCCAGCCAGGATTGGAGAGACAGCCCGAGGGGTCTCTTCGACAGCCCGCCGCAGTGCTACATGCACCGTGCGGCATCGTACATAGTTCAGCAATTCCCAGAAGGTACGAATGTCGGTGAAGACGTGGACTTCTTCTATTTTCCGTCCTATGCGAAAAAGGACCTCGGCAATCCGCTTCTCGGTGGCGGTCAGGTTATGACCATCACTAAGGACAGCCCAGCAGCCCGCGGGTTTTTGGAGTTCGTAAAGACGCCGATTGCCCACGAAATCCTCATGACCGGAGGGAATTTCCTAACGGCGCACAAGTACGTCAACAAATCGGCTTTCGCTAACAAGACGCAGGCCAAGCTGAATGAAATTCTCACTAATGCGACCACATTCCGGTTCGACGCATCCGACTTGATGCCCGCTGCCGTTGGCCAAGGCACTTTCTGGCAGGGCATGGTGGACTATATCGGTGGCAAGGACGCCGCTGCCGTTGCAAGCGACATCGAGAAGGGCTGGGACGCTGTCGAGTAGTATCCCAGCAGTGGTGGGCAAGCTTAGCTTGCCCATCCTACTGCAGCAAGTAGAATACCCCCATTAGCAGGATTTGAGCAAATAAGGAGACGCGACATGGCAAAAGATTACACACTCCTCATCGGCACCGCCGGCCAAGGGCTGAACGTGAGTGCCGACGGGGGTGAATCCTGGACCAAAATCAATCAACCTATCTGGCATGAGTCCAACGTCAGGGCGTTGTGCGTGTATCCGGACAACCCCCGGCGGGTATTGGCTGGTGCTGATTGTCAATCAGTACCCTCATCCCAAGTGGGCGTTTTCCGCAGCGAAGACGGCGGCGCGACCTGGGAAAACCTGGATGCCCCCACAGCGGATCTTGAAATCTGGTCGGTGACTGTAGATCCCACGGACCCGGACACCCTATTCGTGGGTACGCGACCCGAGGGATTCCGCTCCAGGGATGGGGGGCGGACTTGGAGCAAGCTCCCTATGGGCGTAAACATGAATTGCCCCATCTCTGAACCACTTCCTCCCTCGCCGCCGCGGACCACCTGCATGATCGTAGATCCCAGGGACAACCGCACCATTTGGGCCGGCATGGAGGTTGACGGGGTATACAAGAGCCTGGATGGCGGCGACAGCTGGGACCACCTGCCCGACCTGGGGCCTGACCCCTTCCAGGGCGACATTCACAGTATGGCTCTGAAGACCGGCGCCCGTTCCGCAGTCTACTGTACCTCGCCCTTTGGGATCGCCACCAGCCACGACGAAGGTGAAAGCTGGGATTACCACTATTTCCCCAAGTTCCATGAAGCGGATCGCGTGTCCTACTGCCGAGGCATGGTCATCAAAGCGGATAACCCCAATGTCATGTTCGTCGGCAACGGCGACGTTATTCCCGGTGTCACCGGTGCCGTGCAGCGCACCCAGGATGCCGGGAAAAGTTGGCAACCGGTGTCCCTGCCGGTAGAGCCCAACTCCATTATTTATGGGATAAGCTCTCACAAGGAGCGGCCCAATGTAATCGTCGCGGCCAGCATCTTCGGCTATGTGTACCTGAGCGAAGACGGGGGTGATTCCTGGCAAAAGCTGCAAAAGGAGTTTGGCGAGGTCCGTTCCGTGGCCTTGCTGCCCAACTAGATTGTCAACTTTAAAATGCCGAGTTAATGGTAGGGCCGGGTGACGCCCCGGCCAATGCGAGCGTGGCGTTTCTTAGGCCGGGACGTCACCCGGCCCTACCGTCAAATTAAAGTTGACAGAGCACTAGTTGGGTGTGATTTTCTATTTTTGTCATTCCGGGACCCGGACTCCAAGGGTATGCAAAGCTACCAGGTACCTGGCCGGATCATCCCGGTCCGGGATGATCCGGGACCGGGATGGCACATCATTGTAATCTTTAATCTAATACAGGAGACAGGAACATGGCGAATGGAAAGATAAAAACAGCAGTGATTACCGGCGAGCACGAGTATGACGTGGTCGGCTTCCAGTCCATGCTTCGCTCCCTTCCCGAAATCGATGCCTACCCTCAGAACCTGTGGGACTTCGTTTTCGACTCGGCACGCGGTCCAGGGACCTACGACGTACTCGTGTTCTTCAACTGGCACCAAAGCACGCCCGCTGAAAAAGATGGCAAATCAGAGCCCGGAACCGATAAGCAGAGCGGAGCCATAAAGGAGATGCTGGAGGGCCTTGCTGATGGGGACCAGGGGATATTTCTGCTGCATCACGCGCTGGTTGCCTTTCCCGACTGGCCGCTCTGGAGAGAGCTTAGCGGCATGCGTCAGCGAGGCGCAATACCGTGCGCCTTCGACCAGACCGTGCGCATCGACGTCGCGGACACCGCACATCCCATCACTGCATCACTAAAGCCGTGGGACATCGTCGACGAGACCTATAACATAGACGACGCGGACGAGGATAGCCACATCCTGCTCACCACCGATCATCCCCAGAGTATGAAGACGATCGCGTGGACTCGGACCTTCGGTAAGGCGAGGGTCTTCTGCTACCAGGGCGGGGACGATAACCAGGCCTACTCAAACCCCGGTTTTCGTGCGGTAGTGGGGCGGGGGATCCAGTGGTTGGCGGGGAGACGGACAACCATCAATCATCAATAGAAGAGGCAAACCATGAAACTGAAAGGCAAGGTCGCTTTTATCAGCGGGGGAGCCAGGGGTATTGGCGCAGCGATGGCCAAGCTGTTTGCCAGGGAAGGGGCCAAAGTGGTCATTGGAGACGTGCTGGAAGAAGAAGGGCGTCAGACCGAGACACAAATTAATGAAACGGGTGGCGCGTGCCTCTTCGTCCGGTTGGATGTCACCAGCGAGGCCGAGTGGCAGCAAGCCGTGGCGTCCACCGTCGCCCACTTTGGGAAACTGGACGTTCTGGTGAACAACGCCGGTACTTACCGGACCGGTCTGGTGGAGGAGATCACCAGCGAGCAGTGGGACCAGGATTTGGAAATAAACGCCAAGGGTGCGTTTCTGGGGACAAAACACGCCATACCCGAGATGCGGAAAGCGGGCGGCGGCTCCATGATCAACATCTCTTCGATTGCTGGGCTGGAAGGTGGCATGGAGGCGTCGTGCACCTACACCATGTCCAAGGCCGCGGTGCGGCTATTGACCAAGTCCACCGCTGTTCAATACGGCAGGGAAGGGATCCGCGTCAACTCCATAATTCCAGCCAGCATCAAAACAATGATGAACGCCCACTTGATGGAGGAGGAGGGATATCAAGAGAAAATGCTCAACAGGATTCCCCTGGGCCGCACGGGCCAGCCGGAAGACGTGGCCTACGGCGCCCTTTACCTGGCTTCGAACGAGTCCTCTTTTGTCACCGGCAGCGACTTGGTCATTGACGGAGGAATAGGCGCAGGGAGGTGATGAGTGAGTTTAGAATGACACGCATTGACAACATTCAGGGAGGAGCGCGGACATGAACGCAGCAATCCAGGGTCTCATCATCATCATCATCGGTATCGGCGGTTGCCTCAGTTACTTCTACCTCGCTAACCAGCTGCTCGACAAAGTCCTGTTCCCGCCGCGCGGTGAGAACGCCGGAAATAACATCACTCGCGCCAACCTGGTCCGGCCGTGGTTGTTCCTCTTCCCGGCCATGTTCATGATGGGGGTCTACATAGTCTACCCGGTTTTCGAGACACTGCGCTTGTCACTCACCGACCGCGATTTGGGCGGTGCGTTTGTCGGTCTTGCGAACTATCAGCGGATGTTCAGCGAGACGAAATTCTGGGAAGCGATGCGCAACAACATGTTGTGGCTGAGCGTCGTACCCGCTGCGTGTACGGCGTTTGGCCTCCTGATCGCCCAACTGACGGACCGCATTGCCTGGGGCAACATCGCCAAGTCGATCATCTTCATGCCCATGGCGATCTCGTTTGTCGGCGCCGCGGTGATCTTCAAGCTGATCTATGACACCCAAGCCGAGGATCGGGTGCAGATCGGGATGTTGAACGCGGTCTGGATGCAGTTCGAAGATGGGAACGGCTCGTTTCTTTTTCTGCGGATATTCCCGGCCATCATCCTGTTGGGCTTTGCTGCGGTGGCGGCGTATGTCTGTTACCTGTTCCTGCGCCCCTTCTTCATTCCGGAAGAACGAAAGGGCGGAATCATCACCGCGGCTCTGCGAGCAGTTGCCGCTACGGCGGCGGCCTATCTCGCCATCCTGGCGCTTCTGAACGTGATCGACGTGTTCACGATCACCCTGCCTTACGGCAAACCCCTGTCCTGGCTGACGATACCGTTCTGGAACAATTTCTTCCTGATGGCCATTATGATCTGGATCCAGACCGGCTTAGCCATGGTGATCCTCTCGGCGGCGCTGCGCGGTATTCCGCAGGAAACGGTTGAGGCCGCCATCATCGATGGCGCGACGCCGTTGCAGTTATTTTTCCGCATCAAGGTCCCGCAAATCGTCGGTACAATCATCGTGGTGTGGACCCTCATCACGGTGCTCGTGTTGAAGGTGTTCGACATTGTCTTTGTGTTGACCAACGGTAATTGGAATACGGAGGTTCTGGCAAATTATTTGTTCCGCAAGATATTCAACGACCTCGACTGGGGCGTCGGGTCGGCATCTGCGATCATCCTTCTGTTGCTATTGTTGCCGATTATGATCTGGAATGTGCGCAACGTCCGCAAAGAAATGAGCTGAGGATTGACCATGGATGGAATAGTGCAAAACAAATCTACGCACAAATGGATCGTGCACATCTCAGTCGCTGTGCTGGTTGCGGCGTGGCTGGCTCCAACACTGGGTCTGTTCGTCTCTTCGTTCCGAACCAGGGACCAGATCATTGGTTCAGGATGGTGGGCAGCGCTCTTTACAACTGAGCAGAACGAAGTTCTTCGGGCCGCCGATCCGGACGACTTTCGCCGGACAGACGGCGACCTCTTTACGGTCTCGGGTAACCTGTTCGGCGAGGGGGCCTCAAAGAAGATTACCGTTTGGGGCACCTCGTCGCGAGCGATTGATGTCTATGTTCCCGGTGAGGTGGCCGACCTGGGAGATGGGGAAAGCATCACGGTTCAGGCCCACGGTGACTACGTCTGGCGCGGCAACGACGATCAGTTGAGCGGCCGCGGACAACGCGTATTCGTCACGGCAAGAGCGCCACCCGAATTTTCGCTCGCAAATTACCACTGGATGCTGTTTGACGAGAAGAACTACGAAGGTATGTTGCAGGCCTTTTTCAACACGCTGACCGTGGCCATTCCGGCGACGATTATCCCGCTCGTGGTGGCCGCGTTTGCCGCCTACGCGCTCGCCTGGATGAATTTCCGAGGCCGTGCATGGTTGATCACCGCGGTCATCGTGGCCCTTGTCTTTCCTGGCCAGCTTGCCTTCATCCCCATTCTGAAGCTGCACCTGGGCATCGGAATCGAGAAGGGTTACCTGAGCGTCTGGCTCGTCCATACCGCGCTCGGACAGCCATTTGCCATCTATCTTTTGCGCAACTACATGGCCGGTATACCGCGCGAAATTATCGAAAACGCCAAGCTCGACGGTGCAACTGATTTCCAGATTTTCGTGAGGATCGTTCTGCCGCTCAGCATTCCGGCGCTCGGCGCGTACGCGATCATTCAGTTTCTGTGGATGTTTAACGATCTCGTCGGTGCCAAGGTGTTTCTGATTGACGCCACCGGTGACACCACAGTCATGACCGACCACATTAATACATTTCAGGGAACCTGGGGCGGCCGATGGGAACTCCTGTCGACGGGGGCTTTCATTTCTATGGCGCTGCCGTTGGCGGTCTTTTTCGCCATGCAACGATATTTCGCGCGCGGCTTGTTGGCCGGATCGATTAAATGAGGCGACCGGTTGAAGAATTGAGGGCAGGGCGTCGCGACACGTATAGTGTTTCTCAGTTGGGTGCGACACCAATATGTCATTCTGACGGTCCGCCGAAGCGGCTGCGGCGAAGAATTTCCATGATTTCAATGAGATCCTTTGCAAGGGGGCCGCCCAGGCCTCAGGATGACAAAAAGAGGAACATTATGGTATATTCAATTGTGAACCGCAATAGCGTCCATGAGCCGGGTCCAGTTTTCCCCCCTCCCCCAACCCCTCCCTCCAGGGGAGGGGATACGAACGGGATCACCCTTTCCCGACACCGCTTCCGCAAACGGCTTCCATCAAGGGAGGGGAGGCATTTAACTGGTTGCGCATGATTTTCTATTTTCTTCATTCCGGGCTTTACCCGGAATCCAGGGGTATGCAACGCCAGGTGGCACCTGGATCCCGGATCATCCCGGGCCCGGGATGACATATCATTAGAAGTCATTAATTATTCTAAAAATCAAAAGAAAAATTATCACAGGATACCAACTAATTTTGAAGGAGCTGAACATGCCAATATTGACGAAACATCAGATTGTCCGGATAACCGATGTGATGATGCAGGCGGGAGGAGCCTCGGCCGGCCACGCCGGTATCGTGGCGGACCACCTGGCCCAGGCCAATCTTGCGGGATACGATTCCCATGGGTTCATTCGCATCCCCCAGTACCTGAAAGAAATTGAGAAAGGAGTTGTCGATCCAAAGGCAGATCCGGAAGTCGTTGGCAACCATGGGGGGATCCTCCAGGTCGATGGCCATTCTACCTTCGGACAGGTGGTTGCCACACGAGCGACCGAAATGGCGATCGAGCAGGCTCGTGATCATGGTGTCAGCTTGGTGACCATGGGAAACCATTCTCATACGGGTCGAATCGGAACCTACCCTGAAATGGCAGCAGAGGCCGGCATGGCTGCCATCATGTTCACGGGCTGGGCGGGAGGACCGGTCGCCACCCAGGCTCCCTTTGGAGGACGCGAAGGCCGACTCGGTTCGAACCCTTTAGCAATGGCCTTTCCTCATGCCGAAGGCGCACCGGTCCTGCTTGATATTTCTACCTCGATCACCTCTGAAGGGAAGCTGCGGGTATACCGTAACAAGGAAGAGGAACTTCCGGATACTTGGGTCATAGATAAGCATGGGGTCCCCAGTCGGAATCCTAACGATTTCTACGAGGGGGGTGCCCAATTACCCGTTGGCGGCATGCAAGGGGGCCACAAGGGATATGCGCTCTCGCTGATGATGGCGCTTTTCGGGGGAATTCTGGGCCAGATCGCTTCCCCTCCAGGAGAGATTGACAGGTGGGCAATGTGGGCAGGATCCATGATACTCGTCATCGACCTGGGCTGCATGGCGCCCCTGGAAACCATCCGGGCCGAGGTCCAGCAGGTGATGAGATACGTTCAAGACACCCCCCCGATGGAAGGATCGAGTGGGGTTTTCTTTCCGGGGGAAAGATCCGCCAAGACTCGCCAGGAGCGATTGGCCCAGGGCATCCCGGTGGATCCCACCACTTGGGCTCAGGTAGAAGCCCTCTTCGACCAATACGAGGTCCGTGACCAATTGGCCGATCTCCTTCCCTCCGGAGGAAATCCTCAGAATGGCAACGCGGGCTGAACTCATTGAACCTGTAAAAAAATGAGATCAGAATATTGAAAGAAATCAGGGGGTCGTTGAGTAGGAAAACGAAAAAAGGGAACTAAGAGGAAGAGGTGACCGTTAAACTTCTATAAAAATTTCTTCAGGTGGGATAATTTCAATTTTATCATTCTTCCAAATAGCAACCGGATTACCGGCATGCTTATGAATCAGCAATGCTTCATTAACGGCTTGCTGAAGTACTTTTTCGATTCGTTTTCCTTCAACACTGAATAAATTTTCAGGAATTGGAAAAATTCTCATATTGATTTCTCAATTGAATCCATAAATCATTCTGAAGAACGACTGGGTCTCCGTTTTGATAGGCTGTTGCTATCAGGCCAGGAGAGTTGGAAGAGTTATCATAAATGCCCCAACTTTCCACTAAAGGAGAGTATAGCGTAAAAAAATTTTTTATTCCACGCTGATAACGCCTGAAGTAATTGGAACTTAAAAACTCCGATAATTCGCTATTTTGGATATTTTTATTTTGTCCACGAAAAGGGTCTTGACCCATAAGGGAGTTTATGCTATACTGTTTGATTTGCGAACGACAATCATTGAAACACCTTTGCGTTTGCATTGAAAGTTTTAACCTGAAAGAGACTGATGAAAGAATTGATTCTTAAAAATGCCTGGTGGGGGTTCAATCTCGATTATGGATTGCTGCATTTGCAGATAGCCACGCCGGTTGTGGTTTTAATTCTTTTGTTATTGGTGATATTCATCATGAGCAAATGGTTGTTTCAACCCGTTTTCCGGACCCTCGACAATCGTGAGAAAATTATAGAAGACAGTAAAGTGCAAACCGCAGCCACCAGTGTGGAAATCAACAAACTACGAGTTGAATATGAGGAACAATTGAAAGCAGCAAGAATGGAAGTTTCTGAAATATACAATCTCACTCGTCAGGAAGCACTGAGACAAAGAGAAACACTGCTGCAGGACGTCCACCAGTTGGGAGAAAAAGAATTGGAGAAAGGAAAAAACTCGTTGAACGGGGAACTGAAAGTCGCCAAAGCCCAATTACAACTACTAACCCATAAGTTAGCCACTGTCACTGCCAATCGATTAATGAGTTGACCAGGTGGAAGGCGGTGACTTCAAATGTCCATGTAAGTCAAATACATGAAAAATCTTTCAATCTTGCTGAGTTTCACAATACTACTCTTGGGGGTCACTTTTTCATTATATGGCGCTGAAGAGGGATCGGGCTCTTCTTACTTGGATTTTTTTTTCAAAGTAATCAATTTTTCCGTATTGTTTGGAGTGATTTATTATTTCGTTAGAAAACCAATTGCCAACGGTCTGAAAAACTCGGCGCAAAACGCCAAACAGACGATCGAGGATGCCAGGGAAGCCCAAAAGCGAGCCAATACGGAGTTGGCAGCATTTCGTGAAAAATGGGCCCAGATGAGAGACGAAACCCAAACGATGTTGCAAGAAGCCAGGCAAGAGGCAAATGCGGAAAAAGAGCGCATCATTGCCGAAGGAGTCGCCCTGGCGGAAAAAATGAAAATTCAGGCGCAAGTTGCCATCGAACAAGAATATCGAAAAGCAGAAGCCGAATTAAGACAGTGGACTGCCAGTGAAACCATCAGGCTTGCGGAAGCGCAGATCAAAGAAAAAATTGACGATGCCCGGCACGACAATTTGATCAAAAAATATTTAAATCAATTGCAATAATCCAGGAGACGTATTGAGTCAGACCGTGATCGCCAGAAGATACGCCAAGGCATTGTTCAACCTGGCAGAAAAGGACAAAACGTATGAAACAGTAAGTAGGGAACTACAAGCAATTGCCCGGGCATTTGAAGATTCCGCAGATTTACGAGTCATTTTATCAGATATAAAAATTTCAAGTTTAATCAAACGTGACATTGTTTACAAAGTGCTGGATCAACTGGCACCTTCCCCTCTTGTACGAACTTTCCTCCAATACCTGCTTTCCAAGAAAAGAATAGGACTTTTAGCAGACATCGAGATCGTTTTTACCCGGTTGGTGCGGGAGAAAATTGGACGGTTGGATGCTGAAATTACAATTGCTCGCGAACTGCCGGATGCCATTGTCAACGAAATCTCGGATCGTCTATCCAAATACACCGGAAAGGACGTGCATTTAAACCTCAAGATTGATGCGTCTATTATCGGCGGAGTGATCACACGTATCGGGTCGACGGTGATCGATGGAAGCCTGAGCAATCAATTGACCCGTGTTTATCAATCCATCATCAGTCATTAGAAGTGAAACCACTATGAAAATCAGAGCTGAAGAAATCAGTGCAATCATACAAAGCCAGATAGAGGATTTTGACAAAGAAACCACCACGGTGGAAGTGGGGACTATCCTGGAAGTAGGAGATGGCATTGCCAGGGTTTACGGATTAGATAATGTCGCATCCGGGGAACTGGTGGAATTTCCCGATGGCAATATCGGCATGGCCCTCAATTTGGAAGAAGACAACGTGGGAGTCGTCATTTTCGGTAGCGACCACAATATCAAGGAAGGAGATGAAGTCAAACGGACGGAACGAATTGCTGAAGTTCCGGTTGGCAAAGCCTTGCTGGGTCGGGTGGTCAATCCCTTGGGAGCGCCAATTGATGGTAAAGGTCCGATTGAAACCCAAGAAAATCGGCGAGTGGAAGTCATCGCTCCTGGAATCGTGACTCGCAAATCCGTGCATGAAACAATGGCCACCGGACTGAAAGCGATTGATTCCATGGTACCGATTGGACGAGGTCAGCGGGAATTGATCATTGGCGATCGTCAAACCGGAAAGACCGCTATTGCCATCGACACGATTATCAATCAAAAAGGGGGAGACCTGATTTGTATATACATTGGGATCGGTCAAAAGCGCTCCACTATGGCGCAAATTGTTCAAAAACTGCAGGACGCTGGTGCCATGGAATACACGATTGTCGTCAGCGCTACTGCTTCCGAACCGGCGCCACTGCAGTTTCTTGCCCCTTATGCCGGTGTGAGTATGGGAGAATACTTCCGAGACAAGGGGCAGCATGTGCTGTGTATTTATGATGATCTTTCCAAGCAAGCAGTGGCTTACCGTCAGCTTTCCCTGTTGTTGCGCCGTCCACCGGGGCGGGAAGCTTATCCGGGAGATGTTTTTTATCTTCATAGCCGCCTGCTGGAACGAGCCTGCAAATTGAACGAGAATTTTGGCAGTGGATCGCTGACGGCATTACCTGTCATCGAAACCCAAGCAGGTGATGTTTCCGCTTATATTCCCACCAATGTCATTTCGATCACGGACGGTCAAATTTTTTTGGGAACGGATTTATTCAATTCCGGTGTGCGTCCTGCGATCAACGTTGGCCTTTCTGTATCTCGTGTGGGAGGGTCGGCCCAAGTTCGCGCAATGCGACAGGTTTCTGGTACCCTACGCTTGGATTTGGCGCAGTACCGGGAGAAGGAAGCATTTGCCCAATTCGGTAGTGACCTGGACCAGGCCACCCAACGTCAGTTGGCACGTGGGGAACGCTTGGTGGAAGCCCTCAAGCAAACCCAATATCACCCTATGCATTGGGTGGATCAAGTCTTATCCATCTTCGCGGCAACCAATGGTTATTTGGATCCCCACCCGGTTTCAGCAGCCAGGAAATTCGAAGAAGAATTTCTCGCATTTATGGATAGCCAGCAATCAGATTTGAAAAAAGAGATCGAAATGAACCAAAAATTGGATGACAATCTGGTTGCGCAATTAAAAACCGCCTTGGACAAGTTTTCCGAGTCCTTTCAAGCAAACTGACTCATTTATATCTTCAATGGCAAGTTTAAAAGAGATTCGAAATCGGATCGAGAGTGTCAAAACCACTCAAAAAACCACGAGTGCCATGAAAATGGTTTCTGCTGCGAAGTTGAGACGCGCCCAGGAAAATTTTGAATCAGCCACGCCTTATGCGCTTGAGTTAAAACGAGTCATTTCACAAATTGCGGCCCATTTGAAAAATACGAACGTATTCGAGGAACCCCATGAGTTGTTTGCGAAAGCTCAACCGTCTACCCCCGGAGGAGAGCGTATTGCCGTCATTCTGATCACTTCGGATCGTGGACTGTGCGGCGCATTCAACTCCAACCTTTGCAAGTCGGTGATACGAGAATTGGATCTCAACATGGTTGACCATGCTCAATTTACTGTGATTGGTCGTAAAGGATTGGATTTTTTCAAAAGAACGGACCACACCATTTTGCAATGCTATACCGCAGTTCCACCTTCAGAACATGCGGTAATCGCGCGCGCAATCATGGAAAATTACATAAAAAAATTCGAGGAACGAGAAATCGACAGGCTCTACCTGGCTTATTCTCATTTTATCAGCGTACTCACCCAAGAACCCGTCGTCACCACTCTCCTGCCCATTGACTCGCCACTTAATGTTGAGGAAGATATCGACGAGCGGGAAATCCTCTTTGAACCCTCGGCCGATCAGGTCCTGGACCGGCTCTTGAAAAAATATTTGGAAAATCAGGTGGCGGTATCCTGGCTGGATTCGATTGCCGGAGAACATGCGGCGCGCATGACGGCCATGGATTCAGCCACCAAGAATGCTGGAGAGTTGATTGAAAAATTACAATTGTACTACAATCGCACCCGTCAGGCGGCAATCACGCGAGAATTGATTGAAATCATCAGCGGAGCCGAATCGCTCTGATTTCAAAAACCTCGAACGATTCTCATTAACCCATCGTCAAAAAGGTAAAAAATGGAGATTGGTAAAATTATTCAAGTCATGGGTCCTGTGGTGGACGTCGAGTTTGAATCAGGACGTTTACCAAAAATTTATAATGCACTGGAAATCAATTATGAAGCCGACGGAAAACCTGCACGATTGATTTGCGAAGTTCAGCAACATCTCGGTGAAAACACAGTGCGCAGCTTGTCCATGGGGGCGACGGAAGGATTGTCACGCGGAATGGAGGCCAAGGACCTGGCAGCGCCGATTACTATGCCTGTGGGGAGGGGAGTCTTAGGAAGGATCTTGAACGTAACCGGCGACCCGGTCGATGAAGCGGGTGATGTCACTCACAAGGAGCGGTGGCCGATCCACCGGGAGCCTCCCGGTTTTGAAGAGCAAGAAACGACAACAGAGATGCTGGTCACGGGCATAAAAGTACTCGATTTGCTCTGTCCGTTTTCTAAAGGAGGGAAAATCGGATTGTTTGGCGGCGCTGGCGTGGGAAAAACCGTGGTCATTATGGAATTGATCCGAAACATCGCCGCAGAGCATGGCGGGTTTTCCGTTTTTTCCGGCGTGGGAGAACGGACTCGGGAAGGTAATGACCTCTGGGTCGAAATGAAAGAATCGGGAGTGTTGGATAAAACTTCACTGGTCTACGGACAGATGAATGAACCACCCGGCGCCCGCGCCCGTGTCGGTTTGTCCGGATTGACGGTTGCAGAGTATTTTCGCGATGAGGAAAGTGCCGATGTGCTGATGTTCATCGACAACATTTTCCGCTTTACCCAGGCAGGCTCTGAAGTCTCTGCTTTGCTGGGAAGAATTCCCTCTGCGGTGGGATATCAACCGACCTTGGCGACTGAAATGGGGGAACTGCAAGAACGCATCACTTCGACTAAAAAAGGCTCAATCACCTCCGTGCAAGCGATTTATGTACCTGCCGATGACCTCACGGATCCGGCGCCTGCGACCACGTTTTCACACCTCGATGCCACTGTGGTCCTTTCCCGGGCTATTTCAGAATTGGGAATTTATCCGGCAGTGGACCCTCTTGATTCCACTTCCCGTATTCTCATGGTTGATATTCTGGGAGAAGAACACTACAACACTGCCCGTGCCGTACAAGTCATTTTACAGCGCTACAAAGATTTACAGGATATCATCGCAATTCTTGGCATGGATGAATTGTCGGAGGAAGATAAGGCGGTGGTGGCGCGCGCCCGTAAAATACAGCGTTTTCTCTCTCAGCCCTTCTTCGTGGCGTCCCAGTTTACGGGAAGAGATGGGGAATATGTCGACATTAAAGACACCATCAAAGGCTTTCAGGAAATTCTCGAAGGCAAACACGATGATATGCCGGAGCAGGCTTTTTATATGGTGGGTACCATCGAACAAGCCCTGGAACAGGCCAAACAAATGGCAGAATAAAACCTACAAGCGAAGAAATTCCCAAGCATGAGTTTACAATTAGAAATTGCCACTCCTCAAAGAAAAATTTTGGAAGAAGCAACTGTGGATGCGGTGACTCTTCCTGGTAGTGAAGGAGAATTGGGTATATTGCCGGAGCATGTCCCGTTGATAACCACGCTCGATTCTGGAATCTTGTCTTATCAAACAGGAAACCGGCGCCAGGCCCTGGCCATTCATTGGGGATATGCCCAGGTCGAAGGCAATCGTGTCACTGTACTTGCCGAACTGGCAGAAAAAGCAGGTGAAATCGATGCAGGACGTGCTCAAATTGCCGAACGGAAAGCAAGGGAGGTTTTGAAAGGCCATTTTGGTGAAGATGAAGTTGAGGCCCAACGAATGTTGAAATATGAATCCAAGCTGAAACGTGCTCTTGTCCGACAGTCCGCCACTGAATTTAAATGATCTATTCTGTTTTCCCTGGAAATTCCGGTTCATCCTGCTCATCCCTATACCATCCCGCGCTTGTTCCGAAGGAATCTATTTAACCCGAGTTCGAGATAAGCATTTAATAAATTCAATATGTTATGGAATCTTCATATAAGAGATACCGTGATAGGGGTCAGGAAGGCTTTTGCCTCCCTGACCCCTATCATAGAGCGGCCAGACATTCGCCGAATTGTTCCAGGCGAGTCTTTTCAGTGAATGATTTCAATAGTTTCTTCGTCTCCGTCACTCGATTTAATAATCTGGTTACCTCGTTTAAATAGCTCGTATGGATTTTTCGAAAAAAGGGTTTTTAACTTCTTATACCTGCCCGGTACAAGACGCGAAAACTCCGGGCCTTTACTTATGCCAAAACCGAATTTTATTGGTTGGATACCATAAATATCGGAAATAATTTCTAAATCCCGATCGTCAAGGCACCCGCAAGATTTTTCGGGAGGGTTGTGATATTGCCAGCAAATGCAATCTTCCGGTACCGTTTCACCGTACAGGTAGTGCTGATCGCAGGGACAAGCGCAATCGATCTCCGCGTGGTGGCATCCATCCACGGAAAAAGTTTCTGGCTTCTTTTCAGTCTCCTCCTCTTCCAATTTTTCTTCCACTTCATCGACAGGCTTTTCCGACCGTCTTTTCCCACCCCAGGTATCGGGTTGACGATGACTTAAATACCACTTCGCCGTACTGACGTCTTGGTCGACCTCAGCCATTACCTTTTTTAAGGCTCTATTGACCGGTTGCGCAGTTGCTTCTTCGACCTTGAACAAAAATTTAAGGTATTTCGCTTCGTCAGGGTCCACCGGTACATCCCCCCCGGCTATGCGGATTTCCTCTTTGCGCCCACGAGCCAGCCAGCTATGCGCACTCCGTGCGGACACGCCGGCCAACACAGCCGCAGTTTTTAAAAAGTGCCCTTGTTTCAGCAAATCGCAAATTTTCTTTTGCGTGACTGAGTTCAATTTAGTTGATCGTGCCATAATCGGACCTCTAAACAATATAATTAAATACTTATGGGGAATATTTATTCATCCCCTTGGTTCAGGTCCCTAGCCACTTTTATAATAATAAATTACTTTTTTAAAAAAAACAACTTATTTTTTAATATATTATTTATTACAGAATCCTGAAATATGTTTTTAGTGTCATTAACGAGCTGGACATTCCTTCCGATGCGCGGTTTATCCGAATCTCCAGCGCTTTTTTTATTTCAGTCTCTAATATTACCATACAATTAAATTTTATCAATTTAAAGCGAACCACTTTCCTGTGTTTTGGGCTTTAAAGGCCAAATTCCTACCATTTTAATAGGAAATATGGAATTGCAGAGTCTTAGTTTCCCTGTTTGCTGGAAACCACCTCATCGTTGCTGTTATTTCTGATCAAGGACAAAGGGATAAAGATGAAAGACCCTGTTTAACCAGAGTTCGACATAAATCTTCAATAATATGAGTATCCTGGTGTATATGTCATTCCGTGTGAAGCCCCGACATCCCGCCGCATGTCATTCCTGGCCCAGACCAGGAATCCAAGAGAGTGTCATTCCGTGTGAAGCCCCGGCATCCCGCAGCATGTCATTCCTGGCCCAGACCAGGATTCCAGTACTTTGTGCCTTTGTGCCTCTCTTCCTTTGTGCCTCTCTTCCTTTGTGCCTTTGTGCCTTCCCTTTGTGTCATTCCTGGCCCAGACCAGGAATCCAGAGGGAGGCAACATCAGGAAGCCAGCTTGAACCCTGGATACCGGATCATCCCGGACTGGATCCGGGACCAGTATGACATAAAAGGCATGACTCACTGTCGCCGTGGTGAACAAGCGGATCATTTGAGTCAATTTTATTGAAATGGGCAATCACAAACGATATGGTAAATTCATTCATTGCATTAACCATTTCAGGAAAATCATTTCATGCCAGACCTCAATCTCAAACCCGGCCACAAGGTCATCAAAGATTACTACCATTCCCTGGCGCAATTTGATCGACATGGTTTCACCCACGAAAGCGCGGTGCGATCGGCATTCCAAACCTTGCTCGAAGGGTGTGGTAAACAGCGTGGCTGGAAACTCATTCCCGAATATTCCATCAACCTTGCTCTCAACAAAAGAATTGTCGTCGATGGCGCCTTGATCGATGATTTTAAATTGACGCATGGTTACTGGGAGGCCAAGGACATCCACGATGATTTACCCAAAGAAGCGCTTCGCAAGTTCAAGGCGGGTTATCCACAGACGAATATCCTCTTCCAAACTCCCAAACGAGCCATTCTCTGGCAGAACGGGCAGCCGGTACTCGACAATGACTTGAGCGACTCGGAACAATTGATCGAAACCCTGCAGACCTTTTTTTCATACCGTCCGCAAGAATACGCTGAATGGCAGGAGGCGGTGGCGCAGTTCAAAGACAAAGTTCCCGAAATCGGAAGTGGAGTGGCAAAGCTGATTCAGGAGGAACGAAGGAAAAACAGCGTCTTCAGCAACGCCTTTGCGGATTTCCTGGAGAAATGTCGCGCCTCGATCAACCCCGACCTCTCAGAAGCCGCCGTCGAGGAAATGCTCATTCAACACCTACTCACGGTGCGGATTTTCCGCACCGTCTTCAACAACCCCGACTTTACCCGTCGTAACGTCATCGCCAATGAGATCGAGATGGTCATCGACGCGCTCACTTCCCAATCCTTCAGTCGAAGAGATTTCCTTAAAAGCCTGGACCACTTCTATCTCTCCATAGAAAGAACGGCGGCAACCATCAGTGATTTTTCACAGAAACAGCATTTCCTCAACACCGTCTACGAGCAGTTTTTCCAGGGCTTTTCAGTCAAGGTCGCCGATACCCACGGCATCGTCTACACGCCGCAACCGATTGTGGATTTCATGGTAAAAAGTGTGCAGCAGATCCTGTGCAGAGAATTCGAGACCTCACTTTCAGATGAGGGAGTCCACATCATCGACCCCTTCGTGGGCACCGGCAATTTCATCGTCCGCATCATGCGGGAAATCCGCAAAACGGCTTTGCCGGATAAGTATACGCGCGAGCTTCACTGCAACGAAATCATGCTGCTTCCATACTATGTCGCTTCCATGAACATCGAACACGAATTTTACCAGGCAACGGGGACTTACCAGCCTTTCGAGGGCATTTGCCTCGTGGACACTTTCGAGCTGGCGGAAGAGCGCCAGTTACCCCTTTTTGTTCCTGAAAACACAATGCGCCTTGAAAATCAAAAAAAGACGCCGATGTTCGTGGTTATCGGCAATCCTCCCTACAACGCCGGTCAAGTCAACGAAAACGACAACAACAAGAATCGAAAATATCAGACCTTGGATAAGCGAGTTGCGGAGACCTATACCGGAGACTCCCATGCGACAAGTAAAAAACCATTGTCGGATCCCTACGTGAAGGCCATTCGTTGGGCATCCGACCGCATTGGAGAAAAGGGAATTATTGCTTTCGTCACCAACAACAGTTTTCTCGATAGTACGGCATTTGATGGCATGCGAAAACATCTCACCGATGATTTTGACACGATATATATGCTCGATTTGGGAGGAAACGTACGCAAGAATCCAAAGCTTTCAGGAACGACACACAACGTCTTTGGCATTCAGGTAGGAGTCTGCATCAATTTTTTCGTCAAAAAAAGAAACAATGAAGATTCCCGAAACAGTATTTTCTATGCTCGCGTTGATGAATCCTGGCGTAAGGAAAACAAGTTTAAATATCTAGATGACAAGGATCAGTACCAAAACATCGAATGGCAGCCGGTAAAACCGGATAATAATCATACGTGGCTCACGGAGGGACTGCGCTGTGAATTCGAGACCTTTATCCCCATGGGAAGCAAAGAAGCAAGACGGGAAAAAGATGAGGCCATGGAGGTGATTTTCAAACACTATAGTCTTGGAGTCAGCACCAATCGTGATGCCTGGGCGTACAATTTCAACCGGAACACGCTCACTGTGAACATGCAGCGGACAATCGATTATTACAATGAACATGTGTTCAAATGGAAACGACATACATACGATGAGACAAACGTTGATGATTTCGTCATTAATGATGACACTAAAATCAGTTGGAGTGAGTCTTTAAAACTACATTTGAAACGTGGCAATATCGCTGAATATTCTGAACGGAAAGTGAGTCACGCACTCTATCGTCCCTTCACCAAGTCAAACTTATTCTTTGATCGAATTCTAAACGAAAGAGTTTACGGTTTCCCATCCATCTTCCCCACACCAGAAACGGAAACCGAGAATCGGGTCATTTGTGTCAGTGGTCTGGGCAGTAACAAACCTTTTCAAGCCATGATGTCAGAATTGATTCCGAGTCTGGACATACTGGAAAAAACCCAATGTTTCCCCTTTTACACCTATAATGAGGACGGGACGTATCGACGAGAGAACATCACAGGTTGGGCTTTGCAGGCGTTCCGTTCTCAGTACCAGGACGAGAGCATCAACAAGTGGGACGTCTTCCATTACGTTTACGCAGTCTTGCATCACCCCGGCTACCGTGAAACCTATCAGGCGAATCTCAAAAGGGAGTTGCCCCGGGTCCCCTTCCATCCGAATTTCTGGGGCTTCGTCAAAACAGGAAGACGTCTGGCAGACATCCATGTTTTCTATGAAGACCAACCCGAATACCACCTCGACTTCATTGAGACACCTGGTGTGTCTCTCAATTGGTGCGTCGAGAAGATGAGGTTATCCAAAGACAAGACTCAGATCCGCTACAATGACTTCCTCACTTTGGCTGGCATTCCCCCCGAAGCCTTCGACTACCGCTTGGGCAATCGCTCAGCCCTGGATTGGGTGATCTACCAGTATCAGGTCAAGACCGACAAACGAAGCGGCATCACCAATGACCCCAACCGCCCAAACGACCCGCAGTACATCGTCAAACTGATTGGCAAGGTCATCACCATCAGTCTGGAAACCGTCAAACTGGTCAAGGGGCTACCCGAATGGCCTAAAAACAGTACCTGATAAAGAATGAGGTTGTTTTGATATGAGGTTTAATTCGCAAGTCAGTTACTCTTTTCGTTGCTGCATTTTTCGCATACAACTAAATCGGTTCTTAAGAAAATTAAAAAATCTACAAATGGCCATAACAAGAGACACGCTACATTTTGTATTTATGGCGATTGTATCGGATGTCTGTATCCGCTATGGATATCCTCAACCCAATAAGCATTTTCTGAAATAAACAAGCAAAACTCAATCTCATCTGAAAAATCACGCCCATTTTTCTTTGCCCTCTCAATTACTTCTGGAATACATTCTATGACTTTATCCTGTTGGTGAGTCGCCCAATCTATCAAGTAATCAGCGTTTATACTGTCATGAATGTTAAAACCAGCACAGGTTACTCCACCACCGGGAGGTGCATAGACTTTTCCATCTGTCATTTCTAGTGTGTAGTTAACATTTTTTTTTCGTAGTGTACGGATTTGCTCATCGGTGAGCATATCACCTTTTAATCCATTCATCTGGAATCCTGATAGAATTTCGGGCCAATTATTGTGCACGGTGTGGATCAGTATTTGTGAAGTAAAATTATGATGATCAAGTACGTTTATCAGATATGCATTTGACTCCTCAAAATAACAATACAGCAAATGTCCCGTACGCTCTGCGAAACCATCGGATTTTTTATTAACTCCAAGATGTAGGTGGTGAATCCCCCAATCATTAAGTAAAGAATCATTGTAATCAATGCTTTTTATCTTTGTGCTGAGATACGGTGTTATATTGTCGCCATTTTCGATCATACGCTCTAAAGAAGTAACTACACTTGCGTGTTCAGGCGGGCATGCAAAATTTTTCGACTTATGTAATTTTCGTGGTACTGGTGAGACAAGGCGTCTTTGTACACCATAATAAACACGAATTAGTTCATGGTTGCCTTTAATGCCATCTACATCACTTTTCTTATTTCCGAAAGCAATTAACTCTCGACGATAAATGGAAACCAAGTCACGCAAAATGTCTATTGATATTTTTGGATTCACTATCGGCAAATTTTAAAGTAAATAAATGAACTAAATTTGGAATTTATATTTCAAATTGTACGAGAAAAGAAGAGTTATAGTCAAATTCTGGGGATGGCAATTCAGGCGGCAATCCTGTATTGAGGAATTCCATCGACAAATTGCACTCCCTCTATCACTTCGGCTAATCGTTTAAATCCATGTAAGCGTATCCCATTTTCTGAGTGGATTCCATTAATTTGAATGCCATCGTCAAGACGGAATTCTTGAGAAACAACCTCTGACTTTTGCAGTTCTCAGTTTGACAGTAGCGAAGGTGGATTCAGAGGATAGACTTTTTTCAAAGCTTTCCAAAATCCCATCGCTCCGTCTCCCACAGCGATTTTAGGGACCTCAGTCAATCCCCGGTGCTTCAGATCCATCAGCAGTTCCCTCCAGGATTGCTCACTTTCCCGGTAGCCGTCTTCCAAGGCAACGAGCTCTTTATCTCCATTTGCTGTTGCCCCCACAATCACCAAGAGGCATTGTTTATCTTTATCCATTCTCACAGGGAATCAGTGCTTCAATACTTTTACTTTTCCTCAGATAAGGGGGGATCAACTTGGAAGAAAATCGAATCCTTTCCTCTGATGAGGTGCTTTGACGATCTTTGCTCCGAGGAACTTTCACGGATACAGAACCAATTCCCGTCTGAATCTCCCGATCTGGATGATAGCCATGACGAACCACTCGCTGACGTACATCCGAGAGTCGATAGGACTGATATGCCTTCATGAACAATTCCATCTCCAATTCCAGCGCTTCAGAAAGTATCTTCCTGGCTTTCACTCTCAAAAGTTCACTCAAATGATCTTCAATAATTTGTTCTGGCTTCTCCAGATCAATCACGTTATAGTTGCTCATCGGCGTATCCTTTCTTTGATTTGATTCTCTTTTTGTTAAAATCCATCAAAAGGGTACGCCAACTTCAAATTTAGTCCATCCCCAACTTTCGACTATATCTCCCCGGATTGGAAAATAGGAACCAATACAGTTCAGAGGTATAGGGAAATCGATCCGGTTAAGTTTTCCCCTACTCAAGAGAATATGCGTACTCTCCTAGCATTCACGCCAGAACAATTGCAGAGTATCGAAGAGTGCGTGATTATATAAAAAATGCAGGGAGGTAGACCAGGTCTGTTTCATTACGTAGGTAGATTGACAGATGATCTTTTCTCGACAAGGGGATTCATAGACAGGAAGTCTAAAAAGGCTGGCTGGAATTTGCACGAAAGGGGGAGACTGGATGAGATCGTTCTAAAGGCCCATAATGCCTATATGGAATTGAGTGACTGTTTCCCATCAGGAAAATTATGTTGCAAATCGGATAAAACCCAAATACTATAAAGGGGAATAATATGAATCGGGTGACTTATTTGCAAGTAATGAGTGAATTGGATCGTATTATTACGGAGGATGATAGACAAACTGATTACAAGAGTGATATCAAAGACCTTTCTTATAATGATTTCCGCTGGGGTTGGAATCAGTTAATTGCAGGGAAACCATTTAAGAAAGTTAACTTTCGTAAATTAACATGGCAGAATCTTGGTCAGAGGATGGCAGATAGATTTGGTGAACAGTCTGACGAAGATATAAGATATGTTTTCCAGGTCATCCAGGAAGATTTTAACAGGAACCGCATGATGCACTTGAATATTTATTGCATAAAAAATGACATTCTTTTCGTGGGATAGGAATATACCACAATTTAAACATGAGTATGTCGATTAAGGTATTTTATGGAGATAACGATTGAGCACGTTTATAAAATGATCCAGGATATGGATAAACGGGTAAACGAACGCTTGGATAATCTAAAAAACGATGTGGACCGGCGTTTCGATAGTTTGCAAAGAGACCATGGTAATTTATCCGAATCAGTTGTTAGACTGGAAGGGCGAGTTGATGGAATGGAAAAAAGCATTAATGCGCGTTTATGGTATCTGAACTGGCTTTTTGCGGCAGTCGTAGTTTCTCTAGTGGGTGCTGTTGGGAAACTGTTATTTTTCTCCGGATAATCCGTTTATCGTTGTAATTTAATCCGAAATCAAATTCTTGTAAGAGAGCTTTTGTCCGATCATTTTATTGGCTATTAGAGCCATTTGATCAATCGTGTCAAGGTCTCTCATGTTTTGCCTTCCGGAGAATTCTGTGACGTACCTCCCCAGGTGCTTATTGCTGAAGTGATGGTAGGTGCCGTATTGTCCTCTCTTCAGTGCCGCCCAGAATGAATCGATTCCGTTTGTCGTAACATGTCCACGGACATAGTCCTTTTTGCTGTGGTTGACGGTTTCATGGTTGAAAATGGGGTCTGGCTAGAAAGTTTGAATCTTCAAGTAAATATTTGACGTTTCAGTCAAACGTCGTCTCAAGCGGTGCACTGCAAAGCGGATCGTCGAATCATCTCGATGAAAAACTTTTCCGACTTCCCGGATCGTTGCGGATTCCCAATCGAAAGCCAACAGGCCAATCATCGCACAGGCGTCACTCCAATTTCGCGACTGCAGAGAATCCTCGTCATTCCTGGCTTGACCAGGAATCCAGAGGTAGGCAGCCAGACTGAAATCCGGATTCCGGGTCTTCGCCCGGAATGAGTGCGCCTGGGAAGGCGTTTAATCAGCACGGTGAAAGTCCGTGTCATGGTAAACCACAGCCATGTAGTCGAAGGTAACTGCGTCGCCATGAGGCGGGGTGGGGAGCAACCGGAGGCGAACTGGTGGTCCGTAGGAGAACGAACCCGATTCGGCGGCATGTTAGCGACGAGCTTGCTCATTCGTGGCGAAGTCTGAAACTCACTGATCCCGTTGTAGTGGTGGATAAAACGGGGGTCAGGCGCATAACGTGGTTGGGGACGGAACATCAGGAAGTTTAAGCGAGATAACTAGGGAGACCTCTGCCTTTGGTGAGAGGTAGAGGAGTCAGAACCCTGATAGTACCGTAATGGAGTTTTGTTTGGCAAGAGGGTGAGGATATTGTGACACCATCGGGAAACCAGATGGAAACGGGGAAAACAAACACGAACCTAAATTGACAAACAGGCTTCATGAAACGCGGAAAGAGTAAAATTCCGAAGAGGGAAGCGGGGTAGGAAGTTGGATACGAGAAGTTCATGCAGTTGATCCTCAAGAAAAAAAGGAGTTTCCAAAGTGTCGGAGATGACTAACCCGGGAACAGAAGCCTCTCCTCAGTGGAGTTGGGTGGAAACGACGATATGGACGGAAGGTATGTTGGCGGCTCTGGGTAACGGAGTCAAAGGATCTTTTCTTCGCACAACTCGGACTTTTCACCATGAAAGAAGCCCGATGGGTAGCGAGCCAATCCCGATGAGGAAACCAGCGACTGGAGAGCCGTGTGCGGGAGAACTGCATGCACGGTTCGGAGGGCAGGGAGGCGAAAGCCTTCCTGACCCCTATCATATACGCCAGGATACTCCTATTATTGAAGATTTATGTCGAACTCGGGTTAATTCCTGCTCCGGTAGTTGATAAACGCGAGCCACTTGATGAATGATCCGTCCTGAAAGAGGAGGAGAACAGGGAGGGGCATGTTTGATTGCTCGTAAAACAAAAGGCACGAGTCCGATGATCAAAGCGTTGGAAACCTTCTTGGAGCAAGTGATAAAAATGTCAATAGTCGAGGGGACTGAAAAAAATGGGTTGCCCTCCATTGCCACGAAGCATCACATGGTAAAAAGCACCAAGATAGTAAAGCCGTGGTTGACGAGCCACCTTCAGAAACCAGAGAGAAGGAATGTCAAATCGATTTAAAGAATAAAATAACGCTAATTTTCCAAACTTTCAGTCACCGTAAAGAACTGACTTATAGTGGTTTTGAGCCACCTTTCGTCATTCCTCCGGCACAGATCCGGACGAGCGCTACTAACGCATCCGGCTCCTGCCTCGAGTCAGACGCTCAAACGTTGATTCGCCGTTTGGCGTACCCTGCCTAAACCACTCTCTGATTTTACCGGACCCTGGGTTCCGGGCACAGGAGGGTAAGCAGAATTTCTCTCGGCCAAGTCCCTTGGCTCCACTAGCTCCGTTGATTTCCTTTGCATCTCTGCAAAGGATTTCATTGTTCGCCGCTTCATCGCTGTTTTTTTTGTGGAAAAAAGGTTGACTTGTGGGCGGAATCGTGGGAAATATGGGGCCTAACCATGAGGAGGCCCCATGGAAACTATTAAATCGGTTCAATCTGAAGAGAATTGGAAAGAATACGAGTGTAGGTCAAAAGTAACTCCCGAGCTTTTGAAACTAAAAAAGGTCTTGGCCAATTTTGCGTAATCATATTTTTTGGAAGTTTAATGAAAACTCATCTAATTCGGAAATATTCTATAGAATATATTCCCGGTGAACCGGGATTAATAAAAATCGATGCAATACTAATTATAGGGGATGAAGACATAAATGTCTATGTTAATAAGAGTTCATTTACCGAAATATATACATACCTGCAAACTCATTTTTCAAAAGATATTTATAACGCTATACACCCTGTAATGAAATATTTTGAAAACGAATTTTTCTAATTTTATTGCCAAATATCAACCAAAAAGGATTAAATTATGGGAAATATTGAAGATAAAGTAAGAAGAATAGGGAGGGATTTAGAACATGCCTTTAATGGGGAATTTGGAGAAATCAGTGAAGAGATGAAAAAAGATTTAGCTGGACTTATCGTAAATTCAATGGAAGGTCGTAGAGGCTTTGGGTTTGATTTGAGTGATAATCTACGATTTGAATATACAGATACTGGTGGTGAAAAATTGTATCAATTCATTATTAGAGCGGAGTTTTAAATTCGAACTATATGCTCCGGGCGGTTACATTCTGATTCCGAGTGTTATCTTTTCATTGGATCGGGCCCCGGAGTTCCCACATTCCGGCTCGGTTTGATCTGGTTTAGTTCCCTTCTTACAAGGTCCTGGTCAACGGCAAGCTTGAATAGCCTTGTTACTTTATTATAGGGCGAAACGGTGGGTTGATTCTGTACGAGGCATTAACCCACCTTCTTGTATTCAATAATTCACCTATGGCGGATTTAATTAATGAACCCGGAACAAGGGCAATTTGAGATAGGAGTTGCAAAATGAGAAAATATAAACTTAATAAGCGAATTGTGGCAATCGCGTCACTTGCTTTTTGTATTGTAGTAATTTTTACACCCTATGTCTATGCGGAAGAAACGGATTCCAAATGGTATCTTGGTGCAAAAATCCCGATTATGTTTCTGAATGATTCACCAACGGATACAAAAACCAATTCGACCGGAGCATTATCCAGTAATTTTGGAACAGAAGCGGTTACAGGATATAGCACGGGTTTCAGAGTGAGTGGAGCTATTGGTTATCAAGTCGAGCCCACTCTGCGTATAGAAAGTGAGTTGTTTTTCAGCGAAGCCAAAGTTGATAAATTGGTATATGGCAAATTATCTTGTGGTGGAATTTTGCAAGCAGTTCAATCGGCTTGCAATAAGATAGGGAAAATTTCTGATACCACGGCCGGAGGCACTGCCGAGCAGCAAGGTGTGATGATCAATGCGTGGTATGATGTTGTTTCCAGGTCGCAATGGACGCCATATTTCGGAGGGGGAATTGGATTTATGGACGTGGATATTGGGCGTGTGAAGTGGGATCCTACAATTGTATCAAAAGCAATCGCTGAGGCGATAGAGCCTCAAAACGAACTGGAAGGATTTATAAAACATGGCCTTGCACTTTCACCAGTACCAAGAACTTCTACTTCCGATACGGTAATCGCATACCAAATCGGTGCGGGTTTGGAATTTCAATTCGATGATTTCACAACAATAGATTTGGGATATCGTTATCAGATTACAGACACAGTTAAGTACAGTGGTAACATAACTGTACCCCGTTCACCCAGTTCACCCGATACGTATACAATCAAAGTCGAATCAGAAACCAAAGTAGAGCTTCACCTTTTGTTAATCGGTATTCGTCGTTATTTTTAAACTCAAAGACGAGGAGTAAAATGAAAAAAACCAATACAGAAAAACGGCTCGGGAAGAAGGACGAGCCGAAAGATATAGAATCCGGGGAGAACGAGTTGTCACCCAAAAAGCAAAAAGAAATTCCTAAATATTTTCTGGAATCGCAATGGGGTGGGAAAGTCTTCAATCCCGATAATATCACGTGGTGAGCGAGCAATGGAAAATCAAGAAACCCTTCTCAAGCATTTGGAAAATATCGAAAAAAGGGGTCTGGCTTGGAAGTTTGAAACTTCAAGCAAGTATTTGGCGTTTCAGTTCCTTTAATTGATTTTGGAGCCCCTGGGATTCCTTCAAACGTCGACACTTGGAAGCCCTCTCGAATTGACTTTGGCATCGGTTGACGTACAATAAGGTCTTGGATTACTAGGAGACGCCTATGCATTCCTCAATTGCCTATTCCCAGTTCAAACCTAATTATTCCCCTGTGAAATACAGTCCCTTGGACGCGCTGTCGTTATGCCTCGCGAGCCGTCTCGCATACGCCAAGCGATCTGACAAGCGCATTTGGACAAGATTCAGAAAGAGCATTTGGGATTGAATTGTCTGGCAAAAATCAATAGCCATGGTCACTGATTTTTAGAGAGGGACTCGTGATTCTCGCAAGAGAAGCTCTATGGATTGACCTGCGGTTATCAGTGAGCGAATGAAGGTAATTTGTTTCAGAAATGGAATCATAATGGGTGCGCAAAGAAACTACCAAAAACCCCCGGTCGTTGAAGCGTTGTGTGAAATATATTTCCGCGATTCGAAGTGGGACGATACGATTCCCGGAATCTTTTACGAAAATGTCAAGCAAGACTTTCCCAAGAAACAGCAACGAGAGGTCCGGCAAGCACAAATCACTCTGGGACGAGAGGCGTCCACTGCTGGTGCGCAGAAGCTACCGTGGATTCAATTAGTCTCTGAACGAGGTGACCGTATGATACAGATTGCAGAGAATCTTCTTGTAGTCAATCAGTTACGCCCCTATCAACACTTTGCGGAGTGGGAGTTGGTAGTGCGCAATGCGTTGGAATTATACAAAAAGATTGCTGCGCCTCAGAAAATTGATCAATGTGGAATACGTTATATCAATCGAATAGAAATTCCGGGGACTCAGGTTGCTATGGAGGACTATTTCATGATTTACCCGAAACTTCCAGAATCTCTGGGGAACGTTCATGGTCCCTTTCTCGTTCGAGTGGAAATTCCTCAAACCGAACAAGCGCATGTGGTGTTCATCACGTTCGGAACTACTCCCCGACAGGCAATGGATAATAAGCAAGTTTTTTTGTTGGATCTGTACGACATCTTCACACCTGATACTTCTTCAGATGGAATCGAGTTGAAAAGGGAGATCCAACGAGCGCATGAGAACGTAGTGAAGGCATTTGAGGACAGTATCACAGACCTACTTCGCAAACTGTTCGATCAGGAGGATTAAAAATGACTGGTATTGTACCGTTACGAGATAATTGGTCACACGACATGTATGTGTCCGAGCAGACAATGCAAATTGGGCTTTCGGATCTTTTGACTTTGGGAAGAGAGAAGGGGTTTACTACCTCAATTACATTGGAAACAGAATGGAGTTCCCAGCCAGATACCTTAACCCAGCGATTCCATCGTCTCGTAGAAATAGTGCATGAGGAATGCGCTCATCTTTCTTCAGTCCGAGAAGTCGTTTTGCATCCTGCTTATCAACAAATTGTAGGTATGGGGCCAAGCGCGTTACCATTGATTCTAAGAGAACTGAAAAATAAGCCAGGACACTGGTTTTGGGCTCTTCGGGCAATTAGCCAAGATGATCCCGTGCTGCCAGATCACCAGGGGGTAATTGAAGAGATGGCTCAGGATTGGTTGAATTGGGCGCGAAAAAAAGGGTTTTTATTTTGAAATTGGAATGCTTGTTTCCAAAACTCCGTGGCACTGAATATCAAATTACCAGTTCGGCAGAATCGGGTTACAACTGTATCGCTTGGGCTGCAGGAGATGATACTCGTTGGTGGGAACCAGATCCTGATAATTCTTATTATTGGCCACAAAACGTGCCTCGACAATACACGGTGGAGGCATACGCTGAAGTCTTTCGAAGACTTGGATTCGAAGTTTGCCAAGATACAAATTTCAAGGTCGGAATTGAGAAAGTTGCTATTTTCGCTGACACTGACGGATTGCCTACTCACGCTACACGGCAACTATCCGACGGAACATGGACGAGCAAACTTGGACAGTTGGAAGACATCAGACATCAAAAACTCCACCATGTTTCTGGAGAGAGTTATGGTTTCCCAGTCCTATTCATGCAGCGACGTAGAATTATACCGAATTCTACTGCAAAATAGGTTAAGTCCATTTGATATTGACTTGTTAAGACAACTCCGGTCAATGGGGTCGCTCACTCATTAGAGGAATTTCCAAGGAAAGGGGGTCTGGCTCTGAAAGTTTGAATCTTCAAGTAAATATTTGACGTTTCAGTTCTTCTGATTGAATTTAGAGCTCCTGGAATTCCTTCAGACATCGTCTCAAGCGGTGCACTGCAAAGCGGATCGTCGAATAATCTCGATTGAAAACTTTTCCTACCTCCCGAATCGTCGCGGACTTCCAATCGAATGCCAACAGGCCAATCATCACGCGGGCTTCACTCAACTTTCGTGACTGCAGAGAAATCGTGTCATTCCTGGCTTGATCAGGAATCCAGAGGTATGCAGCCAGACTGAAATCTGGATTCCGGGTCTTCGCCCGGAATGAGTGCGCCTGGGAAGGCGTTTAATCAGCACGGTGAAAGTCCGTGTCATGGTAAACCACAGCCATGTAGTCGAAGGTAACTGCGTCGCCATGAGGCGGGGTGGGGAGCAACCGGAGGCGAACTGGTGGTCCGTAGGAGAACGAACCCGATTCGGCGGCATGTTAGCGACGAGCTTGCTCATTCGTGGCGAAGTCTGAAACTCACTGATCCCGTTGTAGTGGTGGATAAAACGGGGGTCAGGCGCATAACGTGGTTGGGGACGGAACATCAGGAAGTTTAAGCGAGATAACTAGGGAGACCTCTGCCTTTGGTGAGAGGTAGAGGAGTCAGAACCCTGATAGTACCGTAATGGAGTTTTGTTTGGCAAGAGGGTGAGGATATTGTGACACCATCGGGAAACCAGATGGAAACGGGGAAAACAAACACGAACCTAAATTGACAAACAGGCTTCATGAAACGCGGAAAGAGTAAAATTCCGAAGAGGGAAGCGGGGTAGGAAGTTGGATACGAGAAGTTCATGCAGTTGATCCTCAAGAAAAAAAGGAGTTTCCAAAGTGTCGGAGATGACTAACCCGGGAACAGAAGCCTCTCCTCAGTGGAGTTGGGTGGAAACGACGATATGGACGGAAGGTATGTTGGCGGCTCTGGGTAACGGAGTCAAAGGATCTTTTCTTCGCACAACTCGGACTTTTCACCATGAAAGAAGCCCGATGGGTAGCGAGCCAATCCCGATGAGGAAACCAGCGACTGGAGAGCCGTGTGCGGGAGAACTGCATGCACGGTTCGGAGGGCAGGGAGGCGAAAGCCTTCCTGACCCCTATCATATACGCCAGGATACTCCTATTATTGAAGATTTATGTCGAACTCGGGTTAATTCCTGCTCCGGTAGTTGATAAACTCGAGCCACTTGATGAATGATCCGTCCTGAAAGAGGAGGAGAACAGGGAGGGACATGTTTGATTGATCATTATACAAAAGGCGTGAATCCGATGATCAAAGCGTTGGGAAGCTTCTGGGAGCAAGTGATAAAAAGGTCGATAGTCGGGGGGACAGAAAAAAATGGATTGCCCTCCATTGCCAGAAGCATCACATGCTAAAGCGCACCAGGATAGTAAAGGCGTGGTTGACGAGCCTTCTTCAGAAACCAATGAGAAGGAAAGTCAAATCGATTTGAAGAAAAAAATAAAACTAATTTTCCAAACTTTCAAGCCAGACCCCCGTTCAATGTCTCATAAATGGTCTAAATCTTCCGTCTCGCGGACGGTAAGAGAGCTTCAGTCAAAATTAGAATCGCTTTGAGATTTTCCATGAATTAGTTTTATCTCATATAGTCTGATTTTTATGTGGATTAGGATTTCGACAATGAGATTTAAGTCCATCTATATGTTCATATAAATCCTGACGAATAGGGCTCCACATAGGATCGAGAATAAAATCCATACCTTCTCGTCTTGCTAATTTCGCTGCTGGTACAAAATCACTATCTCCTGAGATAAGTACAATTTGATCAGATAATTTCTTATAAGCAATTGAAGCTATATCTAATCCAATTTTAATATCAATACCTGTTTGTTTCATTTTGGGTATTATATCTCTTTCCTGTAAATCTTTTATAGAAATTTCACCTTTTAAAAGAGGTTTTATTTTTTGATGATGTATATTCCATTCAGAAAAATATTTAATTTCACCCAGTCTTAATGCCACTTTCCTTCGTTTCCTTAATTCTTCAAAAATTTCAATACGATTCTTATATTGTTGTGTTTTTGAATAATTAATTGCTTTACCATTTAAAGGATTATGATCTCTTTTCTTAAGTGGCATACAATCATAGAATAAAATCCGATAAAGTTCATAATTCTTGGCATGTTTCATTGCCATTTTATATAAATTCTCGACAATTAATTTTGGTTGATGGAATCGACCACCAGGAGTGACAATCCGATATCTTTTTAAAAAAAAAGATCCATCGATTAGGATAGCAATTCTTTTTGAATTAAAATTTTTCATATAAATGATTTATTTAAATTATTTTTCACAAAAAAGCCCTTGGGTCGACATATCCGCTATAAAGTTGATGCCAATTGAAAGATTTCAAAAAAGGCATTCAAAAATAGATATGTGGAAGCCAAGGGCGTTTTTATAATTTTATTATATACTTTGAAATATTATTGTAAATACATTTTTTGAAAGTGAATTATATACTTTTAAGGGGTGTAATTAAAAGTGAGGGGCATCTCATTAAGCTCTTTGTAGTTGTTGCCAATAACAATCCCATTTTCCATTGGCTCTTGCCACCCTGAGTTGAATCATCTGATCGGCATGTTGTTTTTTCCAACAAGCGCCAGGGAGTTTGAGCCGTTTTTGGATGGTCGTATTCAGCGCCATCGCCGCTTCGCGGGATTAGCCGCTCGGGGCAACTAGATCGCCTCTTGTTGAGAAAACGCTTCATTATTGAAACCATCAACGACCCACTGAAAAATATTTCACAAATTGAGCATTCCGGACATCGCAGCGTCAAAAACTTTATGGCTGATTTACTGGCTGGCTTAATTGTTTATACCTGGCAACCGTAAATGCCGCCCCTCATTCAAATCATTTAATTCCTTATCTCGAACTCGGGTTATTTGATCACAGCGACCGCCTTGCCAGTTGCCGACACCCCTAAAAGAAGACGTGTTGGACATATTTCCAGCCGGGAGAGACGAAGTTCCTCTAATTGGCTTTCGATATGAAAGCGTTCTTTGGATTGATTGCTGACCTGCAAGTTCTTTTCCCAAGCATCCAGAGCAGCATTTGCCAACTGACGGTTTTTCTCCATCAATGGCTTCAGGTCGAAAATCACCCTCCCATTGAGCGCGCCCAACAGTTTTTTGATCGAAGACTCAACAAATAACTCGCCATATGCCATCACTAAGGCGTGTTTGGAAGCAGTATCGATTTCGACGTCGTTCAGCACAATTCTTTGCTCATGAGACTGCAAGTAGGGTTTCCCGCTAAGAAAAAGATTCATATCCGCTCCACCGATTTGCGTGTTAATCTCGGCTTCAAGCAATAACTTCGTCTTCTGGGGACTGACACGAAGATCCTCGATGGCACCGGAAGAATTGTTCGCAACTTTCTCACCAGCCTTATTTTTACCCAGTTCATCATTCAATACGGTAAGAAATTTCTTCGATCCCAGAATTTGGTTGAGTGTTTCGTATCGAATCTCAACAGGCAGTTCCAATTGCAGAGCAGGAGGACCAACATCTGTCAGATCGAGTTGTTCGGGAAAAATGCATTGGGGATTTGTTGGTTGCTCGACTACCCGCATATTGAATACGAGTCCCAAATTCAATTGCATGTCGGTTTCACTTACCTGAGGCTGTGTCACCCGCACGGCTATTGGTTTGACTTCCAAATGCAATGGAATTCCGGTGGCCATGAGATCCGTTTCAATTGGAAGAGTCCCACAAAGATTTTGCCACCACTTTTTGGATACTTTCTTAACAAATCCCAATTCTGTGATTTGAGCTTTGAAATCCTTCTCGAGTCTTTGTGCCACTTGTTCTTCAATCCAATCCTTGACGACTTTGAAATCTGCCAGGTTAAGGCCCCAAAATGGGCCGATTTTTATTAAATCGGTACGTATATTCAAATCGGGCAAGGCGAGCTGCCAATTTTCCTCAATCTTTAGCTGAGATGTTCCCTCGATATTTCCTTCGAATCCAATACTGATTGGATTCGTCCATTTTGAATTTCCTGATGCTCCGTTGCCACGATGTCGAAGATCTACTTTTCCTCTAACGCGAGTCACCATCGTCAATTTGTTGCTGCTTCCTCTGAATTCAAGCTCGGATCGTTCCGCATAGCCGTTCAACTTGAATTCTCCGCCCAGCAATGATAAGCTCCACTCCAGGCAACAATGGTCCAGGTTCCAACGCCTGGAAGTGATTTCATCCAGCAAGGGGCCGATGCTCGACACGGGAATGGAAATGGGAATAGTTGCTGTCGAAAGTTGTTCTGGAGAATCTGCCAAGGTGCAACTATTCGTTGCCGCTATCGGTTCTACTCTCTCCAGGTTACAGCCTCCATTGACGACTACGGCTGTAATAATAAAAAACAGAGAGAAAAATCTATTGCGTGTCAATTTCATGCCAATTCCCGGAAATTTGAAAATGGATTTGGATATTTTCGATAAAATAAGGGTGGGGGGTTGCTGATTCATTGTCCGGTGAAGGTGATTTTACCTGTCGAGATATGACCTCGAAATTTGATTTTGCCGTACCTACTTGCTATAAACAATCCCGTTTACTTTCAAATACGCCGGTTCAGGCGTTTGGCATTTGAATCGGAACTGTGTTTAACAGAAACTTTGTAATGCCGATTCTCATTAAAAATGAGCATCCAGTCGTTCATTAAGATCTGAGTTTCGAGTAGGGTCTTTCGTGGAGTTGTAGAATCTTTTTTAAGGAGAAGTGATGAATTTTTCAAAAGAGATTGGATTGAAAGTGGTAAATACCCTCCATAGCGGTCACTTTTACTGGATCCAAGCCGTTTCTCGTTGTTATCGAATCAACGAAGTAGATCATTTTTATAAAGATTTGACAACGGAACTTTACTGTTTTTTGGACCATCAGGGACGCTGTCATCATTTCAATCGCACGCAAAGCAAGCTTTCCGCAACGACGTCTTTAGAAGAACTCTTGTCGATACCTAACTTGAAATCCATTACCTGTTCTGAAATAGCTGCGGAATCTGTGGATGCCATCTATACAGGAGCGATTGCCGTATATCCGGACAATGAAGCCTTAATCTTATTGCAAAAAGCCATTGTTTCTTTTTATGAGAAACAGGACGGTGAATTGGGTGAGGAATTTTCATTGGACGCATTGAAAACCACCTACATGCATGAGTATGTTCAATCCGTAGAGTTGCGATATTGACAAATGCAATCGCGACTATAAATCAAACACATTGAATTTATCAGAAGATTAAAAAGAAGCAAAGGACACTTAATAAATATTCTCTCCTATTGTTGTAAATTACTCACCGTATAATATTTTTCTCCAAATCTTGTTATGTTATGAAGAATAAACGTGTGGCAGTGGCTATGAGCGGCGGAGTCGATTCTTCTGTTGCAGTGGTATTATTACAAAAACAAGGCTACGAGGTCCTTGGGATCCACATGAAACTGCACGACGCGCCACCGGAAGAACGCCAGGATAAGAGTTGTTGCTCTCTCAACGATTCATTGGATGCGCGGGCCGTCTGCAGTCGCTTGGGTGTGCCTTTTTATGTCCTTGATTTTCAAGATGAATTTAAAGAAAATGTGATTGATTATTTCGTGCAAGAATACCTTGATGGGAGGACCCCCAATCCTTGCGTGATGTGCAACAAAATAATCAAGACTCGCTATTTGTTGGAAAAAGCAGACGAATTGGGTTGTGATTATTTAGCTACGGGACACTATGCTCGTGTTGGCAAAGATCCCATTACGGGAATATGGCAAATCACGAAACCGCGGGATCGACAGAAGGATCAAACTTATTTTTTGTATGGAACCCCTAACGCGGAACTACCAAGACTGCTCTTTCCCCTGGCAGATTACAGCAAACCCGAAGTCCGTCAAATTGCGGTGCAATATGAATTGGTTTCTGCGCACAAGCCGGACAGCCAGGAAATTTGCTTTGTACCTCGAAACTATCGGGATTTCATAAGCAAGCAAATGAACTCATTGCCCGAACCAGGTGATTTTGTTTCTACTTCAGGAAAAATTTTAGGGCGCCATAAAGGCATTCCCTACTATACAGTGGGGCAACGCCGGGGATTGCAAATCAGTGGCAGCGATCCCTATTATGTAATCCAGCTTCTTAAAGACAGCAACCAGGTTGTTTTGGGAAAACTGCAAGAATCGCTGGTGAAGTCGATCCAGGTTTCCGATGTGAATTGGTTATCCTTGGATCCAATTCGGGAACCGATATCGGCAACGGTGAAACTGCGTTATACCCACCGAGGAGTGGGAGCTACAATAAGGCCCGGGGGAGACGATACGGTTCAAGTCATTCTCGATTTACCTCAACATTCCGCTTCTCCAGGGCAAGCTGCCGTATTTTATCAAGATGAAGTCTTGTTGGGTGGTGGCTGGATTGACCGCTGTCTGGCACCGGAGAGAAGATGAATCTCTTGCTCGTTGGCATGATGGGGGGAGGTAAGACAACAATTGGTCGTCAACTAGCCATGAGGCTTGGATATCAGTTTATCGATATGGATGAACAAATTGAAAATGAGCAAAATTGCAGTATCTCTGAAATATTCATTCAACAAGGAGAGGAATTTTTCAGGCGTTTGGAAACTAATTTGCTCAAGAAGCTCTCACAGGTACAAAATACGGTTGTTGCGACGGGAGGTGGCGTTGTGATGACAGAGGGAAATTTGGATTTAATGAAAAGAATAGGAACGATTATTTATTTAAAAACGACCGTTGATGACATCATAGAACGGGTTAAAAATACGCTTCATCGACCTCTGCTGCAAATCGAAAATCCGGAGGAGCGAATTCACTTGTTGCTTCAACATCGTACTCCAACCTATGAACAGGCGGATCAAATTGTTGAAACAAAGAATTTGTCTCCTCAAGCGATAACCTCCCTGATTATCCGGAATTTATAATCGCTTTTTTGGCAATGATTTTCAATGCACCTTATAAAAGGGAAGCAGTAAGATTTTAAAGGCAGGTACGACTACCGGGCAGTTCGAATATAACAGAGAAAAAAATGAAGATTTTTACGCTTCTTCAACTTTGGGAGCAGACCCATGATGATTGGACCAGATTGTGAAAAAATAGCACAATTGGTATCGGAGTCATTGGATACGAAGTTGCCCTGGTATCAACGAATTCTTTTGCAAATGCATCTTTTTGTCTGCGATACGTGTAAAGAATTCAGCAAACAAATTCAATTACTGAATCAGATGGTACACCAACTCACGCATACCATTGAAACAGACGAAACCATCCAATTGCCCCAGTCGGCTAAGCAAACCATCCAAGAAACACTAAGACGAAATTAGTCCTCATCGAGCAGTCTCTTTTTTTTCCATCGGGTCCACGAAATTTGCGGCCGGCAACCGGGCCGGGTTGTTCTGCATAATGGCATGGTTGGGAAAATTGTTCGGTTAAAGGATCCGGCTTGCGCCCCGCGTCATGAGCGATCATCGCGCCCAGTTGGGTGTTGCCGGAAGAAAAAGTCTTTGTTCTCATTCCAACAAGATTGCATTGTGAAGTTCAATTTTGTTTTGATGAATGTTGTAGGTGAGTCGTTCACCTTTTACCAGGTCCTCCAAATAGTGAATTTCCACGGGTTGCGGAAGATCTACTTTACCCTCATTGTAATGATAAACAGCCTTTTCCGTATTGATCCGCAATTCTGATTGACGGAATATTTCAACCTCAGAGTTAAGCGTAACCACTTCTTTACTCCAATTTATGCTTCCTTCATTCGCAGTGACTGTAATATCGATGTCAGATGTCCCTGGGTTTTGCAAATCATAAACAAAGATTTGAATATCGCTTAAGAATATGATTTCATTGTCTTTTGCGACAGAGGCATGCTTAGCGAGCAATTTCCAACGTTTTTTGTTCATCCAATAATCGTCGATTTCAATTCCATCGAATTTCAAAAGGTAGTCGGGCTCCTCGAGGGAGGGGGTAATCGAATCATCCTTGAAGGCCGTGTATATGTAAAACAGCAATCCTCCCAGTAGTAATAACAGAAAAATTTCGCTTTTATGAACTTTCAGGATATTAAGTGTCCGGTATGTATCCAGCATGAATTTTTAGAGCAATAAACGAATGGAAGCAGAGAATAATACAATGAATCCATAGCCGTCGGCGCTGCGTGGATACCCACGCGGCATCAGCGTAGCACATAATAACTAATAACGCTATGTCAACCCCCAAATGCAAAAAAATGCGGGATTCGTAAAAAATTAAAAAAACGTAGTAATTCAGAATTTTTGAATTTCAGGAAATTTGTGAGTATGGTAAAACTCACAGGTAAATCTGCTGTAATCCACTGAAAAGGTCATAGCTCACGCCATGTCGTTTATCTGAAAAAGGGATACATAATGCATATCAATAAAAACTCGAAACTCGTATCCATCTTGACAATTATGTCTCTGCTTACCTGGTTTTCCTCCTGCATTCGGAGCCAGCATGTACCAGAGCCTGGGATTGCGCAGGCGAATCCCGGAACTCCACAGGAAGAGCGAGATCACGTTTGGGTTGTCGACCAGGACGGTGTTGAGGTCCCTGTTTCAGGGACTTGGGTGCTCGTTGCGCAGACGAATCAGAATTCGGTTTCCACACTAGGTGAACGTTTCACGTTACCACCTGATCCACCACACAGCGTTCTTATATCGGATGGCACCTACATGGACGACGAAGATCTCCTCTGGACGAAGGTGAAAATAACAACTCACGATGGTTTGGAATTGCAGTTTCTCGAGCGTGTGGACACCCGTCTTTCACCGCATCGACTCCATGTCGTATTCAAAACAGGTGCTGATGGCTTGCCTGTGCTCGAGTACGCTGAATCTCCTTTTAATTTGCCGGGACATAACGTGCAAATCTGGGAGCAAAGGTGATAATTTATTTGCTATCGGACAAAGGAGAAAAAACTCCACTACCCCTCAATTAATTTCAAACCACTCAAGGACACCATTACGCAAAGATAAGGATAAATGAAAAAAGTGACTGAATTGACGAGACGGCAAGTCGTCAAAGGTATTGCTGCTACTGGCGTCCTCGCTGCGATTGGAAACCTGGGACTGGTGTCTCGAGCCAGGGCCGCAAAAAAAATTTCAATGGGATTCATTTACGTCGGTTCACGGGATGATTTCGGTTACAATCAATCGCATTTTGAAGGGAAAAGCGCCGTATCTCGTTTACCGTGGGTTACTGCCGTTGATGAGGAGAAGGTTCCTGAGAGTATTGAAGTCCAGAAAACAATGGAAAGCATGATCCATCTGGACGGAACGGAAGTTTTGTTCCCCACCTCCTTTGGCTACTTCGATCCGCACATTTTGAAGATGGCCAAAAAATATCCCAATGTCATTTTTCTGCATTGCGGGGGGTTATATCGGGAAGGTGCGCATCCGACCAATGTGGGTAGTTATTTTGGTTACATTGATGAAGCGCAGTATGTTGCAGGGATTTTGGCAGGTGGAACCAGCCAGTCGGGCAAACTGGGATTCGTGGCAGCCAAACCCATTCCACTGGTGCTCAGAAATGTCAACGCGTTCACCCTGGGTGCCCAAACGGTCAATCCACGCGTAACCACCCACCTGATTTTTACGGGAGACTGGGCTTTGCCGGTTCGTGAAGCCGAAGCGACGAACAGCCTGATTGATCAAGGAATCGACGTGGTAACGTGCCATGTCGACAGTCCCAAGGTGGTAATAGAAACATGCGAAAATCGGGGAATATTCAGCAGCGGTTATCATACCAACCAGTCCGCACTGGCACCCAGAGGTTACCTGAGTGGCGCGGAATGGAATTGGTCTAAAGTTTACCACGATTATGCCGTCTTGATCCACAATGGTGAAAAAATCCCTCACCGGGTGAGAGGTGGATTGAATGATGGAATCGTCAAAGTGTCTCCTTATGGTCCAGCCGTTAACGAACAAACCCGGAAAATGGCAGACAGCGCCCAATCCCAATTGAGCGCTGGAAGCATGTCGATTTTCAAGGGTCCCCTCAAAGATAATCAAGGAAATATTGTCATTGCTGCCGGCAAAGAACACAGACAATCGGATATTTGGCTGGAATCCATGGATTGGCTGGTAGAAGGAGTCATGGGTACAACGGGGGTCTGATGACTTTCCCGCAAATCCACTGGAAACAAAAAGCTGAAACCATTGTGATCCCTTTTCTGGCACTGGTGGTTTCGATGGTAATTTTCAGCCTGTTTTTACTGGCTATCCACGCGGATTTGGGGGGAGTCTATTATTCCGTTTACAGGGCGGCATTCGGTTCTTGGTTTTCCTGGCAAAACACTCTGATTCGGGCAGCGCCTTTAATGTTGACTGCCTTATGTACCGCGCTTCCCGCTTATTTGGGACTTGTCGTTATCGGAGGAGAAGGTGCGTTTGTCACAGGGGGGGTGGCAGCTGCTCTGGCGGGATTGGCGCTGATCGGACAGCCGTCATGGATCGTTTTAATGGGCATGGCCTTGACAGGAATGACAGTCGGAGGAATCTGGATCTCCTTCTGTGGAGCGTTGCGCCACTATCGAGGCGTGAATGAAACAATCAGTAGTTTGTTGCTCAACTACATCGCGATTGCAGTCGCCAGCCATTTGTTTTCCGGTCCTTTTCGTGACCCCCACAGTTTGAACAAACCCTCAACTGCTTCCATAGGAGAAGAAAACATGCTGGGATTGATCCCGGGAAGCGACATCCATTGGGGATTGGGATTTGGTGCCATTGCTTGTCTCTTATGTTGGTTTTTAATGCATAAAACCACTTTTGGATTTGCAGCCAGAATCACGGGTGGCAATGTGAAAGCCGCATTGTTGACAGGGCTTCCTGTGGGACGATTGACTTTGATTGTCTGTTTTCTTGCAGGAGCCGCTGGCGGACTGGCGGGGATGGTTGAAGTGGCAGCAGTCCATGGAAGCGCCAATAGTTCTTTGAATGCCAACTACGGTTACACGGGAATCTTGGTTGCCTTCGTTTCCCGGCACAATCCGGTTGCTATCATTCCCGTGGCTGTTTTACTGGGAGGAATACGTAGCAGCAGTGGTTTATTGCAACGGTCGCAAGATCTTCCCGATGCCACCGTATTGGTCTTACAAGGTATCATCTTTATCGTCATTTTGTTCAGCGAAACCTTTTACGGACGCTTCAAGATATTTCAACAAAATCGTGAATGAGCAACATGCGGCTATGACTGCATTTGAAATCGAATGGCTTGGAGTTTTACTGGCAGTTTTTGGAGGAGCAATTCGGGTAGGAACGCCTTTCCTCTTCGTCAGCCTGGGAGAATGTCTGACTGAAAAGAGCGGACGCATCAACCTGGGATTGGAAGGAACTCTGGTGTTGGGGGCAATGGGGGGATATGCCCTTTCCCTGCATACGGGATCTCCCTGGCTCGCCGTGATTGGCGCTGCATTGATAGGCGCAGTTTTTGGTTTACTGCACAGTTGGTTGTGTAGTTATCCTAAAGTAAATGATATCGCCATAGGGATTGCCCTGATGATTTTTGGTACGGGGCTGGCCTTTTTTTTCGGCACCCCATATATCCAACCTGTCGCACCGCGCCTTCCCTCTATCGAATTGGGATGGTGGAGTGAAATCCCCCAACTCAAAGCGGCCCTGCAAATCAATGTACTCTTTCTGCTCGGGTTGGCAATGGCGTTTCTACTCGACTGGGCTTTAAAAAATACAAAATGGGGATTGATGGTAAGGGTTGCAGGGGAAAATGCGGATGCGGGGAAAGCAATGGGATTCCCGGTTGTAAAAATAAGAGGCGCGAGCACGGCGCTCGGGGGGGCAATGGCAGGAATTGGAGGCGCGTATCTTTCTCTTTACTACCCCGGAAGTTGGTCTGAAGGCCTCTCCAGTGGACAGGGACTGATGGCTGTTGCTCTTGTTATTTTTGCCCGCTGGAATCCCGTCAATTGTCTGTACGCCGCACTGTTGTTTGGAGGATCAAGCGCTTTGGGCCCCGCACTACAAGCAGTGGGCGTGACTTCCGGTTATTATTTGTTCAACGCGGCTCCTTATATTTTAACCTTACTTGTCATGGTCCTTTCATCCTCTTCCAAATATAAACTGGCAGGGGCTCCCGGTGAATTGAGCTTGATCCGATAGGACAATCAATTTTTTATAAATCGAAAATAATATCTTACGTTTTTTGGGACATTGTCTTGCCTCAAAAATTGAAAATTCCGCAATATGGACGAACCTTCACCCCGTTTAGAAATCAAAAACATGACCAAGCGTTTTGGCCATTTCCTGGCATTGGATCGGGCCTCTCTACGTCTGATACCCGGCGAAATCCACACCCTGCTGGGAGAGAATGGTGCCGGGAAAAGCACGATGGTCAAATGCGTGATGGGTTACTACCATCCGGATGAAGGCGAAATCCTGATCAATAATCAACTAATAACGATTGATACTCCACGTACTGCTCATCAAGTGGGAATTGGCATGGTTTATCAAAATTTCACCCTGATTCCCAATATGACGGTTATCGAAAACCTGGTGATAGCCCGACCGCAGATCCCATCCGTCCTGGACTGGCGAGCTGAAAAAAGAGAATTGGAATGGTTTATGGAGGCCATGCCTTTTCATGTGCCTTTGGAGAGCCGTGTCGAAATGTTGTCGGCAGGGCAAAAGCAAAAGTTGGAAATTCTCAAGCAGCTTTACCTGAAAAGCATGATTTTGATTCTTGACGAGCCTACCTCCGTGCTCACTCCGCGGGAAGCGGACGAAATTCTGAGATTGCTTCGCCAGATGACAAAGGAAATGTCACTCAGCATTTTGATGATCTCTCACAAGTTACGTGAAGTCGTTAATTACTCGGATACGGTGACCGTCCTACGTCAGGGCAAGACGATTGGGAGTAGCAGGGTTTCTGATCTGACAACTCATCAAATGGCCGAAATGATGATAGGTTCCAGGACGCCGAGAAGCGACCAAAATCGGCGATCATTCTCAAATCCGATCCCAAAGTTGCAGATCGAAAAGATGAAAGTGGCAGACGATCGCGACGCAATTGCAGTTGACGATTTAAGCATAACGATCAAGGCGGGAGAAATTGTTGGCATTGCCGGTATTTCGGGAAATGGACAAAAAGAATTTCTTGAAGCATTGGCCGGACAACGCCCCTTTCTTGACGGCACAATTAAAATACATGGATCACTTTATAATGGCAGCCACCGGGAAATTTTGCAACACAAGCTTCATGTATTGCCCGAAGAACCCTTACGAAATGCCTGTGCCGGACATATGAGCGTTGGCGAGAATTTGCTATTTCGAGATTTTGATTGCCCCCCGTGCGTTATTGCCGGTTGGTTCTTGAATAACTCAATGATGCGGCAAACCGCCCGCTCCCTGATCGAACGCTTTCGTATCCAAACTTCTTCTCCGGATACGCCTTTATTGAATCTTTCAGGTGGCAACATCCAACGTACGGTATTGGCGCGAGAACTTTCAGGAGGAGTCGAGATCCTTATCGTGGCCAACCCTTGTTCCGGGTTGGATATTTTGATAACGGATGAAATCCGCGCTCTCATCATGGAGGTTCGCAATCAAGGAGCCGCGGTCTTGCTGATCAGTGAAGATTTAGATGAAATTCTGGAACTCTCTGACCGGATTCTGGTGATGCGCAACGGAAAGCTCGTTTATCAAAATATGGCGGATGCCATCGATTTTTCCGTCATCGGCCATCACATGGCAAGTCATTGACATCGCTCATTAAAGAACTATTCATCATTGTTTCCCGATTTCAAATATCGAAAGGATGATTATTGAGGGAGAGCGGAGTTTTTTCTGCGCAAGTTTCATTATTTCATGCTCAAGATACCGGATAAAACTTGAAATTTCGAATCTTTGGTAATAAATTTGCGAACGAAAAATCAATCATCGAATGGTCAAAATGACACCAGAACTAAGAGAACTATGCGTCAACACTATCCGTTTTCTTGCAGCCGATGCGGTGCAGAAGGCCAATTCCGGCCATCCTGGCGCACCGATGGGATTGGCGGATATTGCCTTTGTGTTGTGGAATAAATTTTTACGTTACAACCCGCAAGATCCGAATTGGCCGAATCGAGACCGGGTTGTGCTTTCCGCAGGGCATGCCTCGATGTTGCTATACGCAATGTTGCATCTTACCGGATATGATCTTCCCCTGGAAGAATTAAAACAATTCCGTCAGTGGTCGAGTCGCACGCCCGGTCACCCGGAATATGGATTGACACCCGGAGTCGAATGTACCACGGGTCCGCTTGGTGCGGGATTTGGAAATGCTGTGGGAATTGCCTTGGGATTGAAGATGGCAGCTTCTCGTTTCAATTCTGCTGAGCATGCCGTGGTGGATGCCTGTGTTTATATTTTGTGTTCGGACGGAGACATGCAGGAAGGCGTCTGCGCGGAATCCGCCTCCCTTGCAGGTCATTTGAAGCTGAACAACGTGATTGCCATTTACGATCAAAATCGAATTACTATTGGAGGGAAGATCGACCTTTCCATGAGCGAAGACGTGGGAAAGCGCTTTGAGGCCTACGGGTGGTACGTGCAATATTGTGATGGTCACGATCACGAAGAACTGGAAACATGTCTGCGAAACGCCAAAGATCAATGTCAGCATCCTTCTTTGATCGTCGCACAAACCATCATTGGCAAAGGCGCTCCCACCATGGCAGGAACGGCAGCAACTCATGGCAGTCCGCTCGGAATAGAGGAAGTACAAAGGGCCAAAGAAGTCTTGGGATGGCCACTGGAACCGTTATTTTATATTCCAGAGGAGGTGCGATTGGTTTTTGCTCAACGGGCTGATGAAACCCGCCATCTCTATCAACAATGGCAGGAACAGCACAAACAGTGGAAGAGGAATCATCAGGATTTGGCGGAGCAATGGCGGTCTCATACCGAAAAGCAAACACCAGGAAATCTCTTGGAAAAGCTGATTGCCGCGGTTGAAGGCGTGGAAGGTCCCACACGCAAACTTTCCCAAGACGTCATTCAGGAAGCAGCGCGAATGATTCCCCAGATGACGGGAGGTTCCGGGGATTTGGAACCCAGCACCCTCACTCTGATCAAGGCGGAAAACAGCATCACTCCCGCCTCGCTGAAATCCAGGCATATGCCGGATCCTTCTTTTTCGGGACGAAACGTCCACTTCGGCATCCGAGAGCATGGCATGGGCTCCGTGAGCAATGGGTTGTATCTTTCAGGTTTTTGGCATCCTTTTTGCGCAACGTTCGTGGTTTTTTCAGACTACATGCGTCCCAGTGTACGACTGGCTGCCATTTCCGGACTGCCTACAATTTTTGTCTACACTCACGATTCATTTTGGGTTGGAGAAGATGGCCCCACCCATCAACCAATCGAACACGCATGGGCTTTGCGCGTTATTCCCAACCTCCGTGTTTGGCGTCCGGCTGACGCGGTGGAAACTGCTGCTGCCTGGGCTCATGCATTGCAACGTCCTGATGGAAATCACCCTTCGGCTTTGCTCTTGACCCGCCAAGGCGTGCGCAACCTGGAACGCCCTCCTGGTTTCAATCCCAAAGAGATCTGGAAAGGGGGCTACATTGTCCAGGAAGCTGTCAACGCAAAACCTCAAGTCATTTTGATTTCGACCGGCTCTGAAGGAGGGCCCGTGCAAGACGTGCGGACCCATTTAGTAAATAAGGGAATTCCTGTACGCCATGTTTCCATGCCCTGCCTTGAATTATTCAAAGGACAAAGTAAAGAATACCAGAAATACTTACTCCCTCCGGCATCAAAAAAAATAATTGTAGAAGCGGGTGTCTCCGGGCCATGGTACCAATACGCGGACCATGTGATTGGACAAGAGAGTTACGGACATTCTGCGCCCGGAGAAGTGATTGCGGAAAAATTTGGTTTCACTGCAGAACATTTGATCCGAAATATTTCAAATTATTTATACCCACTGACTTAAGCACGACGCATCGAGGAAACACGGGATGCCTCAATATAATGTGGAGCGGGAAAAGCGGCTTGCGGGAGAAGCGGCGGCGGCATTCGTAAAATCCGGGATGCTGGTGGGACTGGGAACCGGGTCGACCACTAACTACGCCATTCGCGCTTTGGGACAGAAGGCGCGAGAGGGGCTTTCTATTCAAGCCATTCCCACTTCAGAGCAAACCCGGTTGCTGGCGGAAAATGAGCAAATTCCCCTGGTAGATTTCACAGCAACTGTTCAGTTGGATCTCACCATTGATGGCGCAGATGAAGTAGACCCCCAATTGCAATTGCTGAAAGGAGGGGGTGGTGCGCTTCTCCGAGAGAAAATCGTTGCTTCGATTTCCAGGGAATTGATTATCATCGTCGATTCTTCAAAATATGTCGCCATGCTCGGTAAATACCCTCTCCCAGTCGAAGTGACTCCCTTCGGTTGGCAAACGGTCGCCAGACGAATCGAGGATCTCGGCGCTGAAATCGTTATACGAAAAAATGCGGAGAAGGTTTTTTTTTCTGAAAACCAAAACTATATTCTCGACTGTCATTTCAATGAAATTGCAGACCCATGCTCGTTGGAAGCAACCTTGAATTCGATTCCGGGCGTGGTGATCAATGGATTGTTTGTCGGTATGACGGCACGATGTATTGTGGGAAGCGGACAAAGGACGAAAATCATTGAAAGAAAACCCTGATCTGCGGAAACGAAGCATCCATGAACCTGACGATAGCCCCATCTCTTTTATCATCCAATTTGGGTGAGATATCTGCAGAAATTCAGCGTGTTCAGCAAGCAGGATGTTCCTGGGTTCACATCGACGTGATGGACGGTAATTTCGTGCCACCACTCACTTTCGGTTCGGTAGTACTCCAGTCTTTCAAAAAACCGCGGGGAGTATTTTTTGACGTGCATTTGATGGTAAACCGTCCAGAATGCCAGATAGAAGGTTTTGTCAAAGCAGGGGCGGATTCCATCACGATTCACGCAGAAGCAGTGACGCACCTGCACCGTGTCATTCAGCAAATCAAAAGCCATGGAATCAAAGCCGCAGTGGCTTTAAATCCAGCAACACCTTTTGAAGTACTGGATTGGGTCTATCATGATTTGGATATGATTTTGCTGATGTCCGTTAACCCTGGCTGGGGAGGGCAGCGATTCATACCCGCTATTTATGATAAAATCGAACTTTTATCGGATGAGCTTGAATCGCAAGACCTTCCCATCCCGATACAAGTCGATGGAGGCGTGAATCGGGGCACCATTCGAAAAGTGGTTGCAGCGGGCGCTACCAATCTCGTAGCCGGCAGCGCAGTCTTTGGAAATGCCTGCACTGTTGCGGAATATGAGAAAAATATTCAATCCTTGTTCCGGGAAGCTCAACTGGGAATGGCGGACCGCGGGAGTTTCATATAATAACGTGAATCAGGATTTAAAAAACGTGTCATTCCTGGCTTGACCAGGAATCCAGGATGATCCGGGACCGGGATGACACATCATAATTATTAAATTATTGATTTTAAAATTAAATTTCACCTACTGAAATTAAAAAACGTGTCATTCCTGGCTTGACCAGGAATCCAGGATGATCCGGGACCGGGATGACACATCATAATTATTAAATTATTGATTTTATAAATTAAATTTCAACTACTGATTCGTATATAATAATATTTTCAATATAAGGAATTCAATGAGTATCAGAGTTGCCATCAATGGATTCGGACGCATTGGTCGTTTGGTTTTTCGTGCCGCGCATTCAAATAGTAAACTTGCAATCATTGCAATCAATGATTTGTTTGATCCCGCAACCCTTGCATATTTACTGAAGTATGATTCCACTCACGGGCGTTTCTCCGGAAACGTTTGTTCTGAGAGTGAGTTTTTGGTGGTTGATGGAAATAAAGTGCGTTGCACCGCGCTCCGGGATCCGGAAGAGCTTCCCTGGGAAGAGTTGGGGGTCGACTATGTGGTGGAGTCTACCGGCCTTTTCACTGAAACGGAAGACGCGCAAAAACACCTCCAGGCAGGAGCAAATAAAGTGATTGTTTCCGCACCCACCAAATCAGCGGGAATCAAAACCGTGGTTTTGGGAGTAAACGAGCATACTTATGATCCCAACAAGGACCATATCCTTTCCAATGCTTCCTGCACAACGAATTGCCTGGCGCCGGTCGTCAAAGTGCTCTTGGACAACTTTGGCATTGAAGAAGGATTGATGACCACCATTCATGCGGCCACTGCGACTCAACCGACTGTAGATGGACCATCTAAAAAAGACTGGCGGGGAGGTCGAGGGGCCATGCAAAACATCATCCCGGCTTCCACCGGGGCCGCCAAAGCAGTCGGGCTCTGTATTCCCGAAGTGCAAGGTAAATTGACGGGTATGGCATTTCGCGTTCCCACCGCCGACGTCTCCGTTGTCGATTTAACGGTACGTTTGAGTCGCCCAACGAGTTTGAAGGAAATCAATGCCGCCATGAAATCGGCGTCGCAAGGAGCGATGAAAAATATTCTCGGATATACGGATGAGGCCGTGGTGTCCTCGGATTTTACAGGAAGCAACGAATCATCAATTTATGACGCAACTGCCGGAATCGAACTGAATGATGGTTTCTTTAAACTGGTCTCCTGGTATGACAACGAAGTAGGATACGCCAGCCGGGTTGTCGACTTGATTGAATATATGAACAAACAAAGCAGTCGAAGCAAAGCGGCCTGAATTGAATTGACCATGATCAATAAAATCCTCGATTACGACCACAACCGGGATTTTGAAGCAGTCAAACGCATCTACTTCGAGATAGGTTGGTTCGAAGACGAAGAGCAAGCCAACGCATTCGAAGCGCTGGCACGCGCAATGGATGGCGTCGTGTTTCCCGTAAATGGGGAAGTGGAATGCGTAGTCTTCACATCTCCTGGTAACATAAGGTACCTTGACTCGAATATTGAAATGACCGCGGTCACTGGAGTGGCAACCGGCCGCATCGCTCGCAAACTCGGAGCCGCGAAGCAGCTGACTGCCCACGCGCTTGCTTACCATGCCGCGGCAGGCAGTGAGATCGCCACTCTTGGCATGTTCGAACAAGGATTCTACAATCTCCTCGGATTCGGTACGAGCGCCTACACCAACGTCATTAAGTTCGATCCGGCATCGCTACAAGTCAGTCCTTCCTTTCGACCGCCCAAACGATTGACCAGAGGTGACGGGCAAGCCCTGCACCAAGCGCTGTGCAATCGCTTACGAACGCATGGCAATTGCGTACTCGATCTTCCCGAATTTATCCAGTCTGCATTCGGTTCGGAATCAAAGCTGATCTGCCTAGGATATTTTGATGGTCCAGGTAGTTCGTTGTCACACTTTATCATGGGAGAAACTAAAGGGGAAAATGGTCCTTATCAGATCAGTTACTACTCGTATCAAAGCACGGATCAACTCTTCGAGTTACTCGCCTTGATCAAATCATTGGGAGACCAGGTTTTGTCGATTCAAATGGAAGAACCACCGGAAATTCAATTCCAGGACCTTCTCAAACAACCCTTCCGCGATCGAAACAAAACCCGGGGGTCGCGCCACGCCTGCTGGCACATTGCTAACTCCTGGAGGCAACTGAGGATCCTCGATTTGCCAAAATGCCTCACAAAAACAAGACTGGACGCGGATTCAATATCCTTTAATCTCAGGCTTTCCGACCCGATTTCCGAGTACTTGAACGCAGATCACAGCTGGCGTGGCGTTTCTGGCGATTACATTGTAACCTTGGGTGCGCAATCCGCCGCTGAGCCCGGCTATTCTCGTGCTTTGCCAACTCTCAAAGCGTCCATAGGCGCTTTCAGTCGTTTGTGGTTCGGGGTGAGAAGCGCATCGGTTTTAGCCCTGACGGATGACCTCGACGCTGATGGTGAATTGTTGCGAGATCTTGACCGCGCGCTTCGTTTGCCACAACCCCAATTCGCACTGGATTTTTAGGTTAAGAGCGCACCTGAAAAGACAATTTCAGCAAGATGGCTTCAGGTAAGGTAAATCCAACATAAAACTCAAGATCCCTCTGGTCCTTGCCAGCCGAATTGCGCAAAATCGATGCATTGGTGGCGGTCGAAACGGACTCCTTCTTCTTCCAGTAATTCCCGTTGCAGGAGGCTTCCGTGGCCGCTGCTCCGAGGGCTGATTTTACCTTCGCGGTTGATAACTCGCTGCCAGGGTATGTCGGATCCCCAAGGAGTGGCGGACATGGCATATCCCACCACCCGTGCCGTGCAACCTCCCACTATGCCGGCAACCTGCCCGTAAGTGGTGACCCGTCCATATGGGATTTGACGGACCACGGCATAGATCCGTTGGTAAAGACGAGTAGATTTTGGGGATTTAGAGGGCATTGAATGGTTTAACGAGGTGCCGGTCAATAGGATTTAGGCAGTCCCAGTGCTTTTTCGGCAATATAACAAAGGATCAACTGCGGACTGATTGGCGCAATTCGACAGATCATGATTTCCCGCATCAATCGTTCAACGTGAAATTCCTTCGCGTATCCCATTCCTCCATGGGTCATCACCGCTTGCGTACAGGCTTTGAAACCTGCTTCCGCACCCAGGTACTTGCTCGCATTGGCTTGTAAACCACAAGGTTGCCCACTATCGTATAAACTCGCTGCTTGCATGGCCATCAAATAGGCGGCTTCGAGCTCTATCCAGGATTCTGCCAGGGGATGCTGAATGGCTTGATTCTGACCAATTGGGCGTCCAAATACAACTCGCTTTGAAGCATAGTCTGCTGCTCGGGACAGGGCATTTTGTCCGATTCCCACTGCTTCAATGCCTACGAGAATTCTTTCAGGATTCAAGCTGTGTAAAATGTATTGGAAGCCTTTTCCCTCTTCACCAATCAAATCACCAGCAGGTATGGGCAAGTCCTCGATGAACAGTTCATTGGAATCCACCGCCTTTCGTCCCATTTTATCAATTCGACGGACCTCGATATAGTCGCGGTCGAGATCCGTATAAAATAAGCTGAGACCTTCAACCCGTCGGGAGCCCGTCTCTCGAGGGGTGGTACGGGCGAGCAGCATGATTTTATTCGCTTCCTGAGCCGTGGTTGTCCATATTTTCGATCCCCTCACGCGGTAATGGTTTCCTGTTTTAATCGCACGTGTTTCAATTGCAGTGGTTTCCAGTCCCACATTGGGTTCGGTCACTGCAAAACACACTTTCACTTTTCCGTGGATCAAATCGGGGAGCCACTTTTGCTTTTGTGAATCACTACCAAAAACCAGAATGGGGTGAGGACCAAAAAGATTGATATGTATGGCAGAAGCCGCGCTCATTGCTCCGGAACTACGGGCCACTTGGTGCATCATCAAGGCTGCTTCGGTAACTCCCAGGTTGGAGCCACCAAATTCTTCAGGCATCGTAATCCCCAGCCATCCCCCTTGAGCCATGGCTTGGTGAAATTCCTCGGGAAAATCTCCCTTCGTGTCTCTCTCCAGCCAATATTCGTCGTCAAAACGGGCGCATGTTTCTGCGACATGAAGGCTGATGTCTTCTTGTTCGCTGGTCAGTGAGAATTCCACGGCATTCCCCGGATTTCATGGATAAGCCAGTTGAACATAGCGGTCCATGTGAAAGCTGTCATCACCAAATAAAGTGTTGATCATGGTCACCCGTTTGAAATAATGTCCCACGTCCAACTCATCGGTCATGCCGATTCCCCCATGAACCTGAATTGCGTTTTGTCCGATAAAGCGAATGGCTTTCCCCAATTGTACTTTGAAAGCGGAAATGGCTTGAGCAACCTCCCCACCCTCATCCATCTTCATGGCTGCCATGTAAAGCATGGACTTCACTTGTACATATTCGATGAACATTTCAGACATGATCATCTGCAGGGATTGAAATTTTCCTATAGGCTGATTGAATTGCACACGGATTTTACTGTAGTCCACCGTCTTCTTGTTGAGCACTTCCAAGGCACCCACCGCTTCGGCACCCACCGCAACCATGGCTTCATGGACAACATTTTCCAAAAGAGTCAGCCCTTTGTTTTCTTCGCCTATCAAATTTTCTGCCTTGACTTTTACTTGATCAAAACGAATATCGACCGCTTTGAATCCGTCCACGGTACGAAAGAGCGTTTTTGAAATTCCAGGAGCATGGGCGTCCACAAGAAAGATCGAAATCCCTTCTTGTTCCCGTTGTTCTCCAGCAGTTCGCGCCACGACCAGCAAATTGTCAGCCAGGTGTCCTCCCATCACGAAAATTTTTTCACCATCGAGTACGTAATGGGCACCTTCTTTGTGGGCAGTGGTTTTGACGTCGAATAAGTCATAGCGACTTTGAATTTCAGAAAAGGCGACCGCATAAATCCGGCTTCCGGCAATGATGGCGGGAATATGCGTAGCCTTTTGCGCCACACTGGCGCCTCTCCTGAAAAATGCTCCGGAAAAAATGACGGAAGAAAAATAAGGTTCTACCAGGATGCCTTTTCCGAATTCTTCCATGATGGCAATGATATCGACGGCAGTGCCCCCATAGCCTCCATCTTTCTCGGAAAAAGGTATGCTGTTCCAATCCAGGTCGGCAAAAGTTTGCCAATGTTTGCGACTGAATCCTTCTTCGGATTCCACAATTTGGCGGCGTTTGTCAAAGTCATATTCGTTTTTGATAAAATCACTGACACTTTGCTTCAGCAAAAATTGCTCTTCCGTAAAGCTGAAATCCATTTCATTCCCTTCAATTTTATGGGCTTGCGGAAAATAAACAGGATGAATTCATCATATCGACTTTTGTTATAATCCCAAGACGGTTTTGGCAATGATTCCTTTTTGTATTTGCGTGGAACCCGCGTAAATCGTGGTTTTTCTCATATCAAAATAAACCTGAGCTGCCGAATCGTCGCCATTGTAGAGGGCTTCTTCGTTTCCTGCAAGAGGATCACGGAAAACGAATCCCCCATAGCCAGCCACATCCAGGCGCAGCTCCGTCAATTTCTGCTGAATTTCGGTACCCCTGATTTTCAAAATGGAGGATTCCGCTCCTGGTGCTCCGCCGGTGGCCACTTGGGAAAGAATTCTCAGGTAAGTATATTCCAGGGCCATCAATTCGATTTCGACTTCCGCTACCTTTTTTTTGAATGAAGGATCTTCCATCAGGGTCCCGCTGCCATTCACCGTATTGGCCGCCAGTGTCTTTATTTTCTCCAAGTGGCGTTTCGAAACGGCGACTTCTCCCTGCATCGTTCTTTCATGGGTGAGTAAATACTTGGCATAAGTCCAGCCCTTGTTTTCTTCCCCAATCCGGTTTTCTACCGGGACTTTCACGTTGTCGAAATACACTTCGTTGACTTCCTGACCCCCATCCATCAATTTGATCGGTCGCACTTCGATTCCTGGTGATTTCATGTCGATGAGCAAAAAAGAAATTCCCTGCTGATTTTTAACTTGGAGGTCCGTACGGACCAGACAGAAAATCCAATCGGCATACTGGGCATAAGTCGTCCAGGTTTTCTGGCCATTGACGATGTAAAAATCGCCTTCACGGACCGCCCGAGTCTTCAAGGAAGCCAGGTCCGATCCCGCCCCCGGTTCCGAATATCCCTGACACCACCAGACTCTGCTTTCCAGGATATCCGGCAAAAATCGTTTTTTTTGCGCCTCATTGCCAAATGCGATGAGGACCGGCGCCACCAACTCCAAACCAAATGGGACCAACCTCGGCGCATCATGTTTGGCCTGCTCCTCAGCAAAAATAGCTTTTTGGGTAACAGTCCAACCCGTTCCTCCATATTCGACCGGCCAGTTAATACCTGCCCATCCTTTTTCAGCCAGGGTCTTTTGCCATAAAACCTGGTCGTCTTTATAAATCGGTAACTTCTTTTCCAGTTTCTCTTTCAATTCCCCGGGCAATTCATGCGCAAAAAAATGTTGCACCTCTTTTCGAAATTTTACATCTTCTTCACTGTAATTCACGTCCATTGTTTCTCCTTTTCAATGTTATGGTGGAATGCGTGTCCATGATCGATAGGTTGGCTTATTCGTCTGACAGTCCGACTACGCTCGCTTTTCTCGGGATGGTAATGTTTTACAGGAATCCGCATCCGTCAAGATTCATAAGGCTTCAATCAATTAATAACTGTTACGTGTTTTGAACTTGCAGAAGATCGATTTTATTCCTGAAACTCATTGGATCCACGAGAAGGCACAAAGGCACAAAGGCACAAAGTTTTTTTATTTTTGCTCTACTTTTCTAATGAGGCTCCCGAGCATTCGTTCAAACTCCCGTGTTTTTTCACTTAGTTTATCAAAAAAACTCCACTTGTGGAAAATCACGAGTCTCCCTGAATCAATCAGTGACCATGGCTATTGATTTTTGCCAGACGATTAAATTCCGGTATGTTTTGATCATCAAAACCTCTCTTCTCATCGAATCAAGCAACAACTGCTCCTCAAAAAAACAATACCGCAGTCACCTTTGCGCCTTGGTGCCTTGGCGCTAGTTATCGGTTGTCAGTTATCGGTTATCAGTTCCTTCACGAGTCTCCTTTGTGCCTTTGTGCCTTTCTACATTGAATCCCAAATGGAGTTCTTATTGCAAAACTGGTTCACGTAACATCAATTTATAATAAAAAATCAAGTCTGAGACAAGTCCATATTCAGCACGAGGCGAATTGTTGACCATTTCTGTTTGTTGGGAAACTGAAAAAAGTTGAATTGTATTTTAAAACTTGTTATATCATCATTTAGTCCAACGACAAAACAGGTCGTTGAGCACCTGGGAGTCGGCGCTTCGAATCTAAATGATTTGCAGGTCAGTTAAACACTTCATTCTGGAGGGAAGTATGCGTTATTATATCGGAGGATTGTTAATCTTTCTCGCTTTATTATTCGCGTTTCCGCTACAAGCGGAGGATGACAACAAAGCAGTGATGACTTATCGTCACAGGGTGATGGACGGTATTAGCGCCAATATGGGAAACATCGGAGACATCCTCAAAGGGAAGGTCTCCTATAGCAACCTGTTGGTTCATTATGCCAGGGCCTTGCATGAACAGTCACAGACCGTCACCACGGTTTACCTGCAGGATACCCGGGGCACCGATAAAAGAACCCGGGCCAAGGATGAAATTTGGGACAATTTTGCAGATTTTGAAATGGCGGCCAACGAGCTGGTCGAGGCCACGGCTCTACTCGCAGCTGCTGCCGAATCCGGCGATATGGAACAAATCGGGGAAGCCGTGAAAAAAGTAGGAGCAGCCTGTAGCGATTGTCATAGATCTTTCCGGGCCCGGAGGCACCAATGATTCTCTTAGCAGTGCCATCAAAATGATGGCACTACCTTCTTCTCCCGCTATTTCTGTGAAAGCGGCTCCATTTAATCAATATCCGCCACGATTGCGACTGTATTCCTGGAAACTGGCAAGAAATTGGTTGTGTTGAGCTTTATTGTATAGAAGGGGAAAAGATGTCTGAAAATAAAATTCAGGAAAATTATCAAGGAGGACATTTTGCCGAGAGAGTATGGGAAAGTATTGCATTTTCCCTTCACGAAGGAAAAACCGTTCGATTTGATTTTAGAAAATTCGATAAGAAACAATTTTCAGATATTAGAGACAAACGCGAAGGTCGCCTCATTCATCCCTACATAACCAGAATCCAACAACGCTTCGCACTCTATTTGCAAAGACAGGGGCTTCCTCGTATTCCTGAAGAAGCCATTATTCCTGGCAACATGGATCACTGAACATGATCGTTCTATATTCGACCTGATCTTCTTAATCCTATTTGCGAAATCCGTTTCCAACTTCCTCGTCAAACCGGGTTGCTACCGAGTTACCGACACTATTTCCTTTTCCGATAGCGCCATTAAGAAAACTGGTTAGGGAGAGTAAACCCTTATGCTCACAAAAATAACTATCCGAAATTTCAAATTGTTTGAAGAAGTGACCATTCCGCTTGGAAACGGCTTCGTTTTTATCGGCCCCAACAACGGTGGTAAAACATCCGCCTTACAAGCTTTAACGCTATGGTATACCGGATTGCGAAAGTGGGCGGATAAACACGCATCGAAGGACCAGGAAAAAATTTCGACGAAACGCCCTGGCGTTACCGTCAACAGGCTGGATTTGATTCCCTTACCGATTGTGGAGGTGGACCTCATTTGGTTCAAACGAAAGGTGAGGAGAGGACCCAACGAAAATATCCGCATCGATCTCGTTGTGGAAGGAATCAGTCAAGGGAAAGAATGGAATTGTGGACTGGAATTCGATTACGCAAACACGGAGTCTCTCTTCTGTCGTCCCCTGCGTACCGGCCCCGGTAACAAGCCGGAACGTATGGAAGTCCCCAGGGAAGCGTTGGACACAAAGCTTACTTTTCTACCGCCAATGTCCGGACTCGCGACCGAGGAGGCTTTGATTCAGGAAGGACGTATCAACGTACTGGTTGGACAAGGGCAAACCGCCGAGGTCTTGCGTAATTTGTGTTATCGAGTCCATTCAAAGGATGATAAAACAGATTGGAATGCTCTTGTTGCGCATTTCAAGAACTTGTTCGGCGTGACTCTCAACGAGCCGCGATCTTTAACTCATCGTGGAACTATCGCAATGGACTACTGCGACAAGGATGGGAAAACCACTTTGGACCTGTCCTCCTCCGGTCGCGGTATGCAACAAGTGTTATTACTTCTGGCGCATCTTTACGACAATTCCGAAAACACGGTGTTCCTTCTGGATGAACCGGACGCGCATTTGGAGATCTTACGCCAAAGACAAATATACAACCGTATCAACGAAGTGGCGGAAAAACGGAATTCACAGATCATTTCCGCGAGTCACTCCGAAGTTCTGTTAGGTGAAGCTGCCCAACGTCACTCCGCGGTCGCTTTTGTCGGAAATCCACATATATTGGGGGAAAACAAACAATCTCGCGTAATGAGCGCCTTGAAAGATATCGGTTTCGAATTTTACTATGAAGCGGAAAGAAAGGGTTGGATACTCTACCTTGAAGGAGAATCGGATCTGAGAATCCTGCAGGCTTTTGCTAAAAAATTGGAACACCCATCCGAACAAATTCTTCAAGCCCCTCTCGTTAAATATATCGAAAACCTTCCCAATATGGCCCGTAAACATTTTCACGATTTGAAAGAGGCGAAAAACGATTTGCAAGGCATTCTTTTGTTGGACAGAACAGAAAAAGAATTAAGAATTGCGGAGCATTTGTTAGAGAGCATGTGGAAAAAAAATGAGATAGAAAATTATTTGTGTAAGAGCGCGGCAATCATGGCATATGTAACCGATGGATTTGATAGTGGAGACCTTTTCGGAAACTCTGAAATTTCAAAGCGTAAAAATCAAATCAAACAAGAAATAAGCAAACTGGAACAGGCTTTTAAGACGCTGAACAAACCTGGACCCTTTTCAGATGATATAAAAGCCTCCGATGATTTTCTTGTTCCATTGTTTGAAAATTTTGCTGTTTCCCTGGGAAAGCCAAAATCAATATTTTTACAAAAGAAAGATTTTTATAAATTGGTACCATATATTCCCCGTGATGAAATCGATGCCGAAGTCGAAGAGAAGTTAAATGCGATAGTAAAGGTCGCTGAAAAAGCACAGCCGAAAACGGTGTAATCACTCGCAGGAAGCAAACAAACCGATGTTCATGCTGAAACCGGCAGACGGCGCTATCGGTGCGCACCAGAAAGCCGTCATGGGGTGCTACGACGATTTCCGCTCCCTCGCTAAAAAAATCGTTGGTAAGTTGAGCGAGAAAAATTAGATGATTTCACCCATCCTCGAACGCATCAGCCAAACGCTGAATTATGGAGATCTGCCCGAAACCTGGCGCGTGCCGGAGATCGAGTGCTTCTCAGCGCAGAAGACGCTATACGACTACCAACAAGACACTCTGAGAAACGCGGCGCGGGCGCTCTATCTTTACTATGAAAAAGAGGGAAACGACTACTAACCCAATGAACCAAGAGGAACATAACCCTGATATAGATGCTGCCGTCGCTCCCCACAGTCGAGCCTTCAACGGGAATGGGTAATCGTCATTGGGCAACCCACCGGCGATGGCAGAGGACGGCGGTATAGGTCATCACTGCCAACATCACGATGGGAGGGGTGCCAGGCCAATCCAGGTGAAAGGCCAGCATCAGGCCCACGACACCCTGCGCGGCTCCAAGTAAACCACCAAAGAGAAACATCTGCCACAAATGCCTGGCTACCAATTGGACCGTCGCCACGGGTATGATCAGGATAGCCAGGGTCAGGATCAGGCCCACGGCCTGGACGCAAAGGATGGTGGCTACGCTGACCAGCAGCTCCAATACCAGTCGGGTCGGCATCACGGGCCAATCTCGCCGGGAGGCATAAGCAGAATCGAAAAGGAAGATCTTGACAGGCGCGTATAGAAACAGCAATACCAGAAAGGTCGATAGCACCACGCCCCCGGCAAAGAGATTGTCCTTCCAGGAAACAGCCAGCAGGTTCCCCAGGATGAAATGGTCCAGCGAAATGTCGAGCTCACTGCGATAGAGACGCACCAGGATCAACCCCAAGGCAAAATTAAGGCCGATGACGATTACGCTTCCGGTGGTGTGGTCGGTTCGCCGGTGCAGGGAGTAGACTAAGACCAGCAAACGCGTCAGGATGATCGCCAGCAATCCACCCAGCAACAGACTCCAGGTGGAGCGACCGATCAAGACATACGCCACGACCAGTCCGGGAAGAAGACCATGAGACAGGCATTCCACCAGCAGGGCGGAACGTTGGGTGACGACGATGGAACCAGCCATACCCCCCAGCAACCCCAGCAGGATGATCATCACGAATGCCGTCTGCATGAAATTGTAGGTCCAGGGAGATATGAGCCAGTCCATCATACCGGTAACGCATTTTCGGAGAGTGGGATCGTATTCCGATAATCGGGAAGATGCTCGAGACGACCGTATCTGAAGATGAGGACTTCGTCGAGTACTTCGGGAACACTTCCCCCATCATGGTGGACTACCAGGAGGGGCTTTCCGGCCCGCGCCTTGTCTTTAAAGATGTCGATGGTCAGGTCTTCTCCTTTTTCGTCGACTCCCGCCATCGCTTTAAACAAAGAACAACCCCTGGTATTCGATTCAGCCTTATTGTTCATAAGCTTTTCTGAATCCTTGAGCGATAACTTGAATATTTTCTCGCATAAAACCCACGTAGGTCCCTGCCTTCGTGTCGGGCGCGTTCAGGTTCCCCGGGATCAGCGATTCCTGGATGGTAATTCCGGCTTCCCTCGCAATTTGAGCCAGCAAGGGATGTTCAACATGCGCTTCCGGGAAAATAACCCGCACCCCTTCATTTTGAATCTCGGCAATGATCTTCTCCAACGTTTGAGGACTCACCTGTTCCTCGCCCCCGATTCCATGAGGAGCCAAGGTGTGGAAATGATAGGCTCTGCCAAAATATTCGAAAGCCAGGTGGCTGGTGACCAAAACCCGCCGGGACTCTGGAATGAATGCCAACTGTTCATGGATCCAGGCGTCCAACTGCTGGAGGATTTCCCCGTATGCCATGGCGTTCTCACGATAATAGGCTGCATTTTGTGGATCCAGTCGTGCCAGTTCCTGAGCAATGAGGTTGGTAACCTGAATCATCATCGACACGTCGTGCCAGAAGTGGAGGTCCAAGGCACCGTTCGAGGCAAGATCGTGATGGTGTTCATCCTCATCGTGATGTTCGTCCTCATCGTGATGTTCATCCTCATCGTGATGTTCATCCTCATCGTGATGTTCATCTTCATCGTGGTGTTCATCCTCATCGTGATGTTCATCCTCATCGTGATGTTCGTCTTCTCCATGGTGGTGGTGGTCCTCTTTCGCAAGCATCAATCCCTCTAAACGCATGCCGAATTGCAATATTTTATCATCCGATGTTTGCTCTAAATAGGGATGCAACCAGATTTCAAAAGGTAATCCCAACCAGACGACCAGGTCCGCCTCGCGTATACGGATCAGGTCCCCAGTCGTCAGTTCGACGTCATGCAAGTCGATGCCGCGCGGTGCCAGGGCCTTCACCTCGACCCGTTCTTTGCCCACGTTACTGACGACATCTTCCAGGATGCTGAAGGAAGCAATCACCTTCAAAGGCGCGGCTTCCACCCAACCGATGAAAGCCAACATAATGAATGAAATGATTGCGCTCTTTTTCAATTTTTTTAGTATCATAGCTACCTCAATTATATATATATGGATTAATTCAATTTATAAATGCAAATCAATTGCAAGTAGATTATTGCAAATAGCGATAATTTGCAAGTATTTTTTTTCTAAATGCAATTTATTTGCAAATAGATTATCGCAAATAGCGATAAATAGCAAGTATATTTTTTTCTAAATGCAAATTAATTGCAAATAGATTATTGCAAATAGCAATAATTTGCAAATAAATTTTAAATAATTCCGAGGAGTGAGAGAGCTTCAGGAAGTAAGAATCAGATTTCCACTTTCGGGAAATTTCCGGAATAGAAGGCGTATTGTTGTTGACGGTTGGTATTGCAGACCAGACATCAATATCGTAGCGGAGCGGCTCATCCGATGCTCGGCTGGCACCAGCGTCTATAGTAATGGGAATCAGTCATTTGGCAACCCACCGTCGCTGGCAGAGGACGGCGGTATAGGTCATCACCGCCAGCATCACGATGGGAGGGCTGCCAGGCCAATCCAGGTGATAGGCCAGCATCAGGCCAACGACACCCTGCGAGGCTCCAAGCAAACCACCAAAGAGAAACATCTGCCACAAATGCCTGGCTACCAGTTGGACCGTCGCCACGGGTACGATCAGGATAGCCAGGGTCAGGAGCAGGCCCACTGCCTGGAAACAGAGGAGCGTGGCTACGCTGACCACCAACTCCAATACCAGTCGGGTCGGCATCACCGGCCAACCTCGCCGGGCGACGTAGGCAGAATCGAAAAGGAAGATCTTGATAGGCGCGTAAAAAAACAGCAATATCAGGAATGTCAGGACAACTACTCCCCCGGTAAAGAGATTGTCATTCCAGGAAACAGCCAGCAGGTTCCCCAGGATGAAATGGTCCAGCGAAATGTCTAGCTCACTGCGATAGATACGCAGCAGGATCAACCCCAGGGCAAAATTAAAGCCAATGACGATTACGCTTCCGGTAGTGTGGTCGGTTCGCCGGTGCAGGGAGAAGACTAAGATCAACAAACGCGTCAGGATGATCGCCAGCAATCCACCCAGCAACAGACTCCAGGTGGAGCGACCGATCCAGACATACGCCAGGACCAGTCCGGGAAGAAGACCATGAGCCAGGCTTTCTACCAGCAAGGCGGAACGTTGGGTGACGACGATGGAACCAGCCATACCCCCCAGCAACCCCAGCAGGATGATCATCACGAATGCCGCCTGCATAAAATTGTAGTTCCAGGGAGAGGTGAGCCAGTCCATCATGCCGGTAACGCATTTTCGGAAAGTGGGGTCGTGTTCCGAAAATCGGGAAGATGCTCAATACGACCGTACCTGAAAACGAGGACTTCGTCGAACATTTCGGGCACGCTTCCCCAATCATGGTGGACTACCAGGAGGGTCTTTCCGGCCCTCGTCATGTCTTTGAAGATGTCGATGGTCAGGTCTTCTCCTTTTTCGTCGACTCCCGCCAGCGGCTCATCCAGAAAAAGCAGTTGGCTGTCTTGCAGGAGCAAGCGGGTCAGGTAGACCCGGCGTTGTTCGCCACCAGACAGGTTGGCAAGTTGTGAGTGGTTGAGGTGGTCGATACCCATCCGGTCCATGAACATCTGGTTTCGTTGAGAGTCTGTCCGTCTCTGCCAGGGCCATTTGAATTTAAAATATCCGGGACTGCCCGCAGCAATAAATTCCTGCACTGTGATGGGAAAATCGGAAGGAATCTCCAGGTGCTGTGGCAGATACCCAACCTGGTGCTTGACCTGGGCAAGGGTTTTGCCGAAATAGGAAATATCTCCGGAGTAGGGAATTTCTCCCACCAGCGCTTTAAACAACGAACTCTTCCCACATCCATTGGGACCCAACACCCCTACCATCCGTCCGTGGGGGATTTCACAGTGGCAATGCAGGGTCTCCTGCTGTGGACCAATGTCGAAATGGACGCCGGAAACGCACAAAGAGCAACCCTTGCTATTCAATTTGTGCATTAGCTTTTCTGAATCCTGATGAATGAAATGGTTGCGCTCTTTTTCAATTTTCCTGGTATCATAGCTGCCTCAGATTGAACAATATGGATTGAATCGCAGTTTAAATGCAAATAATTTGCAAGTAATTTATCGTGAATAATTACTAATTGCAAATATTTTTTAAAAAAGATATAAAAGTCTTGGATGGCTTCAAAAAATAGAACAAACAATAAACTGGAGAAAGTCGAATGGAAATAAACATTAATTGGGAACGAAAAGAAGGCATCTTGATTGCCGCGCTCGTCGGTCGTGTCGACGCTGGTAACGCCGAGACAATTCAAAATCAACTGGAATCCGGTATCGATGCGGGAGACAATGCCTTGATCCTGGACTGCGAGCAATTGTCCTTTATCAGCAGCGCCGGACTCCGGGTCGGTCTGATCATTGCCAAGAAATTCAACAAACCTGGTAAGGAATTTGGAATGTGCGCACTTTCCGGTCCAGTCCGCGAGGTGGTCGCAATCAGCGGTTTCAATCAACTCATCTCGATCTATGACTCTCGGGAGGAAGCAATCAACGCCATTACAAGGGGGTCACGCAGTAAAGACGACGATGGGGAACTGACCAGGGAAGAAGAAGAAAAAATGCAAAATGAAAAAGTGTTAACGCTGGCAAGATCGGTCGATTTCAACATCTTGGGGGACAACATCCAGAACATTGCCGATTTCACGATCGAGAAATACGAATTCAGAAACAACGGAACCCTCTCTTCCGAGATAGTGTCTGGCAGAAAAATACAATTTTACTAAATTATTCATGGGCTAGATAGCAGTCTAAAACTTACTCAAATGTCTAAAGTCCAGTGAATAGTTAACACACAGCATACGGAGATACCACAATGTTAACAAATGTAACCGCTTCGATCGCTATTGTAGTTTCAATTGCAGCGCTTGTCGTGTCCATCTATAACATTTACTGGGTACATATGCGGGTTGATCATAGTCTTTCCGTGTCAAGCTATAATATAAACAAGCGCAATAGCAAATATCACGCTGATTTAGTCATCTCAAACACTGGAAATCGCGCCCTTGCAGTAGCAGATTTGCATTTCGGTTTGTTCAATGCCAACTTTACAAAATTTGAAGTGAGTTATGTCTATGTTGAAACTGACATAAATGGAATTGATTCCCCACTTACCCTCTCGAATACACAACTTACGCTCAAGCCGGGAGACATCATTGTCGTAAGGCTAAGTTCTGCTTTCGATTTTTCCGAGAGAAACAGTCCCATTAGGAACTCGTACTACAATATCGGAATTGCATTCACTGTGTTCACATCAGAAGCTGAAGAAACAACAAGGGGGATTATGCCATTTGGAACAAATTTTGACAGTAATGGATTGCCAGAATATCCGACCAGAGGAAAGCAATTTAATTCAGAGCACAGAAAGAGTTGGAAGTTGTAGTTTGTTGGAATGGTGCTCACGATGAGAAGATGTCAGATTATAGACTTCGAGGTCGTGCTCTTCCGTATGGAAATCCTGGAGTTCATCTACGAGTCGCGAATCATGTCTCCGGCTGTCATACTAGGAAAATCAAAAATTTCAAAAAAAGTGGTCAAGCTTGGAAGTTTATGCAAAGATTTGAGTCTGAAGGATTTCCAGGCAATCTTTGCGCTTCCGGGATTGATTCGTTTCCTCAATGGATGAACCCTATTCAACCACTATCATCAATCATCCCTCTCAAGAACTGATTTTTCCAAACTCTCAGGGCTGACACCGAAACTGCCCCTCACTTTTAATTACACCCCCCGAATAATCAGAGTTTGATATTCCGTATTGAAGCAAGTATACTATATCCTTTCTGCCTTATGGGTTTTTTTGTTCCAAGGCTTTAATATACCATTTTATATGAAAGGAAAACTGTAATGAAAATGAATAAATTGTGTGGATTCGTGGGCAGCTTGCTGGTAGCAGGTTCGGCGTTTGCTGGTGGAAACGTCTTCGAAATAACGGTGACGAACAACCTGTCTGATGAATTGCTTGCTCCTATCGTGGTGACGAGCGCGAGCAATGATGGTCATTTCTTCGTGGGAAACTACGTCACCAAGGCAGCTGAGCATCAAATTCTGACGGGAGATCCGGCCATGGTGATCGAATCGATCGGCGAAGGTGGTGCGGCAGTGGGCCATGGATCCGATGGCCCTCCGGGTGTGCTCCTCGCGCCTGGCAAATCCGTTTCATTCACGTTTGAATCGGATGCCACGACCTTGCGTATCCTTGCGATGGTGGCGCCTACCGCCGTCCCTGATAATTACGTTTCGGCAGTCGCTGACGTACACGCGCCTGGATCCGTGACCGTTCAGTTGAGCCGCTTCGATATCGGACATGATGAAGGTATGATGAAAAATAGTATGGTCATGGCTGGTGACGAGGCGGGAACCGTCACGATCATGCGTAAGTAAAGACTGAATTCTCTCCCCAGGGTGTCGGATCTACTTGCAGGTCAAGGGATCCGACCTTGGATCGCACCCTTCAAGGTTTTCAAATTCCTTCTTTGATCAAAAGGAATCCCCGGTTTTCCACAGTGTCGAAGGTCTGCATGGCACTGATCAAATCATCGGATTTAACCCAAACCCAGGGTGCCCTGTTGGGGTTCACGTCAATGATCAAGAAAGAATCACTTTCCTTATCGTAAGCTCCAAGTGGTGAAATATGACCGCCCCCCGTTTGTCCGAGAGATTTTCTGGCATAGTTGACCAAAACATAATCATCTCGGGTGGCCATGTTTTCAATTATTTCATTTTTTAATCCTGTCCAGGTCCGCATTGTCGTCAACTACACGCAACGTGACGTCCAGTAAATGAGAACGTAAAACCCCGGCCAGTTGTCTTAACTGCAATCCATAATCGCTTTTTAAGTCTCCTTCGATATCGATAGGTTTTCCCAAGACCTCCCCTCTGGTTTTAGTTTCATCACTGAGAACGTTGTTGGATGTATATTAACCGAAAAAAGGATTGAACCCTTTAGGGAGCCAGAATAATTCCTTTTTAGCAATTGATTGATTGTCTTCTGGAAGATTGTCTTTTTTCCCGAGTCTCAATGTGTTCAAGACCATGGCAGAAGATGCCAGACCGCAGAAAATTTTATTGTTCTGACTGACAAAATGATTACTCAACTGGAAAAATCTTTTTTATGAGTGGACCGTGCAAGTCGATTCAGGCTTTCTTCGGAATCCCATAATACGAGAGACGCTGTTTTGGAATATACCGGGTGAACGAAAACGAATAAAATGATGATAAGAAATATTTTTTTCATTTAGTTTCCTTACAAAGGGTTTTTGATTCGTTTATAAATCAGTATTCTATCTGCTTTAGACTCCTGGTTCAACTCTTCCTCAATTATTCATGACGAATGATTCGTATTAAGGGTTATGCATTGAGACCGCAAACGGGCATCTTCATTGGCGAGTTTGACAAATACGCTTGATACTCCTATTCATAAATGAGAATTTTCGAATTCAGGTCATTCAACCAACCGGTTTCTGAAAAGACCTGAATCCTTAATTCAATTCCATAGTATGAGAGGAGACTATCATGAAAACATTGACGTGGTTGACGGCGATATGCGCGGTACTGATGGCGACCTCAGTCTACCCGCAGGAGCGCGTGGGTGATCTGTACGTGGGTGCGTCTTCAGGGATGGCGTTTTTTCCGGATTTGGAAGAGCGAACCGGAAATTTTGAGAATGAACTACGCCAGGAGGGGGATACCGGTATTGAAAACCTGTCCTTGTCGACTGACGACCGGGTGTTCGCCTGGAGCGCCTATGCGGGGTACAACTTGAATGACGACTTCGCAATAGAGGTTGGTTATCTTGGCAGCGGCGAATTGAACCAGAGGCTGGAACTGGCAGGAACGATTGACGGATTGGAGGTATCCTTTGATTTCAAGGGCAAGGTCAGGCGTTGGTCACTGTACGCTGCCCTCGTGAGGCAATTCTCGATGGATTCCTCCTTCGTGCCTTTCGTCAAAATCGGGATGAGGCGATGGGACGATGAATTCGTGAATACGGGAAAGATAACGATCGCGAACAGGACGGCAGCCGTGCCAGCGGATTTTGAAGACGACAACGGTCTTGGGCTTCTCCTGGGAGGCGGCCTCGACGTGCCGGTAACCGACACGGCTTCGTTGCGCATCGAATACCTGTACCTGCCACTCAGTGAGGATCATGGTGTGGACGAACATCGCGCCCATCTCGGGGCGTACTTCGCATTCTGATCAAGTCTTGGATGGAGTGGACCAATTTGACCACAACCCCATTGAGCAAGTCATGTGGCATGCCTCGAATGGTCAGGGAAATGATGAACTGGCCAACCAGGGCTGAAAAACTTCGATCGTCGACAACTACCCTTCAAGAACTTCATTGCCAATACCGCATAGCACGATCTGATGCGGGTTGGCAATAACCTCTTCATTGCCTGCAAATTCAGACTATCCCCGACTTTCGATTATATTTCGACAATCCATAAAAAATGGCTTCCGTCAATAATTGATGCTGGAAGCAGATCGAAATTATTTACAAAAACTTTACACTCCGTTGACCCTCAAAAAACATTGGATTGTTTATACTGGCCTCAGTGGATGTCGAAGGTCGACGTCCTGTTTATCAATCCTGATTGAAATGAGGAAACTATGAAAAAAATGATTGTTGGAAGTTTGATTGGTGTCAGTTTGTTGGTAGGAGTCGTGGTGGCTGCGCATTCCATCGAAGGCTATCTGGACCGGTTGCAAGAGCGACTGGAACTCAGTGATGAGCAGGTAGACAGTTTGCGTAAGATTTTTGAAGAATCTGAAATGAAAGAAGAAGCGTTGCAAAAAGAGTTACGCGCGCTGCGTCAAGAGACCCGCGAACAATTCGAAGCGGTGCTCAGTGAAGAGCAATTGGAGCAATTGGAGCAGTTGAAAGAAATGCGCAATGATCGTTGGAAAGGGAAAGGAAGACACCATCGAGGTGGCAAACGCGGTCATCACTGGGGCTTTTCCAAGGACGAAGATCAAAGTTCCATGTCAGAGTTCTTTGAACACCGGGCTTTTTCGCGATTTTTTGACACGGATTCCAATTCTTCGCAGACGGATATCTGACCACTTGTTGTCAAGAAAATTCGCACCTCTCCGCGTGGCGGGCCTGGGGTTTTCATGGCTCTCTCCAATAACCCTCCGCGCGTGGAGTTTTAAAAAGCGGAGAATATCGTCAACTTGGTAACATCCTCGGTCTTTTGATGGCGATCGTCCGGTCGCACCCTAGAACTGCATTCCGAGGTGGAGGCTGGCGGCATAGCCTCTGTCATCCGTACCCAAGCCGGAGGCGGAAACTTCTCCGCCCAGCGACCAACGTTTCCAGCGGTAAACTGCGCCCAGGTCCAGCATTCCCCGGGTCCAGGGAGCTTTCGAGACGAGACGCTCCCTCGAGACGTCCGCCACGGTCTCCGCATCCCCAAGCACCTGTTCCACGCCTAGCCGGCCGTGCAGGATAAGTTGCTGTTTGCTACCGTCCAAAGAATGCGCGTATTCCGTAACGATGCCGAGACCAACGATGGACCGCGCCGATTTGAGGAGTGAGACCCGCGACCCGACCACGTCCCGGAAGCCGTCCATCGAAACGTCCGAGTAAGTCGACCACGCCCGGGGCGTCAAAGACAGGTTGTCCACGAACGAGAAACGCCGGCCGGCCTCGACTCCGAGGGAACGGACCATCGCGTCTGCACCCTCTACCAAGACACCCCGGCCGTCTGCACTCAGGTCCGTCTCGTAGCGGGTCATCGAAATGAGCCCGTTCGTATAGTAGCCGGTGGCATTTTGCCAGGAGAGCCCGAAAGAGGCGCCGTAACCCATGGCCTCGATCTTTCCTCCGCCCGTCGGTGCGGACACGTCCGCCGAGCCCCGTGTATGACGAAGCGAGGCCCAACCGGTCACGTTCTCTTCCCGGGAAAGATCAAACTCCACACCCGCCTCGGCCTCGAAGCGTCCGAAATCGTAAGCCGCGCCGACAAGTGAGTGATCCGGAGTATAGGAACCCTGGCCGCCCGAAATCCTGAACCACGTGGGCGAGTTATGCCCGTGCAAGCGATTCCCGACTACCTCCCGGTTGTCCAGCCGCAGCATGAAACCGGGCAGCGCCTCGTAGACTGCCGCCCGTGGCCTATATGAGGAGGTCAGGAAATCCGCCGGCAGGAATGCTCGTCCCGCGACGGTCTCCGAGCCCGTGAGAGATACGTCGCGCACACCGTTCGGCGCCCATGCGCCCGTCGCACCCGTCGTGCCGTCGTGCAGGAGCACCCCGTTGACGACGACCGTGGTCCGGCCGTCGTCGTTCCTGATCTCGCCGGCGATCGCATCGCTCGCCCGGCGTCCGTCCAACCACGCCTCGACATGCAACGCAGCTCCTTCTGCCTCGGCCCGAATGGCGACGCCCGAGTCCGCGCCGACGCTACCCTGGGGGCCAATCTCAACCCGGCCGCCTCCGTAAAGGCGGACTCCCGCCCCAATACCCGTGCCACCCCGCACGCGTCCGTTCACGACGACGTCCTGGGCGGCTGCATCCCGGCGTGTGTCAGCGCTCGGGTTCACCGTGACGTCCCGCAGGGCCGGGGCCTGGACCGGCTCCGTCCTGTCCTCGAATAACCGACCGGTGAGGCCGACCAGGATGCCGGAACTGTCTTCGCCCTTGGCGCTGATTGTTCCGCCGTCGACGCGAATGCCAATGCGGCCGTCACCCGTGAAGTTGAACGCCCGGATGCCCGCGACGGTTTCTCCCGTGGCCAGGACCGTCGAATCGCGAACGTCAATGCGGATGTCGCCGGTGCCGTCGAAGCGTTGGCCTCCGCCAATGCCCACGGAACGGTTGCCTGCGACCTCGATGTCGACGTTGCGCGCCGCTATGTCGATGTCGCCTTTACTGTCATGGATGAAGGACATTCCGCCGGAATCCGCGCCTTTCACCACGATACCAGCGTCTCGCACGTCGACGTGAATGTCGCCTTCTTCTGCCCAGTATCCAGCCCAAATGCCATCAAAATACCTCCCCCCTTCCTCGTTGCTGCCCATATGGTAGATCCCGTGGGTGCTGGAGACATCGATCTCGACGTCTCGCACGTCAAAGGAGAGATCTCCACCCTGCCCTTTCGTATAGAGAAAGGAAATACCGTCTGAGAACGGGTCTTGGGCCTTGACGTCGATGGTGCTGTTCCGCACGGCGATGCGGGTATTGCCTCTGCCAAGATGATAGCCGTAGATTCCGTCAATCGTACTGGTGCCGCTGACAGCTACGTTAACATTCTGGACGTCGATGTCGACGTCTCCGGTGCTGCGATGGCTACCGAATATGCCGGTGGCCCAATGGGAATCGACCTCGATCTCGGAGTCCCGCACGGAGACCCGAAGGTCTCCCTTGACGAGTTGGGCTCCCAGGACGCCGGCCCATCCCCCTTCCAAATCAACGTCAACGTCGCGCACGATGAGATCGTGGTCGCCGCTGAACTCGTCGTTTGCGTCAAATTCATCGCCTCGATAGCTATGGATGGCGAAAGCTCTCAGCCAATCGCTCGTGATCAAGAAAGTGCCGCCTGCGATTTCCGTGCGCATCGCCCCCGACTTCCCGTAATGGGCGACTGAAATCCCTCTCGCATTCGAGGTCACGTCGGCGGCAGAGAATAACGAGACGTCACCCGTATGCTCCACATCCATCTCGATCCTGACGGCGCTGAAAAGGGGATCTCCCTCTCCGGGAAAAACCAGTTGGTCGTCGTCGGGGTCGTCCCGGTCGTAGCGTCCCGGCAGGCCATCGGTGAGATGGATGGTGAAATCGCCCCCGTGCGCCTTGCCAGGGTAGTACACGATGTTGCCATCCACGGCCGCATCGTAGTTCGAGGGTGAGCAGACAACCGGCGTCCCTGCTTCGGGTGGACCGCATTCGTTTTCTGCCCGCACCTCACCAGCGATGCCGAGCGCGACGGACAATACGATGAAGGCGATGCCGGGTGAAATTCCGGCGTTCATGAATTTTCTGTACATCAATTTCTCCCAACCGGGCTTTCCCGGAAAAGCGTTAATCAGCCTATCAGTTTCCTTTGTGATTTCAACTCTTCAATGCGCTTGATACCAAAGCGATCTCTTGTGGAGTTTCGTAATGTGGATCAAATTCCAGATAATACCTTTGTCTTCAGCATTGATATTTCCTTACTATAGAACCTGTTTGAAATAAGTTGAGCTTCCTATTGGAAGTGTTCCATGTCACATTCATTTTGATAGCAATGAAGCCTTAATAACAAGGAGTGAACATGGAACGTTCAGATTATAACAGTGATGTCAGTGATAAACAATGGAAAAGACTTCAAGAGTACCTTCCCGAACTTTCAACTCGTGGCGCTCACCTTCGTAAATGGGAACTACGAGTTATCATAAACGCCATTTATGTATGGAGTGACCACGGGTTGTCAATGGAGAATGCTTCCCAAAGATTTTCCTCCTTGGCAAAGTGATTATTACCACTACAATAAATTGTGCAAGAATGAGACTTGGTTCCTGATTTACCAGTTTCTCCATCGGCAAACCCGAATAGAATCGGGCTGAGCTCCCGGACTCAGTGCTGCAATGATTGATAGTCAATCCGTCAAAACCACGGAACTGGTTTAGAGTCTGGGTTTTGATGGAAATAAACGAATCAAAGGGCATAAAAGGCATGTCGCTGTCGATATTTCGGGAATTCCTCTCATGGTTAAAGTCACGGATGCCAATGCCTCCGATTCCAAAAGTGCTTACGATCTTTTGGAATCGATGTTTCGCTGATTCTTTTCGATTCAGATGATTTGGACGGACGGAGATTATCAAGGGGAATTAGCCCAATGGTTATGGAATCGATCTCAATGTGAACTTGAGATCACTCTAAACCTCCAGAGAACGGGCTTTCAGCTCCTACCGAAAAGGTGGATCGTCGAAAGAACCTTTTCTTGGTTTGGATGGTATCGAAGACTCAACATCAATTATTAAAGAAAAACAAAAAAATCTGAAAACATGATTTACATTGCTATGATTCGATTGATGTTAAAGAGAATCAAATGATTTTCAAACAGATTCTTAGTGAAAGAAGAGGGTTTCCGATCGATGGAACAATATCGTGGGAGGACTTGAAAACGATCGGTCCTCTCCGGAAATCTTTTTTAATGTCTCATAAATGGTCTAAATCCTCCGTCTTCCAGACGGAAAGAGAGCTTCAGTCAAAATTAGAATCACATTTAGATTTTCCATGAAATAGTTGTATCTCGTTCCATGGGAACTTCCTATTCAAATGGAATTCCAACCGATTTTGAAAAAACGCTATTGGGGCCGACAATTCTGGGCGCGGGGATTTTTTAGTGCGTCCAGTGGAAATGTGACTGATGAAATGATTCATGAATATATCAATAATCACTCTGATGCCCATCAACCGTATCACATTGACAATATCCTGCTCGAATGACAGCTTTAGCTGAATGTCGGGCTTATAGCCCATTGCCTAAATCCCTCAGCTTCAGCTGAGGGTGGTTTAATGATACCTAAATCCTGCAATTGCATATTTTGATTGAGTTTCCCCCACTCTTTGACAGTATTTTTTAAAAAAAAAAGGATTTGAGAGTTGAATTTCCATCAGTCCTTGCTCATAAAGGTTTTTCCGCCCTGCATTAGATCGTCATATTTTGTGATGATCCGCATTCAAGACGTACTTTTCCCTGGACTTGGGGATCGACATCTCAGCAAAACGTTACCACTGGAGTGAAACAAAGGAGCTAGGTCTCTCCAACCGCGACCCAGGCATCCCATTGAGCATTGTAAAGTGTTCTTTCCGGAACTCTCAGTTTTTGTTGACGAGCGCCACTCGTCCATTTTCCTGCCATTCGGACAAGATAAGTGCGCATGGTGGCCGGTTCCCAACGGCGCAGTATGGCGTTACCACTACAAAGGGCCATCCAGCGCATCATGTTGTAAGCGAGTATCGCGCATTGGTGGGAAAACTCACACCCTTCCCAAGCGGGCTGCCCTTTCACTTTTTGCCATTTTTGCGTTTCCAATAACGACACGAGCCCCTTGAGTTTGACCTTGATCAGGTAGCCATGGCCTCGTTCGTCGAGGAAATCCAGCAAATCCCCCACAAAAAAACCACTGTCTCCACGAAACAGAGTGCGAGTCCGATTCGGAAGCTGAGCAAGAAGTTGTCGCATGAATTCAACGACTCCATTGCTGGTATAGGCACTCCCGTCACGAAGCCAACCCTGAAGAATCTCCTTGGTCTCTGCGCAAAATGCCAACAGAGGATGATACGAAGCGGCCCCGCGTTTGTGGGGATTATATCCGACAGACACTCCTTGCTGCTTGCCGTAGGCCGTTTTCACAGTGGAGTCCACGTCAATCACAAGATGGCGCAACCCCCCAACGTTGCTTGTCCCACTTCGAAGCGCTTTGCGCCAGATACCGGCTCGAATCCGATGGTTCAAGCTCTCCATCTCATGGATGTTTTTCTGTGTGAAAGTACGCAGTATGCGGCCGAATGTGGTTTCATCCGGAATCCTCAGCCAACCGGCCACACGACTCAAAACACGGTCGTTCCAAACTGTTACAATCGAACGAATCGAACGAGCGCCACCAATAATGCCAACCACCGATAAAATGACCATGTCCACCGCGTCATAAAGACTCGTGGCGCCACGCTGATGATCTATGGTCTGCTCTGTCTTCGAAACAATCCCGTGTTTGTGAAAAAATTTGACAACCGGAATCAAGCCTGCTTGCGCGGTCAGGTCTCTGCCTCCCTGGCGGATATGGATGTTTTTTGCTTTCGTTCTTGCCGATCTTGTGTTACCTTTGTTCTTCATGGAAATGGTGATCCCTCAAAATGTTTATTCTGATGTTAACTATTTGAGTATATTACCATTTCCATTTTTGTTTGTCATCTAATTGCAGGATTTAGGTTAAATTCCGTTACTGTCAATTCTAATTTCATGGGGCTTTCTCCTGATAGTAGGTTTAAATTTGACTTCATCAAACCTACCGGGAAAGTCCCATGGATTCATGCCCTTCTCAATTTCACACAATTTAATTTACACTATCTGGGCAGTGACTGCGGCAGTTCATCAGATCAAAGGAAAAGCGCAAGCCAGCGCAAGTTGGGCACGATTGATCCATAAGATCTTCAAGGAGGATCTTCTGCTATGTCCAAACTGCGGCAAGGAGATGAAGATCATCGCATTTATTACCAATCATCAAGAAGTCAAAAAAATTTTAAAGCATATCGGAGAAGAAACCCAAAGAGCGCCACCACTGCCATCTATCACTCCCTATGAGACGGATGACTAATATGCCGACTACATCCCCCCTGATGAAGTCTATTTTGCTGATGAAGAATGGGTATCTTGAAAATTCTCCAGAAAAACCCAGGGATAGCTTTGTCCAAAATCCGGCATTTCAAACCAGCATAAAAGAAAAGCGATAAAAAAATTAACATGCCGCACACCCTCCCAGGAAACCTTCCAAAAAAGCAAAAATATCCCTCCTAATTTTGTCTTTACACACATATTTCCAAATGCTATCGTCTTGTGTAATTTTTGATTTCCCACTATGAAAGTGCCAATTCTCAATCGATCAGGAATGAAAAAAGACGCTTGATTGCGAGTTGAAGATCGACGGTGAAGGCTCACCTTGTCGTCGCAACCCCGGTTGCGCTCGGAGAGGACGAATGAACACTAGAAATCGACTAGCATTCGATAATGTTGGTTGCAGCTATGTAAGGCTTCTCTTTGGTATTCTGTCACCTCTCGTCGGCGTTATGGTCGGCGGATTGATCACATTTTTGATAGCAAGAGAGACGCTTCAGGATAAATCCGTCATGAATGCATATTCGGAGTTTGTTTCGGAAGCTGCGCGTATGGTGCGATTGGCTCATGAAGGATCGCAAACGGAACACGACCTAGCCAGGCTAGAGGCTGCGTCCGGTGTTCTCATGTTATATGGAAGTGATGAGGCAATTTGTTGGTCATTCCAGATTATGTCTGAGGTCAAGGAACCCGGCACTAAGGTCGATCTATTCGATGATTTTCTCCAAATGGTTGTTAGTATGCGAGCAGAAGTGGGAATAGATCTTGATGAAAGCGTAGTTGCCAAAGAATGCCGTTGGAGCTTGATGTGAGCGAGGGCAACGCCTGTTTGTGCTTGTGTCTCCAGTCATAAGCTTGTGATCGCAAATGAGAAGACTCTTTCGTTGTTTGTTGGCACGGCACAACTGGCGGCAGTCGCTGCGTGTCAATACTGGAGTAGCGGTATTATGGGATTTATAGTAGCTCCTATCGAGGTAAGTAAAGAAAAGAAAAAAGAGGAGAGAGCCCAGTTCAGATGGAAAAGATCAAAGGAAAAGCGAAAGCCAGCGCAAATTGGGCACGCAGGGATCGCTTTGTCCAAAATCCGGCATTTCAAACCAGCATAAAAGAAAAGCGATAAAAAATGAACATGCCGCACACCCTTCCAGGAAACCTTCCAAAAAAGCAAAAATATCCCTCCTAATTTTGTCTTTACACACATATTTCCAAATGCTATCATCTTGTGTAATTTTTGATTTTCCTACTATGAACGGCAACGCCTCGCTGTCGCCCGAAATGGCGCTCAGGGTCGAGAAGGCGTTCGGCCTCAGCATGGACCTGCTGCTCAGGATGCAGGCATGGCACGACGCGGGCGCGGGCCGACGAGATCGACGTTCGGCGGTATCAGCTAGCATGATGGGACTCTAAAGAATGAGCAAGGATACCTCTGATAGCTGGATGTCTGGACTTAAATCGGACTTAGTTGGCAAGAATGCCCATCGAACTTGGATCGCATTTCTTACTACCACAGTCACGGCTTATTTTGCGATTTTTGCGCTCTTTGAGTCCCGGCATGATCGACAACTGCAAATCGCGTTGTACGAACGCAACGCGTTCATTACCATGGTTTCTTCAGGAAACCGGAGCACATTTGTCGCAGCGATGCAGAATTTTGCACGAATTCAAAATTTTAAGATTTCCAATGATCCGACGCTTTTCGAGCCATGGAAGTGGTTTGGCATTGAAACACCGAATAAAGAATCTCTGTATAGATGGGCGCGCTATCGACTTCCACTGTGCACACCAACGGAATGTGGTGATGAAGAAAGAAGGATCAGAATTGATCTCAGGGGAGTATACTGGCTTGAAGTTTATCTACCCTATGTCGACCTAAGAGGAGCAGATCTTACCGGAGCAATTCTAAGTAGCGCAAATCTTAGTGACGCGATATTGTGCAACGCGAACCTAACCAAAGCGCACCTTGCAAACGCTAACCTGTCCAATGCTGACGTGTTTGAAGCCAACTTTACCGATGCCGAGACGCGCAGCACCAAATTATCACATGTCAAGGTACGGAGAAGTAATCTTTCGGCCGAACAACTGCGTATAGCGCGTGGAGTGAATCAAGAGACGTATGGTACTGACGTTGATAAAGTGCAGAATGGGTGCCGGCAATAGACAACGCATTTTCGGCCCGTGAGTGTCTAGATCAAAGGAAAAGCGAAAGCCAGCGCAATTTGGGCACGATTGATCCATAAGATCTTCGAGGTGGATCCTCTCCTCTGCTATGTCCAAACTGCGGCAAGGAGATGAAGATCATCGCATTTATTACCAATCATCAAGAAGTCAAAAAAATTTTAAAGCATATCGGTGAGTAAACACAAAGAGCGCCGCCACTGCCATCTATCAACCCCTATGATATGGATGACTACTATGCCGACTACATCCCTTCTGATGAAGTCTATTTTGCTGATGAAGAATGGGTATCTTGAAAATTCTTCAGAAAAACCCAGGGGTCGCTTTGTCCAAAAGCCGGCATTTCAAACCAGCATAAAAGAAAAGCGATAAAAAAATGAACATGCCGCACACCCTCCCAGGAAACCTTCCAAAAAAGCAAAAATATCCCTCCTAATTTTGTCTTTACACACATATTTCCAAATGCTATCGTCTTGTGTCATTTTTGATTTTCCTATTGTAACACGGACTTATTCTATGGCAAAGAGAAAGAACGGCGAGTTAACCGGTCCTGTTCGACCAGTCTTCGACCAACACAGGTGGAAGAGCGAAAGAAACATTATTCTACGGATTCTCGCACGTCCAGACCATTGGGCGTCCGTTTTCTTCTATTTGTTTCATAATGTGGCACTATTTCGAATATCATTCGAGATCGTCGCGGTAGTGGCTATTGTAGTAACTGTATTTGGCGTATTCTCCGAGTATCAAGAGAGAAGTAAGGATCGTGCGGTGCGTGGAGCGATGCTACTCGCCCAGATTCATCAGTTGCGCTCTCTTCCGATAGAGGAACGCGATGCCCCTCTTCATGCCATTGTTGAAGCTCTGTCGCGTGATGGTTTTCCATTGGATCGTATTGATCTAAGCGATATGATCTTGAATGATTTGGATCTAAGTGGGGCGAGTCTGCGTCGTGCAAACTTCGACGACGTGCAAATCTTGAATGTGAAATTCCGTGGTTCAAATCTCCGCGAAACAACATTCAAACACGGAAAAATAAGTGGTGCAGATTTTCGTTATGCTAATCTAGAGGGGGCGACCTTTTGGTCTGCCAACAATATCAAGAATGTGGATTTCAGCAATTCCAATCTAACCTCAGTGATATTCAGTGACACCAACATTGATGGCAGTGTGAACTTTCAGAACGCACGTCTGGATAATGTCTCTTTTATCCGCACAAATCTAAGCAACGCAGATCTGAGCGCAGCCCGTGGCCTCAAGCCGGAGCAACTGAAGACCGCTTGTGCAATGCCAAATGAAATTCCGAAGCTACCCGAATCCATACATTGGAAAGGCAAGCGCTGCAATAGTCAGTAACCGTCTGCCGTGGGCAGGCTGCCGGGATTAGAATGCAGGTGTGAGGCTGTGCGATCAGGAGTGGATACTATAGAACTCTGAACTAAGGGCTTGTTACAAAATAAATTGAACAACTAGATTTTTTGTGGTCTACTGATTTCATGACTAACCATGAGATCAGTAAAGAGTGGATTAAGGCGTTCGGCTACCTCAACGAGCCACAGAAAAGGTGGTTCGCAGCAGTAAAAGCAAAAGAGCTTGGCTACGGAGGTGTTTCACAAGTAAGTCGCGCGACCGGACTATCCAGAACGACGGTAACTCAGGGTCTCCGTGATTTAGAAGAAGATGGATCGTTATCACTTGACAGCGATCGTCTCCGTCGTGAGGGTGGAGGACGAAAGTATTCGAGGCACAAGAGTCCTGAGCTGCTCAAAGCAATTGAGGGCATTCTTGAAGAGTCTTCTGCAGGAGATCCGATGAGCCGCCTACGGTGGACATGCAAATCGAGCAGATCTATCGCAGATCAGCTAAGAAAATCTGGATTTGATGTATCTTATGTCACGGTAATGAGGCTTTTAAAGGAGCTTGGCTATTCCCTGAGATCGAACAAAAAGATGCTTTCAGGAAAAAATCATCCAAACCGCGACGAGCAATTCAGACACATTAATCGATCCGTCCATCGGTTTTCAAGATACGGAAACCCAGTGGTATCAGTTGATACGAAAAAAAGGAGCTTGTCGGAAATTTCAAGAATGAGGGTCGAGTGTGGTCAAAGGAAGACAAGAAAGTTCTTGATCATGATTTCAAATCTTACGGAGAGGGGAAGGCGATACCTTTTGGGGCCTATGACTTAAATCGCAACGAAGGTTTTGTAAACGTTGGCATGTCCTCAGATACCTCTGAGTTTGCTGTCAATAGCCTTTGGCAGTGGTGGAGACACTTTGGAAAAAAGCGCTATCCCAATGCAACTGAGATTCTTGTGTGTGCCGATGGCGGAGGGAGCAATGGGAGTAGAGCTCGGGCATGGAAGTTTTACTTACAAGAATTAGCAAACAAGCTTGGGATACCAATTACAGTCGCGCATTATCCACCAGGGACAAGCAAGTGGAACAAGATTGAGCATCGTATGTTTTCATTCATCAGCATGAATTGGAAAGGCAGGCCACTAGAAAACTATGAGTCCGTGGTGAGATTGATCGCCTCGACTACGACCAAAAACGGCCTCAATATCAAGGCTCGACTTGATCGTAAGCAATACAAAACTGGTATGAAAGTATCCGACGAAGAATTTGATAACATAAATCTAAAATTTGCAAAAAAGTTTCCTCAATGGAACTACACCATTCACCCTATATGAAACTCAAAGATGTTCAACTTATTTTGTAACAAGCCCCTAACAGCTTCTTACTTGAACTTCCCGATCATATCGAGCATTCGCATCAATTCCACTGCGTCCGAAAAGACCTGCGACAGGTTCTCACTGGTGGCGCCGTGATAGTTCCCTCCCGATTGGGTGGCGATGTTCCGTAATTGTTTCCGGGCTTCATCGGACACTTCGAGGCCCACGGTTTCATGACGATACAAGAGATTGTTCCGCTTCAATTCCCCTAAGACTTCATCCAGGCCGCCGCAATCGTCATCCCCATCGGCCAGCAGCAGGATCATTTGCGTTTTGCTTGCGGCGGATTTGCGTTGCTTCATGAATCGGTTGGAAACGTCCAGCGCGGTGGCCAGGGGTGTTCCGCCTTGGGCGGACAAGCCGTCGATGAAGGCAACGAGTTGATTTTCATTCCCGGTAAAGTCGATATAACGCTCTACCGGGTTCCCGCAGTCACCCTCAAAAGCGAGAATGGCGACTTCGCTTTTGTTCCTGACCGCTTTGCGGATGGTTTCGATAGCCGCCTGTTTCGCCGAATCCAGCTTGGCGCCTTTCATACTCCCGCTGACGTCGATGAGCAGGATCAGGCTGCCCGATGGGGAGGTGGGCTTTTTTACCTTTGCTGTCGGGCTTGACTTCCCACTTGGGGTTGTACGCTGGTTTGCGTTTGCTGCCGTACTTTGCTTCGAGGCTTGTTCGTCTGATTGTTGTTGATTTTTTGATTTTTTAGTTTTGTCTTTCAAAAGGTAATAGCCACTAAAAAACCAACTTGTCATGATGGGTTTCCGGTCTTCGTATAGGTATAAATATTCCGATTCCGAAATGGATTTGCCAGGATTGATGGGATAGACCATCCCGAGCATGATGCCCAGCGGGAGGCCACCCTGGTCAGGATAACCAATGCTATGGAAATTCGGCACATTGTAGTAAAAACAATACGGGCCTCCTCTGATGTCTTCTCCGACATTTATTGTTGCCACCGTTCGTCCTTGAGGTTTGATCCTTCCGGTTGAATTGTTTGTCAAAATGACGGTTGCTTTCCAGATTTTTATTTTCTTACTGGTATAATCCGGATCGTTTTTATCTGCGCAATGGGTGTATTTACCTGTGTCGATGATTCGATACTCCACCGTCACCCCGTTTTTATCGCTGAATACGACTTCTGCGTCCACAGGGCCTCCCGATAGACACATCAGAGCGATAATATTGATCGTCAACCAAATAGTTTTGCGCTTCATAAAAACCTGTTTTAATGAACATAGGTTAAGCTCATAGTTCTTTTCAAATTTCTTACAAGAAATAAAAAGGCAATACACCAGTTATTTGATTCTAATGATTTTCAGAACTCCAAAATACAGGGGATCGTTGTCGAGTGTGACCTTCTTCGAGTATCTGTCTGTGTTTGAAGCAGACCTTTCGTTACACATTCTGACGTGATCGTGCCAATTTTGAGCTCTTAGAGCATTCCTGCCATTAGCATCCCCACAAGGTTTTACTGGATGAGAATGGGACAAATCAATTTCTTTGTTGGCAAAGCCTCCTGGGGAGCCCAAATCTTCTATCAGGACTCCTTTGGTAAATCGATTAATTAAATTCGGAACCTGGAACCCATCACGGGTTGGGTCTGCGTCAAACTCTAAAATAGGAGATTCAAGATCAAGAGAAGATTCGGGAATTGTTGCACCATTCGTGATTGCCCAATTAGGGGCATCTTTTACCCAAGTAAAGTGGCCATCTCTGAGCATTTCGCTCGCATCAGGTGCAGAACTTTCTATTGGGCCAATGTAATCAATAATCACTCCTACGGGCAGTTTTGGAGCTTGTCCAAACAATTGAACATGGCTTTCCTCCTTGGCTTTAATCTCCTCGAGAATTTCACCTTTCCTCTTTCCAATCTCATCAAGAGCGGTAGCCTTCATTGTTTCGATAACTTCTCCTGACTTGAGATTTTCCACATCCTTTTTAACGTTAGCCAAGTCAGTTGCAATCTGAACTGTTTTTGATTGTTCTGATTTCGTAGCTTTCAACGTTTCAACTTCGTTTCCGAGCGTGATAACGTAGATTAATCCGGGTATAGCAAGGGCCAGGAACGCTATCAACGTGCCGTAATTCCACTTTTTGTCGTCCATAGTCTGTATTGTATGTGTGTAGATAACTATTTCTCCCTCAGGCAAGCCTTTTAGAGGCTCGGGAAGTAAAGAGTCAAAGATTAAGAGCTAATCCAAGGTCCGGGCAATGCGGAATCCGAAGGTGAGGTACCGGCTTCCGACGTCAGCCCAGCCGCGGTTCGCCGCACGGAGTTTCCTCGGACCGTAGTTGTCCCAGGAACCACCGCGCAAGACGCGCCTGTAACAATCGCCTCCACCCTGAGTTTCCCAAGCACGACCATCGTTTGGCGCGTCTTCATAATCGTCATGCCAGCAATCCTGAACCCATTCAATTACGTTGCCGTTCATGTCGTGCAGCCCCAACTCATTGGCCCGCTTCCGCCCGACGGGATGGGTCTTTTCACCGCTATTATCGTCATACCAAGCTACCAAATCCGGGTCATCACTTCCGGCGTATTGGTAACCACGACTTTGCTGACCGCCTCGCGCGGCATATTCCCATTCCGCCTCACTGGGCAGGCGATAACCTCTTCCGGTCGCATCATTCAATCTTTTGAGAAACGCTTGCACGTCTTCCCAACTGACCTTTTCCACGGGACACTGGGGACAGCCTTTGAAATGACTCAGATTGTTGCCTATCACAGCTTCCCATTGCTCCTGTGTCACCTCGTACTTGCCGATTTCGAAACGGCGCACCCGCACCCGATGCGCCGGTTTTTCACTATTTAAACAGTCACTATCCCGCCCTGCCTTGCAGCCCATGGTGAAGGTACCGCCCACCACCTGCACCATCTGGAAACTTTGTAACATCTCTTTGAGTAGTTGCCGTTCAGCTTCTCGTTCCCGTTTCGCCCGTGCTTCGGCCTGTCGCTTTGCGTCGATTTTCTTTATTGTTTTTCCAACCGCGGAAAGCAATTTCAAGGTCGGTGTATAGTGCTCCGAGTCCTTTTCGATATTGAGCACGAACTGTTTCAACAGCGATTGGCCCTTCAGCAGGTCATCCAATGTGATGCTGTTCTCAACCAGAACCTTGCCATAAAAATACAGAAACTCCAGCGGCGGTTCGACGTCCAGGGCTTCGATTTTCCCATAGGCCTCAATCGCCGTGCGTGCGTCTCCGTTCTCGAGCGCCTCGCTCGCTTCCAACAGGTACATGTCGGCCAAAACGTCATCGGGCAGGTCCTGAGCCGCCAACGGAATACAACACGCAAAGATGATGAGAGTAAAAACTACCATGAACATTTTTTTCATCGCTAAATTCCTTTCTGAACAGTGAAATATGATGCCAGATCCTCTGAGAATCGGTCGACTAAAATAACCAAGTGTGACTGCCATCCAACAACTTCGAAGGTCTTATTCTGAGGAACTAATGGGGGTTGATATGATGACCTCTTGCCAAGCTCTCGAGAATATGAGAGAGCTTGTTGTCAATACGCTCGCGCAAGCCACCTTGCTGATTTTGGAGTTGGGCAGCGAGATCAATGCCGAATACCAAAGCGACAATATCTTCGCCGTTGTTGAACTCTTGTTTGGTGATCCCGAAAGAGAATCGCTTGCGCGTTAGTAGTAAGCCCCACCCCGTGCCTTGGTCACGGTCACTGGGAAAGATTCCGATCAATGATACACCGCCATTTGGCGCGTAGTCCCGTCCGAATCTTCGCACACCGAAGAGCTCAACGGCCAATCGTGGCTCCGCCTCTATGCCACCTAAAGTCGAATAGACCACCACCGGAGTTGGGTGAACAATTCGAAGTTGAAATCGGGGCGGAGTCGAGAGTGTGCCAGCGATAGGCGGCAAGTGATTCGCAGCCCAACTATTGAATATCGTCTCCCAAACGAATTGATCTCCGACCGCATTCTCCATAAATGCCTTCCAGTCGTCGCGCGCCTGAGCGATAACCAAGTTAGTTGCTTCCATAAGGGGCAGGTTGGCAGCACCGATGATATATTGGGCAATCAGACCGATCCGCCAGATACTACGATCAACTGAGCTCGTCGATTTTGGCGGAATCAAAATTTCATTTTTACGGCCCTTCGCAATCACGTAACTGCCGGCGTTGGGTTTGGTAGTGCGTTGGTCCATGCCTCCGAAAAGGTTGGTAATTTGACGCTGCGTTTGAACGCTGATGAGTTCAGTCACTACATCGTCGGTATTGGTTCCCGCTTTTTCCTCAGAGAAGATGCGCTTAACTTGGGCTGCGTCAATATCGAGCTCCGACTTAACTTCGTCCAACAAGTGAACGAGCTTACGGATATTCTCAGCGTCTTCGGCGCGTTGGAACCCAGGTTCTTCATCGGGCATTAATTCGGCGGCGGTAACGCTCAGCTCAGCAATCAGTGGAGCAATACCCTCGACGGGTATGCGCTCTTTGAAGACCTTCCGCTCGGCGAGCAGGCTCTTATAAAGTACGCTCTCCTTGTCACGTATCGCAACATTATACCAATTATCAAAGGTCTGCTGTGCATTCGCTAAATTTGAGATTACAGTCGCGCAGAGCGCTACCCCGACTAGCACAAAGAATTTCATTGAGCGTGGCATCCAGTCACTCATGTTCAATCTCCGAAAAAAAGTTGAATGCCCTTTACTAAATCTATCATGTCAACGGACAGGCCCATGACTTCCCGTGCGTTGTTGATCTTTTGTTCGATGCGCGTTTTGACCTCCTCTGAAAGATCAACGTTTTTGAAAGCTTTGTAAGCATATTCCTCCTCCTTCGGCGTAACAGCCTCATACACGCCCACAATTGATCGAAGCAACGGGACATGAACTTTGGGGTTAAGGAGATAATGCTCGATTGAGTGCGGGTTCGCACCATGCAGATGCGACACCTGTTTATCGTGGAAGGTGTCGGGTGGCCATGGCGGTCGAAACGGCCTTGGTAGCGTGAAGGGATCTAACGTATTGTGATAATTGAAAAAATGCTGACAATAGCTCTCTTGATTATCAACGGAACCGGGTCGAACACGACTACAATAGACTGGATAGTCATCTAGCTCAAGTATTTTGCTCACGTTGGCGATGGTGTGCAAGCTCATGAAACGAAATGCTTTCGGGTCGAAACCGTTGGGCATGTGAGCCGGCAAGTAGCGACCAAATGCAAGATTCGCGAGCACGTCATGCATTACAGATGTCCCTAGGCTATGTGAGATGACTGCGGCCTTGGCATAGCATATACTGTTCTTCTTGGCCGATTCGATTAGCTTTCTGGTCATCTTCGCGGAAATTTTTGCTTTGATCGAGTTGCGAAAATACGAGCTGAAGCGCCACAACAACACGTCGACGGCGTGAGTCCAAGCGAAATTGTTTTTCCCATTTTTCATGCCCTTAAGCCAGTACACAGCCTTCTCCGCCTGAGCTTTGTCCGCCGTTGCTACCTGCTGCAATAGCTCCTTATTCTTTTCTTCCCAATTTTTCAGAGCATTTGTAAAAATATCATCGTAGACAATTTCGACGAACTCAACGAATTTCGTCAAATTCTTGTTGCCGGATTTTTTAAAGAATTCGTAGCCACTAGCGTGACATTGAAGTGCTTCCTGCACAGATTTACTCCATTTTGCCTTATGCGTTCCCATGCCGTGAATCAGAAACACGAGCGTCTTGTCAGTCATAATGCTTATCTCTCCAAATTTCGGGTTGCTGCGTAATTTCTCCGTATAGTAGCTTATCGTAGCTATTCAGGTCTATGAAAAACCCTTTCAGTCAAATAACGTTGAAAAAAATTCCCAAGAAAATTTTCACGATCTCCCATGAAATGGTTCAATCGGTCGGGAACCTTCTCTTTCACTAAAATAAATTGGTGAAGGCATACGTACAACACTATTTTACGCAATGTCAAGCCCCAAATGAAAAAATATGCAGGATTCGTATCAAGCTCCGGGTGACAGGCAGGGACGTGTGCCGAATTGAACGGATGGCGCTTGTTTAGCGATAATTTGTTTGATGAATTTGGGACCCCAAATACAAAAAGATGATAACAATTGACCTCCTTTGCAAATTTCGATATCTTAACCAACAGATTTCGAAGACGAACTATGACAATCTGTATTGTATGATCCGATTCGTAACAGTTTAATCCATATGGCACCATCTCGTATCAGCCCCAAGAATAAGCCTTGATATTATGTATGTCGATCTACTAGTCATGAAAAACATTCGGAGGTGAGTGCTACGAAACCCAGATTTGTTAACGTCAATTAGCTGTCAGGGGACAATGGGTCTGGCAAAACGACGATTCTTCAAGCACTGGCACTCGCTGCTTTCGGGCCCGCCGTGACACAAGCCAACCTGAGAACACGGGATCTGATACGAATTACAGGTCCAAAACGTGGCAGAGAGACAGGCGAGACATCTACCATATTTCGGATGCATGAACACGATAATTCACAACATAAAGCTTTGGATTCGACGCTGACGATTCGGAGACGAGGCGAACTGGAAGAGATTAAATTCAAAAATTGAAAGGAAATTGATATGCGAGTGAAGTCGACAAATTCCAAGTCCTCTCACGACAAACCGGTTCCAACAGCTCTTCCCGTACCGGCTGGTGCGGATCAACCCACCGCCATCGGCTATCATTCTTCGCGCTTTCGTCGGAGATTGTCCGACAAAGCCACGATTGTGTTTGCCGCCACCAGGAGAAATGTGGATTGCATGAGGGGAATCTTAACGTACGTATTGTGCATGGCCCTGGTCGTACCTCCGGCAACCGCACACCGAACCAGTAGCGAAACGACGGGAACCGAAACACCCGATGTGCCAAGCGTCGAAAGCTGCGTAACGTTTGCCTGGACAAAGAAGCGCCGCTGCAGCACCTACGACACGACGCACCACGATTGGGAAGTCGTAAACAATTGTCCAAGAGCTGTCAAAGTGACCTGGGCGGATAACGCATATGATCGCCCTATAGAGCGCAACGACGACAGCGGGAAGCCCAGAGCGGAAAACGCAACCGACGTTCAAGCAGGCAAGACGATCGAGCGAAGCGTTTCATGTACCGATAAGGCGGAGTTGGAGATATGCATCGAGTATATTTATCCTCCCCTCAAAGAGCATGACGACATCGACTGTGACCAATTTTTCCATTGATCGGTGTGAAGGTCGACGGCGAAAGGAGAGGGAATCATGGATTTCACGAAAGGCTATCTGATCAGGTATGAACGGATTGTTGCGTTTGTAGTGCTCAAATGCGAAAGGTGCTACCTCTTGCCCATCTTGAGCGGCTGCGCCAGTGCCCTGTCGGAAACATCAGGTGAAGGACGGGAAATCTGTACAGTTCCCGCAAAACAAGCTGCGGAACGAACGCTCGCGCGCTTCGTGCAAGATGCGGGTTAGTGCACTGAGAAAAAGTACCAACGTGACAATCAGGTATCAGTCGTGACTTTTGTGGCAATAGCTCCACATTGCGAAAACACTTCCGCAAGTATTTGATTGAGACGGCGCGTTATACCTTCCGATTCACTGTTTTCCCACCGATGTCGTTTAGCGAACTCTGTTTGTTCAATTCTCTGAGGATATCCCGGAAATCCATTTTCTTTGAATGTTGTTGTAGCCAATTGAAACCCTAAGCTACTTCTCGTTAACATGGAACAGATAGTGTAAATTAAATTGTGTGAAATTGAGAAGGGCATGAATCCATGGGACTTTCCCGGTAGGTTTGATGAAGTCAAATTTAAACCTACTATCAGGAGAAAGCCCCATGAAATTAGAATTGACAGTAACGGAATTTAAAGAAATGTTCAATACTCTTCAAAGCCCGGATGGATTATTGGAGCAGTTGCGAGTGGATTTAAGCCATCAAGTTGGTGTTTATCTTTCCAAATTAATGAGGGCGGAACTGAGCGAACATCTGGGACGGGAGCCCTATGAGCGAAGCGGAAAGCCTGCCAATCACAGGAACGGGTTTTATCAGAGAAAAATCACTCTGAAGGGAATCGGAGAAGTCGAGCCTCGAGTACCCAGGGATCGGCAAGGCACTTTTCAAACTCAGGTGCTTCCGCGATCCAAACGATATGAGCAAGCCATTGCAGAGGACTTGAGTTTGATGTTTTTGAGCGGAATCAGTACCCGCACCTGGCTTTACTCTCGAAGCGCTTGATTGGGAGAAGTATTTCTCATACTGAAATCTCTTTGGCCAATAGAGAACTGCAAGCAGCCGCGGAAACCTGGAGAGAACGTGATCTTTCTGAGAAGCATTACAAATACCTTTTCATCAATGGGGTCCATTTCAAGATGCGCGTGAAAGACAGTATTGAAAACATTCCAGTGCTCGCGGTCATTGGAGTGAACCAAGACGGGTACAAATCTGTTTTAGCGCTGCAACAGGGAGATAAGGAATCTGCCTCCAATTGGAGAGAGTTGTTCAAGGACTTGAAAGAGCGAGGATTGGATTCCGCTTCCGTCGAATTGGCAGTGATGGATGGCTTAGCAGGATTGGAAAAAGTGTTCAAAGAAGAGTTTTCCCAAGCCAAAGTGCAACGATGTCAAGTCCATGTGGCCAGAAACGTGCTGGCTAAGGTGCCGAGAAAACTGAAAAAAGACGTCGCCGATGACCTTCGTTCTATTTTCTATGCCTCTTCGAAGAAAAAGGCCTGCCTCTTCTTTAGGGACTTTGAGAAGAAATGGCAAAAGGAACTACCCTCTGCCGTCAAATGCCTCGCCAAATCCTTGGCGGCTTGTCTGACCTATCTCGAATACCCCGAGGAGAAATGGATTTCTCTGAGAACAACCAATGTCATCGAACGATTGAATAAAGAGTTTAAAAGAAGAACTCGGCCAATGGAAATTGTCTCCGGAGAAAGCTCTTGCTATCGACTCTTGGCTTTTATTAGCCTCAAAATGGAAATGCACTGGAGGTCAACACCTGTCGGGAAAGTACAAAAGAATTTACCCTTCTTCAAGAAAATCAATGGCTTATAAATTCACACAAAAAAGTTTGCACTATCCCAAATGCTATCGTCTTGTGTAATTTTTGATTTTCCTACTAGAGCCGATAGCCATCTTGTCGAAGCAGCGGAGGAAGTCGGAACCGTCGTCGCGCAGGCCATGGTCTAGAAACTGCCGCGTTGAAGACGAAATCATACGAAAGTCAGGCGGAGAAGTCTGAAAGTCGTATCCAATCGAGAAATGCCGTGTAACTAATTGCAAAACTGACCGCCTGACTTCTAGACGATACTTTTGCTGAGGATCATTTCATCATCTCGCTCCCAACATCTCGAAGCGTCTTGTTAAAGTGATCAATAATTTCTTTTCCGGCATCGTAGGTGCTGACTTGGCACTCTTCAAGTTCGCCCCTTGCATCGTAAATGGGAGTACCGCCCTTCGCTCGGCACTTTCCTCCCTCGCTATCGTCAGCCACACACGCTACATGCCTGCCTTCCCGTTGAATAGACTTTCCACCAGCCAATACGCAATCTATGGCACTCGTTTGCGGGTTTGATGGAGCAGCGCATCCAACCAATGCAAGCATCCCGAAGAAAAGTGCGGCCACTCCAAACTTGTTCCTCATGTCATTCGCTCCTATTTCTTGGTTAGCCTTACCTACATAGTTGGCCCGCAAACTTAGTATGGACACTGCGGAAGTAATTTCTGCACATGACTTCCTGCCGCTGAAAGAACGCCCGTATCTCTGCTTTGTTGTTGGGCCATTTCCCGGTGGCGACACTGGCGTTGAAATTTGCGTGGTGTGAGCAACTGGAAATGTAAAAGTCGCGATTGAAGTCCCACTCGCTATTGCTTTTCACCGGGTGTCCGTCATCGCCTACTTGATCTCCGCCCACAGTCTCAACGTTTGTGCCATAAACCCCCAGCGTAAAAGTTCCATACGCCGCACTCTCGAAACAAGCGAAAGCTGTGCTTGCCATCAAACCCACCACCAATGTGAGCACAACGACCGAAATTCGAATTTTCATGGTGAAACTCCTCATAATTAATGTACCACCATATTTTTGGGCAAACACACTGCCTGCTGGGATGGCCCCACCAACAAGGTCAGGCCTGAAGAAAATACTTTTTTCGGATTCATTTTACTTTCTCCATTACAAAATTAAAAAGGGAATTATATACAAAGTTAACCATGGATTTGCAGGCCGGGCGCTACGCCTCGCCTAATCCCAGTCCAAAAATAATAAACAAAAATGAATAAAAACGCATTTTTTTGTTGACAGACTGTGATTTATTGGTTAATATACTTCTAAAATTATTAACTTTTCATGGAGTTGAAAAATGGCAGAAGCACCCGGAAAAAATCACAGAAAAGGCATCACGGTTTTGGAACTGATGGACATGTTCCCAGATGACAAGACGGCTGAAAAAATGTTCATTGATAAGCGATGGCCTGATGGGATACGATGTGCACATTGTGAAAGCGAGCGAATTATAAAGTATGAAAATTCTAAAAATCCGATGCCGTTTCGTTGTAAAGATTGTAGGAAGTTTTTTTCAGTGAAGACCGGAACGGCTATGGAAGCTTCTAAAATTGGTTACCGGAAGTGGGCTTTCGCTTTCTATCTGATGGCCACGAATATCAAAGGGGTTGCCAGTATGAAGCTATACCGGGAATTGGGATTTACTCAAAAAACGGCATGGTTTGTCAATCATAGAATCCGGGAATGCTGGAATAATAACAAACCTCTTTTTAATGGTCCGGTTGAAATGGACGAGACTTATGTAGGGGGTAAGGAATCTCTGAAACATGAGTCTAAAAAGAAGAAAGAGGGACGGGGTACGGTTGGCAAATCCCCAGTTGTAGGTATTAAGGATCGAGAGACCGGACAAGTGGTAGCCACCGCAACGGAAGATACAAAGAAGCCGGTTATTGAGAAGATGATCCAGGAATATGTAAAACAAAATTCCATGATTTATACAGACGAAGCTACCGTTTATAAGGGGCTTCCTAATCATGAATCTGTCCGGCATAGCCACGATGAATACGTGAGAGGAGATGTCCATACTGCTGGTATTGATTCCTTCTGGAGTATGCTCAAAAGGGGACACAAAGGGACATATCACAAAATGAGTGCCAAGCATTTGGATCGCTATGTTAAGGAATTTGCTGGTAGGCAAAATCAGCGAGAGCTTGATACCCTGGCACAAATCGAATCAATGGCCAAAGGCATGGAAGGAAAACGGCTTAAGTATAAAAATCTGATAGCTTGAATATTTGCATTCCTGCATGATCAGATTAGCTACTTGATTGTGAAGGAATGTCAACAATATATCAGGAGATTTAAAATGAAAACAAAAGAGAAGAAAAAAGTAGGAAGACCCGCCAAGCCGATGCCGGAAAAGATTAACGCAACGGCAGACGAGATCATAACTGTGTTTTTAAAATCCCCGCCCCGGCGTTCTGATCAATGGAAATTTATGCAGAAGGAAGAAAGTAAAGAGTAGGCCGTGATTACTCTTTACGTTGGGATGTCAAGTGTGTGAATCCGTGGTTAACTTTGTATATAATTCCCATTAAAAAGGTAACGTAACTATTCAGATCTCTGAAAAACCCGTTCAGTTAAATATCAAAAAAGATTCCTGGAGAGGAGCGATCGTTTTCAAGTCCTCCCACGATATGGTTCCATCAATCGGGGACCCTCTCTTTCACTAAAACAACTTAGTGAAGGCATTATTTTGGCAGCATATATCTTTTTTGTATAATGTCAACCCCCAAATGAAAAAAATGCGGGATTCGTAAAAAAATTAAAAATCTATCAATCAGGGAGATCCGCTTCTTTATGAGAATGAGCCAAAAAGCGAAGGTTCACTCCACAATCCAGTGTTTTTTCCAATGGCGATAATGATCGTAAACGCTTTGCCAGGGAGGTAAATCATGGAGGAGAATACTCCACTGACAACTCGTTTTTACGACAAACAAAATCGCATTGACGATGCTATGTTTGCCAGGAATACGTTTGGCCCGCAAGGGGCGAAACGTTTTGAACAAGTTTTGCAATAAAAACTCCATTTGGGATTCATGGAACAATTTCCGGCCAGGCACAAAGGCACAAAGGTGACTGCGGAATTGTTTATTTTGAGGGGGAGTGGTTGCTTGATCAGGTGAGAGGTTTTGATTATCAAAACATACCGGGATTTAATTGTCTGGCAAAAATCAATAGCCATGGTCACTGATTTATTCAGAGTGACTCGTGAATTTCCGCAAGAGGAGTTTTTTTGAAAGACTGGCAATGCGCAGGATCATGGAGACTTATACAAGTTGTTACAAATTGTTACTTGCAAGATAAACATTTTATCGGAAATTTGTTATCCTGAAACAGTTGGTAATGCGCCGGGTTTCAAAAGATCATAAATTCTCTTGATTTTACTGGCATTTACTTGTAGTTACCAACACACTTTTAATGCGTAGAAAACTGAATGCATATACCTTCACACCGGTGCCTTCGGGTCAAGGGACCACGCCTGCTTGGGTTGAGGAACTTGATTTCGATAATGTTTGTGACATCATCTCTCTTTTTTGTCACGTCACCTGTATGGGCTGAGGAATCAGATAGAAATGCTCTCCTGCAACAACTATTGACTTTCCCGGGCCTGGAATTCGTGGAAGTTGAAAACCGTCTGATTGTCAAGCCCACACTGAAAGCCACTTTGCAATTGGTTATGAAATTCAATTCATCCATCCAGTCTGCTCGTTTTAGTGAAGAAATCGCTACCAGCGCCCTCCTGTCTTCGGAAAATCGCAATAACCCGGTTTTAAGCCATTCCTTCAATTTGAATCGAACGGCTGATGCCTCGTTCAACGCTTCCGGCGATGCTTCTCCATCTTTGAACCTCAACCTGAACGATTCTCACTCATTCTCTTCACGTTGGTCCCAAAATCTGTTCAATGGAGTGAGCTATTCGGCTACATTTTCCGAAAGAAGCAACCAACGCAGAAGTTTCACGCTCTTGGAGGATGGTAAGCTGGAACAGAGAGGAAAGACCAATGATCCATTGGTTTCTTCTTCTATGACCTTGGGTCTATCCGTACCGATCTACCAGGACTGGGGTCGCATCAACGATTTACCGGTATTGCGCAATAAGGTGGGTTTGCGCATGAGCAAAGTGAGCACCAGGCAAACCAAATTGCAGGTATTGGAATTGTTCGCCCGAGTCTATTGGGATCTCGCAGGATTGTGGAAAACGCGAGAAGTCCTTAAAAACGCAATTGCGCTGGCCCGGCAACTGGTTGAAGAAAATCGAATTCGTATGGATGCGGGAGTGATCACCCTGGTGGACCTCAAGCAAAGTGAAATCCAATTATTACGAACCCAACAACAACTGCTGGAAATCGACAACCAGATTCGCACGATAGAAGATCAGGTTAAAGTCGCACTGAACCTGCAAGACCTGCCCCATGGTATTTTACCGGGAGATACTCCGCAGCTGCGAAAAATTCGTTTCCGATTTGAAGAAGAACTGCAGAAAGTGTGGCAGAACTCAGTGGAATTGCAGGCCTTGGAAGCTCAGGTTCAGAACAATGAATACGATCTGCAAGAAGCCTTCAATCAAGAAGCGCCGGACCTGGATTTGAATTTAAGCTATACTTTTCAAGGAGCGGGAGGGAATTTTTCCGAGACCTTTGAAACATATGGTCAACCGCAGGCGCATGGGTATCATCTCGAGTTGACCTGGTCAATGCCCTTGTTTGATCACAAAACACCGGAGTTGATCAAACAGAAAAAACTGGAAGGTCTGCAATTGGACATTCAAATGGCCAACCTGAAAGACGATTTGCTGGTCGAGTTGAAAACCATAGAGCGACAATTACGTTTTGCTGAACAAGAGATCCATCATGCTGCGGCCATTCGTGAATTGGCCAACGACGTGTTGCAGCAACAAATTGAAAAACAAAAACTTGGCCAAAGTACGGGTTTTCAAGTGGCCCAGGCCCAGCAGGAATTGATTGCTGCTCAAAGCAGTGAAATACAAAGCCTGATCAACCAAGAAAAGATTCACTTGTCTTTAATAGTTCTCACAGGGGATATCTTTGAACGGTTTCAAATTCCCCTCTAAGCATCAACCTCCATTATGGAAAAAGTTATGAAATCAAGAATTGTATCAAAGAAACTGGCAATAATGGCTGTTACGCTGAGCATGGCTGCCGGCGTTATGGCGCAAAGTAAAGCCATCACGAACGTGGAAACCCTGGAATTGGCATCCCGTCAATTGACGGTGCACAGTTCCTATGTGGGGCACCTGCAACCCCTGGAGCGCGTTTTGATTCGAGCGGAAGCAGAAGGAACTGTTGAAAAAGTATATTACGATGAGGGGCAATCGGTGAAAAAAGGCAATACCCTCGTCGATATCTCCACCGAACGTCTGACTTTGAACGTCAAACTGGCCAAAGCCAATTACGACTTGGCTGAATCGGACTATAAGACGGAAAAGCTCCTCTTTGATCGCAACGTATCCACGGCTGCCAGTGTCGATTCCAGGCGGACCAACCGTGACGTGAGAAAAATTAACCTGGAACTGGCGGAGTTGGACTTGGAAAAATCACAGGTGAAGGCCTCCATTTCAGGTGTGGTCAAAACCCGACACCTGGATGAAGGAGAACTCGCCAGTCGAGGAGGAAATCTTTTCGAAATCATGGACATCTCAAAAGTGTTAGCCGCAATTAACATTCCTGAAAGAGAAATTCGATTTGTTTCTCCGGAGAAAGAAGTGAAAATCCGCATTGATGCCATTCCCGGGTCAGTATTCAATGGAACGGTACATACCATCGGGTTGGAAGCGGATTTGCAAAATCGCAGTTTCCCGGCCGAAATTCTCCTGGATAATCCCAGTCGCCAATTGCTACCCGGCATGATGGCGCGAGTGGAAATGGTCACTATTGCAGAACCCAGCGAGATCATTATTCCCAGTTATGCCATCCTGGAAAGGGAAGCGAATCGCATTGTCTTTATTGAGAAAAACGGAATGGCGATCGAAAGACCGGTTATTTTGGGTACTGTCGTCAAAGACGAAGTGCAAATCCTTTCCGGACTGCAAAGTGGCGACAAACTGATTGTCACGGGTCAGCATTTCCTGACCAATGAAGAAAAGGTCAACGTGTTGAAAGCTTTTAAGCAAAAAGCAGAAACTCCCAGTCCCAAGTAACAGCAGTCATGGAATTCATACCCAGTAAATTCGCCATTCACAAACCCGCCACCATTTTCATTCTGATGCTCTTGTTGATCTTTGCCGGAGCATCAGCCTATCGCTCCTTACCACGGGAAGCTGCACCCGATATTCAAATTCCATTGATAATCGTCAACGTTCCCTTCCCGGGCGCTTCTCCCGGGGACGTGGAATCGCAAATCGTGAATAAACTGGAAAAGGAGTTGCAGAATATTGACCACTTGAAGGAGATGAAATCTACGGCCACGGATGGATCCGCCATCATCCAACTGGAATTCACTCCCGATTTCAACATTGATGATGCGATGGATGAAGTGCGCGAAAAAGTGGATCAAGTAGAGCCCGAGCTGCCAGATGACGCGGAAGATGCGGTATTGCAGGAAATCAATCTCTCCGAGGAACCGATTCTGATTATCAATCTTTCCGGCGCATTCGGGCTGGTCAATTTAAAAATGATCGCCGACGATCTCAAGGATCGAATCGAGAGCATCCCCGGAATTTTGGAAGTGACACGCATAGGGGGGTTGGAAAAGGAAGTGCAGGTCAACGTCGACCCCGACAAGTTGCGATATTACAATCTCGATTTGAATATGATTTCCGACACGATTAGCGCCGAGAACCGTACCATTCCCGGAGGGACCATAAACGTTGGTCGCATGCGCTTCCAGATCAATATTCCGGGAGAAGTCCACGACATTGCTGAAATTCAAAACATGATCATTTCGGCTCCGGGTTACGGACCGATTTCGATCAAAGATCTTGCCGAGGTAGAATTCACTTTCAAGGAAGTGGAAAGCCGTTCCCGCTTGAATGGTTTGGAGTCGGTTTCCCTGGAAATTTCCAAACGCAGTGGGGAAAACCTGACCCGCATTTCCAGGCAAATCAAAGAAATCGTTCAAGAGGAAGAATCCCTCTATGGAGGGAAAGTCAAATACACCTTCCTCAACGACAACTCCGAGTTTGTCGATCGTCTGGTCAGTGACCTGGAAAATAATATTTTTACCGGGATTATCTTTGTCTGTGTGGTCCTGTTGCTGGTCATAGGTGGACGTAATTCTTTATTCGTAGCTCTGGCGATTCCATTTTCAATGTTGATGAGTTTCATGATTCTGCAATGGGTCGGGATCACCCTCAATTTCGTGGTACTCTTCAGCCTGATCCTCGCATTGGGGATGATGGTGGACAATGCCATCGTGGTGGTTGAAAATATCTATCGTCACGTGCAATCAGGCATGCCACGTCGAGAAGCTGCAGTGGTCGGAGTCAGTGAAGTGGCCTTTCCGGTTATCTCCTCGACCATCACGACTCTAATGGCCTTTTTTCCTTTGATTTTCATGCCTGGCATCATGGGCGAGTTCATGAATTATTTACCCAAGGTTCTTATCATTGCCTTAAGCTGTTCTTTGGTTGTCGGCCTGATTTTCAACCCGGTGATATGCTCCACTTTGATGAAACGACCAAGGAAACTGGGGAAAGTGGACCAATTATATTTAGAATTGCTGGTCCACTATCGTACGGTTTTAAGTTGGTCCCTGCAACATCCCTGGCTTTCACTTCTGGTTATGGGTATTTTCTGGTGGGGGATCGTACTGTTTTATTTCATGGTCAGCAATCCCGAGAACAAGACAGAATTCTTTCCGGTGCAGGAACCACGCAGTGCCATAGTGCGTATCGATGCGCCTTTTGGTACCAATTTGACCAGTTCTGATGAAATCGTCAAAGAGGTGGAAACAGACGTACTGGCTTATGGCAAACACACCGATGCAGTCATTGCCAGTGTGGGGGATAGCAACCGTCCCTGGGAAAGCCGGGTCCGCCTTGCTTTTCCGGACTGGCAGGGGTGGAAGGAATTGCGGCCCTCAGACGTCATTGAAGAAATCAGAAAGTTTCTGCCAAAATTTGTGGGGGCCGAGGTCCGTCTGACTCAGGAAGAGATGGGTCCACCGGCAGGTAGAGCGGTCAATATCGAATTGAGTGGAAAAGATTTTGAAACGATGAATGAAGTCTCCGATGCCATCATGGAACGCATAGAAAACGTGAAAGGACTGGTCAACCTGGAAAGTGATTTTGAAACAAACCGTTCCGAAATCAGGGTGACCATCGACCGGGATAAAATCGCGCGACATGGCCTGAGAACGTCGCAAGTGGCGAGTTTGATTCGCGCGGCATTCAATGGCAGGGATGTGTCCACCTACCGGCTGGGGCAGGACGAGTACGACATCATTGTGAGACTCGATGAGCAATTCCGGCAATTTGATACCGACCTGGCATCCCTTTATATTTTGACCCCGGAGGGAACTTCGATCCCCTTGAATGAATTGGCCTCCGTGGGCAGGAAACCGACAACAGGCTCACTCCGTCATATTGACCTGAAACGAGTGATCACCGTGACGGGAGATGCTTCAAAAGAGAGCACAGGAGCAGATATAATAAGGGAAATACGAACTCTGCTACAAGATTTTTCCCTACCGGAAGGGATTTCAATTTCCTACACCGGCGCCAACCAGCAACAAGAGGAATCTCAGGAATTTTTACTACAAAGTTTCATCATCGCCTTGTTTTTGATTTTTATGGTACTGGTCACCCAATTCAATTCCCTGACCCTGCCTTTTGTCATACTGGCATCGATCTTCGCGTCCATCAGTGGCGTCTTCCTGGGCATGATCATCCATGGTCAACCAATCAGCATTTTGATGGGGGGTATTGGAACCATTTCGCTGGCAGGTATCGTGGTCAACAATGCGATAGTCTTGCTCGATTACACCAATCGACTGAGGGCTCAGGGATATCCCCGGAACGAGGCGGTGATACTGGCAGGGATGGGACGCCTTCGTCCGGTGGTGCTCACTGCGGTCACCACTATTTTAGGGTTGCTTCCCATCACCATGGGGCTGGATATCAATTTTTACCGCTGGCCGGATGTAGTGGTCTTTGGTTCGGAAGGAGGCACTTTTTGGAAACCAATGAACTTCGCCGTCATGTATGGTCTTTCGGTTGCCACATTCATGACTTTATTCATGGTGCCCATCCTTTATTCCCTCAATGATGCGGCCAAAGAAAAATTGAATTCCTGGTTGCAACGCTTCCGTAAATCAGAAGAACCACCTGCTCCAACGCTGACAGAAGTACCGAATCCTTGAAACGGTAGTTCGCACTATCGCAGGCGATAACGAAGTTTTTCCACCAGACGCGTATAATTCCGAGTCATCACCACCGGCAGAGCCGGTGGCTTGAAGAGGCCCCCAGGATGGGGGCAAAACGTGTTCGTCATCGTAAGACGTGCTCGTGCTCGTGAACGAAAAAGGCTGCCATGTTAGATCATGAAAAACTCGATGTATACCAATGTTCCATCGAATTTTTAGCGTTATCTGTCCAAGTCATCGAAACATTGCCAAAAGGATACTCAGCCTTAGTTGACCAACTGAAAAGGGCCTCATGGTCGATTCCTCTCAATATCGCAGAAGGCTGTGGAAATAATTCCTTTCCTGACAAGCAACGATTCTATGCATTTGCCCGAGGTTCCGCAATGGAATGCGCTGCTATTCTCGATGTTTTAAACGTGTTGAAGATCATCCAGCCTCCTTTATTTGACGAAGGGAAACAGTTACTTCATCGCATTGTTTCTATGTTAACCAAAATGTGCCGTCGAATTCACTGACCGTTCACGAGCACGAGCACGGCTAACGGACACGGATACGTTTCTCATGTCTGACCGGCAAAACCTATTAGGTTCGCACCAGCAGAGCTGGTGGTTTAATGAGATTAATTAATCGTGCAAATGATACTGATATCTGGTAGAAGGAGCTTTACCTTCCATGTAATAGTGGATTCCAACGAGTTTATATTTTATTGATTTTGCCGCTTCCTCTTTTGTATAGTCGCTGCAGATGAATCGAGTCACTTCGCTGTTCTGATGATTAAACAAAGCTCTTATACTCATGATGAACTCATAAAATGCGGGTATGGCGAAATTTTTGGTGAGGGCAACGCTCGATTGCCGATTCCCCCCATGCTCATGATGGATCGTATCGTAAATATTGCGGAGGACACAGGGATTTATGGGAATGGTGAAATGATTGCGGAATTGGATATCAAACCGGAACTCTGGTTTTTTGATTGCCATTTCCAATCCGATCCGGTAATGCCGGGATGTCTGGGTCTGGACGCTATGTGGCAGTTGGTCGGCTTCTTCCTGGGGTGGAAGGGACTGCCTGGAAAAGGACGAGCTATGGGAGTGAAAGAAGTCAAATTCAAAGGCCAGGTCCTGCGATCCGCAAAAAAAGTCGTTTACCGGATTGACATCCGCAGGACTTTCGTACGGAAAAAATTCGCCATGGGATTCGGGGATGGCACATTGACGGTAGACGACCGGCTGATTTATTCGGCCAAGGACCTGCAAGTTGGCCTTTATACTTCAATCGACGATTATGATAAATGATCACTTACCACCTTCCTGGTAACGCTCTGCGAAAGTCACCATTGGATACCGCTCACTCAATTTAAAAAAAGGCATCATGAATCGAGTTTTATTTATCATGTTTTTCACCGTTTTTTTCACATTTCCTGTCAAAGCAGTCGATATGAATGAACTCCCTGATGGACTTTATGTCGAAATGAAGACGAGCAAGGGCTCGATACTGCTCGAACTGTACTATAAAAAAGTACCGAACACCGTCGCCAATTTCGTGGGATTGGCCGAAGGGAGCAAAGCATGGAAAGACCCGGTCACGGGTGAATCCAGAACATCCAAATTTTATGACGGTTTGTCTTTCCATCGTGTCATTGCAGACTTCATGATTCAAGGAGGCGACCCCCTGGGTAACGGGAGAGGAGGCCCCGGGTTTCGTTTTGTGGATGAATTCCACCCGGATCTCCGTCATGATAGAGCAGGGGTGTTGTCCATGGCCAATTCAGGTCCGAATACCAACGGGAGCCAGTTTTTCATCACTCACAAGGCCACCCCCTGGTTGGATAACAAACATTCAGTATTTGGTCAGGTGCGCTCAGGGTTGGATGTGGTCGATTCCATCGAGCAGCAAGACAGTATCGAGCAAGTCGTTATCATCCGCAAAGGAGAGGATGCCAAGGCCTTTGATGTGGCAATGATGATGGAACAAGCCCTGGAAGCCGAAAAGAAGTTGTCAGAGAAAAACCGCAAAATCGTACCGCAGGCAACCAGTCGAATTGATCCTTCCCGAGTTCCGGGCGAGCAGCAGGAAGTAGAGAAAGCAGTCAGTGTGGAATTCATGGTGATTGCTTACAAAGGAGTACGCAATGCGAAACCCGATATATATTACGATAAAGCAGGCGCGCAGGCAGTGGCGGAGCAGATCACGGATTTGGCCCGCAGGCAAGGCGTTGATTTTTCAGAGCTGGTTGCGCAATTCTCCGACCTCCCTCAACAAACCAGGATTCCTGATATTCGGTATGATCCCGAAACCCCTCACTTTCTGAGAATGGCACTCGGATTGAAAGTCGGACAGGTCAGCGACCCCATCGATTCTCCCTTCGGATACCTCATCATGAAGCGCGTTGAACTGCGATTCGTGGAAGCGAGACACATTTTGATTTCCTTCCAGGGAGCGACGCGATCCCAACAAACGCGCAGCAAAGAAACAGCACGTGAAATTGCTGAATCATTGCTCCGGCAGTTGCGGCAGGGAGAAGACTTCGCAGAGCTGGCCAAACTGCATTCGGATGGTCCTTCCGCTCCCAAGGGAGGAGATTTGGGACGCTTTGCCGAAGGGGCGATGGTCCCGGCATTTGACAAAGCGGTTTTCGTTTTACGCCCCGGAGAAATCAGCGCCATTGTGGAAACCCAATTTGGGTTTCACCTTATCAAGCGGGAAAAATAAAAAAATGACTCCGGCGCGATTGGCGGAAAAATTTCGTGGCAGGAAGCCCCTCATTCATATTGTGCTCGATGGTTGGGGTCAGGCACCTCCGGGTAAATTCAATGCCATTTCCCAAGCCCATACGCCACTGATGGATTATTTGCTACGTCAGTTCCCCCATACTGAACTCTTGACGCATGGGGTACACGTCGGTCTGCCGGGAGCGAAGGACCTGGGCGGTTCCGAAGTGGGACACATGACGATGGGAGCGGGGAAAATCCTGGAACAAGGACCTGCCAGTATCAAACAATTGATCGAGAGAGGAGAATTTCAAAAAAGTCCGGTTTTGCAAAAGCTTGTTCGACATTGCCTGGAACATCAAACCCCGCTGCATTTGATCGGCTTGCTCTCCGACGGAAACATTCACAGCCATATTGACCATTTTACGGCAATTATTCACCATGCATTCGCAGCCGGCATTGCCAGGCTCTACGTGCATGCCCTCCTGGATGGCAGGGACACTCCCATCCAATCCGCCCTCCAATACACCCGGCAATTGGAAGCCGTTTTTCATGCATTGAAGCAACAACGTCCTGGGATCGATTATGCTTTCGCCAGTGGGGGTGGACGTGAAGTGATCACGATGGACCGGGATGGTAATTGGACGAAAATCGAAGAGGGATGGCAGGCGCATGTGAGAGGGAGCAGTCCCAATCGTTTCGCATCGATTGAACAGGCGATCCAACACTTTCGCCAAAAGCGACCTGGTATCGTAGACCAGGATCTCCCCGCTTTTGTCTTGACGCGGGACAACCGGCCCATTGGTGTGATTGACGATCAACATTGCGTCATTTCCATGAATTTTCGCGCGGATCGAGCCCTGCAATTCACGCACGCTATGCTCGACGATAATTTCTCCCATTTTAACCGCAATCCTCGTCCTCGGGTCCAATTCGCAGGGATGACGGTGTACGAACAGGACTCTCGATTCCCGCCCGACTTTATTGTGGAACCGACCTTGGTGGAGAACCCCTTTGGCAAGCGCATCCTGGAAATGGGACTGCAACAATTTCGATTGACGGAAACACAGAAATTTCCACACGTCACTTTTTTTTATAATGGAGGTTACCGCCATCCTTTGGATCCCCAAGCAGAAATTTATCAATCAATCGCCTCCGACAGGATTGCTTCATTTTCTCTCGCCCCTGCTATGAAAGCCGCAGAAATCCAACAGCAAACGGTCACTTTCATCAAGGCGCAACGATTCGATTATGGATTGGTCAATTTCGCCAATGCTGATATGGTAGGACACACTGCGAACCTGCCAGCGACGATTACGGCCATTGAAGCCATTGACCGGGCTTTGGTGGAAATCGTAAAAGCCATCGAGCAAACCTCGGGTTTGCTGGTTATCACTGCTGACCATGGAAATGCGGATCAGATGCAATCTTTTAACAAAGAAAAAGAAATCTGGGAACCCGATGCCAGACATTCACTCAATCCGGTTCCTTTTATCATCTATGATCCTTTGTATAATCATGATTATCATCTCAAATGCCTGACGGAATCAGAGGAACTCAATCTCAGTCAGGTTGCCGCAACCAATTTCATTTTATTGGGACGAGCGGTTCCATCTGATATCAACGATTCTCTCTTCCAATTCTGATTGAATGAGAGCAAGCACCTTCATTTCGAGTGAGAACGATGACTCGCATGGATGGACCGGCTTCGTTTACGAATGATTTTCCAGAAATATCGAGGTCGAATTATCTTTTCATATTCGCTTGCAAGCGGGACTCCGGTGGTGGAGAAGGTCGTTATTCAGCTCCAACTGACCATTTTGCCGGGGAGGTCGAAGCCAATGGCTAATATTTTGTGTATTGGAGCCGGTTACGTGGGCGGGCCCACCATGGCTATGTTTGCGAAAAACTGTCCCGAACACCAGATCACCGTTGTCGACGTCAACTCAAGACGTATCGAACAATGGAATTCGGACCATCTGCCAATTTATGAACCCGGGTTGTGGGAACTGGTCAAGCAGGTTCGAGGATTGAACCTGATTTTCAGTGCGGATATTCCCAAGGGAATTGCGGAGGCGGACCTCATTTTCGTTGCCATCAACACCCCTGTCAAAACCTATGGAGAAGGAGCGGGGCGTAGCACCGACCTGCAATATTGGGAGAAGACGGCACGGGTCATTCGATCCAACACGAGCAAACCCAAGGTCGTGGTTGTGGAAAAAAGCACGCTACCCGTGCGAGCCGCGGAGGCGATGGCCCGTATTTTACATCCTGCGAGCAGCACGACTCACTTTGAAGTGATTTCCAATCCCGAATTTCTTTCCGAGGGTACCGCAATCAGGGATTTGACAAACCCGGACCGCGTGCTGATTGGAGGACGAGATGATGAATCCGGCAGACAAGCCTGTCAAGTACTGGCAGATCTCTATGCCCACTGGGTGCCGAAGGAAAAAATACTGATGACCAACGTCTGGAGTAGCGAATTGTCCAAGTTATTCGCCAATGCCATGCTCGCGCAACGAATCTCGTCCATCAACAGCATCACTGCCTTGTGTGAAAAAACGGGCGCCGACATCTCGGAAGTGAGCCATGCGATCGGCATGGACACACGGATTGGCCCCCATTTCTTACAAGCCGGAATTGGTTTTGGAGGATCCTGTTTTCGCAAAGACATCTTGCAACTCGCTTATTTATGTGACCATTATGGACTACCGGAAGTGGCCCGGTACTGGGACAGCGTGATCCGCATGAATGATTATCAAATCAACCGTTTCTTCCGGACGATCTTGAGCAACCAGTTCAATACGCTGGTGAATAAAAAAGTGGCGATCTTTGGATTTGCCTTCAAACCGGACACGGGAGATACGCGAGACACGCCCGCTCTGCCAATATGTCTCAAATTGCTGGCAGAGAGAGCAACCCTCAGCATCACCGATCCGAAAGCATTGGAAAACGCAAAAAACGATTTGCAAGGAGTTGAAGGAGAGATTCGATTCGAGAAAGATCCTTATAAAGCCGCGGAAGGCGCTCATTCACTCGTTTTGATCACCCATTGGCAAGAGTATCAAGAGTTGGATTACCAACGTATCTTCCAGTCGATGACACACCCTGCTTTCGTATTTGATGGTCGCAATTTACTGGATCACCCGGCCCTGTTTGAAATCGGCTTCAATGTCTTCCCCTTGGGAAAACGGCCGCTGAGTCATTTTGATAGAAGGCCTATTTAACTGGCGCGTAGCACTCGATACCTATTTGGAACTTTACGATAGTGAGCGAACATCATGAGTAATTTTCAAGAAAACTTAAGTAAATTGAGTCCCGTTGATTTCCTCGTTTTAATACGGATTTTTGATGAGCGAGGCAATTTGCTTTCCATCATTCCCAACTTGCCGGGAAAACAAGGGGCCCTGCGCGTGTTTCATCATATCTCGTCCCAAAGCGGACGCCTTGATTTTGAACAGGCGAAAGAAGGGATTGCACTGTTTGGAGAACATGTGGAGGATGCGCGTATTCGTCCCGAGAAACACCCGAACCTTTCTCTTTTGTTGCAGATGGAGTCTTCCCGGCGTTTGCGGATTCAACGGGTCAGCAGTCCTGTTGCTGGACTATTGGAATCCATTGTAAAGCGCTCTGCCTCTGCTTCGGAATGTGAGGTCTTTATTGAATTGCTCAACCAGGGAACCGTCCGCGCAGCAGAAAAGATCAATGGGGTCTGGCAGGCTCAAACTTATGTCATTGATGGCATATTAAACTATTTCGCGACCCACGCCAACGTCCGTTTGCAAGGGTCTTCTTGGGACAAAATTCCTTTAAAAACCGCCAATTATTCTGACGAAACCTTTGAAAAAGAAAACGTGCGTTATGCGCCCGGTTCCATTGTCCGTACGGGGGTTTACATTGGCCCGCAAACTGTCATCATGAACCAGGCATTCGTCAATATTGGCGCTTACATTGCGGGAGAGGGCGTAATGATCGATGGAGGCGCTCGCGTGGCTTCTTGCGCTCAAATTGGTAAGGGAGTCAAGTTTGGTGCTGGTTCCGGCATTGAAGGAGTCCTGGAGCCGGCAGGCCGCCTTCCATCCATTGTCGAAGACCGTGTAAAGATTGGAGCCATGTGTGAAGTGTCAGGAATCATTGAAGAAGGAGCCGTCGTTGCCAGTGGGGTGGTCATGGCCTCTGGTAAGAAAATCTTCGATGAAGCCACGGGCGAGTTGGTCCCGCCACTTGAATGCGTCATTGGTGAACAAACCTTCCTGCTTCCAATTGTTCCGGCATACCGATTGGCGGTGGGAGGTTCGCTCCTCAGCGAAAATGGGAATGCGCAAAAACGACGATTTTCAACCGATTCCATCATATTAAAACCCGGTGACCTGCGAGACTCCACCACCCTCAAGCACTTTGAGAAACAGGGCATCCTTTATGACTAGCGCTCGAGTGAATATCTCCAATCACTCTCTCGTCCCTCCACTGTCCCAGCGCATATTTTTCTCCAAACAAGGGGAATCTATCACAGAATTTACATTTTAGACCCATTGTGAATTGCTCTTATGAGGATTTTTCTTCAGAAAAAGAAGTAAGAACTCTTTCATTTGTGCTTTCCTCTTCAAATCGGTATACTGAAATTATCAAACGATCTCCATGCCCACGCTGGATACCTCCAACATGAAAAAGGATACCATGCAGACGATTTTGGTGAGTGATGAAAATTACATGCGCCTCAAGGATTCAGCAGATGAAGCAGGACAATCCATCGAAGAAATGTTAGAGAGTACGATTATTCAATCAAAAGCATCTGACCAGGAACGATTAAGCCAAGCAGCCATCGCTTTGAAGGACGATTATGAAAATGATCCTGAGTTAACCGGTTTCACTGCTCTTGATGGAGAACCTTTTTACGATTATAATGATGAAGAGCGGTGAAGTAGTGACCTTAGCAAAGTGTCTTATTTAACCAAACGGTTTCTAAGGCAGGACTATATCCGCACCGCCTGGTCCAAGGGGCTCAGGGAGCGGGTCGTGATTATCCGGCACTCCTTCAAAAATTTCCTCATCCCGGTGGTGACGCGTTCAGCTGGGCTTTTTGGCCGCGCTGCGGCCACCTAACTTCTCTGCGGCTTGCAGTTGCCGATCCTGGTCGGCGGCGCCGTGATCATGGAGAACATCTTTAACCTGCCAGGGCTGGGTCGGCTCCCGGTGTATGCCCTCCAAAACCGAGACTACACGATGGTCTCCGGAGTCAACCCGTTTTTCGCCACCGGGGTGGTGCTGCTCAATCTCCTCATCGACCTGATTTATCCCTGTTTGGACCCCAGGGTGCGGTATGAATAGTCGCTGGCGCGACAGGGGTTAGGGGTTAGGATTAATATCACCAAGAAAACGGTAGGGCCGGGTGACGTCCCGGCCAATGCGAGCGATGCGTTTTTTAAGCCGGGACGTCACCCGGCCCTACCTTTAGAGAAATCGGGATCATGAACAACACCAAAGAAACCCCATCCGTCATCAAGGAGCCCAAGCGACCGGGCCGGCTGGCGGATTTCTTCATCCGGCTGGGGCAGGAGAAGCCCCTGGGCACGGCCTGCGGGATACTCATCATGGTCTTGATTGTCGTCGTTCTCTTTGCCGAGGTTCTGGCGCCTTATCCTTATCGGGAAATACACCTGGCCGACATCATGCAAGCCCCCTCTGCCCAGTAACTCCTGGGGACCGACCATATCGGGCGAGACTTGTTGAGCCGCCTGATCTATGGGGCGCGTCTTTCCTTGATTGTCGGTCTGGCCGCCACCACGCTCAATGTGCTCGTCGCGTTCTTCATCGGTGGCACTTCCGGATTCATTGGCGGGAAATTCGATCTGGTGGTGTAGCGCTTGGTCGATGCCTGGATGTGTTTTCCGGGACTGCTATTCTTGTTAACCATCATGTCCATCGTGGGCCAGGGGCTCCTTCAGATCATCGTGGTCCTGGGGATCGCCGGAGGTGTCGGGGGCTCCCGAGTCATCCGCAGCGCCGCGATTGGTGTCAAAGAGAATGACTATTTTCTGGCCGCCAAAGCGGTGGGCAATTCCACGAGCCACATCCTCCTGCGCCATGTCCTGCCCAATATTATGGCGCCGATCATCATCATCATCTCGATCAACATTGGCGGGGTCATCATTGCCGAGGCCTCGTTGAGTTTCCTCGGATTCGGATTGCCTGTCAAGGTTCCCAGCTGGGGAGGGATGCTCAGCCGAGAAGGACGCCAGTACATGGAGCAAGCGCCCCGGTTGGCGCTCTGGCCAGGGCTGTGCCTGACGATTGTCGTCTACAGTCTCAACATGTTCGGCGACGACATGCGGGACCTGCTCGATCCCCGCCTGCGAGGCGGTGAGGGCCGTTACGGCACCGCGAAGGTGAAACGCAAAAGAGGCCTCCTGGCCCGACTGATCAACCCTTTCAAATGGTAAACGGACAAAAGGAGCCTGTCTCCTTTTTCCTTCTTGAGAATCGTGTTTTTGCTTCTTCCTCTAGTTTGGACCATTGGAAAGATTCAAGCCCGAGAGAACCTATTCCTTTTTTAGACCTGGATTATTCATAGTGTTAACGTCGGCATCACCCGCCACCCAGAGCGAGGAACGAGCGACGCCCTCAAGCAATCCGTTCAAATGACTTGTTCTGCTTGATTTTGGTCATGATTTCTCAGCAATATTGCCATATTTTGAAAGTTCCTTGATATGACTAAACTGCTTTACCTTACTAATATGCTTTATATCATTTGTGATAAATACGGCATTATTTAAAATTGCCAAAGCATGGTATAAAGAATCAGTCAATTCCGGATAGCCACTTTCAGGATTTCCTGTCCTCGCAATTTCAATGGCTTTCATTCGTACTCCAGTATTGGGAACAATTATCTTCAAGGCTCCTTGTTGTGAGAGTTTTTCTATATATTCCAAGTGGTGTTTCACTTCTTTAAGATTGTCTAAATTACCGCAAAGAACCTCTGTGATTTCATCCAATAATAAGCTTGGAACAAGAACTTGTATCTTTTTTAATATGGCATCTTGCAGGATTTTTTTAGCATGATCCTTCAAGGCTCTGCCATAGATGTATTCTAAAAAAATGTTCGCATCCAAAACGTAACGATCATTTTCCATAGTCCACATTTGCTTGAATTCTCTTCTGTTTACGAATTTTTCTTAAAATCGTAGTTGGATCTTGAGCTGTTGGGATTGTAGGCAAACTGTGAAGTTCCTCGAGAAGTTCTTTCTGTTCAGAAGATAAGTGAGAAGCGGCCTCTTTAAATGGGATGATCTTAGCGAGAGGCTTCCCTTTCCTTTCTATTGTTATAATTTCTCCTTTATAAAAGACTTCATCTAATAGGGTACCCAGTTGTCTGCGTGCTGTTGTCACATCAATTACTCTTTCCATAGTGCTCTCCTGTATAACCATATTAATTATATGAGTCATTATAGTTCATGGTTAAAATATGTCAACCCTTCTTGTAGAGCTTTTTCTCCGGATTGAATTAATTTTTTATATTTTGAGGAAGAAAGTGTGATTCATAAAGCAGCATGAAGCCGAGGTGCGCTGTTAAGCGTCACCTCCAGTGCCTTGTTCGATTTATGCAATTTATAGATCACAAGGAGATTTGTTCTGTATTACCAGCAACGCCAAACCGATCGGGTTCATGGGGCTACAATGAACTTGGAAGATGAAACAAACTTTCAAAATTGACGAAGATGTTCGATCAAAGCGCGGCCCTATGAACTCCGTGTCGAACGGTTTGTTGGGGGTTGTCAATGCTTACTTAGATAATTGTGAGATATACGTGAATCAGGAGTTAAAAACGTGTCATTCCTGGCACAGACCAGGAATCCAGGGGGATACGGGCGATAATTGGATGACGGATCAAGTCCGGCATGACACATAATAATTATTAAAATATTGATTTATGGAAGCAAGAGCGCTTAGAACGTGGATCTCCCTGATTGATAGATTTTTAATTTTTTTACGAATCCTGCATTTTTTTTATTTGGGGGTTGACATTATACTAAAAATATATTGCCAAAATTATGCCTTCACTAAGTTGTTTTAGTGAAAGAGAGGGTTCCCGATCAATGGAACCATATCGTGGGAGGACTTGAAAACGATCGATCCTCTACGGGAATCTTTTTTAATGATATTTAGCTAAACGGGTTTTTCAGAGACCTGAATAGTTACGCTCAATTATGTAAGAAGAGGTTCCAATGTATCTTAAGAAATTTCTGTTCCGCTTCGTTGGGCTGATCGTGGCAGACGTCGTGTCTGCTGCGAAAATCCGATTCACCTCATGGCGGGTGAATCATTTTCTGCACCCTCAATTGAAAGAGGTAATCATGAGTATTATAAAAAAACTTGTTGCCCCCCTCGTGGGGCTGAACCCGGCAGGCTTGCGGTCTGCTGTACAAAAACTTGTCCTCGCAAAAGCGGGGATGCAATCCTGGTTGTTCACCCTCACCCTGATGGTGGCCGCCCTCTGGGTCGGTTCGGCCGTGGCGGCTGAGAAAAAGATGGTGATGGATCCCACCACCGGTGAAATGGTGGAAGCCCCACGATATGGGGGGACATTCACCCAGGCTATGAGGATCGAGCCTGCGCGTACTTCCGACCCCTGGTTTACGTATGGGGCGAACGTCGGTGGCGTTATAGAGAAGCTGGGCATCGGGAACTGGGCAATAGATAGGGACGAATTTAGCTTTAGTGGTTTCTATATACCGGTATCTGTCTTAACAGGGCGGCTGGCGGAAAGCTGGGAGCAAACCGACCCAACAACTTATGTCTTCAAAATCCGCAAGGGCGTTCACTGGCATAATAAGCCACCGATGAACGGTCGGGAGTTAACTGCCTATGATATCGAATGGAACTATCTCCGTTATACGGGTATGGGCGACTTCACCGAAGCCGGACCTAGTCCCGCTGTACAAAACGTCGCCAATCTGCCATGGGAATCGATAACGGCCACCGACAAATGGACGGTTGTTTATAAGCTGAAGGAGCTAAACCTCGATGCGCTGCAGATTATACTCGACGACCAGGCTTGGATATTACCCCCGAGGTAATCGAGCAACACGGCGACCTTACGGACCAGAGGAACCTGGTCGGCACCGGGCCCTTTATGCTGACTGACCGGGTCTTTGGTAGCTCTGAAACCTATACCAAGAATCCTGACTACTGGGGCTACGACGAAAAATACCCGGAGAACCGCTTGCCCTATGTTGACGAGTATAGGCGTCTGGTTATTAAAGAAGCCGGAGCAGTTATAGCGGCACTGCGCACGGGTAAGATCGATGTGATGGGTCGTGGCGACGGTGGTGAGCTAGCGGATTACGAGGTGATAGCGAGCGTCATGCGGACCAACCCCGAAATCGCGTGGTCGCCGATTGGAGCTCGGAATACTATGAGTATTGCTCCCGACGTACGCAAGCCGCCCTTTGATGATGTCAGGGTGCGGCACGCAATGCAGATGGCAATGGACAACGAGACAATTAACGAGACCTACGCTAAGGGTTGGGGAAGTCCGACACCTCAGGGGATGGTAGGGCTTGGTATGAAAGGGATGAACAACCCATTTGAAGAGTGGCCCGAGGAGATCAAGCAATACTACAGGTATGACCCGGAAGGGGCAGAAGCGTTGCTTGATGAGGCTGGGTATCCGCGCGGCGCCGACGGCATTAGATTCAAGACCACCTGGGAATACTACTACGCTATGCCTCTAAGCTATGCAGAAATACTCGTAGAGTACTGGCGTGCCATTGGGGTTGAGGTAGAGATTTTTATACAGGACCGAGCTCGTCATACCTCTAGTATAAGGGAACATACTTTTGAAGGTATGGTGAATGCTGTAAACGGCTGGGATTTTCATCTTACCTGGCTGTTAGGCGCGTTCCATTCGGAAAAATTCTCGACTGTCTGGGGCCGCAGCGGAGCCCAGGACCCGGTTTTCGACGCCATGTATGACGCCGTCTTCGCCGCTACCACCCTTGAGGAGCAGCAGAGGCTGGTTAAAGAGGCAGATATGTACATTATAGAGAAGCACTGGTACATATGGGGGGTTGAAATGCCACAATATGGCGCGCTCCAGCCGTGGGTCAAAGGTCATAACCATGAAATCGCGTTATCAACGCTGGACTTTACTCCCATCCTCGCGCGCCTCTGGATTGACCAGGAGCTGAAGGAGGCAATGGGTTATTAGGGTTCATATGAGAGCCTATATCATCAGGCGGTTATTGCTGATTATCCCCACCCTGTTTCTATTGAGTATCCTGGTCTTTCTCTCGGTCCGCTTCATCCCGGGCGATATAATAGACACAATGGTGGGTGATATGATGCGCGACCTGGGCCATGTAGACCGTGAAGCTCTTGAGCATATGCTGGGACTGGACGTGCCCGTCTACGTGCAGTATGGACGCTGGATCGGAGTGTTGCCGACCCCTGACTGGGTTACCGGTGAGTCCCGCTTCAACGGTATCCTCCAGGGCAGCCTGGGCAAATCCCTGCTGGGCGGTTGGCCGGTAGAGGTGGAGATATTCATTCGATTGCCCGTCACCCTGGAGCTTGGTGTCCTGGCCATCGTCATCGGGCTGTTGATCGCGCTGCCGGTCGGCATCTACTCGGCGATTCGCCAGGATACGGCCGCCGACTACCTGGGGCGCACCTTCGCCATCATCGGTCTGGCCACGCCGAACTTCTGGCTGGGTATTATGGTCATGCTCTACCCGGTAATCTGGTGGGGCTGGTCGCCCTCGATGGAGCTGATTCCCTTCACCGAAGACCCGCTGGGGAATCTCGGCATGTTCATCATTCCCAGCCTGATTCTGGGGACGGCATCGGCTGCAGCCACGATGCGGATGACGCGCACCATGATGCTGGAGGTCTTAAGGCAGGACTATATCCGCACCGCCTGGGCCAAGGGTCTCAAGGAGCGGGTCGTCGTAGTGAGACACGCCGTAAAGAATGCCTTCATCCCGGTTATCACCCTGATCGGCCTGCAGTTGCCTCTCCTGGTCGGGGGCGCCGTGATCATGGAGAACATCTTCAACCTGCCGGGGATCGGTCGTCTCTTGCTGCTGGCACTCCAGGACCGAGACTACCCGGTGGTCTCCGGAGTCAACCTGTTTTTCGCCGCCGGGGTGATGGGGATCAATCTCCTCATCGACCTGATTTATCCCTATTTGGACCCGAGGGTGCGGTATGAATAGTCGCTGGCGCGACAGGGGTTAGGAGTTAGGATTAATATCACCAAGAAAACGGTAGGGCCGGGTGACGTCCCGGCCAATGCGAGCGATGCGTTTTTTAAGCCGGGACGTTACCCGGCCCTACCTTTAGAGAAATCGGGATCATGAATAACACCAAAGAAACCCCATCCGTCATCAAGGACCGCAAGCGACGAGGCCGTTTTGCGGATTTCCTGATCAGGCTGCTCAAGGAGAAGCCCCTGGGGATGGCCTGCGGAATGATCGTCTTGCTCTTGATTTTTGTGGCCATCTTTGCCGATGCGCTGGCGCCTTATCCCTTTTATGAAATGCACCTGAGAGACCGGTTTCAGGGCCCCTCCGCCCGGTATCTCCTGGGCACCGACCATATCGGGCGCGACTTGTTGAGCCGCCTGATCCATGGGGCGCGTCTTTCCTTGATTGTCGGACTGGTCGCCACCACGCTCAATGTGCTCGTCGCGGTCCTCATCGGCGGCACTTCCGGATTCATTGGCGGGAAATTCGACCTGGTGGTGCAGCGCTTGGTCGATGCCTGGATGTGTTTTCCGGGACTGCTGCTCTTGTTAACCATCATGTCCATCGTGGGGACGGGTTTATTCCAGATCATCGTGGTGCTGGGGATCACCGGAGGGATTAGTGGCTCCCGCGTCCCCCGGGGCGCCGTGATCGGCATTAAAGAGAATGACTACTTCCTGGCCGTCCAGGCCGTGGGCAGCCCCACCCTCAAAACCCTGATGCGGCATGTCCTGCCCAATATCGTAGCTCCCCTGATCATCATCTTCTCGGTCAACATCGGAGGCAACATCCTCTCCGCAGCCGCTCTGAGCTTTCTCGGATACGGTCTGCCTCCTGCGTTTCCCGACTGGGGCGCGATGCTCAGCCGCGAGGGACGCCAGTACATGGAGCAGGCGCCACGGCTGGCTTTCTGGCCGGGGCTGTGCCTGACGATTGTCGTCTACTCCCTCAACATGTTCGGCGATGCCCTGCGGGACCTGCTCGATCCCCGCCTGCGAGGCGGTGAGGGCCGTTACGGCACCGCGAAGGTGAAACGCAAAAGAGGCCTCCTGGCCCGACTGATCCACCCTTTCAAATGGTAAACGGACAAAAGGAGCCCTTAGTCAAACATCCATTTGAGTTAGCTATTGCATTCCAGGCACTGTACCTTCTGTTTTTCTGGGCTTGCTTCTTCAGGATCGCTTCGTGGGCCTCGTGAGAGCCATTGTGATAGGTCCTGAACCAATGATCCAACGGCATCATGGGTTCACCGCTTTCCCGTCGCCAGCCACTCGGCGTTGTATTTGTACTGGCGCCCCTGGGACTTGCGCTACCAGAGGCGGAGACTGTATGGATTTGCTTCGTTTTCACTTTGCAAGATGTAAGACCAAACAAGTTGAAATCCGTCCTCTTTAATCGAGCCTGGAAATCCCCGCCCTTTGGGCGGGGTAAAAAACTAAGGCTTTGCCACTTGAGCGACTCATAGTTACACTTTAGGTTGTAGTTGTCCCCACAACTTTAACCAAAAAGGTAATTATGAGTCGATTCAGAAAATTAACACATACCATCTGGTATTGCCAATATCATATAGTTTGGTGTCCGAAATATCGTTATCGTGTCCTTCATGGTCCCTTGGCGAGGAAGTTGATCGTTGTATCCGGATTTTTCCCGGACAAAAAAAGTTTGAACTGGTGGAATTGAATGTTCAAATAGATCACGTTCATCTTTTAGTGATGATCCCTCCGAAAGGAGCGGTCTCTGATTTTGTCGGCATGGTCAAAGGGAGAACGGCCATCCGCATTTTGAATAAGTACCAGGACTTCAAAAGGTTTCCCGACTGGGGCAATCATTTTAGGGATCTTTGAGCGTTCACCCAGGGAATCAGAGGACTGATCCGCGCGTCGACCCTTATTTTTTCCCATATTTATGGGCGCGCCCATATTTTTTTAGATGAGTCCATATTTATGGGCGGTTTGTATACCATGTCCCTTTTTTTTCTCCGTGTTGTACCAGTTTTCCTGTTGCTACTAATTTTTTAAGGAGTCGTTTAGCCTGATCCGAGCCAATCTGGCATAATTCAGCTGTTTCTCTGCGGGTGATGCGACCCTGTTTGTTCACATACTGCAAAATCATCTGTTCTTGTGGTAAAGGTTCGAATCCGTGTTGACGACTATTCGCTGAGTCCTCCCCTAAACGACGATAAGTTTGGGTGGAGAGAAGGTAACGCCTAACTTTGCGTCCTCCTCTTGATTCCACTAATCCCGCTTCAATCAGGTGTCCCAGTACACCCTTGGCTTCTGATTCCGGTTTTTGAATCAATCTTGCAGCCCGGGCAGCATCCAGATCACGTTCCAACCAAAGGCCATTGAGAATCAGGAGATCATCCAGGGTTAAGGTGTCTCCATTTTGGTTTTCCTGGGCGACAAGCCGGACAAAATTAAGGTGGGCCTTCCCCCCTGGTAAGACCAGTATTACGTCAGTAGGAGTGCTGCGTTCATAATGAGGAGCCAGTCGTCCGTTTCTCAATTGTTCGTAGAAAATAGTGTCAATCCCTCTGGCTGTTCGTTCGACAATCCCTGCCCGCTTAAAAGCATCAGCCAATAAAGGATTTCGAGAGCGGGGAGGAGTGACCAATATATTGTCCAACCTCACTCCCTCGGGAAATCCTCCGGGATTAGAGATCTCGATTTGATGAGGATGCCATTGTACATGAACGGAACCAAGACGAGTGTAATCCCGGTGAATGAAAGCGTTTGCAAGGGCCTCACGAAACGCTCTTTCAGCATAATCCGAAACTCCAATACGAAGCATCCCGACCAATACCTCTTCTTCCTGACTACGAGTATGAAACCGGGAAAGCAGTTCATCCATCACTCTTAATAAGGGATAGCGAAAAAATTCGTTCATCACAATTTGGATACCGGTCAGTTTCTGAAAAGCTGCTTCGTGAGTGGGAAGGAAACGATTGAGGGAATCTTCTCTGCCAAAGAGCAACAAACCCAGCACCCGAACTGCTTTCACCCCGTGATTGGCTTCTACCGCTCCCAATGCTTTCGCAAGTTCAAGATCAGGTAAATCTAACAAACTCGTATCTCCCCGCCCTCGGCTCTCTCGGATATTCCGTCGGAATCGTTCAAATTCAAGAGGATCCAGGTCTTCCCAAAGGGCTTCAGGGATGACAAGCGCAGAATAATCCAGCGATCCGCGGTCCGCTTGATAGGTTTGCATTTCATGATAGTGAAAAGGAAGACACTCCGGTTGTCCCTTTCCTCCAATGGCCCGCCTCAAATAAACCCCTTTGGTCGTTCCTACCGGAGTTCGGCTTGAGGGGACCTCAATCACCAGAATTTCTCCTTCTTCCAGTACCATTATTTCAATACGACATGAAAGAGCGGGTTGTGTATTATTAGCAATCAGAGCCCGGATACGTTGTGGGTCGGTAATACCAGCTTCATGGCGAGGGCGGGCTCCTGTGATATGGCCATTATCTTCAACACCAATCAATAAATATCCTGGGGTTTCTGCGGAGCGATTTGCTAGACAAATAACCGTTTCTAACAGTTCCCGGTCATTAAGGTGTCGATGGGCTTCTCCTTTGAACTCCACATCCATAGTTTCTCCATCATTGATCATCTTGCGTAAGGTCTCAGGACTCATGTTGGGCTCCATACCTAAAATACCGTTCAGGCTTTGCTAGAAGTCTATTATTAAGAAAATCGTTGTAGAGGGCATAAACGAAGGGCAAAGAAATGGACTGATCATTTACAAAAAAATGGGTGGCGGGTTTGATTTGTTGACGAGGAAAATAGGCTTTTAATATAGCACAACAGGGTTTGATTTTCCATTTTTCAAAGATTGAAAAGAATAGATCTCTACGGAAAGCCTGCACCTGCCCTTTTTTCAGGGAAGCGCCTACCCAATCGGCCGATACCGTTTTGCTGGTAAAAACGGTATAGTGGTTTTTCATTTTGCACATATATTTCACATCTTACTAAGCGATTCATTGAAAGCGTTTACGATCATTATCGCCATTGGAAAAAACACTGGATTGTGGAGTGAACCTTCGCTTTTTGGCTCATGATCATCAAGAAGCGGATCTTCCTGATTGATAGATTTTTAATTTTTTTACGAATCCTGCATTTTTTTTTATTTGGGGGTTGACATTATACTAAAAATGTGTGTATATTGCCAAAATCATGCCTTCACTAAGTTGTTTTAGTGAAAAAAAGGGTTCCCGATCGATGGAACCATATCGTGGGAGGACTTGAAAACGATCGATCCTCTCCGGGAATCTTTTTTAATGATATTTAGCTAAACGGGTTTTTCAGAGACCTGAATAGTTACGCTCAATTATGTAAGAATAAGGTTCCAATGTATCTTAAGAATTTTCTGGCCCGATTTGTTGGGCTGACCGTGGCAGGCGTCGTGTCTGCTGCGAAAATCCGATTTGCCCCAAGACGGGTGAATCATTCTATAAACCCTCAAATAAAAGAGGTAAATATGGGTTTTATAAAGAAATTTGTCGCCTTTCTCGGGAGGCTGAACTTGGCAGGCTCTTTGTCCGCTGTACAAAAACTTGTCCTCGTAAACTTGTCCCAGCGAAAGCGGGGAGCGGGGATGCAACTCTTGTTACTCACTTTTACCCTGATGGTGGCCGCCTTTGGGGTCAATTCGGCCGTCGGGGCTGAAAAAAAGATGGTGATGGATCCCACCACTGGTAAAATGGTGAGTGCACCTGAGTATGGCGGGACACTGACCCATAGGACGGCTTTCAATTATACTGGGAGTCTTGACACTATAGATTATCATGTAGTGGGATTTATTCTCAGTGGCGTTTTAGAGAAGCTGACCATCGCGGACTGGGCAATCGATAGGGACGAATATCCTTTTGTGGGTGGCTACCAGTTGCCTCTATACGCCATGACGGGGGCGCTGGCTGAAAGCTGGGAAACGCCCGACCCACTGACTAACATCTTTCACATCCGCAAAGGAGTTCACTGGCATAACAAGGCACCTATGTCCGGTCGGGAGCTGACTGCCAAGGATATCGAATATAACTATCACCGCGTATTGGGTCTGGGCAGCGGCTTCACCGAACCGAGTATAGCCCCAGGTCAGCTCCAAACCCTGCCATTCGAGTCGATAACAGCCACCGACAATTGGACAGTGGTTTTTAAGATGAAAAAGCCATTCCTTTCTGCCCCGATCCATATCCAGGATTCGAATATTTCGTATATATACCCCCCAGAGGTAATCGAGCAATACGGCGGTATGAATGATTGGAGAAACGTGGTCGGTACAGGCCCCTTTGAGCTGACTGACCGTGTCGAGGGTAGCTCCTGGACCTGGACCAAGAATCCTGATTACTGGGGCCACGACGAAAAATACCCGGAGAACCGTCTGCCTTATATCGACGAGCTTAGGATGCTGATCATACCCGAGGAAGCAGCAGCTGTGGCGGCAATACGCTCCGGTCTCATTGACTTCATGGGCTGGCAGGGCTTCTCCCCAGTAAGAAATATCGATTTGAAAGAGAGACTCGAGCAGACAAATCCCGAGCTCGTGATATACCCATGGGCGGAACGGTCGGAAAATTGTTTTGCTCTCAACACGAGTAGGCCGCCCTTTGACGACGTCAGGGTGCGAAAGGCCATGCAGATGGCACTGGACCTCGAGACAGTGAACGAGACCTTCCTTAAGGGTTTAGGAGACCCAATACCCAAGGGGACGGTAGGATTGCCAGGGTATTTTTTCCCGTATGACGAGTGGCCTCAGCAAGTCAAGGATGGTTTTGCTTATAACCCTGAAGGTGCCGAAGCGTTGCTTGATGCGGCTGGATTAACTCGCGGCGCGGACGGAATTAGATTCACGGTCACGCTTAACTACAGCGGGGATGTGAGCTATAAAGAATTGGCCCAAGCATACTGGAGTGATATTGGCGTCGATGTGAAGTTGAAGGTGACTACAGGTACCGAACACCATGCCCTGGTTAGAGAAAGAAGTCATGACATGATTTCTACGGTATTGGGTATTAAGGCTGATCCATTTTATACTGTAAGTTTCGCTCACTCGGAAGACGTCGATAACAAACCTGCAGTCAATGACCCGGTGTATGACGCCATGTACGAGGCAGCCGAGGACGCCACCTCCTTTGAGCAGCTGAAGGAGATGATAAAAGAGATGGATATGTACTCGATAGAGAGGTTCTGGCGAATATGGGGTCCTGAGGCCCCACTGTTTACTGTGACCCAGCCATGGGTCACAGGGTATGGCGGCGAAGGTGGTATGGGAGGACTGCAAGTGCAAACCATTTTCGCCCGCCTCTGGATTGATAGTGAGATGAAGAAAGAAATGGGTCATTAGGGGTTTCACCCCTTCTGGCTTAGCTCATGGAAAAAGGGAGTCGGGGGGCCTTGGCGCGGGGGCTCAAGCTTCCCCGCTCCCATACTCCTCAACTAATGAGAGGAGCGCTTTCTCACTATCATTTCAGCCGATGGAAATGCCTAGAGCAAATTGAAAGCTCAGGGTTCATTGCCCCATCGTGGAGCCAATGAATCGGTTTTTTTGATCACTCCAAAATGAAGGAGACCCCATGTGTAGAGAAATCGTCAAGAACGTGCTTTCGGGAACGAAAGCAGGTTTTAAAGCAACCCGCAATCTTGTTTTTAATCAAAACGCAGAAAGGAGCACCATGAACTGTCAAAAAAGTAAAAGCATCGTTGAGAACGTGCTTTCGGGAAAGAAAGCAGGTTTTAAAGCAATCCAAAATCTTGTTTTTAATCAAAACGCAGAAAGGAAAAAGATGGAAAATCAAAAAAGCAGATCAACCTTCAGTGCAATCCTGCTGTCCCTCACCCTGATGGTGGCCGCCTTTTGGGTCAGCCCGGCTGCAGCCCAGAAGTATGTGACGGACCCCAGTACCGGTAAGGTAGTGACCGCACCAGAGTACGGCGGTACGTTGACTTACGTCAACATGCTCGAGCCTGGGAGTATTGACCCCGCTATCGTGCTCATCGCGTCACACGCTATCGGGCTCGTTAATGAGAAGCTAGGCATCCCGAACTGGGCATTAGATAGGGACGTACATGACTATAGAACAATTTGGCTCCCTGAATCTGCCATTATAGGGCGGCTGGCTGAAAGCTGGGAAATGCCCGACGCCGCAACTTATATCTTCAAAATCCGTAAGGGCGTTCACTGGCATAATAAGGCACCGATGAACGGTCGGGAGCTGACTGCCTCCGATATCGAGTACAACCAACACCGTATCTGGGGACTCGGCAGCGGTTTCACCGAACCGGCCGGGAATGCACCCCTCTACCCCTATGTCAAGAATTCTGAAGGGCTCTTGAATATTGAATCGGTAACGGCCACCGACAAATGGACGGTTGTTTTTAAGCTGAAGGAGCCAATTCCCGGTACGCTGAAGGACATCACGGTCCAGGAGCCTAATTTGGTATTAGCCCCCGAGGTAATCGAGCAATACGGCGACGTTACGGATTGGAGGAATGTGGTCGGTACCGGGCCCTTTGAGCTGACTGACTGGGTGGAGGGCAGCTCTGCCACCTATACCAAGAATCCTGACTACTGGGGCTTCGACGAAAAATACCCGGAGAACCGTCTGCCCTATGTTGACGAGATAAGGGCCCTGGTTATGAAGGAAAGAGCGACAATTCTGGCGTTAATGCGCTCGGGTAAGGCTGATTTCATCGGTAAGGCGGGCCAGTCTCAATTAACTAGTGTCGACGCGGCAATGAGCCTCCAGCGGACCAACCCCGAACTGAACCTGTGGCCGTTTTCTTATTTTGCCGAAACGGCTATGACTTTTGACAACCAGAAGGCACCCTGGAACGACATCAGGGTGCGCCAGGCAATACAGATGGCAATCGACCTCGAGACAATTAACCAGACGTACATGCAGGGTTGGGCAGATACGACGCCTACGGGGCCTGTAGGGAGAGCTCTTATGGAGTATACCACCCCATTTGAAGAGTGGCCCGAAGAAATCAAGAAAACCTACAGGTATGACCCGGCAGGGGCCGAAGCGTTGCTTGATGAGGCTGGATATCCGCGCGGCGCCGACGGCATTCGATTCCAGACTGTCTATGAGCACTACGAGCCCTACGATTTAAATTATTACCTGACAGTCATGGAATACTTGCGTGCGATTGGCATTGGTATAGAGATGGAGGTAAAAGACCGAGCTTCTCATCTCGCTCTTAAGGGTGACCCTGAGATACGACAAGGTATGCTTACTGAAGTTTCCAACCGCGATACTCCCCCTATCGGCTCAATAAGTCTGGCTTACTCGAAATCAGGATGGAACCCCCCCAACGTCAATGACCCGATTTATGACGCCATGTATGTTGCCGCCGCCTCAGCTACCACCGTTGAGGAGCAGATGAGGCTGGTTAACGAGGCAGATATGTACATCATAGAGAAGCACTGGTGGATCGTGGGTCCGAGAGTTCCTCTTTTTGCTGTGACCCAGCCGTGGGTCATAGGTTATAACGGTGAAGCCGAATTTGGAAGCAATGACTATGTCTTCTTATCCCGCCTGTGGATTGATAGTGAGCTGAAGGCAGCAATGGGTCATTAGGGGTTACACCCCTTGTGGCTGACCTGATAAAAGGGAGCCGGAGGGTCCTTGGCGCGGAGGCTCAGGCTTCCCAGCTCCCTTCTCATTGAATAGTGAAATAGTTGGTTAGATTGTTTCCTATTTGCGCCCATTTTTCAGCAAGAGGGAAATATTAATTGCGGATTTCGAAAAGGGAGTGGCCGATTTCATTAAAGAAGTGAGAACGAAACCCGAGTACTACAGCCTGGCGTTAACAGACACATAGCCAGAGTATTATAGATCGTGCATTCAATTCTGATTCTCTTTACCGGGATAAGCAATTGGGCTATACTCGCAAATTGGATATAGTTTCTCCTCCCACGGAACATTTTCCGAATCGAGTGGGTAGCCTCAAATTCTTCATTCTTTGACAAAAGCAATTCCGGTATGATTTACCTTCTCTTGCTGATTGGCTATTTTGTTGGGAGTATTCCTTTTGGATTCTTGATTGGAAAAGGAATGCTTGGTGTAGACATACGTACCAAGGGCAGTGGCAATATTGGCATGACCAACGTGATGCGGGTGGGGGGGAAACTACCCGGAATCTTTACTTTTTTACTGGATTTTGCCAAAGGGGGAGTGACTATGGGGATGGCGCGCCCCTGGTTGCTCGATGATAGCGGTAGCATCCTGGTCTTCCAATGGAGTTGCGTGGGCATGGCCTTGGTCTGTGGTCATGTATTTTCTATATTTCTGCAATTCAAGGGGGGCAAGGGAATTTCCACGTTATTCGGGGTACTGACCGTACTCCACTGGCCCGTAGCCCTTGTGTCCGCACTGGTTTGGGGAGGAGTATTTCTTGTGAAACGCATTTCCAGTTTGGCAGCTCTTGTGATGTTGGCAATATTGCCTTTCTTGTTCTTGATAGTTCCAAGGGGGGCGGGAGATATGATTTCTGTTCCACAATTTCTACTTTTCTGCGCATTGTCGGCCCTGCTGATCTACCAACACCGGGAAAACTTGGTTCGTTTGTTGAAGGGAGAAGAAAAACAACTGAACACCTCTCAAAATTCCGATTAACCGCATTTTGAAAATTCGAATCTGAAACCCCATGTTTCCTTTCAGCCAATTACAACGATTTTCAGGCCCTTATGTTTACAAACCCTGTTTGATCCTGGGGGCCATCGCCGTTGTTTCCTGGCCATTTACCGTCGCTGTGATTGAATTCTTTCATTATTTCTCATTGATTGCCCTCACTTCTCTGGTGATTTGGAGGGCAGGGGATCATTTTTCACCGGCTGCTGAATTCATTGAAGCGCGTCACAATCTTCCCCAGTCAGTCAAAGCCGCGGTTATCGATGCCATTGCCAGTTCATTTCCAGAATTTGCGGTTGCCGTGATCGCAGTGATCGTTTTGGGTCAATTTGAAATTGGTGTTGCAACCGTAGCCGGTTCGGCATTGTACAACGTACTTGTTATACCCGCCGCATCCGGATTAGTTGCCGTCACTCCCCTGGTGCTCAGTCGCGAAGTGGTCTGGCGCGACAGTCTTTTCTATTTACTCGTAGTAACAATGTTGGTGTTTTTTGTTTATCAAACGCCGGAGTGGAGTATCGGTATTGCAGCTGTTTTCTTTTTCCTCTATGTAGCCTATATCATTTTTCTGCACCAGCATTACAAGAATCACCAGGAACAAACCTTCAAAAAAAAAGCTCCTCGAAAAAAAGAAAAAGATTTGCATATTGCTGGAGATAAAGAAGCCTGGGCCTGGATTACAGGCATGATGCTCGTCATGGGTGGCGCTTCTTACGTCCTGGTGGAAGCCTCGATCGGCTTGGGCAACTTACTGGGAATTGATGCGGTGATTATGTCGTTCGTAGTGATTGCCGCGGGAACTTCGGCACCGGACACCGTCCTCTCCGTGCTCAGCGCAAAACGTGGCAATTATGACGCAGCCGTCTCTAATGTATTTGGTAGCAATATCTTTGATATCTGTATTTGTTTGAGTGTTCCTGTGGCAGTGATGTTTTTCAGTGGTTCGGCATTCACTCTCATCGAAATGCCTCAAAAAGAATTGTTATGGACTTTGATAGGAGCTACAATAGTGGCTATTGTCTTTTTTTATTCCAATAAATACACGTTGAACCAATTCAAATCAGCCTCGATGCTCCTGATTTATGGAGGCATTGTCCTTTACGCTCTATCCCTTGCCTGAGATTTTCGTGAACGAATAATTAGAACGGGGCATGTCAAAACACATTCGACTCCTGACAAAGATTATTCTTTTTATTGATCCTGAAGGTTGAACAACGGCGGCGAGAAATCGCTCAAAGCTGCATTTTCACGCTACCGGGATTTTATCACCACCCTTGGTTTTCGGTCATTTCGTCTGTGATTGAGATTTATTCGAGCCTGTCAAAATAGTTCGCCATCAACCCATTCAGGGTTCCTATATTCGATGACTGACTGTTGTAGATTTTAATTAAGACTGGTAATGCGCAGGATCTTGGAGACTTTATACAAGTTGTTACAAACTGATACATGCAAGATAAACATTTTATTGGAATTTTGTTATCCTGAAACAGTCGGTAATGCGCCGGGGTATATTCAAAGAATCATATATGCCCTAACCCTTGCCTGAGATTTTCGTAAACGAATAATTTGAACGGGCATGACAAAACAGATTCGACTCCTGACAAAGATAATGCTTCCCGTGGTCATTCTTCTATCAGGAGGAGCCATTTGGATGTACTTTGATGCCACCAAGCCCCAAACCAGCCCTCGAAAAAAATCTTTTGCAGGAATTCTGGTCGAAGTCAGTTCGCTCAGACCGGAGAACCGAAGAATCCAGATTCAAACGCATGGCATTGTCCGTGCGAAAAAGCGGGTGATTCTCACTCCACCCATTTCCGGGATTGTCGATTACATCAGCCCTTCCCTGGTCGAGGGAGGTTACGTCCGTGCCGAAGAGGTCCTCCTTGGAATCAAACCGGCAACAGGGCTCAATACGACTTATACCGAAGTGGAAGCACCCTTCAATGGCATACTGCAGGCAGTGGACGTCTCCGGAGATCAATTCGTCTCTCCCGGATTTGCGATCGCCACCCTGATCGGCAGCGATGAGGCGCAAGTCAAGGTCGATCTTCCCTTGCGAGAAATGGCCCGGCTCCCTCTTCAGAGAATCCCCAATCAACTCAATATTCCGGCCAAAGTGATGTTTACCTACGGGAACCACACCCAGGCCTGGAATGGGATCGTGCAGCATAGATTGCCCGAATTGACGTCAAAAGGCGGTATGGGCCAACTCTTGATTGAAATTCAAGATCCATTTAAGTTTAAAGCTTCTCGCCAACTGGAAAATGCTCCGATTCCACTGTTTATTGGCGCTTTCGTTGAAGTTACGATTCCTGCGCAGACCTTTCGCAATGTTTTCATTATCCCAGCCCATGCCCTGCGGGATCAAAACACCGTTTACCTCGAAAAAGAAGGCTTGTTGGAGATTCGACCAGTGGTCGTAGACTATATCCAGAAAGATGAAGTTTTTATCTCCAATGGAGTGCAGGCAGGCGAAAAATTGATCACTTCTCCATTGAAAGCCGCTGTCTCGGGGTTGAAAGTGAGAGTGGCGGAAAAAGATGGACAATCAGCCGAAGATCAAAGACTTGGCAAACAGAGAAAATCATCAGAAGGTGAAGGAAAACAGGTCTCGAGGCAAAAGCCTTCGTAGTCAAGTGGACGGAAACGAAAAAAACTCATCTCTGAAAAAGATTCCGGCATCCAAAGTATCGCCCGTATCCCCCTGGATTCCTGGTCCCGGATCCAGTCCGGGATCCCAGGGATGACACGTTTTTAACTCCTGGTTTAAGTTGGAGGATGTATGAAGTTAATTGAATGGATGGCTAAAAATCCAGTCGCCGCCAATTTACTGATGATCGTTTGCCTGGTGGGTGGTTTTATCAACGTGAATTCCATCAAACAGGAAATATTTCCCGAGTTTGAATTGGATATCATCAACGTCACAATTCCCTATGCTGGCGCCACCCCTGAGGATATAGAGGAAAGTATCTTGATACCGGTTGAAGAAGCGCTGCAAGGCATTGTTGAAATTAAAAGCGTGATGTCTTTTGCAAACGAAGGGGTAGGGCGTTTCAGAATAGAACTCGAGGAAGGAAGCGACAATCCACGAGTATTGGAGGAAGTGAAAACAGCGGTCTCCAACATTTCATCTCTACCGGAAGATTCAGAAGCACCGATTGTGAACATGGTCCGTCGCCGGCAGGAGGTGTTGCAACTCGTTTTATTCGGGAACGTCAGTGAGCTGGCTTTGAGTGACCTGGCCGGGAATATCAAAAATGATCTCTTGAGTCATGAAAAAATCACCCAGGTCGATGTGATTGGCGTACGGAATCATGAAATCTCGATTGAAATTCCACAAGCGCAGTTGCAGCGCTATGGTCTGACCATGCAAGAAGTGGCCAATACGATACGAGCCTCGACTCTCGATTTACCGGGAGGAACCCTGAAAACTTCGGGCGGGGATGTCCTGATACGAACCAAGGAACGGCGTTACACGGCAGCCGAGTATGCCAGGATTCCCATCCTTTCCACGGAAGATGGCGAAGTCCTCCTGGAAGATATCGGCATGGTCAATGAGGGTTTTGAAGAAGTCGATACCGTTTCCACCTACAACGGGATGCCTTCCATCCTGGTAGAGATTTATCGAGTGGGCGATCAGACCCCCACAGAAATCTCGGAAATCGTGCGTGCCGATTTGGCCGGTATCAAGGAACGTATCCCACCGGGAGTTGATATAGAGATTATGAATGACAACTCCCTGCGTTTGGAAGAGCGGATCAATTTGCTGGTTAAAAATGCGGCACTGGGGCTGGGATTGGTCTTGTTGTTGTTGGCATTGTTTCTGGAAGCGAAACTGGCTTTTTGGATCAGTATGGGCATTCCTATTTCCTTCATGGGAGCTTTTCTCCTGATGCCGGCTACCGACGTCAGTATCAACATGATTTCCTTGTTTGCCTTCATCCTGGTGCTGGGAATCGTGGTGGATGATGCCATCGTGGTGGGAGAAAATATTTATGCTCATCAGGAAATGGGTAAGTCCAGACTGAGGGCTTCGGTGGAGGGGGCATCCGAAATAAGTGGCCCGGTCTTGTTTGCGATCCTGACGTCGATTGTTGCTTTCATGCCTTTCTTTTTTATTGCAGGGAATATGGGAAAGTTCTTAAAAGCGATACCGATCATTGTGGTCATCGTGCTCTTGGTATCCTTGTTGGAATGTCTATATATATTGCCCGCCCATTTGGCCCATTCTAAAAAATTCAGGAAGCATAAAGGGTTTTGGGGCAGACTGGAAAAGATCAAGGCCTACCCCGGCCTGGGCATGGAAAAAGTCACCCAAGGTCCATATCGCAAGTTGTTGAACCTGGCCATTGAATATCGTTACGCAACCCTGGCTATTGGTGTTTTCATGCTCGTTGTGGGAGGTGGCGCGGTTGCGGCAGGGCATCTTAAATTCTCATTTATGTCAAGGATTGAAGGAGACCGGGTAATTGCTTCCGTCACCATGCCCTTTGGCACGCCCTTACATGTCACCCGGCAAGCGCAGGAAAAACTGGTCCATGAAGCACAGACCCTTATTGCCGAGTATGACCAGCAACAGGGCCATCCGACCTCCCGTGGCATTTTCAGCACCCTTGGAGGTCATGGAGGACGAGGCAACCGGGGCACTCACCTCACCAATGCCAGAGTTTTTCTACAACCTTTGGATGTCCGTGGGTTTTCTGCCAGAGAATTTGCCGCGAAATGGAACAGGCGTGTGGGAAGCATACCCGGGGCTGAGGCGGTAACCGTACGTTTCAGCGTTGGCCCGGGTGCCGGTTCGGATTTGGATGTCCGATTTGTCCATCCCGACTACAATACTTTGACCCAGGCCGTAGAGCGATTGAAAAGCATATTGGCCCAATACCCGGGTGTGAGCGATATCGAGGACAGTGATGCCCAAGGTAAACCGGAAATCCAACTCCAACTGAGACCGGAAGGCAATGCGATGGGTATGACCACGCTGGGATTGACCCAACAGGTACGATCTGCTTTTCAGGGAACGGAAGTGTTGAGTTTGCAACGGGGAAGTGATGCGGTGAAGGTGATGCTGCGCTATCCGAGGGAAGAAAGGCAATATCGTCAAAATTTGGACGATATGGTGGTCAAAATCCCTTCGGGTGGGGAAATGCTACTTTCCGAACTGGCCTATCTCCATCATGGACATTCGTATAGCCAGATCAATCGGGAGGATGGGAAACGAATTGTGGACGTCTCCGCCAAAGTCGACCATAACATTGCCAACACTCGTGAAATCGAAGCCAACCTGAACAATGAAGTGCTGCCGGAACTGGCAAACGATTATCCGGCATTGGAATATTCGTTTGCAGGCAGCAATCGCAGCCGGGCGGCAACCATGGAAAGTTTAATCCAAAGCGCCATCTTTGCCCTTTTTGGAATTTTCTGTTTATTGGCCCTGCAGTTCCGTAGTTACTTTCAACCGCTCGTGGTGATGTCCGCCATACCCTTTGGAGTGATCGGCGCTTTTCTCGGGCATTGGATCATGGGTTACCAGTTGAGCTTGGTCAGTCTGCTCGGAATTGTCGCGCTGACGGGAATTGTAGTCAATGATTCGCTGATATTGGTGGACTTCATCAACAATGCCCGTCGCCGCGGACTTCCCTTGAGAGAGGCTATTATGGAAGGTGGTACGCGTCGCTTTCGTCCGATCGTACTCACCTCCCTCACCACTTTCTTCGGTCTTCTGCCAATGATCACGGAAACTTCTCTACAAGCTCGCTTTCTCATTCCAATGGCAATCAGTCTGGGTTTTGGCGTGATAGTGGCTACTTTAATCACCCTGCTCCTCATCCCATCAATCTATTTCATTCTGGAAGACTTCCTTGCTCCTTTTCGAAAACTGTTTCACCAATCGGAACCGGTTCCCCCGAAATAAGAAGGCACAAAGGCACAAAGGGAAGGCACAGAGGCACAAAGGCACAAAGGCACAAAGGCACGGAGGGAAGGCACAAAGGCACGGAGGGAAGGCACAAAGGCACGGAGGGAAGGCACAAAGGCACAAAGGCACAAAGGGAAGGCACAGAGGCACAAAGGCACAAAGGCGAACTGGATTCCTGGTCTGGGCCAGGAATGACACAAGGGGACAGAGGGGCAAAGGAAACTCGTGAAGGAACTGACAACCGGTAACTGGCGCAAAGGCGCAAAGGTGCCTTTGTGCCTTTTTACCTGGAATGCTTGTCATCTTCTGCGACCAAAACCACCAAAACTGCGTCGGACTCCTCCACGTCCAAAACTGCCAAAACTGCGACGGCGTGAAAAACTGGAACGGATGGTATTTCTCGACGAAGGAGCGCTGCGAACTGTGGAAGATCTACCAAATCCTCCAGCGCGGGAAACGCTTTGTCCACTTTTGGCTCGAAACTGGGTGGTTTTGATTTGGTTGAGGGACTTGGGGGGAACCTTCTTGAAATTATTGGACGCGATCGATTGTCCTTTGGAATTGATTGCTGCAGAGGAGGAACCTCTTGCCGTCCGCAAATTGCTTAAGTTGCCCGCACGGTTTTGCTGAATCGCGGACGTTGTCCGGTATGGCCCTCCATAGTAGCCATATCCGAATCCAGGACCGTACAATGCGGGAGAGAACATCCAACTGAGCATCATTGAAGTCAACAACACATTGGTCAGACTGGTGGTGTGGTGATAATAAGGAGGGTGCGCGCTGTAAACTTGTGGATTGGGAGCAGATTGAATGACCATGTTTTGATCATTTTCTTTAATGGCAACAGCGGTCATGATTTCGACCGACTTCGTTTCCGCAATTTCCAACCAGGCATTCTGATCGCCGCCTTCCGGTAAAGTAGCCACTTCCGCAGGATCTGGCACGCGAATGGAAAGTTGAAGGTGTTCCGCACCTTCCGAAATGTTTTGAGGTACCACCAGAATCGGGTCGGCGATGCCATCGTTGTTCAAGTCAATGGTGCTGATATCACGAATTTTATTGGAAACACGGGTGACCAGAGTTTGGACGAATTCTTGCTCTCTCACTCCGGATTGCACCGTTTCTTTCATCGCCTGTTCGACAAGCGAGGGGATCAATTTCGGGTCGAGATTTTCCGTTAAATCCACACCCAATCTTTCGATCGCATCGGCGTTGAGGGTATTGCCGATCCCCACGATCGAGCGGCGCGGTTGGAAAGAAAAGGATCCAGTATTTTGCTTATTTCCTCCCCAAAAAATCCAATAACCCATCAACAGTAAAATTGCAATCAGGATCCCATTGGTGGAAAAAATACGATGCGCGATACCGTTTTTGGTTTTCCTGGTTCTTTTTTCCATCTGGGCTTCCCTCCTTCTTTGCAGTTGGTTCTGCGACTCCTTTGTGATAATTTACTGTTATCTCAATGACCATTCTTAGCATATCGTAGAGCAAGAGCCAATTTTTTTCAGGTCATTCCTGCTATTAAAAGCCACACTTTTCCTATGATAAATTCCAATTCCAGTTATGGCATAGTGGTTGCCGGTCATGGTAGCCGGGATATTGCGGGTGTGAAAGAATTCGAAGAAGCGATTTCATTACTGAAAAAGAAACAACCCCAGCGAGTCGTCACCCACGGATTTTTAGAGTTTGCCGCCCCCACTATCGATACGGCAATACGGAAAAATATTCAACTCGGCTCAACACGCATCGTGATGGTCCCGGCTATCTTATTTCCTGCCAGTCATGGAAAAAATGACATGCCCATCGAATTACTGGCAATGAAACGAGAATTTCAGCATATCGAATTCCAATATGGAGGGGCTATGGAACTCCATCCCCTTTTGCTGAAACTGTTCCAGGAAAGAATCGTACAGGCGGAAGCGCATTCCTGCCGGTTATTCAAGCGTTCAGAAACATTGCTGGTGGTTGTCGGACGAGGGACGACGGATCCGGACATCAATTCAAATGTGAACAAACTGGCAAGGATGGTGGAGGAAGGGATGGGATTTGGAGGTTCCTTCGTTTGTTATTCGGGAACGGCGCACCCCCTGGTAGCAGAAGGGATTGAATTTGCAGTTGGCATGGGATTCAAACGAATGATCGTCGTTCCCTTTTTTTTGTTCACGGGAATCCTCGTCAATCGGATTTACCAGGCAGCCGATGCGGTCAGGGAGCGCCATCCGGAAATTGAAATATTAAAAGCAAAATATCTTGGGGTGCATCAACATGTGACCGACGTCTGGTTGGAAAAAGCGCAAGAAGGAATCGAAGGAAAGGCAGTGATGAATTGCAGCTTGTGCAAATACCGGGTGCAAATAGTCGGATTTGAAGACGAAGTAGGAAAGGAACAGCGAGCCCACCATCTCCATGTGAGGGGCAAACATGAAACCCTTTTCCACCCTCATACTCATTCGACCACGGCTCCTCTCGTCCACAGTCACGAGGAGGCGGAACGAACGATACCGGAACTCTATCAACCACACCCCTTGGAGAGCGAAAGTTTCAAGATCATTGAACAAGGTCGGGACTGGTCCGGGGTCCCGCGATTGCACCTTCCCATCTTGCAAAGACTGGTCTACACCTCTGGAGATTTTTCAGTCACAGACGATGTGATAATTTCTGAAAATGCCATTGACGTGGGTGTGCAAGCCTTGATTTCGGGCTGCAGAGTCATTACCGACGTGAGTATGGTTCAAAGTGGTTTGAAACGGAAATTGCTATCCCAATTGGCAATTGAAGTATTCTGTGGAGTGCATGAGGAAGAAACCCGTTTACTCTCGCAGGCAAAGGGGATCACACGCTCTGCGGCAGGCATCCGCCGTGCCTGGATGCAGTTGGGGAACAATGTGATAGTGGCCATAGGAGATGCGCCGACTGCGGTTATGGAAGCCGTGCGGCTTGTGAAGATGCAAAACTGGAATCCTCACCTGGTTATCGGTTTGCCTGTCGGGTTTATCGAAGCCAGGGAATGCAAGGCAGAGCTGGTTCAATGTAAATCGGTTGCTCACATCACCAACACCAGCAACCGTGGAGGTTCCCCTTGGGCAGCGGCGACCATGAATGCTCTCATGATTCAAGCTGTCAACCTTCTGGCTTCGGCATGAACACTGCAGCCCGGAAAGCCTTTGATTTCAAAGAACCGGCGGCCAACGGATTGCGTCGTGGAGTGACCACCGGATCTTGCGCGACGGCTGCCGTTAAAGCAGCGTTGCTCAAGTTGTTGCAGGGCAGGGAATGCTCGCAGGTTCTGGTCAACCTGGTGGATGGCGTTCATTTTGTCAATTTCCGCATATTGAACATCGCAGAGGAAAGCCCCGGTCGGGTACGAGCCACTGTGGAAAAAGACGCTGGTGATGATCCCGATGTGACGCATCGAGCAAAGATTTTTGCCACTGTCCAAGCCAACGACCAGTCGAAAATTCGCTTTTTCGCAGGATCGGGTGTGGGAACAATCACCGAGCCTGGTTTTGCATTCCCGGCGGGAGAACCCGCAATCAACCCCGTTCCCCGCCAGATGATGATAGCAGCCGTCCATGAAATCCTGGAGGAGATTGGTTATTCGGGCGATACAGGCTTTGACCTCGAGATAGGCTGTGAAAATGGAGTGGAAATTTCCAAAAAAACTTACAATGCTCGTTTAGGAATCGTCGATGGTATTTCCATTCTCGGCACTTCGGGTATCGTCGAGCCCAAATCACTCTCGTCTTTTCTCGCGTCCATTGAGTTGTACGTTCGCATTGCCATTGCGGACCGTCCCCGGGAGATAGTCTTCACTCCCGGAAACATTGGCCAGCGTTTCGCTGCTCAAAATTTGGAATTCCCCCTGAAGCGCGTTGTACAGATGTCGAATTTTGTCGGATTTTCCATTGATTCCCTGAACCAGACCCTGGCTGAGTATGATTTCGTGCTTCCCCGTCTTTGGTTGGTTGGGCATCCTGGAAAATTGGCAAAATTGCTCGACCGGGTATGGGACACTCATTCTGGAGCCAGCGGGACTGCGGTATATGCAGTCTCTCGGGCAGCCGAGCGCTTCGGAATGGCACCGACGCTCATTGAAAGATGCCGGCAATCGACCACCATGGAACAGGTCATCCGGCATTTGGAAAATGAAGTGAACGTCTTTCATTTCTGGCAGGAGGTGGAAAATCAAATCGCAAAGATCGTTCATGAAAAGACAAAACGCGTGCAAGAAGTACAAGTGCGCTTGATTGCGATGCGACGAATACTCCTGCGAGGGTCGCTTTAATATCATGGTGAATTGTGAGGAACCATGCCGCAAACTTCTTACCCTGAAAACCGGTTGGGCACTTTTTATGGGGTGGGGGTGGGCCCCGGACCGGAGGGTCTTATACCCGTCAGCGCTTTACGCGCTTTGCATGATTGCGAAATCATTTACTGTCCCATTGCCGACTCCCGAGAGGACTCCAAAGCAAGGTGGTGCTTGAGGGGGCTGGACATTCCACAGGAAAAATTTCGAAATATCCCTTTCAAAATGGATCCCAATCGTAATGTGCTGCGAAACCATTACAACCAGTTCTCGCACCGGATTGCCAGGGAATTGATACAGGGGAAAAATGTGGGTTATCTCACCTTGGGAGACCCCCTCACCTACTCCACCTATGGTTATACGATTTCAGCTTTACTGGAAGTCCTTCCGGAGGTTCCTCACCACACTTTCCCTGGTATCACCAGCTTCGCTGCCATCGCTGCTTCTTTGAACTGGCCCTTGGGAGAGGGAAAAGAACGTCTTTTGATCTTGCCTTGCCCGGATAATATGAAAAATTTGCAGGTGGATATTGAAAGCCATGACGTGGTAGTGCTGATGAAGATCGGCAAAAGACTGCCCCGGGTGTTGCGACTCCTGCAATCCATGAACATCGAACGATATTGCGCATTTGGTGGATATTTGGGGTTTGAAGAAGAAGTTTTATGCAACGATTTGACGCAATTGAAGGCCGGAGAGTCTACTGGTTATTTGTCCACCATGCTCATCCGCAAGCTTCCCAGAGAGAAACGGCACGTATGAAAGTCTATTTTATCGGAGCAGGCCCCGGGGCGGCGGACTTGATCACCTTGCGGGGTATCCGAATCCTTAAAAAAGTTCCAATGGTGATGTATGCCGGGTCCTTGGTCAATCGTGAAGTTCTCATGCATTGCCAGGAAGCGTTCAAGGTGATTGACACTGCGTTATTGAACCTGGAAGAACAGGAAACCTACTACGAATTAGCCCGACAAAATGAATGGGACGTGGCCCGTCTCCACTCCGGAGATCCCGCCATTTACGGGACGATTGCCGAGCAAATCGAGCGATTGCGTCAATTGGGAATTCCCTTTGAAGTCGTGCCGGGCGTTTCTTCGTTTTCCGCCTCAGCCGCCTGTTTGCAGAAGGAATTGACCAAACCACGTGTTTCTCAGACCGTAATTTTAACGCGAGTTTCCGGACGGGCTTCCCCTGTTCCTGAAAAGGAAAGCCTATCAAGGCTTGCCGCGCACCAAGCCACTTTGTGTATTTTTCTATCGGGCCCTCATTTGCCAGAAATTGTTAAAGAACTCAGACCATTTTATAGCGGGGATACGCCGATCGCCCTGGTTCAAAAAGCCACTTGGCCTGAAGAGCGTATTTATCTCGGCACGCTGGCTAAGGTCCTCGATGAAATCAAAGTGCGGGAATGGGCCTTGTCCACCATGGTCCTTGTCGGATCCGTTTTAAGAGAGGAGCTCGAGGAGGAATCTCAATTGTACTCTGCCCGGTACACCCACCGCTTTCGCAGAGGGTGCCGGTCCAGTCGATCGGAGGGCAGCGTGGGAAGGAATCCGCCTGGTCGTACCAATAACAGCGTGGGAGCGAAAAAGAAATGAAATCGGGAATTTGGCTGGTTCGACAACAAGCCGAACCTTTGGGTCTGTTTTTACAACAACAACTTTCCGCGGAATTGTTGAGTTCCTGGAAACATCCGGAAAAATCCGCTAAGTCTCGGTTTGCCGAGTTGTTTTTTGAATACGCGCCCTGGGTGTTGGTGATGACAACGGGGATTGCAGTGCGGTACCTGGAAGGATTGCCGCAAGACAAACGCACCGATCCCGGCGTAGTCGTGCTGGATGAAGGGGCGCGTTATGCGGTTTCTTTGCTTGCAGGGCACGAAGGGAAAGCCAATTTACTGGCCCACCAAATCGCGACGCTGACGGGAGCTATTCCTGTAATCACGACCGCGACCGAAACGCTCAAACCGATTGTGATTGGTATAGGCTGTCGTAAAGGAGTGGCACCCGACCAAATTGAAGAAGCAGTCGGCCAGGCCTTGCGACAAATCGGACGCAGCTTCCGGGAAGTGCGTGAAATTGCCACGATTGACCTGAAGGAAAAAGAACCGGGACTGCGCCAGTGGTGCGCGCGTCGTGAACTCCCCCTGCATGGGATCAAACGCGAACTGCTGGCAATTCGTCCTTGGGTTACCCGCTCTTCCCATTGGGTTCAGCAAAATTTGGGAGTGGCGGGTGTTTGTGAGCCTTGCGCCTTGTTGGCCAGTATACGCGGGGAGTTGATTTTGCGGAAAACAACCTGCAAAGGCGTCGCCGTTGCAATCGTGGACGACCCGGTGTTTTTACCAGAATAAGGAAACATCATGCAAGGTAAACTCTATCTCGTTTCCCTTGGACCCGGACATAAGGAGCTCATTCCTCCCAGGGCTATGAATGCCATTGCGCTGAGTGAGGAGATTGTCGGCTACCACCATTACCTGCTTTGGATTAAGGAGGAAGTGGCAGGTAAAATGGTCCATGCCTTTCCTCTCACCCAAGAGCGTGAACGTGTAGAGAAAGCCATTGAGCTGGCTCGCGCCGGCAAGCAGGTGAGCCTGGTTTCCGGCGGTGATATCGGTGTCTATGCCATGGCGGGTCTCGCCTTTGAGTTGATGGAAGAACGGGAGCCTTTTCAAGTGGAAGTCATTCCCGGAATAACGGCAGCCAATGCTTGCGCTTCACTCTTAGGAGCGCCTTTGTCCCATGATTTTGCCACACTTTCGCTTTCAGACCATTTATGCCCGTGGGAATTGATCGAGAACCGGGCAACTTTCATTGCCCGGGCCGACTTGGTAGCCGTTTTATACAACGTTCAAAGCCGGACACGGCAGCAAGGGATCTACCGGGTTTTGCGAATCATGTTACGACATAAGTTGCCCACCACCTGGTGCGGGGTGGTTCGCGACGCATATCGAGATCAGCAAGTAACGGCTGTCACAGTCCTGGAAGACCTGCTCGATCAGCAATTCGATATGCGCACCACCATTGTCGTCGGTAATCGTTTCACGCGTCGCAAAGGCAAATTTCTGGTGACCCCGCGTGGATATCTCGGATTGCGGGAGCCTGAGCATCTCACCAAGTCAACTCAACCAGCAAGCGCGCTTCCACACCATGCGTATTGGGTTTTTTCAGGTACCGGCGATGGCAATCGCCTGGCTGCCGAAATGGAAACGCGGGGTTATCCCGTCATTGTCTCCACCGCAACCGGATATGGCAAAGAGCTATTAAAAAATAAATTTCCCCGATTACCTGTAACCGGAGGGAGGAAAGGCATCACGATGCGTCGTCAAGCGTTGCGGGAAACTTCCGCTTGCGCCATCATCGACGCGACTCACCCTTTTGCCACAAAAATTTCCTCGCAGTTGTTGCAACTTTCTGCTGAATTGAAGATTCCGTACTTGCGTTTTGAACGCCCGGAAAGCCATCCCCCCGAGGTGGATGGGTCGCCTTTCATCACGATTTGTCAAACCACGGAGGAGGCCGCGCAAGTCGCAATCACCCAAGGAAAACGCATTTTTTTGTCATCCGGCTCCAAAGATCTCGGAATTTATCTCGATGCTTCCGGTGCTGCCCGGCGCGAATGGTATCTCCGCATCACTCCGGATCCTTCCTCCGTGCAACGCGCTATCGATTTTGGAATCCCAGCCGATCACATTTGCGCAATGCAAGGACCCTTCACAAAGGAATTCAATGAAACGCTTTGGCGAAGCTGGCAAGTTGATTGCGTCGTCAGCAAAGATTCCGGAGAAGCGGGTGGTTTTCTGGCAAAAGCGTCAGCTGCCCGCTCTTTGGAGATTCCATTGATTGTTATCAAACGCCCGGAGATGAAATATCCCAATTGCTTTGCTGAACAATCCGCATTATTGAATTGGTTGGAAAATTGGAAGAAGAACCCCGGAGAATCTTCCTGTTAATGCGCGATTTTGGCCCAGTACGTCGAGTATTCAAAAGTCGGGGAATGACTTCCTCGATGACAGGAAACGCAAGTTTGTTGGGCAGGTTTGGTGGGGGGACGCACTTGGGTTGGATTGCTGATATGAGCTTTGGCGGGCCCGTGGCAGTTCTCGCATTGCACGTTGAGCAGGGTGGGAGTCAACTCCACGCTGAGGAAACCCTCCTGCTGCAGACCCACGACGTGGCATTGCAAGCATTCCAGGTCAAAATGCTTGTTGACGTTTTGCAAGGTCGCGTATGCGCGGCTGTGTCGGCTATCGATCCATATCGAGTGTTGGGCAAGATGACATGCCTTGCATACGATCTCTCCTCCATACGGAGTATCGCGCGCGTGTTTTTCCATGCGGTCGAGGTTCGTAAAAAACAGTTCTTTGACGTGTTCATTGTAATCATCAAAGAAAGGTTGAATCTCAGCATGATCAGGATACTTATCATAAAGCCATGTCACCTCCCATGCAATTTCACTGTCGCTCGAGTCGGGACTTCCTGATCGAGCAGGTTGGTTGCTCCATTCAATTTTTGCATGTAGGGCGCCTTGTCCTTTGGTGGGTACTGCAGGAAAAGTTCCCGTGGTGGTTTGCATTTCTAAAACCTGGTTCAATTCATCATCGTTGTTGCTGCCCGTGATGATGATGTTGAATAAATGACTTTGTTCGAACTGTGATAATTCTTCTTCATTACCCCGGAACAATAAAATAGCGTAGTCTGCGCGACTTTCTTGCAATTCCTCTCGCCACTCCTCGAGAAGGGCGGTATCAACGGGATAGACCGTTTGCTCCTCGTTCTTATTTTGGTAAATTTGCGTGGGAGAGAGATAACCCCAGATACCGATTTGATGGTTTGCCAACTTTTCAATATGAGATTTTTTAAAGGGCCAGTCCGCACGAACGTTGGAGAGTAAATACGGAAGCTGCAGGTCCAAAAGCGATTTTTCGTAGAGTAGTTCATTGGGACCCAGTAAAATCACCAAAGGGTTGAGCCGTTTCAGAGTTTTTTGAATCAAATCCACCTTCAAACGACCTTGCTCGGAGGGAGGGGGAAAATTGTTTCCCAAATCGAGATAATAAAGCGGATTCTCGGATGCGCGCAGTTGTTCCAAATAACTGGCGCGACGCAGCAATCCTCCCATGTCCCCTTCAGGACTGCAGCCGCAAGGTTTGATTTCACCCCTCAAATCACCAGCGACAATCAACCAGAATGGGGTGTCGCTGACAGCCTCGATGTCAGCCCAATACAGAAAAAACAAGAACCCGAGCAACAAGCTACCTCCCAAAGTGAGGAGATGTTTCGAGTTAAAATGATGAATTGCCGGCACAATACCCTTGAGACAGGAGAAGGTTAGAGGTATATAAAGCAAGCCTATCGATAATGCGCGGAAAGTTCAATACCAATTCAGGAAACTCCTTCATATTTACGGACGTGAATCAGGAGTTAAAAATCGTGTCATTCCTGGCTTGACCAGGAATCCAGGAAATCGCATTTGTCATTCCAGGCTTGACCAGGAATCCAGGGGGATCCGGGACCGGCATGGCACATCATAAATATTAAATTATTGATTTTATAAATTAAATTTCATCTCCTGATTCGCATATTTACGGAAAAGATGGCATACGATCCCGTTCGATTTTTGGTAGTGAGGGATTTTTTAAGATTTCCACGCTCGTTCCATTGGCAGGACCGGCTTCCGGATCAGTTGAAGACCGTAAAAGACCGTCGTTTTTATTGCCATCTCCTGCAAGGTATGATTCGCCATCGTCGTTTATTGCAAACGGAAGTTTGCAATCGGGTGGACAGGCCTTTCCACAAATTGCAAAAAAGCCTGGTAGGAATCCTGGCATTGGGGATTTACCAACTCCTCTTCATGAACCGTATTCCCACACGCGCCAGCATCTACGAAAGTGTCGCTTTGGCCCATCCTTTCCGTATCATCGCTCAAAAATCCCTCATCAATGCCGTATTGAGGAATTTGGCCAGTGATTTGGAAAACAATTATTCCTATCACCATCATTCTCTGGCAATTCGTACTTCTCACCAGGATTGGATGGTGGCCCGCTGGCAAGAATTCTACGCACCGGCGCAAGTGGAATCTATTTGTACGGCCAATAATATTTTCGAAGGCGTTACCATCCGCGCCATACCCCCCTGGAAGCGGGAAGGTCTCTTGGAATGCCTGGAAAAAGAAGGCCTCTCCGCGCGTTTGCATCCAATCGCTACCCAGGCACTGGTCGTTGAAAACGCGGCGGAATTGTTTCACACCTCTGCATTTCAACAAGGCGCGTGTTATGTACAGGACAGCTCTTCTCAAATTTTTCTGGATTGTACCGCACCTCTTTGGAAGGGAAACGTATTGGATGTCTGCGCAGCTCCTGGAGGGAAATCCATCGGGATTCTACAAGCCCCTTGTCGGAAAAACCTCTTTCTCAATGACTCCTCTCCAAAACGTATGAGACGGCTTCGTCACAATATGAAATGCCTGCGACTGCCAACAAGGGGATTGCTCGTTTCAGATGGCCTGCAACTTCCATTCAAGTCACCCTTCGACGTCATTCTCTTGGATGTTCCTTGCTCCTCAACGGGTACGATTCGCAAGAACCCGGATATAAAGTGGATTGCTTCCAAGGAAATTTTGTTGAACAAAATTCACTTACAACAGCACTTGTTGAATAAGGCCGCTCACCATTTGAAAGCGGAAGGTCTCCTGGTTTACGTGACTTGTTCCCTGGAAAAGGAGGAAAACGAACTTCAAATTGAACACCTGTTGAGAAACCATCCGGATTATGCTATACTCCCTTTTCAACAATTTTTAACTCATTCCACACCCCGGTTGCCTTTCTTGACTGATGAAGGTTTTTTCAAGACATTGCCTTCTTCACATTGGATGGGGTTGTTTGCAGCCGTTTTAAAACGTCGCACTGGACGAGGGCCGAATCATTATTCTTGATTCAGAGTCAAAAAGTCGTTAGATTTTCACGATTTCGACAGGCGGTTTTGCCATTGACCGAGGCAGTCGTATTTGGAATGTTTCACTTTCTGAAATGGTTCCGGGTTTCATACACGTTACATGAGTTAATAAAAGGAATGTTCGAGAGCAGGAGGACGAGAAGATGCAAGATATAAAATTGATGTTGCTCAAGGAAAAAGAAAACCTGGTCGAAGAAATTCTGAAAATAAAGGAGCAAGAAGTCACAGAACACGACATTGGAGACGAAATTGACAGTTCGGTGGAAGAGCAGGAACGGAAATTGACCATGCTTTTGCAAGACCGCGAACAGGAAAAATTAGAAAAAATCGAGGATGCGATTCGACGCATTGAAGAAAACAGTTATGGAGACTGTGAAGAATGTGGCGAACCGATTTCCAAAAAACGATTGATGATCGTTCCTTTCACCAGACTCTGCATCAATTGCCAGCAAGAAGAAGAGCGTCTGAGAGAATTCGACATCAAAGATGAAGGAGAAAACTACATACGGTATATGGAAGATTGATACCCCCGAAAGACCGGGGTTTGGCCGTGCAAGCCATGCCTATCGACCTGGTGAAGCGATGATTCGGACAAGATGCTTCATTCATCTTTCAGCGCCTCTCGAAAACCCTCTAAAGATGATCGTAATGCGCCGGACAGGATAGATGTATCCGTGCCGATCTGGCATAACTTTGCGCCCATTTTAATAAATTTTGCCGAAATGGCGGGAGTGGATCCGTGGTGCCCCGCGACGAGGCCGGCATTCCCGGCAACTTGAAAGATGCGTTTTACAACGGCCAGGTGTCGCTCGTCGCTATGCCAGTTGGCAGTCGGCACCTGCATGTCCAGAGACAAATCATAGGGTCCGATATAAACGCCATCGATTCCAGGCGAGTTGCATATACTTTCAATATTTTCTACGGCTTGACGGGTTTCGACCATAACCAGACAAATGATCTCCTCATTGGCGCGAGTCGTATATTCTTCAACCTTTTCCCCGGGTTTGATGAAGGGAGTATTGGCTAAACTGCGGCGCCCCACAGGAGCATAGCGACACGCAAGCCCCGCGGACCTGGCTTCTTCCGCAGTGTTCACCATGGGTACGATCACCCCAGCCGCCCCCGCATCCAGCGCATGGGAAATATAGTAGTCATCCCCTTTTGGCAACCTGACGAAGGCGGCCACTCCGGGTACCGTATTGATGGCCTGGATGCAATTCACCAACGACTGTTCAGTCACGTCAAGACCATGTTGCCAGTCCAGACAAACCGCGTCGAAACCTGCCCTTGCCAAAATCTTAGAAATTTCAGGATGTCCTGTCCAACTCCAGGCTTGAACCGCGGGTTTGCCGTCCTTCCACATTGCTTTGATTCGATTTCCATTCATTTCACGCTCCTTGGGTAAATCATTTAATTATAATGCTTTGCACTTGAATTTCATACCTGTCTTGCCGAATACATTGAGAGACCTTGAGATCCCTCCTTATTTCTATATGAAACCTTTTTGATTTGCAACTGTAAATTGCTGACTCATGTTACGTGTATGGAACTTGCGGAAGATCATCAAGAAGGCACAAAGGCACGGAGGGAAGGCACAGAGGCACAGAGGCACAAAGGCACAAAGGCGAACTGGATTGCTGGTCTGGGCCAGGAACCCAGGGGTATGCAACCAGACAGAAATCTGGATCCCTTCCGTTCTTGATCCGGGATTGAGTGAAGATGAAATAGACACCAGGATACTCCATCAATTGAAGATTTATGTCGAACTCGGGTTACTATATCTGATTTTTTTGCAATTTATTTCTTGACATTTCCGGGAGGGGGGCGTATAGAGGACTTTCGTTCGCCCAATGGTGGGTGAAGAAGGCCCGGAAATTCAAACGGTTTCCATGGGTCCTTAACTGCCCTTGTTTCAAGGGATCACTTTTGTCAAATCGATAAGGAGGATTTATGACAAAGTTCGTAAAAGAAAAAAGAACGATTCAATTATTGTTAGCTTTCATCCTGGTGGTGGCCGGCTTCGGGGTCGGCTCAACCTTTGCCGACTCACACATGGTCACAGACCCCACCACCGGAATGATGGTGACTGCGCCGGAGTATGGCGGGAGCTTGACCTACGTCTTTTCGGGCGAGCCGAATCGGACGGACGCCTGGTTCGGGGCGGGTGCAGGTTACCTCATCAGTGGCGTAATCGAGAAGCTCGGCATCGGAAACTGGGCCATAGACCGGGAGGTCTTCAACTTCCACCCCCTGTTCATTCCCGAGTTCGCCTTTACAGGGCTGCTGGCGGAAAGTTGGTCGCGGCCCGACCCGCTGACGTATGTCTTCAAGATCCGCCAGGGTGTTCACTGGCACAATAAGTCACCGATGAACGGTCGCGAACTCACCGCCAAGGACATCGAATACAACTTTCACCGCTATTTCGGTCTGGGCAAGTTCAGTGAAGCGAGCACCAGTCTCGAGGAATTCGGCAGGGAACCCCTTGAGTCGGTAACAGCCACCGACGAATGGACGGTGGTGATGAAGCTGAGCGCGCCGAGCATCACCTTCCTGAGTGATGTCCTCAACCACTGGGGCGCGTTCATCAATCCCCCCGAGGTGATAGAGCAACACGGCGATGTCAATGATTGGCAGAACGTGGTCGGCACCGGTCCCTATGAGCTGACGGACTTCGTCGGGGGCAGTTCCTTCACCCATACGAAGAATCCCGACTATTGGCGCAACGACGAGAAGTACCCGCAGAACCGCCTGCCCTACATCGACGAGTTGAAAGCCCTGATCATCAAAGAAAAGACAACGTGGCTGGCGGCGCTGCGCTCCGGCAGGGTGGATCACCTTGGATTTATTGGCGGCTCGATCAGGTCTCTTGACGACGCAGAGAGCCTGCGCAAGACCAACCCCGAAATCGTGTTGCACAGTTGGGATGTTCTGGCGCGTCTGAATCCCACCTTCAACGAGCGCGTGGAGTCGCCCACCAACGACATCAGGGTGCGCCAGGCCATGCAGATGGCCCTGGACCTCGAGACGATCAACGATACCTACTTGGGAGGTGATGCCGACTGGCAACCTCAAGGGATGATCGGAACGGGTGTCCCCGGCTACAACACTCCATTCGAAGAGTGGCCCGAAGAGGTTCGAAGAACCTATATGTATGACCCGGAAGCTGCGGAGGCATTGCTGGATGAGGCGGGTTACCCGCGCGGCGCGGACGGTGTTCGATTCAAGCTCCCATTCAACCTCGTCGCTCCCGGAATCCGAGCCGACCTGGGCTATGCGGAATTGCAGGTCGCCTACTGGTCCGTCATCGGCATCGAGGCCGAGATCACCACGATGGACACGCCGACCGGCGCTGCCATGGCGCGCGAACACACTTTCGAAGGCTTGTTGTTTGGTCTGACCGCCGGCGCCTTTGACTATCCCCCGCTGGTGCCACTGTTGACGTTTTACTCCCAGGCTTCCTGGAGCCCCCCCGGACCGCAGGACGCGGAGTATGACGCCCTCTATGAAGCCGTGGCAGCCGCTACCACCGTCGAGGAGCAGCAGGAGCTGGCCAAAGAGGCTGACATGTACATCATGGCGAAACACTGGGTGCTCTGGGGGCCCAAAGCGCCAAGCTACAGCGCGACCCAGCCCTGGGTGAAAGGTTACAACGGGGAAGGCCAGCTTTCACGGCAGGACCGCTCCGTGAACATCTTCGCCCGCCTCTGGATCGATAGTGCGTTGAAAAAAGAAATGGGGCACTAAGAGCTGTGCCGGAACCTGGTTATCCCTCCCCTGGTGGGAGGCAGAGACGCAGTTTGGCCACAGGCGTGGCCAAACTGCTGAATGCGGGAGGAGGTATCACATGAGAGCCTATCTCATCCGGCGGGTATTGCTGTTCATCCCCACCCTGTTTCTCTTGAGCATCCTGGTCTTTCTCTCGGTGCGCTTCATCCCGGGTGATGTGATGGACGCCATGGTACTCAGGTTGGGCTACTTCGACGTCAGTGTTGTGGACCGTGAAGCACTGGCGAAGAAGCTGGGACTGGACGTGCCGGTCTGGGTTCAGTATGGACGCTGGTCAAGAGATATTTTCGTGCAGGGCACCTTGGGCGAATCATTGATGCACGAGTGGCCGGTTGAGGATCAAATCATAGAAAGATTGCCGGTCACCCTCGAGCTTGGTCTGCTGGCCATCGTCATCGGGCTCCTGATCGCGCTGCCGGTGGGCATCTACTCGGCGATTCGCCAGGACACCGCTACCGATTACGCGGGACGTTCCCTCGCCATCATCGGCTTGGCCACGCCGAACTTCTGGCTGGGCGTGATGGTGATGCTCTACCCGTCCATCTGGTGGGGCTGGTCGCCCCCGATGGAACTGGTTCCTTTCAGCGAAGACCCGCTGGGCAATTTGGGAGTGTTTCTCATTCCCTCCGTGATTCTGGGGACGGCCATGTCTGCCAGCACGATGCGGATGACGCGTACCATGATGTTGGAAGTGCTCCGGCAGGACTATATCCGTACTGCCTGGTCCAAGGGAATGGCGGAACGGGTCGTGGTGATCCGACACGCCATCAAGAATGCCCTCATCCCGGTGATCTCCCTCATCGGCTTGCAGTTGCCGATCCTGGTGGGCGGCGCCGTGATCATGGAGAACCTTTTTAATTTGCCGGGACTCGGTCGTCTCATGCTGGATGCCCTGCAAAACCGGGACTACCCGGTGGTCCAGGGAATCAACCTTTTTTTCGGTATCGTGGTTTTAGCAATCAACCTGGTAATCGACCTGGTTTATGCATACTTGGACCCCAGGTTCAGGTATGAATAGGCAGGGTCGGGTGACGTCCCGGTCAATGGGAGCGATGCGTTTTCAGGTTTGGACGTCGCCCGGCCCTGCCGGTAGAGAAATTGGAATCATGGGCAACACCAAAGAGACACGACTCCTAACCATAGAGCTCAAACGAGGTGGCAGGCTGGCGCTTTTCTTCACCAGACTGTTGCGGGAGAAGCCACTCGGCACGATTTGCGGGATGATCGTACTGTTAATGATCCTGGTGGCGATCTTTGCCGATGTTCTGGCTCCTTATCCTTATGCTGAAGTACACCCGGCAGACAGGCTTCAGGGCTCATCAGAGCGGTATCTTCTGGGAACCGACTACATCGGGAGAGACTTCCTGAGCCGTCTGATCCACGGGGCTCGTATTTCATTGCTGGTTGGTCTGGCAGCGACCACGCTCAACGTGTTCGTCGCCGTGTTGATCGGCGGCATTTCGGGATTTATCGGGGGTAAAGTGGACCTGGTTGCCCAGCGATTCGTCGATGCCTGGATGGCCTTTCCGGGGCTGCTCCTCTTGTTGACGATTATGTCGATAGCAGGGCAGGGTCTGACACAGATCATCGTGGTCTTGGGGATAACGGGAGGTATCGGCAGTTCGAGGGTAGCCCGGGGCGCTGTGATCGGGGTCAAAGAGAATGACTATTTTCTGGCAGCCAGGGCCGTGGGCACCCCGACAATCCATATCCTGATCCGCCACGTCCTGCCCAATATAATGGCGCCCCTCATCATCATCTTTTCCATCAACATCGGGGGGGTGATCATCAGTGAGGCTTCACTGAGCTTCCTCGGATTCGGTCTGCCCGCCCAGATCCCCAGTTGGGGAGGAATGCTCAGCCGGGAAGGACGTCACTACATGGAACAGGCGCCCTGGCTGGCGCTCTGGCCGGGGCTTTGCCTGACGGTCGTCGTTTACAGCCTGAACATGTTCGGCGATGCCATGCGGGACCTGCTCGATCCCAGACTGCGGGGAGGGCAGGGCAGTTACGGCGCCATGGGAAAACGCAAACGAGCTCTCCTGGCCCGACTGATCAATCCTTTCAAAAGTTAAACAGATAAAAATTGTAAAAAATATTCGCTCGGGGTTGAAGAAAATGGCGCCGGTGAGTGATTGAGTATGGGATCGGGAATGTTACAGCTTGAGCATTACAATCCTTTTGTGTAATAATGATTGAAGTTTGTTTAACCGAAAGATACACTTATTTAGCGAAGGATACACGATGGACAGGCTCAAAGGAAACATTGCGGACCCGATTTCGCCGGTTTCGGCAACACCGTCACCGGTCTATGTACCACCTTTCCAACTGACGGAAGGGCAGTCACCTCCCATTGCCGCGAACGGGGGGTTGTCCTACATGTCGTTCGAGCAGGACGGGGATGCGGGAACTGCTGCGGCGACGGAAGCGGCATTCCGCTTGATCGCCGGGGGAGAGGGACAGACGATTATCGATAGACTCGACAACGCTCCTCCTGGTCCCATCGAGACGAAGTGGGGCCTCGGGTTCCGGAAGCACTCCGAATGTCAGGACTATATACGGGCGAACGACATCAAGACCCCTGAAGGTGGCGTAGCGCTCCCATTGCGCTATACCGTCCACGAGCAGCCGACTTACACCATAGTCCCCTCCAATGCGCTTTGGCGGGATCCGGCCCGCGAGGCCGAGGCAGAATCGTTACGCAAGGAAGAGCAGGACATCAGTCGGCGATGCCTCTATTTTCCGCAGGTTTTGCGCGACGCGCGGCGAATGGAGGAGTACTATCCGGGTCTCTCGCCCAACAGTCCCGAGTGTATGGACAAACTTGGTCTCGCCTTGGGTCACTGCGAATCCGAGTGCGAAAATTTTTATGACGCGGCGGAAGTGGAGCGCGTATTCTACCTGGAAATGGAGAGGCTCCTCTTGGATTTTTTCCCGGATGCGACCGATGCGCTCGTGTACAACCACGATGTGTTCAACCAGGACTACGAGGGTGACCGCACGGAGGACCAGGACAACAAAAACCCGGGTGTGAACGCAAACTATGCCTACCTCGTACACAACGACCTGAATGACAACAGTGGTCGCGTACGCTGTCACGAGTTGCTTACGAAAAACCTGAGAAACTTCGGGCGTGAGCAGCAATATACGGAGGAGCAGGCCAGGGAGAAGATGTCACGGCGCTTCATGTCGATCAATCTCGCCAAGCCGATGGAGACGGTGCGTCAGAACCCTTTCGTGCTCTGTGCCTGGCCGTCTTTCGCGGACCAGCCTTACATCACCAACTACCGCATTTACGACGACCGTGTGGGAGAGACCACTCGCTTCACCTACCGTCCCGACCACGAATGGTACTGGTTCCCCCGTCAGAAACCCACCGAGGTCTCGATGCTCAAGTGCTACGACTCCGTCACCGACGGTTCCGTCTCTCGTTGGTCATTTCACTCCGCCTGTATCGACCCGACTGCTCCTGAAGACGCCCCCTGCCGGAAGAACGTCGTGGTCCGCTCCTTTGTCTTCTTTTAGAAGACAAGAAACGGCAGGGGATGGAAGCGACCAGGTCGCAGCAGTCGACAATCGAACCGTTATGCGGGATGTCTCTCGACGCACCCCTTTTTCAAGGGTTGTCGTCCGGGTGGTTTTTGATATTCCTGGTTGACGACTCCAATTTCAGAATCGGATGGAACCTTTACTCACACTCATCATTGCATCAGTTGCTGTCGTCAGCTTGCTCTTATTCTTTTTGATGCGCTCCCGGCGTGAAGTCAAGGCATTGATTTCCAGAAACGACGAATTTCGGAGAATGGAAATCGACAAGGCGCGCTTCGAACAGGACCTGAAGAACATCTCGGAACAGTATGAGAAAGCCGGGCAGCGAGCGACGCAAGCCGAAGCGGAACTTGCGAAGAAAACGGTGGAACTGGCTGGAGTGAGGGCCGATCACCAGGCACGTCAGCAGGAGCTGGAAAAAGCCCGGCAGCAACTCGACCTCCAATTCAAGGGAATCGCTACCCGGGTCGTCGAGTCGACTTCCGAAGAACTGCGCAAGCGTGCCGACCGCGACCTGGAAGCGCGCCAGAAAGCGGTAGAAGCCAGCGTTAAGCCCGTTGGCGATTCTTTGAAAGAATTTCAAAAGCGAGTTCAAGAAATCGAAAAGGTTCGAGAAGGCGCTTATGCGGCAGTGCTGACGGCCGTCAAGAATTCAGGCGACGTGATCAGTCAACTTCGGACGGAGACCGGCAATCTCCATCGAGCCCTGCGATCGGCCCGCGCTCGTGGCAATTGGGGAGAACAACAGCTGCGAAACGTTGTCGAGTCGGCAGGTATGCTCGAACACGTCGAGTTCATGGAACAGGAAACCATTGCCGGACAGGAAAGCGCGCTCAGACCAGACATGATTGTCAGGATCCCTGGAGACAAGCGAATCGTGGTCGACTCCAAGATGCCTATGGAATCGTATCTCGACGCCTATGAAACAGAGGACTCGTCCAGGCAAAAGGAACTATTCGAACAGCACGTCCATGCCTTGCTCGGCCACGCCGGTCAGTTGGCGAAGAAGGAGTACGCTTACGGAGTGGAAGGGAGTTTCGATTTCGTCGTCATGTTCCTCGGACATGACAACATCCTGGATGCCGCCGAACGCGCAAAAAGTGGTATTTGGGACCAGGTCTGGCGCAACCATCGCGTCCTCATCGCCACACCGGGTCTGCTCCTCGCGCTTTTGAGAACCATTGCCGTCGGCTGGAAGCAGGCGAAGGTGGAGCAGAACGCCCAGGCCATCGTCAAGGAGGCGGGAGAGTTCTACGACCGGCTGCGCGTGTATATGGAACACGCGAACAGCGTCAGCGTCGCCTTGAACAAAGCCGTTGACGCGCAAACCAAGAGCGTCCGGTCCCTCCAGTCACGTTTATTGGTCACCGCTCGTAAGATTGAAGAGATGGGTGGTGCTGGTAATGAAAAGGCCATCCCAGAACTTATCGGGTTGGAAGAGAAGGCCGAACTGCTTTCCACGCCAGAATACCAGACCCTGCTGCCATCCGTACAGGAAGCTCTTCACCACGACGGTGACCCGCCCTGGGTCAAGACCAGACAAGATTGACCGACGATTCCTGCTGCGGGAGTGATGAGATTGCTCCGATCACTTGATTCCCCGGAATTTCCTGGAGCCTTGTTAATTACTATCCTGGTGCGTTTTACCATGTGATGCTTCGTGGCAATGGGGGCAATCCATTTTTTTCAGTCCCCCCGACTATCGACCATTTTATCACTTGCTCCCAGAGGCTTCCCAACGCTTCGATCATCGGATTCATGTCTTTTGTTTAATGAGCAATCAAACATGTCCCTTCCTGTTCTCCTCTTTCAGGAGGGATCATTCATCAAGTGGCTCGAGTTTATCCACTACAGGAGAATGAATTAACCCGAGTTCGACATAAATCTTCAAAAATAGGAGTATCCTGGCGTATATGTCATTCATCAAGTGGCTCGAGTTTATCCACTACAGGAGAATGAATTAACCCGAGTTCGACATAAATCTTCAAAAATAGGAGTATCCTGGCGTATATGTCATTCCGGGCGAAGACGAGGAAGAGAACAGGGGGGTCATGCCGGAATCCGGATTTCAGTCTGGCTGCCTACCTCTGGATTCTTGGTCAAGCCAGGAATGACAGCATCATTATCATACTGGTCCCGGATCAAGTCTGGGATGATCCGGTATCCAGGGCTCGCGCTAGATTCCTGGCTCGCTGCCTACCCCTGGATTCCTGGTCAAGCCAGGAATGACACGGTTCCTCTGCAGTCACGAAAGTTGAGTGAAGCCCGCGCGATGATTGGCCTGTTGGCTTTCGATTGGAAGTCCGCAACGATTCGGGAGGTCGGAGAAGTTTTCAATCGAGATGATTAGATGATCCGCTTTGCAGAGCATCGGTTGAGACGACAATTGAAGGAGTCCGAGGGGCTCCAAAATCAATTAGAGGTACTGAAACGTCAAATATTTGCTTGAAATATCAAAATTTCAAGCCAGACCCCATTTGTTGCTTGCCGAATCCAACTCGTTAATAACTCTTCGTCGAGTTGATCATTTTCGTGGATGTGATAGTAGCACACATTTTTATGCTTGGATTGGATGGGTGGGACAGGATGCAGCGACTCGCCATTAAGGAAAGTTATTTTAATGTACTTCGTAAAGCAATGGAATGAGAGGAACCACCCTTGGCCCTTGATGCCATAGAAGGACGAGTTCCACTAGAAAATTCCAACCTTCAGATAAAAATAGTGATGATATTCTTTATGGCAATCACAATACGCGATATTGATACATTTTGATACAAAAAAGAACTGTATTGAAATGAATTTTTACCTCCTTTTTGAAATAATTTAGTTAATGTTTGACTCAAATTATGAGAAAAGGAGGAATCGATGTTACAAGTATTAAGCGACACAATTGAGGATTTGCACCCCATAACGGCTCATTTTCCGATTGCCCTGCTTGTTATCAGTGTGGGATTGAGTGTTGTGACACGCTTCAAACCCAATGGCAACCTGCAAGAATCGTCTTGGCTTTTATTATGGATTGGCACACTGGGGGCGCTTATTGCCAGTGTCACAGGGGTGATCTCTCATTTCCCCTACGAATCAACTGATTTACATGATGTCATTGAAATCCATCAAATGTGGAGTTTTGCGGTTACTATTTTTTTCGTTGCCCTGACACTCTGGCGCTGGCGTACTCGTTTAAAGGAGACTGATTCAGGAAATTCCACTTTCTATGTGATCCTTGTTTTGATAGGACTGATCGGATTAATCATGTCTGGTATGACTGGTGGAGATTTAGTTTACGACCATGGAATTAATGTCAGGGGAGTGAATCCTTTATTAGGGCAGTAAAAAAGCCATCTCTGGGTTTTTATTGCAAATCTGGTAATGAATCCAACTCGCTTTGCATTAATTGCTGAGTTTTCCTGCATTGTGGAAATATCGAACATCCCCAAAAATACGTGTCTTCTCCTTTACGCAAAACCATTGGATTACCACACTTTATACACAAAGGTGCGTTTCGACTAAGCTGGTTGATTGCGATAGAGAGTTTAAGAGCTTTTTTCCGTTCAGACTCTGAGGGCATAGTTTCCTTGCGCTCGATCAATTCTCTTATTTCTTTCCGCACCCGACCTGCTACAGCCAACCCATCAAGATGTTTTAAGATGGAATAAAGGCGGGGAATTACCTCTTCCGCATCCTCTAAAGTATCAATATCAGAAAATCCTTCTTGCTCTTGCAGAAACATTTTTAATGTGCAGAGCTGATACTGGATTTTTTTCAAAGTTTTAACATCGTCTTCTGTAAACTGCTTTCTATCAGTTTGCCAAGCCTGCCGAAGTGATTCCAAAATCGTCTCGCTATAAGAGACAAGTGACTTCTCATCTGTACGATTTGAGACAACCTCAACAAGCTCTTCGATGCGTTTTCGTATTGAGGTCATAGAAAGCTTCTTATTTCAGTCAAGCGGCGTGTGACGGTAGTGAGCGGGTTCTTTGCGTTGCAGTAATTCGTAGTAGTAGTCTGCGGATTTACCTTGGGGTTGAAGCCAGTCGTCGATCAGGGTTTCCTGCAGAAAAATGGGACAACGATCGTGCCCCTGTTCCTCGATTTCCGGTGGCGGGTCGCCGGTGATCACTGCAAATGAATGAAAGCTCATTTTGCTGTCTTTTGATACCCAATTGTCATAAAGGGCAGGAGCCCACATAAGGTCGTAGTTATCCGGGGCGAAGGCAACCTGCCCTTTCTTCCCATTCGCATTTCGGACCCACTCAAAAATCGGAAAAGGCGATGGCGCCTCTCATTCTCCAGGACGACGTTTTAATCGTCGACCGCAGTGTCGACCTGGTGGACGGCCGGGTAGCGGTCATCGCATTCGAAGGCGAACTGCTTTGCAAACGAATATTTCGTTTCAGAAAGGGCGTGATCCTGAGATCGGACAGCCCCCATTATCATGGATATCCGAGTTTCAAACGAAATGGAAGTCGCCGTTTGGGGGATCGTGGTGGCGGTCGCGCGGGAGATCCAATGAATCAAGTATTCGCCCTGGTCGACTGCAACGCATTCTACTGCGCCTGTGAGCGATTGTTAGGGTAGGATACGAATACAAAAAAGCGCTGGTGAAAGAGAATAAAATTCTATTTACACATCTTATTTTAAATGTTAGGTTTTTTGTATATTCATGATTTTCATAAGAAACGATTTAGTTGCATACGATAAATGAGACATCATGAGAGTAACTGACATGCGAATTGAACCTGACATCAGCGGAGTCAACATAGTCATTCTCGGTAATTTTAATCCGGTAATTTTCACTCCCGCCTGGTTTGTACTGTATGATTTACTTCCAAAAAGCGTTACGGAGAGCGCGAATTTACAGATAGTGAATCAGTGGTTAACAATATTTAACACAGATTGGCTCAGCCTGCAGGTTGAGACAGAAAGATTTTCGGCTAGTACCTCTCAGGCACCTCATATTCGTGTATGTGATTTAGTCGTGCGAGCTTTCAAGGAATACCTATACCATACGCCTCTCAAAGCATTCGGTATCAATCGTGAAATTCATTTTCAAGTGAAGAATTTAGTTGAGCGAGATCGTATTGGAAGAACGTTGGCACCCGTGGAGTCATGGGGAGATTGGAGTAAGGAACTCGGCACAGATGGCAAAAATGGTGGAATGACATCTCTGACCATGACACAAATAAATCCCGAAGGAAGGGCTGTAGGAGGACAAATCAACGTTAAGGTTGAACCATCTCGCCGGGTGGGTGACGGACAAAAAGGAGTATTCGTCCATGTCAACGATCACTACGTAACTGACAAAACCGGCCCTGGAACAGTAGAGGATTTAATGGGATTACTTGAAGTAAACTTTGATACATCCATACGGCGTAGTGAAGTGATAATCAATCACATTATGTCATTGGCAAAAAGTGACGAGGATTAGTTTCATGCCAATAGTCAGTCAATCAACTTCGACACCAAACATCGCACCTTCAGAGCAGAATATCAGTTCTTATATAGCTCTCACTCAGGATGATGTTAAAACCCCCGATGAGGCAATTAAAAAATTAATATCAAATAATACGGATGCTGCCTCATCAACAAACGAATATGAGCCTCACGGAGATAGGAACCCCCAACCTACATTTGTAGACCAGGGACAGGTTACACAAATCCTCGACATCGCCAAAGTTGTAAACTTTCCGAAACCGCGTCATCATCCTGCCGTGACCTTACACGCACTTCAAGAATGGGAAGGCTATGTCACCGAAATCAATGATACGAAATTCGCTGCATATTTGATCGACATAACGGTTGGTGAATCATATGAGAAATATGAAGCAGATATCACTATCGACGAGATATCGGAAGAGGATGCCTCAAAGATGCAGGTTGGAAGTATTTTTCGATGGGTGATTGGTTACGAACTATCGTTGTCAGGAACTAAGAAACGTGTCTCCCACATCGTATTTCGCAATTTACCCGCAATAACCAAGACCGACTTACGAAAAGGGGAAAAGTGGGCGCATAAAATCATGGAAGCGTTTAAGTCGTGATGGGAACCCGATCAGTGAGAAGCGCACCACACCAAAATGAATTTGAGGTCACATTGTTCGGCCCGGGTTACGGAGAAAGCCTTGTCCTGCATATTGGTGGCGGTTGCTGGGTTATCATCGATTCTTGCATCGACAAGGAGGGAAATCCAAGAGCTTTGAAATATCTGGACAGCATCAATGTTGACCCAGCGCAAGCAGTAAAACAAATAGTTGCGACTCACTGGCATGATGATCATATACGCGGGATGAACGAATTGGTCGAAGTCTGCTGTAACGCCAGTTTCTGTTGCGCTCTCGCGCTCTGCAAACAAGAATTTCTTGCCGCCATTGACGCCTTGGAAGGTCGCCACCTTTCAGTTAACGGTTCCAGGGTCCAGGAATTACACCGTATATTCACACAACTTGAATCCAGAGCATCACAGCCGACTTTCGCGCTTGCAAATCGACGTATTTTTATCAAAAACAAATGCGAAATATGGTCGCTTTCTCCTGACGATTCTGCTATCCGAAAATTCTTGCAATCAGTAGGTACTCTGTTTCCCGGCGTAGGCCAGGTAAAGAATCGAATACCTTCTATTTATCCTAATGAAGCCGCAGTTGCGCTTTGGGTTGAAGTAGATGATGTTGGAATACTGCTCGGTTCAGATTTGGAAAAGAAGGGTTAGATAAGAATTCTACAAAATCCGGCACGGCCGACCGGCAAGGCATCGATATTCAAGGTTCCCCATCATGGTTCGAAAAATGCTCATGTGTCGAATGTATGGAAACTGATGTTGGAACCTGAACCTTTCGCCGTACTCACACCTTGGCAAAAGGGTGGGGGAATCTTACCAACGCAGCAAGATGTAAATCGGATTCTCAAAAAAACGGAAAATTCATATATCACGGCAAAGCATGATTCTCTCTCCCGGTCACCTGTGGGCAAAAACAATACCATTGCTCGTACAATCCGTGAATCAGGCGTTAAACTACGCCAGCAGGTTTTGTCATCCGGAGCAATTCGTTTAAGGAAGCCGATCCATTCTCGTATGCAATGGGAGGTCGAGACATTAGGTCCTGCTTGCCACCTCCGCGAGTTAGCGGCGTAGCGTAGTTTATTTATCCCAAATATTCGGAAAGGGGGTCTGGCTTGAAAGTTTGGAAAAGTAGCGTTATTTTTTCTTTAAATCGATTTGACTTTCCTTCTCGCTTGTTTCTGAAGGTGGCTCGTCAACCACGCCTTTACTATCCTGGTGCTTTTTACCATGTGATGCTTCGTGGCAATGGAGGGCAATCCATATATTTCAGTCCCACCGACTATCGACTATTTTATCACTTGCTCCCAGAAGCTTCCCAATGCTTTGATCACCGGATTCACGCCTATTGTTTAATGAGCAATCATGTTCCTCTTTGTACTCCTCCTCTTTCAGGACGGATCATTCATCCAGTGGCTCGAGTTTATCAACAACCAGAGAATGAATTAACCCGAGTTCGACATAAATCTTCAATAATAGGAGTATCCTGGCGTATATGTCATTCCGGGCTAAGACCCGGAACCCAGATTTCAGTCTGGCTGTATACCTCTGGATTCCTGGTCAAGCCAGGAATGACACGGTTTCTCTGCAGTCATGAAAGTTGAGTGAAGCCCGCGCGATGATTGGCATATTGGCTTTCGATTGGAAGTCCGCAACGATTCGGGAGGTCGGAAAAGTTTTCAATCGAGATGATTCGACGATCCACTTTGCCGTGCACCAGTTGAAACAACGATTGAAAGCATCCGAGGGGCTCCAAAATCAATCAGAGGAACGGAAACGTCAAATGCTTGCTTGATATTTCAAACTTCCAAGCCTGACCCCTTTTACTTTTCCTCTAGGGGGAGAGAAGTCGTAGTTTATGATAGAATAACTCAACTATAAACTCGTCCCATCCTTCCTTGGAATGGATAAGGTCATACAGGTCGAAATCCGTAATTTTCAATTCATTCAACTCTACCCGCATTGCGTTAGTAACCACACCCAGTATGGCAATATTTTCTGTTCGCGCGTGAGTTTGATCAAAACTCTTTTTAATTGCCCCCAATCGTTCCAAAGCCCCTGCCGGGTCCGTTCCGCCTTTAATTTCAATGGTCACTTCCTGTATCCAGGTTTGAGTCTGCATGTTGTATTTTTCAAACAGAATATCAGGTTCGGAGCCGTAGGCCATCCGAAGGGTTTTTGCTTCGCCAAGCAGGTACCATCGTCCTTGTTGCTCACAGGGGATCTTTATGTCTGCAATCCATTGGAACAGCTTCTCTTGAATCGCACGCTCTGCTTCCTGTCCGATGATATTCCGCATTTTTCCGTCTTGGGTGATGCCAATGGTCGCCAGGATGTTGCGGTAGCCATTTTCCAGTGTCCATTTATCCGTTCCTTCGATGATGGAAGAAATCACAGCATTGTATAGCCGTGTGATTCCGAGGACCGTATTTCGTTTTGGTGTTCGCGGTTTATTTCTTTTTGGATTTTCCCAACTGTCTACATTCGTCACCATGTCGCTTACTCGTTTCAGGGACAAAGTCGCAATTCCACGATAATAGAGAGAGGCATCGGGATGTTGTTGTAGTAAGTCAGGGTGGACAAATACTATTCTCGGCTCCACTTCTAATTGTTGAATGCACTTCCACGCCTCACCTGAGATGGCGAGTTCTTTCAACCCAAGCTTCAGGTAGTTCAGATCACCAGTAAAATTCTCAATCAACGTACGGATACGAATGTCATTCCGGCGTTTGAGTGCCTTAGACAAGATCAAGGCCCGTTCCTGAGCATTGCTTTGTTTTGCATCAACCATTGGTTTTGACCCACCGATAGACGCATTTCCTGATTTCACGCCGTCCGAATTTCCCCATCTGCTGGCTGGAATTCCCTTTGCCCTGCTTCAGCATCCAAATTGCGGCGCAGCGGAATCCGGACTGTTCGGCAAAGTCCGACAAAATCAGGTCGACTGGCACTTCTTCACCGTGATATTGCACATTGTCATTTACCATAAACACGTTACCCCCTGGTCTCACAACGCGCCCAAGTTCCTGCACGATTACGGCCATTTCAGTGAAATAGTTCTCTAAAAGAGAGACAACATTAGGATTACTCAGTTCCGAACCATGATTTCGCAACACGGAAAGGATTTCCTGCAATGCGGCTTGTTCATCAACCATTTGAAATGCATGCTCAAGATCCTGAGCATTCTGGTACGTAGCACGAAGTGAGGCCTTTTTAGAACGGTTCTCTACCGTCGCCGAGAGTAGTGCTTGTCGTAAGTTTTTGATCTGTAACTCATTATAATCGAGATAAACCAGTTCAAGCGCGTAGGTCCTTGTGTAATCATACCGGTTCGCATACGGGGGAGAGGTGACGACACAATCAAACTGATCTTCATTCAGCTTTTGCAACTCCGTCAAACTAGAGCCCGCAATGAATGTCGGGTTTGGGCCGGCATAAGACTTTTTCAATGGGGACAAGTCTTGCGCAATCTGTCGAAGCCGGACGGTGAGGGCCGTCGAAAGAGACGGAACTCGTCCCTTGTCCAGCTTTGTTGAAACGGTTCTTCCGGAGCGAGGGTCCCACCGCAAGAACTGCCCGTCTTTCCGCGTATAGCTGACGTCTTCCAGAACACTCAGACAAGCAAGATTTAACATCTTTGAAAGCCCCGGGTCGTTCAGCTGAGCTATGAATTTCCTGGCCTTGGCTATTTCGCATCCAGTACGATAGGGAAAGGCCCCTTTTGTAATCCGAACATGTTGAAGCGCATATTGGTCATCATAGTCATGATGCGTGATGGCATGAAGTAAGGCTTGAGAAACGCGGCAAAACTCTTGAACAGACAGCCTATTGGCAGCATAAGCCACTGCGTGCGCAACCATATTCCCCAAGGGTAAAATCTCAATGCCAGTCCCCGGCAACCCCATACTCATCGCTGTCAGAGCAGTCGTGCCAATTCCTGAAAAGGGATCGAGGACCTCTGTCCCTTTTCCCGACTGGATAAGCTGTCGGACGAGCGTGGTGGAAAATCCCTCTTTGTACTTCATCCAGCGAAATCCCACAGATTCTTTATTGCCCTGGTAGGACACAATTTTTCGAGAGAAGTACGGGTTCACCGACACTCGATCTGCAAATCGTCGATGCAGGTCCGCTCGTTCACGGGTCAATCCACCGTTCGGGGAGACCGGAACAAACACATCGTCAGGGAATAAAGTATATTGTTGCACTTTTTAAAGCCTTCTGATCATGGAGTGATGGATTTTCTATTCCTCTTATAACACAATTAAATGGAAACAAGGCGATGGCCCTTTAATCTGCTGAATGCGCAATCCATCCAATACGTATTCCACTCATAAATTTCCAATCTTTCAAGCTTGACCTGATTTTTAGTTTAGTTACATATACCTTGCGACCGAAAAAGCCAACCCTCAATATTGGATTGAAAGTGGCAACACATCGTTACATAAATAAGCGAGGGGTGAATTGCTGGCCTGGTTCATTCTATCGTGGAGCCTTTATCGTGTGCGATATGATTTGACCCCTGATCCCTAAAGAGGCTACAAGTCCGCCTTCAAATCCAATCCAGTCTTGTCCACCATAATAGTCGGCTTCTGGTATGATATCTATTTTCAAGAAATCACCCCGTCCTAAAGGGGGGCTGGCTTGCAAGTTTGGAATATTAGCGTAATTTTTTTCTTTAAAACGATTTGACATTCCTTCTCGCTACTTTCTGAAGGTGGCTCGTCAACCACGCCTTTACTATCCTGGTGCGTTTTACCATGTGATACTTCGTGGCAATGGAGGGCAATCCATTTTTTCAGTCCCTCCGGCTATCGACCATTCTATCACTTGCTCCCAGAAGCTCTCCAACGCTTTGATCACCGGATTCACGCCTTTTGTTTAATGAGCAATCATGTTCCTCCTTGTACTCCTCCTCTTTCAGGACGGATCATTCATCCAGTGGCTCGAGTTTATCCACTACAGGAGAATGAATTAACCCGATTTCGACACAAATCTTCAAAAATAGGAGTATCCTGGCGTATATGTCATTCCGGGCGAAGACCCGGAATCCGGATTTCAGTCTGGCTGCCTACCTCTGGATTCCTGGTCAAGCCAGGAATGACACGGTTTCTCTGCAGTCGTGAAAGTTGAGTGAAGCCCGCGCGATGATTGGCCTGTTGGCTTTCGATTGGAAGTCCGCATCGATTCGGGAGGTCGGAAAAGTTTTCAATCGAGATGATTCGACGATACACTCTGCAGTACACCAGTTGAAACAACGATTGAAGGAATCCGGGGGTCTCCAAAATCAAACAGAGGAACTGAAACGTCAAATACTTGCTTAAAGTTTCAAACATTCAAGCCAGACCCCATTTCAACTACGGAATCGGAGCCCGGAACTGAGCATATCAGTCATCGGGTTCCGAACGTTTCTTCCCGTAAAGCCTATTGCATGCCATCAGAGCAACAACCGCACCTATCAGTTGAGCGGCGATGAACATGGGAGCGTGTGCCGGGTAGATTCCGGAAAACGTATCAGTCAGACTGCGCGCGATTGTTACTGCTGGATTTGCGAATGACGTCGATGCGGTAAACCAGTATGCTGCGGTAATATAGAGTCCTACAGCCATCGGTACGGCAGAAGGTCGGGCGCGTAGAGTTGCAAGTATTGCAAGTACCAGCCCGAATGTAGCGACACCTTCGGAGAACCATTGGGACCCACCGGTCCTTATTTTTTCGGACAACTGAAAAATCGGTTCTTCAAACATCAGGTGAGCGGCCAGCATGCCCGCAATTCCTCCTAGTATCTGCAATCCGATGTAGGCTCCGAATACAGACCAGGTAATGTCCCGTTTGAGTGCGAATACCAGCGAAACCGCAGGATTGAAGTGTGCGCCGGATAAGGGGCCGAGCATTGTGATCAGAACCACCAGGATAGCACCGGTGGCAATTGTATTGGCCAGTAGCGCAATTGCGACATTTCCGCCGGCCAAGGTTTCAGCCATGATTCCTGAACCGATGACAGTTGCGAGTAGCAGGGCGGTTCCCAGCCATTCGGCAAACAGAGCCACGTATAGTTTATTTCGTTCCATGCGGAGTAATTCCAATTGGCAATAAATGAAATGGATACCTTTTCTGTAACAAGCACAATCAGGAAAATGTAAATTAAATAATGTGAAACTGAGAAGGGCTTGAATCCATGGGACTTTCCCGGTAGGTTTGATGATGTCAAATATATACCTTCTATAAGGAGAAAGCCCAATGAAATTGGAATGGACCGTAACGGAATTTAAGGAAATGTTCAATACTCTTCAAAGCCCGGATGAATGGTTGGAGCTGTTGCGAGTGGAGATTAGCCATCAAGTTAGTATTTATCTTTCCAAATTCATGAAGGCGGAACTGAGCGAACATCTGGGACGTGAGCCTTATGAGCGAAGCGGAAACCCTACTCTCTAAGAAACCGTTTGGTTAAATAAGACACTTTGCTAAGGTCACTTTGATCATGGCAATACGAATCATATTTTCAGCAGTGTTTGTGAGGATTTCAAAATCTTTGGATAGTCTTCTGAATCCGCCGAACCAAGCGAAGGTGTGCTATGAGCGATCTCACTCGGTACAATCATCCGAATGAGATCACTCCCACGCTGAATCCCATAGACTCCCTATTCTGTCGCCTGGAACTCCACCTGGGCAGCGAGTTTTTAAAAAGGATAGCGCGGTCTTGGATTTTGTTTAACAAGCAACTTGTAGAATATTCTGCTCCACAATGGGGTAGAGGTCATCCAGTTGTTGCTGGATTGTGATTGTTCGTTCGATGGTAGTCACCATCCGGCAGTAAGTGCGGATGTCGGTGGTGTGGAGACGACGTTCCTTGCGATCTTTCAACGGATCTTCACCCCTAATCATCAGGGGTGAAGATCCGCTACAGGAGCAGGAATTAAGAAGTGCCGGACAGTCACAAAAGTTGAGTGATGCCCGTGTGATGATTGGCCTGTTGCCTTTCGATTGGAAGTCCGCAACGATTCGGGAGGTCGGAAAAGTTTTCAATCGAGATGATTCGACGATCCGCTTTGCAGTGCACCGGTTGAGACAACGTTTGAAGGAATCCCAGGGGCTCCAAATTCAATCAGAAGAACTGAAACATCAAATACTTGCTTGAAGTTTCAAACATTCAAGCCAGACACCGAAAATGATTGATACCAAAACTGTAGAAGGCACTGGATCTGGAGACAGTTAACGAGATCTACTTCAGGGGGTGGGCCGAGTCGAAACCAATGGGTGGAATGGGATAGGTTTAAAGGGGTATGTCATCCCCTTCGACGAGCGGCTCGAAGCGCTTCAGCAAGAATAAACCTATTTATGTGGGGCATTTGCTCGATTTCGCTTTTGCTTCTTTTCCAGATATTTCTGAATCTCTTCCAGAGAAAAGCGTTTGAGGACCTCATCGGTCGAAAACCGTTTGAGGACCTCATCGGTCGAAAACCGTTTGAGGACCTCATCGGTTGAAAGTACACCTAAATGCTCGCGTACATAATCTTTTTGAAAATCTTTCATCGTATAGGCCATCTCTAATCCCTCCAATTGATAGTTCTCAAAGAGTTGATTTAATATAGAGTTGAAATTCCTCTTCAGGTAACAGGTCCTGAAACGAAGGACTGATCTGCTTTCGATAATTCACATAATGCCCGGTCAGTTCTTTCAAGGCCCAATCATCAAAGGGCTCTCTCAGAGATTTGTAACTGAGCAGATTGTATTGCCTCAGATTGTCCAAACCATCCGGCAAGGGCTCGATCAGGTGACCTGTCGCTTTCCTCAAAATGACGACATCCAGCAGCTGTCTTTTGAGAGACAGATCCTTTTCCAACTCTACAACCCAGGTGGAATCGGTAAAAAAATCGGTAAGCGCCAAGCCAAAAAGGCGATGCCAGTTTATCATTTTCCTTTCATCGGTTGCATGACAAAATACATTGGATTGTCATTTTATGATGCCAATCTATAGAAAAACGCGCAAGTGTGAAATTTGGAGTTTACAAAGGGGGTCTGGCTGTGCGCCAGGAAAGCTGGCAAGAAATAGAGAGTGAAAGTCTCTTACTCGGTAAGGCAGTAACGACCCGCCGAGGCCCCAAGTCATGGGTGGTTATCCGTAAGGATAAGCGCTAAACGTTGACAGGGGAGCGCATAGGCTCGGTTATTGAGCTCCGAAATCATAGTTTCAGGTGCCGACCCTGTAGCCTGGTGGGGAAGGCAATATCAACCGAAGGCGCTAGCGTGAGTCCCGGTTGGGCCTGGCGGAGTCAAAGACCCGGTGCATGTGTGGAAGTTTCTTGATCGGAACCTGGGAGATCCTGAAGATGACTGTCAATGTTCCCTTGGCAGTCGGGCCGGAAAATTAATAAATAACCCCGGCATCCAAGTTTTCAGGAAGTCGGACAAGTTCACAGTAGCGATGAAGCGGCGAACAATGAAATCACTTGCAGAGATCTAACAATGCAAAGGAAATCAACGGAGCTAGTGGAGCCAAGGGACTTGGCCGAGAGAAATTCTGCTTACCCTCCTGTGCCCGGAACCCAGAGTCCGGTAAAATCAGAGAGTGGCCTAGACAGGGTACGCCAAACGGCGAATCAACTTTTGAGCGTCTGACTCGAGGCAGGAGCCGGATGCGTTAGTAGCGCACGTCCGGATCTGTGCCGGAGGAATGACGAAAGGTGGCTCGAAACCACTATAAGTCAGTTCTTTACGGTGACTGATGGAAAATTAGCGTTATTTTTTTCTTTAAATCGATTTGACTTTCCTTCTCGCAGGTTTCTGAAGATAGCTCGTCAACCATGCCTTTGCTTTCCTGGTGCGCTTTACCACGTGATGCTTCTGGCAATGGAGGGCAATCCATTTTTTTCTGTCCCCCCGACTATCGACCTTTTTATCACTCGCTCCAAGAAGGTTCCCAACGCTTTGATCACCGGATTCACGCCTTTTGTATTATGAGCGATCAAACATGTCCTTCCCTGTTCTCCTCTTCTTTCAAGACGGGCCATTCATCAAGTGGCTTGAGTTTATCAACTAGAGGAGAATGAATTAACCCGAGTTCGACATAAATCTTCAAAAATAGGAGTATCCTGGCGTATTTGTCATTCCGGGCGAAGACCCGGAATCCAGATTTCAGTCTGACTGCATACCCCTGGATTCCTGGTCAAGCCAGGAATGATACGGTTTCTCTGCAGTCACGAAAGTTGAGTGAAGCCCGCGCGATGATTGGCCTGTTGGCTTTCGATTGGAAGTCCGCAACGATTCGGGAGGTCGGAAAAGTTTTCAATCGAGACGATTCGACGATCCGCTTTGCCGTGCACTAGTTGAAACAACGATTGAAGGAATCCGAGGGTCTCCAAAATCAATTAGAGAAACTGAATCGTCAAATACTTGCTTGAAGTTTCAAACATTCAAGCCAGACACCGAAAATGATTGACACCAAAACTGTAGAAGGCACCGGATCTGGAGACAGTTAACGAGATCTACTTCAGGGGGTGGGCCGAGTCGAAACCAATGGGTGGAATGGGATTGGTTTAAAGGGGTATGTCATCCCCTTCGACGAGCGGCTCGAAGCGCTTCAGCAAGAATAAACCTATTTATGTGGGACATTTGCTCGATTTCGCTTTTGCTTCTTTTCCAGATATTTCTGAATCTCTTCCAGAGAAAAGCGTTTGAGGACCTCATCGGTCGAAAACCGTTTGAGGACCTCATCGGTCGAAAACCGTTTGAGGACCTCATCGGTCGAAAACCGTTTGAGGACCTCATCGGTTGAAAGTACACCTAAATGCTCGCGTACATAATCTTTTTGAAAATCTTTCATCGTATAGGCCATCTCTAATCCCTCCAATTGATAGTTCTCAAAGAGTTGATTTAATATCGTACTGATTTCCCGGGTATGCCCACGGTATTGACGCGAGGCAAACTCAACTTCTCCGGGAATGCCACTGAATAAATGCCAAATCGCATTATGCTCCGCATGAGTGATCTCACTCAGTACAATCAGCCGAATGAGGTCACTCCCCCGCTGAATCTCATAGACTCCCTCTTGGATCACCTGGAACTCCACCTGGGTAGCGAGTTTTTGTGGATAACGGGAACACACGCCATAGAGTTGAAATTCCTCTTCAGGTAACAGGTCCTGAAACGAAGGACTGATCTGCTTTCGATAATTCACATAATGCCCGGTCAGTTCTTTCAAGGCCCAATCATCAAAGGGCTCTCTCAGAGATTTGTAACTGAGCAGATTGTATTGCCTCAGATTGTCCAAACCATCCGGCAAGGGCTCGATCAGGTGACCTGTCGCTTTCCTCAAAATGACGACATCCAGCAGCTGTCATTTGAGAGACAGATCCTTTTCCAACTCTACAACCCAGGTGGAATCGGTAAAAAAATCGGTAAGCGCCAAGCCAAAAAGGCGATGCCAGTTTATCATTTTCCTTTCATCGGTTGCATGACAAAATACATTGGATTGTCATTTTATGATGCCAATCTATAGAAAAACGCGCAAGTGTGAAATTTGGAGTTTACAAAGGGGGTCTGGCTGTGCGCCAGGAAAGCTGGCAAGAAATAGAGAGTGAAAGTCTCTTACTCGGTAAGGCAGTAACGACCCGCCGAGGCCCCAAGTCATGGGTGGTTATCCGTAAGGATAAGCGCTAAGCGTTGACAGGGGAGCGCATAGGCTCGGTTATTGAGCTCCGAAATCATAGTTTCAGGTGCCGACCCTGTAGCCTGGTGGGGAAGTCAATATCAACCGAAGGCGCTAGCGTGAGTCCCGGTTGGGCCTGGCGGAGTCAAAGACCCGGTGCATGTGTGGAAGTTTCTTGATCGGAACCTGGGAGATCCTGAAGATGACTGTCAATGTTCCCTTGGCAGTCGGGCCGGAAAATTAATAAATAACCCCAGCATCCACGTTTTCAGGAAGTCGGACAAGTTCACAGTAGCGATGAAGCGGCGAACAATGAAATCACTTGCAGAGATCTAACAATGCAAAGGAAATCAACGGAGCTAGTGGAGCCAAGGGACTTGGCCGAGAGAAATTCTGCTTACCCTCCTGTGCCCGGAACCCAGAGTCCGGTAAAATCAGAGAGTGGCCTAGACAGGGTACGCCAAACGGCGAATCAACGTTTGAGCGTCTGACTCGAGGCAGGAGCCGGATGCGTTAGTAGCGCACGTCCGGATCTGTGCCGGAGGAATGACGAAAGGTGGCTCAAAACCACTATAAGTCAGTTCTTTACGGTGACTGATGGAAAATTAGCGTTATTTTTTTCTTTAAATCGAATTGACTTTCCTTCTCGCTTGTTTCTGAAGGTGGCTCGTCAACCACGCCTTTACTATCCTAGTGCGAATGACCATGTGATGCTTCGTGGCAATGGAGGGCAATCCATTTTTTTCTGTCCGCTCGACTATCGACAATTTTATCACTTGCTCCCAGAAGCTTCCCAATGCTTTGATCAAGGAATTCACGCCTTTTTTAATGAGCAATCAAACATGTCCCTTCCTGTTCTCCTCCTCTTTGAGGATGTATCATTCATCAAGTGGCTCGAGTTTATCAACAACCAGAGAATGAATTAACCCGAGTTCGACATAAATCTTCAATTATAGGAGTATCCTGGCGTATATGTCATTCCGGGCTAAGACCCGGAACCCAGATTTCAGTCTGGCTGTATACCTCTGGATTCCTGGTCAAGCCAGGAATGACACGGTTTCTCTGCAGTCATGAAAGTTGAGTGAAGCCTACGCGATGATTGGCATGTTGGCTTTCAATTGGAAGTCCGCGACGATTCGGGAGGTCGGAAAAGTTTTCAATCGAGATGATTCTACGATCCGCTTTGCAGTGCACCAGTTGAAACAACGATTGAAGGAATCCGGGAGTCTCCAAAATCAATTAAAGGAACTGGAACGTCAAATACTTGCTTGAAGTTTCAAACATTCAAGCCAGACCCCATTTCAGTATCGAGATGCCACGCTATCGCCGAACTTGAGAGGACTGGCAGACACGAAGACCGCCTTTCGACAAGAGGTCGGCGACTGGAAATCGGGCTCGGTCTACATCTTCGTAATCAGCACCGACGCATACACGCTCTTCCACGGGGGCTTCCCTTTTCGGTTCGAGGACCGTCAATTCGAGGACATAGACTGCGAGGACGTTAACGGCGTCCGCTACCTTCGGGAGTTGCTGGCGGCGGGCGAGGCCGGCGGCGGCTACGTCGAGTACATGTTCGACAACCCGGCGGTGGAGGGCGACGAGGTGTTGATGGCAGTAGTAAAGTATACCAAAAACGGCAATTTGGAAGTTTACCACGTAGTTAAGTGGGCAGAGGAGTAGGTTGAGTATTGAGCGACAAGGTGCAGTGATGTGATGTGGCCTCATACCTTTAAAACAGCGGATGGAAGGGGCTATATGCCTTTTTCATTTTTTTCTTTTATTTCTACGATAGCTTTCTCCTTCTAAAATGATAACCTCCGAATTCATTACCAGTCGATCTGCAATGGCAGTGGCCACAGTGGTCGAATCAAAGAGATTCCCCCATTGGGCAAAAGGCAGGTTTGTGGTGAGAAAGGTTGATTTTCTCTGATGCCTGCGACTAATGACCTGGAAAAAGAGGCTGCTTCCTTGTTGATCCAGTGGCAGATAACCGATCTCATCGCAGAGGAGGAGGTCCGGTTCGGTGTAATGGCTGAGTTTTTTGACCAGGGAATGGTCCGATTCGGCAGCAATCAAATGGTTAATCATGTCGGTTGCTGTGGTAAATAAAGTGCGCATGGCGTTCTGAGTGGCCTCGTATGCCAGGCATAAAGCCAAGTGGGTCTTGCCCACCCCTGGATTGCCAATCAGGATAACATCCTCGCTATTCTTGATAAAGTCCAATTGCATCAATTGTAAAATTCTGCCTTTGTTCTTTTTTCGAGAGGGGTGGTGGGCAAAATCAAAGCTCTCGATGGTGGGAGTGGCGGGCAGTTTGGCTTGCTTCAAGCGCAATTGAATGCGCTTATGGAGACGATGGTCCAGTTCGAGATCAAACAAGCTCTCGAGCAATTGATGATGAGTCCAGTTTTTTTGCGAGGCAGTTTTAAAAATCGCTTCAAAATGCTGGCAAAGGCCACTGAGATGGAGGCTCTGACATTGTTTTTTTATTTTTTCACTCATCTCTCCCCCTTCTTTCTCTGCAGGACGAGGGCATCATATTCGGCCAGCGAATGCGGGGTGAGGCGGATATGATTTAAGGCTTCTTGTTTCAAAACCACTGGAGGTTGATGGGAGACGGGCCTCATTTCCTGGTAGAGGATATTTTTGACATAATCGAGGCCAAAAGCGTGGTGATGGATGGCCTTTTCAAGGGCAATGACTAAAGAGTCTAAGCCGTATTGCTCTAAAAGTTTGAGCAGTTGCTGAATCGTCTTTTGTAAAGCCATCCCCGATTGATTGATGCCCTGCAGAAAGGTTTGGCAACAGGGCGCCAATGAAAGAAAATAAACACAGTCCGGATGCGGTAGAGGGGAGCGTTTTTGAGGGTTTCGATGTTTGGGATTTTCCAGCCTTTGTTTGCGTTGCCAAGATCTTAAATGCTGGGCCACACGGCGCTCTTTAATAAAGAGCAAGACCTCATATTGGTCGGCTTTGAGGGTGAGCCGGTGTCCTAATGTCCAGTCGGGTACGGAATAATAATTTGAATCGAAGGTCACGGTGGCATCGGCTAAGACAGTCACACGGCGGGTCAGATAACAATCGGGCAAGCAAGGGGGCAAGGCTCGAAGCGTTTGAGGTTGAAAGCGTTCATCGGGTTTTTCTAAGGTGGTTTGATGCTGGCGCACATTGGCCACTGTCTGCAGCCAATGATTCATTTGCTGCTGGACATCGGCCAGATCTTTGAACTGACGAAGAGGCCAAAAATTATCCCGAATATAGCGGATCACCCTCTCCACTTTGCCTTTCGATCGCGGAAGCCTCGGCGAACAAGCCTTCGGGATGAGCTGAAAGGGGCGGAGAAAATCTAAAAAGGCTCCGTTAAATCGGATGATGGATCCCACTCGTTCAACGACGGCGGTTTTCATGTTATCAAACACCAGTTCTTTGGTAGTTCCTCCGTAGAACTGGAAGGCGGTTAATAAAGCCTGATGGAAAGCCGTCTGGTCTGTCGAATGGCTAAAATAAACAAAGAGTTTTCGGCTATGGCATTCAATGACAGCCAGGGCATAAAGCTTTCGCTGGGTTTGTCCATAGCTGAGTTTGCCAAAAAAACCCCAATCGATTTGGAACTGTTCCCCCGGCTGGCTTTCAAAGCGTCTGATGGGCATCGCAGCGGGTTTGGGGCGAATCTTTCTGAGATAGTCTTTCACAATCCCATACCTCCCCTCGAATCCAAGCCCTTGCAGACGCTGCAAAACCACCGTTGCGCTGAGGCTGGCATCACTTTGCAACCATTGCTCCATATGCGCTTTAAAAGGATTGAGTTTAGATGGTTTTTTAATTTTTTTTCGCACAATTTGAGGATGGCAGAGATGCCGCTTCACCGTCGCACGGGAAAGGTTCAAGCGAAGAGCAATTTTTCGCTGAGAAAGTCCTTCTGCATGCAGGCGATGGATTTCAAAGAGAGTATGCTGATCAATCACAGGGACCTTTACAGTCAGAGGGTGAGGGGGATCTTCTTAGTGGAGACAGGGGCAAGTGAAGGACCTGCACTAAGGTCTCTTCTGTGGCGATCAGATCCATTTGCAATAAACCACTCAAGGCCTGTTGATAGACATCCCTCTCCATTTTCAGCAGTTGAGTGATGGTCTTGGGACTGTAGTAGGAAAGTCCTTGAGCATCCGCGGCCATCACATAAAAAAAATATAAGATCAATTCCTCAGATCGCAGGCATTCAAAAAAGCCCTCCCTCAAAAATCGGTGAGGAATGAAGCTAAAACTTCCCTCGATCACCCGTCGTCTGCTTTTCATAATCAACTGCTTTCTCATCACAGCTCCTTCTTTTGGATGGATGGTTAACAAGGTTTTCATCGTTTTTAACTCAACTGAAGGGTGGTGGCAATAAAGTCCTTCTTTGCAATCACGGATAAGTTGTTGATATCTCAAGGTTCTTTTAGGTTAACGCGTCCATCTTTGCAATCAAAGGAAGCTCAACAAAAGCCTTAAAAATCTGGGCAGGGGAGGAATTTGACGCGTCCATCTTTGCAATCAAATCCTCATCGGAGGAGGCGATAAGGCAGAATTGATAAGGGATGGACGCGTCCGTCTTTGCAATCGGCACTGATGAGAGCGAGAAGGGCTTTGATCTGAGCGGAGAGATGGAAGGAATGGTATTCATCGAGAGTTTTTCCACAATATACCCCCGCTGTTTGGCATTGCGGATCAACTGAAGTTTTCGATTGCGCTCAGCCTGAACTGGATGTTTTTCTCGATAGACTTTCCAATAATCGCGGTGGCTTTCTTGCCAAGCCTTCTGACTAGCTTTTCGGTTCTGTTGATAGTCTGGATCGCTGGCTAACTTTTTACGCTCCCAATTCGTCTTGCGCGCACGCTGACACCTCTTCAGGCTGCAGTAACTTTGCTCCTTGTTTTGAGGGCGGCGGAGGAAAAATTGGTGGCAGTTGATGCATCTACCTGTTTGCATAGGATCTCCTGTTGATGCTTTGAGGGGCTTCCTTCAAGAAAAACTTGTCTTACAGGAACATGACTCAAAGTATCAAAGAAATCACTGCCTCCCACTCAAATGAAGAAGAAAAATGAACAGGTAAAACAACTTCTTACACCATTGCTCGCTCCATGTTGATTCAGCTCTCAGAGGAAGGAAGAACAAGCATGAGAAAGAAAATGGAGAGGAAAACAAAATTTATTGATTGGAAAGTAAATGAATAGAAGAAAAAACGAGACAAAGTAAAAAGTAGTAAAAAAACATCCGCTAACTATTGGCTATCATTCAAGTCGCCACACTTGGTTAAGTTTTACAGTGGCGTTAACACGAGGAGACCGGCTCGCGGAAGATCGCATACGCCACAGGCTTCCGGTTGCCAGGACAGGAACAGGTTTTCGTGGTTGCATCCGGCTTCTATCCCGATGAGTGATTCCGATATTTTTATATTTTGGGGGTTGACATTATGCAAATATATATATCATACTGTCTTGATCATGCCTTCACTAAGTTGTTTTAGTGAAAAAATTAATTTTAATATTTTAAGGGGGATTGCTATGGATAAGAATCAATTAAACGGAGGAGCGCTTATGATAGCGCAAGGAATTCATATGCTGATGAGTGAAATGCAACGACAGACTAAAGAAGAACTGGACGCGAGAGACAAGCGTATATTTGAAGATATGGATGCCAGAGACAAGCGCATGTTTGATGAATTAGATAAACGTGTAGTCAAGAAAGTCGATGATGCTTTACACAGAATGAATTTATAAAATCGGCTGAACAATAACCATCCCAACGCCATAAGAAAACTGGTATCGTTCTTATGGCGTCTTTTTTCATTCTCCTCTTAATTTTCAAACAGATACACTACCGCATCCGGATTCTATCCCGATGAGTGATTCCGACGGGAGGGGGGGCTGCCCGCCTCTGCGGGTGGGCACTTCGGTATATAATTCCCTTATCATTTGCTCCAAGAAGGTTGCATATGCTTTGATCATCGGATTCACGCCTTTTATTTTACGAGCAATCATGTCCCTCCCTGTACTCCCCCTCTTTCAGGACGGATCATTCATCAAGTGGCTCGAATTTATCAACTACCGGAGCAGGAATTAACCCGAGTTCGACATCAATCTTCAAAAATAGGAGAATCCTGGCGTATATGTCATTCCAGGCGAAGACCCGGAATCCAGATTTCAGTCTGGCTGCATACCTCTGGATTCCTGGTCAAGCCAGGAATGACACGGTTACTCTGCAGCACGAAAGTTGAGTGAAGCCCGCGCGATGATTGGCCTGTTGGCTTTCGATTGGATGTCCGCAACGATTCGGGAGGTCGGAAAAGTATTCAATCGAGATGATTTGACGATCCGCTTTGCAGTGCACTAGTTGAAACAACGATTGAAGGAATCCCAGGGGCTCCAAAATCAATTAGAGGAATTGAAACGTCAATACTTGCTTGAAGTTTCAAACATTCAAGCCAGACAACGAAAATGATTGATACCAAAACTGCAGAAGGCACTGGATCTGGAGACAGTTAACGAGATCTACTTCAGGGGGTGGGCCGAGTCGAAACCAATGGGTGGAATGGGATAGGTTTAAAGGGGTATGTCATCCCCTTCGACGAGCGGCTCGAAGCGCTTCAGCAAGAATAAACCTATTTATGTGGGGCATTTGCTCGATTTCGCTTTTGCTTCTTTTCCAGATATTTCTGAATCTCTTCCAGAGAAAAGCGTTTGAGGACCTCATCGGTCGAAAACCGTTTGAGGACCTCATCGGTCGAAAACCGTTTGAGGACCTCATCGGTTGAAAGTACACCTAAATGCTCGCGTACATAATCTTTTTGAAAATCTTTCATCGTATAGGCCATCTCTAATCCCTCCAATTGATAGTTCTCAAAGAGTTGATTTAATATCGTACTGATTTCCCGGGTATGCCCACGGTATTGACGCGAGGCAAACTCAACTTCTCCGGGAATGCCACTGAATAAATGCCAAATCGCATTATGCTCCGCATGAGTGATCTCACTCAGTACAATCAGCCGAATGAGGTCACTCCCCCGCTGAATCTCATAGACTCCCTCTTGGATCACCTGGAACTCCACCTGGGTAGCGAGTTTTTGTGGATAACGGGAACACACGCCATAGAGTTGAAATTCCTCTTCAGGTAACAGGTCCTGAAACGAAGGACTGATCTGCTTTCGATAATTCACATAATGCCCGGTCAGTTCTTTCAAGGCCCAATCATCAAAGGGCTCTCTCAGAGATTTGTAACTGAGCAGATTGTATTGCCTCAGATTGTCCAAACCATCCGGCAAGGGCTCGATCAGGTGACCTGTCGCTTTCCTCAAAATGACGACATCCAGCAGCTGTCTTTTGAGAGACAGATCCTTTTCCAACTCTACAACCCAGGTGGAATCGGTAAAAAAATCGGTAAGCGCCAAGCCAAAAAGGCGATGCCAGTTTATCATTTTCCTTTCATCGGTTGCATGACAAAATACATTGGATTGTCATTTTATGATGCCAATCTATAGAAAAACGCGCAAGTGTGAAATTTGGAGTTTACAAAGGGGGTCTGGCTGTGCGCCAGGAAAGCTGGCAAGAAATAGAGAGTGAAAGTCTCTTACTCGGTAAGGCAGTAACGACCTGCCGAGGCCCCGAATCATGGGTGGTTATCCGTAAGGATAAGCGCTAAACGTTGACAGGGGAGCGCATAGGCTCGGTTATTGAGCTCCGAAATCATAGTTTCAGGTGCCGACCCTGTAGCCTGGTGGGGAAGGCCATATCAACCAAAGGCGCTAGCGTGAGTCCCGGTTGGGCCTGGCGGAGTCAAAGACCCGGTGCATGTGTGGAAGTTTCTTGATCGGAACCTGGGAGATCCTGAAGATGACTGTCAATGTTCCCTTGGCAGTCGGGCCGGAAAATTAATAAATAACCCCGGCATCCAAGTTTTCAGGAAGTCGGACAAGTTCACAGTAGCGATGAAGCGGCGAACAATGAAATCACTTGCAGAGATCTAACAATGCAAAGGAAATCAACGGAGCTAGTGGAGCCAAGGGACTTGGCCGAGAGAAATTCTGCTTACCCTCCTGTGCCCGGAACCCAGAGTCCGGTAAAATCAGAGAGTGGCCTAGACAGGGTACGCCAAACGGCGAATCAACGTTTGAGCGTCTGACTCGAGGCAGGAGCCGGATGCGTTAGTAGCGCACGTCCGGATCTGTGCCGGAGGAATGACGAAAGGTGGCTCGAAACCACTATAAGTCAGTTCTTTACGGTGACTGATGGAAAATTAGCGTTATATTTTTTTTAAATCGTTTTGACTTTCCTTCTCGCTGGTTTCTGAAGATGGCTCGTCAACCACGCCTTTACTATCCTGGTGTGCTTTAGCATGTGATGCTTCATGGCAATGGATGGTAACCCGTTTTATTCTGTCCCCCCGACTATCGACTATTTTATCACTTGCTCCAAGAAGGTTCCCGACGCTTCGATCATCGGATTCACAACTTTTGTATTATGAGCGATCAAACATGTCCTTCCCTGTTCTCCTCTTCTTTCAGGACGGATCATTCATCAAGTGGATCGAGTTTATCAACTACCGGAGCAGGAATTAAGCAGTGCCGGGCAGTCACGAAAGTCGAGTGAAGCCCGCGCGATGATTGGCCTGTTGGCTTTCGATTAGAAGTCCGCAACGATTCGGGAGGTCGGAAAAGTATTCAATCGAGATGATTCGACGATCCGCTTTGCAGTGCATCGGTTGAGACGATGATTGAAGGAATCCAAAGGTCTCCAAAATCAATTAGAGGAACTGGAACGTCAATACTTGCTTAAAGATTCAAACTTTCAAGCCGAACTCCATTTTTTACTTAATAAAATTTTAAATACGCTTGTAATCTTGAAGACCGAGTATGAAACCACATTCAAATAATTGCATAACTAAATTTGTATGATTAATTCGTTTTTTATTTTTTGTACCATACCATGTACTTTTGCTCATTTGTTTATTAATTTGTAAAGGTATTGGTTCAATAGGTATAAAATAAATTCGAAGTTCTCTACCTCGTTTGTCACTAGTTTTCGGTAGTACATAATAAGGCTCCTTGTTTGTAACGTTTGGCACGTTTATTTTTGTACATTCAAAATATTCACGTTCGAATTTTCCTTGCAATTGATGAGGAATCTCAGCATGAATTTCTGTTTCAACTTTGGGGTTTTTCAAATATGACACTATAATGGAAAGGTCATTTTCGTTAACTTTTGGATGTCTTGGCATATTTCGGTCTCTTCTTTTGAAAAATTAGCAGATACTCATGTACCTTATTGATAATAAATTTATATGGATAACCGAGAGGACGCATTGAATTGTAATCATTTTGTCTGTCCCAGATAATAATATCATCCAATATAAAACCACATTCGGTTGCCATATTTGTTGCACTTTGATGCAGAGGATAAAACATTGATTTTTTACGAATATCCATAATGTTTAGAATGAAATAACCATTTGGGCGCAAAACTTTTTCTATTTCTTTGATAACAATTTTCAGTTCTTCTAAATAAGCATTATAATCATGAATATTTCCAATATCGTTATCATTATTTGAATAAACTACATTTTTTTTCCTATCGACACTTCGAGCCATATCAAGAATATTCCAATAAGGTGGGGATGTAATACATATATCAATTGAACCTCTTTTCACAATATTATCTAGATATCGAGAATCATGAATCAAATATTCCCATAAATTGTTATTATCAAATAATGAAAGTCTATTTTGAAATATTTCTCGATATTTAGGATTAATGTCAATTCCTATTGTTTTTATTCCTGCTCTGACTGCCGCCAATAGAGTTGAACCTGAACCTGCAAATGGGTCAAGTACAATCCCATTTTGATTTGAAACATAGCATTTTATCAGACGGGACGCTAAAGAGACTGGGAAAATCGCGGGATGATCAATATTCTTTTCCTTTACCAGTCCACGCCATATACTGAATGAATATTTCAGCCAATCTGAACCATTGAGAGAATTTGCCCTCTTAGTATTCATTTTGATATTTCACTTTCATTACCCCAAACATCAAAACCAGAGTGTTGTCTTCGGGCAAATACATCAAGTCGTGGGGCTTGAAAATGAGAACTAATATGCTTATAAAGGTAAGATGGTTTTTCGCTATGTCTTTTTGTTGAAGAAGAAAACATTGTTTGCATTTTCCCCATTGATTTTCTAGGAAAATCAAATTTGCCTCGATAGCCAAATAAACAATGTTCTGTTGTTATTTGATATGGTCCAAATGGACATGGGCCGGTTCTTTTATCCCAAGTTAATGTTGTATAATATTTGAATCCCCAACTTATCATTAAATCAAATGCTTGCATGAGGATTGGTTTACCACTTGAGCGTGATCGGCTATTAGTAGCCCATAGCCATAGAAAAGAATGTTCCGCTGCCCAATCAGTTATAGGTAAATTAACAATTTCATTAAATGTCATTGTCTGATATGGTAGTTCTGTCCCTTGATTAGGACGTACCAATCGCTTGCCAGTTTTCCCTTGATCCCAAGGGGGATCTATAACAATACATTTATAGTATCCAGCTTTTGGGGGGGGAAGTAATGAATCTGTCATAGTATAATAATATGCATAATAATTTTATTATTTTGTGCCGGAATGCGATAATTACGCCAGAATAGATTCTTTTTATTCACAATGAATCAATTTTGTGTAGGCGGCGTTTATTCTCACTAATTTAAATTAAACTAGCAAGTGTTGGACCACTGGACAAGCTTTTTGTGTTCTGTTGGAGTAATACTTAGGGCTTGCTGAAAAACTTTTATTTTTAAGAAGGGATTTTTCAGAAGGGTCAATCCCAATTCTAGTTGAAATTTTTAACGACACTCACGCTGCTTTTTTCTTCATTTGATTGACATTCACCATTGCCTCTTTGAGCTGAACGAGATGTTTATAGCCCTTCACTCTCCTGAGATTGCCTTCAATCTCCAATAAAGCAGTTGCCACCCAGCGTTGTCGCTGTTTACTATTCTGCCAATAACTCACTCGTCCGGTAAAAATTTCTAACTGTCGATTGAGAGATTCAATACAATTGGTCGTTCTGAAGCTCACTGAGAGCTTTTCCGCCAAACCAAGGCGATGGAGCGTAAGTGTTTCCTCCAGCCCTTCTTGCAAACTGTTCACAGCGGAAAGATTGATCAGCTTCAATTCTTTTCTTACTCCGTTGAGAGCTCGTTTGGCATCTTTGTAGGCCACCCGATTGTGGGTGTAATTAAAAGTGAGGGGCATCTCTATTAAGCTCTTTGTAGTTGTTGCCAATAACAATCCCATTTTCCATTGGCTCTTGCCACCCTGAGTTGAATCATCTGATCGGCATGTTGTTTTTTCCACCAAGCGCCAGGGAGTTTGAGCCGTTTTTGGATGAGGGAACGATGGGCGCTTTCAATTTTTCCAGAGCCGATAGGGAGTTGTTGATCAATAGCTGTTTTGTATTCAAACTATCCGGAACGATTTTTCATGTAACGTACCAAAGCGCGAATGGGGGCCTTTTCATCTGAAAACCCGCTTCATCTCTACTGTTCAAGGTTCCAGCATAAATGGGGTCGACACTTCCTCGAGCATAAGCTAAGGAGGTAATCCCTTCTTTCCAACTCACTTGACGCGTTTTTCTGCGATCCCCCGTAAATGTAGAGTCTGCCGTCTCTACCAGAGGCACCATGGTGCCATCACTTTCCAAAATCACCACCCCCACCCCACTGGGCTCCCTGCTAGACGGCTGCTCTTCTTTCAGGGAGAAATAGCTCTGACTGTGATAGAGGGTTCGAGCTCGAATACTGCTGGAAGGAATGTCAATACCATAATGCTCCTTGAGTTTCTGGCTCGCTGCTGCAAAGGAGACATCGGCCCCAAAATCCACCATCGCTCGCTGCAGAGGCTTTGAATAACCCCGGCACTGAACGCCAATCGAGGCACTCAAGGGTCTCTGTCTTTTTCCTCTCCGTCCTTCCCGGAAAACAAGTTCTTCGATTCCAATGGCACCAAAGGTACTGTACCAATACAGTTTTTTTTACCATCTCGGATCAGACCCGCTTTTTGAGAAGACTCTGCTTCTTTTATATCGGACTGATGGCCCAACCAGCCTTGAAGCACTTCCTGACCCAATTTACGCACTTCTTCAATCGCCCGCCTCTCAGCCTCATCGGCTGTTTGGCAACTCCCATCGTCATTTTCGATAATCCCCAGAATGGATTCCATCCGACGGCGCAGGTGTGGATACTTCGACAGCCGTTCTTCTAATGAAAGAGATGACTCGTCACCCTCCCTTAGTTCCGAGTAACTCAAGTATTTAGACATTTTCAACTCCTGTTTGAAGGTCAATCATTCGAAAACATTCCCACTTTCAATATACTTTGAGCACTTGTCCAGCTGTTTCTCTCTGCCCCTCACATTTAATTACACCCTCCCAATTCCTTGCAATCATATTGGCATTTCACACTTTGAGAATCGACGATAGCGTAACTGGGAAAAGGCGTCTTGCCCTGTTTCACCCGAGTGCGGGCATTGAGGGGATCCAAAATTGCTTGCCAGATCCCTCTTTGATTCCAGCGGCGATAATGATTGGAAACGGTTGGCCAGGGAGTAAAATCATGGGGAAGCATTCTCCACTGACAACCCGATTTCACTACATATAAAATCGCATTATGCTCCGCATGAGCGATCTCACTCGGTACAATCATCCGAATGAGATCACTCCCATGCTGAAACTCATAGACTCCCTCATTCTGTCGCCTGGAACTCCACTTGGGCAGCGAGTTTTTAAAAAGGATAGCGCGGTCTTGGGTTTTGTTCAACAAGCAACTTGTAGAATATTCTGCTCCACAATGGGGTAGAGGCCATCCAGTTGTTGCTGGATTGTGATTGCGCATTCGATGGCAGTCACCATCCGGCAGTAAGTTTGGATGTCGGGGGTGAGGAGACAACGTTTCTTGCGATCTTTCAACCATTTTTCACAGACTTGATAGCCACCGATGCGGTATTCGTAGACTTCCGGAGAAAGGGGGCCGAAGTATTTCGTTCTGTTGACGTGCATGCGTTGCTCAGCGGGGTCGTAGCGAAAGCCCTGCGCCTTTGTCCGTGCGACGACGGTATCGTTACCTTCACCTACAAAACGGCAGGCGGGTGGATCGAGTTCCGGCGACTCGAGGAGGTGCAAGGCGACCAGTCGGGCACCGAGACCGGCGTGCCTGTCAAACAAATCCTTGTCTGTAGTAAATGGAATACGCGGGAAATCGGTGCGCAGGAATTGGGTGTATTTATGGCGATAAGCCGGGGCATGCAAGACGGCGTAGACGTAGTGGAAGATCGCTTCGGGAGAGGGTGATATTCCGTGCGCCTTCGCCAGTGCCGTCACCAACTCGGAATTCAGGTTCGGCTTTCGTTCGGCTGACTCGTGGTGAGCGAAAAGGTCTTCGGGGACAGCGGAGGGATAGAGGTAGAGAGGAAAATTTACGTTCCCGCCCCGGTAGAATAGGTTAAAATCCTCTAATCTTTGTGAGCAATAAATCAGATTCCATTCACCTTTACCAACCACATGACCTTGGCGTCCAATACACAGCGCCAAATTCTCCCCAGCCAACATGTGGCGCATGACCTCGGAGCGGGGACGGCAGATGAAACCGCGTGAGCGGCCGGTGTAATAGGTGTAACGCACGTCAAAGGGGCGATAGAGAACCGGAACGATTTTTTCCTGTTTGAGACCGGAGTCGCGCAAGTCCTTTTGCGCCAGCGTCACTTTCCAGTCCAGCGCATCGTTTCCAAGAGCATAACCCTGCCGCGCCTCTTCCGGGTCCATTCCCGAAAAAGGACGGACGGTATCCCAGACCTCTTGTTTCGACCAGCGAATCGTCAGGTGATCTCGCGCGGTCACGATACCGACGCTGTTGACCGGAAAGACATCGGGAACCGGGATAAATCGCTGGTAACCGGCTGCGAGCGCATCGTCACGGGGGACGAACAGGTAGAACGGAGCCGTGGGGTTTAATTTGCGCCAGCCGGTGTTTCCGTGGTCATGGGTGAGCAGCCAGTCATACTTGCTTTCACGAGTCCCGTAGAGTTCCGCGTGCCACACCCGGGCATCACTTTCTTTTTTTCCGCCTCGCAGGACGAAGAAGGCGATGCTCACACCCTGACGGATATCGAAAACATTCTGGTCGGGACTGCCATCCGGGCATCTCTCCTTCTTGAGAGAATTGCCGTGCAGGTCGAGGATATGGATGTCATCGAACGTATGCATCAGACTGCGCCGCATGCCACGAAATGTGGGATTGTCGAGATAGCTGTGATTGGTGATCATGCCGACGATACCTTGCCCGGATTGCTCGATTTTCCACTGGGCGAATCGCAGGAACTTGACGTAGTCATCCTGGAGCCACTTCGGGTTTTTCTCTCCAAGGGGACTCCCGTCCACTTGTTTGTAATTTTCGATCTTCTTCCGGATCCAATCGCCCCTGTTACTGGAGTGACCCGAATAGGGAGGATTACCAAGGATGAGCAGGACCGGGGCCTTTTTTTTGATCGTTCCAGCCAGCCGGGATTCCTCGACAAGTGCGGAAAGTCCCGGAAAATGGCTTTCTTCCAATTCTTCCATGTCGAGGGTATTGGAGAGGTAGAACGGGACACGCTCGTTGTCCTCGAGCCGGTGTCCGAGTTCTTCCAGAAAAAAACTCATTTTGAGATGACCCACCGCATAGGGTGCCATCATCAACTCGAGGGCATAGAAATTTCTCAGAACGTGGTGACGGATGAAGTCTTGCCGGCCACCACTGCCATATTTGGTCTCGAATTCGGACACCGCCTGTTGGGCGGCGCGGGCGACGAAGGTCATTGTTCCCGCCGCCGGGTCGAGGAGGGTCACGCCATCGGAAGCGAGACCATCGTGCCGGCTGAATTCCGTCTTGAGAAGACCATGAAGGGAATGAACGATGTATCTCACCACCGCTTCGGGAGTGTAGTAAACTCCGCGTCGTTCACGTTCTTCGGGATCGTACTGCGCCAGGAAGGTCTCGTAAAAATGCACGATCGGGTCGTTGCCCTTGCCTTCCTGGTAGTAATGGTCCAGAATTCCGGGGGCATCGGCCACGGCCAGCACTTCGGCAATGTCATCCACGCACCAGGCGAGGGCGTCAGGAAAATCGCCCAGTGAGACGAAACGGAAAAGGTCACGCAAAACCCCGATTGCGTGGGGAACGTTGTCGAAAGCGGTCCGCCGGTTGAAACCATTCCCGGCCCGGATACGGGCAGAGAAGAGTCCATAGGAAAGGGTCTGGGCGAATAAATCGGCAAAATTCTCCCTCGTCAGGGAGCCGATGAGATAGGTCTGGAAGGCATCGAAAAAGCCGGATAGCATACCTCGTGCGTGCCGTTCGTCTTGAAACTGTTCGGCAACGACGTCGCGCAGGTGGCGCGTCCGTTTAGCCAGCTCGATGGCAAGTGATTCGGCCGTGAAGGTTTGGGGTAGTACAAAATCCAGGAAGTGCTCGAAAAGACCCTGGAGTTCACCGGGTTTTTCAAGGGCCGGCGTCGTTTGCAAGGTGTTGAGCACGAATGGCTGGGCTGCCAGAACCGACCGCTCGAGGTTGCCATTGCGGTACAAACGGAATTCGAGAAAGTTGGTGAGTATGAGATTCGGAAACGTGGATCGATAACGCTCGAGCTGTTCGGATTTCTCGATATGGTCCAGTCTCTCTTCGGTCGGTTTCTTGGCTTCGATATAGCCGATGATGTGAGCTTTGCCATCCCAGAGACGAAAATCCGGGTTCCCTCCATCGGTCGGTCGGGGCAGGGTGGTCACGTGAGTGCGCGTTCTCCCGGTCGCTTTGGCGATATGCTTCAGCATTTCAGCAAGCGCAGGGTAAAAACTCTCCTCCCGGGCATCGCCTTGATGGGCTACCGCCGCGAGATGACTCAAGTAGGATGAAAAGATAGTTTCCGGATGCATGAATGGTATCGTTTAAAAAGGGGTGTGGCTTGAAAGTTTGGAAAAGTAGCGTTATTTTTTTCTTTAAATCGATTTGACTTTCCTTCTCGCTGGTTTCTGAAGATGGTTCGTCAACCACGCCTTTACTATCCTGGTGCGCTTTTTCATGTGATGCTTCTGGCAATGGAGGGCAATCCATTTTTTTCTGTCCCCCTGACTATCGACCTTTTTATCACTTGCTCCCAGAATCTTCCAACGTTTTGATCACCGGATTCACGCCTTTTATAATGAGCAATCAAACATGTCCCTTCCTGTTCTCCTCCTCTTTGAGGACGGATCATTCATCAAGTGGCTTGAGTTTATCAACTACAGGAGCAATAATGAACCCGAGTTCGACATAAATCTTCAAAAATAGGAGTATCCTGGTGTATATGTCATTCCCGCGAAACAGGTCCCCGCGAAACTTGTCCCTGCGAAAGCGGGGGTGGGAATCCAGGGTATCGAAAGGACCCTTGGATTGGTAGTCATCGCCTGGAATGACAGCCTATTGCAATTTTGAAGAAGTAGTCATATATTTTGATCGAGTGAAGAAACTGAAGAAATAATAGTCTGTTTTCCGAGATTGCAGGAATCCTGGATGTCTTGAGCGCCCCTGGATTCCGGGTCTTCGCCCGGAATGACACGATATTGGCTTCGGGTTTTTCGCTGGGAATGACATGCTCCTGGATTGGTGTTTTTCGCCGGAAATAACACGCATTAGGCCGTTTTTTGCCCGGAATGACAGCCTGTTGCTATTTTGAAGAAGTAGTCAGATATTTTGATCGAGTGAAGAAACTGAAGAAATAATTGTTGGCATTTCCTGATATGAGTCTCCTGGTACAATTCAGCGTGAGTCCGTATATCCCCTGGATTCCGGGTCTGTGCCCGGAATGACACGTAATTGGCTTCGTGTTTTTCGCCTGGATTGACTCGCTCTTGGACTGGTGGTAATCGCCGGGAATGACACGCATTTGGCTGTTTTATGCCCGGAATGACAGTCTATTGAATTTTGAAGAAGTAGTCAGATATTTTTATCGAGTGAAGAAACTGAAGAAATAATATCAATCATTCCCTGATATGAGTCTTCTGGTACAACTCAGCGTGAGTCCGTATATCCCCTGGATTCCGGGTCTGCGCCCGGAATGACACGTTCCTGGCTTCGGGTTTTTCGCTGGGAATGACATGTTCCTAGATAGGAGTTTTTCGCCGGGAATGACACGCATTTGGCCGTTTTATGCCCGGAATGACACGCTTAAGCTATTTTGAAGAAGTAGTCAGATATTTTTATCGAGTGAAGAAACTGAAGAAATAATAGTCTTTTTTCCGAGATTGCAGGAATCCTGGTTATCTTGAGTGCCCCTGGATTCCGGGTCTGCGCCCGGAATGACACGTTCCTGGCTTCGGGTTTTTCGCTGGGAATGACATGTTCCTAGATAGGAGTTTTTCGCCGGGAATGACACGCTTGAGCTATTTTGAAGAAGTAGTCAGATATTTTGATCGAGTGAAGAAACTGAAGAAATAATAGTCTTTTTTCCGAGATTGCAGGAATCCTGGTTATCTTGAGTGCCCTTGGATTCCGGGTCTGCGCCCGGAATGACACGATATTGGCTTCGTGTTTTTTGCCCGGATTGACATGCTCCTGGATTGATGTTTTTTGCCGGGAATGACACGCTTTTGGTCGTTTTATGCCCGGAATGGCAGCCTGTTACAATTTTGAAGAAGTAGTCAGATTTTTTGATCGAGTGAAGAAACTGAAGAAATACCAGTCAGTATTCCGAGAATGCAGGAATCCTGGATGTCTTGAGCGCCCCTGGATTCCGGGTCTTTGCCTGGAATGACACATTCCTGGATTAGTGATTTTCACTTGATCTGGGGATGAAAAGGGCTTAATTATGGTAAGCCTGAAGCTCAATCTTTATGGCCGGATGCAGGAGGGTTGTCCGAGATGCGATATCAACTCATGGACGGCGACTCCAGTGAAAACTGGGCAAAATAGATGAACTCCGCTGGCTCTAAGTCGGTGCGCTCACCCAAATAACGCCGCTTCTGCTTCTCCGGGGTCATCATCTCCACCTCAGTGTAGCCATAGCGGGCCATCATCTCGCTCAACGACTGTGGCGTGAAGTCGGTCAGCATGGGTTCTCCCCGGCGCGCCACGAAATTTTCCATCTTTTCGCAAAGAGTTCGCCCTTCCGCAGACATCATGTGCTTGGCGATTTTGAAGTCAAAGACAATACGGCTTCCCGGTGCTGATTTTTTCGCAATCCGGTCGAGGGTATTCCGAATTGCCTCGGGTATGAGGTAGTACGTGACACCGAGCCAGGAATAGAAGGTCGGCAATTGAGAGTCGAAGCCTGCCTTTTCCATCTCCTCATCGAGCCGGTCCACCTCAAAGTTCACGGGTACGAATGTGAGATTCGATGGGATGCTGACGTTCGCATTGAGAATACGCTGCCGCTTCACTTCCTGGGTAGCCGGATGGTCCACTTCAAAGACATGCACTTTGTCCGCCAGGTCTTTGCGTCGCAAGGAGAAGGTATCGTAACCCGCGCCGAGAATCACGTACTGTTTAACGCCTGCTTCGATTGCTTCAATCAGTTGGTCCTCCGTATAGCGGGAACGCAGTACGACTGCCTGAGCGACAGGACGGAAGACGCTCAAGATTACGTCCGCGACAAGCCATTTGATCGGCTTGAACTTCGCGACCGCATACCAGAATGGAGTCAGCATCTGCATCGCATAGGTGTCTTCGAATATATGGGGCGGGTCATCCCAGCGCAGATGCGCAGCACGAACCGTGGCGACCAGTACGGCTGTCTTACTCGTTTTTTTGGAATACCTTCGAGATGAATTCTGAGAAGTCGTCATGATTAAAGCTCACCATGGTTGAAAAAATAATGCAAACTTTTTTACGTGAATTTATAAGCCATTGATTGGCTTGTTTCGTGGTCAGGCTCGAGCGTTTGGAAAGACCGGCTTTGGAAAGGGAAGATGGATGATAATGGATTCATGGGGTTCAACCATTGAAGAAACGAATCAATACCGGAACCGCGAGTAAATGCATTGGAAATCAGAGAGGTTCGCGAGTCCCGGTGCGTCAGGCGGCAGTGGGCTACTCAAAGACGACCAATTCGCCATCTTTGACAATCAAGACCTTCGCGTCGTAAAGCGCGTCCCCGTGGGCGTCAAAAGAGAATTTTCCGAAAATTGTGTCGAAATCTTTGACATTGGCCAGCGCGTCCCGGATCGAGGCAGCATCCGTTGATTGCGCCTTCGCGATGGCCTCTGCCAGGATATGGAGCGATGCATACGAACGCGCAGCGGGATTGACCGGTTCCTCTCCGTACCTGGCATGGTAGTTCTGCACGAAAGCTTGATTCCCCGGCGTGTTGATTGGAGCGCCCCATCCTACGAAAGTCATCGAACCCTCAGCGGCTGGACCGGAGGCTTGCACGTCTTGTCCGGTCAATGTCCGCACAACAAAGGGTGCGGATATTTCGAGTTCGCGTCCTTGGGTGAGTATCCCGGGTTTCTCCGGCGACAGGCATGAGACAAAAATAACGTCGGGGTTCAGTTTTTGTATTCGGGTTAATGGTTCAGAAAAGTCGGTATCCCCACCTTGGAAAGTTTCAGTGGTCAACACCGCAATCCCTTTGGCAGTGAGGACTTCCTGTACGGAGGCGTCCCCGTCGGTGGAGAAAAAATCGGCTGCGTCGTATATCGTAGCGGCGCGTTGGTAACCGAGTTTTGCGTGGGTTACCTCAATGCCCCTGGGAATGAGTTTATCCGTAGTCAGCGCGATACGAAAAACAAAATCACCAAGCGCGCTGAGACCGCGGGCCGAGGACGTCGGGCTGATTGCCAGCACCTGGTTCTCTTGCGCGATCGGAAAAGTTTCCCTGGCTTGAGCGGAGGATGCAGGTCCAAGGATGATGGACACCCCGTCCGTGTGAATCAGCTTATTGAAGGCTTCAACCGCTCCGTCAGTTGTGCTCCGATCGTCTTCCATGATGAATTTGAGTTGTGGACCCTTGCGCTGCGCAGCGTTGATCTCATCGAGCGCCATTTCAAGAGCTTGTGACATTGGGAGGCCAAACGTGTCGCTGAGTCGACCTGTCAACGGTAAGACGACACCGATGGTCATATCTTCGCTAGCTTGCGTCACCTGAGGTGGGGTCGCTCGGATAATCCGGGAAACTCGATCGCAGGCGGTAATTCCGACAATTAACGCAACAATCGCGAACAACAATGGGAATGGTTTGAATTTTTGAGTGTTCATAAAAACTCCTTATTTCAGCCAGCGCCGGGTAAAAACTTTCCACTTTGCTTTGCGAAAAAGAATGTTGGTCAGGCCAGACTTTTCTCAAAAGCGTTTTGATACCCCGTATGTCCTGCACCAGGATAGTTCATCGAGCAATTCAAGGGATAAACTGGAAGACAATCTTCAATTTCGAAGCATCGGTAATTTTTGAATCGAGATGATGATAGATATTGACCCGACCTGTCCCACAATCGCCGAAGGGTTTACATGAAACCCTGCCAATCAAGCCCTCAAAGGACGCATTGGAAAGGTGTTCACGCAATTTGGCACGATCGATATACAAGATGCCATCTTCTTCGACCGCAACAGACTGAATGGATTTCAATAAAAGCGTGGTCGCATCGTAAGCATGCGCCCAGAATGGTGTGACCGGAGGACCTCCGTGTAAATTATTAAATGCCTCCAATACCTGCCCGGTATTCTTCCCGGTCAGGCTATTCATATTTTCTCCCAATTCTGTTTCTGGTCCGGCTCCATAAATTTCTTCAGAATGGGGATTGGCGAGAAAATCGGATTCAAGCAACGTGGCTCCCATGATCAATAAAACGTCATTGAATTCTTCTGATTCTCGAAGTTGGCTGACAAATGGTGAGGCTTCGGGCCCGAAGAGGGAGAAGAAGATCCCATCCGGATGGACCCCCTTGAATTTTTCCAGAATTCCGCTCATGTCTTTGTCCCCTTTTTCGACATTCTGAGATAAAAGGACTTCGCCTCCCAAACTACGAAAAATTTTGCTAAAGGCACCGGCGAGGGATTCCGTGTAGGGATCGCCATCGTGCAAGGTTCCCATCCGCCTCAATCCCAATTCATTATAAGCGAAGTCGGCAACAGCTTGGGCTTCATAAAGATCATTACTGGAGACTCGAAAATAACCCGGGAAATATTTTGAATTTTGATTCCCTTCCAGGTCGGCAGTGAGCACGGGTGAAGTATTGGAAGGAGACACCATGACCAAGCCTGCTTCACTGATTATTGGCGAAGCTTCCACTGCGGAAACAGAACATGAGGTTCCGATAACGCCAATGACCCGAGCATCGGCAATGATTTCTTTCGCCCCTTCGATCCCACCTTCTGAAGAACAATCACTGCTTACAGGACTTCCCAGTTCAATGCCGCGTCCATAAATCTCACCAAAATCTTGCGCAGCCAACTCAACTGCGATGCGCTGAGATTCACCCAATGACGGGATATTCGTCATTGCCGTTAATGAACGAATTTGAATTGCTTCCTCTTTTTTCAATTCGACCACTCCAAGATTCCCGGGTTCAACAGCATTTATTGACCATACCGGTAAAGTGACAACAATTAAAAATAAAAACATCTTTCTCATGGCATACTCCTAATACCCGGAAGAGAATGAATAGCTGAATGGATCAATCCGTTATAAATAAGCCTGCCACACGAGGGGAAAAATTGAGATTGCTCCTCGAGGGCCAGATGACCTTCCTCAACGAAAGAAGAGGACGCGAATTATTCCGCTTGGAGTTTCTTGATTTTCTTTTTGGCCTTTTCCGTCTCATTGTATTGGTGTACCGCCGTGATGGAAGCAATCCCCGCAAGACTCCATAACAATGCAGGATTCGTATACCAGGGGCCTTTATGCGACGTGGTACAGGCCGAAATCGTAAAAACAAAAATTGAAATAACTATAACGATAATGGTTGATTTAACTTTCTTCATACTGTCCTTTCTTCTTTACGTTCACGTGCGCATGAAAGTACGCATGAACGTCGATTCTGGATTGAAACAATTAAAATCTGTTCCCAGACCGATGGAAAACAGACCCCACTCCCTGGTAATCTTCTACCCTCGCGCGCAGTCGATCGTTACCCGACGGGCTGAGGAATTTCAACAATTTATACAAAAACCGGTTGATGTCAAGCCCGAATCATAATCGGATTGAAATTATTGACTGATGTTACATAGACAAGTTTTGCAATAAGAACTCCATTTGGGATTCAATGTAGAAAGGCACAAAGGCACAAAGGCACAAAGGCACAAAGGAGACTCGTGAAGGAACTGATAACCGATAACTGACAACCGATAACTGGAGCCAAGGCACCAAGGCACAAAGGTGATTGCGGTATTGGTTTTTTTGAGGGGAGTTATTGCTTGATTAGATGAGAAGTTTTTGATGATCAAAACATACCGGGAATAAATTGTCTGGCATAAATTAATAGCCATGGTCACTGATTGATTCAGTGTGACTCGTGATTATCCGCAAGAGGAGTTTTAATCGTAAGTTCTTGAGTCATCCCGGTCCCGGATACATTTTGCTTAAGCCCTAGAAAATACTCTGGATTCCTGCTTTCTCAGAAATGATGCAGTGTTCAGGATAGATATAATAAGTTCAGAAACTTACCGGAACTTGCGACTGTTGACGTACAAACGAAAGACGAAAGAAGAGGACGGAATAAAAAATGTTTGCATTTTTAAAATTTGATCTTTATGCTGTTCACTTCCGGCTGCGCAGCCGCGCGGCATTCAATTAATGCGAGAAGTGAATTTATGATTGTTGCCATTCCGAAAGAAATCATTGCGGGGGAAAACCGGGTTGCCATCATTCCAGCTACGGTTTCCCTTTTAAAAAAGGCAGGATTGGAAGTGATGATCGAGCAAGAGGCTGGTCAGAATGCCTTTCATTCGGACGAAGAGTACGTGGAGGCAGGGGCGGTGATTGAAAAAGACACCGTCGCGCTTTTTGAGAAAGCGGATTTAGTATTGAAGGTCCGTCCTCTCGCTGAAAACAGCCGACTGAAAAAGCATGAAGTCGACCTGCTGGGAGAGGGAAAAGCTTTGATTTGTTTAATGGACGCCTATTTCAACCTGCCTGTTGTACAAAAACTGGCTAAGCGCAAAATTTCCAGTTTTGCCATGGAATTCATGCCGAGAGTGACCCGTGCTCAGAGTATGGACGCCTTGAGCTCGATGGCTGCCATTGCCGGTTATCGCTCTGTGGTGATAGCCGCTGCCGAGCTTCCCAAATATTTTCCGATGCTGATGACGGCTGCAGGTACGATTCCCCCGGCGAAAGTTTTTGTCATTGGCGCAGGTGTGGCTGGCTTGATGGCCATTGCGACCGCCAGGAAGCTGGGGGCGATGGTCGAAGCATACGACACGCGCCCGGTTGTCAGGGATCAAGTGGAGAGCGTGGGCGCAAAATTCGTAGAGTTGGATATACAGGCCGGGGATGCGGAAGATGCGGGAGGTTATGCGAAAGCGCAGTCTGAAGATTTCTATCAAAGGCAACAGGCGCAAATGACCAAACACATCAAAGCCGCTGATATCGTGATCACCACCGCGGCGATTCCGGGAAAGCAGTCCCCTTTGCTGGTTACGGATGAGATGATCCGGCAAATGCAACCGGGTTCCGTCATTGTGGACCTGGCAGCAGAACGAGGCGGAAACGTCGAGGGGACGGTGAAAGACAACAAAATCGTCAAACATGGCGTGACGATTATGGGATATGTTGATCACGCAGCCCGCATTTCCAGGCATGCTTCTCAATTGTACTCAAAAAATATCAGCTCTTTCCTGCTCAGTATGATCAAAGACGGGGCGTTCGAGATCAACCGGGAAGATGAACTGGTTGCGGGGACCATGGTCACGCATCGAGGAAATATCGTCCATGATGGCATTCTTTCGGTAATCACTGCCGAATCAAAAGGAGAGTAAGGTGGAAATTTTTATTATCTCGTTCACCATTTTTATTTTATCAATTTTCGTAGGTTATGAAATCATCACCAAGGTCCCTCCTACCCTGCACACTCCTTTGATGAGTGGGTCCAACGCCATTTCCGGAATCACGGTTATCGGAGCTATCCTGAGTGCCGGTGGTGGTGAAAATTCAACGGGGCTCTCCACGATTTTAGGCGTGATTGCAATTATTCTGGCAATGATCAACATAGTCGGCGGCTTCATGGTGACAGACAGGATGCTGCGTATGTTCAAGAAGAAATAAGAGGGTACCCACTCGATCGGTCAAACGAAAAACGTGGGACAGAAGGACTCCATGACACAGCTTATCCATTTATCCTACCTGCTCGCCGCAGTTTTATTTATCCTCGGATTGAAAAATCTCAGCTCCCCACGCACCGCCCCTCGAGGGAACATGCTGGGGGCGATCGGGATGTTGATTGCCGTGATCGTCACCTTGCTGGACCGGGGGGTGATCAGTTATCTTTGGATTTTCATCGCCATCCTCATAGGTTCCGCAATAGGCGCTTACCTGGCTCGCGTCGTCGAAATGACCGCCATGCCGCAGATGGTGGCGATTTTTAACGGTTTTGGCGGAGGCGCTTCTCTCCTGGTGGCCTCATCCGCATACCTGGAAGCGGTTCAAATCGTCCGGGGCGGGGGTCATGCCTATGGATTGCAATGGGACGTGGCCCTCATTTTGAGTACCTTGATCGGCTCAGTGACCCTGACCGGAAGTCTCATCGCATTTGGAAAACTCCAGGGAATCGTCAATGAACAGGCAGTTGCCATTCCCAAGATCTTCATCAAGGGATTGGCCATTTTACTGGTAGTCTGCGCAATCGTCGTTTTGACCAATCCCTTTGAAATGGAATGGCTCTTTTTGGCAGTAATCCTGGGCTCATTGATCCTGGGTGTTTTGCTGGTGATGCCTATTGGCGGGGCGGACATGCCGGTGGTCATCTCTTTATTGAATTCCTATTCCGGTCTGGCAGCCGCGGCAACCGGATTCGTACTGAACAACAATGGATTGATCATCGGGGGTTCCCTGGTGGGAGCTTCCGGGTTGATTTTAACCAACATCATGTGCAAGGCGATGAACCGCTCCCTGGTCAACGTCTTGTTTGGCGGCGCAATCGTCAGTGAAGGCGAAAAAGCGGCAATTCCCGGTAAAGAGTTTTATGAGGGAAAGGTCAAGCAAGCGGATCCTGAAGAAGTGGCGATGATGCTCGAATCGGCTCAAAGCGTGATTTTCGTACCAGGATACGGATTGGCGGTAGCCCAGGCGCAACATGCCACCAGGGAACTGGGAGACCTGCTCCGGGAACGCCAAATCAAAGTCACGTATGCCATCCATCCGGTGGCCGGACGCATGCCCGGACACATGAACGTCCTGCTTGCGGAAGCCGAAGTGCCCTATGATCTGATGTTGGAAATGGATCGAATCAATCCCGATTTTGCTCACACCGACGTGGTCATCATTCTTGGCGCAAACGACGTCGTCAACCCGGCAGCCCGCGATGAAGCGAACAGCCCTATTTACGGAATGCCGATTTTGGAAGTGGACCAGGCAAGAACCGTTTTCATCGTCAAGCGGAGTTTGAGCCCGGGATTTGCTGGCATTCCCAATCAACTGTTCATCAATGACAATTCATTGATGGTTTTTGGAGATGCCAAAGACGTGCTGCAGAATATGATTCAAGCAGTGAAAGAACTCTGACCGGGAGCCTCCATTATTTTATTTTTCATGAAGACGCTTGCTGAAGAGGTAACGATACAGCTCGAGAGCCAGTCGCTCTTCGTGCTCTTCCAGCCAAACCCGGTCGCCCTGCGTCAGAACCATCGTCTGGCAGGGTTCGTCCGCAAGTACGGAGTTCGTTTTATCACCTGGTGAACCACTTGACCATATAGCATCACCCGGCGCGCACTGGTAGAGGCGTTTGCCTGTGGAGTCGTAACCGGAGGCGCGGCCCGAAAGCAGCAGTTGCAAACCATCCTGGCGCGTCCCTTTTTTTGCGAGGGTCTCTCCCACGGAGTACTGGCGAGGTTTCAGCCAATACCGGAGGTCCTCTATAAGGTCTTCGAAATGAATTTGATCCTCCAGGTAGCGCTCGAGATCTTCGACAGTATGATCCAGCAGGGCGGCTCGCCTCTCGTCCGTCTTCTCCGTCTCCGCATTCCAGGCTTCAATGACGATGTCCTCGCAGCGCTCGAGAGCACGGTCCGCATTTTGTTCCAACAGCAATACAGTATATACGGAAGGCGGAAGACTGCGCTCGATCCCGGCCCTCAACACTTCGGACAACCCGCTCAAAACCACTCGCACTCCAGCCGCATTCGCCGTTTGCAGGAACCTGGATAAAACATACACCGCCGAGAAGTCGAATCCGGAGACGGCACTGAAGTCCAGTATCAGGCAAGCCGGACGTGAAGCGCTGCTCAGGGACTGCCTGAGATGATCGGCTAGGGGACTTACGCTGCCGAAAAAAACATAACCGCGCAGTCGATATGCCTGTACCCGTTCTCCTCGCTCCAGCAGGATGGCGCGGTCGGGTACGGAACGGGCCTTATTGCTCTCGTAATCACGTGCGGTGAACCGTGATTCGATCAGGTCCACGCGACTGAGACGCACAGTGAAAAAGATGAGGGTGGCGATCATCCCGATGCCCACCCCCTCAATCAGTCCGATGGAAGTGATTGCAATGAATATCAGCAGAATGATGCCGTATTCCGACCAGGGGAGCCACTTTCGGCTTTTAACGAGACCTTCGTCCAACATGCCGAGGCCGGCGAAAAACAATATCCCTCCTACGAGCGGGGAGGGGACCAGTTCCAGCATCTCGTCACCCAACAACAAAGCGCTACCGATAACCAGGGCGGCGACTACCCCGGTCAATTTCGTTGTGGCACCGAACAGCTTGCTGCGCAGGGATGCCGGCACGACAATAGTCGCTACCGTACCGCCGCCGAGTCCGGCAATCACGCTCGCGGTCCCCGTGACCCGGAATTCCCGGTCCCAGTCCAACTCCTGATTGGTCGCAATCTCCAGACCGGCGAAATTCATGATCACGCAGATGAAAGCAACCAGGACCAGGGTCAGTATATGGGGTACCTGAGTGGCAATCGCTGCCCATTCCACCTGTACCAGGTCGACAGGACTCAACGCCGGCCACAGGCTACCGTCCGCAGTGCTGGTGAGCAACAGACCTTCCGCTCGTGCCGCGTCACCCGAAATGCCAAGGCCGGAGAGTGCGAGATGGTACGCAGTTCCGGCAACTACGACGCTCAGCGGAAGGATAAGCACGTTGCTCCAGCGCTTCATGGCGAGGTACAAAGCGATTCCATAGACAGCACCCGGGCTCCACTTCCACAAAAGGGGAGGTTCCACAAGGGCGGGAATCGTTTGCCAATCGAGTTCCGCTCCCATCAACGACATGGCTGCCAGACACACGGCGCCCCCGATTCCGGCCACAAATCCACCCGCAACCGGATAAGGAATGAAACGCACCAAATTAGCAAGCCGGTAATGTCCGATCAAGAGACAGCACATGCCGGTAGCGACCGCGCTGATGATGAGCGTGACAGCCGTGGTGACGAAAAGCGGCTCGCCTTCGACGTCCATCGAGGATCCGATCATGGCCATGACGATCACCAACGCGGGAGACAACCCGGAAATCGCACCACGATAGCCACACGCCAGGGCGATAAACAGGCAGGCCGCAAAGTTCCCGAACAGCACCAGTCCGATACCATAAGAGGAATAAGGAGCCAAAGGACCCGAGAATATGAAGCTCCCGAAGGCAACCTGGGCAACGAGCAAACCCAGGCCGGAAGTGAAACCGGCCGACAATGCGGGAACGGTCTTCGCGGACTGAATATCTGCGCGAAATTCTGATGCAAAGTCTCGAAATAAGGACCTCACTGTGACCGTATCCAGGAAAGGGGACCGCCAGACCGTCAGATTAAATAAAGAAAATTATCGAAGACGATAACACCCGAACATGGACATGTAAAGAGAATGGGTGTTTAATCATCGAGTAACCCTGACTTGCAGCAAAATCAGCAGGAGAAAAAATCCGATCCCAAAGAGAATCGTACTGCCATTGATAATTTTGGATATTCGCTCAATATCTTCAACGGTGGCGCCTTCCCGGTCCTGAGGGACGCCGATCCAATGGTTGTGAGCCAATTGCCCCTTTCTCCAAATGGGACCAACCAATTTCAATCGCAGCGCCCCTGCTGCTGCCGCTTGAGGCCAGCCTGCATTTGGGCTGGGCAGGAGATTGTGTTGGGACCAGCCGATTTGGAACGCCTTTTTGGCAGAGCAACCTGGAAAAAAGAAGGCGCTCCCACTAATCAAGAGCCAGCTCAGACGTGCCGGGAGCCAATTGACCAGGTCATCGAGCCTTGCGGCAAACCAGCCAAACTGTTGGTACTTTCCATGACGGTACCCGACCATGGAATCCAAGGTGTTGATGACTTTATAAAGGAGCATGCCGGGCACGCCGAATAGCAGCAAATAAAGTAGAGGCGCGATCACGCCATCGGACAAATTTTCACTGAAACTCTCGATAACCGCCCGTTTGCAGGCAGCCATATCCAGGCGATCCGTATCTCTGCCTACCATTTTCCCCGTTTGAAGACGCACCTGCGCAAGATCCTCTTTTTTCGCCGCGAACATTACTCGTTGTCCGTGCGCTTTTAAATCTTTGAGGGCGACCATGCTATAGACGACAAATAACTCCCATATCCATCCCAAAAGCCAGTGCCCTGTTTGCAGGATGAGAAAAAAGACTTCGAAAGTTCCCATGACAACGACACTGAGCAATAGAACCAATATCACCCCGCCTCCTCGTCCATCCAGTCCAATGCGTCTCAAGCGCCTTTCAAGAACGAGCAAAAGGGTACCAATCATACGAACAGGATGGAAACGGTACACAGGATCACCCAACAAATGGTCGATCAGCAAGGCCAGGAGCATCAAGAGGAAAGAAGAATGCCAGCCGATCACCGTAAAAAAGGATTGATGAATCATTTATATAGACCTTGGAATGCGAGCAACCCGGAGGCTCGGACCACACGGAACCTGTTGATCGAGGTTTCCTGAAGAATCCTCACCACTCCGGAATTTTGCTTGTACATTGAAGCTTTTTTTTCTAACGTTTCTTCGCAGTATCTTTTAATCGCTCGAGCAGGGACCTGTTTACAGAATCTTTTGACCGGTCTGGTAAAAACCCACTCTTGTCAGTTTATTCATCTTAATTGTTTTGAGCAACCCCCATGCATCGCATTGCCACCCAGAATGGACTATTGAGCGCGGAATTCCGACACGAGCGCATTGAGCAAACTCCCGGAGAAATTTTCTTCGTCAGCGCGGCAGATACCGATTTGGCATGCGTGGCTCAAACCTGGGGACCTCTCTTCGGGAAACGTTTGCGCATCACTCATGCGCTTCCTTTGCAAAAACCGGTGGTAGCGGAGGACTATTGCAAGCGACTATTGAGTCAGGCCAAAATAATCGTCTTACGCTTGTTGGGAGGAAAATCTTATTTTCCGCACTTGATGGAGGGCATTCTCCACCTGAAAACCCTGCAAACCGCTCCACGCATCCTGGTATTCTCAGGAACCGATCATTGGGATGCGGAGCTTTCCCAATATGGTAATTTTGAAGAATCGCTGGTTCGGCATTTTTTTGATTATTTCAAGGAAGGGGGTCTGGAGAATTTCTGCTATGCAGGCGAATGTTTGCGATTGCTACTGGAGAAGAATTTAATAAATTTTCCTCCTCTTGTCAAAATGCCAAAATTCGGCTGGTATCAAAAAAGCGACTCGGTGCGAACACTTTCCGTGAACCCGTCTCTTTCATTTCCCGTTCCTCCCTCCCGGGAGGAGGCTTCACCAGGGAAAGCGCAAGAGGATCAAGGATTGAATGAAGACCGCCCTGTCGCCTGGGTCTGTTTTTACCGGGCATGGTATCAAACCGGTGATATGGCTGTCATTGACTGCTTGTGGGATGCCCTCGCCGAGGCGGGATTCCAGGTCCGCGCTTTTTACGCATACAGTCTGCGTGACCACGATGCGCAACAATCCCTGCTCGATGCGTCGCAATCAGGAGCGCCTCATGTGATCCTGACCCTGCAAAGTTTTTCTATTTGCATCAATGACGGGAACCGGATTTCCTTTTTAGAGTCCTTGGGTTGTCCGGTTTTACAAGTTCCGGTTTCTTCCCAAAATCGAGACGCATGGTTGCAAAATCCAAGAGGATTTTCTCCTTCTGATGTAGCCATGAATGTGGCGCTGCCGGAAATTGATGGCCGCATTCTCACTTCAGTGGCGGGTTTCAAAGAAGAGTGGAAGGGGATCCCCGAGCTGGAGTACACCATCAAAAAATTGCAACCGGATCTTCAGCAAGTCCGTGACGTCGTGAGCCTTGCTAAAAAATGGGCTATGCTACGAACGGAGACGAATGCCCCAAAAAAAATCGCCATTATACTGGCAAACTACCCGAGTAAAAACAGCCGAATCGGCAATGGGGTGGGATTGGACACGCCGGCCAGTGTCGTCCTCTTCATGAAGCACCTGGCAAAAAGGGGTTATCGCCTGCAGGAAGTTCCGGAAGATGGTGACGCATTGATGCATTTACTGCAATCCCAGCAGACCCATGATGAGGAATTGAGCTTTGGCAACCCCTGTGAACAGGGCTTTCCCAAAGAACGATTGGAAAATTTCATCGCTACATTATCCTCCCATCGTCGAGAAGAACTGCTTGCACACTGGTCCCATGAGTTGCCCGAGATGATTCCTGTTCCTGGTAAGCAATTTGGCAACGTATTTGTCGGGATCCAGCCTCCTCGTGTTTTGGTATGCAAACACAGGCGATATACCACAGTCCCGACTTGCCTCCCCCACCCGAATATATCAGTTTTTACTTATGGTTGCGTGAAACGTTTCAGGCTCATGCCATCGTCCATTTTGGCAAACATGGCAACCTGGAATGGCTTCCGGGACGAAGCGTGGTCCTGGGTGCTGATGATTTCCCGAGAATCTGTCTGGGAACGGTACCGCATCTCTATCCGTTTATCGTGAACAATCCCGGAGAGGGTACTCAAGCCAAGCGAAGATCTTCAGCCGTCATCGTCGATCATCTCACTCCGCCACTCGCGCGGGCTGGTCTTTACGACGATTTACAACGGGTGGAACGTCTTTTAGAGGAACACGCGCATTGTGAAACACTCCATCCCGAAAGGGCGCACGCGTTGGAACATGAGATTGAACATCTCCTGGAAAATGCTTCGTGGCGGGAGGAGTTGAAGCAGGAAGGGGATTGGCTCAGCGCCCTCGGTAATTATTTATGTGAAATCAAAGAAAGCCAGATTCGCACCGGATTGCATATTTTCGGACAAAATCCTGAAGGAGAACAGAAAATCGACTTCCTGCTCAGTTTGCTACGCATGTCGTCGGCTCATTATCCCGGTCTCCTGCACAGTTTGTTGGGCAGGGAACACGACTTTGATATGGAGCGGCTTTCAATCGGCGAACGCGACGCCCTTGATCGAAAAGCCCGTAATTGGATCGAAGACGCGCTGGCAAAACGTACTTTCCCTGAAAAAGAAAGTGAAGATCTGAAGATTCTCCGTCAACTGCTTTATAACCACCTCCATCCCCGCCTGATGCAGTGTCAGGATGAAATGGAACAATTGATCCTGGGATTGGAGGGTCGGTTCATTGCTCCCGGGCCTTCCGGGGCGCCTACTCGGGGACGTATCGACGTTTTGCCTACCGGTCGCAATTTCTATTCCATCGATCCCCGGGTGATTCCCACTCCCACCTCCTGGCTTTGCGGAAAACAAATGGCGGAGCGTTTGCTGGAACGTCACCAACAAGAATATGGAGCCTGTCCACGCAGCATCGCCATGGTGATTTGGGGCACTTCCAACATGCGTACCGGGGGGGATGATATTGCTCAAGCTCTGTGGTTGTGGGGATGTGAACCAGTCTGGGAACGCCTATCCGGCAGGGTTATCGATTTTCAGATCCATCCCGCCCACTTGTTGGGACGGCCTCGCGTTGATGTGCTTTTACGGGTCTCCGGTTTGTTCCGGGATGCTTTCGGGGAGACCATGAGACTGCTTGCCAGTATTCCCAAACGCCTGGCCGCACTCGATGAATCGGAAGATCTCAATCCCATTCGAGCAGCTTGGTTAGAAGATAAAAAACAATTGAAGGAACAAGGAATTACCGTAGAGGATTGCGAACGAATAGCCCGTCTGCGCGTTTTCAGTTCCGGTCCCGGATCTTATGGAACCGGACTGTTACCACTGATTGACTGCGGAAACTGGAATACCCGTGAGGATTTAACAAAGGTCTTTTTGAAGTGGGGAGGATATGCTTATGATACGGATGGCAGCAGCAGCGAGCAGCCTGAATTTTTTGAGAACCGGTTGGGAGCGGTCGAGGTCGTTCATCAGAATCAAGACAACAGGGAACATGATATTTTGGATTCCGACGATTATTTCCAATTCCAGGGAGGCTTGCGAGCAGCAGTGCATTCCATTCGTGGCAAAGCGCCGGTCACCTACCATGGTGATTCCAGCCAACCGGACCGGGTCAAAGTGCGAACGCTTTCCGAGGAATTCAATCGTGTTTTTCGCAGCCGGGTGCTCAATCCGCGCTGGATCGAAGCCATGAAAAAACATGGTTACAAAGGAGCGTTTGAAATGGCGGCGACGGCCGATTATATTTTTGGTTATGACGCCACCTGTGATATTGTGGCAGACTATCAATACGAGGAACTCGCCCACAACCTTTTTTTAGATGAGAAACAGCAGGATTTTTTCAAACGTCACAATCCCGCAGCCCTGCAAGATTCCGTCAAAAGGCTGCTCGAAGCCCATGAACGGGGACTCTGGCAAGAGGCCAATCCGCAAACCATCGAAGCATTGGAATTGAATCTTATTGAACTGGAAGGGCAACTGGAATGAGTACTCCATTTCCTTTCACTGCAATCGTAGGGCTGGAACGCGCCAAGAGTTCCATGATCTGTCATGCCATCGACCGTCGACTGGAGGGGGTGATTCTTTCAGGACACCGGGGCTGCGCAAAAAGCACCCTGGCCCGGGCCTTCGCCCACGCGCTCCCTCCTTTTGAAGGCAGCGTCGTTCCTTTTGTAGAGGTTCCCCTGGGGACTACTGAAGACCGGCTATTGGGTTCCGTCGATGCGGCTTCTCTCCTGGAGAAGGGGCAATGGTCCGCTCGAGTCGGTTTGATTCAGCAAGCTCATCGTGGTGTGTTGTATATTGATGAAATCAATTTAATGCCGGATCACCTTTCCGATTACATCCTGGATTCTGCAGCAAGCGGCACGCACCGTATCGAGCGGGACGGGATTTCCTCGGAAGTAGCTGCCCACTACATTTTGATTGGTTCAATGAATCCGGAAGAAGGAGATTTGCGTCCGCAGTTACTGGATCGCTTTTCCCACGGAGTTATAGTCTCGGATGATTATTCCGTAGAAGAGAGGATGACCATTGTGGAACGCCGTATGGCTTTTGACGACAATCAAACCGCCTTTATCCAAAGTCATCAGGCCGCCCTGGACACTCTGAAAAAACAAATTTTGCAGGCCCGCAGACGACTGCCATCCCTTCATATTTCAGACTCTTTGCGTAAAGAGATTGCGCAGACGGCCCGGGATTTGAAGCTGGAAGGAGTGCGCGCTGAATTGGCGGCTTTGAGAACTTCACGCTGCCTGGCAGCCTGGGAAGGACGACAATGCGTGGAAACAGAAGACGTAGAGGCGGCCTGGATCCTCTGTTTGGGCCATCGTCAACGGGAAAATCGCATCGACCCGCCTCCTGCTCCTCCTGCGATATCGTCCAATCGACCTGACAGGAACTCCCCGGTAAAAGAAAAGCCCCCGACTACTGCGCAACGGTCTGTTTCGTCACTTGCTGCTGCATTGAAAATTTCTTTGTCCCCCAACGCATCCCGTTCAGATAATTTGAAATTGGAAGCAGCCCGGTCGAAGGCGTATGAAAGGCTGGGAACCTGGTGGCAAAGAGATTTGGAATCCAAAGACACTAAAAAACATTCCAGCAATTCTTCCGGATATGAATCCCGGTTTCAGTATTTAAACTCCAGCATTTGCTGGACCCATTCTTTTCTGGCATCCGTCAGGCAGGGCTGGACGCCGGGAGTGAACAACTGGCAAATGCGATTCCGTTTTTCCGCACGAAAAGCCAACGTCTGGATATTCCTCGACGCCAGCCGCTCGACGGCAGCTCTCCGCTTTTTATCTGAAGCGCGCAATGCGCTCTTGTCTTTGAATCCGTTGGCGCGTACTTGCCGGTTTCACATATTGCTTTTAAAAGACGGTCGCCCTTCGTGGCTTTTAAGACGGGGAACTACCCGTCAGGTGGAAGAGGCCCTGCTTTCATTGAATGAAGCAGGGGGGACAAGTCACCTGGCGTACTGTCTTCAACAACTCGTCCGGGGCGTCCAACGGCAAGGGACGTTTCATGGAGATCGTGTTCTGATCTGCTCCGATGGACTGACCAGTCCCAAGCAGGGAGAAAGCGCTCGAGAAGCTCAGCAAAAATTCAGGTGCTCCTTGCGGCAGTTGGCGCGATTTGGGATTCCCGTCGCCTGGTTTCATCCAACTCCCAAACGCGGACTTGCGCGTTGGATTCCCAAGCTTATCGAAAACCTTCCGGTTGTTCCCATCAGCCTGGAACCTCCAAGTAAATTTTGAATGGGGTCCCTTCGAAAACGAAGCGATCAATCGGATTTCATTTCGCCTCCGTTTTTCGCAACTTCCTTGTGGAGCAATTTGAGTTCTTCAGAGAATCCTCCTGATAGAATTGGAAAGCGGCACCAGGTTTTGGGGTCGAGATTCTCATCATCCAAATGAAAAGAAGGCGCATATCGTTCTCGCTTCCATTGATTGCGACTCCACAGTCGAAAAAAGCGCTCTACGAATGATGCCAGACGAAGCGGGGAGAACTCCTTGGTGGCAGGAAATTGATGCTGCAGATCTCGCCAGACCTGGAGGGGCATTTTACGGTCTCGAATTGCCAGTCGTTCGATGGCATCTAAAATCGGATAGGGCATCAAGTCGTCTTCATCCGATTGATTGCTGGTGGAGGGCCGTAATTCTGCCGTTGGTTTTTGCGCAGTGATCAACTTCAGAATCGGTAGCGGGCCCCCGGCAATGACTTCCTGCGTTTCCATCCATTGCAACCAATTTAAAATGAATGCTTTGTCGATTCCGGCAATGGGACTCAAACCTCCACAAGTGTCGCCATCCATGGTGGTGTAACCCACCGCCGCTTCACTACGGTTGCTGGTTGAAAGCAAGAGGGCCCCATAGGTGTTAGCGAGCATCCATACGCTGGGGCCGCGTACCCTGGCTTGAATGTTTTGCAAGGCCAGATCATCCTGTTCCCAGTTGAGGGGACGTTGCAGCACATCTGACAACCAGGTTGCGTATTTTTCAACCACGGGAGAGATGTCGAATTCAATAAAGCGCGCATGGAGTGCGCCTGCCAGTTCCCGTGCTGCGGTAAATGTGGTTCGAGATGAATGTTCGCTGCCTTGATAGACGGTAAGCAGTATATGTCGCATCACTTCGGCGACGTTCCACTCCTCATTATCCGGCAGCCAGGAAAGATGGGCCTGTTTGCGGGAAAAATTTTTCCATCCCAGTTCTTTCAATGCAAGATTTACCATCATATAGATCAACACGGCGACAGTTGCGGAATCGGCTCCGCCACTGATGGAAATGACAAACCCCTGGCTGCGGCTTTTTCTCAAATAATCCCACAACCCGAGCGCCACGGCATGGGTGAATTCTTCAAAACGCGATAGAGAAACAAGCGCAGGGCCGGATTTTGAAGACGCATCCCTCAATGGATCCGGGAGAATCGACTCTTTCGTAAAGCAGTCCCAGGGAAATGGGCAATCCACCAAATTGTCAGGGGAGGTATCCAGGGGATGATAGTTGACGTTTTTACGACGCTGCAATCGATTGAGTTCCAGGTCGACAACCGCAGTCGTCAAGACCACGTCTCGATATGAAAAACGCGGCCCTTCCGCCAGAATTCCCTGGTTCCCGGAGGCGATCAAGACTGTGCCGTCATAAAGAATTCTTCCTGCTTCACAACCTAAGAGATTGCTATAAAGGTAGGTCGTATTGCTCGCCCGAGCGCCTTCTTTCACGATCTGACGCCGCGCTTCGAAGCGATCCAAGGCAAAGTGACTGGCACTGGCGTTGAGGATCAAGTCTACTCCTCGAGCCGATAAGCGCCCGGCAGGGCGATTGACCACCCAGGCATCTTCACATATTTCCACTCCAATGCGCAACCTTCCCAGATCAAATATCAAATCACCCAAAGGCACGCTGAGATCCTGCACTCTCAGAGTCCGCACCTCGCCTGCTGGCCACGGTTTGAACCAGCGGGGCTCATAATACAGGTCTTCTCCAGGTAAAAATTGCTTGACGGCAATACCACGAAGACAACCGTCGCAAACAAGAGCCAGCGCATTGTAAAGTACATGATTCGAGTGAATTGGAATTCCGACGGCGACAGTGATCCCGGACGTGTGAGGAAGGATTCCCATCAGCATCTGCCAGGCTGTTTCACTGACACCAGCCGCATGGAAGGCGTCTTCACAGCCATATCCCGAAAGACACAACTCGGGTAAACCCAAAATCGCTACCCCTTCTTGTTTTGCCCGGGTAATGGCCTGCAGGATGCGATCCTGGTTACCCTGCCAGTCCAAAGGTATTTGATTCAACGTTGCGCCACCTATTTTGATTCGCGAAGATTGCATCGAAGGATTCAATTCGTCTTAACTATTGTGAACATGAAGTTGCGCTCACTATAGCTGATTCATTCTGAAATCGCGATATATGGCACAGCGAGTTTTGCGCCTTCCATTAGCGTATCTTTTTCTTGAAAAATTCAATTGAGGTAAGTAATCTTTGCTCGTGAAACTTAAAATAAGATTCATGACCATAGTTTGGATTCAGGTTTTTGAATATTTTCTCAAATTAATTTAATTTTTATGTTGCTTTCCAGTAATTCATTTGTTAGTATGTCGGATTTTAATAAATTCTTTGTTGATTAAAGAGCAAAAACTGGTCTTTTGGTGTGAGTCACTCATAGTTTTTCAAAACTCATGGAAACAACAGGGAGAAAGTGACTCCGGGAACAAGACTGACAAACACTGGATAAAACAGGGTTCAAAAAATCCTTATTTAAAAAAATTTTTCAAGGCCGTGGAAGTATTGAAATGCCAACATTAAATCAATTGGTTCACAGAGGACGGGTAAAAAAGACATCCAAAAGCGATACACCCGCTCTGCAAGGTTGTCCTCAAAAACGAGGCGTATGCATGAGAGTTTATACCTCCACTCCAAAAAAACCGAACTCGGCATTGCGGAAAGTGGCCAGGGTTCGATTGAGCAATGGGATTGAAGTGACGAGTTATATTCCTGGAATTGGACACAATCTACAAGAACACTCGGTTGTTTTGCTGCGTGGAGGGAGAGTTAAAGATTTGCCCGGAGTTCGTTACCACATCATCCGGGGGGCTTTAGACACGGTTGGAGTATCTGAAAGGAAGCAAGGGCGCTCAAAATATGGGACTAAACGCAACTAGGAGCTAAGAAGAAACTATGGCCAGACGACATGCGGCAGAAAAAAGGGAGGTACTGCCAGATCCCACACATAAAGATCAACTGGTTAGCAAGTTTGTTAATTGTCTGATGAAAAGTGGTAAAAAAAGCACTGCTGAAAAGATTTTATATGGCGCTTTTGATATCATTGAAAAGAAAGAAACAGAGACCCCGCCGCTCGAAATTTTCAGAAATGCGGTTAAAAATGTGTGTCCGGTCCTGGAAGTGAAATCTCGTCGCGTTGGAGGATCAACTTATCAAGTGCCCATAGAAGTGAAACATGATCGCAGTCAAGCATTGGCTATTCGCTGGCTGATATCTTATGCAAATGGGCGCAGCGGTAAATCCATGAGGGGAAAATTAGCCGAAGAACTATTAGATGCCTTCCATAACAGAGGATCTTCCGTCAAGAAAAAAGAGGACACTCATAAAATGGCGGATGCCAATAAGGCGTTTGCACACTATCGATGGTAACCTCATTTGCAGGTAACGTGTTTTGATTCATTCAAGATCCAGGCGAAATATTGGGATCATGGCCCATATCGATGCTGGAAAAACAACGACCACGGAACGAATTTTATATTTTACCGGACGTATTCACAAAATTGGAGAAGTCGACGATGGCGCGGCAACGATGGATTGGATGGAAGAAGAACAAGAGCGCGGCATTACTATCACGTCGGCTGCGACAACTTGTTTTTGGAGGGTGGACAATGACGATTATGGAATTAATATAATCGATACCCCCGGCCATGTTGATTTTACTTTTGAAGTAGAACGTTCCCTACGTATTTTAGATGGAGTGATTGCAATTTTTTGCGGAGCGTCCGGGGTTCAGTCCCAGTCGGAAACTGTTTGGCAACAAGCAGATCGCTACTCGATTCCGCGAATCGCCTACGTCAATAAAATGGATCGGGTTGGAGCCGATTTTTACAGGGTTCTGACCATGATGGAGGAGAAACTCGATGCAAAGGTCGTAGCAATCCAACTTCCACTAGGTAGAGAAGACGACTTCCAAGGAGTGATCGACCTGATCAAGATGGAAGCCATCTATTTCAATAAAACTGCATCAGGATTGAATTTCGAAGTGAAAACCATTCCTGCAGAGTATCGAGAACGAGCTGATCACTACCGGGAGTCTCTCTTGGAGGTTGTTGCTGAATTGGACGATCATTTGATGGAGAAGGTCCTGGAAGAAGAAAAGATTGAATCGAAAGAAATTGAACTCGCCTTACGGCAGGGATCCCGTAAAAATCTGGTGACTCCGGTTTTATGTGGTTCCTCATATAAAAATAAGGGAATACAACCATTGTTGGATGCCGTGATCAAATATTTGCCCTCTCCACCGGATTTTCCGACAGTGACGGGAATTGATCCGGAAACACAGGAGAACATCTCTTTGAAAACAGTGGATGACGAGGCATTGTGCGCAATTGCTTTTAAAATCGCAACGGATCCATTCGCAGGACAATTGACCTTTGTGAGAGTGTACGCCGGCGTTTTAGAGTCCGGTAAATCAGTATATAATCCGGTGAAGAAAAAAATTGAGCGGGTAGGTTCTTTATTGAAGATGCACTCCAACAAGCGTGAAGAAGTAGATAAAATCGGTGCTGGAGACATAGGAGCCGTTCTTGGTTTCAATTTCACTACCACGGGGGATACTCTTTGTACAAAAAAAAAACCATTACTCCTGGATCAAACCCATTTCCCGGAACCAGTCATTGATATTGCCATAGAACCGAAAACCAAGCTGGATCAAGTCAAATTGGCGCAAACTCTGGAGAAACTGACAAAAGAAGACCCCTCATTTCATTCACGAATTGAAGAGGAAACGGGTCAGACCTTAATTTCTGGAATGGGAGAACTCCACCTGGAAATAATTGTAGGACGATTAAAAAAGGAATTTCGAGTAGCATGCAACGTGGGAAAACCCCGAGTGGCTTACCGGGAAACCATTACCACCAAAAAAATCATCAAAAGTGAGGTCAGCCAGCTAATCGGGGGAAAAGAACAGTATGCTTTTTGCAGGTTGGAGTTTATTCCTTTGGAACCAAGAAGCGGTTTCGTTTTTGCAAACCAGGTCCAGGAAGCGCTGGAGGATCGATTTATTGCAGCAATTGAACAAGGGTTGAAAGAAGCTTCAGATGCAGGAGTCCTGGCGGGTTATCCACTGATTGATTTAAAAGCGGTTCTGATTGAAGGAATCGCACTGGATAATGAATCGACTGAATTGGCTTTCAAAATGGCTGCTTCAAAGGCTTTAAAAGAGGGAGCTCGACAAGCCAATCCAGTTATACTAGAACCTGTAATGGAAGTAGAAGTATCCGTTCCTATAGAACATATGGGACAGGTCATCAATGATTTGAATGCCCGCAAGGGCCGTGTAAGAGGAATGTCGGAACGTTCCGGAGCACATGTGGTTTTGGCAGAAGTTCCGTTGGCTGCGATGTTCGGCTATTCCACCGACCTCAGATCGGCAACCCAAGGGCGTGCCGTTTATTCGATGCAATTCAGTCACTATGAACCCGTAGTTGAAAACGTATTGGGTGAAATAGTGGAAATATCTCAAAACCTCAATGTATAAAGGGAATCTCAAGGGCTTGTTAATTTTAGGAGAAAAACATGGCAAAAGAACAATTTAATCGATCCAAACCTCATGTGAATATTGGGACGATTGGACACGTCGATCACGGAAAAACCACATTGACCGCCGCAATTACGAAAGTATTGAATATGAAGGGTATGGCGCAGGTCAAGGAATTCGGTGAAATTGATGCGGCTCCGGAGGAACGGGCACGAGGGATAACGATTGCCACTGCTCATATAGAATATGAAACAGAGAATCGGCATTATGCTCACGTGGATTGTCCAGGACACGCGGATTACGTTAAAAACATGATTACAGGCGCTGCTCAAATGGATGGCGCCATTATAGTCGTGTCTGCTGCTGATGGGCCAATGCCCCAAACCCGAGAACATATCCTCCTGGCCAGACAGGTGAATGTTCCTTACCTGGTCGTTTATTTGAACAAAGTCGATCAAGTGGACGACGAAGAACTGTTGGAATTGGTTGAGCTGGAAGTTCGAGAACTATTGAGTTCTTACGAATTTCCCGGAGATGATATTCCGGTGATCAAGGGATCGGCGTTGCTCGCACTGGAATCGGACAAAACGGACCCCACGGGGGAAGATTTTCAATCTATCCTGGAATTGATGGATGCAGTTGATAAATACATCCCCGAACCTATGCGAGATTTGGATAAAGACTTTTTGATGTCCGTTGAGGATGTTTTCACGATTTCTGGTCGAGGAACCGTGGCCACCGGTCGCATCGAAAGAGGAATCGTAAAAATTGGCGAGGAAGTGGAAATTTGTGGCATTCGAGATACCCAAAAAACGGTCGTCACCGGAGTTGAGATGTTCCGCAAGACCCTGAATGAAGGACAAGCCGGGGACAACGTCGGACTGCTGGTTCGAGGACTCAAACGTGAAGAAGTGGAACGCGGTCAGGTAATCTGCAAGCCTGGAAGCATTACCCCTCATACCAAGTTTAAAGGGCAGGTTTATGTGCTCACAAAGGATGAGGGAGGTCGCCATACTCCGTTTTTCACTAACTACCGCCCGCAATTTTATTTCCGCACCACAGACGTCACCGGAATGATTCATCTTCCGGAAAATATTGAAATGGTTATGCCAGGAGACAACGTGGAAATCACCGTGGAATTGATCACACCCATTGCCATGGAGAGGGAACTCCGTTTCGCAATCCGTGAAGGAGGACGAACGATCGGTTCCGGTGTTGTCACGGAAATTATCGCATAGGATCGTTAAGAGACAGAATGGAGCATAAAATAAAAGTCAGGTTTAAAGCATATGACGATAAATTGTTGGATCAAACTGTCGGTGAAATCGCCCATACGGTAAGAAGAACAGGGGCGCAGATTGTTGGACCGATCCCACTGCCTACTCGTATCAACAAATATACCGTTTTACGATCTCCTCATGTCGATAAAAAGTCTCGAGAACAATTTGAAATGAGGACTCATAAGCGCCTGCTTTATATCCTTGATACCACTCCTCAGACAATGGATGCGCTGATGAAGCTCGATATTTCCGCAGGGGTGGATATTGCGATCAAGCAGGAGTGACGCATGGCGCACGATTGGGGATTACATAAATTTGAAGAATCACAATGGCCAAGTTTCCCATAATCCATTTTGACAAAACGGCTGCCGGGGATATTGAATTCAGCGATCAATTGTTGGAAACGCCTTATAAACCTCACCTGATCCAAGAGACGGTGGTTCACTACCTTTCTGGTCTGCGTCGAGGCACGCATGCAACCAAAGCACGCTCCGAGGTTTCCGGTAGTACCAGGAAGAATTGGAAACAAAAAGGAACGGGACGTGCGCGAGTGGGTAGCACTAAATCCCCTATCTGGCGTCAAGGTGGCGTGGTCTTCGGTCCCCGTCCGAGGAGCCATGCAAAATCGATCAATAAAAAAGTACGCAAACAGGCCTTGTGTTCCGCTTTTGCGGAGAAAGTCCGCAATAATCAGATTGTTATCCTGGATCATTTACAATTGGAAGACCATAAAACCAAAATGTTCCAAGCCATTCTTGCCAACCTGGAATGTCCACAAGTTCTGATAGTTGTCGACGAACTTCCTCGAAATTTGCAATTGGCTGCCCGTAATCTTCCCAAGGTTCAAGTCATCAATTATCATACATTGAATGTATACAAATTGTTGCGCTATGAAAAAGTGATATTTGTCAAAAATGCGCTCTCTGCCGTTGAGCAAAGGATGCTATCATGAATCTCTATAACGTTATAAAACGTCCTCTGCTGACGGAAAAAACGACCTGGCATCATGAGTTTTCAAATCAAGTCATTTTTCAGGTACAAAAAGACGCCAACAAATTGCAAATCAAAGAAAGTATCGAAAAAGCTTTCAACGTGAAAGTGCTTCATGTCCGTACGATCAATATCAAAGGGAAACCGAAAAAGTTGGGACGTTACCTGGGAAAAAAATCCGACTGGAAAAAGGCAATCGTAACCTTGAAGGAGGGTGATAAAATTGAATATTTTGAAGGTGCGTGATTCTGAGCAGTAAGGAATTATGACGATAAAAAAGTACAAACCAACTTCACCGGGCAGACGAGGGATGAGTGGGTTTGGGTTTGAAGAAATTACGAGAACGACTCCGGAAAAAACATTGTTGACTTCTCTCAAAAAGAAGGGAGGGCGAAACAACCATGGGCGGATCACAGTTCGTCATCGCGGAGGGGGCCACAAGCGTCGATACCGAATCATAGATTTCAAGCGTAACAAGTTTGATATCCCCGCGAAAGTGCTCTCTGTCGAATATGATCCCAACCGCAACGCGAGGATTTCACTAGTGAGATATATAGACGGGGAAAAAAGATACATCATCAATCCCGAGGGCTTGAAAGTCGGTGACATGATCATAGCCAGCGCTCAAGCGGAAATCCGTGTAGGAAATACTTTGCCGTTAAAAAATATCCCTTTGGGCACTGTGCTCCATTGCGTGGAACTCCGACCTCAGAAAGGTGCTCAATTGGCAAGAAGCGCTGGAACCTCTGTCCAATTGATGGGAAAAGAAATCGATTACGTTCAGTTGAAATTACGCTCGGGAGAAATTCGAATAGTGCGCGCCGAATGTCTGGCAACAATCGGCACCGTAGGTAATGCTGAATGTATGAATATGAAACAAGGAAAAGCAGGTAGGCGACGATGGATGGGAATTCGTCCCACAGTACGAGGAGTGGTTATGAATCCTGTTGATCATCCACATGGGGGTGGAGAAGGCCGCACGTCAGGAGGACGCCATCCCGTGAGCCCCTGGGGAACGCCGACGAAGGGATACAGAACACGTAATAATAAGGCCACTGACAAATATATTATCCGGAGACGGAATGCATAAGGAATGTTTATGCCTCGATCTTTGAAAAAAGAACCCTTCGTTGACAAGCACCTGGAAAAAAAGGTCACTTCCGCCCAGGAAAAGCAAGATCGTAAATTGATCAGAACATGGTCACGTCGATCCATGATCACTCCCGATTTTATCGGTCTCAATATTGCTGTGCACAACGGTAAGCAATTTATTCCTATTTTCATAACCGAAGAGATGGTAGGTTACAAACTCGGTGAATTTGCGCCTACTCGAATGTATCGAGGACATACCAGCAAAACCGATAAGCGGACAAGATAATTGAGAGATACATCGTGGAAGCAAGAGCACTAGCCAGAAACGTTCGCATTGCTCCTCGAAAAGTGCGTTTGGTCTTGGATTTGATCCGAGGAAAAGATGTGGTCCAAGCCTTGGCTTTTCTTGATGCGACTCATCGAAAGGCTGCGCCTGTCGTAAAAACATTACTCAAATCGGCAATTGCAAATGCCGATGAATTGCATCCGCATGTGGATGTAGACAACTTGATTATTACAGCAACGTATGCGAATGAAGGACCGACTCAGAAACGTTTCAGAGCACGGGCAATGGGACGCGGTGCCCGAATCAACAAACGTACCTGTCATATCACCCTGGTTGTCGGGGATACGATTTAATTTTCAGTAAAAAGGCATTGTGGGTCAAAAAGTTAATCCCATTGGGTTGAGGCTCGGCATAACGCATACCTGGAATTCCAAGTGGTATGCAGAGAAAAAATATGTGGAGCAATTGAAGGAAGATATAAATATTCAGAAATTTGTTAAGAAACAACTCAAGCACGCGGCGATTTCGAAAATAGAAATAGAACGTGCTTCGCGTAAAACGAAAGTCAACGTATTTTCAGCAAGACCTGGTATCATAATAGGTCGTAAAGGTGATGAAGTCGAGAAGCTCAAAAAGTCACTTACTCGCTTAACGAAACGAGATATCGTCGTCAACATCAAAGAAGTGAAACGACCCGAAATAGACGCTCAATTGATTGCGGAAAATGTGGCCATGCAATTAGAGCGCCGGGTGGCCTATCGCAGGGCAGTTAAACGAACAATGACCTCGGCTATGCGTATGGACATCGAAGGATGCAAGATTATGGTGGCAGGTCGTCTCAATGGCGCGGAAATGGCGAGAAGCGAATGGGTCCGAGAAGGACGGGTTCGGCTCCATACTTTGCGGGCGGAAATCGATTACGGATTTACCGAAGCACTGACAAATTACGGTTTGATTGGCATAAAAGTCTGGGTATGCCGTGGCGAGAATTTTGAAAAACAGCGAAGCCGGCGTCCCAGACGAAAGGAAAGATAATTATGTTGATGCCCAAAAAAACGAAGTTTCGAAAAAAAATGCGAGGCAGGATGGCTGGCGCTGCCAATTCTGGCAATGAAGTACAGTTCGGATCACTCGGCTTACAAGCCACGAGCTGCGGATATATCACGTCACGTCAGATCGAGGCGGCTCGTCGAAGCATAACCAGGAAGCTGAAGCGTGGAGGAAAGATTTGGATCCGAATTTTTCCGGACAAACCGATTACAAATCGACCTGCAGAAACACGAATGGGAAAAGGAAAGGGGGCTGTAGAAGCGTGGGTCTCCGTAATCAAACCCGGACGCATATTATACGAGGTCGACGGAATTGAACCGGAGGTTGCAGAAGACGCCTTGCGTTCGGCAGGATTCAAGCTCTCGGTACAAACTCAAATTACGAAACGAGGATTGATTGCATGAAAGTGGCGGAATTACGGGCGATGTCTGTGGATGAATTGGAAAATAAGCTGCTCGAGATACAAGAAGAGCAACTCCGTCGTCGTTGCAATCAAGTCATTGCTCAGCTTCCCAATGTGAGGTTATTGCGTCAAGGAAGACGCGACATTGCCCGTGTGAAGACAATCATCAATGAAAAGAAATGAGCATAACAGCAGCAAAAACAAGATACAGGTCTCTTTTGTCATAGCAGATCAAAGAAGTTTTGATGAACAGGAAAAACAAAAAAGCACGAACAGGAATTGTCATCAGTGATCAAATGGAAAAATCAGTCGTAGTGCGCGTCGACAGGACCGTCAAACATCCTTTGTATAAAAAAATAGTGAAACGGTCCAAGAAATATATGGCGCACGATGAGCACAACGCTTGTAAGATAGGAGATGTCGTGCAGATCATTGAATGCAAACCAATCAGCGCCCGGAAAACCTGGCGAGTTGCGGAAGTTTTGAAATCCGCATAGATTCCGCAAGGGATGAGTTCAAGGAGAAACCATGATCCAAATGCAAAGTATACTCGAAGTAGCGGATAATTCTGGTGCGAAACGATTGATGTGCATTAAAGTGTTGGGTGGAACGAAGAGGCGCTACGCCGGTGTGGGGGATATTGTCGTTGCCTCCGTAAAAGCTGCTTTGCCCAATTCACGTGTCAAATCGGGAGAAATCGTCAGAGCGGTGATAGTGAGGACCAATAAAGAAATTCGCCGCACTGATGGTACGTATATCAAGTTTGACAAAAACGCAGCCGTGATTGTGGACAATAAAAGGGAGCCGGTGGGTTCCCGTATTTTTGGTCCAGTGGCCCGTGAATTGAGAATTGGAAAGTTCATGAAAATTGTTTCTCTGGCACCTGAGGTTTTATAACGCATCAATTCAGAGAGCATCCGTGCCATGAAAAAAAAAACAAACCGTGGAGCGATTCGTGTGGGAGACACCGTCCAGGTAATTTCCGGTAAAGATAAAGATTATCAAGGAAAAGTTCTGAAAGTCGATTGGAGGGGTTCTCGAATTTTGGTAGAAGGAGCCAATAAAGTTCATCACCACAATAAACCCAATCAACAAAATCAGCAGGGACAGATTTCAGTCTCGGAGGCACCGGTTCACTATTCAAATGTTTTATTGTATTGCAATGTGTGTGAAAGAGGAGTTCGAGTCAGGATGGATCGAACCACTCCGAAAGTAAAGAAGCGCCTCTGTATCAAATGTTCCAACATTATTGAGTGAGATGGGTTGTGAGTCAGCTATTTACAAAATATAAAGAAACGTTGGTTCCCAATTTAAAATCACAGTTTGCTCTTAAAAACGTACATCAAGTTCCAACTATCAAAAAAGTAGTCCTCAATATGGGATTGGGGGAAGCGATCCAAAATCCCAAGATTATAGAGGCAGCTGTGGATCAATTGAGTCTGATTGCTGGTCAAAAGGCCGTGGTGACTCGTGCAAAAAAGTCTGTTGCGAGTTTCAAATTGAGAGAAGGGGTGCAGATTGGTTGCATGGTTTCTTTGCGTTCAATACGCATGTGGGATTTTTTAGACCGCTTATTGACAGTAGCCCTTCCACGTGTTCGTGATTTTCGTGGACTGTCTCCAAGAGCATTCGATGGTGCGGGGAACTACACGCTTGGCGTTCGGGAACAACTGATATTTCCTGAAATCAATTATGACAAAATTGACAAAGTACGCGGAATGAATATCACGATTGTCACTTCGACTTCCAAAAATGAAGAAGCACGAGCTTTGTTGGAAGGTTTAGGATTTCCTTTTCGTAATTAATCCATTGTGGGCAAATATGGCAAAACTATCACTCATCCACAAAGCATCAAGAAGACAAAAATTCAAAGTACGGGGATATAACCGTTGTTCCTTTTGTGGTCGCTCACGCGGATATCTCCGGAAATTTGGTATGTGTCGCCTTTGTTTCCGGGACAAAGCAGGTTTTGGATTGATTCCCGGTGTAACCAAATCAAGTTGGTAGTTATTCGTCTTCATTGAGAAAAACTCATGTTTATCTCCGATCCGATAGCAGATTTGTGTACTCGTATACGCAATGCGACAATGAGACAATATCCTTCTGTTCGCATCCCTCATTCAATAATCAAACGACAAATCGTGGAAGTGCTTGAAAAAGAGGGCTTTATTGAAAAATGGGAGATCAAAGAAGAGCAGGCGCAATCACAAATAGTGGTTCATTTGAAATACACTGAATCGGGTGAATGCACAATCCGAACCATCCGGCGTATCAGCAAACCCGGACGCCGAGTCCATTTGAAAGTTGCTGATATTAAACCCGTTTTAGGAGGTCAAGGGATTGCTATCTTAACCACTTCCAGAGGAGTGTTATCTGACAAAGAGTGTCGTGAAAAAAATACCGGAGGAGAGATACTTTGTCATGTTTGGTAAATTGAAAAGATCGAATTACGCAGATTTAAAAAGATGTCCAGAATAGGCAAACGCCCAATAGCCATTGCAAGCAATATCACCCTTTCCTATGAAAACAGGAAGCTTGTTGTCAAAGGTCCCAAGGGGACCCTGCATTTCGTGGTCCCGGAGCTCGTTGAATTGGATATTCAGGATCAGACGTTAATCGTACTGTCCGACTACGAAAATGACAAAAAGGCAAAAGCGTTGATGGGAACCACTCAATCCCTGATTAAAAATATGGTCACGGGCGTGACCCAGGGATTTCAAAAACAATTGAATTTAGTTGGAGTAGGCTATCGTGCTTCTGTTTCTGCAAATCGACTCGAATTGAATTTGGGTTATTCGCACCCCATCCACTTTACTTTGCCTGAGGGAGTCAAAGCTACAGTTGAAGCAAATAACAGGATTATACTGGAAAGTTGCGACAAACAATTGGTGGGACAGGTTGCGGCAAACATCCGAGTGTTTCGTTCCCCCGAACCTTATAAGGGAAAAGGCATTTTATTTGAAGGGGAATATATCCGCAGAAAGGCAGGAAAATCAGCTAAAGTTTAAAACAGCATTCACGATGAGGAAAGTAAAAAGACTTTCATGAAGAAAACAGCGCAGCGATTGATTGCCCGCAAACAACGTCAAAGCAGGGTTCGACGAAAAATCTCCGGTACGAGTGAGCGTCCCCGTCTGGCAGTATTTCGTTCATCTCGACATATTTATGCTCAAGCGATTGATGACCAAACCCAGACAACGTTGGCTTCGGCGGGAACGACAGAAAAGGAAATGAAAAATTCCATCCAAGGATATAGCGGAAATAAAGAGGCCGCCAGCCTTGTTGGAAAGAAAATTGCTGAACGACTCCTGCAAAAATCAATTTCCCTGGTCGTTTTTGATCGGGGTGGATTTCTTTATCATGGTCGTGTCAAAGCCCTTGCGGAAGGAGCACGCGAAGGTGGTTTGAAATTCTGAATTCAATCAGCATACGAAAAGGAGCTCTTTTGGCAGAAAAGGCAGCAGAAAAAAGCGAATTCATCGAAAAGGTCATCCGGGTTAATCGGGTTGCCAAAGTGGTGAAAGGTGGTCGACGATTCAGCTTCAGTGCTTTGGTGGTTGTCGGAGATGGAAATGGCCGGGTCGGATTTGGAATGGGTAAAGCAGGAGAAGTGACGGAAGCCATTCGAAAAAGCATAAGTCAGGCTACTAAAGCCATGGCTCCAATTTCCTTCACGGGAACAACGATTCCTCATGGAGTGATTGGACAATTTGGGGCAGGGAAGGTATTCATGCGACCTGCTAAAAAAGGGCATGGTGTTATTGCTGCCGGACCAGTTCGATCCATTCTGGAAGCAGTTGGCATTCACGATATCAGCGTTAAATGCTTAGGATCACGAAATCCACACAATCTGGTCCGTGCAACTTTCAACGCTTTAGTAAGCTTGCAATCCTTTGAGGAAATCGCAAAACGGCGCAATACATCCGGAGACCAATTGTCATCTTAAAATTCAGAACTGTTAATGTCCAAAATCAAAGTCAGGCAAATTCGCAGTGCCATGAAACAGAAAAATCAGCATAAAGCCAATCTGAAGGGATTGGGATTGGGACGGATCAACCAGGAACGGATTCATGAAAATACCGCATGCATCCGGGGAATGGTCCGTAAGGTACAGCACTTGGTGGTCATTGAAGAAGTTTAATTTACAGTATTGCGAAGATTCATGCCATGAGACTTTCTAATTTGCAAAAACGAGATGGCGCAACAAAACGACGGAGGCGGGTAGGCCGGGGGCCGGGTAGTGGACAGGGTAAGACTTGTGGTCGAGGACAAAAAGGTTACAAATCCCGTTCAGGTTCCAAGAAACGCCATGGGTTTGAAGGCGGGCAAATGCCATTACATCGTCGATTGCCCAAGTTTGGGTTCACGAATATATTCAGAACCGAATACTTGGTGGTAAATCTCGAATCGTTGGAAAAAACAGACCTTTTGGATGCTGGAGACGTGGTAACAAAAGAAATGTTGAGATCAAAAAATATCATTCGCACTTCGAATCGTCCTGTCAAATTATTAGCGAAGGGCAAACTTTCAAAAGCAGTGAAAATCGAAGTGGATAAAGCCAGTCGAACTGCGGTGGAAAAAGTGAGAGCCGTGGGTGGAGAAGTAGTCTTGCCGAGTAAATAAGAGTTATGTGGTCGATCATTCAAAATATATTCAGGATAGAAGAACTCAGAGAGAGGATCTTGTTTACGATCATGATGTTGATCATTTTTCGAATCGGCGCCCATATTCCCACTCCGGGAATCGATGGTGAAGCACTCAGCAAATTTTTCGATGCTCAAGCTGGTTCGATACTGGGTTTTTTCGACATGTTCACAGGGGGAGCGTTGGGACGTTTGACGATCTTTGCCCTCGGGGTGATGCCATATATCAGTGCTTCCATCATCATTCAATTGCTCACCGTCGTTTTTCCATATTTAGAACGACTCTCAAAAGAAGGAGAAGCGGGTCGCAAAAAAATTACGACCTATACCCGTTACGGCACGATTGTTTTGAGCGTGATTCAGTCTTTTGGAATTGCAGTGGGCATTCAGAGCATGGCAGCTCCCGATGGCTCACCGGTCGTTATTTCGACTATGAATGTCTGGGGATTTCGAGCATTGACCGTATTGACCTTGACCGCCGGCACCACGTTTTTAATGTGGATGGGGGAGCAGATCAATGAAAGAGGTATCGGGAACGGAATCTCCTTGTTGATCTTTGCCGGTATAATCGTCGACATGCCTGGGGCGGTAATCAATTCGATACAATTGATCCAAAGCGGACAGTTGTCTGAATTAGTGTTGGCTCTCATTGTGGTTTTGATGATTGTTGTCCTGTTTTGCGTCATTTTCATGGAAACCGCCTATCGTCGAATTCCGGTCCAATATGCCAAACAAGTTCAGGGAAACAAAATGTACGGTGGGCAGTCTTCCAATCTTCCTCTGAAGATAAATTCTGCAGGCGTAATACCTCCTATATTTGCTTCCTCGATATTGGCTTTTCCGGCAACCATCACTGGTTTCATCGCCATTCCCTGGGTGCAAGCGATTGGTAATCAACTGATCCCCGGGCGCTTATTCTATTCCTTTTTGTTTGGAATCATGATTTTCTTTTTCTGCTTTTTTTATACGGCGATTCAATACAATCCAGTAAAAATTGCAGATGAAATGAAACGTTATGGGGGTTACATTCCAGGAATCCGTCCTGGCAAGAAAACAGCGGAATATATCAATGCCGTCTTAACACGTCTGACCTTTGGCGGAGGTTTATACCTTACTGCGATTTGCGTTTTGCCAAGCATTCTGTTGCTCAATATGGGAATCCCTTTTAATTTCGGCGGTACCGCCTTGCTGATTGTTGTAGGGGTCGCTCTAGACACGGTCAACCAAATTGAGAATTTCCTGTTGAATCGTAATTATGATGGGTTCATGCGAAAAAGCAGAAGACGTCAGGTGAGCGCAAGAAGATTACGTATATAGTTTTTTTCAAGTTTTCCAAGAGAATAAAATGAAAGTACGTTCATCAGTTAAAAAAATGTGTGAAAAGTGCAAAGTAATCAGGCGGTATGGCGTTTTAATGATGATTTGTGAAAATCCTAAACACAAACAGCGACAAGGATAACGCAGAGAGGAGTGAGACGTGGCAAGAATTGCGGGTATTGATTTGCCCAATAGGAAGAGGGTGGAAATCGCTTTGACTTACATTTATGGAATTGGTCGCCCCACTGCCAACGAAATCTTGCGAAAAACCGATATTGATAAAGACACGAAAGTGCAAGGATTATCAGATGAAGAAGTCAACAGGATTCGTATTTTGATTGAGAATGAATACCGGGTTGAAGGAGATTTGAGACGGGAATTCAGTTTGAATGTCAAGCGCTTAATGGATCTGGGAAATTATCGAGGTCTGCGTCATCGACGAGGATTGCCAGCACGCGGACAGCGAACCAAGACCAATGCCAGAACCCGCAAAGGGCCACGGCGTATTGTTGGAAAAAGAAAAAAATGACGGATCTCTCTTCGGAATAAAACAATGGCCCCCAAAAAAACAATTCGAAAGAAAGAAAAAAAGATTGTAGAAAAAGGCATAGTACATATTAAGGCTTCATTCAACAATACCATCATCAGCGTGACTGACCCCCAAGGGAACGTGATTGCATGGTCGAGTACCGGATTACACAACTTTAAAGGATCGCGTAAAAACACTCCTTTCGCAGCAAAGATAACCGCTGAAGACGCTACTCGTAAAGCGCAAGAATTTGGTATGAAAGAAGTTGAAGTTTATATCAAAGGACCCGGGGCTGGACGTGAATCGGCTTTGAGAGCAATTGGCTCAGAAGGAATTACCGTGACAAGTATTCGAGACGTGACCCCTATTCCTCATAACGGATGTCGTCCCCCCAAACAACGTAGAATCTAAATCAAGTGTGGAAATAGAGATGTACGCAAAAAATTGGACAGCAATCGCTAAACCCAAACGTCTTAAAGTCGAACCTAAAACTTTTAGCAGTCATACGCAAAATTTATAGTTGAACCCTTGGAGCCGGGATATGGTGGAACAATCGGACATGCGTTACGTCGGATTCTATTGTCGTCGATTTGGGGTAGCGCCGTGTTTGCCGTCCAGATTGAGGGAGTTTCTCATGAATTCTCCCACATCCCTGGCGTTGTCGAAGATGTCGTACAAATCATCCTCAATCTCAAAGAACTCGAATTGAAACAATTTGAAGAAGGAATCATTGAATTGGAGTTGATTGGAGAAGGCGATTGTACATTGACTGCTGGAGATATTGCTACCTTCAATAAAGCAGAGGTCTTGAATCCCGACTTGAAGATTGCCACTTTGAACGAAGATGCCAAATTGAGCATGATTCTCTACGTTCGACAAAATAAAGGTTATGTCACTTCCGAGGAGAATCAATCAGATGAGTTACCGATCAACGTCATTTATTTGGATTCCAATCACTCACCTGTAACACGAATCAACTATGAAATTCAAAATGCCCGGGTGGGACAGCAGACCGAATACGATAGATTGATTTTTGAACTCTGGAGTAATGGGTCGGTTAAACCAGAAGATGCGATTGCCTTTGCAGCCAAAATCTTGAAAGAACACTTGGAAATTTTTATCAATTTCGATGAAAAGGCGGTCGAACCAGACCCGGATCCACCTATGGAAATACACGTATATAATGAAAATTTATACCGAAGTGTCAGCGAATTGGAACTATCCGTACGTTCGATCAATTGTTTACAAAATGCAAAGATCGAAACAATAGGAGACCTGGTGCAGAAAACCGAGCAAGAAATGCTGAAAACAAAAAACTTTGGCCGGAAATCATTGAATGAAATTAAAGCGATTTTGTTATCAATGGAATTATCCTTGGGAATGAAACTGGAAAATTTTGATCCCGCAAATAACCCTTTTGAAAATAATATAGCCAGTTGAGCTTTATTTTCAACAGAATATCATCGAATTGCTATGCGTCATTTGAAAGCAGGTAAACGCTTGGAGTAACTACTGCTCATCGTCGGGCCATGATGAGAAATTTAGTCACTTCCCTCTTGGAAAACGAACAAATTACTTGTACTCTGACCCGCGCCAAACAGTTGAGAAAGCCCCTCGATAAAATGATTACATTAGGAAAACGAGGTGATCTTCATGCTCGCCGACAGGCTCTGAAGTTTGTCAAATCCAAGACAGCCATGTCAACTTTATTTGGTGAATTAGCCGAGAGATATGAAGAAAGAAACGGGGGCTATTCCAGAATTATCAAAATCGCAAACCGACGATTGGGAGATGGAGCGCAAATGGCAATTGTGCAACTGCTTGATGGACCCAATGACCTTCTCTCGACACGCAAAAAGAAATCTACCCCACAACAAGCAAAATCAAGCGATACGATCTTGTCGGAAGTGAGCCAACAACTTTCCACTGAGACAGATCAAGGAATTACGGAAGATAAAATTTCTGAAGCAACATTGGAGACCCGTGAAGAACGCTCACAAGTTGAAGCAGTGCAGGAAAAAGAGGATGCGCAAGACCTGACCGAACAGGTTGAAGCAGTGCCGGATAAAGAGGATTCGGAAGACACGGCTTCCCAAGTTGTTACAGAGCAAGAACAAGAAAGCTCCGAAGACCAACAATCTCAGGCTGAAGAAAGTGTATTCAAACGATTTCTGAAGAAACTCCGTTGGTAGATGAATACAAGATATTGAATCAAAAACTAAGACGGAATAAAGACCCTTTATCCCGCTTTACATCCTCACTGGTTCACCATCCCCGTTATGGCCGGTACTCGCATATCCTTTCAATTCAATTTTTAATTTCTATACTCCACTTAAATTGGTATCCCTGCAGTTCACGGACGTGGAAGAACCCATCAAATCGGTAAAATACGGCTTGCCCCGCATTGGGCCTTCCGCCTGTCTGTCAACGATTCAAATAGTATTTTGTCATGAAAGGGTTCTTTTTTCAGCATCCACTTGAATATCACCTGAACGTAGCAGGTGAAGAATGGGAACAAGGAGCTATCTTGAATGGATCCTTACGTGTCAAGAATTCGGAAAACAAAGCGACTTCTTGTCAAGAACTTCAGCTCTTATTGGCCTACGGGGTCTTTAAAAAAATCAAAGCAAAAGAACCGCAGGCATGGACTGAGCTTCAGTCTCGGGTATTAGCTGAAAATATTGATTTTGATCCGGAGGAGGAAAAAGTATTCAACTGGACGTTTGAATTGGCAACTGACTATCAAATTACAGACAAAAGCGGGAGTCTGTTTCTTTTATATGGTGGAGAAAGTATTTATTCTCAAGGGAAAATCGACGTCAAATTGAAACTCTTACCCATGTTGCAGAGTTTTATTCAAACCTTCGAAAGCCAATTTCGTTTTCAAAAAAAATATGAAAAATCGAAGCAAAAGTTTACGGAAGTCAAGCTGGTTCCCCCCGATTCAAGAGAATATGCAGCTTTGGATTTCGTGGTTTGTTTGTTGCGGATTCATGAGTCGATTATGGAAATCCAGTATGTTTTCAGAATGAAATCATTGGGAAAAAAAGAGGACCAGGAACAATTGAAAATGGTCAATAAAAAAAGAGAATACCAGCAACAATACACGGAAGCGGAGTATACCACTGGAGGTTTTCCCAATCGGGAACACTTCCGCCTGGCAATTCAGGAAGCATTGGAAACAGTAAAACCTCAAGTTCTGTTTTAAGCGAGTTTTAGCCGATTAAAAGATCGTCATGTTGTTTTCAGAAGCATGGAATTTGGAGGATTTGAACGGAAAAGCGGAACAGGTTCTCCATGAATTGGAAGCGGAAGGATGGATTGAATACATTGTTCCTCCCAAAAGTACCGCAAAATTACCGGTTTCTCGGGATTATGAAAATGCCGAAAAAATAGTAATTATTTGTTCGGGCTGGCCTGAAGTTGCTGGGGTTTGGGCATATTCGTTGCTGGAAGAAAGCAACCGTCGAAACGAATTATTGGCCAAGACGACGATGGCGCCTTTTTTTCGATATTTGCCTGAAAATATGGGACTGATCATTTTAAATCCTCATGCCGAAAAGCTCAATACCCCTCCGGAAACGTCGATTCCCATATACTTGTCTCAGTTGGTTCATTTGTACCAGTTCGCTATTCGACCAGAAAAACAAAAAATAGTGCTTTTGGGTTATTCTTTGGGCGGTGAGGCGATTTTGCGATTTTTACAAGAACATTCTAAATATGCGGAAATAACGCATCAATTGATCTTCATCGATCCCACTCCTCCCAGTATCGGACGTCGCAGATTGAATCCCGGAGTGCGCCAATTGGTGGAACAAGCAATTTTTTATGGATTAAGCGACCAAAAGGGGAATCCCGGGGAATTTGCGGAATTTACCAAAATGCGCCTTGGGATTCAACCGACCTTGGTTCCATGTGACACTCATGGAGCAATGCCGAACTTGATTTGGCCTCGTCTTCAGAAAGAACTGCAAACCCCTCCGGGTTAATCTTTATATGTTCTATCTCGACAATGCCGCAACCACAGCGGTCATTCCCGACGTTCTGGAAAAAAGCCTTCCATTTTTAAAAGAATGCTATGGCAATCCTTCTTCAATGCATCGATTCGGATTGGATGCTGAAAGAGCGGTTAAAAGAGCAAGGATGCAAATTGCTGGTACGTTTCATGTGCCAACGAAGCATATTATTTTTTGTGGCAGTGGAACCGAATCCAATAATTTAGCGCTTTATGCCATCGCCGGTAGCGCTGGTTTAAAGGGAAATCAAATCATTGTTTCAAGTATCGAACATCCTTCTGTTCTCAGAGCTTCCGAGGTGCTTCAAAAAAAAGGATTCCAGGTAGATTATATTCGTTCTTCTTCTCTGGGATTGATTGACGTTGGTCATTTAGAAACCTTAGTCTCGGAAAATACCCGATTGGTATCTTGTATGGCAGTCAACAATGAAATCGGTACTATGCAGCCCTTGCATGAAATTGGAAGGGTGATCAAACAAAAAAATCCGCAAGCGCTATTTCATGTCGATGCGGTCCAAGCGTTTACGAAAATCCCTCTCGCCTTAAAAATTTCCCAAATCGATTTATTTTCAATCAGTGGTCATAAGATTGGAGCACCAAAAGGAATTGGCGCCCTGGTCTTGCTCCATGACATCTCCCTGGCGCCTTTGATTGTAGGAGGTGGACAGGAATATGGTTTACGCAGTGGCACCGAGAATGTATTTGCAATTGTTGCTTTTGGAGAAGCCGCTTCTCTCAGGGAGCAACGGCGGTCCGCAGATTATGAGACCTTTAAAAAGTATCGACGGGATTGGTTGGAGTTTTTAGCGAATGATTGTCCCCGAGTGAACATTTTCCAATCCCCCCATATCTTGCCATATTATTTGAATCTGGCGGTACCCGGTATTCCTGCTGAAGTGTTATTACATCATTTGGAATCAGAAAAAATATTTGTCTCCGCAGGATCTGCCTGCAGTTCCAGAAAAATTCAAACCTCGCATGTATTGCGATCCATCGGAATGAAAACCGAATTAGCGCAGTCCATGATCCGTCTGAGCTTTTCTGAACAAAATCTTTCAGAAAACCAGGAAGAACTATTCCGACGTTTTTCTCATGCGATTACTCAGCTGGAAGATCTTTTATGAACTGAGGTATTCAAGCAAACCAAACTATGAATCTTGGTAACTATTCAGGTATCTTCCGAGAACCCATCGATTTAAGCGCGGATCTCTCTAGTTTCTCAATTATGTTATGTGATTGCTGTCCCTTTTCAGCAGCAGTGACGTTGCAGGATTCTCTTTGATAAATAATTCTGTTGACTATTGATTGCTATTTTATTACTGTTCCTTTTCAACATCGGTGACATTGCCCGATGAGTCATGCGGAATCGATGCGACAAGCAGCATCAATGATTTCTATTTGATATCTAAAATGGCAGGAGGACGATGAAAGGCAAAATCAGCAAGCAATCCGTCGAAAATCTACCATGCGAGAGAAAAGACCGCTTCCTGTGGGATACGGAGTTGCCGATGTTCGGCTGTAAAATAACCCCAAAGGGCAGACGGGTGTATCTCCTGCAATACCGCATCAAGGGACGACTGAGGCGCTATACCATTGGCACTCATGGGGTTTTGACCGCCCAAGAAGCGCGCAACATTGCCAGGAACCTGCTGCATGAGGTGATCCTGGGTCATGATCCGGCGGATTCGAAGAATAATAAAGCCTCTCCTGTAACTCCTGAATCGGTTGTGAACAAAACGAAGTCCGTTTCCAGTGGGGAAAAACCCGAGATTCCGGGTTACTCGCTGGAGGAGGTCGTTTTTGAAAGTGGGCGGACCCGGCTCTGGCGCGGCAGGCGGCAAAGCGATGGGTTTTTGGTCCTGGTCAAGGGATCGGTTTCCGAGCAGAGTGAACAAGAGCTGGCGGAAATGCGGCATGAGCATGAGATCACTCAGGCTCTCAAGATCGATGGGGTCCTCAAATCACGGGAACTGGTGCGGTGTGAAAACGGATGGGCTTTGATCCTGGAAAATACTGACGCGCTCCCTTTAAGAAAGTTGATGGATACCGCCCGGCTCGACCTGCTGGACTCGCTGAAGGTAGCGGTTTCACTGATCAGCATCCTGAAAGAAGTGCACCGGCAGGGCATCCTGCATAAAATGATCAACCCGTTCAACATTTTTGTCGATCCGGCATCAGGAAACATCAAACTGAGCGGCTTCGGCCTGGCCACCCGGTTGCCTAAGGAAAATTTGACGACGTTGAGTCCCCAGCTAAGTGGGGAAACCCTGCCCTATATCTCCCCCGAGCAGACCGGCCGGATGAACCGGGTGGTCGATTATCGCAGTGATTTTTATTCCCTGGGGGCCACCATTTATGAACTTTTCACTGGAAGGGTGCCTTTTGGGTCCCGGGAGGCCATGGAAATCATCCACGCTCACATTGCCCGGCAACCTGTACCCCTGGACCAGAAGGCGCCGCAGGTGCCCAAAACCCTTTCCCGCCTGGTGATGAAACTGATGGCCAAGCGTGCCGAGGCGCGTTACCAGAGTCATTCGGGCCTTGCCGCCGATCTGCTGGCATGTGTGGAGCAACTGGAAAACCAGAGGAGCCTGTCTGACTTTCCCCTGGGCCGCCAGGATATTCCCAAAGAATTGCAGATCGCCCCGGGGCTTTACGGCCGGGAGAATGAAATCACTGATCTGGAAGCTGCCCTGGAGCGAGTCAGTCAGGGATCGACCGAGATGGTGCTGGTCTCGGGAAGCGCTGGTGTCGGTAAAACCGTCCTGGTCGGTGAAATTCAAAGGTCCGTTGCCCAAAAAAACGGCTTCTTCATCTCCGGCAAGTTTGACCAGCTCCGGCACAATATCCCTTACAGCGCCCTGGTCCAGGCGCTGCGGGGACTCATCCGGGAGGTATCAGTCGAAGAGAAATCTAGAATGGAGCGTTGGAAAAGCAGGATACGGGCAGCCCTGGGGCCCAACGGACAACTGATAACCCAGGTGATCCCGGAACTGGAACAGGTGATCGGCCCGCAACCCCCGCTGCCGGATATGGCAGCGATGGAGGCCCGCAATCGCTTCACTGCCGTTTTACTGGATTTCATCTCTGTTTTCTGTGAAAAGACTCATCCGCTGGTTATTTTTCTGGACGACTTGCAGTGGGTGGACGCCGATACCCTCAAGCTGGTGGAACGCATTGCTCAGGATCCGGAGAGGAAACCTCTGCTTTTCATGGGAGCCTATCGCGACAACGAGGTGGAGGCCGATCACCGGCTGACGATCAGTTGTGAGGTGATCAAAAAAACTGGCCAGCCGCTGCAGACGATCCCCTTAAAGCCCCTGAAACCGGAGGACATCTCACAACTGCTCGTCCATACCTGCCACTGCCGTCCTGAGGACGCAAACCCGCTGGCCGAGGTTCTGGTGCGCAAAACCGGTGGCAACCCCTTCTTTGTGAGCCAGTTTTTGACCCTACTCTCCGAAAAGGAGCTGATCTCCTACTCCCCCGAGAAAAACCGATGGACCTGGGAGCTGGCTGCCATCGAAATCCTGGCGGTGACCGAGAATGTGGTGGATTTGCTGATTGACCGGCTCCACCGGTTTTCCTTTGAAACCAGGCGACTCTTGAGCTTGGCGGCCTGTATCGGAAATACCTTTAACCTGGAATCGTTGGAACGGATCAGCGGAGCCGTAGGCAGGGAGATCGATGAGAACCTGTTGCCGGCCCTTGAAAACGGGTTGATTCTCGGTTTTTCCCGGGCCCCGCATCCGGATAATCCGACCGCCGAAACGACCCCGGAGAGCGGCAGCTTCAAATTCCTGCATGACCGGGTGCAGCAGGCTGCCTATGCCCTCATTGCACAAAAGGAGAGACAGCCGGTCCATCTTCAAATCGGTCAGACCCTGCTCAAGCAATACGCTCCTGGAAAAAGTGACGCTCTGCTTTTTGACATCGTCCACCATCTCAACCTGGCCCTGGGGTTGAAGAATAAATGGAAAGACCGATTGCACCTGGCGGAACTCAACCTGGAAGCCGGTCGTCAGGCCAGGGCGGCTTCGGCTTTTGAACAGGCTCTGGAATACTTTACCCTGGGCCTGGATCTCTTAGGAGCCGCCGCCTGGAAACGGCATTACCCCCTGGCCTTATCCCTGCATGAAGCCGCCACGGAGATGTCATCGCTCTGCGGCCGCTTCGAGTTGATGGAGAAGCTGGCGGGTGCCGTAAAAGACAACGCCCGAGAAGACCCGGACCTGGTCAATGTTTATCGATGCCGGATCCAGGCGTACACGACCCGGGGCAAATTAAAGAAGGCCCTGGAAATGGGCGAGGAAATTCTAGAGAAATTGGGGTGTCAACTGAGCCGTCTGTCTCTCGACCAGTGGCAGCAGACCCTCGTTAAAATCAAATCCGGCCTGGTCGGTAAAAGCGTCGAAGACGTGATGCGCTTTGAGCCGCTCACCCAACCACATGCCGAGTTTCTTGTCCATATCCTATCTGATATCCATTTGGCCTATGGCTTGGCTGGGATTACTTTGGATGACGGTCTTTGGCATCCTATTACTTTAAAACGTATCTCTTTGCTGCTCAATCATTTCCATCCGCAATATTCACCCGAGTTCTATAGTGGCCTTGGAGGTATATATTGCGAGTTTATGCAGGATTTTGAATTTGGTTATGAACTCGGTCGTCTGAGCATACAGCTCATGGAAGCGCTTGATCTGAAGGAAATAAACTGTAGAGTTTCCGGGGTTTTCAACCGCGTGATCCGATTCTACCGGGAGCCGCTATCGGCGTCATTGGAGCCCTTGCTGGAAGCTCATAAGATGGGAATCGAGACGGGAGATTTCTACAATGCCGGTAATAATGCCGTCATAAGATGTCAGTTAGCCTTTATGTGCGGGAAGGATCTGAATTGGCTGAAAGGGGAATTGTCGACGCTGAAGCTTGCTCTCAAGAAGATCGATTATATTATCGGGTCTCCCCATGCCGAAATGCTGATGAAGACAATCACGATTCTAATGGAGGAACCTGCGAGCCTGTCAAGAGGCATCATGGATCAATACGATAGGGGGAGGGGTGCAGAGTACAACTATTATGAGCAGAGCAATTTTAATTACCAAAAGCTGGTGCTGCAAACCCTGTTCGAAGAATACGAAGCAGCTCGGGAGACGGCTTTTGAAATGATCATCCTGATGAAAACCTACAAGCATGCCCTTATTGATCCCCTGGCCAACTGCTACCTCTCCCTCGCTCTCCTGGCAGTTTGCGATCAGGGGAGCGAGGGGGAAAAGAAGGAGATCCTCAACCAGGTCGATGACAATCAGGATACGTTGGAGAAACTGGCGCGCTGCGCACCGCCCAATTATTTGCATAAATACCACCTGGTGGAAGCCGAACGGTTGCGGGTTTTGGAGGGTCAAAGCGATACCATTATGCACCACTATGACCAGGCCATCGCTTTAGCCAGAGAGAGCGAATTTATCCACGAGGAAGCCCTGGCCAATGAACTGGCAGCCAGGTACTTGCTCAACCAGGGGCAAAACGACGCCGCCAAGTCTTACCTGCGCTCAGCAATGGAGCAGTACGAAGCCTGGGGGGCAAAACGGAAGGTCGCGCATCTTAAGTCTCGATATCCCGGGCTGATTGCCGATGATCGTGCCGAAGGGGCGGCGTCTCCTTCGGCCAACCTGGACCTGACGACGATGCTCAAAGCCTCGGAGGCCATCTCCAGTACCCTCGAGCTGGAACCGCTGCTGGAGATCCTGCTTGGCATTCTCATGGAAAATGCCGGTGCTCAGACAGCAGCCCTGATTCTGGAAACCGAAGGTCAGTCTCTCATTGCTGCCCGCGGGAGTGCCGAGCAGGTCGAATGTTTTCTACCGCTTTCCCTGCCTGTGGAAAAGGCTGAATCCCTCTCCCTCTCGGTCATCTCCTGGGTGAAACAAACCCGGGAACACCTGGTTTTGGACAACGCCTCTCGGGAGGAACGGTTTGTCGGGGATGACTATATTAAAAAGGAGCGCCCCAAATCCATCCTGTGCGCACCGATCACTCACAAGTCATCTTTGAGCGGAATCATTTACCTGGAAAATAACCTGGTTGAGGGAGCCTTCACCTCCCGGCGACTCGAGGTGCTCAAACACCTCACCTCCCAGATCGCCATTTCCCTGGAAAATGCCAGACTTCACGAAAACCTCAAAAAAGCGCTGGACGAGCTGAAAGCGAGCGAAACCTCCCTGCGAGAGGAAAATGTCCGCCTGCGAGCCCGCACCAAAGACCGCTTTCGGTTTGGTGACATTATCGGAAAAAGCGAACCCATGCAACGGGTATACGAGTTGATTTTACAAGCGGCGGCCACCGATATGAACGTGATCCTCTACGGCGAATCGGGAACCGGGAAAGAACTGGTCTCCCGGGCCATTCACGAGGCTAGTGACCGCAAGGAGCAAGTGTTTTTCCCGGTGAACCTCGGGGCCATCTCCGAAAACCTGATCGAGAGCGAGTTCTTCGGACACAAAAAAGGCGCTTTCACCGGGGCCGATAGCGATCAGCGGGGTTTCCTGCACCTGACCGACAAAGGGACTTTGTTCCTGGATGAACTGGCCGATATCGGACTGAACCTGCAGGTTAAACTGCTTCGTGTCCTGGAGGGCAACGGCTTTACCCCGGTTGGCACTACAGAGGTCATCAAGCCTGATATCCGGTTCATCGCGGCTTCAAACCAGGACCTGAGTCACCGGGTAAAGACGGGGCAAATTCGAGAAGATTTCTATTACCGGATTCATGTCTTTCCCATTCGCCTGCCCCCGCTCCGGGAAAGAAAAGAGGATATCCCTCTGCTGGTCGAGCATTTTTTGAAATCCACGGCACCGCTTCAACAAGGAAAGCCCATCACACCGGGATTTCTGGAAGCCCTGCAAGCTTACGATTGGCCGGGCAATGTCCGGGAGTTGCAAAACACTCTGCATCGCTATGTCTCCCAGGGAGAGGTCGATTTTCTGGGGGAACGGATAAATTCCAAAATCAGCGAAACTTCAAATTTCGGAGACACCATCAACCATGGGAAAATGACGCTGGATCAGACCCTCGCGGATTGTGAAAAAGCGACGATTCTCAATGCCCTGAACAATTATGAGGGTCACAAGGTAAAAACTGCTGCCGCCCTGGGGATCTCCCGAACCACCCTCTTCAATAAAATGAAAAAGTACGGGATAGATGGGAGAGAGTAGAGGTGGCACAATCCCGAAAGGAGGTAGGTTTTAATCAGAACTTCTGCCCCCATGGAAAATTCTCTGCCCCATGAATGACAGCTAAAACATCAATTTGATTCGATTTGATATAGTAAATAATGCGATAAGGTCCCTCGATGACCTCACGGATATGCTCAGATTTCATTTCAGGCACTATCCGCCCTGACCTTGGAAAATCAACAATCTGTTGAGATCTTTTTGTGAGACGATCGATGATTCGTTTGGCATATGCTGGGGAGTTTTGTGAAATATAAGAATGGATTCCCTTTAAATGTTCAAGAGCCGTTTCCGTCCAGTGGATTTTCATGGCATCAATCCAAACTGTTTTCTCACTTCGTCTACATCTTTTGTACGACCTGCGTGGCTATCTGCAAGTCCTGCTTCAATGGTTTGCCGAACATAAATTTCATGAATCAAATCCTCCCAGCTCGAATCGTCCGGAAGTTGATCAATCAATTGTTTTGCATCTTCTTTGATCGTTGCAACAGTCATCATATTTCTCCAGATAAAAGATTACAGAGGAATCATATTATTGAATTTAAACTTTACACAAATAGGGTTATTTGATCAATGAAAATCAATTAATATTATCAGTGCCCTGAAAAATTCCCAGGGCCACAAGGTAAAAACCGCTGCCGCCCTGGGGATCTCCCGGACCACCCTCTTCAACAAAATGAAAAAGTACGGAATTCGAACCAGCACAGGAACTTAATAATGGTTCTTCCGAAATAGGCGTACTTTGAATTGAAAATATCGACATAATCATCTCCACTAGGTGGTAACACACAACCTAAGAGGAGAATCTTATGTCAACCAGCTTAATGTATCATGCGTTTGGCCTGAAGGGCTATCATTATGAAAAGACCGAATATTGCTTTGGAGAAATTCATTTTTATATTCGACAACCCGTGCAACGCATTCGTTGCCCTTTATGTCGGAGTTTAGGAGTGATTCGTAAAGGTTTTAAAGAACGTCAGTGGCGCAGCCTTCCAATCGGAAAAAAACCCGTGAAGCTTCACTTAAAAATACCGCGAATTTTTTGTTCAGCTTGTCAGATCACCCGACAAGTGGGAGTTTCCTTTGCCCGCAAGAAACAGAGTTATACTCATGCCTTTGAAAGGTACGTTCTCGAATTACTTCAGTATATAACGATTCAAGATGTATCTCGGCATTTGAAGCTCGAGTGGAACACCGTGAAAAGCATCGAAAAACGTTATCTGAAAAAACATTTTTCCTCTCCCAATTTAAAGGATTTGCGACAGATCGCGATTGATGAAATCAGTATCGGCAAAGGACATCGTTATCTGACCCTGGTTTTGGACCTCCAAAGTGGTGCGGTGGTTTATGTGGGCCAAGGCAAAGAGGGAAAAGCCCTCGACAAATTTTGGAAACGTTTGAAAAACAGTGGCGCGAAAATCGAAGCCGTCGCGACCGACATGTCTCCGGCCTTTAGTAAAGCGATCGATGACAATCTTTCTGAAGCGCTTCACGTTTTTGATCATTTTCATGTGATTAAATTATTCAATGATAAAATTGATAAACTCAGGCGCTCCCTTCAAAGAAAAGCCAGTGAAGAAGAAAAAGAAGTAATCAAAGGAACCCGATGGTTGCTGCTCAAACGTCCCGATTCTCTCAATGAAGAAAAAGACGAGCAACAACGACTGCAAGAGGCTCTCGCGTTAAATGAACCCTTGGCCATTGCCTATTATCTCAAAGAAGACTTGAGGTCACTTTGGTCGAAGAACAATAAAACCCAAGCCTCTCATTTTCTTCAAGATTGGGTTGCTGCGGCCTTCACATCGAAAATCAAAATTCTCAAAAGTTTTGCGAAAACTCTCAATAAACACAGCAAAAAAATACTGGCTTACTACGACATCCCTATTTCTACAGGCCCCTTGGAAGGAACCAACAATAAAATTAAGACCCTGCAAAAGAAAGCCTACGGTTATCGGGATGAAGAATTTTTTAAGCTGAAAATAATGGCCCTTCACCGATCCAGGTACGCATTAATCGGATGAACCGTAAATAGTAGAGTTTAATTGTGTTCAAAATATTAAACATGTTTCAAATTCTGAATTTTGATCTATAAATATTTAATATCAGTGGGTTAACTACTATTTCCTCCCGGCTTAAGTTAACATATTTGAACACCTGCTTCGCATTCCCAACCCTCCCCTTTTTAAAAATAGATAATAATTACAATAAGATAACTGAATAGTCTCAGATTTGGCACACTGCTTGAAGCTAGAAAGAGAGTTTTTGGGATGCTGTATCCCGAAGCTGATTGTCCATCCATCCCCTTCCGAAGCAGTGGATGGGGAAAATTTTTCATTTTATCTGATGAAACCACGTCCTTTGGGCGGGGATCCGAATGCGGCCCAGCCCAGTTGTGGTCAGAGACAATCGGCTTTGCCAGAAACGTGCACGTGTTCGTAATCGTGCTTGTGCACGTGCTCGACAGAAACGTTCCCGATTCCTTTGAGAGGGGTTTCCGAATAGAAGAGACGGGGAATTTAGGGTTCTCTGAGATGCCGTTTCGTTCACGAGCACGAGCACGGCTCACGAGTACGATCACGAACCACCCTTTCCAGGGGCCTATCAAAACCACCTTCTCAGGTGGACGCCCAGTCGCGGACGGCTAGTCAAGGTGGATTCTTTAATCACTGTCTTATCAGGAGAAGCCTATGGGGAAATCATGTTAGCAGAGAAAGAATGTTTATTCCTTCAATCTCAAAAAACTAGATTTGGGAAATTATTATGAAATCAATCGTATTTGGAGAAATTATTATGAAAAAGATAAATATGAAATCAATCGTATTTGGAGAAATTATTATGAAAAAGATTAGGAAAAAAATGAAAAAAAGATTCGGGTTTATAGGGACTTTGATGGTCGCTATCTTCGCCCTGACGGGTGTCGCGCATGCGGATAGCCACCTCATATTCCCGATTGGCGAAGGCGGGTTCAACTGGGACAGCTATCACGCCTTTGCGAAGGAGCACGACTATTCTGGCCAGCAACTCACGATCACCACAAGGACGGGAGGTGACCTCGAGACGGGCCTAGTTAACGCGCTGGCCTATTTCGCAGAAGCGACCGGTGCCAAGGTCAGCCACCTCGGCAACTTAAAGGACTTCAAGCAAGCTGTGGTGACTAACGCCGAAGGAGGAACATCACCGAATATCACCGGAATCCAGTTGGTAGGTTTTGGCAAGGACTTGGCCAAGCGCGGTTTCTTTACCCCTTGGTGTTCCGATATGACCAATTGCGAGTTGGCCGACTGGTTTCGCGACAACTACGCCTCCGGCCAGGACTGGATTGACTTCGCCATGTGGGAAGGTCCGGACGGGAAGAAGCATTGGTACGGTCCCAATTACTTTACCTTCCATTTTGAGAATGTCTATTACGTCCCCGAGAACTTCGAGGATGAGGGCTACAAAGTCCCGCAGACCATGGAAGAACTGAAGGCGCTGGAAGATCGGATCGTTGCCGACGGCGGGACCCCGTGGTGCCATGGTCTGCTCGCTGGTGATGGGACGGGTTTTACGGCACAACAATTGATGGCAGACTTTTTGCTGCGCAGTCAGCCCATTGACGTGTACGACAAGTATACCACTAACGAAATTAAAATGGATGACCCCCGAATCGTTGCCGCACTCGAGGAATTGGGCGAAATTCTCCTCGACGATAAAAAAGTAGCCGGTGGCCCGAATGGTATACCCACCCTCAATTGGATAACATCAGCAGCGGGTCTCTTCAGCAATCCGCCGGAGTGCTACATGTACCATCAGGGAACGTACATGCCGCAGTATTTACCAAAAGATAAAAAATACGGCGACTGGGACTTCTTCTACTTTCCGAAACCGGCCAACAAGCCGGGTTTTGCCAAATACCCAGTGAATGGTGGAGGTGCCTTTATGACCATCACCAAAGACAGCCCAGTAGCCCGTGGGTTTATCGAATGGATAAAGACGCCGATTGCGCACGAGCTATGGATGGCTCAGGGCGGCTTCCTGACGCCGCACAAGGGCGTCAACAAGGCGCTTTTCGCTGACGAGGCGACTGCCAAGATGAATGAGATTCTCTGGAACGCGGACCCATTCCGGTTCAACGCAGGCGAGGTATTTCCCAGCGCCGTTGGTGGCATATGCTTGAACCGGGCCATGGTGGACTATGTCGGTGGCAAGTCTGCCAAAGAGGCGTTACGCGTCTGCCAAGAGATCTGGGACGGGCTCAAGTAGTCCGGGACGGTCATACGGATCCTGAGCCGGGCGGTTCGGGATCCTGATTTTTTTGGCAAAGATTACACCATCCTCATCGGCACCGTTTTTAACAACATTTTAGGCAGAGCGGAAACATGATCGCAGAAATCCAAGGTCTCATCATCATCATCATCGGTGTCGGCGGTTTCCTTGGTTACTTCTACCTCTCCAATCAGTTGCTCGACAAAGTCCTGTTCCCGCCGCGCGGCGAGAACGCCGGACGCAACATCAATCGTGCCAACATGATCCGGCCGTGGTTGTTCATCTTCCCGGTCATTCTCATGGTAGGGGTCTACACTGTCTACCCGGTTTTCGAAACACTGCGCTTGTCGTTCACTGACCGCGATTTAGGCGATGCGTTTGTCGGTCTTGCGAACTATCAGCAGATGTTCAGCGATACGAAATTCTGGGAAGGGATGCGCAACAACATGTTGTGGCTGATCGTCGTACCCGCTACGTGTACGGCGTTTGGTCTCCTGATCGCCGAACTGACGGACCGCATTGCCTGGGGCAACATCGCCAAGTCGATCTTCTTCATGCCCATGGCGATCTCGTTTGTTGGCGCCTCGGTGATCTTCATGCTGTTGTATGATGTCCGCCCCGTGGCCGGGGTTCTGAACGCAGTCTGGATGCAGTTTGAAGGCGGGTACGGCTCGTTTCTTTTTCTGCGGATATTTCCGGCCATCATCCTGTTGGGCTTCGCTGCGGTGGCGGCGTATGTCTGTTATCTGTTCCTACGCCCCTTCTTCATTCCGGAGGAACGAAAGGGCGGAATCATCAGCGCGGCTCTGCGAGCAGCTGCCGGCGCGGCTGCAGCCTATCTTGCCGTCCTGGCGCTTCTGAACGTGATCGACGTGTTCACAATCACCCTGCCTTACGGCAAACCCCAGGGCTGGCTGACGATACCGTTCTGGAACAATTTCTTCCTGATGGCTGTGATGATCTGGACCCAGACCGGCTTAGCCATGGTGTTCCTGTCGGCGGCGCTGCGCGGCATTCCGCAGGAAACGGTTGAGGCCGCCATCATCGACGGCGCGACGCCGTTCCAGTTATTATTCCGCATCAAGATCCCGCAAATCGTCGGCACAATCGTCGTGGTGTGGACCATCGTCACGGTGATCGTGTTGAGGGTGTTCGACATTGTCTTTACGATCACCATGAGTAATTGGAAAACGCAGATCCTGGCAAATTACTTGTACCGCAAGCTGTTCAACGACCTCGACTGGGGCGTCGGGTCGGCGTCTGTGATCATCCTCCTGCTGCTAGTGACGCCGCTTATGATCTGGAATGTGTACAAAATCCGCTAAGAGAAAAAGAGGATTGACCATGGATGGAATAGTAGAAACCAAATCATCTCTCAAAAAATGGGTCGTGCGCATCACGGTCGTTTTGCTGGTCGCGATGTGGGTGACTCCGTCGCTGGGTCTGTTCGTCTCTTCGTTCCGAACCAGGGACCAGATCACTGTTTCAGGATGGTGGACAGCGTTCTTTACAACCGAGCAGAACAAAGTTTTCCGGGCCGCCGATCCGGACGACTTTCGCCGGGCTGACGGCGACGTCTTTACGGTCTCGGGCAACCTGTTCGGCGAGGCGGCCTCGAAGAAGATTATCCTCTGGGGCACCAAGTCGCGAGCGAGTGATGTCTATGTTCCCGGCGACGTGGCCGACCTGGGAGACGGCGAAAGCATCACTGTTCAGGCCAACGGCGACTATGTCTGGCGCGGCAACGACGATCAGTTGAGCGGTCGCGGACAACGCGTATTCGTCACGGCAAGAGCGCCACCCGAATTTACACTCGAAAATTACCACTGGATGCTGTTCGATAAGAGGAACCCACGTAGTTTGAGGCAGCCCTTTATCAACACGCTGACCATGGCAATTCCGTCGACGATTATCCCAATCGTGATGGCCGCATTTGCCGCCTACGCGCTCGCCTGGATGAATTTCCGAGGCAATGCATTGTTGATCGCGGCGGTCGTCGCGGGCCTTGTCGTGCCGCCCCAGGTTGCCTTGATCCCCATTCTGAAGCTGCATGTGGACATCGGTATCGGCAAGAGTTTTCTGGGCATATGGCTCGCCCAATCCGCGGCCACACTGCCGTTCGCCATCTTTCTTTTGTACAGCTACATGGTCCGCATACCGCGCGAAATTATCGAAAACGCCAAGCTCGACGGCGCGAATGATTTCCAGATTTTTATCAGGATCATTCTGCCGCTCAGCATTCCGGTGCTCGCCTCGTACGCGATCATCCAGTTTCTGTGGACGTTTAACGATCTCCTGGGGCCCATAGTGTTTCTGATCGACGCCGCTAGTGGCCGCGACGTCATCACAAGTGCCATTGTCAGAATGATGACTGCCCACGGCGGCCGATGGGATCTCCTGTCGACGGGGGCTTTCATTTCTATGGCGATACCGTTGGCGGTCTTCTTCGCCATGCAACGATATTTCTTGCGTGGCCTGTTGGCCGGATCGATCAAAGGGTGACCGGTTGAAGAATTGAGGGTAGAGCGTCGCGACACGTGGCGTCCATGAACCGGGTCCGGCAGACGCGCCGGACCCTAAGTAATCTTTCGAGATAAGAATTTAATAAATTCAATATTTTATGGAATCTTCATATCTTAAGAGAAACCTTGTCATTCCTGCGAAAGCAGGAATCCAGAGGTATGCAGCTAAACTGAAATCTGGATCCCCGCTTTCGCGAGGATGACATATACACCTGGATACTCCTTATTGAAGATTTATGTCGAACTCAGGTTAAATAGACAGGGAGGGACCGATGTCCGAAATGAAGTTGACCAACGTCGAAAAAATCTATGGAGGAGCGGTCAAGGCCCTCGAGGATATCAATCTTGATATCGAGCAGGGTGAACTGATCGTCTTACTCGGGCCGTCGGGCTGTGGCAAGACGACCCTTTTGCGCATGATCGCCGGGCTCGAGACCATCACGTCGGGCACGCTGGAGATCGAAGGGCAGGTCGTCAACGATGTGCCACCGGCCCAGCGTGGTATCGCGATGGTGTTCCAGTCCTATGGGTTGTATCCGCACATGAACGTGCACAAGAACATGAGCTTTGCCCTTGAGCTTGCCAAGAAGTCGCGTCAGGCGATCAATACCACCATCACGCAGGCCGCGCGGATGCTCCAGATGGAGCCCTATCTTGAACGACTGCCCAAGGCGCTCTCCGGCGGCCAGCGTCAGCGGGTTGCCATCGGCCGGGCGATCGTGCGTGACCCCAAGGTTTACCTGTTCGACGAGCCGCTCTCCAATCTTGATGCGGCGTTGCGGGTGGCCACCCGGATTGAGATCGCCCAGCTCAAAGAGTCGATGCCCGAGAGCACCATGATCTACGTGACCCACGACCAGGTGGAGGCCATGACCCTGGCAAACCGCATCGTGTTGCTCACCCCCGGTGGGCGTATTGGTCAGGTCGGCAAACCGTTGGAACTGTATACCCGTCCCCAAAACGAGTTTGTCGCCCAGTTTATCGGCTCGCCCGCCATGAACCTGCTTCCCGGCGAAGTCGTCGGCACGGGAGAGCAGACCACCATCAAACTCGACACCGGCGGGGTTGCCGTCTCGGCTGCCCCGACGCGAAGCTCGGAGGAAGGCCTGAAGGTCAACGTTGGGGTTCGGCCGGAGGATTTGGTAGAAACCGACGGCGATTATATTTTCGAGGGCAAGGTGAGCATCACCGAGGAATTGGGCGAAGTGACCCTGCTCCACTTTGACCGGGTGCAGGACAAGGATACCATGCTCGCAAAGCTACCGGGCATTCACACAGGGTTGCGCAGCAACTCGGTCAAACTGACCGCCGAGCCCCCCAAGATTCACGTCTTCCACGAGGGCGTTTCCCTCTATTACCGCTAGGATCTAAGGGGAGCGGAAAGAAATTTTGCTGATTGTAAGGGATTAAAGGGAGGGGTCAAAAATCAAAGCCGATCTGACGGAACCTCGAAACAACGGTAGGGCCGGGTGACGTCCCGGCCAGAGGGGGCCATGCCTGTTTTGGCGGGGACGTCACCCCGCCCTACCGTTTCTATAAAGAGAACGGATTATGGGCCCCTTTGAGGACTGCCAACTCATTGAAATTATTGAAGACCCCTTAATCCGATATAATCAGAAATTTTGTAAACTTTTTAAGGAAAGTAAAAAATGGCTGTACAATTACCAACACCGCAACAAATACGAGAACTCGCCGATGAAATGGGTCTGGATTTAACGGATGCGGATGTTGAATCTTATAGGGGCCTGTTTCAGGAGAATGTAGATGCTTACAACCTGGTTGACGCGATGCCTGATCATCTTCCGCTTGTGAAGTATCCACGAACCCCCGGATACCAGCCCAGGGACGAAGAAAATCCGTATAATGCCTGGTACGTAAAAAGTGAAGTGAAGGGAGCTTCTCGGGGAAAACTTAAGGGAAAAACCGTTGTCTTGAAGGATAACGTCATGCTTGCCGGCGTTCCCATGATGAATGGAGCTTCCACTTTGGAGGGGTATGTTCCTGACATAGATGCGACGGTGGTCACCCGGCTTTTGGATGCAGGCGCAACGATTGTCGGAAAAGCCCACTGTGAATATTTATGCGCGTCTGGTGGCAGTCATACCAATGCAAAAGGACCGTTACATAACCCCCATAAAAGAGGATATAGTGCTGGCGGATCATCTTCTGGCAGTGCTGCCCTTGTTGCGGCAGGAGAGGTCGATCTCGCGATTGGTGGAGATCAAGGGGGATCCATTAGAGTGCCCGCCTCTTACTGTGGAATATATGGAATGAAGCCTACCCATGGGCTTGTCCCTTATACAGGCATCATGCCGATCGAGATTTGCATCGATCATACAGGTCCTATGACCAATAATGTTGAGGACAATGCGTTAATGCTGGAAGTGATTGCCGGTGTCGATGGATATGATCCCAGGCAAACCAATGTGAAAACACAGCGATACACGGAGGCTCTCCAAGGAACAGAGGGTTTGAAAGGCATGAAGGTTGCCGTGGTCAAAGAAGGGACCCTGCAGGAAAACGCGGAAAAAGATGTGAATGAAAAAGTCCAGGCAGCCGCTGCTGCATTGAAGTCTTTAGGGGCAACGGTAGACGAAGTCTCCATTCCTATGCATCTCGTTGGACCAGCAATCGCTTCCCCTATTGGTGTGGAAGGAACCACACAAACCATGATGTGGGGCGATGGCTATGGAGTGAGCAGACCTGATTTGTACGTCACCAGTCTGATGGATTTTCACAGGAATTGGCGAAGCCGGGCGAATGAACTCTCTGAAACCGTGAAATTGGTGACGATGTTTGGCACCTACATGAGAAAGTATTACGGCAGTCGCTATTATGGAAAGGCCATCAACCTGAGTAGACTGCTGAGAGCTGCGTATGACAAGGTTCTGAATGAGTATGATTTGCTGGCGATGCCGACCACTGCGGTTAAGTCTCAACCGATTCCAGCTTCTGATGCCAGTCGAGAGGAATCTTTTCAAAGGGCGAGCGAGATGCTCGCAAATACCTCCCCCTTTAATCTCACTCACCACCCGGCAATGGCCATTCCTTGTGGGATGTCAGAGGGCCTCCCAATCAGTTTAATGCTCATTGGAAAGCATTTTAACGAATCCACCATTTACCGTGCTGCCCATGGGTTTCAGGAAGGAACGGATTGGAAGAAAATGTAAAATACAACGCTTTCTTTATGGCAAATTAATAGAAGAAGATCAAAAGATGATGGTATTAGCTTATTCTTTTTCATTCGGAAGAGAAACTTAGAAATTATTTTACAAAAGGAATTTTATGGCTCGTATCGCACATGCCGGTTTTATTCATGAAACCAATACTTTTGCTCCCATGAAAACCACTTGGGACGATTTCAGCCGACCGGGATTCTTCCCCGGATTGTTGCAAGGCCAAGCAGTCATTGAAAAGTTAACTGGAGTCAACATTGGCACTGGGGGTTTTGTTGAAGAAGTTCAACCGCTCGGATATGAACTCATCCCGATTGCCTGGGCCTTTGCAGAGACAGCAGCTCATGTGACGGAAGATGCTTTTGAACGCATGTCTGCTCTCATTATAGAAGGATTAACAACGAATATGCCTTACGACGCGGTGTACCTTTGTCTTCACGGAGCAATGGTTACAGAACACCTTGAGGATGCTGAAGGGGAACTGATCCGGCGAGTCCGTGAAGTGATTGGGATGGAAATACCTTTGGTAGCGAGCTTGGATCTACATTCCAACACGACAGAAGCGATGCTCACTCTGACCGATGGACTGGTTGCCTGTCGAACGTACCCTCATGTGGATAATGCTGCGACCGGTCGACGTGCGGCACACTTCCTTCACAACATCCTTGTGGGTTCCAAACCTGCCAAAGCACGACGAGCATTGCCGTTCTTGATTCCTTTAACCGGGCAATGCACCATGATGCAACCGACTCAAGGAGTTTACAAGAAACTTGAAGAACTGGAGCAAACCCCAGGAGTTCAACTCATTTCTTTCACACCCGGTTTTCCTGCAGCAGACATTCGGGATTGCGGACCCGTGGTCGTTGCGTATGGGGATGATCAAGCCAGTGCGGATGGTGCAGTGGATGCGCTTTACAATTATATTGTGGCTCGTGAAAAGGAATTCCAGGTGCCTTTTCAATCTCCAGAGGATGCGGTGCAGAAAGCCATAGACTCCAATGCCCATAAACCTACGGTCCTTGCAGATGTGCAAGACAACAGTGGGGCTGGTGCCACATCAGACACAACCGGATTATTGAGAGCAATGGTTCGATTACAAGCAGACGATTGTGTTTTGGGAATCATGGTCGATCCCGAAGTGGCTCAAGCGGCTCATGATGCTGGAGAAGGGGCGGAGATTCAAGTTTCTTTGGGCGGGAAAGTATTCACAGAAGGGGATCCTCCCTTTGAAGGAAAATTCAAAATTGAAAAGTTGGGCGATGGAAAGATCACCTGCACAGGTCCCCACTATGGTGGCTTGAAAGCCCAATTGGGCCCAATGGCGTTATTGCGTATTGGCGGAGTCCGGGTTGTGGTCTCCACTCATCGGATGCAGGCCGCCGATCAAGCGTTATTTCGCCATCTCGGCATTGAACCTGCTGAAGAGAAGATTCTTGGGCTTAAAAGCACCGTTCATTTTCGTGCAGATTTTGACCCCATTGCTGAAGAAATTTTGGTGGTGAAAGCCCCCGGAGCCTTTATCGATCAACCCGAAACCCTGCCTTATAAAAATCTCCGCCCTGGAGTTCGAGTTTGCCCTGGAGGGAGCGAACACACGGTATAAAGAGATTCAAAAAGGAAATGTAAGATGAGAACAGTAATCGTGACTGGCGCGCGAGGCGGCATCGGCGAAGCGACCGCCCGGAAATTGAAAAATTTCGTCAGGAAAGTATCAACTTCCTCATGTGTACCCATGCATGAGGCACAAAAATAATTCACAAACTTGTTAGTATCAAAGGAGATTTGCATGCCAAAGTACAATTTAGACAATCTACTCAAATGTCGTTGCATTGGTCCGTTTCGAGGGGGACGGGTCGTGACAGTCGCCGGGGATTCATCGGACCTGGCAACTTTTTACTTTGGTGCTTGTGCGGGAGGGGTTTGGAAGACCACCGATGCTGGGATTTACTGGGAATGTGTTTCGGATGGCTATTTCAAAACCAGTTCTGTAGGAGCTTTGGCGGTTTCTGAAGCAGATCCCAATGTCATTTATGCCGGAATGGGAGAGACCACTATCCGCACCGATGTTTCTCACGGAGATGGCGTTTACAAGAGTACAGATGCTGGGCGAAGTTGGCAGCACATGGGGTTGGAAGACACCCGTCATATCGGAAAGATTGTGATTCACCCTGAAAACCCCGATATTGTCTATGTGGCTGCCCTGGGTCATGCATTTGGCACCAACGAAGAACGCGGTGTTTTCCTTTCGATGGATGGAGGAAAAACCTGGAAAAAAGTCCTGTCTAAAAGTGAGAAAGCCGGAGCAGTGGATATTAGCATTGATGTGAACAATCCACGGATTCTTTATGCCACGATCTGGGAGGCCTACCGAAGTTTTTGGCAAATTTCGAGTGGAGGGCCAGACAGTGGGCTATACCGTTCGATGGACGGGGGCGACACTTGGGAAGAAATCAGCCTGAACAAAGGACTTCCTAAAGGGGTTTTGGGAAAACTGGGAGTGGCGGTTTCTCCAGTAAAACCAGGCCGTGTTTGGGCATTGTTGGAAGCAGAAAACAACCCCGGTTTGTACCGCTCTGAAGATTATGGAGATTCCTGGAAGCAGGTCAGTGACAATGGATACCTTTATGGGAGGGCTTGGTATTACATCCATTTGACGGCCTGTACTCAAGATGCAGACACCGTCTACGTCAATTGTTTCAGTCTTTGGAAATCTATTGATGGAGGGCAAAATTTCACTCAACTCAGTACCCCTCATCCAGACAATCATGCCTTGTGGATTGATCCCAACAACGCAAAACGAATGATCCAAGGCAACGATGGGGGGGCTTGTGTGTCTCTCAATGGGGGCGACAGTTGGAGCAACACCTTCAACCAACCAACCGCCCAGATTTACCACATTGCCACCGACAATCAGTATCCCTTCCATGTTTATGGCACTCAACAAGACAATACCAGTTTCGCGATTCCAAGCAGTGGGCGTGAGCGAAAAGCAATCCCCTGGTCTGCCGGCTACCAAGCGGGAACTGGAGAGAGTGGCTACATTGCTGCGCATCCTGAGGACCCTAACATTGTCTACGTTGGGGCTATAGGCAGTTCACAGGGAGGAGGAAATTCTTTGCAAAGGTATGATCGCCGAACCAAGCAAATCCGGCTTATTGCCAATTGGCCGGAACTCACTTTTGGGCACGGGGCAGAGTCCGAAAAATACCGATTCAATTGGACCTATCCAATTGTTTTGTCTCCCCACGATCCCAATATCCTTTATGTGGGAGGAAACCATGTTTTCCGTAGCAAGGACGAAGGTCAAACTTGGGAAACCATCAGCCCTGATTTATCTCGGGCAGATCCAGAGACTCTGAAGATTACGGGCGGCCCCATCAATCGGGATTCGCTGGGGGCAGAAACGTATGCCACTGTGTTCACATTCATTGAATCTCCCCATGAAGCAGGCGTGCTCTGGGCAGGGAGCGACGATGGCTTGATTCATCTCTCACAAGATGACGGGAAAACCTGGGAGGACGTCACCCCCCCAGATATACCTGTTCCTGCGATGATTAGTATCATTGAACCTTCTCCCACTGATGCCGCCACAGTTTATGTCGCTGCGACCCGTTACAAACTCGACGATCCCCAGCCTTATCTTTACAAAACGAACGATTATGGGAAAACCTGGCAAAGGATCAATTCGGGGATTCCTGACAATGATTTCACTCGAATGATTCGAGCTGATCCCCAATGCCCTGGATTGCTGTATGCGGGCACAGAGACCGGTTTGTATATTTCATTTGATGACGGGGCCAATTGGGATGCGTTCCAACTCAATTTGCCGGTCAGTCCTGTTTACGACATACTCATTAAAGAGAACAATCTAATTGTTGCGACACACGGTCGATCCATTTGGATCTTAGACGACTTGACCCCCTTACACCAGTTGACCAAAGAAGTTGTGGCAGCAAAGGCCCATCTCTTCAAACCCAAAGACACGGTGCGCCCCACATTTAGTTTGTTTTATGATGCCTTCAGTGGATTACCAGGGAGGAATTATAGTGTCGATTCTACATATGAAATACTGACCCACTTCATGGAGAAATCTCCGGAAGGGGCTTCCGAACGGCGATTTGTCGACGCTGGGGAAAATCCTCCCGATGGTTTGATCGTGACGTATGCCTTAAAAGAGAAACCAGCAGAACCCTTAAAATTGGCTTTTCTGGACAAAGATGGAAAAGAGATTGCTTCCTTTGAGAGCAAACCTGAAGAGGAGGAATCGATATCCAAAGAAAAAAATTCTGAAGTCAAAAAAGACAAAACTCATGAGGAAGAGAAGCTGTATGCACCCGCAAACCCAGGCATGAATCGATTTATCTGGAACATGCGCTATGCCAATGGGGTGGATTTGGATGGCGAATTGATAAAACAAGGACCATTGCTCGAAACCTTGAATTTTGGACCATATACCATTCCCGGAACTTACCAAGTCCAATTGACCTTGGGGGATCATAGTCAAACGCAATCATTCAATGTTTTTCAAGACCCCCGCACCACCACCAGTGCAGACCATTTTAACGCCCAACTCGAATTGCTCTTGGCCATTCGGGATAAACGCACTGAGGTCTATGAAGCAATCAATCGTATTCGAGATTTGAAGACTCAAATTGAGGGTTGGTTGAAGCGAGTTGAAGCAGAAGAGGTGCAGGCAAGTGGAAAAGCTCTTCAGCAAAAGTTGTACGAGATTGAAGAAACTCTCATGTATCCCGGATCGTATAGCTATACGAAATATTTCAACCATGGATCTCGATTGGCAGCAAAACTCGCAGAACTCATCCCAGCGGTTGCTAGCGCAGATTTCGAGCCAACCCAGGGTGCAAAAGAAGTTTTTGCGCATTTAACCGCATTGATTGATGAGCAGCTTTCCAAACTCAATCAGGTCTTGGATGAGGATGTTGTGGCATTCAATGAAGCCGTACAGGCAGGAGGTTCAGGGGCATTGGTCGGTAAAGTTTGATATGATGATCCTGATATTCATTTTTGCGGCCTTGTCCTTCATGCTATCTGCATCAGCAGGGCTGGGGGGATCTTTGATTCTGGTTCCTTCAATAGCTATGTTTTTTGGCACAAAGCAAGGCATTGCACTAGCCTCGCTCCTACTTGCCTGCAACAATATCTTCAAAGTGATCGCCTATTATCGGACGATTCCGGTTAAAGCCGCCGCTGGGGTCGTATTGTTGACAATTTTGGGGGCAGGCCTCGGCGCAAAGCTCCTGGTGGATGCACCCGAACAATGGGTTCATCTAGGGGTCATCGCCATATTCATTTTTACATTCTTTGTTGAATTCAAAGAGTGGAACACGGTCAAGCGAGGTTCGTCACTCCTATTTGCTTTTTTTGCGGGAGCCACTTCCGGTTTTTCAGGAACCTCTGGCCCCCTCAAAGGAGTGTCTTTACGGAATCTCAATCTAGACCGATTCTATTTTGTAGGGGCCGCCTCCGTCGTATCATTGGCCGGAGACACCACCAAGGCAGCTGTCTTTATCAATGGATCGTTTTTTAAAGACATCCCCTGGAGCATTCTGATAGGAACTTTTCTTATCATGCCCTTCGCTGTCTTCGCAGGCCGCTTTGTGAACAAAAAAATCGGCGCACAAGCATACAATATCCTATTCTGGCTTGTAATGACGGGGTATACGATCCGATTGCTGGTGATTTAGCTTAGGTCGTCAGGAGCAATTCAAAGTTAAAGAGGATGAAATTTTGTAAACTTTTTTCAGGAAAGTAAAAATTAATCTCACTCACCACCCGGCAATGGCCATTCCTTGTGGGAAGTCAGAGGACCTCCCGATAAGTTTAATGCTCATTGAAAAGCATTTTGACGAATCCACCATTTACCGTGCTGCCCATGGGTTTCAGGAAGGAACGGATTGGAAGGAAATGTAAGATGAGAACAGTAATCGTGACTGGCGCGCGAGGCGGCATCGGCGAAGCGACTGCCCGGAAATTCATGGACCTCGGAGACCGAGTCTACGGCACAGACCTGGCTTTTGATGAAACACCACACGACTTCATCGAAGTCATCTGCGACGTGACCGATCCCGATGCGGTAAGGGGGCTGGTCGAACGAGCAGTGAGTGAAACCGGTCGGATTGATGTTTTAGTCAACAATGCCGGTATTCGAGTCGAGAAGGACGTCGTTAACACCACCATCGAAGAATGGGATCGAATGATGGCGGTAAACCTGACCGCTGTCTTCCTCGGGTGCAAGTTCGCTCTTCCCCACATTCTCAAACAGGCATCCGGCGCCATCGTCAATATCGCCTCCGTGGCCGGGCTGAATCCACTTCCGAACCGCGCCGCCTACTGCGCCAACAAAGCCGGTGTGATCGGACTTACCAGGCAAATGGCGTTGCAGTACGCTCGCCAAGGCGTTCGGGTGAATGCGGTCTGTCCGGGTTCCACGTTGACGCCCTTTGTTCGTGGCGCAATAGCAAAAACTGGCGACCCGGCAGCGGTGGAGGCCAGTGTCTCGGCTCGCCTGCCGATAGGGCGGTTCGGTCGGCCGGAGGAAATTGCCAACGTGATCGCCTATCTCGCCTCCGACGAAGCATCGTTTATCACCGGGTCGATACTCGATGTTGATGGCGGTAGCAACCTGGTCACTGCGCATGTGGCGCCAGGGAGTTATTGAGAGGTGACGTAATTTGACGACGAGAACCACCCAATTGAAAACGCGCTGGATAGGTGAAAGACATGAGAAAGAAAATTGTTCGGTATGGTCTTATTTCGACTTCACAGATTGGCATGAAGGCCCACCTTCCTGCCTCGCTCGAATCGAAAAACTCAGAAATTGTTTCAATCTCATCACGAACGGCTTCCAAGGCTAAAGCCGCGGCAGGTGAACACGGAATCAATCGATGGTATGGGTCCTATGAAGATCAACTAGCCGACCCTGAGATAGACGCTGTGATCATTCCACTGCCGATCAGCATGCACTGTGAATGGACTGTCAAGGCGGCAGAAGCCGGAAAACATATTTTGTGCGAAAAGCCACTGGCCGCATCAGCGAAAGATTGCCAACGAATGATCGATGCCGCCCATAGGAACAATGTTGTGCTTGTGGAGGCTTTCACGCATCGATGGAACCCGCACTTGAGAAAGGCGCGAGCACTTATTGCTGATGGCACAATTGGCAAGGTTGTCACGATAGATGCTGTTGGCTGCAGCCACCGAACCAGCCAGGCCGATCAGGAATCCATTCGATATTCGGCTGAGCTTGAACACGGTGCGTTGCGGGAGGTCGGCAGTTACGCAGTGTATGCGGCACGATTCGTTCTTTCTGCGGAACCAATCCGTGTCCGTGGGGTTGGTTACGATTCCGGTGACTGGGGCGTCGACACAACATTCTGTGGAATGATGGAGTTTGCCAGTGGGGCAATCGCCAATGTAACAAGCAGCCTGGAACACTCATCCTTTCGTTTTCAGATTTCGATCGACGGACGTGAAGGAAGGATCGAGATTCCGTCAATGTTTGAGGATTCCGGTCCCCTCATCATGAAAGGAGTTGATGGCCAAAATGAACAAACCATCGCCACGCCAGCACCTAATCGGTTCACCGTTCAGTTAGACGAATTCTCGGAGTGCGTCCTCACAGGCAAGACCCCCGAATTCCCAGCAGAAGATGGCCTGCGAAATACCGCGGTCCTCGAAGCGCTGCATGAGTCCTCCTATTCAGGCCAAGCGATAAACTTGGATCTGGAAACAACTGGCAAACCGCAAACTGAAAGTCTGGTTCTAGTACACCGTCAAATTTAAAATGACGGGTTAATGGTAGGGCCGGGTGACGTCCCGGCCAATGCGAGCGTGGCGTTTCTTAGGCCGGGACGTCACCCGGCCCTACCGTCAAATTAAAATTGACAGAGTTCTAGTTCTTGTCGCGGCAAAATTTATGACTACAAAGGAGGATTTTATGACTGTAAAAGAGGATGCCGGTTCCGTTGCTGTGGTAACGGGCGGCGCCAGAGGGATAGGCCTTGGTTGCGCCATGGCGCTCGCTGCCAAAGGTTTCAATCTTGCGCTTGTCGATGTTCTCGAAGCCGAACTAAAAGAGGCGACTGGTAAACTTCGTGCGACAGGCGTTCGGGCTGAGTCCTTCGTTGCCGACGTCAGCAACTTTGAAAAAGCTGAAGAAGTGACGGATGACATTCTAGAGCGTTACGAGTCGATCAGTGTCCTTGTCAATAACGCGGGGATCGGGAGTTCGAAAGGCTTACTGGAAATTAGTGAATCCGAGTGGGATCGTACGATTGATGTGAACCTGAAAGGGTGTTTCAACTGGTCGAGAGCGGTTGTTCCATCGATGCAAGATCGAGGTTCTGGTCGAATTATTTTTATTTCGTCTATAGCCGCCTTCAGCGGTGGTACAGTCAGCAAGCTTGCCTACGCAGCTTCGAAGGCGGGCCTACTGGGTATGACGCGTTCCCTTGCGAAAGAACTAGGACCTTCCATCACGGTGAATGTGATATGTCCGGGCACCATCAAAACTGAGCTGACTGCCCAGGCTTTAGCTAATAAGGTTCCGGAAGGGATTAGCCTTGGGCGCTTTGGTACGCCCGAAGACATCGGCGAGGTGGTTGCGTTTCTGGCGAGTGCCGAGCCGAACTTTATCACGGGCCAGGCAATTACCGTCGATGGATTCCAGTCGATCACGTGAATTGACGAGAAACGGGCTGGGTCGAATGACAGAACCACTGGCTGTCGCCTCTCTCAAAGCTTAACTTAATCAAAGGAGATCAAAAATGAGTGAACAACGACTGACAGGCTGGAACAAGCAAAAACCGGCCTTCACCTATGCTAAGGATCGCAAATTTGGACCGGGCCTCCGTAAAGGCGGATTATATGCCGACCTTGGCCTCGCAGAAGCAACAGGAGGTCAATTTCACGGTGAGATTGGCAAAAATAATCCAGAAAATGTAGATCAAGATAAAGAAAAATTGACAACAGGTATGCACCGTCATCATTATGATTTGCAATTTGACTATGTCCTGGCGGGGGAGATCGATTTGGTGATTGAAGGGGAAGAGAAAACAACCTTAAGGGCAGGCGACACCTTCCTTATACCGTCCAGGGCCCTTCACAACGAAACCCGGGTCTCTGACGACTTCCAGTACTTGCAAATATATGGGCCAGCCAAGGCCAAAACAGAGCAAATAGATCAGGGAATTGGGGGTGGTGAGGTGTCCGAAGATTGGGCCAAAAAGCAATCAAAAATGAGTGAACAACGACTGACAGGCTGGAACAAGCAAAAACCGGCCTTCACCTATGCTAAGGATCGCAAATTTGGACCGGGCCTTCGCAGGTCTGGATTATATGCCGACCTTGGCCTCGCAGAAGCAACAGGGGGAAACTTCCACGGGGAGATCATCAAAGTCAATAAAGACGTACATACCCCTCAAGGTACGACTGGGATGCACCGTCATGACTATGACTTTCAATTCAACTATGTCCTATCGGGGTGGATCGATTTGGTGATTGAAGGGATAGAAGGGACATTAACCTTCAAAGAGGGAGACACTTACTTTCTATCGCACAAAATCCTTCACAACGAAACACGGGTCTCTGACGACTTCTCGGTATTGCAAATATACGGGCCAGCCGAGGCCGGAACAGAACAATTGACTCCTGAAATCGACTGATGCGCAGACTTCCCGACATGGGCAATTCGTTTTAACACAATGTGATAAGGAACCCATCATGCGCTTCAGAACGAACAAGGCGCAGCGCCAGGTGGCGGACCGCATCCACACCGCTGGCGGCAAGCTGCGCACGGACCTCATGGCCATGATCGAGTTGCGACACCTGATCGTGGATGGGGCGCAACAATTCCTTGCTGACAACGTCTAACAAAGGAGGACTCTTGGAAGCTCTTGAAAAAATTCGTGCAGAAACCCGTGAATGGTTGGAAGCAAATTGCCCTGCTTCGATGCGCACCCCGCTCACAGAAGAGGAAGTGGTTTGGGGAGGACGAAAAGCCACTTTTAAAAATCCTGACTCGAAAATTTGGCTGGAGAGGATGGCTGAGCGAGGTTGGACGGCTCCCCTGTGGCCGAAAAAATATGGGGGTGGAGGTTTAAATAAAGCAGAGTATAAAATTTTAAGAGAAGAAATGGCCGCCCTCAAATGCCGCTCTCCTCTGATCAGCGAGGGTTCTGGTATTTCGATGTTGGGGCCGGCGATGCTGGAATTTGCGGATGAGCAGCAGAAAATGGAGCACCTTCCGAAAATGACACGAGGTGAAATCCGCTGGTGTCAAGGCTATAGCGAACCGGGAGCCGGGTCAGATTTAGCAGGATTGCAAACCAAAGCAGAGGATATGGGGGATCACTACCTCGTCAACGGGCAAAAAATTTGGACCTCTTATGCCAAAGATGCCGATTGGATTTTTTGCCTGGTCCGTACCGATCCGAATGCCAAAAAACAAAGCGGAATTAGTTTTCTGCTCTTTGATATGGATGACCCTGGCGTCGAAGTCCGCCCCATCAAATTGATCAGCGGCAGCTCCCCATTTTGCGAAGTGTTTTTTGACGATTTGAAAGTTCCCAAGCGAAACCTGGTTGGCCAACTGAACGGGGGCTGGAGCATTGCCAAAAGATTGTTGGAGCATGAACGGGCCATGATTTCGGATATGTGGAATGAGCGGGTCACCTATTCCCTGGAAGGATTAGCGAAAGAGTATCTTGGGGAACAAGACGGACAAATTTCGGATCCACTGCTACGAGATCGCATTGCTCAGCACAATATGAATACCCGGGCTTTCCAACTGACTCTGGAGCGGACGACGGTGGAACTCCAATCCGGGAAAGGGCCGGGAGCCGCTTCTGCCATGTTGAAGCTTTATGGGACGGAGCATAACAAAAGGCGTTATGAAATTCTCATCTCCAGTTTAGGAGCCCAAAGCCTGGGTTGGAGCGGAGATGGTTTTTCCAGGAAAGAATTGGGCATCACCCGAGAATGGCTACGCTCAAGAGCCAATTCCATTGAAGGCGGAACCTCCGAAGTGCAACTGAACATTATCGCCAAGCGCGTGCTGAATCTGCCAGATTAAAGAAAGGTCTCTGATGGCTCTAGTCCTCACAGAAGAACAATCATTACTGAAAAACACTGCCAATGAATTCATGCAGAAGAAGGCCCCCATCACCGAACTCCGGAAACTGCGAGATGAGGAAGATCCTCACGGTTTCTCTCGGGAACTGTGGCAGGAAATGGCAGATCAAGGTTGGGCCGGCATTTTGATTCCAGAACAGTTTGGTGGGTTAGATTTTGGATACATGGGATTGGGAGTGATTCTGGAAGAAACAGGACGTACCTTAGCGGCAACTCCGCTGCTGTCCACTGTGCTGTTGGGATGTTCTGCTCTTCAACTCGGAGGCAATCAAGCCCAATGTGAAGCATTTCTTCCTGCCATTGTCGAAGGAAACTGCCTCCTGGCCCTGGCTTTCGAGGAAGGGGCTCATCACGCACCGACCCGTATTACCACCGCTGCAAAAAAAAACGCAGGAAAGTATCAAATCGAGGGAGAAAAAGTTTTGGTGTTGGATGGTCATGTGGCAGATCATCTGATTGTCGCTGCCCGGACTTCTGGAGCTGCCAATGATTCCGTTGGCATCACTCTTTTTCTTGTCAAAGGAGACGCACCAGGGATGACTCGCACTCGGACTGCGATGGTAGATTCTAGAAATTCAGCCATGGTCCGTTTCAATGGAGTCGAAGTTGGGGAAGAAGCCGTGATTGGCGAAGTGGATCAGGGCTATCGGATATTAGAGCAAGTCCTGGATCGAGGGAGAATCGGTCTGTCTGCTGAAATGTTGGGAAGCACTCAGGAAGTTTTTGGAAGAACCATCGCTTATTTGAAAGAAAGGAAACAATTTGATGTGCCTATTGGTTCTTTTCAAGCCCTGAAACACCGGGCAGCCTGGATGTTTTGTGAGATCGAATTGAGCCTATCAGCCGTCTTGGATGCGCTTTCTGCCTTAGACGAACGACCTGAGGAGGTGCCGGCTCTGGCCAGCCTCACCAAAGCTCGACTGTCAGACACTTTTTTTCATGTCAGTAACGAAGCCATCCAAATGCATGGCGGGATTGGAATGACCGATGAAGCCGATATGGGCTTTTTTCTGAAACGTGCCCGAGTGACCCAGCACCTTTTTGGAGATGCGCCCTACCATAGAAATCGCTACGCTCTTTTAGGCGGCTATTGAAAAAGAAAGGAAAGATATGTCCCTGCGACTGAGACAAATTTGTTTAGTAGCTTATCAACTCGAACCTGTGATTGAAACCCTGACGGCTGTCTTCGGTCTTGCCGTAGGGCACCGGGATCCTGAGGTAGGTATATTCGGTTTAGAAAACGCGATCTTGCCGGTGGGCAACTCCTTTTTGGAAGTAGTGGCTCCAATCCAAGAGCAAACGGCGGCAGAACGTTATCTCAAACGCCGAAAGGGAAACGGGGGTTATATGGTGATCACACAATGTGATGACCTACAGCCCCGACAACAGCATGTGGATAAACTGGGGATTCGGTTGGTTCATCAAATGGATTATGAGGGGTTCCAAGGTTTTCAAATGCACCCTCAGGACACGGGAGGAGCGATTTTTGAAATCGATTGGAATGAAGGATTTGAGCAACCCGATGGTCCCTGGTGGCCGGCAGGAGGAACCAATTGGAAGCCTAGTAAGCGGACCGAGGTGGTATCCGCTTTTCAATCCGTTGAACTACAAAGTGAGGATCCCTTCAAACTGTCCCAGCGTTGGAGCGAAATTGCTCAAATCCCCTTGGAAACCAACGATCAGGGACAACCGCTCCTCCCTTTTGAAAATGCAACCCTCCGTTTTGTGAAAGCCTCCGATGGAAGAGGAGAAGGCCTCGGAGGGATTGATCTCAAGGTTGTCAACCAAGAATACGTATTGCGTCATGCAGAACAACAGGGGTGTTCCATTGAAGGAAATCGGGTCACCGTGTGTGGGATCCGGTTTGGATTAGTGTAAGCGAGCCCTCAATCCACAATTAATGAAACAGTCGCCCGCTGGCTTTTCAAATTGATGGCCTACCAAGATGAGTATGAAATCGCTCGTCTGTGGATACAAGACCCTGCTGTGGAAAATGCGAAAAATTCTTACCAAGGCGAAGTGAAGGTTTCTCTCCACCTCCATCCTCCGATCCTGCGAAAATGGGGGCTGAAGAATAAACTCAAGTTGGGTTCCTGGATCTTTCCCTGGATGGAAATGTTGGCCCGCTTCAAATTTTTACGCGGAACCCCCCTGGATCTCTTTGGACGTCCCGAAGTGCGACGAACTGAAGCAAAATTGATGGCTTGGTATGAAGACTTGATCGACCAAATGCTTCCCAAACTCAATGCGGAAAACTTGCAAAGCGCCCTCGTCATCGCCTCGCTACCGGACAGCATTCGGGGCTATGAAGAGATCAAGATGGAAAATGTTCGCAAAACTAAAAAGGAAGCGGAAGAGAAGTTGAGCAGCTATCTCTCCCCTGAACCGACCCCCCAAGCAACAACTCAAGAGGACGCCGTTTCAGCAAGTTAAAGGGCTTCATTCGGACGGTTCGCCGATGCGAGGCTTGGTCGCAGAAAGTCTCACACGACCCGACTTCAAAGAGGGGGTGACCTCTTTTATTGAAAAACGACCCCCTCAATTCACTCGTGTCAAGGTTGATTGATTTCGTAAAGGGGGCTAAACTGATTGAAGGGGGATCGTCCAAAGGACGATTTTCCATTTTACTATGGGGGTAGTATCTTTTTCGTAGCTTTTAAGCTAAAATATATATTATGGTAGAAGAGAGGATAACGATTGAGGAGTACCAAACTGAAAAGAGTAAGATCCCTTATAGGAATTGGTTACGTTCTCTTAAAGATGCTTCGACAAGAGCGAGGATAAGAACCCGTATAAACCGCTTGAGGCTGGGAAACTTTGGGGATGCTAAATCCGTAGGGGAAGGGGTGAGTGAGTTAAGGTTAGATTTTGGTCCAGGGTATCGTATCTATTATGGAAGGGATGGAGATTCCTTAGTTTTGTTGCTTTGTGGGAGTGATAAGAAATCCCAAAATAAGATGATCGAGCACGCTAAAAAATATTGGACAGATTACAACAAAAGAAAAAAGGAGACCACATGAGACCATCCGTATCTTATAAAGAGGGATTATTAGAAGATCTGAAAGACCCCAAAGAAGCAGCTGCTTATCTAGATGCTGCTTTGGAAGAAGGCGATAGCGACACGTTTTTGTTAGCGCTCAGAGATGTCGCAGAAGTAAAGGGCGGGATGGCAAAGCTTGCCGAGCAATCTAATCTTAATCGGGAAAGCTTATACCGTATGCTCTCTGAAAAAGGGAATCCACAGTTATCTAGCTTATTCTCTGTGCTGAAGAGCCTTGGACTAAAACTCACTGTAAATGCTGCTTAGAGAAAATAAAAACAAAAGCAGAAATTGCATCCTGCTTGTTAAACTCTAAAGCTTCCCATAAAGTAATTCTTAAACTGTCCAGTAATTCTTCTCTCGTTGCTTCTTGGCAATTGACCCCAGGGATTTCCTCAATCCAGCCAATCCACATCCCCTGCTTTTCGTTCCGGGAAGGGCAAGATTGCCCCGTATCTTCAAGGACTGACACAGAGAGCAGCGAGGATCAAATCCAGGATGAGACCAGCACGCGCCCCTGAGGAGTGAAGAGGAGCAGAAAGAAATAAGGTAAACTTTTTTCAGGAGAGTAAAAAATGGCTGTACAATTACCAACTCCGCAACAAATACGAGAACTTGCCGATGAAATGGGTCTGGATTTGACTGATGCGGATGGCTGAGTCGGGGGAAATTGCCAACGCGATCGCCTATCTCGCCTCCGTCGAGGCATCGTTTATCACCGGGTCGATACTCGATGTCGATGGCGGTAACAACCTGGTCACTGCGCATGTGGCGCCAGGGAGTTATTGAGAGGTGACGTAATTTGACGACGAGAACCACCCAATTGAAAACGCGCTGGATAGGTGAAAGACATGAGAAAGAAAATTGTTCGGTATGGTCTTATTTCGACTTCACAAATTGGCATGAAGGCCCACCTTCCTGCCTCTCTCGAATCGAAAAACTCAGAAATTGTTTCAATCTCATCACGAACGGCTTCCAAGGCTAAAGCAGCGGCAGATGAATACGGAATCAATCGATGGTATGGGTCCTATGAAGATCAACTAGCCGACCCCGAGATAGACGCTGTGATCATTCCACTGCCGATCAGCATGCACTGTGAATGGACTGTCAAGGCGGCAGAAGCCGGAAAACATATTTTGTGCGAAAAGCCACTGGCCGCATCAGCGAAAGATTGCCAACGAATGATCGATGCCGCCCATAGGAACAATGTTGTGCTTGTGGAGGCTTTCACGCATCGATGGAACCCGCACTTGAGAAAGGCGCGAGAACTTATTTCTGATGGCACAATTGGCAAGGTTGTCACGATAGATGCTGTTGGCTGCAGCCACCGAACCAGCCAGGCCGATCTGGAATCCAATCGATATTCGGCTGAGCTTGAACACGGTGCGTTGCGGGAGGTCGGCAGTTACGCAGTGTATGCCACAAGATTCGTTCTTTCTGCGGAACCAATCCGTGTCCGTGAGGTTGGTTACGATTCCGGTGACTGGGGCGTCGACACAACATTCTGTGGAATTATGGAGTTTGCCGGTGGTGCAGTCGCCAATGTAACGAGCAGCCTGGAACACTCATCCTTTCGTTTTCAGATTTCGATTGACGGACGTGAAGGAAGGATCGAGATTCCGTCAATGTTTGAGGATTCCGGTCCCCTCATCATTAAGGGAGTTGATGGCCAAAATGAACAAACCATCGCCACGTCGGCACCTAATCGGTTCACCGTTCAGTTAGACGAATTTTCGGAGTGCGTCCTCACAGGCAAGGCTCCCGAATTCCCAGCAGAAGATGGCCTGCGAAATACCGCGGTCCTCGAGGCGCTGCATGAGTCCTCCGATTCAGGCCAAGCGATAAACTTGGATCTGGAAACAACTGGCAAACCGCAAACTGAGGTCTGGTTCTAGTACACCGTCAAATTTAAAATGACGAATTAATGGTAGGGCCGGGTGACGTCCCGGCCAATGCGAGCGTGGCGTTTCTTAGGCCGGGACGTCACCCGGCCCTACCGTCAAATTAAAATTGACAGAGTTCTAGTTCTTGTCGCGGCAAAATTTATGACTACAAAGGAAGATTTTATGACTGCAAAGGAGGATACCAGCTCCGTTGCTGTGGTAACGGGAGGCGCCAGGGGGATAGGCCTTGGTTGCGCCATGGCGCTCGCTGCCAAAGGTTTCAATCTTGCGCTTGTCGATGTTCTCGAAGCCGAACTAAAAAGGCGACTGGTAAACTTTGTGCGACAGACGTCCGGGCTGAGTCCTTCGTTGCCGACGTCAGCAACTTTGAAAAAGCTGAAGAAGTGACGGATGACATTCTAGAGCGTTACAAGTCGATCAGTGTTCTTGTCAATAGCGCGGGGATCGGGAGTTCGAAAGGCTTACTGGAAATTAGTGAATCCGAGTGGGATCGTACGATTGATGTGAACCTGAAAGGGTGTTTCAACTGGTCGAGAGCGATTGTTCCATCGATGCAAGATCGAGGTTCTGGTCGAATTATAAGTATTTCGTCTATAGCCGCCTTCAGCGGTGGTACAGTCAGCAAGCTTGCCTACGCAGCTTCGAAGGCGGGCCTACTGGGTATGACGCGTTCCCTTGCGAAAGAACTGGGGCCTTCCATCACTGTGAATGGGGCGCAACAATTCCTTGCTGACAACGTCTAACAAAAGAGGACTCTTGGAAGCTCTTGAAAAATTTCGTGCAGAAACCCGTGATATGAAATTCTCATTTCCAGTTTAGGAGCCCAAAGCCTGGGTTGGAGCGGAGATGGTTTTTCCAGGAAAGAATTGGGCATCACCCGAGAATGGCTACGCTCAAGAGCCAATCCCATTGAAGGCGGAACCTCCGAAGTGCAACTGAACATTATCGCCAAGCGCGTGCTGAATCTCCCAGATTAAAGATTGGAGATGCGCCCTACCATAGAAATCGCTACGCTCTTTTAGGCGGTTTTTGCGCTGGAATGGACATGAATGCCTTGAATGAAGAGGCTCACTCAGGAAAACGGCAATTGGGATGCAATCACTTGCTGTCCCGGTGACAATGTGGGCCCAATTTTGTCGGCACATCAAAAAGAAAAAGGAGATTGGCATCACAATATTGAAATGATGCTTTTAGGCCAATACGAACAGACCCAGGCTTACCGACCCTGGATGACTGTGGATGTCCGTGACGATGCCGAATGCCACATCGGATTGCTTGAAAGTGTGGATGTGAAAAATGGGGAGCGTTATATTGCATGGTCTACGGACACACGCAATAAGGAACGACGCATCGCTTCTGACTTGTCAAATCGGGCGAGAACTGAGAATTAGGGAAGAGGACTTGAAAAAGTTCTTGCAGCGAAGGGTCACTCCCTGCGTCTTTGACCACGGAGTATTATCATAAACCGCATTGTCCAACCAAGTTCGGGTTGGGTTGGTTTCCCAAATGGCATAAGGTGCGCGATGTATTCTTGCTCCCCGAAGCCCTTACGGTACTCAGGCAGCAACCACATATCAAAAGCCTTGGAGCCTTACCAATCCGTGATCAGCCTGGCATGCTTCTCGGGACCGAGTGGTATGAAGCTAACTTTGTGTTTCCCAAACAAGAGAGACAGATTGTCAAGGGAGAACGCAAAGAGTGGTATTGAGTCAATATGGATTCACGAGTAAAGAGGCAGGCGCTTATTTTGAAAACTCTACCCGGCCGGGCGAAGTCCCTAAAAAGATTGGTCGGGGTAGTCAGTGGGGGACGCCCAGTCCGGTGGAAAATAAACTCAAGAAATTAGAACGTTTAGTGCAACATACCGCTTATTTTCATACCCTACCAAGATACCCTCATTTGGAAGACGCCCACGATGAAGATATCATCGATATTGTCGAAGCAGGAATATTTTTAGATCTCAATATGCCGAATCGCTGATATGTAAAAACCAGAGCTACTTTCAGTCATATTGTAGTCCTGATTTTTCCTTAAGAAATCATCGCATTCTCCCATTGAAACTTTTTTCTTATTCCTAAATATACCACAATGTAGTATATTTAAAAAATGTGGAAGCTCAAAACCAAATGGTTTAACCGATGGGCCAGGAAGAATAAAATTACGGATGACCTGCTCAATCAGGCAATTTCAAATATGAATGGGGGAAAAGGTTCTGTAGATTTAGGATCTGGCCTTTATAAAATCAGAGTGGCTAAATCTGGAGGTGGCAAAAGTGGAGGATATAGAACCATTCTCGTATATCAGAAGGATGATCGAGCCATTTTTGTTTTTGGTTTTTCGAAAAATGAAAAGGAAAACCTTGATCAGACAGAACTGAAGTTTTTTAAAAAATTATCAAAAACGATATTGTCTCAATCTGTGTTGGAAATGAAAGAATTGGTAGACAGACAAGAATATTATTTGGTGGAGATTCAAGATGAGGAATAGTGTTAAAAGTGCACTGAAAGAAACGCTCCAGGGGTTCCTCGATGCAGGGATGGATGTTGACTTTAGTGAAAAAGAGTTAAAATCTCTGGGAATCGATTTCAAGGAGGTCAATCTCACTGCCAATAAAATCCGAAATATCCGGAAAAAAGCAGCCCTCTCACAATCAGTTTTTGCGAAACTGCTCAATGTGAGTCTCTCATCAGTGAGGCAGTGGGAACAAGGGAAAAGAACACCAACCGGAGCTACCCAAGTATTATTGGAACTGCTTGAACGTGAACCTCATGCTCTTGATTTTCGGATAAAAGCGTAAAATAAATGGTCTGATGGATTTTTGCAGGAATTGGCGAAACCGGGCAAATGAACTGCCTGAAAACGCGAAGTTGGTATTTATGTTTAGTACCTACATCAGAAAGTATTACGGGGATCGCTATTATGGAAAGGCAATCAATCTGAGTAGACTGCTGAGAGCGGCGTATGACAAGGTTTTTGATGATTTTGATTTGCTGGCGATGCCAACTACGATTAAGGCTCCACCGATGCCGGCTCCTGATGCAAGTCGAGAAGAATATGTAAAAGGATGTGTCCCATACCACGCAAATACATGCCCCTTTAATCTCACTCACCACCCGGCAATGGCCATTCCTTGTAGGATGTCAGAGGGTCTCCCAGTGAGTTTGTAGCTCATTGGAAAGCATTTTGACGAATCCACCATTTACCGGGCCGCCCATGGGTTTCAGGAAGGAACGGATTGGAAGAAAATGTAAAATGTCGTTTAAATATAGGAGATCAAAGATAACTATACCCAGTTTATTATTGACAAACAAGGAACGAATTGGAAGGAGATGTAAGATGAGAACAGTAATCGTTACCGGCGCACGAGGCGGCATCGGCGAAGCGACCGCCCGGAAATTCTTGGAACTCGGAGACCGAGTCTACGGCACAAACCTGGCTTTTGGGAAAACACCACACGACTTCTTGGAAGGAGATGTAAGATGAGAACAGTAATCGTTACCGGCGCGCGAGGCGGCATCGGCGAAGCGACCGCCCGGAAATTCTTGGAACTCGGAGACCGAGTCTACGGCACAGACCTGGCTTTTGGGGAAACACCACACGACTTCATCGAAGTCATCTGCGACGTGACCGATCCCGATGCGCTCAGTGGGCTGGTCGAACGAGCAGTGAGTGAAACCGGTCGGATTGATGTTTTAGTCAACAATGCCATTACTCATGGCGAGGGGGACGTGATTAACACCACCATCGAAGAATGGGATCGAATGATGGCGGTGAACCTGACCGCTGTCTTCCTGGGGTGCAAGTTCGCTCTTCCCCACATGCTCAAACAGGCATCCGACGCCATCGTCAATGTCGCCTCCGTGGCCGGGCTGAATCCGATGCCGAACAAAGCCGCCTACTGCGCCAACAAAGCCGGTGTGATTGGGCTTACCAGGCAAATGGCGTTGCAGTATGCCCGCCAAGGCGTTCGGGTGAATGCGGTCTGTCCGGGTGCCACGTTGACGCCTTTTGCTCGCGACGCAATGGCAAAAACTGGCGACCCGGCAGCGGTGGAGGCTGCTGTCTCGGAGCGCCTGCCGATAGGGCGGCTCGGTAGGCCGGAGGAAATTGCCAACGCGATCGCCTATCTCGCCTCCGTCGAGGCATCGTTTATCACCGGGTCGATACTCGATGTTGATGGCGGTAGCAACCTGGTCACTGCGCATGTGGCGCCAGGGAGTTATTGAGAGGTGACGTAATTTGACGACGAGAACCACCCAATTGAAAACGCGCTGGATAGGTGAAAGACATGAAAAAGAAAATTGTTCGGTATGGTCTTATTTCGACTTCACAGATTGGCATGAAGGCCCACCTTCCTGCCTCGCTCGAATCGAAAAACTCAGAAATTGTTTCAATCTCATCACGAACGGTTTCCAAGGCTAAAGCCGCGGCAGATGAACACGGAATCAATCGATGGTATGGGTCCTATGAAGATCAACTAGCCGACCCTGAGATAGACGCTGTGATCATTCCACTGCCGATCAGCATGCACTGTGAATGGACTGTCAAGGCGGCAGAAGCCGGAAAACATATTTTGTGCGAAAAGCCACTGGCCGCATCAGCGAAAGATTGCCAACGAATGATCGATGCCGCCCATAGGAACAATGTTGTGCTTGTGGAGGCTTTCACGCATCGACGGAACCCGCACTTGAGAAAGGCGCGAGCACTTATTACTGATGGCACAATTGGCAAGGTTGTCACGATAGATGTATCTCCGCTGGCACCGGAAGGGCAAGTTCCCGCTCGACTAACTGGTGAAGACCCGCTACCAACTGGAGCAGGCCAACGAGGCGTATGATGCCCTGAAAGCCGGTGAGATTCTCGGCCGGGCGATCATCGAGTTTTAAGTCGACCAGTCCGAAATAGTGAGGTAAAATGAAAAAAGAAACAAGAAAAGGGGTCAAATCTTTTTTCGCTTTATTCAAGGTTTAAATGTAAAGGGGTCAAACCTTTATTTGTCTTTTTAAAAGACAATTGAAATCTGGCTGGAAGAGCCGATCCTGAATTGAGATTTTTTCTTGTGATCCTCACATATTGTAATACATTGTATGACAAAACGGGTTTATCTTTTTCTCAACAAGGAGGTCTATGAACACTGAAATTACGATTCGTCTCGATGAAACACTCGATCAAATGCTGAATACAGTATCGACCCAAACGGGCCAAAGCCGTAGCGACATTGTACGAAGTGCTTTACGAAGACAACTCTCTGTGATTCTGTTTGAACAACTAAGGGGAAAGACAATGCCATTTGCAGAAGCAGCAGGATATCTCACGGATGAAGACATCTTTCAGGATGTTTCATGAAAGTATTTTTGGATACGAATGTTTTGGTGAGTGCTTTTGCAACACGTGGATTGTGCGCTGATGTAATGCGAGTGATTCTCACAGAGCATGAACTGCTGATTGGAGAAGTCGTCTTGACTGAATTGCAAAGAATTTTAAGCAAAAAATTTCAAATGCCAGAGAAAGCAGTCGTGAATACTCTCAATTTTCTGAAACAAGAACCGATTATTCCTAAACCTGAAAAAGTTACAGATGCCGATATTGATGATAAAGATGATTTATGGATACTAGCTTCTGCTCTAAAAGGACAAGCAGATATTTTAGTCACAGGAGACTATGAATTGTTGGCTTTAAAAGAGTATCAAGGACTCACGATTTTATCACCGAGGGCATTTTGGAAGCTATTAGCACAAGAAAGTCACTCCTAAAATTCTATTCAAAACTAGCCGAGCCGAACTTTATCACGGGCCAGGCAATTACCGTCGATGGATTCCAGTCGATCACGTGAAGTGACGAGAAACAGGGCGTGGTGAATGATAGAACCTCTGGCTTTCGCCTCTCTCAAAGCTTAACTTAATCAAAGGAGATCAAAAATGAGTGAACAACGACTGACAGGCTGGAACAAGCAAAAACCGGCCTTCACCTATGCTAAGGATCGCAAATTTGGACCGGGCCTTCGCAGGTCTGGATTATATGCCGACCTTGGCCTCGCAGAAGCAACAGGGGGAAACTTCCACGGGGAGATCATTAGAATTAATCAGGAAGTACGTACCGAGAAAGGTACGACCGGGATGCACCGTCATGACTATGACTTTCAATTTAACTATGTCCTATCGGGGTGGATCGATTTGGTGATTGAAGGGATAGAAGGGACATTAACCTTCAAAGAGGGAGACACTTACTTTCTATCGCACAAGAATCCTTCATAACGAAACGCGGGTCTCTGACGACTTCTCGGTATTGCAAATATACGGGCTAGCCGAGGCCGGAACAGAACAATTAACGCCCGAGATCGACTGATGCACAGACTTCCCGACTTGGGCAATTCGATTTAACACAATGTGATAAGGAACCCATCATGCGCTTTAGAACGAATAATATCATTGAGAAAAACAAGCAGGGCAAGCAAGGTCTCGGTCTTGGCCTGGTTTATCCAAGTGCCGAGGCCATCGAGATCATCGGCATGCTCGGCGGCTTCGATTTTGTCCACTTGGACGGCGAACACGGGCTGTTCTCGCCAGAGTCGATTGACGAGATGTGCCGGGTCGCCGATGGCTTTGGGCTCACCGTGACCGCACGGGTGCCGGATATCAGCGGCTCGACCATCAATTCGTTTCTCGATCGCGGCGTCACCGGCATTATGGGACCGCATATCGAAACCGCGGAAGAGGCCCAGGTGCTCGTCGACGCGTGCCTGTTTGGGCCCGACGGTCAACGAAGCTGGGGCGGTGGCCGGGGCAACTATTACAATCACGCCTCGTTGCTCGACATCTCGGGTAGCGAGCGCACCGAGACCATGCGGCAGAGCAACGCCAATATGCTCGTGTTGTGTCAACTCGAGAGCACCAGGGCATTCGAGAACCTGGACGCCATTCTTGAGGTCAAAGGCATCGATGCCTATGTCTTTGGTCCGAATGACCTGGCGCAGTCCATGGGTCTTCCGGGGCAACCGGAGCATCCCGATGTAGTCACCGCGCAGCGCCAGGTGGCGGACCGCATCCACGACGCTGGCGGCAAGCTGCACTCGGACCTCATGGCTATGATCGAGTTGCGACACCTGATCGTGGATGGGGCGCAACAATTCCTGGCCGACAACGTCTAACAAAGAGAGAAACGCTATGGATTTTAAATATAGTCACATTGCCAGAATCAGCTGTTATGGGGCCAATGCGCGCTGACAAAACAAATCCGCTCCACATTCGTCCTGCACTCAAAGCAGAGGCGGAGCCAGTCATCGCGTTGGTGCTACGATCATTCGATGATTTCATAGCCCCGGACTACACGGCCGAAGGCGTCAAAAGGTTTCACACCGACGTAACAGTAGCGAGTCTAGTCGAGGCAATTGAAAAAGGAGAAATCGTTCTATTGGCTTTGAAGGACTCCGACATTGCTGGTGTGGTCAAAGTGCGTGATGAAACGCATATCAGTTGGTTGTACGTCTCAGAAGCATTTATGTCGCAGGGAATCGGGCGACAACTCCCATACGCGGCAGTGCAAGAGATTAAGGCCCGACACCTGGATACAACAGCAATTACGCTCAATGCTTCACCGTATGGGCTTCCCATTTATTCCAAGCTGGGATTCGATATTGCAGGAGACGAAATCAGTGACAACGGTATGCGCATGACGCCTATGCAGGCAGCTATAGGGGGCTTCCAATAGGGTGTTTGGGGAGGCCCCATAACCAGCACAAGCAGCGCCCACATAGAAAAATCAAAATTTTCAGAAGACCTTACCATTTGAAGAGGGATGTGTAAAGGGGGATGCCTGCTCAGCAAACGAATTTAAGTGTTCATGACGAGCGCTTATGGGTAACTTTCGGGCGTATGGGTCAGTTAGTATCTTATGAACTTTAACAATATAAAAGGAAAAGAAGATGTATGATTTCAAAGCGCCTGAAACCGGACCTGGTACGCAGGGACAGAAGCAGAAATTTTACCCTCTTTATCTATAATCGCAATCTCATCGCCAACACTGCCAGCTACAAATAAAAGATCATCATGAAAAATCATCCCATCTGGATTAAAATACGTCCCCAGCGAGCACCATTCCCCCAAATGCTCAGTACTCACTTCATTGCATAGAAATTTATCATAGGTTGTATGGTCGAGACAATCATTTGTGTTTTCAAAGAGGAATTTTATAATAGCATATATATAAACTTATCCCCCTCCCTCTTTCACTAGGAGATTCATGGAAATAACACTCAATGTTCCTGAAGGTTTAGGAAAGCGGATCAAAGCTCTCTCGGATGAAGAACGTGATCGTCTTGCAGTAGAAGCGCTAGAAAAGACCTTAAGCGAAAAAGATTCCTCCTTTAAAGAAGAATCCGCTGAAGAAAAAGCTTATGATAATTCTCCCTGGGCGAAGTTGGATATTGAAGATATTGCCTGTGAATCAGGTAAGGGTGATCTTGCCATCAACCATGATCATTATCTCTATGGTACAAAAAAGCGAGTTGAGGAATGAAGCCAGTTTTTGTAGATACAGTAGCTTTACTCGCCTTGGGAGACAAGTCCGATACCCTTCATACTCAAGCTGTCAGAATACGGAGAGAATTGCTTCAGGCAAAGCGAAAGCTGGTGACTACCAACGCCGTTATTTTGGAAATGTGTAATACCTTGAGCTAGGTTGATACACGTCGAACTGCTATTCATTTGATGGATGCTGTCTACCAGTCTCCAGAAATTTGGGAACTGGTTCATATTGATCCCCAACTGATGCAGAAAGGAATTCAGTTGTTTAAGGATAGACCGGATAAAGAATGGAGTTTGGTGGATTGTATTGGGATTGAGGTATCTAAAGAATATAAAATTGAAGAAATATTCACAGCAGATCGTCATTTTGAACAGGCTGGTTTTACTCGATTGATGAAACATCCTAGCGAATCCTGAAGCTGTGAGCACTGTCAGTTGCATTTTCGGGCATTGTTTCTTTTGAGAGATATTTGCATTTGGACATTAATTCTCTTCCAAGAGTCTTGCGATTTGCTCTGGTAAGGAAGGCTGCATCGTAGCAGTCTACCACGATTTCCATTGTAATCCGCTCTTCCCTTGCTTCATCCTTTGCTGCTCAGCGGGGAATGAGTCCTGTGATGTACGAGGAATTTGGCGCAACCACTTCAGCCTACTGGGCTTCGAAAGCCGGTGTCGAAGCACTGACGCACTACATGGACGGGATTGGAGGCTAACACAACATTCGAGTCAACTGCGTGCGCCCCGGTCAGATCATGACGAGTGGAGCCAGGGGTGGGACCCTCCACGATCCTGACGGGGACATCACGTCTTCGAGAAGTGGTTCGATCGGATTCAGATTGTCCAATATGTTTTGACGAGCGAGACGAGTTTGGCTTGGTCATGGTGATCCGAAAATGAGCTTGCCATGTATTTCCGTGACTGTTAAAATACCAGTTCAACTAGCCAATTTTACGAGTTTAACTGAATAATTATGAGAAATGCTTGCTCTAAAAGAAGCCCTTCCGGACAAGAAAGTCTTTATCAAATCCGAACTGCAGCATTTGCACCAAATTACGGACCGCCAAGCCTGGGATAAAATATACTATCTGAGGAAACGGGGAGTGATAGATACGGTAAGAAGAGGTGTGTTTGTCAATCTGCTCAAGGAGGAGTTTGGTGAGGAAGAAAAGATCCAAATTGCTTCTGTTTTATTCCCTGAGGGCTATGTGACGGGGTATGAGGCATTGCGGTATTGGAGCATGATGAGAGAGGAGTATGAAGGGCTTTGTTTGCGTGTGGATTGGACCATCCATAGTGCGGTGCCTCAAGTGGTCTCAAAACCGGTTATCTGGAAGGGGCATCAGTTCAAATCGTTCCAAATGAGTCCAACCCTTTCTTTTGGGATTGAAAAAACCCCGGATGGCCGGGTGGCAGAACCGGAAAAAGCTGTACTCGATCTGCTTTACATGGGTCGGGAGCCAGACAATATTGAAGTAGGGTTGCTTCAGCAAAACAAGCTAAAACACTATGCCAGACAGTTTCCTCCCCGGGTTTCAGAATTAATATGCCGATAATGGTTCCTCCACACACCGCCCTGCTGGGAAGCGATAGGGAAAAGCAGCAGAGAGAAGCGGCACAAATCATCCTCATTGAGGAGTTGCAGCGATTTCCCCTGATCTTCAAAGGAGGAACCGCGCTTCGTCTGGTTCATGGCAATGGATGGTTTTCAGAAGATCTGGATTTCGATGTTGCTGAAGTCATGACAGACACAGCTCGGAAAAATTTGGCGAAGGCTTTCCTTGATCATCTAGCTGGAAAAGAAGGTCGCTGGAGTAAGAATCGTAAAGTCTATGGTGATGACGAGTCGTTCAACTATTACTTTCGTGCCCATTACAAAGTAGGCTCAAAACGCGCTCGCAGTATCAAATTAGAGATTTCCCGCTACAAAGCGAATAAAAAATGGAGCTATCTGCCCTTGCATGAGAGTACCGGTGCCAGCCAAATTAAAGTCCGGGTTTATGATCTGGATATGTTGATGACGGGAAAACTCAACGCTCTCTTCACCCGCTATTCCAAACTTACTGGCAGAAGAACCTTGCAGGGTAGAGATGTGAAAGACCTTATCCTATATTATTGGCTTGAAAAGGGGTCAAAAGGGGACAAATCTTTTTTCGCTTTATCCAAGGTTTAAATGTGGGGTAATCCCTTGATACTCTTTGCTCCGCAGAGAGTCTTCCACTCCAGGGGACATCGTAGCGACCCTGACTGGTGAGCAGGACTAGTTGGAGGTATCGCTTGTGAGGGACATAAAATTTTAGCGGGGATCAGCATCTTTCTCTTGGAGGAGAGCCCGCAGCCTTTCGACTTCTGCAAGCGCTTTTTCTTTTTGTTGTCGCTCTTTTTCTTTTTGTTGCCGCTCTTGTTGGAGGCTTTTCAGGAGGAAGGATTGGTAGAGAGGATCCTCGATTAATGTTTCAAAGGCCACCTGTTTTTCTAAATCCTGAAGACGAAAGGCGAAACGATCCAAGACTCCGGAATGAATCACGCCGGGCTCTTGGCTCTCCATCTTTTCATAAACCCCCTGCTCATTGAGAGCATAGAAGGCGGTGTGCTTGTGCAAACGGTCTATTATATAATATTCAGCCACTCCCACTTTGGCATATTCTTCTTTTTTGTGCACCGTATCCCGTTCCATCTCCTCGGGAGTCGAGTCGGATAAAAACTCTATACAGAGGTCACATACTCCCTGAAACGAACGATCCAACGGTTTGGCCTCCACAGGATTGGAGTGGAGAATCATGGCCAAATCCGGTTTCCGTATGCTGACTTTATCCCCCAAATCCAAACGAAAGCCCATTTCCAAACCCATCAGTTGACCCGTTGGAAACACTTTGAGATACTCTTCCAAGAGTTGTAAAAACCAGCGATAGATTTGAAAGCTTAAATAATCTGGCATTGGCTTTTCCTCCAAGAGTCCATTGTTCCATTCATATTGACCATCCGAGTGTTCGTAATATACCTTCCAATACTCAGCCTCACTCACCCTGAGCGACTCCCTGGCAGAGGGAGGCAACCGTGTTGAAGAAGAGTGGGTTTTGACGGATTCTAAAGTAGTCATGATGCCCTCGAGGGGAATGAATGGTGAAATTGTGTTTTTTTAAAAGAATAACACATTGTGCGGAGGACAGCAATTTTCAAATTCGTATCCTGGCAAACTATAAAAATCAGGGGACATAATACTGTTTTCTAAAATATAGGAACATAAAATCGAAGGATAGAATGTTCTCTGATGGGAAGAAGTCTCATTCAGGAGATTGTTGTCTTTGTTCTTAACTGCGATAATGTTCAAAGAGTTGATTTGCTTCCTGAATGAGTTTTTCCTGGACTTTTTCGAATGAGAGCAAGCCCTGTCCCTCCTGCAAGATAGAATTGAGAGATGACTCATTCGTTTTGTTGTTGATTGATGTGGCGGGTGTAACGAAAGGAGAGGATGCCGGTTCCGTTGCTGTGGTAACGGGCGGCGCCAGAGGGATAGGCCTTGGTTGCGCCATGGCGCTCGCTGCCAAAGGCTTCAATCTTGCGCTTGTCGATGTTCTCGGAGCCGAACTAAAAGAGGCGACTGGTAAACTTTGTGCGACAGGCGTCCGGGCTGAATCCTTCGTTGCCGACGTCAGCAACTTTGAAAAAGCTGAAGAAGTGACGGATGACATTCTAGAGCGTTACGAGTCGATCAGTGTCCTTGTCAATAACGCGGGGATCGGGAGTTCGAAAGGCTTACTGAAAATTAGTGAATCCGAGTGGGATCGTACGATTGATGTGAACCTGAAAGGGTGTTTCAACTGGTCGAGAGCGGTTGTTCCATCGATGCAAGATCGAGGTTCTGGTCGAATTATTTTTATTTCGTCTATAGCCGCCTTCAGCGGTGGTACAGTCAGCAGGCCTGCCTACGCAGCTTCTAAGGCGGGCCTACTGGGTATGACGCGTTCCCTTGCGAAAGAACTGGGACCTTCCATCACGGTGAACGTGATATGTCCGGGCACCATCAAAACTGAGCTGACAGCCCAGGCTTTGGCTCATAAGGTTCCGGAAGGGATTAGCCTTGGGCGCTTTGGTACGCCCGAAGACATCGGTGAGGTGGTTGCGTTCCTGGCGAGTGCCGAGCCGAACTTTATCACGGGCCAGGCAATTACCGTCGATGGATTCCAGTCGATCACGTGAATTGACGAGAAACGCGAGTCTCTGACGATTTCCAGGTATACGGTCCAGACAAGGCCGGAACAGAACAATTAACGCCTGAGAAGGAGGACTCTTGGAAGCTCTTGAAAAATTTCGTGCAGAAACCCGTGAATGGTTGGAAGCAAATTGCCCTGCTTCGATACGCACCCGGCTCACAGAAGAGGAAGTGGTTTTTGGAGGACGAAAAGCCACTTTTAAAAATCCTGACTCGAAAATTTGGCTGGAGAGGATGGCTGAGCGAGGTTGGACCGTTCCCCTGTGGCCGAAAAAATATGGGGGTGGAGATTTAAATAAAGCAAAGTATAAAATTTTAAGAGAAGAAATGGCCGCCCTCAAATGCCGCTCTTCTCTGATCAGCGAGGGTTCTGGTATTTCGATGTTAGGGCCGGCGATGCTGGAATTTGCGGATGAGCAGAAGAAAAGGGAGAAGAATTACTGACGATCACTCTTCTTTCCCTTCTGCAAAGATAAAATCCTCTTCTAAATCAGCCTCTGTATAGTGGCGAGGAATGCCTTCCTTTCCTAATCTTTCTGCAAAATCCCGTTTGCTTAACTTGGCGAGAGCACGAGCTTTCCCGAAAGACAAAAACCTTCCCGATAGAGCTGTAGTGCCAATTCTTCTGTTAATTGAGCCTTTGCCCGTTCCTTGGGAAATTTCAATGAGAGAACAATTTCTTCTGAAATTTCAATCTGAATACTTTGCATAGTGACTCCTTATCTCATAGAGGTAAATGCCAGCTTAACAACTCCCCTGAAGAGAAACAAGCTTGCTTTTCTCGCCTTTTCAGCAAAAGCGCTCAGCACTCTGATTAACCTCCCTGGCAAAGCCTTTACGATCATTATCGCCATTGGAAAAAACGTCGGATTGTGGAGTGAACCTTCGCTTTTTGGCTCATGATCATAAAGAAGTGGATCTCCCTGATTGATAGATTTTTAATCTAAACCGCAAATCAACCTTCAGGTCAACCCTGCTGGCCCTCATGCTGGTCCTCCTCCTGGGAGGAGCAGGCTTCTTGGGCAGCCCGGCCTGGGCAGCCGATTGGAGAAAAACAATTGGTTTTTCGTCGGAGGCGGCAAAGAACGCCGGGCCGCAATACGGTGGGACGATTACATTCCTGGACGGATATGGAGCGGCTTTTCCGCCTACAGTTTGGCACAAAGGAGAAGGAAGTCAGTGGACGGCAGCGATTTTTCATGAACCGATGTATGAGTCCCTTATGCATGCAGACATTGAGAAGTATGGGCCACGCGGCTCAGGGTCTAGTGGTTTTTATCACTCTCAAGGGTTTCCTTTGTATCTCCTAAGAGGTCGGTTGGCTGAAAGCTGGTCGTTACCCGATGCGAACACAATTATTTTCACACTACGTCGGGGAGTCATGTGGTCGGGCAAGCCGGGAGTCATGGAATCAAGGGAGCTGACAGCGGAGGATGTAGTTTATAGCTATAAGGTGGGTTGGCCGCGCTATAATATGCCAGTATTTCAAGACGTGGAGTCGGTAACAGCTACGGATAGGTACACGGTTACAATAAAGAATAAATATTTCACTTCTGAATGGTGGCATTTCTTTGGATTCGCGCATTGGAGTGGGGCGACCATCGTACCTCGTGTGCTGACAGACGAGGCTATGAAAGACTGGAAGAATCATGTGGGGCTGGGGACAGGCCCGTTTCATCTCGAGGACTTCGTGGAAGGAAGCTTGGTAACTTACGTAAGGAACCCCAATTACTGGGATAGTTACGTATTCAATGACAAGAAATACGAGATTCCGTTTATCGACCGCCTGGTAAAAACTCTAATACTGGATAAATCCTCCTAGGTAGCTGCGTTACGAACAGGGAAGATTGACGTATATGATCAAATGGAAAAAAAGTTCGTCGACTCGCTAAAAAGATCAAGTCCCAAACTCAAGATGATAGAGAGAGCGGAGGAGAGAGCCTGGAGAATCGGCATGAGGCAGGATGTGAAGCCCTTTGACGATCTCAGGGTGCGCAAAGCAATCAGCATGGCTATAGATCGAGAAGCCTTTACCAATACCTTGTGGGGGGGTAGTGGAGTGATTTTAAATGCTGAGCTCCATGCAGGATATGCAGAGAATCTCTTCACTCCTATGGAGAAGCTACCGCAATCAACTCAGGAACTTTTTGAGTATAATCCTGAGCGCGCGAGGCAACTATTAGCCGAGGCAAGCTACCCAAACGGTTTCGAGACTACCGTACACGCATATGCACGGGAGCCTGAGCGAGATGTGGTGTCTTTTCTGGCAGCTATGTGGAAGGATATCGGAATCGACGTTAAAATTGATATGCGGGATACGTCTACTTTGGATGGAATACTTACTAAAAATGAGCATGCGCCGATTACTTTTCTTACTCAGGCAGTTGGTATTCCGGGAGCGACTATGTACTGGGGTGCAGTTGAGGAGAGTGCACCTTATCAAGTCCATGTGGTTGATGACCCTGAAATAAACGAGATTTATGCGAAGTAGTCACAAACATTGGACCCCGTTGAAGCATACAAGATATTGAAGGGTTTGAATCAGTTGTTGCTGGCGAAAGTTTATGTGGCCTATGTACCAACTCCAATGGTAACCATGGCTTACTGGCCATGGGTAGAGAACTACGCTGGTGAAGTCAATGATACCTGTTGTTTTTCTGTAGGCGGGATTTTCGCTCGTGCCTGGATCAACAGCGATTTAAAGGCAAAAATACAGTAATGAGCCCATCGGGGAATGGAGCGATCTCATTCCCCGACTCCGGCATGCGCTTCCCAACGCCCTCATTCCGGTGATCACCGTCTACGGCCTCAATATTTTCGGCGACGCCCTCAGAGATTTGCTCGACCCCCGGTTGCGGGGCACTGCAGGGCGCTATGGCGGGTCTCAGGCGAGGTCTCGCCAAAAGAGAGCTTCATGATTTTTGGAAAGGAAACGCAACATGGCAAAATATTACACACTCCTCATCGGCACCGTCGGCCAAGGGCTGAACGTGAGTGCCGATGGCGGTGAATCCTGGACTCCCATCTATCAGCCTATCTGGCATGAGTCCAACGTCAGGGCGTTGTGCGTGGATCCATCCAACCCCCGGCGGGTATTGGCTGGTGTTGATGGTGATCAATTATTACCCTCATCCCGAGTGGGCGTTTTCCGCAGCGACGACGGCGGGGTGACCTGGGAAAACCTGGATGCCCCCACAGCGGGCCTTGAAATCTGGTCGGTGGCTGTCGATCCTACGGATCCGGACACCCTCTTCGTGGGCACGCGACCAGAGGGATTCCGCTCCAGGGATGGGGGGAGGACCTGGAGCAAGCTTCAGATGGGCGTGAACATGAAGAGCCCCCTACGTTCGTTCGCAGCGGTCTCACCACCGCGGACCACCAGCATGATGGTAGATCCCAGGGACAACGACACCATCTGGGCCGGCATGGAGGTTGACGGGGTTTACAAAAGCCTGGATGGCGGAGACAATTGGACACACCTACCCGACCTGGGGCCTGACCCCTTACATGGCGACATTCACAGTATGGCTCTGAAGACTGGCGACCCTTCCGCAGTCTACTGTACCTCGCCTTTTGGCATCGCCACCAGCCACGATGAAGGCGAAAGCTGGGATTACCACAATTTCCCAAAGCTCCATGAAGCGCACAAAGAGTCCTACTGCCGCGGCATGGTCATCAAAGCGGATAACCCCGATGTCATGTTCGTCGGCACCGGCGACACGATTCCCGGTGTCGCCGGTGCCGTGCAGCGCACCCAGGATACCGGGAAAAGTTGGGAACCTGTGTCCCTGCCGGTAAAGCCCAACTCGCATATCTATGGGATGGCCACTCACAAGGAGCGGCCCAACGTAATCGTCGCGGCCAGCTTCTATGGCTACGTGTACCTGAGCGAAGACGGAGGTGATTCTTGGCAAAAGCTGCAAAAGGAGTTTGGCGAGGTCCGTTCCGTGGCCTTGCTGCCTAACTAACCGGCTAACTCTTACTAACAGGCACCTGTAGGGGTGGTTTGCAAACCCGCCCCATTATTTGACTTAACCTTTACAGGAGACAGGAACATGACGAATGGAAAGATAAAAACGGCCGTGATTACCGGCGAGCACGAGTATGACGTGGTCGGCTTCCAGTCCATGCTTCGCTCCCTTCCCGAAATCGAGGCCTACCCTCAGAGCCTGTGGGACTTCGTTTTCGACGCGGCACGCGGTCCAGGGACCTATGACGTACTCGTGTTCTTCGGCTGGTGGCAAAGCACGCCCGCTGAAAAAGATGGCAAATTAAAGAACTATATAGAGCCAGGAACCGATGCAGGGCAGAGCGGAGCTATAAAGGAGATGCTGGAGGGCCTTGGTGATGGGGACCAGGGGATATTTCTGCTGCATCACGCGCTGATGGCGTTTGCCGACTGGCCGCTCTGGAGAGAGCTTAGCGGTATGCGTCAGCGAGGGGGAATACCGTGTGCCTTCGACCAGACCGTGCGCATCGACGTCGCGGACACCGAGCATCCCATCACTGCCACACTGGAGCCGTGGGACATCGTCGACGAGACCTATCACATAGATGACGCGGACGAGGATAGCCACATTTTGCTCACCACCGATCATCCCCAGAGTATGAAGACGATCGCGTGGACTCGGACCTTCGGTAAGGCGAGGGTCTTCTGCTATCAAAACGGGCACGATAACCAGGCCTACTCAAACCCCGGTTTTCGAACGGTAGTGGGGCGGGGCATCCAGTGGTTAGCGGGGAGAGAAACAACCATCATCAACGATGGAGGGAAACTATGAGACTGAAAGACAAGGTCGCTTTTATCAGCGGGGGAGCCAGGGGCCTGGGCGCAGCGATGGCCACGCTGTTTGCCGGGGAAGGGGCCAAAGTGGTCATTGGAGACGTGCTGGAAGAAGAAGGGCGTCAGACCGAGACCGAAATTAATGAAACCGGTGGCGAGTGCCTCTTCGTCCGGTTGGATGTCACCAGCGAGGCCGAGTGGCAGCAAGCCGTGGCGTCCACGGTCGCCCGCTTCGGGAAACTGAACGTGCTGGTGAACAATGCGGGGACTTGCCGATTCGCTCGGGTGGAGGAGATCACCAGCGAGCAGTGGGATCGGGATTTGGATATAATTGCCAAGGGTGCGTTTCTGGGGACAAAATACGCTATACCCGAGATGCGGAAATCGGGTGGCGGCTCCATGATCAACATCGCTTCGGTGGCTGCGCTGGAAGGCAACATGGGGACGTCGTGCACCTACAACACGTCCAAGGCCGCGATGCGGCTATTGACCAAGTCCACCGCTGTTCAATACGCCAGGGAAGGGATCCGCGTCAACTCCATACTTCCGGCCAACATCGAAACAATGATGATCGCCCACTTTTTGGAGGAGGAGGAATCTCGACAGGACCTGTTCAACAGTATTCCCCTGGGCCACGCGGGCCAGCCGGAAGACGTGGCCTACGGCGCCCTTTACCTGGCTTCGGACGAGTCTTCTTTTGTCACCGGCAGCGATTTGGTCATTGACGGCGGATTAACCGCAGGGAGGTGATGGGTGAGTGATGAGAAGGGAACCATTTAACCGAATTCTTAGGAGCTAAACATGCCAATATTGACGAAGCATCAGATTGTCCGGATAACCGATGTGATGTTGCAGGCGGGAGGTGCCCCGGCCAGCCACGCCAGTATCGTGGCGGACCACCTGGCCCAGGCCGATCTTGCGGGATACGATTCCCATGGGTTCATTCGACTACCCCAGTACCTGAAAGAAATAGAGGAAGGCGTGGTCGATCCAAGAGCAGAGCCGGAAGTCGTTGGCAACCATGGGGCGATCCTCCAGATTGATGGCCATTCTACCTTCGGACAGGTGGTTGCCACACGAGCGACGGAAATGGCGAGGGATATGCGCTCTCGGTCATGATCGCGCTTTTCGGGGGAATTCTGGGCCAGATCGCTTTGCCTCCAAGAAAGATGGATCTGTGGGAAGGGTCCACGATACTCGCCATCGACCTGGGCCGCATGGCACCCCTGGAAACCATCCAGGCCGAGGTCCAACAGATGATGAAATACCTTCAAGACACCCCTCCGATGGAAGGATCGAGCGGGGTTTTCTTTCCAGGGGAAAGATCCGCCAAGTCGCGCCAGGAGCGATTGGCCCAGGGCATCCCGGTGGATCCCACCACTTGGGCTCAGGTAGAAGCCCTCTTCGACCCCTACGGGGTCCGTGACCAATTAGCCGATGTCCTTCCCTCTGGAGGACATTTCTAGAATGGCCATAGAGATTAGGATAGAAAAAGACCTTATCCTATATTATTGGCTTGAAAAGGGGTCAAAAGGGGTCAAATCTTTTTTCGCTTTATCCAAGGTTTAAATGTGGGGTAATCCCTTGATACTCTTTGCTCCGCAGAGGGTCTTCCACTCTAGGGGACATCGTAGCGACCTTGACTGGTGAGCAGGACTAGTGGGAGGTATCGCTTGTGAGGGGCATAAAATTTTAGCGGGGATCAGATTCAGCGGCTGCTCTCAGGAGTGATAGCAGTAGAGGAGATATCTTTTAAGGCAAGCACACTGATTTTATCATCCAATGGGAAGACCCGATTGTATCGATTTAATCCCAGATATCCTTTTTTAAGTGAACTCCAACAATTGTTAGCAAAGTCGATGGCATTCTACTAAAGCCTTGTGCAGAAGTAGCAATAAAAGGAATCTGGTAAAGGCAAACTGAAAGTACTCATGGTTCTAGCTCTGATTGCACTTTTATTCTTATAGAGTGGTCAATGGGTCGATAAAAAGTAGATTTCTTGCTATGGTTCAGGCAACAGTGAATTTAAACAATCATGTGGAGCTTTTACAATGGAAGAAATGACCATTCGTCAATTGCAAGAAAAAATGAACTCGGAGGCGGAGAGTGCTCGGAGGATGACAGAGTGGTATCTGGCACGAATTGAAGAAATTGATAAGCAAGGACCAGCGATCAATGCGGTTCTTGAACTCAACCCGGATGCTTTAGCAATTGCAGATACTCTAGATACAGAGCGTAAAACCCATGGGCCTCGGGGGCCATTGCATGGTATCCCAATTCTCATTAAAGATAACATCGACACTGCCGATCAAATGATGACAACGGCAGGCTCTTTAGCTCTTATTGGCTCCATTGCTTCCCAAGATTCATTTGTTGCTCAAAAACTTCGAGAAGCGGGTGCGGTGATACTCGGTAAAACAAACTTGAGCGAGTGGGCTAATTTCAGATCGACATGCTCCTCGAGTGGTTGGAGTAGTCGTGGGGGTCAAACGCGAAATCCCTATGTTCTTGACCGGAATCCTTTCGGATCCAGCGCAGGTTCGGGAGTTGCTGTTGCTGCAAACCTCTGTGCTGCTGCAATTGGCACGGAAACGGATGGTTCCATCATGACACCTTCTTCAGCAAGTTGCCTGGTTGGAATCAAACCCACTGTCGGCCTGGTTGGAAGATCCGGTATCATCCCGATTGCGCACAGCCAGGATACCGCAGGTCCGATGGCAAGAACTGTCGAGGATGCGGCCATCCTCCTTGGTGCTCTTACTGGAGTAGACCTCCGAGATTCCGTTACCGAAGAAAGTCAAGGAAAATCCTATACCGACTACACACCGTTCTTAGATCCCAATGGCCTTGAAGGAGCAAGGATAGGAATAGCACGAAATCTCTTTGGCTTTCATGATAAAGTCGACCTGATCACTGATGAGGCCATTGAAAAAATGAAGCAGCTCGGTGCCGAAATCGTAGATCCGATCAAGATGGAAAATATTGAACCATTAAAACAAGCTGAAATTGAAGTGCTGCTGTATGAATTCAAAACAGATCTCAACCGCTATTTGAGAGAGCTTGGCTCCGAGGTCCACGTCCATTCATTGAAGGAAGTCATTGCATTCAATGAACAAAACCGGGCCAATGCAATGCCCTATTTTGGCCAGGAACTTTTACTGAAAGCAGAAGAAAAAGGGCCATTATCGAGTGAAAAATACCAGAATGCCTTAGAGAAATGTCGACGTCTTTCAAGAACAGACGGCATCGATCAAGTTTTGCAGGAGCATCAGCTGGATGCGATTGTGGCACCGACAGGGAGCCCTGCCTGGACCACCGATTTGGTCAATGGAGATCCCCCATATAACAGTAAAAGCTCCATGTTTCCTGCAGTGGCGGGTTATCCTGGCATTACAGTTCCTACTGGATTTATCTTCGGGCTCCCTGTCGGCGTTTCATTTTTTGGAGGCGCTTATCAAGAACCCACGCTGATCAAATTAGCCTATGCTTATGAGCAAGCAACTCAAGTTCGAAAAGCTCCGCAGTTTTTAGCCAATGCTGATTTAAGTAGATAACAATGAAGTTTATCGCTCTTTTCTTGTTGGGAAGCATCCCAAAGTAAATCGTCAATCATGCCTTCAGATTCGGAACCTCGAATATCCTATACATCATGCCCTTGTTCCAAAAGCGAATTTACTGTAATCATGGGAATGTTTTCATCTACCAGAATTTTCATATAGCTTCTGATAGTGAATCAAGAGGAGTTACTTGTTCTTCCGCAAGGGAGGCTGCGTAGTCCAGACAAGCTAAAATATCCATTCGTTCAATAGAAGGATATTCTTTCAGTAATACTTCAATGGAATCATCATTGGCAAGCATATGGACAATTTGATGAACTGGAATTCGTGTCCCTTTGATGCAGGCTTGTCCATGGCAAATTTTAGGGTCAATGGTTATACGTTCATGCATTGATCTTCCTATTGCTTTGAGTACGATAATCGCTATGTTCCTGTTTGTCGACAAAACGGGAGAAATTATTAAAAATACCATTTTTGCTGGCTATGTGCAGGTTTCTATGATTCTGCTTTTTTGATTTTAAAATTCATATCCCTGTTTCACCCAATAGTGCCAATCTCCTATAATTTGCTGGACTTCATCATCGACATCAATTCCTTCTAACTGGGATAGAGGAACTCCCATATTCCGCTCTTCCCAATCAATTTCTACAAAAAACTCATTTCCTCCTTCTTCAAGAGGGATTAAGTCTAATGCAGTCACTATTTCTCCTTCTTTCAATGGTGAAACACGTTTTGCTTCAATACATTTAGCCTTGAAAGGAAAAATCAGGGTATCACCAAGCACACATTCCCATCCTGCTGCTCGTTCATATTCATTGTAGCAGTCTACCACGATTTCCATTGTGATCCGCTCTTCCCTTGCTTCATCCTTTTCAAATCTGGGCATAAGACCTCTTCTTAGGAGTAATTCAGTATATTCTTTTCATAATCACAAAATACCACCTTCTGCAACCTGGATAATTTTTCACCAGATGTAGTAAGGTTATTGCTTGTTCATTGGGCCTACAGCATATTGGGAATCGTATTGGCCACAATATGAGGATGTAGTAAGGTTATTGCTTGTTCATTGGGCCTACTTCGACCCTGCTCCCTGTTTTACTATAAATGATGCGCTCTGAATCCCATGCTTTTCGTTCCGGGAAGGGCAGGATTGCCCCATATTTTCAAGGACTGACACAGAGAGCAGCGAGGATCAAGTCCTGGATGAGACCAGCACGCGCTCGGTTGAAGTGCTGACGTAATTTGACGACGAGAACCGCCCAATCGAAAACGCCCTGGATGGGTGAAAGACATGAGAAAGAAAGTTGTTCGGTATGGTCTTATTTCGACTTCAGAGATTGGCATGAAGGCCCACCTTCCTGCTTCGCTCGAATCGAAAAACTCAGAAATTGTTTCAATCTCATCACGAACGGCTTCCAAGGCTAAAGCCGCGGTAGATGAACACGGAATCAATCGGGTGAATGCGATATGTCCGGGCACCATCAAAACTGAGCAGACTGCCAAGGCTTTGGCTCATAAGGTTCCGGAAGGGATTAGCCTTGGGCTCTTTGGCACGCCCGAAGACACCGGCGAGGTGGTTGCGTTCCTGGCGAGTGCCGAGCCGAACTTTATCACGGGCCAGGCAATTACCGTCGATGGATTCCAGTCGATCACGTGAATTGACGAGAAACGCGGCTCTCTGACGACTACCAGGTATTGCAGGTATAAAAATGAATCCTCCTCTCTATTTCGTCACTTCCAATTCAAATAAATTAAAAGAGTTTCGAGAAATATTACGGATTCCCATCGAACATGCGGAATTGGATCTTGATGAAATCCAAACCACGAACATGCAAACCCTGTTGAAACATCAAATGAGACAAGCCTATAAAGAAATTCAAAAACCGCTTTTAGTGGAAGACACCGCTCTTTTTTTCAATGCATGGAACAGACTGCCTGGTCCATTTATCAAATGGTTCCTCGATGAGCTTGGAGTTGACGATTTGTTTAAGGCATTGTCGGTTTTTGAAGACTTCAGCGCAGAATCTGTTTGTGGATTAGGATTCACAAATGGAGTAAAAGAGTACCTGTTTTTTGGCGCATTGAAAGGAACGATTGTTGCGCCTCGGGGTGGTCACGGATTTGGTTGGGATAGTATTTTTTGTCCCGAAGGATTCGAGGTGACCTTTGCGGAGATGCTTCCTGCTCAAAAAAATTTGATCTCCATGAGACGCAAAGCGTTGGAGCAATTCCGCGAATTCTGGAAAGATAATCGGGAACTATAATGTTGCCGTTTTTAAAACGGATGGAAGGACGAAAGTAACGTTTTCTTCAACTAGCGTAAATTCCCGGACCTGACTATCGACAGACATGTTTTTCAGCGCATTGATCGTTTCTTGAACAATCTCTTCGGGTGCGGAAGCCCCGGCTGTGATACCGATGCGCTTGATCCCATTCAACCACTCGAGCTGAATTTCATTTACCGATTCTATGCGTTTGGCAGGTATTCCGTTGGCGCGAGCCACTTCCACCAACCTCAAGGTGTTGGAACTATTGGGAGCGCCCAGTACCAGTACCAGGTCCACCTCATCCGCCATCACTTTTACAGCGTTCTGGCGATTTTGGGTAGCATAACAAATGTCTTCTTTAGGCGGACCTTGAATAGCAGGAAATTTCCATTTCAATGCCGCAATGATTTCTGCCGTATCATCCATGGATAAAGTCGTTTGAGTCAAATAAGCTACTTTTTGATTGGGAGATATTGCCAGCTTTTCGACATCCTCGATACTGCTCACGACAATTATATTATGAGGAGCTTCTCCCACAGTTCCCTGCACTTCAACATGGTCACGATGGCCAATCAAGATGATGGTATATCCCGATTTTGCAAAGCGTTGCGCTTCCAAATGGACTTTGGTGACCAAAGGGCATGTCGCGTCCAAAGTTTTCAGTCCCAATTCTACTGCTTTTTTTCGAACGGTTGGTGAAACTCCATGCGCCGAAAAAATAATCCATGCTCCCTTTGGAACCTCTTCCAGGTCCTCGACGAAAATAGCGCCACACTTTTGCAAGCGCTTCACAACGTGCGGATTGTGTACGATTTCGTGTCGTATATAAATGGGAGGTCCATAGGACTCGAGGGCCTTTTCAACAATGGTGATGGCCCGGTCAACTCCGGCACAGAAACCCCGTGGTTTGGCTAAGATCAAGTCCAAATGGTCAATCATGGTCTGAAATGAATCTTCTCAGGTTCTTGGAAGTTTGACAATAAACAGGAGATATTCTATCAAATTTTATAAAAATGTTCTACAGGGGGTAATTTCCTGGAATGGAGGAGGAACAAAAATTCGACCTTTCCTGGAACATTGGATCTCCTCCCTGAAGATAGCAATTATAACAACAATGCATCGACAGAATTGAAACTTGATTCGAAATGGATATTTCACCAATGCTGAAACAGAAATTTTCTTGGAAAACAGCTCCTCTTTATTTCGTATTATTGACGCTTTCATTGATTTACGAGGCACTTGTTTTAGCACGACTGGCTCTCTACCGGCATGGTATTTTTAAGGCAAAAAAAGCAGACACCTCAATCATATCAGTGGGTAATCTTACAACAGGAGGTACTGGCAAAACACCGGTAGTCGATTTTCTGGTCAGAGAATTGAACCGGTTAGGGTTTCGTAGCGCAATTTTAACGAGGGGATATGGCAATCGCTCCCAGGCTTCCCTGCAACGAATCTGTTCGTCTGAAGATCTTCCCAATACGCCCTTCACTTGCGGTGATGAGCCATATTTATTGGCGTCCAGAAATCCGTCTATCCCGGTTTATATTGGGCCAAACCGGAATTTGTCGGCACATCTTGCAAAACTTTGGGACAATCCGCAAATTTGCGTATTGGACGATGGTTTTCAGATCCTGCAATTGAAACGGGATCTGAATTTACTTTTGATTGATGCGCAGCGGGGGTTGGGCAACGGGTACCTTTTACCATTGGGAGAGCTGAGAGAACCCGAGCATCATTGGCAGAGAGCAGATGCGATTATTTTGACCAAAAGTAACCTGGGATTCTCGGACCGCGTGCTTCACCAACTGCAGAATCAATTTAAGATTGACTGTCCCGTATTTAAATTCAATTACCTGCCTTCAGTATTAAGACGTCTCGACAGGCAGGAGAATTTGAATTTGGCTGCCCTGCGAAAAAAAAGTGTTTTATTGACTTGTGGCATTGCTCAGCCGGAAAGTTTTACTCTGATTTTCAAGCAATTGAATGCTGAAATAGCAGACATGCTCTTCTTTGAGGATCATTTTGTCTATTCACGCCGGAAGATCATTTCGTTATTGCAGTATAAACAAAAAATAAAACCGGATTTTTGGATCACTACTGAAAAAGACGCGGTCAAATTGCAGCAATTCCCCGAGTTGGCAAATGAGGTCTGGGTGATGGAAATGCAAATCCTTCCTGACCCGGTGTGGCAGGAATTCTTAATTGATTTTTTAAAACGAATCGAGTTAAAATGATCAGTACGTTCACTGCTCGGCTTGTTGGTCCATCTAAAACTATCAGTTTGAAATCATAAACAAAAAAATGACTCTACTCCCTGTTCATACCTTTCCCGACCCTATCTTGAAACAGGTCGCAAAACCCATTGGGGTCTTTAATGAGGAGCTGGAAAAATTAGCAGAAAATATGCTGAACACCATGTATGCGTCTGAGGGTATAGGCTTGGCTGCCAATCAAGTGGGAATTCTGAAACGAATCGTGGTGGTTGATGTTTTCAGTGGAAATGAGGACCTGTCCACCCGCGACCCTCATGTTTTTGTCAATCCCGACATTATTCACAAAACAGGAGAAGTTGTCACGGAGGAAGGTTGTTTGAGCGTCACCGACTTCAGGGCGGAAGTTAAACGAGCGCAACAGATAATTTTGAATTATCAAGATGTCGAAGGCCATCCTCATCAACTAGAAACAGACGGCCTCACAGCCATTTGCATCCAACACGAATTGGACCACTTGAACGGAATCTTATTTATCGATCATCTTCCCATGTTGAAGCAGAAAATGGTTAAAAAAAGGTTGATCAAGCAATCTCGTAAATCCGCATGAATTCCACCAGGTCGATTCCGTTGCAAAATTCTGGATTTCTACTGCTTCTTTGTACGGTCGTTCTTCTATTTGATCCTGCTTTCATTGCCAGTGCCCGGGAAGGAGCCGGATCACTTCAATATACCCATGCCAAAGTCATTACCCCCCGAGGTAATACCATTGATGTCGAAATTGCGGACACTGAGGAAAAACGCAGGATCGGATTGAGTTTTCGTAAACAATTGCTACCCGGGAAAGGAATGCTCTTTATTTTCGATGAAAAAAAAAAGCATTCCTTCTGGATGAAAAATATGCTCATTCCTCTTGATATTCTATGGATGGACAATCATCGCATCGTGCACATCGAACATGCCACCCCTCCTCTGCAAAACCAGGAACCCCGTACCCTCGTTCCCGATAAAAAAGCCAATTTTGTCCTGGAATTGGCTGCAGGACAAGCGAAGATATTGAATCTCGAAGTGGGTCAAAAGCTCCAATACCTGTTTTGATGAATAATCCGCAGATTTTGTAATTTTACGCTCGTGCGTCAAAAGGGATTGTGAACTCTACGCCTTTGTTCTTTCCGAGGAAGCAAGAGAGAAGACAAATGTGGCCAGGGCAGCTTGTTCATGCGCAATGCAGAGACTGTAAAGCCTCTTTGAGGATCTCATAACCATTTTGCGTCAGGATTGATTCCACATGGAATTGAAAACTGATGAACTGTTCGCACTTCAACGCATGGATTTCTTTATTTTCGGTATCGTATGAGACCTCCAATCCAGGAATTGCTCTCTCATATTTGCCGGTAAAAGTATTATAGAATCCGACGCGCTGCAGTTGACCGAAGAAATCGATTCTTTCCTGAGTTCCCTGAAAGGGAGTGTGTTTTTTTAGAACTTCAAAACCTAAAACTTTGCAGAGGATCTGGTGTCCCAAACAAGCGGACATGAATTTTCTTTTAGAAGCAAGAAGCTGTTGCGTCAGTTCAAAGACGGTTTTCATTTTCGGATGATCCAATTCGTTTGGATTACCGGGGCCCGGTCCCACGATGACGAGGTCCGCATCATCGGCCTCCAGCTCGTATTCCGAAAACCGAACCACTCGTGCCGTGGCTCCCATACGATTGATCATGTGCCGCATCATCAGACAAAAATCATCCTCATTGTCAGTGATGGTGATTTTATAGTTGGAAAATATTTTCAATTCAGAAGCTTCAGCTTGGTCAAAAAACCAAAATTTGGAAAGAAATTGATTACGCCGCTGCATGACGATCTGGATCTCATCGTCTCCTGCAAAGTCAGGTAAAATCGCTTCCGGAGCTCTGGAAGGGGGATTTTCAATATTTTCAAGCATTGCCCCGATTTTAGCTACCGTTTCTTTCACCTCCTCTGATGGAACCGAGTCCCTTACCAGAGTTGCGCCCACTTGCAGCACCATCGCCCCGTCTTTATCGATTTCCACCGTCCTGATGGTGATGGGACTATCCAGAGTGTCCTCGCCATCCTCATCACGGCCAATCAAAGCCAGGGCGCTTGCGTAATAGCTGCGTGATTCATTTTCATATTTATGAATGATCTTACAGGCATTTTCCAAGGGACTGCCCGTGACGGTAGCCGCATACATGGAGTTTCGCAGCAATTCGATTATGTCATGATTGCTTTTCCCGGCCAAAAGATATTCCGTATGAATGAGCTTGGACATTTCTTTCAAGAGAGGGCCGACAACCATGCCTCCTTCTTCGCAAAAACGCGCCATCATTTTCAGCTCTTCATCAACCACCATAAACAATTCATTGATTTCTTTCTGGTCCGTTAAAAATTGGAGAAGATCCGCTTTGAATTCGGTACGGCTGATTTTATCTTTCTTTTTTCGAAAAGTTCCACTGATGGGGTTCATTTTAACCTGTTTTTTATAAACGGAAATATGACGTTCCGGCGTGGCGCCTATGAAATATCGTTCTCCGTTAAAAAAAATGAACTTCCAATAACTCCCCATCTCGTTCTGAAGCAAATTCTTATAAAGACTCAACGCCTTCGTCAGGTGCATATCGATGATCTGGGCTTCTCCTCTTCGTGGAATGACGAAGTTTGCTCCTTCCCCATTGCCAATCTCGTCTTCTACCACAGCTCGGATGATTTGTTCATACGCTTCGTATGAATAATTGTACCGAAGCCCTTTTTTCAAGGAGACCTCTTCACTGGGAAGGATGTTGATCAGATCTTCCAGCGCAATTCGGGTTTGTGTATGAATCTGGATACATAATATCTTCTCTCCTGCATCATGGACCTGAAATGCTCGTTCTTTCAATTGACAAAACGGGATCAAACTAATGGTATCGAAAATCTCCCCTTGAGGAATTTTTCCGGTTTTTCTGGGGATTTCGCAAAGCCGCTGCAGAGATAATGCGTCTCCTTCCAGGATCAGGGCATCCTCTTCGACCTGCTTTTTGATGATGGCAAAAGGCATTTCGAAGTTGAATTTGGTCAGTTGGTATAAAAAGCTCATGTCGAATCCAAAGAAGGTTTCAGGTATTCCTTGCGAGCAACCAAAAGAAAGACGCGCCCGTTATATTTCATGTGCCCTGCCGTCAATTCCGCGAGTTCGCCATGTCCCCAGAAAATATCTCCACGTCCATGACCCCGGATGGCACCTCCGGTATCTTGCGTCAGCATGAAACGCGTGAAAGGCTTCAATCCAATCATTTCGTCATTTTCGAAAACAGGAATCTCGGTGGTTACGTAAACCAGCCCTCCACGTGGTATGAGATGGCGGTCCATGGCGATTGAACGTCCTGCCGTCAGGGGAACTTCGATGTTTCCCAAGGGTCCTTCTTCCACTTCACGAAAAAACGTGTAACTTGGATTGTAATTCAAAATCCTTCGTACTTCATCCGGATTGGCATACAGGTATTCCTTCAAAGCCTGCAAGGACATCTTCTCACGAGGAATTTTCTCTTCCTCGATCAAAAGTCTACCGATGGCTCGGTAAGGATGCCCGTTTTGAGCTGCATAGTTGACCCTTTTCAGACGGCCGTCAGGCAGTCGCACCAGACCAGAACCCTGAATTTGCAGGAAAAACAATTCGATATCGTTTTCAACGTAAACTATAGGCTCCGCTCTCTCACGCAAGGAATGTTGATAGACGATGTCGTCACGTGAATCATAGGGAATAAATCGGTCCCCTTTGATTTTTCCGAATATACGCCGGCCTTCCCATTTCTCACTGAATGCTTCCAAATCGACTTTGAGGAGATCTGCAGGGGTTGCATAAAGAGGAGCGGAACAGGCTTCATTCGGATTTAAACAGCCAAGCAGGATCGGTTCGTAATATCCCGTGAAAAAAGCATTATTGTTCGAATTCCTGCTTTCAAAAAACAAAAACTTCTCTTGTATTTCGGCGATACGTTGCTCCCCTTCGTAAGTCCGGAAGATCTCCAGAAATAATTGGAGAGAAGCTTCCATTTCTTGAGGAGTGTAACGCATGTCCTTGTAGCGGAATTCAGATGTTTCAGGGCTGCTTTGGTAGTAGCGAATCGATTGCCGGATCGCTTGCGACAAACTTTCCAGGTCCAGGTCGTCTTCCCAGTTGAATGTTCGAACCTCCTCTGTCGAAAGCAGGTGCAGCTCCGGTTCAGGAACGGTTTTGCAACTGATCACTGTCAGCATCAAAACAACAAAACAGAAAATTGAAAAGATGGGATATTTTTGCATCAAGACTCCATGCGCGTGTGAGTTGAATTGCGGATCGATATTCTGAAATTTATGCAGGGACTTACACTTAGCGGATATGCAAATTTTACTCCATAGCCTCCATCTCCTTATGCCCGTATTTCTCTTGTCCGTTTCGATACCGGCCATGACGAATATACGATGAAAAACAGCAAGGAGGGCGGAAACTCCGGAAAAGTGATGATTACCCGAAAGTGATCAAATTCCTGAATTGCTGTCCGGACGATTTGGAAAGATCGTCACTTTAAACTGGCTTCTGGAAAGAGCGATCCTTCATTTTCATGACTGCTTCCAACACGATATGCAGGACTGAATATCAAGCGGAATTACGTACCGAAATGGCGAATTATCGCCAAACGTATGATGCCATACTTGTTTTCGATCTTGTAAGGGCAGGAAGTTCGAGGACCACCTGGACCGCAGGAGTTATTTCCGGAGCGGTTCACCTGGTGAACGCTTCGCCCGAAATCCAGGTAAGAACCCCCGAAGCGAAGCGTCCAGGCATCGTCAAAAAGAGTTTCGATCCCGATTCCGATCACCCATCCGATTTTTGTCGAACTCTCCCGGAAGGAATCGTCGGGGTCTAACCTGCGTGGCATGTTCCGTCCAAAATCGATGTCGGTTACGGAATTGGTAATCTGAGCTACCGCCAACCCGCCAGTGGCGAATAGTTTCGCCCGGCCGATCGCATATTCACCGCCGACGCGAGAGGTGGCAATCCATGGAATCTTCGTTTCCACCGTCTCGTCCAGACCGACGGGATCAAGCAAATTTGATTTTGCGTGTCGCACGCCGAATATGCCGTCGACTTCGATCCTGAGTAACGCGCCACCGGTGTCGATTTTCCTCCCCACAAATACGCCACCGGTATACTCGTTCTCCTCGTAGTCGACAACCGAACCGGGGTTACCCCAGTTCGCAAAACCCTCCACGTCGACGATCCGGTTGTTCAAACGGCCAAATCCCGCGAAGACTCCCGCGTAAACCCCTGTCTGGTCGAGAGAGTAGACGACGCTCTCGGCTCTCACCGGAACTCCGCTTGCTATCACCAGCACCAGGGACAGCGCAAAAATCGCATTGTACCACTTAGAGACGAACCCGAAAGTGAGCCGGGATATCTTTCTCGAGATAAGTCGAATGATCTCCTTAGAAGATACAATTCCCTTCCTTTTGGGTTGATTGAATAATGAAAAAATCATGCTTTCTTAAGAATTTACATAGATAGATTGCCTTTTTACTGAAGTTCGGCAAAATTAACTCACAATCCTTCTGACATCAAGTTTTTTTTGTTCCCCTTGAAAAATCACATGGAGATTTCATGGAAAGCAAAATTTCATTCGATTTTTAAAACTTCAATAAAGGAGATAACTATGTCCGTAAAAAGGAACTCAATCGCATTTCTGACGGGTATGGCCATCTTAACGAGCGTCGCTCATGCGGAACGCGGCGCGGATGGTCAACTCAATCTCATCTACTGGCAGGCGCCTTCCATTTTGAACCCCTATCTTTCCGGGGGGTCGAAAGATACGGAAGCGTCCTCCCTGGTCCTGGAACCCCTCGCCAATTTCGATGAAAACGGCAACATGGTCCCGGTTCTGGCGGAAGCGATTCCGCAGGCCGCGGAGGATTTGAAATCGATCACCTGGCAACTGAAATCGGGCATCCTCTGGTCCGATGGAACGCCTTTCAGCGCGGACGACGTGGTTTTCACCGCTGAATATTGCAAGCAAATGGAAAGCTGCGCTACAGCCAGCTACCGCGATGTTTCATCCGTAGAGAAGCTCGATGATCTCACGGTCAAAGTGAATTTTTCGATTCCCAAACCCTTTCCCTATGGACTTTTTGTCAGCGCGGGGGAACCGATCCTGCAAAAAGCGCAGTTTCAGGACTGCCTGGGTGATGAAAAAGCCCAGGAGTGTAGTGAGCAAAATTTCGGCCCCATCGGTACCGGCCCTTTCAAAGTGACTGAATTTCGCGCCAACGACGTCGCGGTCTATGCCGCCAATGAGCATTACCGTGAATTGGACAAACCTCATTTTGCCACGGTGGTGCTCAAAGGAGGGGGGGATGCGGCTTCCGCAGCCCGTTCGGTGTTGGAAACCGGGGAATTCGATTTCGCCTGGAACCTGCAGATCGAACCCGAAGTGATGCGCCAGATGGAAAAAGCAGGTAAAGGTAAGATCGTCGCCGGATTTGGCACGGCCGTTGAACGATTGGTAGTGAATCTGTCCAACCCGGACGTGGAGTTGGATGATATGCGTTCGACCCTGGAAGGCGGCGAGCATCCTTTTTTGAGTGACCCCGCCGTGCGACGGGCCCTTTCACTTGCCATCGATCGCCAGGTCCTGGTCGATACGGGTTACGGTCCAACCGGGCAAGTTACCTGCAACGTCGTACCGGCTCCTGCCATTTACGTCTCTACCGCCAATGACTGGTGCAAGACGCAAGACGTCGAAAAAGCGAATATGCTCCTGGATGAAGCGGGTTGGATGCGTGGCGCGGATGGCGTACGGGAAAAAGACGGCGTACGACTTTCCATCCTCTACCAGACCTCGACCAATAACGTGCGGCAAGACACCCAAGCGCTCATCAAGCAAATGTGGCAAGAGATCGGTGTGGAGACGGAACTGAAAAACATCAGTGGCTCGGTTTTCTTTGGTAGCGACCCGGCGAACCCCGATACCTACCAGAAATTCTATGCCGACATCCAGATGTACACCAATCTCTTCCTCAACATCGACCCGGAACCTTACATGGGAGCCTGGATTTGCAGCCAGATTCCCAACCCCGAAAATCAATGGCAAGGGGGGAACGTTCCGCGCTACTGCAATGAGGAATACGACGAATTGGTCAAGCAACTGAGCGTGACGGCTTCTCTTGAAAAGCGCGTGGCCCTCATCAAGAAGATGAACGACATGCTCGTCGACCATGGTTCTCACCTCCCCCTCATTCACCGTGGGCGCGTTTCCGCCCACTCCTTGACGTTGGGGGGAATCAGGCACAATGTCTGGGATGTGGAACTCTGGAACATTGAAGACTGGCATCGCATCCGCTAGCGCACCGTGATAAAAATTCGTTTACGGTGTTAATCTCATTCCGGACTCGATCCCGGCATCCGGTATCTATGGCAAGCCTCCTGGACGCCGGGTCTTCGGCTCGAATGAAAACACTGTCGAATCCCGGGTGTGAAAATCTGTAAGCGTATTTTCGCAATGCCGTACCAACGTTGCCGGAACCACGTGGGTTGGGGATTCGGCCTCAACACCTCTTTGAAAATTCTTTCCATCTCGCATTCATGCTGAGTTATTCGATCAGAAGGTTGTTGTTTGCCGTTCCCACCTTGTTGATCATCAGTTTTATCGTATTCTCCCTCTTGGATTTCGCGCCGGGAGATCCAACGAGCCAGGTGCCCTTGACCATTCCCCCGGAGATTCGCGAGAAAATCCGTCAGAGCTTGGGACTCGGCCAGCCTTTTCACCTTCGTTACTTCAAGTGGCTCGAGCAATTCATCATCAACGAACCTCTCAATTTCCTCGAACGGTGGACGGGGATTGCAATCGGTGACTCCGCTCAGCGTCTCAGGGTCCGCTCATGGGCCACACGCGGACCGGCCGTGGATCTCATCTTTGAGCGATTGCCCCAGACGCTCTGGGTGGTAGGTTTGTCCTACCTGGTGGGTTTCCTCATTGCGATTCCGATAGGGATCCTCTCTGCCTACAAGCAATATTCGATTTTCGATCAAGTCGGAACCTTCATCTCGATGGTCGGTTATTCCATCCCCACTTTCTTCACGGGAGTCGTCTTGATCGTTGTCTTCAGTGTGCATCTCGGTTGGTTTCCGTCCATCTATGATACCACCCACCAGGTCCGTGATTGGACAAGCTTCATTGTCCAGTGCAAGCAGATGGTCATGCCTGTTTCCGTTTTGGCTCTCTTCAACGCCGCCCAACTCAGCCGCTTCATGCGCGCATCGATACTGGACAACCTGAACCTCGATTACGTGCGCACCGCGCGTTCCAAAGGACTTCCGGAGCAATCGGTTCTTCTCGTTCACATCTTGCGTAACAGCTTGATTCCAGTGGTAACGGTTATCGCTTTGGGAATTCCTCAGGTTTTTTCGGGAGCCATCATCACCGAGCAGATCTTTCGAGTCAACGGACTGGGACAACTGCTCATTATCGCCATTCAAGGCGCGGACCTCCCTTTGGTACAAACTCTGACCTTCCTCTTCGCCGTTTTGATCGTGTTGTTCAACTTCATCGCCGACCTGGCGTACGGGGTACTGGATCCGAGGATTCGCTATGGTTGATCCTATCCGACCCGACGCTCGTGACAGCAGTCAAGCTCATCGCTCACTCTGGGGCGACGTCTGGCTGCAATTTAAAGCGCATTATGGCGCCTTGGTCGGCGTCATCGTATTTTTCGCAATCGTATGCGCAGTCGTTTTCGGCCCCGTCTTGTATACCGTCGATCCCCAGTATCTCGACCTCAGCGCCAAGAACCAGGGACCTTCCTGGAATCATCCTTTCGGCACCGACAACCTGGGTCGGGATATGCTCGCCCAGGTACTGGTAGGGGGGCGTATTTCCCTTGCGGTTGGATTCACGGCGATGTTGTTATCCTTGATTTTAGGCGCATTCATTGGAGTGCTGGCAGGTTACTTCCGGTTTTTGGATGGACCTTTGATGCGCTTCACCGATTTGTTTCTCGCTTTACCCCTGCTTCCCTTGTTGTTGGTCATCATCATGCTTTTTCGCGAGACGCTGCGTAATGCCTTTGGCCCCGAAATGGGAATCTTTCTGCTGGTTGTGTTTGTCATCGGGATCACCAGTTGGATGCAAACCGCACGTATCGTTCGCGGAGACGTTCTTGCGCTCAGGGCGCAGGACTTCATCCTGGCCGCGCATGGGATCGGAACCCCCCGGCTTCGGGTCATTACCCATCATATTTTTCCCAACGTCTTGAGCCCGATCATGGTCTCGGCAACGCTTGGAGTGGCAAGCGCGATCATTACCGAATCGGCGCTCAGTTTCCTCGGACTCGGCTTTCCTTCGGACTTTCCCACTTGGGGACGTTTGCTCTACAACGGAATCAACTTTCTCTCCTTCGCCCCCTCCCGGGTTTTGTGGCCGGGATTGGCCATTTCACTCACAGTGCTCAGCGTGAACTTCATCGGTGACGGGCTTCGCGACGCTCTGGACCCGCGTATTCGCCACCGTTGATTCAGCTGAAAGCCGATCTCCGCTGGGAACCTGCAAAGTCGTTGGTCCGGAATTTGCCCTCAGTCTCTGTTTTTGGCAAGACTCGAGGTCTCGATATTGAGCAGGCTTCACCCTGACGTAAACCCGTTTTTCAAACCTCCGGGAGTTCAGGGGATTCAGAAGCGCCACCCGCAAGCGCCTCCCTACGAATCTTTCCGCAATGAGCAACCATGGCGGAAAAACTACTTGACCGGGCTTTAAAAGTATGAAAAAAAGAAAAAAATATTTTTTTTATTGTAAATTCCTGTTAACGGTTATATTTTTGCTGAAATTTGTTCTATGGTAGGATGAATCTTTCTGATCAATTCTCAAATGGAGATGATAAATGAAGAACATAAAAAAAATGTTGGTCCGCTCCGTCGGACTGGGTGTGGTAAGCGCTGTGTTTGCCATTGCTTTGCCTTTCGTTGACCTGTCCGGGACAGGCACCGCGTGGGCCTTTGATGATCCGCAATATGGAGGCGCATTACATATCAATTCGAGAGACTGGGGACCTACCAATTGGGACCCTTTCATTGCCTTCCACATTACGGCCTTTCCCGCCTACGATGGCTGGCTGAGGCATGATCCGCTCAGGGGACCATTGGGAACCGGTGAATACACCTATTCCAACTCGGATCAGATGAGTATTGGCGCACTGACCGGTTCTTTGGTTGAATCTTGGGAGCGTGTGGATACCAGCAACGTGATCTTGAAAATCCGCAAGGGCATTCAATTTTTTGAAGAATCCGACGTGCCCTTTCCCAATCCGAAACTCAAATCGGCTTATGGGACAGAATTCAATGCCCACACCATTATCGATGTCTGGAATATCACTTCCAAATGGGAAAAGGCGGGTGAATATGGCCGGGATAAAGATTATACTTTGACGGCTACGGATGATTGGACGGTTGAAATCAAGTTCGCCAAGCCCAATGCGACCGAACAGTGGATCTATGATTTGGTTTTTACCTGGGTCTTTGGACATCCGGAGATGTGGCACTCCGGTGTCAATCGTAATGATTTTAAAAACGCTCTCGGCACCGGCCCCTTTATCCCACTCGAGGAAGTCGAGGGGAATTATGTCGAATATAAAAAGAACCCGACGCACTGGGCGGTAGATCCCTTCATTCCTGAAAACAAATTACCCTATATAGATCGCCTCAGGTTGGTCCTCTTTGATGAATTTGAAAGTCAAGTGGCCGCCTTGCGCACGGGGAAGTTGGATTTTATCTATAAAGGGTTGTCTAAGCCGAATTTCGAAAGCCTGCGCGAAACCAATCCCGAGTTGGGATGGACCCTGGGTGGCGGCGATAACCGCCATATGTTTGTCAGGGTTGACCTGGGGCCGCCCTGGGATGACATCCGGGTTCGCAAAGCCGCTATGTACGCCATCAACCATCCGGAAATTGATGAAGTCTTTTTTGAAGGCGTCGGAGAATACCCCAATTATCCGGCCATCCCGGGGCTCGCTCCGGATTTCATCGGGTATGACATGCTCAAAACCATCCGGCCGGACCTTGCCAGATTGTTTGAGCATCACCCCGAAGAGGCCAAAGCGCTGCTTGCCGAAGCAGGCTACCCCAATGGCTTTGATACGGTCCTGGCCACCCCCCCGCGATTTCAGGAAGCCGCGGAAATATTTGCCAACTACATGAGAGAGGTGGGGATTCGTGCCGAACTGAAAGTGCTCGAAGAGGGCCTATTCTACGCCGCCACCATTGGAATTGGCCAAGATCCGGATGATGAGGTCTATAGTGGGATGACCATGTCGGATAGTGGTTCGCCGAACACCGGACTGATCTTCTCCCTGACCATCCACACCGACCCCCGCGGCCAATACTTCTGGTCAGGCCGCCCCTGGGATCAACAGAAAGGGGAATGGAAACCCGGTCTCTCTGAAGCGACCATCGCTGAAGGGGAGAAATTGATGAGACTGTTCGACGAACTCAAACTCCAAAATGATCCTGTCGATTACCGGAATAAATGGGTAGAAAACTACCTCGCCGTCTACGAAACGCTGTGGGCGCTGCCGGGTTTTTGGCCGAGAAACTATAATATGTGGCAACCCTGGGTCCATAGAATGGAGGGACAGACTCCCGTTTATGCTATGTATGGTTATTTGAAATACTTCTGGGTTGACTGCGACTTGAAGAAAGAGAGGAGCGGTCGAGACTGTAACGAATAACACCTGCTCGGGTGCCATACGAATAACAGGGGTGGGAGGAAGCCGTCCCACCCTTATCCTTCACCTGGAATTATAGTTTCCCTCCCCATGTTAAAATTTTTATTAAGGCTCATATGGATTCCAGTAGCTTTTTCAATTTTTGGTATGAAATCCGGCATTCTATTAACACATTCCGGACTGACGATCCATTTGTCATTCCTGGCTTGAACCCGCATTTTATTAACACATTCCGGACTGGCGATTTCTTTGTCATTCCTGGCTTGACCAGGAATCCAGGGTTCCTGTCAATTCCCTGGAATTCGTACATGCGCAGGAATGACAACAAAGGGCAGAGGTAATTTTAACTCAATATTTCAAGGTTCCGGAATCCATCAAAAGCCTTTTAATTTTCAGAGCTAAACTACCATGAGGCCCTATATCATTCGAAGAGTACTGCTGATCATTCCCACCCTGATCATTGCGACCACGCTCTGCTTTGGAATCCTGCGCTTCATTCCGGGTGACGCGGTGGACCTGATGGTCACTCAGGCGCGGGGGATGCATGCGGGATCACAAGATAAAGATGTCATGACCCCGCATGAGGCCATCCGTCATGCCCTCGGACTGGATTTACCCATCCATGTCCAGTATGGGCGATGGGTCGCCGGATTGCTGAGAGGAGACTTGGGGGAATCCTTATGGTCCGGGAAATCGGTACTGAATAGCATCCTGACTAAGCTGCCCGTCTCTCTCGAAGTGGGCCTCCTGGCCATAGTGGTTTCTTTAGCCATCGCTCTCCCGGTGGGGATCGTCTCGGGCATGCGGCCGGAATCGGGGCTGGATTATCTTTTACGAAGCATTGCCATCTTGTTTATTTGCATCCCCAGTTTTTGGCTGGGGACGGCGATCGTCGTCTATCCGGCCATCTGGTGGTACTGGTCTCCCCGGACCACGTGGATTTCTTTCTTTGACGATCCCGTGGAAAACCTGGTGATGTTCATCGTCCCGGCCATTGTGTTGGGAATGTGGCTCTCCGGGATGACCATGCGCTTGACGCGCAATATGATGCTGGAAGTGCTCCGCAAGGATTATGTCCGGACGGCCTGGGCCAAGGGACTGCGGGAGCGGAATATTATCCTGCGGCACGTGCTGAAGAATTCATTGATCCCGGTGGTCACGATGATCGGCCTGCAACTCCCTGTTGTGATTGGGGGGGCCATCGTGGTGGAGTATATCTTCAACCTCCCGGGATTGGGGTCGTTTTTAGTGGGAGCGATCAATACCCGGGACTACCCCGTCATTACGGGAGTCAATATCTTCCTGGCAGCCTTTGTCTTGCTCATCAATTTAGCGGTCGACATCAGCTACGCCTGGTTCGACCCGCGGATTCGGTATAGTTAGTTAACCTGAGTTTGAGATTAGAATTTAATAAATTCAATATGTTATGGAATCTTCATATCATTGAGAAATCTTGTCATTCCTGCGAAAGCAGGAATCCAGAGGTATGCAGCCAGACAGAAATCCGGATCCCCGCTCCCTGCTTTCGCAGGGACAAGTTTAGCGAGGATGACATATACACCAGGATACACCTGTTATTACAGATTTATGTCGAACTCTGGTTAGTTGGCTTTCAGCCCTCAGTTATCAGTTTTCAGCAATCAATAAAAAACGCATAAACCATGGCACAAACAGAGCAACCCACCCGCTTAGTCCCGACCATGCGAAGAGGCTCTTTTGGGGAGTTCCTCTACCGACTGGTCAAAGAGAAGAAGTTGGGCTTTTTAGGCGCCATAATCGTGATCCTCTTTTTTCTGATCGGAGTCTTTGCTCCTCTCATTGCGCCAGATGATGTCTACCAGATGAAAATGCGCAATCGCTTGAAAGCTCCGTCTGCCGAATTTATTATGGGGACCGACCACATGGGGCGCTCCCAGTTCAGCCGGATCATTCACGGGGCTCGTATCTCGATGGTGGTGGGGGTCTCGGCATGCGCGTTGGCCCTGGTGATTGCGACCGTCCTGGGTCTTGTCTCCGGGTACTGGGGTGGTAAATTCGATCTCATTTTGCAGCGGTTCGTAGACGCCTGGCTCGGGTTTCCCTGGCTGTTCATCATCCTGGCGGTCATGGCCTTGATTGGACCAGGGATGGTGCAGGTGATCCTGGTCTTAGGCGCGTTTTGGGGAATCGCTCACATCCGCATGGTCCGGGGAGTAGTGTTGAGCGCCAAGCAGAACGTGTATGTCGAGGCAGCCCGGGCCGTGGGGGCTCCCACCTGGAGAATCCTCATCAAACACATCCTGCCCCAGGTATGGGCACCAATCATTACCATGTTTTCCGTGGCCCTCGGCGGCATCATCCTCGACGAGGCCACCATCAGCTACCTCGGTTTTGGCATCCCACCGCCCCAGCCGAGTTGGGGAGGCATGCTCAGCCTGGAAGGCAAGAAATACATGCTACAGGCCCCCTGGCTGGCCTTATGGCCCGGCCTCTCCCTGGCGGTCGTGATCTACGGCATCAACATGTTTGGCGATGCCCTGCGTGACCTGCTCGATCCCAGCCTCCGTGGTGGAGCAGGCCGCTTCGACATGGTGGATCGCTATGGTCCCGTGAAAAAACTCTTCCAACTGATCAAAGGCAAGGTGAAAAAAGGCCTGGCACGCTAGGGCGAAAGCGCGTACGTGTTTCTCTCCTTTTTTTACCGTTTTTGCTCTGTCCCGCTTTGAAAGTGATGATCTTCCTCCGGCGCCAGCGGATCGCCCTGATCGGTTTCGTCCATGGCTTCCGTAACGATGACCTGTGAAGTCTGCATCATGACGACCATGCCCTGGGATTGTTCTTCGGCGGAAATAGGGGCACGCACCGACATGCGATACAAGGTATAGGAGGCCATCAGCAGGTAAACCAACGCCACGAAATAATACAAGCTGCCGGGGCCGAAGAATTTCATGGCTTGAGCGCCGAGCACAGGGCCGGATAGTCCGCCGACACCACTGATAAAGATAATGCTGCCGCTGGCCGAAAGGATCTGATCGCTGCTCACGTGGTCATTGATAAAGGAAATGGAAACCGAATAAAACGGCATGACAGCCCCGCCGACCAGGAAGAGGAGGCCAGCCAGCAGCCAGAACTGGCCCGACCATGTGGCAAACGGCACCAGCAGACTCGCGCAGGTGGCGAGGCCTGACAATATCAGCAAGGTACGACGGCGGTCCTGGCGATCCGACAGTCTGCCCACGGGCAGCATCAGCACCAGTCCCCCGGTCATGAGGGTGCCTACCATCATGGCGCTTTCGGCAGCGCTGAAACCGCTTTGCTGACCGAATACCGCGGTCAACCAAATGACTGCTCCGAAAGTGACGCCTTGTACGAAGACTCCCACGACACCCAAGGGAGTCAGCCGGATCAAACGGCGCAACTCCAGGTGTTGCGCGTAGGCAATCGAAGGTGCGGAAATCCTGCTCAGCAACATGGGCACGATAGAGATGGACAGCACGACAGAGGCAAGGATGAACAGTTCGAAACCCAGTGGGGACGCCAGCGTTATCAGGTATTGCCCGCCGATAAATCCCAATGTGACGGTGAACATGTGCGCGGCAAGGAGTCGACCCCGGTTGTCGTTGCTGGTGATCGCGTTCAACCAGCTTTCCGAGACCATGAACAGCCCGGACAAGCAAATGCCCGTCAAAGTGCGGAATAGGAACCACATCGCCGGGTCTATGACGGCGGAATGCAAGAGGATAACCACAGAAGCGGTCGAACCCAGGGCGGCGAACACGCGAATATGCCCCACCTCTCGCACCCAACCGGGTACGACCCGTGCGGCCAGGAGAAAGCCGACGTAATAGGCCGACATGATGAGGCCGATGGAGTTCACCGTAAAGTCTTCCAAAGACGCCCTGACTCCCAACAAGGTGCCCTGCATCCCTCCGCAGACTGAGATCAATGCCATGCCCAACAGGAGACTCCAAACCAGAAAGAGTTGCGGTAGTTGTGTTTGATGACCAGAATTGTTCAAGACATTCCCTCGATAAATAGCTGTTTGCGATACCAAAATCTTCCATACTCGTGGAGAAACAGTCGCTGTCCACCGCTAGATTCATCTTTTTTACGTTCTTGGGTACTTGCAACTGAAAACTTACTCAGCATTGACGTTTGCCGTCTCCGGGATAACCCCTGCAGGCTTCCTTTGGACTTTTCTCCACAGGGAATACGTTAAGGGTGATGATAGCATCGGTAAACGGGCGTGTAAAGGACAAAGGGAGCAATGCGGAAGGCCGCTTAGAAATAAATCCCATCCCAATCGCTATTGGAAAAAACACTGGATTAAGGTCGTATAAATTGGTCATGTAAAAATTTTAACTAAAAAAAGGATTGACTCAAAATTTGCGAACGCTCAGTAACTGCTTTATTCTTTTTAAAAAATAGCGACAAGTTTAAAAGTGATGAAATTTCTGTGATGGAAGTACAATTTTTCTTGCGTTCAACCATCTGAAAGGTTATACAAACATAAAATTTACAATCAAAAATATTCATTAAACCATCTTAGATGTGGGAACGCCAAGTGGATGAATTAGCTCAAGCCCATCCCTGAGTGTTCATTAAACCATTTTAGATGTGGGAGCGCCAAGTGGATGAAACAACTCAAGCTCATGCCTTTCACGAGATCCAAAAGCTGTTTTCGAACGATGAAGTCTGTCGCAATCACCTTTTCCACCTGCGTTGGCCAGCCGGTTATGTGTGCTCCCTCTGTGGTAGTCACCGATACGATGCCCTGAAAAAACGTCAAATACTGCAATGCAGAAACTGTAAACACCAGACTTCGCTCAACGCAGGAACTCTGATGCACCGGACGCGGACTCCACTGCGTTACTGGTTTTGGGGGATTTATTATGTGGCGGCATGCAATGGCGAGACGACGGCTCAACAATTATCAGAAAAAATCGGATTAAATTACTATACCGCCCGGAGAATGCTGGGAAAAATTCACGAAATCGAAAAGAATCAGGGTTTTATGGGGGATCTGCTGAAAAGTTTCAAAATGCCTGAAAGGTCCAGTGAAGAAATCTCTACCGGACCGGGAAAGGAAACGCCACCCAGGCCAATAAAAGAGCAGACGATTTCTGATCAAAAAAAACCGGAGATTCCGGGTTATTCGCTGGAGGAGGTCATTTTTGAAAGTGGGCGGACCTGGCTTTGGCGCGGCAAGCGGCAAAGGGACGGGTTTTTGGTCCTGATCAAGGGAGCGGCTTCCTCTGATCAGAGCGCGCAGGAGTTGGCGGAAATGCGGCATGAGTATGAGATCACTCAGGCTCTGGAGATTGATGAGGTCCTCAGGGCAGAGGAAGTGGTGCAATATGAAAACGGATCGGTCTTGATCCTGGAAAACACTGATGCGCTTCCTTTAAGAAAGTTGATGGATTCAGCCCGGCTCGACCTGCTGGACTCGCTGAAGGTAGCGGTTTCACTGACTAGCACCCTGAAAGAAGTACACCGGCAGGGCCTCCTGCATAAAATGATCAATCCGTTCAATATTTTTGTCGATCCGGCATCGGGAACGGTCAAACTGACCGGATTCGGCCTGACCACCCGGTTGCCTAAGGAAAATTTGACGACGTTGAGTCCCCGGCTAAGCGGGGAAACCCTGCCCTATATCTCCCCCGAGCAGACCGGCCGGATAAACCGGGTGCTCGATTATCGCAGTGATTTTTATTCCCTGGGCGCCACCCTTTATGAACTTTTCAGCGGGAGAGTGCCTTTCCACTCCCGGGAGGCCATGGAAATCATCCACGCTCACATTGCCCGGCAGCCCCTGCCCCTTGACGAGATTGAACCGCAAGTACCCAGAGTCCTTTCCCGCTTGGTGATGAAACTGATGGCAAAGCGCGCCGAAGCCCGCTACCAGAGTCACTCAGGGCTTTCAGCCGACCTCCTGGCATGTCTGGAGCAACTGGAAAAAAATGGAAACGTGTCCGACTTTTCCCTGGGACGCCAGGACGTTCCCAAAGAATTGCAGATCGCCCCGGGGCTTTACGGCCGGGAGGAAGAAATCACCGCTCTGGAGGCCGCCCTGGAGCGAGTCAGCCAGGGAGCGACCGAGATAGTGCTGATCTCGGGAAGCGCTGGTGTCGGCAAAACCGCTCTGGTCGGTGAAATTCACCGGTCCGTTGCCCAAAAAAACGGCTTCTTCATCTCCGGCAAGTTTGACCAGCTCCGGCACAATATCCCCTACAGCGCCCTGATCCAGGCGCTGCGGGGACTCACCCGGGAGATATCAGTCGAAAAGAAATCCGGAATGGAGCGTTGGAAAAGCAGGATACGGGCTGCCCTGGGACCCAACGGACAACTGATAACCCGGGTGATTCCGGAACTGGAACAGATGATCGGCCCGCAACCCCCGCTGCCGGAAATGGGAGCGCTGGAGTCCCGGAACCGCTTCACTGCCGTTTTACTGGATTTCATCTCTGTTTTCTGTGAAAAAACCCATCCCCTGGTTATTTTTCTGGACGACTTGCAGTGGGTGGACGCCGATACCCTCAAGCTGGTGGAACGCATTGCTCAGGATCCGGAGAGGAAACCTCTGCTTTTCCTGGGGGCCTATCGCGACAACAAGGTGGATATCGGCCACCGGTTGACGATCAGTTGTGAGGTGATCAAAAGAACAGGCCTGCCTGTCCAAACGATCCCCTTAAAGCCCTTAAATCCGGAGAACATCTCACAACTGCTCGTCCATACCTGCCACTGCCGTCCTGAGGAGGCAAACCCGCTGGCAGAGGTCCTGGTGCGCAAAACCGGCGGCAATCCCTTCTTTGTGGGCCAGTTTTTAACCGTACTCTCCGAGAAGGACCTGATCCGCTACTCCCCTGAGGAAAAACGATGGATTTGGGACCTGGCTGCCATCGAGTTCCTGGCGGTGACCGATAATGTGGTGGCGTTGCTGATTGACCGGCTCCACCGGTTTTCCGCTGAAACCAGGCGACTCTTAAGCCTGGCGGCCTGCATCGGCAATACTTTTGACCTGGAATCCTTGGAGCTGATCAGCGGAGAAGGAAGCGGGGAGATCGATGAGAACCTGTTGCCGGCCCTTGCAAACGGGTTAATCCTCGGTTTTTCCCGGGTCCCGCAGCTGGATAATCCGACCGACGGAGCGAGCACGGAGAGCGATAGCTATAAATTCCTGCATGACCGGGTGCAGCAGGCTGCCTATGCCCTCATTGCACAAAAGGAGAAACAGTCAGTCCATCTTCAAATCGGTCAGACCCTGCTCAAACAATACGCTCTCGGAAAAAATGATGCTCTGCTTTTTGACATCGTCCATCATCTTAACCTGGCCCGGAGGGTGAAGGATAAATGGAAAGAACGATCGCACCTGGCAGAACTCAACCTGGAAGCCGGTCGTCAGGCCAGGGCGGCTTCGGCTTTTGAACAGGCCCTGGAATACTTTACCATAGGTCTGGAGCTTTCAGGAGCCACCGCCTGGAAACGACAATACCCCCTGGCCTTATCCCTGCATGAGGAAGCCACGGAGATGTCATGGCTCTGTGGCCAGTTTGACCTGATGGAGAAGCTGGCGGGTGGCGTAAAAGAAAACGTCCGGGAGGACCTGGACCTGGCCAATGTTTATCAATGCCTGATCAAGGCGTACACCAACCAGGGTGAATTAAAGAAGGCCCTGAAAACGGGCGAGGAAATTCTGGAGAAATTGGGGTGTCAACTGAGCCGTCTGTCTCCCGGCCAGTGGCAGCAGACCCTCGTTCAAATCAAATCCAGCCTGGCCGGTAAAAGCGCTGAAGAAGTGATGCAGTTTGAGCCGCTCACCCAACCGCTTTCCAAGGTCCTAGTCCATATTCTATATGAGCTCCATTTGCCATATAGCGAGGCTGGGGTTACTTTGGATGACGGTCTTTGGCAGCCCATCGCTTCAAAACGCATCTCGTTGCTGCTCAGTCATTTTCATCCGAAACAATCACCCGAATTCTATTGTCTCCTTGGAATGATCTATTGCGTGTATATTCAGGATTTTGAATTTGGTTATGAACTCGGTCGCCTGGGCATACAGCTCATGGAAGCGCTTGATCTGAAGGAAATAAACTGTAGAGTTTCCGGAGGTTTCAACGTCGGGATTCGGATCTACAGGGAGCCGCTATCGGCGTCATTGGATCCCTTGCTGGAAGCTCATAAGATGGGAATCGAGACGGGAGATTTCTACAATGCCGGTGCTAACGCCCTCGCAAGGTGTCAGTTAGCGTTTATGTGCGGGAAAGAGCTGAATTGGCTGAAAGGGGAATTGTCGACGTTGAAGGTTGCTCTCAAGAAGATCGATTATATTATCGGGTTTTCCAAGACCGAAATGCTGACGAAGGCGGTCATGATTCTAATGGAGGAACCTTCGACCCTGTCAACCGGCATCATGGATCAATACGATAGGGGGAGGGGTACAGAGTACCAACCTCATGAACAGAGCAGTTTTAATTACCAAAAGCTGGTGCTGCAAACCCTGTTTGGAGAATACGAAGCAGCGCGGGAGACGGTTTTTGAAATGATCAACCTGATGAAAACCTACAAGGATGCCCTTGTTGATCCCCTGGCCAACTGCTACCTGTCCCTCGCTCTCCTCGCGCTTTACGACCAGGGGAGCGAGGGGGAAAAGGAGGAGATCCTCACCCAGGTCCATGACAATCAGGATACATTGGAGAAACTAGCGCGCTGCGCACCACCCAATTATTTACATAAATACCACCTGGTGGAAGCCGAACGGATGAGGGTTTTGGAGGGTCAAAGCGACGCGATTCTGTCCCATTATGACCAGGCCATCGCTTTGGCCAGAGAGAACGAATTTATCCACGAGGAAGCTCTGGCCAATGAACTGGCAGCCAGGTACTTGCTCAACCAGGGGCAAAACAACGACGCCAGGTCTTACCTGCGCTCAGCATTGGAGAGGTACGAGGCCTGGGGAGCAAAACGGAAGGTCGCGCATCTGAAGTCTCGATATCCCGGGTTGATTGCCGATGATCGTGCTGAAGCGACGTCTCCTTCTACAAACCTGGACCTAGGGACGATTCTCAAAGCCTCGGAGACCATCTCCAGTACCCTTGAGTTGGAACCACTGCTGGAGATCCTGCTCCGCATTCTCATGGAAAATGCCGGAGCCCAGACAGCAGCCCTGATACTGGAAACCGAAGGTCAGTCTCTCATTGCTGCCCGCGGGAGCGCCGAGCAGGTCGAATGTTTTCTACCGCTTTCCCTGCCTGTGGAAAAGGCTTTCTCCCTCTCCCTCTCGGTCATTTCCTGGGTGAAACAAACCCGGGAACACCTGGTTTTGGACAACGCCTCTCGGGAAGAACGGTTTGCCGAAGATGACTATATCCGGAGGGAGCGTCCCAAATCGATCCTGTGCGCACCGATCACTCATCAGTCATCTTTGACCGGCATCATTTACCTGGAAAATAACCTGGTTGAGGGGGCCTTCCCCCCCCCGGCGACTCGAGGTGATCAAGCACCTTAGCTCCCAGATTGCCATTTCCCTGGAAAACGCCAGGCTTCACGAAAACCTCAAAAAGGCGCTGGACGAGCTGAAAGCGAGCGAAACCTCCCCACGCGAGGAGAATGTCCACCTGCGAGCCCGCACCAAAGACCGCTTTCGGTTTGGCGACATTATCGGAAAAAGCGAGCCCATGCAACGGGTATACGAGCTGATTTTACAAGCGGCGACCACCGATGCGAACGTGATCCTCTACGGCGAATCGGGAACCGGGAAAGAACTGGTCTCCCGCGCCATTCACGAGGCCAGTGACCGCAAGGAGCAAGTGTTTTTCCCGGTGAACCTCGGGGCCATCTCCGAAAACCTGATCGAGAGCGAGTTCTTTGGACACAAAAAAGGCGCTTTCACCGGGGCCGACAGCGATCAGCGCGGTTTCCTGCACCTGACCGACAAAGGGACTTTGTTCTTGGATGAACTGGCCGATATCGGGCTGAACCTGCAGGTTAAACTGCTTCGTGTCCTGGAGGGCAATGGCTTTACCCCGGTTGGCACCACCGAGGTCATCAAGCCCGATATCCGGTTCATCGCGGCTTCAAACCAGGACCTGAGTCACCGGGTAAAGACGGGGCAAATTCGAGAAGATTTCTATTACCGGATTCATGTCCTTCCCATTCGCCTGCCCCCGCTCCGGGAAAGAAAAGAGGATATCCCCCTGCTGGTCGAGCATTTTTTGAAATCCATGGCACCGCTTCAACAAGGAAAGCCCATCACACCAGGATTTCTGCAAGCCCTGCAAGCCTACGATTGGCCGGGCAATGTCCGGGAGTTGCAAAACACCCTGAATCGCTATGTCACTCTGGGAGAGGTCGATTTTCTGGGGAAACGGATAAATTCTAAAATCAGCGAAACTTCAATTTTTGGAGATAAGATCAACCACGGGAAAATGGCGCAAGCCGTTGCGGATAGTGAAAAAGCGACGATTCTCATTGCCCTGAAAAATTCCCAGGGTCACAAGATAAAAACCGCTGCTGCCCTGGGAATCTCCCGGACCACCCTCTTCAACAAAATGAAAAAGTACGGAATTAGGATCATTATAGGAACTTAATAATAGAGTTTAATAGTGTTCAAAATATTAAACATTTGTTTCAAGTTCTGGATTTTGATCTATAAATCTTTAATATCAGTGGGTTAACTACTATTTCCTCCCGGCTTAAATTAACATAATTGAACATCTGCTTCACATACAAAAACCTCCACTTGTCAAAATTAGTTAATAATTACAATAAGTTAACTGAATATCCTCAAATTTGGCACACTGCTTGAAGCATAAAACTCAACCTGCCGAAAAACGCGGGGCAAGGGGCAATGCCCTTTAAGTGGTATGAGATCAACTCAACCTTTATTCATTCATTTAAGGAGAATCTTATGAAATCGAAAATCGCAATGTTTAATCTAAACAGCAAATCAACCTTCAGTGCAATCCTGCTGTCCCTCACCCTGATGGTGGCCGCCCTCGGGGTCGGTTTGGCCATTGCGGCTGAGAAAAAGATGGTCAAAGATCCGACCACTGGTAAAATGGTGAGTGCACCTGAGTATGGCGGGACAATAACCTATGGCCGGGTCAGTTGGGCTGCGCATTCTGATGTCTGGTACATTTCTGGCTGGGCGACCCATAACATCGGTTTGGTTAATGAGATGCTCGGCATCGGGAACTGGGGAATAGATAGGGACGTATGGGACTGGCGGTACTTTGCAGACCCACCTCCACCTTCCCGGAAAGGGGCACTGGCGGAAAGCTGGGAAACGCCCGACGATACAACCATTATCTTCAACATCCGAAAGGGCGTTAACTGGCACGACAAGGCACCGGTGAACGGGAGAGCATTGACGGCCAGGGATGTCGAATATAACTGGCATCGTTTATTGGGGCTGGGCAAGTTCAGTGAAGCCGGCCCTAGCCCAGTGGTAGGTGGGTTGAAGCCAGACAATTTCGAGTCGATAACGGCCACCGACAAATATACGGTTGTTTTTAAGCTGAAGGAGCCAGACCTTCGTGCCCTGCTAAATCTCCTGGTTCACTGGGTTGCTGTGATCTACCCTCCGGAGGTCATCGAGCAACACGGCGACTATAAGGATTGGCGGAACACGGTCGGCACCGGACCCTATGAGCTGACGGAGCTGGTCGAAGACAGCACTAGGACCTGGACCAAAAATCCTGACTACTGGGCCTACGACGAAAAATACCCGGAGAACCGCTTGCCCTATGTTGACAAGGTAATAACCTTGTTCATGCCAGATGAGGCAACCCGTCTGGCGGCACTGCGCACGGGTACGATTGATATGCTGGGGACTGTCGGCGACTCTCAATTAAGGTCGATCGACCAGATAGAGAGCCTCCAGCGGACCGACCCCGAAATTGAGCTGGGGCCTATTACGTATCGGTCCGACCAGAGTTTCGTTTTCGTCGGTGTGCACAGACCGCCCTGGAATGACATCCGGGTGCGCCAGGCAATGAATATGGCAGTGGACCGCGAGACCATTGTGAATACCTTCTATAAGGGTTATGGCAATGCGACTCCGCAGGGATATATAGCCAATGATATGCCGTTTGGCACGCCATTTGAGGAGTGGCCCGAAGAGGTGAAGAAAGGCTATACCTATGACCCGGAAGGTGCAGAAGCGTTGCTTGATGCGGCTGGGCTTACCCGCGGCGCGGACGGCATTAGATTCAAGACCCGCATGGCCTACTATGAACGGTTCGATCCGAGCTATGCAGAACTGGTCGCGGGATACTGGCGTCAGATTGGCGTGGTGATCGAGATAGACGCTGGTATGGATTGGCCGACAATTGTGGGGGCCACAAAAGGAGATCAGGATACCTACAGAATGACATCCGCGTCGGTGGCCATCAGGTATAGGCTCCCCGATCATCTGTGGTCGTTTCATTCAGATTCCGGCCAGCACTGGTCCCTGAAAGACCCCGAATATGACGCCCTGTGGGACAAAGCAAACGCCGTTACCACCCTTGAGGAGCAGAATAGGCTGGGCAAAGAGGCAATTATGTACACGACAGCCAAGCACTCATTCGTATATGGGGTCGAAACCCCACAGTTCCAAGCTTGGCAGCCGTGGGTCAAAGGTTATAACGCCGAAATAAGAATAGGAATGGGTGAAACCCAGTCATTCTTAGCCCGCCTCTGGATTGATAGTGAGCTGAAGGAAGCAATGGGGCATTAGGGTTTATGAAAGCCTATATCATCAGGCGGTTATTGCTGATAATTCCCACCTTATGGATATTGACCATCATAGTCTTTCTCTCGGTCCGCTTCATCCCCGGCGATATGATAGACGCCATGGTGGCTAAGATGGAAGCGGAGGGGGTGCTGGCATTCGAGATTGACCGTGAAGCTCTTAAGCGTATGCTGGGATTAGACGTGCCCGTGCCCGTGCAGTATGGACGCTGGCTAGGAGTGTTGCCGACCCCTGACCCGTTTAGCATGGAGTCGCGTTTCAACGGTCTCCTCCAGGGCACCCTTGGCGAATCACTGATTGGCCGGGGGGCGGTGGAGGAGCAGATAATAGATAGACTGCCGGTCACCCTTGAGCTTGGCGTCATGGCAATCGTAATCGGGCTGCTGATAGCCCTGCCTGTCGGCATCTACTCGGCGATTCGCCAGGATACGGCCGCCGACTACGCTGGGCGCACCGCCGCCATCATCGGCCTGGCAACGCCTAACTTCTGGCTGGCACTTATGGTCATGATCTTCCCGGCAATCTGGTGGGGCTGGGCGCCCCCTCTGGTATACATTCCTTTCACCGAAGACCCACTGGGAAGTCTCAAGGGGTTATTCATTCCCAGCCTGATTCTGGGGACGGCCGCTTCTTGCGAGACCATGCGGATGACGCGCACCATGATGCTGGAGGTGCTCAGGCAGGACTATATCCGGACGGCCTGGTCCAAGGGGCTCAAGGAGCGGGTCGTGGTGATCAGACACACCATCAAAAATGCCCTCATCCCGGTGGTGACCCTGATCGGTCTGCAGTTGCCGATCCTGGTCGGGGGCGCCGTGATCATGGAGAACATCTTCAACCTGCCGGGCCTCGGTCGTCTCCTGCTGGTTGCCCTCACGGAGAGAGACTACCCGGTGGTCTCCGGAGTAAACCTGGTTTTCGGCACTGCGATTTTAGCAATAAATCTAATGATCGACCTGATTTATCCCTATTTGGACCCGAGGGTGCGGTATGAATAGTCGTTATGCCTCTGGTAAATATGGGTTTGAGATTCGTCTGTAAGAAGAAGTCCCGGAGGGACGAAAGGGAGTAACTCGCTAGATCGAAGAAGTGTCGTCCCTCTGGGACTAGCTGAGGAGGGGGGGTTCCTTTCCCAACGATGAATCGCTGGGCTATTACCTTTCGTCCCTCCAGGACTGTATTATAGAAAAATCGGGATCATGAATAACACCAAAGAGAAACCCTCCGCCATCAAGGAGCCCAAGCGACGGGGCCGGCTGGCTGATTTCTTTATCAGGCTTCTCAGGGAGAAGCCACTGGGTACTGCCTGCGGGATTATCATATTGATATTGATTTTTGTGGCTATCTTTGCCAATGTTCTGGCTCCTTATCCATATTGGGAAATGCACCTGGCAGACCGGCTGACTGGCCCATCAACCCGGTATCTGCTGGGTACCGACCAGTTGGGGAGAGACCTCCTGAGCCGCCTTTTCGTCGGGGCTCGTGTTTCGTTAGTCGTCGGTCTGTCAGCGACCGCTGTTAATGTTGTGGTGGCGGTCCTGATAGGCGGTACTTCAGGATTCCTTGGTGGTAAACTGGACCTGGCTGTGCAGAGATTTGTCGATGCCTGGATGGCTTTTCCGGGTCTGCTCCTGTTGTTAACCATCATGTCCATAGTGGGACGGGGTATACCACAGATAATACTGGTCCTGGGCATCGCCGGAGGCATCGGTGGCTCAAGAGTCGTCAGAGGCGCCGTGATCGGCATTAAAGAGAATGACTACTTTCTGGCCGCCAGGGCCGTGGGCACCCCCACGAGCCAAATCTTCCTGCGACATGTGCTGCCCAATATTGTGGCGCCGATCATCATCATCTTCTCCATCAACATCGGGGGGGTGATTCTGTCTGAGGCCTCTCTGAGCTTCCTGGGATTCGGTCTGCCCATCGGGGTTCCCAGCTGGGGAGTCATGCTCAGCCAGGAAGGGCGCCAGTTCATGGAGATGGCCCCACGGCTGGCGATCTGGCCGGGGCTGTGCCTGACGATTGTCGTCTACTCCCTCAACATGTTCGGCGACGCAGTGAGGGACCTGCTCGACCCCCGACTGCGAGGCGGTCAGGGCAGTTACGGCACCGCGAAGGTGAAACGCAAAAAAGGATTCCTCGCCCGACTGATCAACCCCTTCGCTTAGAAATCGGGAATCGGGGTCACTCACTCATTAGAGGGATAGGCAAGAAAAAAATACTTTCCCGTCCACAAATCAGGGTAACCAATTTGCGTGTAGTCTTCAGGATTCAACACTACAATTTTTAATAATCGCACCATTTATTTCAAGAGTTTGAGTCATTTCTTCAAATTTGATCAAAGAAACGCTCCAGTCACTCATCAGGATCAAGGAGTGGGCCGATCCTCAGGTCCCGACTCCCCTGGCAAAATAATTTGCCCCAGAAAAACATATGTACCTTGTTGTGTCCAATAGTTTGTACAGGCTTTTGGCTCACGGTTCCGTCCGCGTCCATCCCCTTGATGGCTCACCGCAAGGGCGTTCGAAAATTGTATCGCATTCATCTGAAGGGTTGGAGACCGCTTTCCAATCAGGCCAATGGCTCGTTGTCCAACCCCAATGATGGTTCACGGTCTCCGTTATCATTCGATTTAAGCTTTCTTAAAGCATCTTATTTTCCAAACAAACGGCTGGCCTCAAAATCGACTTGATCTCTCATGACAAAATAGCTGGCTCGCGCCAGTTTACTGGCTAAGGCTTTGATGGCCACCACCGATTTCGTTTTTGATATTTTTTTCTGGTAATACCGTCGTGCCAGCTCATTATGGATGAGGGAAAAATGAGCCGCTTCCACAAAAGCCCAGGCTAAGTATTTGTTACCATTTTTCCGATTCCCTTCTCCTTTCTTTTTTCCATTGGATGTTTTTTTACTGGGAGCATTTCGACAATAAGAAACAAAATCGCTCACGCCGGGAAATCGACTAATCTCTCCTGTTTCTAACATGACGGTTAAGGAGAGGATTGTTCCGATCCCTGAGACGGTTAACAATTTTTTAAACTCTGGTTTTAATTGGATCCGTTGACGAATCCGCTTTTCCACCTGTTTTATTCGTTCCTTCAGTTTTGAGCACCTCTTAGGCACCGATACCCTCGGCAGGGATGTTTTCGATCAAATAATCCATGGCTTAAGGCAATCGCTCATTATCGGGATTTTTACCGGGTTAGCCGGCCTCTTGGTGGGCATAACCGTGGGCATCATAAGCGGCTACAAAGGGGTTGGGTCGATGATCTCTTAAGGAGCGTTACCGACAAGGCTCATACCGCCTCCCGGGAACGTGGTGATATGAAGGAGCGAATCACAGAGCTTCTGGGCCTGGTCGGCCTGCCGAGCCGGGTTACCGTATGTACCCCCATGAGCTCTCAGGAGGGATGAAGCAGCGGGTCTGCATCGCCATGGCCATCGTCCTCGAGCCCCAGGTCATCATCGCCGACGAGCCGACAGGCGCCCTCGATGTGGTGATGCAGCGCGTCGTTACCCAAACCCTCGTCAAGGTCCAGAACGAATGGCTTACCGCCGCGAGTGCCAGGCCGTTTTCCAAGACCCATACGCCGTCTTTAACCCCTTCTATCGCGCTGATCACGTGTTCAATATGTCCGTCTCCGGATTTAAGTTGGCCCGCGGCAGGGCGGAGGCGAGAAGGATGATCGAGGAGGCGCTGGAGGTCGTGGGCTTAAGACCGGAGGAGATCTTGAGGAAATACCCTCATCAACTCTCGGGTGGACAGAGACAGCGGATCATCGTGGCCCGCGCCTTCATGTTGAAACCGCGCCTCATTGTCGCCGACGAACCGGTCTCCATGATCGATGCCTCGCTGAGAGCCCAGATCCTCGAGATCATGCTCAAGCTGAAGGAGGATTTCGGCATTAGCTTCCTCTTTATCACCCACGACCTCTCCACCGCGTATCAGATCAGCGACCGTATCTTCATCCTGTACCAGGGGTCCGTCGCGGAGACCGGTGATGCCACCGGAGTCATCAATGACCCTCAGCACCCCTACACTCAGTTCCTTATGAGCTCCATCCCCACTCCCGATCCCTCCGCCAAATGGCAAGAGGAGGTAGAGGTCTCCGTTGAAGAGGAGATGGGAAAGGGCGATCGGGTGGGATGCAAGTTCTACCGTCGTTGTCCCCACGCCACGCAGATCTGTCACGAGCGTCCTCCCCCTCTGTACCCAGTGGGCGATGGTCATCAGGCTTCGTGCTACTTGTACAGGGAACTAAAGAGGGACATATGACATCTGTCAAAGAGACACTTTGGGGAGGAGATGAAGCGACTCTCACCCAATATGTAAAGAACCAAGGGCTGGAGAAGGAGTATAAAAAACTCCACCAACAGCCACGAACATTATTTTAGCAACTCGAATAAGGAGACGCGAGATGGCAAAAGATTACACAATCCTTATCGGCGGCGCCGGCCAAGGGCTGAACGTGAGTGCCGACGGGGGTGAATCCTGGACCAAAATCAATCAACCTATCTGGCATGAGTCCAACGTCAGGGCGTTGTGCGTGTATCCGGACAACCCCCGGCGTGTATTGGCCGGTGCTGATTGTCAATCAGTCCCCTCATCCCAAGTGGGCGTTTTCCGCAGCGAAGACGGCGGCGCGACCTGGGAAAACCTGGATGCCCCCACAGCGGATCTTGAAATCTGGTCGGTGACTGTAGATCCCACGGACCCGGACACCCTATTCGTGGGCACGCGACCCGAGGGATTCCGCTCCAGGGATGGGGGGCGGACTTGGAGCAAGCTTCATATGGGCGTAAACATGAATTACCCCATCTCTGAACCACTTCCTCCCTCGCCGCCGCGGACCACCTGCATGATCGTAGATCCCAAGGACAACAACACCATCTGGGCTGGCATGGAGGTTGACGGGGTTTACAAGAGCCTGGATGGCGGCGACAGCTGGAACCACCTGCCCGACCTGGGTCCTGACCCCTTCCAGGGCGATATTCACAGTATGGCTCTGAAGACTGGCGCCCGTTCCGCAGTCTACTGTACCTCTCCCTTTGGGATCGCTACCAGCCACGACGAAGGTGAAAGCTGGGATTACCACTATTTCCCCAAGTTCCATGAAGCGGATCACGTGTCCTACTGCCGCGGCATGGTCATCAAAGCGGATAACCCCGATGTCATGTTTGTCGGCAACGGCGACGTTATTCCCGGTGTCACCGGTGCCATACAGCGCACCCAGGATGCCGGGAAAAGTTGGCAACCGGTGTCCCTGCCGGTAGAGCCCAACTCCATTATTTATGGGATAAGCACTCACAGGGAGCGGCCCAACGTAATCGTCGCGGCCAGCATCTTCGGCTATGTGTACCTGAGCGAAGATGGGGGTGATTCGTGGCAAAAGCTGCAAAAGGAGTTTGGCGAGATCCGTTCCGTGGCCTTGCTGCCCAACTAGATTGTCAACTTTAAAATGCCGAGTTAATGGTAGGGCCGGGTGACGCCCCGGCCAATGCGAGCGTGGCGTTTCTTAGGCCGGGACGTCACCCGGCCCTACCGTCAAATTAAAGTTGACAGAGCACTAGTTGGGTGTGATTTTCTATTTTTGTCATTCCGGCGGTCCTCTGAGCGGCTTGACCAGGAATCCAGCCGTACGCGGAAGCAGCTGACGTGGAACCGATATGCAAAGCTACCAGGTACCTGGATCCCGGATCATCCCGGTCCTGGATCAAGTCCGGGATGGCACATCATTGTAATCTTTAATCTAATACAGGAGACAGGAACATGGAGAATGGAAAGATAAAAACAGCCGTGATTACCGGCGAGCACGAGTATGACGTGGTCGGCTTCCAGTCCATGCTTCGCTCCCTTCCCGAAATCGATGCCTACCCTCAGAACCTGTGGGACTTCGTTTTCGACTCGGCACGCGGTCCAGGGACCTATGACGTACTCGTGTTCTTCAACTGGCACCAAAGCACGCCCGCTGAAAAAGATGGCAAATCAGAGCCAGGAACCGATAAGCAGAGCGGAGCCATAAAGGAGATGCTGGAGGGCCTTGGTGATGGGGGCCAGGGGATTTTTCTGCTGCATCACGCGCTGGTAGCCTTTCCCGACTGGCCGCTCTGGAGAGAGCTTAGCGGCATGCGTCAGCGAGGCGCAATTCCGTGCGCCTTCGACCAGACCGTGCGCATCGACGTCGCGGACACCGCACATCCCATCACTGCATCACTAAAGCCGTGGGACATCGTCGACGAGACCTATAACATAGACGACGCGGACGAGGATAGCCACATCCTGCTCACCACCGATCATCCCCAGAGTATGAAGACGATCGCGTGGACTCGTACCTTCGGTAAGGCGAGGGTCTTCTGCTACCAGGGCGGGGACGATAACCAGGCTTACTCAAACCCCGGTTTTCGAACGGTAGTGGGGCGGGGCATCCAGTGGTTGGCGGGGAGACGGACAACCATCAATCATCAATAGAAGAGGCAAACCATGAAACTGAAAGGCAAGGTCGCTTTTATCAGCGGGGGAGCCAGGGGTATTGGCGCAGCGATGGCCAAGCTGTTTGCCAGGGAAGGGGCCAAAGTGGTCATTGGAGACGTGCTGGAAGAAGAAGGGCGTCAGACCGAGACACAAATTAATGAAACCGGTGGCGCGTGCCTCTTCGTCCGGTTGGATGTCACCAGCGAGGCCGAGTGGCAGCAAGCCGTGGCGTCCACCGTCGCCCGCTTCGGGAAACTGGACGTTCTGGTGAACAACGCCGGTACTTACCGGACCGGTCTGGTGGAGGAGATCACCAGCGAGCAGTGGGACCGGGATTTGGAAATAAACGCCAAGGGCGCGTTTCTGGGGACAAAACACGCCATACCCGAGATGCGGAAAGCGGGCGGCGGCTCCATGATCAACATCTCTTCGATTGCTGGGCTGGAAGGCAGCATGGAGGCATCGTGCACCTACACCATGTCCAAGGCTGCGGTGCGGCTTTTGACCAAGTCCACCGCTATTCAATACGCCAGGGAAGGGATCCGCGTCAACTCCATAATTCCGGCCAGCATCAAAACAACTATGAACGCCCACTTGATGGCGGAGGAGGGATATCAAGAGAAAATGCTCAACAGGATTCCCCTGGGTCGCACGGGCCAGCCGGAAGACGTGGCCTATGGCGCTCTTTACCTGGCTTCGGACGAGTCCTCTTTTGTCACCGGCAGCGACTTGGTCATTGACGGCGGAATAGCCGCAGGGAGGTGATGAGTGAGTTTAGTATGATACGCATTGACAACATTCAGGGAGGAGCGCGGACATGAACGCAGCAGTCCAGGGTCTCATCATCATCATCATCGGTATCGGCGGTTGCCTCAGTTACTTCTACCTCTCCAACCAGCTGCTCGACAAAGTCCTGTTCCCGCCGCGCGGCGAGAACGCCGGAAATAACATCACTCGCGCCAACCTGGTCCGACCGTGGTTGTTCCTCTTCCCGGCCATGTTCATGATGGGGGTCTACATAGTCTACCCGGTTTTCGAGACACTGCGCTTGTCACTCACCGACCGCGATTTGGGCGGTGCGTTTGTCGGTCTTGCGAACTATCAGCAGATGTTCAGCGAGACGAAATTCTGGGAAGCGATGCGCAATAACATGTTGTGGTTGAGCGTCGTACCCGCTGCGTGTACGGCGTTTGGTCTCCTGATCGCCCAACTGACGGACCGCATTGCCTGGGGCAACATCGCCAAGTCGATCATCTTCATGCCCATGGCGATCTCGTTTGTCGGCGCCGCGGTGATCTTCAAGCTGATCTATGATACCCAAGCCGAGGATCGGGTGCAGATCGGGATGCTGAACGCGGTCTGGATGCAGTTCGAAGATGGGAACGGCTCGTTTCTTTTTCTGCGGATATTCCCGGCCATCATCCTGTTGGGCTTTGCTGCGGTGGCGGCGTATGTCTGTTACCTGTTCCTGCGCCCCTTCTTCATTCCGGAAGTACGAAAGGGCGGAATCATCACCGCGGCTCTGCGAGCAGTTGCCGCTACGGCGGCGGCCTATCTCGCCGTCCTGGCGCTTCTGAACGTGATCGACGTGTTCACGATCACCCTGCCTTACGGCAAACCCCTGTCCTGGCTGACGATACCGTTCTGGAACAATTTCTTCCTGATGGCCATTATGATCTGGATCCAGACCGGCTTAGCCATGGTGATCCTCTCGGCGGCGCTGCGCGGTATTCCGCAGGAAACGGTTGAGGCCGCCATCATCGACGGCGCGACTCCGTTCCAGTTATTTTTCCGCATCAAGGTCCCGCAAATCGTCGGTACAATCATCGTGGTGTGGACCCTCATCACGGTGCTCGTGTTGAAGGTGTTCGACATTGTCTTTGTGTTGACCAACGGTAATTGGAATACGGAGGTTCTGGCAAATTATTTGTTCCGCAAGATATTCAACGACCTCGACTGGGGCGTCGGGTCGGCATCTGCAATCATCCTTCTGTTGCTATTGTTGCCGATTATGATCTGGAATGTGCGCAACGTCCGCAAAGAAATGAGCTGAGGATTGACCATGGATGGAATAGTACAAAACAAATCTACGCACAAATGGATCGTGCACATCTCAGTCGCTGTGCTGGTTGCGGCATGGCTGGCTCCAACACTGGGTCTGTTCGTCTCTTCGTTCCGAACCAGGGACCAGATCATTGGTTCAGGATGGTGGGCAGCGCTATTTACAACCGAGCAGAACGAAGTTCTTCGGGCCGCCGATCCGGACGACTTTCGCGTGGCTGACGGCGACCTCTTTACGGTCTCGGGCAACCTGTTCGGCGAGGGGGCCTCAAAGAAGATTACCGTTTGGGGCACCTCGTTGCGAGCGATTGATGTCTATGTTCCCGGTGAGGTGGCCGACCTGGGAGATGGGGAAAGCATCACGGTTCAGGCCAACGGTGACTACGTCTGGCGCGGCAACGACGATCAGTTGAGTGGCCGCGGACAACGCGTATTCGTCACGGCAAGAGCGCCACCCGAATTTTCGCTCGCAAATTACCACTGGATGCTGTTTGACGAGAAGAACTACGAAGGTATGTTGCAGGCCTTTTTCAACACGCTGACCGTGGCCATTCCGGCGACGATTATCCCGCTCGTGGTGGCCGCGTTTGCCGCCTACGCGCTCGCCTGGATGAATTTCCGAGGCCGTGCATGGTTGATCACCGCGGTCATCGTGGCCCTTGTCTTTCCTGGCCAGCTTGCCTTCATCCCAATTCTGAAGCTGCACCTGGGCATCGGAATCGAGAAGGGTTACCTGAGCGTTTGGCTCGTCCATACCGCGCTCGGACAGCCATTCGCCATCTATCTTTTGCGAAACTACATGGCTGGCATACCGCGCGAAATTATCGAAAACGCCAAGCTCGACGGTGCGACTGATTTCCAGATTTTCGTGAGGATCGTTCTGCCGCTCAGCATTCCGGCGCTCGGCGCGTACGCGATCATCCAGTTTCTGTGGATGTTTAACGATCTCCTGGCTGCCAAGGTGTTTCTGATTGACGCCACCGGTGACACCATTGTCATGACCGACCACATTAATACATTTCAGGGGACCTGGGGCGGCCGATGGGAACTCCTGTCGACGGGGGCTTTCATTTCTATGGCGCTGCCGTTGGCGGTCTTTTTCGCCATGCAACGATATTTCGCGCGCGGCTTGTTGGCCGGATCGATCAAAGGGTGACCGGTTGAAGAATGGAGGGCAGGGCGTCGTCACACGTGTCGTCCATGAACCGGGTCCGGCAGAGGCGCCGGACCGTAAACAGACAGGGAGGGACCAATGTCCAAAATGAAGCTGACCAACGTCGAAAAAATCTATGGAGGAGCCGTCAAGGCCCTTGAGGATATCAATCTTGATATCGAGCAGGGTGAACTGATCGTCTTACTTGGGCCATCGGGCTGTGGCAAGACAACCCTTTTGCGCATGATCGCCGGGCTTGAGACCATCACGTCGGGCACTCTGGAGATCGAGGGGCAGGTCGTCAACGATGTGCCACCGGCCCAGCGTGGTATCGCGATGGTGTTTCAGTCCTATGGGTTGTATCCGCACATGAACGTGCACAAGAACATGAGTTTTGCCCTCGAGCTTGCCAAGAAGTCGCGTCAGGTGATCAATACTACCGTCACGCAGGCCGCGCGGATCCTCCAGATGGAGCCCTATCTCGAACGACTGCCCAAGGCGCTCTCCGGAGGTCAGCGTCAGCGGGTTGCTATCGGCCGGGCGATCGTGCGTGACCCCAAGGTTTACCTGTTTGACGAGCCGCTCTCCAATCTGGATGCCGCCTTCGGGTGGCCACCCGGATTGAGATTGCCCAGCTCAAGGAGTCGATGCCCGAGAGCACCATGATCTACGTGACCCACGACCAGGTGGAGGCCATGACCCTGGCGAACCGCATCGTGTTGCTCACCCCCGGTGGGCGCATTGCTCAGGTCGGCAGACCGTTGGAACTGTATACCCGACCCCAAAACGAGTTTGTCGCTCAGTTCATCGGCTCACCCGCCATGAACCTGCTTCCCGGCGAAGTTGTCGGCACGGGAGAGCAGACCACCATTAAACTTGAGACCGGCGGGGTTGCCTTCTCAGCTGCCCCGACGCGAAGCTCGGAGGAAGGCCTGAAGGTCAACGTTGGGGTTCGGCCGGAGGATTTGGTAGAAACCGACGGCGATTATATTTTCGAGGGCAAGGTGAGCATCACCGAGGAATTGGGCGAGGTGACCCTGCTCCACTTTGACCGGGTGCAGGACAAGGATACCATGCTCGCAAAGCTGCCGGGCATTCACACAGGATTGCGCGGCAACACGGTCAAACTGACCGCCGAGCCCCCCAAGATTCACGTCTTCCACGAGGGCGTTTCCCTCAATTACCGCTAGGATCTAAGGGGGACAGACCCGTGCTCGTCATCGTGCTCGTGCACGTGCTCGATTGCAACATTCCCGATCCCTTTGAGATGGGGAAGCCCGAAGAGAAGAGAAGGTATGGAATCCAGGGTTCTATGGGATGTCGTTTCGTTCACGAGCACGAGCACGTCTCACGAGTACGATCACGAGGAGCCCCTTCCAGGAGCTAATTTAGGATCTAAGGGGAGCGGAAAGAAATAAGGAGTATAAAAAACTCCACCAACAGCAACTAACATTATTTTAACAACTCGATACCAAGGAGACGCGAGATGGCAAAAGATTACACAATCCTCATTGGCACCATCGGCCAAGGGCTGAACGTGAGTGCCGACGGCGGTGAATCCTGGACCAACATTCGCCCTGAAATCTACCACACGCCCAAGCTGAAAAACACACTACCGACGGAGGGCAACGTCAGGGCGTTGTGTGTGTATCCGGACAACCCCCGTCGGGTATTGGCCGGTTCCGACGTGGGCGTTTTCCGCAGCGAAGACGGCGGCGCGACCTGGGAAAACCTGGATGCCCCCACATCGAACCTTGAGGTCTGGTCGGTGACTGTGGACCCCACGGACCCGGACACCCTATTCGTGGGCACGCGGCCCGAGGGATTCCGCTCCAGGGATGGGGGGAGGTCTTGGAGCAAGCTTCATATGGGCGTAAACATGAAGAGCCCCGTCACTGAACCTCCCTCACCGCCGCGGACCACCTGCATGATCGTAGATCCCAGGGACAACCGCACCATCTGGGCTAGCATGGAGGTTGACGGGGTTTACAAGAGCCTGGATGGCGGAGACAACTGGATACACCTGCCCGACCTGGGTCCTAATCCCTTCCACGGTGACATTCACAGTATGGCTCTGAAAACTGGCGCCCGTTCCGCAGTCTACTGTACCTCTCCCTTTGGGCTCGCCACCAGCCACGACGAAGGCGAAAGCTGGGATTACCACTATTTCCCCAAGTTCCATGAAGCGGATCGCGTGTCCTACTGCCGGGGCATGGTCATCAAAGCGGATAACCCCGATGTCATGTTCGTCGGCAACGGCGACGGTATTCCCGGTACAATCGGTGCCGTGCAGCGCACTCAGGATGGTGGCAAAAGCTGGGAACCAGTGCCTCTGCCGGAAGAGCCCAACTCAAATATCTATGGGATCGCCACTCACAAGGAGCGACCCAACGTAATCGTCGCGGTCAGCATCCTCGGCTATGTGTACGTGAGCGAAGATGGGGGTGATTCGTGGCAAAAGCTGCAAAAGGAGTTTGGCGAGGTCCGTTCCGTGGCCTTGCTGCCTAACTAACCGGACCGTATTTGCTCCAACGGAGCATGTCATAACAGCATGGGTGGTCTCCGAATGCGGCCCAGGCATTCCGGTGGAGCGAAGCGAAACCCTATGACAAGGGAATAAACGATTTACGTGGTTAAGCGAAACATTACGCAGGAGACAGAAACATGACGAATGGAAAGATAAAAACAGCAGTGATTACCGGCGGGCACCCGTACGACGTGGTCGGCTTCCAGTCCATGCTTCGCACCATTCCCGAAATCGAGGCCTACCCTCAGAACATGTGGGACTTCGTTTTCGACTCGGCACGTGGTCCAGGGAACTACGACGTATTAGTGTTCTACAACATGCACCTCCGCACGCCCGCTGAAAAAGATGGCAAATTAGAGCCCGGAACATCTAAGCAGAGCGGAGCCATAAAGGAGACACTGGAGGGCCTTCGCGATGGGGACCAGGGGATATTTCTGCTGCATCACGCGCTGGTAGCCTTTCCCGACTGGCCGCTATGGAGAGAGCTTAGCGGCATGCGTCAGCGAGGCAGTGTACCATGCGCCTTCGACCAGACCGTGCACATCGACGTCGCGGACACCGAGCACCCCATCACTGCCACACTGGAGCCATGGGACATCGTCGACGAGACCTATAACATAGACGACGCGGACGAGGATAGCCACATCCTGCTCACCACCAATCATCCCCAAAGTATGAAGACGATCGCGTGGACGCGGACCTTCGGTAAGGCGAGGGTCTTCTGCTATCAGAACGGGCACGATAACCAGGCCTACGCAAACCCCGGTTTTCGAACGGTAGTGGGGCGGGGCATCCAGTGGTTAGCGGGGAGGGTTTCCCTCTATCACCGCTAAACTGAATTCTTAGGAGCTATTCATGCCAATATTAACGAAACATCAGATTGTCCGGATAACCGATGTGATGATGCAGGCGGGAGGAGCCTCGGCCAGCCACGCTGGTATCGTGGCGGACCACCTGGCCAATGCCAATCTTGCGGGATACGATTCCCATGGGTTCATTCGCATCCCCCAGTACCTGAAAAACATTGAGGACGGAGATTGCGATCCAAAGGCAGAGCCGGAAGTCGTTGGCAACCATGGGGGGATCCTCCAGATCGATGGCCATGCTACCTTTGGTCAGGTGGTTGCCACACGAGCGACCGAACTGGCGAGGGATATGCGCTCTTGGTCATGGTCGCGCTTTTCGGGGCACTTCTTGGCCAGATCGCTTCCCCTCCAAGAAAGATGGATCTGTGGGCAGGATCCACGATACTCATCATCGACCTGGGCCGCATGGCGCCCCTGGAAACCATCCGGGCCGAGGTCCAACAGATGATGAGATACTTTCAAAACACCCCCCCGATGGCAGGATCGAGCGGGGTTTTCTTTCCGGGAGAAAGATCCGCCAAGACGCGCCAAGAGCGATTGGCCCAGGGCATCCCGGTGGATCCCACCACTTGGGATCAGGTAGAAGCACTCTTCGACCGTTATGGGGTCCTTGACCAATTGGCGGATGTCGTTCCCTCTGGAGAAAATCCCTAGAATAGCAATAAGGAACTGTTATGACATCAGCACAGAAACCATTGCGTTACATCCAGATTGGCGTAGGAGGACACGGACAACGTTGGTGTACAATCGTGATGCCTCACTTGAAAAAACTTGGTCTTGCGATCCCTGTTGCAGCAGTCGACATCAATCCGGATATGCTTGGTCAGGCGAAGCAACAGTTGAATCTTGACGACACACAGCTCTATACCAAGGCGGAACAGGCACTGGCAGAACAAGATGCGGATTTTATCACCATCGTTGTTCCTCCGGCTGCTCATGAAGAAATGGTGGATTTGGCCATTCGATATGATGACCACATCCTCTCTGAGAAACCGATTGCCGATACAATGGAGGCCAGTTGTCGAATCTATCAAAAAGTCAAGGGGGCGGGGCTCAAGATGGCAGTGACGATGAGCCACCGCTTCGATCAAGACAAACAAACTCTGCAACGCCACATTCATTCGGGCCACTATGGTCGTTTGGACTATCTGGTGGGACGTAACACATGGACCTGTCGCAAACGCGGACAATGGGGATTGGAGTACCCCTATGACATTGCGGATCCCCTGCTGATTGAAGCCTTGGTTCATCACTTCGATATCATGCGTTCGCTCACGAAAGCCAATGCGGAATCCGTGCATTGTGTCACATGGAACCCTGAATGGAGTGAGTTCCAGGGAGATCCTCAAGCTGTGATGCTGGTGGAGATGGACAATGGCGTCAAAGTGGTTTACGAAGGTGCCAAAACCAATGCTTCACAACTGAATGGTTGGCTCCAGGATTATTGGCGTGCGGAATGCGAATTGGCGACCCTTGAACTCGATAAACGGCAACTGCGAATTCACGCACAACTGGAGGACGCTTTCGAAAAGGAGATTCCTCTTCTCGAACAGGAAGCCTGGATGAATTCCTGGTTGGCAGAACTTTTCTGTCAGTGGTTGCTAGGGGGAGCCGAACCTCCAAACAGCCTTGAAGACAATATCCAGTGCGCCGCTCTCCTGTTTGCTGCCCTTGAGTCAGCGCATTCGAAAAAAATTGTCGAAGTCCAGCCATTCCTACAAAAATACCTGAATCAGGTTGGCCAAATTTAAAATAGAACAAGTCATTTGAGCTGATCGTTCAAAGCTTCTTCAGGGGTATCGCCAAAAACGGTTTTGGTATATAAACGGATCTGTCGCTCAAGGATAAAAATTAACAACATTTTAACTTTTAAAAAACATTATGGAAAAGATTATGGATGTTAAGGAATTTAAAGAGCTTCATTTTAAATCATTGCGGGAGGTAGCCGCCCTCCTCCAAAACCGGGACATTTCTTCAGTCGAACTGACCCAATCTCTCCTGAAGCGCATTGAATCCCTGGATGGGAGGCAGAAAAGTTATGCCACAGTGATGGCCGATCAGGCCCTGGCTGCCAGAGAATTTTGTTTGCCAAAGAAAATGTCTTGCTGTAGCGTTTTTAAAGCTTTGGTAAACGCATGGACATCCACAGGGATGACCCATTTAATGGATTGTAAAGTTTCTATTCGAAATTCATCCAAGCGTTTTGATATCGCCAAGGGATCGACCCATGCATCTTTCTGATTTGCCTCCCCAATCACCTCTTTCCACTCGAATTCATAAGTCTGTGATATCAACAAAAGGTCGACTATGTCCTTTGCTTCTTCTCGACTTAAAGCAGAAATTTTATTCGAAAGGATATTTCGCCAATTATCAATTCTTGGGAATAATTCCGAACTGTGGAACTCCCCATAATGAACCCCAACATCATTCACAAAATCAATTTGCAGCGATTTCTCATGTTCAAAAGGCAGGGGCAGCAACACTCTAAAAAAATCCTCGGAAGGAATCGCTGATTGAAAGGGGATTGTATTTTTATTCAGAAGATCAATGATGGTTTGAACTTGTTTTTTAAAGGAGGTGGACGCGTTGAGAAAAAAATCAAGATCATCAGAATACCGATGATGGAGTAAAAACCGACTGAGTGCGGTGCCTCCGGTCAGATAAAACTCGGTATTTGCCTTCCCCAAAATTTTTAGAATTTTATCCTGAAATGGGTACAGTTTGTCCTGATAAAATGTGTCTGGCATGAGTGAATTTTTCTCTCAAGGTTTCTGATTTGATCTTATTGACAACAGGAGGACTGACTGCCTGGTGCAGCTTATGGGCAGGAATCATTTCTAATATAGTGTACCAGTCAAATGATGTAAGAATACGATAGTAAATATGATTGATGTCCATCCCTCTTATTTCTTTATTTTCTCCGATCAATAGCTGATAACACTCCCTCGGCGTGAGATTGTGATCCCAGCCGATCCTCGACAAGAGTGAGAGGATTTTTTCTTGTGATCCAGGTTGCTCTGAAGACATATTTTACCTCAACGATCGCTTGGCTCTATTCCTATGTAACAAACTCTTTATTCTATTTTGCACAGTTTTTTCAAACTGTAAATGTATCTATTCAGGTATCTTCGGAGAACCCATCGATTTAATCACAGGTTCTGCATGGCATAGAGTCCGGAGTAGAAAGCCCACTCGATTCCCTCTCTCCTTGCCAAGGCATTAAGGGGAGAGGGAATTCCAGGAGGAGACGCGATATGGCAAAAAATTACACAATTCTCATCGGCACCGTCGGCCAAGACCTGAACGCGAGTTCCGATGGCGGTGAATCCTGGACCCACGTTGGTCGCCTGGAGCCCAAGAAAACTATACCGGATGAGGGCAACGTCAGGGCGTTGTGCGTGTATCCGGACAACCCCCGGGGGGTATTGGCCGGTTCCGACGTGGGCGTTTTCCGCAGCGAAGACGGCGGCGCGACCTGGGAAAACCTGGATGCCCCCACATCGAACCTCGAGGTCTGGTCGGTGACTGTGGACCCCACGGACCCGGACACCCTTTTCGTGGGCACGCGGCCCGAGGGATTCCGCATTTCCCCAAGTTCCATGAAGCAGACTCCGGGTCCTACTGCCGCGGCATGGTCATCAAAGCGGATAACCCCGATGTCATGTTCGTCGGCAACGGCGACTTTATTCCCGGTACAACCGGTGCCGTGCAGCGCACCCAGGATGGTGGCAAAAGCTGGGAACCGGTGCCTCTGCCGGAAGAGCCCAACTCCAATATCTATGGGATCGCCACTCACAAGGAGCGGCCCAACGTAATCGTCGCGGCCAGCATCCTCGGCTATGTGTACGTGAGCGAAGACGGTGGTGATTTGTGGCAAAAGCTGCAAAAGGAGTTTGGCGAGGTCCGTTCCGTGGCCTTGCTTCCCAAATTCAACGACGGAGGGGAACCATGAGGCTGAAAGACAAAGTCGCTTTTTTCAGCGGGGGAGCCAGGGGCATGGGCGCAGCGATGGCCAAGTTGTTTGCCAGGGAAGGGGCCAAAGTGGTCTTCGGAGACGTGCTGGAAGAAGAAGGGCGTCAGACCGAGACCGAAATTAATGAAACCGGCGCCGAGTGCCTCTTCGTCCGGTTGGACGTCACCAGCGAGGCTGAGTGGCAACAAGCCGTGACGTCCACCATCGCCCACTTCGGGAAACTGGACGTTCTGGTGAACAACGCCGCTATTTTCCGAACCGGTCTGGTGGAGGAGACCACCAGCGAACAGTGGGACCAGGTTTGGGATACAAATACCAAGGGTGCGTTTCTGGGGACAAAACACGCCATACCCGAGACGCGGAAAGCGGGTGGCGGCTCCATTATCAACATTGCTTCGGTGTCTGGGCTGTTTGCCGGCGCGGAGGCATCGTGCGCCTACACCGTGTCCAAGGCTGCGGTACGGCTATTGACCAAGTCCACCGCTAGTCAATACTCCCGGGAAGGTATCCGCGGCAACGCCATAAATCCGGGCAGCACCGAAACAATGATGAACGCCTACTTGATGGAGGACGAAGAATACCGGCAGAACACGTTCAACATGATTCCCCTAGGCCGCCAGGGCCAGCCGGAAGACATTGCCTACGGCGCCCTTTACCTGGCTTCGGACGAGTCCTCTTATGTCACCGGTAGCGACTTCTCCATTGACGGCGGAATAACCGCGGGGTGATGGGTGAGTAAGGGTGCTCTCCGCTGATACCCCGTTCCACGTCGACTGCTTCCGCGTATGGCTCTCACGAGGGGAGGGGAGCCATTTAACTGAATTCTTAGGAGCTATCCATGCCAATATTAACGAAACATCAGATTGTCCGGATAACCGATGTGATGATGCAGGCGGGAGGAGCCTCGGCCGGCCACGCCGGTATCGTGGCGGACCACCTGGCCAATGCCAATCTTGCGGGATACGATTCCCATGGGTTCATTCGCATCCCCCAGTACCTGAAAAACATTGAGGATGGAGATTGCGATCCAAAGGCAGAGCCGGAAGTTGTTGGCAACCATGGGGCGATCCTCCAGATCAATGGCCATTCTACCTTCGGACAGGTGGTTGCCACACGAGCGACCGAACTGGCGAGGGATATGCGCTCTCGGTAATGGTCGCGCTTTTCGGGGCACTTCTGGGCCAGATCGCTTGTCCTCCAAGAAAGATGGATCTGAGGGCAGGATCCACGATACTCATCATCGACCTGGGCCGCATGGCGCCCCTGGAAACCATCCGGGCCGAGGCCCAACAGATGATGAGATACCTTCAAAACACCCCCCTGATGGAAGGATCGAGCGGGGTTTTCTTTCCGGGGGAAAGATCCGCCAAGACGCGCCAAGAGCGATTGGTCCAGGGCATCCCGGTGGATCCTACCACTTGGGCTCAGGTAGAAGCCCTCTTCGACCCCTACGGGGTCCGTGACCAATTGGCCGATGTCCTTCCTGCCGGAGGATATCCCTAGAATGAAAAGAAAGGGGTCAGATCTTTTTTCGCTTTATTCAAGGTTTAAATGTGGGGTAATCCCTCGATACTTTTTGCTCAGCTGAGGATTTTCCACTATGTGGCCAGTCTAGGCCTCATCCACACAGTTTTCAATTAACCATCTTTTCAGTTGGATTTCTTCTATGGAATGTGAAGCCAGATCAAGAATTATTTGAGCTGCTTCCGCTTCATCAGCGATGAGTTCTTTCCCGTTTCTTGCCAAAAAGATATATCCTGCCATAAATCCTATTCGTTTGTTTCCATCAACAAAAGGATGATTTTGAACAAGCCCAGTAATATATGCTACTGCTAAATCATATAAGTCAGGATTTCCATACGAATATAAATTTTTTGGTTTATCTGACGCTGATTCAAGCAGCCCTTCGTCTCTGATTCCTGAAGCTCCGCCATGTTCAACAAGAAGGCGGGATTGAATGGCTAAAACTAACGATTTCTCAATCCATATAGGAGGATTCATTGGGCAAGTGTCCTTAAAGTATTTCGGTATTTTGACATGCCTCTTTCAGCAATTTCCATCTGTTTTTCGAATTCAGGATCATAAGGTGTGAGTTGAAAGGCTCCTTCTGGTGTTTCAACTAAAAACAATGAATCTCCTTCACTAACACCAATTTGTCCCAAAACCTCTTTTGGAAACACTATCCCAAATGAATTCCCAATTTTTCTTAATTTTAATGCTTGCATGATTAATCCTTTTATATTTAGTGTTATTACATATGTTATAACATTGATTTTAGAGAGATTCAAAACTTTCCAGGAAGACTCTCTTTTTTCATACAAAATCTGTCCTTTGGCAATATGGTCTCTAAGCAATTTTTCCATCTCTTCGATGGGTTTCAAATCTACCTCCCAGGGACTAGCCATCATCAGCCTGGCCAGTGCGGGAAAATATTCTTCCTTCGCCAATCCTTCGACGGCGAAGTCAATGTCAGAATCTGCTTCAAAAGCACCTCTGCATAAGACCGAACCGAAAGATAATACGTTTTACACGAAATTCGTCTATGAGAATTTGCTTGAGCCTCTCAGCCTCTCTCAAAGCCGCCTGTCGGTGCTGTTCTTTCTCTGTTTCTTTTCTGAGAAAGGCTTCCTCCCAGTGCTTTTTATAAACTTGGAATGGTTTCATTGATCAATAATTTGGATGTGACAAATTCTGAGATTATGTTTTCAAGAAAATATGAATAATATTATAGACTTATCACAAAAGATTGCAAGTCAATAACCGGGAAGAAAATGCTTCCATCAAGCTTTCGTAAAAAAACATTGAACCTTCACGATCCAAGCAGCTCGAAGGAAAAAGATCAGTTTTTGGCCAACACCTCTAAGAAAATAGAAGAATCGAAAAGGGGTCAGACTTGTATTTTGGTATTAAGATACTGCCTCAAGCCATCCAGTTTTTCATGCAGGCTAGAATCGTTTCGGATTTGTTCCTCAAGCGCGATGAGTTGTCGACTCAATGTGGAAAGATCCCTTCGAAAATACTCTGCTACTTGCTGTAAGTTTCCGCCACCTTCTGTAAAGAACATTTCGGGGTCAAGTCATTTTTTTAGCTTTATCCAAGGTTAATCAGGGCTCTCCCAACATAGACGGGGTGAGTTTCAGCGACTCCCTCGAGCGATCTCCGCTTTTGCAGGAGGTGATCTGGCCTCTGTTTGAAAAATTATTCGAAGAAGGCAGTGGTTTGCGGTATCTTTTAGAAATTTTGGACTTATTCTATAGCCTCGTTCGGTGAGTCAGTGAGTCAGTATCGCAAATGCCAGAGAAACTTCCCTCGATTTACAATTTTAGGAGGTTCAAATGAGAATCGTGGAATGTTGTTTTTTTGAGTGGTAGGAGAAATATAAAATGACACAACTCAGCTCAACTCCTGAATATACCTGTTGGCTTCAGGAGATTAAGGAAAAAATCACCAGTGTGCAGGTTCATGCTGCTCTTGCAGCCAGTCGGGAATTGATTTGGTTTTATTGGGATCTGGGAGAATCCATCTCCGGAAAGTTTCAGGAAAATATCTGGGGAAATAAGGTGATTGATCAGTGATCAAAGGACTTGACATCAGAATTTCCCGATGTCCAGGGTTTTCCCGACGTAATCTATACTATGTGAAGAAGTTTTATGAGTTTTTTTCAGGTTTTTCGGAGACTGAAGTAATTGTGCCCCAAGGCGGGGCACAAATGGAAAATGAAATAGTGCCTCAAACCGGGGCACAAACAGTTCCACCAGTCATCCATCTCATCTCCGCCACCCTTTTTTACGAATGCGCTTTTGGGTTTGGGCAGTTTGTCCTTCCTGAATTAATTCATCAATGGACGAGAATTCGATAGATTTTTGTTGGGTCGCTTTCACGATCGCTTCTAACAACCCTAGACTCATGGCAAGTTTTAGAAAGGATTCCAAAGAAATGAGACTTTTTTGTTCAAATTTGCGTAATGTGGCTAAAGGCACACCCGATCGTTTGGCTAAACCTTCCTGGGTGAATCCCATACCCACACGCTGTTCCTGCAAGTTTTGCGCTAAGGCCTTTTGTGCTTTTGCTGTTGTTAATAGTGATATCATATTAGTATTTAAGAGTATTTTATTCAATAACTAATATTATAATAGTAGTTTGAATATTAACAAGTGATTCATTTCAGAAATTTAAAATCAAATTCGAGAGAAAGATCCACCAAGACGCGCCAAGAGCGGTTGGACCAGGGCATCCCGGTGGATCCCACCACTTGGGCTCAAGTAGAAGCCCTCTTCGACCCCTACGGGGTCCGTGACCAACTGGCCGATGTCCTTCCCCCCGGAGGAAATCCCTAGTACAATGGGTCAAATTATTATAAATTCATCCTACCTCCCAGACCTCTGACTTCGTTTCGGGAACGTTCATCAACATTGACGGGAGTCTGAAGGCCGTCGACAAGGGGTGGTCATAACCAGACCAATCGGCTGGGGAATGATTTCAGGGAGTGATGTGGCGGGTGTAACGAAAGGAGAGATTTTGTCCAATATAGCTTGATAATTTTACCTGAAAAGGAAAAATTAAGACTCAATTTTTACTATTCAGTTAAAATATTGTGAGCGAAAGGAATCGATGAGGGACAGATATTTCAAAAGATTTTTTGAAGCTCCTGCGGATAGCTTCTTTATTTTCGGTCCCAGAGGGACAGGAAAGTCAACCTGGCTCAAAAAAACTTTTCCGGACGCGTACCTCATCGACTTGTTGGACGACAGGACTTTCAGAAACCACGTGGCCTACCCCGAGCGAATCAAACAAATCGTCACCGCAAACCCACAAATCAAACGTTACATTATTGATGAAGTTCAAAAAGTGCCTGCAATTCTGGACAGTATCCACAGTTTGATTGAGGAGCACAAATCCCATCAGTTTATTCTGACCGGTTCGAGTACTCGAAAATTGCGCCGGGGTGGCGTCAATCTATTAGCCGGCCGCGCCTTATTAACCCGTTACCATCCCTTTCTGGCTGCGGAAATGGGTGCCGATTTTTCACTGGATGCAGCACTCGGCAATGGGTTGATCCCTTTGATTGTTTCGGCAAGGAAACCGGATAAGACCTTGGCGGCTTACCTCTCTCTTTATTTGAAGGAAGAGGTCAAGGAAGAGGCGTTAGTCCGGGATATCGGAACCTTTGCCCGATTTCTGGAAGTCATTAGTTTTTCACACGGCAGTGTTTTGAACCTCAGCAATATTGCCAGAGAGTGCCAGGTATCCCGAAAAATTGTCGAGAATTATCTATCGATTCTTGAAGATCTCCTATTGGGATATAAGCTGCCGGTCTTTACCAAACGAGCCAGACGCGCCCTGACAGCGCAAGCGAAATTTTATCTGTTTGATGCCGGGGTTTACCACCATTTGCGTCCCAAAGGGCCCATTGATAGCCCAGAGGAAATAGGGGGTCTTGCCTTGGAGGGTTTGGTGTTACAACATTTAAAAGCCTGGTGTGATTATTCTGAGGGTAATGCAAATTGTTATTTTTGGCGATCGCGGGGAGGCTCTGAGGTGGATATTGTCTTATATGGAGACCATCATTTCTATGCGCTGGAGGTTAAAAATGCCCAACAGATCCACCCAAAAACCTTGAGATCCCTCAAAGTGTTTCAAGCGGATTATCCTGAGGCAAACACGATATTGCTCTATCGAGGAACAGAAAAACTATTAGTAGATGGAATTTCGTGTTGGCCAGTTGATGAGTTTCTCCTCCAACTGAGACCCAACCACTGGCCGTAGAGATGAAAAGGAAAGAATGGGGTGTAGCTCTATTTCCTGATCTTCCCGTAGGATCAGTTAACTAATATCTGTAAATATCTCTAAATATCTGTAAATATCTTGAATTGTTATTAAATCTTTTTTATATGAATGATTACAATCACTCATTCGGGACAGATCACAGATGTACAGTATTGGTCCATTTGCAAATCAGTTAACCAATATCTGTAAATATCTTGAATTGTTATTAAATCTTTTTTATATGAATGATTACAATCACTCATTCGGGACAGATCACAGATGTACAGTATTGGTCCATTTGCAAAAAAGGTTGGGAAAACCGTTGAAACCATCAGGATATGGGAGCGAAAAGGGATCCTTGTGCCTGCCTACAGGAGCCAGGGAGGTCACCGAATGTATAGCGACGAACAACTGGCACAAGTCCTCCAGAACGATCAACCCAAAAACAGGATCAATCTAGGGTATGCGTGTGTGGATTCCCCTCATCAACAAGATGATCTTCTCAGAGAAGAACAATTGATTGAATCCTATCTTGCGCTTCAAGGAAGCCCCTATCAAATCATCACGGATATCGGAGGTGGCATCAACGACAAGAAGCCAGGATGGAAACAATTGCTCTTCACCATCATCAATAATCAAGCAGAAACGATCTACGTCCTCCGCAAAGAGCGTTTGCTTCGCTTTGACTTTGAACTGTTGGAAGAGGTTTGCAGACTCCATGACACGAAGATAGAAATTATCCACCAATCTGAAGAGGAAACCTTTGAAAAGGAATTCGTCGAAGAGATGATAAAAAAGCCCCCCCGCAAGCAGCAGGTTGTTAAACCCAAAGCATCTAACATCCGCGGAAATCTGCGGAAATCTGCGGCCAAAGCGAATAAAGCGGCTTCTGTACCTCCTGAACCAGTTGTGAACAAAACAAAGTTCGTTTCCAGTGGGGAAAAACCCGAGGTCCCGGGTTACTCGCTGGAGGAGGTCATTTTTGAAAGTGGGCGGACCCGGCTCTGGCGCGGCAAGCGGCAAAGCGACGGGCTTTTGGTCCTGATCAAGGGAGCGGCATCTTCCGAGCAGAGCGCCCAGGAGCTGGCAGAAATACGGCATGAGCATGAGATCACTCAGGCTCTCGAGATCGATGGGGTCCTCAGGTCAGAGGAACTGGCGCAGTGTGAAAACGGATGGGCTTTGATCCTGGAAAATACTGATGCGCTCCCTTTAAGAAAGCTGATGGATGCCGCCCGGCTCGACCTGCTGGACTCGCTGAAGATAGCGGTTTCATTGACCAGCACCCTGAAAGAAGTGCACCGGCAGGGTATTCTTCATAAAATGATCAATCCGTTGAATATTTTTGTCGATCCGGCATCGGGGACGGTCAAACTGAGCGGTTTCGGCCTGGCCACCCGGTTGCCTAAGGAAAATTTGACGACGTTGAGTCCCCAGCTAAGCGGGGAAACCTTGCCCTATATCTCCCCCGAGCAGACCGGCCGGATGAACCGCCCCCTCGATTATCGCAGTGATTTTTATTCCCTGGGGGCTACCCTTTATGAACTTTTCAGTGGGAGAGTGCCTTTCGAATCCCGGGAGGCCATGGAAATTATCCACGCTCACATTGCCCGGAAGCCTGTACTCCCTGACGAGATTGAACCGCAAGTACCCAGAGTCCTTTCCCGCCTGGTGATGAAACTGCTGGCAAAGCGTGCCGAGGCGCGCTACCAGAGCCACTCGGGCCTTTCAGCCGATCTCCTGGCATGTGTGGAGCAACTGGAAAACCAGGAAAACCTGTCCGATTTTCCCCTGGGCCGCCATGACATTCCCAAAGAACTGCAGATCGCCCCGGGGCTTTACGGCCGGGAGGATGAAATCGCCGCCCTGGAGGCCGCCCTGGAGCGAGTCAGCCAGGGAGCAACCGAGATGGTGTTGGTCTCGGGATCCGCCGGTGTCGGTAAAACCGCACTGGTCGGTGAAATTCACCGGTCCGTTGCCCAAAAAAATGGCTTCTTCATCTCCGGCAAATTTGATCAGCTCCGGCACAATATCTCATACAGCGCCCTGATCCAGGCGCTGCGGGGACTCACCCGGGAGATACCGGTTGAAGACAAATCCGAATTGGAGCGTTGGAAAAACAGGATATGGGCAGCGCTGGGACCCAACGGACAACTGATAACCCGGGTGATTCCGGAACTGGAACAGGTGATCGGCCCGCAACCCCCGCTACCGGAAATGGGAGCGCTGGAGTCCCGGAACCGCTTCACTGCCGTTTTACTGGATTTCATCGACCTTTTCTGTGAAAAAACCCATCCGCTGGTTATTTTTCTGGACGACTTGCAGTGGGTGGACGCCGATACCCTCAAGCTGATGGAACGGATCGCTCAGGATCAAGAGGGGAAACCTCTGCTCTTCCTGGGAGCCTATCGCGACAACGAGGTGGATGCCGGCCACCGGCTGACGATCAGTTGTGAGGTGATCAAAAAATCAGGCCAGCCTGTGCAAACGATTCCCTTAAAACCCTTGAACCCAGAGAACATCTCACAACTGCTCGTCCAAACCTGCCACTGCCGTCCTGAGGAGGCAAACCCGCTGACAGAGGTCCTGGTGCGCAAAACCGGCGGCAATCCCTTCTTTGTGAGCCAGTTCTTGACCGTACTCTCCGAGAAGGAGCTGATCCGCTACTCCCCTGAGGAAAAACGATGGACCTGGGAGCTGGCTGCCATCGAATTCCTGGTGGTGACCGAGAATGTGGTGGATTTGCTGATAGACCGGCTCCACCGGTTTTCCTCTGAAACCAGGCGACTCTTAAGCCTGGCGGCCTGCATCGGCAATACCTTTGACCTGGAATCGTTGGAACTGATCAGCGGATCCGGAAGCGAGGAGCTCTATGAGAACCTGTTGCCGGCCCTGGAAACCGGGTTGATCCTCGATTTTTCCCAGGCTCCGCAGCCGGATAATCCCCCGGACGGAGCGAACACTGAGGGTGGCAGCTACAAATTCCTGCATGACCGGGTGCAGCAGGCTGCCTATGCTCTCATTGCCGAAAAGGAGAGACAGTCGGTCCATCTTCAAATCGGTCAGACCCTGCTCAAGCAATCCGCTCCGGAGGAAAGGGATAATCTGCTCTTTGACATCGTCCACCATCTCAACCTGGCCCGGAGGGTGAACAACAGGGCGAAAGAACGATCGCACCTGGCGGAACTCAACCTGGAAGCCGGTCTTAAGGCCAGGGCGGCTTCGGCTTTTGAACAGGCCCTGCAATATTTTACCATCGGCCTGGAGCTTTTAGGGGTTGCCGCCTGGAAACGGCAATATCCCCTGGCCTTATCCCTGCATGAAGCCGCCACGGAGATGTCATGGCTCTGCGGACGCTTCGAGTTGATGGAGAAGCTGGCCGGTGCCGTAAAAGACAACGCCCAAAAGGACCTGGACCTGGTCAATGTTTATCGATACCGGATCCAGGCGTATACGACCCAGGGCGAATTAAAGAAGGCCATGGAAATAGGCGCGGAGATTCTAGAGAAATTGGGGTGTCAACTGAGCCATTTGTCTCCCGACCAGTGGCAGCAGACCCTGGTTCAAATCAAATCCAGCCTGGCCGGTAAAAGCGTCGCAGACGTGATGCGCTTTGAGCCGCTCACCCAACCGGATGCCGAGGTCCTTGTTCACATCCTGTATGAGCTCCATATGCCATATGGCGTGGCTGGGACTACCTTGGATGACGGTCTTTGGCAGCCCATCGCTGCAAAACGTATCTCTTTTCTGCTCAATTATTTTTATCCTGAATATTCACCCGAATTCTATTGTCTCCTTGGATTTATATATTGCGTGTTTACGCAGGATTTTGAATTTGGTTATGAACTCGCTCGTCTGGGCATACAGCTCATGGAAGCGCTTGATCTGAAGGAAATAAACTGTAGAGTTTCCACGTATTTCAACGGCGCGACCCGGTTCTATCGGGAGCCGCTATCGGCGTCATTGGAGCCCTTGCTGGAAGCTCATAAGATGGGAATCGAGACGGGAGATTTCATCAATGCCGGTGCTAGCGCCGTCGCAAGGTGTCGTATAGCGTTTATGTGCGGGAAGGAGCTGAATTGGCTGAAAGGGGAATTGTCGACGTTGAAGCTTGCTCTCAAGAAGATCGATTCTATTCTCGGGTCTCGCCATGCCGAAATGCAGATGAAGGCGGTCACGATTCTAATGGAGGAACCTTCGCCCCTGTCGAGCGTCATCATGGATCAATACCACAGGGTGACAGGTGCAGAGTTCGTCTATCCTGAACAGAGCCATTTTAATTACCAAAAGCTGGTGCTGCAATACCTGTTCGAAGAATATGAAGCAGCCCGGGAGACGGTTTTTGAAATGATCAACCTGATGAAAACTTACAAGGATTCCCTTGGTGATCCCCTGGCCAACTGCTACCAATCCCTCGCTCTCCTGGCGGTTTACGGCCAGGGGAGCGAGGGGGAAAAGGAGGAGATCCTCACCCAGGTCGATGACAATCAAGATACATTGGAGAAACTGGCGCGCTGCGCACCGCCCAATTATTTGCATAAATATCACCTGGTGGAAGCCGAACGGATGCGAATTTTGGAGGGTGAACCCGATACCATTATGCACCACTATGACCAGGCCATCGCTTTGGCCAGAGAGAGCGAGTTTATCCACGAGGAAGCCCTGGCCGATGAACTGGCAGCCAGGTACTTGCTCAACCAGAGGCAGAGCGCCGCCGCCAGGTCTTACCTGCACTCAGCAATGGAGCAGTACGAAGCCTGGGGGGCAAAACGGAAGGTCGCGCACCTGAAGTCTCGATATCCCGGGTTGATTGTCGATGATCGTGCCGAAGGGGCGGTGTCTCCTTCGGCCAACCTGGACCTGGCAACGATGCTCAAAGCCTCGGAGACCATCTCCAGTACCCTTGAGTTGGAACCGCTGCTGGAGATCCTGCTCCGCATTCTCATGGAAAATGCCGGAGCCCAGACAGCAACCCTGATTCTGGAAACCGAAGGTCAGTCTCTCATTGCTGCCCGCGGGAGCGCCGAGCAGGTCGAATGTTTTCTACCGCTTTCCCTGCCTGTGGAAAAGGTCGGCTCTATCTCCCTCTTGATCATCTCCTGGGTGAAACAAACCCGGGAACACCTGGTTTTGGACAACGCCTCTCGGGAGGAACGGTTTGTCGAGGATGACTATATTAAACGGGAACGTCCTAAATCCATCCTGTGCGCACCGATCACTCATCAGTCCGTCCTGAGTGGAATCATTTACCTGGAAAACAACCTGGTTGAGGGAGCCTTCACCTCCCGACGATTCGAGGTGATCAAACACCTTAGCTCCCAGATCGCCATTTCCCTGGAAAACGCCAGGCTTCACGAAAACCTCAAAAAGGCGCTGGACGAGCTGAAAGCGAGCGAAACCTCCCTGCGTGAAGAAAATGTCCGCCTGCGAACCCGCAGCAAAGACCGCTTTCGGTTTGGCGACATTATCGGAAAAAGCGAGCCCATGCAACGGGTATATGAGCTGATTTTACAAGCGGCGGCCACCGATGCGAACGTGATCCTCTACGGCGAATCGGGAACCGGGAAAGAACTGGTCTCCCGGGCCATTCACGAGGCCAGTGACCGCAAGGAGCAAGTGTTTTTCCCGGTGAACCTCGGGGCCATCTCCGAAAACCTGATCGAGAGCGAGTTCTTTGGACACAAAAAAGGGGCTTTCACCGGGGCCGACAGCGATCAGCGCGGTTTCCTGCACCTGACCGACAAAGGCACTTTGTTCCTGGATGAACTGGCCGATATCGGGCTGAACCTGCAGGTTAAACTGCTTCGTGTCCTGGAGGGCAGTGGCTTTACCCCGGTTGGCACCACCAAGGTCATCAAGCCCGATATCCGCTTCATTGCAGCCTCAAACCAGGACCTGAGTGATCGGGTAAAGACGGGGCAAATTCGAGAAGATTTCTATTACCGGATTCATGTCTTTCCCATTCGCCTGCCCCCGCTCCGGGAAAGAAAAGAGGATATCCCCCTGCTGGTCGAGCATTTATTGAAATCCACAGCATCGCTTCATAAAGGAAAGCCCATCACACCGGGATTTCTGGAAGCCCTGCAGGTTTACGATTGGCCGGGCAATGTCCGGGAGTTGCAAAACACCCTGCATCGCTATGTCTCCCAGGGAGAGATTGATTTTCCGGGAGAACGGATAAATTCCAAAATCAGCGAAACTTCAAATTTCAGAGATAACACCAACCCCAGGAAAATGGCGCTGGATCAGGCCGTTGCGGATTATGAAAAAGCGACGATTCTCAGCGCCCTGAAAAATTCCCAGGGCCACAAGGTAAAAACCGCTGCCGCCCTCGGAATCTCCCGCGCAGCCCTCTACAATAAGATGAAAAAGTACGGAATTCGTACTATCCCAAGACCTTAAGTAAAAAATTCACCTTGACTGGCCGTTCGCGACTAGCCGTCCGCGACTAGCCGTCCGCCATAGAAGGTGGTTTTGATGAGGACCTGGAAGGGGCGTCTCGTGATCGTAATCGTGAGCCGTACTCGTGCTCGTGAACGAAACGGTATCCCAGAGAATCCTGGATTCCCTGCCGTCTCTTCTATTCGGAATCCTCCTCTCAAGGGAATCGGGAACGTTTCTATCGAGCACGAGCACGAGCACGATTACGAACACGGGCACGTTTCTGGCAGAGCCGATTATCTCTGACCATGACTAGGATGGGCCGCATTCGGATTCCCGCCCAAAGGACATGGTTTCATCAGATAAAATAAATATAAAAGTGTCCAGAATATGAGACATATGTCTTAAAACCTAGATTTTGTTGTTTAAATATTAAATATCAATGAGTTAACCTCTCTTTCCGATCTAGTAGTGTCAATATATGTAGACACTTGCTTCTCATACCCAACCCTCCCCTTTTTTAAAATAGATAATAATTACAGTAAGTTAACTGAATAGTCTCAGATTTGGCACACTGCTTGAAGCTAGAAAGAGAGTTTTTGGGATGCTGTATCCCTGAGCTGTTTGTCCATCCATCCCCTTCCGAAGCAGCGGATGGGAGAAAAACTGGGGAGATGTACTTGTTACGTGTCCCCTGGTTTTCTGGATCATGCTAATGGCGTGGTTCAAAGTCTAATTGATCGTATCAGGAGAAGCCTATGGGGAAATCACGTTAGCAGAGAAAGAATGTTTATTCCTTCAACCCCAAAAAACTAGTGCCGTAGGGCAAAAGCGCGTTTACAGCCACAGTGTCATGCCGGTCCCGGATCATTCCGGACTTGATCCGGGACCAGGATGATCCGGTATCCAGGATTCACAGAAAACCCCCCGGATTCCTGGTCAAGCACAGGAATGACAACTGCATAAATTATCGAATGTGATTAACTGTAAACTTATTTTCACTGGGCAGAACTAGATTTGGGAGATAATTATAAATCATTATTTGGAGAAATTATTATGAAATCATTATTTGGAGAAATTATTATGAAAAAGATAAATTGGGAGATAATTATGAAATCATTATTTGGAGAAATTATTATGAAAAAGATAAAAATGAAAAAAAGGTTAGCTATGGTGTTTTCGGCGATAGTGCTGATGGCCGGAATCCTCCTGGCGATGCCGGTAGTAGCACAGGAGATACCCAGAGAAGAAACGTTAATCGTCAGGATGTTACACAAGATTACAAACTACGAGGTAATGAACAACTACCTTCCAACCCACCAGGAAAGGACGGGGAACGATTGGAATGCTGAACGCCTTATGTACCTGAACTGGGTCACAGGAGAGGTTGTGCCGTGGCTTGCAACGGGTTTTGAGTACGGTCCGAACCATGACACCATAACCCTTAAATTAAGGAAAGGTGTTAAATGGAGCGACGGAGAGACTTTTAATGCCGACGACGTTGTCTTCACCTACAACATGATTAAAGAGCATGCACCCAAATTGAGATGGTCAACAACAATAAAGGAGTGGTACAAAGAGGTCAGGAAGGTAGACGATTACACCGTTTTCATTAAGCTTAAAGGACCAAACCCAAGGTTGCACTACCAGACCATAATCGGAACGAATACCCCTCCCCCGGTCCCAGAGCATCTTTGGTCTGAAATTGACCCGACTACCTTTAAAAACTTTCCCAACCCGGTGTGGACCGGTCCCTACAGACTCGTTAGTGCCACGGCTGAAAATACGATCTGGGAGCGTAATGATAATTACTGGGCAATTGACGTGCTGGGGAAATCCGTAGGTGCAAAGTTCATAAACGTCACAGGAACAGAAGCTGCCGAGATAATGATGATAGAGCAGATAAATCATAGGATGGATGTCTGGTCTGAGTTCACAAAGTCCCAGGTCGAGACGGTAATGGCGAAGAATAAGCATGTGGTACCCTGGTTTGTTTCCGCCGGGTGCGTAAAGGGTGTATATGTTAATCATCTTAATCCTCCATTGGATTCCCCTGAGGTCAGATGGGCCATTTCCTATGCTATTAACAGAAATAAAGCGAATATCGTAACTGATGAAGGAGCAAATTATATTCCTACAATGCCATTTCCCAACCAAGGAAAGACAGACTGGGAGGAAGAGTATAAGGACATTTTAGAGAAGTACGATATCACGAAATATGACCCGGCGATGTCGGAATCGATATTTAAGGAGCGAGGATATAAAAAAGGGAGCGACGGTATCTGGGTAACAGCGGATGGAACCCGCTTATCCTGGGTTGTTTTAACTAGTAGTGTGCCCGGTTTCAATAATTTGGCTCAGAGTATAAGCGATGATCTAAAGGCAATAGGCATAGATGCAGCGTATAAGGTTTTGGAATATCCACCCTTTCAAGACCAGTGGAATCGTGGCGAGTATGACCTGGCGGCAGTATGGATTTGTGGTCAGCAGGGTATAGCAGCTGTAGACCCTTATGATATATTATATTCATACCATAGTAAATTTGTAGTCCCTAAAGGAGAACCTGCAGGCCAGGGAGGAAACTACAACCATAATGCAGCTCGCTACTCAAACCCTGAGTTCGACAGGCTTATAGAACAGCTAACCGCTTTAAGTCCCGATAGTCCTGCGGCAATGTCTATACTCAAAAATGCTATGAAGACCTGGATGCAGGATTTGCCGGTGATACCTGTCATTGGTTATCGAAGTATGGCCCAAACCTATGATACCCGTTACTGGAAAGGTTACCCGAGTGAAGAGAACCCCACCAGTACGCCGTTCCACTGGGAACCTGGCTTCCTCCACCTCCTGCTAAACCTTGAACCTTCAGGGAAGTAAGTAGAAAGCCCACCTCCCGATTCCCTCTCTCCTTGCCAAGGCATTCAGGGGAGAGGGAATTACAGACGGAGTCCAACGTCAATCTTAAGAGAGAGCTGTTATGCCTGCTTTTATGAGATATATGAGATATATCGGGAGGAGGTTGATACCGTATATGATAACGGTTTTTGTCGCAATTACTGCTAATTTCTTTATTCCCCGTCTAATCCCTGGAGATCCTATTACAGTCATGTTGAGTAAAATGTCTATAACAGGTGCCATGACAGCGGATGGACCAGAACTAGTAGAAGCGTATAGAAAGCAGTTCGGTTTGGATGGAAGCTGGCTGACTCAATATAAAAGCTATATTCTAAATTTGTTCCAAGGTGACCTGGGGCCTTCGATCATGTCCTTCCCCACGACTGTGCAAGAGCTCTTAATAACGGCCATCCCCTGGACGATAGGACTCCTTGCTGTCGCTACCGTTATCAGTTGGGTTCTTGGCAACCTGCTTGGAGCACTCGTTGGCTGGAGGAGGGAATCTAAAACCAACTCAGCGATCTTATATTTAAGCCTGTGCCTCAACCAGGTTCCCTATTACTTCATAGCCCTGATCCTCATCTTCTCTCTAGCCTACACTTTACCCATTTTCCCAACAACAGGAGCGTTCAGTGTAATCGGGACCCAGCATGAGGGTTTAAGACTGGTAGTGGATATCGTTTACCATGCCACCTTGCCTGCCCTTTCTATAATAATCAGCTTCATCGGATATTGGATTATTACCATGAGATCTTTGATCATAACCACCCTGGGAGAAGACTACACATTACTGGCTGAAGCCAAAGGCCTGAAAAGGTCCGTTATTCTGAGTAAGTACGCCTTCAGGAACGCCCTCCTCCCCCAGGCGGCGGCATTGGGGATGGCGTTGGGGTTTGTTTTGAACGGCTCCATCCTATTGGAAACCATCTTCAATTATCCCGGCATAGGCGCTTTACTTTTACTAGCAATAGGCAACGTTGACTACAACCTTATGCAGGGAATCTTGTTACTGACGGTTATGGCAGTCCTTAGCGCAAATCTCATATTAGAGATGTTGTATCCGCTGATAGATCCTCGCATCACTCATGGAGAGGATTAATGTTGAATGTCGCGGTCTCCGGAGGGGATGTTTTCGATGCTTTTAAAGGAACCTTGAACTTCGTCTTTCGAAGAAACGCAAGGCTTTCTGCCGGATTTACAATCATATTTTGTCTTCTACTGATTGCCGCGCTGGCCCCCGTTATCGCCCCGTACGACGCATCAGCCGTAGGATTGCACCCCTTAGATCGCCCCCCCTCTCTTGAGCACCTCTTAGGCACCGATACCCTCGGCAGGGATGTTTTCGATCAATTAATCCATGGCTTAAGGCAATCGCTCATCATCGGGATTTTTACCGGGTTAGCCGGCCTCCTGGTGGGCATAACCGTGGGCATCATAAGCGGCTACAAAGGGGGTTGGGTCGATGATCTCTTAAGGAGCGTTACTGATGTCTTTCTGGTCATCCCAACCATCCCCTTACTCGTCGTCCTGTCATCTTTCGTGAGGTATATGACGGTACCGTATATGGTGTTAATTTTAGCGATATTCGCCTGGCCATTTCCTGCCAGAACCTTTCGGGCGCAGGTTCTCAGTTCCAGGAAGCGGGAATACATAAATATGGCCAGACTCTCCGGTCTCAGCGATATGAAAATCGTGTTTAAAGAGGTGCTACCCAATATGCTTCCCTATGTCAGCACGACTTTGGCCAACGCCATTTCAGCGGCTATCCTGGCTGAGGTATTCCTGGAGCTTTTAGGCCTGGGGCCTCAGAATACAATAACCCTGGGTACCATGGTCTACTGGGCCATGGAGCGTGCGGCCTTGATCCGTGGTGTCCTGTGGTGGGTCTTTCCGCCCATTTTCGTCATCGTGTTGATATTCATCGGTCTCCAGCTGGTTAACATAGGCCTGGACGAGGTCTTCAATCCCAGGTTAAGGCGAGGAGTGACGGCATGAGCGGATCGGCACTCGAAATCGAGGACCTCAAAGTCTACTACTGGACCGAGCGCGGGCCGATCAAGGCGGTGGACGGAGTCAGCCTCAGCGTTAAGAAAGGAGAGCGCTTCGGGATTGTCGGCGAGTCGGGGTGCGGCAAATCGACCCTGGCCATGTCCCTCCTCCGGCTCATCAAACCGCCTGCTGCCATCGAGGGAGGGAGGATAGGCCTGGACGGCACGGAGGTTCTCGACTTAAACGATGAGGAGCTGAGATCTGTGCGCTGGAGCCGCATCTCCTTCGTCCCCCAGGGTTCTATGAATTCGCTCAATCCGGTGGTGAGGGTGGGGAGCCAGGTCGCCGACGCGATCAAGGCTCATACCGCCTCCCGGGAACGGGGGGATATGAAGGAGCGAATCACAGAGCTCCTGGGCCTGGTCGGCCTGCCGAGCCGGGTCTACCGTATGTACCCCCATGAGCTCTCAGGAGGGATGAAGCAGCGGGTCTGCATCGCCATGGCCATCGTCCTCGAGCCCCAGGTCATCATCGCCGACGAGCCGACAGGCGCCCTCGATGTGGTGATGCAGCGCGTCGTTACCCAAACCCTCGTCAAGGTCCAGGAACGTTTGGTGGCATCGCTCATGATTATCGGACACGACATGGGCTACCTGGCCCAGTTGGTCGATCGGCTCGCCGTCATGTATGCCGGTAAGGTGGCCGAGGTCAGCGCTGTGGAGGATATCTATAACGACCCCCTCCATCCCTACACCCAACTGCTCATCGCCTCGGTGCCCTCGGTCAAGGAGAAGAAAAAACTGCTGGGGATCCCCGGACTCCCCCCCACCCTGCTCTTTCCCCCTCCCGGCTGTAGCTTCCACCCGAGATGCCCCGAGGCCATGGAGGAATGCCGGGAGCAGGTACCGGAGTTCCGGGAGGTCAAACCTGGAAGATTCGTCGCATGCCATCTCTACCATGGCGATGTTGAGACAGCAGGAGAGGGGGGAGAATGAGGAGGCGAACAGAAAGTAAGAGGGACAACGCTGTTCTCGAAGTAAAAAATCTGACCAAGGTCTTCGGTAGCTCTCCGGCCGCCCTGGAAGACTTCTCCCTGACTCTCTTCGACGAGAAACCGATGATCACGGCGATCGCCGGAGAGTCAGGCAGCGGCAAGACGACCCTGGCCCGCCTCATTCTCGATTTCATCCGACCCAGCTCAGGTGAAATCTTTTGGCGAGGTCGTAACCTTCATAAGATGTCAAAGAAAGAACGGATGGCTTACCGCCGCGAGTGCCAGGCCGTTTTCCAAGACCCATACGCCGTCTTTAACCCCTTCTATCGCGCTGATCACGTGTTCAATATGGCCGTCTCCGGATTTAAGCTGGCCCACAGCAGGGCGGAGTCGAGAAGGATGATCGAGGAGGCGCTGGAGGTCGTGGGCTTAAGACCGGAGGAGATCTTGAGGAAATACCCTCATCAACTCTCGGGTGGACAGAGACAGCGGATCATCGTGGCCCGCGCCTTCCTGTTGAAACCGCGCCTCATTGTCGCCGACGAACCGGTCTCCATGATCGATGCCTCGCTGAGAGCCCAGATCCTCGAGATCATGCTCAAGCTGAAGGAGGATTTCGGCATTAGCTTCCTCTTTATCACCCACGACCTCTCCACCGCGTATCAGATCAGCGACCGGATCTTCATCCTGTACCAGGGGTCCGTCGCGGAGACCGGGGATGCCACCGGAGTCATCAATGACCCTCAGCACCCCTACACTCAGCTCCTGATCGGCTCCATCCCCACTCCCGACCCCTCCGCCAAATGGCAAGAGGAGGTAGAGGTCTCCGTTGAAGAGGAGATGGGAAAGGGCGATCGGGTGGGATGCAAGTTCTACCGTCGTTGTCCCCACGCCATGCGGATCTGTCACGTGCGTCCTCCACCCCTGTACCCAGTGGGCGATGATCACCAGGCTTCGTGCTACTTGTACAGGGAACTAAAGAGGGACATATGACATCTGTCAAAGAGACTCTTTGGGGAGGAGAGGGGTCTTAAGATCTCTCTTGGCGTCTAGGCCACCCCGTCGAGATGACACCCGATTTATATAATTTTCTGACCGTAAATAACATTATTTTAACAACTCGAATAAGGAGACGTGATATGGCAAAAGATTACACACTTCTCATCGGCACCGTCGGCCAAGACCTGAACGTGAGTTCAGACGGCGGTGAATCCTGGACCCATGTTGGTCGCCTGGACCCCAGAAAAACAATACCGGATGAAGGCAACGTCAGGGCGTTGTGCGTGTATCCGGACAACCCCCGGCGGGTATTGGCCGGTTCCGACGGGGGCGTTTTCCGTAGTGAAGACGGTGGCGTGACCTGGGAAAACCTGGATGCCCCCACATCGGACCTCGAGGTCTGGTCGGTGGCTGTGGACCCCACGGACCCGGACACCCTATTCGTGGGCACGCGGCCCGAGGGATTCCGCTCCAAGGATGGGGGGAGGTCTTGGAGCAAGCTTCATATGGGCGTAAACATGAATTGCCCCATCGGGGCGCCGCGGACCACCCGCATGGTCGTAGATCCCAGGGACAACCGCACCATCTGGGCTAGCATGGAGGTTGACGGGGTTTACAAAAGTCTGGATGGTGGCGACACCTGGGTCCACCTGCCCGACCTGGGTCCTAATCCCTTCCACGGCGACATTCACGATGTGGCTCTGAAAACTGGCGCCAGTGCCACAGTCTACTGTACCTCGCCCTTTGGGCTCGCCACCAGCCACGACGAAGGCGAAAGCTGGGATTACCACGAGTTCCCCAAGTTCCATGAAGCACAGTCCGGGTCCTACTGCCGGGGTATCTTAATCAAGACCGATGACCCCGATGTCATGTTCGTCGGCAACGGCGACACTATTCCCGGTTTCACCGGTGCCGTGCAGCGCACCCGGGATGGTGGCAAAAGTTGGGAACGGGTGTCCCTGCCGGTAGCGCCCAACTCCCTTATCTATTGGATAAGCTCTCACAAGGAGCGGCCCAACGTAATCGTCGCGGTCAGCCTCCTCGGCTATGTGTACGTAAGCGAAGACGGGGGTGATTCGTGGCAAAAGCTGCAAAAGGAGTTTGGCGAGGTCCGTTCCGTGGCCTTGCTGCCCAACTAAAGGGATGGATTGCAAACCCGCTCCATTATTTGACTTAACCTTGTATTATCGGAGAGGGGCACTCCCAGATTCCCCCCTTAGAAAAAGGGGGTTAGGGCCGTCCGCGGAAGCGGGATTTTTTGGTTGGATCGACCCTTAAAATCCCCCCTGCGCCCCTTTGAAAAAAAGGGGGGATGCACTTCATCATTTACAGGAGACAGAAAAATGACGAATGGAAAGATAAAAACAGCAGTGATTACCGGCGAGCACGAGTATGACGTGGTCGGCTTCCAGTCCATGCTTCGCTCCCTTCCCGAAATCGAGGCCTACCCTCAGAACATGTGGGACTTCATTTTCGACTCAGCACGCGGTCCAGGGACCTACGACGTACTCGTGTTCTTCAACTATCACCAAAGCACGCCCGCTGAAGAAGATGGCAAATTCGAGGCCGCCATGAAGGAAACGCTGGAGAGCCTTGGCGATGGGGAACAGGGGATATTTCTGCTGCATCACGCGCTGAAGGCCTTTGCAGACTGGCCCCTCTGGAGAGAGTTTAGCGGAATGCGTACGCGAGGGGATATGGGATCGTACGCCCTTGACCAGACCGTGCGCATTGACGTCGCGGACACCGAACACCCCATCACGACCACACTGGAGCCGTGGGACATCGTCGACGAGACCTATCACATAGATGACGCGGACGAGGATAGCCACATCCTGCTCACCACCGATCATCCCCAGAGTATGAAGACGATCGCGTGGACGCGGACCTTCGGTAAGGCGAGGGTTTTCTGCTATCAAAACGGGGAGGATAACCAGGCCTACTCAAACCCCGGTTTTCGAACGGTAGTGGGGCGGGGCATCCAGTGGTTAGCGGGGAGACAAACTACCATCAATTATCAATAAAAAAGGGAAACCGTGAAGCTGAAAGACAAGGTCGCTTTTTTCAGTGGGGGAACCATTTAACTGAATTCTCAGGAGCTATTCATGCCAATATTAACGAAAAATCAGATTGTCCGGATAACCGATGTGATGTTGCAGGCTGGAGGAGCCTCGGCCGGCCACGCTGGTATCGTGGCGGACCACCTGGCCCAGGCCAATCTTGCGGGATACGATTCCCATGGGTTCCTTCGCATCCCCCAGTACCTGAAAGAAATTGAGGAAGGCGTGGTCGACCCAAAGGCAGAGCCGGAAGTCGTTGGAAACCATGGGGCGATCCTCCAGATCGATGGCCATTCTACCTTCGGACAGGTGGTTGCCACACGAGCGACCGAAATGGCGATCGAGCAGGCTCGTGATCATGGAATCAGCTTGGTGACGATGGGAAATCATACCAATACGGGTCGAATCGGAACCTACCCCGCAATGGCAGCAGCGACTGGCATGGCTGCTATCTTTTTCACGGGCTGGGCGGGAAGACCGGTCGCTACCGTGGCTCCCTTTGGAGGACGCGAGGCCCGACTGGCGACGAACCCTTTAGCGATGGCATTTCCTCATGCCGAAGGCACCCCTATCCTGCTTGATTTTTCCAGCTCCATGACGGCTGATGGGACGCTACGGTTATACCGTAACCAGGAACAGGTGCTTCCAGATACTTGGATCATTGATAAGCATGGGGTCCCCAGTCGGAACCCGAACGATTTCTTCGATGGAGGTGCGCACCTACCCGTCGGCGGGATGCAAGGGGGCCACAAGGGATATGCGCTCTCGGTCATGATCGCTCTTTTCGGAGGACTTCTTGGCCAGATCGCTTTGCCTCCAGGAAAGATTGATTTTTGGGGAGGATCCACGATACTCGCCATCGACCTGGGCCGCATGGCGCCCCTGGAAACCATCCGGGCCGAAGTCCAACAGATGATGAGATACGTTCAAGACACCCCCCCGATGGAAGGATCGAGCGGTGTTTTCTTTCCGGGGGAAAGATCCGCCAAGACGCGCCAAGAGCGATTGGCCCAAGGCATCCCGGTGGATCCCACCACTTGGGCTCAGGTAGAAGTCCTCTTCGACCAATACGGGGTCCGTGACCAATTGGCCGATGTCCTTCCCTCCGGAGAACATCCGTAAAATGGCCCTATTGATCCAATGAACCGCTTTATAGAGTGAGCAGATGAGATTTGATCTAAACACCTCAGCACTTTCAGAAATTGCTAGCGACTTAAGTTAAGGAAAAAGTGATGGACCCACTGGAATTGGTCGAGATTGGAAGTACAGGGCTCAAAGTATCACGGCTGGGGACCGGCTGTGGACCGTTGGGCCGATTTGTTACCGACGAAGAGGCCGCCGCAACTCTCAGCAAATGCATCGAACTGGGTGTCAGCTACTTTGACACGGCACCAGGATATGGCGGAGGTGTTAGCGAGCAACGCCTCGGCAAGGTTCTCTCTGAAATCCCACGGTCCAGTTTCACGATTTCCACCAAAATAGGCAAGGTACTGGAACCAAAGCCGCCTGCTCCGGTGGGAGCGGTCATTGGACCGAACAGGGAGAACGAGATGCCTTGGATATACGATTACGACACCACCATGCGGGTTATCGAGGGAAGCCTGAAGCGGCTGAAACTAGACTACGTCGACATCCTTTTGATCCACGACCCGGACAACCATTTCGACCAGGCGATTAACGGGGCCTACAAGGCCCTTTCAGAGTTGCGTTCCCAACGTGTGATTTCAGCCATCGGCGTCGGCATGTCCCAATGGGAAATGTTGGCCCGTTTCGCTCGGGAGGGGGACTTCGATTGCTTCCTACTGCCGGGACAATATACCCTTCTTGTCCATTCGGCGCTTTCCGAATTCCTTCCTCTCTGCCAAGAGAATAAAATAAGCGTCATCATCGGCGCCCCGTACAACAGCGGTATTCTGGCCTCCGACCTGACAGAGAGCGCGACCTTCAACGAACTGCCGGCCTCGGCCAAAGTCTTAGAGCAAGCAAGGCATTGTAAAGCGATCTGTGACCGCCACGGCGTACCGCTCAAGGCCGCCGCTCTCCAGTTCGTTTTTGGCCATCCCACCGTCGCAGCAGTGATACCAGGCTCGCGGTCTGAATCGGAAGCGGAAGAGAACTTCCAGATGATGGCACATCCCATCCCCCCCGCCCTGTGGCAGGAGCTACGCCACGAAGGGCTCATACCTGCCGACGCCCCCACTCCTGAAGTTCTCATCAATTCCTAATAGTCTGACAGGTTTAAATTGAATGCTTGGTTAACGCAAAATCGAACTCTTGCCAAAATCACTTGATTGAATGCGAAACATAGCGAAAATTCTGATTAAATGCAAGGGAAGATATTCCCGACCACGGTTTCAACCGATTCAACCTGTCGATGATTTTACCAATTCAGAGACAAGTCTGGAAAAGCTCTCAGGGGCGCTCCTCCTCGTTTTTTCTGAAAAAACAAGGTAGCAATCAATTTTCAACAGGCTGTCATCAGACAATCGGGGGGCTTTGTTTCCAAAATTGCGTGACTTGCTCAAAAGCGTAGGCCATTTGCAGGACACCGATTTCATCTTGGTACCTGCCAACAATCTGAATGCCTACTGGCAGTCCCTCCGGGGTAAATCCACAGGGGACGGAGATGGCCGGACATCCGGTGATACTGATGAACCAGCAAGTACTCATCCAATCGGTGTATTTTTTGAGGCGGATCCCATTGATTTCCTCAATGTAGCGTTGAGAGACGTCAAAGGGCGGTACCTGATTGACCGGCAGGATGAGAAATTCATATTGCTCCATGAAATGCTGCATGCGCTCATGCATTTCCTGTTTCTTCTTCGCAGCCCGGGTGAATTGGGGGCCGCTCAATTGCTGACCCGACTCTATCTCGAAAATCACGGTGTCTTTGATCAATTTCCGATGGTGGGTTAAATCGTCGCCGCGACTCAATTCAAAGATCGCAGCGCGTTCAGTTTGAAAGATTTCCTCGGCATCCCGAAAATTGGGCTGTTGCTCCTCAATCCGACATCCCAGGGACTCGAACACATGGCGTTGAGCTTCCAAAGCCCGACTCACCTGCGGGTCCACAGGCAATTTTCCCAAATCCATACTCCAGGCAATTCGGGTCCCTCGAAAATCCCTTTCCAAAGATTGCTCAAACACGCTGCCCGGTTCCGCTATCGACAAAGGCACACGAGGGTCTGGTCCGGCAATTACAGTCATCACCAGGGCAATGTCCTGCACCGTCCGGGCCATCGGCCCATGAATGGGGATGGTCGCCCAAGGAGCTTCTGTGGGCCAAATCGGTACGCGGCCTGGGGATGACCGGAATCCCACTACGTTGCAAAAATTGGCCGGATTGCGCAAAGACCCCCCAAAATCTCCTCCATCGGCAATGGGAACCATCCCACACGCCAAGGCCACGGCAGCGCCACCGCTGCTACCACCACAGGTTTTTCGGGTATCATAGGGATTGAGGGTCTCTCCAAACACCTCATTGAAAGTTTGAGAACCTGCGCCAAATTCCGGAGCATTGGTTTTGCCCACCATGATCGCTCCGGCTTGCTGTAAACGCTCGACAATCAAAGTATTCTGATCAGGTACGAAATCTTGATAAATGCGGGAGCCAAAGGTGGTTCGCACTCCATTTGTTAAGGCCAGGTCTTTGTGGGCTACCGGAAGGCCGTGGAGCGGGCCCAGAGATTCTCCCCGTGCCATTGCCTCATCGGCTCGAGCCGCTTTTTCCCGTGCTTGCTCGAAGACAAAGGTGACAATCGCATTCACTTGCGGGTTCACTTTGTCAATCTGAGCTAAATGCGCATCCAAGACCTCGCGAGATGAAAGCTGTTTGATCTGAAGTAGTCGGGCCAGCTCAGTTGCTGGCAAAAAACAGAGGTTCGTACTCATTATGGTAGCATCCTTTCCTTTGATGAGGTTAGCATTTGAAAATGAGACTGTAAAGAGAACATGAAACATTAAAACATGCTCACTCACGGCTTATCCAAAAATACGGCGTGAGTAACCCTACCAGAAATTAACTATATCTGGTAGAATCAGGCCGCCTTTGTGGATTGGTATGATCAGGAAACCTGAAGGGAGATATTCGAATGAGTGAGGACTCATGGGTCATTGATGCCATAAGGAGATTTGCGATAGAGAACATCGCCGGAGACATGGGTGACGAGTTTCCCCGAGTGATGACGGATCAACAAATATCCTTCTGTCGTCAGTCCGGCAATGTTGCCATGATCCCAACCCTCGAAAGTCTCGTATTGAACTGCTGCGCCTATGGAATTGGAAAGGCGGAGCCATTCTTCATGCAGATTGGCAATCCCTTGTTCCGTTAATTCCCGTATCCCTTGTTCCAGTTGCCAAAGGGTTTCGCGGAAAATCAGGTCCGGATCAATTTTCTTTGACGATTCTACTTGAAGGGTAGTCAGGATATGCTGCAGGTCTCGAGGAAAATCTTGCGGACTACCGAGGCAATTTATTCCAATGCCAACTATTAAAACAGGGAAAGCCATTCCCGCTAAGTTGGTTTTTTCAAGGAGAATTCCACAGATTTTACGCTTACCTATCAGGACGTCGTTGGGCCATTTGAGCCGGGGAGGGGTGTTGACGTAAGGACACAACGCGCGTGTTACGGCAATACCCGCCAATATTGAATAAACACCGATTTGCTTCCTGTGGGAAGGAGGATGAATGACGACGGAAAATGTCAGATTCTTTCCTGGAACTGAAATATAGCGGCGTCCACTCCTTCCTCGTCCTCCCAGCTGCGAATTTGCAGTGACAACCAGACCATGTTCTTTGAGATATTGCTTTTCCCTCATCAGAAAGGAATTGGTTGAATCGACTTGCTCCAGGCAAATAATGTGGTGTCCAATGGGATTTTGGGAGTTCAAGACCTCCTCCTGCCAGTGAAAATGTTCGAATCTAAACGCAAGAGAAAATCTTTTATCAACACCGGACCCTTCACATCTCCATTTTGATCGCGGGGAACATAAACAATCGCCTGAATTTCCGCTTGAATCCCAATCATTTCTGCCTCCAGACGGATTTCATACCAGTTGCTGTGGAGGGTGAAGAAATCCTGATAGTTGTGTTGGGTCAAATCCAAGGGACTCAAGACTTCATAGATACTTTTAAAATCTGGGAAGCGTACTTGAGTCCCTGCGTTATCTTAAAATACCAAAGCGGCTGTAATCTGTGGAGGAAGGATCGTGATCCATTGTAACGCTATTGTTCACTTGTCCGGTAAACTTCCACACCGGAGAGAAAATCATGGAAGCCTCTGTTTCGGGAAGAAAAAATGAGAACCAGGAACAGCCACCCCCCGGTTAATACCGTGATCCAAACTCCGAGTTCCCGGAAGACATTCGAAAATAATCCGGGAATCCGATTTTCTTGTTTGAGTACAATAATTCGACAAAACCACTTTCCGGGGGTTTGTCCATTGAGACTTTGAAAAACAACGAAATAGCCTAAAAACAATATTAATAGAACAGAGACCGCAAATGTAATTTGTGGGAGTCCTGAAATGCCATTGAAGAACCAGATCCAACCTTCGATTAAGGCCCCTCCACTGCCCCAATCAATCAAACAAGCCAAAATACCCAATATGGTATAATCGATGATACGGGCCAAAAGTCGGGCGCCCAGCGAGGCATAGTGGTGAGTTGTCATGTTTGCTGAACTCGTTGAATTCGGGCTCCGAGCTTATTCAGTCGTTGATCGATTTTTTCGTATCCTCGATCAATCTGATGAATATTTTGAATTACGCTATTTCCTTTGGCACCCAAGGCGGCAATTAAGAGTGACATTCCGGCACGAATATCCGGGGAAAACAAAGGGGCGCTTGCGGGTGCTCCCATTAAAGAAGACGGTCCGGTGACTATGATCCGGTGCGGGTCACATAAAATGATTTTTGCACCCATATTGATCAGTTTGTCGACCCAAAACAACCGGCTTTCGAACATTTTTTCAAATATCAAAACGGTGCCTGAGCATTGAGTGGCAACCACAATCATTATGCTCAGTAAATCGGAAGGGAATCCAGGCCATGGCGCATCGTCGATCTTGGGAATACCTTCAAAGGGATCGGAACGAATCCGCAAATCAAACTGTCGGGGGACCCACAGATCGTCTCCCTGAATTTCCATTTCCACCCCCAGTTTTTCAAACATCATACGGATCATACGGATATGGGGAATCCCTGCTTGTCGAATCAACAATTCCCCCCGGGTCATCACGGTCAATCCGATAAAGGAGCCCACTTCGATATGGTCGGGTTGGATGGTATAATCGCATCCGTACAATTCAGACACTCCTTCAATGAAAAGCGTATTGCTTCCAATTCCATGAATTTTGGCTCCCATGTCATTCAAACAGTGACAGAGACCCTGCACGTGTGGTTCACAGGCCGCATTATAGACAGTCGTATTACCGGTTGCCGTAACGGCAGCCATGATTGAATTCTCAGTACCCGTCACACTGGCTTCATCCATATAAATTTGGGCACCTTTCAGTCCCTTGGTGAACATTTTGTAATGACCCCCTTTTCCCAATTCGATTTCGGTTCCCAAATCTTTCAAAGCTTGTAAGTGCGTATTGACCGGACGGATGCCGATCGTATCGCCGCCTGGTCCGGCAAGGTGAATCGATCCATAGCGGGCAAGCATGGGACCTGCCAGTAAAAATGATCCTCTGATCAATGAGGCCTGGTGGAAGTATGGTGAGTCCGAGGTAATGTTCTGCGCCTGCAATCGTAAAGTATGGAAATCCAAACGCATGATTTGAACACCGAGGCTTTGCAACAATTCCAACATGCTTTGAATGTCCAGGATATCGGGAACATTGCGTAGGATCATAGGTTCCCTTGTTAAAATAACTGCGGCGAGTACAGGCAGCGCTTCATTTTTATTGCCGGATGGCGTGATTTCACCTGCAATCGGATTGCCGCCTTCTACAACAAACTGATCCACTTGAGAGGTTCCCTAAACTAAAAATGAATTATTACCTGAAACGGCAAAAGTCGGCTGCCATGTGTTGTCACGAAGGGTAAAATTTTGAGCGCCGATGTTCCACAACCGGCATGCGCTGTCGGATTTTATGAAGGTAATCGATGTCTATTTTCCCGACAATGGTCTCCACGCGTTCAGAAGCGCAGGAGATGATCGTGCCCCAGGGATCGATCAAGACGCTGTTTCCGAAGGAGAGACGATTACCAGGATGCCGTCCCCATTGCGCAGGGGCTGCAATATAGACTTGATTTTCGATGGCCCGGGCTTGCAATAGAGGGAACCAATGATTTATCCCTGTCTGCAAGAAAAAAGCAGAAGGAACAAAAATTACTTCCGCTCCTTTGTCTCTCAAATGCTGATATAACCCTGGAAAGCGAAGATCATAACAGATGCTCAAACCAATCTTTCCGATTTCATGGTCAACAACGACGGCATCCAATCCCGGTTTGATATACCTGGATTCCAAGCTTTGCAACGTTGGAGCATCGACATCGAAGAGATGGATTTTACGATAGATCCCCCGGATTTCTCCTGCACGATCCAACAATATGGAAGTATTGTAAAGGTGTTCCGGGAAATCCGGCACCGTTTCATAGATACTTCCGATCAGTACGGAGATTCCATAACATGCCGCATGGTGCTGGAAACTTTGTACAATCTCTCCCTCCAGCGTTTGGGCCATTTTAAATTTTTCCTGTGACGAATTTCCCAGGTACAGGAAGACTTCCGGAAAGGCGAGCAAACTGAGGGTTTGCTGAGCGGCTTTTTGAATTTGTTCGTGAGCAAACTTTAAGTTTTGCCGGACATCACCGCCCGAGTTCATCTGAACGAGTCCGATGCAGTGTGAATTCATAGCTTTTCCTAAAAGAAAGCGGTCCCCAGTTGGTGCCGGAGACGATCCAGATTACCAGAAGAAGAAGTCAGCCTGAGATGGATGCCGTCGTCTTTGTAATCAATTGCATCCACCCGGCTCCATTCGTAAATATAGGCTAGATTGCGCAAGCTTTGATAATCGAGGAGTACCTCCACCGTCTCCATTTTCTTTTCAAAAAAGCGGACAATCCCTTCTCGTAGTTCCACCATACTTCCATTGATTGCGGAGACAAACAAAGCTTCCGGGTATTTTTTCTTCAAAATTGGTAATCGTGTGGCAGATTCGACCTGGTCAATTTTATTGAAAACCAGTAAGTGAGGGATGCAGTTGGCTTGGAGGTCGTCCAAGACTTGCAAAGCTGTGTGGATATGCTCTGCATAATCTATGACATTGACGTCGACGACATGCAACAGCAAATCCGCATCACGGATGATTTCCAGAGTGGAACGGAACGAGGCCACTAATTCGTGAGGCAAATTCTTAATGAACCCCACCGTATCCGAAAGCAAGATTTTGGGACGATTTTTCTCGTCCAGTATGCGCGTGGTTGATTCCAAAGTGGCAAATAATTTATCTTTTACCAGCAATTCCGACTCAGTTAAGGCGTTCATGATGGAAGATTTCCCGGCATTGGTGTATCCGATCAGACTGACTCGTAAACAATTTCGGCGGCGTTTTTTCTGTATTTTCCGTTCATTGGCTACATGTTTCAGTTCTTCTTTCAAATGCGCGATCCTGGTGCGAATTACGCGACGGTCCGTTTCAATTTGCTTTTCACCCATACCTCGAGAGGCGCCAATCCCCCCTCGTTCCCGGTCCAGGTGTACCCAAAGGCCGACCAGTCGGGGTAAATTATATTGCAGTTGCGCCAATTCTATTTGTCGTTTGGCTTCATGGGTTTTGGCATTTTGGGCAAAAATCTCCAAGATCAATTGGGTGCGGTCCCACACCAGGCATTTGGTGGCAGCTTCCAGGTTTTTTCCTTGCTTAGCAGTCAAAGGACCATCGATGATGATCAAATCGACACGGGAACAGTGGAGCGTTTGCTTGATTTGCGAAATTTTTCCTTTCCCCACAAAGGTTGCCGGATGAATCTGTGGACGAATTTGAATGACACGAGCAACAATTCGATAACCAGCAGTAGATGCCAGGGAAGCGAGTTCGTCCATGGAATGAAGCGTTTCGTGCTCCGATTGGGAAGGAAGTTGAACCGCGATCAATAAGACTCGGTTCGATTGAACCACGTTGTCCTGATCTACCAAACAGCGCTCCAGAATAAAGCTGCCTGCCCTGAGCTCTTTACCATTTTTCCCAGGGAAGAATGAAGAAGTATTGTAATATATACATGTAACATACCCTGCTTGCTTTGCATGTACAAGCCCTATTAATGGTATATTTCACTTCAAAACACGAAATTGTCTTGATTTATCATCGATATTCCCAACATGTTATAGATCTGAAATTAATAGTGACAATGCTTGTTCAGGAGTTTTTAACAGTTCATTTCGGTTGAAAAGCACTCTTATGGCACTGATGTCCATCAGTCGAATCATTTCCCAACATGCGGCAGAACATCCGGATTGGCCATCTATCACCCATGAAGGGAAAACTGTGACTCGCAGGGAAATGGATCTTCGTACGAACCGCCTGGCACGGGCTTACCAACTGAAGGGAGTCAAACGAAACGATTTCGTCACCGTGGCGCTGCCCAACAGTATTGAATTTTACGAAGCTTGCGTTGCGATCTGGAAGCTCGGCGCAATCCCTCAACCTGTTTCCTACCGTCTTCCCGAAATAGAGTTAAGTGCCGTCGTAGAATTGGCAAACCCATCTTTGATCGTTGGAGTTGGGTTGGGGTCATTCCATGACCGTCAAATATTACCTGCCGGGTTTCAAGCAGACCCACAACTTTCGGATGAACCGTTGCCCGATGCAGTCGCCCGCTACTGGAAAGCGCTCACTTCCGGAGGAAGCACCGGACGACCCAAGCTGATTGTTTCAGAAGACCCGGGGGAGGTCGACCTGGAGCAACAACCTTGTTATTACTGCTCACTGTCATCTGAAGAAAACCACCTGGTCCCCGGTCCTTTATACCACAATGGACCTTTTACCTACTCGATGATGGCACTGTTCCGGGGTTGTTACGTCGTGTCGATGAGTCGATTTGATGCCGAAGAGACCTTGGCTCTCATTGAAAAGTACAAGATCGCATGGGTGATGATGGTTCCTACGATGATGCACCGGATCTGGCGTCTTGCCGAGGAAACCCGTAATCGTTATGATCTCTCTTCCCTGCGCGTCATGCTTCATTTAGCAGCGCCTTGTCCGGTTTGGCTCAAGGAAAAGTGGATCGAATGGTTGGGGAATCGAGTCTATGAATTATATGCTGGCACGGAAGGGCTGGGAGTCACCTGGATCACTAGCGAGGAATGGTTAGCGCGCAAAGGGTCAGTGGGAAAACTGGTCACGGAGGGTCAAATCAAAATCTTTGATGAAAATGGCCAAGAATTACCAGCAGGTGAAATCGGAGAAATCTTTTTTCTACCTGCCAAAGGTCAAGGCAGCAGCTATCACTATATTGGCGCAGAAGCCAGGGCGATCGCAGGAGGTTGGGAGTCCCTTGGTGACCTGGGATACATGGACAACGAGGGATATCTGTATCTTTGCGATCGTAGGAAAGACTTGATTATTTCCGGAGGCGCCAATATCTATCCTGCCGAAGTGGAAGGGGCGATCGATTCCTTTCCAGGCGTTCGTTCCAGCGCAGTGGTTGGCGTGCCAGATGAAGATCTGGGACAAAGCGTTCATGCCATTGTGGATGCTCCTGGTGGAATCGATCAGGACTCATTGTTGGCACATCTCGCGCAACGACTGGTTCGTTATAAAATTCCGCGCAGTTTCGAATTCGTCAACAAGCCCCTGCGGGACGATGCTGGAAAAACAAGGCGCACTTCTTTACGGAAAGAAAAAATTCAATCATTATAAACAGTAGAACAAGGAGAAGAATATGGCGTACGAACCATTCGACTTAAGTGGAAAAGTGGCTCTCATCACCGGAGGAAATGGTGGCATCGGTTTTGGATTTGCGGAAGCTTTGGTGCAGGCTGGAGCGAATGTTTGTATTTGGGGAACCAATCAAACCAAAAACAGGGAGGCCTTGGAAAAGCTCCAATCCTATGGAAGTAAAGTTGCTGCCATGAAGTGTAGCGTCGAGAATGAAGCTGAAGTGGAATCCTGCTTCGCTGAATTACTGCAAGAATTCGGAAGGGTCGATGGTTGTTTCGCCAATGCGGGAATAGGGGGTGGGGGCCCCGTTTTCCCAGAGATGACCGGTGAGCAGTGGGAACGGATATTCAAAGTGAATTTATTTGGCGCTTTTTATTGCTTACGCGCTTCGTCCCGACATATGGTGGAACGTGCAAACAATGGGGACCCCGGTGGTCGTCTGATTGGAACTGCCAGCCTGGCGGCGATCAGTGGAGCACCTCGAAGTGAACACTACGCGGCGACCAAAGGAGGGATGATTTCCATGATGCGAGGTCTTGCCGTTGAATTAGCGCGATATGGCGTGACCGCCCATTCGGTCTTGCCGGGTTGGATTGAAACTGCCATGACCGATAATATCATTCACAGCGAATCCTTCACTCGCAAAGTTTTACCACGCGTCCCTCAACGCCGTTGGGGAAAACCCGAGGATTTTGGGGCCATCGCTGTCTATATCATGAGCGATGCCAGTGCTTATCATACTGGAGATGAATTTGTGATCGATGGAGGATACATCCTCTTTTAATTTGCTTCTTTTCAAGACCCTCGTGCTTCCTCCGTATCCAAAATCAATCGCGATGGTAAGAGCAATCGGCAAGTGGATATTCGTCATCAGCATCGCAATATCAGGGTCATATCCCAGTCTCGCGGATGTCCCTGGATCCCGAACAACCATTGTGATTGCCGCAACTTCGGATTTGCATGGATGGTTGTCCACCAACTCAATGTTTCCGCATAAAAAACCGCGTGGTATTTTGCATGTGGGTCCCATTATAGAGAAGTTGCGAGAGGAACACCCCCAGTTGATTTTGCTGGACGCAGGAGATACCTTGCAAGGAAGTCCTGCCAATTTTTATTTCAATTACAACACTCTCAGCGATCGACCCTTGCCCATCATCAAGTTGATGAACCGGCTGCGCTACGATGCGATGGTTTTGGGCAACCACGATTTAGAGCCTCCCCTGGCAGTCTTAGAGAAAAATCGGCGTCGTTCTCATTTTCCCTGGTTAGCAGCCAATTTACTTAATAAAGATGGGGTCCCCTTCCTCCCTCCATATCATATACTGGAACGACAAGGGGTGCGAGTTGGAATATTGGGGTTGATTACTCCTGGGACGCCAATGTGGGTCGATGATGCCCACCTGGAAAACCTCGAGTTTCAAGATATGTTCGAGGCAACCCAAAAATGGCTTCCTGTCCTCAAGGAAAAAAAAGAGGTGGATTTGGTGATCGGATTGTTCCATAGTGGACACAATGCGGGATACGATCAATGGGCCTCTTTGAATGAAGGAGTTCCCCTGGCCAATGCTGCCGGTTTAGTGGCCGACTACCAGGAGGGGATGGACTTGATTATTTCCGGCCATTCCCATCGTATTTATCCCAAACGTCGTACTGATGATTTACGAAACTTCAGGGTTCCCGTGGTCAGTCCCGGTTCATGGGGTGAGGGAGTGAGCGTGATCAAGTTTTTTCTCGAAAAAGACCAGGGGAAATGGCAGACGAAGGGAAGGGAATTTGAATTCATTCAGGCATCCTCAACTTTTTCAGAGAAGCTTCAGAAACTGGTTTCCCAAGATATGGAGCTGGTTCGTCGGTATCTGGAAACTCCGACTGCAGTTGAACTAATTGCGAAACCGGACCGCGATGTGTTTTACGAATGTGGAGCTGCTTTGTCCCATCAAGTACTTACGGTCGATTCCCGTAATTCCATGCTTTCCCTTCTACCACGCTGGAAATGGCATGAGGTGTCTTCCCGAGAACTACGAAATCCGCTGAAAAGGTTGCATTTGTTTCGCTGGCTCCCTTATGATAATTTCCTGGTGCAAGCCGGTTTGTTTGGAAAGCAAATACGTATTTTGTTGAAATCTTATCAACGCATGTTAGAAGATAAAAAATTTCGCTCCAGCGCTTTGCTCTTACCAGGTGGGTTTCAAGCAGAATTGCAAAATGACCAAGAGCCCCTTGCGTTGAAACTCATGCAGGATGAAGAGACGATGCCATCTTCTGAATTGTTCCAGGTGTGGTTGACCAACTATCACTGGAATGGAGGGGGTGGCATGCGAGGAGAAGCTTTGATTCACGCATCCCAAAAAGTTTTAAAAACTCAGCAGACATTGCGAGACCTCGTCTTTTCCTACCTGCAAACCACTACAAGTGACCTGCCTTCGATTTGCGCCACTTTTCTGAAAAAAACCAAGGCTTTCTGATTCCGGACAATTTCTAATTTTGGGACAACTTTGTACCTCCGGTTTCCAGGTAGCGGATGAAGTCCTCCAAGATAAAGACACTCTCTTCCAAGTAGATGTTTTTCCCGGAATATTCAAAGTCCGCAAGAGCCGAGGGAGTGGGGGTATCCTTTACCTTGTCTTGTGATCCATCGAGGTTTTCTTCTTGCGCATTGATGATGCTTTTTTCCATTGCCACTCTATCTTCTGCGCTTTGTGCCTCGTCTTTCCTGAATTCTTCCTGGATCCCCAGGATGGTCGTGTATTCTTTAGGTTTGACATGATTTAAATATTCATCAATTTCTTTCTCTACCTCTTGAAAGAGCGGGTGTTCGTTGATCCTTTTTTGAGAAAGCTCGATAAGTGCAGGTAAATAATTTTGAATTGTCTGATCCTGTTTATAATCAAGTGATTTGATTTTTTTCCAGGGAAGCGCGTTTTCCAAATGCGATTCTCCAATTTCCATGTGATTGTTGATCGAAGGCAGGACGATATCCGGCACGACTCCCATATTTTGAGTAGAGCCTCCGGAAACCCGGTAGAACTGCGCAATGGTTATTTTCAATGCGCCGAAATTGTCTGGAAGGTTGGCAATGTTCTGTACGGTTCCTTTTCCAAAGGTGGATTTATCTCCGATCAAAATGGCACGCCCATAATCTTGCAAAGCTCCGGCTAAAATTTCTGATGCCGACGCGCTGTAGTGATTGAGTAAAATCAGCAGGGGACCGTGATATACCTGGCTTTGCTGGCTTCTACGGGTATTTTTTTCACCAAAGGTGTTTCGGACCATAACGGCAGGTTTTTTTCCAACAAAAAGCCCCACCATATTGACTGCTTCCAGCAGGCCGCCTCCACCATTGTTCCGCAAATCCAACACGACACCATCCACTTTGTCCGAGTTGAATTGTTCCAGAATTTTTTTCACATCGCGTGTGGCGCTTTTATAATCCGCCTGATTCTTGCGCCGTCCTTCAAAATCGGTATAAAATGAAGGTAAATGGATCAAGCCGATAGTATATTCTTCCGGTCCCCTGAAATTTTCGCTTTCGGGGGAATCAGGCGTGAGCAGGTAAGATTTTGCTTCTCCATCTTTCAAGACGATTTTCTCGCGGATGATAGCAATGGTGACGATGGAATCCCCTTTTTCCGTCTTACGCAAAACTTGCAGACGAACTTTGGTACCACGCTTTCCTCGAATCAATTGAACCACGTCATTCAAGCGAACGTCCACCACGCTTTCAAACGAGTCATCTCCCTGCGCAACCGCCAGAATCCGGTCGTTGACCCGCAGGCTTCCTTCACGAAATGCGGCTCCTCCAGGAACAATGGAGTTCACCACGGTGTATCCGTTGTCCCAGCGCAAAACAGCGCCTATCCCTTCCAAAGAAAGTCTGGTGTTGATTTCAAAATTTTTCTGGTCATGAGGTTCCATGTAGGAGGAATGGGGATCATAGCCACTGGTAAATGCATTGAGATATAAAGACAGCACGTTGTTATCCGTGAATTGGGAAAAATTTTTCCAGTTGGCCTGCGCCCTTTGCAACAAACGATTTTTGGCCTCTTCCTGGGGATCTCCACCTATGACCAGAGTGAGTAAGTCAAATTTGAATTTGAGTCTCCAGAGTTTTTGCGCTGCTTCAAGACTATCGGGATATGGCTCCTGGTCGCGATCAATTTTCAGAGACGCATCTTTATCGAAATCAAATTCTTCATTTACCAGTATCTCTATGTATTCCAGGTGTTCAGCAATTCGAGTTTTAAATCGCTTAAAGATATGCAAAGCCAGTTCGATGTCTCCTTGTTCCAGGAGATCGTCAAGACGATATTCATATTCGAGGAATTCATCAATATCCGTTTGTCGAAAATAATAATGACCCGGATCGAGCCGGCTGAGGTAGGTATTGAGCATTTTACGGGAAATCTCGTCATCAATCGGCTTTTTTGCGTAATGAATCGCGGCAAATTGTTGCGTAATCCTGGCAACGGTTTGCCCCGTCAAGGGCGCATCATGCTCCCTGGCTTCGATGAAAAAAGTTCCACTAAAAACAAGTATACAAAATGCGAAAGCGTTAAGAAGTTTGAGTGGCATAGTCAATTTTCGTCTGGAATATTTTTCAATGTCATCATTTTTACTTAACAAATACATTTTCCGTACCCGTTGTACAATCACAATTCACGTCTTCAAGGATTGGACGCATTTCCATTTAAAAAAAAGTCATTTCGGAATGTTTTAATTTTCATTAATGGTTTCAGCGATTTTCAGGAGGTCTCCGTTTTCAATAATTGCAAATCCGCACAGGAGCGGAAAGCATGCTGCCATGAACGTAAACCGGAGTGACGAGGTAGTTAGAAACGAGAAACAAGATAAAAATGCCAATCAAGGGAGAAAGATCAACCTGCGTTCGGGGGAGATATCGTTGAATCGGAGTGATGAGAGGATCAGCCAACATATGCACCACACGAACAATCGGGTTATTGAAAGACGGTGAGACCAAGGTCAGGATAAACCAGATCCCCAATATGATGATAGCAAACCAAAGGATACTGAATGTGACAATTCCCATTCCCTGGATCGCATGTCCAGCGATTTGAGTAATGGCAGTTTGCAAGGTAATCAATTGCCGCATAAAGAGATTGAGGGTTTGCACCGATGCCGGAATCAGGGCATGCAGGAATATGACGACCAACAGGGCAACATAGGCATTGAAGAGTTGGAGCGATGCGGGTAAACGCTGATAGCACCATGCCCACAGTGGGTAGGTCACCCGGTTCACCCAAAAAACGATGGGATTATGGGGATCCGGTGTCACCCAAGTGAGAAAGATCGCAATAATGGTGATCCATTTGTAAACCCAAATGACAAAACACAGGGCCTGCGCCAGAAAATCGACAGTCTGGAAGAGCATCATTGCAAGTCTTTCACGGCGGTGAAAGATTCTCCGCAGCCACATTGATGTCCATTGATAAGCTGCTTGAAAACGAATCCTTGCTCCACCATGTTGGCATCCGCATAATCGATTTCTACAGATCCCAGTATCTCAGTTAAACAGGTTTTATCCACTACGATATTGACGCCATGGGATACAAATTTTTCATCCTCTGCTTTAATTTCGTCCAGGGTATTGAAATCCAGTTCATAGCGATAACCGGAACAACCCCCTGGATTGGCGTCAATTCGCAGAAAGGATTCCTCAAGCCCCTTTCCCTCTTCCAGACAGGATTGTTTGAATATTTCTGCGGCTTTTTCCGTCAGCACCACTTTAGCTTGAGAATGTTTCGAAAACCAATGCGATTGATTTGTATCAGACATAACTTTTCCTCGACCTGAAAATTATTCAATTGACCCTGTTAATACTGTGGAATCGAAGGATCATAGCTATCAGACCAGTTATTGATGCCCCCTTCCACATGTGAAACATCCCGGAATCCCTGAGAGGTAAGAAATCGTGCTGCATCCAAACTTCTCATTCCATGGTGGCAGATGAGGACAATCGGAGTGTTTCGATTCCAGGTTGACAAAATTTCGTCCACCAACTCTTGGTCTATCAATACAGATCCTTCAATATGAGCTAGTTCCCATTCTTCCGGAGAGCGAACATCAATAAAACGGCAATTCGCAACATTTTCAAGCTGTTCCGCCGCTTGTTGCGGGGAAATCCGCTTCACTTCCGCAGGAGGCGGTGGAGGTGTGAATTCGCGACCCGGATAAGCTTCCTTCAAAAGCGGAAGTAACTCTCCTGTTTCGGAAAGCTCTGTCACGATGTCACACCCACCCACGAAGCTTTTATTGATATAAAGCTGAGGAATGGTCGGCCAGTTGGAGTAAGTCTTGATCCCCTCACGGATGTCATAATCCGAAAGTACATTAAAAGATTGAAAAGGAATTTCCCATGATCGCAGAATTTGCGTCACTTTTGCCGAGAAACCGCATTGTGGCATGTCCGGCGTCCCCTTCATGAATAAAAAGACGGGATTGTCTGACACCATCTCCTGTATTCGACCTTGGGGGTCTTGGGCATTTTGCTTTGTTGGAGCTTGTGATTGAGAAGAGACGACTTTGAATTTCATATTGTTTCCTTTCCATATTCAATCGTTTTCATGCAGGTGAGTGGCCATCATCTCCAATTGCTTCGACGGGACAAGATTCCATTGCTTCCACACACAGATCTTCTTCTTCGCCAGTCGTTGGTTGTTTGTAAACATAATCGTGCCCCTCTTCCTCATTGACCCTGAAATTATCCGGGGCGATTTCAGAACACAAATTACAGTCTATGCATTCTTCATCCACATAGTATTTCCCCGGTACATTTTCCGGCCATTTCAAGGTGAGTTCCGCCATTAACTTATCGGTTCTTTCATTCTATGGAATAACAGGACTCCCGTAAGAATTAAAGTAACCGCCATAGATTCAAGTTCAGAGAATATATTTTACCGGGGAAAAGGATTTATTCATGAAGCAATCGTCAACATTTTTCAGTCCTTTCAATTTATCACAGTTCTGTTTTTCATACAACCCGTGAATGTAACCAACTGCCACCTGTTGACTGAGGAGCGACTCTGCAGATTTACACTTTTTTGAATGGAATGCAAAGAAAGTGGAAAATGATGGCCAAAAAATTGCTTGTCTTTCTGAGGTATTCAAAGAAGGTGCGTAATCATTAAATTCAATTCATCGCTTCCCTTGAATACGAACATTCAAGTTCTCGCGTTCCCAGTTTTGGCCACGTACAGCACAAGTTTGTGATTCCTATGAATAATATAATAGAAGACAATTATTATCAGGTTTTGAATATTCCGGAAAATGCTTCTCCCTGTGAAATAGAAAAGGCGTATGAGTTGGTTTGGCAAACTTTTGAAACAGATATGCTGGAGAATTATTCGAAGGCGTCCGATGTTGATTGCGATGCCATCATGCAGAAAATTTCCTGCGCATATATGACCTTGATAGACCCGATTACCCGCATTCGTTATGATCAATCACTGCATTCACTATCCTCAACGCCTCTTGTTGAGAAAGTAACCTTAGAAAACAATCAGACCTCCGCCAAGAACTATTATTTCATCCCTGATTTCTGCAGGGAGAGAACCAAAACATCACAAGCGACTTCTCAAAATTCGTCTCAAGCCCCCCCTCTTCCTGTTTCTGAACAAACCCATGTGAAACCTGCGGAAGTTGCAGGGAGTTCAGAAACAGCCGCTGATGATTCATTTCGGGAAAAACAAACAATACCACCAACCCCTCCAAACTCACGTCATAAGACTTTTGGGGAGTTGATGGATAACCACTTGGTAGATCGTCATCACAATCGAAAAGTGATTGAGAGGAAAAATAGCGATAGTCGCCAGAAAATGGCAGATTTCATGTCCACTGTCGAATCATTCAATGGGAAATTGTTGCAGCAAGTCCGTCAGTTAAAATCAATCAAACTGGAAGAAGTGGCTCAGGAGACCTGTGTACAATTCGTATATTTGGAGGCCATTGAAAACGAAGAATATTCAAAGTTGCCTAAAGGCTTAGTTTACGTGAAAAATTATATCCGCGCTTATGCGCAATGTCTGGAGCTTCCAGTTCAAAAAGTAATGGAAGACTGTCTGAAATTCTACGAAATGTGGCATCAACGATTTTCTAGCCCCTGATAAATATTAATAGGCAGTCATGGTTGAACTTTTTTCAGAATATTATACGTTTTACTATGTCGCAGTGACCTTGTTTGCCTTGGCAGGCTTGTTTTTCATTCTCAAATTCTTGTTTTTCAGAAAGCCCTTCAAATCCAAAGAGCCCCAGATCGTATTCAAAAAACTGAATAATCGTTTCGAGAAAGAGATACATAAATTTGAAAAATTGGCTTATCAGGAACATCCCCTTCCCAAACCGGCGTTAAAACTGCTCAGAAAATATAAAAAACTGGAAAAAAAGAAAGAATCGCAGAGCAAAAAAAGCCAGGCGAGCAGTACTCTCCAAAAAGTCAGGGAACAACTGGAAAAGCAGATGAAAGTCACCGAGGTTTTTAAAAGCCATGTTTCGAAGGTCTTTGTGCTCACCTTCATTGGGGATATTATGGCCCATGCTACCGAACATTTTCGAGAGGAGGTTTCGTTGTTACTCCAGGTTGCCAGTCCCACCGATGAGGTAGTGGTCCGTTTGAGTAGTCCGGGAGGAGCGGTTACGCATTACGGATTGGCCAGCGCTCAATTGACTCGTCTTAAAAATGCCGGATTGAAAGTGACGATTTGCGTGGATGTCATTGCGGCCAGTGGTGGTTATATGATGGCGGCTGTGGCGGACAAAATCGTAGCGTCTCCTTTTGCTTTCATCGGCTCGATCGGCGTAGTTGCCGGTATTCCCAATTTTCACAAAGTCTTGCAAAAACACGACGTTGATTACTACCTTTTCACTTCAGGCAAATACAAACGAACCGTCACCCCATTTTACGAAGTCACTGAAGAAGACAAACAAAAATTTCAGGAAAATATTGAAGAGATTCACCATGCCTTCAAAGAACATGTGGCCCTCAATCGCCAAAGTCTTGACATTGAGGACGTGGCAACAGGTGATTACTGGCTGGGCACCCAAGCCAAGGAACGAGGTTTGGTTGATGAAATAATGACCAGTGACGAATATTTGTCATCCAAGATCAAGGAATTTGACGTCATCGAAATCAAAACCCTCGACCACCGCCATTGGCTCGAGCGAGTTTTCCAACATAACATGGATGTGCTGAAAGGATGGCTGCAGGTTTCTTGATTGGAGCTTCGAGAAGAACGCTGTAGGATCTCCAATTTATTGTGACATTTTTTCTCGAATGGCAAACTCGAACTTTGCACGAACCTTCATGATTTTCGCAGTAAGTGTTCAATCTCCTCGGGGGGGAGTAAGCGAGACATTCCAGGCTGCAATCCGTCCAATGTGACAGAACCGATGCTGTAACGTTTGATCTTCAATACACGGTAGCCCACGCTCTGAAACATTTTTTTGATTTGTTGATTTTTGCCTTCCTGCAGAGAGACTTCCAACCATGATTTATCGTTGATCCAGTGAATGATTTTCACGCGAATCGGCAAATGTCGTCGTCCTTGCAAGCGAGGTCCTTTTCGGAGTTTCGTCAAATCGGAGTCGGCAATCTTTCCTTTCAATTTAACAAAGTACGTTTTCCAGAGTTTAAATTTCGGATGGATAACCTGTTCTGCAAAGTCGCCATCATTGGTAATCAGCAATAACCCTTCCGAATCATAATCCAAGCGACCGACGGGAAAGAGCGTGTGTTTGGATCGAGGAAAAAATTCTTTGACGGTTGAACGTCCTTGGGGATCATTTAATGTAGTGATGCATTTTTTAGGTTTGTAGAAAGCATAGACGATCCTTTCACACTCCTTCCAAAGTACCGGTATGCCATCGACCCTCAGCAAATCGTTACCGACCTGCATACGCTGTCCCAGTGTTACGCATCGTCCATCGAGCGTCACTTTTCCGGAAGAAATCAGCTCTTCGGCCGCTCTTCTGGAAGCAATCCCTGCCTTTGCTATCATTTTCTGGATGCGGATTCCTTGCGATTTTTCTGAATTGGGTGTTTGATTCATTGATCCTTCTATTCCTCGATTTCCTCCGACGTAAAGAAATCCTCACCTTCCGTTAATGCGAACAGGGCCTCCCTGGCTGCTCGTTGCTCTGCCTGTTTCTTACTGCTTCCTCTGCCGCGGCCCAATTCTTTTTCATCAATCGTGGCAACCACTTCAAACTCTTTCTGATGTTCCGGTCCGAAAGTGTTCAGGAGATTGTAAACGACAGTCGCCTTAAAATTTTTCTGTACGAATTCCTGCAAATCCGTTTTATCGTCATGGAGCAGGTAAGAATCGACAGTCCGGGGGATTTCTTTTTTGAAAAGTTTATGAACTACTTTCTGAACAGGCAATAAACCCTCTTGACGCGTATCTGTATAAATTGCTGCGATGAGGGCTTCCAACGAACTGGAAAGTATAGACTTTTTCTGACGCCCCCCGGTCAATTCTTCTCCTCTTCCCAACAATAAATACGCACCCAGATCAATAGAATGGGCAATTTTGCTCAAGCCGGTTTCACTGACGAGACTGGCACGTAACTTCGTCAATCCTCCTTCCGAAAGGTCTGGAAAATGATCCATTAATAAATCACTGATCAGCAAATCCAGAACTGCATCTCCCAGGAATTCAAGGCGTTCATTGTCCTCATTCTCTCCAAGAGATTGCTCATTGACAAAAGATTTGTGCGTGCATGCTTGACGCAACAACTGGTAATTCTTGAAAAAATAATCAATCTTCCGGCATAATGGTTCAAAATTCATGGTACGTGATCGTGTGGAATGCGCATTCGCTCGATGCGAGGGATTGATTTCGAAGAAATTATCTTCGCGAATAGAAATGTTCATCAGGGGACTTCGGTGCGGATGAACAGAGATTTTGTGATTGGAACAACAAAATTGGCTCGTACGAGAGAAACGATAGTGGCCGAAAATAAGATGTGAAGAAATGAGATCCGACTATCGAAGTACACGCATAGTTTAGGTAAAAAAACTGTCTCCAACTGGCTGTGTTAAAAATAGCATTTCATAAGAACAAAAATCAACCGTTTTAAAGTGTCATGAAAATAGTCCACTTTTGTATCGCTTTGCATGTTTTCTCCTTGTATCTTGTGTCCAGGTATAATTTCTGCACGACTCTATTTCGCAAGGAGGAGCAATACGCTCAGAATTTAATATACGAAACATTTTGCGTGAATCGGGAATGCTTTTAGTTTTATCCCATTCGAGTGTTTTTCCCTTTAACAAAACAATCGAATCGGGGAGGGAACGACCTTTTGATTAAACCCGATAACTGAATAGGGGCCTTGACGACCCTGTCCTGAAAATCATTATCTTATCTGCAAAAGAGATGACACGATTCATGGATACGCATTGTCACTTGGAAATGCTGAAATCGACAGTGCAAGATATCGTAAGACTCGCCGGGCATGCGGGAGTACATAGTATGATCACGATTGCAACGGATGAAGCATCCATGCAATTTGTTTTACAAACAGTAGAGCAGTATACGCAGATATACGGCAGTCTGGGAGTGCACCCCCACGAAGCATCAACATATAGGGAAACAATTACCCAACAAATTTTTAATCAGGCCGTCAACAATGCCAAAATAGTTGCTGTGGGAGAAACGGGGTTGGATTATCACTATATGCACTCGGAGAAAACGGTGCAAAAAAACGTCTTCGCTCGGCAATTGGTATTGGCGGAACAACTACAACTGCCTGTTATTCTTCATAGTCGGGAAGCCCGGCAAGATACGATGGCTATCTTGAAAGCAAATCCGCCAACCCGAAAAGGCGTCGCCCATAGTTTTACCAGTGGTTTGCAGATGGCTGAAGAATTACTGGATATGGACTGGTACATTGGTATTAACGGGATTACGACCTTTCGCAATGCGGAAGAAGTGCGGGAGGTAATGCGGTACGTACCATTGGATCGAATTTTATTGGAAACCGACTCGCCTTATTTGGCGCCAGTTCCATTTCGGGGAAAAGCAAATGATCCTTCAAAAATTCCGGTGATTGCCGAGTTTGTTGCCAATGCGCGAAACGTATCTTTGCAGTCCCTGGCAGCTCAGACAACGGATAATGCAATCCGTCTCTTTCAACTTCCTGCGTAATTTATCGCAACAAGCTTTGCTGCGCCTCGTTCAATTTATCTTCCCTTCCGAATATTTCCACTTCATCTCCGGTTTGTAGCAAGGTATCGCCTTGAGGCATAATTATTTTTCCCTCCCGATGAATACTGGTCAAGATACACTCGAGAGGTAAACTCAAGTCCCGTACTCGAGTTCCAGCGCAGATAGCACCCGAGGGAATGAAGACTTCCCTGTATCGTACCCGTCTTTGAGGTTCCTTGAGTTTCGCGTCCCCTTTTTTTTCGAGATCACCGGTCAAATATGCACGCACCATGGGGACTCGTATTTCTTTACAGAAAACAGTCACCTGATCTCCCTCTTGCAATGAGGTATATCCATTGACCACTCGTATTTTACGACCCCGACGTACTGAAACAATGAGAGACTGACTGGGCAGATCAATTTCCCGAACCCGTTTTCCGATAACCGGAGAGGGGGAGGCGATTTTAACTTCGACGAGACTGGTACCATCCAGTTTTTCCAAGCGGATCATCTCGCTTTGGTGTTGTTTTTCAGCTTTTTTAAGAATGGCCTGGTTGTATGCCCGGATAATTTCAATACGGCTTATCAATCCCACAAATTTTTTCTTTTCTTCATCCATTACCGGAAGGCGTCCAATGTCGTGGTCACCGAGACGGCGTAGAGCCATCCAAACAGGTTCGTATGGGTGAGCAATTTGTAGCTCTTTTGTCGTTGCAATGTCCAACGCCGTTATTCCCTCCATCTTCCCGGCGCTGAGCGCATCTTCCAGATCCTTTATGGTCACAATTCCCAGTAAATCTCCTTCCTCATCAACAACGGGAAATCCGTGATGGTGGGTTAAAGCAAATTTTTCCATCAACGCTTTAAAAGGCATTTTCGCCGGAATGAGATCCATATTTCGACTCATCACTTCCCCAACCGTTATCCCCTGCATGACATCGACATCCTCGGCTCCTAAATCCAATTGGACGCCTCGACGACTGAGTTTGAGGGTATAAATGGATTCTTCGCTGATCATGCGGGAAACCAACGTACTGACCACCGTGGCCAACATCAGTGGAAGAATGATATTGTAATCACCCGTCATCTCAAACAAAATCAGGATGGCCGTGATAGGCGCATGCGCTGCACCACTGAAAAACGCAGCCATCCCCACCAAGGCATAAGTTCCGGAAGGCCCTGTGATCTCCGGTAGCATCTGGTTTGCAAGTTGACCAAATGCGCTGCCCAGCATTGCCCCCATAAAGAGTGAAGGAGCAAAGATGCCTCCCGATCCACCGGAACCCAAGGTAATGACGGTGGCCAGCATTTTTAAAAAAAGCAGGGCCGCCACAACCAAAAACATCAACTCGCCAAAAATGACCTCACTGATTGTGTTGTAGCCAACCGAGAAAACTCGTGGGAATCCGTCAACCTGGAATGAAAAAATGCCAACCACCCCTAATAGTAAGCCTCCCAACATCGGCTTTACGTATTCCGGCACAGGAATTTTGTTCCACAAGTCTTCAGTAAAGTAGAGTAAACGAGTGAAAGCGACAGAAAATACGGCTGCGACTGCTCCGAGCATAGCATATAAAAAAAGCTCCCAGGGACTGGCCAGGAAACTGACTGGAACCGTTAAAGCTCGTGAGTCACCTTCAAAGAGATGAGCGATGACATCGGCAATGACAGCCGAAATCACCACCGCCCCAAAATAAAGACTGTTGATGCGATTCAAGACCACTTCCAAGGCGAAGATTGACCCGGCAATCGGAGCATTGAAAGTGGCAGCAATGCCTCCCGCTGCTCCACAAGCGACCAAAGTACGGATGTGGTCATCTGAAAGTTTAAGCCATTGACCGACCGTGGATCCCAAGGCCGCTCCGATTTGAGCAATAGGACCTTCCCTTCCTACAGAACCACCGGTACCAATACAGATGGATGACGCAAGAGATTTGACAAGAACCACAGGAGGACGGATCCTTCCCCCCCGCAAGGCCACAGCTTCCATGATTTCTGGAACTCCATGCCCTTTGGCCTCCCGAGCAAAGCGATAGATGAGTGGACCGATGATCGCTCCACCAAGTGCAGGAAGGATCATCAGGTGGAAGGGTGCGATGGATTTGATCATACCACCCAGTTCACCGTAAGCCAGATGAGACACGCCCTCGATGAGGTAGCGAAAAGCAACGGCTCCCAGACCTGCCCCGATACCAACGACAATGGCCGTTAACAAATATGCACCTGATTCCGGGGTCTTGAATCGTCCAATCGCTTGTTGCAAGTCCCGGCGAAACTTGTAGAAGGACAAACCAATTTTGCGACGAAAAGAGGAATGGAAAAAAGGCAAATGGATTTTAATTGTAGAAGGTTGCAATGCGGAAATAGCCAATTCCGTTAAATAGATACAAATCCATATTGAAAATCAAGGCAAAATCAAAATTTTCTTTATCCCCATCAGGTCGCTGGACCGACGATCACTCGTACACTCGCTGACGGTCGTTCCAGGTTACCACTGTCGTCCACGGCGCGGCTCAAGAGGGTGACCTGTCCCGCTTCTTGGGCCAGCCAGCGGTAGCTCCAGCTTTCGCGCCCGAACGCTGGGTGCCAGGTGGCGCCATCGTCGGTCGACACTTCGACGGCAGCTACTTGTCCTTCCCCGGCATCCCACGCCGTACCGCGAATCGTCACCTCACCGAGCGCGACCTTCGCGCCGTCGGTGGGATGTTGAATCTTCGAGATCGGGGGTTCGGTGTCGGTGGAGGCAGTCGCCGCTTCGAGGTCTTTCTGCAGCATCACCGGTTGCACTCCCATGTCCGCCAAAAGGTTCACGGTGGCTTGCCGGACATTTGGGTCGGGGCCATTCAGGTCGACGCCAACCCGGGTGGAGTTGCCGTTGGCGCGCTCCGCCGGAACCCCGGTATCGTTATCGTGGTGCGCATCCAAACCCCAAGCCCATTGCACCGTACCGGCACCGAACACCAACGCGCCGCTTTTATGCCGATACAACGTCAAGTGGTGGGTCGCCGTGCCGGAGTCGTACACCGAGCCGTGGTCTTGAAGGTAGGGCAGGTTGTTGATGGTGGTCTCGGACAGACGAAACAAACCGGGCGGACGGAAGCCGTTGTCCAGATCTTCGTCCCACTCGTGTCCGAGCAGCCCCTTGAGCAGGACTGCTTTCTCACCGGATTTGAGCCTGGCTACTGCCGTGTTGCGCCAAAACCGCAGGGGTGCGTAGTCGGCCGGCACGATAAGTGGGTCGTTTCTCCAAGCGTTGACCGTGAAGATGGTCCCGGTCAGCGCGTTTTCCGGCTGCGGCCCTTCCGGGTTGAAGGGCCGGTCATCGCGCCAGGTCCCGGTCCAGACCTCGGCGAGCGGGTCGATCTTGGCATTGTCATGGGTTTCTTTGTACGTGACCAAGGTGCGGTGATCGCCGCCGGAGCCCTCGATGTCGGACTCCCAGCGCGTCTTCCAAAACACTTCGTTGCCGCTGAAGAAGGCCAGGTTGACACCAGCGTCACGCGCGTCTTCGACGTGACGCCGTTGGTTCAACGACCAATACTCGTCGTGACCGACCGAAAGAAACAACCGGTGCCGCAAAATCCGCTCACCACGCCGGTCGCTGTCGACTCCGGTAAAATAGCTGACATCGTAGCCATTGGCCTCGAGAAAGCGCACGCAGGGATACTCGGCGTGGAACACCGTGTTGACGGCGCGAAAATGGCGCGTATCGAGAGGGCGATTGTAGCTCACCTTGTACGCGCGTGGTTTGTCTCCAAGGTAACGGGGGTACTCCGAATTGAAGTGGCCGTAGGTGCAGTGTCCACCGTAGCGGTTGTAGGCCTGCCAGGTGGTGTCAGAGGTTTGGAACAGGATGTCGGAGTGGCTGTCGTCGTCTCGTACAACGAAGTAGATGTGACTTGCGCGGGGCTCGCGCAGCGCGTTTGCCAGTCGGCCGTATCCCAGCGCGCCATAAGCATGTGGCGCAGGGGCAGGCGCTTGCGCGGGTTCTGCCCGGCTGTTGTCCGCACGCCAGCTTTCACCTGCGGAATCCTGCCGGACCAGCCGTGCGAAATAAATCCCGGATGTCGCATCCTGCGGCGCTTGCCAAAATGCCGAAACCGACCAGTTGCCGCAGTCGTACAGGTGCGTGGCCGGATCTCGCAAGCCCTCGGGTTGCGTTTGCGGCAGATCGACGCACGGCTCAAGGGTGTCGACGAGACGCGCGCCCATGCCACTGTAATAGCCCATGCGATAGATGTCGATGCGGTAGTCGTCCGAGTCGGTTTTGATCTTGAAAAAGATCGTCTCGCCACGGTTGATGCTGATGTCGTGACCGAAACCCTGAATCGTCGGATCGCCCCAGCCGTTGATGTCCCACTCGGTCGAGGGATGACCCGGCAGACGGTTTTCCCTGACGATATGGTTGGCGGGTTGTGTCTGGCGCTCTTTCGGTTTGTGACTCATAAGTCCTCCTGGTAAGAGAAAGCGGGAATGGCATGCTGTTCCAGTGTCCCTGTCATAGAAACTCCTCTAAAGTTCTCTACCAACTATCGGCCTCCAAATCCGGAAGACATCACAGCTTGGGTGATTTGCTTTTGAAAAATGAAATAAAATATGAGGATAGGGGGGAACTAATAACGGCACCCGCCATGTCCATTCCATTGCACTGTCCAATATGCACCTATCAACACTGAAAAGTCAATGGGTATAATTCTCATTTCATTACTATTCAAAACGAGATAGCGCTTTTCAGCCTTGATCGCTTGTCTTGCTCGACTCGGGTTGGCCTCGGCCGTCACAGACACGTTCTATTCCTTTTTGAATAAGAGGTTATTTATTGATGAATTTATTATTTCATTCAAGTATAATTTGATGGAATTTTGTGGAAACTGAAGACCTTAACCCCTGCCTACCGGCATCGGATCAAGGAATGAGGTTCACTGAACATTTGGAAGAGACAACATGTTTACAACTCTGGTATTTTGGCAATTACTTATACACAGAAGGAGAGAATCATGACTGAAACAACATTGAACGAAAAAGCCCAGATGGGCAGACAAAGCAACCGCACACACATACAGCAGATCAGCTTACCTTCCGGGTCGTTGTTTGATAATCCGGACAAAGCCGCTTTGGAGCAAACAGTCTCGGAGATTCACGAATTGGGTTTAGAGAGCCACCTGGCTGAATTGGAAGTCCAAGGGTACACCACCATCAAAGAGGCCATCCCCCCCGACCAACTGAAACGGGCCAGGGAGACGATTATTCGGATCAAAGAGGATATCACTGGAAAAAAAGTGGATCTCGACAACGAAACCGACCCCCTTTGGAGTGACACGAATGTGGTGTTTTATCTACTGTTTGAAGACCCCGTGTTTGAATCCATCATCCAAGCCCCCAAACCTCTGGCTCTGATTTATTACCTTTTGGGTCGCAGTTGTAAGCTCTCCAGCTTGACCTGCCACTTCAAAGGCATGAGGGGCAATCCAGTCCCACTGCATTCTGATAATGGCAATGGCCAACCATCCCCCTTTTGCATGATCTCCCAGGTGGCCAATGTGAACTACGCGCTCACCCCCTATAGTGAAGAGGCGGGGGCCTTAGCCGTGGTACCCGGCAGCCACCGGCTGTGCCGCAAACCGCATGGGGATGAAATACAGCTTGGAGGGGATCATGGCAATCCCAATGCCGTTCCGGTCAATATGGCCCCGGGCGATTGCACCGTGTGGCATGGCAATACCTGGCATGGGTCGTATCGGCGTCAAGTTCCCGGGATTCGTATGAATCTTGCGGTGTACTTCTGTCGACAGCACATCCAGACTCAAGAGACGTGGGGGGAGGCGGTCCCCGATGAAATTCTCGAACGTCAGGCCAACAACACCCGTTTTCTCCAACTGCTGGGACAGACCCAAGTTTACCCTTATGCTGCGGCAGGTCCCGATCCGGAGAAATGGAAAATGATTCCTAAAGGCCAGTTTGACTAAAAGTTTGGGCATGCGCATGAATTAGTGCGCACTTTCAATTCAGGTGCCCCCTTTCCCTTGTCAAATAAGCGTCGGTTTGATTGATGATTTGTTCATGGCAAAGCCGGGGTAACCGTCGGCAGCGATCGCCTCGCAGTGATCCCGGTAAGTTACCATGCCGCCGGAGTAGGGCATGAACACACGCGGTTTACCGGGGATGTTCGCCCCGAGGTACCACGAATCGGCCAGCAAGAACAACGTCCGTTCAGCGAGTTCGTTCACGTGAGCCACCCACTCAGCCTCGGCGTCCGGGTCCACGTCGACTTCGCCGATCGCGTGTTGGCCCAAGTACTCGACGAAGCCGGAGATCCATTCGACGTGCTGTTCGATCGCCACCGGCATGTTGGACAGCACCGAGGGGCTTCCCGGTCCGGTGATCATAAACAGGTTCGGGAAGCCGGCGATTGCCACGCCGAGATAGGTCTTGGGACCCTCGCTCCATTTCTCTTTCAATGCGAGACCGCCGCGGCCGCGGACGTCCATTTTCAAAAAGCTGCCTGTCATTGCGTCGTAACCGGTGGCGAAGACGATGATGTCGAGTTCATGTTCCTGGCCGTCCGCGGTGAAGATCCCTGCCGGTGTGATTTTTTCGATCGGGAAGTGGCGGATGTCCACCAGGTCGACGTTGTCGCGGTTGTAGGTTTCAAAATAATCGGTGTCGATCAAAGCCCGCTTCGAAGAGTAGGGATGGTCTCTGGGAATTAGCTTTTCAGCGGTTTCCCGGTCCTTCACGATCTCACGAATCTTGGAGCGGATGAACTCGGAAGCCGTGCTGTTCGCGCGCAGGTCGCGTATGATATCCCTGTAAGAAAACAGGAAGCGGTAGGCACCTTCGGCCCAAGCGGATTCGTAAGTTGCCCGGCGTTCCACGTCGCTCACCTCGAGCGCTGATCGCACCGGATCGTCGTAGGGATGACCGCTTTTGTTGCTCTTGCACTTTTTCCAGATCTCAGCGTAGTTGGCCTTCACTTGCGCCAGGAATTTTTGATCGACGGTGTGGTGACGCGCCGGCACCGAGAACTGGGCCGTACGCTGGAAGACCGTCAGGTGCCCGGCTTCCCTGGCGATGACCGGAATTGCCTGTACACCGCTAGAGCCTGTGCCGATCACGCCGACCCGCTTGTCTTTAAAGTCAACCCCATCGTGGGGCCAGTCACCGGTGTGGTACCACTTGCCCGTGAAGCTATCGAGACCTGGGATATTCGGGATCTGACCGGTTGAGATACAGCCGATCGCTGTGATCAGGTAGTGCGCCGAAACCCGATCGCCCTGGTCGGTTTCGACTTCCCAGTGGCCGACTGACTCGTTGAAATGGGCGGCGGTAACACGCGTGTTGAACTGGATATAGTGGCGCAGGTCATATCGATCGGCAACGTGGTTGAGGTATGCCAGGACCTCGGGCTGTACGGGGAACTTGCCGCTCCAGTTCCATTCCTGCAGCAGGTCCTCGTCGAATGAATAACAATAGGCGTAGCTCTCAGAATCGACGCGTGCGCCGGGGTAGCGGTTCCAGTACCAGGTGCCGCCGACACCGTCGCCCGCCTCGTAGACCTGTGTCGACAGGCCCAGCTTATCGCGCAGGCGGTGGAGCATGTAAAGTCCCGAAAATCCGGCGCCGATCACGACAGCGTCGAAGTGCGCACGGTTGGTGTGGTTTGACATCTTCCTTTTTTCCTTTCTCTCTGATCCGTTCAAACGCACTGGGTGGATGTTGTCTGAGTGGCAATTGGTCGTTGTCGGCGCACGATGTGCGCTCGGATCGCTTTCACGAATTGTTGATATCCAAGTTCACTGCCCGGCAGCATCTGTAGCATGAAGAAGCCATGGATCTGTCCCTTGTAGCGATGCAGGTCGACCTGCACGCCCGCGTCGGCGAGTCGCTCCGCATATGCTTCACCTTCGTCACGTAACACGTCGTATTCCGCCGTCAGAATCACAGCAGGTGGCAGACCTGAAAAATCCGGCGTCTGCAAAGGGGAGGCACCGGGTTCGCTGCGCTGTGCGGGGTCGGGCACATAGTGGTCCCAGAACCAGATCATGCCCTCCCTGGTCAGCAGCAACGCGTTTTCGGGATTCGTATACGAGGGCCGGTCGAAGTTCGCGTCGGTGACGGGATAGATAAGGATCTGCAGTGCGATCTCGGGGCCATTGCGGTCGCGCGCGCGGACCGCAACCACGGCGCTGAGGTTTCCTCCAGCGCTATCGCCAGCTACGAACAGCGGCACTTCGCCTCCGGCAATTTCCTCTAGATGGGCGGCAGTCCATTCCAGTGCAGCATACGAGTCGTCGACAGCGACCGGGTAACGGTGTTCAGGTGCCAGCCGGTATTCGACCAGCACCACGGCGCACGACGTTCGCTCCGCGAGCTTGCGCGCCATTGTATCGAACTCGTCGATCGATCCGATCACCCAACCCCCGCCGTGGTAGTAAACGATCACACCTGCAGGAGGATCGATCGGGACAAGCACCCGGAGACCGACGTTTCCGCCCTCCTGTTCAAGCGTGTGCTCCTCGACCCGGGCCATCGACGGCGCGGGTCCGGCCATTTCGTGCAAAGATCTGACAAAGGTACGCGCTTCTTCAGGGGTCATCTCTTGTAGCGGTTTGGCGTCAAGGTCGGCTATCGATTGAATGAACTGTTTCGTCGCACGGTCAAGTGCCATACATACCTCTCCACGTTAGAGTGTGGAACAACAAAGTGTTCAACGCAGATTTAGTAATTTATCTTCACTGAATCCGGGATTAAGAACTAATTGTTCCCTAATGTTTTCGCCTTAATTAGGCTATATCAAGTACTTTTTAAAAAATTTGATCAGTCCTTTTTCCCAAGCGACGGGGACGTGTTTGTCGTCTATAGTGGATGGTTGTTTGAGTCATGAACCAATCACCATTGTTTTTAACAGGATTTGTTAAACTTGAACATCTAAAAATGAAAAAATCTTTGAACCATTTCTCCATCAAGGCAAGATTATACATGAATGCTCTGAAAGCTTCTTCAAGGGTTACAGGCCATCAATGCACCTCTTACTTGAAAAATTCATTCTGAGCAAATAGTGTGCCCGTAACATCAGTCAAATTAATTGCTTATTCAACTTCATCCTCAAATAAAGACACAAAACAGAGATATTCCCACATTTGCAATTTCTTGCAATATGAGAAGTGTTGTGATTTTATGAAATTGCGGACGATGAGTAAAGATTGGTGAAATTATGACACGTAATCAAGAAATGGTGGCAACAAGCGCTCTGAGCAATGTTCCCCAGAAAATTAAATATATTTAAGGAGTTGAATGAGTTGGACGTATTTGATGCTGTTGTCGTTGATCTCGATGTCTTATTTACTTTTAAACGAACAGGATCAACCCTCTGTGGCTCGACTCTGGAATGAAGCGCTGTTGAGCGCGATCCGCACGGATTACGCCCGTCCTACGGTTCATGCTCGGAATCTTTTCCACACTTCCATAGCGATGTACGATGCCTGGGCTGCCTACGACGAGACTGCTGAAACCTACTTGCTGGGAAAAACAGTCGGAAATTTTACTTGCCCATTTGAGGGTGTGAACATCCCAAGAAACAAACACCAAGCTCGAGAGGAAGCCATCAGTTATGCCATGTATCGTATAATTCGTGAACGTTTCCGGGTTTCACCGGGAGCGAGAATTTCTCTTGCGCGAATCGACGCCTTACTTGAAGAGTTAGGATATGACAAAACAATCACCGGCACTGATTACACGTCGGGTTCTCCCGCGACATTAGGTAACTACATCGCCCGGTGTTTGATAAATTTTGGCTTACAAGACGGTGCCAACGAGCGGAACCAGTATGAAAATAAAAACTACAAGCCTGTGAATCCCCCATTGGACCTGATGGCATCTGGTAATCCGGATATTCTGGATCCAAACCGCTGGCAACCTTTACGCTTCGACGTATTTATTGATCAGTCCGGAAATGAATTTCCGGGTGCCGCCCCTTCATTCGTCAGTCCGGAATGGGGTGAAGTTTCCGCATTCGCCCTCGATAAAGCAGACCTTTCTTTTCACGAGCGTGACGGCAATCAATATTGGGTCTATCATGATCCCGGGCCACCTCCTTACCTGGACTTCAGTAAGAATGCCGAACTCAACGACGATTATAAATGGGGTTTTGTTTTAGTTGCGATCTGGTCCGCTCACCTCGACCCTGCCGACGGCGTCATGTGGGATATCTCGCCATCATCCATAGGAAACGTTCAGAAGTTTCCTCTGCTAAGTGAAGAGTATCGCGAATTTTATGACTTGCTGGAAGGCGGCGATCCTGGCCAAGGGCACACGACCAATCCTCATACCGGGAAGCCTTATGAAGCGCAGTGGGTCCCACGAGCAGACTATGCCAGGGCACTTGCCGAATTTTGGGCCGACGGCCCTGATTCCGAAACCCCACCAGGACACTGGTTTACTATCCTGAACTATGTCAACGATCACCCCCTGTTCGAAAAAAGATTCCGGGGACTGGGTCCGCGTCTTGATAACCTGCAATGGGACGTGAAATCATATTTTACCATGGGAGGAGCCGTTCATGATGCAGCTGTTGCGGCATGGGGAATAAAAGGTTGGTACGACTACGTACGACCTATTTCTGCAATTCGGGCGATGGCTGAGTATGGACAAAGTACGGATCCGAATCTCCCACGATATCATCCTGGTGGCATTCCTTTAGTCGATGGTTACGTTGAACTGGTTGAGGAAGGAGACCCTCTGGCAGGAGAGCAAGGAGAACACGTAAACGAGATCAAGTTATACGCCTGGCGCGGTCCGGCGCATATCGAGAATCCGGAAACGGACTTGGCGGGAGTGGGTTGGATACTGGCGGAGAACTGGTGGCCCTACCAAAGACCTACTTTTGTGACACCTCCCTTCGCCGGATATATTTCAGGCCATTCCACTTTTTCGCGCGCTGCCGCGGAAGTGATGACCCTCTTGACTGGAAATGCCTTTTTTCCCGGAGGGATGGGAGAATTTCAAATCAAACAAAACGAATTTCTGGTTTTCGAGGATGGTCCCAGCGTAGATATGACCCTTCAATGGGCCACATACCGGGATGCTTCAGACCAGACCAGTCTTTCGAGGATTTGGGGAGGGATTCATCCTCCTGCCGATGACATCCCGGGACGTGTGATTGGTGAAAAAATCGGCATTGCCGCATTTCATCTGGCGGAGCGCTATTTCTCAGGCCAGTTTCAATAAAAACAAAAATCTCTATACAAAATTCAGACAATGCCATCTTTTTCAAACGTCAAATCGGATAGCATCACTGTTGGCCTGATTGCCAATCCGATTGCGGCAAGGGATATTCGTCGGGTGATCGCCAATGCAGCGAGCATGCCGATTGTGGACCGGGCAAACGTGATACTGCGAGTGATGGCAGCACTCGGTGCCTGTGGGGTTCCCAAGGTGCTCATGATGCCGGAGAATGGAGGCATTCGCAAAGCGCTGACGCGAAGCCTGGAACGAGAAAAAAAACTGGGACATGCCACCTTTCCCTCCTTGAAATTCACGGACACTCCGGTCAAAGGCAATGTTGAGGACACCATCACTTCAACGCAAGCCATGGCGCAAGCAGGAGTGAAGGCCATCATCGTTCTGGGTGGCGACGGAACGCATCGGGCCGTTGCGCAGCACTGCGGGTCGATTGGCATTGCCGGCATTTCAACAGGAACCAACAATGCCTTTCCCGAGCAGCGGGAACCGACAATAACCGGCCTGGCAGTGGGACTGGCCGTGACAGGGCAAATTCCCCGGGAAATTGCCCAGGTACAAAACAAAATGTTGAAAGTGGAATTAAAAGGCAACAATCGATCGGAGATCGCCATTGTCGATGTTTCCGTAACCACAGAACGCTACATCGGCGCCCGCGCGCTTTGGAGAACTGACAATTTTCGAGAACTCTTTGTCACTTATGCCGATCCGGAGGCAATTGGCCTGTCCGCGATTGCCGGACTCTTGAGACCTGTAGCGAGGCATGAGCCTTTTGGATTACACGTACGACTGCAGTCGCCTTCCACTGCAAAGAAAACCGTCCGGGTTCCAATTGCGCCGGGATTATTCACAAAGGTAGGCGTGCGTGATTATCATTTGTTCTCAGTTCAGGAAACGATTCCCCTGAATACGAAATCCGGCATGATCGCTCTGGATGGAGAACGAGAAATTGACTATGACTCCCAGGACCAGGCGCAAGTGACCTTGGTCTCCAACGCCTTCAACACCATTGACGTCGGCGCATGCATGCGCTATGCGGCAAAATTTCATCATTTTTATTCTTGACTTTTTCTTTGGAATACCAGACCGCTTTCCGCTCTCTTGACGTGAGCTATGCTTCCGCTCTGAGCATAACCCATCTGTTATAATCATCTTACTTTCAATTGCGTTTATCAAAGTCGGAGGTATCGATGATCGTACCTGGAAAAGAGAAAGTATTCGTCTTTATCCTACGGCAGAACGCTGAAAAGACCCATCCTGTTTTTCGACACTCTTCACCTCAACTTCTTCTCTCGCGTGATATCCACTCGTTTCTCGAAGCAGGTAGAGACGTAATACAATTCGCAATTGAAAAATCGCCAGATATCGAAGGACCTCTGAAAAAATTCGAAAATTTCAACGAAAAAATGGTTGACATTAATTTTTTAACAATTTAATTTAACGATTCATTCAATTTTAACAATCTTATGGGAGAAAAAGATGAGAATCATAAAAAGTGTGTTATTGGTGTTGGCAATTGCCATGGGAGGAAGCGTATCTGCTGCTGATTTAACCCTGTTGGTACCAAGTGGTCCCGATGGGGATGGCCTCAGAATGTTGGGTGAAGATTATGAAAAGTTAACAGGCGTGACCATCGAGACGGTTCAAGTCCCTTACGTCAATGCGCGAGAGAAGGTGTTCACCGCGTGTTCTACTCGTTCAGGATCGTACGACGTCTACTTATTAGATGATCCCTGGTTCCAAGGCTTGGCGGATGCCAATTGTCTGGAACGATTGACCCAATATTTCACGGCGCTGGGTACGGATGGCCCCGACAATGATTTCGTCGGTCACTCACTGGCGCTTTGCCGGAATCCCTACTCAGAGGGCCCATTCTATTGCTTGCCTTACGTGGGCAATGCCATGATGTTCTTCTACAATCCTTCCATGTTGGAAGAAGCGGGTTATACGGGCCCCATGGATACGTGGGAAGACGTAAAAGAGGCAGCAAAAATGGTTGCAGAGAAGGGCAGACGACGCAAGTTCGGTTATATGATGGCAGCAAACCAACAACAGTCTTTTGCCGGATGGTTGGCGGCATTCTGGTCATATGGCGGCAAAGTCTTGGGAGAGGACGGCAATACTCCGAGTCTGAGCAGTGAAGCCGGTCGAACCGCGCTTGATTTGTGGCTTGAATTAGCCGAGTATGCCCCTCCTGGGGTTGAAGGAATGGCATTCGAAGAACTGATGACCAATCTAACCCAACGTGTGGCATCTACAGCGATTTTCTGGCCAATTTTCGTTTCCATCCTGGAGGACCCGGATCAGTCGAAAGTGGTCGGTCAGATGAAATACACGGCTTTGCCCTTTGGCACCGTCCCCGGAAAAGGTATGATTGGGCACTGGTTGACGGCCATATCCACTGAATCGGAAAACAAACAGGCAGCCTTCGATTTCATCAACTGGGCAAGCGCGCCCGAGCAAATCAAGACTTCGGCTTTGCGCGGTAACTCACCCGTACGGATTTCAGTATTTGAGGACCCCGAATTGATTTCGCAAGATCGTTTCCGTTTTTTTCCAGTCTTGCTTGATTCGATTCGAAACTCGATTCCACGACCACGGCATAAAAATTGGGAGCAAATGGCGATCATCATCGGAGAAGAAATCAACGCGGTAATGTCCGGAACCAAGTCCCGAGACGAAGGCTTGGCGGCGGCTGACGCCAGGATTGCGCCTCTTCTTGAATAATCCCGACTCGTGACTTTTCTCGATCAACGATTTGACAACACGCGGGTTCGATAATTAACTCGCGTGTTGCATTACCGGCTCCCTTGTTCCTGCGTCTCCGGAAAATTTTAAGAGTGCGACTTTTCTATGCTGAACGAGACGGTGAAACATAAAAGAATATGAGCGAATCCGTTATAAAACAAGAAGCGACAACTCCCAGAATGCGAGGGAGCCGCATTGAAAGGTGGATTGAAAAAAATTTACAGTATCTATTGTTGGCGCCTGCCACGCTTATTCTGTTATTCCTCACCATCTATCCGACGATTCGCCTTTTTACCCTGGCTTTTTACAAATACGATTTTTTAAACCCCGCTGATAGCGAATTTGTGGGATTTACCAATTTTGCCCGTCTCTTTACGGATTCCCGTTTTCACCAGTCCCTTGGAAATACGATAAAGTTTACAGTAATTGTGGTGATCATAGAATTTACGCTCGGACTCGGTCTTGCGCTTCTCTTCAGTCGGGTGCTCCGCGGTCTTTCGGTCGTACGAACAATTCTTCTCTTACCTATGATGGTGGCCCCCCTTTGCGTGGCCATTACGTGGCATGCCATGTTTAACGGCCAATTCGGGGTGATCAATGATGTGCTTTATAAAATTGGAGTTGAAGATTGGTTGTACGATCGTGGCATTATTGATGGTCCCATTTTGTGGCTGTTTCGCACTGAGACCGCCATGCCGACGTTGATGTTCATTGATATATGGCAATGGACTCCTTTCGTTTTCCTGATGATGCTGGCAGCGCTCGCTTCATTGCCGCGTGAGCCATACGAAGCAGCAGAAATCGATGGAGCAAACGGTTGGCAACAGTTTCGAGATTTGACTTGGCGTTTTATTACTCCGGTTGTTACAATCGTCGTTTTGTTACGGACTATGGATGCTTTCAGAGTATTCGAAACCATGTATATCATGACCTTTGGTGGTCCTTCAGGTGCCACGGAGTCGATTACAACGTTTACGTACAAAATTGCTTTTCGAGAATACGACATGGGATTTGCGGCGGCAGTATCAATTGCCATGCTTGTCATCACCATAACTTTCAGCATGTGGTTCATCCGTCAAATGGTTCGTGAAAGGGAGAAGGAATGAATGGAATTCTGAATCAACGCCGCCGGATATTGGTGACGGAGTACCTTAAAAGTTGTTTTGTATATATTGCAATGGCGTTGGCCTTGTTTTATACCTTGTTCCCTATGTTGTGGATGGTCTTCAATTCATTCAAACGTCGAATTGATATTATATCGATCCCAGTAGTCTATTGGCCGGATAAGCCTACCTTGAACAATTATATCGAGGTTTTTGTAAATCGCGGATTTTACATACAAATGGGAAACAGTTTAATCATCGCAGTTTCTGTGACTTGTATTTCTCTCGTTTTTGGCACTTTCGCCGCCTACGGATTGGCTCGATTTACTTATTTCGGTAGCTTCAAGAAACACATTTCTTTCTGGATTCTTTCCACTCGCATGATACCTCCAATTGTCACCCTGGTCCCGCTATATGTCTTGTTCAGTACCGTCGGTCTTCTTAATACCAAATGGTCCATGATCATTGCTTATACCGGATTCAACCTCCCTTTCGTGGTGTGGATGATGAAGGGCTATTTCAGTGAAATTCCCCGTGAGATGGAAGAGTCGGCGATGGTCGACGGAGACACGCGCTTCGGTGCCATGTTGAGGATTGCCATTCCTCTTGCCAAACCAAGTATTGCCGCAACCGCAATTTTTAGTTTCCTTCTTTCCTGGAACGAAATGTTGTTGGCACTCATCCTTTCGGATACCGCGGCCTCGCAAACCTTCCCAGTTGCTTTGGGAACTCGAATTTCTCAACATCAGATTTTCTGGGGCGAAATCACCGCTGGCGGCGTTGTGGCTATTCTGCCCGTCGTCATTCTTGCTTTCACTGTACAACGTCACCTCGTACGAGGTCTTTCCTTTGGGGCGGTTAAAGGATAAATTATGGCAAGCGTGATTTTTAAAAATATCAGCAAACGTTTTGACTCGGTTGTGGCGGTCGACAATTTGAACCTGGAGGTTCAAGACGGAGAATTTTTAGTCCTCTTGGGTCCGTCGGGATGTGGAAAAACCACAACCATGCGCATAGTCGCAGGACTGGAGACTGAAAGTGAAGGTGATATTCTCATTGGTGACAATTCAGTAAAAGGCCTATTGCCAAAATATCGTGACATTGCAATGGTATTCCAATCCTATGCGCTCTATCCCCATATGACAGTTTACCAGAACATTGAATATCCGTTGAGAATTCGTAAACGGCCCATATCGGAACGTCGCCAGTCAGTCCTGACAGCAGCCAAAAGGGTTCATCTTGAAGCGGAATTGGAACGTTTCCCGCGTCAATTATCCGGTGGTCAGCAGCAGCGTGTCGCATTGGCGCGCTCATTGATTCGAAATCCTCAATTGTTCCTGATGGATGAGCCATTATCGAACCTGGATGCTAAACTTCGCGTTAAAATGCGTGCGGAAATCAAGCACCTGCAACACGAACTCGGGATTACAACGATATACGTGACCCACGATCAGATTGAAGCAATGACGCTTGCAGATCGGATTGCCGTTATGAATGAAGGAGTGGTACAACAGCTTGCGGAACCAAAAGATATTTATAACAACCCGGCAAATTTGTTTGTTGCGGGTTTTATCGGTTCGCCAACGATGAATTTGATCCGAGGCGATCTCAAAGAAGGAAACTTTTCAAGTAACAAGGTCCTGATCGAAAAAATTGGAGGAGGTTCACACGGGTCGGTTGTGCTTGGAGTACGCCCCGAGGACACGGAAATCGTCAGCGGAGAAGGAGGACATTTTTCAGCACCGATTTATTCAGTGGAATTGACGGGTGAAGTCACCCTGGTAAACGTCAGTTTGGATGATGAAAATATTTTTTCAATACGTGCTGACAAAGATTTTGTGGGTGAAATCGATAAAGAGGTTAATATTCGTATCAATTTGGAAAAAATTTTTTTGTTTGATTCAACAACCGAGCAACGGATTCGTATTTAATTGAACCTGAAGAAACGAGAGGAGAACCTATGACAGACAACCCTTTTCCTTTAAACCGGAACGAGCTATTGCGAGCCTACCGGACGATGAAAACGATTCGTGAATTTGAGGAGCGCGTGCATATCGAATTTGCCAAAGGCGTGCTACCCGGATTTGTACATCTCTATGCCGGTGAGGAGGCGGCTGGGACCGGTATCATGATGCACCTCAACAAAGACGATCACATCGCAAGCACTCATCGCGGACATGGTCACTGTATCGCCAAGGGCGTTGACGTAAAAGGCATGGTGGCGGAGCTCTATGGTAAGTCCAATGGCACTTGTCATGGCAAGGGAGGCTCCATGCACATAGCCGATTTGGACCAGGGAATGATGGGAGCCAATGGTATACTTGGCGCGGGAGCGCCATTGGCCTGTGGCGCTGCTTTGGCGTCCAAGTATAAAAAGGATGGAAGCGTTGCTGTCAGCTTCATTGGGGACGGCGCTTCCAATGCGGGAAATTTTCTGGAAAGCCTGAACCTGGCTGCAGTCTGGGACATTCCCGCCATTTTCGTCGTTGAAAACAATGGTTACGCCCAATCTACTTCCCGGGACTATGCGGTGGCAGTCGATAGTTACGTGGATCGCGCCTTGGGATTCGGAATGCCGGGTGTTACGGTAGACGGGACCGATTTTTTTGCAGTTTATGAAGCTGCCGGAGAGGTTATCAATCGTGCCCGGGAAGGAGGCGGCCCCAGTCTGCTGGAATGCAATATGATTCGCTTCTACGGACATTTTGAAGGAGATGCGCAAACTTATCGCGGAGCGGGAGAAGTGGACGAGATCCGAGCCAATCGAGATTGTTTGAAAAAATTCTCCCTGCAAGTGACGAAAATGGGTGTCTTGACGGAATCTGATTTAGAGGAAATTGATCATGAGGTCCTGACCCTGATCAGTGGGGCATTTGAAGAAGCCCAGGTGGCTCCCAGCCCGACCGAGGCTGACTTACTCACCGACGTTTACATAAATTATTGAATGGGAGGTAAATATGGCACGTCAAATAACAATCAAGGAAGCAATTACGGAAGCATTTGATCAAGAAATGGCACGTGACTCCTCAGTGATCTTGATGGGGGAAGACATCGTAGGCGGAACGGGCAGTCCGGGCGAAGATGATGCTTGGGGAGGCGCCATGGGCGTTTATAAGGGACTTTTCGGGAAATATGGCAATCGTCTGTTGGATACGCCTCTTTCAGAGTCTGCCTTTATCGGAGCAGCGATTGGAGCGGCCACGTGTGGCATGCGACCGGTTGCGGAATTGATGTTTATCGATTTCCTGGGTGTCTGTTTCGACCAGATCTATAATCAGGCGGCAAAATTTCGCTATATGTTTGGCGGAAAAGCGGAAACGCCCGTGGTCATTCGCACCATGTATGGCGCCGGTTTGTCTGCGGCATCCCAACATTCACAAACGCTGACTCCTATTTTCACTCACGTTCCCGGCATCAAAGTGGTTTGCCCTTCTTCTCCTTATGATGCTAAAGGGTTGATGGTTCAAGCAATTCGAGACAACGATCCGGTCATCTTTTGCGAACATAAAAACATTTATGGATATCAAGGAGACGTTCCCGAAGAACTCTATACCATCCCCTTCGCCGAGGCGAACGTTTTGCGAGAAGGAAGGGACGCCACCCTCGTCGCCTATGGGATGATGGTCCATCGCGCAGCCGAGGCGGCAAACCAATTGGCGCAAGATGGGGTCGAATGTGAGGTGATTGACCTGAGGACCTTGTCTCCCATAGACATGGATACGGTCATTGAAAGTGTAGAAAACACGGGAAGGTTAGTGGTGGTTGACGAGGCGAATCCTCGATGCAGTATTGCTGCCGACGTATCCGCTGCCGTTGCGCAGGACGCGTTCCAGGCGCTCAAAGCTCCCATTGAGATGGTGACTGCCCCTCACACTCCTGTTCCGTTTTCACCAGATCTCGAGAAGCATTACATCCCTTCCTCTGAGAAGATAATCGCTTCCGTGCAAAAAACACTCGGCAATTAGGGGAGAACTCCCTGTCAATTTTCCCCTGCCCCCCTGCCAAGGGGGGAGAGGAAGGAGAGAAAGGAATCATGGACAACAAAATTAAACCAATCACCATGCCGAAATGGGGCCTTTCCATGAAAGAAGGTCAAGTAGGAGACTGGCTCATCGAAGTAGGAGACACGGTGGATACGGGTATGGAAGTGGTGGATGTTGAAACCGACAAGATCACTAGCGCCGTGGAAGTTGCCGATTCCGGGACTCTGCGTCGTACTGTTGCAATGCCGGGAGAGGTACTGCCGGTCGGAGCGTTGCTCGGAGTGGTTGCTGAAGGCGATGTCTCCGACGGAGAGATCGATGCATACATTCAAGAATTTCAGGAAAATTTCGTCCCCGAAGAAACAGATGAGGAAGACAGCGGGCCAAAATCGGAAACTTCCAGGATCGGGGAATTGACAATCAACTTCTTACGCCATGGATCAAAAGAGAAAATCGCAGTCCTACTACACGGATTTGGAGGAGACCTCAACAACTGGCTTTTCAATCACTTGCCTTTAGCTGCAGATCGCACTGTTGTTGCAGTCGACTTGCCGGGACACGGAAACTCCACAAAAATAGTGGGAGACGGCAGTTTTACATACATGGCGGAAACTCTTCAGCAATTGATGCGGGAACTCGATGTCGCAGAGGCAGACTGGGTCGGTCATTCCATGGGGGGAGCGATTGCGCTGCAGTTGGCAAATACCCGCCCTGATCTGGTCCGTTCCCTCACGCTCATAGGCAGCGCCGGACTGGGACCTGAAATAAACGCGGCTTATTTGCGAGGATTCACTGAAAGCCAGAGCCGTCGGGAACTCAAACCTCATGTTCAACAACTTTTCAAAGATCCTTCCCTCGTGACCCGTCAGTTGGTTGAGGATCTCCTCAAGTATAAACGAATCGACGGAGTACAATCCTGCCTGGACACACTGCTCGGCCGATTCACAGACGGAGTTAACCAGGCCGTTGTTTTACGATCAACATTGGAGGAACAGAATATACCCGCCCTCGTGATTTGGGGTGAAGAGGATCGTATCTTGCCTGCGGAGCATGCCCGTAACCTTCCCAACCAGTCAAACGTCCATATCCTCCCGGAGGGAGGACATATGATTCAGATGGAAAGCGCTTCGGAGGTGAACCGACTGATCGCAGATTTCTGGCAAAACCAACCTTCATGATTTTTCTTAATTTCGGATAAGAAATTTATGAATCGAACAGTTTTTGATTCCTGGGATCCGATTACAGCAGATGACGAAACTATCAAAACGGCTCTGGAGAAGGCTAATATTCCGGCATTGATGGTTTCTCTCGCTATCTTGTCGGGTGACATCAACCTCATACGGGGAGAGATTCGCCCCAATACCCGCAATTTAGGAGATCGAACTTACGGAATTACCGAAGAGCAACAAACTATCGTCCGCAAACAGGCGTTGGAAATCCTCAAGAATTACCGGGACTTGGGAAGTCCCTTACCTCCCATACCGAGTATGGATCAAGTTCGTGAGATGATGGACTTCCTGGTAGGTGAATCGCTACCTGAGGATTATGGAAAATTTCTCGTAGCAGAACTCTCCTTGAATGGAGAAGATGCGTTTGGACAGCCAGGCATCCAAAATATTCCGGATGAGAAAAGGCAGGCGTTCCACGTCGTCATCATTGGCAGTGGGATGTCTGGCATTCTGGCAGCTTATCGTTTAAAAGAAGCTGGCATCTCTTATACGGTCATCGAAAAAAACGCAGATGTGGGAGGCACATGGTTCGAAAACACTTACCCTGGTTGTCGAGTCGACAACCCCAACCACCTTTATTCTTATTCTTTCAGGCCTCAAGATTGGCCCAAAATCTTTTCACCTCAGCCTGTTTTGCGCAAGTACTTCAGAGAGTGTGCCGATGATTTTGGAATCCGGTCCCATATTCGTTTCAACACTTCGGTTGAATCTGCGGAATTCGACGAGAGGACTCACACTTGGAAGGTTCGGGTTAGAGGTCAGGAAGGTTTTTACGAAACACTGCAAGCCAATGCGATCATCAGTGCAGTCGGTCAACTCAATCGTCCGAAGCTTCCTGATATCAGAGGACGCGAGTTGTTTGCGGGTATCTCGTTCCATTCGGCCCAATGGAAGCACGAAAAAAAATTGACTGACAAACGAATAGCCGTGATAGGGTCGGGTGCCAGCGCTTTTCAATTTGTCCCCGAAATTGCCAAACAAGCAAAAGATGTTTTTGTTTTCCAGCGTACGCCGAATTGGATTTTTCATATGCCTGAATACCATGACGATTTCCCTGAAGGTGCGCACTGGCTTCACCATCATGTACCTTTTTATGCCAAATGGTTCCGAATTTTCTTGTTTTGGCAAAATGCGGAAGGCATTCTGCGTTGGGTAAAAAAAGACAATTCCTGGCCGCATCAACGGCGTTCGATCAGTGCAGCAAACGACGAGCTTCGTTCTTTTTTTACAAAAAGCATGTCTTCTGTTTTGGGTGAGGATCAAGAATTGATAAATAAATGTATCCCGCAGTATCCACCGGCAGGAAAGCGGATGTTGATCGACAATGGCACATGGTTGCGAGCATTGAAACGGGAAAACGTCCACCTCATCACGGACCCGATTGCTGCTATTACAGAGACAGGGGTTCTTACGCAATCTAATGAAAATTATGATGTGGATGTTCTCATTTATGCTTCAGGGTTCTATCCCAGCCGCATGCTCTGGCCCATGCGAATCAAAGGGTTGGGTGGTGTGGACTTGCAGGAACATTGGAATGGCGATCCTCGGGCTTACCTGGGAATCACCATTCCCCGGTTTCCCAATCTGTTTTGCATGTATGGTCCGAACACGAACATTGTTGCCAATGGTAGCATCATCTTCTTTTCCGAATGTGAAATGCGTTACATCCTGGGCTGTATAAAATTGCTCTTGGAAACTGATCACACCGCGCTCGACTGCAAACAGTCCGTCCATGACGCATATAACCAATGGGTGGACGAAGGGAATCTGCAAAGACCTTGGGGCGCCCCCCATGTGAAAAGCTGGTACAAGAACAGCAAAGGAAGGGTGACCCAAAACTGGCCTTATACCTTGCTCGAATTCTGGAACCAAACCCTTTTTCCGAATCAATCGGATTACATCCTGTATTCCCCTGACCCCAGATAAATTTTTGCGTTCAATTCCGTTCAGTTGACCAGTCCGAACGATCTCAGTTTTTGAGATAACTCGCGTTGTTCGGAAGGGCTCAAACTCAGGTACGGCGGACGGGGATTACCGCAGTCGACGCCAAGTCTTTCGCTGATCACTGCTTTGATGACTGTTGGAAATCGAGGTGTTTCAGCTAGAGTCGCCACCCGAGCGCATTTTTCCTGCGCGACCATGGCTTCTTTGAAATCACCAGCTTGGAACGCATCCCAAACCGCAACCCACAACTCGGGAGCCATATTGGGAGGACCATCGATGCACCCGATCGCTCCCACAGTCAAGGCTGGCAGCATCAAGCGACAATTCCCGATCAAACAGGCCAATCCCATGTTGCTGAAATGGCGAACGAAACTCATATTTGGAGCAGAATGTTTGAGTCCTTCCAGCTGAGGTACTTTTTCTTGGATCTCCCGCATCGAAGCTGGAGTGATCTCCACTTGGGTTGATTGGGGAAGATTGTAAACAAATAGCGGTAAATCGGCGGCGGCGGCGACAACGCGGTAGTGTTCGACTATGGCTTCGTTCGACTGTGAATAGAAGAAGGGAGGAACGCAACAGATGGCGTCAACTCCGCATTTGGCGGCATGTTCTGCCAACCTCGCCGAACGTGTCGTGGTTGGCGTACCGACATGCATGATGTTTTTAATTCTTCCTTGCGCTTGGTCTACAGCGATTTCGGCAATGCGACGATTTTCTTCATCATCCAGTAAAACGCTTTCACCTGTGCCTCCAGCAATCCAGAACCCATGTACGCCGGCTTGGATGTTGAATTCCATCACTTGCCGAAATACGTCTTCGTTCAATTGCCCGTCTGCTGTCATTGGCGTGATCATGGCGGGATAGACCCCGCTGAATTTATTATTCATTTTTTCTATAATTATTAAAATGTTAAAATTTAAAGGATTTCAATCTCGAAGATCCTATGGAAGCGCTACGACACTTACGAGGATCGGTCTTTCAGAGTATAAATATCCCATGGAACCTGTCGGTGAAGAAGATTGGGAGAGTTTGCCATGATCCTTCTCGACACTCATGCCTGGGTCTGGTACATCAGCAATCCTGAATTGCTTTCAAAAAAAGGAAAAACCGTCATTGAAGAATCTATCAAAAAAGAGAGCGTTTTCATCAATAAACAAATTGCCTGACCACACTATCCTTTAATCGCCCCGGCCGTCAACCCGGAAGCGAAGTAGCGTTGCAGCCAGACGAAAACAGCCACAACCGGCAGAGAGACAATTAATAGTCCGGCGGACATCGTCGAGTAATAGTAGTTGTACCCTCCCCCATAATCCCGGACAAGCCCGAGGGGTACAGTGATCAACGTTTCCCGGGTATTCAACACCATCACATATAACAAGTGATTCCAGGAGGCCAGGAATGAGAACATGGCCACGGAAGTAATCCCCGGGATGATGACCGGAAAGACAATATTCCACAAAATTCGTATGCGAGACGCCCCATCAATGAGGGCAGCATCCTCCAGGTCCTCATCGATGGTGTCACAAAAACTCTTGATCATCCAAATTGAGAAAGGCAGCACCAATCCCACCTCTCCAATGATAAGACCGGTATAGGTATTGAGTAACCCTAAGGAGCGATACATGATGTAAAGCGGGACCAGGATGGCAATGTAGGGAAACATTTGCGTATTGAGGAGCAGAACCAAAAGGGATTTTCTGCCAAAAAAGCGAAACCGGGAAAAGCCGTAGCCTGTCAGAGTGGCCAGGAACACGTTAATGGTCACCACAAAAAAGGCCACGATCGCCCCATTTTTAATGTAGCCCACCAGCGGAGAAATGCCATCAGGAGACTCGGTGAATTCTCCCCGAATCGTAACAGAGATCCCTAACAAGGGCTGCAGGTAGTTATTCAAGGTAAAACTACGGGGCAAATATTGAATCGGCGCTTTCAGTGTTTCCTCGTTGGTCACGAAAGACGATTTGAGCAGCCAGAGCAGCGGGAATAGAACGAATACGAGCCCTGCAAAAAGGACCACTCTTCTGCTAACCGCAGGGATTTGTTTGTTTAAATCTTGAGCCATCAGATCACCTTCATCGATTTGAGATAAAAAACAGAAAAAACTAAAAGCACGAGCAACCAAATCACTCCCAGGGCCGCGGTGTACCCCAGGTCCAAAACTTCAAAGGCCATGCGCCAGGCGAGGAAGGCCATCGTTTCTGTACTGCTGATCGGACCACCCCGGGTCGTGGCATAGATGATATCCAGGAAATTGAACCCCCAGATGATCGATAGCGTGGTTGCGATGACAATGATATTTTTGAGATAAGGCAGGGTGATGTAAAAGAAACTTTGCACGCGATTCGCTCCGTCGATCTCAGCTGCCTCGACAATCTCTTTTGGAATCGTCTTCAGCCCTGCCAGAAACATCACCATGAAAAAAGGAAAAGCCATCCAGGTGGTGATAAAAATGATGGTGGGTTTCGCATAAGCCAACGAGGTCCAGACGTTTTCGCGCACGGGATAAATCCCCAGATTCGTTAAGGTCTCGAACATGATGCCATTACGCGATTCAAAGAGAAAAACGCACATGTAGGCAATCACGACCCCAGGCATGATCCAGGGAATCAGCAGTGCGCCTCCAATGATGCGATTGGCCCTGGTCTCCCGGTTCAGAGCCAAGGCGAACATGAGACCAAGCGCAGCACCGAAAATAGTCCACAATCCGGTCATCACGATTGTATTTTGCAATGCATTCCAAAATAGATCATCGTTAAAGAGTTTCTCATAATTACCAAATCCATCCCATTTGGCTTTCCGCAATTTCAATAAATGGGCTTTTTTGAAGCTGATCATGATGCCGTATCCCAAAGGATAAAGAACCGTGGCGAACACCATCAGCAACCCAGGGGTGACAATCATCACCCCAAACCACATTTTCCGTCTTTCCAGCGTCAACCAGGGACGTCGATGGGCTTTCTCCAAAGCAGGTTCCAATGCCTTATCCATAAAAAATTCCTGATGTTGAGTTGGGGTTAGTTAATTAAATGATTGAAGTTTTACTTAATAGTTGGGAGGCAGCGGAGTTTTTTCTCCTTCTGCTTGAACCTACCCTTTCAATGCACCCGCGGACAGTCCGGAAGCAAAATATTTTTGCAACCAGATAAAGACAATCAGTACCGGCGTTGAGACGATGACAATGCCGGCAGCCATTTCCGAATAATGCGTGTAAAAACCTTCCCCATAGGTTCGCATCAACCCTAAGGGCACGGTGATTTTACTATCCCGTGTGTTCAAAATCATCACATAAAGCAAATGGTTCCAGGAGGCCAGGAAGGAGAACATGGCTACCGAGATAATTCCGGGTGAAATGACGGGAACCACAATGCTCCACAAGATACGGAGCCGGGAAGCTCCTTCAATGAGCGCGGCTTCTTCCAAATCCTTATCGACGGTGTCGCAAAAACTTTTGACCATCCAAATCGAGAAGGGCAACACCAGGCCTACTTCTGCCAGGATCAACCCGGTGAACGAGTTGAGCAATCCCAACGTGCGATACATGATGTAGAGGGGGACAATGATAGCAATGTAGGGAAACATTTGCGTGTTGAGCAGGAGCACCAGCAGAGATTTTCTCCCGGTAAAAGAAAATCTTGAAAAACTGTAACCGGTCATCGTTGCCAGGACTACCGCCAGCAAAGTCACCCAGAAGGCCACCCACAGTCCATTCATAATATTGGGAACAAACTCGTTGGTCATGCCCGCCGAGGTCCCTCCACCAAACTGTTTGATGGAGTAATATTCGAAAGTAAAGGTTTGGGGGAGTAAATTCGGTGGGGCTAATTGAGTTTCCGGATTGGATCGTAACGAGGTGGAGATGATCCAGAGTACTGGAAACATAACGAGCATTACCCCGGCAAACAAGACGACACTTCTTATTGATTCTGCCACAAAAGTCGCAGGGTTTTTGATAACTGTATCTGCCATAATATTTTACTTTCGATTAAATCACTTTCATCGCCCTGAGATAAATGTAAGAAAAGATGGTGAGTCCGATCAACCAGACAACCCCCAAGGCTGATGTATAACCCAGATTCAGTTCTTCAAAGGCCACTCGTTGCGCGAAGGTCACCAGCGTATCTGTCTTGTTCACTGGACCACCCCGGGTTGTTGCAAAGATTAAATCAAAGAAATTGAACCCCCATATGATCGACAACGTGGTGGCGATAACAATGATATTCTTGAGAAAGGGCAGGGTAATGAAGCGAAATTTTGCAATCCGACTGGCTCCGTCGATGGTGGCCGCTTCTAAAATATCCTTAGGGATGGTCTTCAATCCTGCCAGGAACATCACCAGGAAGAAAGGAAACGCCATCCAAATGGTTGTCAGGATAATCGTGGGCTGCGCCCAGGTCAGATCCATAAAAAGTGACATGCCAGATTTTCTTTCGATTCCGAAGATTTTTAAAAATTCAAGGATGATGCCGTTACGCCCCGCATACATGTATTGAAACATAAAGGCAACAGCGATTGGAGGCATGATCCAGGGAATCAGTAGCATGCCGCCAATGATGCGGTCGATCATCCGCTCGCGGTTGAGAGCCACAGCCAGTATCAGGCCCAGAAGCGCTGCGCCGAAAGTCCATAAAGTGGTCATGATGATGGTATTGGAAAGCGCATTCCAAAACAGATCATCGCTGAAGAGTTTCTCATAGTTGTCCAATCCGTTCCATGTGGCCTTTTTCAATTTCAACAGGTGGGCTTTTTTGAAGCTGTGCACGATCCCCACTCCCAAGGGATAAAAAATCGTGACAAAAACCATCAGCAACCCGGGCAGAGCAATAGCGATCCCAAACCATTTTTCTTTCTCTTTTAAGCTCATCTTCTCGCTCGACAAATTTTCATGGTTTAGTGGACAGTAAACTCATTGCATTCGTACCTTAAGATTTATACGCTTTATTAAATTCACACCCTTTGCCATTGGCTTGATCGTATCGAATATGATAGGAAGAGTTTGAGCTGGCAGAGGAGAGGCCAAATAAAAATGCCTGGGGAAAGGCAATGCGGTCCCCCAGGCAACAGGGTATTAGTCAAGATCCAAAATGACTCTCAGGGTCGATTCCGTATTCTTGATAATGTCGTCAATCGGCTCATCCGTCAAAACCACTTTACCCCAGGCATCAAAGGTGATTTTGCCGGCTGCCGTCCAATTGTCCGTATACGGAACAAAGGTCATGCCGGGCATAACATTTTCGATATAACCGCGTTTGACAGGATTATCATAATCACCGCCTGCGACCATACGCTTTTGCTGTCCTTTGATACTGGGAGTAACGGCTCCCATCGGGGTGGTATACAGGTCAATGGCTTTGTCATGACTGACCCAGAATTCCACAAACCGCATGGCTTCTTCCTGGTGGTCCGACTGCGCGGAAATGGCCATGGCATGCCCGACACCTTGAGTCCTGGGTGTTTGCCCTTCTTCCAGGACAGGAATGGCTTCTACCGTGAACACGTCATAGATTTTATCCCCACCGAGCATTTCCGGGTTGGAGTTTCGTCCAATTCCCAGGTAGTAGGGTCCGTCATTGAGGAGAACGGTTTCAAAGTGAGAAAGGGCATTTCTACCATCACCCCCATACTGTACAAAACAACCATCATTGTTCATCTTCCTGAGCCACTCATACATTTTTTTCGTACCAGGAACATCGTAACCGGTTTCCCCGTCTTCAAGATGTTTGGGGTCCATCAATTCAACACCAAAATTCCACCAGGCCCACATGCGGAAATCCAAAGGGGTTTGCCGAAACGTACCAAATGGATGAAGAATTTGCGCATCGGCACCTACTTCTTTGAGCGTAAGACAGTTGTCATAGACGTCATCAAAGGTCACATTTGGCTTGAGATTGTACTGCTTCATAAGCACTTGATTGGTCCACATTCCCCAAGGGGTCAGCGCAGACGGAACTGCAGGGAGTTCTCCATCGACCTCCATTGCAGCAATGGCTTGCGGGTAGAGATCATCAAGAAATTCTTGACTGGCCAATTCTCGGAGATCTGCCAATACGCCAGCAGATCCCAGGAAGTAAAACCAGTCCGTGTCCAACATCATCACATCTTCCGCATCTCCAGCCGCGGCCCGCATCATTAACTTTTGACGGGTTTCTGCCCAACCCCCACCGCGCATTTCCACTTTGATGTCCGGATTCAATTTTTCGAATTCGGCCACCACCGCTTCTACCATAGGCTTGAAATTCGGCTCCGACCACATCCAGGCATCAAATGTGATGGTGGTCTGGGCAAAAACCGATGAGCTTAAAAAGATACCAAATAGCATTGATATCGTTGATAATAATTTTTTATTTTTCATTTCTATCCTCTTTCTTTGATTGAAATTAAAAAAACTACGTCAACATGCACCATGCATGTTTAAGTGCCATTATAAATATTTGAAGAAAAAATGAATGTCAAGCACTTTATGATTGCGTAACTATTCATGTCTCCAAGAACCCCTTCAGTCAATAACAAAAAAATTCACAGGGATTATTTTCATGTCCTCCCACGAGAGCGAATGTTCGCTCCACAATCCAGCGTTTATTCCAGTGGCGATTATATGAAACGAGGGATGTTTCAAATTTTTGACATGAAGCTGAAATACTTGTGAGTAATTTAGACTTCTGTTAAAAATACTCATAAATTCAATAGTGAATATCAGGAGATGCTTCTTAGTATTGAAATAATTCTGCTTCAGACTTCTCTTTCGATATCATTTCAATCCGTTATTCTGAGTTATGAAAATATATCCCAGATATCTCCTCAACCCATAATATTAGAGTTTGTCCAGCATATTTATGGCTACAAAATCTGGTTTGAATGTCGGTGATCTCTTACATTTCAAAGCATGGTGTTTTTTTATCAGAATATGCCAGGGCGTGCTGCCGGTGGCGCGGGCGGCCTCAAAGTAACTGAATAGGGACTCCCTGAGATTGAGTTAGAGATTTAGTGGGGATTTTCCGAGGATTGACAAACGACCTTTATTGAATTTGAGGCGTTATACAGTGGTCGCTCCATACCGTTTCTCCACGGTTTCTTTCCGCAGGATAGCCAATTCCGCGGCAAGCGCTTCCCTGCCGGCCTGAGCTTCCGGGTCAGAGGGGTAGTAAGCGAGTTCTGTGGCAACGTCACCGGCGACTCGTGTTGCGATCATGACGCGGGCTTTGCGATAGTCGTAGGGTTTGGCACGATGCAGGAGAGCCCGGTTGTCCCAGAGTAGCGTGTCCCCCACTCGCCATTTGTGAGTATAAACCCGGCTTGGATCCGAAACGGCGAAGTCCAGCAGGGATTGCAACAGCTCCCGGCTTTCCGTTCGAGTCAGGCCAGGTATGCCAAAGGCATGTCGGCCGATAAACAGGTTCTTGACGCCGGTCTCCGGATGGATTTTGATCAAGGGCCGCAGGTAAGCTTGGCCGTGATAGATTCCGTCCTCTTCTTGTGGCGGGAAGTCGCCCACGTCATTCGCCTGAGAGTATTGGGTGGAGTGGTAGGCGTTCAGATCTCGGATGCGCGCTTTGGTGGCCTCATCGAGAGCAGCATAACTCGCGCGCATGTCGACCAGTTCGGTTTCACCTCCTTCCTCCGTCACTGCCACTGCGGACAGGATAGCGCACTTGCTGCTCACAGGCTTGTAAGTCGAATCCGTATGCCAGAACTCGTTGCCCACATTGGTTCTCATGCGTTGCGTATTCAGATCAAGAATCTCGCCATAGGACCCATCTTCATTTTTTTGCTGATTAGCAAAGGAATTTGCGCCAAACTCCAACTCGCCAAACCGTTCTCCGAAATGAATGCTTGCTTCGTCCGTTAAAAACTGGTCAGGAAACACCAGGAAACCAAACTTCAGGAATGCAGCCTTAATCTCCGAAAATTCAGCCTCTCTGAGGTGCTTCAGATTAACATTCGTGACCACGGCGCCAAATACTTTATTTTCGATGGGAGTTATTGATGTTTGTCTCATGGAACTCTGCATCCTTTTGGGGTGACAGGAAAATCAAAAATTACAAAAAATGATCATCACTTCACTTCAATAATGTAAACGTACTTCGGATATTTCCCTTTCTCGACCTGCTTCCGTATGAATCCGGCTTTCTTCACAAGTTCGACGGTCGACCGGTGTTTCGATACGAAAGGAGTGGCTTGTCGTTTGTACGTAATCAAACCGGCCTCCATAAGAATCTCAGAAATACGCAACTGTTTTCCTTCCCAATCACGGCTTGCAGGAGAACGTAATACCTTGCGGATTGCATTGAGGATTTTGGCATCGGTGAAAGTCTTGGTCTCACTTATCATATCAACTTCACCCAGTGCATCCTGCATGTCGGGCTTAGCGGTTTTTTTGAGGACTGGAGTTTTCGGTTTTTCCGGAGCCTGTTCCGAATTCGCCAAATTTGACGCATCGACTGTCTCTTTCCTTGGTCTTTCGTCGGAGGTCTCTGCAATTCTTAATTCTTTTACGATTTGCCATCGATTCCATTTTCTCACTTGAGCCACCATAATTTTACTGACGGTTCCAAGTGACTCTTCTTCAACACGAAAAAATTCCAACATACCATTGTCACGAATTTTCATATTGTTGGCATGGATTCTTTCGCCATCCACCACAAATTCTTTTCCTTTTTCAACAGAAATATCCATTTTTCTCCTTAATTCATACTTAGTAAGTAAATCAAAAATTACTTAAAACGATAGCACCTGGGAACAGGTTTGTAAAGGCAAAATTCAGTGAGCCTATATTAATTTTTTATCAGGATTCTTGACGGGGTGGGTGGTCTGGAACGTTTCACCGTTGGGCAAAGCGGAAATGCTTGATTTCAGACAAGGGGCCCCCGAGGTTTAAAGGCCCCTTTGCGCATCATAAAAACAAGCTCCATCTGACGGGATGCCCGCGTCGGCGTACCGGCCCAGCGAAAAGTCACCCCAGTCACGGGAGTCTTCCAACTCATAGCGGATGATAGCGGCGAGGGAAGGAGCGCTTTCGAATTCTTCTCCGACATGATTAAACATCGTTTCTCGACCAGAGGCTTTGGCCGGCATGTTCTCAATCATGGGACCGTCCATGACCGAATATTATTGTCTTTGTCAGGACATCGATGAACTGCTCTTCCCGACTGTGAATCCCGTATTGCTTTGCTTCGTTAGCGCAGGTTGCGCCTTTGGTTGTTCGCCAATCCTCTCGAAGGGCCTGTGAAACAGTGGCAGCTAATCGTCCGGCATACTCCTCTAACGATTCGCTGTCGTCGATGAGTGCTCCAACTGCGGGCGAAAGCACATCGGCAGGACCCCCTCGGTTCGTGGCGATAACGGGAACGCCACAAGCCATGGCCTCAATGACGGTGAGCCCAAAGGGTTCGAGTGGTGACGTGTTGACCACTAAGCTCGCTTCATTGCGCAGGTATGTTGCCAAGGCGTTGTGATCCCAAAATCCGTGAAAGGTTATTGATTCTGTTATGGAGGATTCCCTGGCCATGCTCTCCAATCGTTCTCTATCCGGGCCATCTCCGATTATTTCTATTGTCGCCTCTTCCTCGGGGATGAAACGCTCTCCAGCCAGAATCAACGCTTCTATGCGTTTCCACTCTGATAGACGGCTCACCAGTACAACCTTGGGTGGATCAGCTGATGTTGCGTCTGAGTTAGCGAAGAACAAGTCTTCATTGAGCCATGGAGGTAAGTACGCAAGTCGACCCTCGTCTACATCTGGAACGAGAGAGAGAAGTCGGTCTTTGTTGTCAGTAGATATGTACATTGTTTGCGCTGAGGCATCGATGACGCGGCTGAGAGCCTGTTGGGCGCTTTGGCCGTACAACTCAGCAGCCTTCAGTTCCGTTCCGTGCACGTGAGTGCAAAAGGGTATGGCGATTTTATTCACCTCCATCACATCGATTAAGGCAAGAGCGTTGAAGGAAGCATGATGAACGTAGATTACGTCGGGATAGCCCCCAGTTGCTGAACGGACACGCTCGAGAGATACCTCTATGAAATTTTTCACACCGCTTAAACAGCGAGCCTGGTTGATTGGATTGAGATCAAAGTAAATGGCATCGGAGTCGGGTAGAGGGTCATACACGCACGGGAAGGGGCATTCTTTTCCGTCGTTCTTGACTGCCGGTGTTGGTGAGACAAAGACATTGGGTAGTGGCGTTGTGAAATGTTGATGACGTTCGGCACACTGATAGGCAGAGTATGCTTTACCAGCCAGTGTCTGCAAGTAATTATGTAAGTTTTCATGAAGGATTGACGAGCCACTTCCAATTTCAGAAGTTGTTTGCCATGGGCCTGATCCGATCTGCAGAATCGTCAGGTTCGAAATCTCTTTCGGAAAGTCCATTTTGTGCTTTTGGCGTTCAGTGGGGAGGAACCCTTTTGTTTCTTCTGGGCAGGTACAGCGATGCGGGCAATCCGCTTCGATATGCATTAAAATTTTTCAGACTTCTCGCGACTACCGACCTTGATGTAATGCGATTCGTTCCCGATCGTGCGTCGTCAGGTGCGGTTCAATTTGAGACGCGAATATCTTTACGCAATCCTCTACGGAATCATCGCTTGTATCAATGCGTAATTTTGGCCCCAGGTTGGATTTTGCCACCCCCTGTTCGAACTTTTCGAGAACCAATTCAATGTCCTTCTCTTGCAGTACCGCATTCTCATGGGGGCCCTTCCTCATTCGTTGTCTGATCACATCAGGCTTGGCTGTCATGTGTACCACAACAACCGGATCATCCGTCAACAATTTGATTGCTTCCTCAACACGTCCCGGCATTGTTTCGCGGCTAAAAAATTCGTCAGGATGCCCATAGTTGAAATACAACGAAGCATAAACAGCCTCTTCGATGTGCAACCCCACAGTCAGGTCGTCAGGCTGTTGGTAATGCATAATATGATAATAAATACTGTAACGTGTGTACATCTCCAACAATTTTGGCGTCATTGCCAGGATCTGTTGCTGTTCCTCCGGTGTGGTATCGTCCGGGTGCCCGGATGTATGCGGAATCTTGAAATGGTCATGAATGATTGGAAATCCTTCCCCCATGGTTCCCAATTTCCAGTCGTTGATCGCATTGGCGAATGTGGTGGTACCGACATACTCGGCACCTGCAAGAATTATTTTCATAGATTTACTCCATACCGTGAATTACCACTTAGTAACTATGTAAACCAGACAGTCTCCAAGGGTTATGATAATAATTAATTTTCATAAAAAAACAACCCTTTTAAAGAGATTGTCGTGAAAAAGGATATCATTGAATCATTATCAAACCAAACCCTTAAACCCTTAATTCCGCATTCAACTCTTGTTTGAGTTGTCGGATGATTTCTTCTCGGATGGGTGCCACATCTTCATCCGTCAATGTGCGGTCCAGTGCTTGGTAGGTTAAAGCGAAGGCCAGACTTTTTTTGTTATTGCCAACTCGCATTCCCCGAAAAATATCAAAGAGTTGTACTTTCTCTAAGAGTGGACGTCCTGTTTGCAAGATGAGAGATTCAACTCTTCCAGCCGGTATGGATTCATCCACCACAAAGGCTAAATCTTCATAAATTGGGGCGTAGATGGGTAGTTCGGTCATCAAATGAACTTGATTCCAGTGGTTTAAAAGCGATTTCAGCGCAAATTCAGCAATACAAACAGGTTGCTCTGGTAATCCAAAATGACGAACCACTCCAGGGTGAATCTCTCCCATATGTCCGAGAACTTCCCATGGTGTCTTTCGGCCGCTCGCTTGGGAGCCCTTCCCCTGTACCATAATGACAGCCCGGCGTCCTGGATGATAAACCTCCCAATTTGTCTTAAAATTAATCGGGTGGGAACTCTCACCAATTTTATTTTGCCAGCTGGCCTGCTGGATATGCAGACCCTCCAATAAAGTGACCAAAACTCCTTTCAGGTCATAGAAATCCAATTTTTCCTCGCGCTCGCTCTGGTTCACTGCCCCGTCCAACCACGAAGTGGGGAAGCGTTTTCCAGTCATCAAGATAGTCAAATATGGAATTTCATCAGGTAGAAGTTCTCCTTCACGGGGTTGGAATATATTGCCTATTTCAAAAACAGCCACACGGTCTTGGAATCGTATATTTCTCCGTGCCGTCGTCAAAGCACCGGGAATGAGCGATTGTCGCAAGTGTGTTCTTTCCGCAGATAGAGGATTTTGCAAACCAAGAAAACGTGAAGAATCCACTTGACTGTCCGGAAGCAGGCGGGCCACATCCTGCAGGTCGATGATCGAATAAGTAATGATTTCGTCCAATCCCGTCTCCACCAAAATATCCTGAATTTTCTCTATACCTGACAATTGGACATCGCGTTGCGAAGCGGACAATTGAGTCTTGGGCAGGGCATCATCCATCAGCGTACCAGGCATGTTATTGTAACCATAAATCCTGGCCACTTCCTCCACCAAATCTGCAGCAAGCCTGATATCCATGCGGTGACTCGGCACTGTGACTTTCAATCCTTTACACGGTATTTTTTGATCGATCGAGTGGGAACTCTTTTGCGCAACCACCTGAAATTCCAGTCTTTTCAATATTTCCACGATTCCCTCAGGCGACAAGTCGACTCCGAGTAAACGGTTCACGTAGAGAGGATCCAGTTCAATCTCAATCGATTCTGCTTTTTTAGGATAAAGATCCCCATGAGTTTTATTGAGTAATCCCCCTGCATATTCTTCCATCAGTTCTGCTGCGCGTTTTGCAGCGTTCAGCGTTAATTCCGGGTCGAGTCGCTTACCGAATCGTTCGCTGGCCTCCGTACGTAATTTCAAAACTTGACAGGTTCGACGATTGTTTAAAAATTCAAAATTTGCTGATTCCAGCAAGATCCTTTTGGTGTCAGCAGAAACTTCTGTCTCGGCTCCTCCCATCACACCGGCAATAGCAACCGGACCTTTGGTATCGGTGATGAGTAACATCTGGTCATCGAATTCGTGTTCCACCCCATCCAGGGTCGTCATGCGTTCACCTGATTGAGCGCATCGCACTCGGATCAATGGTTGTCCCCCGTCCGCGCGAATTTTCAACAAATCAAAATCAAACGCATGGAGAGGTTGTCCCATTTCCAGCATCACGTAATTTGTGATATCCACAATATTGTTGATCGGGCGCATCCCCGCTCTCTTCAACCGCTGTCGAATCCAAAAGGGGGAAGGGCCTACTTGTACTCCCTCGATCAATAGCCCTGAATATCGTGCGCAAAGTTCAGGATTTTCAATTTCCAGTTTCACAAAAGGGGGACATTCAGCAATTTCGGTTGTTTGTGCGAAAAGCTTCTTCAGACTCTCCTGTTTGAGGGGGTTCTCCGTCAAGGCAGCTACTTCTCGGGCAATGCCGAATATCGCCATCAAATGGCTGAATCCTCCTTTGATATCGAAATGCAAAATAGTATCTGCCAGGCAATTTTTCAAAGACGTACCAACAGGAATGTTAGCTTCTGGAATCAACATCACGCCTCCATGGTCTTGACTGAGCCCCAGTTCTTTTTCCGAACAGAGAACGCCTTCGGAAAGCACGCCACGAATTTTGCTTGCTTTGAGATTGAAAGTTTTTTCACCTGCTCCATGAGCATCCACCAGTACGGCGCCTGGTAAAGCCAAAGCTGCCTTGAGAGGTCTGGGAATTGCCTTATTTTCATAACACCTCACATTAGGCGCTCCACAAACGACCTGCAAAGGAGTAGTTGACCCACAATGGACTGTTACCAGGGAAAGCTGGTCTGCATTGGGATGTGGCAAGACCTCCAGAATTTCGGCGACGAGAAATTGATTTTCGTTCCAATGCTCCCCGATCATTTCGACCGATTCGATTTCCAACCCGGCCAATGTCAGACGTTCTGCCAGAGCATTGGGATCGCAAGTCGTCACGTAATCATTGAGCCAACTGACGGGAACCGATAAACCCATAAATCATCCTTAATTATGAATTTGAAAACTTGAAGACTGACAATATTTATTTGGAAACACACAGGAGACTGTTATACAATTCTCGCGATTGAGAGACCACGCGCGAAGTATGATAGCTTCCACATAAAAGGACAAGATAAACCATGAATCACATTGCAGTGGATTTAGGAGGCACTAAAATAGAAATCATTCTCAGTCGGAACAACATTTTGGACGTTGTCGAGCGCAAACGGGTTCCTACCAAGCAACATGAGGGTTACGAGAGATTGTTGCGTCAAATTGCCGGCCTTATCAAAGAGTTCTTGCGGTTATGCCGGGAAGAAACAATCATAGGAATGGGAATCCCCGGCTTAATCTCCCCTTCAACTGGCAAAATAGTTCGCTCCAACACGCAATGTCTCAATGGCCAGCCTTTGCAAGCAGATCTTGAATCACTGGTTGATCACCAGGTTTACATCGAAAACGACGCAAACTGTTTTGCTCTGAGCGAAGCCTTAATTGGAGCAGGTCAGGGATATGAGACGGTTCTGGGAATCATCATGGGGTCTGGTGTCGGAGGTGGTGCGGTTTATTCCGGTAAACTCTGGAAAGGTGCGAATGGAGGTGCCAGTGAGTGGGGACATTTTACGCTAAAGTCCAATGGCATCCCCTGTTGGTGTGGACGAATGGGTTGTATGGAAAACTATCTTTCAGGAACTGGCATTGAACGAAATTATAAAGAGATCAGCGGCCAAGTATGCGCGTTACCTGAAATTTATCGGCAATACGAAGAAAGAGAGAGCCCCTTTGCCCAAAAAGTGATCCAAAATTTGATTTCTGACTTTGCAGACGGAATAAGCAACCTGATTACTATTTTTGATCCCAGTATCATTATATTGGGAGGAGGCGTTTCCAATTTACCGATCCTCTACACTGAGGGAGCGACTGCTGCCAATAAAAAATCGTTCCATCCCGAGTTTACCATTCCCATCGTGCAAAATAAGTTGGGAGATTCCAGTGGAGTGTACGGTGCTGCCATGCTCACAGAATGATTGAGGTTAGAAATTCAATGACTTTGAATAATCGGAGAAAATTATTTCTCCGCGAACTCGCGCGGTTATGCTCGAACCCATTCAGGAAAAATGTGGTATGATCACTGCGATACCCATGTTTCTCCGATTTTTGCTACTCTACTCAATGACACCGAAAAAGAATTGAAAACCAGGGTGGAACTCACAGTTTTTGCATTTAAGAATTTCGCCTCTCATAAAGGTATATGAATCAGCATGCCGAAGTTTATCTGGGTTTGGGTTCCAACTTGGGAAATAGAGCCGCTATGCTCAAAAGTGCCCGAGAGGCCCTGCAAGCCTTGCCAATGCCGGATTTTAAGACCTCGTCTGTTTATGAAAGTGTTCCTTACGAGGGTGCCAAACAGCCTTTGTATTACAATCAAGTAGTGAAAGGACGCACAAGTTTTGATCCGGAAGATTTGTTGGCAAGATGTCACCGTATCGAAGCAAAACTGGGACGAATCCGTACTGTGTGGTCGGCGCAGAAACGATGGCAACCTCGTTTCATCGATATCGACATATTGTATTATGAAGATCTCATTCTGCAGACGGATAGTCTGACCATCCCTCACGCCGAGATGACGAATCGTGGTTTTGTCCTCATGCCTCTGGCCGAACTGGCTCCTCACTGGATTGATCCCCGTAATCAAGAAAGCATGAGCGAATTGTTCGAGCTGTGGAAGGCTCGATCGACAGAGCCCCTGCCTGTGCGAATCGGTACCATTCCCTGATAGAAATGAGAACGCGAAAGGCGGAGAGGGATAAAATTTTATCCACTACTCCGCCCTGTACTTGTTGTCTCTTTAGTGAAATGAGAAACACTCTGAGACAAACTGCTGTAGAAGTGGAATATTTGGTAGACGAGACGGAGTCCCAAATCCGTTTGCCTACTCTAGCTTGACTCTAGAGGCCGTGATAGCGACAGCACCAAAACACTTCTACGTGGCCAGGGTATCCAAAGGCAGGATCAGATACCAGTAAGAACTGATATACGGGTTCGGTTCCCGTCCTGGCCTTTTGCTCTGTTTGGATTAGAGCAGGATCTCATAATACGAATTTTTTTTAAAAAAACAAGAATTTTTTAAAAAATGAATTTTCTGATAATAGATGAGCAGTGAAAGAGAAAAAATCCGCTACCCCTCAAATAGGTGGGATATAGTCGAAAACTTGAGTTGTCGCGGTTATCAATTTATAAGAAAGTGAAATCGAGACACTGTTTGTCAACCAATTAGATGAGGAGATAAAATTTTATGAAACTTATTCGATATCTAGATTCTTCCGGGGCGGTCCACTACGGCAGGCGCCACGATGAAAGCCGGGTGACACGAATCGACGGAGATATTCTGGAGTCATTCTATGATACGGGTGAAAGCGCCGACGTACGCAAATTACTCGCCCCCATTGAACCGCCGGACATCCTTTGCATCGGTCTCAATTATCGTAAGCACGCTGCAGAGGGCAATGCGCCGATCCCGCAAAATCCCATTTTATTCATGAAAAACACCGGATCCCTGCAAAACCCTGACGACCCGATCATCCTGCCACGCCGCCTTTTGAGTGAAGAAGTGGATTATGAATGCGAATTGGCCGTGGTACTGGCAAGGCCCTGCTACAACGTTGCCAAGTCAGAAGCTTTGGATTATATCCTGGGATACACTTGCGCGAACGACGTCAGCGCTCGTGACTGGCAATCACGCTATGGGGGTGGTCAATGGTGTCGTGGCAAAACATTTGCGACTTTTTGCCCTTTAGGGCCATGGATCGTCACTAAAGATGAGATTCCGAATCCGAATGCCCTGGGCATACGCACCATCCTCAACAATCAACTCATGCAGGATTGGAATACGGATGATATGATTTTTGACGTGCCAACTTTGATCGAATTCCTCAGTGGCAGTACCCGTCTGTTGGCAGGGACAGTTATATTGACGGGCACGCCTCATGGTGTCGGGGCTGCTCGTAACCCCCCGCTTTACATGAAACCGGGTGATCGCGTCACTATCGAGATAGATGGAATTGGAGCCCTGACAAATGACCTGATCGCGGAAGTATAGAATCTTATTTCTTCAAACGATCTTCCTCGTTGGTTCCGGAGTCGCTCTCGAGATCACCGGGACTTTCAAGGGATTGGGTACTGTCCGATTCTTCTGGAGTTGCAGTTTCGATTTGACCTGCAGGGGTTCCCGTTGCTTCCATCACAGGCGCTTCAGGCGATTCGGCGCCACTTTCTTCCGTATGATCCACCGGCGCACCGGTTCCCGCGACGTGGACTGCCGCTGATTCCTCTTCAGGCGCTTCGGGCTCATCAATGTCAGCTCCCTGTGACACCTCTGCGGGTGCTTTGGAAACTTCAGAGGGGGCCTGCGTAGTTTCCTCCACCTCGAGAGAGGCTTCTCCCGTTTCTTCGGTTGGCGCCCCGGTCTGTTCGGAAGTGGTCTCCGACAATTCTACTAATTCGGGAATGGTTTCTCCAGTTTCCTCTGAGGCTGTTTCCCCCTCGGGGATCGCTTCTACGCTCTCCTCTACAGGTGCTTCGGATTCTCCGGGTGGAACATCTGCCGGTGTTTCTGAAGCACCCTCTTCATCCGGTGCCTTCGATGGCTCATCTTCCGCAGGCGGAACTATCCTGTTTCTTTCCAGGATACTCAAGCCGAGCCGTCTTTCTTCAGGATCTATCTTAATCACACGGGTATTCACTTCCGTTTCGAGAGGATAGAACTCCGTCAGTTTGGCTTTGGGAACAGCCGGGGCAATTTCCGAGATATGAACCAGCCCCTCCACTCCCTCCATCACCTCTACAAAAATCCCAAAATCAGTGATGTTGACAATTTTTCCGCTGACGTCACTGCCAATTTGATATTTCTCATCCAAATCCTTCCAGGGATCTACCGAAAGTTGCTTGATTCCTAGTGACAAGCGTTCCTGTTCCACATCGATATTGAGAATCTTGACTTCGATTTCGTCCCCTCTCCGCACAAAATCCGCTGGACGTTTTTGACGTTGACTCCAGGAGATATCGGAAACGTGAACCAACCCGTCGATTCCTTCATCCAGACCCACAAATATTCCAAACTCCGTCACATTGCGAACGGTTCCCGTCACCACACTGCCAATCGGATAGGTCTCCGTTGCCTGTTTCCAAGGATTGGGCAAGGTTTCTTTCATGGAAAGGGAAATGCGTCTGTGCTCCACATCCAAATCTTTTACGACGGTTTCCACTTCCTCTCCGAGGTTGACTATGCGGGATGGAATACGGACTTTTTTGGTCCAGGACATTTCGGAGATATGAATCAAGCCTTCAATTCCGGGTTCCAATTCTATAAATGCGCCGTAATCGGTCAGACTGACGATTTTTCCGATAATTCGTTTTCCTACTGGATATTTTTCCGTAACGGTTTCCCAGGGATTGGGGGTTTTTTGTTTCAATCCCAATGACACTTTTTGATCTTCCTTGTCGTATTTCAACACCAACACTTCCACTTCATCACCAATATCGAACATTTCGGAGGGATGCGCGATTCGTCCCCAAGTCATGTCCGTAATATGCAACAAACCATCTACTCCACCGAGATCCACGAAGATTCCATAGTCGGTGATGTTTTTTACGAATCCTTTCATCACCGTATTCTCTTGAAGCACTTCCAGTGTTTCTTTACGACGCCGCTCCCGGTCCACTTCCAGCAATGCCCTTCGGGATAAAACGATATTGCCTCGTTTTTGGTTGAATTTCAGAATCGAGAATTCAAAAGTATCGCCAATCAGCTTGTCCAGATTGCGGACAGGACGTAAATCGACCTGAGAGCCGGGCAAAAACGCTTTGATCCCGATATCCACTGACAATCCCCCTTTGATCCGAGCGGCAATCACACCTTCAATGGTGCCATTTTCTTCAAAAATCCGACCCACTTTTTCCCAAATTCGCAGTTTTCTCGCTTTTTCTTTGGAAAGCAAGGTGACGCCATCTTCTTCTTCCAGCGCCTCCACATAAACTTCAATGTGATCTCCAATCTCGACCTCACTCTGGCGCTCAGCGTTGACAAATTCTTCAATCGGAATCTGCCCTTCTGATTTATAGCCGATGTCCACGATCACATAGTCTTTGGAAATCTTCGTGACCGTCCCTTCTACAATCCCATTCTCTCTGACGTTGCCGAATGTTTCGTCGAATAGCGAGTCAAAATCTATTTCTTCGTCAATAAACGTAATGGATCCTTCCTCCTCAGAGGATTCCACATCTTCGTTTAGTTCTATTGTCGTTTCGTCCGTATTCATAATTTTGGATTACGCAATTGCGCAGGTTTCAGGTTACGTTGCCAGGAACTGATTCAGGATTTGCCTTCCCGGATGGTCTTTGTTCTGCAAAGTAGAACATAAAAAAGGAAATATTCTATCAGAAGAATTAGAAGAGTCAAATTAATTGATAGAAACTCAGAAATGGAGAGTATTCTCGCAACATCGATGAGCAAGTCTCCTCGAGTGCCGAATGGAGGCAATATTAAAACAAGTTAAATTTTTTCGCCTGTATTGGTTATTGCTCTGAAGCAGGCGCTTTTGGGAGATCAAGGGGGATTACAAATTTTTACAACTTGCATAATATGTTACGGTTGCCGGCCAGTCAGAGAAAATACCCATGATGCCAACATCTTTTGCTAAAACATGCAGAACTTTTAACATATCACCATCGTTGTCGATGACTTCTTTAATGGATTGATAATACCAACCACCTCCTGAATGCAACAAACCAGATCGCTCAATTGTCCACGTAATGATTTCCAAACCGGCTGCTTTTGCATTTTTTGCATATTCGGAGGGAACAATATGACCTCGCTCGTCGACTCTGAGCAACATCCACATGGGGGGAGCGATGATGCGTACTCCCTTGGTAAATAATTCTTCCATGTTGGGAGACCAGGTGGAAGGATTCTTGTGATCAAAATCTTCCATACTATAACGACCATCCAGAAAGACTGCCTGCTTCCCGAATTGAGGCTCTTTCTCAATCCAGTACAGCACGTCATTCAACTGGAAGGACTGCGCAAATACGTTTCCTGGCGATACTCCTGCATTATTATATTCATCAATGAGTTGCTGCGCATATTTTTCTTGAGTGTAGTCACCTTCATACGGCATCGTGACACTGGGCGCTTTGAGTTCAGGAGACATTTTCACATCCAATTTTTCAAACAACTCGATACTTTCCGCATGTGTCAGCAAAGTCCCGTTAAAGGCATATAAATCCGTACGCCAATTTGCGGTACCGTCCATGTATTCATCCAAATTCCGGGCCTCAGGATTTGCCGCATCCATCTTGCCTTTCAAAGACTTGAATTCGGCCAGGGTGATGTCACTTGTACAGCATTTTGCGTTTGCTTTCTTGAGAAGTTCTCCAGTTTCTGGATCAAACTCCGCAGGCGCAAAGCCTTGCGAACATTTTTCAGCCAATTCCGGTTTGGCCAGTATATTGGAGGTAGTATGGAGATCGCATTGAGAATGACGACAAACCAAATGGCGGTCCTTCGTAAACGTCACGTCACACTCGATAATTCCCGCTCCCATTCGAGCGGCTGCCTCATAGGATTCCTTGGTGTGTTCCGGAAATTGCAACGGAGCTCCCCGGTGTCCGATGGAAAAATCCGTTTTATAAAATGGGCCGTCCACGCATTGTTGCAATTCGCGCTTCAATGTGCTTTCGTCCATGTCTTCAATCAAAAAGTATGGACGCGGGCCCAATTGAACATTTTGAACTATATTATTTTTCCGGGATTTCACTATTTTATTATGTTCGATGGCATATGTATTCAGCGCGCAGATGAACCCGGTCGTAACAATCATCGATACGCGTATTGTTTCTTGGAAATACATTATTATCTTTTCACCAATAATGGCACAATCAAAACTTTAATAATCAGGAGATCTGTCAAAGTGATCAAAATTAATCCATATAAGGTTTCCATAAAAAGATCATTACTTCGTGTTCTACTTTGTTGAGAACAGAATTAAAACCTGGAAACAAATCGTAGTGAAAGAGGAAAAAATTGATGCAAGAATTATCTACTCGGTGATAAAAAATTTGACTGTTAGAAAAAAACAATGAATTTCTCAAATATGTTTCGCAATATACTGGTCAAAATTCCCGTGTGAAAAGGTTAACAAACCAGTGAGATGCACCAGTACTGGCTACTATTTTTAAACAAATTTTTTAATCACCAATTTGGAAAAACCTATGATCAAAGGTGCGCACACGATGTTTTTTTCTTCGGAACCGGAGCTTTTGCGTGAGTTTCTGCGCGACAAGCTGGGTTTTACATCTTATACTGACGTTGGCGACGGCTGGCTCATCTTCAATTTACCAGAAGCGGATATGGGGGTACACCCTTCAGATTCGAGCGGCGTACATGGTAGCCCTCCTGGAACCCATGATATTTCGTTCTACTGCGACGACTTACTAAAAACAATCCAGGAGTTGAAAAGTCGTGGTGTCAATTTCCATGGAGAGGTAGTCGATGCAGGATTCGGTCTCGTCACCCACTTTGAAATGCCTGGTGGAGTACGAGTACAGCTTTATCAACCCCACTACCACAAAGATACGCGCTGAAGCTCTCTTTCTTTGCGCTTGGTGAACAGATGAATCTCGACAGTGCAGTCTCGGATCGTTCGGCTCCGGGAAAACTGTACCGTGGACACATACCGTTACGGAATCTACAGCCATCATTGCTCGGCTCGATAGACTGTCTGCTCACTTCAAGCGAAGACCCTGCATACGCTTGAAATCTTACGGCATGTACCCGAACATCACATCGTCGAAACCGGGGCCAGGCGCGGCAGATTGCAAAAAAACTTCTCGATGGTTGACATGGACGACTTCGGTCATAGGGCCATTGCCAGGCAATATCAAAATCGAGCGTTGACCAGTTTTTAGGAGAATGCGAAGAATCACATAATTTTCTTTGCTGGAATCGATTTTCGTTCTTGGTTTAAACTATGTTTCTCCGGGATAACGATTTTGCTCGAGAAAAGAGAGGAATTCTTCGGAAGAAGCCATGATGCCGGCATGTCTGGCCAGGACTTGGTTTCTGGCGTCCAGGACCACATAAAAAGGAAGGGCTACAGTGTGAAAGCGTTCGACTTGCAAGCTCTGGTTGCTTTGATAGTTATCCCCTCCATCAGTGAAAAGCTGGACCAGGATGAAGTTTTCTTTGAAGGATTTTAAAACTTTGGGGTCGGCAAAAATATACTTTTCCATCCACCTGCAATTGACACAAGTGTATCCGGTAAAATCGACAAAGACTTTTTTGTCCTCCAGCCTGGCTAGTTTTAACGCGGCGTTCAAATCATGCATCCAGGGCAATGTATGAACTTGATCCACATTGTATACGGGGGAATCCGAGAGGACATTGTCGATGGTCGCGGAGGTCGACAAGGGAGGGGGAAGATAGGCGTCTACGATTGCATTGAGTGGGTTTCCTTGCAATCCCTGGATCAGGTAACTCCCCAAAAACAAAAAGACAAAGGCCGTACTGAAACCGATAACCCCTGTTTTCTGAACCCGCGTTTCGTGAATACTGACGGATCCCAGTAAAAAGAGACCGACTAAAAATGCCAGGATGATCCAGGCATACAAGACGAAGTCACGATCGATGATTCCCCATTGCCAGACTAAATCGGCGTTACTGAAAAACTTGAACGCGGCTGCTATTTCGATCAACCCCAAGACGACTTTCATATGAGTGAGCCAAGCGCCAGAGCGAGTTTTCATCGACTGGACCAAGCGTGGAAGCAATCCGAGTAAAAAAAAGGGCAGGGCAAAAACCGTGGAAAAAATCAACATACCCAACACCGGCCAGAGCCAGTGTCCGCGGGATGCGGCGATCAACATGGTTCCCACGAATTGGACGGTGCAAGTGAATGAAGTGAGGGTGAAGACCAAACCCATCAAAACAATGCCAAACGAGCCTCCGGTTTTACGGGAAAGTTGATCCATGCGGTTTGAAAGGTCCGCAGGCAAGGAAAGAGTGAAAAATCCCATTAAACTGAAAGCGAACACCAAAAAAAGGAGACCGATGGCAAAATTAACATAGCCATTGGTAGCCAATTGAATCGCTCCCGTGGCTCCCAGTATGACGGAGAAGCTCATACCGGTGATGGTGTACGTGCCAATAATTCCCAATCCAAATAGAGAAGCAAGTTTCAAAACCTTGGTGTAGGATGCGTTTTCCTGCTTACTGAAAAAGGCCATAGTGACTGGAATCATGGGAAAAACGCATGGGGTGAGCAGGGCCAGAAATCCCGATAATATGGCCAGCAGGACAAAGCCGGACACGCCACCGGCTAATGCATTGTCCAGTTCGTCTCCTGCTTCGAGGGCCGAAGGCAGGGGATTGATGTCATAGCGAGGAATCTCGAATTCGGTACGCAGGGGACCCTCTCCTGACGTGAAAGAAAGGGTCAGTTTTTCCGTTTTGGGGGGAAGACAGATTTTGTCGCTACACGCCTGGTAGCGAATACTCACATTTGAAGAAAAAAGCTGATTCCCGGAAGTCGTTTCAGCAAGCTCGAGATTCTGAAAAAAATAGAATGATTTTTCGTGGTAACTGAGTTCCATACCAATCACCGGATCGAATGCCATCACCGGATTGGATTCATAAGGAGGACCAATCAGTTCCATTTGCTGCCCCGACTCCGTCGTCACCTGAGTAGGAAGCGGAGCAAATTCATCTTCCGCTGGAACCAGGGAGTAGATATGCCACCCCTCGACGACCTGTCCTTTTATCAGGATTCGCGCGTGTTCGCCTGCACGAGGACTTTTTGGTTCCAGGGAGAGAAAAAAAGTTGCGATGATTTCCGGAATATGAACCTCGGAGGATTCGAACTGAGCGGAGGCTGTTTGCGGAAGAATGAGTGAGATGAGCAAAGCGAACCAATACCATTGAAAATTAGTTTTCAATCTGTCAATTGGTAAAACTCGCATAGCATGGAATTAGTAAATGAAATTGGAAATTCCTTTCAATATATCGGATTTTCCTTTAAAAAAACAGGAAGTGGCTGTTATTATACGGCAAATAAACAGACCCACGAATTTTTGAACCACAGTTGACTCCAGGGATATGGCCAAGAAAACAAAGCAACAAAAAGCAGGAATGCTGAAGCGTAAAAAGCAAAAACAAACCAAAAAGGCGATCGATCGCAGACGGGTCGCCAGTCGCATGCCTCAAAAACCGAAATCTGAAAAAGAAGTGCAAAAAATACTTCAGCGACTGCCCGTTCTGGCGTATGAACCGGAACTGCTCGATTTTAACTTTGAAGAATCATTACTGCGTGCCCAACTGGAAGAGGAATCCCTGGAACCTCAAATCTTAAAAAACCTGATCTCTGATGAATTCCTGACAGAATTTCAAGAGCGTTTGGAAAAAATGCAAGCACGCACAAGCGGAGAGATGCAGAAAAACCTGATGGTCAGGGGAATGCTTTTCAGCTTGGAGCATGATCAGATGCCTCACTTTGTAAATCCGCTGATCGTGGCCATATTCTTACGTTCCAAAGCTCGAATTGAAGGAAACACTCTGGAATTGCCCCAGATTTTCAAAGCGGTCGATGCCTATGAAAAATCCCATACGGAAACTATCGAAGACATGATCAAATCCTCTCAGACAGAGACAGAGGCAGAAACCACGGAAACCGAAGCGCATGAATCAGTTGACGAAACACCACCTGCCCCGCCTCCCATTGATTCCGCATTAATGGAGGCGTATTTTCAAACCCTGAAGGAATTCGAAACCGAGGTAGAAGAAAGAATGCGTGAAGACGTGGAAGTCTTTCTTGAAGAGTATGTGCGGTGTCCCGTGGAGGAATGGTCTGCAGAAATGCTGGACGATTTTCTGGGCAATTGGTTTGTGAAAAACCTCCATCCCGTGGTGGATGATTTGATCAGCATGCAAAGTACGTTGGAACATTTCATTTCATTCCTTGCAAAACAAGAGAAAATTTCTGCAAAAAGAATGCAAACCATCCTGCCTTTATTGCAAGACAACGAGACTTACAAGCAACGAATGCTGGCATGAGCGTCAATAAGAGGTCGTCTTTTGACTCAGAAATGATATGATTCCCCCTAAAGACAGCGAAGATTGTTGCCGTTGCCTGCCTTGGGGACAGGTCATCGGACATATGCGGTTTCAAACCTGCCAGTACCTGGTATTGACGGCTTGTTGGGGATCGGTCTTTTCGAGATGAATCGGAACTTATTCTGAAAAATTAAATTGATTATGGACGATTCCATTCATGTTTTAATTATTGATGACGAGCAAAGCATTCGCTGGGTCTTGCAGCAAACATTTTCTCGATTTGGTTACACGTTGCTCATGGCAGAGACGGCGGCGGAGGCGAAACGTCTCATGCGAACACGGCCTGTCGACATCGCTTTTATCGATATCAACCTGCCGGACCAGGATGGTCTGTCGCTGATGGAAGAGATGCTGCAACGCTTTCCCTCCTTACTCGCCATCGTGATCACGGGCCAGAGCACCATGCGCAACACGATCACTGCCATGAAAAAAGGGGCCTATGAATACATTGCCAAACCTTTTGATATCGAAGAAGCGGAATCCCTGGTGAAACAGGCTGCAACAGTTGTACTCAGTAATCGTGCCAGTCAAAAGACAAATCAATTTGTCAGGAAGGGGAAAGAAGAATTGCTGGTAGGAAACAGCAAAACCATGCATGCTTTGTATAAGGCTGTTGGAAGAGTGGCTTCGACCGACCTCACCGTTTTGATTCTCGGTGAAAGTGGTACCGGCAAAGAATTGATCGCCCGTTCCATCCACCAGCACTCCGCACGAGCTAACCGGCCCTTCATCGCCCTCAATTGCGCCGCCATTCCTTCAGAACTTCTCGAATCCGAATTGTTCGGTCACGAGAAAGGCGCTTTTACCGGAGCAGGAGAGCGAAAAAGGGGCAAATTGGAATTAGCCCATACCGGAACCCTTTTTCTCGACGAAATCGGTGACATGCCCCTGGGGTTGCAAAGCAAATTGCTGCGGGTCTTGCAGGAAAAAATATTTGAACGGGTTGGCGGACATGAGGAAGTAAAAACGGACATGCGCGTGATTGCAGCCACTCATCGCACCTTGGAAAAACTGGTCAAAGAAGGGCTTTTTCGAACAGATTTGTATTATCGGATCAATGTTTTTTCCATATACGTTCCACCTCTGAGGGAGCATCGCGAAGATATTCTTTTATTGACGGAACATTTTTTACGAAAAGGACAAAAAGAAATGGCGGTTTACAATAAGCGTCTGGCTCCGGAAGTCTTGTCCAAGCTGCAACAATATCACTGGCCTGGTAATATCAGAGAATTGGAAAACGTGATTAAAAGTCTGATGATCGCCAATGTTTCTGAAATCATCACCCTCGATACGCTTCCCCTCAACATTTTGCGTCCGTCTCTTTATGTGGAAGAAGAAGGGAACCTGGAAGCGTTGGTTTATTCCAAAATCAAATCGACAGTGGCCCTATACATCCAGCAGGAAGGAACTGCCCTGATGGATTTTATCATGCCCCAACTGGAACGACCTTTGCTGAAATTGACCTTGGAAAACACAAAATGGAATCAAAACCGCAGTGCCAGAATTTTGGGAATCAACCGCAACACCTTGCGCAAAAAAATTGAATTGCTGGAATTGCGAAAGGACGATGGTTCCCACACTATCGATTGAATAATTCGTGGAAGGTATGGATTCATGAAAGCGTCGGATTCTCGAAAAAGATTAATCGTACAATGTCCCCAATGCGCAAAAACGATCGACTGGGTGAGCACCCCTTTTCGTCCCTTTTGCTCGAAGCGCTGTCAGACCCTGGATCAAGCGGCATGGGCAGGTGAAAAATATCAAATCTCCACCCAGCCGGATGTCTCTGAATCCTCCCACGATACTCTTCCATCGACAGGCTGGGAACTTACAGAGGAAAAAAGCTGAATATGCGCGATTCCGTCAACCGACCTGTTAAAATTCTTCCGGAGCAACTCATCAACAAGATAGCGGCTGGTGAGGTGGTGGAACGCCCGGCATCCATCATCAAAGAGTTGGTGGAAAACGCAATTGATGCCGGAGCGGATCAAATTTCGGTGACTGTGAAAAATGGCGGAAAGGATTTGATTAGCATCCTGGACAACGGCAGTGGAATGGACGAAGACGATGCCCGCTTGGCCATTGAACGACACGCCACCAGTAAAATATACGAGGAAGAGGATTTGGATCAAATCGAGACCTTGGGATTTCGTGGAGAGGCGCTCGCTTCAATTGCTTCCGTGTCTCAATTTGAACTATTGACTTGTCATGATGATAACCAAGGTGGGACAAGGTTACTGATCAAAGGGGGGGCTTTGGAGGAATTGTCGAAAACGGGATTCCCTCGTGGGACTAAAATTTCCGTCGAGCATCTCTTTTTCAACACGCCGGCTCGTCTGAAATTCATGAAAACCACCCCCACCGAATTTCGCCATATTCAAGAGGCGATTTTGCATCAAGCGCTGGCCTGGCCGCATATTCAATTCCGCTTGATCCACAACCAACAGTCGGTATTCAGCCTTCCCAAAGGGGAGTCTTTGGAACAACGCATTTACCAACTCTTTGGTGATGAATTTCAAGAAGGATTGCTCCCCATCGAATATGAGGAATCCTATTTACAATATGAAGGTTTTCTTTCTGCCCCCACTCACGCCAAATCTACGAAGCGCTGGCAATACCTGTTCGTCAATGATCGCTTCGTCAAGTGCCCTCCAGTGAACCATGCCATTTATGACGCTTATCGCACCTTGCTGATGAAAAACCAGCATCCGGTTTTTTTTCTCAAACTGTTCCTGGACCCCTCCGAGGTGGATGTGAACGTCCACCCCGCAAAAACGGAAATTCGTTTTCGTAACAGTCAATTGATACATACCATTTTGGTCGACCAGTTGGGAAAAGCGCTCATGGAGGCTTCACATCGGCGGCATTTCGGCAATCAAATGCAAGGAACCATCGCCCGTGAAACTTTCCCGTCTCGAGATTTGGATCGCCCTTCGGCAAAGCCATCCGATTCGTTTCAAACTTCCATATTTCCCAATCCCCAGCGCCCTCTCCCGCAAGAACAAATGGAAATTCCCATTTCCTCGGAATCGTCATCCACAAGAGCGGCAAAAACGACTTCTCTTCGAACTCCCGGACGGGCCAGTGAGAAGAAAAACAAAAAATCCAAAGGTGGCGCCAGGCATGCTTCGGTACCCCAGCACTCCGTTTCATTGAAAACCAGCTCGGACAAAAAAACGCCCCCCCTCTCTACCTTATCTTCAGAAGCTATCACGAACCCGCTGAAGGAAGCACCCTTGCGCGTCTTGGGACAAATTCAACGCCGCTACATCCTGGTTGAAAAAAAAGATCGAATCATACTCTTCGACCAGCACGCGGCATCGGAACAGGACCACTACGCCCACTATCGTGAAGAATTTCAAGCAGACAACATCCGGACCGAATCGTTCCCGGTTCCCCGGCTCATGGAACTCAGTCCTCAAAATGCGATTTTACTGGAACAGCATCTTTCATATTTTCAGAAGTTGGGATTCAACATCGAACCTTTCGGTAAAACGACTTATGCCATTCACGGCATCCCTCGCCTGTTAAAACAGGATGTCTGCCAGGCAACCATTTTGTCGGTGCTGGAGGAATTGGTTCTTTTCGGAAAAAGTCGAAGACCTGATGAAATAATCCAGCATATTCTGGAAAAAGTGGCTTGTCATGCCGCTATCAAATCAGGAGAGACGCTTTCGTTGGAGGTCATGCGGGAATTGATTTCCCGTCTGGACCTTATAAAATCCGTCTCATTCCATCCTCATGGACGGCCGATTGCAATAGAAATTTCCGAACAAGAATTGGAAAAACGCTTCAATCGCCCTGTTTGAGCGGAAAATCGGGCCTCGTTTTTCAAACGCGAGCAACAATAAAAAGACGGGGAAAAGGATAGAGAGTGATACCTTCCTTATTGCGTGGTTGCAGCTTCACTTTTTTTGGAACCATAACGTCCATCCCTCAGACCTCCTCTTCCCGTGTGTTCCAGAGATCCTGCAAAGCGTCCAGGGTCAGGTAATCGCTTTCAAACTGGACCACGTGACATTGATGGCTGAGAACGTACTGCTCGATTTCCAGTAACTCTACCTCCGGATACTCTCCACAGAAGGGACAAATTTTGAAAAGGTATTCTTTTGCTGAAATGAAGTCTTCATCCACGTTCAATCTCTTGTTTTCGATAAAAATTTCGGGACGTGCTTCTTAAGGTCGGTTGAAATGAAGCGTGTTGCAATGCACCTGGGGGTTGTGGGGATCATGGAAATATTTTTTCAAAGCGAATTCCACCGAACTGAAGGCCAGTTTCTCCCACTCGATTTCGTCTTCACTGTAAAGGCGTAAATCCAGGCTTTCCGGTCCGGGGGAGAAATTGCGATTCTTCAGGTTTGCCAGGAAAAACATATAGACCTGGTTGATGCGCGGGATACTGGAAACCGCGAAAAGCCGTACGATTTCTACGTCCGCATTGGCTTCTTCCTGGGTTTCGCGGAGTGCTCCCTGCTCCACGGTTTCTTCATTTTCCAAAAAACCCGCAGGTACCGTCCAAAGGCCTTTTTGTGGCGCAATTGCGCGCTGGCAGAGCAAAATCCTGTTTCCCCAACGTGGCAAGCAACCCGCGATGATATTGGGATTCTCGTAATGGATTTTACCGCAAGCATCGCAGATGTATCGCTCCCGGTTGTCATCAGGAGGGATACCCAATCGGACGCGTGTTCCGCAGTGACTACAAAAATTCATCCAGGATCTCTTTACAGGGATCGGGTCAAGGATTCAATGGCATGATGACGATTATTATGTAACACGATTCCAACTAAATACCAGCGAAAAATTCTATCTCATTGTGGAAGCCCTCAAATTGAGTGAGAAAAGAGGTCTGCCTTGCGCTTTCAACAACAAGGTGATAGGCGTAATAATCTTCAAGTGAAAAGTCATGCCATTACGATAAAAAAGAAGTCATGAAAAGTCATTCGACGGCAAAAGGAAGGTTGAAATCGGCACGGGAGGTGAAAGACTCGGAGGGGCGTCAGTATCACCTTGCCACCGCTCCCGGTGAAGTCGCCGACTACGTACTCTTGTGCGGAGACCCGGAGCGGGCGGAGCGAACCGCCGACAAATTCAGACACGTTGAAGTGGACAATCGCTACCGTGAGTATGTGACCATTACCGGAGAATACCAGGAGGAACGAATCACCGTATGTGCCACCGGCATAGGCTGTGACAACACGGAAATCGCCATTGTGGAACTCTCTCAATGCGTGGACAATCCAACTTTTTTACGAATCGGCAGTTGTGGAGGATTGCAGGATTTTATTGAAATCGGAGACTTGGTGATCAGCACGGGGGCTATGCGATTGGAAGACACTTCATTGAGTTACGTTCCCGAAAGTTACCCGGCCCTTGCTCATTACGAAATGGTGCAAGCCCTTGTCGAAACCACCACCCGCATGAAGAGTCGATGTCATGTAGGAATCACCGCCACTTGCTCCGGATTTTATGCAGCACAGGGACGCAGCGTGGCCGGATTCTCCAGCAGAAAACCGGACCTCGTGCCCGACCTGAACGCCATCAACGTTTATAACCTCGAAATGGAAACCAGCACGCTGTTCACCCTCTCCTCCTTGAAAAATTTCCGGGCAGGCTCCATTTGCGTCGTTTTCGCCAATCGCATCACGGATGAATTCATTACAATGGAAAAGAAAGACGAGGCGGAAGATTTGTTGATCGAAACCGGGTTGCGAACTTTCAAGTACCTGATCCGGGAAAAGCGGCAAGCCAGCGGGTAAGGAACGGGTTATGATGCGAAACGCGCAGCAAAAACTGGTACAGTCCGAAAAATACCTCAACTTGGTGTGGGCAACGATCGCCTTGGGGTTGGCGTATGAAACATTCCTGGATATTCGGGTCAATCCGGATGCCAATTTGATCATCTGGTTTGTGCTGCATGGCACGGCCGCCGTCTTGTTTCTCATGCGACATCCTCCCTTCGCCTTTTCCTCTTCCCCGCTGGCCTTCGTGGTTGCGCTGGCCTCCGTTAATTATTATCTCATGTACGAGTTCACTGTCGTTGATCTTTCCCCACATCCTGCAGGAAAATTTCTTGTTTTTCTGGGCGGGGCAATGGCCTTGTTGTCCACTCTTTCCCTCGGTAAGTGTTTCGGAATCCTTCCCGCATATCGCGGTGTCCGCACTGCAGCGGCCTATCGACTGGTACGGCACCCCATCTATGCCTCCTATATCCTGCTCGATACGGGAATTGTCGTTTCTTACCCATCGTGGAAAAACGGACTGGTCTTTTGCCTGGCCATCTTCTTGTTCGTGCTGCGTATCCGTTATGAGGAAGAAGTTTTAGAAAAGATATCCGAGTATCGCGCCTATCAAAAGAAAGTGAAATTCAAGTTGATTCCTTTACTCTATTGACCACTCCTGCTTGCCGGACCGTTGAATATGCTGCGTCTCCTCCTCCACGTAATTCTACACTTCCTGGTCCCCGGAATCGTGGCTCGCTTGGCCTTCAAAGCCCGTTGGTGGAGGGCATGGTTGATCATGAGCAGTACGAACCTGGTCGATCTCGACCATCTTCTTGCTACACCAGTATTTGACGCCAATCGCTGCAGCATTCCCTTTCATCCCTTGCATTCCTACGAAGCCATTGCGCTTTATGGCGTTTTCTGTTTCGTGCCTCTCCTGCGCCTCCCTGCTTTGGGATTGTTGATTCACATGGCGCTGGACGGCGTGGACTGCCTCTGGATGCGCATGGGATAATCGCACCTGCATAGTCTGCCACTATTCACATTTCCCTTGAATTTTTCCGGGGAGTCCAGTAGACCTAGCAAAGTTTGGTTCAGCCTTGACCGAAGGCACCTTAATCCCTGCTGCATTCAGTCGGGGTGATCGACTTGGCAAATGACAGAAAAGGTAAGATGGCACAAGGTAAAGTGAAGTGGTACAACGCGAAAAAAGGATACGGGTTCATTGAAAAGGAAGATGGAGAAGACCTCTTTGTCCACCACTCGGAAATCGAGGACAGACGTCTGGAATCGGGTGACGTCGTGGAATTCGAAATCGGAGAAGGACGCAGAGGCCCTTGCGCCACCCAAGTGAAAATTGTTGTTCAAGAATCTTGATGTCCCACAAAATGAACGAAGCGGCGGCACGCATCAAGATCAATCGATTACTCGAAGCGGCCGGGTGGCGCTTCTTCCCGGAAGGGGACCAACCCGCCAACATTCGCCTTGAGCCGGGTGTCACGATTCAAACCTCCGATCTCGATGACCTGGGAAACGACTTCGAGCATAACTCCCGGGGGTTTATCGACTTTCTCCTGCTCGACGAGAGGGGGTTTCCCCTCATCGTGCTCGAGGCCAAGTCCGAAGAGAAGGACCCTTTAAGCGGTAAAGAGCAAGCGCGCAAGTACGCCCGCTCGCTGAACTGTCGATTCATCATTCTTTCCAACGGGAACCTGCACTATTTCTGGGATCTCGAGCGCGGCAATCCTCACCTCGTCACCGCGTTTCCCACGCCCGGTTCCGTGGACGGCTATCAAAAGGTCACGCCTCTCCCGCAACGCTTGCTCGACGAGCAGGTTCGTGAGGACTACATCGTGCTCAGCCAACGCCCCGGCTATGCGGACGAGGCGGCGTGGAAGAACGAAAACGAACGTCCCGGTTTCATTCGCATCAACAAACTGCGCTTTTTACGTCCTTATCAACTGAAAGCCATCCATGCCTTGCAACAGTCGGTGCGAGATGGGAATGACCGTTTTCTCTTCGAGATGGCCACCGGCACCGGCAAAACGCTGACTGCGGCGGCAGTCGTCAAGCTCTTTCTCCGTTCCGGCAACGCCCATCGCGTGCTTTTCCTCGTGGACCGGCTGGAATTGGAAGAGCAGGCCCGCAAAGTCTTTACGGAATTGCTCTCCGCCGACTTCCACACGGTCATCTACAAGGAGAAACGCGAAGACTGGCGACGGGCCGGGATCGTGGTCAGTACCGTGCAATCCCTGCTCTTCAACAACAAGTACCGACAGTTGTTTTCCCCCACGGATTTCACCCTGGTGATTTCCGATGAGGCCCATCGTTCCATCAGCGGAAACGCGAGGGCGGTGTTCGACTATTTCGTGGGCTACAAGTTGGGATTGACCGCCACGCCCCACGACTACCTCAAGGGTGTCCACAACCGCTCCCGGCCCGACGATCCCCGCGAGGTCGAACGGCGCTTACTACGGGACACATACCGCACCTTCGGATGCGAAAGCGCGCAACCCACCTTCCGTTATTCACTGCTCGACGGCGTCAGGGACGATTGTCTGATCAACCCCACCGTGGTCGATGCGCGTACGGAGGTGACCACTTCCCTCCTCTCAGAAGAAGGATTCGTCATCTCCTTCAGGGACGACGCCGGCGAACAGCATGAGGAAAGCTACCGGAAACGGCAGTTCGAGAAGCAGTTCTTTTCCGATGCGACCAACCTCCTGTTTTGCCGCACTTTCCTGAAACATGCCCTGCGTGACCCGATCAGCGGCGAGGTCGGCAAGTCCATCGTTTTCGCCGTCAGCCAGGATCATGCCTCCCGTCTCACCCAAATCTTCAATCAACTCGCGGATGCCGTCTTTCCCGGCAGGTACCAGTCCGATTTCGCGGTTCAAGTCACCTCCCGGATAGCGGACGCCCAGTTGTTCACCATCAATTTCGCCAACAACAACCTGCTCGGCGCCTGCAATTTTCTGCCTGCATACCGTACCAGCAAAGCCCGAGTCTGCGTCACCGTGGGTATGATGACCACCGGCTACGATTGCACCGACCTTCTCAATCTCGGCATGTTCCGCCCTGTCTTTTCTCCCACCGAATTCGTCCAGATCAAGGGACGCGGCACGCGCAAGCATGACTTTGCGGAACAGCTTTCCGATACCCGTCTCAAAGAAGAACTCAACCCATCGCAGCAGAAGAAAACCGCCTTCAAGCTTTTCGATTTCTTCGGCAATTGTGAATATTTCGAGCAGGAGTTCGACTACGACCAGGTCCTGCAACTCCCCCAATCCCCTTCGTCGCAAGTTGGTACGCGGGAAAAGGACGCCACCGCAATCACCGGCTATGGTTATGAATACATGCAAGAGGACGCCCTCTCCCATATCAGTGAAACGCCCATCGGCCTCGAGGGCATGAAAATCGACCGCATGCTCTTCGACCGGTTCGCGGATACCGTGCGCCGGGACGAGACGGTCGTCACGGCCATCGAATCCGGAGAGTGGGAGCGCGTGATCGACTACGTCCACCGTGAAGTGTTCCACAAACCCGAGGAATACTACAGCCTCGACAAGTTGCGCAAAGCCGCCTCCGTGGACCGGCGCCTGAGCCTGCGCGAGATCCTGGAAAAGGTCTTCGACCTCATCCCCCGTTTCAAGTCCCGGGACGAATTGCTCGAAGAGGAATTCCACAAATTCGTTGACGATTACAAAGTGAAGGAAGCCCTCACCGTACCGGCCATCAAGACCTTTTTCAAAGCATACCTGACCAGTAACCGGGTCCGCCACGTCGTCGATGTCGGGGATTTCACCGATCTTTCCACCAATTCCGTCCTTTCCCTCACCGACTTCCAGGCCGTTCCGCATCAATTCAAGACCCTGGTTCCGGAGTACATCAAGGATTACGTTTCCCTGAACCAGTTCGCCGCTTAGAGGAATCCCATGCTGGACGCCGACACCAAACGCCGCATCGACAACGCCCGTGACGTCCTGGTGGGCAAAGTCCCCGACCCCAAGAGCCAGGTGGAACAGGTCACCATCGCCCTCATTTACAAGTTCATGGATGACATCGACGCCCAGAGTGAAGAGTTGGGTGGCAATCGTAAATTCTTTGCCGGCGACTACGCCCGTTTCGGGTGGAGCAAGTTGATCCGTTCCGGGTTGGGAGGTCACGAAATCCTCGCTCTATATAGCGAAGCCATCAGCAGGATGCCTCAAAATCCCGGCATCCCTCCGCTCTTCCGCGACATCTTCAGGAACGCCTACCTGCCCTATCACGACCCGCAGACGCTGCGCAGCTTCCTGGAGATCATCGACGAGTTCACCTACGACCACTCGGAACGCCTGGGAGACGCTTTCGAGTATTTGCTCTCCGTCCTCGGTTCCCAGGGAGACGCCGGTCAGTTCCGCACTCCGCGTCATATCATCCACTTCATGGTGGCCCTCGTCGATCCCAGGAAGGACGAAAGCTTGCTCGACCCGGCTTGCGGCACCGCCGGATTCCTCATCTCCTCCTACAAGCACGTTTTGAAAAACAACAGCGACGATCAGGGCTTCAGCACGCTCACGCCTGATGAGAGAGAAAGACTGGCCAGCAACATCAAAGGCTACGACATCTCGCCGGACATGGTACGCCTCTCCCTGGTCAACATGTACCTGCACCAACTCGTCGACCCGCACATATACGAATACGACACCCTCACCAGCGAGGAACGTTGGAATGAATTTGCAGACGTCATCCTGGCCAATCCTCCTTTCATGTCTCCCAAGGGAGGCATCCGTCCACACAACCGCTTCTCGGTCAAATCGAAACGCAGCGAAGTGCTCTTCGTGGACTACATGGCCGAACACCTCACCCCCTCCGGACGCGCCGCCATCATCGTCCCCGAAGGCATCATCTTTCAAAGCCAGGGCGCTTATAAACAACTGCGGCGCATGTTGCTCGAGGACTACCTCGTCGCCGTCGTTTCCCTGCCGGCAGGCGTTTTCCAACCCTATTCCGGAGTGAAGACCTCCATCCTCCTCCTCGACCGCACCCTGGCCCGCAAGACCAACCACGTCGCCTTCTTCAAAGTGGAAAACGACGGATTCGACCTCGGCGCTCAACGCCGCCCGATCAAGCAGAACGACCTGCCCCAAGCCTGCGAGGAAATCACCGCCTACCTGCGCCACCTGCGAAACGGTGAATCCTTGAACGACTTCCACCCCACCCTCGGCTTGATTGTGGAGAAAGAAAAAATCGCCGCCAACGGCGACTACAACCTCAGCGGAGAACGGTATCGAGGAAATTTAACTGCAGAAGGGAAGTATGAGTGGGTAGAACTTGGTAGCATCATTCTTAGCAAACCAGAATACGGCTCCGGTGCACGTAAAATTTTGTATGATAACAAAGTTCGCTATGTGCGAATTACCGACATTACAGAAAATGGAAAACTCAAACTTAATGAATTAGTATCACCGTCGGTAATTGAACCGAATCTCTTTCTAAAACCCGATGACTTACTCATTGCACGTTCTGGTTCCGTCGGACGTACTTACATTCACGAAAATTTACCAGGAACGTACCAATATGCTGGTTACTTAATTCGCTTCCGTATCAACCCCGCCCGGGCAATTCCTAAATATGTTTACTACATGACTAAGTCGATTGCTTGGAGTGAATGGATACTGAGTAACTCAAAGACAGGTACACTTACAAATATCAACGCCAAACAATATTCAACATTCCAATTTCCCCTACCACCACTCCAGGTGCAAAAGGAAATCGTCGCAGAAATCGAAGGCTACCAGAAAGTCATCGACGGAGCCCGAACCGTCGTCGACCACTACCGCCCCCACATCCCCATCGACCCCGACTGGCCCATGGTGGCATTAGGGGAAATATGTGAAAAATTCCAATATGGTCTCTCTACGAAATTGAACACAGAAGAGACAGGTTATAGAACTTTTCGCATGAACGAGATAGCTAATGGCAGATGTACAGACTCGGGCGATATGAAGTATGTTGATATTTCCGCAGAAGAATTTTCCAAATATCGGCTCATTCCTGGCGATATTCTTTTTAATCGAACCAACAGCTACGAACATGTCGGTCGTACTGGCATCTTTGATCAGGTCGGAGACTACTGCTTCGCTTCCTATTTAATTCGCCTTTCTATATTCAAAGATGTAGCAAATCCGTTTTATCTAAACACCTTCATGAATACAAAAGGATTTCAGACAGGAATCAAACAATTCGCGACCCGTGCTATAGGTCAATCCAACATAAACGCAAAGTCCTTGGCCGCCTATTGCATCCCCGTACCACCTCTTGCGACTCAGAATAGTATCGTTGAGGAGATAGAAACAGAGGAGTCTCACATCGCTAGCTGCCGGGACTTGGTAGAGCGGATGGAGGGAAAAATTCAAACCACTATCGCCAGAGTTTGGAGTACATAATCACTCGGATAACACTACAGAATGAAGAAAAAGTGGATCAAAATGAACCACATTTTTCTCTCGAATTGAATGCCTCCTAATTGGCTCAGGGCATAAGTTCTTGTTTGTTGTTTAACCTATTTTTGTAGCTCCCGCAGTACTTGAATAATTTCAATAGGATTAACTCCACAGGGTGTAATTAAAAGTGTGGGGCAGAGAGAAATAGCTGGACATGTGCTTTAAGTATTTTGAAAGTAGGAGTGTATTCGAATGATTGACCTTCAAACAGGAGTTGAAAATGTCAAAATGCTTAGGTTACTCAGAACTAAGGGAAGGTGACGAGTCATCTTTTTCATTAGCAGAACGGCTGTCGAAATATCCTCACCTGCGCCATCGGATGGAATCCATTCTGGGGATTATCGAAAATGACGATGGGAGTTGCCAAACAGCCGATGAGGCTGAGAGGCGGACGATTGAAGAAGTGCGTAAATTAGGTCAGGAAGTGCTTCAAGGCTGGTTGGGCCATCAGTCCGATATAAAAGAAGCAGAGTCTTCTCAAAAAGCGGATCTGATCCGAGATGGTAAAAAAAAATATATTGGCACAGCACCTTTGGTCCCATTGGAATCGAAGAACTTGTTTTCAGGGAAGGACGGCGAGGAAAAAGACAGAGACCCTTGAGTGCCTCGATTGGGGTTCAGTGCCAAGGTTATTCAGAGCCTCTGCAGCGAGCGATGGTGGATTTTGGGGCCGATGTCTCCTTTGCAGCAGCGAGCCAGAAACTCAAGGAGCATTATGGCATTGACATTCCTTCCAGCAGTATTCGAGCGCGAACCCTCCATCACAGTCAGAGATGTTTCTCCCTGAAAGAAGAGCAGCAGTCCAGCAGGGAGGCCAGTGGGGCGGGGGTGGTGATAGTGCAAAGTGATGGCACCATGGTGCCTCTGGTAGAGACGGCAGACTCTACTTTTACGGGGGATCGCAGAAAAACGCGTCAAGTGAGTTGGAAAGAAGGGATTACCTCCTTAGCCTATGCTCGAGGAAGTGTCGACTCCATTTATGCTGGAACCTTGAACGGCAGAGATGAAGCGGGTTTTCAAATGAAAGAGGTCGCGCTTAAAGCGGGACTGGGAAAGCAGACGAAGATTCATGCTTTAGGGGATGGAGCCCCTTGGATCTGTGAAAAAATCGAAACTCATTTTGGCGCTCAGGCGAACTATCTCATCGATTTTTATCATCTCTGTGATTATCTTGGTGCAGCCTGCCAAGCCGCTTTTGAAGACGGCTCACCGTTCCTGAAAAAGCAGAAGCAAATCTTGAAAAAAGGAGGAGCTGACAGCGTGTTAGAGCAATTTATATCCAGGCAAGAATCCGAATCTATTCCCAATGAAAAGGCCCCCATTCGCGCTTTGGTACGTTACATGAAAAATCGTCCCGGACAGTTTGAATACAAAACAGCTATTGATCAACAACTCCCTATCGGCTCTGGAAAAATTGAAAGCGCCCATCGTTCCCTCATCCAAAAAAGGCTCAAACTCCCTGGCGCTTGGTGGAAAAAACAACATGCCGATCAGATGATTCAACTCAGGGTGGTAAGAGCCAATGGAAAATGGGATTGTTATTGGCAACAACTTCAAAGGGCTTAATTGAAATGCCCCTCACTTTTAATTACACCCAACTCCACATATCGTTGCCCGAGATTCCAAGATTCATACTGGACGTCCAGGGGAATTTTTCCATGTTTGTTTTGGGGATGAATAAAGTCGTTTCGGATTTCAGTCAACGTGTGTGGGCCATCACTCCAATTATTGATTTGTCGAAGTTTTTCGAGTTTCGGACAACTGGAAGGAATTTGTGGATCTAGGTTCAACTTCTTCAGCGCAATTTGAATAAACTTTCCAGGTGGTCTAAATCTTTGTCCAAGAATCTGATATGACAAGCGTTCAAGAGCTGCCTGCGTAAGAATAATACCAACGTGGAGGGCCCCCTCATTACTGTTCAAATACCAATCGATAGCTCTTATAATGGAATCTTTCCAATCATTTCCCTTTGTAAATAGATCCCAAAATTCCGGAAACACCTCGGATATAAAATCACCCCCATTTATCTTGGTCTCTGATTGATTGTATTTCCAAGACTTTGTGTAATGTGAACATCCCCATTGTACCCAGGACTGCTCACCATTTTGATCATTCCCTTCTATGAGGGTCAGCCCACAATAGGCACCACGCGTAAATGATAGAAACGTACCCAATCCCGAAAGGAGCTTTTCAACATCTTGAACAGTAAAAGTCTTATTGTTTGAATATGTTATATTTCCAGTATGAGTGATTGCGTACCCTCCGTCCTTTTTCAGTGTTTTTAGATTGTCGCTCAAATTTTGCGTCTCGTAGATCTCAATCAACCAAGGCGGGGCTTCTAAACGTGCGAAGCCAAGCCTATGCCCTGTATTATTTATTTCAATCCATTGATCTTGCTTGCCATAGAATTGCGGCAAGTTGAGGATGCTAAATTTTACAGAATGAAGAGGTCTTTTTTTGTCTACCACTGTACAGGATTGCATAGTAGGAATTAAAGAGCCTTTGATTCCCTGCCCTCCAATATTACGATATGATCCAATGAATACCTCTATTTTTTCAAAATCCCTCAACGACATCCAAAAACGTTCCTTTTTGAATATGTTTGCGGGAAAGTTTTCTGACTCGATGGTGATCCCAGCCCAATGTGAACACCGAAGTAATACACGAACCGGCGTTTGTACGGGATCTCCGTCTATTTCATCGATCTGTGTTTCTGCTAGAATAACTGGATGATTTGCTTTATGAATGGTTTTTTGCATCTGTACCTTCTTGTTTCTGAATGTCCCATTCAAGGAGCCTGAATAGTTTCGGTTAAAATCTGACTCCCAGGAATTCGCTATAAGAGTATTCTTATTCTTGTGAGCATTCCGGTAATTTATTGGTGGTTCTTCCGGTTTTGTCTCATGTCGCCACCTTTCGTTTGCAGATATGTGTAAGAATTCCTTTTTCGTTGTATCAATTGATCTGTCACTTGGTCTGTTCCAGAACATTAGCTTGTAAAACCAAGTCATGGAATCACGCAATTCACCAAACCAATTGGGGTGGACATAAAGGTCGATATAATTTTTATCGAAACGCAGCCCGAGTTTATAGGCGTTACAGATCATCCACAAGAGCGCACGGTCCGATAGACCACTGTCTACATAACCACCCCCGACATTAGAGTGCACTCCGGGAAACCAAGCCTGAATCAGCGTTTGATAAGTTGCCGGGTTTGAATTCCAGAGTGTTGGTTTGAATGCTCCCCGTCTTTCGTTGATCGTGACCGCATGGTAAGCGTGGCAGACGTGAGCGCCAAGGGATACATCGTGAAAACCACTGCGGCGCCGAGTCCATAAGCCAAGAGGTCCACTTGTTGGCACACCCAGCGCCCCCACCGTATCCCAAACACCTATAAAATGGACCTTAGCCTTACATGCCTTGTATTTTTCTTGAAACTTTTTACACAACTCCAATCGCCGGCATTGGTCTTTAGTCCGGTAAACCTTTTCTGCACACTTCAGCATTTCATTACTCTGCTTTTTTTGCGGTATGCCACATACACCTATAAGCCCAGCAAGGCTACGTGCCGTGTATGCACCGCGACTAAAACCAAAAAGATAAAGTTTGTCATCCTTATGATAATTTTCAATCAACCACTGAAACGCTTGAAAGATATTCTCCGAAATACCACGACCGGTAATACCGCCGACAATTCGGTCAAGAAAATTGCCTGTACCTACACCTGTATCATAGTAGATGCACTGTGACTGATTGCTCAAATCTACTGCCCGTGCCATTTTCACAACGTTGCTCGGGACTTGGCGGCCGTGATCCTGTTGGTCAGGTTTGTTCCAGGTACCATCCAGACAAATAACAAGATTACGCATTTTATTACACCTATTTATCTCTGTTAGGATAATATGATCTTGAGTCATCACTTCGTTCAGGGATGGTTCAAAACTCTCGAAAATTGAATTTACTCAGTGTACCAAAATGATCCACTTCATTAAATTGTCGATTTCGATCGAAAATTTAAAGAACTTGTCAGTCTCAAGTATGGTTTCAGTAAAATCACCGCGCTACACTCATCGGTAAATTAGGAGCAAAATGGTCAATTTTTCCGAGCAAAGTGACCTTTTGGACGATGATTCACATTTGCGCAAATATTGATCCAGATTGAATTACATGGACTTGCTTTGAGAGTAGACTTTCAATAAATTCTTGTGGCGCAAGCCGTTCATAGACATCCAGAAATTCTTCAACTAAAGCTAAATAGTTTTCATGTTTTCCTGAAATCACTTCTCGCCAGATACTTGGTCTGTAACGAACCAATATGGACAAGGCATATAGCAATGCAACGCATATTGCTCTGTATTCGTTTACTGAGCCAAAAACAGGGATTATCACACTGGAACCAGTATAAGGGCTATGGTGTTGTTTAAGGGCACCATGCCAAAAATCTTCTTCGGGGTGTTTGATTAATGCTTTAAAGTGAAGTCCTGGGTCCTCTGATGTTTGATACTCAATTTGATCTAAGGGTAATGATAAAGCAGCAAGATCCTCTTTAGATTTAGAACAAGATATATCGGTGATAGAGACATAAGTCTCTCTGGATCTAGGCGTACTGAAGTCAAAACCAACATTTGCTTCAATGTCATAATTGAAATCCAGCCAGTTTGCTGGAGAGTTGGTAACAAGCATGAACAGGTCTTTTAGTTCAGGAATTCTTGAAAACAATTCGATTAGAGTCGTAACTTCATTCCTAGATAGGTCAATATCTTCTGGCTTTTTAGGCTTACTTGCTGGAAATGAAGACACATCAGCCCCCAGAAATTTCACCCACTCTTTATAAAATCCGTTGGACAAGACTCCAACCACAAAGCCTTCGAAAGAATTGTCATCAATGGAATCGTGAGTATAAAGACCATGACCAGATTTTGTCATTTTCTCGACTTTATCAAGAGATAATGGTCCAATTGGAGATGCAAGCATTTCTGCTGATGCGAAAGCGATAGCTCCATAATACAAGCTTACGATTCTTTGATTTAGTTTTTGCTTACTGGCAGCTTCAAAATAATCACAACCATTTTGAATACAAAATGCCAGGCCCTCCGCTTTTGCTTCAACTATTTCATCAGAAAATGGAGATCCAGCGTTTGTATAACGCTCAATAATTAGTTTTTTAGCCAGCCCTTTAGTCTTGAATTGCTTAATCCTGCTCCAAATCTGTTTTATCGGGTTTTCAGATTGAATATGACTGGTGAATTCCCTCGGCTTAGTTTTTGGTTTATCTGGACCACCGACAGATATTTTCCCTTGAGAAGCCAAAGAGTTCCACAGTATTACAAACCGCTGAATACCTGACTTTTCAATAACCTCGGTTTTAATACCGTAAGCATATGATTTAAGATGATAGAATCCGTTGTTAAGGACGATCAGATCTACGGTTTTATCCAATATTTTGTATACGTCATTTTCAGTTGCGCAGGAATAAAGCAAACCTATTTTACGTTCAACATTTGCTTTCACCAGTTTGATTACGAGATACTCACCGTCAGGAAACTGACCTTCTATTGAACAATCCCAATTGTGCGTTTTAAAAAGTTCAATTATATCGCTCTTAGCAGCAGATTCTAAAATATTTAATCTTGTTTCTACACCTGAATCCATAATTTCCGTATCACTAGATTTATATCTGTCAGCCTGTCCTGCGGGTGTGGTGCCACTTAACCGAATTATGTGAAGTCAAGCTTCAGCCACAATCCTTTTTTACAAACTTCATCGAAGTGCCACAATATCCTTGGTAAACGGAAAACTTTTATTATTGGATATTTTCGAGTGGATTGCTCAATAACAAAGAATTTTTCCTTGGTAACGGATTGGTTCGCTGTATGGACTTATTCCTGTCAAAGGGTTACCTATAAATTCGCAATTGTCAGGCTATTTAAACCGTTTGATTTGCCACCTAGCAAGGATCCGCATTTTGGATACGTGTTGGGGGTTCACAGTCTGAGAAATAAATGATTGCATTTCTGGGATAAAGCATTTCTGCTTATTTCTGGAGACCGTGTCCATTCAAGAAATCCAAAACTTCATTTTTTATCTCTTGGCGGAAATGGATCACCTCCATGACTGTCGGATTTTTGAATCTTCCCATCCTTTCTATGCACTATAAATTCAGACCCTTGGTTCTTGCTTACACCTCGTCCATAGTCGACTGCGTCTTGCTTTTTATCAAAATGCTTGATGGCTTTCTCACCACCACCTTTTTAAACATCCCATCCACCATCTGAGTTTGGGACAACATGATGTGTTTTTCTTGGCATATTAATTCTCCTTTAAAAAATTGCCATTTATAATCAAAATACTTGTCACTGATAGTACCATAAAATAATTTATTTTGCATGAATTTTTGTTGAAAACATAAATATATATGCTATAAATAAAATAATATACATGCAAATCAGGAGTTGAAATTTAATTCATCAAATCAATATTTTAGTAATTATGATGTGTCATGCTGATCCCGTATCATCCTGGTCCCGGATCAAGTCCGGGATGATCCGGGACCAGGATGATACGGCATCCAAAATATCGCCCATATCCCCCTGGATTCCTGATCAAGCCAGGAATGACACGTTTTTTAACTCCTGATTCACGTGAGTTAGCAAAAAAGGAATTTCCCATGTCTCTTAAAAGCGCCATCGAATGGACCAACAGCACATGGAACCCTGTCACCGGCTGTACCAAGATCAGCACCGGTTGTGACCACTGCTATGCCGAGCGACTTTCCGAACGCTTTCGCGACATTGAAGGACACCCCTTTGAAGCTGGTTTTGATTTGACGCTGCGTCCTGAACGACTCGAGTACCCCATGCGTTGGCGCCGTTCACAGTTCATCTTCGTCAATTCGATGAGCGATCTATTTCATAAAAACATTCCTCTCGATTACATCCACCGCGTATTCGATACGATGGAAAGAGCGGACTGGCACGTCTACCAGGTCCTCACCAAACGCAGTTCGCTGATGCGCCGTTTCGTCAATCAGCGCTATCAAAGCCGGCCCGTCCCTTCGCATATCTGGCTTGGTGTTTCCATCGAAAACGTCACGGCCTTAACGCGCCTGCAGCAGTTGAAACAAACCAATGCCTCCCTGCGTTTCGTGTCATTCGAACCGTTGCTCGGGTCATTCGACGTGGTGGATTTGAAGGATGTCCATTGGGTAATCGCCGGGGGCGAGAGCGGACCGGGAGCACGACCGGTCAATCCAGAGTGGATTCGAACATTACGCGACCAGTGTCAGACGCAGCATGTTCCCTTCTTCTTCAAACAGTGGGGTGGACGCACGCCCAAAGCCGGTGGCAACCTCCTCGATGGACGCCAATGGCTGGAATACCCGGAAATTGAACTCAACTCGGTGCCTGACGTGCCGCTACGAGCAGTTGGTGCGCCAACAAATGAAGCAAACGAATCGCTGGACGTTGGACCCTGGGCACGAGAGAAACTGGAATGTCTACGCAAATATCTACATGCCTATACGACGATTCTTAGTAAACAGCAGTTTAAAGGTTACTTCTACATTGATGCTTTTGCGGGACCAGGAACACTTAAAGTCCGTCAACAACTATCAAATGACTCTGCTCAACAATCGTTATTTGAAGTTTTTAACGATGTTAGTCAAGATGATAATAAAGTTGAGTATATTAGTGGATCTCCCCGTGTCGCTCTCGAGTTGGAAAAACCCTTTACGGACTACATATTTCTTGAAACTAATACAAGTCGTCTAAAACAACTCCATGAACTGAAGAATAGTTACAAAAGTATGAATCCACGGATTTACATACGCGAACAAGACTGCAACGAATATCTGTACAAATTACTCAAGACGATGACATGGAGTAAGTGGCGTGGTGTCATTTTCTTGGATCCTTTTGGTATGCAAGTTCCTTGGGATACCATTGTCAATATTGGAAAGACCAAAGCCATAGAGGTTTTCATAAACTTTCCGGTGGGTATGGCTATTCAGCGTCTGCTTAAGAGAAATGGACAGTTCACACCTGATCAGCGCAACAAACTTGATCACTACTTCGGAACCGGGGAATGGTACAACCTACTGTACAAGACCGAGGAAGATCTGCTGGGGGAAAACATCACAAAGACTCAAAACTCTGGAGAAGTTTTAGTAAAGTGGTACCGTCAACGGCTCGGAGAAGTTTTTAAACACGTTTCTAATACAAGAGAAATTTGCAGCACCCACGGTCGTCCATTGTACTACCTAATTTTCGCCGGGCATAATAAGACAGGCTTGAAAATAGCAAATCATGTATTGAAACAGGGTAAATTGCGGAAAAATCTCTGATTGGTTTCAAGAGTACCAACTCTTCATGCTGCTGTACGGAGTTCACACCTGATCGCTTCTTCAATTACATCTTCCTGCAGCTGATAATCTTGTGCCAATTCACGAATACACTCGCCCGCTTTGTACCGTTCAGCAATTAATTCAGTAGCCAAACCAGTACCGGAAATCACGGGTCTACCAGCCGATAATTCAGGGTCAATGACTATCTTTACGGGTGTATCTTCTATAGCGTTACGAGTAAACGGATAAAGTTTAACGGGGATTCCACTTGTATCTCTTTCTATGCGATGTAAAGCCGCAGAAATCACCTCTTGTATGACGAATTGACCGTTTTGAGAAATATTGATCAATTGCCCATATTTCTTGATGAACAAGTGCACCCTATCTGTCTCAAACTGATTGCTTAGCAAAGGGTGCCGTCTCTCCCAATCATTTTGAGTATTCCTCATTAAATACTCGAGTGCAGTCCGTACCTTGGGCATCTTCACGACATATTTACGTCGGATAGCAGCAAGGATGTGAAGCTCTGCAAGATTAAGAAACGAAAGTTGTGGCGGCGAGTGTTCGGGAGCCTCAATGAGGGATTTATAATCACCACGACCTACAGACCAATAGCGAATAGTCGCTTTTGGCACTATGAGATAGTGTGCCGCCTCTTGAATCGTATAGGCTGGTTTCTCCCGTCGATCTTGCTTTAGACGGGTAATTATTTCATTCATATCTTCTCCTACCGAAATATTAATTGCGTATATTTTAGAAGATATGTCAAGTCTAATGGTTTGAAAGGTTGAACCCTTGAGTGTCACGTCGACCGCAGGGAAAAATCTTCAAGATTCCTTTTTTATTTATCGGTCTCATTTTTTTTGTTGACGGTAATCGTACAAACTTGTTAAAAGCCTTCTGATCATTCTACGGGAGTAACTATTCAGGTATCTTCGGGCGAGTGTGGCTGTTTTCTTTGATAGAGGGTGTAGAAAGGAATAAACCGATGAACAAACATCCTGATATGGGTGACCCTGAAATTTCACCATTAGCTTACATAGCGGAATCTGCTGTTATTTCTGGTGATGTTCGTATTGCACCAGAAGCTTGTATATTTCACGGCGCCGTAATCACGGCAAACGATGGTGTGATAACCATTGGGTCAAACACTGTTGTTATGGAGAATGCTGTTATAAGAAGTTCACGGTTTCATCATTGTCACATTGGTAGCAATGTCATGATTGGCCCACACACTCATATTTGCGGATGCACTATTGAAGATGAAGTGTTCGTTGCCACAGGCGTGTCAGTGTTCAATGGCGCACATATTAAAACATTAGCTGAGCTCAGGATTAATGCGGTGGTTCATATCGATAGTGTGGTCGAAGCTGAAAACACGGTACCTATTGGTTGGGTGGCGGTTGGCAACCCTGCGCAGTTTTTCTCCCCTGACAAGCATGACGAAATATGGGCAATACAAAAAAATCTGAATTTTCCGTAACTATTTAGGATTCTTTAGATCCCCCATTGATTTAAGCACAGATTTTGCATGGCATAAAGTCCAGAAAGGACATTATGCTCTCGAAAGTTCATAAGTATATTCATTCCATTTCATCGACAGCCCCCCTTGAGGCTCTTCAAGAAGCCTGTCAACTCTTTGAAAAAGAACGGGAGCAATGGAAGAAAGAGCGATTAAAACTCCTCGAACGTCTCGAAATAGAAAATAAGCGTATTGAAGCGCTCGAAGCAGAAAATAAGCAACTTCGGGATCAGCTGGCTCTCAACAGCCAAAACTCAAGTAAGCCTCCTTCCAGCGATCCAAGTCGAAAGAACAAAAGTTTGCGTAAAAGCAGGGGTCGCTCTCGCGGAGGTCAACCCGGTCATAAAGGCCATCATTTGCCTTTCAGTGAATCACCAGATCATGTGGAGCCTCATTTTGTCAGCACCTGTGAAGCCTGTGGAGAAGATTTATCCCAGGTGATGGTTGAGGCCCGGCATAAACGCCAAGTGTTTGATCTTCCCCCGCTCCAATTAGAGGTCACCGAGCATCAGGTGGAACAAAAAATTTGTCCCTGCTGCCGGCATCTGAATCGCTCGAGCTTTCCAGCAGGGATTGAGGGACCCACTCAATATGGTCCCCGGATCAAAGGCTTAGCGGTTTATCTCAATCAATATCAGTTTCTGCCCTTTGATCGATGCCAGCAATTCTTTGAGGATCTGTTCGGCCATCCGCTCAATGCGGCCACGATTTATGCTAGCCTCCAGCAAGCCGCCCAGAGGCTTAATCCCTTGCAACAACAAGTGGCTGAAGCTCTGATTCAAGCGGAGGTGGTTCATTTTGATGAAACCTCCCTCTTTGAAAACAAACAACGTCGTTGGCTTCATTCAGCCTCTACCGAAGAGTTGACCTTTTATTTTATCCACGACAAACGGGGTCGAGCCGGAATGGATGCTGCCGGTATCCTGCCTCGGTTTGAAAAGACAGCCATTCATGATCACTGGGAGAGCTACCAGCATTATGAGTGTGATCATGGCTTTTGCAATGCGCATCATTTACGTGAACTCACTCGGGCCTGTGAACAAGAAAAGGCCTTCTGGGCTCAGGAGATGAGCGACTTACTGGTAGAGATCAAAGAGCAAGTAGACCAAGCCAAGTTCAAAGAACAATCTGCTTTGAGTCCAATCCAACTGGATCACTTCCGGCAACGCTATCGGGATATCACCCAAGAAGCCCTTAAGCTCTATCCTCCCCCTCCTCAAACAAAGAAACGAGGACGCCCCAAACAGAGCAAAGCCAAAAATTTACTCGATCGCTTGATCCTCTATGAAAAGGAAAGCTTGTTATTCATGGATGACTTCCGGGTTCCTTTTGACAACAACCAAGCCGAGCGAGATATTCGCATGGTTAAATTGAAACAGAAAATCTCAGGCGGCTTCCGAACGGCTGAAGGATCACAGGCTTTTTGTACCATCCGAGGAGCTATTTCCACTACCAGAAAACAGGGAAAATCCATCTTCGAGATGCTCACACAGGCTTTGTCTCTCCCGGATCCAGTCCGGGACAAGCTTTTACCTGCGCCTCCTTGTTACTGAAACTCCCCTTTTTTTAAACGTTTCGCCCCTTGCGGGCAAAACGTATTCCTGGCAAACATAGCATCGTCAATGCGATTTTGTAGATCGTGAAAACGAGTTGTCAGTGGAGTATGCTCCTCCATGATTTACCTCCCTGGCAAAGCGTTTACGATCATTATCGCCATTGGAAAAAACACGGAATTGTGGAGTGAACCTTCGCTTTTTGGCTCATGATCATAAAGAAGCGGATCTCCCTGATTGATAGATTTTTAATTTTTTTTTACGAATCCTGCATTTTTTTTAATTTGGGGGTTGACATTATGCAAGTAGTAGTGCTATAATCATACCATCACTAAGTTGTTTTAGTGAAAGAAGAGGGTTTCCGATCGATGGAACAATATCGTGGGAGGACTTGAAAACGATCAGTCCTCTCCGGAAATTTTTTTCAACGTTATTTGACTAAACGGGTTTTCAGAGACCTGAATAGTTACGATTTATATAACATGTCTTTGTTCTTCAGCTTCCATCTCTCCAATCGATAGACTCATTTTCGAGCCAATGAATGGTAGGAGGATCCAGATTTTAAAGCTGCATCTATCTTGTGGGTGGAACCTAAAACGAATTTAGTGAGGTATTAAGGAAAGGCTAAAGCCAGTACGAACTGAGCGCGCTTGATTCATAAAATTTTCGAAGTCGACCCTCTATTATGCCCAAATTGCGGGAAGGAAATGAAGATCAGCCCGGCAGGCGTTCCTGTTCATTACCAAAAACCAGGAATTCAAAAAAATAGTAAAGCATCTTGGTGAGGATACACAAAGAGCACCACCCCTACCATCTATAAGCCCATCCAATGATCCCAATGACTATTACGAGGATTACATGCCTCTTGACGAGATCTATTTTGCTGATGAACAATGGGTATCTTGAGAATTCTAAAACCCAGGGATTGCTTTGTCTAAAATCCGTCCTTTCAAACCAGGACAGAGAAAAAGCACTGAAACATTGAACAGAACACACAACCACCCACGAAACCTACCAAAAAATCAAAAAAAGGCTCCCTAAAATTTGCCTTTACACACCTATTCCCAGGTGCTATCGTTTTATGTAATTTTTGATTTTCCTATAGATTTAATGGTAAGGTCTTCTGTAAATTTTTGATTTTCCAATGTGGACACCCGTACTCACGAGCATGAGCGTCCGCAATCCATCCAAACGAGGAACATATACCCATGACGAACATCTCTGGCCCAGGCGACGGACCCGTCGCCGTCACCGGTGCGTCCGGTTACATCGGATCCCACGTCCTGAAGAATCTCGTCGAGGCCGGCTACACGGTTCGCGCCTGTGTCCGAGACACGAGCCGAGACGACAAGGTCTCTTACCTGAAAGATATTGGCGCAAAAGGTCCGGGAAGCGTCGAACTCTACGCCTGCGATCTCTACAAGGCAGCAGAGGGCGACTACGACCAGGCCTTCCGTGGCTGCTCGGCGGTCTTCCACGTCGCCGCCGACTTCCGCAGTGATCCCAGCAACGGGCGTCCGGACCCCCGAGAATCTGTTCCCTATCTGTATCGAGGATGGGATGCCAGCTCCGGGCACCCGGACCCTCAGCGTATATATGATGGCTGTGTGACCACGACCCAGAGTCTCCTCGACTCCGTCGCGCGAGTAGGAACCGTTAAACGCGTGGTCTACACATCGTCATGCGCAGCGATTTTCGGACCCGGCGAGGGCGGTGCGCCCGCCGACGGCTACGAGTTCAGCGAGGCCGACTGGTCCGGCATGGGACCCTTTGAGACCCTCGACTCGCGATGGACGTTCACGAGTTCGCGGACCGGCAAGGTTCACAAGATGTGGAACGTCGAACATCGGGCTTATGCGAAGGGCAAGGTCGATGCTGAGAAATACGGCTCCGCATGGGGCGAGGAGCACGGCATCGACTTCGTCGCCTGCAATCCCTGTCATGTGCTCGGGCCACTTCTCGGCGCATCGCAGAACCAGGGCTGGCAAAATCGGATCGGCGTCATGCTGCGTGGTGAAGGTGGACACGAGGGTCGCTTCAACGAGATGTGGAACATCGTCGACGTCCGCGACGTCGCTGAATCGCAACGGTTGATGGCAGAGCGTCCGGAAGCCCGGAACGGCTCCCGGTACATGCTCGTGGCGACCGACGAGTCCGGCGAACTCACGGTACAACAGTTGATCGATACGCTGCGGGAGATCTATCCCGACCATGGCGTTGGTGGCGATTATGTGCCTCCCGAGACACCCGACCTGCACCACGCCAGGTGCACCAAGGCGATACGCGAATTGGGACTCAGCACGCACGCTGTGCGCGACACGCTCAAGGCGACTGGGGACTCACTGATCGCCCTCGGACTCGTTGCACCCGCCGCGAGCTAGCACCGGGAAAGCGGTCAGGACGCTCAATGAAATTTAACCTAAATCCTGCCATTATCGACAAACCCTCGTTAGCGCTTCACCTTCGCAGCGTTGTAACTTCCGGAACTGCCCCGCAACCGGGGGTCGAGCAAGTCCCTCATGGCATCACCAAACACGTTCGCTCCCCAAACAACAATGGTCAGGGCAAGCCCAGGCCAAAGCGCCAAACCTGGAGCCATCTCCATGAACCTGCGCCCTTCTCCGCTGAGCATACCACCCCAGCTGGGAATATCGGGTGGAAGGCCGAATCCAAGGAAGCTCAGCGCGGCCTCCCATAAAATGAAACCCCCGATGCTGGTGCTGAATATGATGATCAGGGGAGCCATGATATTCGGCATGACATGGCGGAGGAGGATGCGACTGGTGGGAACACCGATCGCCTTCGCGGCCAACATGTACTGGTTCTCCTTGATGGCTATGACGGCGCTTTTCGGTATCCTGGCACTGCCAATGCCGGAGGCTATCCCCAAGACCACTATGATCTGCGGCAGACCCCGCCCCACCAGGGACATCACCGTCATCAGGATCAGCAGCACCGGGATGGCCAGCCAGGCATCGACGATCCTCATCACGATGAGGTCGAACTTGCCGCCGAAGAATCCAGTGGTGATGCCCAATACCATCGCGACGGCGAGGTTGATGAGGCTTGCCACCAGGCCGACAATCACGGAGATACGAGCCCCGTGGATAACACGGCTGAGAACGTCCCGTCCCAGCTGGTCAGCGCCAAGCCAATGCTTTGCCGATGGTGGTGCCAGCCTGTCCATGATATTGACCTCCGCATAGTCATAGGGCGCCAGCTGCTCAGCGAAGATACCGATGAAGAGCAGCAGCACCACGATCACCGCGCCGGCGGCACCAAGAGGCTTCTCCCTGAAAAGTCTGGAGAGAAAATCGACAAGGGGGGAGCGTTTCTTCGTTGCTTCAGCCATGGCTTATCATTTCTTTTCTTTAGTGGTATCGAATCCTGGGATCCAGGTAGGCGTAGGTCAGGTCGACCAGCAGATTGATGACGAGGACGATGGTGCCAATAACCAGGTTAACGGCAGAAACGACGGGGTAGTCTCTCTGGCTAAGGGCATCGACGAGGAGTCGCCCGATTCCAGGCAGGGTGAAAATCTGCTCAATAATGACCGCACCGCCGACCAGGATGGGTACCTGGTAGCCCACCAGCGTGACCACCGGAATGAGAGCATTCTTGAGGGCGTGCCTGATGACAACCAGCTTCTCGGTGAATCCTTTGGCCCACGCGGTTCTGATGTAGTCCTGGCGCAGGACTTCCAGCATCATCGCCCGCATCATCCGCATGGTGGTTCCCGAGAGAACGAAACCCAGGATCGTTGCCGGGATGATCAATAACCCCAGGTTTCCCAGCGGGTCCTCCGTGAAGGAAATATAATCCATGGGAGGGGACCACCCCCACCAGAGAGCGGGATAGACCATCACGACCGTAGCCATCCAGAAGCTGGGGATAGAGATGAAGAGAATGGCAAGGCCACGCGCCACATAATCGCCGAATGAGTCCTGGCGAATCGCCGAGAGGATGCCGATCGGCAGCGATATCAGTAGCCCGACCAAGATTGCTATCAACCCCAGCTCGAAGGTCACGGGAAGCCTGGCGACTATCTTTTCAGTGATAGGCGTAGATCCTCCACGAATCGTGGTCCCCAAATCTCCCTGCAGGACCCCGGTGATCCAGCGGCCGTACTGGACATGCACCGGCACGTCCAGCCCCAACATGCGCTCGATATCCTCACGGTTCAAGCCGCTTTTGCCTGTTGATGCCATCTCGGCGAACAATTGGTCTACGGCATTACCGGGGATCATGCGAACAAGACCGAAGACGATGACTGTGATAATGAAGATGGAGGGGATCATTAACAACAGTCGTCTGATGATATAGGTCCGCATCCGGTTATTGTCCGAGTAACTGCTTCTTCAGGTCCTGGTCAACCCAGTACCGGCCGAAGTGGGCATAGAGCATACCGCCGCCCATGCCGTCCTGCCCCCACCAGCCGCCCTTGAGCCATGGCTGGGCGAAGTGAAAGTCGTGGCCTAAAGGGGAAGCCAGGTTGATCTGCCCTTTGGCGAAGTACTGGCTTACCTCCACCGACGCCTTCCTCAACGCCTCCAGGTTTGGCGCGAAGTAGAAATTATCGGAGAGTTTGTCATAGTGCGGGTCCGCCCATCCAGAAATATTTTCAACGTAGTCTCCCTGATAGCTGCTCACGCGGCCAAAGGGATGGTATTCAATGCCTCTGCTGCCCCACATTACCATGTCGAATTTCCTTTCAGCCGCTTTCGCAGCTAACGCGGCGGCACCGTCCATAACGTTGATGTTGGCGGTTACGCCGATCTGTGACCAGTAGGCCTTGTACAGCTGTACAATGTCATTGTCTTGGTTGGCTGCCGTGTCAAGCGTGAACTCGAAGCCGCTGGGATAACCAGCCTCGGCCAGGAGTCGTTTCGCCCCCTCCGGGTCATACCGGTAACCTTCCTTGATATCTTCCGGCCATTCCTCAAATGGGATGTCGTACCCCTCCGAGACTACCGATGGACCGCCAATCCCGAAAGGGACGCTGAGCGCTTGGCCCTTGTAGTAACCCTTGGCGATCTCCTCCAGATTGAGCGCCTTCTGCATGGCCTGGCGTACCCTGATGTCGTTGAAGGGTGGCCTGGTGACGTTCATGGTGGGGACGGTTTGGTTTCCTTTCACACCCTCTTGTACTGCTTTGAGCAAATAGGGGTTGGACTTTTCGAGGGCCTCTGCCTGCTCAAAGGAGACACCGAGCAACTCATCGATCTTACCCGTACGGAGCGCCGCAATTTTTGTCGACTGATCTTTCATAATGAGAATTTTTAACTCGTCGACAAACGGCAGGCGCATCCCCGGGTAACGCTGGGAGGTTGCCCAATAGTTGGGGTTCTTGGTGTAGGTCAGGGAGCTGCCTTCAACACGGTCGGTAATCATAAAGGGGCCGGTGCCGATAGTGTTTTTCCAGTCCTTATGGTGCCCATGCTGCTTCAACACCTCGGGAGGCGATACCCACGAATCTTCCCAACCCTCAAAGTACAACCAATGTTCCGTCAAAGGACTGTAGCTGGTCGACTTGACCACCACCGTCCATTTATCGGTCGCCGTAATCGATACGACAGGAGCCTTCCCCGCCATGTGGCCCCACTTCGTGGGCCCCTGTTCCTTCCAATCGCCAAGACCGAAATTCCGCTGGAAGGCATAGGCAACGTCATTGGCATCCAGCTCTCTCCCGTTCATGGGGGGCTTGTCTTGCCAGTGAACGCCCTTGCGGATATGGTAGATGATGGTGAGTGGATCCGGCGTCTCATAGCTCTCCGCCAGACTCGGCGTAGCCCTGCTTAAAGGGACGAAACGGCTCTGGAAGCTGAACTCCTCACGTTTTATTGACCAGTCGCCTCTGCCCATCTTCTCCAGGACGGGATTGGCACATATACTCCCCAGCCAATTGTGCCAAGGGTCGCAGTGCTCAGGATCAATATCCCACATTGCGGGCACGGTGATGATCCCACCGTACCTTGGTTTATCCACCATCTCCCCCCAGACATTGGTGACCTTCTCTTGCGCGGTTACGGCTGCCGGGCTGACCCATAACGTGGTCGTACCGAGGATGACGGCCTGTAGTAAAAATGCGCATGCTTTCATATTCTTTTTCATGGTTCTTTTCCTATTTTTCATGGTTCCTCTTACAATTGGAGGTTTAATAAAAAGGTAACTGTTCAGGTCTCTGAAAAATCCGTTCAGTTAAATATCATTAACTATTCAGGTCTCTGAAAACCCGTTTAGTCAAATAACGTTGAAAAAAATTTCCGGAGAGGACTGATCGTTTTCAAGTCCTCCCACGATATTGTTCCATCGATCGGAAACCCTCTTCTTTCACTAAAACAACTTCACTAAAACAACTTAGTAAGGTATGATTTTGGCAATATATATATTTTGCATAATGTCAACCCCCAAATTAAAAAAAATGCAGGATTCGTAAAAAAAATTAAAAAATCTATCAATCAGGGAGATCCACTTCTTGTATGATCATGAGCCAAAAAGCGAAGGTTCACTCCACAATCCAGTGTTTTTTCCAATGGCGATAATGATCGTAAACGCTTTGCCAGGGAGGTAGAGTTATAGTCAAATTCTGGGGATGGCAATTCAGGCGGCGATCCTGTATTGAGGAATTCCATCGACAAATTGTACTCCCTCTATCACTTCGGCTAATCGTTTAAATCCGTGTAATCGGATCCAATTTTTCTGAGCGGATTCCATTAATTTGAATGCCATCGTCAAGACGGTATTTCTTGAGAAACAACCTCTGACTTTGGCAGTTCTCAGTTTGACAGTAGCGAAGGTGGATTCAATGGGATTGCTCGTTCTCAAATGCCTCCAATGCTCTGCCGGGAAATCATAGAAGGCCATCAAGGTCTCCTGATCTTTAATCAAGCAGTGAGTGGCTTTAGGATATTTCGCCTCATACATGTCAACAAAATGCTTTAAGGCTTTGAAAGCTTCCTCTTTGCTGCTGGCCATCCAAATTTGATGGAGACGATCCTTGGCTTTATGATGCTCCCTTTTTGGTAAATAGTTGAGAATGTTTCCCGTTTTGTGCATCCAACAACGCTGCTCTTTGCTCTGAGGATAGACTTTTTTCAAAGCTTTCCAAAATCCCATCGCTCCGTCTCCCACAGCGATTTTAGGGGCCTCAGTCAATCCCCGGTGCTTCAGATCCATCAGCAGTTCCCTCCAGGATTGCTCACTTTCCCGGTAGCCATCTTCCAAGGCAACGAGCTCTTTATCTCCATTTTCTGTTGCCCCCACAATCACCAAGAGGCATTGTTTATCTTTATCCATTCTCACATTGCAATACACGCCATCGACCCAGAGATAAACATAATGACTCTGGGAGAGATCCCGTTGTTTCCAGGCTTTCCAATCCTCATACCAGCTTGATTTAAGACGGCTCACTGTCGCTGAAGACAAGCCCGCCGCTCTTTTACCTAAAATCGCTGCGAGCGCCTCCTGAAAGCCACCAGTGGAAATCCCTTTCAGATACAGCCAGGGAATCAGGGCTTCAATACTTTTACTTTTCCTCAGATAAGGGGGGATCAACTTGGAAGAAAATCGAATCCTTTCCTCTGATGAGGTGCTTTGACGATCTTTACTCCGCGGAACTTTCACGGATATAGAACCAATTCCCGTCTGAATCTCCCGATCTTGATGATAACCATGACGAACCACTCGCTGACGTCCATCCGAGAGTCGATAGGACTGATATTCCTTCATGAATATTTCCATCTCCAATTCCAACGCTTCAGAAAGTATCTTCCTGGCTTTCACTCTCAAAAGTTCACTCAAATGATCTTCAATAATTTGCTCTGGCTTCTCCAGATCAATCACGTTATAGTTGCTCATTGGCGTATCCTTTCTTTGATGTAATTCTATTTATTTTAAATTCCCATCAATAGGATACGCCACCTTCAAATTTAGTCCATCCCCAACTTTCGACTATATCTCAGGGAGGTAAATCAGAGTGCTAAGCGCTCTTGCTTCCATGGCTCTCGTTCTTTTTCAAAGTGTTGACTGGCTTCTTGAAGAGCTTCGAGGTGGGGAATTGATGAAAGGGAATCAATATATTTTTGAACTTTCGAGAGGATGAAGTCTTTTCCGGACTCTATGCTACGCAAAATCTGTGTTTAAATCGATGGGTTCTCTGAAGATACCTGAATAGTTACAATTTTCCTAAAAAAGTGTTTGGTTTAAATCGCGATGACGAATCTAATGGCAGCTTAAACAAGCAGATAACCGATCGGTATTCAAAAAAACTCATTGAACTTCACAGGTCGGGTTAATTGAGTGATCTGATCAATATCAATATAGAAATTGTTTCTAACGAGGTCAGGCCTGGATGTTTTGAAATTCAAGCAAAGATTCGAACCTGGAGGGTTTCGAGTCGACCTTGGAGATTCTCTGACTACTTGATCCATTTCCTCAATTGATGAACCCTGAAACTCAGGGATAAAAGTAAAATCAGTAGCCTGCCTAACCCGAGTTCGACGTTAATCTTCAATAATTGGAATATTCTGGTGTATAGGTCATCCTCGCTAAACTTGTCCCTGCTAAACTTGTCCCTGCGAAAGCAGGGAGCGGGGAGCGGGGATCCAGATTTCAGTCTATCTGCCTACCCCTGGATTCCTGGTCAAGCCAGGAATGACAAGGTTTCTCTGAGATATGAAGATTCCTTAACATATTGAATTTGTTAAAAGCTTATCTCGAACTCAGGTTACTTAAAAGATTTTTTCCAAACTTGCAAGCTTGACCACGAAATAGAATTTCAAGTAAATAAGGGCAATTGCCCCAATGACTCGTCGCGTTAAGGGGAGTGGACCTTGTCCGTTTTGTGGACTTTTCTATTTATTGGGCAGCCGTTCAATGATATAAGTGAAATTGCCATGAGAACGTTATATGAGTTTGAATCAACTGTAAAACCTGAAACTGAATCCTTCCAAAACGGGTCCTGGATCAACACCAAACCAGGAAAATGAAAAAGATGGGATGAGGCATGTAAGCGATGTCGAAACGTACAATTTCAAAGAACATGAAAAAAACGAGGTCAACCAGATTTAAACAAGGCGTGAAAGCGATGTTCGAAAGTTTACAGGTACGAAATTTTCGAGGCTTCAACGAACTCAAAATCGACCAATTGAGTGATATCAACCTCATTGCCGGCAAAAACAACGTTGGCAAAACCAGTTTGCTCGAGGCAGTTTTTCTGTTGACGGGATCCGGAAACGCGCAAATGGCAGTGAACGTCAATATTATTCGCGGCCTGGATACGATCAGTGTTCCGCCAGGCGAGCCCTTGTGGAAGCAACTCTTCTCTAATCTGGACATGGGGCAGTCCATTGAGATCGAGGGAAATCACACGGCTCAAGGTCTATTGTCTTTAAAAATCGAATCGGAACGCCAAGCCACCACCGGAATTTCTCTAGATCGTACTACCGGCATTTCGGTTACTAATCTTTTTGATGGTTCACTAATATTTCTTTATAGCTGTCGTTCAAAAAAACCAGTTAAAAGTCGTATTTATATGGAAGGACAGGAAGTCAAGGTCGATCAGCCTGTTATAAATGCTCCCTTTCAGGCGGTTATTCTTTCGTCTCGTACCAGGAGTACTCCCGATGATGCCATGAGACTCGGTAGATTGAGACGACAGAAACGGGGAGATTTGCTCTTGAAAGCACTACAGGTCGTCGAGCCGAGACTGTTGAGCATCGAGGATAATTCTTCCAGTGGGATCCCCATGATCTGGGGAGACATCGGGTGGCCCGAACTGGTGCCGATGGCAGTCATGGGGGAAGGGATGATTCAAATTGCCCGGCTCGTCCTGGCCATAGCTTCCGTTCCAGGTGGCGTCGTGCTGGTGGACGAAATAGAAAATGGCATTCATCACTCCGTACTACCCGATTTCTGGAGGGTCATTGCCGAAGCGGCCAGGCAATTCCACACTCAAATATTCGCAACCACGCACAGTCTTGAATGCGTGAACGCAGCCCATACGTCCTTGAGTCCCGACAATTTTCGCCTGCACAGGCTTGAAATCGCTGACAAGAAGAATCGCTGCGTTACCTATGAACCGGATGCAATCGATGCCGCGATCGGACACAGTCTCGAGGTTCGTTAGGTATGGCAATAGCAAAACAAATCGAGTCGAAAATTCAACTGCTCGTGGAGGGCAAGGACCAACTCAATTTCTTTGAAGCGCTCATTGAGCATCTATCGTTCCCGAATATCCAGATCCAGGACTTCGGCGGTGTCGACGAATTGCGTAGTTTCCTCCTTGCACTTGTGAACATGCCGCATTTTCATGAGATTGTTGAGAGTATTGGCATCGTACGTGATGCGGAAAGATCCGCAGAAGGGGCGTTTCAAAGTGTTCAGACTTCATTAACGAACGCCAAACTGCCTGTTCCACCCCACCCCGAAGAACCCACTGCTACCCTCCCGAAGGTGACGGTACTGATATTGCCCGGCAACAATCGCCAGGGTATGCTCGAAACGCTTCTTTGCGAAAGCTTTGCGGGTACCCCGGAGGATCGCTGTATCGATGACTTTTTCAAGTGCATAGAAGATTTGCTTGATATGTCTGTCAAGAGACAGGAGAAGGCCCGCGCGTTTGCTTATCTGACAACAAAGCCTGAGCCCCATGTTTCCGTGGGTGTGGCAGCAAAGAAAAATTACTGGGATTTGAACCACAACGTTTTCAGTAATATTCGCGATTTTCTGAATTTAATGATATTGAACTGAACGGGTTTTTCAGAGACCTGAATAGTTACGCGCGAGAGAGGTCTTCATGCACGACTACATACTGCTTGTAAGCAAGTCCACGGGCCTACACTTGTGCGATGGGACGGAAGAAAGCGGCTTTGGGCTGCGTCCGCGATGCGACGACAGTTGCATGTGGGAGTGGGAGAGCACTTCACGCTTACGGAACGCCGTGACGGGGGCCACAGTGATGGTCGAGCCCTCCGGCGAGCTGCCGGACTCGAACCGGGCGGCGGAGATCGACGCGGCGTTCGGTCCCGGCGCGAGCCTGCTCGTGCCGCAGAAATACCGCCTCACAGGCGACGCGCCCAAGCTGGCTGATCTGGGGGATCAGCTCGTGTTTTCAGCGCGTGAGGCGCCGGCCCGCCTGCCATCGGTTTACCTCGCTGAGCTCGAGATGCAGGGGTGGACCGTAGTGGAGAACGTCATGAGCCCCGCGATGGTGGCGAACCTGGTTGCGAACGTGAACATCGTGCGGGAGAAGGGAGCCGAGAAGGAGGCCAAGGTGAAGGCAGCCCAGGACAGCCGCCCGTACAGTTCCTTCGACAACCTCATTCGCCCGCAAGCGCTAATGGACAAGGGCGAGAGTTTCTTTTGTAGGACGCCGGCGGTTGCGCAAGCACTGATGCACCCGATCTCGTTGTGGCTGATCGAGAGCTACCTCGGAGTCGACTCCATCCATTACTGTCAATTACCGGCGATCTCAATCCTAAGGCCCGCAGAGAAGACTGGAGAGAATGCCCGTGTCATGCCCGGTGGTTGGCACGCCGACTACCCCTACCCGCTCACGAGCGAGACTGAAGCTCACACTTACATGCTGGGCCCGGAGGAATTCGAGAAGCTTGATGCGTCAATCTCACCGCGGTATCCAGACTGGAAGGGACGCAAGGACAGGCTGGGGATGCAGTTCAACATCGCGCTGACCGATTTCACGCCGGAAACGGGCGCCACGCAGTTCGTTCTGGGTTCCCATGAGTTCGACACCCCGCCGCCGACAGAGATGAACGAGGTGCCGACAGTCGCGGGGGAAGGTCCGTTCCAGGACGTTGTCCAGCCTTCGTTTACCGCTGGTTCCGGCATCCTCTACGACTCGCGCACCTACCATAGGGCGCCTCCAGAGCTGAATGTCTCTGGCGAGGAGCGCTGGGCGATGCTGACGTGCATCGTGCCGTCATTTGTGCGTGACCTTCGGGCAAGAGACAACAAAGTCGAATCGGCGGATGCCTTTGCCAAGGCAGCGAGCGTCCACGCAGCGTTAACCCACAGAGAGCTGCAGGACGTGGTCAAGATGCTCTGCGACGATGAGGAGGGACTACCGCGCCAGGACATCGAGGAGGCCGTCTCGGTGAACACATAGTTACTAAATAAACCAGACCGTCTCCGAGGGTTTTGATGTGGAGTGAACATTCGCTTTTTGGCTCATGATCATAACGAAGCGGATCTCCCTGATTGATAGATTTTTAATTTTTTTACGAATCCTGCTTTTTTTTTCATTTGGGGTTGACATTATACAAAAAAATATATACATTTTGTCAAAATCATGCCTTCACTAAGTTGTTTTAGTGAAAGAGAGGGTTCCCGATCGATTGAATCATAACGTGGGAGGACTTGAAAACGATCGGTCCTCTCCGGGAATCTTTTATTTAATGATATTTAGCTAAACGGGTTTTTCTGAGACCTGAATAGTTACCAATGGGAGATTGAATCTTTTTGATTAATTTCAATAGACGGAGGATAAAATGAAGAAATTTCTGTTAGTTTTTGTTTTGGCAATCACGATGACGAGCTTTACGTTCGCCTCACCCGACTTGACCCCCTCTTATGGAGGTTCGGTCAATTGGGTCCACTTTCCGGTGGGTGAAGGATGGAACCCCAATTCGAATAACTGGGGTGCGCATCACAATACGCTTATCATTTATGATACCCTGTTTCAGCCTGATATCGTCAAGGCGCAGCAGGGTTACAATACTTCTCCTTTGGTGGGAAACATCACCGCCTATCGCGATCAATGGATCGGACTTTTGGTGTATCAATACGAGCAGCCAGCTCCTGATCACATGGTGTTCTATATCCGTCCGGGAATCAAATTCTGGGATCAGGACACGGCTCCGAGCTACCACGAGAGCATCGCATCGGCCTACGGGCGGACTTTGAATGCCCATGATATCATCGCGCTCCTCGATCAAGCATACCAAACCCCCACAAACACTCTTCATGCCTTGCGTGATATTTGGGAGTGGACGGCCAAGGATGATTATACGATTGAATTGAAAATGTCGCGGGGGGATACCTCCAATAGCCCATTCAATCGATTCCTGAATATTCACCCACCACCCCGCGAGGTCTGGGAACAGGGAATCGACATGAACGACTGGAAGAACGCCCTGGGCACCGGACCCTTTGTGCCTGTCGAGCACCTGGAAGGAGTTTCCGGGAGATTCAAAAAAAATACCGACTATTGGATGGTGGACCCCGTTCGCCCCCACAACCGGATACCCTATCTCGACGAGGTGCGCTATATCGTTATGAAAGATCAAGCCTCCCGGCTGGCCGCCTTGCGTTCCGGCAAACTGGACGTCAATTTTGGCTCGTGGAGTATCGGCGTGGATTGGAGAGATAAACTCGAACTCGAGAAGACGAATCCCCAATTGCAGTTTGCTGAAGGAGAACCTGGGAACCGGTGGTTTTCGATCAACCTGGAAAAAGCCGCCCAGGACAATTCGCCTTGGAATGACCCACGGGTGCGGTATGCCGCCATGTTGGCCGTCGATCAATTTGGTGTGGCTGAAAACGTCATAAAGGGAAATAGCGGCGGAGATCCTCCTGGCTTCTATTACTTGAGCTTGCCCAGTATGGCTCCGTATTACGTCAACTATGAAACTATGAAAAAGGAACGACCGGAACTCGCTGAGCTTTGGGAATACAAACCGGAAAAAGCCAAGCAACTGCTGGCGGAAGCCGGTTACCCGGACGGCTTTGATACCGTAGCCATGCTGGACGCCAGTGTTCAAGGATGGGCGGAACTCTACCAGAGCTTCTTCAATGACGTGGGCATACGAGTCAAATTCGACGTGGTGGAATCACCTTGGGGTCGAGTCCCCGACCGGAAGCACGAGACCTTTTTTAACCAATCGGGTACCGGAGTCAAGGGGTACGATGATACCTTTGGCTACCACTTTTGGCCCACTACCTCGAGCCACCCGATTTGTGGGACGTTCGACCACACCCCCCAAGGACCAAACATCGAGAAAAATCTCAGACGCTTGATGGGGGAACTGATGCCCAAAGACGAGCATGTCGCGTTATGGATAGACATTCAGTATGATATCATCGAGATGATGTGTCATGTGCATTTCCCGAACGAAGCCCAGTATACGGCTTGGCAACCCTGGGTCAAGAACTACTATGGAATCGTCGTTAACAATAACCAGAAGACCTTCAAGTTGGTCTGGATCGACGAGCAAATGAAGAAGGAAATGAGTGGCCGCGGCCCTCTCGAATAGAATCTCCTTCTCCTGAACCACAGGAGTGGGATGGGGCGTTCGCTCACATCCCATTCCCTTTTTCAATTTGGCAATTGCCAGGATCACGCAAGAAATTAAGTCATTCCCATTCCTCCGTATTCGGGCAGGAGGGTGGGAATGAATAAATTTATTGGTTCTTGTTCGTTTTTGCGCGTTCTTGGCCATATAAACAGGCTTTCCAAGCAGCGCTAATGAAAATGGTTCCATGCAAACCTATATCCTGCGACGATTCCTCCTGATCATTCCCACCTTTCTTTTGGTGACCATCGTTATCTTCCTCACAGTCCGTCTCATCCCCGGCAACGTCATTGAAAAGATGATCTCACAAATGGCATTGATGGGCGCCGGGAATTTTTCCAACGAAGAGGCCATTGCGGAAATCGAGCGTTTTCTCGGGTTGGATCTTCCCATGCATATCCAGTATGGACAATGGATCGGGGGGGTATTGCAGGGGGACCTGGGGCTCTCCATGTGGACCAGGGCTCCTGTGGCCAGGATCATCTCCGACCGGGTGCCTGCATCCTTTGAATTGGGTTTCCTGGCGCTTATCATCTCTTTAGCCATTGCCTTACCGGTGGGGATTCTTTCGGCGATGCGTCCCAACACGGCTGGTGATTATATCTTGCGCAGTATTGCCATCTTTTTCATCTGCGTGCCCAGTTTCTGGCTGGGTACGTTGATCTTGACCTACCCCTCCATTTGGTGGGGATGGGGGCCACGTCTGTTTTATGTTCCTTTTTTTGAAGACCCCATCGGGAATTTAGGCATGTTCCTCATCCCCGCCTTCGTTCTGGGGATGTGGCTCTCCGGAATCACCATGCGCTTGACCCGCAGCATGATGCTCGAGGTACTCCGACAGGATTATGTACGGACGGCCTGGTCCAAGGGGCTCCGGGAGCGGGTCATTATGTTGCGGCACGTCTTGAAGAATGCAATGATTCCGGTGGTGACCATGATTGGGTTACAACTACCTGTTTTAATAGGAGGTGCGGTGGTGATCGAATATTTGTTCAGCCTGCCGGGACTCGGGGCGCTTGTCGTTTCCTCACTGGTGGACCGGGACTATACTATCGTCTCCGGAGTCAACCTGGTCATCGCCGGCTTTGTCCTGGTCGTCAACGTCCTCGTCGACCTCAGCTATGCCTGGCTCGATCCGCGAATTCGATTTAATTAGCATGGTTGTTCTATGTTCAATGTTTTCAAGGGATCTAAACAGACCCCGAAATGATTAAACTTTATGAATATGACGCAAGAGACATTCTTCAAAGAAAAAAAAGGACGTGTTCGAGAGTTCTTCAGAAGGCTCGTACAGGAGCAACCCCTGGGAACGTTTGGGGGAATTATTGTGCTGGTTTTTTTCATCGTTGGCATTTTCGCCGATTACCTGGCCCCCTTTGGCATCTTCCAGCGCAACCTGGCCCATATCCTGGAAGGTCCTTCGCTCGACTTTCCCTTGGGGACTGATCAATTCGGTCGAGACCTGTTGAGCCGGATCATCCATGGCGCCCAAATTTCGATGATTGTGGGAGTGGGTTCCGGGGTGCTGCAAATTGTGATTGCCACGGTCTTCGGGCTGATTTCTGGATACTGGGGTGGTAAATTCGACCTGATCCTCCAGCGCATTGTGGATGCCATCATGTGTTTCCCCTGGCTCTTCCTCACCCTGACCATCATGGCCCTGTTGGGACCAGGGATGGTCCAGCTCATCATTGTGATCGGATTTCAATGGGGGATTGCCAATATCCGCACGATGCGGGGGGTGGTCCTCAGCGTCAAGGAAAGTGAATACGTGACTGCTGCGAGGGGGGTGGGTTGTCCTACCTGGCGTATTCTCATCGTACACATCCTGCCCCAACTCTATGCGCCGATCATTGTTTTGTTTACGATCTCCCTTGGAGGAAATATCCTCGCCGAGGCCACTATCAGTTTTCTCGGATTCGGCATTCCTCCGCCCCAGCCTACCTGGGGTGGCATGCTCAGCCTGGAAGGCCGCGTTTACTTGTTGCAGAATCCCTGGATGGCGATCTGGCCCGGGCTCGGCCTGGCCCTCGTGGTCTTCGGTGTCAACATGTTTGGCGATGCCCTGCGTGACCTGCTCGACCCCCGCCTGCGCGGTGGTATCGGACGCTATGGCCTTTCAGTCCGGAAAAAGAAATAGAGAAGGAAACGCGTACGTCAGGAGGGATACGAATCGTCCTGCATGATTTTCCGGTAGAGGGTACGGACTGTTTGATTGGTATTCTGGTACGTTTTCAAGACATCCGTAACCGAGAAGCCATGGAGATGCAGGAAGTGGGTCAACTGCTCGGATTGTAGTTGATCAAAATCAAGCAGGTTGGTATCGGTATCACATAGTAAGCGCAAGTAGCTCTCTACCAGGCGGTAGAAGGTGTAGGCTTCTTGCAAAGCTTCGCTTGTGGAGTGATCCAAAAAACGGTGCTTTTCCAAGACTCTCAAGACCTCCAACGTATGGGGATTTTGCAGCTCCGGAATGCTTTCTCCATGTCTCATTTGCAGGTATTGGGTGAGGTATTCAATATCCAACATGCCTCCATATCCCTCTTTGATATTTTTTATATGTTCGCTTTCTTGGGCAATCTCTTTTTCTTTGCGTCTGCGAAGGTGCGCAATTGTTTGTTTGAGGTCTTTGGGAATTCCCCTTCCATAAATAGCCTTTTTTTTCGCATTCTCCACTGCAGCGACCCAATCCCGTTCCATGTCTCCTGCCACGACTCTTCCTTTGAGAAGCGCTTGTCGTTCCCAGGGTAAGGAAGTCTGGTGATAGTTTTCATAATAGGACAACGTGCTGACCAAAGGTCCTCCATTTCCCGAAGGGCGAAGGCGCGTATCCACTCGATAAGCGTATCCATTTCGGGTGAAGGATGAAAGTGTTGAAACGAGACGCTGGATCAATTTGGCGTAATATTCATAATTGCTGATTTTCCTGGGACCGGACGTGCTTCCCTCCGCCGAACAAATGAAAATGAGATCCAAATCCGATTGGTACGTCAATTCAGAGCCTCCCAGCTTTCCCATGCCCAGTATTGCCAGACGGGTCGGTTGGTGGTCCGAAAAAGGGACACCGAATTGTTCTCTCATTTGATTCCGTACGATGAGGTAGGCGGCTTGCAGAATAACTTCCGCAAGAATAGTCAAACGTTGCCTTGCTTGCTCATAATACTGGATCCCTTCCAACTCGGCACTGCCAATTAAAAAAGTGACCGCATGTTTGAATTCTCTCAAAGCGTCCAAACGCTCTTCTTCTCCCTCACAATTGTCCAGTTTCGCCGCCAATTGCGCTTCCCATTCGATACGGGAATGCAGAATTTCGCTGGCGTCCAACTGCTTGAGCAGTTCCAGGTGGTTGAGCAAATAGTTCCAGAGAAATTCACTGGTTTCGGCAATTCGAGACAAGCGTTGCAGGGACGCGGGGTAATCCAGTAAATGCTGGTAGTAATCCAAACGGGCTTGGATGCGTTCGATCAATTGCTGAAATCGGATGACGAGAAGACTGCCAGCGCGATGTCGGTTTTCGACATGCGCCATTTCGGATTGGCGAATGAGCGCCGTGAATCGACGGGCGGAATTCTCAAAAAGCGTCTGGTCCTTTTCAGATATATTTACAAAATGCGTGTTGTTACGGATTGCTGCTTCTATTTCCAAATATTCCTGGTCGAACAATGCGCTGAAAATTGAACGTACCCTCAACATGGTATCTTTGAGATCCTGGAGAAAATGCCTTCGTGCTCTTCCGATATCTTCTTCCTTATACCCCATATGCCTTGCCAGGACCTGTTGCTGTTTGACATTTCCTGGAATGGTATGGGTTTGGAGTTCCTGTACCATTTGAAGCCGGTGTTCCAGTTTACGCAAGAAAACATAATCAAGACGGAGGTTTTCGGCATCGGTGTTGGGGATGTAATGGTATTGCTTTAAAATTTCGATAGTCTTCAGGGTATTTGGTTGACGCAATACAGGCTGCGCGCCACCATAGAGGAGTTGGAAGATCTGGACGAAGAATTCGACTTCTCGAATACCACCCACTCCCAACTTTACGTTCAAATGCTTTTTCAGATGTTCCTTTTCGATACGCTGCTTGATCTTACGAATCTCGCTCAGCATGTTTTCATCGACCTGTTTTCTATAAATGAATGGAGAGAGGTTTTTGAGAAACAGTGTCCCGGCAGGTAGGTTGCCTGCCACAGGTCTGGCTTTGATCAAGGCTTGTCGTTCCCAGGTCGCTCCTTGCGTCTCATAATATAATTCAGACTCCAACAAACTCTGGAAAAGAGGAGCGGTTTCTCCTCCGGGACGCAATCGCATGTCAACCCGTGCGACAAATCCATCCTCCGTTGTCTCGCCCAGCAACTCAATCCAGCTCTGGGCGGTTTTGACCAGCGTCTTGTCGGAGGTCAATGAATGCCCGTTTTCATTGGGATCCTCAGTACAAATCAAGATGGGATCGATATCAGAAGAATAATTCAATTCACTTCCCCCCAGTTTCCCGAGACCCAAAACTATAAATGGGGCGGTCTGCTGAAACGATACCGTGTCTGCTGAATCATCAAATTGGAATTGAAAGGGGGTCACTCCCCGAGCAATTTTAAATGCGCCTTCCAAGGCAATTTGTGCGCAACAAGTTGCTACGGCAGTCAGTTCTTCCAATATTTCTTCAAAGGGAGCCAATTCTGACAGGTCTCGAATGGTGATCCTTAAAAACTCTTCATATTTGAAAAGACGGAGCTCTTTTTTCAGGATATTCCTGTCCAGGTCTTCGTATCGCTTGAATCGGTCCAATAGTTCTGTCAGCATGGTCTGACTCGACTTGCTCTGCAGCAGGAAGGGAGAATCCAGAACGGACAAACCCAAGTGGGGATACTTGAGCAAGTGGCGGATGAGGAATTCGCTCTGAGCAAAAATACTCAATAGTGCTGGTGCATGGGGATGACTGAAATCAAAAGGATGACGGACTTTCTCTTCAAAGGTGACTGAAAAATCACGTAGCTGCACTAAGGCCGTTTTTAAATTGCCGGACAAGAGCAATGGAGGAAGGACTTTTTCGATTTGAGCAGAAAATCCGGGAAGGTGACGAAGCCGTTGGAAAAGATCGAGGATTGAAACGGGATCCGGAAAATTATTTCTTTGAAGATAAACGGAAAGAGGCTGCTTCCAATCGGAAGCAGCCTGACATTGTCTGATAAGACGTCGGATCCACTCTGACATCGTCTCCATGGAATCCGGGGACCTTTTCGGATCCCCTTGAAATTAAATATCGTAGTACAATGCGAATTCATAGGGATGTGGACGAAGCCGCATGCCGTCGACTTCCACTTCCCGCTTGTACTCCAGCCAACTTTCGACCAAATCTTCTGTAAAAACTCCACCCTTGAATAAGAAATCCCCACCATTTTCCAAATTGTCGAGCGCTTCATCCAAACTGGCAGGCACTCCACGAATCTCTCCGGCATCTTCCGGGCTCAAATCATAAATGTTTTTATCCATGGGTTCCGGCGGCTCGATTTTATTTTGAATGCCATCCAGACCCGCCATCAACATGGCTGCAAAAGCCAGGTAGCCGTTGCAAGAAGGATCCGGGGTACGGAATTCCACTCGTTTCGCTTTTTCACTGCTGGAATACATCGGAATCCGACATGCCGCGCTGCGATTCCTTTGAGAATAAAGCAAATAGATAGGCGCTTCGTAACCGGGTACCAACCGTCGATAGGAGTTGGTGGTCGGAGTGATAAACGCGCACAAGGCCGGAGCGTGTTCCAACAATCCGCCAATGTACCAGCGGGCTTCGTCGCTCAATCCGGCATAGCCTTGTCCGAAGAAGGTGTTTTTCCCATCCTTCCAAATGCTCTGGTGGCAATGCATTCCGGAGCCATTGTCCTCGAAAATGGGCTTTGGCATAAAGGTCGCCGTTTTTCCATATCGTTTCGCCACATTTTTTACAATGTACTTATAAGTGATCAATTTGTCCGCCATTCGGGTCATCGTGTCAAAACGCATATCGATTTCGGCTTGACCTGCGGTACCGACTTCATGGTGATGGATCTCGATGTCAATGCCTGCTTTTTCCATTTCCATCACCATCTCAGAACGGATGTCTTGCTGACTGTCCATTGGTGGAACAGGGAAATAGCCTTCTTTATAGCGAGGTTTATAACCGAGGTTTGGATTTTCTTCCCTTCCTGAATTCCAAAAACCTTCTTCTGAATCGATATAGTAAAATCCCTGATTGTAGGTTTGGTTGAAGCGAATGTCGTCGAAAATAAAAAATTCGGCTTCCGGTCCAAAATAGATGGTATCTCCAATGCCTGTCGAATTGAGATAATTTTCCGCCTTTTGAGAGACATATCGTGGATCTTTGGTATAGCGTTCCCTGGTGATCGGGTCCCCGATATCACAGATCAAATTCAGGGTTGGTACCTTGGTGAAAGAATCCATGAAATGCGCACCGGCGTCTGGAAAGAGCAACATGTCGCTTTCTTGAATTCCTTGAAATCCCCGGATACTTGAACCGTCAAATCCGGCTCCTTCTTCAAATATGTCTTCCGTCAATTCGTGAGCAGGTATCGAAAAATGCTGCCATACTCCTGGAAGATCGATGAAACGCAGGTCTATGAACTCTACGTTGTTTTCTTTAACAAATGTAATCAACTCTTTAGGTGTCATGTGAGTCTCCCTTTAATTAATCTTGAAAGAATGGAATCAGTGAATTCGTTGAATTCTCACTGAGGTTGGATCACGTAACGGATGATTTATTTTCTCCGAATTTTTAATGCGTGCTTTAGATCAAGCAGAATAAAGGAAGAGCGCAAAAAACGCAAGCAAATCCTACCGGTAAGCGCATCGTTTTCGATTTTCAATAAATCTCCTTCCGCATACCAACCATTCTTTTGTACAGCAAAATCTAAACCAATCTATAAAATACTGAATTTATATGTTTATTTGAAAATGAATTGTTGCATTTTCTGCCCATTTTTTAAACAGTTGCTTAAAGAAGCGGCAGGTAACAGAGGATTTGCGCTTGCATGATTGCAGAAAATTTTTAATGAATACAGAGTTCCTGACTGTATCACACGCATGATTCCAATCGACCTGACCTTTTCCATGACCCACCCGCAAAAACGCTTTCCCTATCTTCTGCCGGCGGAACTTTTAATTGACGGAGAAATGGCAACCGGACAAGTAACCCACTGGACTGCCCTGGGAATTCAATTACATTCAGAAGAACCTCTCGATGAGACGGTCCCTTATCACATTCTTTTTTTTCTGGAAAGAAACCAATTTGGAGAAGAAGTAAAATTTACGGAAGAGAGTTGGGAGCGCGAAGGTAAAGTTGCGTGGACTTCTCCCTATAAAGAAGGCTGCTGGATTGGTATTGAATTCGATACTCCTCTCAATCTGCCATTTGATGGAATCGTTGATTTTCTCTCTGATGAAGATTTCTGTCAAATTGCAATCTGCGCCGCATCCGATCCGGGTGCCCAAACTTCTTCTTTCGACTCCAAATTTCCCACGGAATTCATTCCTTCTATCCAACTTTCATTCAATAGTCAGCAGTGGTGCCTTTGGACACTGTGGGGAATCATCGTCTTAATGGAAATCTGGCTCCTCATTTTACTTCTCAGGCATTAACAGCCCAAAATAACTTTTAGCATCTGGATTCCCGCTCCCCGCTTTCGCGGGGACAAGTTTAGCGGGAATGACATAGAGGGATGTACGGACTTTTCCCGCTCACAAAATTCTTTTTCATCAGTCAGGATCATGGTAGGAATAGGAATCAAGTCCGCAATAATTAATCATCAGCATGGTAACATCTCCAATTTTTAAAAATCAGTGATGAATAAGAAGGTGCAACTGACAAACCCTTTTACGTCCGGATCTCCTCTTCACTCTTCGGAAGCTATCGATTCGCAAGCCCGCATCTACCATGAGATGCTCGAGAGAGGAAAGGAACTTCGGGAGAAACCCCGTCAGGGTGGAGGACTCGCGCGAGTACGCACTCAACATCAGAAAAACCGGATGACGGTCTGGGAAAAGCTACGCGTGTTGACCCGGGAAGTCCCCCACATCACCTTTGAAAATTGGGGTAGGGAGCTCGACGGGGCCTCCATTGTGACCGGAATTCTCCAAATCGATGGTCGTGACGTAGCTGTCTACGGGCATGACTTCACCCTGCGGGCCGGCTCGATGAATGCGACCAACGGGGCTAAACTCGCACGGCAAATTTTAATGGCGGGAGAACATGGTATTCCCCTCATTGGTATGAACGATTCGGCAGGCGCTTTCGTCCCCGATGGCGTGGGAGGACTCGATGGTTATGGAGAAGCCTTCGCAGCCATCCGAAAAATTAGTGGCATCGTGCCTTCCATCATGTTGATGTTCGGTTACAACGCGGGAGGAGGAGCTTACCTGCCACGGCAAGGATCTTACGTGATTCAACCCGGAGATACGTTCGTGGGCTTAACCGGTCCAGGCGTGGTCAGGGAAGCAATGGGGGAAGAGATCACTCCCGATGAACTGGGAGGACCTCGCGTGCACACGCAAAGTGGGGTTACGGATCTCGAGGTCTCCGATGAGGTGGATGCCCTGCGAACGGCTTTGCGATTGCTGAGCTACCTACCGGACAACAACCAGTCGTTAGCGCCTTATAAATTCTCTTCGGCTTCATTGAATACTTATGTCGAAGAAGAAGCCAGATTGTTGGAGAAATATTTCACACATCCGATCAATGGGTTCAATACTCCATTCGACATGCGACTTTTTTTACAACAGTTGGTGGATTATGGCGATTATTTCGAAATCCAGGGGTCAAGAGCCCAGCAAATGATCACGGCCTATGGTCGATTGGGCGGTCACGTGGTGGGGTTCGTGGCCAATAATAGCGCCTTCGAGTCAGGCAACATCGACGTCCATGCGGCACGGAAGGCTACCCGATTCATAAGGTTCTGCAATATTTACAACATTCCCCTGATTTTTTTGGAAGACGTTGTGGGCTATGCTCCCGGTTCGCAACAAGAACGGATGGGAATCATTCAGGCAGGTCGGGAACTGATGGACGCCATCGTCGACCTGCGCGTCCCCCGTCTGACCTTGATCGTGCGCAATGCTTTCGGAGGCGCCTATGTTTCCTGGAACAGTTATCATGTCGGCGCGGATTTCGTATTTGCTTTACCAACGGCCCGTATTGCCGTAATGGGGCCTGCAGGGAGACAATTTGTTTATAAGGACGAAATTCGGCAGATTCAAAAACGTTTTCAACAAGCCTTGCTGGAAGGAAAAGAAGAAACAGAAGCCACTGCGCAACAGGAAGCAGCCATGGTCGAATTGACCAAACGCTACGAGAAAGAATTGCTCAATCCGGAAGAGGCGTTGCGTTTGGGATCGGTATCCCGACTCGTTTTTCCCGGGTACAGCCGTAAAATGCTGGGCAACGCATTGCATTATTTGCTGCGTCATTACAAACCCGGACCCATGCCGGGCCCTCAACGCGAGTGACCCCGGATCCATTCAAGCCGAGCCAATCTCTCCCGCAAAATGACAAGCCGCCCAATGGGGTGATTCTCCTGCGTAATTCTTCAATATGGGTATTTCAGTCTTGCAGATATCCTGCACGTGAGGACAACGCGTGTGGAATCGGCATCCACGCGGAGGTTGGATCGGGGAGGGAACGTCACCTTGCAAGATCACTTTCTTTTTACGTAGGGTGGGATTGGCGATTGGTATTGCCGAAACTAAAGCCTGGGTATAAGGATGCAGCGGATTCTCCATGATGGAATGCGCCTCGATCATCTCCACGACATTTCCTAAATACATGACGATGATGCGATCCGAGATGTGTTTCACCACCGACAAGTCGTGCGCAATAAAAAGATAAGTCAATCCCAGATTTTTCTGCAAAGTGATTAAAAGATTGAGAATTTGAGACTGGATGGAAACATCGAGGGCGGAAACCGGTTCATCACAAACGATCAACTCGGGGTCTAAAGCGATGGCGCGAGCGATCCCGATTCGTTGACGCTGCCCCCCGGAAAATTCATGGGGATAGCGGTCTTTCGAGCTGGTGGGCAGTTCCACGATTTCAAGCAATTGATCGATTTTCTTTTCTCGTTCCTCACGGTTCCCGATACGATGGATAATAAAGGGCTCCTCTAAAATGTCCCGTATGGTATGACGCGCATTGAGCGATTCAAAAGGATCTTGAAAAATCATTTGCATCTTATTTCGTAGGCGACGCATGGCGTTTTGAGAGATGGTCGTGATGTCGGTTCCCTTAAAAAAAATTTGTCCCTCGGTCGGATCGTACAATCGCAAAACGGTGCGTCCCAGCGTCGTCTTTCCACATCCGGATTCTCCCACCAGACCAATGGTTTCCCCTCGTCTGACGTTAAAAGAAACTCCGTCCAGGGCATATACATTGGCAACTTGACGTAGAAAAACGCCCCCGTAGACCGGAAAATATTTTTTCAGTTTTTTCACTTCCAGGAAAAATTCCGACATACGTCACATTCGTTGTTCCCTCTCCCCTGGAGGGAGAGGGTCAGGGTGAGGGGGATTAATGAGAATCTGCTGAAATCTCCTTCTCGACCTCTTGCCACCGGTAACAACTGACCCAATGCGTGGCATTGACTGATTCCAAAGGAGGAGCCACCGAAACGCATCTTGTTTCTTGGTAGAGACAACGGTTTTGGAAGCGACAGCCGGAAGGCAACGCGTTCAATTCGGGAACCGTCCCTGCGATCGTCGGCAGTTCCTCTTTGGGTAGCGAAGACAAACTGGGAATGGAAGCAAGCAATCCCCGGGTATATGGATGTTTGGGAGATTGGAAGAGATCAAAGACCGAGGCTTTCTCAGCGACTTTGCCTGCATACATGACGACGACCTCATCACAAGTCTCCGCAATGACCCCCAGGTCGTGAGTGATGAGGATAATGGCCATGCCCGTTTCTCGTTGCAACGTCAGCATCAGGTCCAGGATCTGAGCTTGAATGGTGACGTCCAAGGCGGTGGTTGGTTCATCGGCGATGAGGATATCGGGTTTACAGGCTAGCGCGATGGCAATCATCACGCGCTGGCGCATGCCCCCGGAGAGTTGATGAGGATATTCCTGAATTCGCTGTTCGGGAGCAGGAATGCCGACTTTCCTGAGGAGTTCGACGGATTGCGAAAGTACATCCTTTTGCTCCATCTCGGGTTGATGGAGCATCAAGGCTTCTCCGATTTGTTTGCCGACGCGATGCACCGGATTGAGCGCCGTCATCGGTTCTTGAAAAATCATGGAAATCCGGTTTCCCCGCACGTGGCGCATTTCTCCAGCAGGGAGTTTGAGCAGATCCTTCCCCTCCAGAAGGACCTCTCCGGAGACTACGTAACCAAAAGGTTTGGGCAGGAGCCTCATAATGGAAAGCGAAGTCACGCTTTTTCCGCAACCAGACTCTCCGACGATTCCCAGGGTCTGGCTTTTTTTCAGTTGAAAACTGACGTTTTCGACCGCATGGATCACTCCACTTTCGGTTTCAAATGCAGTCACCAGGTTCCTGACCTCTAAAAGCGCATCACTCTCCAAAATCGTCTCTCATTCACCGTTGAGACCGAACCCCCAAACTTCCGTCCTGCCCTTTCAATCCACTTTGAAGGTTTTATCGACGAGGGTTATTGATTCAAAACTCTCCCCGCTCTCCATGGCTTCCTCCGTTTCTTTCTTGAGGTCGGCATCTAGCCAGAATAGTCCGGTACCAAATGGCTCGAAAAGACCATCTGAATTTTTGGTGGATGCCACCTCCGGGAATTGCCACCATCGCCAGTAGCCCGTGCGGAAATATCCTACTTTGTAAGTGGGGACGAAGGATCCATCCTCGTGGATTTTCTCTTGAATGGTATGGGCCAAGGTGATCCGTTCTTCCGGTACGATGGAATCTCGATAATTCATGATCAGTTCATCCAATTCCGGATTGTCGGTATTGGTGATGTTGTTGGTCTGGGGCTTATGCGCGTTGTCGGAATGGAAGCCCTGCCAGTAGCGGGGACGGAACGGGGTACTCCAACCCATCCAGCCGACGTCATGCTTTTTTTCCAGGATCAATTTGAACATGGCACTACCATCCAAGCGCTGCAAATTCATTTCAATTCCCGCTTTTTTCGCTTCTTCCTTCAAAAGCACCAGGCGGGGGGTGTGGCCGTCGAAGGAATAGGTCACTTTTACGGAATAGCGCATATCCCCTTTTTTCCAGATCCCGTCGTCACCCCGTTCCCATCCCGAAGCGGTCATCAACTCCTCGACCTTCGCGATATCGAAGGTGCGGGCGCGTATGTTCAGGTTGGTATACTCTCCAAATCCCGTATTGAATCTCTGTAAGCGACTGTAATCTCCACGGAGCAAGCCATTGAGCAGTTTGTCCATATTCATGGCATGCGCAAAAGCATAACGGACGTTGCGGTCCTTGAATATCTCTTTGTCCTGGTTCAACCAGAATCCCCGTGGTGAAATACGAGCATCGGTATAAAACCAGCTTTTTTTAATATATCCCTTGTCATAGATCTCCAGGTCCTTGGCTTTCTCATGCCAATAAGTAGGAAAAGTGAGAATGAAATCATCCAGGCGTTGTTTTTTAAAATATTCAAAAACAGTGGTTTGATCTCGAATGACTGTAATCACTACCCGGTCGACGTTGAAGCGCCCCTCGAAGTACTTATAATCTTTGGCCCACCAGTCCTTTTTACGTTTGAAAGTCACGCTTTTTCCTTTCTTCACGTCGTCGATCTGGTAAGGTCCGGTGTTGGGAACAATCTCCCAATTATACTTTTGCACGAAGTCCGGCGTGAGCGATTCATAGTAATGTTTGGGAATGGGGGCAAGATTGACGACCAGAAATAAATCCGGATCAGCCTTATTGGCCGAGATAGAAATCGTGTGATCGTCGTATTTTACGACTTTGTCTATTTTCTCGGTATAGTAATTGTTATACCAAGGGGCCACAATGTGTTCAGAGCGCATGAATTCCAGGATAAAGAGATAGTCATCTGCTGTGACGGGATGCCCGTCCGACCAGCGAGCGCTTGGGTCCAGTTTGAAGTACATGGTTTTTTTGTCTTCGCCATAAGCCCAATGGGTTGCCAATTCCGGAAGCAATTCTTCGGTGTTGGGATGCAGACCCATCAAAGACATCGTATTTCCATCGAGATAACTGCGAAAACTACTGTTGGAATCAGGTCCCACCTGGCGAAGCGTTAAAGGAAAGGCCAACATGTACGTCCGATAGGTTCCGCCTTTTTTCGCATTGGGGTCAGCAAAGACAGTAGCCGTGTCATTAGTTTCCCAATCGAGATCCTCAGGCAGCATTTCAACTGCATGGACCCCTGAAAAGCAGAACAGGGCGAGACTTGTGAGAAAAATTTTAAATATGTATTTTGCCATCATGGTTTTCTCCTTATAAAATTTTTATTCGAAAGTTGTGTGCATTTTCGGATCAAATCCTTCTCTCACCGCTTCGCCGATGAAGGTGATGCTCACCAAAACGATCACCAGGGCGGTTACGATAGAACTGATAATCCAAAGTGCTTGTAGATTAGTAGTGCCTTGCTGGAGTAGTTCTCCCCAACTCGGCGTGGGCGGTGGTAATCCAAAACCCAGATAATCCAGGGCGGTTAAGCCTGAAATTCCTGCTGCCACCGAAAAAGGAACAAAGGTCACAATCAAAGAAATCGCGTTGGGAAGTATATGATGAAAAATGATCCTGGCATTGGAAGCCCCCAGCGCTCTAGCGGCCATCACGTAGTCCCTCGCTTTTTCCTTGTAAGTTGCCGTACGCATGTACCAGGTCATTCCCATCCATCCAAAGATGACGGAAATGACCACCAACATTAACAGGTTGGGCTCTATAATGGAAGCGATTATCATGATGATGTAAAGAAAAGGTATGGCGGACCAGACTTCAATCAGGCGTTGAAAGAACAAATCGAACTTCCCTCCCCAAAAACCCATCAGACAACCCAATGCGATGCCAATGACAAATGTCATGAAAAGTAAAGAGAGAGAATAAGCGATACATACCCGAAATCCATAAACCAATCGCGCTACCAGGTCCCGGCCAATAGCGTCCGTCCCCAAATAATGCCTGGATTTCAGGGAAGGTGGGAAAGGAGGAAATGCCGTTTCCGGCAAATCGATTTCATAAGCATCGTAGGGTACGAGTGGCATGATAACGAAATTTGCCCCTTCTTCCTGATTGAATTTTTTCTGCAACTCTTTGTAGTTGGTTTCGTATGCGTATTCCAAACCAAAGACTTTTCCGGGAATTATCGAACCATAAACCGGGAAATGAAGTGATCCCTCGTAATAAACCAGCAAGGCCCGGTTGTTGATCCACAGTTCGGCAAAGATTGCCAGGAGCAACATGGTGCCAAACAGGATCAACGAATAATAACCTCGCTTGATAGAACGAAAGCGTTTTATCTTCTTCAATGTCAAGGGATTGATGCGCATCGACGATTTCACTCGAACTTGACGCGGGGATCCACCAAAGCCACGCATACATCTGACAAAATATTTCCCAACAGCCCCAGGATCGAGGAAATAACCAAAACACCGAGCACGATGGGATAATCCCGTTCCACCAGCGATTCAAAGCCCAGCAGACCCAGACCATCGATATTGAACACTCTTTCAATTAAAAACGATCCTGCCAGGAATAAGGTGATATTGTTACCAAAATGAGTCGCTAAAGGAATGAGACTATTACGAAAGGCGTGTTTGAAAACGGCGCCTTTGAAAGACAGTCCCTTGGCAATGGCCGTCCTGACGTAATCGGAAGCAAGGTGATCCATCAAAGTATTTTTCATTAAAAACGTCATGGTGGCAAAACCTCCCAGCATATATGCGATTAAAGGCAATACCGAATGGTAGATGACGTCCCAGATTTTTCCCGGAAAGGACAAATCATCGAAATCTTCGCTGACAAAGTCGCCGAGAGGGAACCAATCCCATTGAGCTGCCGGCCAGACAAAAAGAATAATCGCCACGATGAATCCGGGCAATGCGTATCCGGTCAGGATGAAGACGGATGAAGTGCTGTCTACCATTGTTTTATGTTTGATCGCTTTCAGCACGCCCAGCGGAATACAAACCAGGTAAGTCAGGATGGTGGTCACCACGCCATAGTATATAGAGATCGGAAGCTTTTCTTTGATGATCTCCCATACCGGATCGTAGTAACGCATGGAATTTCCCAGGTCGAAGGTGACCACCTTGCCCAGCCATTCGACGTAACTGACCAGGACCGGTTTGTCAAACCCGTAAAATTTTTTGAGCATTTCAATCTGTTCCGGAGAAAGGGGGGCTTCGTTCTCCGTGGATTGCGAGGTGGATCCTTCACCCGCATTCATCTGTTGGGCTTGCGCAATGATTCTTTCAATGGGACCTCCGGGAACAAAACGAGTGATCGTAAAAACAACCAGAGTGATTCCAATGAAAGTTGGTCCCACCAATAGCAACCTGCGTATAAAATAACTGGTCATGGCGCTACGCTTCGCATCATGCCATCACTTCCCAAAATTTGATGGCCTGTTTGTTGACGATTTTTCCATCCTTCAATCCTATGCATTGCGGGGTGTGCCAACGTACCTGTTCGATCAGTACGTCGCCGTCCAGGAAGGTGATGCATATGGGCTGTTTTTCCACGATAACCCGACTGAGCAGAATCGCATCGTGAGGGGTTGTCTTGTGGGATTTGGCTGTTCTTTCCATTTCCTTCTTTTCTGAAACAATTCACAGGTTCCCCCCCTCGTGCAGCTATTGTTTTTCAATAGTCAATGGAGTCGAGAACAATCGATGTTGGCGGGGTGTACAAATATGGTCGTCACACAACTGATAATGGAGCGTGCCTTCAAAAACAAAGGATCCCGCTTCGGCGAGTGGTGAAATCTTGAATTGCTGCTGGAAAACAAATTCCTCTTTGTGAACTGCCAAACGTAAATCCAATGCCCGATCATCCACCATCTCGGGAGGACTCTCTTTCAAAGGACCGATGATTTCGAATTGTAAATCGGGATAGGTCACCGTGGTGGGATTCGGCGCCTCGTCGGAAATCCGTTGAATTGAATAAATATGCCACGCAGGCTGCAAAAAACCACGAATGATCAAGGTAACGGCAGCTCCCGGATTGACCCGGAATTTGTCGAATTCCGCATATATTTCAAGGGGTGAGGTCACGGGATTCGATTGCTGCCAGGAAAACTGGGCAAATCCCGGAGCGGTCCCATACAAGAGCCCCGTCCCCAGCAATATCGAGAGCAATCCGGCATATTTTTTCATAGCAACCGTCGCCATTTTTTGTCAGTTACCCACTAATACCGCAGGGCAAGAGTGCGTACATGTTTTTTCTCCTTCCGGCTGTTCGCAGCGTAGTCATTCCTGGCGAATACCCGGAATTCAGGGTATCTAACACGAGTTCGAGATAAGAATTTAATATATTCAATATGTTATGGGGTTCTCATATCTTAGAGAATCCTTGTCATTCCTGCGGAAGCAGGAATCCAGAGGAATACAGCCAGACTATAATCCGGATCCCCGCTTACGCGAGGATGACAAATACACCAAAATACTCATGTTCTTGAAGAATAATGTCGAATTCAGGTTATCTATGGACTTTCACCGCAGTGTCCTAGCTTTCAGGAGCGTCGGAGCGGAAGAACGGATTGAGAATTTCAATGCTGGCCGCATCTCGCAAGCGTTGCATGTCTTTGTCGACAAAGGCCTGTCTGATTTGCGCGATCAATCTCTGGCGAACCTCTTTTTTTTTGGCATCGATATTCTCATCCTCCGCCAATTGTCGGTTTTTGAGTTCAATGAGATAATATTTTTCCTGGTAGAGACTGCCGCTCACCTTCCGGGAATCATTCAAAGCCAGTACGTTTTTTTTGAATACCGGATCGTAACCTATCCCGCTGATCACGTCGCTCACCGCAGTCAACGTCGTTTCCCCGAGTTCGAGACCGTAAGACGCCGCAATGCTTTCCAGGGATTTGCCATCCGTCAACGCTGTCGATTCTTTCTGACCAATGTCGGATGCCAGGTCAACTGCTTTTTGTTGCTCGACCAGTCGGGTGACTTCCGTTTCCACTTCCTCGAATGGCTTGGTCGAAGGTTCCTGAACGTCCAGCAATTCATAAAAAACGTAACCTTGGATCGGATTGCGTTGCAATCGTCCATAGTCCCCCACTTGCTGGGACTGCAACTGATCTGCCAGGACATCGAGCGAACCCAGTTTCTCGACGCTGTCTTCCCGGTCGAAAAATTCGGTTTGCGCAACGGAGGTCCCGAAACTTTCTGCTATGGCGGCAAGATCTTTTTCTTCTTCCATCCTGCTCAATAATCTTTGGTATTCCAGGTCCAACTTTTTCTGGGCCCGCGATTCTCTCAAAAGATCTTCGATTTCAGCACGGACGTCTTCCAGGGTTTGGACGCTTTCCTCTTTTTTTTCATCCACACGGATGATGTGAAAGCCGAAAGGCGTTTCCACGACGGCGCTCAACTCTCCGGGTTGCAGGTTGAAGGCTACCTCTTCAAAACCTGCCGCCATCTCGCCTGGTTCAAACCAGCCCAAATCTCCTCCTTGCTCCTTGGAAAAGTCCTCCGAATACGCGCGCGCCAGTTCTTCGAAAACCGCGCCTTGTTGCAGTTGTTTGAGAATATTTTCGGCTTGTTGCCGTTTTTGGGCCTTTTCGTCCGCCGCCATTTCCATGTCGGCTTTGATCAATATATGCCTTGCTTTTAAGGCAACAGGCGTCGTGTACTCCTCTCTGTTTCTTTCATAGTATCGCACGATTTCCCGTTCTTTCGCCACGGCGGTTTCTTTGAATTGATCCAGCGTGAGGAGAAAATATTCGATTTTGAAACGCTTGGGTTGCTCGAATTCGTCAGGGTGGTCCTCATAATATTTTTGCAATTCGTCATCGTCTGATTCGACCTGGTCCATAAAGAGCAGTGGATCGAAATAGAGATATTCGACGGTAATGGTTTCATTTTCATTATGGTAGATGCGATCCACTTCCGCATCGCTGACGAGTATGCCCGACAAAAGCATATCCTGGTATTTACTGGCAAGCAGGTCCACTCGCAGTTCCGCTTCGTATTCTTCCACCAACATGCGATTTTGCCGTAAAATCTGCTCGTACGTATTGAAATCGAATTGACCATCGATCTGAAAATAGGGTAGATTTTTAATATAATCCTGTAGTTCGAAGTCGGTGAGCCTTATGCCCTGTTTTTCGGCTTCATCGGCCAGCAAATAACGATTGATCAACTGTTGCAGCACTTGCTGCCTCAAATTGATTTGTTCTGCCAGTTGGTCGGCATTCGTTCCGAAGCGGGCTCTCAAGTTTTCGATTTGCTGGGAATACGTGCGCTGGAATTCCTGCAGTAACAATTCTTTTGAATTGACCAAGGCAATGACCTCTTTACGACTGCCGAAAAAAGAACCGACTCCAAAGGAAATCACAAAAGTAATGGCAATGAATCCAAGCAGGATTTTGAAAAAAATACTTTGGGATTGTTCTCGTAGTTGTTGTATCATGCTGCACTCTTCAGAAGGAGAACGGAAGCTCGAAATCAATGCTTTTCATCGTAAGCGTGAAAAACCGGACTTGGGTCACATTCACTATTCCGTCCTTTGAAAAAAAGTAGGATATCGTAGAATTTTACGTGAATCAGGAGTTAAAAAACGTGTCATTCCTGGCTTGACCAGGAATCCAGGGTATACGGGCGATATTTTGGATGCTGGATCATCCTGAACTTGATCCGGAACCAGCATGACACATCATAATTGTTAAATTAATTTTATAAACTGAATTTCAACTCTTGATTCGCAAAGTATTTTATACAAAAATTAGCCGAATCATACAAGTTTTTTGGGCAATGGGATGGCTTTCAATATCCGGGTGGCATCAAAAGATGGAAATAGTAAACATGCAATTTTAATATCCAATCGGATTCTAAGGGATTGCGGTCACTGATTTCTTTTTGCAGAGGCTATGTTTTTTCATGGACGGCAGCAGCCGTCTCCTCAGTTGGTTCGATCATCTCAAAAGAGACGAGAGTTACTCCTCAGGCCAGATTTGGCCTGCCATTCACTATTCCCGTATCTTATCGATCCAGGACCCACTGTCCTCAGGCCATCCATGGCTGGATTTGTCATACCAATACCTAAATCATCGCCTCGATGAGCGACGGGCCGGGTGAATTCAACGAATCCGCCAACACCTTATTGAACTGTTCGGCCGTTGTGACCCGCCACGCCGGTACACCCATGCCTTCCGCCAGAGAGACCCAGTTGAGTTCCGGGTTCGTCAGGTCGAGCATACTCATCGCCTTCGGTCCCGGGTTGTGGGCGCCGACGCGTCCGAACTCAATCTGCAAAATCGAGTATTTCTGATTGGCAAAGATAATTGTGGTTACGTCGAGCTTTTCACGCGCCTGGGTCCACAGAGCCTGCAGCGTGTACATTCCTCCGCCATCGGCTTGCAAACAAATCACGCGGCGATTGGGTGCGGCGACAGCCGCGCCCGTCGCGCACGGTTGCCCATAGCCGATCGAACCGCCGGTCAGCATGAGCCAGTCATGCGGCGGAGACGTACGCGTAAAGTCGGTGCATCCCCTGCCACACGTGCCGCTTTCGTCCACGACGATCGCATTCTCGGGAAACTGGTGGGCCAACGAAGCACCGATCGATCCCGGCGTGAGGTCTCCTTTGGGCAAGTCGGGAAGTTCCAGCTCCACTAGATTGGCTTGTGTGCTGGCGGCGCCGACTGCATCGGCAAGAGCCGCCAAGGCTGCAGTCACGTCCTCATCGCGTTCGACAAGCGCGAGCAATTCGCAACCCTCCGGCGTCAACCAATTCGGCTTGTCGGGATAAGCGAAAAAGGTGATGGGCGGTTGCGAACTCACCAAGATCAAATGTCTTGTACCGGCCAACACCTCCGTCGCTTGCTCACCGAAGTAAGGCAGACGCTGCAGTCCCGCGCGCCCCGCACCTCGTTGCAGACGCGGAATGAACGTATCCATGATCACGCGCGAGCCCGTGGTTTGGGCGATCCGATCCGCCAAGGCAGATCGCTCCTCGGTGATGTGGCCGTTCAGCAGCAAAACCGCCGACTCACCAGTCTTCAATGCTTTGGCAACCGCGTCGATGTTGTCCCCGGACGGATTTTTCGGCTCGATACGAGGTAGCGGCTTACCCCGCGACGTCGTGCGACTCCATGCGGTGTCCGCCGGGAGAATCAAGGTAGCTACTTGCCCGGGAGGTGCCATTGCCGCTTGTACCGCTTCCGCGCCGTCTGCGGCTACTTCATCGGCCGATTGCGAAACCTTGACCCAGCCCGAAACTGAGCGGGCCACGCCCTCGACGTCGGACGTCAACGGCGCATCGTACTTACGGTGATACGTCGCGTGATCACCAACGACGTTTAAGACCGGTGTTCGCGCCTTCTTGGCATTGTGCAGGTTTGCCCAGCCGTTGCTGAACCCCGGACCCAAATGGGTCAGCGTCGCAGCGGGCTTGCCCGCCATGCGCCCATAACCATCAGCGGCGCCCGTGACAATCCCCTCGAACAAACCCAGAATGCAGCGCATCTCCGGGTTGGTATCCAACGCTGCCACAAAGTGCATTTCCGATGTTCCCGGATTCGCAAAACAGACATCAACGTCCGCATCCACAAAGGTTTGCACCAGACTTTCCGCGCCACTGCGGTCCGGTTTCTCTTCAGACATGAATCTCCCCTAAAAAAGTTTACAGTTTTTAATGGCTCAATTTGAGTTTAGTATTGGTCACTCCAAAGCACAGTTGAGATAGGTCAGCGGTGCGATTGAATTTCCCTGTTTTTCAAGGCATCGCCTCCATCCCAAGTAATTGGGAGGTATTTTGTTGCAACCCCATTGAATCGGTGCATCCATCCTTTTAATCGGCTGTCATATGCGTTGACATTTTGAATGTGATAGACCTTGTTAATGAGCGACCCCATTATCTCCGTTTCCTCCCTCCTTTCCTATCACCGTTACCCTTATTCAAGGGCCACTCGAAGCTTTTTTCCCAAAGCTTGAGCAAATTTTTCCAGAGTCGATAGCCGTATATCTGAAGCATGATTTTCTATGCGAGAAATAGCAGTTTTGTTCGTTTGCAAAGATAGAGCTATTTGTTCTTGAGTCATTCCGGCCTCTTCTCTTGCTTGTTTCAATAAAAATCCAACTTTAAATAACTCAAACTTCTCTTCAGTATTTTCCCAAAACTCTGGATTATTTTTCATCCGTTTTTGCATATATTGATCTAAGTCATCCATTTTTCCTTCTCCTTTTATATTCGCTCTTTCTTGCCTCTGCTTGCTTGATTTCAGACTTTGGGGTTTTTCGAGTTTTCTTGGTAAAACCATGATTTAGAATGATTCGATTTTTTTCTTCAAAGAAGCCAAGCAATCGGAAGATATGATTGCCAAATTGTACTCGTACTTCCCAAATATCTTCTGTCCCTATAAGTTATTTGAAGTATTCTTTAGGAATAACTTCTTGAGTTTGAAGCAATCGCAATACGAAATAAACTTTTTGTAGTTGTTTGTCGTTCAAGGAATCCAGAAACTCTTCTACAGGACTTTTTCCCGATTCCAACTGACAAAAATTGATTTCTCTCGAAATAGCCATGTTAACAAAATTGTAAACTTTAGTGCAATTATTATGTTTGATGTCACCAAATTCTAGAAATGAGTGTCAAAAAGGGGTCATGCTTGGAAGTTTAAGCAAAGATTTGAGTCTGAAGGGTTTCCAAACAATCCTGGCGATTCCGGGATTGATTCGTTTCCACAATGGATGAACCCAATTTAATCCGCTTGTGCACTTCGATGTAGTCCTGGGGCGCACCCAATCCTTTCATATACAAGCGGCCCGGGGCCATCATGGAGCGCGTGTCTCCTTCTCTAACGGCTTCCTGCCATTTGACCAACGCCTCGCGATGACGCCCGGCATCCCATTCCCGCAAGCCATCATAATAATCCGCCTACACCGGCCATGCCAGAAGCAACGCCCCCAGCAAGAACAACATCCGCAAAACATGTGGCATCCTCAGAATCATTTTCTCTCCTTTTTTCAGAGTCTATAAAGTTTCAAATCGACGACACTCGCTCTCTTATCAAAATCCTTGTCGTTATGTAGCAACGATAAATTTTGTTCGAGTGCCACTCGCAACAGCGCCAACAATTCATGAGGGCTTTGAAGCGTATTGAACATTTCCTTAAATTCCGATACGGTCAATTCAAATTTCATGGGGCTTTCTCCTTATAGTAGGTGCAAATTTGACTTCATCAAACCTACCGGGAAAGTCCTATGGATTCAAGCCCTTCTCAAATTCACACAATTCAATTTACACTATCCCGAGGTGAGGTCACATTATGTTTAAATTCTTGAAAAACAAGCAGATGATGCAGTCTTTTCTTGTATATTTACTTGCTTTCACTGTGGGTTTCACCATACTTTACTGGGGTGACAGGCTCCTATTTGACGACTCCGAACAGTTTGAACAACTTGATAATAAATTGACAGTACTGAATGAGTTGGTGGATAGCACGCTGAAATATCAAAGTGAGCTAGAGGATTCATTGGACGAATCAAAAAAGCTGTATGAGCGTAGATTGGAGGTGGACAGGGAATTATTCATATTGATAGAGCAACGCATCGCCACATGGCAGGACATACTGAATAATACAGACCCAAACACTACCGATTTGACGATTGTTCAGGCGGAAATGGCAGATATCATGCAGCTGCTCAAGATTCAGGCGGAAATAGTAGATATTCATGCTGCTGCTCAAGAAAATAAATGAAACAGAGACGGTTGACCTCTCCGAATCAATATCCGAGCAAATCAACTCCACTGAGTCAGATTAAACTGAAGAGGTTGGGTCTCTTTGTTGCAGTATCTTCCTGGAATCAGTTTCAAACAATATTTCATTTTGGTGACATGTAAAGGGTTCCAGGTTGATTTGTAATGATATAAAAGAGAAGGAAATAGTGAAATTCAACATTACTGTCTTTCTAATTTACAGGAGATTCGTTCTTGGTCTTTTCCATTTAATTTTAAATCAATGGAATAAGAAATGGTGTCTTTCTTAAACTCAAATGATTTCTCAACAATAACTGTTTCATCTTTGCAAACTCTTTTTTCAAAACTCTCAACTTTATTATTTGACCAATTAACAATTCTATGAAATCGACATGCTCTTTCAGAATAAGTAACTTCATTTTCTCCTTTTTTAATCCATCCAACAAGTAAACGATCACCAATAAGAACAGACAGGGAATCATCAATTCTAAATAATTCCAAATCCCCTTCCAGACATAGCTCTGGGTGAGAGTCCGGACGTATAGCAATATAAATATCCTCATCAACTCCTGTGGCTTTTTTAAAAGCCAGTAATAAACCCATACTTTTCTGAGAAGTCGCAACTGTTTTTCTTTTTTGTGAATAATCTAAAGATGTTAAAGGCTTGGAACACCCAACTCCTATTATAATTGTAGAAATTAAAATGATTAAAGACTTCATAAAACCCACATTGTTAATTTCAGAGTCATTCATTAGAGGTATTTCCAAGAAAAAAACGCTTTTTCGTCCGTGTCCATCCCTTGATGGCCCACCGCAAGGGCGTTCGAAAACAGACGGCGAAAAGCTATTTTCATATGCATAAATACAGGGAATAAAATGGGCAGTCAAACATAAAGCGTCATTTTCTTTTTCCCAGTTGCCTTTGTTCCTATCTTTTAACATATTAACAATCTCATGCGAATCAGGAGTTGAAATTTAATTTATAAAATCAATAATTTAATAATTATGATCCGGCATCCAAAAGATCGTCCTCATCCCCCTGGATTCTTGATCAAGCCAGGAATGACATTTTTTTTATCTCCGGGTCAAGCCAGGAATGACACTTTTTTTAACCCTGATTCACGTCAATCTCAAGAGTTGGTATTCCATGCTATTCATAAAAATCAGCATATTTTGAAAACAAGGTTCGTCGCGCTGAAAAGGAAAATCCTGGTCAAAATGCCCTTGACATGAATGACCATTCGTTTTAAATTTTTTCTGATACAAGTATTGAAGAACACGCAGAACATTCATAAAAGCCAGGAGGAGTAATGGGAAACCCGGTAGTGCATTTTGAAATCGCAGGCCCTGACGGCCAGGCCTTGCGACAGTTTTATCGAAACCTGTTCGGTTGGGATATAAAAGAGTTGGGCGAAGAGATGAGAAACTATGGTTTAGTGCAGTGTGGTGAGGGCGGCGTCGGTGGGGGCATCATGGAAATCAGCGAGGACATGTCTTCCTGCAATTACGTGACTTTTTACATTCAGGTAGATGACCTTCAGGCGTCCTTGGACAAGCTGTCCGATATGGGTGGCGCAACAATTATGCCTCCGATGGAAATTGCTCCCGGCATGGGCTCAATCGCCATGTTTTCGGACCCTGCTCACAACGTCATCGGGCTGTACTCTCTACCCACCGATTGGAACGGTGAGATGCCCCCGAAGAGCAATGACCCGCCTGTAGTTCACTTTGAGCTGGGTGGTAGCGATGCAGCCGCTCTCGACGAGTTCTACAGGGGGATGTTCGGTTGGCAAACTACCCATATGGAAGCCATGAATTACCGGCTGATACAACAGGAATCGGGCGGCATCGGTGGCGGTATCTTTCAGCATATGGATGGTATGCCGCCCAACGCTCCCTCGGTAGCGGTCAGGGTCGATGACTTGCAAGCGTATATCGACAAGGCCGTAAGTCTCGGCGGAACGGCTCTGATGCAGCCCTGCGAGATTCCTGGTGGTTTCGGTTCGCTGGCTATCTTCAACGACATAGCCGGCAATCGCATATCCCTCTTCCATTCGCCCGAAAACCAGACCCAACCACAAGACTGACTCAGTCTTCAACTTCCTACTTCAAGGCCATCGTTCCCGAAAAGCGATGGCCACGATGTGGCAAGTGAAAGTTTATTCTGCGCAAGGGCTCATGGGGATTAGTACGCTTCCTACCATGCTTCTTTCATGGTGAAAAATCCGAGATGGGTGACTCTGACCGCTGTGGTAATTATTCTACATAACCTGAATTCAACGTAAATTTTCAATAATATGAGTATCTTGGTGTATATTTCATTCCGGGCGAAGACCCGGAAACTATATTTCAGTCTGGCTGCCTATCTCTGGATTCCTGCTCCCTGCTCCCTGTTTTCGCAGGGACAAGTTTAACAGGGACAAGCTTCGCAGGAATGACCTGGTATCTCTTATTTGAAGATTCCATAACATATTGAATTTATTAAATGCTTATCTCGATCTCAGGTTACATAAGCGCCTATTCGATTTCAGGTCGAGTCCGTCACCGGCAGCTTTCCCACACATCTACAAAAAACGCGCCGTCTACTAGTCCGGAATCAACATTCCTCAGTTCAGTGGAGCAAATTTTTGCGCATGGACCGAGTGGGTATCCTGGCGCGTCCACTCTTCGATGAGCGTGAAGACCACTACCGTCAGGATCAAAAGCATCACGCCCACTGCGGATGCAAATGAAAATCGATAGCCTGCTATGGCCCTGTAAATTTCCAGGGGCAATGTTTGCAAGGATTCGTCGGCAACCATCAACGTCGAATTGAGTTCTCCCAGAGACAAAGAAAAAGAAAAGAAAAATCCGATAACCAACACTCGTTTCAACCAGGGAATTAAAATTTTCAGGTAAAAATAAACGGGCGTCTTTCCCAGGGTTTGAGAAACCATCAACCACCTCGGAGGAATCGAGTCCAGCGCGGGCAGTACCACCCGGATCCAATAGGGAAACGTCAAAATGGCGTGGATCAAAATCAATATCAAAGTCAACGGGATATAGTCGATTAATACATCCTGGAAGAATACGAACCAAACCACTCCCAAAATAACGGTCGAAACCCCTATCGGAAACAGAGCAGCCAATTCCCACAATTTTCGAGGGACGCCCTTTTTCAGGTGGATGATGGAGGCCATTCCCAATCCCAATAATGAAGAGAGGCAAGCGCTCGACAGTCCGATTTTCAATGAATTCCAAAGGGCGGACAGAAAAGTGTTTTGTGGACTCCATTCGAACAATTGCCGGTACCACCTGGTGGTGAAGTTCCACTGGTTGTTTTCAAAGGCGCGAAAAGAATCGACCACGATAGATATCAAAGGACCAAAAGCAAAAGCAATAATGAAAACCAGCCATATGCAGGAAAAGATAGCTGCTTGCGATCCTGCTCGAGATTCCCGCATCAAATTTTTTTTCGTGTTGATTCCCTGTCCCACCGGGTATTCCATTTTCCGGAATAAAAAAAATAAAAAAAACAGGCTCATCACCAGTTGCAGAAATGCCAGCGAAGTGGCCCCATTGAAATCCAGGTGGATTCGGGCCAGTTGGTAAATCAAAACTTCGATGTTCGTGTAACGTACTCCCCCACCGAGCACCAGAATGATGGCAAAACTGTTCAAACAGAGGAGAAAGATCAAGACGAACGCGGAAACGAGTGAGGGAATCATCAAAGGCAGGTGAACTCGAAAAAGTGTTTTAAGGCGGCTTGCCCCTAAGGACCGGGCGACCATACCGTATTGGGGGGAGAGCCGTTCCCAATGGTCACTCAGGGTTTTCATGGCAATGGGGAAATTGTAAAACACGTGGGCAATTAAAATCCCCTGTAACGAATAGAGGAACTGAAAGGGAGGTTCTTCCATTCCAAATATCCACTGTAAGGTTTGGTTGACGAACCCATTATTGCCGAAAAAAAGCACCATTCCCAAAACCACGATGATGGAAGGCAGAATGAAAGGCAGGTAGAAAAGTATGCGAAATAGACGCTTCCCCGGAAAATCATAGCAGCTGAGGATCCAGGCTCCCGGAATGCCGAAAAGCACTGCAAGGATGGCGCTCCAAAAAGCCTGGTAGAAAGAAAACCAAATTACCTGGAGATTCCAGGAATCACTCAAGAATTCGAGCAAATAGTTCAGATCCAGCAAATATTTTCCTGGCTCGAAAGGATTCTTTCCAAAGAAAAAACTGAGCAACGGGAGATAAAACCCTGAAAAAAGAAATAAACATACGATTCCCTGGAACAAGCTCAGTTGCCAAGACCCTTTTCCCATGTCTTCAACCAGATTTTATTTTTTTCATGGATTCGGGACGCCTCTATTTTTTCTACGGCTTCAGGTTGTATGGCAATCCTGAAGGACTCGGGCAGGGATTGATATTGAATCACCGGAAACATCCAATTCGTCAATGGAATGACGTCCTGAAACTGATCAGATAGCATAAAATCGATGAATTGTCTGGCAAGCTCCAGGTTTGCCGTACCCTTCACGATCCCAGCCCCCTCGACCTGCAGGTAATGTCCTTCACGGAAAACAGCAGCTCGATAGCGTTCCGTGTCTTCATATTCCAAATGGTATGCGGGACTGGTGGCGTAGCTCAAAACAATCGGAGTTTCGCCTTTGGTGAACATGCCATAAGCAGCCGACCATCCGGAGGTGATGGCCAATAGATTGGGTTCCAGTTTTTCCCAATAATCCATAAAGCCGTCTTCCCCAAAAACCGAAATGGTCCAATGCAAAAAAGAAAGACCAGGCGAAGAGGTTCGTGGGTCCTCGATGACGATTTTTTGTTGATACTCCTCTTTCAACAAGTCTTCCAGACTTTGAGGAGGATTGGTAATTTTCTCGGAATCATAAACGAAAGCGATGTACCCATAGTCGAAGGGAGTGACGCGGTTTTCACTGTCCAGGAGATGAGCGGCTGCTACATTCTCCAATAAAGGAGAGCGATAGGAGAGAAAAATATCAGCCGACAAGGCTTTTGCCAGCTGACTGTCATTGAGCCCCAGGAAAATATCGGCCTTGGGATTCTTTTTTTCCAGAATAACGCGATTGAGCATCAAACCGGCATCACCAAGGGCCACTATTTTGAGTTGACATTGGCAACTTTCCTCGAATCGTTTGAAAACCGTTGGTCCCGGACCCCATTTACTGTTGAAAGATTCATAGGTATAGATGGTGAGCTCTGCTGCAAAAAGCGGAACAAGAACGAAAACGAACAATGCCATTGAGGCAACAAATGATTTTTTAAACATGAGATTACTCCGAATTGAATGGAACAGGAAAAATATTCGGAGGGAGTGATTTTGAGAGGAACAATCGATTCGGGATCGATTCCACATGGAAGGTACCTTCGCATTTCCTACGCTGGTATTATCCAGTTCAGGTTCCAAGGGTTTTTCTCAGAAAAAGTCCAGTGGCCTTTTCCACCCCCAACGAATAGCTTATTTATGAGAAATAGCTCAGAATCGGTCATAGAGATTGACCGGTCCTTTTATTGTTCACAATAGAACGAAACAGATCCCTGACATATCGCAGGGAGCAACGACCTCCGGAATTGTGAAACACTCAATCAATATAGAGTTTTTCGGAATTTGTCAACATAATTTTTATTCCGGATGTCAATTTGGTGACGGAAGCCATTCAATATCGCTCCGCAAAGACAAAAAATTATTCCTTTTTATCTTTCATTTTTTCTGACCGGACCTCGACCATCAGAGTGAGATCTCCGGCGTGTTCGAATTGTAAAGTGAGGGAGACCTGCTCTCCCTCCTCGAGAACCCCCTGCAAGTTGATCAACATGAGGTGGTATCCTCCCGGTTCGAGTTCGGTGATCTCGTGAGCCGGCACCAGAATAAATTCGACAGGCTGCATGGACACCAGGTTTCCATCATTCACCACCTGGTGCATTTCCACCACTTGAGCCACATCGGATTGAATCGAGAGCAGACGATCTTCCACATCCCCTTGATTCCGCAAAATCATATAGGCGGCCGTGTGTTTGGAAGAAAAAGGGACAGACCTGACCCAGGCATCCTCCACCAGGATCCCTCCAATTTTTCCGGGTAGACTATTTTGATCCTTCGCGGTGACAACGCTACCGGGTAATGACCCTATCCAGCCGAGTGTCAAAGCCAGCAGTGAAGTGACGAAAAATTTCTTACAAGCAAGCGCCCCCAAAAAAAGGAGATAACTTTTACGAATCGCATCATTCTTTTTCATGTCTCCCTATACAATACGTTAAACATTCAAACAGAGGCCGTCTTCTCTTGGTTATCCGTTGCCGCTTGAAGACTTACTGGACAACCTTGACTCCTGATGTTACATTATTTCAACCATTCAAACACAGAAGTTCTCACATAAACAAGTCAGTTCACCTCGCATCGAATTCCCTTCGAGTTGCGAGCAATAAAATATTGGTTTTCCCAGACTTTGGGGAAGTCGATAATTCTTTAACTCAATGGAGTTCGAAATTCCTTTTCGAAGCGGTTCAGTATGGCATGTCTTCGTTCCGGTTTGTTTTTCTTCCTGCTCCTCGGCGGAACGATGCATTTGTTCCTCCCTGATCCCGTATTGGGCCAGGAAACCCCATTAACTCGCGCAAATCTGTATTTTCAGAGAGGCGCTTACACGGAAGCGCTGGAAAATTATCAAAAGACCAAAGGTCAAGAGCGAATCAACGGAATCGTAGGAGCAAGTCGAACCTGGGCCATGATTGGGGATTACGAGCAGGCGGAAGCGATTTGTCGCCAATCATTGGAATCATCCGGGCACCATTCAGCAGTAGCCATCCAACTCGCGGAAATCTTGATCCTGACCGGGCGATCCGGGGAAGCGCTGAAGTTACTCGAAGAAGTTGTCAGCACTCCTCAGCCACCTATCCGCGGACAAGTGCAGTATGGGAAATTGCTCAAACAGCGAGGGAATCGTCAACAAGCGATTTTTTACTTTGAGAAAGCAATCGAGCAATACAATGAAGGGCTCGTCTTTGAAGGAGAGTCGATTGCCATGGTAGCAGTAGCTGCATGGGAGTTGGAAAGTTATCATGATGCCAACCAATTGTTCTGGGAAGCCGTCCGTGTGGATCCGGATAACCTTGAAATCCAGGTACTTTGGGGAGAATTGTTTCTGGAAAAATACAATGAAAGCGAAGCCCGGAAATCTTTCAGCATCGTGCTGCAACGAAATAGTAATTATGTCCCGGCTTTGGTGGGTATGGCGAAATTACTCCATGGTAACCATGCAAAAGCAATGCTGGTGGATGCTCTTGCCGTCAATAAATATTCCGTCCCCGCATTGCTGGTCCTGGTAGAAATCGCCCTGGAAGACGGTCGATACAACGAAGCGCTCGCATTGCTGAACCAAATCCTGCTCATTAATTCGGAATCCCTGCATGCCCGCACCCTGGAGGCTGCTGTCGCCTTTTTGACAGACAATAAGAACGGATTCGAGCAAATTCGCGCGGAGGTCGAAGGTGTCAATTCCAACTACGGATCATTCTATGCGGATATCGCCGAAATCCTGGGGAAAAAGTATCTATTCCAGGAAGCCGTTTCTATGGCCCGTTCGGCAATTCAAACCGATCCCCGACATTGGAATAGCCATACGATTCTGGGAACCAACCTCCTGAGGCTCGGTAAAGAGGAAGAAGGACGAGTCCATTTGGAATACAGCTTTGAACAAGATCCGTTCAATGCGCTCACTCTGAACATGCTTGACGTTCTGGACGTACTGGCAGATTTTGAAACAAGGCAAAGTGACCATTTCGTCGTTCGTATGCATGGAAGTGAAGCCGATATACTCTGGCCTTACCTCGAACCGTTACTGGACGAAGCATGGGACACGCTTACTGAAAAATACCGTTTCACTCCCCAAGGGCCCATTCTCATCGAAATTTTTCATAAAAAAGAGGATTTCGCCGTTCGTACTATTGGCCTGCCCTATATTGGCCCCTTACTTGCGGTCTGTTTCGGAAATGTGATCACCATGACTTCCCCGGTTACCTTCAAAGAGAAAAACCTGGCCAATTGGAAGGAAATCCTCTGGCATGAATTCGTACATGTGATCACTCTACAAATGACCGATAATCGAATTCCCCGTTGGCTTTCGGAAGGTATTTCCGTTTACGAAGAACACCAGGGCCGTCCCGAATGGGGACGCAAACAGGAGTTGGACCTCGTGCGAGCCATCGAGGAAAAACGACTCTTCCCCATGAAAGGGCTCAACGAAGGATTTACCAAAGCAAAATCCGTTGAAGAGTTGAATTTTGCATATTATCAATCGTCTCTGGTTGTGGAACATATCATAGAAACCTATGGATTTGACCGGTTGCTCTCCCTGATCGCGCAATATCGTGCCTATCGACCTATGGAAACAATTTTCCAAAAGGTTTTCCAAAAATCCCTCGATGTGTTCGATGAATCGTTTTATAAATGGGCAGAAGCGAGGGTTGAGAAAATCGACGTCTATGTCTACCGTGAAGATCCAAACGACGAGCTGAGTGGTCATGGGCATGGTATGCGCCGCAATTCATTTTCATCCCTGCCTGAACGTCCCAACAAGGAAGCCATCATGGAAATCATGCGAACGCGAATCAAGGCGCAGCCTCGTGATTTTCTGGCGCATTTCCAATTGGGAATTCTACTTTATCACAGTAAATCCTATGAAGAGGCGGTTGAACACTTGCAGCAGGCTCAGAAACTGCTCCCCGAATACAGTGGAGTTCCCAGTCCTCATCAAGTTCTAGCTGAAATTTATCAGATTCAAGGGAATTCTGAAGCCCGACTCAAAGAACTGGAAAAATGGGTGTCTTTCCAACAACTTGCCTTCAATGCCTCATTCGAGTTGGCGCAGTCAGCCTATCAAAAGAAAAATTATGATTTGGCGATTTACTATTTGGAACGGGCGCTGGAAGTGAATCCATATGATGAAAACGTGCATAAAATGCTGGCTGAAATTTCTCTGGAGCAAAAAGATTATCCATCAGCCATCCGGGAGTACCAAATCCTGGTAATTCTGGATAAGAGCGATCCGGCCAGAGCATACGCCGATCTTGCCTGGGCCTTTTTAGAGGGAGGCCAGAAAGCGAAAGCTAAAATTACCGTGCTGTCTGCCCTTGAAATCGCTCCAACTTATGAGCGTGCGCAAAACATTCTTTTAGAATCCCTGGAACCTTGATAAAATCAATTTATTGCGGAAAAGCGGGGCTGGTTGGGTAACCTCTCGCGCTACCCGACCCCTTTATCATTGTTGCAAGGACAGGGGTAAGTTGAGTTCCAAGACGCCGGAGACGAGGTCGTTTTCTTTTTTGAGGGCCATTGTCAGGCGAATTGCCAGAGGCAAGCGTGGAATTTGTGCCGGTTATCGATGGAGTGCCGACAGTGTCGATTCTCCAGGAGACGCAGAGTTTCATCGACGATTTTTCTGGTAGAGTTTCACGGCTTTGTTGTGATTTTTCAAGTTCGAGGAAAACTGGCTGCTGCCATCGCCTCGAGCCACAAAATAAAGATAGTCCACTTCCGCCGGATAAAGCGTGCTGTGGATGGCTGCTATTCCCGGGCTGCAAATGGGACCGGGAGGCAATCCCAATTTTGCGTAAGTATTGTAGGGCGTTGGCGTTTTCAAGTGGCGCCGGGTCAGGTTCCCATCAAAATCCTCGAGGCCGTAAATAACGGTGGGGTCGCTTTCGAGCCGCATCTTCCTTTGCAAGCGGTTGTGAAAGACAGCGGAAACCAGATAACGTTCCTGCTCCAATGCCGTCTCTTTTTCGATGATGGATGCCAGGGTGATCACTTCATAATCGCTGAGCCCCAACTCGATGGCTCTTTGACGATGGGCTCCGGAATAATTCCGATTGAACTCTTCAATCATGGTGGTCAGGATATTTCGTTCAGAGGTATTTTTGCTGAAGAAGTAGGTTTCGGGATATAAAAATCCTTCCAGGGAGGGAACTACCGGGATGCCCGCAGATGGAGCGATCTCGACCTGTTCCCGCAAGGGCGGGCTGGTTTTCAAAGCCAGGTAAGTCTCCATTTCACCGAATCCCGCTTTCACCAACCGCGCCGCAATCTCCTCGAAAACCAAACCTTCCGGAATGGTGACGCGGTGCGATCGAGGACGTCCTTCAACCAGGAAATCGAGTAACTGATTGGGGGTCCAGTGGCTCCGTATCTCGAATTCTCCAGCCTGGATTTGGGAGAAGGCATCCTGGTGATAAGCCAATATATGAAAATATAACGGCTGATTGATCAGGTTATTTTCCGACAAGATACGCACAACCTGTCCGAATCCCGCTCCCGGAGGTATTACGATGACTTTGGAAACGGATTCTTCGAGATCGGATACGGGATTGTTTAGAAAGGTGTGAGTTTCCCAGAACACGAGGCCTGCGACGAAAATAAAAGAAAATGTGAAAAACAATGCGATTCTGGCAGGGGATACTTTCATGAACACGTACGTTTGGTGGGCGGGTTCAAACGCGCCAGGGTTCCGGAAAGATCAAAATCCAACCAATCGCCGCATTCGAATCCGCGAAAAATGAGCACTATAGGCCCCAACACCTTTCCAGTCTCTTCTGACAATTTGAGTTTGAAGCGCAACTGCACTCGAGTTGCTTTCCAATTGCGCTGATTCGGAAATATTTTCCCTTCTATCGTTCCTTTGAAAACCCCTGTCAAGCGAATTCGATGGATGGTGAGGAAACGATTCGCGTGACGAGAGACTCATGTCTGGCGATTGATGGTAATGGTGTAGAATATTTCATCACGCGTGTTGTTTCGAACCCGAGGCCACTTGTGAATAAAAGACCGACTTATCAAGCCAGCGCTCGAGGCGAAACTCGATAGTGCGCCGGATCCGATCGGTGCTTATCAAACGTAGCTGCAGCATGCTCCCCGCTTGTACGAGACGATTCCTGTTTTGACCATACAAGGATAACCCGCTTTGGTGGAAATGATAATAATCATCATGGAGCGCTTCCAGGGAAAGAAAGCACTCAATATGATGATCCGGCAATTCAATGGTCAGCCCTGCCGAATCCACGGCGATCACCCGCGCTTTGAACCGTTCTCCCAGGAATCGTTCCATATAAATGGTTTTGAGCAATTCGAAACTTTGTCGCTCCGCTTTCTCCGCTTTTCTTTCCTGTTGAGACAAGTGTTCCGCCACTTCCTCGGGAATCGTCTTCCGCTGGCAGGGATTCTTCTGGCGATCCGCTTCCAATTTCGACTTCAGTGCGCGGTGTACGATCAGGTCCGGGTAACGCCTGATGGGAGACGTGAAATGGGTATAATGTTTGACGGCCAGACCAAAATGCCCTTTGTTGCGGGTACGATAACAAGCCAACGCCATACTCTTCAAGAGCATGAACTGAATTTGATGGCGTAGGGGATGATCTTTCAATTTGCGCAGAAAGTGATTGATTTTTCCGGGATGACGGTATGAACCGACCTTGTCGGAAAGTCCAAGGTGAAGGAAGACATTCCGCATTTTTTCCAATTTGAACGGGTCCGGCTCGTTATGGACACGGTAAAGCGCAGGTAAATCGAAACGGAGACAATGCAGGGCAATCGTTTCGTTGGCCTGCAACATGAACTGTTCGATGAGTCGCATGGAAAGCGATTGAAATTCTTTACGAAAAGCTGAAACTTCTCCTTTTCCGTCGAATTCCACGCTGTAGTCGTGTAAGTTAAAATCAATAGCGCCTCGCCGGTGTCGCATGCGTGCGAGCAATTCAGACAATTCGACCATGACCCCCAGGGAATCGCGAATTTTTTTGCTGCGGATTCCGCAGGGCCTGCCTTCCAGAAAGGCTGACACGTCTTCATAATTTAATCGAGCCTGGCTGCGAATGACGCTCTCATAGATCGAATAATCGATCAACTGGCCACCCCCGTCTATTTCCATTTCACAGGTGAGCGTGAGGCGGTTGACTCCGGGACGCAAACTGCACAGATCATTCGACAAAATTTCCGGAAGCATGGGAACGGCATGAGAGGAAAAATAGACGCTGGTGCCCCGTTGAAAAGCATCTTGATCAATGGGCGCATCGACACGGACGTAATGCGCAACATCCGCAATCGAGACGTAGAGGCGGAAAGTACCGGAGCGCTTCTTTTCCACGTAAACCGCGTCATCAAAATCCCTGGCATCTTTCCCGTCAATCGTGACGAATGCCAAAGCTCGTAAATCATGGCGACCCGAATCGACATGGAAGAACACGCGCCGGGAAAATTTTTTCGCTTCTCTCTGCGCTTTTTTTGAAAATTCCGTGGCAATCTGATTTTCCGTCAAAATCAAATCAAAGGCCAACTCATCCTCACTTTCCGCGGGAAGTACTTTTAAGATTTTTCCATAGACGTTTTTCGAATGACCAGGGGATGAGATTGAGATTCCCGCAATCCAATCTCCCGAACTCGCTGCCGGCAGATCGTCTTGCGGCAGTATGACGACAGGCGGCAGTCCGGAATGGTTATTGAGCGGCAAGGCCAGCGTCATTCGTTTGCCCCGCACGAGACGCGCTAAAAAAGGTTGAGATTTTTTTTCCACGATCCCCGTGATTTTCCCTTTCCGTTTGCCGGAACGCCGGCTTTTGCTGAGGAGGACCACTACCCGGTCGCCATCCATTGCCCCATTTTGATCTTTGGGAGAAACATAAACATCCTGCCCCTTCGCCATGCTGACGAATCCGAACCCCCGAGGCGACTTGCAAAAAATGCCCGTCGTCCCGGAAGGAATCGGTTGCTCCTCGGGTATCTTTTTCAGGGAAGACGCTGGTGAAGGTGAGAGGGAAGTACACTTGCCGGCCAGGAAGAATGCGCCGCCGTTCCGTTCAATTTTATTTTTATGAATCAACGCGCGGAGCATGGCCTCGAGCTTCGCCTGTCGCCGCCTGTTGATTCCCAGGCGGTGTCGAATTTGTTTCAAATCCAAAGGCGCTCCACTGTGCTCCAAGACGCGGAGTATGACCTTTTTATTGAGTTTCATATCATGAAGCGTCGATCACTTTGGGAACCTTGAAACAACCGTTTTCAGTGTAAGGACTGAAATGTTCGGGAGCAACAGGAGAAAGTTGCCTGTGATCGTCTTGAAAAATAACCAGCATGCTCTCGTCCCGGTCCGCAAATTCAGGGGGAACGTCAAGGCTATCCAGCACCTTGAAATAGTCGAGGATAGTGGAAAATTGACGAGCAAAAGTTTTTTTTTCTTCTTCGGTCAACTCCAAATTGGAGAGATTGGCAATTTTTTGCACTTCATCAATGGAAAACATGATTCTTTTTCAGTTGGGATTCACTCACTTGCCGGGAATGCTCATTCAATTATGCTTGGGGAGGAAATATCATCATTTTAACCTGGGCGGTTGCGACCACGTTTCCGTCCACGGACGCCGTACCGGCAAAGTGCCAGAGATATTGACGATGGGCTTCCACCACCACCTCCAGAATCAATTGGTCACCAGGAATGACGGGGCGTTTGAAACGCGCTTTTTCGATGCCTCCAAAAAGAATTTTAGGAATGCCTTTCACTTCCGAATGCGCAGCCACGCCTCCCACCTGCGCCAGGGCTTCCACCACCAGAACACCCGGCATCACAGGATAATCCGGGAAATGTCCCTGAAAGAATGGTTCACTTCCAGAAATATTTTTCAAGCCTTTGCATGAAACACCCGGGGCCAGTTCCAGGATACGATCGATGAGAAGAAAAGGATAACGCTGTGGTAAAATCTCCTTTATTTGCTCGAGATCGTAGACAATGGTCGTCATTCTTTGACCGGGGTTTTGAGAGAATTGTAATGATCGATCACTTCTTCAGTCAAATCCGTGATTTCGTTGCGTATGTAAAGAATGATTTCGGAGGCTGTTTTTTCCAAAACAACGTCAAATTTTCCGTTTCTGGCCACCGTACGTATCACGGCTTTCAATTCGTTGATCATTTGATTGGTCATTTGTCGCTCTTTTGAGCGGAGGGACTGTTCGAACTGTTGGCCTTTCTGAATGAGAGCCTGCTCCTGTTGTTTCAATTCGGCTTCTTTCTCTTTCTTCGCCGTTTCTGTGAGGAGCAGATTTTCACGCAATTTGATTGCTTGATTTCTCAATGCTTCCTCCTCTAGATTCAGTTCCTGCTGCATGCGACGTCCTTCCTCTTCCAACAGGTTTCTGGAACGGATTCCTTCTTCCGATTCGTTGATGGCGCGATTCAAATCAACGATTCCGATTTCAAGAGTTTCCAGGGCAGACACCCGGGGGGTGATAGAGAGGCAAACCAAAATAAAAAGAAAGCAAGGGTTTATAAATTTCACAAAAACCTCTGGAATGCAAGAAAGCAGGGACATCCTCATTGCGGATAATGGACGAGAAAAATGGGAATGGGTGAAATCCATGTTTTTTTAAAGTGGAAGAAATATCAGGTACCAGAGGATGATGATGGCACCCAAGGCAAATATGAGGGCATATTGTTGCAAAATCCCGTTTTGCAGGGTGCGGATCATCCCCCCGGAGGCCCGGGCAAAATCTCCGCTCAGGTGAACCAGGCGATCGATCACCCCGAGATCGAACCAACGCCAGAAAACGACGGTTGAAAGCTTCTTGATGGATTGGATGAATAAAATGTCATAAGCTTCGTCCACAAAAAATTTATTGAAGGAAACGTTGTAGAGAAAAGCATATTTTTCTTTCCACATACTGACCTGATCCAATTTTCTCGCATAAAGTTTCCAGGCAAACCAAAGTGGAAGCAAGGCGACAATGACGGACGCCACCATGAGGAACGCTTCCATGCTGGCGGAACCATGACCGGCAGGCGCTTGCGCGTAAAAACCTTCGAAGTACCACTCCATACCATTGGGAAGAAAGTGCAGGATATGGGGCACGCCGAACAATCCACCAAAGATTGAAAGAATGGCCAGGATCACCAAAGGAGCGAGCATAGAGAAAGGCGCTTCATGGATGTGAGCCGCTCTGCGTGAATCCACCCGGGATTCCCCGTGGAAGGTGAGGAAAATGAGTCTGAACATGTAAAAAGAAGTCAAAATTGCCGTGATAAAGCCGATCAACCAGAGGGAGAAATTTCCACTGCTCCAGGTTTTCCAGAGGATTTCATCTTTGCTGAAAAAGCCGGCAAAAGGAGGAATTCCGGCAATGGCGATAGTGCCGATGAGCATCGTGAAATAGGTCACGGGAAGCTTGTTCTTCAGTCCTCCCATTTTCATCATGTCTTGTTCATGGTGCAAGGCATGGATTACGGCACCCGAGCACAGGAACAAGAGGGCTTTGAAGAAGGCATGAGTCATCACATGAAAAACGCCGACTCCGAATGCTCCGACCCCCATAGCCAGGAACATGTATCCCAATTGACTGACGGTGGAATACGCCAGAACTCGTTTGATATCCGTTTGCGTGATAGCGATGCATGCCGCCAAGATCGCAGTGATTACGCCAATGATGGCGACCACATTCATCGTGACGGGCGCGAGGATGAACAAATGACTGAGCCGGGCCAACATGTATAAGCCGGAGGTGACCATGGTGGCGGCATGGATCAACGCGGAAACCGGTGTGGGCCCCTCCATGGCATCCGGCAACCAGACGTAGAGAGGAATTTGCGCCGACTTGCCGGTTGCTCCCAAAAAAAGGAACAACGTGATGAGCGTGACGATCACGCCCCCCGGTTCCAGTACCGAAGCAGCTTGAGAATTGACGTCCTCGAAGGCCAGGGTTCCAAAAAAAATAAAGATCAGCATCACGGCGGCCAGGAAACCGAAATCGCCGATGCGGTTGGTGATGAATGCTTTCTTGCAGGCGTCAATTGCCGTTTGCCTTTCAAAATAATAACCGATCAGCAGGTAGGAACAGAGTCCGACACCCTCCCAACCGACAAACATGAGCACGAAGTTGTCCCCCAACACGAGGATGAGCATGAAAAATACGAAAAGATTGAGATAGCTGAAAAAGCGGTAATAAGCCTCCTCCTCATACATGTACCCGATCGAATAGACATGGATTAAAAAACCGACACCGGTGATGATCAGTAAAAAAAGCGCGGAAAGCGGATCGACCGTAAACCCAACGTTGAGACTCAAATTTCCAGCCTGCATCCAGGTATAGAGGTTTTCGTGCAAGACCCGGTTTTCACTGGCAAGCATCTGAAAGAGGAGCACCAACGACTGCAGGAAGGAAAATCCGATCGTCAAGGGCCCTACAAAACTGACGAAACGTTTTCCAAAAAACTTTCCAAACAGTCCGTTGAGAATGAATCCGATGAGCGGAAATGCCGGAACGAGCCATATTTGATGCATAAAGGTTCTCCACAAAGCGTCACCGAGGACACCGACTGGTCTCGGACGTGCGCAACGTCACCACTTGATCCAGTTGTATTCATCTACGTTGAGCGTTTGTCGATTGCGGTAAATTGACAGGATGATAGACAATCCCACAACCGCTTCAGCGGCAGCAACGACAATAATAAAGAAAATAAAAATTACGCCGGCCATTGAATCCATTTCACGGGCAAAAGCCACAAAAGACAGGTTGACCGCATTGAGCATCAATTCAATGCTCATGAATATGACGATCACATTGCGACGCAGCATCACGCCCAAGACTCCGGTGGCGAATAATATAGCGCTGAGAATCAGCACATGAGTAGTGGGAATCATTGGTTTTCCTTGATACGACGTTTACCAATAACCACGGCGCCGATGACCGCAACCAGCAATAGGATTGAAACGGCCTCGAAGGGAAGTACGTATTCCCCGTACAACAAACGGCCGATCAGTCCAATTGATCCTTCTTCCTTGATGATTTCCAGGGTGTAAATATCTTTGGGGCCATATTCAATACTGCTCAGGAACATGGCGGAAATTTGAATAAGCAACCCAATGGTTATGCCTATGGCCAGCCCCCGGGGGAGATTTAAGCGAATCGATTCTCCAGCCGGCGCTATATTGAGGAGCATGATGACAAAAAGAAAAAGCACCAGAATAGCCCCCGCATATATCAAAATCTGGATTACCGCTACAAACTCCACGTTGAGCAAAACGTATATTCCGCCCAAGCAAAAGAAGGTGCAAACCAGGGACATCGCGCTGTAAACAGGACTGCGGCAAACCAGTACCCCCAATGAACTGAGCACGGAAACGGTGGCGAGAATGTAAAAGGTCAACAACATGAATCCTCTCGAATTTGATTATTGAGCCGGCAGCTGACAGCCCAGACTGCCAATATGGCCGTAGGTCATTCCCTTGAAACTCTCAACGTTGGAACCCAAAGCGTCAAAAATATCCGGAACCGATTCAAAATCGGCTTCTTTCTCCATGACTTGGATCAATTCCTTGAGAATCATCCATTCTGGTTTGGTGAATTCAGGGGCGTTGACCGCGGTCAAGATACGCTGGACCCGATTGTTTTTGTTGGTGAAGGTTCCTTCTTTTTCAGCATGAGTTCGACCTGGCAACAAGACGTCGGCGTATTTTGCCCAGGAATTCTTTTCAGTACCGATATAGACAATCAATTCCGCCTTGCCGACCTGATCTTGAATTTCCGGTTTTTCCGCAAAAGGATTGCCGAGCACCACTACCAGTTTCAGAGGACCCTGCAAGGCTTTTTGCAGGCGGGTATCCTCTTCATCGCCAATCAATTGCAATGCGATGGCCCCCGCGCGATTGGGACTTTTATCGCTGGTGATCAATGAATCGATAAAATAGTCGGTGTTGGGCTGAGACCAGGGACGGAGTGGAAAAAAGACGTTGTCGGAATTAAAAACATCTTTTGTCAATTTCTTCAGTAAGTAGAGTTCTTCGTTGCTTGCATGGGTGTCTGTGATGGCAAGCACTTCGGCGGCGACGGGTGACAGGGAGTCGATTTTAGTCTTCAATGCCCGGTAAATTTGTTCCCAGGTTGCTCTGACCAGTTCCCCCCTGACACGTCCCTCGGGCTGCAAAAGGCGGTTTCTGTTTTTTTTGAAGCGTCTCACGCTGACACGGCCATCGTCACACATCCACCATTGATTGACTTGTTGATTTTCGCGGGGTTTGAGCCGGACCACCGTGTTTTTATCCTCTTCTATCGTGATATTGCAACCCGTGGAGCAATGAGTGCAGATAGAGTTGGTTTTTTTCAATTTCCAGACACGTCGCTTGAAACGGAATTCTCGTTCCGTGATACAACCTACCGGACAAATATCGGCCATGTTCCCTTGAAATTTATTGGTCATCGGACGGTCGGTGAACGTGTCGACAGTCAATTGGTGGCCCCGGTTGAACATACCAAACTCATGGGTGCCCGTGATTTCCCGGGTAAAACGGTCACAACGGGTACAGTGGATACAGCGGTTGCGTTCCAGCATGACGAAAGTGCCGATGTCGCGCCAGCCATAGACCCGTTTGGAATATTCCATTTCAGATTGACCGCTTCCATAGTCGTGAGAATAATCCTGCAGGGTACACTCCCCCGCCTGGTCGCAAATGGGACAATCCAGAGGGTGATTGATCAGCAGGAATTCCATCACCAATTCCCGGCCTTCCCGCACACTCTCATTATGGCTGAGTACCTTCATTCCTTCCGCTGCATCCGTGGAACAGGAAGTCATCAGCTTGGGAGCGGGCCGGCCGTTGCCCATGTCGACTACGTCGACCAGACACATACGACAGGTGGCGACAACAGACAAGGCGGGGTGGTAGCAATAATGAGGTATTTCAATTCCGGCTTTTAAAGCGGCGGAGAGGATATTTTCTCCTGCTTCGAATTCGACGGGTTTTTCATCGAGATAAAATGTCGGCATGACCAGTTTTCAATAATACAGTTATCAAACGCCCGAAAAATGGGAACGAAAGTCTTGCGGGTATTTATCCACAAAGGCTTGGATGGGCATGGCGCAGGCATCTCCCAGCGCGCACAAGGTCGTCCCCAGCATGTTTCCACCCACGCGGTACAGTCGTCTCAACATTTGCGGAGATCCTTGCCGGTTGACAAATTCGCGCAAGATCTGTCGACTCCAATTGGTACCTTCCCGGCAGGGGGTGCATTGTCCGCAGGATTCGTGATTGTAAAACTGCACGATGCGATACAGGAACTCGACCACGTCCGTGTCCTCGTCAAAAACAATAATTGCGGAAGATCCCATCAAACTTTTCGCCTCGGCCAATGAATCAAAGTCGTAAGGAAGGTCTATTTCGTCCGGACTCAGTACCGGCACCGAAGAGCCCCCGGGAATCACGCCCTTCAGCCTCTTACCGCCAGGAATTCCACCACCGATTTCATAGATGATGTCCTTTAAGTTGACCCCCATTTTCAATTCGTACACTCCGGGTTTGTTGACGTGTCCACTCAAGCTGACCAGGTGAGTGCCCGAATTGTTGGGCGTGCCCAGGGATTTGAAATATTCCGCCCCTTCATTGACGATGACTGGAACGCACATCAGGGTTTCCACGTTGTTCACGCTGGTGGGACAACCATTGAATCCTGCCACGGCGGGGAAAGGAGGTTTTGTGCGAGGTTGGCCGCGTTTGCCTTCCAATGAGTCCAGAAGCGCCGTTTCTTCTCCGCAGATATAGGCCCCGGCTCCTGGATGCAAGGTCATTTCCAACTCGAAATCACTTCCCATCAGTCCCGGCCCCAGGATTCCGCCAGCATAGCACTCGTCCACCGCCTCCTGCAATCGCCGCATGGCCGGAACGAACTCTCCACGTACATATATGTAACCATGGTGACATCCCAAAGCATAACAGCCAATCATGAAACCTTCCAAAAACATATGAGGCTCTTTGAGCATGATTTCACGATCTTTGAACGTACCGGGTTCTCCTTCATCGGCATTGATGATCAGGTAACTGGGCTTACCCGTACCTTTTGCCATGAAACTCCACTTGAGTCCTGTCGGAAATCCTGCGCCACCCCGACCTCGCAATCCCGATTCTTTGACAAGTTCAACCAGGTCTTCAGGCTGCATTTTCAAGGCTTTTTCGAGTGCCACATAACCGCCTGCTGCCTTGTAGCTCTGCAAGTCCCCTCGATATCCGGGTTGTCTGACGTTTTTAAAGAGGATTAGTGTTTCTTCCAGCATGGCAATTTCATGATGATGGGTTCCGTGGTTCGCATCAGGTTGTTCGCATGGGTCTGTCGATGGGAAGTGTTTTTTCCGGCATCTCGCTGGTGTCCTGCTCCAGTTGATCCAGAATACGGTCTACTTCCGCAATGGTTAATTTTTCATGAAAGTCTTCATTGACGATCATCACCGGAGCGTACCCGCAGGCTCCCAGACACTCGACTTCTTCGACGCTGAATTGTCCACTCTCGCTTGTTTGTCCGGCATGAGTGCGCAATCGACTTTCGATATGTCGAAGAATTTTTTCACCTCCGCAAAGGCCGCATGACAAGTTGGTACAGACCTGCAGGTGATATTTCCCCGGTACTTCGAATTTGAACATGGTATAGAATGTGGCAACGCCTTCCACATGAGTTGGCGGCAGGTCGCAAATTTCAGCCACTTGTTGCAAACATTCCGAAGTCAAATACCCGTTGTTCGCTCTTTGGGCAAGGTGTAATATCGGCAGCAGGGCATTCGCTTTGATGGGATAGCGACTGAGGATGTTTTCCGCCCTCTTTTGTACTTCCGGAGAAAACACGAAATCTCTTCTTGAACGATAAAGTCTTGATTTGAATTTCCCGTATTTCTATTCACTGAAACGTGAATTGAGTGAAATGCCGGGACGTGTCAGATTCAGGTAGTTTTAGATTTTTAACGGAAGCGCCGGAAAGAAGCAACCAAAAAAAAAAATTATGTTCGGACATCGGCCTCCAATCCTTCCGCATACTCCAGTAAGGGCGCAAAATATTTTTCATAGCGTTCCAAAAGACTGCCGGAGAGGACAATTGCCTGTGGAGTCCTGCTGCGGGGAACGATTTCCCTGTTCCATTGGCCCCCTTCGATCCAGCAGTCGTGGATGACCCTGTTTTTGACCTTACGAAACCTTATGGGAGGATGGGAGCGCCGGTCTCCCTGCCATAGGCGCAACGATTGCTCCTCGTCGGACCGGGAACCGGTAAATATCGCCAATAATATGAGACGCGCAGGAGTGCCCAGCAGCCAAAGCTCTCTTTTTTTTTGCAGTGATGGCGATTGCGTTTCTTCCCATTTCGACTCGAGCGCGATTCTTTTGAAAAGGTAATAAGGCGCTTGGTCCCCTTCCAGAGCAGCCAGGGCAGCACGTGCAACGGGAAATTTTATTTTTCGTTCTACCGAGTCGGGATGCAATTGTTTTTCCAAAAACGCCGTGTATTGCCTGTTCGTCTTTTTTTGAAATGCTTTCTCGTGCAAGCGAAAGTAATGGAGCACTCCTCTGAAAATCTCATCACCACGCGAGTCGTGAGGGGCGACTTCCACGTTGAGGGTTGATAATTCCTCCAGATAGCAGGACAGGAGTTCGCTGTCCGGTTCACAATCGGGATAACTGTAGATCATGGGTGGATTGGCTGCAATATCTTGCAATATTTGTGACCGTAGCGGCTTTTCAAGGCGAGCCAGGAGTGTACCGTGGGACAATAAATGCGGAATTTCCGCAATTTCACGATCTTTGATTTCCAACAAAAAACTGGCTAACGAATAAAAAATGCTTCGTACCACTGGTGTCTTGAGTTCCGCAGAAGGGGAAGTCGAATTTAAATGCAGTTTACAACCCAAACGACTTTCCACCCCTGTTTTCCAAGTCCGGATGCGCTTGGTCGTACGACCGTAAATAAAACGGTCATAGAATTTCTCCAGCCCCTGAGCAATATTTTGACGTTCTTTTTCATCGAGACTTTGAAAAGCGTCCGGATATTTTTCAGGATGAAGGGATTGATGAGAAGCCAGGCAACGATAAAGAAACAGGCGGTCGTATTCGCTGCGTAGATGCAGGTTCCCCGTTTCATTCAAAGCGGCCTGTAAAATTTCGCGGGAAATCGGAAATTGATGTACCAATTCAGTCAGTTCCGCTCCATAAATCCAGTTGGCGTCACGGTGCCGGTAATCACCTCCAAAGAGAGATACCATTTCGTTGGCGAGAATGGCAATCGTTTCATGCAAGAGACGCAGCGCGTACTTTTCGCTGATGTGGATGGTCAATTGTTTGGTACCGGTTTTTCCCACTTCGACCGCAAGGGCCGTTGCTCCCATGGCAATTGGATTGGCGCCGAGCGCCATTCTTCCAAAATAGTAAAGTGGCTGTATATAATCCAGGTAAGGAATGGCTTTTTCATAAATCTCGAACCCTTTCACACCCTTTTGAATGAAGCCATAAGTTTCATCGAGTGTCCTTTTCTTGATATTGACCGGCAAGCGATCGAGCAATACGATCAGGTTGATCGAGATCTGGTTGATAGCCCGCAGGAGTTGCTCGATACTGGTTTGCAACAAGGGTTGTCTGGCATGAGGATTGTAGATTCTTGCCACGGATTCGATGAGAGAGAGAATATCTTCCCATAAGGGTCTGGCGCAAATCTTGCCGGCTTTGTAATATTTTTTATGTTTGATGTTTTCAAAAAAGGATGCGCTTTGTTGCTTCAACAATTGCGCCACTTCCCTGTCCTGCGCCTTGATTTCCTTTGCTACTTCATAAATTTCGGACGACTCCTCTCCTACGGGAAATTCCAACCATTCGTGGTGGGTTTTCAATTTCTGATTAAATTGCAGTATCCTTTTATCCAATTCCAGGGCATCCTCCCTGAGACGATTTTCCAGTTGCGTCAATTGTTTTTCTTTTTCCCGCATTTGAAGATTTTCTGCTTGCAAGCGCAACTCCGCGGGTGTTTTCTTTTTGCGTAAAAAGAGGATGAATCCAACCAGTGCAAGCATTGCGGAGCCATAAATATACCATTGCATGGTTTCGATATCTGCAGCTACCGCATACAACCCACTCCAGGTCAAACAAAAGCCGCTGAATATGAAAGCTATCGGAATATATGCCGTTATCGATTTTGTCATAAGCTGCCGCTTTGCAAGGTTTTTAGAAAATACCAGCGTCCCTATCAATGCGGACGTTTCTCGAGATGGACTTCAAATCAAGGTCTGTCACTGGCGGATCTCTCCATGCGCTCAACGGAGTCATACAAGGGACGTTGGAAACTAAATCAGCGAGATTCAGAATTTTTTCGTTGGAGGCAAATGGGGCTACCGATCAAAGATCTCCAAGATTTATGCCTGGATTTCCATAGAAACCTCTTCAGGATTGGTCTTTCATCAAGTCCAGTTGTAGAATACCGGAATCTTCGTGCCGTTTCTTGTGCTGCCGCAACGGTTTGATTCTTCGTACTGGTTTTGCGGAAATTCGATTTCCCCTCGCTCCAATTCCCTTGACGCTCAGCTTTGCAAAATAAAGTTCTTCCTTGAGGATTTTCAAACGGGGAGCAGGAACAAATTGGATTTGTACCGCGTTTTCTTTTCCCGGGGCAAGATAGGCGATTTTGGCACCGTTTTTTTTAGGAAAAAGTTCGTAATCTTTGTCCAATATAAAACCTTTTACGACAAATCGCTTGACATAGCAAACTTTTGTGGAATCGACAAAATAAATCAAATTGAAAATTTCTCCGGAGTTTACTTTTGCTACCAGACAGACATTGGTGCCGATGAATAATTTTTCCGGAACTCGAATGACGCGGTAGGTACCGTCATTTTGAAAAACGACCAAACGGTCATAATCAGAACATACGAATTGAATGTCACTTTTGATCTCGGATCCCAAATACCCTTGGTCGGATTGCCATCCTACCTTTTGGTTGGTCAGCGCCAACTCCTTCAGATTGATTTCTTCAAAGGATGCGATTTTCGTACAACGGGGAAATCGAGAGCCATACTTCTGCAGCAGCGTATCGAGATACTTGATGGCGTATTGCGGAATATCCTCGAGGGTACGTCGAATACGACGAATTTCTTTTTCCAGGACTTTCAACTCTTTTTGATCCCGCTGCAAATCAAATTTTGAAATCCGTTTGATGGGGATATTCAAGAGTTTTTCTACATCCTCCTCTCTGAGTGTTTGTCGGAAATTTTTCTCAAATGGGATCAATGCTTCACCGACTCGAGTGACAGCGGCCTCATAACTCTCACATGATTCGATGAGTTGGTAAAGCTTGTGTTCGATGAAGAGTATCGCCAATTGCTTCGCATGCCATTTCTCCTCGGATTTATTCAGTTCCAAGCGCAATTCTTTTTCCAGTAGACTCAACAATCTTTTGGTGTTGCGCTCTAATAACGAAGTGACACTCATTTGTACGGGATTGTGCTCCAAAATCACCAGGAAATTAACCGATATGGAAACTTCACAATGGGTGAAGGCGTAAAGAGGTTTCAAGAGACTTTCTGCTTTGATCCCGCGTGCTGCTTTGATTTCAATCGCCGGTTTTTGGGAGGTATAGTCATTGATCGAAGATATTTTCAACTTCCCCTTGGTAGCGGCTTCCTGGACTGATGCAATGAGGGATTCCGTGGTCATGCCATAAGGGATATCTCGAATGAGCACCGTTTTTTCATCCATCACCTCGATGCTTGCGCGAACTCTGACTTTGCCATTGCCATCCTGATATTGACTGACGTCCATTACCCCCCCCGTCAAAAAATCAGGAAATAACGCAAACGGTTCATTTTTTAAGAACGCGATTTGCGCTTTCAGCACCTCATTGAAATTATGCGGTAAGATTGAAGTAGCCATTCCTACGGCAATCCCTTCTGCACCCAAGAGCAAGGTATTGGGAATTTTACAAGGCAGTGCCACCGGTTCCCGGTTCCGGCCATCATAGCTGTCTTCCATATCCGTCAATTCAGGATGAAAAAGCACTTCTTTGGCAAGAGGCGTTAAGCGGGCTTCGATATATCGTGCTGCCGAGGCAGGATCTCCGGTGAAGATATTGCCAAAATTTCCCTGCCTTTCGACGAAGTATTCCTTGTTTGCCATCACCACCAAGGCTGCGCTGATGGAGGCGTCTCCATGTGGATGCAGTTTCATGGTATCACCGATGATGTTGGCCACTTTGTTGAATTTGCCGTCGTCCATCTTCATCATGGTATGAAGAATACGGCGTTGGACGGGTTTCAATCCATCTTCGCCATGTGGAATGGCGCGATCTTTGATCACATAAGAAGCGTATTCCAGAAAATTTTTTTCAATCAGCGGTTTCAAATATTGCATACCTGGTGTTCTTAAATCAGATTTTCCATAATGTAATGCTTGCGCTCTTCCGTGTTTTTTCCCATGTAAAAACTCAATAATTGCCCAACATCGTGGATATGTTCCACTCCCACTTGTATCAAGCGCATGTCCGGTCCGATGAATTGGCCGAATTCATGAGGGGATATTTCTCCAAGCCCTTTGAAGCGGGTCACTTCCAACTGTTTGCCGTTTTTCAATTTTTCGATCGCTTTTTTCTTTTCCTGGTCAGAGTAGCAATATTGGGTCTTTTTCAAGTTTCTTACACGGAACAAGGGAGTTTCCAAAATATAAACATGACCATCGAGTACCAATCCTTCAAAATAATGGAGGAAAAATGTGAGCAATAAATTTCGGATATGGAATCCATCGACATCGGCATCCGTCGCGATGATGACTTTGTTGTAACGCAAGCCACTGATCGATTCTTCAATGCCCAGGGCTTTGGTGACATTGTATAATTCTTCATTTTTATAGATTGCTTCGCGACCTTGATTCCAGCAGTTCAGAGGTTTGCCCCGCAAACAGAATACAGCCTGTGTCAAAACATCCCGACAATTGATCAGGCTCCCTCCGGCAGAATCTCCTTCTGTGAGAAAAATCATACTCTCCTCTCCCCGAGGATCTTTACTTCCCAGCAAGTATTTGCAGTCTTTTAACTTCGGGATCACCATGGCAGTTTTTTTTGCACGCTCCCTTACCGCTTTTTTGACATGCATGAGTTCTTTGCGCAGTCTTTCATTGAATTGCGCCTTATTACGCAGATTCTCGGCAACTTCGGGATTTTTGTAAAGGTAATCCACCAGTGATTTTTTAATACTGGCGATGATCCACCCTCGAATATCCGTATTGCCGAGCCTGTTTTTGGTTTGTGATTCAAAAACCGGTTCTTTGATACGGACAGACACGGCTCCGACAATACCGTCTCGTACATCCGGTCCTTGGAAGCTGGTTTTGAAGAATTCGTTGATGGCTTTTAAAATGCCTTCTCGGAAAGAACTCAAATGAGTGCCACCATCACCGGTATAGTGTCCATTGACATAGCTGAAATAATTTTCACCGTAGTCATTGGTATGCGTGAGAGCGTATTCAATTTTTTCTTCCTTGTGATGAATAATCTCGTATAAACAACTGTCTTCCACTTCCTCGGTGAGCAAATCGAGTAATCCTCGTTTGGCTCGGAATTTTTCTCGATTCAAGTGCAGGGTCAGGTTGCTGTTCAGGTAGGAATAATTTTTCAGCAAGCGCTTGATATAATCATACTGGATAGAATAATTGGGGAAAATTTCTTCATCCGGTTCAAATTCTACCAGTGTACCATCGGGGTGCTCAGTCTGATTTTTTCGGGCCGGGAGATCGATTTTACCTTGTTGAAAGGTCGCTTCCACCTTCTCCCCTCCCCGAAAGGAAGTAATTTTAAAAATCCGCGCGAGCGCATTAACAGCCTTCGTTCCTACACCATTCAATCCGATACTGAATTGGAAAACCTCGTCGTTGTATTTTGCGCCTGTGTTGATGACGGAAACACATTCCACCACTTTTCCCAAGGGAATGCCTCGCCCAAAATCACGGACCCGGATTCGTTTGTTTTCAATGAAAACGTGGACGTTTTTACCATAACCCATGATGTGTTCATCGATGGTATTGTCCACTATTTCTTTGAGGAGCACATAAATCCCGTCATTTGGATGGGCTCCATCGCCGAGACGACCAATGTACATCCCCGGACGATGTCGAATATGCTCCAATGACGAGAGTGTTTTGACTTTGCTTTCGTCATAAACCGCGTTTGCTGCTTGATGATTCATAGTATTCCTTTACTTTTATTCCACTCGAGAGTTTAAGACTCCATTTCTCTCTAAACATGGGATTGCCCATCCCGCCGGATCGACTGCGATATGGCATCGGCAATCCGAATCATGTTGATCCTCACTTTCTTTCATTTTAAAATGATCTCCCGGAATATTCTACCTGGAAACCGATCACTTGCCAGCACGAAATCAAATTATTTCGTTTTTTACTTGCATCGAGCTTCTCGTTTAGTTTAAAATTTATAAATAAATTATTTAAGCAAGAGAGTGGATCAAACCCGAATCGAGACGAAAAATGCAAAAAGATTTTCCCAAACGCTTTGAATTCGTTATTGAAAATACTGAAGGCAGCAAGATAAAATTTGCTAAAAGGACAGGAAAAACTCCTGCGCAAATCACGGATATTTGTAAAGGGAGAGGGAAACCGACCTTTGATTACTTGTTAGCCTTAAACTTAAAATACGGTATCAACGCCAACTGGCTTTTAACGGGTGATGGTCTACCATTTTTAAACGGTTCCGCCCGTTATGAAACGGAAGGTGGTAACAACGAATCAGAATTCCAAAGGGCGGCTTCGGCCTCACGGATAGCCGAAGAATTCATTATGGTTCCTCACTTTGACGTACAAGCCAGTGCCGGCTATGGAGCCATTATCAATAGCGAACAGGTGGTGGATTATCTCGCTTTTAAAAAAGAGTGGGTGCGCAATAACTTGAGAGCGGAATCACCCAACCTGGCCCTCGTTACGGCAGATGGAGATTCCATGGAACCCACCATCAGAAACAGGGATTTGCTCTTGATCGACCTTTGTCAAACACGAGTGAAAAAAGATTTCATCTACATTTTGAGGTGGGATGATTTATTGACCGCCAAAAGACTGCAGTGGATGTACGACGGATCCTTGTTGGTCCACAGCGACAATCCTGCCTACAAAGATCAAATAATCAACGAAGAATCATTGGAAAATCTAAACGTGGTAGGACAAGTGATTTGGTTTGGCCGTCGCATGTGAAGATTGCAGTCCAAGAAATGCGCGCAACGTCGACAATCCCAAATGCAAGCATCCACCAACGCACGCCAGCGACTGGATGGAACGAAGCCACGATCTTTTTTTAAAGGTGACGATGGAATATGAAAAAGTAAAGGAAGGTTTTACTCTCGTTTTGGAAGGGTTGGGAATGAACCTGGACAGTCCACATTTGAAGAAAAGTCCGGAACGCATTGCCAAAGCCTGGACCGAGGAGTTATGCGTTGGATTGGGGAGAGAGTCTTTCCACTTGACGACGTTTCCCATGACAGAGGATGATCAACCCGGGATGATCATCTTGCAACACATTCCGGTCCAGTCACTTTGCGCTCACCATCTTCTGCCTTTTATTGGTGAAGCAACGGTGGCCTATATTCCCAACAAGAAGTTGTGCGGACTTTCCAAGCTTTCCCGGACAGTGGATTTTTTTGCAAGAAAGCCACAGGTTCAGGAGCACCTCACCAGCGAGATAGCCACGTATCTGGAGAAAATGCTGCAACCTCAGGGTGTTGGGGTAATTATCAAAGCCTCCCATTTGTGTATGGAAATGCGAGGTGTGAAGCACGAAGGGTTGATGACGACCAGCACGTTGTTGGGTTGTTTTCTCAGCCATGGAACCGTTCGTGCCGAATTCATGGCCCTGGTTCACAATCAAAAATAAGCGATGCGGTCTTCCGGACCACGGATTTCATTCCTCGACGAGATCAGGCAGCTTGATGCGGTTGATCACATATTGTTGTCCGATTGACAAAATGTTGCTCGTCACCCAATACAGGGTCAATCCCGTGGGAAAGGCGAAGGTAAAAACAGTAAATATGATGGGCAGCATGCTCATGATTTTTACCTGAGTTGGATCCATCATGCCGGTCGGCGTCATTTTCTGAATCAAATACATGCTGATTCCCATAAGAAGGGGAGTGATTCCCAAACCATCCGGGACGGAAAGATCGACAATCCAGGCAAAAAAAGGTTCGTGTCTCAATTCTACTGCAGTGGATAAAGCGCTATACAGGGCAAAGAAAATGGGTAGTTGTAAGAGAATGGGCAAACAGCCCCCCAAGGGATTGACTTTATTTTTGCGATAAAGCGCCATCATCTCCGCATTCAGTTTCTGCTTTTTATCTTTAAATTTTTCACGAATCTTCAACATTTTTGGTTGAAGCTGTTGCATGCGTTTCATGGACTTTGATCCTTTGTAGGTAAGGGGAAAAAGCACCACTCGCACCAGAACCGTCAACAAGATGATCGAGATGCCATAGTTGCCCACATAGGAATGGATCCATATTAAAATTTTCAAAAGGGGTTTGGCCAGCACCTCCAGCGTCATATCATGAGAAAGAAAGAGATTATGACCAAATTTGAGCATTTCATTTTCACCTTTGGGACCAAAGTACATTTGAAAATTCGATTGAACCTGCTTTTCGGGATTCAAATCAACAGGGGGTAAATTCACTCCAAAAACCGGTTTCAGTTCTCTCCCTTCTTCACCATTGAAGGGAATGACTTCAAAAAATCCCTGATGGACGTCACTCAAAGCCGCGACTGCAGTAATGAAATAGGAATCCTCGATTCCCAGCCATTCCATTTGAGCAATTCGCCCCGGTTCAGTCTCCAAATCATTTGCATCGAGTGTTTCAAGTTCCCCGTTGTAAACATAAACGGGACCGACATGCGCATTGACTTGCCCCATCCCTTGTTCAAAAACGTGTCCTTCTCCAAAGATGTGTTGAATCTGCAAAGGACGAATTGCGTCTTCATCGCGATTAATCACGTTCACTTGATAATCAATCACGTAGTTCGTGGCATGAAATCGGATAGTTTTAATAATTTGGATCCCATCCCGTATCGGGGAACGGAGGACCAAAGTCTGTGATGCGTCACCCACATCAATCTGAATCTCATCGAGCGTGCTGGAATAAACCGCATCTTTGAAGATTTGTGAGAGTTGTTCATCTCCATCAAAGCGAATTTGGAGAGTTTGTACGAGGCTGACGAAATCGCTCTTGATCATTTGCACCAAATTTTCCTCTGTTGTTACCTGCGGTGTGCCGCTTCCCAAAATACCGGCCAGGAAGGGAATCCATTTACCCAGAGTGATTCTGGATTTGAAATGTTGATGTTTCTTCAACAGCAGGCTTTTGAGAATTCCCCCTCTGGTGTCAATCACTGCTCGATAGTAATCGGTCTCGATCAGAATTTCTTTCGCCGTTTCCGTTATGTCCTCACTCACAGGGTGGGATTGGAGAGTATCGGAAGACAACGATGCCCCGATGTCCAGACGTGAGGAGCGCGTAGAATAAATTTTATCTTCGCCAGAGACGACTGTATCTTCTGGAAGAGGCTGCTCCCCGGGAGGGGGCGGTGGAAAGAGCCACGACCAGAATACGATTATAAGTATCGAAATACCGATTGCGAGAAATGTTTTTTGGTCCATCATTTTCTTATATCATTGGAATCAACCATGTACGACTCAGTCGAATCGACGGACCGTCTCCACCACAGAAAACCAGGAGGTTCAGATGGAACCGAATCAAATCCACCTTCGTGAAGAGGGTGGCATTTTAATAAGCGGAACAGTGTCAATTGAGTTGCTTGCAGGAACCCAAAGCGCTGGTACGCTTCCAAGGCATACTGAGAACAGCTGGGATAAAATCTACAAGAGGGGGGAAGTAATGGAGACACGAATCGTTGATAACCACGTATCAAAATAAAAATTATTTTGCGCATAAGAACCCAAAGTATTCAATGATTCTCCTGCCCGGTGCTATGGCAGGTTGAAATATTGATACAATTATGGATGATCAGTGTCCGGAACAATTGCTGTTCATGCAATGGCATTTTCAAACTTTCGAGCAACTGTCCGACGCTCTTTCGGATTGCTGGTTCAATTCAGTAAAAATTTGGACAATCTTGTCCTCTACATAAGAAAAAGTGAGCGCAATTCGAGGAGCCTTGGTGACGAACAGACAAACGTCGTAGTTGCTTTTGAGCTTTGAATTGTGCAAGCGGACTGCTTCGCGAATCAATCGCTTGATTCGATTGCGTTGTGGAGAATGACCTGCTTTCCTGCTCACTGATATTAAAAATCGATTGTGCCTTACTGCTGATGAAACATATTTCACGCGAATCAGTCCTGCGCTTAAAAAAAATCCCTTGTTAAAGACACGATCGATATCTTTCTTACTGCTCAGCCTTTTCCTTTTTGGAAAGGTATAACACCGCATTAAGCTGCTAGTCGTTTCCGTCCTTTTGCCCTTCGACGATTGATGATTGCACGTCCTTGCCGGGTCGCCATACGCGCTCGGAATCCATGTTTTCTTTTTCTTCGTCTGTTATTCGGTTGAAACGTACGTTTCATGATCAATCCCTCGCTTCAAAAGAAAGTGTCTCCTCTTTCTGAATAAGCATAAGTAAAACTATCATTTTTACAGGATCATTCTGGTCTTCTCAAGTTTTTTATAACTCGATAGACCGGATTTCGATATCGATATAAATTGTGCTCTATTCCACGCCTGCTTGTAGGGAATGAAGGGAGACGGCGATAAATTGTCGTTCAACGTTTACGTTTTCTATTTTCAAGAATACCGTATCGCCTGCTTCGTGTTGAGACAGACTGGAGACGCAGGCCGTCAATTGAATTTCATCAAAATCCACTTCCGTCCTGCCGTCACGAAGATGTCGTTTGATGCTGGCAATATGGATTGCGCCTGAATTTTGCTCCAGATATTTAAATTTCCAATGATCTTCAATCGCTCGTTCGGCCTGATTATAAGATTTTTGCGTGCTTTGGATTTGTTCGGCCCAACCCATCAATTGTTCCTCCTGGAAAACAATGTGATGATGCTGAAGAAATTGAGCGAGTTGGTATTGTGTGACCAAATCAGAAAATCGCCGGATAGGCGAAGTGGCTTGAATATAAAAATCACATCCTAATCCCGAATGCCTTTCCGGATGAATGGAAAGGCGGACAGGTTCAATAATAAAATGACGAGGCGTCAACGATTCACCTTCCTTCAAGGTCTCTATCCTTTCATATGGACCTTGCACGCGATAGATAGCAGGGCACTGGTTTCTTTGATGAAAATATCCAACTTCCCGATTGACCAATATTGCCATTTCTTCAACTATATGATGGGCGGGGGTATTTCGATCAATTGGGATGATTTGAATTCGTTCCGGAATGCGGATGTCCATCTTCACTTCATTACGGACGAAATCGAGTGCTCCTTGTTCCATTCGCACCCGACGCAATGCCTGGCAACAATCGGAAAGGGCCTTCCAAAATCCTTGCTGCCGTTCAATGGCATGGTCTGCTTGCTCATAAGTGAGATTTTTCGCTACTTGGATCTTGTCGAAATAAATTCCCCTGAAATTCCGTTCTCCATTGCCGTACAAATCGAAATGAAAACTCATTGTACGGCGTACGTTTTTCGCTTTAAGAGAAAAACAATGCTCCGAAAGTGAAGGTGGAAACATGGGAAACACCCGATCGAGCGTGTAGACGGAAGAAACGCGAGATTCCGCTTCTTCGAACAAAGGGTCTTTGGGTTGAATCATGGCGGACAGATCGGTAACATGGATAAGCAATTCAACCCGATTGTCGGTCCATCCCAAAATGGAAAAAGCATCGTCATAGTCTTTAGTGGTTTCCGCATCAATGGAGAAGGTCAAAGCATGCTCATCAAATTTTTCACCTTCCGACAAAGCGAAACGGTGGCTCAATCGTTCCGCCTCTTCCAATACTTCTTTCGGAAATTCTTCCCTCACCGATGCTCTCAGCAGAATCAGTCGACTTTTTGAAATCGCGCATCCGGCTTGTCGTAATAAAGTACATATTTTCTTTTCATCCGCATCATTGAATTCCACGCTCAAATTTAAAATGGGTGCCAGTAATTTCCAGTAACCGGAATTTTTCCCATAAATCAAAATGGATCTCAATTGTCGAAGCCATTGCGATTGTTCTTCATTGAAATGTCTATTGCATCGCCGGATGTCCTCCTCCGAAGACTCTACATGCCTGGTTTCGGATTGCAAATCTACAATCCATTGCCGGACTTTTTCTTCCCAGATTCGTTGTTTCTGTTCCTGTGCCAGTTTTTGGTCCAACTCTGCCAGTTCTTCAGCAGTGCGTGCCGTGTAACGGTCTTTTTTTCTCTTGAAAAATCGGTGATCGTTTTGTAAAGCGAAAAAGAAAGCAATTCCCTGCATTCGATCTCCGGGATCGTCCAGGAAATCATCAATCAGTTCTTCCAGCAAGTAACTCTTTCCGGGAGTGCTCAATTCGTGTATCACTTCCAAATCCAGATTATTTGCGATTTGCTGGATTTGCTCCATCAAGAATTTCAATCGCAGGAGGGCTGATTGCTTATCAGTGGACGAGTCGTCCTGCCAGTGGAGACTGATTCGATGGGGAGGCAGAAAAAGCATTTTCCCTTGCAGAGGTATGATGGCGAGCTTTTTCTTCTGAATTCCTTCTACCCATCCTGCGGTGAGATTACCGTCCTTGAAAAAAAAGCAATACTGGTGACGAAAGGCTTCGATCTCCATGATTTCTCCACAATGTGAAGTTAAAGAAATATTTTCAGACAAAGCATAATAATCTCGCTTTCGCGGGAATGACAATCGTTTATTGTAATCATCAAAGTTAAACTCAACAAGTTGTACTCGGGTCCGTATCATGACTGAAGGCCACTGCTGAATCTTTCAAAAATAAACATTAAATGCAAAAACAAATCTTACGCATTGTTTTCACAGGAGGTGGTTCCGGCGGACCGACCACTCCCCTTTTAGCTATTTACGAGGAGCTGGTATTCAAATTGGGGAAAAATCAAATAGCCGCAGTATTTTGGGGCACTGGCAAGGGACCCGAGAAAGCAATGGTTGCCCGGGCAGGACTCCCCTTTGAACGCATTCCCTCCGGTAAACTTCGCCGTTACTGGAGTTGGCGCAACTTGCTGGATCCCATTTTTATAGTTTCGGGATTCTTCGTCGGCCTGGTAAAATTGATCTGCTTCCGTCCGCATGTCGTCGTTTCTGCCGGAAGTTTTGTCAGTGTTCCGGTTGCTTATGCGGCCTGGTTACTGAGAATACCACATGTCCTTTTTCAAATGGACGTCCAACCGGGATTGGCCAATCGACTGATGGCCCCGGTGAGCGACGTTCTTGCTTACCTGTTTGAACAAACGGCTCCTCATTTTCCGGCGATACCACAGAAAAAAATCGGTCCCGTTGTTCGCGCGGAAATCAAAAATGCATGCCCTCGGCAAGCAAATGCTCAATTTGGCCTGGATGCGGAAAAACCCGTCTTGTTGGTAACCGGGGGTGGACAAGGTGCTGCCGGATTGAATTCGGCAGTGGAAACGGTATTGGATTTATGGCTTGCACGATTCCAGATTGTACACCTGACAGGAAATAACCATCCTCCTCTGCCATGCTCTCATCCGGATTACCATGCTTTTTCAATGATCCATGAAGGCATGGGACACCTGCTGGCACGTAGTAACCTCGTGGTCACCCGGGCAGGTTTGGGGACTCTGGGAGAATTGGCTTTGCTTTCCAAAGATGCTGTGATCGTCCCCCTTCCCGGTAGCCATCAAGAATTGAATGGAACGGTTATTGCGGATGCGGGTGCAGGAGCGTTACTCAGCCAACAATGGTTTTCAGAAGAAGGATTACAATGGTGGCAAGATTTTTTTGCCAGCTACCAACCCGGCGTTTTGGGAAATCGGCTGCACCAGTTACTCCCACCCGGGGGATCGGAAAAGTTTGTGGATTTGATTTTGCAATACAGCAACTATGCCTCCTCCCGATAATTGTCGGGGTAAAGTCAAATAAAGGTTTTTTCCACTATAAGCACCTGTTTGAAAGTCATTTATTTCTCTTTAACATCAAGCAAATCATAACGAGATATCCAAGAGGAAACTCAACTTTTCATGGTTTGTTTCTGTTTTTTCAGGGCCGAAGAGTCGTCTTCAAAAGCGGCTTGGCAGGCTGCACCAAGATAATCACAGAGATGATAAAAATCGATGAGAGAGTTCGCCTTATTTCAAACAGGTTCTAAAAAGTGGTCAAGATAAAATTATAGGGAATATTGCCTGATATTTCTTCAGTTTCTTCACTCCATCTGAAAATCTGACCACCTCCTCAAAATAGCTTAAGGCTGTCATTCCAAGCTAAAAAACACCAATCCAAAAGCGTGTCATTCCGGCCGTAAAACACGAAGCCAGTAACGTGTCATTTCCGGCGAAAAACATCATTCCAAGATTGTGTCATTCCGTGCGCAGACCCGGAATCCAGGGGATCTACGCACTTTCGCCGAATTGTAGCAGAACATTCATATTATAGAAAACTGGCTATTATTTCTTCAGTTTCTTCACTCTATCTAAAAAATCTGATCGCCTCTTCAAAACAGCAATAGGCTGCCATTCCAAGCGAAAAACATCATTCCAAGAGCGTGTCATTCCGTCCGAAAAACACCAATCCAAAAGCGTGTCATTCCAAGCAAAGACCCGCAATCCAGGATTGTGTCATTCCGGGCAAAGATCCAGAATTCAATATTGTGTCATTCCGTGCGCAGACCCGGAATCCAGGGGATCTACGCACTTTCGCCGAATTGTAGCAGAACATTCATATTATTGAAAACTGGCTATCATTTCTTCAGTTTCTTCACTCTATCTAAAAAATCTGACCACCTCCTCAAAATATCTTAAGGCTGTCATTCCGTCCGAAAAACACCAATCCAAAAGCGTGTCATTCCAAGCAAAGACCCGCAATCCAGGGGATTTACGCACTTTCGCCGAATTGTAGCAGAACATTCATATTATTGAAAACTGGCTATCATTTCTTCAGTTTCTTCACTCTATCTAAAAAATCTGACCACCTCCTCAAAATATCTTAAGGCTGTCATTCTGGCCGAAAAACACCAATCCAAAAGCGTGTCGTTCCGGGCGCAGACCCGGAATCCAGGATTGTGTCATTCCAAGCAAAGACCCGCAATCCAGGATTGTGTCATTCCGGGCATAGACCCGGAATCCAGGGGATTTACGCACTTTCGCCGAATTGTAGCAGAACATTCATATTATTGAAAACTGGCTATCGTTTCTTCAGTTTCTTCACTCGATCTAAAAAATCTGACCACTTCCTCAAAATAGCTTAAGGCTGTCATTCCGGGCGAAAAACACCAATCCAAAAGCGTGTCATTCCGGGCGAAAAACACGAAGCCAGGAGCGTGTCATTCCGGGCGAAAAACACGAAGTCTAAAACGTGTCATTCCGGGCATAGACCCGGAATCCAGGGGATCTACGCACTTTCGCCGAATTGTAGCAGAACATTCATATTATTGAAAACTGGCTATCATTTCTTCAGTTTCTTCACTCGATCTAAAAAATCTGACCACGTCTTCTAAATTGCTTAAGCGTGTCATTCCGGGCGCAGACCCGGAATCCAGGGGCCATTTCGATACACTGGATTCCTACTCCCCGCTCCCTGCTCCCTGCTTTCGCAGGGACAAGTTTCGCAGGGACAAGTTTCGCGGGAATGACATGGAGGGATATCTACGGACTCACGCCGAAGCGTGCCAAAAGGCTTTCATAGGGAATCTCAGCAATTGTTTTTTCAGTTTTTATAGTATTCCCATTCAATTTAATAATAAGATTACCCCTTCTATATAGCTCAAATTTATCAAACCCTTGATTGCAATCAAATCTGAATAGACCCGGTACCCTTTGCAACATATTCCCATCGTCTGAAGGCCACTTTGTTTTTAAAATATTAGAATAGCCATCTATACTTCTTATTTCTTCCATGCTCAAGCAACCGCAAGGTATTTTAGGGGGTTTGTGAAAATGCTTGCAAACGCTATTTCCCGGTCTCTCCCAAAACTTTTCTACACGCACCACACCATGTTTTCCGCAGTTACAAGCGCACTCGACCTCGGCGTGGAAGCACCTTTTTACAGTACAAGTTATGTGTTCCGGTTCTGTCAATATCTTCATATTGCTTTCCAGAATTTTTAAGCGCTTCGAGAATTCACGAATTTTATCCATTTTTATTTTCCTCCTTCTCCTCAAAAGCTTCATTCATAGATGCTTCCAAAGTCGCAATCCGTTCTTCCATCTCTTCGGACTTTACCCGGCTTCCGGAGAGATAGTGGGACAATAACCATTGCGACACCTTGGGGTTTTGGTCAGCCTCGGCTGCCAAATTCTGTAGGACCCTGTCCACTGCATGCGACGTCGCTTCTCCGGTCGCAATCAGAAAATCCAGGTAAATTGCTTCGTCTTGGTTCACCGCTTCCCCCCCGGCGATTCGATTGTCCTCCTTGCGCCCTCGCGCCAGCCAGCTATGCGCAGTTCGTACGGTCACGCCGGCCAACGGAGCCGCGGTATTCAGGGGGTGCCCAAGTTTCAACGCCTTACAAATTTTATCTTGTAGCTCCGGGGTTAATTTAGAATGTCTAGCCATATTAAATTCCTTTAAAAAAATTTTTAATATTATCTGGGAATCCTCGAATCATTCTGTCTTCCCTTGTTTTTCGACCCAATCCAATAATTAAGTGAATTGGCGTCCTTACTATGCTGAAAAAAACATGCGCCTTGAGATAATTTCGAATCTCATGCACTGACTTTTTTCATGCCCAAATTTTACCAATAGAATTATTCTCAAATCAAATTTTAGTGCATAGTTTTTTATGGGGGATGGATTTAATTTTCTAACCTGAGTTCGAGATAAAAATATAATAATTTCAATATGTTATGGAATCTTCTTTTCAGCTCAAATTTTACCAATAGATTTTTTCACTTATAGCGCAAAATCGTTGCTTGTGGGAATGTATAGCCAACCTGAATATGAGATAAATATATAATAATTTCAATATGTTATGAATATTCGTATCCTAGAAAAACCCGGTCATTCCTGCGAAGCTTGTCCCTGCAAAATCTATCCCTGCTATATTCGTTCACGCGCATTCGGCGTTCAGGAAACAGGAATCCATAGGTATGCAGCGAGCCAGGAAACTAGCGCGAGCCCTGGATATCGGATCATGCCGGACTTGATCCGGAACCCGTATGACAATCTGAAGTTACCGTTTTGATGACAGTACAAGGTTCACGATTTCAGAACGAACTTATAGGAAATTCAATTCCAAATGACCTTGGGAGAGTTCCCCGGGATCCTGCTGAACTGCTGCAGGGAACCACGAAATTTGCCGTCAGCCGACCGTGGGAATCTGGTTCCAACCGGACAGTTATCGCGGGGATTTATGAGACTGCTTCATTTTCCATGCTTTGTCATAAACTCCGCCTGAGGCCACCCTCAGCGTCATGGGTTCCTCAAAAAACAGGCGGCACGCATCCATGCGTCGATCGACCCTCACGCTTTCGATCAATTTTCGTCCATGCAACAAATTGAGACGGAACGGAATGTGGCAGGCATCAAAGAAACCCTCGGCTTGAAAAGGAAGCCCGCCTCTCTTTTTTTTTAAAGAAGAGGGAAATCATTCACGCATTTACCCGGGATATTTCGCTCCTGTTATCGTCTGGGGCAATGGAGTGAGGCAGATCCGTCCCATGCGATATCGAGTGAGACCCCACGGATCGGCAGAGGAGATCCCTGCCCGGTTCAACGTTTTCAATGCCCGCCTCGATATGAAATCCCTGCATCCACGCTTGATTTTCTCAACAGCCTCAGCTGAAATGAACGGGGCACCCTGAATCCGTAGAATCGACAGAGAGCGATTTTTTAGCATGAAGCAATAGTCTCTTGTCAGCTGAAAAAGGACTATTTCATTGACTTTGAAGATGGCCGCATCCCAACGCATAAATTATTAACTCAATTCATCGAGCCCCCGTAGATCCGGTCTTGTCAGTTGAATCTCAGAAAACTTCAAGCTCTTGAATTGGCAGAATCGATTTTTAAAGAGAGTTTCTGGATGACGTCGATCAGAAATGCAAATTTGGGTCAGGCTTGGAAGTTTGGAACTTCAAGCAAGTATTTGAAGTTTCAGTTCCTCTAATTGATTTTGGAGCTCCTCGGATTCCTTCAATCGTCGTATCAAGCGGTTCACTGCAAAGCGGATCGTCGTATCTTCTCAATTGAAAGCTTTCCCGAGCTCCCGAATCGTTGCGGACTTCCAATCGAAAGCCATCAGGCCAATCATTGCGCGGGCTTCACTCGACTTTCGTGACTGCAGAGGAACCGTGTCATTCCTGGCTTGACCAGGAATCCAATATGTCTTTGTGTCATTCCTGGCTCAGACCAGGAATCCAGTATGTCTTTGTGTCATTCCTGGCTCAGACCAGGAATCCATTCTGCCTTTGTGTCCTTCCTGGCTTGATCAGGACTCCATTCTGCCTTTGTGTCCTTCCTGGCTTGATCAGGACTCCATTCTGCCTTTGTGTCCTTCCTGGCTTGACCAGGCATCCAGTAAGCCTTTGTGTCCTTCCTGGCTTGACCAGGCATCCAGTATGTCTTTGTGTCCTTCCTGGCTTGACCAGGCATCCAGTAAGCCTTTGTGTCCTTCCTGGCTACGATCAGGACTCCAGTACGCTTTTGTGTCCTTCCTGGCTTGAGCAGGAATCCAGTATGTCTTTGTGTCCTTCCTGGCTTGACCAGGCATCCAGTAAGCCTTTGTGTCATTCCTGGCTTGACCAGGAATCCAGAGGTATGCAGTCAGACTGAAATCTGGATTCCGGGTCTTCGCCCGTAATGACATATACGCCTGGATACTCCTATCATTGAAGATTGATGTCGAACTCGGGTTAATTCCTGCTCCGGTAGTTGATAAACTCGAGCCACATGATGAATAATCCGTCCTCAAAGAGGAGGAGAACCGGGAGGGACATGTATGATTGCTCTTTAAACAAAAGGCGTGAATCCGGTGATCAAAGCATTGGGAACCTTCTTGGAGCAAGAGAGAAAATGGTCGATAGTCGGGGGGACTGAAAAAAATGGATTGCCCTCCATTGCCACGAAGTATCACATGATAAAGCGCACCAGGAAAGTAAAGGCGTGGTTAACGCGTCATCTTTTGAAACAAGTGAAACGGATAGTGAAATCGATTTGAATAATACAATCACGCTACTTTTCCAAACTTTCCAGCCTGATCTGGTACACTCGTAGTTCCCATTTATGAAGGTGGGCTCTACGAGTTGAAATTTTGGGAAGGTACTCTTGAAGTCTTTCCTATTGTTTATCACTGACATCACTGTTATAACCTGAACGTTCCATGTTCACTCCTTTTTATTAAGGCTTCATTTCTATCAAAATGAATGTGACATGGAAAACTTCCAATAGGAAGCTCAACTAATTTCAAACAGGTTCTTAATCGAAGGTCAGCCCCCTAATCCCAGTTTCCACCAGAATCGGTGTCCAAATTGCTCTGAATACCCAGACACTCGCAATTACCGCGAACTCGAAGTATGAATGCAAACAATGACAAGAAAAGAGCTTCCGCGTTGACCGGGCTCCTGTGCGCCGAACTCCGCGACGCCCGCTTTTCTGTGACCCATGTCGAACACGCCAACACCAAGTTCGTTCCTGGCGATTACAGCGGTCACCCCAGCAGCACGTTCGAAAGCACGCTCGAAGAGACCTCCAAGGAGGAACTCGACGCCCACGGCCTCAAGTCGCTACACCAGGAAGACAGCTGGAAGCGACAATCATTCCGGTCTGATATCCGGGTGAAAGCGCTTTGCAGAAGCTCAGAAGGCATAACCCGCCGCAAAGATTTCGAACGTCTGCTCGATACCTTCGGAGTCTTGTCCGAAGGCCACGTTGCCCATGGCCTTGGCTCGGTTCTCCCCACACGCCACCGTTCGACTGTTCTACAATCCGATTTAATGGAAAAGTCCGTCGGCGTCTCCGCAACAGCTGACCTTTGGAGCTATCTTGTCGTCGACTCCTGCCTCACCACGCCGCGACGTACGGCGAGCAAGGTGCTACGCTGGGTTCGCGGCGCCCCCCTCGGATTCGAATCGCGCGTCCTCCTCGGCCGGTTATGTGCAGACTCTCCCTTTGCCCTCGCAAATGGTCTAGCCGTTGAGCGACTGCCACGCAAGAGCGATCACCTAGAAGGCTGGTTCCCCACCAGATTTGGTGTCGCGCTGTCGGACTATCTGGATCGCACAATACTTCGCATCCCGTGTAAAATCGCTCCGGTCTTGTCGAAACCCACCAAAGTCACCGAACAACATGGCGGTACTCCAGTCGAGTCCTGGCAATATTCGGCAGACTTCGAAGTGACGTCGCCACTGTCTATCAGCGGTATCTATGAGCTCAGACGCGCCTTGTCCCTCATATGCGACGTGGCGGTCGAAACTCCCATGATATGGACTGACTACAGAGACCATGCCCATTTCGGCCAGCATTTGAGCTCTTCCAACTACGGCAGTAATGAGCCGACCCCTCGAACAGCCACTGTTTCGATGTTGACAGCAGATAACCTCAGGAAAGCCATCCGGCTCCAGCCTGAATTGCGTAACCTGCCGCCCAGTGTGGAGACCGCCTTCCAGTACTGGCTTAAGTCCAAATCGCGTCGTCCGGATTCAGCCGACCGTCTGGTATTCCTCAGGACCGCTCTCGAAGCACTGTTCCTAGATGGAGGCAACCGTGCAGAGTTGACCTTCCGCCTGGCGACCAACGGGGCTTGGTATACGGGTCGCAACCCGGCGGAAAGGCGGCAGCGTTACAATACCCTCAAGAACGTCTATGCCGCCGCGTCTGGCGCCGTCCATTCCGGCCGTGTCAAGAAAAACGCGGAGAGACTTCTGACAGTCGGACAGGAAATTTGCAGGCTGGCCATCCTGAAGCGACTCCGTTCCAACCAGGCTCCCGTGTGGGAAGACATCGTCTTCGGTCGCTGACCCGCTACACGGAACACATTACCGTTTCACCAGGCGCAGTAATATTCGTTGGATTGCCTGAGACAAGAACCCACTTTGTACCGCTGCCCCGGCAGATTTCTTCAATCGCCGCTTGGGGGAGCGGATTACCGGGTCAGCACTTGTGCTCTGCCATGATGGCCCGGCGCTTCGAGGGGTAAAACCAATCGTCGACGCAGGTACCGTCTCCAGCCCGTGCGCAATCGGGGAGATGACGTGAAGGGGGGCAGGCCTGAAAGTTTGTATTATCAAGCAAGTATTTTCCGTTTCAGTTCCTCTGATTGATTTTGGAGTCCCTCGGATTCCTTCAATCGTCGTCTCAAGCGGTACACTGCAAAGCGGATCGTCGAATCATCTCGATTGAAAACGTTTCCGACCTCCCGAATCGTGGCGGACTTTCAATCGAAAGCCAACAGGCCAATCATCGTACAGACTTCACTCGACTTTCATAACCGCAGAGGAACCGTGTCATTCCTGGCTTGACCAGGAATCCATTCTGCCTTTGTGTCCTTCCTGGCTTGAGCAGGACTCCATTCTGCCTTTGTGTCCTTCCTGGCTTGAGCAGGACTCCATTCTGCCTTTGTGTCCTTCCTGGCTTGAGCAGGACTCCATTCTGCCTTTGTGTCCTTCCTGGCTTGAGCAGGACTCCATTCTGCCTTTGTGTCCTTCCTGGCTTGACCAGGCATCCAGTAAGCCTTTGTGTCCTTCCTGGCTTGACCAGGAATCCAGAGGTAGGCAGCCAGACTGAAATCTGGATTCCGGGTCTTCGCCCGTAATGACATATACGCCTGGATACTCCTATTATTGAAGCTTTATGTCGAACTCGGGTTAATTCCTGCTCCGGTAGTTGATAAACTCGAGCCACTTGATGAATGATCCGTCCTCAAAGAGGAGGGGAACCGGGAGGGACAAGTTGGATTGCTCATTAAATAAAGGTGTAAATTCGATGATCAAAGCGTTGGGAAGCTTCTGGAAGCAAGTCATAAAATGGTCGACAGTCGGGGAACTGAAAAAATGGGTTGCCCTCTATTGCCAGAAGTATCACATGGGGAAGCGCGCCAGGATAGTAAAGTCGTGGTTGACGAGCCATCTTCAGAAACCAGCGAGAAGGAAAGTCAAATCGATTTAAAGAAAATAATAACGCTACTTTTCCAAACTTCCAAGTCAGACTCTTTTTTACCAGATCTTCCTCTTACGCGAAGAAATGAAAGTCCGCCAGTCAGTGGTTGGCGGAATGGTATCAATTATCTGTTTCTTTTTATCCTGAACTGTTATATCTTTTTCCATAAAGATTTCTACCTGTTGGGATGTGTTAGATGTTGTGAATGTTTTTGTGTTAGCCACTGAAATATAACACATTTTTTCCAAGGTTTGGAGCTTTTTTTATTACGAATCGCTCAACTTAGGATATAACAAGCATGGAAGAAACAATATGAAAACAGCAAAAGGCACTTTTAATCCAGATTTAAAACCGAAAGAATTCTTTAAAAACCAAGAGGGTTGTGCTCGAATGACAATAGACAAGACTTTTGATGGCGCACTAAGTGGACATAGTTATGGAGAGATGCTCAGCAGTATAGGCTCACCAGCAGAAGGTAACGGCGGCTATGTCGTCATTGAGCGATTTCAAGGCGAGCTTGATGGCAAGAAGGGTGCATTCACTCTCATGCACTGTGGCAAAATGGAAGATGGAAAGGATTCACTCATCCTCGAAGTTGTACCGGGTACGGGCATAGAGGAGATGACAGGTATTAAGGGATCAATGACAATAGATGTCGATGAGTCTGGTGGACATCACTATATACTCTCCTATGAGAACGTTTAGATGTCACTACTTCTTTGATTTTGGTCTCTTACCTGCTCTCACAGATGCAGAAAACAATTCTAAAACGGGGTCACTCATTAGAGGAATTTCCAAGAAAAAAAACACTTTTCCGTCCACAAATCAGGGTAACCCATTTGCGTGTAGTCTTCAGCACTTGGCACTACAATTTTTTATAAACGCACCATTTATTTCAAGAGTTGGAGTCATTTCTTCAAAATGGATCAAAGGAACGCTCCAGTCACTCATCAGGATCTGGGAGTGGGCCGATCTTCAGGTCCCCGATTCCCCTGGCCATGGCCCCAGAAAAAATTAGGTACCTTGTGGTGTCCAATGGTTTGTACAAGCTTTTGGCCCACGGTTCTGACCGTCTCCAATAAGGGACGCAATGTGTTGACGTTTCTCCCTGCATAAAATATTTCCATATATCGCAATGCCAAATCCAATACTTCCATTTCAATTACTCCCTGACTTTTTTTACAGACCTAATAAAGGATTCACTCCCCTGACGTTAATTCCATGGTCGTAAACTAAATCTCCACCAGTCATACCAGACATAATTAATCCGATCAGCCCTATCAAAACAAGGATGACATAGTAAGTGGAATTTCCCGCATCAGTCCCCTTTAAACGAGTACGCCAGCGCCAGAGTGTCAGGGCGGCGAAAAAAATAGTAACCGCAAAACTCCACATTTGATGGATTTCAATGACATCATGTAAATCAGTTGATTCGTAGGGGAAATGAGAGATCACCCCTGTGACACTGGCAATGAGCGCCCCCAGCGTGCCAATCCATAATAAAAGCCAAGACGATTCTTGCAAGTTGCCATAGGGTTTGAATCGTGTCACAACACTCAATCCCACACTGATAACAAGCAGGGCAATCGGAAAATGAGCCGTTATGGGGTGCAAATCCTCAATTGTGTCGCTTAAAACTTGTAACATCGATTCCTCCTTTCCTCATAAATTGAGTCAAACATCAAATATATTATTTCAAAAAGGAGGTCAAAATTCATTTCAATACAGTTATTTTTTGTATCAAAATGTATCAATATCGCGCATTGTGATTGCCATAAAGAATATCATCACAATCTTTATCTGAAGGTTAGAATTTTCTAAATGGGGTAAGGCTTGAAAGTTTAAACTTCAAGCAAGTATTTGACGTTTCAGTTCCTCTGATTGATTTTGGAGTCCCTCGGATTCCTTCAATCGTCGTCTCAAGCGGTACACTGCAAAGCGGATCGTCGAATCATCTCGATTGAAAACGTTTCCGACCTCCCGAATCGTGGCGGACTTTCAATCGAAAGCCAACAGGCCAATCATCGTACAGACTTCACTCGACTTTCATAACCGCAGAGGAACCGTGTCATTCCTGGCTTGACCAGGAATCCAGTACGCTTTTGTGCCTGGCCGGAAAATGTCATTCCTGGCTGCGACCAGGAATCCAGTATGACTTTGTGTCATTCCTCGCTCAGATCAGGAATCCAGGGTATCGAATCAGTCCACCCCTCTCAATCGGGAATCGAGTTTATCGCAAAGTCCCCTGGATTCCGGGTCTACGCCCGAAATGACATATACGCCAGGATTCTCCTATTATTGAAGATTTATGTCGAACTCGGGTTAATTCCTGCTCCGGTAATTGATAAACTCGAGCCACTTGATGAATGATCCGTCCTGAAAGAGGTGGAGAACAGGGAGGAACATGATTGCTCATTAAACAAAAGACATGAATCCGGTGATCAAAGCGTTGGGAACCTTCTTGGAGCAATAAAATGGTCGATAGTCGGGGGGACTGAAAAAAATGGATTGCCCTCCATTGCCATGAAGCATCACATGATAAAGCGCATCAGGATAGTAAAGGCGTGGTTGACGAGCCATCTTCAGAAACAAGCGAAAAGGAAAGTCAAATCGATTTGAAGAAAAAAATAACGCTACTTTTCCAAATTTTCAAGCCAGACCCCTCCCCAGTTGGAAGCTCAACTTATTTCAAACAGTTTCTAAAAATAGAGAGATTCCGCGAATATGCGTTCCAGGAATACATGAAGATTGCATGAACGAAAAATGATCCCAATTTTTCGTTTTGGGGAGCAATGGCATTTGCGCAATATTCGTCAGGAATGACGAAATATGAATTCCTCGTGGTTGAGAAGAGATTGATACCAAAAAAGGAATTCAAAAGAATTGCCAGGGGAGCGGACTTCTCCGCAGGAAGCGCATCAGAAGGCGTGATTTAAGAGATACTCTCCAATACCTGTTCAGGATTGGATTCGATGTCAAAGAAATGGCTCGGGATGTTCAAGGCTCTCGAAATACGTTCCAGGGAAGGTTCAGTGACTTCAGCAGTATGGGATTCCCAGCTTTTTACCGTTTGGATGGCAAAACCGAATTCATAAGAAAAGGCTTCGATCGACATACCACGGAGCAATCGGGCATATTTGATGCGGTCTCCAATTTTCGTCAAATCCAAATTGGCGTCCAATCCCATCTCTTTCACGCTGATGTTGAGAACTTTGGCGATTTCACTATATTTCGTCAATTTGGGAGTCGAGTGACCGGTTTCCCAATTTTTAACCGCAGTCAGGGAAACATTGAGTTTGCGTGCCAGTTCCTTACGAGTCAACCCTGTGTCCTCCCTCCACTTCAACATCTTCTCACCAAAGCTGATTTCTTGATTGTCATCCCTGTTTTCCAAGGCAACTTTATTTACATGAGCAGACGCAATATCATCGTTCATATTGAAACTTCTACCTCCTTTACGCAGATTTTAGATTTAGTTTTTAAGCAAGCCCGGATTTTATGGGAAAAGATCACCATATTCTGAACTCCTCACCCTTTTGATAAGAGAGCGAACTTCATTAAAACCTGCCCGATTTTTAACGATTTTTCAGGAGTTGTCAACAACTTTTGCGATTTGTAATCTCAACCCATACCCATTCGTTTGTCGCCAACTCGGTTTTTCTGCCACCAGAGGCCTCACTGAAATTATTTTTCAAGAGCAAGTCCGACTATCAGTAATAAATCGGTTTCTTGGAAAAGGAGTTTGGTGATTCCCTGTGATGCCGGGGGACCATTTCCTTTCCGATATTCAAAAGCAGCCCTGCCATAAAAAGTGTCACCACCAATGAAGTTCCACCAAAACTGATAAAAGGAAGCGGAAGTCCTTTGGTGGGAAGCAAACCGGTTACCACAAACAAATTGAGAAGAATTTGCAAGCTGATGGAAGTGGTGATTCCAAAAGCGACATGCCGGCCAAAGTGGTCTCTGGCATGGCGGGAGGCTTGATAACCTCGCCAGATGAAGATCCCGAATAAGCCAATCAAACCACATACTCGCAAAAAGCCGAGCTCCTCACCAATGATGGCAAAAATGAAATCAGTGTGGGCATCCGGTAAAAAAAATAATTTCTGTAGACTTTGGCTCAATCCCTTGCCAAACCAACCACCTGTCCCCAAAGCAATGAAAGATTGAATAATTTGAAATCCCGAATCCAAGGGATCATCCCATGGATTGAGATAGGTCAACAAACGTCGTAACCGGTAAGATTGGCTGACGATCAGCAACAGGGAAATTATGGAAAATCCAAGCACACTGCCAAAAATATGAATTGGCTTGGCGCCTCCTGCGTAAATCATCAATAACACGCTAAGCGCAATCAAAACTACCGTACCAAAGTCGGGTTGTAGCAGGACAAGAAACAAATAAATGCTGATTACTATAAAATTCGGGCTGATTCCTCGAAAAAATGAGTCCAGAATTTCCTGTTTACGTCCCAGGTAGGAGGAGACATAAAAAATCAGAACAATCTTGAGGATTTCAACAGGCTGAATGCCAATTCCATTATAACGAATCCACCGGCGCGCTCCATTGACTTCGTGTCCGATGCCCGGAATCAATACCAGGACGAGCAACAACAGCATGAACAACATCAATGAAGGGATCATTTTTTCCCAAAGTAAGTAATTCATGCGCATCCCGATCCACAAGGCAATGTATCCAAGCAGGAGATGGAGCAAATGTGCCCTCAGGAAATACCCACTCGTATCAAAACGCAGTTCGGCATAAACTGCGCTGGTGCTGTAGATCATTACCGTCCCAAACAACGTCAGGCTCACTATACAAAAACTCAACAAGGGGTCGTATCTGGCTTTCATGGATTGCAATTTGAACAGGCAGGTGACTCTTCATCCATTCGGGGATAAGATAACAATCTCGATTTGTAGTTGAAAGTTTAAATGTTTTGCAGTGGGAGAAGCTTTTTTTGCGGATTCCTTCGCATTTTCACCTTGCAGATCGATGGGAAGTTCAACTTTTGTATAAATCTTGCAAATGAAAAATTCATGGAATAAATTTTTAAAAAAGAACAGTTACTCCTCACTGAACAGAAAGATACGCAATCCCTGTTTCTGATAAAAGACTGAATTTTGAAGAAAAGTCTGATGGAGTAAAATCACGTCAATCGTCGAAGAGCAATGGAATACACGAAAATTCTATTAGTGGATGATGACAAAAACATGACACTGTTGTTGTGTGAAATTTTAAATGAACTGGGTCATGACGTAGTGGCTGCTCATACGGCGGAAGAAGCAATGGAATTGATTGAATCAGAAGATTTTTATATCGTGATTTCCGATTTACAATTGCCGGGAATGTCCGGAATTGATCTGTTACGCTTTATCAAAGGATTCAATAGTTTGATTCAAGTGTTCATTATGACTGCATATAGCAACAAACAAAGGGTCATTGAATGCCTGAAAGCAGGAGCGACGGACTATTTTGAAAAACCTCTCAACACGGAAGATGTGATCATGTCAATGCAGGCTGCCATTCACCGGATTCACAAATGGACACGTTTGGTGATGAAATCTGAATAAACAGGCATCAAAATTTCATTTTGTCGCACAAGCCGTCCTCAACCTCTCTACCCCAAAAAGACAGAAATGCCGCAGCGCATCGCTGTTAACAGCACCACTTCAAATCCACGATCGATGGATTTAAAACTTGTCATTGGCATAGAGAATGAGTAAACAAGCGGGCAGAACTGATAAGAAGGACAGGAAATCCCGTTAACCATCTCGCTTTATTCAGAAGAAAAATGCTACAAGGAAATGCGGTTTATGCTCAATCAGGGGGAGTTACCAGTGTCATCAATGGTTCTGCATATGGTGTGATTACTGAAGCAATGAAAGCCGGCTTCATCGACAAAATCTATGGTGGATTTCAGGGTATCAATGGTATCCTCGAGGAAAATTTGATTGATTTACAGGAAGAGTCCCCTCAGACGGTAGAAGCATTGCGCTACACCCCGGGGGCGGCATTGGGATCATGCCGCCGCAAACTGCCGGATTTGGAAAAAAATCGTCATGAATTTGAAAGAATCGTCCGGGTGCTGGAAGCCCACAACATTCGCTATTTTTTTTACAATGGTGGTAATGATTCCATGGATACTGTCTGCAAAGTCAGTCGAATTGCCGGAAAAATGGGATATGAGTTGATCGCTATTGGCGTACCCAAAACCGTGGACAATGACCTTCCCGTCACCGACAATTGTCCTGGATTCGGTTCCACTGCAAAATACAATGCGATTTCGATATTGGAAGGAGGTATCGATGTGGCGTCCATGTACCGGGATTCTACCAAAGTCTTTGTGATGGAAACAATGGGCCGGCATGCAGGCTGGATTGCCGCTGCGACCGCCCTGGCTCGTCGTGAGCGAGACGATCCCCCTCATCTCATCTTGCTCCCGGAACGAGCGTTCGTTGAAAAACGATTCCTGCTTCAAGTGGAAGAAGTCGTCTCACGCCATGGATTTTGCGTGGTTGCCGTTTCGGAGGGGAGCAAAGGAGAGGATGGCCGTTTTCTTTCCGAAAGCGGATCGACCGACCAATTCGGTCATGTCCAACTGGGAGGCGTTGCGCAGGTAGTTCAATCTCTGATCAAAGAAAATTTGGGATTAAAAACCCATGGTGCTGTTTTGGATTACTGTCAACGATCCGGCAGGCACTTGTCTTCCCGGGTGGACCTCGAACAGGCGATTGCTTGTGGACAGCATGCAGTGGCGATAGCCAAAGAACAATTGAATGGTCAGATGGTCATCCTGGTCAGGGAAAACGATGATCCGTATCGCTGGAGCGTCGCTCATACGGACGCTGAGAATATTGCCAATCAAGAAAAATTGCTCCCTGATTCCTATATCAGTTCAGACGGTTTCGACATCACTGAAGCTTTTATCAAATATTGCCGCCCTTTGATCGAAGGAGAAGACTTTCCTCCTTTTTCTGCCGGAATTCCGCAGTATGGACGTTTGAAAAAGCAGCTCATTCCTAAAAAATTACCTGCTTTTTAATGGACTGGCACGGCGATATGGTTGTTCCACTTACATCAATAATAATTCGTCAACCCGAGGAGATCTTTTTTATTGCAGAAACGCAATAGGGGTTGAGGTAGGCCTCATAATCGTTTCCCAATTTGAAATTTCTACCGGATGACGGGGAAAATCGCCTTCACTATTACAAAATGACCAGGGAAGATATCCAAATTGAAGTGACAAACCTGCATAAAAGTTACCATGACGGAGAAGGTCGCATTCTTCGCATCCTCAAAGGACTGACCCTCCGGGTCCCAAAAGCGGCAACCCTTGCTATCGTGGGAAGCTCGGGTGTGGGCAAAAGCACCTTTCTTCACCTTCTCGGTGGCCTGGATAAAGCCGATTCGGGTGAAATCAGAATAGAAGAAAAAGAACTTTCGCAAATGAGGAGAGAGGAAATCGCTCGTTTTCGCAATGAGAAGGTCGCGTTTGTTTTTCAATTCCATCACTTGTTGCAAGACTTCACTGCTTTGGAAAACGTCATCATGCCCCTGCGCATCAATCACAAACCCTGGGAAGTTGCTCGAAAAGAAGCAAAAGAACTTTTAATAAAAGTTGGATTGAACGGACGTTTTAATCACAAACCCTCTCAGTTGTCGGGAGGAGAGCAACAAAGAGTGGCAATTGCTCGTGCCTTGTCCAATTCTCCAAAAATTCTACTGACGGATGAACCGACAGGAAATCTGGACCAGGAGACGGGACAACAAATTGTGGATTTGTTGCTCCACTTCAACAAAGAGTATGGGATCACTCTGATCGTGATCACCCACAATCCCACATTGGCGACCAGCATGGATTTTCAGTACGAACTTGCGGATGGACTGCTGCATCCCATCCAATTTCCTTCTAAGAACCAAAATCTGCCTTTAAAATCATGATCCTGATCACAACTGAGCTTACTATCCGGAGACCTCGCATCCGGATTTCAATGTTGAGCGTACTTTTTACGCTCACGCTATTTTTAATCGCAACCAGTCACGGCAGGGCGCAAGAATCGCTTATTTCCGCAATCGAAGTGGTCGGCACGTCTGAATTGAATGCCTCGCAAATCCTCGTCACGCTCGAAAGTCGCATGGGTCAGACCATCGACCGGCAAAGGATCATCCAGGATATCAAAAACATTTATCAAATGGGACTCTTCCACAATGTTCGAGTAGAGACTGAGCAGCAGGAAGCGGGCTTCCTGCTACGCTTTGTGGTGACGGAACGCCCTCGCGTCCAGACTCTTCGATTCAGTGGTGCTGATTTGATAGACGAAGCAGAACTCGAGGAGGCAATACAAACTAAAGACAAAGGCATTTATGATCCGGTAAAAATCAAAAAAGATGAGGAAATCATCCGGAACCTCTACCGCAAAAAAGGATACGTCCGTACCAGAGTCTCCACACGCAGCGAAGCCATTTCGGAAAAAAATTATCGAGTCGATTTCGTTATCGAAGAAACTCCCCAAGTTTTTCTCACCGACATCCATACGCGAGGCAATCGATTTTTTTCGGAACTGGAAATCAAACGCTTCATCTCCAGTGCGGAGATCGATTGTTTTTCCTGGATCAATGAATCGGGAGTTTTTCAAGAAGAGCGAGTCAATCACGACCTCGAATTGATCTCCCAGAATTATCTTGCCGAAGGTTTCATCGAGGTTTTCATTGAAAAACCCCGAGTGCTCCTCTTTCGCAATCCTGAATTCAGCCGCCTCGAGGTTTATCTCGAGATCAATGAAGGGCGACGGTTTTACACCGGGAAAGTCGATATCAGCGGAGAGTTCCTCGAAGACAAGGAATTGCTACTGGCGATGTTGGAATTAAAAGAAGGAGGGGTTTACAATCCCTTTCTTCAAAATCAGGACCGAGTGATTTTGAGTGAAGTCCAACAAGAGCAAGGCTACGCCTTTGCGCAGGTGACCCCTCGGACTCGTGTTGATGAAGAAAATCGTCTGGTTCACGTCACTTACCACATCGACAAAAAGGAAAAAGCCTACATCGGACGCATTGAATTTTCCGGAAACGTGGAAACCCGGGATTTCGTCTTGCGCCGGGAATTCGAGATCAAGGAAGGAGAGCTCTATAATGGTAAGAAACTGAAAGAGAGCCAGGAAAACCTGGAAAGGCTCGGATTTTTTGAACCCGGATTGGTCCTTGAAAAAGAACCCACCGAGGAAGAAGACAATATTCTGGACGTCATTGTGGCCTTAAAAGAGGCGCAAACCGGCACGTTCCAGGCGCAATTGGGTTACAGTGAAGTGTCTAAATTATCCGCAGGCGTTTCTGCTTCGAAAATCAATCTTTTTGGAAGAGGGCAGTTGTTGCGCTTCGATGTTGATATTGCGCAGCAAGGAATACAGAACAATTTCAGCGTGACTTTCACGGAACCTTGGGTCCTGGGTACCCGGATTTCATCCTCCGTCTCGCTGGCCCGTCAGAACATCGCCAGTGCTTCGAATCCGGAAAGTGACCGGACGGAACACAGTTTTTCATTGTCCGTTGGTTATCCCCTTATTCGTCATTTACGATTTTCCACACGCTACAGCATGGTCGATCGAAAATTTACCGGGGATGCTCCTGACGTATACAAACGATCCCTCGCGCCATCACTCACGTACAGTACGCAAAATCATCCTATTTTTCCAAATGCCGGTATCAATACCCGTTTCGTTGTGGTGCAGACTGGTGGCGCGATTTTGGGAGGGAATACTCAGTCCCGTGAATATAGCTTTCGCTACCGGCAGTTTTGGGCGCTCAACAATGATCGCACCCTGATCATGATGGCTCAAGCTCGTTTGGGATATCTGGAAAAAATCGGAAGTACCAGAATCCCCAATGAAGATCGTTACCGCATTGGAGGTATCAGTACGGTTCGAGGACACGATTTTGGCTCCATTGCCGGCCCCTATCGGAAAAACACGGACGATGCGATGCAAGAAAACGCCGAATTGGAAGAGGGGGGAATTTCTCAACGAATCTTTAACCTGGAACTCGTTTTTCCGTTGGAGAGCGACCCGGTCAGTAACATCCGGGGAGTGGTCTTTTATGACGCGGGAAACGTCAACGCGGAATCGGTGCAATATGCCCTTCTGGGCAAGAAAAAACCAGAATTCTTCGACCTCCGTCAAAGCACCGGAATCGGCGTACGCCTGATCACTCCCATTGGGGTTTTACGATTCGAATTCGGACAAAAACTGGACCGGCGCCCTGGAGAATCTCCCGACAAATTCAACTTCACGATCAGTGGTCTGTTCTAGGCGTTTCGCTTTTTCATCGAGCATCAACAATTCGATATGCGTATCATTGATCTGTATCGACACCATGCCCCGGTATTTTCCATCGAAATATTTCCTCCCAAAACAGAAGAAGGGGTGATATCTCTCCAGGAAAAGTTGTCGATATTTCAAAAATACGCGCCAGATTTTATTTCCGTGACTTATGGCGCCGGTGGAGGAACGCGCCACAACACCCATGCGCTGGCTTCCTTCATTAAAAATAAATTGTCTGTTGAAGCCATGGCGCATTTGACCTGCGTCTCTCATACTCAAGAAGAAATTCGTGAAGTGATCAATCATTTAGCGCAAGTGAATATAGAAAATCTCATGGTTCTTCGTGGCGATCCTCCTCGAGGAGAAGCACACTTCAAGAAGCCCGAAAATGGATTTGCTCATGCCTGTGAATTGATCACTGCCGTGAAGCAGCGGGGTGATTTTGGCATTGGTGCCGCAGGTTATCCGGAGGGACATCCTGAAACCCCGGACCCGGACGAACATTTTGAACATTTCCTGCTCAAAATCGAAGCGGGGGCTGAATTCATCGTCACCCAATTTTTCCTGGACAACGATTTTTTTTTAAGATGGCGTGACCGGGTCCGGGCCCGGGGAGTGAGCATTCCATTGGTAGCAGGCGTAATGCCCGCCCTGTCGGCATCACAAATCACCCGCTTCGCCGAGATGTGCCAATGCTTTGTTCCCAGGCGATTGATTGATAAATTACGCAATCATGAGAGCGACAGCGCGGCGATGTATCAAGTCGGATTGGATTTTGCGCGGGAGCAAATCGAAGGACTGATCAAAGAAGGGGTGGATGGAATCCATCTCTATGCCCTCAATCGCTCCAAGGCAGTGGAACAGTTGGCCCCGCTCATTAAGAAATGAAACGGATGGTCGTCAACGAATCGAGTATTCCGGAAAACGCGTCTTGGCCTCACTCACGGACGTTGCTCCATCGGAATAAAATCCGTGACGGTCGACCCCGTATAGATTTGACGGGGACGGGCGAGGCGATGTTTGGGATTTTCCATCATCTCTTTCCACTGCGCAATCCAACCGGGTAGGCGACCGAGAGCGAACATCACCGTGAACATATTGGTCGGAATTCCGATTGCGCGGTAAATGATACCGCTATAAAAATCGACGTTGGGGTAAAGTTTGCGTTCTATGAAATAATCCTCAGCAAGTGCACGCTCCTCCAATTCCCTGGCAATCTCCAATACCGGATCTTGCACTCCCATTTTCCGCAAAATCCGGTCGCAGGCGTTTTTAATCACTTTGGCCCTCGGATCATAATTCTTATACACTCGATGTCCGAATCCCATCAAACGGAATCCGGAATTTCTGTCTTTCGCCAATTCGAGAAATTTGTTCGTATTTCCCCCTTCTGCGCGAATGCGTTCCAGCATCTCGATCACCTGTTGATTGGCTCCTCCGTGTAAAGGGCCCCAAAGCGCCAGGATGCCGGCAGCAACCGAAGCGTAAACGTTGGCGTGGCTGCTTCCCACTCCCCGCACCGTGGAAGTGCTGCAGTTTTGCTCATGATCGGCGTGAAGAATGAGAAGGAGATTGAGCGTGTTCACCACGTCTTCGTCCAACTGGTAATCCTCGGCAGGCACGGCAAACATCATTCGCAGAAAATTTGCGCAGTAAGAGAAGTGGTCCTGGGGATAAATAAATGGTTGTCCGAGTGATTTTTTATAGGAAAAAGCAGCCAAAGTGCGAATTTTAGAAATCAAGCGGGCAGCATTCAAATCCACTTGAGCCATGTTGGCTTCCCCGGAGGCTTCACTGTAATATGCGGAAAGGGAACCCACCATTGCCGATAAAATTGCCATGGGATGCGCATTGGTGGAAAAGCTCTCGAAAAAATGCTTCATTTCCTCATGAATCATCGCATGGCTGCTGAGGGCCTTCGAAAATTGACTCAGTTCATTTTGATTGGGCAATTTGCCGTAAATTAAAAGGTAGGCCACTTCAACAAACGTTGCGTTCTCTGCCAATTGCTCTATGGGAATCCCTCGATAGCGCAAGATCCCTTTTTCGCCATCCAGGAACGTGATGGCGCTCTCACAAGCACCCGTATTGACGTATCCCGGATCCAGGGTTATATAATTCGTTTGACTGCGCAGCTTGCTGATGTCGATCGCATGTTCGTTTTCAGAACCCACGACCACAGGCAATTCAATCGATTTTCCGTCAGGAAGATTCAATATCGCATTTTCCGTCATAATACCTCCGTCATCCTAATAATGAATAAGCGCGATGCATCAGGATTGGTGATGCCATCGCTCCAGTTGCGCGAGAATTGCTTTTTGAGCATGCAGCCGGTTTTCTGCCTGGTCCAGCACTAACGATTGGGGTCCATCCAGGACTTCGTCCGTGATTTCCCGCCCCCTTTCTGCCGGCAAACAATGCATCACCAGCGTATTGGGCTTTGCCTGGTTCAACAATTCCCGGTTTACTTGAAAATCTTTCAACCGTGCCGATTTCGAAGCGAATTGATCTTTCTGTCCCATACTCGCCCAGACGTCCGTATATAAGACGTCCGCATCCCTCACGGCTTCTTGCGCGGAATGGCAAAGAGAAACCGTAGATGTTCCCCTGTCCTTCACTTCCTTGAACAGTTCCATGTCGGGTTTGGTTTCAGGAGCAGTGGCGATGCATAAATGAAAGGGCAAACGCGCGGCCATCGCCAGCCATGAATGGGTCACGTTGTTGCCATCTCCCAAATAGACGACTTTCAGGTTGTCTAGTTTTCCCAATCGTTCCTCGATGGTCAGAACGTCCGCCATGATTTGACAGGGATGCTCCCAATCCGTCAGCATATTGACCACCGGAACTTCAGCATGTTCGCCGAGTTCCACCACCCCTTCGTGATCGAAGGTGCGGATCAGAATTCCGTCGACGAAGCGGGAAGTGACCTTGGCGACGTCTTGAATCGACTCGCGCTTTCCCAACTCGAAGTCGTTGGCCGTCAGGTGAATCGTTTTCCCTCCCAGTTGAAAAATACCCACCTCGAAAGAGATGCGTGTCCGCAGCGATTCCTTGTGAAAAATCATCGCATAGGTTTTTTGCTCCAGCAACCGGGGACATTTACGCTTGCGGGTCGCCTCTTTCAATTCCAGGGCCCATTCCAGGTTGGCTCGAATTTCCTCTGATGTCCAATCCAGGATGGAAATAAAATTTCGCTTCATGATCAACTCATCACGCTTTCACTCGTTCTACGTATTCACCGGTGCGCGTATCGATTTTCAGCAATTCTCCCGTTTTTATGAAAAGCGGAACGTTTACTGTGTAACCGGTGGCCAGTCTTGCGGCTTTGGTTGCCCCGGTTACCGAATTGCCTTTCTCTCCCGGAGAAGTGTCCACCACTTCCAGGACGACGAAATTGGGCAGTTCGAGTCCAATGGGGCGTCCGTTGAAAAATCCGATGGAGACTTGCATTCCCTCAATCAGGTAATGCCCCGCGTCTCTCACCACCTCTTGTTCCAGGTTGATTTGCTCATAAGACTCGTTGTCCATGAAAAAAAAATCACTTCCGTCTTTGTAGAGATATTGCATCTCCCGGTCTTCCGTATCGGCGGGTTTCAATTTCTCACCGTTTTTGAAAGTGCGATCCAAAACGGCTCCGGTGATCATGTTGCGGACTTTGGTCCTCGTAAATGCATTGCCCTTTCCGGGTTTGACGAATTGATACTCTATGATTTGGAAAGGACTGTCGTTCAACTCGATTCTCAATCCTTTACGAATTTCCGATGTTTCGTACAATGTTTCCTCGTGCTTTGTAAATGACTGTTCCAGCAGGCTTGAAAACCACGAAAGGCCAAGGCAATGACCTTTCCTGTTAGATAAAAAGTATATCCCATTCGATGTTCAAATAAAAGCGGAATTCGCGAAAACAAAGAATTCACTGTCACGATAATCTACGAATGCTATTCAACTCATGTGCTCGAGCTTTCCATTCGCGCTTGTAGAAAGTTGGTTGAAATGCTATCTTTCATGAGCGATTTACAGACGGGATGCGTACAATATTAAGAGCGTTTCTTCATTCGCAAATCCAACATGAAATGATAGAGGGAGCGAAGACCAATGACAGGGGTGAATGCGAAATCGCAGGACAATGGCGCCATTGCGGGATACGAAGCCGAACTGTGGCGTATGGCCGACACCCTGCGTGGAAGCATGGATGCCGCCGAATACAAGCACGTCGTCCTCGGTCTCATCTTTCTCAAATACATCTCCGACGCCTTCGAGGAAATGCGCGTCCGCCTCGAAAAAGAGCGCGCAGAAGGCGCTGACCCGGAAGATGCGGACGAGTATCGCGCGGAAAACATCTTCTGGGTGCCGGTTCAAGCGCGCTGGAACCATCTCAAAACCCGGGCGAAGCAACCCGCCATCGGCCAACTCGTTGATGACGCGATGATCGGAATCGAGCAGGACAACCCCTCGCTCAGGGACGTGCTACCCAAGGATTATGCGCGCCCTGCCCTCGATAAACAACGACTTGGCCAACTCATAGACATGATCAGCAATATCAGGGTGGGTGATGAAGAAGCGCGTTCCAAGGACGTGCTGGGTCGAGTGTACGAATATTTCCTCTCTCGATTCGCCAGCGCCGAAGGCAAGAAGGGAGGCGAATTCTACACCCCGCGTTGCGTCGTCAAGCTTCTCGTCGAGATGCTCGAACCCTGGCAGGGACGGGTTTATGATCCGTGTTGCGGCTCTTCCGGCATGTTCGTGCAATCGGTCGAATTCATTCGTGCTCATGCTACCGGAAACGGCAACAACGGCAGGCTCAGCAGCGACATTTCCATCTACGGCCAGGAATCGAACTACACGACCTGGCGCCTTGCTAAAATGAATCTCGCCATTCGAGGTATTGACGGTCAGATCGCTCACGGGGACACTTTCCACAACGACCGCCACCCCGACCTCAAGGCGGACTTCATCCTCGCGAATCCACCATTCAATATTTCCGACTGGGGCGGCCGGCAACTCACCGACGACCCGCGTTGGCAATTCGGTATCCCTCCCAACGGCAACGCCAACTTCGCCTGGGTTCAGCACATCGTCCATCATCTCGCGCCTGATGGCACCGCCGGCTTCGTCCTCGCCAACGGCTCCATGTCGTCGAATCAGTCTGGCGAAGGCAATATCCGTAAGAACATGATCGAAGCGGACCTGGTGGACTGCATGGTGGCGCTGCCGGGCCAACTCTTCTATTCCACCCAGATTCCCGCCTGCCTCTGGTTCCTGGCGAGAGACCGTCATACCTCCCGTGGAAGAGCGGGGCTGTCGTCTGGCCGGGACCGGAGAGGAGAAGTGCTCTTCATCGACGCCCGCAAACTGGGCCGCATGGTCGACCGCACTCATCGCGAGCTGACCCCTGAAGACATTGCTCGCATCGCCGGCACCTACCACGCCTGGCGCCACCGCGTTCCCCCTCTTTCTCCCTCTCCCTTGAAGGGAGAGGGTCGGGGTGAGGGTGCTGCCACGAGGTCTTCTCTTCATTCTCCCTCTCCCTTCAAGGGAGAAGTCCGGGGAGAGGGAGCCGTCACGAGATCATCTCTTCATTCTCCCTCTCCCTCGCAGGGAGAAGTCCGGGGTGAAGGTGCTGCCACGAGATCATCTCTTCATTCTCCCTCTCCCTCGCAGGAAGAGGTCCGGGGTGAGGGTGCTGCCACGAGGTCTTCTCTTCATTCTCCCTCTCCCTCGCAGGGAGAAGTCCGGGGTGAGGGTGCTGCGATTTACCAAGATGTTCCTGGATTTTGCAAAAGCGCGACCTTGGAGGAAATACGCAAACACGGTCATATTCTAACCCCAGGCCGTTACGTGGGCGCAGAGCGACAAGCAGACGATGGCGAACCCTTCGAAGTCAAGATGGATCGCCTCACCACCCAGTGGCACGAACAACAGTTAGAAGCCACCCGACTGGACGCTGCCATCGCTGTAAACCTCAAATTACTCGGATTTGGAACGAAAGGGGGAGATTAATGGCAGCAGTTCACTACAAGACAGGATTGTTCCCGCCGGAAGAGCGGCTCAACTGGCCGGTGTTGGTTCCACTGATTGGCCCGGCCGTTGCCGCAGTGGCTCGATACGATGGAGTGCTCTCCGCCGTTCCTGACCCGAACGTACTACTGGCACCTCTGACGACTCAGGAAGCTGTCCTCTCCTCGCGCATTGAGGGCACCCAAGCCACAATGGGTGAGGTACTGGAGTTTGAGGCTTTACAAGAGCTTCTATCTTCCGAGCGTCATGACGACATCCAAGAAGTGCTCAACTATCGCACCGCTATGCGTAGGGCCGAGCAAATGCTGAGTGAGCTTCCTCTCTCTCAAAGAGTAATTCGCGAGGCGCATCGGGTGCTGCTTTCCGGAGTGCGTGGCAAGTACATGGCACCTGGCGAGTATCGGCGTATTCCCAATTGGATTGGTCCGCCCGGATGCAGCTTGGATGAGGCCAGGTTCGTACCTGTCGGTGCGGAAATGCTCAACGACGCCATGAGCGCCTGGGAGTCGTATATGAATCGAGATGCCACAGACCGGCTTGTGCAACTCGCCATTCTGCACGCCGAGTTCGAAGCTCTGCATCCATTTCTGGATGGTAATGGTCGCCTGGGGCGTATGCTGGTGCCTCTTTTCCTTTGGCAGAGTGGTCTTATTGGGTATCCCATGTTCTACATTAGCGCATATTTCGAGGCGCATCGTAATGCATACTACGATGGGCTGCTTGCGGTCTCGCGTGACGACGATTGGACCGGTTGGTGCCAATTCTTCCTGAATGCAGTGCGTATTCAAGCCGAGGACAACCTGACGAAGGCCAGGGGAATCCTTAACCTTTACGAAGACATGAAGAACCATGTGACTGAATTGATCCGCTCCCGATACGCAATCCATGCTTTGGACTGGATTTTCCAGTATCCGATTTTCAAAAGTGTCGATTTCGTGACCAAGGTGCCCATCCCCGAACCGACAGCACGGCGGATTCTGGTCACGTTGCGCCGGGGTGGAATTCTGAAAGAGATTCGAGCCGGAAGCGGCCGCAGACCAGCTGTACTCACATTCCCGGAGGTCCTGAACATTGCGGAAGGAAAGCCTGTGTTTTGACACTCACCTATGAATCACAATCTGCTTTGATAATCACTTTTTATTAAATATGATTGAAAAATAGATTTGGCTCGCAAAAATGAAAGACAATCATTGTCTTTCGGCACGTTGTCGGACGTTGCGATCAAGAACAACTTGAAAAGCATTAGATTTCCTACTTGGAGGAAAATGCTCATGACAGTCAAAGAGTTGATCAAACTACTTCAAAAATACCATACCAGATTGCGTGTAGTAGTGAACAAGGACGAAGAGGATTACGACAACCTCTTACCACAACAAATCTCTATTACGACGACTTGCCTGAACACCAGGGATCATCACTGGTTAGGCTGGTATGGAGTCCGACTTTTTTTGATGAAAATGACAATAAAAGAGGAAAAACCGTCGATGCTCTGGTATTCCGTAGTGAATGCAATTGATGAAGGCAATCCGAAGGCAGAACATGGTCGATTATGAAAAATTTCGAATGTCCCTCAAACGCCTGGAGGAACAGTACGATAATTACCGGCATCTCGATGTTTCATTACTGGAATTGACCCGGGAAGCTATCGCGGAATCAGTTATCCAGCGATTCGAGACCTGCTATGATTGCTTGTGGAAGGTATTGAGACGATACCTGATTGAAGAATTGGGTCTCGCGGAAACGCCCAACAGTCCCAAGCCTCTCTTTAAACTGGCGTTCGAGAACGAACTGTTCGATGTGCCGCTGGAACGATGGCTGCGCTATGCGGACAGGCGCGTGGGCACGGCCCACGACTACAGTGGTGAGAAAGCAAAAGCCTGCCTGGACGTCATGGAGCAATTCATTGACGACGCCATCGGCCTCTACCAGACCCTGAGCGGGGAAACATGGGAATGAACCGGACCATCGACATCACTTCCGCACAGCGCGAAACCCTGCTCGCCTTGCTCAAACAGCACCTGCCGCAGACGACTGCCTGGGTTTATGGCTCCCGCGTCCAATGGACCGCACGCCCCCAATCCGATCTCGACATGGTGGTCTTCGCATCCCCATCACAAAACAGCCGGGTTTCTGCGCTCAGGGAAGCATTCGATGAAAGCAACCTCCCCTTTCGCGTCGATCTCTTCGTCTGGGACGACATACCCGACCAATTCCGCAAACAGATCGAAGCCGAGTATGTCGTAATTGTGCAAAATGAAGAGCTAGGTGATATGCGTGAATGGCGCGAGACGACCTTAGGGGCTGTGGTTGATCTCAGACTCAGTAGTGTCGATAAGAAGTCGAAGGCAGGAGAACAATCCGTGCAACTCTGCAATTACACAGACGTGTATAGAAATAGTTTCATCAGTTCTAATTTAAACTTCATGTTGGCAACTGCGACAAAACAGGAGATTTCAAAATGTTCACTTATTTCTGGAGATGTTGTCATCACAAAGGATTCTGAGAAACATGACGATATTGGTGTTCCTGCGTTAGTAAAAGAGGACATACCTAATCTTGTTTGCGGGTATCATCTGGCAATTCTTCGCCCTTCTTTGCATGAAATCGACGGAACATATTTGTTTTACTCCCTGAATTCGATTAACACACAACAACAATTTCATTCACTGGCGAACGGAGTAACAAGATTCGGTCTACGGAAAACCGACATTGCAAACGTTAGGATCCCCTTTCCACCCCTGCACGAGCAACGCGCCATCGCCCACATCCTGGGCACTCTGGACGACAAGATCGAATTGAATCGCCGCATGAACGAGACACTGGAGGCGATGGCGCAGGCGCTATTCAAATCCTGGTTCGTCGATTTCGACCCCGTCCATGCGAAAGCCACCCTGAAACGACACGACCTCCATATACAGCGCTTCGGGAACAACGAAATCTTCGAGAATTGTTTCGGCGTACTGGAAAGCATTCATAACGCCCTGCACCATCACCCTCCTCGTGAGAGAGGATCGAAAGACGCCAGTCTTTCGCAGAGGAGCTCCCCCCCACCGCCTCAACCGTCGCCGGACGACTCGCTTTCTGTGACTCCCCCTCCAGGGGGGAGTGAGTGGACTCCGGAACGCGCCCGCACCTACCTCGACAGCATGGACGACGACATCATGGCCCTCTTTCCCGACAGCTTCGAAGACTCCGAACTGGGAAAAATTCCAAAGGGATGGGAAGTAAAGATTTTGGGAGAGTGCTTTAATCTCACGATGGGTCAATCACCTCCGGGTAGCACTTACAATGATCACGGCCAAGGTTTGCCATTCTTTCAAGGTCGAACTGATTTTGGTTTTCGCTTTCCTGAAAATCGAAAATTCTGCACGGCTCCGACTCGGTTAGCTCAGATTGGAGACACTATCGTCAGCGTCAGAGCACCTGTTGGAGACATCAACATGGCGTGGGAGCAATGCTGCATTGGACGCGGCGTTGCTTCACTCCGGCATAAATCCGCTTCAAGTTCATTCACCTACTACTCTGCATGGGCAATACAAGAAAAAATCAGTGTATATGAACATACTGGTACGGTATTTGGGGCCATCAACAAGAAGCAATTTGAAGAACTCCCGGTAACAGAAACGGGATCAAAGCTTATTGAGGTATTTGACGCCTGCGTTCACCCTATCGACGTACGCATCAGAAGGAACATATCAGAGTCTCGCATCCTCACCGCCTTACGTGATACACTGCTGCCAAAGTTGCTGTCGGGGGAGGTAAGAGTGGGGAAAGTTAAACAATTATCCGAAAGATCAAAAATGATGGTCTTAGTTACAGAAAACCAATTAGACAATTGGGTACGAGGTAACGCACAAGAAGCGCAAACTCTGATTGTTGAACTTGTCTATCGTCTTGTTGCAGCGTCTTGTCCCAAGACCAGGGAACGACGTTTCCCCTTAGGAGACAGTATTGGACAACATGGCCCTGATGGCATACTGCACGTAGATCTTGGGTTTAAATCCTTCGTTCCTGAAGGGTCTTCCTTTTGGGAAATTGGGAGTAGCCTGAATGCTCGTAATAAGGCTACAGAAGACTACAAGCATCTTACCAACGCAGTTCCGAAAAGGATTCGAATGGAGTCCACGTTTGTGTTCGTGACACCCCTATCCGGTAGAAGAGATTGGGAATATACCTGGAAAGAAGGAGCGCAAGCTGACTGGCTTAAAACGCATCGTGACAGAAACGACTGGAAGGACGTACGAATTATTGACGGAACAATATTAATTGACTGGGTTCATCAGTTTCCAGCTGTAGAACTCTGGCTTGTAAGCAGGATTCATGGCCCGGATATACAACAAATTAAGATTCCAGAAAATCATTGGGAGTTGTTGAAGTCCATTGGCAATCCGTTTCCTTTACCCCCCACCCTGTTTCTCGTAAATCGAGAGGAAGCATGCCAAAAGCTCCTGGAATTGTTTGATGGCAAGTCCACTCAACTAAATCTAATCACACACTTCCCCGATCACGCAATTGATTTCGTATGCGCTTATATTGCATCACTCGACGAAGAACACCGTATAGATGTTACTGGCCGTACTCTCATTATTTCTGACCCGGATGCATGGAGCGCTGTCTGCAATCAGTGGCGAAACTTTATTTTGATTGCTGACACTGCTTTGGATCTGAGTGGTGATTCAGGCAACAGGGCCATTCAACAGGCACGCAACGCTGGACATTCAATTGTTGTTGGTGGGGCATACGCCGGTCCTGCTAATTCATCAAGTGTTTCGCTCTTCACGCCGCGTCAACATAAACTTAAGCAGGAACTAAATGACGTTGGATACCCGGAACAAAGGGCGCAAACACTGGTCGAAAGGTGCGATGGGGATCTCAGTTCTTTGCTTCGTCTTCTTCAAGGGTTTCCCTTGTTACCAGACTGGGCAAGGAATGCAGATTCGACGGAACTGGCGACTGCTGCACTACTGGGTTCGTGGATGGATGGATCAGCAGCGGACCGGGCTGTTGTCAAGAGTCTCACTGGAAAAGAATACGAGGAGTGGGTCGAGAAGATACGCAAGATCACCCTAACTCCAGGTACTCCCATAATTTGTCGAGAAGGTAGTTGGAAATTTATATCAAGGTACGAGGGATGGTACGCGCTCGGCAATATTTTTTCGGATCAACATTTAGACAAACTGAAAAACATTGTGATATCGGTACTCACAGAAGCAGACCCCCGGTTTAAACTGCATACGAATGAACAATGGCTAGCCAACATACACGGAACGAGTCTGACACATTCACCTCTGTTGCGTAAGGGACTAGCAGAGACATTGGCATTGCTTGGTAGTCATCCAAAGGCATTGACATCATGTGCAATGGGAAAGTCTGAATATACGGCAACTTTTGTGGTAAAGAAAATTCTGTTTGATGCGGATTGGATACTGTGGGGCAGTCTGGACAATCTGCTTCCACTCTTGGCCGAAGCAGCGCCTGGCGAGTTTTTGAAAATAGTTGAAAATGCGTTACAACAGACTCCTTGTCCGTTCGACGAACTTTTCGCCCAGGAAAATGTTGGTGTCTTTGGTGGCAATTACACAACAGGTTTGCTTTGGGCCTTGGAAACGCTGGCCTGGGATGAGGAGTTCTTCGTTCAAGCGTGTGTGACCCTGGCTGAACTGGCCGCTCGTGCCCCTGGGGGTAATAAGGCCGATGGACCTGTTGATTCACTCACCAGAATATTACTTCCGTGGCTTCCGCGGACCACCGCTTCTCTCGAGAAACGAAAGGCCGCATTAAAAACCCTTCAAGAGCAGGTACCAAAGGTTGCCTGGAAGGTGCTTCTGACTTTACTCCCAAATCAGACTGAGTCATCTAGTTCGACTCATAAACCTGTTTGGCGCGACACGATTCCTGATGATTGGAAAGAAGGTGTGAGCGACAAGGAGTATTGGGAGCAGGTTGTCTTTTGCGCTGAGCAGGCAGTTGAAATGGCAAGTATTGATATTGAGAAATTAGAATGCCTGGTTGACCATTTGGACGATTTGCCTGAGCCTGCCTTCAGTCAAGCTCTGGAACATCTGTCATCGGAAGCGATAACCAATCGACCCGAAGAACAGCGAATGGGCTTCTGGACTAAATTGGTCAAGATCACACATACGCACAGGGAATTTCCCGATGCAAAGTGGGCTTTGCCGGAGGAGAAAATTTCCAGGATTGAAAGTATCACTGCCAAACTGGCTCCACAAAAACCTTGGAACCGGCACCGTCTGATATTCGGTAATTATAATCCATTCTATGAGGAAACCGGAGATTGGGAGGAACAGCGGCAGACAGCGGTAAAGGAGATAATATCTTATGGTGAGATAGACGCGGTCATTCAGTTCGCAGACACTGTTGAACAACCTTGGTGTGTCGGAAATTCACTAGGAGCGATCGCAAAATCAGAATATGACGAACATATACTGCCCGCATTTTTAGAAACGGACAATAGGAAACTTGTAGAGTTTGTAAGAGCATTTATATGGAGTCGTCAATATAAAAATGGCTGGAAATGGGCTGATGGGCTGGATAGATCTCACTGGTCGGCTTCACAGGTTGGTCAGTTTCTGAGCTGGCTACCTTTTACAAAGGAGGCTTGGAACCGGGCAACAAATTGGTTGGGTGAAAATGAAAGAGAATACTGGGATAAGGTTCGGCCATATGATTCAGATGACGATATAAGCTTTGCTATAGACAAGTTGGTTGAGCATGGACAACCCAGAGCGACCATCACAAGTCTCTACAGGATGCTCCAAAAAGGACAGTTGCTTGATAAGAGACGAGTGGTTACTTCGCTGCTTGCTGCTGCCTCTTCGACGGAGCCATTCGACTCGATGAACACGTATAATATCATTGAACTTATAAAATCATTGCAAAATGATCCTGAAACTGATCCGGAGGAATTATTCAGAATTGAGTCGGCGTATCTGTCCTTGCTGAATAGGAAACCTAGGTTTTTTCCCAAGACATTAGAAAATAAACTCGCTTCGGACCCTGTTTTTTTCTGTGAAGTGATTCGACGGGTGTATCGTTCAACAAAGGAAACAAGAGCCAGGAAAAAACTCAGCGAGCAGGATAATGCCATGATTTCGAACGCAAGGAGATTATTAAATATATGGAAAACAACGCCAGGTACGCAGAATGATGGCACATTTTTACCCGATGATTTCCAACAGTGGCTCGCGCAAGTCAAACAGTCTTGCCATGATTCCGGGCATCTCGAGGTCGCCCTTTCCCAGATAGGACAGGGGCTCATCCACTCTCCACCTGATCCCGGTGGACTGTGGATTCACCATTCCGTCGCATGCGCACTGAACGACAAAAGTGCTGAGATAATGAGGGAAGGTTACAACACAGGAATCTTCAATTCAAGGGGTGCGCACTTTGTTGACCCTGCGGGCAAGCCAGAATTGAAACTCGCTGAGCAGTTTAAACAGAAAGCAGAGCAAATAGAGAACGCAGGATTTCAACGTCTTGCAGCAACACTGAGGAAAATATCCGAACAATACAGTCTCGAAGCCCAGCAAATTATCGCCGCATATAAAAACGAACCATAAGTAAAGGAATGAAGGTGACTGAACCACAGAAAAATTGTCCGATTTGGCCAGATTATATCGCCACCATTGACGACTCGGACAACAGTATTCGCGTAGAGTCTGCAAGAGCCGGTGGATGTTACACGATTACCAACACTGCAAAGGAGATTTTAAATGCTTTGGACGATTCGTCGAGGGCGCGTCTGACAACCCTGCTCGTTAATCAAAGAGAGCGTGGATTGGAGATTCCGGAAGTAACACCCAAATTGATAGAGGACGCAAAATCCAGTCCGTCTCTGCCCGTTCACGAACGCGCAGACAGACTTCTCAAATATTATGTGGATTGCTCGACGATTGTAGGTGACGAAGTAAGAATTAGCTATAATAATCACGATATATCGAAGCGAATGCCTTGGGTTAAATCAACGGAGTTAGATGATGTCTTTGCCATGAAAATGTGGAGGGCAATGGCTTGGTCCGAATCAACAGAATTGAGAGAAGTATTTTTCCTGACCACATACTTGAAAAAACAAGGCTGGATCACAACAAATAGTTATGGTGCCGAAATTGGAATTTGCGTGTCAATCGATGGATACAGACACATCAACGATTCGATTACAACTGTCAATCCGGCTCAGGCATTTGTCGCCATGTGGTTTGATGAAGAGATGACGATTGCCTACGAGGCAGGAATAAAGAATGCGGTGGAGTCAGCCGGTTACACGCCAATGAGAATTGATAAGAAACCGGATGTCAACAAAATCGATGATGAGATTATCGCTGAGATTCGACGCTCTCGATTCCTGGTGGCTGATTTTACGCAAGGCGACGACGGTGCAAGAGGTGGCGTCTACTTTGAGGCGGGATTCGCATATGGACTAAGGCTTCCCGTGATTTATACATGCAGAAAAGATAAGGTAGACAAACTTCACTTTGACACGAGGCAATATTATCACATCGTTTGGGAAAACCCCGCCGACCTGTGTCGTGATTTGAAAAACAGAATCCAGGCGTTGATTGGAGAAGGTCCAAAAAAAGACATCCTCATCACTTAGAAAGAGGGAAACCGCATAGCACTTACTATGGGTGACTATGGAGTGAACTGCCACAACATCCACAGAAAAAGGGTAACCATATGATTGACCCTATTCAATCTTTAGCGTTTTCACTCCAATCCAATCGTGGCATTTACGCTGTCTTGCTTGGATCCGGTGTGTCTCGTTCAGCGGGTATTCTGACAGGTTGGGAGATTACGCTTGACTTGATTCAAAAAGTTGCAGTTCTGCAAGGTGAGACAGTTGTCTCTGAACCAGAGAGTTGGTATCAGGAGAAATTCGGAAAGGAACCCGACTATTCCGAGATTCTTGAAAACCTCGCTAAAACAGCGGTTGAGCGACAACAACTATTGCGTTCCTATTGGGAGCCGAATGAACAAGAACGTGAGGAGGGAAAAAAACAACCCACTGCGGCACACCATGCCATTGCAACACTGGTTGAACGAGGATTTGTCAAGGTCATTATTACAACGAATTTCGACCGCCTGATTGAAAGCGCATTGAGGGAGCAAGGTATTGTACCAAAGGTTATAAGTTCACCTGACCATGTTCAGGGTATGCTTCCACTTATCCACACAGAATGCTGCGTATTCAAAATTCATGGGGACTATCTCGACTCCCGTATTTTAAATACGACCAATGAACTTGCAACCTATCCCTGTGAGTTCAACCGACTTCTTGATCGCATTTTCGATGAGTTCGGTCTCATCGTATGCGGTTGGTCCGCTGAGTGGGACAGCGCGTTGCGTGAGGCAATCTTCCGGACTCCTTCACGACGCTTTACGACCTATTGGACGGCAAGGGGTGAACTCAGTGATGAAGCGCGACGACTGGTTGATCATCGTGATGCCCAGGTGATTTCAATTGAAGACGCTGACACATTTTTTCAAACCGTCCATGGATTCGTCGAAGCTTTGGAAAAATTTTCAAAGCCACATCCGTTAACGACAGAAGTTGCTGTCGCGAATCTTAAACGTTATCTCTCCGAACCTCGATATCACATACAGCTAACCGATCTGGTCTTTGAAACTACAAATCGTGTGGTTGAATCAACGTCTGGTGAAGCATTTTCAGTATCAGGACGTCCAACGAAGGAATCTTTAACGGAGCGGATGCTTGCCTACGAAGCAAACTCTTCAACTCTGCTGGCGATGGCAGCAGTCGGAGGTTACTGGGTGAAGCAAGATCAATATCGAATTTGGCAAGATGCCCTTATTCGTCTCAGTGAAAGGAACCACAGCGGAGGATATCCGTCATGGCTTGCTTTACAACAATATCCGGGAACTCTCTTGCTTTACTCCTTGGGTCTCGGGGCAGTCGCGAAAGATCGATTTGAATTTCTGAGAGAGCTTTTTCTCACTCCAATCCGTCAACAAAATAGTGTGGATCGTTTCGCAGTTGAGTTTCTTTCGCCGAGTCGTTTGTACTCTGAATTGCGAGCTGAATTCACGGAGAATGAAATATTCCTTAATAATCGTTTGCACAAAGAGTTAAAACAATATACATCGCAACTGATTCCGAATGACGACCGGTACACGTTGATCTTCGACAAGCTCGAGATTTTACTGGCACTCAATTGTACGTATGCTTGTGGTTGGTCCTCAGTGGGCAGATTTGCGTACCAATTCCAGAATTTAGGGAAAATCTTTCAGGAGATAGAGAATTCCATATCACTGTTGCAAGATAAGTCACCTTTCGTACAATACGGAATCTTCGGAAAAAATACCCAAGAGTGCAATCAATGCCTTGATAAACTGAAGCAATTTATTGCCGGCCTCACTCCGTTTAATAAGACCTTAATGAATTTTTGAATACTCATACAACTCGAAGATGGCAATAATGTCTTTTCTTAGATAGTGGGAACAAGGGGGATAGTGCAAACATTGTTATGTGAATTTATAATCCATTGATTTTCTTGAATAGTTGTTGGAAATTTCTTAAAATATGTAGTCGTTGGGTTCCAGACCCTTTTTGAAGGACTGATGAAGGAGTAATTCAAGCGATCCAAAACGGCTGGTAAAACGCCTATAGAGGACTGGTGGCAGATATTAATCTCACCCAAGCAGAAGCAGACGCTTTAATCGCGATGGAAAAACATCGGTTAACAGATGAACGGACAGACTTCCCGATGGGGGGTGAATCCAAGGTCCTGCCGCTTCAGTCCGCTGACAAGCGAGAGCAGTTCTATGGTAAAGATGTGCCTGTACCACACCTTCACATTTACCGCGAAGGCTATGGTGACAAGTGGGCTATACCTGTTCCTGCAAATAAGTTCCGCACAACCGACGATGTTTGGATGTCGTTTGAAGACTTCCTGCAGTTCTGCAACATCACGAAACCGCCTGACATTGATCCGGGACTTTTCATATGATTCAGGATATACAAAATCTGATTGATGCCTATCACGACTGGCTCAAGGACAAGACAGTATGGCATCAAATGGACAAATGGGTCGAAATCACAACACCCTATCTCGATCGCCACAACGACTATTTGCAAATTTATGTAAAAAAGAAGACAGATGGGGAGTTCTTGTTGACGGACGATGGGTGCATTATAGAAGATCTGAAGCAAAGCGGCTGCGAGCTCGACAGCCACAAGCGGCAAGAACTTCTCCAAATGACTCTCAATGGTTTCGGTGTGAAGAAGGATGGCGATGCGTTGCAAGTCCATGCTTCGGCGGAGAGTTTTGCATCACGCAAACATAATCTGGTACATGCAATGCTTGCCGTTAATGACATGTTCTACCTGGCAGTGCCTGTGATAGCGAACCTGTTTTACTGCGCGCGTATGCGCTACTGAATGATTCGGAACAGGAGGTATCGCAGGTCATAATGGACGCGCTACAAAACTACAATGTGAGACCCGTGATGTGGAGCAAGCGGGAGGAGGTGCGGGAGGAACTCGCGGCATGAGCAACGGAACATTCCCATGACCACCATCACCGAATCCGACGTGGAACAGAGCGCGCTCGGTTGGCTCGAGAGACTGGGTTGGAAGATTGTTCGGGGAGTCGACCTCGCCCCCGGCAGCGTCACTGCTGAACGTTTCGACTATGGGCAGGTGCTGCTGGAAAGACGTCTGCGCGATGCGCTGGCCCGGCTCAATCCGGATATTCCGAGCGCGGCGCGGGACGATGCTTTCCGCAAGCTGACTCGCGTGGAAGGAGCATCGCTGGAAATCCGCAATCGTTCGTTCCACAGGATGTTCTTGGATGGGGTCACGGTCGAATTCCGCGTCGACAACGGGGGAATCCGGGGGGCGCAGGTTCGCGTGGTCGACTTCGACAATCCCGGCAACAACGACTGGCTGGCAGTCAACCAGTTCACTCTGGTCGAAAACAAACACGAACGCCGTCTCGACCTGGTGCTGTTTGTCAACGGCTTGCCCCTGTGCCTGGTTGAACTGAAGAACCCGGCAGACGAGGAGGCGACGATCTGGACCGCTTGGCAGCAACTCCAGACCTACAAAGCCGAATTGCCCTCGCTGTTTGCCATGAATGCGGCCCTGGTGGTCTCGGACGGAGTGGAGGCGCGGGTCGGCACGCTCACCGCGGGGCGGGAATGGTTCAAACCCTGGCGTACCATATCGGGTGAGACGCTGGCTGCTGCTCACCTGCCCCAATTGCAGGTGATGCTGGAAGGTATTTGCGAGCCGCGCCGCTTCCTTTCACTGCTTCGTGATTTTGTCGTGTTCGACGAGGACGAGAGTGGAATGCTGGTCAAAAAGATGGCAGGCTACCACCAGTTTCATGCAGTCGAGGTGGCAGTCGCCGAGACCCTGCGCGCTGCCGAGTTGCAACATCCGGTCGAACAAGTCTCCGAAATCGGCCGTTATGAATCGGGACGCCAACCCGGAGGATTTCCCGGCGACCAGCGCATCGGCGTGGTCTGGCACACCCAGGGTTCGGGAAAGAGCCTGACCATGGCTTTTTATGCCGGGCGCATCATCCGCGAACCGGCAATGGCCAACCCGACCGTGGTCGTGTTGACCGACCGCAACGACCTCGACCACCAACTCTACAATACCTTCAACCGTTGTCATGACCTGCTTCGCCAACCACCGGTGCAGGCCGAAAGCCGTGCCGGCTTGCGTGCCAAACTGGCGGTCGAATCGGGTGGCGTGATTTTTACCACCATCCAGAAGTTCTTAGCGCCTCTGACGGCACCCTCATCCCGACCCCTTCCCGGAAGGAAAGGCAGCAACGGGAAGGACGACCGGCAATCCCTGCTCTCGAAACGGCGCAACATCGTAGTCATCGCAGACGAAGCGCACCGCAGCCAGTACGACTTTCTCGACGGGTACGCGCGTCACATGCGCGACGCCCTGCCCAATGCCTCCTTCGTGGGTTTCACCGGCACGCCGGTCGAACTCCAGGATGCCAACACTCGCGCCGTATTCGGCGATTACATCAGTATTTACGACGTTCAACGCGCCGTCGAGGATAAGGCGACGGTTCCGATCTATTACGAAAGCCGATTGGCCAGGTTGGCGCTCGACGAAGGTGAGAAAGCGAGCATCGACCCCGAATTCGAGGAGGCCACCGAGGGCGAGGAGGTCGAACGCAAAGAAAAGCTCAAAACCAAGTGGGCGCAACTCGAGGCCATTGTCGGTGCGGAAAAGCGGCTCAAACTGGTTGCCCGGGACGTCGTCACTCATTTCGGACAACGCCTGGAAGCGCTTGATGGTAAGGCGATGGTCGTCTGCATGAGCCGTCGTATCTGCGTCGATCTCTATGGCGAACTCGTGCGATTGCGTCCCGACTGGCACCACGAAGACGATGGCAAGGGAATTCTCAAGGTCGTGATGACCGGTTCCGCGGCGGACCCATCCCACTGGCAAGCGCATATTCGCAACAAGCCCCGGCGGGAAGCATTGGCGAATCGATTCCGTGACGTCGACGACCCGCTGCGTATCGTGCTGGTGCGTGACATGTGGCTCACCGGGTTTGATGCGCCGAGCCTGCACACCATGTATATCGACAAACCGATGCGCGGTCACGGGCTGATGCAGGCAATCGCCCGCGTCAATCGCGTGTTCAGGGACAAACCCGGCGGTCTCGTGGTGGATTACCTCGGTCTTGCGCATGAATTAAAAAGCGCGCTGGTGACCTACACCGAAAGCGGCGGCATGGGACGCACCGTGCTCGACCAAACGGAGGCGGTGATGGCGATGCTCGAAAATTACGAGATCTGTAGCGGCCTGTTCCATGGTTTCGACCACTCCGGGTGGGCCTCCGGTGCGCCAGCGGAACGCTTGAGTCTGCTGCCGGGTGCGCAGGAACATATCCTCAAACAGGAGAATGGCAAGGAGCGTTACCTGCTATCGGTTCGCAATCTCTCCAAAGCCTTCGCGCTCGCCGTGCCGCATGAAGACGCGCTGCGTATCCGGGACGAGCTGGCCTTCTTCCAAGCCGTCCGCTCGGTATTGGTCAAGCGAGTTGCCGGCGAGGTACGGCCGGAAGAAGAAATCGACCACGTGGTGCGCCAGATCATTTCACGCGCAGTGGCACCGGAAGGGGTGATCGACGTCTTTGCCGCAGCCGGATTGCAAAAACCGGATATCGCCATACTGTCCGACGAATTCCTGGCCGAAGTGCGGGGCATGCCCCAGCGCAACCTTGCCGTTGAACTGTTGCAAAAACTGCTGAAGGGTGAACTCGCCACCCGTCGCCGCAAAAACGTGGTACAAGCGCGCTCTTTCGCGGAAATGCTGGAACAGGCGCTGCGACGTTACCAGAATCGCGCGGTCGAGGCAGCCCAGGTCATCGAGGAACTGATACGCATTGCGAAGGATATGCGCGAAGCCAACCAGCGTGGCGAGAAACTGGGTCTTGGAGAAGACGAACTGGCCTTCTACGACGCCTTGGAGACCAACGACAGCGCGGTAAAAGTGCTGGGTGACGAGACCCTGCGGACGATCGCGCGGGAACTCGTCGAGAAAGTGCGATGCAACGTGACCATCGACTGGACACTACGCGAAAACGTGCGCGCGCATCTTCGCGTCTTGGTCAAACGCATTTTACGTAAGTACAAATACCCGCCGGATAAAGAAGAGAAAGCAACGCAGACCGTCTTGGAACAGGCGGAGCTTCTCTCCGAAGCATGGGCGCTCTCGGGATAAAAAAGGGTTTATAGATAAGAAGTATCAGTTTCAGGACGGTTCAGTCCTTTATTGCGTGCAACATCGCCTCGATCGTGGTGAATTTTTCACGAGGCTTCCCTTTCGGCTTTCCTGCTTCGATTTCGGTTTCGTCTATTTTTTTCCAATCCGTGAAGGAAACCCAGCGGATATTTTTTGACTTCAGCCAGTTTTCGACGGCTTCGGGTTTGCCCGTCTCGTCCGCTTCCGCTTTGCGATTCACGTAATCCATTAACAACGCGCGAACCGTCTCACCGGCATCCGGCTTGTTGGTGCCGATCACCCCCGTGGGACCACGCTTCGCCCACCCGACGACGTACTCACGAGGCCGCTCGGATTGGGTTTGCGGATCCATCACGCGCCCCCCCTGGTTGGGAATGACGCCGTTTCTTTCATCAAAAAGCACTCCCGGGAGGGCCACCCCTTTGTATCCGATGGAACGAAAAACCAGACCGACCGGCAATTCTGCGTATTCATCCAATGGTCTGGCTCGGATGCGGCCCCCATCCTCTTGGATCAATTCGTTTTTCACCAATTTGATACCACAAACCCGCCCTTCATTTTCAAAAAGTTCCACGGGTGAATATTGGAACATCAAGTGCAGTTGACGGGGTTTTTCCTCACCACTGTAACGGGCCATCTTTCGTATGATTTCCATATTACGCAAGGTTTCCTTGTTTTTTGCGATTTCCAATTCGCATTCACTCGCCGGGTCCAGCTTCAGAACGTCGGGGTCGACCAGGGTCACGGTTTGCTCCAGTTCCATCAATTCCCGCGCTTCGGGTGGCGTGAAAGCGGCCTGTACCGGACCACGGCGGGCGATCATGTATATTTGCTTCACCCGGCTTTCCCTCAGGGCCTCCAGCGCATGTTCCGCCATATCCGTTTGGGCCAATTCCCCTGGCGTTTTTGCCAGGATACGCGCCACGTCGACAGCCACGTTTCCCATGCCGATCACGGCCACGCTGTCCACGGACAAGTCGAATGTCCTGTCCTGGTAATCAGGATGGCCATTGTACCAACCCACGAATTCCGTTGCTGAATAACTACCGGTCAAATCCTCTCCCGCAATGCCCATCTGTCGGTCCGATTGCGATCCCACGGCATAGATCAGACAGTCGAAATAATGCAGCAACTCGTCCCGGCTGATGTCTTCTCCAAAGGTCACGTTGCCCCAAAATCGAAATGGGGGTCGCAGGGCGGTTCTCTCATAAATTTTAGCCACGTTTTTGATTTTCTGGTGATCCGGCGCCACGCCTCCCCGGACCAGACCATAAGGAGTGGGCAGTCGTTCAAACATATCCACGACGACGTGCGCTTCTTGTTTCATTAAATCAGCAGCGGCATAAAATGCGGCAGGTCCCGATCCGATGATGGCGACGCGCAGTGGTCGTTGTTCGCTTCCTATAACAAATTGCATGGCGTGCTCGTTTTTATACCAGTCGAGTGACTCCCCGCAGGACGCCACTCAACGACCCAAGCTGCTTTCCACCAATCCCGTCAAATAAGACTGATACCCTCGAGGTCCTTTTTCCTGCCAGTTTCGCAGCAATGCCGATCCCACGATGGCAATTTCCACTTTGCCGTGAAGTTGCCGGAGATCCTCATTACTCGAGAGTCCGAATCCCAAGGCCAGTGGCAGTGACGAAACGCCCCGGCAACGTTCAATAAACGATTCGAGGGACTGGTCCAGCCGGGTCAAAGCGCCCGTGACCCCTTTGCGGGCCACGCAATATAAAAAACCGGAACCATGAGTGGCAATTTCCTCGAGACGTTCCGGCGTATTGGTGGGAGTACACAACAGGATGGGGGAAAGATCGTAATCCTTACTGTGTTGAAACAAATCTCCAAACTCCTGGACAGGCAGGTCCGGTAAAATAAAACCCTCTCCATTGCATCGTCGTAATTCCCGGCAGAAGGGAAGATGCCCCATCACGAAAACGGGGTTGTAATAGCTCATCATCAAAATTGGAAAATCGAAAGCCTTGGCGGCTTTTTTCATGAATTCAAAATAATCATTACGGCGCACTCCGTTTTTCAGGGCCTCCTGGTTGGCTTTGACGAATACCGGACCATCGGCAGTGGGTTCCGTGAATGGCAATTGCAGTTCAACCAGGTCCACTCCGGCTTGTTGCATCATCTCCAGCATGGTCCAGTTGTCTTTCAAGGAAGGATATCCTGCAATCGCATGAGTCATCAGCAAGATGCTTTTCCGTTGCAATCGTTCCCGAATATAATGACTGAGGTTCATAGACGCTGAGCTTTCTTTTTTATGAACTGGTTCCATTTTTCATCACCAATGGCATCGGCAATGTTGAAAATGTCTTTATCACCCCGGCCCGAGAGATTGAGCAAAACAATTTGATCTTTTCTCATCCGGGGGGCTTCCCGGATCACCCCCGCCAGGGCATGGCTGCTCTCAAGGGCTGGAATAATGCCCTCCTGGCGGATGAGCAGCTTGGCTGCTTCAATCGTTTCGTCATCCTGTGCGCTTTCGAAGCGGATCCGTCCTTGATCGCGCAAGTAACTGAGAACCGGTCCCACGCCTATATAGTCCAGCCCTGCGGCAACCGAATGCGTTTCTTTCATTTGCCCCTCTTCATCCTGTAAAAAATAAGTCTTGTACCCTTGAGCCACTCCCACTTGTCCGTCCTGCAACCGGGAGGCGTGCAATCCCGAGGCAATACCTTTCCCCCCGGCTTCCACTCCCACCAGTTCTACCCGGTGTTCGTCGATAAATGGTAGAAACATGCCACTCGCATTCGATCCACCTCCCACGCAGGCATAAATACAATCGGGCAATCTTCCCGTCAATTTCTGCATTTGCTCATAGCTTTCCTGGCCGATGATCGATTGAAAATAGGATACCATCTCGGGAAAGGGATGAGGGCCACAAACGGTTCCCATCACGTAGTGAGTGGTTGCCATGGAAGCTGCCCAATCCCGCATGCTTTCATTGATCGCGTCTTTCAAGGTGGCAGTTCCATCGGTCACTGAAACGACTTCCGCACCGAGTTGTTCCATCCAGAATACGTTGGGCCGTTGCCGTTCCACGTCCACCACTCCCATATAGATCGTGCATTGCAAACCAAATCGGGCAGCCATGGTTGCTGTGGCTACGCCGTGCTGTCCTGCTCCGGTTTCCGCGATCACCCGGGGTTTCCCCATCCGTTTTACGAGCAGACCCTGACCCATCACGTTGTTTACTTTGTGGGCACCCGTGTGATTCAGGTCCTCCCGTTTACAGTAAATTCGAGCGCCACCGAGTTTTTTTGAAAGATTTTCCAATGGCGTGATAGGGGTGGGCCGGCAGGAATAGCTGCGCATGACGTTCAGGTAATTTTGCCAGAATGCAGGATCCGCCTGCGCTTCCTGAAAAGCAATACTCAATTCATCAATGGTCGTCTTCAAAATTTCCGGAACGTATGCGCCTCCGTAAGGGCCATAAAATCCAGGTATCTCCGCATTGAACAATTCATTCAACATGTCCGGGTCCTTTCTCACGTGTCTTTACGACATTACATAACCTGAGTTCGAGATAAATCTTCAATAATTGGAGTCTCCTGGTGTATGTGTCATACCGGTCCCGGATCAAGTCCGGGATGATCCGTTATCCAGGGTTCGTGCTGGATTCCTGATTCCGCATTCCTCTGGATTCCTGGTCAAGCCAGGAATGACACACTCCTGGATTCCTGCTCCCCGCTTTCGCGAGGACAAGTTTAGCGGGGAGCAGTTTCGCAGGAAACAAGGTTCGCTAAGATAACCCGAGTTCGACATAAATCTTCAATTGATGGAGTAACCTGGTGTCTTTTTCATCTTCACTCAAACCCGGATCAAGAACGGAAGGGATCCAGGTTTCTGTCTGGTTGCATACCACTGGATTCCTGGTCAAGCCAGGAATGACACATCCTTAGAGATTAACTCTCAGGTATTATATGAATAAAAACTCCGTTACTGCTCATTTTAAATGCTTATCTCGAACTCGGGTTAAGATAGGAAGATTCCATAACATATTGAATTGATTAAATACTTATCTCGAATTCGGTTTACATAATATTCGGGTGAAGAGCCGATATCCGATTTTCAAAGAAACTTTCTAACAATATCCACTCGATTAGTCGAGTCGCAAAATGCTTCAGAAGACAAATCTGCGGAAAATGCGAATCTGAAAGACAATAGAAGAATTATTTCAAAGCACCGTTACGACCACCACGACGGACGTGGGAATTCGATTTTTACGAATCTTTCGTGGACGGGATCGATTGCCGGGATACGGCCTGAGCGCATGTTATCGGGAGGACGGCAGATTTTTGCTCAAATGCCTGTCGAAACGCGAGGCCGATTGGGTCAACCATACCGTGGGGTGAAAGGATTGCCCCGGGATCAAGCCTGTCCGAGACGATTGACGAGGGACCGTTTGTAGCTCTTTTGACGAGTATAGAAACGGTATCCTAAAATCGCTCCCATCACGCCACCGGTGATGTGGCAAAACCTGGAAATATTATCTGCCACATACAGTCCCATGTACATTTCCTGTCCCAAGTATAATAAAAAGATCAGTAATGCGGTCAGGGGGAGATTGCCATTTTTCATTTCCGTCATCGAAAACAAAATGATCAACATGAAGACGATACCACTTGCGCCTTTTAACGTAGTGGGCATCAACAACATATTCAATATCCCGGTCACGCAAGCCGTGATAAAGATCCATTTGATCACATTCAAACCACCGTAGTTCTGTTCCACTTTCCCTCCAAGCAAGAGAATAATGGAAAGATTTCCAAACAAATGAAACCAGTCGGCATGACCCAGAACGTGCGAGAAAACCGTTATGTATTCCAAAGGATTTTGGAAATCGAGCCCCGGTTTGACCGTGAATAAACTTTCATTCATGTAGGGTAATATTTGCGCAGGTATGACGGCAACGACTTCGGGCGGCAATTTCTGGTGCGTGATCAAATAAATGATCAACAACAATAAGGAGAAGGAAATGGTTGCAGGAGAATCCAATTGTAATCTCATGTTTGCCTCTTCTGAAAAATTTTAAAAAATGGCTTCAGAAAAGATTTAGCAGGATTCAAGCCAAACGTTTAAAAGCAGGCGGGAATGCTCTCCAATTGGCACTATGGATTCCCTTTTATAAAGGATGCGATGGCAATGCGGATCAATACTCTCGGAGAAACGACACCCCTCAACATAAAGCACTCAGTTCAATTGAAACGCGCGATCGAATGCTCTTCTTAAAAAACTGGCTGAATGTTCTCCGGACAAGGTCGTCAGCTTTTTTCCATCAGCGAAAAACATCAACGTCACGCTGCCCACCTGGTGAAACTGGGCGAATGCTCTTCCCTCCTTGCTCGTCAAATCCACCATTCGAAAATGTATCCTTCCTTCATATTCGGATTTCAGGGAGTCGACCACTCCTTTCAAGGTTCGACAGCGTGGTCAATTCGGGTCGTGTATTTGCACTACCACATTGACTCCCTGGTCAATGATGGACAAATCCAACTCCTCCTTGCCAGGATTCGCGAATAGGATGAAAGCGGCTGTTGCTGCAACAAGGATTCCGACAATGAGCATTATTTTCCACTGCAAAGCCTTCCATTGCTTGCGAGTGGACAACCTGGTTTGCTGAGCCATATTTATCTCCCGGAATATTGAAATCAAACTCTTTTTTCCCCTGACAATGAGGAAACCTTTATGAAAAAGTAGCCTGCAACGCCTACACATTCAAGAGGAAACCTTCGATCACCTCTCAATTATGCATGGACTGTTTGGCCAGCTTTCGTTACAAAAAAGGATACTTGTTGTCCCTATTTCAACCCGGTTTGTCGATCGTTCGCCAAACCCCTACGGAGCAAACCATGAAAATCAAAAAAATTGCGGTGCTGCCTGGAGACGGCATTGGTCAGGAAGTCGTGGAGCAGGCGGTGAAAATTTTAAGGTACGCGGCAAAGCGCTTCGACCTGCAACTGGAATTGCAAGAAGAGCCGGTTGGTGGAACTGCCTACGACCTGACCGGGACCCCATTGCCTGAGAGGACCCTGGAGGTTTGTCAAAACGCGGATGCTGTTTTACTGGGCGCCGTGGGCGGTCCGAAATGGGAATCTCTGCACTTTTCCGTACGGCCTGAGCGGGCGCTACTCGGCTTGCGTTCCGAATTGGGATTGTATGCGAACTTGAGACCCGCTCAAATTTATGGAGACCTGGTCGAGGCGTCCACCTTGAAAAAAGAGGTCGTGGAAGGTACCGACATCATGGTGATCCGCGAGTTGACGGGAGGGATTTATTTCGGAGAACCCCGTGGGGTGGAAGTGCGCAACAATGAACGGGTCGGTTTCAACACGCTGGTTTATTCCGAATCTGAAATTGAACGAATTGCCAGGGTCGGATTTGAAACGGCCCGCAAACGTTCCAAAAAATTGACCTCCGTGGACAAACACAACGTGCTGGAATCCACGGAGCTCTGGCGCGAAGTGGTCACGGAAGTTTCCAGGGACTATCCGCAAATCGACCTCAACCACATGTATGTCGACAACGCGACCATGCAGTTGATCCGGGATCCTAAACAGTTCGACACGATTGTTACCACCAACCTGTTCGGGGATATCCTCAGTGACGGTGCCGCCATGTTGACGGGTTCCATCGGAATGCTCCCTTCTGCCAGCATCGGTGGTCGAATCGGATTGTACGAACCCGTTCACGGAACGGCTCCCGACATCCAGGGCAAAGACCTGGCCAATCCCCTGGCTACGATTCTATCCGTTGGTATGATGTTTCGATATTCTTTTGACCTCACGGAAGCGGACCTGGTGATTCAAAAAGCCGTTATTTCCACCCTCGATCGCTACCGCACCGGCGATATCATGACTGCCGGCAAAATTCAGGTAGGCTGCCGGGAAATGGGAGATCGGGTTCTGGAAAACTTCCCGGGATAAATCGAACCTGAAAAGTTTTCGTATTAAAGAAGTATCATTGCGAAAGATCGAGAAGATGCTGGTCGGTTTTCAACGTTCAGACGCAGGAGGGATTCCAAGCGGCGTGAAAGTTTTCACCAACTCATCCAAGGCCTTGATTTGCGACAAAAAAGTTTCCAGCTCTTGAAGAGGCAAAGCGCAGGGACCGTCACACAATGCCGAGTCCGGATCAGGATGGGCTTCCAGGAACAGACCGGCGAGGCCCTGCGCCATTCCGGATAATGCGAGATCTTGCGTGAACTGACGGCGTCCCCCCGCACCATGGGAAAGTTCTCCAGGCTGTTGTAATGCATGGCTCACATCAAAAAAGATCGGGTACCCCAAAGATTTCATGACGGGAAAAGCCAGCATGTCCACCACCAGGTTCCCGTAACCAAAAAGACTGCCCCGTTCACAAACGATCAAACGATCGTTACCGGCCGCTTCGCATTTTTCAAGGATATGCTTCATTTCCGCTGGAGCCAGAAACTGGGCTTTTTTAATATTGAGCACTGCTCCTGTTTTGGCCAGCGCGACCACCAAATCGGTTTGTCGCGATAAAAATGCAGGCAACTGCAAGACGTCGGCAACCTCCGCCACAGGCACCGCTTGTCGGGCTTCATGTACATCGGTCAACACGGGTACCTTGAATGCTGTTTTTATCTCCTGCAATATTTTCAACCCCTCTTCCATTCCAGGACCCCGGAAAGAATGCATGGAAGAACGATTGGCCTTGTCGAAAGAAGCTTTAAAAACATAAGGAATTCCCAGTTTGCTGGTTGCTTTCACGTACGCATCCGTCACTCGAAACGCCAAATCTCTCGATTCCAGCACGTTCATGCCTCCGAACAAAACAAAGGGATGCTTATTTGAAATCGGGCAGTTTCCAACTTGAACGAGTTTCTGTTCCATTTTTTCAACTGATTTTATGTGAACAAATTTTGCAATTAGAGATTCATTTGGGATTCATGAAATATTTTCCTGCCAGGCACAAAGGCACAAAGGCACAAAGGAAGAATGTCAGAAAGTTATCAGGCACTGTGGTTTTTTTATTTTTGCTCTACTTTACTAATGAGGCTCCCGATCATTCGTTCAATTTCCTGTGTCTTTTCAGTTAGTTTTTCAAATGAGTTCGTCTTGCTGAAAATCACGAGTCACTGTAAAAATCAGTGACCATGGCTGTTGATTTTTGCCAGACAATTAAATCCCGGTATGTTTTGATCATCAAAACCTCTCCACTCGTCTGATCAAGCAATAACTCCCCTCAAAATAACCAATACCGCAGTCACCTTTGTGCCTTTGTGCCTTTGTGCCTTTGCTCCTTTGTGCCTTCTCGAGGACCTGAAGAGCTTCTTGAATAAAATCGATCTTTAGCAAGATCCATGCACGTAACATGAGTTATCAAATATCATCAGGGTACAGGGGAGACACGTTCAATATGTAATGGAGGGAAAGATAACTGCCGGCTTCCCCTTCAATATAGCCGACCAGGTCACTGACTCGTAAATAAAAATGGTTTTGCAGGGAAGATAAACGATATTGAAAATCAATCCTTCCATTTTCGGAAGGAATATGCTGATCTATCAGGTTCCATTGCCCATCATAGATCGAGACTAGCGGAGCGAGGTTGGTATGACCTACCTGGTACCAAACCCCTTTGACCACTTTCTTTTTCCGGGGCCGACTCAACTCATACCACATCTCGGTTCCAACTCCACCGGATTGCGACCATTGCACTCTAAAAAAAGTGCTCTCCCCCCGGCTGCGGAGATAGTCATAGACCGTGCTGTTCAGAGGAAGTGCGAATGTAGTTTTATCACCTTCCACCGGAAGCGTTCGTTGCGTGACGACGACATCGTTAATTTTACTCCATTCTTCAACAATCTCAATGGGTTCGTATTTATTGAGAGTGGCAATTTCTTCATTCCACCGCACTTCGATTTTCAATTCGTTCTCCTGCCAGGTTGCGGCCTTCACTCCGTACGAAGGATGTTGCAGCGCCGTGAACCAGGGAACCAGAGTTTCCGGTTCGCCCAGGTAATAGCCTTGATAAACCACATCATTTTTTGACAAAGCGCGTAGTTGGAATTGATTCCACAAGTTTCGAGAATGGAAGACGTTTTGCACGAAAAATTCCTCTTCTCGAGGACCCGGCAAGCCTGCCATCCTCACTCGCAAAAGGGTTCCTTTTTTTTGATCTGCGGCAAACAAGTCCGTGATCAAAGGAAACCATTGCAGCGCCGCTTTTTCGAGGAGCGCCTCAATTGCCTGCGCGGGATGCCACTCTTCGAATTCCTCGGATACTACCAGGGTCCCCAAAACCTCGCCTTGCATTGCTTCGTAAAGAACGATCTCGAGCGTTGCGGATATGATTTCCTGTTCTTCGTTGTGCCTGAAATGTCTTCGACTGAAGTCTGTTCTGAGGAATGTGGAGACCCCTGATTCTTCAAGAAGTTCCTTTGGAAGGGATTGTTTTGGATTTGTCGCCGCAAGCAACAACCAATCTCCTGGTAAAGGAATGGTTTGCCGGATACGTATTTTATGAGGGTCCAGCAAACGATTCAATGCCAGCAAAAAATCTTCTTTTTGCGCTTCTTCCCAGGGTGGCGTTTGCAGATCGTATATTAAAATCGTATGACGAACCGGATCATTGATTAGCGCTATATTCAATCTTTTGATTTCAGAAATCAGTCTGCTCTGGAACATTCGCGCTTCCAGCAATACAGTAAATTCGGTGAGTGCTTCTGTTTCTTGTGAAGAAATCATACGAACCGATTCAATGAACCGGTCGGGTTGATTCAAGATCTTTTCCTCGATCAATTTTTGGACTTGTATGAGCAGTCGAGGTGCAATAAATTGAGGAAGCAATTCTTTCACAATCGTTTGTTTTGCCAACAAAGTCGCTTCCTTTTCGGCCCGCACCACATTCTCATTCAAAACAGGCACCGTGGCAGACCCTTGTCGAATGACCAATTCCCGGGCCTTTGCCGAGTCAATCCCTGTCAGGCACAAATACCCCATCATGCCGACAGTGAAAAAAAAATTCACGCCTTTCACGCGAGGAAACCAATGACCGTTTCGTTTCATGGTGGACATAGCGGAGACTATTGTGATCATGCGGGAGGCAAACTGGAGGATGTGATCTGTCAGGCAATCGCACGCGGATTCACGCACTATGGCCTTTCCGAACATATGCCACGAGCCCGGATGGAGGACCTCTATCCGGAAGAACTCCAACGACGTCGCACCCCCGAGCAGCTCGAACGGAAGTTTGCCATGTATATCCGGGAAGCCCGTCATTTACAACATAAATATAAGCAACAGCTGCAGATCCTGGTGGGAATGGAAACCGAAATGACGGAGGACAGCTTCACTCAAATCGAACGGTTGCGTACACGCTATTCGCCGGATTACCTGGTGGGTTCCGTCCATCACGTTCGCGGAATTCCTTATGATTACAGCCGTCCGCAGTATGAAAGGTTGAAACAAATGTCAGGGGGTACGGAAGCGGTATATCTTGACTATTATGACGCTCAATGGCAATTGATGCGGAAATTCCAGCCCCAGGTTATCGGTCACTTTGACCTTATCCGTCTCTATGAACCCGATTTCCCCCTTTCCGAAAAAATCTGGGACAAAATCAAAAGAAATCTGGCTTATGGAATTTCCTATAACGCCCTCTTTGAAATCAATGCTCGAGCATTCAAGAAAAATTTAAACGCCCCCTATCCTCAAGGCAAAATTCTTCAAACTCTTCTCAACATGGGAGGAAAAATCACCCTGGGAGACGATTCTCATCATCCTGAAGAAGTCGGACTGAATTTTGATCGACTTCATCAATTTCTGAAAGCGTATAACGTTTCTTCCATTCATGTTCTGGAAAAAAACGACAAGGGAGAATTGATATCCAAAATCATGCCGCTTTCCCCTCTTCACGATTCCTACTAATATCTTGCTAAAGCCCATTACAATGCATAAGATTGCCACGAATGGAAGCAGGTCGCGCCGATTGACTTCTTGAGCCACGCCGTAACATCATTCCCCCTGAGCCGAAGGAGAATATTTTGAATATAATCGTATTGATCAAACAGGTGGTAGACGTCGAATTGAATCTACGCGTTTTGAATGAAGCCCTCGTTAAAGAAGGTCTCAACTATGTCATCAGCGGTTGGGATGAAGTGGCGATCGAAGCGGCATTACAAATGGTCGAAAACGCGGGGAGCGGGGAAGTCACCCTGCTCACTATCGGACCCCAACGCGCATCCGATGCTTTACGTAAAGGACTGGCGATGGGCGCGGATAAAGCCATTCACGTGCTGGACCCGGCGTTTGACGGTTCAGACTCTTTCGCATATGCCCGGGGATTGGCCGGAATTTTAGCAGGACGAAGTTACGACCTCGTGCTGGCAGGGAAACAATCCCAGGATACCGATGCTGGTCTGACCCCTTCGATGTTGGCCGAATTTCTTGATCTTCCGCAGGTGAGCAATATCGTCAAAGTCGAGCAAATAGCATCCGACAAACTGCTTTTGCAGCGCAAAGGAGATCATGGCAACGAAGTGATCGAACTCTCCCTCCCTGCCGTCGTTACCGTCAACGACAGTCTCTTCGAACCTCGTTTAGCCTCTTTGAGAGGTATCATGCAGGCTAAGAAGAAACCCATGGATACCCTGGATCTTGCCGCCATTGGAATCGATGCGAATGAAATCGGAAAAGCAGGAAGGCACACCCGAATTGTCCGTTTTCTGGAACCGGAAGCAAGGAAAGCCGGGCAAAAGTTTGAAGGCAACGAAGAAGAAACGACCCAACAAGTCCTGGATCTTCTTGTCAATGAAGCAAAAATATTTTCATGAGCAATACGAACAACCATAAATTCCCTTAATATCCGAACTTTTCATCGAGAAATGAACGAATGACAAAAATACTGGTAGTGGCCGAAGTGAAGGGAAACGAAATCAAAAAACCAACTTTGGAATTGCTTTCATACTCAAAAAGTTTGAATCTCGAATGCGAGGCGGTTCTGATAGGCGATGGCCTCAGTGAACAAGCGGAAATGCTGGCAGGACATGGCGCTCGAAAAGTTTATCTTGCCGATGACGCTTCCCTGGCTCTTTATAACACGGCCACTTACACTGCTCTCGTCGTAGACGCCCTCGAGCAATCTGCTGCTTCGCAGGTATGGCTCAGCGCTTCGGAATCGGGAAGAGACCTCACTCCACGCATTGCGGCTCGACTGGGGGTGGGTGCCCTTTCCGACAACATTGACTTAAAACTCGATGGGGAAGCATTGATCACGAAGCGTCCTTGCATGGCAAGCAAAGTCATGCAGGAATGCACTTTCACCCACCAGGGAATCCGGGTCCTGAGCATTCGCCCTGGCGCGTTTGACGTGGTTCCTGCGGAAAGAGCCCCTGCGGATGTGGTTCGACTTTCATTACCTGCGCAGGACCTGCGGGTTTTGGTGAAGGAAGTGGTCGCTGAAAGTACCGGGGAGATCGACTTACAGGAAGCGCGTATTGTCGTTTCGGTTGGCCGTGGCGTAAAAGGACCCGAGGGGGTCGAATTGGTCCGTCCTTTGTCTCATGCCCTGGGAGCGGCATTCGGTTCTTCCAGGGCCGTTTGCGATGCAGGGTGGATGCCCCATACCGCCCAAGTGGGTCAAACCGGCAAGGTGGTAACCCCGGACGTCTATTTTGCCATTGGCATCTCGGGGGCTATCCAACATTTGGCTGGTATGAGTGGTTCCAAACTGATTGTCGCCGTCAATAAAGATCCCGATGCTCCTATTTTCAAAGTCGCTGATTACGGTATTGTCGGCGACTTGTTCAAGGTCGTGCCCCTCTTGATTGAAAAAATTCAAAAAATGAAAGCCGCCTGAATTTTTTTGAAAAGGTATATCCACATGCCCTTGGAGGAGAAACAAGCATGAATCCGATTTTGATCAGTCTGATGTTGGTTCTTTCCCTGGCAACCTTCAGCTACTTTGTCTTTATAAAGGTCAACGTCTTGCTGCTCGTCGCCCCGGAAAATCGATTCGATCGCATACCCGAACGAATCAGACAGATGTTCGATCTCGGCTTTCGACAGCGTCGTCTCATCGGGCGAAAGCGCGAACGCGCTTCGGGGGCCATGCACAGTTTCATTTTCTGGGGATTCCTCGTCCTTGGCTTACGTTCATTGATTCTTCTAGGAGAGGGTTTCACGCCAGGATTTCAAAACCTGCTTCCACTCTTACATTCGGAAGCCCTCTTTGGCTATGTATACACCCTGCTCAAAGATATTTTTGAAGGCATCGTCCTGTGTATGGTGCTTTTCGCCCTTTACCGCCGGATCTTGCTCAGACCCGTCCGTCTTTCCAACAGCATTGAAGCCTTTCTGATATTGGGGTTGATCGGCGCTTTGATGGTCACTGATCTACTTTATGATGCGGCCAGGTTCAACCTGATTACGCTTCACCTGGTAGAATTGGACTACCTCCACAGTCCGATCTACGGCAATGAAATGACCTGGGCTCCGCTGGCCTTTTTGGTCAGCAAAATTCTCCCGGGATCGAGTGAAACCGTAACATGGGGTATTTACTACTTCGCATATTGGACCCATGTCAGCGTACTCCTGACGTTTTTACCCATCCTTCCCGCTTCCAAACACATGCACGTGATCACCGCCCTTCCCAATGTTTTTTTTGGCTCCCTGGATTATCCACACACTCCGGTCGCATTATTGGATTGTGAAAATGAAGAAGTATGGGAAAACGAAAGTCTCGGCATGACCCGCATCGAACATCTTTCCTGGAAACAGGTTCTTGATTTATACACCTGCACCGAATGTGGTCGCTGTAAATCGATTTGCCCCACCTATGTTACCTTCAAGCCCTTGACTTTGAAGGACATGAACGACAGCTTGAAAAATCATTTGGAAGAAGAAATCCCATACCTCAAAAAGCATAAGAAAAGCAGTGGTCGCAAGCAATTGGTAGGAGACGTTATCCACCCGGATACCTTGTGGGCCTGTACCACATGCCGGGCCTGTGAAGAAGTATGCCCGGTCGGTATCGAACACGTCCCTCGCATCATTGCCATGAGACAAGCGCAAAATATGCTTTTTGAAGCGCATCCCGTTGAAATCAACACGGCCTACAAAGGAATGGAACGCAATGCCAATCCCTGGGGAATTGGTTACGATCAACGCGCGCATTGGGCGAAGGATTTGAATATTCCGCAATTGTCCGACACGAACACCGGGCAGGTCGACGTACTGATGTGGGTCGGATGCGCAGGTTCGTTTGATGATCGCAATCAAAAAGTAGCCAGGGCACTTGCCAGGATATTACAAAAAGCCAACATAAAATTCGCAATTTTGGGTAGTGAAGAAAAATGCACCGGCGATCTGGCTCGACGCTCCGGAAATGAAATGCTTTACCAGGTGCTGGCCGGTGAAAACGTTGAAAGATTAAATAAATACAAAATCAAAAAGGTGGTCACGCAATGTCCGCATTGCCTCAATGCGCTGAAAAACGAATACCCTCAATTGGAAGGGAAATACGAGGTTTATCACCATTCTCAATTCATCGCCCAATTGCTCGAAGAGGGGAAACTGCACGTGCATCCCGAAATCAAAGGAAAAGTCACGTTCCACGATCCTTGTTATTTGGGACGTTATAACAAAGAATATGAGGCGCCCCGCCGCTTGATCGACGCGGTCACTCGAGAAAAAAAGCTGGAAATGTCTCGCAGTCGGAATGAAAGTTTTTGCTGTGGGGCCGGAGGGGCGCGCATGTGGTTGGAAGAGAACATCGGCACTCGCGTTAACGAAGAACGCGTCACCCAGGCAGCTGAAATTGGTGCCACCACGATCGCCACGGGATGTCCTTTTTGCATGACCATGATCCAGGATGGTATCGTCGCAACCGGTAATGAAGAAAAAATCCAAAGTAAGGACATCTCGGAACTGATCCTGGATTCACTCCAGACCTGATCGCCCTGCTTTTCCACCAACCTCGATCCATAATTTTTCGCTTTTTGCAGATCGCCAATGGATCATAATATGCACGACAAACCCAATTGGAGATTGCTTCCCATCCGGGATTTGTTCCCCATCATGACTTTGAAAAATAAGTGAAAAGACAGGGGAGATTGAACGAATGCTTGGGAGCCTGATTAGAAAAGTAGAGTAAAATAAAAACCACAGTGCCTTTGTGCCTTTGCGCCTTTGTGCCTTTGCGCCTTTGTGCCTTTGTGCCTTCTATTTTAAGAGCTTCTGGAATAAAATAGATCTCCCGCATGTTCCATACACTCAACATGAGTTAATAATTTTCACGCATATTCCCGGATTTCATGAAGAATTAAAAAAAAATCGACAAATATTATTTCAAATGATATCCTCAGGGTTTAATTTCCATCCTACGGAAGGCGCAAGAGTACCGACTTGACCTCTTCACGCTCTCGAGAAAAGCTTTTGCTTATGCATTTCGCCTCAAAGCAATGGAAAGAACGGATTGACTGTCGACTATCCGAACTATGGAAGCGAAGAGATTGAAGGATGACCGATGCCGGGCAGATCGCAAAATTTCTCGAATCTCCCATCGAAGAGGCGGGTTATGAGTTGTGGGATCTCGAGTTTCGAAGAGAAAGGAGCCATTGGGTGCTGCGTTTGTACATAGATCATCCTCGTGGAGTCACTCTGGATGACTGCGTCTCAGTGAATCGTATCGTCGATCCCATTTTAGCAACGAATGATTTCATCAGGCAAAAATACACTCTCGAAGTTTCTTCTCCAGGTATTTTTCGTTCACTTAAAAAAGCGGATCATTTTAAAAGATTTGTCGGGGAAACCATTCAAATCACGCTCACAGAGCCTGTTCTGGACCGTAAAAAGTTCACCGGACGGCTGCTTTCAGCAACATCCGAAGGTTTTGAACTACTTCCGGAAAATGGAGAGCGCCTGCAATTGACGTATCAGCAAGTAGCCAAGGCGCGAATCAAATAATTTCTCTCAGGAACTCCAATATGGCTGCAGTGAAAGAAAATTTAATGGACGCGATCAATGACCTGGCGCAAGAAAAAGGCATGGACCGGGGGGATCTTGTTCAAATCGTCGAAGAAGCTGTTGCCGCGGCAGCGCGTAAAAAGTTGACGAAATACGATTCGATTGAAGCCGAATTGAACCCGAAGACGGGAGAGATAGAATTGTTCCAATACAAAAAGGTGGCGCAATTCGCAATCGATCCGGAAAATGAAATCTCCCTGGAAGAAGCCCTGGCCATGGATGAATCGGCCGAAGAAGGAGACGAAGTCGAATATGAAATCGATGCCAGAGAATTCAATCGCATCGCCCAAACCACTCGTCAGTTCATCTTCAAAAAGATCAAGGACGCCGAACGGGAAATAATTTTCACGACCTTCAGCGAACGCAAGGGAGAAATCCTGACAGGAACGGTGATTCGAACCGAACATGGTGGACATATTGCGATCAATTTCAACCGGACGGAAGCTTACCTTTTCAGGAGAGAACAGATCCCGGGCGAACGGTTTGATCAAGGAGATCATATTCGCGTTTTCCTGATGGATGTTTCCAATGATCCCAAATATCCTTCCCAACTGATGATTTCCAGAACCCACCCTGGCTTTTTAATGAAATTGTTCGAGATGGAAGTTCCGGAAGTATACGACGGCATTGTCGAAGTGGTCAATGCCTCCCGTGAGCCTGGAAGGCGCGCTAAAGTCGCGGTGTATACCACGGACGGTGATATCGATCCGGTGGGCGCGTGCGTGGGATTGCGCGGCAGTCGCGTGCAATCGATCGTCAACGAGTTGCGCGGAGAAAAAATCGACATTGTCCGGTGGAGCGAAGATTTGCCCACCTATCTCGCCTACGCGATGGCGCCTGCGGAAATTGCGCGCATGGGAATCGATGAAGAACAACGGGAAATCAATATTTGGGTCGATCAGGACCAACTTTCTCTGGCAATCGGAAAAAAAGGGCAAAACGTGCGATTGGCGTCCAAATTGCTCGGTTATAAAATCAACGTATCCTCACTGGACGAGGGGCCCTCGATTTCCATCGAAGATCAAATTGCCCTGGAATTGGAAAAAGAACGTTCCAGTGAGGGAAATGCTCTGTTGGAAGAAGGAGCTTCCGGAAATGAAGCGGAATCCGCAACGGCTGGTGAAGCAGTCTCCTCCGAGGAAAGTGCTCCGCATGACGACCCACCTTCAAAAACTACTGTACTATCAAGCGACGATCAGGTATCAGAAGAGGTCGGAACGATGAACCAGTCGGAATTCCAGACAGAAGAAGATCCTGTGACGGCAGAAAAACAAGAGAGCGAATCCTCTCCAAATGAGTTTAACGGGAAAGGAATATGACAGAAGATGAGGGTATTTGAATTAGCCAGAGAATTGAACATGCCTTCCAAGCAACTGATTCATCAGATGATGAGTTTCGGGATTGTTGCGGAGAGTAACTTCAAGGGATTGACCGAAGAAGAAATTGCTTTCATCAAGGCTAAATTGATTGAAATCCCGGAGCAAACTGTGTCTTCCGATGCGTCCATCGCCCGCACGGGTAAGGTCATTCGTCGTAAAAGAATTCCTGCCGAATCCGATGCGGAAACGATGGAAGTGACGTCTGAAAGAAGAGCTCGCCGCGTCATTAAAACCAAGAAAGCTCCTGAAGCTGAAGCTCCACCCTTGGAAGAAAAACCCGTTACGCCTCCTCCCCTCGAAGAGAGCCCGGTCGAAATGGAAAAAGTGGCTCTCGAGGAGGAGCAAGAACTTGCCGAAAAGTCTGCAGTCGAACCTGCAGAACCTGAAAAATCAATTGAGCCGGAAGTAGCCGAGAGCCAACCGGCTGTAGAAACCAAAGCAGAACCCGAGCCTCTCGAAGAAAAGGCAGACCTCGAGTCGAAGCCCCTTGCGGAAACTATCGAAAAAGAAAAAGAAGTCGCTCCGGCCCCTCCCCTCGTGAAACCTGCAGAGCTTCACCCGCCTGCGGAGAAAAAGAAAAAATCGGTCGAATTCATCGACCTCGATGCTCACAGGCCAGCCGCCAAAGACCCCAAACGGGACAAACGCTCCGCTTGGGAAGAGGAAAGTATTACCGAAGGACGGGCTAAAAAGTCTCCCAAACGCTTCCACCTGCTGGTTCCTCCCGAAGATGAAGGAGACCAGTGGGAACGAACCCGGCGTAAAAGGAATCGACGCAACCGGCAAAAAATAAAAGTCCTGGAAAAAAAGAAGCACACTTTCAACCCCAGGAAGAAAAGCATAAAGATCGGTTCCAGCATCACGGTGGGGGAATTGGCAGGACAAATTGGAATCAAGGCCTCAGACATTATTAAAAAACTGATGACGATGGAAGTGATGGCAACCATCAATCAAAACATCCCGGGAGAAACTGCGGCTTTGATCGCTTCAGAATTCAGCATCGACGTGGAGTTGGAAACAGCGCATCTCGAAGACGTCCTGGAGCTTGATCAAGATGTTCATGAACTCATCGCGCGCGCCCCTATCGTCACGATCATGGGACACGTGGATCATGGCAAAACGTCTTTACTGGACAAAATACGAGAAACCCAGGTCTCGGAAGGGGAAGCGGGAGGCATCACCCAGCACATCGGCGCATACCGGGTAGAAACCCCGATGGGAGATATCACCTTCCTGGACACTCCGGGGCACGAAGCATTCACCGCCATGCGGGCGCGGGGGGCGAACGTCACCGATATCGTCGTACTCGTCGTGGCTGCGGACGATGGAGTGCAACCGCAAACGATCGAAGCCATCCACCATGCCCAGGCAGCCGGGGTTCCCATCATCGTGGTCATCAACAAAATCGACCGTCCCGAAGCAAATCCGTCTCGAGTTCAACAAGGACTACTGGAACACAATTTGGTCAGCGAAGACTTGGGAGGGGAAACCATTTTCGTGAAAGCTTCGGCAAAAACGGGTGAAGGTTTGGAACACTTGCTGGAAATGATACACCTGCAAGCCGAGGTGCTGGAATTGAAGGCTCCGCTCGGTGGAAACTCCCGGGGAGTGATCATAGAATCCCAAATCATCAAAGGACGGGGACCCGTGGGCACGGTTTTGATTCAACAAGGGACTTTGCGCGTCGGCGATTTTTACGTGGTTGGTGATACTTTCGGTAAAGTGCGCGCCCTCTTCGACGACAAGGGACATGCGATCCAAAAAGTCACTCCATCCACCCCTGCCGAAGTGTTGGGCTTCAATAGTACGCCAACCATTGGCGAACATTTTATTGTTCTGGACGATGAAAAAACGGCGCGTCAGATTGCGGAAAATCGCGCCTCCAAAGGCAAAGACGACGAGGCGGCTCAGCAACGAAAATTGCACCTGGAAAATTTATTCAGTCGCATTGCCTCAGAAGAACACGTGGAACTGAAAATTCTCATTAAAGCCGACGTTCAAGGTTCCGTTGAAGCTTTGCAGGCCTCCCTCTCCCAATTGGGCAATGAACAGGTTTCCATTCGTTTCCTGCACACGGGTATTGGCAACATTACCGAAAATGACGTCTTGCTGGCCTCCGCCTCGGATGCCATCATTATCGGTTTCAACACCCTGCTCGACGTCAATGCCAAAATCGTCAATTCAAGAGAGAAAGTGGACGTTCGCCTCTATGACGTGATCTACAATGCCATCGACGACGCGAAAAAGGCGTTGGAAGGCATGCTCAAACCCCTGCTCCGCGATGAAGTGATCGGCCGCTGCGAAGTTCGCCAGATCTTCAATGCCAACAAATCCGGTCAGATCCTGGGATGCTACGTCACGGAAGGGAAATTGCTGCGAGATGTGCTGGTTCGTATCTTCCGCAGAGAAGACGTCGTCCACCAAGGCGACCTGCTTTCCCTGAAACGTTTCAAGGATGATGTTTCGGAAGTATTGAATAACTATGAATGCGGAGTGGTGGTCGATTCTCATGCAGTGCAAGTCGGCGACGTCATCGAGGCTTATGTTCAAGTAGAAGAATCTGCCACATTGTAGGAACCATGCGTAACGTAAAAAATGGCACGCAAAACGCTTTGATTCATCGGAAATTGTCGGAAATTCTCATCAGGGAGTGCAATGATCCCCGCTTTAAACGGGTAACCATCAGCCGGGTTGAAGCGGTCAGGGGCCTCTCCATGGCGCACATTTATTTTTCTGCTTATCCTCCCGAACAAATTGAAGAACTCACCCTGTCGCTGAACCATGCCGCCGGTTTTTTCAGCAACATCCTGGGCCATGCCTTGAAAACGAAAAACACCCCACGCTTGAGGTTCATCTATGATAAAGGATTTGACTACAGTGGACAAATTGATATGCTCCTCAAGCAGGTATCGCAGGAAGAAATTCGTTAATGGTTGATTTGAATACGATTGTCAATGTCGACAAGGAGCGAGGAATCAGCTCCTATGGCGTAGTCAAGACGCTGAAAAAACTGTTCGACGTCAGGAAAATCGGGCACTTGGGGACCCTGGACCCCCTCGCAAGTGGAGTTTTACCCGTATTTATGGGCAAAGCGACCAAGCTCATTTTCCTCTTCAATGGATTAAACAAAGAATATCGAGCCACCCTGAAACTGGGTCAGCAGACTGAAACCCTGGATGCCGAGGGTGAGGTCATTGCGGAGTGCGGTATCGATCATTTGACCCCCGAAGTCATTGAACAGTGTCTTTTGCGGTACAAAGGGATGCAGCGCCAACGGATTCCCGAATTTTCAGCCGTCAAGTACCATGGCGTCCCTGCTTACCGCATTGCTCGTCAGGGGAAATCGCTGGTGCGCAAAGAAAAAACAATTTGTATCGATTCCATTCGCCTTGAGTCGATTCAACTCCCCCTGGTCGTTATGCGAGTGAGTTGCTCCAGCGGCACGTACATCCGCTCCCTGGCGTATGACGTGGGCCAGAGCCTGGGAGTAGGGGCCTACCTGGCTGACCTGCAAAGGTTGTCCGTCGGAGCTTACTTTACCCTGGAAAATGCGCATCGTCTGCAATCATTGTCCTTCCGCAAACAACGGGACGATTTCTCTTTCCGCATCAATCCTGTTGACATTTTGAATGAACACCATACTCTATATGCCAGCCATGAAGCGCAAAACCGTTTGAGTCATGGACAATCACTGCCTTTGGAAAGCATAAAATCCTGTTCTCCGCTTAGCGGAAAAGAATTTCCGCTTCCCACTAAAGTAGTGGACGCTCGAAATACTTTAGTGGCCATCGGGCACATCGCGGCTCATAAAAACCGTCGCCAATTCAATCCTTCAAAAATTTTTATATAGAGAAAACGATGCTGAGCAAAGAAGCAAAAATCAAAATCACTGAAGAATATGGTCGCACTAAAAACGATACGGGTTCTGCGGAAGTTCAGGTGGCTTTGTTGACATCCCGTATAAACTATCTGACCACCCATCTGCAACAAAAACCCAAAGATCACGATTCACGCAGAGGACTCTTGAAACTCGTTGGACGTCGCCGCAGTTTTTTGAATTACTTGATGAAAAAAGACATGGAGCGTTACCGGGACATTATCAAGCGTTTAGGAATCCGCAAATAAACCCGCTTGGAGTAACACTTTATGAAAATAGTAGAAACTGAATTTGGAGGCCGACCCTTTTCCATCGAAACGGGAAGAATGGCCAAGCAAGCCGGCGGTTCGGTCGTCGTCCGTTATGGAGACACCCTCGTCCTGGTGACTGCCACGGCAGAAAAAGAAGCTGGAGAGGCTCGAGATTTTTTTCCTCTCTCCGTCCACTACGTTGAAAAAGCCTATGCTACGGGTCGGATTCCTGGTGGATTCTTCAAACGGGAAGGCCGTTTATCGGATCGGGAAACTTTGATTTCCCGCTTCATCGACCGCCCCCTGCGTCCTCTTTTTGATAAGCATTTCCAGGCAGAGACCGTTGTACAGGCCACGGTCTTGAGTTCGGACCTGGTCAATGGACCCGATGTTGCTGCCATGACGGGCGCATCGACGGCGCTTCTCCTTTCCGATATCCCGTTCACCACCCCGGTCGCAGGGGCGCGCATCGGCTACATCGACGATCAATTCGTGGTCAACCCCCTCCCGTCCGCATTGGAAAAAAGCGCCTTGGATCTTTTGATTGCCGGCTCGCAAGATGCCATCTTGATGGTGGAAGGCGAAGCCAACCAGCTTTCCGAAGCATTGATGGTGGAGGCGATTCTTTTCGGACATGAAGCCATCCAGCCTCTCCTTGCCGTCCAGCAAGAACTGGCGCGTGAGTGTGGACAGCCCAAACGACTTGTCGTTCCCCCGGAAGAAAATGTGGAACTGCAAGGCCGGGTTGAGAAGGTCGCCCTTCCCAAAGTACGGAAAGCCTTGAAGACCAAGGATAAATTGAAGCGCTACGCCATGATGGATACGGTCGGGACCGAGGTCGTGGAAGCCTTGGGGATGGAAGATGAAGACAAAAAACAGGAAATCGAGCAAATGCTTGCCGCCTTGAAAAAAAGGGAAATGCGATCCGGAATTCTGGACAATGGCATTCGAATTGATGGACGATCCTTGACGGATATCCGGGAAATTACCTGTGAAACCGGAGTCCTGCCACGGGCTCATGGTTCGGCATTGTTCACCCGGGGAGAAACCCAGGCGCTGGTCATCACCACCCTGGGTACCAAAGAAGACGAACAAATGATCGATGCCCTGGATGGCATCTCCTATAAAAATTTTCTCCTCCACTATAACTTTCCCGCTTTTTCCGTCGGTGAAGCCCGTCCTCCCCGCGCTCCGGGCCGGCGTGAAATTGGCCACGGATTCCTGGCGGAAAAAGGAGTGATCCCCATTCTTCCGGAGCGTGAAGCATTCCCTTATACGATTCGCGTGGTTTCCGAAATATTGGAATCCAACGGCTCTTCTTCCATGGCAACCGTCTGTGGCGCTTCCCTGGCCATGATGGATGCCGGCGTACCGTTGCGAGCGGCCACGGCCGGAATCGCCATGGGGTTGATCCATGAAGACGACCGCACCGTCATTCTTTCCGATATTCTGGGAGACGAAGACCACCTGGGAGACATGGATTTCAAAGTGGTGGGCACGGAAAACGGCATTACGGCATTGCAAATGGACATCAAGGTCACGGGCATCGACCGCGACATCATCGAAAGGGCGCTCTCCCAGGCAAAAGAAGGGCGGCTCCACATTCTGGAAGTGATGAAGGAGGAAATTTCCACTTCCCGGGAAGGCCTTTCCAGTTATGCCCCTCGCTTCGTCACGCACAAGATTCCCGTTGATAAAATCCGCGACGTGATTGGTCCTGGTGGCAAAGTGATCAAAAATATCACGGAAAAAACCGGCGCAAAAATCAACGTCAATGACGATGGTATCGTCTCCGTCGTTTCTACCGATCACCAGGCGGTGGACGAGGCCCTGGAGATGATTCATGATCTCACCCGTGCTGCCGAAATCGGTACGGTGTATGAAGGGATGGTGGTCAAGGTCGTTGATTTTGGCGCTTTCGTGGAAATATTTCCAGGCACTCAAGGTCTGGTCCATATTTCCAATCTGGCGGAAGGACGGGTGAAAACGGTAAGCCAGGTGGTCCAGGAGGGTCAAGAAGTCCGCGTTCGCGCAATCGGGTTCGACCGCCGTGGTAAATTACAGCTCAGCATCAAAGATGCCTGAAAACAAATAGAGCGAGTCCCTTAACCGGACCAGTCCGGTCCGGGCAGGTTTTCAATTTAATTTGCATTCTCTGCCAACCTGTATTATATTCAAGGATGCGCGCTTCGCCGACTAACTCTCCCTGGGGGGAACTTTAGCGGCGAAGCAGTTTCCCTCCCATCCATGGGGGTGTCTTGGCTTCGACTGCAAGCGGAAATAAAGCAAGCAAGCCGTGGTTGATACTCCGGGCCACGTTAAAAGGAGTATCATGAAAATTAGCTGCAAACAACGCAGACTATCTTCCTGCAGATCTGGCACTTGCTGCCTGATCACTGAATGCAGGCGCTTTCGAGTGGGTTTGCCTGAGACGTATTTGAAAGTGTCATAAAAATCAGGCTGGTTTGCCTGAACCTCCGGCAGGTAAATAAGATCTCAGGAGGTGTTCCATTGTGAGGCGGTTCACAGCCAACAGCAATGGCAAAAACGAGCAAAGTGGACTAAGCTTGTAGAAACCTTTATGGAACCTCTGCAGGACGCGGGTTCGACTCCCGCCACCTCCACCATTCGTTCCGATCTTCTACCAGGTCAAAGGAGTTCCCATGTATGAAGAAATCAAATACGCAGTCAACGGCCCGGTGGCCACCATTCACATGAACCGGCCGGACTACCTCAATGCGCTCACTTCCTCGATGCTGGTAGAAATCCGTCATGCCCTCGCTCGAGCAGAGCGGAGCGAAGAGGTGACCGGTGTGGTTCTTACCGGCGAAGGCCGTGGGTTCAGCGCGGGTATGGACATGAATGCATTGAACCAATCCGCTCAATCAGGCGCCAATCCTACCCGGGGAGACAAAGAGGAGCACTTGCGGGCCGACCCCGGAGACCCTGGTATGGGGCCGGATTTTCAAGTCACTTACGCTTACCTGCTTTCCCTTCAAAAACCGCTTATTGCCGCCATCAACGGGCCATGCGCCGGGCTGGCCTTCGCCATAGCCATGCTCTGCGACATGCGCTATGCAGCGGAGGATGCGGTCTTTACCACTGCCTTTTCGCAACGGGGACTGATTGCCGAGCATGGACTGAGTTGGATTTTGCCCCGGGTGGTGGGGCCGGGACGCGCGCTCGATTTGCTCTGGAGCGCACGTCGGATTGATGGTCTGGAAGCTGAGAAAATGGGGTTGGTTAATCGGGCGATGCCCCGGGAGGAGGTCGTGCCGGCCGCCCAAGCCTACATCCGGACCCTGGCGGACACCGTGGCCCCGATTTCCTTGAAAATCATCAAACAGCAGATTTACCGTCACCTGAATATGAACCTGGGAGAGGCAATGACCGAAACCAATCGCCTCATGGCAGAGAGTCTCCAACGCGCGGATTTCAAAGAAGGGGTCGTCTCCTTCGTGGAAAAACGTCCTCCCCGGTTCACTCCCCTCCAAATCGATTGACTGGAGAAGCGCTATGCGGGTTTATCGAATGCTTCTCCCTTTTTGATACGCCACAATTTGAGACTTCTTATAAAAACGTGCTGCGCCGACAACACGGAAATGATGAATCCCTCCCTTCCATCCAAAAATCCCAATCGGATCACGTAGTGTTTCAAGAATCGGAAAAATGGCTTGATCAACAGGTGATAGAATGTGACCTTTTTGACTTCGCCGACTCGATCGTAAGCTCCCCATGTGGAATAACTGTTTGCTTTTTCCAGGTAGCTCGTGAGATTGGTATACGTATTGTGATTCAATTTATTTTCAAGCCGGCCGATTTTTCCAGCAGTCTCTATTTCCGCATGGACTCGTTTGTTCTGGTAACGGCATTCATCCCGCTTGAACAACCTGATAACGGAATCTCCTTGCCAGCCACTGAATCGTATTTTTTTCCCCATGAAATAATTGGAGCGTCTGATCCGGAACGCCACGCACTCGGGGTCTTCCTTTAAAACGCGGACAATCTCATCCCTCAATCCCGTACTCACTCTTTCGTCCGCATCGACCAACAGAATCCAGTCGAAGTTCGCTTGGGGAATGGCCCAATTTTTTTGAGAAGAGTCATTCTCGTATTTTTTCTGCACGATAAAGTCGGTATATCGCCGGGCGATTTCAACGGTATTGTCGGTACTGAAAGAGTCGACTACCATTATTTCGTCGGCGAATGAGACCGATTCGATGACGTCTTCGATGTTGCGTTCTTCGTTGAAAGTAGGAATGATGGCCGTCAGTTTTTTCACAACACTCCCATTGGTATTGGAGAATCATTCTTGTAAACGAAAGAAATTCAAAACCAGTGTAGGACGTTAACATCCGAAAATAAACCTGTAAAGGACAATAACATAGCCTGCCGCAAGAAATGAAAGGCTTGATTTCGTTCATTTGGCGACTGTTTTGACTCACAATGCGTTGCAGGATTGCAGTTTATTCTGAAATCCACTAAAACAAGCTTTCTTGAAAGGAATGCATTCTTCCGACTTCACCCGGTCTTGTAGGCTCCAAACATCGGAAGGTTCATTGAGACGCGATATTGATTGGCTTCGTTGGAAAAATTGAAATTCAAAAAGGAGAGGATGGGAAGAATTCGTCAAATGATCGACGTCAATGGAAGAAAAAGTTGGACGCTTTTTGATTCAGGAGCGCGAAATACCTGTATTGTTCCCGAGGTGGCGAGTCGACTTATTACGACGAAACTACCTCTTCCCACGTACACGAAACTGGCAGGGGAAACCAAATCATCTTCTCAGGCAGCTTTATTGGTAGGAGAAATTGAGGGGAAAGCATTCCATACGGAAGCGATGGTCATTGACCATATTGGAGAGGATGAGGAAGGAAATGCGATTGAAATTTTCTTTGGAGCATTAGCCATGCAACAATGGGGAATCCAGTTGATAATGGAGCAAGAAAAGTTAGATTTGTCTCATTACCCTACGGAGTTCGTCGAGTATTGAATTGCCGAGAATCCGATTCCTTTTTTTGGCGCGCCCGACAGGAGTCGAACCTGTGACCTTCTGAACCGCAATCAGATGCTCTATCCAGCTGAGCTACGGGCGCGTCCGGGGTTGGCGGAGAGAGAGGGATTCGAACCCTCGGTACGCTTGCGCGTACAACAGATTAGCAATCTGCCACTTTCGGCCTCTCAGTCATCTCTCCGAGTCGTGTGGGCTCAGGGGGTTCTGGCGGAGGGGGAGGGATTCGAACCCCCGGAACTCGCGTTCAACGGTTTTCAAGACCGCCGGTTTCAACCACTCACCCACCCCTCCATGATCGTGGAAAGAACCATTCTCCTCCCTGCTCGAGTCGCAGAACCGTCCCGCTTCCATTTATATATTTAATTGAGAAGTAGCGGTGCTTTTTCTCCTTTGTCATTCCGGCCCCCGATCCGGATTGACACGTTTTTTAAATCCTGACTCGCGTATTAAATAAATATCTCGAACAAGACACCGGTGCAAGTTTTTTGTGAAGACACCAATACCTGCGAACCCGGGAATCCGCACTAATTCAAAGCGCCCGGTTTCACGCTGCCAGAGGCAGGACGATCGAGTTTTTGAATTCAAAAAGGTAAGCTCGAAGGTTCAAGAGCGACTTCCTCTGAAAAGTGTTGTGAAGTCGGGCGACTTGGGTTATTTTCCGGCATCCGTGATTCCAACTCGAAATTGACCAGGGAGCGCCTGTGAAGCGCATATCGATTCATGCCGTCCCCCCTCGAAAAGTACGATACCATCATATTCTCGAGGACCTGCAAGTAATTTTTGAACAGGGAGACGATCACGAGCGAGATTTTAAGATCATCCATGAAAAACTGGCCAGACGCTATGGACTCAGTAAAGAAGCCTTGCTCCTCCAGGGAGTCCGGCGCGCATACCGGCAAATCGTGGAAGGGGTATGAATGATGTCTCACGGCAGAAGTAAAGTTTATTTAGTGGGAGCCGGGCCAGGCGACCCGGGACTGCTCACGCTCAAAGCGCGGGAAGTCCTGCAACAGGCAGACGTGGTGATTTACGATTTCCTCGCCAATCCCCGGCTCTTGCAATACGCCCCTCAGGCAGAATTGATCGATGCAGGCAAACGGCACGGCAAACGTACGATTTCTCAGGAGCATATCAACGAACTGATTGTCCGGAAAGCACTGGAAAATAAAATCGTGGTACGTTTGAAGGGAGGGGATCCTTTTATTTTTGGAAGAGGCGGAGAGGAATTGGCTTCCGTCGTCGACGCCAACCTGCCCTTTGAAGTGATACCGGGCGTTTCTTCGGCGGTCGCCGTACCGGCCTACGCAGGCATTCCCCTCACCCACCGCGATCTCAGCTCCAACGTCGTATTCCTGACAGGCACGGAACATCCGGATAAACCGCAAACCATGATACCCTGGGACGCTATCGCCCGCATCGGGACCATTGTGGTCATGATGGGATTGACGGTCATGCGAAACGTCACCAAACGCCTGATTGCCGCCGGACGAGATCCCCGGACTTTGGTGACGGTAATCCAATGGGGAACGTGGCCGAAACAACGTTCGGTGCAGGGAACGCTGGAAACGATTGTGGAAAAAGTCGTCGAGCGACAATTCACCGCGCCGGTGCTGACCATCATTGGGGACGTCTGTCGCTTCCATGAACAATTCAATTGGTTTGAAAAAAAACCGCTTTTTGGTCAACACATCCTGGTCACGCGCGCTGACAGAGGGACGCATTCGCTGGCAGAAAAACTGGTTGCGGCAGGCGCTCAAGTCAGTACTTGCGCCACGATCTCGTTGGAAGCGCCCCATTCCTGGGAAGCTTTCGACCGGATCGCCTGCAATTCGGGCGGGATGGATTGGGTTGTTTTCACCAGTATCAATGGGATTGAAAGGAGTTTGGAACGCTTGCGGGAATTGGGGAAGGATGGCAGGGTATTCGGCTCGTGCCGCATTGCTTGCGTGGGTGGGTCCAGCGCTCGTTACCTGGAAGAGTTTTTTCTCACTGCCGACGTGGTTCCTAAACGCTACCAGAGTGAGGGATTGATCGATGCGCTGGAACCTCTTTCCTGGGAAGGGCAACACGTCTGGTTGCCTCAAGCGGAGGATTCAAGAGGAATACTGGAACAGGCGCTCATCCGCTGGGGCGCTACTGTGCGCAAAACCCCTGTTTACCGCAATGTTCTCCCTGCGCCGGAAATGGAAACGGTGGTGCATTTACTGCAGCACCGGCAACTGGACTGGATCACTTTCACCAGCACCTCCACGGTGAAAAATTTCTTCCGCTTGCTTCCGGAAGCGGGGAAAACTGCTTTGAAAAAGCACACTCCCCGGATTGCCTGTATTGGAGAAATAACCGCTCAATCCGCCCGTTGCCATCAACTCGACGTCTCCCTCGTTCCCGATCAACAGAACATCGAGGGTCTGGTGCAGGCGCTTTGCAACGCGTAGCGTAAATCACCGAAGTTTGAGTTGTTCGCAGATCTCCATCGAAATTTCTTCCTGTGTTTTGCGGGTACAATCAATGGTGAGATCCGCATAACGTCGATACAATCGTTGTCTTTCATCATAAAGTTCCGCAAAACTCTGACCCGGCCTTTGCGCGATCCCTCGCGTCTCCATGTCAATCAACCGTTTTTTCAATTCTTCCATTTCGACTTTTAAAAAGACCGCAATCCCGTTTGCCTTCAAATGTCGCATGGCCGCATCACTGTACACGGCGCTCCCTCCTGTGGCGATAACGTGATTCCGGCAGTGATGGTCCAGCAGGACCCGTTCTTCAATGCGGCGTAATTCCATGTAACCCGCTTCGTCCAGGATCTGCTGCAGTGATTTCTTTTCCGCAATTTGAATCAAAACGTCGGTGTCGACATAATCTTTCGCGCTTTGTTTGGCAATAATCACCCCGATCGTGCTTTTCCCGGCACCGGGCATCCCGATCAGAATGATGTTGGAATAGGAAAGCGGTTTCATTATCAAGCTTCGGTTCTTTAATGCGTGATCAGTTCTTTTGCCCATGCGCGATTTTCCAGGTACCAGTCTACGGTTTTGGCGAGACCGGCTTCCAGGTCCACTGTCGGCTCCCAGTCGAGCAGTTTTTTTGCTTTCGTGACGTCTGCCGGATTGACCGGCACGTCTGCCGGATTTCCAGGTTGATACTCGATCTTCGCCTTTTTGTCCAGCAGCTTTTCAGCCAATGTGATGGCATCCCTCAGTTTCACCGACTGGTCGGAGCCGAGATTGACCACCTCGTAACCCACCGGCTTCAGCCCGGCAACGACGCCTCGCGCCACGTCGTCCACGTAGGTGAAACTTCGCTCCTGCAATCCATCTCCGTGGACAAGGACGGGCAGCCCCTCGGCGATCCATTTCACCACCCGGAAGAGCACCATGTCGGGCCGCCCGGCCGGGCCATACACCGTGAAGAACCTGAAGACAGTGACGTCGGTGCCGTCCAGGTGATGGTAGGGGTAGCAGAGGATCTCACAGGCTTTCTTCGACGCCGCATACGGAGAAAGGGGCCAGTCGGTCGCTGCATCCTCGCGACACGGCGTCGAGGCTTTCAATCCGTAGACGCTGGAAGACGAGGCCTGCACCAGTTTGGGAACGTCATACGCTTTACATGCCCGCAGCAGGTTCAGGGTACCGCCGACGTTGGAGTCGAGGTAGGCGTGGGGATCTTCCACCGATGCCCTCACCCCGGCATGAGCCGCCAGGTTGATAACGGCGTCGAAGCCCTTCCTGAAGAGTCTGTCGACTGCTGAGGGATCGCAGATGTCTGTTCTCTGGAAGCTGAATCCCACCCGGCTTTCGAGTTGGGCCAGTCGCCACTCTTTGAGACGGATGTCGTAAGCGGGGTTCTGGTTATCGATGCCGGTGACTTCCGCGCCGCCGTCCAGCAGCAATTCCGTCACCCGCCCGCCGATGAAGCCAGTGGCTCCGGTTACGAGATAGCTGGGTCTTTTTGACTTTTCGTTATTCATACGTACCATTCCAGTATTTTAATTACGAGATGTCAGTCGGGAATCCGCGGCTCATCTTCGACGCGCACAATGGCACCCGTCATGCCTCAGGCAAAAAAGACAACATGATCTTGTTGTAGATTCCCGGAAATAAGGCCCGGCTCGAAACGCCGGAAGTTGTAAACCGCTCACAGCGCTGCCGTGAACACGGCCAGTATCCCGATTCCGGTGAGCCAACTCGTCCTGTCACTCAACGCGAAGATGAACGGATCGTCATCCGCGATTCCGCGATTGGCGAGCAGTGACATGCGTCCCAACCAGTAAATCAACAGGGGACCAACAAGCCAAAGCCACCCCGCTCGACCGTATGTGGCGCTCACTTCCGGGCTCTGGATATAAAAGCCGAGCATCACCAGCGTGGCGATGCTGCAAGCTGCGCCGAACGCAGCCACCACCGTGCGATCTTCGACGAGATATGCGCCCCCGGGGAGCTTCGATCCGCCCGACTCACGCAGGTCATGCAGTTCACTTTGACGTTTGAAGAGGGCCAGGGAAAGAAAGAGGAAGAGGAAAAATCCCATAAACCATGGAGAAAGCGTAATCGAAACCACGACCCCACCAGCAATCACGCGAATCGCATCGAGCAGTACGAGGGCAATGACGTCGACGAAAGTCTTTCGCTCAAGCCATAATGAGTAGGCGAAAGTTACCAGGAGGTATGCAAGAATGCAGAACCCTGTCGCGGCGGCCAACCAAAAGGCCAGGCTCAATCCGGCCAACACCAGCGCCATACCCGCGCAAGTCACCGGGAGCAGTGGCAATTTTCCCGAGGCTAGCGGACGAAATCGTTTGCTCCTGTGCCGGCGGTCCTGGGGAAGATCAAGCAGGTCGTTCAGCAGGTAGGTACCGGACGCGCAAATCGAAAGCGCCATGAACAGCATGACCACCTCCAGGTAGGACTCCACACGGGTCTCCCGGGCCGCAAGCAAGGGAGCAAAAACGAGCAAGTTCTTAATCCAGCGCTGCGGACGCAACGCGCGCCAAAAATCGGATGGACGACCTCCGGGACCTTCGAGCAAGCGAGCATTTTCGTCCATCATGCGAAGCTCACGCTTCAGACTCAGCGGCAGGTTGACCCCGATGGAAAGTCTAGCTTCTCGCCATACCGCCAGGTCGCGTCGTTCGTTTCCAATATAATCGAATCCATGCTGGCCGAATCGCTCGCATAAAAGTGCCGCCTTCTGCTGGCCGACCAGGTTGGTCCGTCCATCCGAAGCGAAGAATCCCGTCGCGGCCACCCTTTCAGCGAGCGAAGCGACAGCGAGTTCATCGGAGCCCGAAGCCAGCCAGACCGGACGCCCAGCCGCTTGGGCGGCAGCGATTTCCTCCAACACCTCCGGGTTCAGCAGCAGAGTTTCTGGTGCCGGAACAAAGGCCCGGGCGATCCTTCGTTTCAAAAAAGCGCGCCCCTTCACGAGGGCAAGGTACAACCACATGGGCAAGGCGAAGAAATTGAGCGGAGAAATGCGGAGCAGCTGGACTGCTCCCTCGACTGACAAATCCCCGCTGACCAGAGAACCGTCGACGTCTACGACGAGCGGAGCAGTGATCTCATCTCGGGTCGTATTGAAAAAATCCAATGATTTATCAGATGTATTCCTGGATGTCATGTGGACCACTTGAAAAATTTTTCAAGATTCTTCGTAACTGATGTTACGGGTATACTACCTTTAACGCCTTTGGCTTCCACATATCTATTTTTGAATGTCTGTTTTGAATCTTTATTCAATTGGCATCAACTCTATAACGGATATGTCGACCTAAGGGCTTTTTTTGTGAAGAATAATTAAAACAAATACGTGAATCAGGAGTTAAATAACGTGTCATTCCTGGTTTGACCAGGAATCCAGGGGGATACGGGCGATATTTTAGATGCTGGATCATCCCAGACTTGATCCGGGAGCAGCATGACACATCTTTTTAGAGGTTGGATAACCAATACTCAAAGACAGGACAGCTTTGACTGCTTCGGATTCAATCATGTCACGACTCGTAAAGCAATCCCCATATCCGCAAGAAATCTCATAGTTCCTCAGGCAGAATAGATTTCTTCTTGTGCTAACCACGAAACGTATTCTAAGGCTTGTTGAATATCATCCGGGGTCAAATCCGGATAATCGGCGATGATTTCTTCTACTGTCGCACCATGGGAAATTTGACTGACAATGGTGGAAACGGTAATCCTCATTCCTCGGATACACGCTCTCCCTCTCATAATATTTGGATTAAAAGTAATTCTTTCAAACATGGTTTGCTCTCGGGATGACTATGAGATTTATTGCATTTCTTCTACTATTTCTCTTCTTCAACTGGTTGCGCTTCCCGCACGCTGGGACAAGATTCGCGATTTCAGAGATATAGCCTGATAAATGAATACTTTTTTCATGATTTACTCTCATTTTTGTACGGGTTGATCAAGTGCGCGTCTTGTCGACGTTGACCATCTTTCCGCTCTCGAGGCTGCGGATGGCAGCGAAGCGCACGCGCGGCGAGCTGACCAGTGAACCGTCGACGTCTACGACGAGCGTTATTGAATTTTCATCCTCGGCTACAGGCAGCTTGTCCATTCGTTCGAGACCAATCCTATAAATTCTTGTTGGCAATAACTTCCAAGTAGCGATCGATCACCAGTCGCTCATCAAATTCCCGTTCGATCTTCTCACGTCCGCGTCGACCCATCTCACTTCGTTCTTCCGGGCTGAGTGCCAGCATCTGTTCCATTTTTTTTGCCAGATCGTGCGCGTCTTGTGACCGGCAGAGGAAACCGTTCACTCCGTCGTCCACTACCTCACGACAGCCTGCGGCATCGGTCGTGATGATGGGGCGTCCCATAGCCGAGGCTTCCAACAGCGCGCGTGGTATCCCTTCACGGTAGTAGGAGGGTAGCACGATGCAATCCGCCGCCTCGATCTCCTCACGCACGTCGTCGCTAGCGCCAAGATAGCGCACCACGCCCTCGGTGGTCCACTCTTCCATCCGACTACGGGAAATAGCGGAAGGATTTTGAACATCGAGGAACCCCAACAAACAAAATTCAGCGTTGGGGAAACAGTCCTTCATAACGCGCGCCGCCTCAACGTATTCTCCCACGCCCTTGTCCTTAAGCATTCGGGCAATCAGAAGGAAGCGGAATCGGTTGTCATGAACAGGAAGCGGCATGAGTTTGAAATGCTTTATGTTCACTCCGGAACCTGGTATGCGACACGCTTTTTCAGAAGGCAACAAATTGCCCGTGACGAACAATCGTTGATCATCCTCGTTTTGGAAAAACACCATCACAGAGCAAGCCAGGACAAACCGGTACAGGGCGCGCACCAGCAGCGTTAACCAGTTTTGTTTGTTGAACGATGCGCCAAGTCCGGTAATTGTGTTGATCACGGGTATGCGCAATACGCGAGCAGCCAGCGAACCATAAATGTTGGGTTTTACCGTGAAACCGAAGTAAACGTCCGGTCGCTCGCGTCGCAGCAATCGCCATATTCGCCATAAGAGGAGGAGATCGCGTCCGGGATGAGTGCCTTTGTTGTCCATCGCTAACGGCAGGTAACGACAGCCCAGGTCAAGCAGATGAGGTGCGTAATCATCGGACGGGGACACGGCGATCACCTCGCAGCCCGAATCCAATAAGGCTCGGATGAGGCCAGTCCGAAAATTAACGATGCTCCAAGTGGAGTTGGAGGCGATCACGATCTTTGTTGATTTCAGCGGGTCGCCTTTAACCAAACCTGAATCAATAGCATTTCCTACAGGTGAATTTGCCAATACGTTGCCCATTGAAATGCTCTACCCATTATGCGCAGCGCATTGAAGCGCGCTATCTCTGCATGAAATCCATTGTACTGAACTAAGCGAGTCGGCCTGCACCAATTTGATCACGTCCAATCAGGCTCTCATAGAATCTTTCATATTTTCTGACCACGCTTTCGATTTCGAATCTCTCACGAATTCTTTCCCGCGCTCTTGCTCCCATAGCACGGTGTTCCTCGTGAGACAATTGTAAAATTTCGACGATGTTATGAGCCAATCCGCGCATATCTTCCACTGCCACGACTCGACCCGTTTCTCCCACGATTTCCGCCGAATCCCCCACGCCCGTGACCACGCAAGGAACGCCGCAAGCCATGGCCTCACCAAGCACGTTGGGGAAGGCTTCCCCAAAAGAAGAAGAAGAAGCGAGCACGTCCAGGGCGGCCATCAAACGTGGGATATCCTCACGTTTTCCCAGAAGATGGGTGTTTGCTTCCACTCCTGCCTGCCGTATCGCGTCACGCAACGTGGGGTTGTGCTCCTCCACCCCAGCGCCTGCCAGTAGAAAATGGGCATCGGGACAGTTTAGGTGTACCAGCTTGGCCGCCTCAAAGAAACCAGCTTGGTTTTTCTGCGGGTTGAACCGGGCTATCAAGCCGACGAGCGGAATGTCTTCACGCAATCCCAATTCCAAGCGCACCGAGAGGCGCGCTTCTGTGTCTGGTCCGTACCGGGAAAGGTCAAATCCATTGGGGACGACGACCATCTTGTCTCGGTCATATCCGGCAGAAATATGAATATCCCTCGCCACCTGAGAACAGCAAAGAATCTTTCTCGGTATCCGGTGAGACAAGACGGAGCACGTCTTCATAACCCAAAAGGTGAATCGTTTGTTATCTAACGGCGAAAAATTACCGTGCCGGACTCCCCAACCAACTGCGTGGACTCCTGCCAACCGTGCAGCCAACCCGCCCAATAAATCCGCATGATACATCCAGGTATGAACGGCATCCGGATTCAATTCACGGAGTCGGTGGACGAGGCGTAAGAACTTTAGCGAGCTGAAACGACCTGGTTTCATGCCTAATACTTCGACCGGTATTCCCAACGCTTCGAGCCGATCTCCGATCTCTCCTTTTGAGGTGAGTGAAATGACATGAGGAAAAAATCGCCGGTGATCGATGAATTGTAGAAGCTTGAACAGCATCATTTCGGCGCCACCAGTGGCAAGACCGGTGATGATTATTACCAATTTCAAATTTATACCTGACTTTGCCTTGGGAAATTCGGTTCGTCAATCAAGCATCGTGTATAAAGATGCTTCCCTTGCGATGTCTTCTTTATGGACTCTACATACTCCCATTCCACATCACAATCGTTGCCCATCACCAAGCGAATTTTCGCGTTGATGTCATCTACGTCATTGTCGTTAACTGGAGCGTCCGCTACGACCAAAATCCTGATGCGGTTGTAGTCGACTTGGTCGACCTGAAATTGTTCGACCCTGTCCCGAAAATAAAACAGGTGAGTGAAATACTCACCGTGAACGAGACCTCCATCTCTCAAGAGAAAATGATCCGTTACCCTGCCCGTTAATTTTTCAAGAACCGGCAGCGACGAGCCACAAGAGCACTCGTCGAAACGAATCGCTCCGCTGTCTCCGATGTCGTAGCGGATCATGGGAAATGAATAGTTGTGAAGATTCGTGACCGTGATCCTGCCTTCTTTTCCATCCACCGTCGGACGCCCCTCATCATCCAGAATCTCGACCAAGTTGTTCATGATGAATACGTGCCGACGACCCGCTGAACACTCACCCGCAATGGCACCGACTTCCCTGGAACCGTAGTAGTCGTAAACTTTCACCTGGAATTGTTCTTCGATTTCTTGCCGCATGAAATCTCGCAACATCTCGGCTGCGGAATAGACAAAATCCGGCTTATACAGACGGATATTATGTTTACGAGCCACGCGCGCTATCTGGTAGAGTGAACCCGCGTATCCGGCCACATAGCGCGGACGGTAGGAACGGATATGTTCAATGTACTCCAGCCAGCGTTGCTCACTCGTATCGAAGGTATTGAGTAGCAGACGGTTTTGCAGGAACAACCCGATTTTGGCTTGTCGAGAGTTCAGCCTGAATGTATCTCGCTCCGAACCCCAAAGCCAGGTACTTCTGACACCGAACCTTTCGACACCAAGAAATTCACGGAAATAGTAACCTTGGGTCGCATTAGACCAACTGCTATAGGAATTGTCCTGGACCAGGGTCACCGGCTTGCCGGTCGAACCGCCGGAACTGTTCCGGTAAGTTCGCGTCGTTTGTTTCATACTTTGGAGGTCATTGAATCTCCCGCGGATAATTTCCTTGGTTAGTATTGGTAGGTGCTCGAGTTCGCGTCGACCGGCGAGAAACTCCGCATAGTATCTGTTGTGCTCACTGGCGAAGGAGAGCAGTCGATCGAGATATTTACGAGAAAGCGCAAACGGGTCCTGGTTCGTCATGTTACGTATGCGTTTTGCATAGTTCCGATAGATTCGCCATTTCAGCAGACGATACAACCGACTTTTCAGCAGGAGATCATACTGCTGCATTTTTCCTATTATGAGGTTATCCTGAGTCAAATTCACTTGCTATGTCATTAGATTTTAATAACTTATTGCCCATTGACCTCATTTGCTCATTCATGTTAAATATGGTAAGAATGAGTTTTTTAATCAGGTATCCCATCTTAGTTTTTTTAACGCTTACCTTACAGCTTCACCTAACTAACTTCCCTTCGAGAAGCCGCTCGTAGCGAGGCACGATAGTGGATAGTCGATAGGGTGCGATTGCTTCTTCTGGTACTTGAGCCCGACTGCCCCTCATCCACACGCCAATAGCATCCGCCAGCGCGAGAGGACTGATCTCTTCCGCTATCACGCATTGCGGAATGTTATCCAGCATTTCACGCGTGCCACCCGGAGCTGGCATAGCAATAACCGGCGTACCACAGACCAGAGCCTCCAGTAAGACGTTGGGAAATCCCTCATAACGAGATGAGAGGACGAATGCGTCTGCTCGGGCAATCCAGGTGTAGGGATTTGTCTGAAAACCCGTAAACCGCACCAGGTCAGCCACTCCCGAGGAGTGCGCGAGTCGTTCCAGGTTCGCGCGTAACGGCCCTGCGCCAAGAATTGTTAATCGAACCTGAGATGAACTCAGCAACGCCAGTGCCTTGATGAGTAGGTCAAATCCTTTTTGATTGACCAATCTGCCGGCCGCAACTAGTTGAACGTGTACCGAATCTTTTTCGAATTCAAGGTAATTATCAGGTGATGTTCCCGCAACCAATCGGCGGATGCGCTCAACATCGACCGGGTTATAAATGAGTACAGCTCGCTCCTTGGAGAGTGCCCAATTCGCAACCAGATCATCCAGCATGTCCTGTGATTGACAGACTACGGCGTCATGGTTGTTGTAAAAAAACCGGTACATCCATTGCCAAAGCCAGGGGATCCTGCCAGCGGCTAAAGCCTGACTGAGGATATTCGTTTCCCGCGCAATATAACGAGGATGTCGCGGCAGAAATGGTTTCAACAGTGCCAGGGCCAGGTTCAAATACCCTAGCGTCGAGAAAACCACGTCAGGCCGCCTCCTCCAGATTAGCGCTATTATTTTCGGCAGCGCGTAACGTACCCTTTGGCAATTAAGGTCTATGAACTCCACATCTGCAGGGATTTCGTTCAGGAAAACCGCTTCCTTTGTATTCACAAGGGCGAGTGTCAATTTGAAACTCGATCGATCCAAATGCCGGAGTAGTGTCGTTATGACGCGTTCCGCTCCGCCACCGCGAAGGGAAGGGATTAAAAAGAGAACGTGTTTATGCCTCACCTGTTGACCAGCCATATTTTGAAAATCAGATATTCGTGAAGCGTTTGCCGGTTAGTTGTTTGATTACCGATTGTCCTGAGGCAAGTAGATGGGCAACGTCCCTACGCTTTGGCATCCACGTTGAAACCAAACCGAGTCGAGCCATTCGATGAAACATGATTGCGAGGTAGGCACTGCGTATTATCCGGCCGATTGTCATAGCCCACGCGGCGCCTTTGACTCCGAGTTCCGGATAGAGCATGAAAAAACAAATAAAATTCACACACATTCCGAGCCACATCGCCCACGAGCAGATTTCCGGCCTGTTGACTCCTCGAAAATATTCCAGGAAAACTCCGGTGCCTGCGCTTGCCAATATCCCGGGCGCCATAATCCAGATAAGGGGAACTACAGGAAGAAAGGCTTCAGAAAACACGATTGGAACAAAGGTGTTACTGATGGCCAGAAATGCCAGTATCCCCGCCCCGGCAACCCAACCCGAAACACGGTTGCAGAATGCGACCAGTTCGGGTCGACCTCTTTCATCACTAGCGACTCGGGGTAACAAAACTTTTGAAACCGCATCGGGAATGATCAGGGCTTGGCTCATCAGCGCATATCCCACAATAAAAAAGCTGATTTCGGCACGGTTTGCGACCACTCCCAGCAAGAGGCCTCCGATACGTGGGTCGAGCACGACTGCGATTCTCGCGGGATGGTATCTCAGTCCGTAGTTGAGAATGGGTCTCAGACCGGAAAGTCGGGGGATCTCGATAACCAACCCACAATTTTGTTTCAAGTCCCAGAGACAAGCGGTGATCAATACAAAGTGACTGGCGGCGAGTGACAAGATGGCGCCCTCGACACCAAGATCCAATGTCGAGACGAAGCTGAATACTCCAATCAAGTTTGTAAGGGACTGGAGTAAAAGGAAGAAAAAAAGTTTCCCAAATCGTCTCAGCCCGGCAAGCTGAAACTGCATTACGCTCGAAAATGCCGAAAGAGGGACCAGGGTCAGGGACAAGTAGAATGATCGAGTCTCTGCCTTCTGAAAGAAAGAAATGTCGCTCTGAATCAGTGGTATGGAGAGTGAGATACTCAGAAAACTACCTAAGAGGCAGATGGCAGTGGCGAAGGAAATACCTTGTGACACGCTGATCTTCCTGGCCATTACGAAATACTGCGTACCTCGTTCGGCTCCGGGAATGAAGAGTACGGCGAGTATGCTCCCGAAGATAACGCAGACGGCGTAGGCCCCACGGCCTTCCGGAAGCAGGGCGTAAGCGAGCAGGCTTTGGATGCCGAGACTCGATATAACGAGCGCCACCCTCGTCGCCAAAACCACGACGACTTCCTGTCCACCCGTCGTCTTCAGCTCTTGTGACGATTTCATAGTCGGTAGGGCCTTGCAGTTCGATCGCAAACAAATCTACGGATTGTCCGATTCGGAAGTGAAAATATCAAAAATCAGGTTGAAGACCCGCAGTCGTTTCCCTTTTCTCTCTACGAAGAACCATCTCTGACGGTTTGGCCAAACACGACCCGATTGCGGCCTTGGTTGATTGCAGAAAAAACAGACCGGGATTCGTTATGCGGCCAGTTTGAGACTCTCCAATAGAGAGCCACCGTTGCGCAACTCAAACCGATAAGAAAGTCGACTATTCTCATTGCCAGTATGTTATGGGAGACCATGCATCCCAGGCCAATGACGATTGCCCAACCGACAACGGCATCCCGAACAACGGATCTCGGCGCCATCAAGCGTAATCGCAATAAGGAGCCGAGGAACAATAAAAATAATACCAGTGGAATAATGCCGGCTTCTCCCGCTAGAATCAGGTATTGATTGTGAGCGCCCTGGGGTTTGCCACGCGAATTGTAAGGTGCATTTTCCAGTGAATGAATCGTACCGAGGCCATTGCCGAAGAGAGGAGAATTTGCCGTCTCACCCAGGGCCAGGACTAACAATTCCTGTCTTTCACTCAATGAGGAATCGCTTACTTGGTAACCGGGAAGCAAGGTTGCAATTTCCGATAACCTTTGCCAACGTTGTTCCAAAAAGTATGGATCCAAATCCACAACCATCAGGAAGATGACGCCGGTAGGAATCGCCACGGACAGCCACTTGACGACAGTTGCTCTCCCCCGATGGTTGAAGAAGAAGAAATCCGTCAAGATGAAAATCAAAATAAGGAAAGCGGCTCTCGAAAAGGTCCCAACTGTAGCTCCCACTGCCAAAGTCAATGCCAGGTAAGCGAACCATCGATGCCGGCGGACTTGAAGAAACGAAAGGGCCAGCACTGCCGTCAGACATCCGATAAAACCTGCAACATTGGGATTCTTGAAGTTACCAAGAAAACGATATGCCGATAGACCGGGAATGACGTAATATTCGGATAGCACGGGCGTAGCCAATATGGCAATGCAATCCACGGTCAGGAATACGAGTACTATTTTCAGGAGCGATTCGCTGCCGATAATTCTCATCACCGAATAGCCACCGAGAGCTGCTGCGAGAATCAAAATAATGGAGCTGGTGTAATCCTCAAAATGTTCCCAGGCATTCCAACCAGGGCCGAAATTCGTGGTGAGGGATACTGTCGAGGCAATGATCAGGTATGAACCCAAGGTGGCAATGACCAGTGCGCCGGGTACTCCAAGGGCACGGTTCAGCGGTACCTTGAGCAGACCAATCAAAATCAGGAGCACTGAGCAAAAAGCAAGTACCGGTTTAAAAACACTTGGCGTCCCGGTAAACAAATGAGTCGCGTTATTCAAGTTCAGCAGCACAATTACAGCCAGCAACCAGAATAGCGCTCTCATAGGGTTGATTCGATTGTAGAATGCATTGCCGTAAATTTTACGCAGGACTTGCCGTCAATATACGAGATGCCTTTTCAGTTTATAAACGAGTGGAATCATCCTTACCCGCGGATTACGCGAAGTCTGGCCGCTTCCTCCATCAGAAAAGCCAGGAAGGTGAAAAATGAAAAAGCCACCACTCCGGAAATAACAGTGATAAGAAGCACGCGAGGACGAACCGGTTTCTCCGGTATGCCCCCGCTATCCACGATGGCGATCTGCTGAACCAGCAACTCCGAGGTATTCCTGCTTCTCACCAAATCCAACTCAGTCAGTTCATTCATCTTGTTCGTCAATTCCAGTTTACTCCGCAACTTCTCTTCTTCGACGCTCACTGAAGCGAGCTGTTCTTCGATCAAGACGAGCTCCGCCTCGGTCTCGCCTTTGGTTTGCTCCATCTTTTCCTTGCCCGCCAGCAACGAGGCATACTCTGCCTTGTTTCGAATCAATCTCGTCTCGCTGTTATCGAAAACCTCGTTCAATCTCTCGCTAAGCAATCGCAGTGAAGCAAGGCCCTCATTGGGGAAAATGGTTTCCTCCCCGCTTTTTTTCACTCCAGCGGGAGATGCGTTCGCCCCGGTGCTCTGCTTCGTTTTCTCGAGCGAATCCTCCAGCACGAGAATTTCCGCGCCTTTGGCCGCCAGTTCGATTTCCGCCTCGACGATCTTGCCGGCGAGTTCGTCGCTCTGGGTTTGCAAAAAATACTTACGGCCGGTCAGGCTGGTTGTGTTGGCTTTCTGCTGGAAGGCGGTCAAGGCGTCTCCCTCCTTTCTCAATTGCATCCGGTTCTTCTCCAATTGGCTTGCCAGGTATTCCGTATTGCGGGTTAATTTATTCTGGACCAGTCGAGAGTATCTCTCGATCCCTTCCCGGGCCATGTAATTCACCACCTCCCATGCCATGGCGGCGTCTGTCAGTTCCACGCTGAAATGGATCAAATTGGTATTCCGGTCCAGTCGCGCATCGACGTTCCCTTCGAGAAACGCGCTCGCCGTCAGGTCGAATGGTGATTTATCCAGTTCGAATTCTCGTATGGCGCTATCGGCCAGGGAATAGTTCTGTAAAAATGCCACGATCGGTTTGACGATGGTCTCGTTATCCGCTCGATTGGATCCTTCCGCAGTCAGTTCTCCGGCAATCGCCGGGGTGTAGACCGGCCAGATCTTGACGGTGACCCGGTACACCTTGGGAAGGTTGACGCAGACGAGCCAGGCGGCAACGAGGACGATGAGCGAACCGCCAGCGATCAATCCTTTCCGGCGCCAGGTGACCTGGAAAAAATAGATTATATCGAGCTCGGAATGCTCTGCCTGCGGCAACGGTTGATCGGACATGGTGCGTTTGTCTTTAAAGGTGTTGCTGGTTGGGAAAAAAGGGTGTCCGGAACATTAATTAACCTGAGTTCGAGATAAATCTTCAATGATTTGAGTATCCTGGCGTATATGTCATTCCGGGCGAGGACCCGGAATCCAGGTTTCAGTCTGGCTGCCTACCTCTGGATTCCTGCTCCCTGCTCCCTGCTTTCGCAGGGACAAGTTTAGCAGGGACAAGTTTCGCAGGAATGACACGGTTTCTCTAAGATATGAAGATTCCATAACTTATTGAATTGAGTAAATGCTTTTCTCAAACTCAGGTTATTTATGTATATGACGCCCCCACATTCTTTTCGCCAGCCCTTTGGGGAGACGCAGAATGGAATAGTGACGCAATAAGGCCACTCGTCGGTAAACCACGATATAGAGCAGGAACTGCAACACGAAGGCCGGCAGCGCCCATTCCCGGCTGGTTGGAATGAGTAGGACAAAAACCAGGCTGCTAAGGGTTCCTCCCCAGATCAGCACGCTGGTGATGGCACTGGCGAATTTTTCCTTTTCCAGCGATTTGGCAATCTTTCTGGCAAAGGTCCGGTATATCAAAGTATGCAGGTGAAGATTATCCGCTCTGGTTGCTCGACGACCTTTTCGGACTTTTCTTCGAACAATCGAATGCATGATTTCCAGCACTGGATAAGCCAGGATCATGATGCTGTACCATTCCGATATTTGCGGATTTCGTACAGGAAGCATGACCGCCAGGGATCCCAGGAGAAAACCTGCAAAATAAGCCCCTCCGTCTCCCAGGAACAGGTATCCCCATGGGAAATTCACGAAAAGGAATCCCAAGAGAAGCGCTACGACAATGGCCGCGAACAACGCCAATTCGATGTCATTTACCATGAAGGCTGCAATACCAAAGGACGAGGCCATGATAATCACCGCTCCGGCAGCGAGACCGTTGAAACCATCGATGACGTTGATGGCATTCGACAATCCGCCTATGGCGAAAGCGGTGAACAAGAGCGAGATGAAATGCAACTCGATCAGGTCGTCGACCAGGTAGACTTCTGTTTGCGTCACCGAGTAGCCGGTGAAGAGGCAAAAGAGCAGCCCTGAAAGTACAGTTGCCAGCAAGCGCCAGAGCACGGGCGTCCGTTTGCTCAGATCTTCCGCCAGGCCCGCAAGGAAAGCCGGAGTGCCGCATATACCGAGCGCCACCAAAAGGCTTTGCGTGGGTTGGGACGTCGCCATCACCACGATCCAGTATCCGAGGTAAACGGCCAGCCCGCCGATTCTTGGTGTCGGCGCATCGTGAAACTTTTGAGGACCCGTAAAAGTATCGAAGGTCAGCCTCCCATGCCAGCGCTTGGTGAACACGATCAGAACACTGCCGGACAAAGTGACGAAAAAACCAGTCGATAGCGCCCAAATTTCTGAAAAAACTGACATTTACGAAAAATTGGTGGTTCGGGTTTCAAAGCCTGAAAAAATCCCGGTTCAGAATGTGTCCTTCGCTGGTCCGGTACGTTTCGTGGTGGCTTTTTCCGGCAAGAAAGAAGCCATTCCCGCGTATTTTTCGAAGACTGGTTAGCGGATTTTTGAGCAAGCTTCGCCATTTGCGTTACATGACGTGGAACGCAATGGACGAAATTTCCTGCAGCAAAACGCTCATCAATGGCTGGTGACGACCCGGTAGATGGAACAAGTACCGGTTTTCTGGATGGTCGTACTGCATAAACAGCGATGGATGATCTGCGAAACAGGTACCGGCAATTTGAAAATCGGCTTGATTTCAAAGGTGAAAAGGGATCAAGCGAATCATTTTTGATGAAATATTTTCAGCAATTTTTATAATTCTGCTCGCGCCCCAAAGCAAGATAATAATTCCTGTTACCCCTGCCCGCGAAAAAATAGCGATTCCTGTAAGCTAAGGCCGGATGGCATGGGGAGGACTTGAAGGCAGGCCAGTAGAAGCGGCAGGTCGGGAAATTCGAGGATCCCCTGAAGCGGGTCGAACGCCGGATCGGGTGGTCCGGGGTGCGCAACGCCATACGCGCGCAAGCAGGCCGACCCTGCGGATCAATCATTTACCACGGTGTTTTGTCAGTTCCAGGATAAGGGTCATCAGGATGATGATGAACCCGCCGACGTTCATGCCGTTGCGCAGCAGGCCGCCGGCAAACTCGTCGAGATAAGCAGGGTAGATCAGACCGTACTGGCAGCCGGTGCCGGCCAGGAAGGCGATGCTGACCAGCAACCCCTTGCTGGTGTCCACGTTGTCATCGATGATCATCTTCATGCCTATCATGAAGAGCAGCGCAAGCATGGTGAACAGGTAACCCGCGAATACGGAATCCGGTACGGCCAGGACCACGGCGACGAGCTTCGGTACGAATGCCAGGATGATAAAGCTCACCCCGGTGGCGACGCCGACGTAGCGGGCAGCGACCCCGCTGAGTTCGGTCATGGAAACGCTGGTCGTTATGGCCGATCCCGGAACCGTACCCGCCAACCCGGAGACCATGTTACCCAGGCCGTCCACGTTCAGGGCTCCCTGTACCGCGTTGAAATCCACGGGCCGCTCATCCCGCCACGATACGCGCTGGATGGCAATGGCGCTGCTCATGGTTCGGATGCCGGCAACTAGTGCCACCAGCAGGAATGAGGGGAGCAGAGTCCAGAAGGCCGGCTCGAAATCGAGATCATGACCCGGCCAGCGGTTCTCGGGAATATCAAACCAGACGGCGCCGGCAACGCGGTCCATGTCGTACAGGCCGAACATTCCGGCGATGACCGAGCCGGTCACCACGCCGATAACCGCCCCCCACACGCGCATGCTTGCAGGCGCCTTCAGGGCGATTGCGCTGATGACCAGCGCCGTTATGAGAAAACTCAACGCGGAGCCGGGTGTAGCGCTGCCATCAACGGCGCTGCCGAGGAGTTGGGAAACGACCGGCAAGATCGTGACGGGTATCAGCATGATGATCGTCCCCGAGACCGTCGGTGTCAGGATGCGCCGGAACTGCGGCAGCTTCCAGGACAGCACTGCCGGGACCAGGGACGCGATAACGACCAGGGTGGCCATCATGGCGGGGCCGCCTGCCGCGAGCGCCATGATGCACACGGGGATGAAGGCCGCTGAAGTGCACATCACGATGATGTGCCCGGATCCGATACGTCTGAAGCGCAGGGCCTGCAATATCGTGGTCATGCCGCAGATCATGACCGAGATGAGCACGGCCCAGGACAGGTAGGCCTCGGTTTCGCCCGCGGCGCGCACGATCACCGTGGGGATCAACACCACCGCGGCGATATTCAGGCCCGCAAGTTGCAGGCCGAGGCTTACGACAAGCGCCAAGGGAGGATTTTCATCGGGCTGGTATCGCACGCCCGTCCCGCTTCCTGTCCGGCTTTCGGTCATTGCTTGTCCGCTTATTCGATCCAGTAACGCCGGCGTTGGAACGGGTAGCCGGGCAACGGGATGCGGCGCCGCTTTTCGCCAACAAACAGTTCGGCAAAAGAAACCGTTTTGCCCACTTCGTAAGCCCGCGCCGCCGCTTGGGCCCACGTATTCCCGTTTCCCGCCATGTCTTCGCTGCCGGACGGCCGGTACGCGCCTGATGGTTCAACCGGAGTCAGCGCCGCCGCGTCTGTTTGCGCAAGCGACTCCAGCCCTGCGCGCAATGACGTTGCATCCCTGAATACGATTGCCTTGCGGTGCTTAAAATGGGCTCTCCCCACGCTCGCGGTCCAGGCCATGTCGGCCAGCAATTCACGAGTAAGGCCGTTGCCGGACGAGGATTCGCCGGCGTGTTCGTCCAGCCATGAGAGGTAACGTTGCGCCATTTCCCTGAGCGCATCACCGGTTTTGCCTGAAAGCGGCAGGAACCGCTCCTGCCCGTCCCGCTGCTCCTCTTCCGTCACGGGCGGGTCCGTATATCCCTCGATCACGACGTGCGCGTTCGTGCCCGATATTCCGAATGAGCTGACAGCCGCCCCGGGAGGTCGCCCGGGATGGCGAGGCCAGTCAACCATGTCCGAAACAACGCGTACCGGGAGGCGCTCCCATTCCAGGTTCGGGTTCGGCTCCCGGAAATGCAGTTGTTTGGGTATCACTCCGCGTGTCATTGCCAGGACTACCTTGATGATTCCGGCAACTCCGGCGGCCGTTTCCAAGTGGCCGATATTCGTTTTTACTGAGCCGATCAGCAACGGGTTATCCTCCTGCCGCCCGTTTCCATAAACCGATGCCGCCGCCTGCACCTCGATCGGATCGCCCAGGGCCGACCCGGCGCCGTGGGCTTCCAGGTAGTCCACTTGCGCCGGCTCGATGCCAGACTGCGCCAGCGCCGTTTCAATGACCCGTTCTTGCGCCGGGCCATTCGGCGCTGTCGGCCCGGCGCTCGGCCCGTTCTGGTTGACTGCCGCGCCACGCACCACGGCCCGGATGCGGTCGCCGTCGACTTGCGCCTGTTCAAGGCGTTTCAGGACCAACATTCCGCAACCCTCGCCGCGCGCAAAGCCATCAGCGGAAGCATCGAAGGTCTTGCAGCGCTATTCACTCGAGAGCATGCCCATTTCCGCCATTTCTCGTGTTTTCCCGGGCGACAGGACCGTGTTCACCCCACCGGCCAAAGCCAGGTTCACCTCGCCCTGGCGCAGCGCCGTCAGTGCATGGTGTACAGCGACCAGCGACGATGCGCAATTGAGTTCTACGGGCACCGCCGGCCCGGTAAGACCCAGTTTGAACGATACCCCGCCGACGGCCATACTGTTGGCAGTGCCGACGTAGCTGGTACTGCTTCCGGCGGCAAGCATCAGTTCCCGGTACTCGCTGGAGGCAACGCCGGCGTACACGCCGGTATTGCTGCCCCTCAGGTCGTCCGGGTTAATCCCCGCATCTTCCAGGGCATGCCAGCTGGTTTCCAGGAGCAGGCGGTGTTGCGGGTCCGTGGCGCGTGCGCTGATCGGCGATATCCCGAAGAATCGGGCATCAAACAGGTCTATCCCCTCGATGAAACCACCGCGTCTCAAGGTGCTGTCTCTTTGGGACGGATCTCCAACAACGCCTTCCCAGGAACCGGAATCCCGGCGCCCGTCCGTCACGGAGTCGACGCCGGCTTCGAGCATGCGCCAGAAGGACTGGAGATCCGGCGCGCCCGGGAAGCGACATGCCATGCCGATGATCGCGATGCCGTCTTCTCCACTTCGATGCGCAGGTTCCGCTTTCATCTCCGTCTGCGCCTCGGGTTGCGTCCGGGGAGCAGGCTCAACGTCGGCCTCCCCCAGTTCTTTGGCCAGGTGCCCGGCGAGGGTGGAAATATCGGGGTAGTCGAACACTACGGTGTTGGATGCCGTGTACTTACCGGAAAAAGCCCTGTTCAGCCGGTTGCGCAGTTCCACTGCCATCAATGAATCCATTCCCAGGTCAAAGAACCCGACCGTGGGGTCAGGGGTGTCCCGCAGTCGCAGCACCGCCTGTACTTCTTGTTGCAGGAGGGAGGCAAGCAGTTCCCCGTGCGCGCCTGCGGGCGCTTCCCGCAGGCGGGTGATCAGGTCGACCGACGCAGACGCGTCGGCAGTCCCCGTCTCGGAATCCGTGGACAGCAGGTCTTCCAGCAGGGGTGGACGCTCTGTCACGGCCTCTTCGAATACGGACCAGTCCATGGACATGACCACGGAATTCGTGGGGTCCTGCCGCACCAGCCGGTCAAATGCCTCGAGACCTTGTTGCGGGGTAAACCAGCGGCCTCCGAGCGCCGTGCGTTGACGGTCGATTCGTTCCCGCTGTTCAGCCGCTTCACCGATGTCGGACCAGGCTCCCCAGGCAATGGCCTGTCCCGGCAGCCCCAATGCGCGCCGGTGGCCGGCGAGTTGATCCAGGAAGGCGTTGGCCGCGGCGTGGTTCGCCTGCCCCGGGTTGCCCATCACGCCGACCCGGCTGGAAAAGAGGATAAAGAAATCCAGGTCCAGTCGCGCCGTAGCGCGATGCAGGTGCCAACCTCCCAGTATTTTCGGCCACAGCACCTCCTCGAAGCTGTCCCAACTCTGGTTGGTCAGCGCCCCGTCCGACAGCACACCCACGCTATGGATCACCCCGCCCAGGGGAGGTAGTTCCCGGTCGATGCGCGCCAGCATGTCGTCCAACGCGCCGGCATCCGTCACGTCCGCCAGTTCCACCCGAACCGCCACTCCCCGGTCCGTCAACGCCCGTATTAGCTCTTTCGCAGCGCCGTCCGGGCTGCGCCTCCCGTTCAGCACGATTGATTCCGCCCCGTGCTCCGCAAGCCATCCCGCCACGGCGCACCCGATACCGCCCAGGCCGCCGGTCACCAGGTAGGTCCGGTCCGGACGCAGCCGACCATGCGCCAGCGGTGGCGTGGTGACGACGATCTTTCCGAGATGCCGGGCCGAGCGCATGAACGCGAGCGCATCCCCGGCCTCGGCCAGTGGCCAGCGGCTGTGGATGATGGGTTTGAGTTCACCCGACGCAAGCCGCCCCGCCACATCCCGCAGGACTCTTCCCACCCGGGCGGGGTCCGTCTTTTTGAGTACGTCGAGTTCCAGGATGAAATAATCCACGTCCGGGCGCACTGCCGCCATCTCTTTCTCGCTCAGGATGTCCCGCCTGGCCATCTCCACGAAACGACCTTCGTGTCTCAGGCAGGAGAGGCTGGCATCGATGAATCCTTCTCCCGTCAGGCTGTTCAGCACCACGTGCACTCCTTCCCCGCCCGTTGTCTCCAGAATTTCTTTCCCGAATGCGGTGGTGCGACTGTCAAAGATATGCTTCACGCCGAGGGAGCGAAGATAATCCTGTTTCGGCGCGCTGGCGGTGGCAAAGACTTCCGCTCCCACGGACTGCGCCAACTGGATGGCCGCCAGACCGACGCCCCCCGCGCCGGCGTGGATCAATACTCCTTCACCTGCCTTGAGCCCGGATTCTTCGAAGGACAGCGCAGCCGACACGAACGCGCTCGGCACCGTTGCCAGTTCGGAGACGGAGAAGCCCTGCGGGCCGGGCGTTACCAGTTCCTCATGCGTGATCATTTGCGGACCGAACGCGCCGAAACCCAATCCCATAATAGGGTCGCCGGCTGAAACGCTCGAAACCTCGGCACCTGTTTCAAGGATGCGACCGCTCATTTCCCTGCCCAGCAGCCCTTCCTCGATGAAGCCGAGCGAACGGAACACGTCCCAGAAGTTGAGTCCGGCCGCATCGACGGCGACGCGCACTTCCCGGGGTTCCAGCGGGCGGGGCGGCAGCGCCTGTACACAGGGTCTATCGAACACGCCAGACTGGTCCGGAGCAAGCACCCAGTCCGCATCTTCCGGGAAGGTCAGACGCCCATTCCCGGCACCAATCCGCACCAGGCGCGCAGTCCACCGGCGGCCGTTGCGGTAGGCAACGTGATTTTCGTCGTCGGGATAAAGAAGTTCATTGACCAGGTCCGACACGGGAGCTGTCGCTCCGGGGTCCATGTCTAACATCCGCGGTTGCAGGTGCGTAACTTCCCGGGCCACCGCTTTGCCGAACCCCCACAGGGCCGCGCCGGCCAGTTCACCACCGGTCTCCCGCGCCAGGACCTGCGCTCCCCTGGTGAGGAACCAGACACCCCTGTTAGGAGCCAGGCCGGAGTCGGATAGTCCCTGCACCAGCGCGAGTGCGCTCGCCCCGGCGCGCTTCACGTCTTGTGCCATTTCAGCGGGTGTTGCCTGTACTCCGTGACCATCGAGCCCCATAAGATGCGCAACACCGTTGAAGAACAAGTCGTCGGGCAGGCTTTCAATCAGGGCCTGCCACGCTGCGCGTTTTTCCGTTTCCACGACGGCAGGAAAAACTCCGGGTTCGGCCGCCACCGGGATGCCGGTTTCAGGACCGTCAGCGTCCACTAGTACCACTGTCTGGTTGCGCTCCGCCAGGTCGTTGGCGATTTGTCGCGCCAATCCGCCATTGTCCGCCGCCAAAATCCACGCTCCAGGCACTTCTTCTACCCGCGACGGACCACGGGCCACGATCACGCCCTTGTCCGGTATCCTGTCCGAATCGGACTCGTCCACGCCCAGTACCACCGCATCCGAAAAACCGGCGTCAGCGAGCGCCTGACGCCACACCACCGGGTTCGCCAGGGCATGGTGTGGGCGGTAGTCATCGGCAAAACGCCACCAGCCGTCCAGTTGTCCGAAAGTCAGGTCCATCCAGCCCAGGCCGCTGAGGTTCTCCAGCGCCACCAGTTGTCCAGCCGGAGCCATGAGGTCCAGACAGTGCCCCAGCGTCTCTCCCAGGTAGCGTGTCGCGTGCAAGACGTTGGACGCGACCAGCAGGTCGTAGCCGTGGGAGTCAAAACCCTGGGCGACGGGGTCTTTTTCGATATCCAGCGGACGGTACTCGATGCAGCCGCCCCTGTCTCCGAAGCGGGTCTCCGCCTCCGCAAAGAAACCCGCGGATATATCGGTATAGGTATAATCAAACTGTCCGTCCGGCAATTCCGGTAGAACCGACGCCGTTGCCGACCCGGTGCCGGCACCGATTTCCAGCACCCTGAGACGCCGGCCCTCGGGCAATGCCGCCACCAGGGCCTGGACCGCGTCACCGAGCAACCGGTTCGCAGCGCGCGCAACCGGTGCCTTCAGGTAAAGATCGGCGGCGGTCGGTTCTCCACTGCTGAACAGCAGCGTCAGGGGATCCGCCCGACCGCGCAGCACCTCGGCCAACGCGCAACCGGAACGCCGGAACAACCCGATCTCGGTCAGGCCATGGGAATAGAGTTCCGTCATTTGGGTGGCAAACTGCTCGAGATCCCCTGGCATGTGTTGCGGCAACGGGTCTTCGGGTCCCACGAGCACTGTAAATCCCTCATCGCTCTGCTCCAGCACGCCCGACCTGGCAAGCATTTCGAACAGGCGGCGGAAGAGGCGGCTGTGTTCAGGTACCACATCCAGCCGTTGACGCAGGTTCTCCGGGTCCACAATCTCGCCGGGTTTGCGTTGCCAACCCAGTTCTTCGAGAGTGGCGAGCGCACGAGATCGAGACCAGCGCTCCAGGTCCGCCAGTAGCATACTCCTGTTTTCCGGGTCGACTCCGGCATTGGTGAGGTAAGCGGCGAACAACTGCGTACCGGCTGCGACGGTTGACGGGTCCGGGAAGAAATCCGCGGATGTCATTCCCGGAGGGAGGGCTCGCTCGCGCCATACCACCTCGTAAAGCAGGTCGTTCACCCCTTCTATCGCCGAGAGCAAGGCAGTACGTGTCGCCCGCTTTACGGTATATCCGCCCAGGCGACCGAGCGGCTTCCCCTTCGTATCGTAAATGTTCAACTCTCCTACCAGCGTCTCGGGAGCTTCCTCCGCGTCCGCTTCGGCATTTTGCGAAGCATCATTCAAGCGCACGTGGCAGAGCACTCGATCCGGCAGCCTGTCCGACAACCACATCCCTTCCCAAGCGAAGGGCAGGTAGGTGGCCCCGCCTTCGGTTCCTGCCAGGTTGCGCGCCGCACCCACGACCTGGAAGCAGCCGTCAAGCACGAGTGGGTGGATGTCCAGTCCGGACTTGTCGGAGGATTCCGGTATCGACACTTCCCCCAGGGCTTCACCCGGGCGTGACCAGACCCTTTCCAGCGTGCGGAAGTGCGGACCCAGGTCGACTCCGGTACTGGCCCTGTGCCGGTAATAGGCCGCCACTTCTACCGGTGACAGTTCAGCCTTCAGCTCTTCCGCATCGAGCCACGTACCGGTATTCGAGTTCGGGGAGTCCGGCGACAACCGGCCTTCCAGGTGAAGCGTCCATTCCCCTTCACTCTTCCGGCTGAAAATCCGGACCACGCGCGGCTTTCCCGGTTCGGAAGCCTCGAGTATCACCTGCATCCTGCGGCTTTCTTCATCTGCGCCGTCTTGGCGGGTTTCCTCGAAGACCAGGGGGTTGCGCAACTGCATGTCTTCCAGGATGATCGGTCCTTTCCCTTCCATCCGGGCTGCCGTAGCCGCCATTGCGCCGTACAGCGCGCCCGGCGCCACAACCCGCTTGAACACCCTGTGGTCGCTCATCCAGACCGGGTCCGAGGGGAATATTTCCGTCTCGAAGGTGATCTCTCCATGGGCTGATTCATGGCGGATGCCCAGCAGGGGGTGACCGGCGACGCTGCGCTGTTGCCTGGGCGTTTCGACCCAGTGACGCCGGCGTTGGAAAGGATAACCCGGCAACGATACCCGGCGGCGGGATTCTCCGGAGAACAACCCTTCAAAACGAAGCGCCAGCCCTGCCTGGTACGCCGCGGCGACTGCCTCCGGGAAGCCGCCGTTTCCCGAGGTGGTGGAGCCTCCGGGTCTGCGCAGGCTCGACAGTATCACCGGCGTCCGTGTCTGCGGCGCTTCTGGCCAAGCCGAAACCGCCATGGGAGCCAGTATCGAATGCGGGCCTATCTCCACCACGAGGTCCACACCGAGATCCGCCAGCGTCCGGACTCCGGAGGCGAAGGCCACCGGTTCCCGGGCATGACGTCTCCAGTAGGAAGCGTCCAGCGCTTGACCCGGCATTACTGTCATGCCTGTCAGGTTGCTCACCAGGTCCAGTGAGGGAGGGCTGAGATCCATGCCGCCCAGGGATTCTTCCAGCAGGTCCAGGGCCGGTTCGACGAGGGCGCTGTGGAATGCCCTGGCCGTATTCAGTCGTCTCACCCGGATTCCTTCCGCTTCGAAACGCTTCAGGATGGTTTCGATTGCCGCAAGCGGACCGCTGATTACCTGGTGTGTTCCGTTATCCGCCGAGATGTCGACACCGACTCCGTCGACTGTTGTATTTGCTGCTTGTAACCCGGACGCCACCTTGTCTGACTTTGCAAAAACCGCAGCCATGGCGCCCTGTTTGGTTTGCGACAGCAGGATGCCCCGTGCGCAGGCAAAGCGCATCCCGTCCTCCAGACTGAATACCCCTGCGGTCTGTGCTGCGGCCAGTTCTCCGACGCTGTGCCCCATCACCACGTCGGGACGCACGCCCACACTCGACCAGAGTGCCGTCAGCGCGCATTCCAGGGCGAACAGGGCGGGCTGCTCCCAAGCGGTGTCATCCAGTTTCCCTTCCGTCCCGGGCCGCCCGAACATCACATCCAGCAGGGAGGTTCCTCTTTCATCCAGGGACACCGCCTCACAACGCTCCAGGATCGCCCGCGCTACCGGCTCACTTTCGTAGAGCGCTTGTCCCATGCCCGTCCACTGGCTTCCCTGACCGGTGTAGACAAATGCCACCCTGTTGGTGACCCGTGGTTTGGTTATCTCACCCTCTTCAGCCAGTACGCCGAGTTGTTTCCGTAACGACCCTGCGTCATTGAAAACGATACTTGCGCGGTATTCGAAATGGCTGCGTCCCACTCCTGCTGTCCATGCCATGTCGGACAACAGCGAGGCCGGGGCCTTCCCATCAAGCCATAACAGGTACCTCTGCGCGAGTTCCCGCAGCGCGTTCTCCGATTTTCCGGACAGCGGCAGGATCCGGGAAGTGCGCCGGTGGTACGCTGAATCCGGAACGGGAAGGTGCGCCAGGGCCGCAGGCAGTGACACTGCGACGGTCTGTGTGGAACCCGCGTCATCATGTTCCCCGCCGGATGCGCTATCCGCAGGCCTGTACTCTTCCAGCACGATATGGGCGTTGGTCCCGGATATCCCGAAGGAATTAACGCCGGCCGAGCGCGGCCGCCCGTTATGGCGAGGCCAATCCGTCATGGATGAGGTCACCCGCAAAGGCAAGTTGTCCCAGTCGATTGCCGGGTTTGGATCGTGGAAATGCAGGTGTTTCGGGATGACTCTCCGCTTCATCGCCAGGACTGCCTTGATCAGGCCGGCGACACCGGCAGCCGACTCCAGGTGGCCGATGTTGGTTTTCACCGAACCCGTCAGCAGCGGATGGTCGCTTGCGCGTTCCTTACTGTAGACCTCGGCCACGGCATTGATCTCGATCGGATCGCCCACGGTTGTTCCGGTTCCGTGCGCCTCCAGGTAATCCACCTCGGATGCCGGGAGACCTGCCTGCGCCAGCGCTGCTTCGATTACCCGGACGAGTGCGGGTGTGTTGGGTACCGTGAGTCCAGCGCTGGCGCCGCCGTGATTTACCGCCGCTCCCGTGATGACCCCCCAGATCCGATCGCCGTCTGTTTCCGCCTCACTCAGCCGCTTCAGGACCACCATGCCGCAGCCTTCACCTCGTACGTAGCCGTCCGCAGAAGCGTCGAAGGTCTTGCACTGGCCTTCCGGGGACAACATCATCGCATCCGCGCGCAGTTCATAGATGCGGCTGTTCAGCAGAGCCTGCACACCGCCCGCAAGGGCCAGGTTCGCCTTGCCCTGCTGCAGGTCGGCCACGGCATCATGGATGGAAACCAGGGACGATGCGCAGGCGGCGTCAACCGCCTTTACCGGCCCCATCAGGCCCATCACGAATGCGACCCTGCCGGCAGCGCCGTTCAGGTTGGTGCCGCTGAGGGCGTACAGGCAGGAGGCGGCATCGGCAGGCTTGCCTGATTCCAGTACCAGCATCCGGTATTCGTCATTGCTGATCCCGGCGTAGACACCGGTGCGGGTTCCCTTCAAGCGGTCCGGGGCAATACCCGCATCCTCCAGGGCCAGCCAGCTCGTTTCGAGCATCATGCGCTGTTGCGGGTCCAGCAACTGCGCTTCGACCGGTGAAATCCGGAAGAATGCCTCATCGAAACGGTCGATGTCGCTGACGAAGGCGCCGTAACGGCAGCGTTCGTTCGAAACGACCCCGTCGGGGAAGAGTTCTCCGAAGCGGCCGGCTCCCGAACCCGGGGTACCCTCGATTACGGCGTTCTCACCCGCTTCCAGCAAGCGCCAGAACGAGGGGATGTCCGGCGCGCCGGGGAAACGGCACGCCATGCCGATTATCGCGATCGGTTGTCTGGTTTCGTACATCGTCTACTTCCTTTCCGGGAAGCCGGAAAGCACCTCCTGCTCAATGAAATCGCGCATGGTGGTGACGCATTCTTCCGGTTGTTCCAGTTGCATCATGTGCGTCGTATCCGGCAGAAAATCATAGTCTACGCTCAGGATGTCGCTCAGGTCAATGGTAGGCAGGTAAGAGAAAGGCACGGTGGGATCGGCGCCGATGACTTTCGTCGGGCAGTGTATCGCATCCAGGTCCACCAACGGAGAGAAACTCCTGATGTAATCGATAATCTGCGCCTCGTATTCGGGTGGGCAGCAGAGTTCGTAGCCTTTCCCGTCAGCGGCCTCGCGCAGTGTCGTGTCAGCCAGCAGTTCGCGCACGCCGGGAACGACGTTCCTGAAGGGTGGCATGAACTCGACCAGTTCAACATACTGTTCCTTGGACTTGAACCGCTTCGAGCGCCGCCGGGTCATCGCCGCGGTCTTTTCGGCGGCCTCGTCGAATTTTGCCTGGCTGGCACCGGGCTTGCAGAGGGGCGGGTCAAACAGCACTAGTGCGGAGAAAGCGCTGCATTCGCAGTTAATCCCGGGGATAGCCGGCATCGAAGTCGACATGAGCGTTACCAGGGATGAAGAGGAATGAAACACGCCGATTTTCGGTTTCTCCCCGTATTGTTCGTCAATTGCCGCGAGGATGCAGTTATGGTCGCGCACGAATGCCGGTACGTTATGGTTTTCAATGGAACCGACGCTGTTCCATCCGTGGTTTCTGAGATCATGGATTATCAGGTCGAAATCGTCCGTGAGCAATGACCAGAAAGGAAAATAGAGGTCAATCGCGAGGCCGTTGCCGTGACTCAGCACGAGGCGCGGGCCTGCCGGGTTCCCGTAGCGGCGCAGGGAAATGACGGTGTCACTGTCCGGTCGGACTTCACAGATGGAAGCGGGTTCAGGTATCTCCCACAGGATTTCTGAAGCCATTGTCATTCAGTTCATAAGCAAGAGCGTCGAAATGCCGCATCAGATTGTTGAGGCATACGGCGCCGGACTGGAGAATATCCTCCGCCTGTCCGGCAGTAGCGACGCAGCGACCGAAAATGTTCAGGTTGACTAGCCGTCGACGTAATCGATCAGTTTCTGAATGGTGTTTACAGTCTTACAATCTTCGATCGTGAATGTAATATCGAATTCCTTTGAAACCAGTTTCGCAAAGGCAACGATATCCAGTGAGGATACGCCCAGCTCGGTGAGTCCTGTATTCAGGTCCGCCGACAGGTTCAGAGGTTGCCCGTCCACTTCCAGGTTATCGCTGACGAGTTGTCTTACACGTTGTTCGGTTGTAGCCATGGTTGTTATTCTCCCAATGAGTAGAGGTGTGTCGGAGCAGGTTCAGGAACGCCGGTATTCTACCAGCCCCGGTCCAATTCAGCGCAATCATCCACTTTACCAATCGAAGCTCGAAGGCCGGCAAATCAGGGTGATTCCACATGGTTTGAAGCCAAACTACCAGATTTTTATCACCAAGTCAACAAATAAATGCACTGAGGGAAGGGACAAAGGGACAAAGGTACAAAGGCGCAAAGTCATTCTGGATTCCTGTTCAAACCAGGAATGACATTTTTTCGGCCAGCTTCAAATGCGCAAAGGCACAAAGGGACAAAGTCATTCTGGATTCCTGATCAAGCCAGGAATGACATTTTTTCGGCCAGCTGCAAAGGGACAAAGGAGCAAAGGCAATCTGGATTCCTGATCAAGCCAGGAATGACACAGAGGGAAGGGACAAAGGTGACTCGTGAAGGAACTGATAACCGATAACCGATCACTGATCACTGCCGCCAATTCCCCGAACCGATTTGAGCAAGCTTCGCCATTTGCGTTACATGACGTGGAATGCAATGGACGAAAATCCCGGCAGCAGAAGACCCATCAATGGCTGGTGACGACCTGGTAGAGGGGGTCCTGGCGCAGCAGTTCAACCTGGTGGGGATCGATTTCGACGGCAACCGATCCGGCAATGCCGTTGACCGTGATTCGTAAAAGATTTTTTTGCATCCAGTCGATTTGCCCCATCAAGCCTTCCATCACCCCCTCCCGGATACGGACCCAGTCCCCCCGGGCAAATTGTGGAGTGTGGAAACAGCGTCCCACGTGCTTCTCGAGCATGCGTATGTTGGCGATTTGACTGGCGGGGACCGGAACCGGACCACAACGGTTTTGCAAAACCTGCATCACCCCGTAGGACTTCAGGATCTCCAGGTGAATCTCCGCAGTCAGCGTGGTTCGTAAAAACATGTATTCCCTGAAGATGGATTTCTTCAATAGTTTTTTGCGATCCTTGCGTCGACTCCATTCCTTGTAGGTTGGATTGAAAATCTCGAATCGTTTGTTCTTCAGCGCTTTTTCCGAGAGTTGATCGAACCTGGAACGGATACGGAGCACGTACCAGTTTTCATGATTGTCGTACTGCATAAACAGCGATGGATGACCTGCGAAACAGGTACCAGCAATTTGAAAATCGGCTTGATTTCAATGGTGAAAAGGGATCAAGCGAATCATTTTTGATGAAATATTTTCAGCAATTTTTATAATTCTGCCCGCAACCCAAAGCAAGATAATAATTCCCGTTACCCCTACCCGCGAATAAATTAGCGATTCCTCCCCTCTATGTCCTTCCTGGCATCCCGGACTGGATCCGGGACCAGGAATCCAGTATGCCTTTGTGCCTTTGTGCCTTTGTGCCAGTTATCGGTTTTCAGTTCCTTCATGCCTTTCCTTTTTGCCTTTTTGCCTTCCCACCTTTGTGTCCTTCCTGGCTCCGACCAGGAATCCAGGGAATCGAAAACAACCCTGGATCCCGGATCATCCCGGACTCGATCCGGGACCGGAATGATATACACACCAAAATACTCATATCATTGTAGATTTATGTCGAACTCGGGTTTTATAAGAAGGGTCGCCAATCAAGGCCCCGCAACCCGTGTACGATTTTCAGATAATGGGGATCGTCCGGGCAAAGATAACCATGTCGTACCAGGAAGTCGATCATCACCAGGTTGCAGTTGGTTTTTATGGTTCGAGTGCGGGCCACCGTTTCCAATACTTGGGCAATGGACCAGAGGAAAAATTCGGCCACTTCGCCATCCATATTCTGCGGGGCGAAATTTTCGGGCAGTTTGAGATCATAGACGAACAAGACGTCCCGTCGCAGGGCCTGGTTGTCGTCCATACAAAAACTGATCGCCCCTGCCGGTTGCGCCTGTCTGGCCAGTTCCCCGGGAATCCCAGCCTCCTCAGCGCACTCTTTGAGCATAACCTCCCGGGTACTCATTCCTGCCGTATGACCACCGGCCACCAGGTGATCCAGGTGCCCCGGGAACCTGGATTTTTGCGCGGATCGTCTGGCCAGCCACATGTAGCAGCTCCCTGCTTTTTCCGTAAAACCATTGAGATGCACGCCATAGTTGATCACTCCGAAAAAAGGAGCGGCACTTCGCTCGATCAGCATCAAGGGAGGTCTGTCGAAAGAAGAAGTCACCCGGTATGACTCATCCCGCCATCCTTGAATGATGCCTTTCTTTCGCCAGTTGCGCAGCACGGCATCCACTGCCTCCGTGCGGGCTGCCGGGCTGTCGAGTCTAGGATGCAGTTTCACCCGGTTTGAAAAGACCTGAAATATTTGCGGATATCGCTTCAAAAGCTCCAATCGACTGCAGTGAATGGCGCCGACCGTGATGTCTTCGATGATGAAATCCACGAAATGGGAACTATTCCAGGAATTGCACTCGACAATCCAATCGAGCAGACCTTTCATAATGTTTTCGCTTTTCCGGTTTTTGCGAACTTTCTGCATCTGATTTGAATGCGTTCGATTTGTTTGACCGTCGGGTCTTGAAATGATAGCCGGACACCCACAGAAGAGCCTCAGTTCATACAGGGACTTCATTATGCGGCGTCAATCTCAATTTCCCAAGACTTGGAAATACTTTTTTTTGAAAGTTTACCAATGATTTCCAATGTCGGTTCATTTCCTGTCAAACCGGCTTCTTCCAGCGCTTTTTTAAAATCGGGTCGAGAAGGGTTGGGTACTCTCGCAGCGAAGGCGTACCAAAGAATTTCACTTTTATACACTTTCCCAATCTCAGGTCTTTGTAATGCCTTCATATTAAATGGAGGCACTCCGGCAGTCTTAAAGTTATCGGTATATTTAAGTGTATATACTTTTCCGTCGTTTTCGGAAGAAAGATAGGCGATTGTTTTACCCCTTATTTCAATTTTAAGTTTAATACTATCATTGCGCTTGTCTGACTCCCCTTTTCTTCCTTTAATGATATTTTCAAGTTTTTGACAAATTTCTCTGAAAGTGGGCATGAAATCCTCTCGCTACCTATTACTTTCCATTATCGATGTCAATATTTTTTTTCTCATCTCCAATGTTTTAATAATAGCATATTTTCTATTCCTTGAGAGTTTTCTCAGGTAGAAACTATTTTTTATTAAACATCTGACGAGCTTGGTGTTAAATTTTCTTATGGGATAAGTCAAATCCAGAATATATTTTGAAAAATTATTTTTTTTAAGAATGTATTCGAAAAGTTCGATATGGTTGGTTTTCAGGTTTTTACTACAAGTCATTTTACACAATCCTTTTTTTTGGGGTTTATGCCAATTTTCATTTTCAAGTTCTCCCCTTTTTATAACTCTTTCGTAACTATTCAGGTACTCAACTAATTGATATTACATGCGATTTTTTTGAATATTTGGTGATTCCTGAATTTTTACAAACGTAATCCATTGAAATCATTGATTTTAAATTTTAGAATCAAATATTCAATTTTTTCAGTTTTCAAAATTAATCCAATAAAATCAGTATTATACTCAAAAATTGGGGTACCTAAATAGTTACACTCTTTCCAAGTGTTCTTCATCCAGTTCCAATAGGTAACCCGATGCTGTATCATATATGGGAGCCAATCGGAATTTTAATTCCGCTTTCTGCTCCCATAGGACAATACCATAATTCGTCCAGTGACGGTCTCCGTGACCAATCAAGCAGTCAAACCCTACCATCCGGAAAAAATCGTGAAGGACGGCTTCTCCAAACTCCATTTGAAGGATTAGAAAAATATTGTCGATATCATGCTCTTTTAAAACTTCTTGGTGTCTACCCATTTTTTCTTCTAAATTCGCTCTATTTGAATGATGGCAAATTAATGTCTTCATTTCCCAAAGTTCCGAATTAGGTTTTAGAAAACTTTTGGTAATGACTCCTTGTTTTCCTCTGTATTTACATGGAAAATATGAAGCAATATTGAGACCTAGATTCAATCCCAAACAGCAGTTGAACAATTCTATATTGATTTCATTTTCACCATAATTTGGAAATTTTACCATATAATGAAGACGTTGCTCGGGTGGAGATACGATAAGCTTTTCTCTGGATCCTATCCATTCAATATTCAAATGATCCCATTCCGATATATTATTTAATTTCCGGTGCTTTAAATACTCATCCTTTGGAAAACGAACAACATATCTTCCCATTGTTATGCACAATTTAAAGGTTTTTTGAAAAGTCCCCAACTTATACCTGAACAATCAGAACCGCTATGGTTTAACAACTCACCTGGCTGAGGTTACTTCGTTTTTAACATAAGAAATCTATAAGTAGAATGGGAGAGGATTCCCCCGCAATCGATTTTTCCTCCTTCAGATAATCCAATCCTTCATGCTGTTGCTTGACAGTAGCTAAATCATCGTTTGCTCTGTCCGAACTTTCCTTTTCTTAAGCCATCTGTATGAATGGGATACAGAATAAATATCCGGATCTTGACAATGCCGAGATTTTTGATTTACTTGCTGCACTAATATTTTTATTTGTCATAATTGGCAAACTTCCTGATATATTCTTTCCTGACGAATCTGTCCGAACATCAGAATTGGAGATTTCGGCGAAATCCATCAGGCAAATAATGATTGCTGTCGACGGTTTGAGCAGCCATTTTTGTTTTACGTAACCTGATGACTGCCAACACGTATAATGCATTGCATACCAAGGAAGGTTGAATGCTGCGTAATCAACAAAAAGACAAACACGGGATTGCCGACAAGGAGCCGGTAACTCAGAATGCGCTCGAGCAGGTGACCCGCCGGGAGGCCGTATGGCAGGAAGCCCATTCCCTGATGCAGAAGCACGGGTTGACCCGCCAGGGATGGCGTTTTCGATTCGATCACGCCCGAGTGAGGGCAGGCCAGTGCAGCTATGCCAAAAAAATCATTTCCGTCTCGAGACACTTCGCCACGAGCGCCTCTCGCGCCGAAGTCACGGATACCCTCCTCCATGAAATCGCGCACGCCTTGACGCCTAGTCACGGACATGATCGAGTCTGGCGCTCAGTCGCGCTGAGACTGGGTTGTAAGGGCCAGCGTTGTCATTCCTTGAGATTCATGAAAGCCCGGTATATCCAGCAATGCTCGAATCACTGCTGGCAACGGGAAGCCCACCGCCAACGAAAAAACCTGGTGTGCCGGTATTGCGGAGCGAAAGTGATTTATACGCTCAATGGCCCCTCAGAAAGGGCGTGAAGGAAAAAGAACTGATTTTTCGCAAGTACGCCCATGTTTCAATTTTCCAGTTTTAAAACCGCCATGAATGCTTCCTGAGGAACTTCCACGGTACCCAAACGCTTCATTCTTTTTTTCCCTTCCTTTTGTTTTTCCAGCAACTTGCGCTTGCGCGTGACGTCCCCTCCATAGCATTTGGCGGTGACGTTTTTGCGAAGGGCGCCCCGGGTTTCGCGGGCAATCACTTTATTGCCGATGGCGGCCTGGATGGCCACTTCGTACATTTGTCGCGGGATGAGGTTTTTGATTTTGGAGACCAGTTCCCGTCCCCGGTAATAGGCATTGACCCTGGCCACGATCAGGGACAGGGCATCCACCGCTTTGCCGTTGAGCAGTAAATCGAGTTTGACCAGTTCTCCTTCCCGGTAATCGATCAATTCATAGTCGAAGGAAGCGTAACCACGCGAAATGGATTTCAAGCGATCGTAAAAATTCATCATGATTTCATTGAGAGGGAAATCATAGACGAGTAGGGCCCTGTTGGGCGCCGGGTACTCGATGCTCACCTGGTTCCCCCGTTTTTCCCGGCACAAGCTCAGCAGGTTTCCGAGGAATTCCGGGGGACTGAAAATTTTTCCACGGACGTAGGGTTCCTCGATGCGTTCGATCTCCAGGGTGGATGGCAGGTGCGCGGGATTGTCGATTGGCCGCACCGTTCCATTCTTCAGGTGAACCCGGTAAACGACCGTCGGCGCGGTGGCGATCAATTGCAATTCGAATTCACGCTCCAAACGCTCTTGAGCAATTTCCATGTGAAGCAGTCCTAAAAACCCACAACGAAATCCAAAACCCAAGGCCGATGAAGTTTCGGTTTCATAAGTGATGGACGCGTCGTTGAGGGTCAGTTTTCGCAAGGCCTCCTTCAACTCTTCATAGACCTCGCTTTCCACGGGATAGATTCCACTGAAAACCATGGGTTTGACTTCCGCGTAACCCGGCAAAGGGGTTTGCGATGGCTGGTCGCGCAAGGTGACGGTATCCCCGATTTTGGTATGCCCAATCGTTTTAATCGACGCGCAGATGAATCCCACTTCTCCGCTGAGCAAAACTTCTTTTTCATGATGGAAAGGGGTGAAATTTCCCAAACGGGTCACTTCATACTCCCGGGCCGTGGCCATGAAGCGAATTTTATCCCCCACCCGCACCTGGCCATCGACCACCCGGACCATGACCACAATGCCGAGATAGGCATCGAACCATGAATCGAAAATCAAGGCGCGCAGGGGAGCCTCCGCCATGCCGCGAGGAGGAGGAACCAAGGTAACGATTTGTTCCAGGATTTCGGAAATTCCGATATTCTGTTTGGCGCTCGCATGAACTGCGTAACTGGTATCGAGACCAATGACGTCCTCGATTTCCCGGCAAACCTGTTCGGGTCGCGCGGTTGGGAGGTCGATCTTGTTCAGGACCGGCAGGATTTCCAGGTCATGATCCAGGGCCAGGTAAACGTTGGCCAGGGTCTGGGCCTCCACGCCCTGGGCTGCGTCCACGACTAGGAGAGCGCCTTCGCAGGCTGCCAGGGAGCGGGAGACTTCGTAAGTGAAATCGACGTGTCCCGGCGTGTCGATTAAATTCAATACATACGCGCGGCCGTCGCCGGCCTGGTATTGCAGTCGCGCCGTTTGCGATTTGATGGTGATGCCCCGTTCCCGCTCGATATCCATGTTGTCTAGCAGTTGATCCTGGGCCTCCCGGGCACTGACGGCGCCGGTGCGTTCCATCAGACGGTCGGCCAACGTGGATTTTCCATGATCGACGTGGGCGATGATGCAAAAATTTCGAATGAATTGTTGCTGCAACGTTGTGACTCCCGAAAACTTGAACGGACTGCCCTCTTTCACCTTTCGGATGAGACGGTGGCCACGTAACTTCCCTGGAAAGAGACTGCCAATTCCTTTTCATGGTAAATGAAACAAGGCAGCGTAATACGACCTATGTTTTTTTTACGGATCATTCTCTGGAATTTGTGAAGCGCTTCATCCTGCGCAGGAGGGCAAATCGCTTGAAAATCGTCCGTCACCGGTCTGAGGTAGGAAATCTCACTTTCTTGGATGATGATGTGGGCTTCCCGTCCCATTTCCTTCAAGACGAGATAAACCATTCCCCAACCGGCCAACGTCACCAGGCTGTTCAAACTCCCTCCGAACGCTGTTTGTTTGTGATTGAGATTCCTGGCCAACGGAGCACTGAGCACCAGGCCGATGTCGCTGTATTCATCCACCTGCAGACCCATGTGCTGCGTGAGGGCAATATCCCGGTGAAAACGTTGTTGTAGCTCTTCCGAAAAATCCATGATCTCGTTCGTCGATACGGTTTCTGTTGTCATCCACGACCTCAACGGGAAACAGCGATTTTCAGGCGGGAATGAATATCTTCGATTTCCCCACTCCCATCCACCCTTTTCAGGATACCGGACTTTGCGTAATAACCGATCAGGGGTTCGGTTTGCGTGCGATAAACAGCCAGACGATCCCGCACCGTCTCCTCCGTGTCATCTTTGCGATGAGTGAGCGCTTCGCCGGTGAGATCATCCCTGTCCGGGACTCGGGGAGGGTTGAAATCGACGTGGTAAACCCGCCCACTGGGTAGATGCACGCGCCGACCGGTGATCCGCCGCAGCAACAAGTCGTCTTCGACCATAAAATAGATGGCGAAGTCGATCCGTTCTTGTCTTTCCTCCAGCAACTCATCCAGTTTTTCAGCCTGGTTCACTGTACGGGGAAATCCATCCAGGAGGTAGCCATTGCCACAATCCGCCGCTTTCACCCGCTCCCGCAAAATGCCGATCATGATCTCGTCGGCAACCAGTTGCCCCGTGTCCATCACCGCTTTGGCCTTGCGACCGATTTCCGTTCCGGAAACCACAGCAGCACGCAACATATCGCCCGTGGAAAGTTGCGTAATCTCGAGATCTTTGACCAGCTTTTGCGCCTGGGTGCCTTTTCCAGACCCCGGGGCGCCTAAAAAGATCAATCGCATCGTCTTTTCCTCATTGCCTGCTCAAAGGGGAGGGATCGCCTGGTGCAAGTATCGAGCGCCCGAACCTTCGAAGCGACCCACGCTTTGCCCTTGCCCGTATAATTTATATTTGTAGATCACCAACCCTTCCAATCCCACGGGCCCCCGGGCGTGAATCTTGCTGGTGCTGATTCCCACTTCGGCGCCGAAACCGTAGCGAAACCCATCGGAAAATCGAGTGGACGCATTCCAAAAAACGTTGGCCGCGTCCACCTGGTTCATGAACCATTCCGCCTTGTCTTTGTTTTCGGTGACGATCGCATCCGTGTGTTTGGAGCCATAAGCGTTGATGTGATTCACCGCTTCTTCCAGGGAAGACACCATTTTTAAGGAAAGAATCAAATCCGTGTATTCGGTGACCCAGTCCTGGTCGCAGGCATGCGCGAGACGCAACGAATCGATTCCTGCCAGGTGTTCTCGCGTTTTCCGGCAACCACGCAATTCCACTCCGGCGTCTTGCAGTTTTTTCAGGATTGCGACCAAGGAAGATCGAGGATACGCCCGGTGAACCAACAACGTTTCCATGGCATTGCATACCGCCGGGTATTGAAGCTTGGCATCGAGCGCGATTTCCTCACTTTTCTCTACGTCCGCCTCGCAGTCGAGATAAACGTGGCATATGCCATCCGCGTGGGCCAGGACGGGCGCTTTGGAATGAGTTTGAATGTAACGCACCAGGGCGTTACTCCCTCGGGGAACGATCAAATCAATGCAATCACTCGCTTGCAAAATGCGCGACACTTCTTCCCGGGTATTGAGCAACGACATCGTTCCCTCGGGCATGAAATCGAATCGCCCCAGCGTTTCCCGGACCAGACGAGCCAATTCCTGGTTGCTATGGCGCGCTTCACTGCCTCCTTTCAGAATAACCGCGTTGCCCGACTTGATAGCCAATGCGGAAATCTGCGCAACGACCTCGGGACGTGATTCAAAGATCGCCAATATGACTCCCAAGGGACAAGTAACGCGATAGAGTTCCAATCCTTCCGCCAGTTGCGTACCCCTTTGAATTTTGCCGACAGGATCCGGCAATTGCGCCACGCTTTCCAAATTGAGCGCCATCTGTTCGATTTTCTTTTCATTCAAGGAAACCCGCTCACAAGCGGAAGCAGAAAGTTTACCCGCTTCCATGATCTTCCTGGCCTCCGCTCGATCCAGGGCATTGGCATTCAAAATGCTCTCTTCGTTCCTGCGCAGGCTGTCCGCAATCGCCTGCAGGACTTGGTCCTTCCGGCTTGTTGGCAAATTGGCCAATTCGAGAGAAGCGCAGCGGGCAACTTGCGCTTGTTCACTCAATGTATCGTTCGTCATAGCTCATTACCACGAAGGATGGGTTCGATGAATCGATTGAAAGAAAGAAATTTCAAGCAGTTATGAATCATATCACCGGTATTTTCAAGGCAGTTATATAACTCATGTTTCCTGGATGGAACTTGCAGGAGATCGAATTTACTCCTGAAGCTCTATTAAAGAAGGCACAAAGGCACATCTGAAAGAAGGCACAAAGGCCTTCTGGATTCCTGTTCAAGCCAGGAATGACATTTGTTTAAGGCCAGCTGCAAAGGCACAAAGGCACAAAGGCACAAAGGCATTCTGGATTCCTGTTCAAGCCAGGAATGACATTTTTACGTTGCAAAGGCACAAAGGCACATCTAAAGAAGGCACAAAGGCATTCTGGATTCCTGTACAAGCCAGGAATGACATTTTTACGGCCAGCTGCAAATGCGCAAAGGTCTTCTATATTCCTGATCAAGCCAGGAATGACGCGGTTTCTCTAAGATATGAAGATTCCATTACATATTGAATTTATTAAATGCTTATCTCGAACTCGGGTTCCTTATGAAATGGCAAAGAGTTGCTGGAGAATACGGGCGATCTCGGGAAAATCCTCCGGGAAAATCACGCGGAAATCCAACCAGACTCGCTCGTCTCGCACCCTGGCAATGATGGGCGTATCCTGCTCACGGAGAAACTGTTGAATTTTTTCAGCAGGAAGCGTGGCGTGGTCCAGGACCAGGCAATAAGAGTCGAGCTCGACTTCCGGAAAAGCCCCTCCTCCACTCAAGGAAGCGGCTGCTTGCAACTCGCAACTCCAACCCGAGCGAGGAGGAATGCTGAGGGTTTTCAGGACTTTTTGCGCTTTTTGCCGGATGGTCTCACTGCTTTGTTCCAAAAGGCCGATCGTGGGAATCGCGCTTGCCAGCGTTTCCATTTGAAAATAGGCGGCCAGGTGCGCTTCAAGCAAAATCATGCTGATTTTGTCAGGACGCAACGCACGGTAAAGGGGATGTTCCTCGAGCCGGGAGATCAGGTTTTTCCGTCCAACCAGAATGCCCGCTTGGTTTGCGCCCAATAACTTATCACCACTGAAAGTGAGCAGATCGACTCCCTTCCGTACTTCCTGTTGCACGGTAGGCATAGTGCGCAAGGCAGGTTGGTCGAATTGATAAAAATTGCCACTTCCCAGGTCATGAAACGAGAACAATTCGTATTTTCGCGCCAATTGGCCGATCTGATCAATCGTCGTTTCTTCGACAAACCCCCGGATCCTGAAATTGGAAGGATGTATTTTCATCAAAGCGGCGGTATTGCCGTTGATGGCCTTTTCATAGTCCGACAGTCGCGTGCGGTTGGTCGTGCCCACTTCCACCAGTCGAACCCCGGCTGCGCGCATGATATCCGGAATGCGGAAAGAACCACCGATTTCGATGAGTTCCCCACGAGAAACGACCACTTCCTTCCCACAGGTCAAAGCCATCAACATCAAATAAACCGCTGCAGCGTTGTTGTTGACCACGAGCGCGTCTTCCGCACCCGAAAGGAGTCGCAGGTGATTTTTGATTCCTTCCCCTCGAGTACCGCGTTTGCCGGTTCCCAAATCGTATTCGATGGTGGCATAGGAGGTGAGCAGGGGTGTCACCGACTCGAGCAATTCCAGGGAAAGAGGAGCGCGTCCCAGGTTGGTGTGTATGACCACTCCGGTGGCATTGACAACACGACGCGCACTCATTTGACCTCGCTGCCTCACAACGGACGCCAGGTGTTCCAGAATCTCTTCCTTGCCGGAAATCACCAGGGATTGGAAAGACGGGTTCCCCGTTTCCTCGAGGTCGTCATGACCTGCTGAAGTGGCAATTGCTTCCCGCCATTCTTCGAGCACTTGTTCGACGTGCGCTCGAATGGCTTTACCAAAGCCCAAACCTTTATTTTTCAGGTACCGGTCGACTTCGCTGACCGAAGGCAAGAAGCGATAAAGTTCAGAATGATGCTTCATGGGGGCTTGAAAGATGGGAGGCTCACTGCAGCCTGGCGATCATTGCGTCGGGACAGTCCGGGAAAGTGGGTCGTCGACGCGGAATTTATTTTTTCCCGCTCCGGCGTACCGCTTTTCCCGCTGCGGTAGTTCGCGCCACGGCAACTTTCTCAGTAGGGGTCGGCTTATTTTTTTTGGATGCTTTTTCTTCCGGAAGACTCTCTGATTTGGCAGACGTCGTCGATTTTTTCGATTTCCGCTGTACCGTTTTTTTTACGGGTTCCTTGCCGGCTTTTTCACTCGTCGCCTGGCTTGCGGCTTTTTTTACCGGTGAATCTTTCACCTCTTTTTCGGTGCCTTTCCCTGCAGGTTTGGATATTTTTTCGCTGCTCGAGAGAGACCCGGCCTTTTCTTGCTCCGCAAGTGTTGTTTGGCTGCTCGCGCTGCGTGACTTGCGAGGGGTCGATTTTTTTGCAGGCGATGGCTTTGCGGGAAGCAACTCCGTCGACCGGTCCGTTGCCTCGGAATCGGCAACCCCGGCTACCGGTTCCGCCCCGGTTTTTTCGACGTCGTCGCTGGCTTTCGTGGATCTCTGCTTCCTGGTCGCGGATTTCTTGCCGGGCGTGGTGGTTTTTTTCCCGGTGGTCGCCTTCTTTTTAACACCCTGCGCCGGGGATTGCTCCTTTGCCGTATTCTCGGACTCGCTTTCTTTCTCCGCCTCCTTCTTGTTCGAATCCTTCTCTGGGGAGTGGCCACCTGTCGTTTGCGTATCTTCCACCAACTCTTTATTGCCGGGAGTTGGGTCTTCCCGTGAATCACGGTGGGAACTGCTGAAGAGTACCGTACCTGGAGGAATGTCTTTGGCGCGTTCGTGGAGAACGGAAACTTTTCTGGAGGGCAGTACCAGGGGAACTCCCCCTGCTCGCTCCGCAGGGGGAGGTTGGTGGGCGCTGCTATACAAGGGAAGCGGGCTCGATGACTTCAGCACGGTGGTGGATTCATTTTCTTTGGAAAACATGCGATCGTCCGCCGAATCGACTGAGGATACGCTTTTCTCCCGCACTTCGGCTGTTTGGGAAAGTCCGGATGATTTTGCTTTTTTCCGCCGGTCCTTTCCGGGTTTGACTTTCTCTTCCTTTTCCTTGCGTCTCGAGTCCTCTTCCTCCGGCAATGGTATTTTTCCGCTTGCGTGCATCTTTTCCGATGGAGCGACTGTTTTCCTGATCACTTCGAAATCCGGTAGTTTCCCGGGGTCGCAGGAAAGATCTGCCGTCAGTATGATGTTGATGCCGAATTCCACCTCGAGTTCATCCAATTGCTGACGCTTTTTGTTGAACAGGTGATTGGACAGTTCTACGGGAATGTGGCTGTGGATCTCGAGAATTTCGCCACTCTCGCGGGTCGAGGTTGCCGACAGGTCCCGGATTTTTCGTAAAACCGCATTGGCGAGGGAGGCAACGGAAAGCACTTCCCCTATTCCTCCGCAAGCAGGACAGATCGTTTTCATTTCCTGAGAAAGGGCATTGGCGATTCTCTGGCGACTCATCTCGAGCAAACCGAATTGTGAAATGGTTCCCAGCTTCCATTTGGCTTTGTCTTCCTGCATCCACTCCCGCAACGATTCGGCGACGGTAATGCGGTTCTCTTCCTGAACCATGTCGACGAAATCAATGACGATCAGCCCTCCCAGGTTGCGCAGACGGAGCTGACGAGCGATCTCTTCCGCTGCTTCCTGGTTGGTTAGCAACGCCGTTTCTTCGATATCGTTAGCCTGGTTGTACCGCCCTGAATTGACGTCGATGGCTACCAGCGCTTCAGTCGGGTCGATCACCAGGCTGCCTCCGGATGGAAGCGGTACGTGGTTGCTGCTGAGCTGTTCGATTTGATTTTCAACGCCATAATCCGAAAAAAGGGAACGTTCCCCCAAATAAAATTGCAGTCTTTTTTGCCGGCCGGGAATATTGGCCTTAAAAAATTCCAGTGCGCGTTGAAACGTTTCCGGGTGGTCAATCCAGATTTCCGCTATATCGTCAATGAAGTAGTCTCTCAAGGTGCGCACCACCACGTCCTCTTCCTCGTACAAAAGCCCTGCACCGGCAGAACTTTCATATTTTATGAGGATTTCGTTCCATTTGCGCCGGAGAACCATGTAATCCCGCTTCAATTCTGATGCGCTGCGGTTCACGCCCGCCGTCCGGATGATGGCCGAATCTTTCTCACTGCACAGGCCTTCGAGCAAATTCTTCAAACGTACGCGTGTTTCCACGTCATCTATTTTCTTGGAAACGCCGCCTTTGCTACTGTTCGGCATGAAGACGATAAATCTTCCGGGGAGGTTGATATGGGTCGTCAGGGTCGGTCCTTTGTTGCCCAGTTCATTGCGAGTGACTTGCACCATAATCCACTGTCCGGGTTTGAGGAATTGCCTGATGGCCGATTTACTTTGTGGATTGCCCGTGGTTTTGAAAATTTGGAAGTTGACGTCCGAAAATGCCAGAAAACCTTGACGCTCCCCTCCATAGTCCACGAATGCGGCCTGAAATGAATTCTGTACCTTCACCACCTTACCCCGGTAGATGTTTCCGACCTGTCGCCGGTTGCGACCGGTTTGTTCCACGTGAAGGTTATCCAGGGTGTTGCCGGTTACAGCGGCAATACGTGTTTCGTCGTCATCGACGTTGACGAGCATTTTCTTTTCTTTTGACATTCGACTCCTTTATCGAAAAATAAAAGACGTTCAGGGGTGGGGTGTCTTGATCGTCTGTTGAAAGGAAGGGAGCAAAAAGGAACTCAGAGTAATGATTTCAGATCATGTATAGAGAAGGTCAGTCTTGTTGTTGCAGATCAAACAAAGTCTGGGTGGGTTCTCCCTGCTCGTTTTTTAATATCACTTCGATCCGTTTTTCGGCTTTATCCAGAAACTGGTGGCATTTTCGACTCCATCGTATGCCATTTTCAAAAGAATTCAAAGCTTCTTCCAGGGGCAAGGAACCGGATTCCAACTGATTGACCGCTTCTTCGAGTTTTTTCAGGGCCGTTTCAAAAGTGTGTTCCGACATGGCAAAGCTTTTCAGGCGTTCGTGAAGCAACGAGGAAATTCTGATAGTGCTTTCATTTAACAGACTAGCACAGGCTCGTGAGTGAAATCAACATGTTTTTGCGGAATCCTGTCCACGATGCCCGAAATGTTCCGGAAAACTTGGCTTTGTTCGGAATTTGTGGCATAGATTCTGAAGGTTTTCGGAAAATCCCGACCCCGGTTCCCGCTTTGAAAGACCCATTACATGCGCATCAAAAGTCTGCAGATCACTGGATTCAAATCTTTTTGTCATTCCGTCAAAATCGAATTCATTCAAAATGGCATCACCATGGTGGTCGGCCCCAATGGATGTGGTAAGAGCAACGTCGTCGACGCCATCCTTTGGGTATTGGGCGAACAAAGCGCCAAACACTTGCGGGGTGGTGGCATGGAGGACGTTATTTTCGCCGGAAGCGATTTCCAGAAACCGCTTGGAGTGGCCGAAGTGACGCTCACTTTCCACAATCGAGACGGTAGCGACTTGTCCCGGTACCGGGACTATCCGGAAATTTCCGTCTCCCGCAAATTGTATCGCTCCGGGGAAAGCGTCTATATGATCAACAAATTGCCGGTACGCTTGATGGACGTACGCGAATTGTTCATGGACACCGGAATAGGCAGCAAATCCTATGCCATCATCGAACAGGGAAAAGTGGGGGAAATCGTCAGCGCCAAACCCATCGACCGCCGTTACCTGATCGAGGAGGCGGCGGGAATCGTCAAATTCAAAACCAAACGCCAAAGCGCGGAGCGGCGTCTGGAAAGCACGCAGCAGAACCTGTTGCGTGTCGAAGATTTATTGCAGGAGCTTCGGCGACAAGGGGAAATCCTGCGAGAACAGACAGAAAAAGCGAATCAGTTCCTCGAGTTGAAAAAACAAACTGAGCAGACCGACCGTCAACTGCTGGCCTTGAAATGGCAAAGGACGTGGCAGCAGGAAAAACAATCGCAAAGCATCAAGAGCCGGCTAGAACAACGTCAGTCCGTATTGCTGCAAGATCGCGATTCCTGGGAAGGTGGGCTGGAACAGCTCTCACGGGAAATGAGCGAACACGAGGCCCAATTGGAGGACCTGCGTGAAGAAGTATTTCAAATAGAAAGGGAAATCCAGGAAAAAGACAACAAACGCATACTGGAACGGCAGAACCTGCAAAATTATGAAGAATGGATACGCGAACAAAGACGAGAACAAGACGCCTTGCAAAACAAGGCCGGCATCACCGGGGAGGAGCAAATCCGTATAAAAGAGGATGGGGCTCTTTTGAAAAACCAGTATGAGCAACTTCAGGGAGAGATCGACCGCATCGATCGATCACGTGAGGAAGAAGGAACCGTCCTGCAGGATTTGAATGGGGCTATGCAGGATTTTCAAAGACAACTCCTTGCCGTTCACACTCGATTGACCAACCACGGCAATCAAAAAGCATTTTTGCAAGATCGCATGGAAGGCGTTAAAGACCGGGGTATCCGCCTCGAGGAACAGGAAAGGAGCAATGCGGCGCACTTGGGTGAAACGCGAGCGAAAGTGTCTGAAAACGAGGGAAAGGTCGACCGTCTGCAAAATAAGCAAAAAAAAGCCGGACGCTCCCTGAGCGAATTGCAAGCAGCGTATTCGGATCACCTGCTGAAAATGGCGGACCAGGAGAGGCGGTTGCAGGAGACGCAATACCGTTTTCAAACGACGTCTTCTCAACTTGAATCCCTGCAAACCATACAGGATCGATATGAAGACCTGGATGAAAGCGTGAAATCGTTCCTGACGTTGTTGAAAGAATTCCCGCAAGAAAAAAAGCGACTGGGAATATATGGTGCGCTGGCAGAGTTTCTGGACGTCGAAGCATCCCATTTCGCTAAAATCGCTCCGGGTCTGGTGGATTACCTGGATTTGTTGTTGGTGGAAAAATCAGAGTTTTTAGAAGATATCGAAAATTTCTGCCGGCAGCATGAAATAGGACGTTTGGGATTTATCGCCCTGGACCGTTTGAAGCAATACACCAGTGCGGAAGCATTGCCTGGTATTCCTTTGTCGGATTTAATGGAGTTTGGCGACCCGCTCGACGGCAATGCCGCCAATACACTCGCTCGGGGATTTTTCAGCCGAATTTTCCTGGTAGAAAGCGAGGAAGCATGGCAGACCCGTCCTCCGCACGAGACGACGATCGAATGGATTTCACCACAAGGGAATTTTTACACGCGGCAGGGGATCGTCAAAATTGGAGAGCCGCAGCAAACGTCCTTGGGTTTCCTGAAGCGCAAAAACGAAATCGAAAGACTGGGCCGGGCAGCAGCGGATTTGCAAAAAGAAGTCACTCACTCCACACGGGAGAAAACGATCCTCAAAGATGAGGAGGAAAAAAAGAGCGTAAGCATTGCCCGGAAAAAAAATCAGCAGCATGAACTGGAAGTGGAATTGTCGCAACTGCGTAAAGAACTGGAATTCGATCAACTCGAACACCGGCGCGCCTTACAACTCGGTGAACAGCTCGAAGCAGACCAGGAGCAACTGCGGCGGGAAATTGAAAAAATCGAAAATGACAAGCAGGACGTCGATGCGAAATTGACCTGTTTCGAAAAAGAACGACTACAACTTGAAAGGAATATGAAAGAGCACCAGGAATCGATCAAGGCGCAACAGGAGACAGTGGAGAAAATCTCGGAGACGTTGCTCACCACCCGGGTGAACCTGACGGAAACCCACGAACAGTTGAAGACTGGTGAAGAACGGGCGCAACGACTTCAAGAGGAATCAACGGAATGTCTGAAACGGATAGAGGTTCTGACGAACTCCCAGCGGGAAATTACGGAAAAAATCAACAGGAGCCGCGAGATCATTGAGGACGTCGATAACCATTTCGAGACCTTCCTGCAATCAAGAGAGTCATTGAAAGCCCGTTTGAACGAAGAATCGCAAAGCCATGAGCAATTGAGGGAAAAACAATCCCACTCCAGCAAAGCTTTACAGGAGTTGACGCAAGAATTGGATCAATTGTTGACAAAAATCCATCAATCCAGCTTGCAAGCAAGCGAACAACGAATGAGGCGTGAACAAATCGAACAAGAAATGCTCGATGCATACGACCATTCTCCACAGCAAGTGATTGAACAACTCGATCTTGAAGACCTCGATGAGCACCAGGTGGCGGGACAGTTGAAGAAAATGCGGGTTAAATTGAATGAAATGTCCCAAGTCAACCTGGCCGCTCCGGAAGAACACGCAGCCCTTCAGGAAAGAATCCAATTTCTGGAACAGCAGTCCACGGACTTAGAGCGGGCGATGGATGACCTGAAGCAATCCATTCGAGAAATCAACGTGGAATCCCGCCAACGATTTCAGGAAACCTTCGACCAGGTCAATCATTATTTCAAAGAGACCTTCACCACTTTGTTCGAAGGAGGCGAGGCCCGTATGATTTTAACGGAGGGCGATGACGTGCTGGAATCCGGCATTCAGATCATCGCCCAGCCTCCCGGAAAGAAATTACAGCACATGAACCTGCTTTCCGGAGGTGAAAAAGCCCTGACCGCCATCTCGCTCATTTTCGCGATTTTTTTGATCAAACCCAGTCCTTTTTGCTTACTGGATGAAGTGGATGCGCCTTTAGACGATATCAACGTCAGGCGTTTCAATGTGATGATTCAACAACTGGTGGAGGAATCGCAGTTCATTATTATCACGCACAACAAGAAGACCATGGAAATCGGACACCGGCTTTATGGAGTGACCATGGAAGAACCTGGAGTGTCCAAAATGGTCTCGGTCGAATTTCAAGATGCTACAGGCATGACGAACTGAAAATGAAAATCGCCATTGTCGATTCCGGTTTGGGGGGGCTGTCCATCTGCGCCTTGCTGGTCCAGGGTCTTTTTGATGGCCCGGTCCACGCGATACAGCGCAACGACCAGGACGTCACTTCCATAGAAATCAAATATATCAATGCGGCTCCTGAAAATGATTGGGGGTTCAATCAAATGGAAAGCAGGGAACAAAAAATCTTTTTTTTCGACAAAGTCCTCTCGGGAATCGAGAAATGCTATCAAAGCGATTTCATTTTCATCGCATGCCACACCCTTTCCGTCTTGCTGGACGAAACGTCTTTTTTCCGGGAGAAGCAATCCCGGGGGTTGGGCGAGAGACTGGCTGGAATGGTTCCTCTGGGAATGGCCCAGATTACGCAACACCTTGCCCGCAATCCTTCATCCGCAGTCATAGTTTTCGCGGCAGAAACCACCATCGAAGAATCAATTTATTCCGGTCAACTGGAGAAAGCCGGCATTTCCCGACATCGTATCGTCGCTCAAGCGCTTCCGGGGGTGGCCACCCTGATATCCAATGACCTTCAGGGAAAAGAGGTCTACCAGGCTATCTCGCGCTTTGTCGAAAAAGCGTTGTCGCGAATGCCGGATGCATTCACCGATCTTCACGCATTTTTGGGGTGTACCCACTATGGCTTCCGGGTAAAATTGTTTGAAAAGGCTTTTCAGGTATTGGGACGTCGCGTGCGGATTTTGAATCCCAATGAATCCGCGTCCCGGCAAATCCTGAGTCGGGTGGCCTTGCAAGATATGGGCAGCGTGGCTGTTCAGGCTGAAGAGCCTATCGAAAACCACAGGCGGTTGAAAGAAAAGCCGGGACCTCACTCGCGCAACGTTTCGCTGGAGTTCGTTTCCCGGTACGCCCTTCCCGGCAATGAAGTAGCGACCTTGTCTTACTTTTTGTCTCCCCTGTCTTCAAGAACCGCGCATGCGTTGCGAAACTATACTCTCGAGCCCGATTTGTTTTAAACAACCCGCTCGTTGCAGCACTATTTTTTCTTAAAAGAGGCGATCGAACCATGCCCGACCCATTCGTAACCGCGCTCTGGAACGCGCACCGGCAACGGATTCAGCCGGGCTCTCCACGTCAGATGAGCACTGACTTCGCATTCCTCGAAATGGATCTCAAAGGGGAGGAAGAGGCGGTAAAAACAGAAGGCGCTTCGTTTGCTCCCTTCATTCGCGAGTGGATGCGAAACCACGCCATTGCGCAGTTCTTTCTGCTCTTCGGACGCAGCCGGGAGGAATGGTGGCGAGAACCGGTTGTCCGGCAAGAATTCCAGGAACTCTTGTCTTTTCACAGGGATTCGCCCCTGATCGAGGGTTGCGTCTGGAAAGACTCGTTTCAATCCGCAAGCGAAATCGCGCAAATGTTGCAGAAAAACATGAGGGCGCCCATGCAAGCAATTGCAATTCATCATCGAGCGGCGCTGTTGAGTTCTGCGCAACCACTTTCCTTGCAAACAGCGCATATCCCCAAACCTTGGGGATATGAAGAATGGTACACGGGGGTCGAGAAAAGGGGTGTGGCTCGTATAAAAACCATCGAAGGTTCCAGTGAATTGCCTTACGCCTTGTCCCTCTTTCGTCAGCGCTACTTGCGGAAACATGCGGAGCAACTGATATTGCTGAAATCATTGAATCCTGCGCCTCACAAGTCCTTGGGAGACCTCTACCTGGAAATGCATGAAAAAAAATGGGAGGTGTACCTGGTGACGAAGGTCGATCCGCTTGCCTGGCCTTCGGGAGTTGGCATCATCAAAGCAGGATTGCATCCGCAGAAAGTGAAATCGTACCGGCAAAGTCGTGGAAAAAACTGGCTCGCCCCCTACCTGAAGGATTTTGAAAGGTCGATTGCCGCATACGAAAAGACCCGTCGCCGAATCGACCGCTTGCTGGATGAAATGAAAAAAGAAACTCACTGCGACCCTTCTCTTCCTTTACCTCCCGAGAGCGCTTCGCAATTTCTGAAAAAAGTCCCGTTTTCATTGCAAAATGAAGAAAAAAGACTTCGTGAAGAGCTGTATCATTACGTGGGAGATCACCCGGTGAGAACGGGAGACCTCATTACCTTTCCCCCTTACCACGTGCATAGCTTGCAGCATGGAATTCGCGTCATTGAATTTCAAACGCCTCACTATGAAAGGCTGATACTGATGTCCGGGCAGAAAGTGCTCACCCAGGATCATTGGGATACGGAAAAAGCGCTTTCGTTGTTGAAGCCTGAAGTCTATCAATGCCCTGCTTTGCAGGATTTGGAAAAAACGGAAGAGTGGCAAAAAGAGCGGATAGTGGATTTTCCGGATTTTTCAGTGGAACGGATCCTCATCCGGCCGGGTGGCGAATATTCCGACGATACAGGCGACGATTATCATTTATGGGTTGGAGTCGAAGGAGAAGGTGAATTGCTGCATTCTGGTAACAGGATAGCCACTTCAAAAGAAAGCCAATCAGGACGAAATGAAATTCTGCATGCGGCAAAAGGTTTGCTTTTACCCGCATCCCTCCAAAAATACGCCCTGAGAAACAATTCCCCGGCCTCGTTTCTTGCCTTGAAAGCCGTACCACGTTCTTGAATTTCCGGCAATTGCGGCAAAGAAGCGCGATTGCCATGCCTGATGGACGGAGCCTGTAATAAGCCGGGTTCTGTTCCTGCCTGGCGGCAAGCCATAGTCATTTATCTGGGATTCCTGTTGCCAGAAACCTCTAGCGTCCTACCCAACCGCTTGACGGGCCATCTTCGACACGGTTCTATTTGGACTTGCAACGGATGGGGTTTTCATTACCGGCCCTGTCACCAAAGCCGTGGTAGGCTCTTACCCTGCCTTTTCACCCTTGCCTGTGCTGTTACCAGCCATCGGCGGTTTGTTTTCTGTTGCACTTTCCGTCAGCTCACGCTGCCTGGTCGTTAACCAGCATCCTGCCCTCTGTTGCCCGGACTTTCCTCCGGCGATTTTATCACCAGCGACTATGTGACAGGCTCCGTGATCCGTTCCTCCGATCTCCCTTTCTCGAAGATCTCTCCCTGCAGTTTGGTTTACTCCCGGCGTACGACCCGGTAAACCATTGCAGGTGGGGAGCTCCTGGAAGAATTGCATCATACTATGAGAAAAAGCTTGCAAAGCTCAGGATTTTAAGAGATAAAATAAAGTTTACCTTTTTTCGTTGAGTGAAGCAACTCAATTATCGGTGAAGAGGAATACGCAGGCGTGAGACCCACCAGCTGACTGCGCTACAGGAACCGTCCGACTCCCTCGCGATGAGTGTGACTGCCAGGTCAATAACATTCGACATTGTAAATCATGAACGTGAATCAGGAGTTAAAAAGGTGTCCTTCTTGGCTTGAGCAGGAATCCAGTGATATGCGGAGGCTGTAATCCAACGCGAAACCCGGATACCGGACTATCCCGGACCTGATCCGGTACCAGAATGATCTGGGACCAGGAAGACCAATCATTGTGTCCTTCCTGGCTTGAGCAGGAATCCAGGGGGATCCGGTACCAGGATGACAAATCATAAATATTAAAGTATTGATTTTATAAATTAAATTTCAACTTCTGATTCGCATAATCAAGAGCAAAAAAGCATGGAAAATCAAGTAGAGGCAATTCTTTCCCGATCTTATATTCAACACGGCAATGAGAGATCGAAGAGTGAAATTCTTCCGTCCAACGAAAATCCGCAAAAAATCACGGGACGGATGAAAAACATCGGCATATCCGCCCACATCGACAGTGGCAAGACCACTTTGACCGAGCGCATTTTGTATTATGCGGGGAAAATTCACAAGATCGGGGAAGTGCGTGGTGGAGGAACCGGCGCTACGATGGATCATATGGATTTGGAGAAGGAGAAGGGGATCACCATCACCTCCGCTGCCACCACCGTTTTCTGGAAAGGACACAACGTCAACATCATCGACACGCCGGGACACGTGGACTTCACAGTGGAAGTGGAGCGTTCCTTACGAGTGTTGGACGGAGCGATCATGGTGCTTTGCGGGGTGGCGGGAGTACAATCGCAATCGATCACGGTGGACCGCCAGATGAAGCGCTACCGGGTGCCCCGGCTTGCTTTCATCAACAAATTGGACCGCCGGGGCGCTGATCCCGAACGGGTGATCGAAGACCTTTGCGAGATCCTGCAATTGAATGCGGTGGCTATGCAGATTCCCATAGGTCTGGAGGAGGAACATCGAGGGGTGGTGGACCTGGTTTCCATGAATGCCATTTATTTTGAAGGAACCCGGGGAGAAAAATTGCGACTGGGAGCGATTCCGGCAGACTTGATGGAGAGAGCCGGGGAGAAGCGGAGCGAGATGCTGGAAGCGGTTTCCATGTTCGACGACCAACTGATGGAGGATTGGCTGGAAGAAAAAGAAATCTGCGAAGAAGCGATCCACGCCGCAATCAGAAAAGGAGTGCAGTCGCTGCAACTCTGTCCGGTCTATGTGGGTTCGGCGTTCAGGAACAAAGGAGTCCAATTGGTTTTGGACGCGGTGTGTCGCTACTTGCCGTCTCCCCTGGAAGCGGAACCGACATCGGGAAAGATTCCTGCGGATGAAAATCAAAGCCTTGGGTTGTTGCCCGACCCACGTTTACCCTTGGTGGCAATAGCATTCAAGCTGACGGAAGAGCAATTCGGCCAACTGACTTATACGAGGATTTACCAGGGCACTTTGCGTAAAGGCGACCAAATCGTGAACGTACGTACCGGCAGGAAGATACGCGTCGGGCGTATGGTGCGCATGCATGCCAATGACCGGCAAAATATCGACAGCGCGCCAGCAGGTGACATCGTGGCCATGATCGGCATCGAGTGCGCTTCCGGAGACACATTTTGCGGTTCCGGAATTCACGTGGTGTGTGAATCCATGCATGTCTCCGAACCGGTCATTTCCCTGGCAGTGGATACTCGAGACAATGAGTCTCAAATGAAGTTGAGCAAGGCCCTGGGACGATTCATGCGCGAAGATCCCACCTTCAAAGTGAGGGTGGATGCGGAATCAGGAGAAACCCACATCTCGGGGATGGGAGAGTTGCACCTGGAAATTTACCTGGAACGGATTCAGCGCGAATACAAAGTCGAGGTCACGGTTGGGGCTCCTCAAGTCAATTACCGGGAGGCGATCAGCCGACCCGCGGAGTTCGATTACCTGCATAAGAAGCAAACGGGCGGGGCAGGTCAGTTCGCAGGGGTCAGTGGCATGATCGAGCCTTTGCCGGCAGGAGTCGAAAACGAATTTGAATTCGTCAACGATATTTTTGCCGGCGCGATTCCCGGCGTTCATATTCCCGCGTGCGAAAAAGGGTTTCAGGATGTGATGGAAAAAGGCCCGCTGGCAGCATTTCCCGTCACCGGCATCAAGGTGACCCTGGCCGACGGGAAATACCATGACGTCGATTCCAGTGACCTGGCTTATCGCCTGGCTTGCCGGGAGGCGATGAAACAAGCCATATCCAAAGCGAATCCGGTTCTTTTGGAACCGGTGATGAAAGTCGAAGTGGAAACTCCAGCCGAATACCAGGGCACGGTGATCGGGGATTTGAGTTCCAGGAGGGGAGTGATCTATGCATCGGAAGCCGGTGACGAGACGACGGTTATCCGTGCAGGAGTGCCTCTTTCGGATATGTTCGGATACGCTACCGAACTACGCTCCATGAGCGCGGGAAAAGCCACTTTTAGCATGGAATTCGAAAAATACGCGGAAATGCCTTCTTACCTGCAGGAAAAAGTGATCACGGAACGAACTGAAAAATCGAAAGAAGAGGCTTGATCCGGCATCCAAAATATCGCCCGTATCCCCTGGATTCCTGGTCAAGCCAGGAATGACACGTATTTTAATTCCTGATTCACGTCAGTGATGAATTTTCATGTTGGCAAGCGTGCGCTCACGTGTTAGAATCTGAAACCCGATCAGTGAACAATTGTCATTAGGAGAAACTATGAAAAATTATTTATGGAGCCTTGCCGTATCGCTCGTTCTGGTGGGATGTGGCGCACAGCAGTCGGGAACGGTGAATGTGACGGGTTTGGGCGCAGGTCAGTATCAACCCGCCGTGTTGGTATTTGAAGGCCAAGAGGGATATTACGCGAGGGCCTTGGCGGTTTGCCGGCAAGCTGCCGCAAATCGTCAAACCACGGCCGCTCAGGAAGGGGAACTGCAAACCATTACGGGAGTAACGGAAGCTGCCACAGCTGGAGCCGTCGTAGGAACCGCAGTCGCTCCCGAGTTTGATAAGACGTCCGTGGAAGGCGCTTTGTTGGGTGCTGCCGTGGGTGCTGTTCTGACCATACCCTTCGCCTATGCCGAAGGGACTAGGAAGACGGCGAACCAAACGAAATTCGTATTATTGAAGTGTTTACACACCGCATCCGATGACGGGAAACGATGGGAAGTCCTGGAGGCATGTCCCGAAGGTTTTCGCCAGGATTGTACCTGGCGCCGCTGATCCGTGGGGTGTACGGTAGAGCATTCGTTTCATGTCGATGAGTCCTTTACTCAGCGGTCGAATCCGACAGGCGATCGTGACAAAATCGCCTGTCTGCCAGCGAGTTCTGCTTTATTGCCTGGCTTTCTTCAGCACTTTCTCCATAACCGGTAGCGAAGCAACCATTGTTTGCCTTTATGCAGTCTGTTTATTGAACGTGATGGTGAATCGCCACTATTGGCGCGTGCCTGTTGCTTTATGGAGGACAGTCCTGCTTTTTATAGTCTGCGCGGGGATGGCGGGATTACTTTCCCCGTACGCGCACGGTAGTGGTGTCGCCCTTTTGGAAAATTGGCGATTGTTCTTGCCTTTCGTGATCTGTTTGAGTATCGCTCACCTGAAATTATCCCACTGGATTCAATTTTTTTCTGTTCTTTTATGTCTGATCGCCCTTTACGGAATCATCCAGTTTTTCAATGGAGTGGATTGGTTGCGTCCCCCTGACCAGCAATTGGAATCCTCTTACGCAATCGGATCAAAGGTTATATTTCGCGCCCGGGGGAATTTCACCCACGCTTTGACCTACGGGGGATACCTGCTTCTTTTGACCCCCTTGATCGCCGCCCTTGCTCTTTGCACGGAATTGCCCGGAAGTTCCAGAAAATGGTATGCCCTGGTTGCCTTGATCATGTTGGCCGCGATCGTTTTCTCCCTTTCGAGAAGCATCTGGCTTGGCGCTGCGTTTGCCGTCTGTGTTTTGAGTTTTCGTCTTGGTCGCCGGATCCCTCTCTACCTGGCAGTGGCAGGCGGTATCGTAGTCGTCCTGATGCTGTTCAGCTATACGCTCACTGGAAGAAGTGCGCAAAAAGCCGACTCCTATACGGGTATGCTCTGGCAACGCTTTGCCAGCGCATTCATGCCAATACACAACCAGGAGCGACTCCATATCTGGCAGGCAGGATGGGATGCAATCCGGGATCATCCCTGGTGGGGGATAGGGGCTGGCAACAGGGCGGAGGTGATGCCACGCTACCGAGAAACCATCACGAAACGCAGCGGGTATCGCTATATTACCGGTCTCGAATCGAACTTACACAATAATTACCTGGAAATCTGGCTCAGCGGAGGTATTTTCGCATTGCTCAGCTATTTATTGATCTGGGTCCTGCTTCTAAAACAGAATTGGACCCTCTTACGGAAAACCCGTGATTGGACTTTTTACCCCAGTCTTTTGCTGGGAGGAACGGCAGGTATCCTGGGATTTCTGGTGGCCGGTTTTTTTGAAAATAATTTCCTGGATGGAGAAGTGCAAGTGGCCGTTTTGCTCATCCTGGCCATTTGTCTGTATTGCCAGACGCATTTGAAACAGGAAGATGGGATCACAAGAGGTCATTAACCTCAGTTCGACATAAATCTTCAATAATAGGAGAATCCTGGTGTATATGTCATTCCGGGCGAAGAGTGGTGTACATGTCATTCCAGGCGCAGACCCGGAATCCGGATTTCAGACTGGCTTCCTCCCTCTGGATTCCTGATCAAGCCAGGAATGACACGATTTCTCTAAGATTTGAAAATTCCATAGCATATTGAATTGATTAAATGCTTATCTCGAACTCGGGTTCATTAGTCAAGGGAGAAGGTGGCCAGACCAGGAATCGAACCAGGGACACGAGGATTTTCAGTCCTCTGCTCTACCGACTGAGCTATCTGGCCGGAAAGAAAGGGATCTTCGAGTGGGGGAATGGTGCCGAAGAGGTGATTCGAACACCCACATCCTCGCGGACACTAGAACCTGAATCTAGCGCGTCTACCAATTCCGCCACTTCGGCATTTCGAGGAGTCGAAATATAATTCCAATTCGAAATTTAGACGAAGTTCTTTAAAAAATCAAAATTAAAATGAAGCAGGAGGCAACCAATGCGATTTTTCTGTGTGAGTGACCACCACCACCACATCGTCATGCCGTGCCAGTCGCCGTGCCAATAATTCAGATTGGTAGACGGAGCGATGTTGACCTCCCGTGCATCCAAAGGAGACCATCAGGTCCGTGAAATTCATTCTCAGGTAACGCTCGATGGTTTGTTCAACCAACAGCGCGCAGGTATCGGCAAAACGTTTCACAACGGGGAATTGCCGGAAATACTGTTGAACGGGACGATCCAGTCCACTCAGGTAGCGGAATGGTTCCTCTTTGCCCGGGTTGGGCAATCCACGGCAGTCAAAAACGAATCCTCCTCCATTGTCTGCAGGATCTTCAGGGATTCCGGATAAGAGATAACCGAAGCTTTGCAGGTGAACCGTCAATGCCATCGAGAGGAGCGACTAAAATTGTTTGAGAAAATTGAGATCATTTCCATAGAAATAGCGGATATCATTGATTCCATGCTGCAGCATCACCGGACGTTCCAGCCCCAAACCGAAGGCAAATCCGTTCCATTCTCCAGGATCGTAGCCCCCATTTTTCAAAACGACGGGGTGCACCATTCCCGCCCCTGCCACTTCCAGCCAATTGCTGTACTTACAAACCCGGCAACCTTTGCCTTTGCATAATATGCAGTCCATATCGATCTCGATACTGGGTTCCGTGAATGGAAAGTAACTGCCCCGAATGCGAATTTTCCGTTCCGAACCATGCATTTTACGGGCAAATTCGCTCATCACTCCGATCAAGTCGGTCATTTTGATATTGCGCCCAACCGCCAGTCCTTCGATTTGGTAGAATTGGTGTTCGGATCGCGGGGTGATTTGTTCATAGCGGTATACTTTACCCGGCAGGATGATGCGAATGGGTTCGGGATAGAATTCCCGCATAGCGCGGATTTGTCCGGGAGAGGTATGAGTGCGCAAAACCACCTTATCATTGATCCAAAACGTATCCCACATATCACGAGCCGGATGGTAAGCAGGGATATTCAGCAGTTGAAAATTGTTTTCATCCGTTTCCACTTCCGGCGATTGGTAAATCTGGAATCCCATTTCTCCGAAAATCGTACAGATCCGCCGCAGGGTTTGAGTGCTGATGTGCAGGTGGCCTCTTAAATAAGGGCGGCCAGGCAGGGTGATATCGATTTCATCGCCTAGGGAGCGGTCGAGTTTTTCTTCCTCTAATTGTTCCTGGTGAGATTCAAACTGCTCGCTGAGAATTTGTTTAACCTCATTCACCATCTTTCCAAGCACAGGTCTTTCTCCAGGAGACACCTGAGCCAGCTTCTTGAAAAATTGATTCAATTCTCCTTTCTTGGAGAGATACTGGCGGTGCCATCGAGGAAGTTGTTCGGTTTGCGAGAGTTGTTTCAATTCTTGCAATCCTTTTTCCTTGAGAGCATTGAGTTGATCTTGCATTGGATCGTTATGGTACGCGAATTACGAAACGTTCCGGGACAGGCTGCCAGTCCATGTCCCGAAATTTTTCAAAAGGTTTTACTATTTTCGCACGCCCCCTTCCACGGAACGGACGAAGTCGATGAACACGCGAATTTCCTGCAAATGCCCATATTGCTCCTCAATGGTACGCAGGGCATCTTTTTCGTTCAATTCCGAACGAAAAAAAAGGCGGTGTACGTCGAGAATATTATTGATCGCTTCCCGGGAAAATCCCTTCCGTTTCAAGCCAACGATGTTCACTCCCCTGACTTGGACCCGGTTCCCGTATCCTGTCGTATAAGGCGCGATATGTTTGTCGATCATCGTACCCGCGCCAAAATAGCTGTAATTTCCGATTCTGACAAACTGGGTCACTCCATTTTGCCCGCCAAGCGTCACGTAATTGTCCAAAATGACATGACCGCTCAAACCCGTGTAATTGGTGAGGATGTTGTGATTGCCGATTTGACAATCATGCGCCACGTGAACGTAACCCATTAACAGGTTGTGATCGCCGATGATGGTATTGCGTATGCCGGCTTCCGTCCCTTTGTGAACGGAAACCCCCTCGCGGAACGTATTGTCGTTACCAATGGTCAGGAGGGTGTTTTCCTGGTTATATTTGAGATATTGAGGATCGGAACCGATTGTGGCGAACTGGTAGAACAAATTTCTCTTGCCGATCGTCGTACTTCCTTCAATCACGACATGGGAACGCAGGAAGCATCCGTCGTCCAGGGTCACTTGAGGGCCAATGCGACAATAGGGTCCAACTTCAATCTCGTTCCCGAGCTCGGCTCCCATTTCTATAATTGCAGTGGGATGAATTTTGTTCATTGCGCTTGAATCTCAGGGTCCCGGAAAATGGAAGGATCATCCGTATTTCGAAGAGAGCGGGCTTTGGCCTGGCAGGCACTCCTCGTCACAACACCTCATTGGAAATGAGCCATCATCGATTCAAAATGCGAGAATGTCAAGGCATCTTCCGATTTTTCTACTCGTCCGGAATTATTTGCGAAGGGTTGGCGAGGATCTCGCGTTTTAAAGGAATCTCTTAAATTCGATGGCATTTCGCAATGCATGGCGGTTCATCAATTGAACCCATTGCTGGTACCCGTTTTTTCCGCCAATGGCCAGGATCACGTATGTCTCCTCCATCAAGGACTGTAATTCATCCGGGAGGGATCCATCGATCCCCCATGCGGGAATTCCCATCACCGTGCGGTTTGGAGGGCTCGGGCGATTGTCGGTAAAACCCAACACGGCAATCCCCTTTTCCCGAAAAAATGAAGCGATATTACGACCCGAAGGTCCGGTGCCGGCGATGACGACGCCTTTCTTTTTATACAGGAAACCACATTGCAGAAAATAGTGAACTTTTGCGCGAAACATGGCAGGGCGTTTGTATTTCCAATCGACCCGAGAGAGGCGAGTGGGAGAATCATATTTTTTAACGAGCACTTCGTCGACTTTAGCGAATCGTAAATTTTGCTGGTAGGCGCGCAATATGAAATCATAGTCTTCGGCCCAAGGATTCTGACGATACCCTCCCAACTGGTCAAAAAGCATGCGTTTCGCAAAAAACGTAGGATGCATGATGGGAGATTCTACAAACATTTCCTCTTTAATCTCCTCGTCGGTGATCAACGCATTGCTCCACTTTTGATAGTCGGTGGTGGTGGGAAGCCCTTCCACCCGACTCCCAATCAAGTCCAACCCTCGATGTTCCTCGAAAAATTGTAGTTGTCGCTGCAAACGATGGGGATGCATCCAATCGTCTCCGTCCATGCGGGCGATATAGCGACCTTCGCAATCTTGCAGTCCTCGATTCAAGGCTTCCACAATCCCCTTTCGTGACTGGCGGATCAACTTGATTCGCTTGTCCTGACCGGCATGATGCGCCAGCATGTTCCCGCTGTTGTCCGTCGACCCATCGTCAACGATCACCAATTCAAAATCGTTTATTGTTTGCCGTCTGATGCTCTCCAGGCATTCCACAAGGGAAGATTCATTGTTGTGGACCGGCATCAAAATGGAAATGGTTGGTTTATACAAAATAAGTCCCGGAAAATTTTCATAGTCTCCGCATTTCCCTTGATCAAAGCGTTGGGAAGCTTCTGGGAGCAGGTGATAAAAAGGTCGATAGTCGAGCGGACAGAAAAAATGGGTTGCCCTCCATTGCCACGAAGCATCACATGGTAAAGCGCACCAGGATGTAAAGGCGTGGTTGACGAGCCATCTCCAAAATAAACGAAAAGGAAAGTCAAATCGATTTGAAGAAAAAAATAACGCTACTTTTCCAAACTTTCAAGCCTGACCCCCGGTCAGGGTCATCACCACGGGGCAATGGTCGCTCAGTTTTTGTCGCTCGTTGCCTTCATACCTGGGGTCGTCTTCATATCCCATGCTGACCTTGCCGAACTCCAGCGACCGTCCGTTGCGCAGCAGGGTTTTATCGACCACCACGAAATCGATGTGTTCCTCGTATCTTTGCTCATGGAAGGGCCAGCACGCTTCATCCTTGCCTTCGGGTCCCTTCACAAATTCCAGATCCGAGGGATTCCCGTCGTTGAGTTCCTTCCAGAAGTGATCTGCGTCACCAGCATCGGAAGAAGGGAGATTCATCCTGCGATTGAAGTCACCGGCAACGATGGTCGCGATGCCTTGCGCCGCCTGTTGTTCCAACCAGTTTTCCAGGATCGCATGTTGCGCCACAAGCGTCCTGCAGGCGAAGCGTGAATTGAATACCACTTTCGTCTCGGAGTCTTCATCTTCTACCGGAAACAGGGGCCACCCATGACAAAACGATTTGAGGTGCACGGCCAGCAATTTGACCGGGAGTCCTTCCAATTCGAATTCGACGACCATCGCCGCCCGCGTCCTTCGCTCCTCCGCTTTCCCATGGCGCAGGTCCAGGTGCCGGATCGACAGCGCGTCCAGGGTTTGAACCTTGGGAAGTCGGGGGAAGGTTTTCTTTGAAATCGCAAGGGCGACAAAAATTTCGCGTTGTTCAGGAGGGAGCAATTCGATACCCTGTTGATAACGACCTGACACGATCAAGTGATAATGCTCCTCCGGAATGATCCGGCCCAGTGCCGCAGGAGAGCCGATTTCCTGCAACGCCAGAATATCGGCATCCAGGTTTTCGACCACTTGACGGAGACGCTGATAGTCCATCTCGTCCCGTGGCACCGCCCTGTTCCGCAGGGGCACTCCGGGTTTGTGGTGAAGATTTGCGATATTCCAACTCACCACCTTGAGCAATTCACTCGCCTCCGGAGTAAATGGAAGGGAAGCTGCCAGCAGAAAGGTCAAACAGAAAGTAAACATACGCATGTCCGGTACCCGTTGATTGTGTTAATGACGCAGCACAAGAGGCTCAATATTCGAAACAGGGGCATGGGATACTGTGGCATGAACCTTGATATTTTGGACTGAATCATTAAAAATCTCCCCATGAGAAGAATCATGAAAAATCGAAGAGACCAAAAACCGATAAGAAAAAGACAGCCGGATCAAGATAAAGAAATTTCTGTTACCGGTAAAGCACTGAGAACCATCATTCACTCGATCGTGAATAACAGGATTTACTGTAACTGTCTGTACTTATTGAATTATTTAAGAGAGTGGATCTGGTTCAGGTCTTATCGTAAAACCGATAATTTCTTATTGAATTTAAACCTTATCGAAGATTTTCTGATCAATAAAAAACACTCCACTTTTTATTGTACCACTCATATTGTCCCATTTAAAAAGATGATCGAAGCACTGAACCTGCCGGACGATTCCATCGTGTTGGTCGATTATGGAGCGGGGAAAGGAAGAGTGATGATCCTGGCTGCTGAATGCGGCATTCATAAAATCAAAGGGTTGGAATTCAGTCCGACCCTCTATCAACTCGCCCAAGGTAACATACGAGACTACGTAGAAAGAACCGGCAATGATCGATTCGAGTTGATTCATACAGACGTCGTCCATTACCAAGTGCGAAAGGAAGACAACGTTTTTTATTTTTTTCATCCCTTTGATGAATACATTTTAAGTCAGTGCCTCGACCAGATCCATTCGTCATTGAAAACCTTTCCCAGAAAAGGATGGCTGATTTATCATAGTCATTCTACGGATTTTACGAAGTGCATCACCCAGGGTGGAATTTTCAAATCACTGCAACCCTTTATTCACTGGGGTTCACGGTTCTACCTCTATGAGTACACTCCCTGCCCCCCGCCCCCACAGGTCGACTCTGCTGAAGGACACGGATTCTCTAAGAATGAGGAATCCCTGACATATTGAATTTATTAAATGCTTATTTGTACTAGGCTTGTCTTAAGCGCATATGTCATCTACCCCTCAAATGTAAAGTAAATTACGACTTTGAATTCTGAATTAAATCAGCAATATTCTGAAGATGATTGTTTATCGTATCAATCTGATCTTGAGGAAAATCCTTCTTTGAAAGATCAAGCAGATGCTTTTTTATCGTATTTAAGTTTTGGAGTACATGGATTTCGGGATTTTTAAAATCAATATAAATCAACGTATAAATTAACACTTTTTGGATGAATGCGATTTCTGAAATATTTTCCTTTTTAAGAAATTCAATATTTTTTTCGTATTCAATTTTTTTAATATCCATTTTTACAATCCCTCTTCTGATGTCTCCATCTTATTTTCGTTTCAGGACAAGGAACCGATCCGTCAATCAGGTTTGTTCCGCTCACCTTTTCGTACCGGTAACAAGACAACGTTAACACAACTATTGCCATCAATACCAGCAGAAAAATTTGAGCAGGATTTTTCATTTGTCTTGTCAAAACTGATTTCAGAAATTTTTTACTCGACATATCTTATTTCCATCAATCCGGGTGGGAATCTTTGTTAAAACTCGTCATACGTAACGTTTCGTCACATCACGACGAAATTCAATTAACCTGAGTTCGAGATTAATCTTCAATATTTGGAAATCATTAAATGCTTATCTCGAATTCGGGTTAAATTAACTGAATTAACGTGAGCAAATGATTACAATAAGAGTTTCATTTGGGATTCATGACACATTTTCCAGCCAGAAGCAAAGGCACAGAGGAGAGGCACAAAGGCACAAAGATGATTGCGGAAAAGCAGCGCAAATTTAGAATCGCATCGACGTGTCATTCCTGACTTGAAAAAGATTGTGGAGCATTCCTTCATTCTAAACTTGATGAATTCATTGGGGAACTTATTTTCTCCAAGTCATTCTCAAATAAATTATGGATTTAAATGCGAATTTTCAATCAATGACTCCACAGGTCATGTCACAATGCTTTTGATAGAAAACCAGGAATTTGCAGAATATACCAAGTGGGGAGGTACTCAATTAATCGAGATAGGAGAAACGGTTTATAATGAGAAGAAAAATTTCATGATATTCAAATATTTGAATTATGACGCGATTGAATAGTAAGGAGTCATATGAAAAAGTTTGGATGATTCACAGCATCGCGTTTTTTTCATTTCTGATAGGATTGGCCTTAATACCGGCTCTCATAGTAATGACGATATTTACTGATGACAAAACTCTCCAAATAGAATACATTGAGAATGTGAAGGAAATTTTATTTATATCACGCCCTGTATCTGTCAGGTAATGAGGTCTCATGCGTTGATGTGAAGATAAACCGTATCCTGATCCTCGACGCATGCATTTTTAAATCGTACAAAAAAAGGAAAGAATTATGAAAATACAAATACCATGGATCACTGTTCTTCTTCTATTTGTTCCCGTTGCGCTTGCCGAAGCGCAGGAGAGGTCACCATCCCCGGATGATGCGAGGGTCTATATCCAGTCGCCCGAGGATGGGGCAGTTGTCACCTCACCCGTGACCATACGATTCGGACTGGAGGGGATGGGAGTTGCGCCTGCGGGCATACAGTTTCCCAATACGGGGCATCACCATGTCCTCATCGATGTGGCAGAAGGGGATATGCCCGCAATGGATCTACCTCTCCCCGCCACGGACCAGGTCGTCCATTTCGGGTTGGGACAGACAGAAGCAGAGATCGAGCTCGAACCGGGTCAGCATACCCTGCAACTCGTTCTGGGAGATTACCTGCATACGCCCCATTCTCCCCCCGTGATCTCGGAAAAGATTACAATAACAGTTATTGAATAACGACTGCTTGATCGGCTCAGGTTAAAAAGCGCATCCAAGTTCTGCTCCTTCCGGCTATTCGCGGTCTTGTCATTCCGGGCGAAGCCCCGGAATCCAGGGGGACTTTTCGATACTCTGGTTTCCGATTCCGGGGAAAGGATTGACTCGATACCCTGGATTCCCGCTCCTCGCCTTCGCGGGAACGACATAAGGGGATCCACGTACTTTCGCTGTGGCGTACCAGAGAAACAAGGAGATGGCGTCTTCAAATACCTGCAGAATCCTTTTTCTGATGGAACCGGCAACAGCTCGTAAAAATTTACAATATCTTTACTCTCTCTTGACCCTCAAAAAACATTGCATTGTTTATACTGGCCTCAGTGGATGTCGAAGGTCGACGTCCTGTTTATCAATCCTGATTGAAATGAGGAAACTATGAAAAAAATGATTGTTGGAAGTATAATCGGTGTCGGTTTGTTAGTAGGAGCCGTGGTGGCTGCGCATTCCATCGACGGCTACCTGGACCGGTTGCAGGAGCGACTGGAACTCAGTGATGAGCAGGTGGACAGATTGCGCAAGATATTTGAAGAATCTGAAAATAAAGAAGAAGCGTTACAAAAGGAGTTACGCGCGCTGCGTCAAGCAACCCGTGACCAATTCGAAGCGGTGCTCAATGAAGCGCAATTGGAGCAGTTGAAAGAAATGCGCAATGATCGTTGGAAAGGAAAAGGAAGACACCATCGTGATGGAAAACGGGGGGATCACTGGGGATATTTCAAGGACGGGCATCGAAATTCCATGTCAGAGATCTTGGAACACCGGGTTTTCTCGCGATTTTTTAGCACGGATTCAACGACTTCGCAGACGGATATCTAACCCTTATTTGTCAAGAAATAAGGAATCTTTCTCCGCGCGGGGGGCTTGGGGATTTGATGGCTCTCTCCAAGAATCCACCCGCGTGGTGTTTTAAAAGCATCGAAACTTCTATTTCTCCTGTTCGTCTCAAGCGCCCCTCGTCACCTGCTGGAGCGCTTCGAGTCCCGAACTGGATTGAGACGACGAGAATCGGAAAACGGTCAACGGATGCGTCTGGAAGTTGACCGAAAAATACCTCGACAAGGTCTATAAACCATCCAAAGGAATATTCCGTTGGCTGAAATTTAAAGACCTAAAACGATCCCCTCAATCGAAGGCGGCGACAATTTCCTGCTCGATGCGCTGGATTTCCTCGACTCCACCGGTGGGGATATTTCCGAACATGATCTCGTCGACTCCTTCGTCAATCAGCTTCCCGATCCGGTCCACCACCTTCTGGCGCGTACCGACCATTGTCCCTGCGCCAAGGGACTTGGTGAGACGTTCACCGGCTTCTCTTGCTGCCTGATCCTCGCCGACCACGATTGGCATGAGGATGGTACGCCTGATCTCGGCCGGGTCACGTCCGGCGTCCTCGCAATGACGTTCCAGCACCTCCACCTTGTGCCGGTAGGTCTTGAGCGCAACCCCTTGTCCTGCCCAACCGTCCAAATTGAACACGTCACCATACCTGGCAAGGGTGCGCAGCGTGCGTCGCTCGCCGGTACCACCCACAAGGATTGGAATGTGTGGCTGCTGGTAACTGCCGGGAGAAAGCTGCAACTGGTCCGCTCGGTAGTAACGGCCACGGAAATCGATCGGACCTTCCGTGGTGAACAGCGTGCGGATCAGCTGGCATGCCTCCTCGAATCGATCCTGGCGTTCACGCATGGTGGGAAACGTCCAGCCGAAGCCATAATGCTCGCGCTCGCACCACCCGGCGCCCAGCGACAGCGTGAACCGGCCTTTGGATGCCTGGTCGAGCGAGGTCGCCATCTTCGCCAGCAGCGCCGGATTGCGGTAGGTGTTGCCCAACACCAAATGTCCCAACTTCAGCTTGCTGGTCATCCCGGCCGCCACCGCAATCAGCGTGTAGCCTTCGAATGCGGGCAGGTGCTCGGTCTTCCGGCTTCCCTTTGGCCCGCCCCATGGTGGAAAAAAGTGGTCTGCGAACCAGAGGCTGTCCCAAGGACCCGCCTCCATTGCTTCAACCGATCGCGCGATATCGTCCCACTTGGTGTTATAACAGTTAACTTGAATCCCGAATTTCATGGTATAAATCTCCTTCCCATCGCCCCAATAAGAGTTGGTACAAACCTGTATGCGCCGCAGGTAACCGGTTATTCAACCTTGGTGATCCCCTCGACTGCGCAGGATTAAAAATAATTCTCGAAACGATAGCATCCATAAATCCGGCGTGTCAAGCCTTAAAATCGAGATCGTCAAAAAGTTCGCACGCGAATTTTGGGAGATCCTGTCACCGAATTTGCTACTCCGGCTTGAATATTCCGGATTAAAACCATCTTTAACCTGAGTTCGACAGAAATCTTCAATAATAGGAATATTGTGGTGTATAGGTCATCCTCACTAAATTTGTTCCCGCTAAACTTGTCCCCGCGAAAGCGGGGAGCGGGGAGCGGAGATCCAGATTTCTTTCTGGCTGCCTACCTCTGGATTCCTGGTCAAGCCAAGAATGACAAGGATTCTCTGAGATATGAAGATTCCTTTACATATTGAATTGATTAAATGCTTATCTCGAACTCAGGTTCTTTAAGCAAGTGCTTCATCAAAAACGAGGACACCCCGTTTGAAACCGCCCTTGAGTAACTCATCATAGGCTTCGTTGATCTCTTCCAAGCGGAAACGTCTGGAAATGAGTTCGTCGAGCATGAGCTGACCGGAACGGTAGAGATCGAGAAGTACTGGAAACTGGCGGCGGGGATCGATGGAGCCATACAAGGATCCAAAGATTTTCTTTTCCATCCGGTGCAGGTCCAGACCGGCATAGCGCGTGTAGGACCCTTTCGGAGAAACGCCAACGATCACCACGGAACCGCCGCGTCGAGCCGCCTCGAAGGCAGCTTCCTGGGTGGCGGACAATCCAATCGCCTCAAAAGCGAAGTCAACGCCCCGGCCTCCCGTTAATTCCTGAATCCGACCCAGGGCCTCATCTCCGGCTTCAACGGCATGGGTGGCTCCGAATTGACGAGCGATTTCGAATTTCGCCGGATCGATGTCGACGGCAATAACCGGATAGGCGTTAGAGAGCCGCGCACCTTGCAGAATGTTCAGACCAACTCCTCCACAACCATAGACTGCCACGCTTTCCCCGGGGCGCACGTTGACCGTGTTGAGAGCCGCGCCCACTCCGGTGGTTACTGCGCAACCGACAAGAGCAGCGACTTCCATGGGAATGTCTTCGTCGAAGGGAACAAGGGCTTCCTGCGGAGCAACGGCTTGTTCGGCAAAGGTGGATTGGGTGCTGAATTGACGCACGATCTCACCATTGAGCCGCAAGCGCGTGGAACCATCAGGCATGGTACCGTTGCGCCACGGCCAAAACGTTTCGCAGAGCGTGGGATTGGTATGCCTGCAATAGAAGCAGGCGTTACATGACGGCGCCCAATTGATAATGACGCGTTGACCGGGTTGAACACTGGTGACTCCGGTCCCCCACTTCCTCGACAATGCCGGCCCCTTCATGACCCAAAATAACCGGTAAAGGACGCGACAAATCACCCGTAACAAAGTGCCAGTCACTGTGGCAAGTACCCGCAGCACCCATGCGCACGCGTACCTCGCCGGGTTCAGGGGGTAACAACTCGACCTCTTCAATTTGAAAAGGACCTCCAACTCGATGTAAAACTGCAGCTTTCATGACATACTCCTTTTTTGGTTTTAAATTATAGGTGAAATTGTTTCGTAATTTCTACTTAAAAATAAAGAGGCTTGCAAGAGACAGATACATCAGCGATGCATAGCGATTTCTTCATTCAGATGATTGGACTGATCAAGATTTCCGGACTTTATTCATAAAATACGTGTTTCTTTGGTGGATGAGCCAGGATTACGTCTTCTTGAACTATTTTTCCAAAAGCCTTTCTGCCATAAAGACGGCAGGATGGATCACCCGCAAGGGATAATTCCGGGACTGTATACCAGCCCGGATCTGGAAAAGACATCCCGGATTCCCGGAGACCAGCGTACGCGCCTCCGGAAAACGAGCGAGGGTTTCTGCCACGGAATCCAGTTTTTTGGAAAGAACCGCATTGGCCAAATCCGGTTGTACTAAATTATAGATTCCCGCAGAACCGCAGCACCAGTCGGATTCACTGAGCGGAACCAGGGTGACCCCGGGAAGACGGTTCATTAATTTTTGAGGATTCTTATCAACCCCTTGAGCATATTTCAAATGGCAGGGCGCATCATAAAGAACCACTTCTTCTTCTCGTTTCCAGGGAAGGTTTGTTACAAAATCGGGGAGCTGAGATAAAAATTCGAGGATATCAATCGTCTTGCTTTGAAATGCTGGCAATCCTTCTTGAGCAATCGCTTCATTTTTTGAAAACAGGTGATGATATTCTTTCAATTGAGCCCCGCATCCCGCCGCATTGACGATGATCGCATCCCAAGGCTGACTGGCGAAAACAGAAAGATTTCGTCTGGCCAGCTCACGGGCTGTCTCGCGGTCACCACTGTGAACATGCAACGCGCCACAGCAGGTTTGTTCTTTAGGGACAACCACTTCAGAGCCTGCTGCTCGCAGTAATTTCAGACTGGATTCATGCGTGGATACCTCGGAGACGTCCATGACGCATCCCGTAAAAAATCCGACCTGGAAGCGCGCTTTCTGACGATGGCTGGGTGACAGGGGGCCTTTCGCGGCATATTTCCTTTTAAAGGAACTGCCGGAAAAGCGTGGCAACATGTCCTGTCCGGCGACGACACGCCGGGGAAGCAGTCTTTTGAGAAAAGTACGAGTGACCAGTTGAGGAATTTTCAAAGCGATGTAAATTTTCATGACAATACTGACCCATCGCAACAAATTCGTCGAAATCAAAAGACGTTTTAAAAAGACTTTGCGCAGAAACCGCTCTTTATAACTTTGTGGTACGTTCTGCTGAATCACCCCTCGCGTTTTTTCCAGCAGTTCCCCATAATGCACATTGGAAGGACAAGCGCTTTCACAGGCCCGACAATCGAGACAGCGGTTTAATGGAGCGATGACGTCCTCACTCAATTCAAGTTCATTTTGCCAGAGCCCACGCATGAGGAAAAGTCTTCCCCGAGGAGAATCCTGTTCCATTCCCAGTTCCCGGTAGGTCGGGCAGACGTCCAGGCACAAACCGCAATGCACGCATGAAAGGATTCCTTCAAAATCCACATTTTCAAATAAGAATGAATTGTTATTCTGGTCCGGTAGATGCAGGTCGCTCATGACTATATTCTTCAGTCGAGTTCGTAAAAAGGCGCATGAAAAACGGTGGCAGGGTCCAATTGCCGTTTCAAGGATTTCATCAGAGCGTACGCATTCGGAATCGCAAACCTTTCCAGGTCCTTCGTAGTCAACCCCGGAGCAGAGCGGATCAAAGAGAGGGTACCCTCTGAATTTTTCAGTTGATTTTTCAAAGAGTCGACCATTGTTTTCTGCGCATCGACCGATTCTCGAGGTTGAATCAAATGAAAATCACCTCCGATGGGATGAACCACCGCACAAGCTCCTTGTGAGAGGAATTCCTGAAAATTGACTTGGACCAGCATTTCCGCAGTGGACGCCACGCAATGCAGGTGGAGATAATGCTTTCCAAGATTCAAAGGTCTCAACAAATCCGGAAGAAAGCCAAAAAAGCGTTTTTGGCCAGGCACGATCGAGTAACGTTTCGTTATTTTCCCTTCCGGAACCACCTGGCAATCTTCAGAAAAAATAGCGCGTAAGTCCCTGGCAATGCGATTTTGACGTTCGCTGATTCCCGAAAATCCTATTCCGATCACCCAACCCGCCGATTTGGTGCTGACGGATTCAATCCAATCCACGGGGATCATTCGCTCCTGGAGAACTTTGACTTTTTGCAGCCATTGGTCATTTCTGAAGCTGCAGTAGAGCACCGAAGCAGCGGGTGGTTGAGGGAGAATTTTGAAATTGACGGCCGTGATCACGCCCAACCCTCCTCGACTGCCAAGCATCATCCTGCTGAGATCATAACCGGTTACATTTTTCACGACCCGTCCCCCCGCTTTCACCAACTCGCCTTTGCCGTTGAGGTATTCAATGCCGATTATGGAATCTCGCAACCCTCCACCATTCATCCGGTTGGCGCCATAATCATTGCAGGCGACGACGCTGCCTATCGTAGAATCCGGATACCAGGGGTTGAAGGGGAGAAACATTTTTTTTTGATGGATACGGATTTGCAAGTCCCTGGCGCGCACCCCCGCTTGGACGCCAATCACCATATCATCCGGATCAAAAAAAAGAATATCCTTGAGATTCCGGGTGGACAAGACGTCTAGGCCGTTCTCCGAATTCCTCGAATTGGCGCCTCGAATCGCAAAGGGCTGATTTTGTTGGATGCGCACGTTGACCCAGGCTTGCAGCGTGGCTGTTTTTCGAGGAGAATAGATACGACTCCGGCTCACACGTGAACTCCACTTTTACTTTGAACGAATTTGGTCTCCATGCATTTACCAGGCGTGGGAAAAATTTTGCCGGGGTTGAGGAGGTTGTCCGGGTTGAAAAAGGAACGAATCCAGGTCATGTTGTTCAAGTCGGTTTCTGAAAAAATATGGGACATCAGGTCTATTTTTTCCAATCCAATGCCATGTTCTCCCGATAAAGATCCTCCCACTGAAGCGCAGATGCTCAGAATTTCCTGCCCCGCTTTATCCGCATTCCGGATATCTTGCGGATCCTTGTAATTGTACAAAATGAGAGGGTGTAGATTGCCGTCGCCTGCATGAAAGACATTGGCGATGGTCAAGTTGTATTTTTTACCAATGGCTAATACGCGTTCCAATACTTCAGGCAGTGAACTGCGGGGAATGACGCCATCTTGCACGTAGTAGCTCGGGCAAAGGTTGCCGATCGCGCCAAATGCCTCTTTTCTTGCTTTCCAGATCAAAGCTCGTTCTTCCTGACTTTGCGCCCGTCGCACATCGGTAGCATTGTGGTCCTGGAGGATTTTTGCGACGCGGAATGCTTCTTCTTCTATTCCTTCTTTCAGATCCTCCAATTCCACCAGGAGTACGGCTTCCGCATCGAGTGGGAAACCGGGAGCGATCGATTTTTCAACTGCCTGGATGATCACGTTATCAATCAACTCCATGGCTGCCGGAATGATACCTTGTCGTATTGTGCTGGACACGGCTTGACAAGCGTCCCGGATTGAAGGAAAAACACCAAGGAAAGTTATCACTTTTTCAGGAATTGGCGTCAGACGGCAAATGACCTTGGTCACCACTCCGAAAGTTCCTTCCGACCCAATAAATAATCCCAAGAGGTCAGGTCCAGGAGAACCCCAGTGTTTTCCGCCCAATTCGACTACGGCTCCATCGGGAAGAACCGCCTCGATGCCTAAAACATGGTTGACGGTCACTCCGTACTTGAGGGTATGCGGTCCTCCTGAATTTTCCGCGACATTGCCCCCAACCGTACATGCTTTCTGAGAAGAAGGATCAGGAACGTAATAATATCCGTTTGGTTTGACCTGTTCCGAGATTTTCAGGTTGACCACCCCGGGGCCCACGGAAATGGAGCGATTGAGAAAATCGATTTCATGAATTCGACGAAAGCGGAACATTTCCAGGATCACGCTTTCTTCTTTGGGGATAGCGCCACCCGACAATCCGGTCCCGGCTCCTCGTGGTAAAAAAGTAATACGATGGCTATGCAGTAACTTTACAATTGCCACCAATTCGTCCCGATTTTCCGGGAAAACTACTCCCATCGGCATTCCGGAGTAGAGGGTCAACGCGTCTGATTTATAAGTGTATAACGTGACGGGATCGTCCTTGACCCATTGCGCGCCTACAATCCCGATCAACTCATTTTTTATCTTTGGATCAAATGCCATTTTCTCTTTTCCTCATTGTAGAAATGGATGTTCTTTGAATTTGAAATAAGATTTACAGGAAATCTCAATTTTAGTCAAAGTTCTGTAACTTCATTTCGTGCTATGGATTGACATCCCAACAGGCCACTTTATGGTGTGGAAAATTTTCAAGGAGATGCGGAGCATGTTGTTCACATATGCCGTGCCTGCGGTGGCAACGGGAATAAAATCCGCACCCTTCGGGCAAGTTCAGGGGGGAAGGAATTTCTCCGGGTAGAACTTGTAGTCCCGTCGCTTTTTTCGCAAGGGTGGGCATACTTTGCAACAAGGCATGAGTGTATGGATGCTGAGCCTGGGTGCTTAGTGATTTTTCCTGTAACTCTTCAACAATTTTTCCCAGGTACATGACGAGGATGCGACCACAAAAAAAATCAACGATTTTTAAATCATGAGATATAAAGAGGAGGCTCAATTGATGTTGCTCTTGAAGATCTTTCAACAAGTTGAGAATTTGGGCTTGAATGGAAACATCCAATGCCGAAACCGGCTCATCGGCAATCAACAAAGTGGGGTTCGCGCTCAAAGCGCGGGCGATGGCGATCCGTTGACGTTGCCCCCCACTGAACTCATGAGGATACTTTTTCAACGCGCTTTGGGGTAAGCCGACTTCATCGAGCAATCTTTTACAAACCGTGGTGACATCTTGGGAAGGCTGGTGCATCCGGATCATTTCACCGAGATGCGCCGCGACGGTCATTTTGGGATTCAGCGAGGAAAAAGGGTCCTGGAAGATCATTTGAACGCGATGGTAGTACGATTGACGGGGATAAGAACAGATGGCGGTCCCATCGAGTTCCACATGGCCTGCAGACGGTTCATAAATCCTCATTATCAAACGGGCCAAGGTGGATTTACCACATCCCGATTCACCAACGATTCCCAGAATTTCACTCGATTCCAATTCAAAAGAAATACCATTCAAAACCGATGCCCGACTTCTTTCACGTAGAAGGACCCCGCTATGGATGGGAAAGTGTTTGTAGAGATTTTCGACTTTCAGTAAGGCCATATTTCTTGAACGGAAGCGGCACCAGAGGGATAGACGCTACCACCCTTTTTCGCCATGACAGACGATTTTATTTTTTCGAATGCGAAAAGCTCGCTCGACCACTCGTTCATCCAATAGCGCGAATCGCTCCGATTTCAAAGGAATCCCGAAACTGCCATCAGAACGCAATACGATCCGCGTAACGGGTGCGGTAAAATAAGTTTGCATCCCGTAATCATACACAGGTTGTGAAGGATCAATCTCCATTGCGGGAACGAGGCTGTCATCCGTTCTCACGACGCAAACGAAGCGCTCTTCTTCGCCAACCGAATGGCTCTTGAGCCGGAAATTGGCGACCAGCTTGTGCACGAGCCTCCTTTGATAGGAATTCATCGGTTGGAATTCCAGCATTTCTTCATCCGATTCAACAAATTCTTTGAGATCCTGGTAAATCGAATTTATAAAATCTTGATCTTCTTTAGTCAGTAGGTTGTCCATTGCGGGTGAATAGGGCGACGGTATTTTTCAGTTTGAAACTCATGTCCTGTTTAGCATATTTGCTCCGGAATTTCTCCCTGGAAAGAGACAAAAGGGGAATTGAAAGTGAATGGTAATATAATCAGAGCGGAATGAACAGACAAGTGAATATTGAATGGATTTCCAAGAGACCCGATTTGAAATAAAGTGCCATTGACAGCGCCTGTTCGATTGTGATGCAATGGACGGATTAGGAAAAACATGATATCAGTTCTGAAAGAACGGCAAAAAAGTTTCGTACTGAAGTGAAAGGCGAAGTCGATGAGCAAATCTACCCACATTCAAGAGATTGCGCATCAAAGGGAAAGTTGGCTGCAAGCGATTTGGGCGCATCAAATCTTCGACAAAAAAAATCTTCAAAGTACGGGTGGAGAAAAGATTGAAATTCGCTTTCCGGGGTGGCTCAACAAGGGAATCGGGCCGGACTTCCACGATGCGCAAATTGTGATTGGCGATGTCATTTTACATGGTACCGTGGAGGTGCATTTGCAGTCTTCAGCCTGGCACCATCACAAACACCAGCATAACCCCGCATACAATTCCGTGATTCTCCATATCGTGCTCGACCAGAACACGATTCACCCCATTGAAAGAGAAGATGGAATGGCAGTTCCTGCATTGGAACTCCGTCCCCGCTTAAATAAGAACGTACTGACCATGCTGGGCGACGAAAGCGAATTGCTGAATCGTTACGACCATTTACCAGGACGATGCGGGATGATGGTGGTGGAATGGGGCGCCTCACCGCTGGAGCAGTTGTTGGCACATGCGGCAGAAAACAGGATGCAGCGTAAAGTGGATCGAATTGCGGAGCAATGGGAAGGACATGATCCGGAGCAACTGCTATTCCAATTGATATTCAAATCCCTGGGCTACAGCGCTCACTCCCACTCCTTTGAAGAATTGGCTCAATTGTTCCCGATTTCGTTGCTTTATCCCCTGCTCCAACAACCCTATCGCGTGGCAAGAACGGAAATTCTGTCCCGGTGGTTTGGAGCCTGTGACCTGTTTTCGAGGGAGACTCCTCGCTTTGTTCATGCGACGCTCAGGAAAGAGTACCACCAGTGGCGAGAAAGATGGCAAAATCAAAGCGTGAAGCAAAAAATCGCCGGGAAGTTCGCTATGACGTCACGCCCGCAAAATGCACCCGAGCGGCGTTTGATTGGAATGTTTCACCACCTCCGTCACTTGAGTTCACAAGGATTGTTGAAAGGCTGGTTAACAATCTTAACGGAGCTGGAATCGATCTCGACAGAAAAATCGCTGAAAGAACAGACCCTGTGGCACACCCAGCATGTGTTTGCGACTCCTGACTGGGAAACCTGGCAATCCTTCCTGGGTATGCCGGATACCCGAAATACTTCCGGTGCTCAACTGATCGGAAAGGATCGACAACTGATTACCTGGGCCAATGCGATCATTCCTTTTTTCCTGGCATACGCCCGTCACGAGAAATGGCTTGCCCTGGAAAAACTCCTCTACCGTCTCTTCATTGTCCTGCCCCCGGAATCTACCAACCGACGTATACGTTTTATGGAAAAACGCCTTCTGCCTTTTCCTCGAGTTGCTTTGAAACAAAAGACCCTTCGCATTCAACAGGGCCTGCTGCAGATCCACCAGGATTTTTGCCAGAGCTTCGACCAGGGCTGCGAGCGATGTCGACTGCTTCGTTTTTTAGAACAGTTCCATGACGAATCACCAAGCCGGTGACTGCCGGAATTCCGAGAGCAACCCCCATCACGGCGTCGTGATGGATTCGACGGGAAGTCTTGATCAAATTTCCGCAAATTCTTCCGAGGGTTCCGGAGTATGCGGAGTTCCGGATGGTCTGTGAGAGATTATGATTTCAGGGATATGCCGGTAGGACACATTTTTAAATCCGGAATAACCTGTGCCTGCCGGGATCAACCTGCCCAGGATCACGTTTTCCTTCAACCCGCGAAAAGTATCATACTTTCCTCCCAAGGCCGTATCGGTGAGCACTTTCGTCGTTTCCTGAAAAGATGCTGCGGAAATGAAAGAGTCGGTGCTCAGCGCGGCTCGGGTGATTCCCAAAAGGACCGGTCTCGAACGCGCCGGTTTCAGCCCTTTATCGATCAATTCCTGATTCTCCTGGTTGAACTTGCTTCGCGAAACCACTTCGCCTATCAGGAAGGTCGAATCTCCCGAATCCTGAATAAAAACCTGCTTGAGCATTTGACGCACAATCACTTCAATGTGTTTGTCGTTGATTCCGACTCCCTGCAGACGATACACTTCTTGAACTTCATCAACCAAATATTTTTGCAGTTCCTTGATTCCTTTAACGGCAAGAATATCATGCGGGTTGGGAGAACCATCGATCAAGGGGTCCCCTGCACGCACGTATTCGCCTTCATGAACCGTGATATGCTTACCACGAGGAATCAGATATTCCTTGGATTCGCCTTTCTCGTCTTCGGGTTGAATGATGATTTTTTGTTTCTTTTTAACGTCTTTGCCAAAATTGACGATTCCGTCAATTTCGCTGATAATGGCTTGATCCTTGGGGATACGCGCTTCGAACAATTCCGCCACGCGAGGCAAACCCCCCGTGATGTCTTTGTTTTTCGCCAGTTCTCTGGGAATCTTGGCGAGAATATCACCAGCATGGACTTCCTGACCATCTTCCACCACCAACTCGGCTTTGACAGGAAGGGAGAAAACGGCAGGACCGCCATTCGTGTTTTTTAATACGAGTCCTCCGCCATCACGGACCGAAACCTGGGGATGCATGTCGGGATCCGGAGAGGCCAGGATGACTTGCCGCGCCAAACCGGTGGCTTCATCCACTTGTTCCCTGACCGTTTGTCCTTCAATGATGTCATTGAAACGAATAGATCCCGAAACGTCGGTCAGGATGGGGACGGAGAAGGGATCCCATTCGGCAATTTGATCTCCTTGAGCGACTCGGGCACCATTTTCAAGTTTAATGATGGCGCCCAAGGGAAGGGGATGTCTTTCTTTTTCCCTCCCGTTTTCGTCGACGATAGCAGCTTCCCCGCGTCTTCCCAAGACGGTCCAAAAGCCTCCCTCATTCTTGACTTCCTTCAAATCTTTGAGACGTAAAATTCCACTGAACCTGGCATCCCAGGTGTTTTGCTCAGCCCGTCGACTGGCCGTTCCCCCAATATGGAAAGTACGCATAGTCAGTTGGGTCCCCGGCTCTCCGATACTTTGGGCGGCAATCACACCCACGGATTCCCCGATATTGATCACACTCCCACGTGCCAGGTCACGTCCGTAGCATTTTCGACAAATGCCGCGTTCCGTCATGCACGTCAAGACGGAGCGGATTTTCAATTTTTCAATACCGGCCTTATCGATTTTATCCACGATGTCTTCCGTGACTTCCTGACCGGCTTGCACCAGGAAGCGGGTTTCATCGTCAGGGTCCATCACGTCCTCCAGGACGATTCGTCCCAGGATCCGTTCCGAGAGCGGTTCAATGATTTCCCCTGATTCAATGAGGGCGGTGATATCGATTCCATCCAGAGAACCACAATCTTCTTCCATCACCACGCAGTCCTGCGCCACATCCACCAAGCGACGGGTGAGGTATCCCGAGTTAGCGGTTTTGAGCGCAGTGTCGGCCAAACCTTTGCGAGCACCATGCGTGGAGATGAAGTACTGCAAGACGTCCAATCCTTCCCGGAAATTGGCGGTAATGGGATTCTCGATAATTTCTCCGGAAGGTTTGGCCATGAGCCCGCGCATGCCTGCCAATTGCTTCATTTGCTGGGCGCTTCCCCGTGCCCCGGAATCGGCCATCATGTAGATGGAATTGACTTTTGGGGTCCCATCCAGGTCTACGATTTCCTCCGTCAATCCTTTTAACATCTCCTCGGCAATTTTTTCCGTAACCCGTGCCCATATGTCGATCACCTGGTTGTATCTCTCTCCGTCGGTAATCAATCCATCTTGATATTGCGAATTGATTTTATTGACTTTTTGCTGGGCTTCCTCAAGCAATCTTCCTTTCAAGGGCGGGATGACCATGTCTTGCATTCCAATGGAAAATCCCGCATTGGTGGCATAGGCGTATCCCAGGTTTTTCAAGGAATCCAGCATTTGAACGGTTTTGACGCTGCCTGCTTGCCGGTAGGAAATATCAACAAGCTCACCCAATTGTTTTTTATTCAAGTGCTGGTTGATCAAGTCGAAGGGAACTTCCTTGGGAATCACGGAGGCCAGAAGAACCCGTCCGACCGTCGTATCGAAAATCCGGTCATTGAAACGTACTTTGATTTTCGCCTGCAAATCGACCTTCTTGTGTTCAAAAGCCATGCGCACTTCGTCCGGGTTGGAGAAAATCATACCTTCCCCTTGAACCCCCTCGTGTTCACGGGTGATCCAGTACAGCCCCAGCACCATATCCTGGTTGGGTGCCATCACCGGCTTTCCACTGGCAGGCGACAAAATATTATTCGTGGCCATCATCAATATTTTCGTTTCCAGTTGCGCTTCCACGGAAAGCGGGACGTGAACCGCCATTTGGTCGCCATCGAAATCCGCATTGAATGCCGTACAAACCAGGGGATGCAGTTGAATCGCTTTCCCTTCGATCAACACGGGTTCAAAAGATTGAATACCCAGACGGTGCAGGGTGGGGGCGCGATTGAGCATCACGGGATGGTCGACGATGACCTCTTCGAGGATCGCCCAGACTTCCGGAGAAGCTTCTTCCAGTTTCTTTTTCGCCATTTTGATGGTTGGAATTTCGTTGCCGTCAATCAGTTTGTGGTAGATAAAAGGTTTGAACAATTCCAAGGCCATCTTCTTGGGCAATCCGCACTGGTGCAGTTTCAACTCCGGTCCCACGACAATCACGGTTCTCCCCGAATAATCAACCCGTTTCCCCAACAGGTTCTGGCGAAAACGGCCCTGTTTCCCTTTGAGCATATCGCTGAGGGATTTCAAGGGTCTTTTATTGGTTCCCATGATGGGACGACCTCGTCGTCCATTGTCGAATAAGGCATCCACCGATTCTTGCAACATCCTTTTTTCATTTTTTATAATGATGGTGGGAGCTCTCAATTCGAGCAATCGTTTCAGTCGGTTATTCCGATGAATGACTCGACGGTAGAGGTCATTGAGATCACTGGTCGCGAAACGGCCTCCTTCCAAGGGGACGAGAGGGCGGAGTTCCGGGGGCAAGATGGGCAGGGTATCGACAATCATGGAATCGGGCGCATTGCCCGACATTTTGAGGGCATTGATGATATTCAGACGTTTCACGATGCGTTTGCGACGCGCTTCGGATCCCGATTCTCTCAATTCCTTATGCAAGGTTTCACTCAAGAGGTTGGGATCGATCCGTTGGAGTAACAATTTGACGGACTCCGCTCCCATTCCCAATTCGAGATCGGGGTGTTGTTCGAGTAACTCCCGGTATTTGTCTTCTTCCACCAGTTCTTTTTCGTTCAATCCGGAACTTCCAGGTTCCAGGACGACATAGGAGTCGAAATAAAGCACACGTTCGAGATCTCGTAAGGTCATGTCCAATAAAGTGCCAATGCGACTGGGCACTCCTTTCAAAAACCAGATATGCGAAACAGGAGAAGCCAGCTTGATATGTCCCATTCTTTCCCGCCGTACTTTGGAGTGAATCACTTCCACTCCACATTTTTCACAAGTGATTCCCCGGTGTTTCATGCGCTTGTATTTGCCGCAATTGCATTCATAATCGTGAATGGGCCCAAAAATCTTGGCGCAAAACAAGCCATCGCGTTCAGGCTTGAATGTCCGGTAATTGATGGTTTCAGAAGTCTTCACTTCCCCATTCGTCCACGATAAAACATCGTCATGGGTCGCGATATTGATCCTCACGGCATTGTAATCTTTGGGATTGATGGTGAGTTCGAACAAGCTTTTTAAAGAAATCACGATTTTCTCCTGCTAAAGGGTGACTCTCATTCGAGAGAAGAGAGGGTTTCCATCACAACATGCGCTTTTCAAAGGATTTCCTCCTCCAATTCATTTTCAGGAGGCAGGTTTTCGACGTTTTGTAACAACTCGATATTGAGGCACAAACTTTTCAATTCACTGATCAGGACCTTGAAGGATTCAGGAATTCCGGTGTCCAGGTGCTGGACCCCCTTCACAATCGTCTCATACATCCGGTTTCGTCCCTGGACGTCGTCGGATTTGACAGTGAGCAGTTCCTGCAGCGTGTAGGCCGCTCCATAGGCTTCCAGCGCCCAGACTTCCATTTCTCCGAAACGCTGTCCGCCAAACTGGGCTTTTCCCCCAAGAGGTTGCTGCGTTACCAGAGAATAGGGTCCAATGGAGCGGGCATGGATTTTTTCATCGACCAGGTGGTGCAGTTTGAGCATATAAGCGTAACCGACTGTGACCTTTTGACTGAATCGCTCCCCGGTCAGACCGTCATAGAGCCAGATTTGTCCGGAATCGGGCAGTTCCGCCAATTGCATCATGGTCTGAATATCGTCTTCCGTCGCGCCATCAAACACGGGAGTCGCCATATGCACGCCTCGTTGACATTTTCGGGCGAACTTGAGGAATTCCGCATCATCGAGATGGTTGAGGTACCGGGTCACTTCCGGAACATTATAAATTTGTTTGAATAATCTTCTCAGTTTAGCAACAGGATGGTTTTCCTCCACGAATTTCTGCACCTGTTTTCCCAATTTGCGTGCCGCCCAACCCAAGTGGGTTTCCAGAACCTGACCCACATTCATACGGGAGGGGACGCCGAGGGGATTCAAAACAATATCGATTGGAGTTCCATCTTCCATGTAGGGCATGTTTTCCACGGGTTGGATTTTTGAGACGATCCCTTTATTGCCATGGCGTCCTGCCATTTTGTCTCCCACCGCCAACTTTCGTTTGGTGGCCAGGTAAACTTTAACCATCCGGATCACTCCAGGAGGCAATTCGTCACCTTTGGAAACTTTTTCACATTTGTCCTGGTAGATGTTTTCCAATAAATACATTTGAGAAAGCGCATTGCCCACCAGGATTTCAAGCTGGTGGTTGGCCTCCGGGTCCTCCGTTTTGATCTTCTCCCAACTCTTCAATGGAATGCTTCCCAAATTCTCTGCAGTGAGCAGGGTGCCGGCAGCGAGGAAGACTTCATCTTTCGAGGAGGAGATTTTTCTCACCAGTTTTTTGTTCTGGATCAGGGGAAGCGCCATTTTGAGTAAATTGCGTCTTACAATTCTCAATTCATCTTCATGGTCCTTTTGGTAAGAATCCAGCAAACCCTGTTCGATTTCAATAGTGCGTTGGTCTCGTTCGACCCCTCCCCGGTTGAAAACCACGACGTCGATCACTACGCCTTCCACTGCTTGATTGACTCGTAACGAGGTATCACGCACGTCTCCCGCTTTTTCACCAAAAATAGCGCGCAGCAATTTTTCTTCCGGATTGAGTTGACTCTCGCCTTTGGGGGTGACCTTCCCGACGAGAATATCTCCAGGTTTGACGTAGGTTCCCACGCGGACAATGCCACTTTCGTCCAGCTGTTTCAGCGCTTCCTCCCCGACATTGGGTATATCGCGGGTGATTTCTTCCTTACCGAGCTTCATATCTCGAGCCACCATGTCAAATATATCGATATGGACGGAAGTGAAGCGGTCTTTATGCAACAATCGTTCTGAAACAAGAATAGAATCCTCGAAATTGTAACCATTCCAGGGCATGAAGGCGATCAGGATATTTTGCCCGAGCGCCAATTCCCCGCTGTCGCAACTGGAGCCATCGGCTATAATATCTCCGGCATGAACCCGATCTCCCTTATCCACCAGGGGACGTTGGTTGATACAAGTATTCTGGTTGGATCGCCGATATGTGGTCAAATGGTAAATATCGACGTTGGCCGGTACCACCGAACCTTCTTTGGAAAGATCCACATCGGCTTGAATCACAATCCTGCCGGCATCCACGCTGTCGACCATTCCGGAGCGTTTCGCCACCACGCATGCCCCGGAGTCCAACGCGGCTTGATACTCGACTCCCGTACCGACCAATGGCGCTTCGGAACGAATGAGGGGAACCCCTTGCCGTTGCATATTGGAACCCATCAAGGCGCGATTGGCATCATCATGCTCCAAAAAGGGAATCAGGGAGGCCGCCACCGAAACCAGTTGGCAGGGAGCCACGTCAATGAAGTCGACGTCCTTTCGGGGAACCATGCCATATTCTCCTCCTTTGCGGATTGGAACAAATTCCGCATCAAATTCATCTTTTTCATTCAAGCTGGCATTGGCTTGCGCGATATTGACCGAATCTTCTTCAATGGCGGAAAGAAACTTCACTTCATTGGTGACCTTCCCCTCTTGGACCAGGCGATAGGGAGTTTCGATGAAACCGAAAGCGTTGATGTGCCCGTGCGTGGCCAAGGACGCGATCAATCCGATATTGGGACCCTCGGGAGTTTCAATGGGACAAATGCGCCCGTAATGGGACGAGTGCACGTCGCGCACGTCGAACCCGGCTCGATCTCGAGTGAGACCGCCCGGTCCCAAGGCGCTCAAGCGACGTTTATGCGTGATTTCAGAAAGAGGATTGGTCTGGTCCATGAATTGAGAGAGTTGACTGCTGCTGAAAAATTCATGGATGGCTGCGGCAACCGGTTTGGCGTTGACGATATCATGAAGCATCATGGTTTCCGTATCTTGCAGGCTCATTCTTTCTTTAATGGCCCGCTCCATGTGCACCAATCCGATGCGGAATTGATTTTCCAACAATTCACCCACGCTGCGGATGCGACGATTGCCGAGATGGTCGATGTCGTCAATCGTGCCTTGCCCCTCTTTGAGCATCAAGAGGTAACGGACTGCGCCAAAAATATCCTCACGAGTGAGGATGGATTGATCGAGGTCGTATTCCAGTCCCAACTTCTTGTTGAGTTTCAAACGTCCTACTTTAGACAGGTTATAACGTCCCGGATTGAAAAAGAAATTGTGCAATAAGGCAGTGGCAGCGTCTAAAGTGGGGGGATCGCCCGGTTTCAGTTTCTTATACAATTCGATCAATGCGGAATCCGAAGAAGGGATATTATCGGTAGAGAGCGTGTCCCTCAAGCAAGTGCTGATGGTCTTGGCGCCAATGTGCAACACTTCGACTGTATCAATTTTGTGAGCAATCAATCGATCGAGTGTCGCATCATCGATCAAGCTGTTGCAGGCCAGCAGGAGTTCTCCTTCCTGACCATAAACATCCCGGCCTGCGTATTTGTACAGCACGTCTTCCCGGGTGGTCCGGATTTGCTCGATTCCCTCTTTTTTCATGCGCTGCACCAACTTTTCGGTGAATTTCCGTCCAACCTTGACCAGCACTTCTCCATTTTGAGGATCGATGACTTCATGAGCGGCTCGTTGATTGACCGTCACCCGAGGATCGACATATTTAAAAAACTCTTGTTGCCGTCGATCCGGGATATCATGAGATTTTCGCAAATCGATTTTTTCAAACTGGTAAAAGGATTCCAGGACTTGTTCCGTCGTGTAACCCAAAGCTCGTAAGAGAATGGTAGCGGGAAATTTGCGACGACGGTCGATTCGCGCATGGAGGATGTCTTTGGTGTCGAATTCGAAATCAAGCCAGGAACCCCGTTGTGGAATAATGCGGGCTGAATAAAAATTTTTGCCTCCCGTGTTGACTTTCGTATTGTCTATGGAGAAAAAAAGTCCGGGACTCTTGTGCATTTGACTGACGATCACTCGTTCCGTCCCGTTGATGATAAACGAACCCGTGGGGGTCATCAGGGGAATTTCCCCCAGGTAGATGTCCTGTTCCTTGATGTCATGAATGTGCTTGGCTTCCGATACGTTGTCCTTTTCCCACACGATCAAGCGCAACGCCGCACGCAGTGGCGCAGCATAAGTGACGCTTCGAATCCGGCATTCTTCGACTGAATATTTGGGCTCACCCAGACGGTAATGGACATATTCCAGGGTCGAAGAATCACTGAAATCGGAAATGGGAAATACCGAACAAAAAACAGCTTCCAGTCCTTCTTCCTCGCGTTGATCCGGGGGCGTGTTTTTTTGGAGAAATCGTTCATAGGAATCCAGTTGGATTTTCAGTAAATTAGGTACTTCAATTGGTGCTTCGATACGGCCAAAAGAACGCCTGATGCGATGACGATTGCTTAAGTTGGTTGACATAATGCTTCTTTTGCTAAATGATTACGCGATCAGTGAGTCACGTTGATATCGCCTCTCAACGAAACGAACGCAATTCGGTCTTGTTTCACCTGAATCTATATTTGAAAACCCAAATCTTCGATAAACTTCTATGCTTCGAAGTGCTCGACAATTTAAATCGTTGCTGAAAATTCAGAAAACCTCTTTGGCGTCGCACAGAAATATATCCTCGTCTCAAGAATTGTAAAAAGGAGGGAGTATCGGATGAAGTGGAATTCACGATTCATCATGGAATGACAGTTTCGAGAAAAGACTTTTATATTAACGCAGAATCAACAAAGATGCAAGCAAATTTATAAGTTTTTTTCAAATGGAAGGAAATAAGTTGAGTTGAAATAAATTAAAAACTGCTGCGTATCAAAGAATTGCTTGTCATTTCGCGTCATAACCAATAGAAGACTTGGCAATCGTATTTTATACTGGAAAGAAAAAAGAATTAATTGCATAAGTCCTTGAAACAAAAACATGTCGGCTAAAGTCCATATCATTTCATCGTTCATTTGCCTGCACTGTTGCAAACAGTATCGGATGGAAATCGGACTGATGAAATATCTCGTTTATGGTTTGCAAGCGTGCACTTTCGAAGAAATGATGGACGAATTTCCGGAGGTGTTGGATGAAATGGAAAGGGACGAATTTCAAAAAACGGTATTCAACCGGTTCATTTTTGAGCATGGGCCCCATGACGTTCGCTTCCTTTTTACGCCAGTCGACCAGATGTCACAAATCATCAATTTGCGAGCCCGTCATTATAAACAGGTGGTAAGTTTATACCAACAATACCAAGCAGTGGGACGCCGGGCTAAAAATGCGATGCAACAGTCTGGTCTCTCATATTCCCCGTCTCCGAGACCAGAAGCGAAACGATTTCACTGGGAGGGCAAGAAAAAAAGATAGTCTGCATAACTCTGGGTTCCTGCTTCCGCGGGAATGACACTCTCTTAGATTTCTGCTCATGCCAGGAATGACATTGGCAATACACTGGATTCCTGCTCATGCCAGGAATGACATAAGCGAAAAAACTGCGCTACCCCTCATTTATTAAATGCTTATCTCGAATTCGGACTATGAATTTTTCTGAACTCGTTCGAGTGAATTCAACGCCTGAAGCGCACCGTTGAATCAGAATCCGGCAGGATGGACCAGGAAAAGTCGTGATTGTTCAATCCAGCCTTTTTGAGTTGGTTCAAATTCAATTTTAACCCATTGTTCCATTTCCTCTTCAATGATCACTTCAGTGCCTCCGTGAAGCTGAAAAAGCACTGTGGATTGTGAATGGGGGGCGGAATAAACCGCGCTGGTCTCGGGTAAAATCGTTCCGACGGGAAGCGGTGCCCACCACTTGATAAAAAGCCCTGCGAGTAAAAATAAAGTCAATCCTCCAGAAAGAAAGATCAGCCAGGAAATGACTTCCCGCCGGTAAAAAAGGCGAAGGAGCGCACCTATCCAAAAGATTCCGTTTGCCGACACCAACATCAAGGTCCACTCTTGCAGGGTCAAAGGACTACTCCATTCCCGGAGTACCTCCCTCCAGGACAGTTTGGGGTTTTCGCGACGATCGATTGTTTGCTGGCGTGCATAATTCAGGTTTGCTATCAGGTCTTCATGACGCGGTAAAAAATGCAGGGCCTTCAAATAGTAACCAATGGCTTTTCCAAGATCATTCAAATGGAAATAGGTATTGCCCAGGTTGTAGTATAGATGGCCATTGACATGACCTTGCGCAATCAGGGTTTCATAGTGGCTTGCTGCCAGTAAAAAACGTTGTTCTTCATATGCCTGGTTGGCAGCAAGCCAATGGGAAATACTTTGCTGCTCTTGAGCCTGATTTCTTTCCAGAAAACCGGATACGATGAAAAATGTTCCAATAATACCGAGTGTGGTTAAAATTCTGATCCAGGGAAGGTTACTGAGGATTAAAAAGGGCTGGCGGGACCAAAGATAGGATACGTTCATTTCAACTGTGTCTCCAAACGCTGTACGATTTCCCGGCTGGTCCGGTAAATTTTTTCTATCCCCACTCCAGCTAGGGAGTTTGCCGCATATTGGGTCATTTCACAACGCTCCAACAAATTGTTCCATTGCTCGACCAGGTCCGCATCTGTTTCCGTTGACGACAACCACGTACTGATTTCGCGAGAGGTCAGCGCTTCTCCGTTTTTGCCGGTCTTGTCTCCTACATAATTCTTCAATGCCAACATCAAGGATTCGGCGAATATCTGATTGTCTGGCATCTTTTTATAAAGCTGCTCGATGGTTTTCTGAAATGTGGGAAATGCCTGCTGACTGCGAATTTTGTGGTGATTCGCCGCCGAATGTTCAATCTTCCATTTGCAAAGCCACCCGCCTGCAAATCCCAAAGGTCCCAGGAGGAACAGGCAGCCATAAAATATCAATCCTGCCATCCCCCATCCACTGTTTTGCAACGCCGCCATATCCTGGTGGATCGGGAGGAGGTCGTCTCCCAAACGTTTCACAAAGTGTTTTCGGGGCGGGTGCGTCCCTCCTGCGGCATTCAGTTCTTGTTCCTCTCCAGGGACCACGGAGATGGGAGCAAGCTGCACATCGGCAGTTTCAAATAAACGGGTTTCGGGATTGAAAAAAGAAATTGAAAGAGGAGGAAAAGCAATGGTTCCCGGTTTGGAAGGAACGATGGCCATTGCGAAAATGGCTTTTCCAATTTGTTGATCCCCTTCCAGATCACTTTCAAACAGAGGCTGATCTTCATATATCTTCAGACTCTCCTCCAGGATCAAAACAGGCTTTTGAATCGTTTCCGGCAGGCCGGTTCCGCTGATAGTGATCGTTAAGGTTGCTGATTCTCCCACTTTGATTTCAGACTGCGAAAGTTCGGCTTGCAGGTTGAATTCTCCTACCAATCCATAAAAACCCAGGGGCTGGTTGTCAGAGGGAATTGGCATTACCTCAAGCGTCAATGGTTTCGTTCGCAGTTGAAAAGGCTGGAGTTCTTCACCAAAAAACGAATCGCGAAGACTTTTTAAGGCCGAACCCCTCTGCGACTTTCCAGCCAGTTGTTGTCCTTCCAAGGAGGCGGGAAGGATGGTGAGCTTTCCTGTCTTTTGTGGAAAGAGGATCAGTTGCACTGTATAAATTTCAAAAAGCACCCCTTCGATATTTTTAATCACCGAATCTTTTTGGACGGAGTCTTTCACCAGGAAATCACTGAATTCCGGACGTGAAAAATTCAGGTTTCTGACTTGAAGCCCCTGCCGGATGTACAACTCGAAAGTGTAATGCAGTTGCTGCCCCGGATAGGCTTGGGAGAGGGAAAGGAAATGTTTAACAAATGCCAGTTTCTGCTCAATGGGAGTTTCAGATACTTCGGAAATGTTCAGGTGAATGGGGTCGGTGCGGTATTCCCGGCCTTGTATGTTGATAGAGACGACGGGGATGGTCAATGGACCGGTCTTGAGAGGAATCAAGTTATATTTGAAATCGACCCGGGAGCTTGTTTTGCCATTGATCCATTGGGTTTGAGAAGACTGCCCCTGGTATTGAACCCGGAAATCTTCAGAGGAAGGAAATTGGGGACGGCTGACGTTGCTGACGTTTTTGATACTGAGCGTGAGTCTGAAAAAGTCCTCGATGGACCCATGGGTTTTATCAACAGTCGCGATAAATTCGACCCCGTGGGCCATGCTCCCACATAGCAGTCCTGCCAGCAAAAGAGGGATTGTGAGTAAGACGATACGTGGCATAACCTAACCTGCTTCCATCAAGCGAGCTTGCATTGATTCGAGTTCGCCGAGCAATTTTTCCCACATTTGGAAATCTGCCGAAAGCTGGACCGATAGCTCTTCTTTACGTTGCTGCAATGCCTTTATCTGTTCTGGCGTGGTATTTTTATAGAATTCAGCGCCGCTGAATTGCGCATCAATTGCAGCAATCTCATTTTCTTGCAATACGATGGATTTTTCCAGTTGTATATTTTTCTTCGAGATTTGGTTCACCAATCTCTTCAACTCCCGGCGCTCGGCTGCAGTATCTGCTTTTGCAGATGCCCCTGAATTTTTTTGCTTTTTTTTCGCTCGGATGTTAACCGCAATGCGGTCCAGGTAATCGATGTCATAATAACTCACGTACTCCGCGTACGTGCCATCAAAATTTCGTACTCCCCCTGTTGTCAGCGCCAAAATCCGGGTTGCCACATTGGCGACGAAACGCCGGTCATGCGTTACGAACAACAATGTCCCTTCAAATGCGCGCAAAGCGGATTCCAGCGCTTCCACTCCATGAAGGTCCAGGTGATTGGTAGGTTCATCCAAGACCAGGACGTTGCCTTGTTCCAGCATCATTTTGGCGAAGATCAAGCGTGTTGTTTCCCCTCCGCTGAGAGCTTCCAACTCCTTATAAACGTCATCTCCGGAAAACAAGACCCTCGCCAGCAATCCTCGTATCGTCCCGATGCTTTCTTGTGGAGCGAATTGATAGAGCCATTCAAAGACGCTTTTCGTTTCCGCAGACCGGAGACCCGCAACGATTGCGCTTTGGTCTTGCGCAAAATAAGAGCAATGGGTTTCGTATCCCCAGACGCATGTTCCAACGTCGGCTTCCAGTTCAGCGACTATGATTTTCAACAAAGTGGATTTACCTATTCCATTTTGTCCAATGACAGCAATTTTATCTCCACGCATCGCTGTGAAATTCACATCGCGCAAAACACGATGAGTATCATATGATTTGGATATTCCCCGCAGATGCAGCACTTCCTTGCCAGAATGACGTTTTGGCGTGAACCGCAATTGGGGAGACACCCGGGAAGATTTTTTAATTGGAGGAAACTGAATTCGTTCGATTTGTTTAAGGCGTGACTGGGCTTGTCGGGCTTTGGTGGCTTTGGCACGGAAACGGTCCACGAATAACTTCATTTCCGCTTGCTTTTTCTCCAGACGGAGATGTTCTTTTTGTTTTTGCTCCATCAATAGCGCTTTGTTTTTCACGAACTGATCGTAATTTCCGGAGTAAAGATCCATGGTCTGGAAATCGACGTCGATAATATACCGGCACACCGCATTCAGAAAATCCCGGTCGTGGGAGACCAGCAGGATCGTGTTTGGAAAAACATTGCTTAAAAAATTCTCCAACCAGGCGATGGAGACAATATCCAGATGGTTCGTCGGCTCATCCAGCAATAAAACATCCGGTTCCTGAAACAAGAGTTGGGCAAGCAGGACCCGGAGCTTGAATCCTCCCGAAAGCTTGCTCATCCGATCAAAGTGGTAGTCCGAGGCAATTCCCAATCCCGACAACAATTCAGCGGCAAAACCTTCCGCATTGTAACCGTTCTGGTGCGAGATAATTTCTTCCAACTCTCCCAAACGCTGACCCGATTCTTCTTCCAAAACTCCTGGCTGTAACAGTTGTTCTTTTTCATTGAGCGCTTCCCACAAAACAGGCTTCCCCTGCAGGATGACGTCAATCACTCGTTGGGGCTCGTATTGAAAATGGTCTTGACGCAATGCGCCGATTTTCGTCTCCTGGGAAAATGAAATTTCCCCGTCAACAGGTTGATCTTCTCCTGAAATCAGACGCAGCAGCGTCGTCTTTCCGGAACCATTCGCCCCGACGATACCGTAGCGCTTGCCGGGGTCGAGCTTCATGGTAACATTTTCAAATAATATCTTTTGACCATATTGCATGGTCAGATTCGACAATGCGATCATAGGGGATGTTCAGAAAGGGAAAATGGATTGAAAAATCATTGGAGCGCGCTTATTTTAAAACTGAACAAGGGAATCAACCAAAACCTGGATTCCCGCTCCTCGCTTTCGCGGGGACAAGTTTTGCGGGAATGACGTAGAGGGTATGGACGGACTTTCGCCGCTGCGTACGAGTACAAGACTGATCTTTGAAAATGACCTGCGATTCGGAGAAATATTCATGCCAGCAGACAAGGACATGCAAATTTTGATTGTCGATGATGCTTCTACCGCGAGACGACTGCTGAAAAATTTATTAAACCAGCTTGGTTTCAAGAATATCATAGAAGCTGATGACGGGACAACGGCAATGGTCAAGCTTGCTTCCGAGAAAATCGATTTGGTGGTCACCGACTGGAACCTGCCTAAGATGACGGGAATCGAACTATTGAAGAATATACGCGCTGATCCCAATTTGAAGTCCATTCCCGTTTTGATGATCATCGTTGAAGCAATTCAGGGGAATATCATTGCTGCCGTCAAAGCCGGAGTGAGTGATTACGTCGTATACCCTTTCAATGCTGAAATCCTGGAGAAAAAGATCGAAAGGATATTCCCCTGAAGTCAAGCGCTCTCCTATTTTAGCCGTTGCGCCGAACAGGGATCAGGGATTCCCGTCCGAGTAGCGAATTTTTTGAATAATTTTTACCAATTCCCGAAAACGGTAATTGAGCGCATTCAAAATAATACCAATACCAAAACTACCGAAACTCAACAGAATGCATGCCGACGAGAGAACGGCGGTGGGGACTTTATCGACATAGCGGTCTTCCAAGAAATCAATGATAACCTCCACTCCGCTTCCCAATCCCAGGACTCCAAAAAACAATCCGATAAAACCAAAAAACGTAAAAGGTTTGTAAACTTTTGAAATCGTCAAAATCTGAATAAGAACCCGGTAACCATCGCGGAAAGTGTGGAGTTTCGAGTAAGAACCATCCGGACGTTCCCGGTACGGAACCTGAATTTCTTTGATCGTGAATCCATGGTCCAGCGCTCGTAAGGTGAGTTCAGTTTCCACTTCAAACCCGGAGGAAAGCACCGGAACCGTTTCAACGAATTCCCGGGTAAGACCACGATAGCCCGACATGATATCGTTCAAATGGCTTTGAAAAATCCGATTGACCAGAGATTTGACCAAGTTATTACCAAACACGTGAAAGCGTCGAAACGATTTGGATTTGTCAGTGTGCTCGCTCAAACGAGTTGCCACAGTCATGTCTGCCTGCCCCGTAATCAGTGGCTCCAGTAGAGACGGAGCGAATTCGGCGGGATAGGTATCGTCACCATCGACCAATAAATAAATGTCGGCTTGAATCTTTTTGAACATGGAGGCAATGACATGCCCTTTTCCAAGACGTTTTTCCTCGTACACCACCGCACCTGCCCGACGAGCGATCTCTGGCGTTTGATCAGTGCAGTTGTTGTCAAAAACGTAAATATCCGCCCCCGGTAATAGTCGCTGAAAATCGCGGATCACCTTACCAATTGTTAATTCTTCATCGAGGCAGGGAATCAAAACCGCAGTTTTGACCGCAGCCATCGAATTCATGGGTTCGATGAATTCCTTGACCAGCATTTTACTTCCGTGGACGAATCGGATCCGGGGATTGGAGGTTCAATACCCGCTCCTCTATTTTATTGCAAAAAACTTCCATCAAGAAAAAGTACATAATTACGAGGGCCTGTTGTATTTCTTCTTCAATTCTTGCAATTCATGTTCGATTTCGAATGAAGAAGAGGATTTCGTCGTCTGGCGTACTGTCCGGGCTTTTCCTTTTGTGGCAGAAGCGCGTTGTTTCAGATTTTTCAACTCGGCTTCGATTTCATCCATGATGGAACGTTTTTTATTCTCCCCCGGACGTTTTGATTCCCTGGCAGGCTGCGCATCCTCTTCCTTCCAGGCAGTGACAAAATCTTGAAAAACCTTCGAGGCCCAGTTGACCAGCAACTCCAACGGGTCTTTGAACTGCAGTCCGAATTTGCCCAGCAACTGCTCCACCTCGTCCAATAAATCTTCCAATGAATCGTCAGTCGTTTCCGTGAAAGGTTCGCTGGAGGGTTGCCGGTAAGCGGAACTGCTTGTTCTATTGGAAGAACGAGGTTTTTCCTGGAATTGTTTCTTGGTCGAATACCTTTGAAATTGAAGATCATAACTGCGACGCCGGGAAGAGTCGCTCAAAGTTTCATAGGCTTTTGTCAGCATAATGAATTGTTTTTGCAACTTCTGCTTTTCTTCTGGGTTGATATTGTGATACAAGTCGGGATGACAGCGTTTTGCTTCGCGACGGAAGGCTTTTCGGACCTCATCAAAAGACGCTTGGGGTGAAATTTTCAAAATTTGATAATAATCCACCATAATCTTAACGTTATATCATAAGGCCATCGTATATGCATATTGTCTACATTGATTTAGAGACAAAATATTCTGCAGACGAAGTGGGAGGTTGGAACAACATCGAAGACATGGGGATGTCGGTTGGAATTTTGTGGGATAATTCGGACGCGCAATTTCATATCTATTTGGAAAAACAGATACATGAATTGATCGAACATTGCAAACAGGCCGAATTGGTGGTCGGTTTCAATCATGTTGGGTTTGATTTTCGCGTAGTTGCCGGAGTACGACACGCCAATACGAACGAACGCCGTCGCCTGTATACCCAACTCGTGGAACTGAACAACCTGGATATGCTCATCGAGCTCAAGAAAATTTTGGGACATCGTCTTAAACTGGATACGATTGCTCGTCCAACCCTGGGGGTTGGCAAGTCGGCAGAAGGACTGCAGGCGATACAGTGGTACAAAGAAGGCAAACTCGACATGATCATTAACTATTGCAAAAACGACGTTGCGGTGACGCGTGATTTGCATCAATATGCTTTGGACCATGGGGAGCTTTTCTATGAATCCCACTATGGAATCAAATCAGTCAGAACTCCCTGGTTCTTGGAAAAGCCCAAAAAAGAAAATGAGCAAATGTCTTTATTCTAGAAGGTTTTTTAATCAAAAAGCACCTCCCTTGATTCTCATTCAATTTAATCGAATGTAAAAGAAAGCGCAAGAATTGAGATAAAAAAGTTTCCATTTTAAGAAGAATTTGCCATAGTCGAAACGTTTAACTCGAAATTGACAATAAAATCAATAAACGTGAATCAGGAATAAAAAAACGTGTCATTCCTGGCTTGACCAGGAATCCAGGGGGATACGGGCGATATTTCGGATACTGGATGATCCGGAAACAGCATGACACATCATAACTATTAAATTATTGATTTTATATATTAAATTTCAATTCCTGATTCGCATATCAATAATCAAAAGCGAATGAGTTTTTGAAAAAAGCTTGTTTATAACGAAGACAGTGCCCAACAGTGGGAATAACGTCAGGAACAGGAACAATTTATGACAAATGAAGAGATCAACATTTCTATTGAAAACATTGCCGAGCGTCTGAGCAATTTAGAAAGGTATCTTTGAAATCCCTGCCAAAGAAGAGGAATTGAAGATCCTCGAAAAAAAATCCTCTCGAGACAATTTTTGGACCCTGCCCCAAGAAGAAAAGACACTTGTTCTGAAAAAAATTTCCCAACTGGGCGACATTCTCAAAGAACGAATTACCATGCTGACCCTGCAAGAGGAGATGGTTACGGCTTATGAACTCTACCAGGAATCGGAAGACCCGGAGTTCATGGAAGAGATCCTGGCTAACATCCAAAATCTGGATGGCCAATTGACACGCCTGGAAATCCTCAATTTATTTTCCGGCGATCATGATGAAGGGGATGCGATTATGACGATTCACCCTGGAGCCGGTGGCACCGAATCGGCTGATTGGGCCATGATGCTTTACGAAATGTATGGACGTTGGTGCCACCGGAACAATTATAAAGTGGAGCTGATGGACTTGTTGCCGGGAGAAGAAGCCGGTATCAAATCGGTTACCTTTGGGATTTCAGGGAAGTACGCCTATGGCCATTTAAAATCAGAAAGCGGCGTCCATCGTCTGGTGAGAATCTCACCATTTGACGCCAACAAACGGCGACACACGTCCTTTGCTTCAGTTTTTGTTTATGCCGATATTGAAGAAAATATCGAGATTGAGATCAAAACCGAAGACCTCAAAATCGATACTTTTCGAGCAAGCGGCGCGGGAGGACAGCACGTCAATACGACGGATTCAGCCGTGCGCATCACTCACCTTCCGACAGGGATTGTCGTACAATGCCAGAACGAGCGTTCCCAACATAAAAATCGCTCCATTGCTTTGAAAATCCTCAAAGCCCGACTTTATGAACATGAGCAAAAGGTGCAGAATCAAGAAAAAGACAAGTTGCATAACATGAAACAAGACATCGCATGGGGCAGTCAGATTCGCAGCTATGTCTTACATCCCTACCAGATGGTCAAAGACCACCGTACGAATTTTGAAATGGGAAACTCAAATGCCGTGCTCAATGGTCAGATTGATGAATTCATCAAAGCAGCTCTTTCACAAAAAGTTTATGCCCGAGTTTAACCGAGAGTTTGTCAGCTTACAAATGCTGTAGCAGCCACGCTTTGAGTTCTTCAGAAATTGGATGAGTTCCCTGTTTCCACAAAGAACCGCTTGCTTCCACCAGCGCGTCCAGTAGTATTTTTTCCGGCGTGCTGAAATCTGAAAGTTTTACCTTGAAATGGACTACGATCCGGACCGAATTCCGACTTCTTTTCAACTTGGCCGTACCTCTTATCCTGGCGCAAATGATTCAAATGTCGATGGGTTTCGTCGACACCATCATGACAGGTCATTACGGCGCAGTCGATTTAGCAGCCGTCGCTATTGGCGAAAAGAGCATGTTCACCATAGTCGTTGTCGGCGTCGGTCTGATTGGTGGCTTACAAGTGCTGGTGGCCCGTCTCCACGGGGCAGATGCAGAGCCTGGCAAGATTGGACTGCAAGTGGTACAAGGCATTTGGGTCGGTCAGATTTATGGTCTGTTCGCCTGGGTGACTGTCAGAAACATGCTTTCCTTCATGACATTTCTTCAAGTTGAACCCCAGGTTTTTGAAATCGCTCAAGAATACATGAAAGCTTTTTCCTGGGGACTCCCGGCCGCTTTTTTGTTTGCCTCCTTGCGTGGATTTTATGAAGGAATTTCCATCAGCCGTCTTACCTTATATTTTTGCCTCATCGGCTTGGCGGTGAACATCGTGGGCAACTATACCTTGATATTCGGAAATTTTGGCGCACCCGAATTGGGGGCGGTAGGCGCCGGTTGGACCAGTTCCATGTCCAACTGGGCCATGGTCGTCGGTTTATTGATCTATTCCTTGTTCAATAAGAAATTTCAAAAATACCAGATCTTTTCACGTCTCAAAGAAGTTTCATGGAAGGGGATCAAACCGATCCTGTGGATCGGCACTCCGATTGGAATCAGCTTCTTTATCGAAGTGTCCGTATTCGTCTTTTTTTCACTCTTGATGGTCCGTTTTGGCTTCAAGGCATTGGCCGCCAACCAGATTGCATTGAACTATCTCGGTTTCACTTTCATGATCCCCCTCGGCTTGGGTCTGGCAGCAACAACACGGGTGGGAATGGCGCTGGGAAATATGAATGCAAGCCGGGCGCGTTTGGTGGGTTGGCTCAGTATTGCCTTCGGAGGGTCCCTGTTGCTTCTTAGCAGCATCATTCTTTTTTTGTTTTCTCGGCAAATTGCGGGATGGTTCACTAACGACCAAGCCTTGTTGTTGATTGCCACGGAATTTCTGCTCCTGGGCGCGATTTTCCAGGTTCCGGATGGTATTCAAGCCACGACAGTGGGTGTCTTGAGAGGATGGAGAGACACTCGTACGACCATGATGATCATTTTCTTTTCATTCTGGGTCATTGGTCTGGGTTCAGGATACGCTTTGGCCTTTGTTTTGGAATATGGCGCAAAAGGATTATGGTATGGCTTGATTATCGGGTTGGGAGTACAAGCTGTTCTGTTATGCAGCCGACTCTGCTATATCAGCCATCGAAGTAAGCTCCGGATCGAGAGATCATCAATTTGAGGATTTCCTGCTCTTATGGAACGACCCATCTTCTCTTTGGATAAAATTACGGCCATCATCCGGGGGCAAATGATATTGCCGGACACCACGTGGAAAGTATACCCGAATCAGAACTGGGCGGTTATTGGTCCCAACGGCTCCGGAAAATCATTACTCTGCCGGGTGCTACTCGGGCAAGTGCCTGTCTGTTGCGGCCTCATGCGGCGGGACCCGGCACTTTATGTCCAAAATGGCATAGCCTATGTTTCTTTTAACATTCAACAGCAGCTGATGTTGCGGGAAGACCGGGAAGATTTAGCCAGGGCATACAAAGGCACGGTGGATGAAGTCACCACGATGCGGGAAATTATCATGGCAGTCAAAGCCGATGAATTGGACCATCGTGGATTGGAGCGAATTATTGCTCGACTTCATCTACAATGTCTGCTGGACCGGGGAGTACGCTCTTTGTCTCATGGCGAAATTCGCAAAATGATGATCGCGAGAGGAATGGTCAAAAACCCCAAACTCCTCATTTTGGATGAGCCTTTTGACGGGTTGGACGCATCGTCCCGAACAATGTTCTCCGAAACGATTAACCTTTTGATGGAGCATGATTTGAAAATTCTCCTCATTACCCATCGACTGGAGGAAATTCCGGAGAACGTCACTCATGTTTTATGCCTGAAAGATTGTAAGATTTTCGCGCAGGGGAAGAAGGAAGACATTTTGAATACGCGATTTCTCAAACGCCTCTACCAAGGAAATGATTTGAACCACACCTTCGTGCCGGATTTCAACAATTCACGGCAAATGCTCGAACAAGTGCCTGACGAAGTCCTGATTTCCATGGAAAACGTCAGGGTTCAATACGGAGCGGTGACGGTCTTGAATGGCTTCAACTGGACTATGAAAAAAGGCGAGCACTGGGCAATCGCGGGTCCCAATGGAGCGGGGAAATCGACGTTGTTGAGTCTGATCTCCACTGAAAATTTACAGGCATATTCCAATAAAATATACCTTTTTGGAAGGCGCAGGGGCACGGGTGAAAGTATTTGGGATATCAAAAAGAAAATCGGAAAAGTCTCCGCAGAACTTCAGGTTCGCTATTACAGTCATTTGAGTACGATGCATGTCATCCTTTCCGGTTTCTTCGATTCCATTGGTCTCTACCGGCGATACTCCCCTGAACAGCGTTTGATTGCCCTTCAGTGGATCCACATTCTCTCCCTTGAAGAAAAAGCCGATAGTCCATTCAACCAACTTTCCCAAGGACAACAGCGCATGGCTTTGCTTGCCCGGGCCATGGTCAAATCTCCCTTGCTGCTTATTTTGGACGAACCGTGTCAGGGACTGGATTATGCCAACCGGAGAATGGTACTCGACCTGGTCGATTACATAGCAAAAAATACGGAAGTTCATATCCTGTACGTGACGCACCACTTGGACGAATCGCTCTCCTGCATCAATAGAATCCTGCAATTTGAACCGTCTCCCCAAGGAATTTTCCGACCTCGAATCAAATTGGTTTGAAGTTAAGAACTCATGTTACGTTCTAAGCGCTCTTGCTTCCATGGTTTTCGTTCTTTTTCAAAGAGTTGACTGGCTTCTTGAAAAGCCTCGAGGTGGGGAGTCGATGAAAGGGAATCAATATATTTTTGAACTTTCGAGAGCATAAAGTCCTTTCCGGACTCTAATGCCACGCAAAACCTGTGCTTAAATCGATGGGTTCTCTGAAGATACCTGAATAGTTACAAGTCGATCAACATAGAAATTGCTGTCCTCCACACAATGTGTTATTCTTTCGAAAAGACGACAAATTTCACCTCTCCTTCCCATCGATTGCATCATGACTACTTTAGAATCCGTCAAAAATCACTCTTCTCCAACACGGTTGCCTCCTTCTGCCAAGGAGCCGCACAGGGTGAGTGAAGCTGAGTATTGGAAGACGTATTATGAACACCCGGATGGTTCATATGAATGGAACAATGGACTCTTGGAGGAAAAGCCTATGCCAGATTTTTTAAGCATCTCCCTCTATGAATGGTTCTTCCACTTATTAAAAGAGTATTTGACCGTCTTTCCCATCGGACGGATGATGATATTGGAAATGGGTTTTCGTTTGGAGTTGGGAGACAACGAAGTGAGCATTCGCAAACCGGATCTGGCCGTGATTCTCCACTCCAATCCAGTCGAGGCCAAACCGTTGGATCGTTCGTTTCATGGGGTGTGTGACCTCTGTATTGAGTTTTTATCCGACTCGACTCCCGCAGAGGTAGAACGGGATACGGTACACAAAAAAGAAGAATACGCCAAAGCAGGGGTGGCGGAATATTATATTTTAGACCGTTTGCACAACCACACCGCCTTCTATTTCCTCAATGAGCAAGGGGTTTATGAGAGGATGAAGCATCAAGAGCCCGGAGTGATTCATTCCCGGGTTTTGGATCGTTTCGCCTTTCGTCTGGAGGATTTAGAAAAACAGGTGGCCTTTGAAACATTGATCGAGGATCCTCTCTACCAACCATTTCTCCTGAAAAGCTTCCAACAAGAGCGTCAGCAAAAAGAAAAAGAGCGAAAACTGAAAGAAAACGCCTTGGCAAGAGAAAAAATTGCCTTGGCAAGAGAAGAAAAAGCGCTTGCGGAAGTTGAACGGTTACGTGCTCTCCTCCAAGAGAAAGATGCTGATCCCCGCTAAAATTCTATGCCTCCCACAAGCGATACTCCCAATTACGAAGCCTCGGCCTTCTCGCTGAGACGCTCGCGTGCTTCGGCAAGCTGTTCCGGTGTCAGCGCTTCCTTGACGAGACAATATCCATGCTCGTCGATATCTCGTTTCATTCTTTTTAAAGAGCGAGCGCTTCCAGGGTTTGCTGAATATCAGGCGGGAGCGGGCCGGCCTGGGCGGCCACGACGCTCTCCTCAATCTCTTCGGGTGTGGACGCGCCCACCAGGATAGTTGTAATCTCCCGATTGGCCATCAAAAAGCGCACACTCATCGCCGCAATCGAAAGACCCGTGGTCCGGGCCAACTCGAGGAGATGCGCATCCTTGAAGAGTGCTCCGTTGAAGACACCTTTGCCCAGTACAGAAAAAATGCCGCCAATCACATAGGCCATGCCCTGTTCACGAATGACCGGGAGCATCACACGCGGAGAAGTACGATCCCTCAGCGAATACCCACCGGCGGACAGGCACATGTCGAGTTTTACCCGCTGCATCACATGAGCCAGGAGCTCTGACGGGCCGCCACTGAGACCCAGGTAACGGCAGAACCCCTGCACCTTGGCCTCACGAAGGGCTTGCATCACCGGCGCATTCTCGTAGTCGAGCGACTCCTCGATCTCCAGCTGCTCCTCTTCTTTCGCGTCCGGCTTCCAGAATCGTCTATGTCCCATTTCGTGGCCTAAGAGCACGTCGACCCGGTCACGACGCAGCACACGGAGGTTGTCTCGTACCTGCGCGAGACAATCTTCTACCGAATGATTGTAGGTCCGCCAGGCATTAATCTTCGTGGCCAGTAGATGCGGCTTGCTTGTCCCCTCGAGCCCCTCACCCATAATGTGCTGCGATTCACCCTCGCTGATCCACTTCTCATCAGCCGCGATGCCGTACCAAGGAGAGGTATCAAAATAGCGGATCCCCAGATCCAGCGCATGTTTGACGGTGGCCAGCCCGTGCTGATAGCTGTGCTTATGGAGCGCGGCGCCACCCAGCCCGATGAGGCTGACCATCTCCCCTGTACGCCCGAAGGGGCGCTGTTCCAGTGTCTCTGTCATAGAAACTCCTCTAATTTTAAGAGATAAATCGTTTTGATCAAGGCTTCAGTTCCCCGATGATCGGTGTGTCGGGCGAGATGCGCTCCGCGAGAAAGTCGCCCCGGTGGCCAATGCCGAACCAGACCTTGAAGCCCAGGAGATCGAGAAGCTCTTGGGAGGCTTCCTCATACACCTCAGGAAGCAACGCCATCGGATAGTTCTCGAAGGGCCTGAACATGGGCGGTTGGTAAGCGAAGGTGAGGCCCGTCCGCTCGCCAGTTGGATCCTGAGAGAGGTAGGCTCCGGCTCCATGAATGAGCCGGCCGTCGAAGATGAAGCAGTTGCCGGCCGGGCCTGTTACCTGCATCTGGTTCTTAATGTCGTCCTTGTTCGGTCGGCGTCCGAGCTTGTGGCTGCCGGGCACGATCCAGGTTGCACCGTTTTCGCTGGTGAAGTCGTCCAGCATCCAAAAGACGTTGCACACGATGCACGGCATCAGGGTCGCTCCCGGTGTCTCGGGCTGGCCAGGATTCGCGCGTGTGATCGATCCGGCCCGCATCGGCTCGTCATAGCGGCCGGCCGATGGGACGAACCATTGGTCCTGGTGCAGCGTCTGCGCCTGGCGGCCACTGCGAGTGATGTGCGCTATGAGATTTTGGATACGGATTTCCTCGCCGAGCACATGGCGCACAATGTCCAGAATGTCCGGCCGCGCAGCCATCTCGCGAAAGATGCGGCCCTTGTTTGCGAGAAAACCCACAAGTTGGCTGTTGCCAGTCTTGGGTTCCGGAAATGTTCCCAGGTCACCAGGGATCCGGCCGTCATAGAAGAAGGCGACGCCGGCCTTGCGCTCGGCCTCGGCCTGCTCGCTGAGACGCTCGCGTGCTTCGGCAAGCTGTTCCGGTGTCAGCGCTTCCTTGACGAGACAATATCCATGCTCGTCGATATCTCGTTTCATTGTCCCGGCGTCGCGGGTCCACGTGGGTAGGTTCATTTTTCCTCCTTTATAAACTCTGAATACTCATACTCTTTACCGCTTACTCAATAATTTCAAGCCAAACCATCTTTGGAGGCCCGTCTGTCATACCTGCCAATTTCTTATTGTACTCACTTTCAGGATCTCGGTTAGGATCTTTCGTGTAATTTTCAAAATCTTCCCTTTTCTCCCATTTACACCATATGTGGACAGTGCTTTGACCAGAATCATCTGTGGAAACTCCACTTTCCAAAGAATTAAGCCCAGGTTTTGATTTTGTGAGAGCAAATCCTTTTGGAGACTTCAATAAATCCACAAATTCATCCTTCTTATCTTTTTTAATTTTTATTTTACTGATATAAAGTACAGCCATATTCCTCCTGCAAATTAAAATAATTAAAGCTCTCATTTGTACGCCCGAAGGGGCGCTGTTCCAGTGTCCCTGTCATAGAAACTCCTCTAATGCGTTTATCAGTTTTTCTTTTTAACCTTTTTCTTTTTGAGCCTTTCGAAGCGACCCACACCGCCCCGCAGGCTGGGATCGAGCAGGTCTCTTAAGGCATCGCCGAACATGTTGGTGCCCCAGACCACGACGCTCAGGGTAACCCCGGGCCAGAGGGCTATCCGCGGGGCCATCTCCATGTATCGGCGTCCTTCCCAACTGAGCATCCCTCCCCAGCTGGCCGCATCCGGAGGCAGACCGAAGCCGAGGAAGCTCAGGGCGGCTTCGGTCACGATGATACCGCCTACATTCACTGTGAATATGACGATCAGGGGTGCCATGATGTTGGGAAACACATGGCGGAGGATGGTTCTGCCGGTGCCCACCCCAATCGCTTCTGCCGCCTGAATGTACATGCTCTCTTTGATGGCGATGACGGCACTGCGCGCTATCTTCGAATTACTGATGCCAAAGCTGATCCCCAGGACCAGGATGATCTGAAGCATGCCTTGTCCAGCCAGCGACATCACCGTGACGAGAATGAGCAGCGGCGGGAAGGCCATCCAGCCGTCAACCAACCTCTGGAGGATCAGGTCGAGCTTGCCGCCGAAGAATCCGGTAATGCCGATTAACATCGCCACCGCCACACAGAGACTGGTTCCTGCCAGGCCAATGATAACCGAAACGCGGGCCCCGTAGATGACTCGGCTGAGGATGTCTCGCCCCAATTGGTCGGTCCCCAGCAGGTATTTCCCTGACGCTGGACTCAGCCTGTCTATCAGGTGAGTCTCGTTCATCCCGTAGGGAGCCAGGACGTCGGCGAAGATGCCGACGAGCAGCATCAGCAGCACGATGATGCCGCCAAATGTACCCAGTGGCTTTTCCCTGACCAGCCTTCGGAAGAAGTCTATCAAGCGGGAGCGTCTCTTTTGCTCTGCCAAGGGAGTCGCACTATTTGTTACTTCAGTCATGATTTTTCTGTTTCTTAGTAGTATCTGTCAATTTTCTCTAGTTGACCCACCCCTAACCCCTCCCGAGAGGGGAATTCCCGCTTCCGCGTACGGCCTCTCGGGAGGGGGGGACCGCATAGCGGTGGGGAGGGTTTTTCTGTTTCCTTAGCGATATCGAATCCTGGGGTCCAGGTAGGCGTAGGTCAGGTCGACCAGGAGATTGATCAGCACCACTAAGGTGGCCGTAATCAGGTTAATGGCAGAGACCACGGGATAGTCTCGATAGGTAATGGCTTCCAGCATGAATTGGCCGATGCCGGGTAGCGCGAATATCTGCTCAACGATGACCGCGCCTCCAATCACGTAAGGCATAAGAGTCCCTATTGCGGTGACCACCGGGATCAGGGAGTTCTTCATGGCATGCCCGATAACGACCGCCCTCTCCGTGAGACCTTTTGACCAGGCCGTCCGGATATAATCTTGCCGCAGGACTTCCAGCATCATGGTGCGCGTCATTCGAATAGTGGTTCCCGAAAGGAACAACCCCATCACGATGGCCGGAATGATAAACATCCCCAGATGGCCCAGCGGGTCTCTCTCGAAAGGGATGAGTTCCAACGGGGGGGCCCACCCCCACCAGAGCGCGGGATAAATCATGACCATGGTCGCTGTCCAGAATAATGGGATTGAGATGAAGACAATGGCTATGCCGCGTCCCATGTAATCACCGAGGGTATCCTGGCGAATCGCCGAGTAGATGCCTACCGGCAGCGCTGTGATTACTGAGATAAGCATGGCAAAGAACCCTAGCTCAAGGGTCACTGGCAACCGAGGGAGTATCTCATCGGTAACGGGAGATTGCCCCCTGAATGATTCCCCAAGGTCCCCTCGAAACAACCCGGCCATCCAACGAACATATTGGACATACCACGGCACATCCAGCCCGAACTCACGCTCAAGGGCTTCACGGTTCACTCCAACGCCAAAGCCGCTTCCCGCCTGTGCGCTCATCATGGTGATGACATCTCCGGGGATCAAGCGAACGGAAAGAAAGACTATGGTCGACACAACAAACAAGGTGGGAATGATTAACAGCAATCTTCTGATGATGTAGGTTCTCATCTCACTTACTCATTCAGAATTAGAAGCGGGTGCCGAGGCTTTAATCCCCAACACCCGCTTCTCTATGAACATCATCCTAAGGAATGAATCCCTAGTATTGCTGTTAGAAAATAGTTGACCCATGTCCAACATTCCTGAAATCGTTCCCACGTTTCACGTGGGAATGTCAAGATGTGACCGCTTTGCGGTCAGACGCGAAGCGTCTAATCCCCTGTTCCCACGCAAAGCATGGGAACAATTTGCTATCCAAAGGAATGAATCCCTAGTGCCCCATTTCTTTCTTCAGCTTTTGGTCAACCCAGAGACGGGAGTAGAGAGTCGCATATCCGCTTCCCACAAAATACTCACCATTCCAACCTTTCAGCCACGGCTGAGCGAAGACATACTCAGGCGGTCGCGGAGCCCACGTCGTCCATTGCTGCTTTATATAGTACATATCGGCCTCAGCCGTCAGCGCCATACTTTTCTCCAAGGTGGGGGCATTTTCGGCGGCTTCAATCAGGGTATCCATGACAATGTCCTGGTGCAAGGAATGGTTCGTTGCTCCCTGACCCGCGTGACCAAACTCCCTTATTTCAAAAAGCGGCACGATTTGGTTAGCCCGGCCGGCAAAGGTCATACCTTTATAAGTCGCATTTTGTATGTTAGCGGCAGCGGTCGCTCCGTCAGTCAGCTTAATTTCGACGTCAACGCCAATCTGCTTCCAGTAGTCCTTAGCTGCTTGCGCATAGTCCAGATCCACTGAATACCATTCCGTGGTGTAGTTGAGAGTGGTCTTGAAGCCGTTGGGGTAGCCGGCTTCCGCCAGAAGCCGTTTCGCCCTTTCCGGGTCATAGCGATGGTTTGCCTTGACCGCTTCCGGCCACTCCTCGAATGGGATGAATTCCCCGGGGAAACTCGGCCCAACAATCCCGTAAGGCGTCGCGTCTCCAAGTCCCCCATAAAGGGCTTTGTTCATTGTCTCGTGGTCTAACGCCAAATTCATAGCCTGACGCACGCGGATGTCGTCAAAAGGTGCCTCGCGCACATTCATGGCAAAGGAAGCTTTCGTGGTCTGGTACATTGACGTAAACGTCGTGGCATCAGGATTAGTCCGCCTGAGTGACTCTCCGTCGTCTACGCCAAGATGTCGCAAAATAGCAATCTGGCCCGCCCGAAATGCCGCCAATTGCGTAGCTGGATCCGTTATTTGTACCCTCTTGAGCTCATCCGCGTAGGGCAGCCGGTACTCCGGGAACTTTTCGTCAAAGGCCCAGTAGTTAGGATTCTTTTTGAAGGTCATCGAGGTGCCCTTTACCCAGTCGGTCCACTCATAGGGTCCGGTGCCGACGAGGTTCTTCCAGTCCTGAGCGTCCCCGTGTTCCTTGATGACTTCAGGGGGATATATCCAGGAACCCTCGGTGCTATTATAGTAAATTTGTAAAAGGGCCATCCAGTTTACTTTTTTCATCTTGAAGACAACCGTATACCTGTCGGTCGCCGTTATCGATTCGATTCCCAAGCCGGAGATATTGTGCACAAATTTGTTTGGCTCGGTGAAGCCGCTCCCCAGACCCGTTACCCGGTGATAGTTATATGCAATGTCATCAGCAGTCAGCTCCCGCCCGTTCATCGGAGGTTTATCGTGCCAGTGAATGCCCTTGCGGATTTTGAAGATGTAGGTCAGGGGGTCTGGCGTCTCGTAGCTCTCCGCCAGGTGTGGTTTACTAGTTTCCAACGGAGCAGACCACGCGCAAAAACACTCTTTGTCCCTGGGCGTTGACCAGTCTGTCATACCCATCTTCTCTAGTACGGGAGCAATGGCCTCACTTATAATATAATTTCCTTTGATCACAACGTCAGCGTGCGGTTGCTCAGGACCATTGCCAGTTGGTGGGAAAACAATTGTTCCACCGTATTCAGGTGCTGTCACCATCTTGCCGGTGGACGGGTCTTTGAGCATCTTCCTCTCTTGGGCGATAGCGGAAGTGAAGATGAAGACTGCAGCCACGATGAGGGCCAGCAGAGTAAACTTAGTGATTTTCGATTTCATAAGATTCTCCTTAAAATATAATGAATGAAAAAATGGCATTAACAGAATAGCGATTTTCGATTTCATAAGATTCTCCTTAAAAAAATAAAAAATAAATGACAAAATGACGCTCTCACGCGCCCATCAGCTGTTTCAAAACGGGTTTTATTCCATAGGCATTTCCTCCTTTAATGATGATTTACTTCGAGTGTCTGACCGATAACCCTTTTCTCCCCTTAAATCGTCCCCATGCTTCGCGTTGGGACGCGCGGCTTTGACCGCTTTGCGGTCTTTTGAGAGCGGAAGGGATTAACTTGTGGTAATAGTATTAGGCAAGGAGGATGCCAAAACGGCGTGGGATAGTCTAAGTGACTGAATTCATTAGAATAATTGATGACAGAGGAAGTGTTGACAGGTTTTGAAAGGGAATTATATACAAAGTTAACCATGGATTTGCAGGCCGGGCGCTACGCCTCGCCTAATCCCAGTCCAAAAATAATAAACAAAAATGAATAAAAACGCATTTTTTTGTTGACAGACTGTGATTTATTGGTTAATATACTTCTAAAATTATTAACTTTTCATGGAGTTGAAAAATGGCAGAAGCACCCGGAAAAAATCACAGAAAAGGCATCACGGTTTTGGAACTGATGGACATGTTCCCAGATGACAAGACGGCTGAAAAAATGTTCATTGATAAGCGATGGCCTGATGGGATACGATGTGCACATTGTGAAAGCGAGCGAATTATAAAGTATGAAAATTCTAAAAATCCGATGCCGTTTCGTTGTAAAGATTGTAGGAAGTTTTTTTCAGTGAAGACCGGAACGGCTATGGAAGCTTCTAAAATTGGTTACCGGAAGTGGGCTTTCGCTTTCTATCTGATGGCCACGAATATCAAAGGGGTTGCCAGTATGAAGCTATACCGGGAATTGGGATTTACTCAAAAAACGGCATGGTTTGTCAATCATAGAATCCGGGAATGCTGGAATAATAACAAACCTCTTTTTAATGGTCCGGTTGAAATGGACGAGACTTATGTAGGGGGTAAGGAATCTCTGAAACATGAGTCTAAAAAGAAGAAAGAGGGACGGGGTACGGTTGGCAAATCCCCAGTTGTAGGTATTAAGGATCGAGAGACCGGACAAGTGGTAGCCACCGCAACGGAAGATACAAAGAAGCCGGTTATTGAGAAGATGATCCAGGAATATGTAAAACAAAATTCCATGATTTATACAGACGAAGCTACCGTTTATAAGGGGCTTCCTAATCATGAATCTGTCCGGCATAGCCACGATGAATACGTGAGAGGAGATGTCCATACTGCTGGTATTGATTCCTTCTGGAGTATGCTCAAAAGGGGACACAAAGGGACATATCACAAAATGAGTGCCAAGCATTTGGATCGCTATGTTAAGGAATTTGCTGGTAGGCAAAATCAGCGAGAGCTTGATACCCTGGCACAAATCGAATCAATGGCCAAAGGCATGGAAGGAAAACGGCTTAAGTATAAAAATCTGATAGCTTGAATATTTGCATTCCTGCATGATCAGATTAGCTACTTGATTGTGAAGGAATGTCAACAATATATCAGGAGATTTAAAATGAAAACAAAAGAGAAGAAAAAAGTAGGAAGACCCGCCAAGCCGATGCCGGAAAAGATTAACGCAACGGCAGACGAGATCATAACTGTGTTTTTAAAATCCCCGCCCCGGCGTTCTGATCAATGGAAATTTATGCAGAAGGAAGAAAGTAAAGAGTAGGCCGTGATTACTCTTTACGTTGGGATGTCAAGTGTGTGAATCCGTGGTTAACTTTGTATATAATTCCCTTTTGAAAAGATCGCGAAATGGGGTCAAATGACCCCATACTACCGTGGGTTTTCAGGATAACCTACTGAAATTTAATGAAAAATTAAAACTGGGGTCATTTCGTCTCATTTTGGGACTTAAACACCCCACAACTTCTTATCTTTTTAAAAAGTGTCTGAAGGACGAGCCTGCTCTGATCACAAATAGGTCGATCCCTCTTGACAGTCAGTTTTTAATGGTCATTTTTTTAACCTTAAAACCACGTCCTCTGGGCGGGGATCCGAATGCGGCCCAGCCCAGTCGTGGTCAGAGAGAATTGGCTCTGCCAGAAACGTACCCGTGTTCGTCATCGTGCTCGTGAACGTGCTCGATTTCAGTGATCCGAGCTCCCTTTGGGGATGGTTACTTCTTAGAAGAGAAGACAGGTCATTGAATGAATTCTTAGCCGGCTGTTTTCGTTCACGAGCACGAGCACGTCTCACGAGTACGGTCACGAAATCCCCTTCCAGGGGAAAATCAAAACCACGTCCTTTGGGCGTGGATACTTTATTTGCTTCCATTTAGAGAAACGTGTATAATTGCCGCAAGTATGCCCTCAAATTTTATGGCAACATCACCAATCGCAAAAGGCAATATGCAGGTAAATCGAAATGACCTGACTCCAGAATTGGCAAGTAAACTTGAATCTATGCCATTAGAGGAGCTTGAACAACTTTTGGGAGTTCAACCAGCAGGTAAGCAGGCTTCAAGCACAGAACCTTCCAAATGGGCAAAAATTGTAGCAAGAAATAAAAAAAATCCTATTAGTCTAGGAAATTACACCGAAACAGATCGTCAACATCGAAAGGATTTCCGAGAAAATTTTCAGTTTAAACACGATCAAGAATAATTTGATGAAATACTTGCTCGATTCAGAAACTGTTTCTAGTTTTTATAATGAAGCTGATGAGCATTATGAAGATATTAATTCAAAGATAATGGCTTTGAGTGATGATGATGAAGTCTATATCTCTGTTCTTACTCTATATGAGCTAGAATACGGAAGGGCTAATGCTCCTGATGATAAGGTGTCAAAGCTACGAGACCAGACACAATTGGCCCAATCTGATTTTATAATCCTTGCGGTTCCATTAATGGGAGCAGAATTATTTGGAGATTTGAAGAATGGGCTACGTGACCATTGGGGGCTTCAAGGGGAAGATGAGGCAAAACAAAAAAATATGAAAAGGCATAATATAGATCTGATGCTTGCAAGTACCGCCATCGCTCAAAACGCTATTCTTATAAGTGCAGACAAAATTTATCCACAACTCGCTAAAATTACTGCTCAATTCCAATATGAAAACTGGATACTTGGAAAAGAAGAGACATCTAATTTTGGGGCTTAAACACCCCATAACTCCTCATCTTTTTAAAAAGTGTCCTTCGGTCAATGCCAAGCTTAGAAGCAACTTTGGAGCGGTTCCAATGGTACCTTTCCAATTGCTTCAGGATATATTCCCTTTCGAAATGCGCCACCACATCTCGGAGCAACTCTTCATTTGGCCGGATCGGTTCAAATTTCATCTCCGGCGAAGGGGCCGGCGCACTTAAAGGGGCTCCCAGAAAATCCAGCCTCTTCAAGGTAACGTAGCGGTGCAACGTATTTTGGAGTTCCCTCACATTGCCCGGCCAATCATAGGAAGTCAGAGCTTCCATGACAGCGACGGTGATTGTGGGCAGGTTCTTTGAGGGGGGGTAGTTTTGCATAAAATGCTCGATCAACAGGGGGATATCCTCTTTACGTTCCCGGAGAGGCGGCAAGTGAAGAGGGATAATGTGGATGCGGTAGAGGAAATCCTCCCGCATCAATCCCTTTTTCACCTGTTCTTTTAAATCTTTATTGGTGGCGGCAATGACGCGAAAATCGGAGGTTTCCGCTTCAAGTCCGCCTACTGGCGTGAACCCTCCACCCTCAATAGCGCGCAGCAGTTTGGCTTGCAGATTGGGGCCGATTTCACCCAATTCATCCAGGAAAAGCGTGCCTTTGTCTGCCGATTGGAGCAGGCCGCGCTTATCCGCGTTGGCTCCGGTAAAGGCCCCTTTTTTGTAGCCGAAAAACTCACTTTCCAAGAGGGTTTCTGCAACGCCGCCGGCGTTGACAGGAACAAAGGCTTTTTCTTTTCTATCACTCATCTTATGGATGGCTTCAGCCACCAATTCTTTACCGGTCCCTGATTCACCATAGACAATGACACCCGCATCGCTAGCCGCCGCCTTTAAGATTAATTCACAAATCTCCTGCATCACGGGGCTTTTGCCGATGATCTTTCCGAACCGATAACGCTCCTTGATGTTGGCCTTCAGACGGATATTTTCTTCATGCAGGGAGGTTTCGCTCGCTTTCGACTCGTCCAGCGCCTTTTTGAGGTTTTCGTGAAGCCTGGCATTTTCCAGGGAAATGGCGATCTGGGAGCTAAGGTGCTTGATCACCTCGAATCGCCGGGAGGTGAAGGCTCCCTCAACCAGGTTATTTTCCAGGTAAATGATTCCGCTCAAGGCGGACTGATGAGTGATCGGCGCGCACAGGATGGATTTGGGGCGCTCCCTCTGGATATGATCATCCTCGGCAAACCGTTCCTCGCGGGCGGCATTGTCCAAAACCAGGTGTTCCCGGGTTTGTTTTACCCAGGAGATGACCGACAGGGAGAGGGATTGGGCCTTTTCCACAGGCAGGGAAAGCGGCAGGAAATATTCGACCTGCTCGGCACTCCCACGGGCAGCGATAAGAGACTGACCTTCGGTTTCCAGAATCAGGGTTGCTGTCTGGGCCCCGGCATTTTCCATGAGAATGCGGAGCAGAATCTCCAGCAGCGGTTCCAACTCGAGGGTACTGGAGATGGCCTCCGAGGCTTTGAGCATCGTCCCCAGATCCAGGTTGGCCGAAGGAGACGCCGCTTCAGCACGATCATCGGCAATCAGCCCGGGATATCGAGACTTTAGGTGCGCGACCTTCCGTTTTGCCCCCCAGGTTTCGTATTTTTCCATTGCTGAGCGCAGGTAAGAGCCGGCGGCGTCGTTCTGCCCCTGGTTGAGCAAGTACCTGGCTGCCAGTTCATTGGCCAGGGCTTCCTCGTGGATAAATTCACTCTCTCTGGCCAAAGCGATGGCCTGGTCATAATGGGACAGGATCGCGTCGCTTTGACCCTCCAAAACCCTCATCCGCTCGGCTTCCACCAGGTGGTATTTATGCAAATAATTGGGCGGTGCGCAGCGCGCCAGTTTCTCCAACGTCTCCTGATTGTCATCAACCTGGGTGAGGATTTCCTCCTTTTCCCCCTCGCTCCCCTGGTTGCAAACCGCCAGGAGAGCGAAAGACAGGTAGCAGTTGGCCAGGGGATCAACAAGGGAATCCTTGTAGGTTTTCATCAGGTTGATCATTTCAAAAACCGTCTCACGGGCTGCTTCGTATTCTTCGAACAGGGTTTGCAGTACCAGCTTCTGGTAATTAAAACTGCAATGTTCATAATATGAGTACTCCGTACTTGTCACCCTGTCGTATTGATCCATGATGCCGTTCGACAGGCTCGAAGGTTCATCCATTAGAATCATGACCGCCTTCATCAGCATTTCGACTTGGGGAGACCCGAGAATATAATCAATCTTCTTGAGAGCAAGCTTCAACGTCGACAATTCCCCTTTCAGCCAATTCAGCTCTTTCCCGCACATAAACGCTATTCGACACCTTGCGACAGCGCTAATACCGGCATTGACGAAATCTCCCGTTTCGATTCCCATCTTATGAGTTTCCAGCAAGGGATCCAATGACGCCGATAGCGGCTCCCCATAGAACCGGATCCCACCATTGAAACCCCCGGAAACTCTACAGTTTATTTCCTTCAGATCAAGCGCTTCCATGATCTGTATGCTCAGACGACCGAGTTCATAACCAAATTCAAAATCCTGCACAAACCCGCAATATATATATCCAAGGTGAATATAGAATTCGGGTGAATATTGCGGATGAAAATGATTCAGCAGCAAAGAGATGCGTTTGGCAGCGATGGGTTGCCAAAGACCGTCATCCAAAGTAGCCCCAGCCTGGTCATATGGTAAATGGAGTTCATACAGGATAGGGACAAGGACCTCGGCATCCGTTTGGGTGAGCGGCTCAAAGCGCATCACGTCTGCGACGCTTTTACCGGCCAGGCTGGGTTTGATTTGAACGAGGGTCTGCTGCCACTGGTCGAGAGACAGACGGCTCAGTTGATACCCCAATTTCTCCAGAATCTCCGCGCCCGTTTCCTGTGCCTTTTTTAATTCACCTCGGGTTGTGTACGCCTGGATCCGGCATCGATAAACATTGGCCAGGTCCGGGTCTTCTCGGGCGTTGTCTTTTACAGCACCCGCCAGCTCCTCCATCAACTCGAAGCGGCCGCAGAGCGATGACATCTCCGTGGCGGCTTCATGCAGGGATAAGGCCAGGGGGTAATGCCGTTTCCAGGCGGCGGCTCCTAAGAGATCCAGGCCCAGGGTAAAGTATTCCAGAGCCTGTTCAAAAGCCGAAGCCGCTCTGGCCTGACGACCAGCTTTCAAGTTGAGTTCTGCCAGATGCAATCGTTCTTTCCATTTATCCTTCACCCTCCGGGCCAGGTTGAGATGGTGGACGATGTCAAAAAGCAGATCTACACCTTTCTCTGGAGCGTATTGCTTGAGCAGGGTCTGACCGATTTGAAGATGGACCGTCTGTTTCTCCTTTTGGGCAATGAGGGCATAGGCAGCCTGCTGCACCCGGTCATGCAGGAATTTGTAGCTGCCGCTCTCCGCGCTCGCTCCGTCCAGAGGATTATCCAGCTGCGGGGCTTGGGAAAAACCGAGAATCAACCCATTTTCAAGGGCCGGCAACAGGTTCTCATCGATCTCTCTGCCTCCGGCTCCGCTGATCAGTTCCAACGATTCCAGGTCAAAGGTATTGCCGATGCAGGCCGCCAGGCTTAAGAGTTTCCTGGTTTCAGAGGAAAATCGATGGAGCCGGTCAACCAGCAAATCCACCACATTTTCGGTCACCGCCAGGAATTCGATGGCAGCCAGATCCCAGGTCCATCGTTTTTCCTCGGGGGAGTAACCGATCAGCTCCTTTTCGGAGAGTACGTTCAAGAACTGGCTCACAAAGAAGGGATTGCCGCCGGTTTTGCGCACCAGAACCTCGGCCAGCGGTTTGGCATCCTCAGGACGGCAGTGGCAGGTATGGACGAGCAGTTGTGAGATGTCATCCGGGTTGAGGGGCTTTAAGGGGATTGTTTGCACAGGCTGACCTGTTTTTTTGATCACCTCACAACTGATCATCAGCCGATGATCGACCTCCACCTCGTTGTCGCGATAGGCCCCCAGGAAAAGCAGAGGTTTCCTCTCCGGATCCTGAGCGATCCGTTCCACCAGCTTGAGGGTATCGGCGTCCACCCACTGCAGGTCGTCCAGAAAAATAACCAGGGGATGGGTCTTTTCACAGAAAAGGTCGATGAACTCCAGTAAAACGGCAGTGAAACGGTTCCGGGCCTCCAGCGCTCCCATTTCCGACAGCGGGGGTTGCGGGCCGATCATCTGTTCCAGTTCCGGGATCACCCGGGTCACCAGTTGTCCGTTGGGTTCCAGGGCAGCCCGTATCCTGTTTTTCCAACGCTCCATTCCGGGTTTGTTTGCAACCGACATCTCCCGGATGAGTCCCCGCAGCGCCTGGATCAGGGCGCTGTAGGGGATATTGTGCCGGAGCTGGTCAAACTTGCCGGAGATGAAAAAGCCGTTTTTTTGGGCAATGGACCGGTGAATTTCACCGACCAGGGCGGTTTTACCGACACCGGCGCTTCCCGAGACCAGCACCATCTCGGTCGCTCCCTGGCTGACTCGTTCCAGGGCAGCCTCCAGGGCGGTGATTTCATCCTCCCGGCCATAAAGCCCGGGGCGATCTGCAGTTCTTCAGGCATATCATGGCGGCCCAGAGGAAAGTCGGACAGGCTCCCCTGGTTTTCGAGCTGATCCACACATGCCAGGAGATCGGATGCCAGACCCGAGTGACTCTGGTAGCGCGCCTCGGCACGCTTGGCCAGCAGTTTCATCACCATATTAGAAAGGACTCTGGGTACTTGCGGTTCAATCTCGTCAGGGGACAGGGGCTGCCGGGCAATGTGAGCGTGGATGATTTCCATGGCCTCCCGGGAGTGGAAAGGCACTCTTCCGCTGAAAAGCTCATAGAGGGTGACGCCCAGGGAATAAAAATCACTGCGATAATCGAGGGGCCGGTTCATCCGGCCGGTCTGCTCGGGGGAGATATAGGGCAGGGTTTCCCCGGTCAGCTGAGGACTCAACGTCGTCAAATTTTTCTCAGGCAACCGGGTGGCCAGGCCGAAGCCGCTCAGTTTGACCGTCCCCGATGCCGGATCGACAAAAATATTGAACGGGTTGATCATTTTATGCAGGATGCCCTGCTGGTGCACTTCTTTCAGAATATCGATCAGTGAAACTGCTATCTTCAGCGAGTCCAGCAGGTCGAGCCGGGCGGCATCCATCAGCTTTCTTAAAGGGAGCGAATCGGTGTTTTCCAGGATCAACGCCCATCCGTTCTCACAATGCACCAGTTCCTCTGCCCTGAGAACCCCATCGATCCTAAGAGCCTGAGTGATCTCATGCTCGTGCCGCATTTCCGCCAGTTCCTGGGCACTCTGCTCAGAGGAAGCTGGTCCCTTGATCAGGACCGAAAGCCCGTCCCTTTGCCGCCTGCCGCGCCTGAACCAGGTCCGTCCACTTTCAAAAATGACCTCCTCCAGCGAATAACCCAGAATCTCCGGATTTTTTCTGTCTGGAATCGTTGGCTCTCTTAGTGGATACGGCCCTTTTATTGGCCTGGATTGCGTTTCCATTCCCGGTCCAATAGAGAGTTCTTCCTTGGACGGTTCAGGCATTTTGAAGCTTTTCAGCAGATCCCCCAGGAACCCCTGGTCCTTTTCGATTTCATGGATTTTTCCCAGCATTCTCCGGGCGGAATAGTAATTCAATCCGATTTTTTCTGATAGTTGTTGAGCCGTCGTCTCGCCATTGCATGCCGCCACATAATAAATCCCCCAAAACCAATAACGCAGCGGAGTCCGGGTCCGGTGCATGATCGTGCCCGCCGTCGCAGAAGTTTGGGAATGACATTGTTTGCATTGAAACAGCTTGCGCAGCGATACCTCGTAATACTCATGATGACCGCAGGCGGGACAGACAAACCCCTGGGGCCAGCGAACCGTAAAAAGATGCTGGTGACAGCGATCATCGGTCAAAAACCGTTTCCTATGCTGATCCAAGGAAGTCTGCTGAGTATATGGCATTTCCATGGGGACTCCTCTGAGATAATCGTGAATACTTAGGACAGCTAATCAGAATAAAGTGATCAAATTAATACTTTTGATTTGTCATCCTGAGGCTTAGGCAGCCCCCTTACGAAAGTTCTCCTTGATATCATTGAGATTCTTCGCCTACATGACTAGGCGTCCCCCTCAGTTACTATGTAAATCAGACAGTCTCCGATGGTTGTGATATTAAATAGTTTCAGCAAAAACTAACAACCATCTTTTAGGAGACTGCTATGAAAAAGATTAACATTGAATCATTATTAGGCCAAACCATTTATATAGGAATCGACGTGCATAAAAAAACCTTTCATGTCACCATTCGGAGCTTTGATTGCGAGTTGAGCAGTCAATCCATTCCAGCGAGTTGGTCGGCCTTAAAAAAACTTTTGAATCCTTTCAAATCATTGGAGATGAAAGTGGTCTATGAAGCCGGTTATTGTGGCTACTGGCTCTCTCGTCATCTGAGCCATTGGGGGGTGGATTGTTTGGTCACCCCTCCCAGTTTGATTCCTCAAGAGTCAGGTAATCGAGTAAAAACCGATCGCAAAGACAGCAAGAAATTAGCCTTTTATCTTTCCAGAGATTTGCTCAAAAGTGTTTATGTTCCGAGTGAAGCTAATTTGCAGCAACGCAAACTCATTCGCCATCGTCGTCAACTCATGGGCAATCGAGTTCGTGTTCAAAATCGCATCAAAGCCGAGTTAAGTTTTCATGGACAAAAGCTCTCCAGCGACCAAGGTTCTTGGACTCAAAGTTTTTTATTGGAATTAACAAACTTGGCTCAAAGCGACTCTCGCTTTGGTTTGAGTATGCAAATGCTTCTGGAAGAATTCCATTTTCTCCAAGAGCAAATTCTTCGTCTGACTCAAGCCATTCGACAACTGGCCAAGAGCCCTCAACACCAACTCAACGTTCAGTTTTTAAGATCCATCCCCGGAGTGGGTTTGCTCACAGCGATGACCTTTTTATTAGAATTGGAAGATCTCACGCGTTTTGCTCAAAGTGATCAAATCGCCGCTTATGTGGGCTTAACCCCTTCTCAGTTTTCCAGTTCTGATCAGATTCGCATGGGCCATATTACTCGTTCCGGCAAAGCCGATCTGCGTGGAATGTTGGTGGAAGCGGCTTGGACTCTGGTGCGTAAAGATCCTTATTTTAAAACCAAATATCAACGCTTGGCTTGCCGCATCGGAGGCAAACGGGCCATTGTGGCCATCGCTCGTAAACTGGTGATTTTGGCTAGGAGGTTAATCCTCGATCAAACACCTTATCAACCTCCTGTGCTCCAAGTGGTTTAAACAAAAACAGAGCCTTGAGATTCATCTACTAGAAAGCAACAACCAAGAAATTTGAAAAAGTTCAACACCTCATTATCGAAGTTCCTGGAGTATGGCGGTGTCATTCTTGTTGACTCCGATCATCGTCGCTCAGTATGCCAACTCCTTTCATGAAAATGACTTCGAAAAAGTAACTTGTCGGCCTTTGGGACCACGAATAGTAGACTGGTTAGAATTTTTTTCATAACTATCTTGACATATGATTTCATAGTAGAATGACAATTTGGATACTTTTTTCTGAATCACTGTATTTAGTTAACGCATAATCGGATTCTTGCCAAAATCAACTGATTTAATGCCAACCATATCGAAGTTTCTGATTAAATGCAAGGGAAGATATTCCTGTTTCAAATTTCTAGGGGGAGTCTGTATAAGGCGCGCCCAGCGCATCAAATTAAAGATTAATTGAGGATCCTCTCTACCAAAACCTTTCTCCTGAAATGCTTCCAACAAGAGCGTCAGCAAAAAGAAAAAGAGCGAAAACTGAAAGAAAATGCCTTGGCAAGAGAAGAAAAAGAAAAAGCGCTTGCGGAAGTCGAACGGCTGCGTGCTCTCCTCCAAGAGAAAGATTCCGATCCCTGCTAATATCGGGTCTGGTTTTCGTGATTTATTTTCGTAACTGTCCCCGGATTTTATGGCGCCGAGGCCGATGAATCCTACATTAACTCAGGAAACGTTGTTTTATGGCGACGGTAGTTATTCTTGAAATTGGATTTCATAAAATCGTTGATACCTTCCGCCATTCTCAGGCATCATGAGAACTCTTAGCACTCCACAGACCCCCAATGCTGCCATCACCCGCAACACAATGTTTTGATGGAGCATGATTTGAAAATTCTCCTCATAACCCATCGACTGGAGGAAATTCCGGAGAATGTCACTCATGTTTTATGCCTGAAAGATTGTAAGATTTTCGCGCAGGGGAAGAAGGAAGACATTTTGAATACGCAATTTCTCAAACGCCTCTACCAAGGAAATGATTTGAACCACACCTTCGTGCCGGATTTCAACAATTCACGGCAAATGCTCGAACAAGTGCCAGACGAAGTCCTGATTTCCATGGAAAACGTCAGGGTTCAATACGGAGCGGTGACGGTCTTGAATGGCTTCAATTGGACTATGAAAAAAGGCGAGCACTGGGCAATCGCGGGTCCCAATGGAGCGGGGAAATCGACGTTGTTGAGTTTGATCTCCACTGAAAATTTACAGGCATATTCCAATAAAATATACCTTTTTGGACGGCGCAGGGGCACGGGTGAAAGTATTTGGGATATCAAAAAGAAAATCGGAAAAGTCTCCGCAGAACTTCAGGTTCGCTATTACAGTCATTTGAGTACGATGCATGTCATCCTTTCCGGTTTCTTCGATTCCATTGGTCTCTACCGGCGATACTCCCCTGAACAGCGTTTGATTGCCCTCCAGTGGATCCACATTCTCTCCCTTGAAGAAAAAGCCAATAGTCCATTCAACCAACTTTCCCAAGGACAACAGCGCATGGCTTTGCTTGCCCGGGCCATGGTCAAATCTCCCATGCTGCTTATTTTGGACGAACCGTGTCAGGGACTGGATTATGCCAACCGGAGAATGGTACTCGACCTGGTCGATTACATAGCAAAAAATACGGAAGTTCATATCCTGTACGTGACGCACCACTTGGACGAATCGCTCTCCTGAGCCGATGAAACAGCTCTTGCCTCAATACCTTGATAAAGAAGATCAACCGAGCTAAAAAGACAATTGGGCGCTTACTTTTAAACTTATTCACACAGATTCGTTTTAACCCAGCCTTCATCGTAGGGGGTATTGTAAATACACTTGGCTACCAATGTCTTGATCTTCCAATGACCGTTAACTTTTGTGAATTCAGCTTCGTGCTTACCCACGAACCACATAGCTCTGTTTGCTTCAGCATCAGTAGCTGGTGTCTCGTAGTAGAATTCGCCGGTAGCATTGTCTCCTTCTACCTCAATGACAGGGTTATGGGACATGTGAACTATAAGTGGTAATGACTGAATAACCTTTTTATACCACCCTGCAATTTCCTCCTTGCCCCGATAGCAGCCGGCAGTGCCCAATTCGAGTAATGCCGACTCTGTAAACATATTGGTTGCTCCCTGCCAGTCTTGGGTATCAATTAAGTATAAATACCTATGCCACACTTTGTTAATCGTTTCGATTTCTTCCAGGCGTGCAATCCTGGCCTCTAATTTTTCTAACGTCATGTTACACCTCCTTCAAATTATTCAACGTAATCTGGATTTAAACTACAATGCTATTTTAAACTTTATATATTACTATATTTCATCTCCCCTTTCGAACCTACTCCCATTTTCCTCAAAAACTTGAGTTCCGGAAGGTAGGTTTAAAAAACGACCTGCTTTTTACTCTCCATTCACCCACTTACCAGTGATTTCCCCTTTTTTGTCTGTTTGAGTTCCGTTCCATTTTTTATCATCCTTCCATTCCCCTAAATAACTACTTCCATCATAAAAAGTTAATGATCTCTTCATCCACCCGCTGCAAATCTTCCGCCCTGTCAAAGCTGGCGCAGCATATCTCCTCGACTCCGGCTTTCTCAAATTCCCCGATCAAATCGATGTAGAAGTTTCGCGATCCGGCCACCCATCCCAGATTTTTCTGGCGGATGCGTTCCCGTTCCGCATCGGTTTCGACAAGTCTCAATTGGAAAAACACCGTCAATTTGATCTCCGCCGGATCCCGGTTGATGTCTTCACAATGCCGCGCGAGCACGCTGAGTTTGTGTTTGAACACTTCGACATCCATATCCATCCCTTCCCAACCGTTATAATTGTAGATGTCCCCATACCGTGCCAGGGTGCGCAGTGTACGGCGCTCTCCATTTCCACCAATCATGATCGGCAGATGGGGCTTCTGATAACAACCTGGGGAGAGTGGGGCCCGCTCCAGTCGATAATACTGCCCCTGGAAGTCGACGGGCTCTTCGGCTGTAAAAAGCTTGCGGATCAAGGCACAGGCCTCCTCTAAACGGTCCTGCCGTTCTTTCATAGAGGGAAAGACCCAACCATAAGCCTGGTGTTCACGCTCGAACCAGCCTGCCCCGATCCCCAAAGTGAAGCGACCCCTGGAGACTTGATCGAGTTCAGCGGCCATCTTGGCCACCAAGGCTGGATTGCGGTAGGTAACGCCCAACACAAAGCTGCCCAGCTTGAGCCGTTTCATCATCCCAGCGGCCACCGCGAGGGGGATAAATGCTTCGTAGGCCGGATTGAGTTCATCCTGCTCCGCAGGAGTACCGACGGGGACAGGCGTCGGCAGGAAGTGGTCAGACAACCAAAGGCTGTGCCATCGTCCTGCCTCCATTGTTTGGATATAGGCCTCCATCTCGTCCCATTGAGCACGACAAAAATTGAGTTGTGCCCCGAATTTCATTTTTTCTCTCTTCACTGATGGTGGTGTTAATGACGTCCTTCTCGACTCGAATACCGGCATTGTTGACTAAAACATCAATCCGACCGGTTTCACTCACTGCTCGTTCGACCAGGCCCCTTACTTATCCATTTTGCTGAAGCCATGAGGATACACGATAACGTCCTCCATCTTGTTCTCCTTTAAATTTAAAGTGGATGGCGCTTCTTCCAACCGCCACATCTTTAGAACTGGTCCACAAACTCCGGCGAGACGCCCCGTGCGAACATGTGGCCAGTAATCAAACGTCGCTCTATGCTGGATACCGCGATTGTCCCAGATCGCGACCGCGTTAGGTGACCAGCGAAATCGGCACTGGAAATCGGCCCCTTCGGTATGATCAAACAGGAACTTGAGCAACGCTTCGCTTTCTCCCCAAGGCAAGTCGTTGAGTTCGGCCGTAAACTCTCGATTGACAAAAAGCGCAGGCCTGCCACTTCCATGATCACGTATCACGACGGGATGAACGGCCTCGGGATGGCCGTCCCGGTAATTGGGTTCCTCACTAAGTCCGCGCAGAAAAGAGTAAACCTTTGCTCCATCGTGTCGTGCCGTCAAACCATCGAGCAACCGCTTCATACGTGGTGACAATGCTTCGTACGCTGCATACATGCTGGAGAAAACGGTATCCCCTCCGACTGGTGGAATCTCGTGCATCTGAAGTATTGAGAGGTAATAAGGTTCCTTGTCGCAGGTAACGTCCTGGTGCCATTTAGTTGCCGCTGCCTTTTTGGTATCGGGGCCCGCTTCAAGCTTTATGATGCCGGGAAAGTCTGATCCTCGGGGGTTAAATGGGTGGGGGAAAACAGGCCCGAATGCACTGGCAAGATCAGTATGCTCCGCTGGGGAAAGTTCTGGCTGGTCGCGAAAGAAAACCGCCGAGTATTGATGCAGAACGTTCTTGATCTCCTGAATCAGACCGGAATTCAGATGACGCAGATCCACTCCGGCGATTTCGGCGCCAAGAAAGGTCGTCAGTGGTGAGATGTCCATTTCATTTCTCCAATTTTTTCTGTTATTGAAAGAATAAGTTAAAAGCAAAAAGGATTGGTATCGATTACCCGATACCAGGGGGGTGGTCTGACCACCCCTTGTCGCCGGCCTTCAGACCTCCGTCAACGCTGATGAACGTTCCCGAAACGAAGTCAGAGGCCGGGGAGGCAAGAAACACAGCTGCCCCCGCCAGGTCTTCCGGCTCGCCTATCCGACCGGCAGCGATCTCGTCGATGATGTAGGCGGTGCGCTCTTTGTTCTCCCAGACAGGAGCGGACATGTCCGTATGGGTCCAACTGGGCGCCAGCAGGTTGACTTGAATGTTGTCGGCTCCCCAGTCCAGGGCCATGGTCTTCGTCAGGTTCAACAAACCGGCCTTGCTCGCCGAATAGGGCGCATTGCCCGCAGCGCCTATCAGGGAATAGTCCGACCCAATATTGATGATTTTGCCCCCTCCGGCTTTCACCATCATCGAGTGGGCCGCCTGAGAGAACAGGAACGCCGAGGTCAGGTTGGTATCGATGACCCGATGCCAGGTCTCGAGGGTCACAGTCTGAGTTGGTTCACCGCCGTGACCGATGCCGGAATTATTGACCAGGATGTTGAGGCTACCCAGTTCGCGGACCGCCATCTCTACGGTGTTGAGGATGTCGTCCTGCTCGAGGACGTCGCAGCGCACCCCGAGACAACGGCGACCCAGGGCTTCGATTTCTTTGACGACGGCTGCCGTCTTCTGTTCATTGCGCGCCGCCACGACGATATCCGCACCGTGCTGCGCCATCCCCACGGCAATGGCGCGCCCAATACCCCCGTTACCACCGGTAACGATGGCCACCTTTCCGGTTAGATCAAACATTTCACTCATGTTACTACCTCCATACGAAAATATAGGAAAATTAAAAAATCAAAGAATAAGATAAAAAAATAGAACCGCGCTTCCAGCTAGACCACCCTGGAAAATTTCTGCAGCAGGTGATAGTCCTTTTGGGCATCCCGCCTCTCTGTGGGAGGTCGCCAACATAGATGTCCACTGGTTTGTAGAGACTACCCGGGTTTCGATCTTACTTCATTAATAAAATCGGCCACTATCTTTTCGAAATCCGCATACAATGGCTTCCACCCCCATTCTTCACGAGCCCGGCTATCATCGAAGTTATTGTTACCTTGGTAATAATCCATGACCCCGGGGTCCGGCTTATAGGTCAATTGAGCTTCCGGAATGAACTTCTTTATAGTCAGTTCTACCTCCCTGGCCGTTAGCGATGGGAAGACCCCTACGACGTTATAGCAGACGGTCTCTATTTGCTCTTTTGGTGCATCATACAGCATTAGTGTGGCCCGCAGAGCATCTTCATAGTACAGAACAGGAAGTTTGTTGTCTTCGCTGACAGGAAATTCAGCCGGTCTGCCCAGGGCTGCACTTTGAATCGTCCAGCCAATATATTGCATTTTCGTAGCGATATCGGATGGGAATCTATTGATCTTATGACTGGGACCAGTGATTTGAGGGTATCGTATGCAGCGAAAGTCAAGGTCATATTTCTTCCGATAGCATCTGCCAAGAAGCTCACCACATAGCTTGGACACACCGTACACGTTATTAGGCCGTTGTATTGTCTCATCGGTGATATTTTCAGTAGACATTCCCAGATTATAGGTACTCACAGTGCTGGTAAACACCACCCGCTTTACCCCGAAGAGTCGCGCCGCTTCCAGGACATTCTTTGTTCCGGCGACATTCGATTCATAAATGGTCCAGGAGTTCGCGTCAGCTTCCTCTGGTAACATTGCGAGGTGAAATATGCCTTCTACGTTATTTTCCTTGACAACATTCAACACGTCAGGCCAGACCGTTTGGTCTCCCTGGACAACCTTTAGGTTTTTCTTGATATCCGCCACGCGCTCTATTTGCGGAGCGATGTCAAACAAGATAACGTCTTCGCCCCTCTCTACTAGACTATGTGCCAGGCCAGTACCTACCCAACCTGTTCCGCCAGTAATTAGTATAGACATTTTTTTGCCTCCTTAAATGAACAACCCCGGAGCAACGGTACGCCGAGCGGCTCCGAGGTATCGAGTTGCTAAAATAATGTTAGTTGCTGTTGGTGGAGTTTTTAATCTTTTGATCTCGATGGCCTCGGCACTTGGATAAACCAGACCAAGACCGATACCCTGCTTGCCCTGCTTGTTTTTCTCAAATATCTTGTTCGTTCTAAAGCGCATGATGGGTTCCTTTTCACATTGTGTTAAAATGAATTGCCCAAGTCGGGTCAGTCTGTATATTAGTCGATTTCACTTAAACCAGCGATTTAGGAGCTAAATCGCCAATGGAGGCGGCTAATTTGTCATCCTCTTCAACCGATTTTCGATCTGTCGGGGGCGGCACAGGGGTATCGTATTCATAACTCGGATCTTCCTGTTGTCTTCGCCAAGTTTCCCGCATTTCGCGCCAGGCGCCAAACACATTTTTGGGTTGCGGCATATCGTGGGCAATCGCCTCATGCAATTTCTTGAGGTTGTAGCAGGGGACCCCGGCATACATGTGGTGTTCTGTATGCCAGTTCATGTGCCAATAGAGAAATTCGGAAAGGGGATCGAGGGTGATGGTCCGCACGCACTTGCGAAAATCCGGGACATTGCTGCGTAGGCCGCAGTGCATCGGCAAGCCTACAAAATATTTGAGCCAGTTGCCAATGAAGAGATGGAAGGAGAGCAATATCGGCAAGAGCCACAGTTGAAAATAAATCGACACTACCCAGACCCCCAGATGGAAGAGCAAAATCAGCCGTGCCAGGTTCCTCGCCTTCCGGTGGTCCCGCCCATGGGATTCAAGCACGGCCCCAATCCATTCATCCGGGTATTGCCCCATCGCATCTTTAAGCCTCTGCTTGATCACGGGTATCATTCCTGACACTTCAGGACCACCAAAGATTTGGAAGGTGAACAACTGTAGCAGGTAAGTCCACTTCAAGGAAGCCGGAAGGGGTAGAACGACTTCCCGGTCTCCTCTCGGATGGAGAGTGTAGAGGTGGTGGTAGGTATGGCTATAGTTGTAATTGTGAAAATTGAACCAGCCCAAAATGCTATAAATATAAAGAAACATCTGATTGAGCCAGCGGGTTCGGAAGACGGTGCCGTGGCAGAGTTCATGGGTGGCCAATCCGGAAAAGAACGTACCGACGGTCCCATGGGCGATCACTGCCAGGATGCAGGCAATCCACCACTCTTGCACAAAAAAGGTGTAGCTGAGCAGTCCTGTACCGGCAAAGATGGTCAAATGCCCGCCAGCCTGAAACATTCCTTGGCGGTCACTTTTTTGGGTTAACTCCCGCAAGACCTTTTTGTCAATAGGACTGCGATACCATTTGATTCTTAAATCTTTGCGGACATCCATCAAGGGTTCATATTCAGTTGGCATAGGGGGCACCTGTGTTGGTAGGGTTGGCGAGCACTTCCTCGGCGAGTTCTCGTATTTGTTGCGGTGCTGGTAATTGTACAGCCATTTTTTTATTTCCTGAAAAAAAACAAAATTTATTTTCGCTCCCCTTAGATCCTAAATTAGCCCCTGGAAGGGGCTCCTCGTGATCGTGCTCGTGAACGAAACGGCATCCCATAGAACCCTGGATTCCATACCTTCTTTTCTCTTCGGACTTCCCCATCTCAAAGGGATCGGGAATGTTGCAATCGAGCACGATCACGGGTCTGTCCCCCTTAGTCCCCCTCAGATCCTAAATTAGCCCCTGGAAGGGGCTCCTCGTGATCGTACTCGTGAGACGTGCTCGTGAACGAAACGGCATCCCATAGAACCCTGGATTCCATACCTTCTCTTCTCTTCGGACTTCCCCATCTCAAAGGGATCGGGAATGTTGCAATCGAGCACGAGCACGAGCACGGGTCTGTCCCCCTTTAGTCCCCCTCAGATCCTAGCGGTAATAGAGGGAAACGCCCTCGTGGAAGACGTGAATCTTGGGGGGCTCGGCAGTCAGTTTGACCGTGTTGCCGCGCAACCCTGTGTGAATGCCGGGCAGCTTTGCGAGCATGGTATCCTTGTCCTGCACCCGGTCAAAGTGGAGCAGGGTCACCTCGCCCAATTCCTCGGTGATGCTCACCTTGCCCTCGAAAATACAATCGCCGTCGGTTTCTACCAAATCCTCCGGCCGAACCCCAACGTTGACCTCCAGGCCTGCCTCCGAGCTTCGCGTCGGGGCAGCCGAGACGGCAACCCCGCCGGTGTCGAGTTTAATGGTGGTCTGCTCTCCCGTGCCGACAACTTCGCCGGGAAGCAGGTTCATGGCGGGCGAGCCGATGAACTGGGCGACAAACTCGTTTTGGGGCCGGGTATACAGTTCCAACGGTCTGCCGACCTGACCAACGCGCCCACCGGGGGTGAGCAACACGATGCGGTTCGCCAGGGTCATGGCCTCCACCTGGTCGTGGGTCACGTAGATCATGGTGCTCTCGGGCATCGACTCCTTGAGCTGGGCGATCTCAATCCGGGTGGCCACCCGCAACGCGGCATCAAGATTGGAGAGCGGCTCGTCGAACAGGTAAACCTTGGGGTCACGCACGATCGCCCGGCCGATGGCCACCCGCTGACGCTGGCCACCGGAGAGCGCCTTGGGCAGTCGTTCGAGATAGGGCTCCATCTGGAGCATTCGCGCGGCCTGTGTGACGGTAGTATTGATCACCTGACGCGACTTCCTGGCGAGCTCGAGGGCAAAGCTCATGTTCTTGCGCACGTCCATGTGCGGATACAAGCCATAGGACTGGAACACCATCGCGATACCACGCTGGGCCGGTGGCACATCGTTGACGATCTGCCCCTCGATTTCCAGCGTGCCCGACGTGATGGTCTCGAGCCCGGCGATCATGCGCAAAAGGGTCGTCTTGCCACAGCCCGACGGCCCGAGTAAGACGATCAGTTCACCCTGCTCGATATCAAGATTGATATCCTCGAGGGCCTTGACCGCTCCTCCATAGATTTTTTCGACGTTGGTCAACTTCATTTCGGACATTGGTCCCTCCCTGTCTGTTTACAGTCCGGCGCGTCTGCCGGACCCGGTTCGTGGACGCCACGTGTCGCAACGCCCTATTCTCAATTCTTCGACCGGTCACCCTTTGATCGATCCGGCCAACAAGCCGCGCGCGAAATATCGTTGCATGGCGAAGAAGACCGCCAACGGCACCGCCATGGAAATGAAGGCCCCCGCCGAAATGATATCCCAGTTGCCGGCGTAGGGCCCCAACATTCTGGTAATGGCATTTGTGATGATGTCGCGGGCACCGGAGTTGTCGATCAGAAACACCTTGGGCCCCAGGAGATCGTTAAACACCAACAGAAACTGGATGATCGCGTACGAGGCGAGCGCCGGAATGCTGAGCGGCAGAATGATCCTGATAAAAATCTGGAAATCAGTCGCACCGTCGAGCTTGGCGTTTTCGACAATTTCGCGCGGTATGCCGGCCATGTAGTTGCGCAAAAGAAAGAGGGCGAACGGCAGTGTGAACGCGGAATGGGCGAGCCACATGCCCAGAAAGCTCTTGCCGATACCGATGTCAATATGCAGATTCAGAATGGGGATCAAGGCAATGTTGGGCGGCACGGCAAGGCCCGCGACGACCGCCGCGATCAACAATCCACGGCCTCGGAAATTCATCCAGGCAAGCGCGTAGGCGGCAAATGCCGCCATCGTGATTGGGATAATCGTCGACGGAATTGCCATGATCAGCGTGTTGAGAAGGGCCTGCCACAAACTATGGGGGTTCGTCTTATCGAACAGCATCCAGTGGTAATTTTGGAGTGTAAATTCGGGTGGCGCTCTTACCGTGGCGAATACGCGTTGTCCGCGACCGCTCAACTGATCGTCGTTGCCGCGCCAGACGTAGTCACCGTTGGCCTGAACAGTGATGCTTTCGCCGTCTCCCATGTCGGCCACGTCGCCGGGAACATAGGCATCACTCGATTGCCGCTTGGTGCCCCAGAGGGTAATCTCCTTCGAGGACGCCTCGCCGAACAGATTGCCCGAGACCGTAAAGACGTCACCGTCAGCCAGGCGAAAGTCGTCTGGATCGGCGGCCCGGAGAACTTCGTTCTTCTCGGTTGTAAAGAACGCTGTCCACCATCCTGATTGTTGAATATCGAGTCTGGTTCGGAACGAAGAGACGAACAGACCCAGCGACGGAGTCAACCACACGGCGAGCAGCAAAGCGACCGTGATGCGCACGACCCATTTTTTGAGCGATGATTTGGTTTCTACTATTCCGTCCATGGTCAATCCTCCCTATTTCTTAGCGGGCTTTGTACACATTATAGATCATAATCGGCGACACTAGCAGCACGAGGATGATCACAGATGCCGACCCGACGTTCCAGTCGAGGTCGTTGAACAGCTTGCGGTACAAGTAATTTGCCAGGATCGCCGTATTCCAATTACTGAAGGTCAACGTATAGATAATGTCGAATATCCTCAACACCATCACCGTGATGATGGTCCACACCACGACGATTGTGCCGACGATTTGCGGGACCTTGATACGGAAAAATAACTGGAACGGCTTCGCACCGTCGATGATGGCGGACTCAACCGTTTCCTGCGGAATGCCGCGCAGCGCCGCCGACAGGAACACCATGGCTAAGCCGGTCTGGGACCAGATCATCGCGGCCATCAGGAAGAAATTGTTCCAGAACGGTATCGTCTTCCAGCCCTGGGATTTGCCGTAAGGCAGGGTGATCGTGAACACGTCGATCACGTTCAGAAGCGCCAGGACGGCAAGATAGACTGCAGCCGCGCCGGCAACTGCTCGCAGAGCAGCCGTGACGATTCCGCCCTTTCGTTCCTCCGGAATGAAGAAGGGGCGCAGGAACAGATAACAGACATACGCCGCCACCGCAGCGAAGCCCAACAGGATGATGGCTGGGAATATCCGCAGGAAAAGAAACGAGCCGACCCCGCCTTCGAACTGCATCCAGACCGCGTTCAGAACCCCGGCCACGGGGCGGATATCATACAACAGCATGAAGACCACCGAGGCGCCGACAAACGAGATCGCCATGGGCATGAAGAAGATCGACTTGGCGATGTTGCCCCAGGCAATGCGGTCCGTCAGTTCGGCGATCAGGAGACCAAACGCCGTACACGTTGCGGGTACGACGATCAGCCACAACAGGTTGTTGCGCATCGCTTCCCAGAATTTCGTATCGTTGAACAACTGCTGATAGTTCGCAAGACCGACAAACGCATCGCCTAAATCGCGGTCAGTGAGCGACAAGCGCAGTGTTTCGAAAATCGGGTAGACAATGTAGACCCCCATCATGAAAATGACCGGGAAGCTGAACAACCACGGCCGGATCATGTTGGCGCGATTGATGTTGCGTCCGGCGTTCTCGCCGCGCGGCGGGAATAGGACTTTCTCGAGCAACAGATTGGAGAGGTAGAAGTAACCGAAGCAACCGCCGATACCGATGATGATGATGATGAGACCCTGGATTACTGCGTTCATGTCCGCGCTCTGCCCTAAATGTTGTCGATGTTGGTCCAGATGCACCACCATCGGCACTCACGTTCAGCCCTTGGCCGACGGTGCCGATGAGGATGGTGCAATCTTTTGCCATACTACTTGAGATTGTCCCAGACCTCTTGGCAGCCGCGTAACACCTCTTTGGCAGGCTTGCCACCGACAAAATCCACCATCATCCGGTTCCAGCACACGCCGCCAACGGCGGCGGGAAACACGTCGCCTGGGTCGAACCGGAATGGGTCCCCGTTCATGAGAATCTCATTCATCTTGGCAGTCGCCGCGTCTACGAAAACCTCCGTGTTGACGTGCTTGTGCGGCGTCAGGAAGCCGCCCTGAGCCATCCATAGCTCGTGCGCAATCGGCGTCTTTAGCCATTCGATAAACCCACGGGCTACTGGGGTGTCTTTGCTGATGGTCATAAAGGCACCTCCACCAGCCACTGGGGATTTGGCAAGATCCGGCCTGTTGGTTCGGGGCGGAAAGTAGAAGAAGTCCCATTCGCCGAATTTTTTAGTTTCTGGTAAATACGACGTAACGTACGATCCCTGATGGTACATGTAGCACTTCGGCGGGTTGCTGAAGATACCCACCGCTGCTGTTCGCCAATCGAGGTTGGCCACAGCACTCGGGCCACCGTCAACTTTTGTTTCGCTGAGGATAATTTCGCCCAATTCCTGGAGTGCGGCAACGATTCGGGGGTCATCAAGTTGAATTTCGTTGGCGTATAACTTGTCGTACACTTCAATGGGCTCTCTGCGCAGCAAAAACTCCTCCATCATGTCCCCTCCCGTAAAACCCGTCGAACCCTCAGCAAACAGACCATGGCACCACGGGGTCTCACCGTCGGCAACGATCCGATTTTCCAGCGTCTTCAGTTCTGCCATGGTCTGCGGGACTTTGTAGCCCGCGTCCTCGAAGTTCTCGGGGACGTACCAGACCATCGACTTTATGTAGGTGTAGTAATGGAAACCGTAAAAATGCTTCTTCCCGTCCGGACCTTCCCAAATGCCTAAGTCAACCCAGGACTCGCCAGAGGCGTAGTTGTCGCGAATCCAGTCGGCCAACTCGCAGTCGTTCGGATCTTCACAAAGAGGGGTAAAGAAACCGCGCCTGGCCAAGTCCTGGCCAAAACCTGGCAGCTGGATTCCGGTGATTTCCGGTGGTGTTCCTCCTTCGAGGTTAGCCACCACATCTTGCTTGTAGGTCTGCGAGCCGACGTGTTTGGCCTTGGCACCGGTCGCTTCATTGAAATAGGCCATCATATTATTTATGAGTACCTCGCCGGAACCTGTCACCCTTGTGGTCATCGTGAGTTGCTGTCCAGTATAGTCGTGCTCCTTCGCAAAGGCGTGGTAGCTGTCCCAGTTGAACCCGCCTTCGCCAATCGGGAATTTGAGGTGGCCATCCGCATGCGCGACACCCGTCAGGGCGAAGATAGCGACCATCAAAGTCCCTATAAACCCGAACCTTTTTTTCATTTTTATCTTTTTCATAATAATTTCTCCAAATACGATTGATTTCATATTTATCTTTTTCATAATAATTTCTCCAAATACGATTGATTTCATATTTATCTCCCAAATCTAGTTTTTTGAGATTGAAGGAATAAACATTCTTTCTCTGCTAACATGATTTCCCCATAGGCTTCTCCTGATAAGACAGTGATTAAAGAATCCACCTTGACTAGCCGTCCACCTGAGAAGGTGGTTTTGATAGGCCCCTAGAAAGGGTGGTTCGTGATCGTACTCGTGAGCCGTGCTCGTGAACGAAACGGCATCTCAGAGAACCCTAAATTCCCTGGCGTCTCTTCTATTCGGAAACCCCTCTCAAAGGAATCGGGAACGTTTCTGTCGAGCACGTGCACAAGCACGATTACGAACACGTGCACGTTTCTGGCAAAGCCGATTGTCTCTGACCACAACTGGGCTGGGCCGCATTCGGATCCCCGCCCAAAGGACGTGGTTTCATCAGATAAAATGAAAAATTTTCCCCATCCACTGCTTCGGAAGGGGATGGATGGACAATCAGCTTAGGGATACAGCATCCCAGAAACTTTATGTTCATCTTCTTCAAGCTGTGTGCCAAATTTGAGGCTATTCAGTTAACTTACTGTAATTATTAACTAATTTTAAAAAGGGGAGGGTTGGGTATGCGAAGCAAGTGTCTAAAAATTTTGACTTAACTCGATCGGAAATCATGGTTAAATCATTGATATTCAAGGTTTATAGACTAAAATCTAAATTTTTATACTTAAGTCTAAAATTTTTGACACTTTTTAACTCTATTATTTATGGACACATTGCGCTTGACAAAAAATATAAATAACTCTACATTTTTGTAGAAACCTCACAACAGGAGATGCTATGTCCAATCCCCAAATATCAGCCCATATTTCAGAAGAAACCAAAAAAAGGGCAGAAGCCTACGTCAATGCCTACGGAGTCAAGAAAGGGTTTTTTATAGAGAGTGCCCTTCTTCATCATTTACAAGCCCTCAGGAAATTCCGGAAGATTTGATCGTTTCTCCGAAAATCGTGGTCTCTAAAGCGTCTGGAGAAAAGCTGCTACAAACAATGAAAACCTCTCCTCCTCCAACCAGCGCGATGAAAGAACTTTTCGTTTCTGGATGAGTTCCATTCAGGTGCTGGTCCGAATTCCGTACTTTTTCATTTTGTTGAAGAGGGTGGCCCGGGAGATTCCCAGGGCGGCAGCGGTTTTTACCTTGTGGCCCTCAAAATTTTTCAGAGCATTGAGAATCGCCGCTTTTTCACTATCCGCGATGGCCTGATCCAGCGCCATTTTCCTGGGGTTGATGGTATCTCCGAAATTTGAAGTTTCGCTGATTTTGGAATTTATCCGTTCCCCCAGAAAATCAACCTCTCCCAGAGTGACATAGCGATACAGGGTGTTGATCAGTTCCCTGACGTTTCCCGGCCAATCATAGGAGGTCAGAGCTTCCATGACACGGAGGGTGATTTTGGGCAGGTTCTTTGAGGAAGGGTGGTTTTGCATAAAATGCTCGATCAAAAGGGGGATATCCTCTTTACGTTCCCGGAGAGGCGGCAAGTGAATAGGGATAATGTGGATGCGGTAGAGGAAATCCTCCCGCATCAATCCCTTTTTCACCTGTTGTTTTAAATCTTTATTGGTGGCGGCAACGACGCGAAAATCGGAGGTTTCCGCTTCAAGTCCGCCTACTGGCGTGAACCCTCCGCCCTCAATAGCACGCAGCAGTTTAGCTTGCAGATTGGGGCCGATTTCACCCAATTCATCCAGGAAAAGCGTGCCTTTGTCTGCCTGTTGGAGCAGGCCGCGCTTATCCGCATTGGCTCCGGTAAAGGCCCCTTTTTTGTAGCCGAAAAACTCGCTTTCCAAGAGGGTTTCCGGAACGGCACCGAGGTTGATGGTCACAAAGGGTTTTTCTTTTCTATCACTCATCTTATGGATGGCTTCGGCCACCAGTTCTTTACCGGTGCCTGATTCACCGTATACAATGACACCCGCATCGCTAGCCGCCGCCTTTAAGATCAATTCATAAATCTCCTGCATCACGGGGCTTTTACCGATGATCTTTCCGAAGCGATAACGTTCCTTAATGTTGGCCTTCAGGCGGACATTTTCTTCATTCAGGGCTTCCATCCGGTTTTTCTGCTCCGTTATGTCGGAAATAATCCCTTCGATGAAGCGCAAGGCATCGGTCTCATCATAGACTGGGCGGGCGTGCAGGGAAGCCCAGAAGGTGCTGCCGTCTTTACGGAAAAATTCTACCTCAAAATCCGAAACGGGGCGTCGTTGCCGGATGAGATCCAGGAACTGATGACGCCGCTCCGGATTCACATAAAGCTGGTGCCCGACGTCGGTGATGGATGCCATCAGCTCATCCGGGGAAGAGTACCCGAATAACCGGGCCATCGCTGGATTGGCGCTCAGAAAGCGGCCGTCCTGGCTCGTCCGGTAGATGCCTTCGGTGGCATTTTCAAATATTCCCCGGTATTCCGCTTCGGTTCGTTTGAGGTTTTCGTGAAGCCTGGCATTTTCCAGAGAAATGGCGATCTGGGAGGTGAGGTGTTTGATCACCTCGAATCGCCGGGAGGTGAAGGCTCCCTCAACCAGGTTATTTTCCAGGTAAATTATGCCGCTCAAAGATGACTTGTGAGTGATCGGTGCGCACAGGATTGATTTAGGACGTTCCCTCTGAATATTATCATCATAGACAAACCGTTCCTCCCGGGCGGCGTTGTCTAAAACCAGATGCTCCCGGGTTTGTTTCACCCAAGAGATGACCGAGAGGGAGAGGGATCCAGCCTTTTCCACAGGCAGGGAAAGCGGTAGAAAACATTCGACCTGCTCGGTGCTCCCGCGGGCAGCAATGAGAGACTGACCTTCGGTTTCCAGAATCAGGGTTGCTGTCTGGGCCCCGGCATTTTCCATGAGAATGCGGAGCAGGATCTCCAGCAGCGGTTCCAACTCGATGGTACTGGAGATGGCCTCCGAGGCTTTGAGCATCGTCACCAGATCCAGGTTGGCCGAAGGAGACGCCACCGTTTCAGTGTGATCATCGGCAATCAACCCGGGATATCGAGACTTCAGATGCGCGACCTTCCGTTTTGCCCCCCAGGCTTCGTACTTCTCCATTGCTGAGCGCAGGTAAGACCTGGCGGCGTCATTTTGCCCCTGGTTGAGCAAGTACCTGGCTGCCAGTTCATTGGCCAGGGCTTCCTCGTGGATAAATTCGCTCTCTCTGGCCAAAGCGATGGACTGGTCATAATGAGATAGGATCGCGTCGCTTTGACCCTCCAAAACCCTCATCCGTTCGGCTTCCACCAGATGATACTTATGCAAATAATTAGACGGTGCGCAGCGCGCCAATTTTTCCAACATATCCTGATTGTCATGAACCTGGGTGAGGATCTCCTCTTTTTCCCCGTCAGGCACCTGGCCGCAGACCGCCAGGAGAGCGAGGGATTGGTAGCAGTTGGCCAGGGGATCAATAAGGGGATCCTTATAGGTTTTCATCAGGCTGATCAATTCAAAAACCGTCTCACGGGCTGCTTCGTATTCTTCGAACAGGGTTTGCAGCACCAGCTTATGGTAATTAAAACTGCTCTGGTCACCATATCGGTACTCTGCACCCGTCACCCTATGGTATTGATCCATGATGGCGGTCGACAGGCTCGCAGGTTCCTCCATTAGAATCATGATCGCCTTCGTCAGCATTTCGAGCTGGGGAGACCCGATAATATAATCGATCTTCTTGAGAGCAAGTTTCAACGTTGACAATTCCCCTTTCAGCCAGTTCAGCTCCTTCCCGCACATAAAGGCAATCTGACATCTTACGACGGCTGCACGACCGGCATTGAAGAAATCTCCCGTCTCGATTCCCATCTTATGAGCTTCCAGCAAGGGCTCCAATGACGCCGATAGCGGCTCCCCGTAGAATCGGACATAGCCGTTGAAACCCTTGGAAACTCTACAGTTTATTTCCTTCAGATCAATCGCTTCCATGAGCTGTATGCCCAGACGACCGAGTTCATAACCAAATTCAAAATCCTGCATATACAAGCAATATATACTTCCAAGGAAACCATAGGATTCGGGTGAATGTTTCGGATGAAAATGATTGAGCAGAAAAGAGATACGTTTTGAAGCGATGGGCTGCCAAAGACCGTCATCCAAAGTAACCCCAGCCTGGCCATAGGCCAAATGGAGTTCATAGAGGATAGGGACCAGGACCTCGGCATCAGGTTGGGTGAGCGGCTCAAAGCGCATCACGTCTTCGACGCTTTTACCGGCCAGGCCGGATTTGATTTGAACGAGGGTCTGCTGCCACTGGTCGAGAGACAGACGATTCAGATTACACCCCAATTTCTCCAGAATTTCTTCGCCCGTTTTCAGGGCCTTCTTTAATTCACCCTGGGTGGTGTAGTTCTTGATCCGGCATTGATAAACAGTGGCCAGGTCCGGGTCCTCTCGGGCGTTGTCTTTTACGGCACCCGCCAGCTTCTCCATCAACTCGAAGCGGCCGCAGAGCCATGACATCTCCGTGGCTTCCTCATGCAGGGATAAGGTCAGGGGGTATTGCCGTTTCCAGGCGGCGGCTCCTGAAAGCTCCAGGCCCAGGGTAAAGTATTCCAGGGCCTGTTCAAAAGCCGAAGCCGCTCTGGCCTGACGACCGGCTTCCAAGTTGAGTTCCGCCAGATTCAATCGGTCTTTCCATTTATCCTTCACCCTCCGGGCCAGGTTGAGATGGTGGACGATGTCAAAAAGCAGAGCGTCACTTTTCCCGGGAACGTATTGCTTGAGCAGGGTCTGACCGATTTGAAGATGGACCGGCTTTCTCTTCTTTTCGGCAATGAGGGCATAGGCAGCCTGCTGCACCCGGTCATGCAGGAAGCTGTAGCTGCCGCCTTCCATGCTCGCTCCGGCGGGAGGATTATCCAGCTGCGGAGCCCGGGAAAAACCGAGGATCAACCCGGTTTCCAGGGCCGGCAACAGGTTCTCATAGAGCTCCCCGCTTCCGGCTCCGCTGATCAGTTCCAACGATTCCAGATCAAAAATATTGCCGATGCAGGCCGCCAGGCTCAAGAGTCGCCTGGTTTCAAAGGAAAACCGGTGGAGCCGGTCAACCAGCAAATCCACCACATTCTCGGTCACCGCCAGGAATTCGATGGCAGCCAGCTCCCAGGTCCATCGTTTTTCCTCAGGGGAGTAGCGGATCAGCTCCTTCTCGGAGAGTACGGTCAAGAACTGGCTCACAAAGAAGGGATTGCCGCCGGTTTTGCGCACCAGGACCTCGGCCAGCTGTTTGGCCTCCTCAGGACGGCAGTGGCAGGTATGGACGAGCAGTTGTAAGATGTTCTCTGAGTTCAGAGGTTTTAAGAGGATCGTTTGCAGCGGCTGGCCAGATTTTTTGATCACCTCACAACTGATCGACAACGGATGATCGGCCTCCACCTCGTTTTCGCGATAGGCTCCCAGGAAAAGCAGAGGTTTCCTCTCGGGATGCTGAGCGATGCGTTCCACCAGCTTGAGGGTATCGGCGTCCACCCACTGCAAGTCGTCCAGAAAAATAACCAGGGGATGGGTTTTTTCACAGAAAACAGAGATGAAATCCAGTAAAACGGCAGTGAAGCGGTTCTGGGACTCCAGCGCTCCCATTTCCGGCAGCGGGGGTTGCGGGCCGATCACCTGTTCCAGTTCCGGGATCACCCGGGCCATCAGTTGTCCGTTGGGGCCCAGCGCTGCCCGTATCCTGCTTTTCCAACGCTCCATTCCGGATTTCTCTTCGACTGATACCTCCCGGATCAGTCCCCGCAGCGCCTGGATCAAAGCGCTGTAAGGGATATTATGCCGGAGCTGGTCAAACTTGCCGGAGATGAGATAACCGTTTTTTTGGGCAATAGACCGGTGAATTTCACCGACCAGGGCGGTTTTGCCGACACCGGCGCTTCCCGAGATCAGCACCATCTCGGTCGCTCCCTGGCTGACTCGCTCCAGGGCGGCTTCCAGATCAGTAATTTCATCCTCCCGGCCATAAAGCCCCGGGGCGATCTGCAGTTCTTTGGGAACGTCCTGGCGGCCCAGGGGAAAGTCGGACAGGCTCCCCTGGTTTTCGAGCTGATCCAGACATGCCAGGAGATCAGCTGAAAGGCCCGAGTGGCTCTGGTAGCGCGCCTCGGCACGCTTGGCCATCAGTTTCATCACCATATTAGAAAGGGGTTTGGGCACCTGCGGCGCCATCTGGTCCAGGGGTACAGGCTGCCGGGCAATGTGAGCGTGGATGATTTCCATGGTCTCCCGGGACCCAAAAGGTACTCTCCCTGTAAAAAGTTCATAAAGGGTAGCGCCCAGAGAATAAAAATCACTGCGATAATCGAGCACCCGGTTCATCCGCCCGGTCTGCTCGGGGGAGATATAGGGCAGGGTTTCCCCGCTAAGCTGGGGACTCAACGTCGTCAAATTTTCCCGGGGCAGCCGAGTGGCCAGGCCGAAGCCGCTCAGTTTGATGTTTCCCGATCCCGGATCGACAAAAATATTTAATGGGTTGATCATTTTATGCAGGAGGCCCTGCTGGTGCACTTCTTTCAGAATACCGATCAGTGAAAGCGCTACCTTAAGCGAGTCCAGCAGGTCGAGCCGGGCGGCATCCATCAGCTTTCTTAAAGGAAGCCCTTCCGTGTTTTCCAGGATCAAGACTGATCCGTTTTCATATTGCACCACTTCCTCTGACCTGAGGACCCCATCGATCTTAAGAGCCTGGGTGATCTCATGCTCATGCCGTATTTCCGCCAGCTCCTGCGCGCTCTGCTCAGAGGAAGCCGCTCCCTTGATCAGAACCCAAAGCCCATCGCTTTGCCGCTTGCCGCGCCAAAGCCAGGTCCGCCCACTTTCAAAAATGACCTCCTCCAGTGAATAACCCGGAATCTCTGCATTTTCCCCACTGGAAACCAACTTCGTGTTGTTCACAACCGTTTTTGGAGGTCCAGGAGACAATTTATCGTTTTGATCTCCTTTTTTATTCTTCGTATCCGCCGGATCACGACCCAGGACCACCTCATGCAGCAGGTTCCTGGCAATGTGGCGGGCTTCTTTGGCGGTCAAAATCCCATGCGTGCCAATGGTATAGCGCCTCAGGCGTCCCTTGATGCGATATTGCAGGAGATAAACCCGTCTGCCCTTGGGGGTTATTTTACAGCCGAACATCGGCAACTCCGTGTCCCACAGGAAGCGGTCTTTTCTCTCGCACGACAGATTTTCGACGGAATGCTTGCTGATTTTGCCTTTCATCGTCCTCCTGCCATTTTAGATATCAAATAGAAATCAATGATGCTGCTTGACGCATCGATTTCGCATGATTCATCGGGCATTGTTACCTGTGTTGAAAAGGAACAGTAATAAAATAGTAATCAATAGTCAACAGAATTATTTATCAAAGAGAATCCAGCAACGTCACCGCTGCTGAAAATGGACAGCAATCACATAACATAATTGTGAAAATGGGTCCGATTTATTTAAAGTCGATCAACATAGAAATTGCTGTCCTCCACACAATGTGTTATGTTTTTGAAAAGACGACAAATTTCACCACTCCTTCTCATCGAGGGCATCATGACTTCTTTAGAATCCGTCAAAAATCACTCTTCTCCAACACGGTTGCCTCCTTCTGCCAAGGAGCCGCTCAGGGCGAGTGAAGCCGAGTATTGGAAGACGTATTATGAACACCCGGATGGTTCATATGAATGGAACAATGGACTCTTGGAGGAAAAGCCTATGCCCGATTTTTTAAGCATCTCCCTCTATGAATGGTTCTTCCACTTATTAAAAGAGTATTTGACCGTCTTTCCCATCGGACGGATGATGGTATTGGAAATGGGCTTTCGTTTGGCGGTGGGAAAGCAAAAGGTGAGTATTCGCAAACCGGATCTGGCCGTGATTCTCCACTCCAATCCTGTCGAGGCCAAACCCCTGGACCGTTCTTTTAGGGGAGTTTGTGATCTCTGTATTGAGTTTTTATCCGACTCGACTCCCGCAGAGGTAGAACGGGATACGGTCCACAAAAAAGAAGAATACGCCAAAGCAGGGGTGGCGGAATATTATATATTAGACCGTTTGCGCAAGCACACCGCCTTCTATTTCCTCAATGAGCAAGGGGTTTATGAGAGGATGAAGCAGAAAGAGCCTGAGGTGATTCATTCCCGGGTTTTGGATCGTTTCGCCTTTCGTCTGGAGGATTTAGAAAAACAGGTGGCCTTTGAAACATTGATCGAGGATCCTCTCTACCAACCGTTTCTCCTGAAAAGCTTCCAACAAGAGCGTCAGCAAAAAGAAAAAGAGCGACAACTGAAAGAAAAAGAGCGACAACTGAAAGAAAACGCCTTGGCAAGAGAAAAAATTGCCTTGGCAAGAGAAGAAAAAGCGCTTGCGGAAGTCGAACGGCTGCGTGCTCTCCTCCAAGAGAAAGATTCCGATCCCCGCTCTTCAAAATAACCAATATCGCTTAAATCAGGAAGCGTTGGTTAATGGTGACGGTTGTTATTCTTGAAATTGGATTTCATAAAATCGTTGATACCTTCCTCCATTTTCAAGCAAGGCTTCATGGTTGCCAATCTCGACGATTTTGCCTTTCTCCAATACGCAAATACGATCCGCATGTCGGATGGTGGAAAGGCGGTGGGCAATCACGAAGGACGTACGATTTTTCATCAGGTTGTTGATGGCTTGCTGAACTGCGATTTCTGATTCGGAGTCCAAAGAAGATGTGGCTTCATCCAAAATTAAAATAGGCGCGTCTTTGAGCAAGGCTCTTGCAATTGCCAGGCGCTGGCGCTGTCCCCCGGAAAGTTTGACCCCTTTTTCCCCTATCGGTGTCTGGTAACCTTGGGGTTGGGCGATTATGAATTCATGGGCATTGGATGCCTTAGCGGCAGCCAGCATTTTCTCCTCCGGGCATTCGGGATGACCATAAGTGATGTTATTCAGAATCGTATCGTTGAAGAGAATGGTCTCCTGCGTCACCACGGAGATGTGGTTGCGGAGTGATTGAAGTTGCAGTCCTTTGACGTCATGACCATCGATTTTTACGTAGCCATCCTTGAGGTCGTAGAATCGTGGAATCAAGTTGACGAAACTGGTTTTACCCGCGCCACTGCTTCCCACTAAGGCGATCACTTCTCCTTTTTGCACTTCCAGGTCTATATCCTGCAGGGCAGGTTGGTCCTGAAAATCATACTGGAATCGTTGGATGTGGATTTCGATTTTATTTCGAAAAGCCTCCAGTTTGCGGGCATTGGGATGGTCCTTTATCTCAGGATGGGTGTCCATGATGGCATGGACCCTTTGCACCGCCGCGGCCCCTTCCTGGAGTTTCAGGTTGAACCCATTGAGTTTTTTTACCGGGTCGTTGAGCATGAAAAAAAGGAGGAAAAACGATCCCAAATCGCCGATCGTGATGATTCCCTGTTCATAGAGATAACCCCCATAGGTGAAGATGATCCCTCCCGCCAAGGCGCCGACGACTTCAATGGTCGGTGACGAGTATGCGGTGATCAGTACGGAACGAAGGTTGTGCTTGTAAAGTTGATCATTGTTTTGCTGAAATCTTTTGTTTTCGTATTTTTTCATGCTGAATGCCTGAACCACCCGGATACTGGTGAAGGTTTCCATTAAAAAATTCGCCAGTTCCCCAAAACTGGTTTGACGCTGGCCGATGGCCCTCTTATTGCGCTTACCAAAGCTGAGGATGCAAAGGAGGGCGATGGGAATGATGATCAGGAGAAACAGGCTCAATTGCCAACTGCGATAAATCATCATCCCCGTGAGAATGAAAACGAGAGGGATGTCTCGAAAAGGCCCGGTGATTCCCACGTTGAGGGCTTCTTGCAGGACTTGAATGTCATTGGTGAATCGAGCAATCAGGTCGCCTGTTTTGGACTTGTCGAAAAAGGAAAGCGACAATCCCTGAATATGTTCAAACAATTGAGTGCGTAACGAAGACAACAGGCGCTGTACCATCAGTCCCATGCTGAAGGTCTGAACGAATGAAAAAACGCCTTTCATGGTGAAAACGAAGACTATTCCGATTGCCACCATGAAGAAATTTTCCAGCCTTGGTTTGTGTTCTATCGCATCGATGATATCTTTGGCATACCACCCGGGTGCTGCCGTGAACAGGTTGTATCCCAGAGAACAGAAAACGCTGAGGACGATCCAGCCTTTATAGGGGAGGACCAGGTCGACAAGACGCCTGATGTCGCTTAATTTCCCTTTATTGAGTTTTTCCATCTATGCGAATTTATGAACTGAAATGCAAATAAGTCTCAATCTTTCAACCATTCCCAGAAAGTCGCTCCCCTGCTATCTTTGAGTTGAATCCCTAAAGAATTGAGCTGCTCCCGGATAAAATCGGCAGCCCCATAATCCCGCTTGTCTCGAAACCGGTTTCTCAACTCGATCACCAATTTCATCACTTCTTCAAATTTTTCGCCCGATTCCCTGGAGGATTCCAGGGTAGGGGGAATCAAGCCCAAAACCCCTCCCCCCAGGGTCGAAAAGAGGTGTTCCGCATCGACGATGGCGTCGGGATCTGGAGAAGGCTGATTCAGCAAATTATTGGCTGCCCTTGTTAAATCAAAAAGCACGCCCAGTGCCTGGGGTGTTGAGAAATCATTGTCCATGGCGGCGCAGAATCGATGGCGGTACTCTTGAAAATGGCGATGCTGCGGACTGGCTTCCGCGGGATACCGCTCCCGCAAAGCCGTGACCACCTGGTACAAACGAAGCAAGGCAATCTGCGCGGATTGCAGCGCCTCTTCACTGAAATCGACCACGGAGCGGTAATGGCTGGCGATAATGAAATATCGTACGGCAAGGGGACTATATTTCTGACATGCCTCCTCCAGCGTGATGGAGTTTCCCAGTGACTTGCTCATGCTCTGTCCATTGATATTCAAGATGTTGCTGTGCATCCAAAATCGGGCAAAGGGTTGACCCATACAACGCGCCAGGGCCAGTTCACATTCATGGTGGGGAAACTTCAAATCCATCCCTCCCCCATGAATATCAAACTCGTCTCCCATGTACTTGGTACTCATCACCACGCACTCGGTGTGCCAACCGGGGTAACCCTGGCCGCTCCACGGGTCCTCCCAACGCATCAAGTGTCCTGGTTCCGCGTGTTTCCAAAGAGCGAAGTCATGGGGATGGCGTTTTTCAGAACGACTCGTGACCCGGGTTCCGCTCAACATGTCCTCTTGACTGCGATTGGACAGTCGTCCGTAGGCAGGGTCACGGGAAATATCAAAGTAAATCGACCCATTGACCTCATAAGCATCTCCTTGAGCCAGCATTTTCCGAATCGCCTGCAATTGTTCCGGAATATGGCCAGTCGCCCTTGGGGAAATATCGGGTCGTTGCACTTGCAAACGATCCATCACGTCGAAGTGACGACGGGTATAGTATTCCGCAATGGCCATCGGTTCTTTGTCGGCTTCTCGTGATTTTTTGAGGATCTTGTCTTCACCGTCGTCGGAATCGTCCACCAGATGACCGACGTCGGTGATGTTTTGCACATAAAACGTCTGGTATCCGAGAAACTGGAAGTAGCGCAAGATCACGTCGAAACCGATATAGGTTTTTCCATGTCCCAGGTGAGAGTCACCATAGACGGTCGGACCGCAAACATAGAGGGAGACTCGACGGGGGCGGATTGGAGTGAAATTTTCTTCTTCCCGAGTCAGTGAATTGTAAATTTTTAACGGCATGCGACCAAAACTCGAGGGCTAAAGAGGAATAAGTTTCCTTTTTTGTTCTTTAATATCAATGCTCATGCTATTTTGAAAGATGTTTGTCATTATCATCCGTCAGGGTTGCATGACCCTGATTTTATCGGAAGCGGGACGCATTATAACATCATCTGGAATTGCGACCAACAGAATTGCTCGAAGGAGCCGCCCGGGTTTTTGCGGAGTCAGTCCGTTCTCATTCCTGACAGTTGCTCAAAGAACCCGAGATTTATCGCGAAACCGGAAAATGGCTTACTTCATTGCCCGTTTGTTTTTTTAACTCCTGATTCACGTATGATATAAATTCGTAGTTCGTCAGGCAGTGCGATTGTTTGGGGAAAGAGCCATGAAAGATCGGGATCAAAAAGATTTTTTTTCAGGGATAAAATTCAGAAGTTCGGAAGACGACGACACGTTGTTGAAGTCCATGCTGGAAACTCTTCCTGAACAGGAGTATGCGGAAGATTCTCTCGTCAAGAGGGACAAGAAAGGCGCATTTCGGAAGACCCCTGCGCGTTCCCGCAAGAAAGGCGCATTTCGCAATACCGACTTTTCCAGAAATCCCGACGCCACTTTGGATCTTCACGGAAAAACGGAAGAGGAGGCTATCATTTTAGTGCAAAATTTCGTCACTCTCAGTTACCGCCGGCACCTGCGAAGTTTATTGATCATCACCGGTAAAGGCTCCCATTCAGGAGATGAGGGACCTGTTTTGAATCACGCGACTCGTTCCTGGTTGCAGCGGAACGGTGCTCCCTTTATCAAGGATTTTTTTCCCGCCTCTCCTCGTCACGGAGGATCGGGGGCATTTTGGGTCGACCTGCGCTGAGAATTTCCGCCAGTCGAAGTTTGTCCGGCATCGGCTCGATCGTCTCCGGTTCGACCTGCCGGGTATATCTCGCCTGTTCGACAATCGTGCGCTCGAAAGAATATTTCCCATGTCAGCGGATCGAGTATTGACGGGTCCATGCGGATTGATCCAAACTCGCCATTGAATCAAGAATACGCATAGCCAGGCGCACCAAACCTCCCTTTCTCAAGCCAGCAGGGATTTGGCATTTATCGTGCAGGAATCAAGGATTTGAAATCCGAGGAGTTTATCAAATATTTTTCAACCGTTTCATTTTACTCCACGCCTTCCATGGATAATTTTTTTCAAACCCTCATAAATACCATTCCGGAGACCCAAGCCATCGTGATTCAGTCCATCCTCGTCGTTATTGGACTCTGGATCATAAGAACGGTGATCTTGAAGTTGACGGTTGTGAAAATTCAAAATGACCATACCCGCTATATCTGGCGTCAGATCGTGCAGTATTTCGTGTTCCTCCTGGGAATGGTGCTGCTGATCCGTTTATGGTTCAGCGGCGTCCAGTCGATCCTCACTTTCCTCGGCCTCATTTCCGCGGCAATTACCATCATTCTCAAGGAACCCATTCAAAACTTGTTTGCCTGGGTCACCATCATTTGGAGAGAGCTGTTCAGCGTGGGAGATCGCATCGAAATTGGCAAATACAAGGGAGACGTGATTGATATGGGATTTTTTTATTTCACTTTGATGGAAATTGGCCAATGGGTGGGGGGTGACCAAAGCACCGGGCGGCTTCTCAAAGTGCCCAATGGGATTGTGATTACGGAGGGAGTGGCCAATTATAGCCGCGGGTTACCATTCGTTTGGAACGAAATTCGCGTCATGCTCACGGGAGACAGCGATTGGAAAAGCGCGAAAGATTTGTTGCAATCGATCTCTGAAAAGCATTCCGCAACCTTAAACGCTGCCCAGCAAAAAGCGTTCCGGGAAAAAGCGAAAGCCTATGTCATTGCTCCCACCCTCACGCCTACGGTTTATACCAGTATCGAGGAAAAAGGTATTTTATTGACCATCCGTCACCTTTGCGACCCCCGCCATCGTCGTAACATCGAAGAAAAAATAAGTGAAAACATCCTGGAAGCATTTCACCAGCATTCCGACATCAATTTACTTAACCTGGGTTCGAGATAAATTTTTAATAAATGCAATATATTATGGAATTTTCATATCTTAGAGAAACCATGTCATTCCTGCGAAAGCAGGAATCCAGAGTTATGAAGCCAGACAGAAATCTGGATCCCCGCTACCTGCTCCCTGCTTTCGCAGGGACAAGTTTAGCGAGGATGACATATACATCAGGATTCTCCTAATTAAAGATTTATGTCGAACTCGGGTTACTTAATCGTGCCAGAATGCCTCTGGAAGCCAATCCTTTGAAAAAGAATGGCGATCATGAGATAATCTTTTCAAATGCAGGAATTGTCACTGTGATTCGATTTGTGGTAAAAACAATAACAACGATTCCAAACCGTGTCTGGAAATTTGGAACTAATCGAAGAAAATCGGCGTGAGTGACTACGCCTTCGATATCAAGAAATACCATGAAACTGAAAAATAAAATTGCGGTAGTGACCGGTGGAGCCAATGGAATTGGTAAGGCTTTGGCTTCACGATTCGTGAAAGAAGGTGCTCGGAGAGTAGTGATCGCCGACCTCGAAGAGGCGCATTGCCGGGCCGTGGCAAAGGAGATCGGCGCGGTCGCTAAGCGAGTCGACGTCAGCCAGGAAACCGATATCGTCCGTTTGGTGGAGGAAACGGAAAATCAAGTCGGTCCGATCGATTTGTTTTGTTCCAATGCCGGGATTTCCGTCAATGGGGGATTTGAAGCATCCAATGCCGATTGGCAAAAGATTTGGGAGATCAATTTGATGGCCCATGTCTATGCCGCGCGCGCTGTTGTCCCTGTCATGGTTGCCCGGGGTGGCGGCTATCTCCTGAATACCGCTTCTGCTGCGGGATTGTTGAATCAAATTGGATCGGCTCCTTACGGAGTGACCAAACACGCGGCGGTCGCATTTGCTGAATATCTTGCCATTACCTATGGTGATCAAGGCATCAAGGTTTCGGTGCTTTGTCCCCAAGCCGTTCGTACGAATATGACAGCCGGTTTGGAAAACGGAGGCGTAGCGGGAGTGGATGGCATGCTCGATCCAGAAGAGGTGGCGGACTGCGTGATCGAGACACTCGACGAAGAACTTTTCCTGGTTTTGCCGCATCCGATGGTTTTGACATATATGCAGCGTAAATCTTCCGATTATGACCGTTGGCTCAATGGCATGAGACGATTGAACGCTCGATTTGGCAAGTAGCGTTTTACAATTTTTTTTACAAAAAGGAATATTTCAATGATTGATCTTTATTTTTGGCCAACGCCCAACGGATGGAAAATCACGATCATGCTCGAAGAATGCAATCTGCCTTACAACCTGGTCCCGGTGAATATTGGGCGTGGGGATCAATTCAAAGCGGATTTTCTCAAAATCAGCCCCAATAACCGCATGCCCGCCATCGTGGACCATGATGCGGATGGCGGCGTGGTGTCGATTTTTGAATCAGGCGCCATTTTGACGTATCTGGCTGAAAAAACGGGAAAATACATGCCGCTTGAGTTGAGCAATCGTTATGAGGTGATTCAATGGTTGTATTGGCAAGTCGGGAATTTGGGTCCGATGGCAGGGCAACTGGGGCACTTTATCAACTACGCGCCGGAAAAAATCCCTTATGCCTTGCAGCGTTATGGGAACGAATACAATCGATTGTTGGGAGTGATGGAACGTCAATTGGAAAATCGTAATTTCCTCGCTGGAGACTATTCCATTGCGGATATGGCTTCTTTCCCATGGATTGTTCCTTACCAGCGATATGAACAGAGTTTGGATGAATTCCCGCGTCTGCGCCGTTGGTTTGACACCATGAAAGCCCGCCCCGCCGTCCAAAAAGGCGTGGATACGGGGAAGGAATTGCGCGAACAAACCCCATTAAACGAAGAGGAATCTCGCAAAATTTTATTCGGCCAAACGGCTGAATCGATTGCCGGTGCAGTGAAAAGCTGATGTTACCGTGAAAATAATGGGATAACCCTTTGAAATTTTTTTCATTCTCCGGGGTGGAATACTATTCCATGAAGGTTACTTACCGTGAAAATAATGGGATAACCCTTTGAAATTTTTTTCATTCTCCGGGGTGGAATACTATTCCATGAAGGTTACTTGAACAAATTTTGCAATAAGAACTCCATTGAGAATTCATGAAACATTCGCATTCGGATTCCCTTTACGGACTTTCCAATCCTTGACGGCAGCTTTAAGGAGCCAATCAAAATTATTTAACTCAATTTTTTTATAAGCCGCCTTTTCCAACGTTGATAAGCGTCTTGGTATTCCGCTCTTTTGGAAAGGTCCGGAGCAATGACTTGCAGGAGGCGTAATCCGCGCATGGCATCGGCGACATCCTCGTAAATACCGGCGCCGACCCCTGCCGCGAGGGCGGCGCCCTGGGCTCCGTCAGTCTCGTATAGTTCGAGCTGGATACCGGTGAGGGCTGCGAACGCCTCACAGAAAAGGGGACTGAGAAACAGGTTGACCTTCCCGGCTCGTACCTTCTCCGTCTCGAGCCCCAAGCTGCGCATCGTCTCCAGTCCATCTTGCAAGGCGAAAACGATTCCCTCTTTTGCGGCTCGCAGCACGTGCGCTCGCGTATGAATGTTGAAATCGAGACAGTCGAGTTGCGCGCCGGGATTTTGATTATCCAGGGTTCGTTCCGCACCGTTTCCAAAAGGAAGGAGAGACAAACCTGCGGCACCAATGGGTACCGACGCGGCGAGGTGGTTCATCTCGTCGTAACCGGTGCCTGAGTCCATAAAGTTGTGCTTGAGCCAACTGTACAAGCTACCGGTTCCATTGATGCACAGCAAAACACCGTACCGGGGTCTGTTGACGTGGTGGTTTACATTGACAAACGTGTTAACCCGGGAGCGATCATCGAGGAGCAATTTATCACTCACTCCGTATATCACGCCGGAAGTCCCTGCAGTGGCGGCAATCTCACCAGGTGCCAACACGTTCAGAGAAAGAGCGTTGTTGGGTTGGTCCCCTCCGCGATATGTCAATGGCGTTCCCGCCGGTAATCCCAGTTCTTCTGCAGCCGCTTGGCGCAGGCGACCCTGTTCCGAAAAGTTGTATACAAGCTCGGGGAAGCGCTCGACGGGAATTCCAAAATGTTCCAGGAGCAGGTGAGCGATCTCTTGATGCTGGAAATCCCACAAAATGCCTTCGGAAAGACCTGCAGGCGTGGTCGAGAGTTGTCCAGTCATTTTCAAAGTAATGTAATCTCCGGGCAACATCGCTTTGTGAACCCTGGCGTAAATTTCCGGCTCATTTTCCTTGACCCACTTGAACTTCGAGGCGGTGAAATTTCCTGGTGAGTTGAGCAATCGTTCGAGACAGGTTTGTGGACCAATCGCATCAAAAGCCCGTTGACCCATTTCTACGGCTCGACTGTCACACCAAATGATGGCAGGACGAAGAACGTTCAGAGTTCGATCGACCAGCACCAGACCGTGCATCTGATAAGAGATGCCAATTGCCCCGACTTGACGGAGATCGACACCGTCCTGACCCGCCAGGCAATGGGTGACCTCCTTCACATGCATCCACCACTCCTGCGGATCTTGTTCGGCCCACCCGGGTTTGGGCGCTTGAATCGACATCTCGGTTTGTGGAGCAGTGGCTGAAGCTTGCACTCTGCCGCTGTCGACTTCCACCAGCGCAGCTTTTATAGCAGAACTTCCAATATCGTAGCCGAGCACGTACTGCGTCATCTGAAACCTCAATGAAATTGAGTGTTTGTCCCTGCAAAAAAAGGAGCTGATTTTTTCGTTTTTAGAGACTTCATTCAAAAAATTCAATTCCTCTTCCGAATTTTTTTCATTCTTCCTGCTTTTGAACGGGTTCTTTCATAAAATTAACTCGAATCATGGTGGCAATCCGATGATAAGGTTTCTAATGAATATCATGGAAGGGGTCAAGTATTTTAAAATCTGATGTTACATGAATTAATTTTGCATAAAGCGCTCCCTTTAGGACTCATGAAACATTTCCCGGCCAGGCACAGAGGCACAACGGCACAGGGGCACAAAGGTGACCGCACTATCCAGATCGCTAATGGATCATTATTTGAACGACAAACCCAGTTGGAGATTGCTTCCCATCCAGGATTTGTTTCCAATCATGACTTTGAAAAACTAACTGAACAATTGTAGCAATTTGCTATATTGAGAGTCAGATTACGATAAATAATGATTTGTTATCCCGAACTTGATCCGGTATCCAGTGGATCGCAACTGTCATTCCAAGCTTGATCCGGTATCCAGTGGATCGCATATGTCATTCCTGGCTTGACCAGGAATCCAGGGGTATGCAGCCAGACCGAATTCGGGCTCTCCGCTCCTTGCTCCCTGCTTTCGCAGGGACAAGTTTAACAGGGACAAGTTTAGCGAGGAGGACAAATACACTCAGGATATTCATACACCTGAAGAGCAATGTCGAAACCAGGTGATTCAGCATAGAAATTCCCACTCGAACAGGAGATACCTCATGTCAAAAGTGATCATGGCACTGGATCAGGGAACCTCCAGTTCCAGGAGCTTATTGTTTCAAGAAGAAGGTCAGCTCCTGTCGAGCGTGAGCGCGGAATCAGACTGTCATTATCCCAAAGACGGTTGGGTGGAGCAAAATCCATTGGATCTATGGAACACGCAACTCGCTACGATGCGTGCAGTCGTTAAAAAAGCTGGGTTGTCCGTGTCGGAGATTCAATCCATCGGAATCACCAATCAAAGAGAAACGGTGATCGCCTGGGATAAATCGACGGGAGAGCCGGTGCAAAATGCCATCGTCTGGCAGTGTCGTCGCACGGCTGACTATTGTGACCTGCTCAGAGCGGAAGGCTTTGGGCAGGTTTTACAAGAAAAAACAGGACTGCTCCCCGACGCCTATTTTTCCGGAACCAAAATGCGGTGGTTGCTGAAAAACAATGCGCAAGCGGCCCACCTGGCTCAAAACGATCAACTCGCTTTGGGGACCGTCGACGCCTGGCTGATTTGGAAACTGACGAAAGGGAAGGTATTCGCGACGGACGTCACCAATGCATCACGGACCCTGGTTTATAATATCCATGAGCAGCAGTGGGATGAGGAAATTCTGCGTAAATTCGAAATTCCTTTTTCTACTTTGCCTCGAGTGGTTCCGTCCAGTGGAGTGCTCGGAATGACCGATGTTTCGATACTTGGCCGGGAGATTCCGATTGCAGGGGTTGCCGGTGACCAACATGCTGCCTTGTTTGGCCAGGCTTGTTTTTCCAGGGGAATGGTGAAGAATACCTATGGCACCGGTTGTTTCATGCTGCTCAACACGGGAACTGAAGCCGCCCGCTCGGAGCATGGGCTTTTGACGACGGTAGCATGGAAAATTGACGATCGAGTCACTTATGCCCTGGAAGGATCGGTTTTCATTGCAGGAGCTTTGATTCAATGGCTGCGGGATGGTCTGGGTCTTTTCAAAGATGCATCGGAAACCGAAAGCATGGCCCGGTCGGTTGCCGGGACGCAGGGTGTTTATATCGTCCCGGCATTCGTGGGTTTGGGGGCTCCCTATTGGGACGCTCATGCGCGAGGAACCATTGTGGGATTGACCCGCAATGTTGACAAAAATCACTTGGCACGGGCGGCCTTGGAGGCAATTTGTTATCAGAGTCATGATATCGTGCAATGCATGGAAAAAGACACAGGACGAAAAATCAGTACCCTGCGGGTCGACGGAGGAGCATGTCAAAATGATTTTCTCTGCCAGTTTCAGGCAGATATTTCAGGTATCGAGGTGAATCGACCGGAAATCACTGAAACCACGGCCTTGGGTGCCGCCTTTTTCGCAGGATTGGCCATGGGTGTCTGGAAGTGTCCGGAAGATCTCGAACAAATACGCCGGGGAAATCGAAATTTTCTTCCTCAAATGGACGCTCAACAAGTGACGACCCTTATTAACGGGTGGAAAAAATCGGTGGAGCAAGCACGTCACCTGGCGGCGGACTGAAGGAAAGGAGGAATTTCGTCCTGGCTTTGAAACATCGGTCATAGAACTGCGAGATCTTGGTTCCTCCCAGTGGGTGCTGCATTTTTTTGCGTTTGGAGGGTTGACTCTTAGAACCTGTTTGAAATAAGTTAAGCTTCCTGTTGGAAGTGTTCCATGTCACATTCATTTTGAGAGAAATGAAACCTTAATAACAAGGAGTGAACATGGAACGTTCAGGTTATAACAGTGATGTCAGTGATAAACAATGGGAAAGACTTCAAGAGTATCTTCCCGAACTTTCAACTCGTGGAGCCCACCTTCGTAAATGGGAACTACGAGTTATCATAAACGCCATTTTGTATGTAGTGGTCACGGGTTGTCAATGGAGAATGCCTCCCAAAGATTTTCCTCCTTGGCAAAGTGTTTATTACCACTACAGTAAATGGTGTAAGAATGAGACTTGGTTCCTGATTCACCAGTTTCTCCATCGGCAAACCCGAATAGAAATGGGCAGAGCTGCCGAACCCAGTGCTGCAATGATTGATAGTCAATCTGTCAAAACCACAGAACTGGCTGAGAGTCGAGGTTTTGATGGAAATAATCGAATCAAAGGTTATAAAAGGCATCTAGCTGTTGATATCTCAGGAATTCCTCTCATGGTTAAAGTCACTGATGCCAATGCCTCCGATTCCAAAAGTGCTTACGATCTTTTGGAATCGATGTTTCGCTGGTTCTTTTCGATTCAGATGATTTGGGCCGACGGAGGTTATCGAGGGGAATTAGCCCAATGGTTATGGAATCGATTTCAATCTGAACTTGAGGTCACTCTAAACCTCCAGAGAACGGGCTTTCAGCTCCAACCGAAAAGGTGGATCGTCGAAAGAACCTTTTCCTAGTTTGGATGGTATCGAAGACTCAACATCGATTATGAAAGAAAAGCAAAAAACTCTGAAAATATAATCTATCTCGCTATGATTTGCTTGATGTTAAAGAGAATTAAATGACTTTCAAACAGGTTCTTAGTCTAGGCAGGGTCATGACCAAACTTGCTCTAACCAGCCAGTGCTCTATTGCTCTGACCTTTTTGGTGATCAATCTCGAAAAGGGGCTCAGGCTCCTCTTTTTGTTTCTTTTTTCGCTGCGATTCCTGCGAAATATCGGTGTCAGAACACGCTATAAACGTTATATAAACCAAAAAACGATTCCATTGGCTGTCTAATCCTTTATCAACTTAACTCTATTAAAAACTCTTAAAAATCCTTTCTTAAAAATAAAAGTTTTTCAGCAAGCCCTAATTATTGTTTGGCAGAAAAAAGTCTTTCATTAATTATATCAAGATGATAAACTGATATTTGTGACGCGAAGATTTGAAAAAACCCGAGTGCGCGCCCCCCCGCATGAAGGGTCAATCGTTGCAGTTACAGTATCTTCGGAGTGGTTTCTTTCGTTTTTCCATAAATCTTCAAGATTTGAAATTTTATGCGCACCATACGTGACCCCCAGATGAAGTTTGGCGAAGTCGACATTGCCGCCATCGAGTTGGATCTCAAATCCCGTGATGATATCCCCCCTATCCTTCGCGGTTTGCAATACATATACACCACGCCAGCATTACGCGCATCGGTATTCAAAGTTCTGGAACGGGTCATTCCATCGCGAAGCGGAGCGGGCCTGAGCAACGAAGACAGGCATCGCAAAGCGGACCCTCGTCTTGGGCGTCCCGGGATGGAGCAGTGGAAGATTCTGGTGCTTGGCGTATTGCGCCTGGGTCTCAACACCGATTACGACCGCATCCATGAGTTGGCTAACCATCATGACACCATCCGGCAGATGCTCGGACATGGAGGGTGGGAGGACAAAACGACCTACAACCGACAGACGATCAAGGATAACCTGCGTCTTTTCACACCTGAGATTCTTGATGAGATCAATCAGTTGGTTGTCAAAGCCGGACATGGGCTGGTAAAAAAAACGTCCCAAAAGATGGGCCAACCCGAAATCTCACGGAGGAGAAGATTGAACTTCATGATTCAAGCAAGGCTCTACGTGCTCGCTGCGACTCCTTTGTGGTTGAAACCAATGTACATTATCCGACCGACATCAACCTGCTCTTCGACGCCGTACGCAAGACGATTGAAGAATGCGCCAGGCTTTCACGGAGTTGCCAGTTGGAGGGCTGGCGACAATATCGGTTCAACATCAGGCAGTTCAAAAAGCAGTATCGTCTCATCCAAAAGCTCAGGCCTTCCACTTCGAAAGTTGAGCAAATAAAGCGTGCCCGCGAAGAAAAGAGGCGCAAAGAATATCTCAAATACGTTCTCATGGCCAAGGGGTATCACCTGCGAGTCCAGACAAGTCTGGAGCTTTTGGAAAAACGGGTGCGCTCCCCCTTGAAGCTGCTGCGCTTGCGGGAGTACATGGGCTCTGCAAAAACACTCATGAGCCAAATCATCCGCAGGGTGTGTTTCAACGAAACCATCCCTCATCATGAAAAAATCTTTTCCATCTTCGAGCCCCACACCGAGTGGATCAGCAAGGGCAAGGCGGGAGTGCCAGTGGAACTCGGACTGAGGGTCAACCTCATCGAGGACCAGGATCAATTCATCCTTCACCATCAGGTGATGCGCAGGCAGAGCGATGAGAAGGTGGCCGTGGAAATCGTCGAAGAAAGCAAAAAACGCTTCCCCGAGCTTGCGGTCGTGAGTTGGGACAAAGGCGCTCACAGCCCGCAGAATCAGCGTGAACTCAAAGCACTGCTGGATCTTGTCGTGCTTCCCAAAAAAGGCAAGTTGAGCAAAGCAGACAGGCAGAGAGAAGATTCCCGGGAATTCAAACTCCTGCGCCGCCAACACGCTGCGATCGAATCCGCCATCAACGCTCTGGAAGTGCACGGACTCGACCGATGTCCAGATCATGGGATCAAGGGGTTCGAACGCTATGTCGCTCTGGCTGTGCTTGCAAAAAACATCCACCGTCTCGGCACCGTCCTGCGTGAACAACAAAAAGAACGGCAGCGTCGTAAACGAGGACCCTACAAAAAAGCGGCCTGAACCAAAGGACGACTCCTCATTCTAAAAAAAGAGGGGAGGGGTTTGCCCAAAAAAAGAGGATTAACAAAAAAGCGGGGAACTCAAAGAAAAAAAGCTTCAATTCTCTAAAATATGGCCTGTTCAAGAATGGCTATTCTCGCGAGTTCTACATCTCCTATTAGTAAAATTGTAATTTTCTGCCAGACACTAATTACGTTGTTCAAGAGACTTCCGATAGCAGTTTGCAGAGAAAAAATTCATAATGCAAAGGTGAAAAATGGTTAAATTACGCATGCATTCAATGGGCATTTTAATGTTTTTCAGTTTCGTCATCCCTTCTGCCGTAGCAACGGAATTGACGGCAACAGAAGTGATGCGGAAAGTGGATGCTCGGGAAACGGGAGAGACTTCAATTCAGGAAAGCACAATGATTCTGATTGACCGGAAAGGCGGGCAGCGCGTGCGCCAGATCAAAGTGTATTCCAAAGAAACCGACGGGGGCACGAAAGCGATCACCTTCTTTCTCACTCCGGCTGATGTCAGAAACACCGCCTTTCTTTCCCACGACTGGGATGATGAACGCAAAGAGGATGATTCATGGCTCTACCTGCCAGCATTGCGTAAGGTGAAACGGATCGCCTCTGCGGACAAATCCGGTGCTTTCATGGGTAGTGATTTCACCTACTCGGATATTGAAGGGGTGGAATTAGGAAATTATGATTTCACTTTTGTCAAAGGGAAAGAAAACGAAACAGTGGACGCTCATCCCGTGTGGGTCATCGAAAGTCTGCCAAAACCATCCATCGCCAAACAAGTTATCAAAGAAACCGGATACATGAAAAGCCAGGTGTGGATTAGTAAAGACAACTTCATGCTCGTGCGAGGAAAATTCTGGGTTAAAAAAGGAAAGAAAATCAAATATTTGACTGTTTTCGAGATCGAAAAAATCCAGGATATCTGGACTGCGAAAAGATTACAGATGGTGACCACCAAAAGAGGAAAAATAGAACACAGCACCGTTTTGCAAACTAATTCGATTCAGTTCAATGCTCCTTTGGACGATGACATGTTCACTACGCAACGTATGGAACGGGGGCTGTGAATGAATCGTATTTTTTTCCTGATTGCACTCTTCTTAGCTATCGGTTTTTTTCTCCGTAATTTTAATTCACTGTCCGTAATACAAGCACAAGAAGTCACTTCTGAAACACGGGAAGCATTCGAGGAGGACGTGGATGAGTGGCTCAACGAAGATGGATTCGGAGAATCCGGGGAGGACGCCTTCCAGGAAATCAAGGTGGAAGTTCCGATCGAGGCAGGTACCGGTACCAAGTCTGATTTCAGCGGATTTTTTAAAGAAGAATTGAATTACGGCTATCAAAAACCCGACAGCAGTTTCCCGTTCACGCGAACCAAGGCGGATTGGACCAAGATCCGTTCCACTATCAACCTGAGTTACCGGTTCCCACTCTCGGAAAAGTGGAGAGTCAAAGTCAGTGGGAATGCTTTCTACGATGCTTATTACAGTCTGAATAATCGCCATGATTTCTCCGACGAGACGTTGAACGCGTTTGAAGCGGAAGCAGAAATACGGGATACCTTCATCGAGGGGCCGGTCACTGAGTCGTTATGGATCAAATCAGGACGTCAAATCATGGCCTGGGGAGAATCGGAAGTCGCCGCCATCACGGATGTGGGCAATCCGAGGGACAATCGTGAGTTGGGGTTGGTTGATGTCGAAAATGCCCGTATCCCCGTTTGGGCCACCAGATTAAATTATTTTAACAAAAACTGGGAATGGAATCTGGTGGTCATTCATGAATTCCGCACCAACAAAAATGCCGCACCAGGTTCCGACTTCGATCCCTTCATCAGATTGAGAAATATCTTTGCTATTGCGCCGGAAGTACGACCTGAAATCCTGGGAAAGGAGTCAGAGTTGTTGCTCCGGCTCTTCAAATCTTTCAATGGAGGCGATGTCGCTTTCGTAGCTGCCGACGTTTTTACAGACGATCCCTATCTGGATCTCCAATTGCGTAACTCCACTTATTTTCCCAGGTACAAACGAATCCGGGTCTATGGCGCATCGGCCAATTACGTTAATGGTCCCTGGTTGTTCAAAATCGAATTGGCACGAAAGCTCGGAGTGATTCTGGCACGAAAGCAGGAAGATTTTGAGCGCCAAATGAAAAGTGTAGTGCCGAATCCTCAAAACTGGAGCGAGAAAAACCTGACCCAAATCATGTTGGGTTTCGATTACCTGGGAGTGTCGGATTTGACAACGTCGGTTGAAGTCAATATGACCCGAATCGAAGCCTATGACCCCAATTTGTTCAATGAGGAGAATCGTGCCATTTTGGCGCTGGCCCTGCGTTATGACACCTGGAACAACACATTGCATCCTCAGGTTGCTTGGGTGCAGCTACCACGAGACAATGGGGATGTGTTCCGTCTCACTGCCGATTATGATATAATGGACGCCTTGCAATTGTCGGGGGGAGTGGTTATTTATCAAGCAGAGAAAAGAAAAAATCTTCTCTATCCCTTTCGTAATAACGATCGCATATTGTTCAGTATGAAATATAGTTTTTAAAAAAAATTTTCCAATCATAATAAAGTCTATTTTAAGGAGAATCCAGAAAAAAAAATGAGAGTGTTCACTCATCATTCCTGAATAGCATTCAGGAGAGCACATATCCATTTGATTCTATTGAACTTATAGGAATTTCAATATCATCCCCGCGCAAGCGGAGATCCAAATGCGATGCTCCTATTGTACAACACCTCTGAAGCGTCGACAACTACTGCTCCCAAAAAATCGCCTGCATCCCCCTGGATTCCGGGGCAAACCCGGAATGACTCAATTTTAACTCCTGATTCACTTATTCTCAGATCTTAATAATCCAAAACCGGTTCTTAAGAGAAGGGAATCGAATCCACCCCTAACGAGTTATTCCGGAAGTTCGAGGTGTCAGGTTTGCTTGTCCGAAAGTGAGGTTGCCGATCTGGCAAAAAGCAGGCAGGAGGATCAAGTCGGCAACCAGCGCGGTTCCGATAGCCACCGCGCTGAGGAGTCCAAAATGGGCCAACCCCTGGTGGGATGAAACCACCAGGAAAAGAAATCCCGCGATGAGCACCAACGAAGTGAAGGATATGGCTTGTCCGGCTTCTTTCAAGGCTTTACGGATAGCCGCTTTAATATCGGCATGCTGCAGGATTTCGGCCCGGTAGTGGGTGAGGAAATGAATGGTATCGTCCACGGAAATTCCGATGATGAGGGGAGCAATGATCAGCGTGTCCACGTCCAGGCTGATGTTGAAAAATCCCATCACGCCGAAAGTGACGGCAATGGGCAGAGCATTGGGAACCATGGCCAGCAGTCCCACGCGGATGGAACCAAAAACTACCAGGAGCAGGAGGGTGACCACGCCCACCGCGATGCTGAAGCTTTGTACTTGAGATTTGCTGATATAGTTCACCGACTTCATCATCATTCCCAGGTTGCCCGTGATTTCGACATTCATGGCGGGATAGCGGGACTTCAGCGGGGAAAAAGTCTGTTCAAGCAACCCGTTCACTTGATCCATGAAGTCCACGTATTCCATGGAACCTGCATTGAGCACCCGTACGGATATCCTTCCCCGGCTGTAATCGTCAGGAACCAGTAATTGACGGTCATCCGGGTTTGCTGTTTCAAACATAAGCAGGGTCTGTTGCAGGGTCCCAGCCTCTTCAGGAATTACGAACATTTCTTCTCGATCTTCATTCAATGCTTTGAACGTGCTTTTCACCACGTCTACCAGGGAGGCGGTTTGCACCACCGGTGGGCTGTATTCGTTCTCCAGGGTATCCTGGATGTGTTCCATGGCTTTCAGGACCTGCGGGTCCTTGAGGGCCTCTGATTTCTCCAGGTCGATATAAATCTCCATATTGTTGGCCCCGCCCATAAATCGGTCGACCACTTGATATGCCTGTCGAATGGGCAAACCTTCCTTGATGATCGACACGAGATTGGAATCAATTGTCACTTGTGTCAGACCGTAAAGGCTCACCCCGGCAATTGCAAAAAAAATCAGTACGACTGTCCACGGCGATTTCAGCGCAAGGGGTTCTAATTGATCCAGAAATTTCTGCACGAGTGGTTGGTTGCTTGCTTCCCGGAGCAGTTTTGCCGCGCGTTTTCGGGAAACGGGAGACCAGAGATCCAGCATCAATGGCAGCATGAAGATGGTGAGGAAAAAGGCCAGCATGACTCCGATTGCTGCGGATAAGCCGAAATCCCGGATGGGCACGATCGGTACGAAGATCAGGGAGAGCATGCCCATCGAAGTCGTCACGCTGGTCAACAGGCAGGCCAATCCTGATTTTCTGTAAACGGCACGCATGGCTGCCGCGTGCTCCAGCTGTTGTCGACGGAAAAAAAGATAGCCCGATAGAATGTGAATCACGTCCGCAATGCCCACCACGATCATCAGCAGAATCAAAACGTTGATCATCAGCGTCATGGCCAATCCAAACCAACCGATCAGCCCGCAAGTCATCACGACTGACAATAAGACGACCACCAGGGGCCAAAGCACGGCGCTGAAAGAACGGAACAAAAACCAGAGGGTCAGCACGATCAGGGAAATGGTACCCAGGAAAACCCATCGGAGTTCTTTCAATACAACGTCATTGAAAAATCCCATCAGTGGGGGGTTGCCCACCAGGTAAAAATCGAACGCCTCCTTGTATTGTGGTTTTTGCAGGATTTGTTCGATGGCCCGGTTGAACTCCGCGTATTCTTCCATCGAAGTGGATTTGAATTCCGTGGATTCCTGCGAAAAATCTCCATTGTCTGCGCTGAGGACGTCGGATTCGATGGTTTCGAATTCTTCCTCTTCTTCCAGGGGAACAGTGCCGAGATCCGTACGAATGAGGATCCCCCCAAACGAGAATCCTCTGAAATATATAATTGGGGATATTCCGGGTGAGCCAATGCCTGCATTCTCAGTTGCTCCCGCTGCTTCGTCGTTTCAGGAAGGTCGGAACCGACAAAATTCCGGGAATGCAGGGTGTCTCCCTGCACTTCCAGGTAACTGACATTGATCAGGCTGGTGACGTCCACCAAGTGATCGAGGGGGGAGCTTTCTTCTCCTGGAAAACCTCCACTGTTTTCTTCCAATTCCTGATGCAAGGCATGCAAAGCGTTCAAGGAACTTGAAGAGAAAACGTCCCCATCCCTGGCTTCATAAACAATATAAACGCCATCATCACTGCTGAAGGTTTCCCGGAAGCGGTCATAAACGACCTTGATCGGATCATCTTTCTTCAGTTAGGACTCCAGGGTCAGGTCGATGGTAATTCGTGGGATCCCGAGAGCCGTCATTACGACGACCAGGAAAAGGATTGATCCCACCAAAAAACGATGTTGTCTGATCCAGTCCGGAGTTTTTTCAAAATACAGGTCGAGCTGATTGAGCAGCTGTTTCATGTCGACGTCCTTGCGTGAGAAATAGTACAGTCAGACTAGTACATCCCCATCCCTCTGTACAGAGGAATATTCAGATCCTGTTTGAAATAAGTTGAGCTTCCTATTGGAAGTGTTCCATATCCCATTCATTTTGAGAGAAATGAAACCTTAAATAACATGGAGTGAACATGAAACGTTCAGGTTATAACCGTGATGTCAGTGATACACAATGGGAAAGACTTCAATGTCTCATAAATGGTCTAAATCCTCCGTCTTCCAGATGGAAAGAGAGCTTCAGTCAAAATTAGAATTGCATTGAGATTTCCCATGAAATAGTTGTATCTCATTCCATGGGAACTTCATATTCAAAAGGGAGCCACAGCACCTATCATCATCGCTTTCACCTGGTGTGGATTACCAAATATCGTTACAAAATCATGAATCAGGAGATCAAGAAGAGGGGTCGCGATATTGTCGGCCAAGTGGCTGAAGAGATGCGAGTCCATATTGAAAGCGGGGTTGTTTCTTCTGATCATGTTCATCTTTTTGTCTCAATTCCCCCTCATGTGAGTGTCAGTGATTTTGTACAAAAAGCCAAAGGGCGGAGTTCGCGAAAAATTCAAATGGAATTCCAACCTATTTTGAAAAATCGCTATTGGGGCCGACATTTCTGGGCGCGAGGATTTTTTAGTGCGACCAGTGGTAATGTGACTGATGAAATGATTCATGAATATATCAACAATCACTCTGATGCCCATCAACCGGATCACATTGAGAATATCCGGCTCGAATGACAGCTTAAGCTGAATGTTGGGCTTATAGCCCTTTGCCTAAATCCCTCAGCTTCAGCTGAGGGTGGTTTAATTCCCAGATAAGATTAGTGCGCGTTGCTTTTAACGTGATGAGTGACTCGGGCAACGCGGCTATTATCGAAACTATGTTTTACATGGTCGATTTATATCTCGATTTGTCGAACTGTAACAATCGGAAGGGTTTGTCATGTGGCTTTATGATCTCAACCAATAAGATGTGGTAGCAGAGGGTATATTTCTGTCATGAACAAATCTCCTAATTTGCTCATTTGTTCAGTTGATAATGTTTGATCTTTTTTTACACCACACTTTGACAGAGCATTATCAAAAGCCTTATTGAATACACGATGTAACTCTAGTTTTTGATGTATCCGAATGACGTTTCCCAACGCGCATTTTAAAGAACATTCCGGTGCTTTTTCACCTCGATACGCAGACTTAATTTTTTCCTTTGAAATATTCAAATTAATTGAGAGATCAAGTTCTGTTCCATTGACAGGATCTATGGCATATACGCTGTTGAACTCATTTCCGGTATAATTGCTGGATAAACAAGCTATCATTCTCAGAAAACCAAAATATTCAACGTATGCCACAAGGAGACCTGAATCAGGAGTTCCCTGTACGGCAACACAATGGAAAGGTACTTCCCAAGGTCTGTTTACGACCAAGTCTTGCTCATAATAGTAGCCATAACAGGCTTCACTGTTATCATTCAATAAATAATCACGTGCATGTTCACAATCTGCAGGAGGGATTCCATTTTCTACAGCGAGTGACAGAGCTGATTTTATCATCGAACGTCCTGCTTTTTGCTCATCAAACGAATAATTCATTAGAAATCTTTTGGTGGAATATTTAGATGAATGTTTAGCATTTTCAATATGGTGACCTGGATAAATTTGCGAGTATTTTCTTATTACTCCTTTCCGCATTTTTTTTAGTTCTTTTTCTGAGCGAGCTTGGATTCCGATTTCAGCGCCATTTTCATATTTTTGTTCTGAACACACAGGCTTTGTAAGACTCATGCTACCATCAGTATTAAGAATATATTCCTCTCCACCAGTTGTTTTGAAGGATTGAGCTGGTACTTCACCTTTTTCTCTTTGTATCCTGAAGATAAGGCTCAAGGGATTCAGCTTATTGGCTAAATCAGCATCCCATTCCGCACCTGATTTACTATTGCAATTTTTACAAATGAAACCCTTTATTTTTTTTCTGCCACCAATGGCATTAGGTATCACATGTTCCTTTGTATCATTATTCCTTGTGATTTCCGTATCACATAAGGCACATATTTTCATTATCAAAATCTCTGTCGTGTTGGTGAAATGAAGGCTTTGGAAGTCTCCAAATGAACCCCTCATCTAATTCTAGTGTATCGCTCTTTTATTCTGAGTCCAGAAGATTTTCAAGTTCGGCTATAATCACCAACGCAGATTTAGCCTTTGGGCAATCAATGTCAGTCGTTTGCTGCACCCTTCTATTGAGACGCTCGAGGGCAGCTTGTGCTTCAGCATCAGTAGTGCTCTCTTGAAAGGCCTTCAAGAATTGACGCCAGTGGTCTGTCTTGATACCACATAGTTGGACCTCATTGAGCTTCCGTATGTATGAGTCCATCATACCTGTACGTGCCAGTCGGCCAAAGTTACTGCCGCCATCAGAACGTGGTCTATCGAGAATCTGATCTGACTTTGAAGGATATGGACTGACTCCACTTGAAATCTCGATGTATGTGTCCTGCTTGGTTTTGCGAACGTACTGCCAGTAGTAATTTCGATATTCAGCTGCATACTTAGCTGACTCGACAAACGGTTCAAATAGGATGGGGGACCCACTGATCACATTCCCCAAGACCCATGGAACCACGACGATTAAATCACGCCTTGCGCAGGCGTCTGCGGTTGCCTGAAATCTCAAACTGGGTTCCGCTTCTTTCGCCAGCAAGTACCATCCCTTCAACTCGATTCCCAAGAGAATCTCTTCTGTGGATGTCCTGCGCAGAAGGACGTCAGGGAACGTTTGTGCCTGCCTCACAAAGCTATAAAGAGTGTAATTCTCATCCGGGTCCCACGTGTTGCGAATCAGATTCAAGGTACGGACAACCTGCTCTTCAATCGTCGCTCCAAGAACAGTATTCAGCGTATGAAGATCGGTAGCCATAATTCCAGAGATATGAGTTTCTGTACGGAAGTAGATCGGTAAAGAGGATATGGCCTCACGCACATCCCTGTATAGTTTATAGTGCTCATCATTTGTGGATGGGAAGTCTCTGGATGGGACCGTCAAACCATTCTCCTCGCTCATGATGTGGCAAGCCTTTCCACCGCTGCGGTATAAAACTCGGGAATAATCTCGGCGGCGTAGTATTGACGCCCAAGGTGGTGGGAGACCACCGCTCCCGGACACAGACCACCGAAAGGCTCCCATACGACGTCGCCTTTATCCGTCGTAGCACGGATGATAAGCTCGGTAAACTTCAAAGGTTTCTGACTACCGTGTAAGCTACTGAATTTGTACTTCATTTCGTTTCTCGTTCCCTGAATTCTTTCCGATCCGCTAACCTGCGGTTCACGCCAAACATTGGTCACCCCCACGTCACAAGTAAATTTCGCCCGCAACTTGGCCCATTGGTGACCGGGAATAGGATCCTTTCCATCAATGCTGAAATAGGGTCGTCCTTTCGGGTCGCCATGTTCATTCGCGTATTGCGACAGCTTCACGAAAGCTCCCACGGGTGGGTAATACCAAAGATGATCAGCAGTTAAATATTTTCTGGTCGCCGCGTTGAGCACTCCACACGCTTCATTAGCCAGACGAAATGGTAATTTCGTTCGTTTCCATTCATAACGAAGCCATTTTTTCATAGTCAGATGGTTGTTGTCCACTTGAAACACGGCAGTCTTGACGTATTGTGCGCAAACCTCGGTAACAATCGGAAATTTGCGTAGTGTCTGCGTGTTCACGTTGCCTGCAACGTGCCCCAACCCTTTATCCCAAATATTACAGCAACGATACTCCCAGCCATTAGCTAACAGCAGCAGGTGTACCGTTGCCCAGCCAACTTCGGTGTTCCAGAACCAAAGCGTTGTTTCAGGGGAAGAGTACTTACTCCAAGACTTGATGTGAGGTTCATACCAATCGGTAAGGGTTTCAGTCTTGTGGCTATCGCCGGGATAACCGCTGACGCCGTATGGACCGTCAGAAATGATACATGTGGGATTTCGCCACGATTCATAAAGATTTTCGGCTCTGTCAAAGTAAATTTTTACTTGGTCGCGAGCGAACATGTCGCCTACATCAGGTTCTTTTCGTTGCCCTTGCCATTCCGAAAACAGATGAGTTTGCACAGCTTTTCCGATCTTAATTTTATCCTCTCTCATCCAATACTCCTGATCTTTGCCGAATAACGAGGAAGTAGAAAAAGATAATTTTGGATCCTCTTATGCAGCACTGGTGGAAAACCCGTTGGGAAATATTAAACAAACTGTGTAGTTTCAAATAAGGTTTATCAAGGCATCCGTAATCAATTTGCTGAAAAAAAGACTTGTGAAGTCCTCTGAGTTCTAACCAAGTGTTTTTTCGCAGATAGTGTAAATTAAATTTTGCGAAATTGAGTAGGGTTGAATCCATAAGACTTTCCTGGTAGGTTGATGATGTCCCATATATACCTACTTAAGGAGAAAGCCCCATGAAATTGGAATTGACAATAATGGAATTTAAAGAAATGTTCAATAGTCTTCAAAACCCGGATGAATTATTGGAGTTGTTGCGAGTGGGTTTCAGCCATCAAGTTGGTATTTAACCTGAGTTCGACATAAATCTTCAAAAATATGAGAATCCTGGTGTATGTGTCATACCGGACTTGATCCGGTATCCAGGGTTCGTGCTGGATTCCTGGTCAAGCCAGGAATGACTCTCACTGTGCCAGGAATGACACGCTCCTGGATTTCTGCTCCAGGCTCCCCGCTCCCCGTTTTCGCGTGGACAAGTTTCGCAGGAAAGACACGGTTTCTCGAAGTTATGAAGATTCCATAACATATTGAATTTATTAAATGCTTATCTCGAACTCAGGTAATTTATATTTCCAAATGAATGAAGGCAGAACGGAGCGAACATTGGGGACGGGAGCCCTATGAGCGAAGCGGGAACCCTGCGAATCATAGGAACGGAAGCAGTCAGGCATTTGATTAAATGATAAGGGGGCAAAAAAACAGACTCGTTCCCAATCAAATAATCGATGGCCTGCCTCCTCCAAGCCGTTCACTAGACATTAGGGCCTTGTCTGATGCAATGGTTCAGATTGTGGAAAAATACAGCAAACATAATTTGCGCATAATGTATCAGAATTCCGACTTTTCACGGTTACACGAAAATTGGGAAATCCTTAAAAAACCTTACGGGGTTTAGAAGTCGAATCATCGAATCCAGTATCCAGTGGTTTTGCTATGACAGCCTGATTACTGGATCACTTCATAATGCCAAAGTTTTCAATGATCTACTTTTCAACGACTCGATTCGACTGAAGGAAGACAAAAAATGGAACAATTAAGCTTCCCCTCACTCGACCAACAATCACCCCGATCACGATCTCTTTCAAGCAATCAGGAAGCAATTAATTCAATCAAGGGATTCAGTTATAAAGAAGACTACATAGATGAATGGGAGCAAACGCAGCTATTACATCATATTGACGAACAGCAGTGGCTTAGTGATCTTAAGCGTCGTGTTCAACATTACGGATTCAAGTACGACTACAAAGCGAGGCACGTGAACCTTGATATGCGCATTGATCATTTGCCGAAATGGCTGCAAACACTTGGTCGAAAACTAAAAGAAGATGGCTACATGCCAACAGAACCAGACCAGGTTATTGTCAATGAATATAAACCCGGACATGGGATTGCAAGTCACATTGATTGTGCACCCTGTTTTGAAGATACGATTGTCTCTTTGAGTTTGATTTCAGCTTGTGTTATGGATTTCACAAACAAATTGGACAAAACGAAAAAGATTCCTGTCTGGCTTGCGCCAAGGAGTATTATCGTTTTGAAGGATGAAGCCAGATATGAATGGTTTCACGGTATTGCTCCCCGACGGTCAGATATATGGGATGGTCAAAAGTATGAAAGGCAGCGTAGAATTTCGCTCACATTCAGAAAGGTGATTCTCAAAGAATCGAAGTGAATCAATCCGTTTAATTCAGTCTTCTTTCAATTTCTCGACTAAAATAACTTTCATCTCCACTTCGGATGTGGCTCACTGTCGCTGAAAACAGACAATGGAAATAGTCTCCGGAGAAAGCTCTTGCTTTTGACTATTTCATAATTGATCCACTTTCTATTCGCAGTGTTGGTTCCGACAAGGACAACCGCGCAGGACCTGTACTGCACCTGACTATCTATCCAACGACTAATCGCATTATCACCTCCTTTTGTAATTATTTCCCAATCGTTATCTGAGGCGGGTTTGTTGCCTTCAACCAAACCTATATTTCTGATTTGTGACGCACGCCAGTTATCTGGCTTATAGTGGAAGCTATAAATAACTTTTCTTTTTGGTGCCATGATTAAAATCCTCCTGTTTTCAGGCTGAAAAAGATTACGCATACAAATAAAATTTCGATACCATAGAATATGTTCAGCGTGACTGAGAAAACAGACGAAAGCCAACTGCGTTTTGGTTTGTTGATATGTTTCATGGGATTCATTTCAAAACGTGTTGTTTCTTGCTCCCTGACCTCATTATAAATTTCCCGAAACAACCGCTCTTGCCACAGAAAATAACCATCCAGCATCCAGAAACCTATTACTGGAATCAGGAATGCCAAGGCAATGTACCCGTATTCAAGTACACTTCTTGAAACCAGGACAATTCCGCCAACTAGAAGGATCATACTCCAACTCTTGACCAGGAAGGAGTCATGGCCCAAGCGGTTGATGACCGCCTGAATCATTTCCAGGTGTTTAACAACCTGTGCTTTATTTTCCATTTCGTAACCTCCCTGATTCTATAGGCTAATTCATTTTTAAGTTTGCGTCTCGTTGCAAGTGATATCGAATCCTTCGCAAATCCATTGTCAAAAATCTTTAGGGTAATCCTTTGACAGAGGTTAATCCGATAGTCGTTCGGTGTGGATATATGGAAGATTCATTGAATTCCTCATTTAAGTTTATTTTGTTTTCTGAATGATTCAAGAGTTTCTGTTTTTATCCTGCTCTGCTCCGTTGCGCGCGGACACCAGATGCCTTTGGTGCGGCCACATCAGGAAATTCCGAGATGGAATTCGACCGCTACGACAAGACACCACGCATTTGCGCTACCATCGAATCCGAAACGCTCCTTGTCCGCTTACAAACAACCCTTTAGAGGAGACTGTCATAAAAAGGATAATATTGAATCATTATCAGGTCAATCCCTTTTTTTGTTGGAATTGATTTGCAGAAGATGAGTTTTCACGTATCCCTTTGGACCCTTGATTGTCAATGTGTCAGGCTTGAAAGTTTGGAAAATTCGGTATTTTAAAGGGATGATTGATGATATTTGATCTTGACAAAACCATTCAAACAAATAAAATCAAGAATTGTAATCCGATTAGACGGATCTTAACGATCAGCTAATGTGATAGAGGGAGTGCAATTTGTCGAGCGTTGATTCTATTGATGACAACAAAAGACAATGGTGGTACTTTTTGCATTCCCGAGACAGGAATTGCGCTTGGAGAAGGATGGATTGCGGCATTCATGGATACGGAAGGAAATTGACTGGTTTTATACCAGGAAAGTAAAAGGTAGAGGTAAATATTATGACTTACGTAGATGGATTCGTGTTTGTGGTGAAGAAAAACAAACTGAAAGCCTATAAGAAAATGGCATCTGAGGCAGGAAAGATTTGGAAAAAATATGGCGCTTTAGAGTATTTGGAGTGTATGGGAGACGATATGAAAAGCGTTGAGGAATGGAAGGGACTGGCATTTCCGAAAATGACGAAGGCCAAACCGGGAGAGGTCGTATTTTTTTCATTTATTGTCTATCAGTCCAAGAAGCATAGAAATCTGGTCAATGCAAAAGTGATGAAAGATCCGGTTCTCAATGATCCAAAGAATAAGGATATGCCTATGCCTTTTGACATCAAAAAAATGGCTTATGGAGGATTCAAGACGGTAGTGGAGGAGAGGAATTGATAAAACAAAAGATTGTGCCCCATTTATGGTTTGATAAAGAAGGATTAGAAGCTGCAGGGTTATACACTTCAATCTTCAAAGATTCAAAGGTCACGCAACATTCAATAATGCAAAATACTCCATCAGGAGACTGCGACATTGTCGGATTCGAGCTCATGGGTTATCACTTCATGGCAATAAGCGCCGGTCCTCATTTCAAAAAAAATCCATCTATCTCCTTCATAGTCAATTTTGATCCATCTCAAGACGTAGAGGCCAGAAGGCGCATTGATGAAGTTTGGGAAAAGCTTTCCACGAGGGGTGAGGTACTTATGCCCTTGGACAAGTACCCATTCAGTGAACATTATGGATGGATACAAGATAAGTATGGTGTATCCTGGCAGTTGATATATACAAATCCTGAAGGGGAGGAGCGACCTCCGATTATTCCTTCACTATTATTCGTTGGAAATTTGTGTGGTAAGGCTCAAGAGGCATCTGATTTTTACCTCTCCATCTTTAATCATTCCAAGAGAGGGGCGATTGCGCGCTATCCGGCAGGGTCTGAACCAGACAAAGAAGGTACCATCATGTTCACAGACTTCAAACTCGAAGGACAGTGGTTTGCAGCTATGGATAGTGCGCATGAACACCATTTCACGTTCAATGAAGCCATTTCATTCATAATCAATTGCAAAGATCAAGAAGAAATAGATTTTTTTTGGAACAAACTCTCAGCCGTTTCAGAATCGGAGCAATGCGGCTGGGTTAAAGACAAGTATGGCATTTCCTGGATCATCTTGCCCGAGAATATGGGAGAACTGATCTCAAAGAATCCTGAAAAGACCACTCCGGTAATGCTCGAGATGAAGAAAATTATTATTGCCGACTTAGAAAGGGCGGGAAAGGAATAATCAAATGGAGCTAGATGACAATATATGGGAAAACCCACCGTCACCGGACTGATTTATGAAAAAGCCTTAGAGTTGCTCGAGCAAAATCCGGAGGGTTTGCGCTGGACAGAACTGCGTAAACAGATAGAGGCATCAAATCGCGCCTTTCATCCGAAAACGGTTAACGGTTGCGTCTGGAAGTTAACCGAAAAATACCCTGACAAGATCTATAAGCCATCCAAAGGACTTTTCCGTTTACTGAAATTTGAAGATGTAAAATGAATTTTTCCTCTTGGCTTTTATTATGGATTGGCACGCTGGGGGCGCTCATTGCCAGTGTCACAGGGGTGATCTCTCATTTCTCCTACGAATCAACTGTTTTACATGATGTCATTGAAATCCATCAAATGTGGAGTTTTGCGGTTACTATTTTTTTCGCCGCCCTGACACTCTGGCGCTGGCGTTCTCGTGTACGAGGGACTGATGCGGGAAATTCCACTTTCTATGTCATCCTTGTTTTGATAGGGCTGATCGGATTAATGATGTCTGGTATGACTGGAGGAGATTTAGTTTACGACCATGGAATCAACGTCAGGGGAGTGAATCCTTTATTAGAGCAATAAAAAGCCTGGGAGTCATTGAAATGGAGGTATTGGATTTGGCATTGCGATACATGGAAATATTTTACTCAGGAAGAAACATAGACGCATTGCGTCCCTTATTGGCAAATGATTTCATTTTCGAAGGGCCATTTTATCAATTTGATTCTGCAGACGGATACCTCGACTCTCTGAGGAAGGATCCACCAAACAACATGAAATATGAAATTATTTACTCATTCGAAAAAGAGGCTCGGGTGTGTTTAATTTATCGATTTTCCAAAAAAGGTGTTTCAACAACAATGACCCAGGTCTTTGAAATGTCAGGACAAAAAATTCAAAAAATAATCCTCATATTTGATACGAATTCTTTCAGAGAATCAGGGAAATAGGGCAGCCGGAAAAATTTTCATCAAGGCAGTTGTTCATCAGCTCGAATTTGACTACTTCCATTAATCATTTCAATGACATATAAATACTCCACTCCATCAATTTTCCTCTCAGGCAGCTATTTGGTAGCGGACTCTTCAAAAAATTTTTTTAAATTTTGATTATCTTTTTTAATAAACTATGAAAAGGGTCAAGCCTGAAAGTTTGGAATTTTAAGCAAAGAATGGAGACTGAAGGGGCCAAGCAATCTTGGCGGTTCGGGGATTGATTCGTTTCCTCGATGGATGAACAAATTGATCTATTATCATCAATCATCCCTTTCCAAAATCGATTTTTCCAATCTTTCAAGCCTGACTCCGAAACCAAGGCTGGAGCTGGCGTTAAAGAGAGCATGAATGAGAATGAAAATCTTGATTTAATGGTAGATAAGGAGTGTAATGACAAGAGTATTCCTGTAAATTCCCAATTTTCATGATCATTGATTTCAAACCAGAGGAGAAAACATGAGTGATAAGCAAATGGAAGAATTAAAATGTAGTGATCTCGACGAGGGAGTTTTTGAATTATTTGATCAGTATGTACACAGTGACATCAGTCGCCGGGAGTTCATGGATAAGCTTTCCAAGTATGCAGTTGCGGGTCTCACAGCAGCTGCTATATTTGAATTCCTCGCCCCCCGCTATGCAGAGACTGCGCAAATTAAAAAAGACGATCCACGATTAAGCTCTGAATTCATTGAATACGACTCCCCCCAAGGTGCTGGAATCATGCGAGGATTACTTTCCCGTAATGCCAATAACGCAAAACAGTTGCCTGGTGTCGTCGTGGTTCATGAAAACAGAGGATTGAATCCCTATGTGGAAGACGTAGCAAGGAGAGTTGGAATTGCCAATTTTATTGCCCTCGCTCCTGATGCTCTCACTCCTTTTGGGGGTTATCCTGGAACGGATGATGAAGGTCGAAGTCTTCAACGAAAACGCGATAGAAATGAAATGTTGGAGGATTTTATTGCGGCTTTTCATACATTGAAAGAACACCCGGAATGCAATGGCAAAATCGGGGTTGTCGGATTTTGCTTTGGCGGATTTATCGCAAACATGATGGCAGTCCGTATTCCTGAGTTGGCTGCTTCCGTACCTTTTTATGGAAGTCAACCATCCGATGAGCAGGTGGTCGATATTCAAGCTCCCTTGTTGTTACACTTTGCCGAGTTGGACGAACGAGTCAACCAAGGATGGCCTGCATACGAATCTGCATTGAAAAAAAATAACAAAGAATACACGGCTTACGTATATCCTGGTGTCAGACACGGATTCCACAATGACACCACCCCTCGCTATGACAAAGCTGCGGCCGAATTAGCATGGCAGCGTACCATAGATTTTTTCAACGAAAAACTTGTATAGAGATTTTAATCCGTAGAATCCTTACCTGCAAAAACCGGAGCAAAATCGTGCCCGTCGACGGCTGGCGTATTGGCACTGGCCAAGCCAGCGCTGACAATGCCAAGAAGCACGTTTTGGCCAGAAAAATGCGGAATTTCGCTTCGGATTCCTTTCCGTGAATTCGTGGGAGTGATTTCTTCTGATTGGGTACCCTGGTTATTCGCGGACGACCCATGTTCGATGAGTCGGTTCAATGGTGTCACAGGCACCAAGGACGAGGTCACGAGACATGAAAGGCCCCGCCGAACGACTGCGTTCACCGACCGCCATACACTGCCCCATCGCACCGACCGGTGCAATCACACCAGTTACCGGGTCGAAGGAAAATCGCTGCGCTGGGTCGCCGTTATCGCAATCTGTCAGTCCAAAATCGGTGCTGGCACTCTCAGGGAGAACAACGACACATTTTTCCGAAAAAGCCACCGATTGAATTGCGCCTGTTTCGGGAACAAAGGCAAACTGAACATCACCGCCTTTTGGCTTGCAGGAATGCGCATGTAAAGTCTCTGCATATCCACGCCCAACCGTGTCGATGCACCAGCCAAGCCCATCTGCCTCTCCCAAGTTGTCTTTCAAATGGATGACGGGTGTAGGCGTCTGAACGTTCGCCTCTTCGGCCTGAGCGGCCAGCGTAAGCGCGCAAATCAACACTGTTGCTGTCATTGAAAATAAAATATTCATATTGATCGCTTTTTTGATGTCTCTCGTAACTATTCAGGTCTGTTTAGAACCCGATTGGTTAGTTGACCTGAGTTCGACATAAATCTTCAATAATATGAGTATCCTGGTGTAGATGTCATTCCGTGCGAAGACCCGGAATCCAGATTTCAGTCAGGCTGCCTACCTCTGGATTCCTGCTCCCTGCCTTCGCAGGGACAAGCTTCGCAGGAATGACACGGTTTCTCATAAGATATGAAAATTCCATAACATATTGAATTTATTAAATTCTAATCTCGAACTCAGGTTAGTTAAAGTTGAAAATAATTCCCGGGAAGGATCCATCTTCTTCACCTCCTTCTACGATTTTGTTCAATCGATCGGGAACCCTTTCTTTCACAAAAACAACTTAGTGAAGACATGATTTTAGCCATATTGCTTATGTAATGTCAACCCCACTTGTAGTTGCTTCAGACATTAATCTATGTGGTATATTTATTTATGTCGGTATGCGTTTAAGTTTAAAAAGCCTCTGGAGACCGAGTATCTATGACGACGATAGGTTCCTTATTTTCGAGTGCTTCCAAAAGATCCCGAGAATCGGTCTCATGGTTTAGTTTTGCTTGAAAAAATTAACGGGATTCAATTTAATCGACCTTTCTCCTTTGCCATCTCCTTAGATTCAATCTATCTTGGCAAATACTCAAAAAATGAAAAATATATTCAGCGGGTAAAAACTCCATGCCGGTCTGCTCTAATTCACCTGGTGTATCGGTCGAGCTTACTCAAAACATGAAATCTCCAGGCAACTCCGATGCCTGCCGAATCCAACTCGTTAATAACTCTTCGTCGAGTTGATCATTTTCGTGGATGTGATAGTAGCACACATTTTTAAGCTTGGATTGAAGGTTGCCCAAAGTATCCACACTGATATGGCGTTTATGTCCTTTGATTTTTTTTTCCCCCATCGATGCCCCGCTCTTTGGAAGCATATTGGGTTTTCACACTTTGAGAATCGACGATGGCGTAACTGGGAAAAGGCTTCTTGCCCTGTTTCACACGAGTGCGGGCATTGAGGTAATCCAAAACCTTTTGCCAAATCCCTCTTTGATTCCAGCGGCGATAATGATCATAAACGCTTTGCCAGGGAGGAAAATCATGGGGAAGCATTCTCCACTGACAACCCGATTTCACGACATATAAAACCGCATTGAAGATGGTATGTTTGCTATGAATACTCTTGGCCCCTCGGGGGTCAGAACGTCTAAAAAAATGTTCAATCTCAGACCATTCTTGATCGCTTAAATTGCTTGGATACATCTATCTCCTTTTAAAAAAATGGAAATATAGTACCTAAATCCTGCAATTGCATATTTTGATTGAGTTTCCCCCCACTCTTTGACAGATTTTTTTAAAAAAAAGGATTTGAGAGTTGAATTTCCATCAGTCCTTGCTCATAAAGGTTTTTCCGCCCTGCATTAGATCGTCATATTTTGTGATGATCTGATACCCGCTTTCGCGGGCACAAGATTCAAGACGTACTTCTCCCTGGATTTGGGGATCGACATCTCAGCAAAACGTTACCACTGTAGTGAAACAAAGGAGCTAGGTCTCTCCAACAGCGACCCATGCATCCCATTGAGCATTGTAAAGTGTTCTTTCCGGAACTCTTAGTTTTTGTTGACGAGCGCCACTCGTCCATTTTCCTGCCATTCGGACAAGATAAGTGCGCATGGTGGCCGGTTCCCAACGGCGCAGTATGGCGTTACCACTACAAAGGGCCATCCAGCGCAGCATGTTATAAGCGAGTATCGCGCATTGGAACAAGGCACTGTTGGCCCAAAAATCATCGGTTTTAATCTGGGCCAGCGCGGTTTGATTTTTTGCTTCCTCGATCCATGTCTCAGCGGCGGCCCTCTGGCCATACTCTTTGTGAGCCTGCCAGGGAGTGAGCGCATCGGTGAGAACATAACAAAAATAATCGTACTCCTTCATCTCAAAGAGGGTGTCCATTTCTTTGAGTTCCTCCTCTTTCTCCCTGCGTACGGCCATGAATTTTCTTGACGCGCCCCAAGTTTCGCATTGGTGGGAAAACTCACACCCTTCCCAAGCGGGCTGCCCTTTCACTTTTTGCCATTTTTGCGTTTCCAATAACGACACGAGCCCCTTGAGTTTGACCTTGATCAGGTAGCCATGGCCTCGTTCGTCGAGGAAATCCAGCAAATCCCCCACAAAAAAACCACTGTCTCCACGAAACAGAATACGAGTCCGATTCGGAAGCTGAGCAAGAAGTTGTCGCATGAATTCAACGACTCCATTGCTGGTATAGGCACTCCCGTCACGAAGCCAACCCTGAAGAATCTCCTTGGTCTCTGCGCAAAATGCCAGCAGAGGATGATACGAAGCGGCCCCGCGTTTGTGGGGATTATATCCGACAGACACTCCTTGCTGCTTGCCGTAGGCCGTTTTCACAGTGGAGTCCACGTCAATCACAAGATGGCGCAACCCCCCAACGTTGCTTGTCCCACTTCGAAGCGCTTTGCGCCAGATACCGGCTCGAATCCGATGGTTCAAGCTCTCCATCTCATGGATGTTTTTCTGTGTGAAAGTACGCAGTATGCGGCCGAATGTGGTTTCATCCGGAATCCTCAGCCAACCGGCCACACGACTCAAAACACGGTCGTTCCAAACTGTTACAATCGAACGAATCGAACGGGCGCCACCAATAATGCCAACCACCGACAAAATGACCATGTCCACCGCGTCATAAAGACTCGTGGCGCCACGTTGATGATCTATGGTCTGCTCTGTCTTCGAAACAATCCCGTGTTTGTGAAAAAATTTGACAACCGGAATCAAGCCTGCTTGAGCGGTCAGATCTCTGCCTCCCTGGCGGATATGGATGTTTTTTGCTTTCGTTCTTGCCGATCTTGTGTTACCTTTGTTCTTCATGGAAATGGTGATCCCTCAAAATGTTTATTCTGATGTTAACTATTTGAGTATATTACCATTTCCATTTTTGTTTGTCATCTAATTGCAGGATTTAGGTAGTAAATATGCAATTTTTTATCCAAACAGTCTCTTATAAATTGGCCAAACTATGACGTGGTATCCAATCAAACTTAACTATAGACTTCATCATTACAAGGGAAAATTATTTACTGTAGAAGGAGTAGATGGGGCCGGTAAAACTACTTACATTGAAAAAATAAAAGACCTTTTGGAATCGAAGGGACTTGAATATGTCATGATTAAATCACCATCCCTGGAACTGAGAGAATACCCATTTTGGAAAGCCTGGTACGATGAAAGCTATGGTCATGAACGCACCTGCACCTTTGGCTTCGGATTAAATATTATGGCCTTAGGTGACCGTTTAGTACAACAGGAATTACGTATTATTCCCGCTTTGAAACAAGGGAAAGTGGTTCTGTGTGACCGATATGGCTTATCTTCTGTCCTCCATCACTCCAAGGAGGTTCACAAATTACTTTTTAAGGAAATATTAAAACCAGATTTACAGTTTTTTATTCAAGTAAGCTATAACGACTGCATTTCAAGACTCGAGCAAAGGGACTATGAGACATTGCATCCAGAGGATCAAACATATCTCAAGGAGATGATTCATCGTTTTAAGAATTTGCTTCATGTGAATGAAGCAATCATTATTGATTCTTCTTTAAATAATGTTGACGCTTGCTGGCATATTATGAATGAGCATTTGGAAAATGATTTGAAATGAATTGGCAACGCTTCATAAGGGGGCAGGCATGGCAGGTCACATGGAAGAATACGACGCAATCGCCAAAGAGTACCGGGATTCCAAGCAGTTGCCGTTCCGTGAGCATGTTGAACGGCACACCCTGTTCCAATTGATAGGAGACATACGCGGGAAGACGGTGCTGGACGTCGCTTGCGGCGAGGGTATGTATACGCGCTTGCTCAAGCGGGCCGGTGCATCGGAGGTCACGGGCGTCGACATCTCCGGGGCGATGATTCGACTCGCCGAAGACGAGGAGAGGCGGCATCCGCTCGGCTGCAAGTATGCGCAGGCGGATGTTGCGGCTTTCAAACCTTCCGGACCGGTCGACCTCGTGGTGGCGATGTACCTGCTGAACTACGCCAGAAGCGGAGAGCAGCTTCGCCGATTTTGCCAAGTCTGCCGTGACGCGCTGCGACCGGGAGGGCGGTTCGCCGGTGTCAACGACAACGTGCGGAATCTTCAGTCCGGAGGCGCTTCGTTGAAGAAATATGGATTGGAGCGCTTGTGCCCGGATTCGCCTGCCGAGGGAGACACCATCCGTTACATCGTGACCAATGCCGACGGACGGGAGTTCGAGTTCAACAACTATTATCTCACACCGGAAACTTACGAGGACGCGTTCCAAAAGACGGGATTTCGTGGATTTCGGTGGGTTAACTTGTCGCTGCACCCTTCCCAGAGGGGCAATTCTTTCTGGAATGAATTCATGAACAATCCGCCTATCGTCGCTTTCGAAGCGTCGAGATGAGGAATGAGGTCGTGCTTCACAATTCAACTGATTCCAAGACATCTTCATTTGAATATAACTCACATCTTCAGTGATTATGCGTGTATCCATTAAGGATTGGTTCCCTTTAGTCGAGGAGTGGCCAAGGGGACATTATATGAGAAAGTTTGTTTGTGAACTTCGTGGTAATCCTACGTCCGCTGAGAAGAAATTTAAATGTATTTTGGGGGAATTGGCTAGTGGTAATAAATTTTATTTTGCTTTTCAGTGCGTGGTTTTGGGTAAATGGATTGCCGATTTTTTTGTTCCTGAAATAGGATTGGTAATAGAAGTGGATGGTCCTGTTCATTATGAGTCATTTCAGAGAAAGCGGGATGAGGAGCGAGCTTTGAAATTGTTAAGGTATGGGATCACTTCAGTCAGGATTACCAATGATGAAGTTTTTGGCAACAGGGAAGTATTGAAGGAGAAGTTGAGGATGGGTTGGCGTGATGCTTTGTATCGTAATAAACTGTATTATGAACGGGTTAAGTTTTAGAAGGAGATGCTTAAGGTATTCTATGTTCAATCGTCCTGGTTTAAAGGACCGTATTGGTGGATGGCGCAGACTGCAGGGCACGGTAGGTGAGGTTCTGCTGGTAGCGGGTTTTCATGGACCGTACGAAATACGATGCTCCTTCAACGGTTGTAAAATATGGCACGTTGTAGAGCAAAATCATTCGTCGTAAATGCGTAGGGTCTACAAATCGTTTGCGAGGGTGAGTCGTATTGATCACCAATGCCAATTCGTTACGATACATGTATTCGTAGACATTCTGCTCTCGTTCCATTTCCATGTAAACCACTCGAACACCGGGGACACCGCCCTCTCGAAGGACTTTCAGGGTTCCGGGAGTAGCTAAGATAGAAAATCCCAGGGTTGTCAAATCTTTCGCCAGTGGAATCATGGCCGGTTTGTCCTTGTCCAAAACTCCGATGAAAGCATAGCCGGTTTGAGGAATATCTTGAAAGACCGCAAGTTGCGCTTTGAAATAAGCTTCTTCAAAAGTGTTGCCCCAACCCATCACTTCACCGGTTGATTTCATTTCAGGCCCCAGTTCCGTGTCCGCCCCTGCAAATTTGACAAAAGGGAAGACGGTTTCTTTCACTGCGAAAGTGGTTGGGAGTTTGTAGGAAAAATCAAAGCTTTCAAACGTTTCGCCGAGCACCAGGTACGTGGCATATTTGGCCAGGGGAAGCCCGATGGCTTTACTGACGAAAGGGACGGTGCGCGAAGCGCGGGGATTGACTTCAATCACGAACACTTCATCGTCTTTGACGGCAAATTGAATATTCATCAATCCCACTATGTTCAATTCCCTTCCAATGGCCTGCCCTTGTCGTTCTATTTTCTTTACAATGGCAGGAGACAACGAATGGGGAGGTAAGCAACAAGCGCTATCGCCTGAATGAATCCCCGCCCGCTCGATATGTTCCATGATTCCACCCAATTCTACGCGATGCCCGTCTGCCAGAAAGTCGACGTCGATTTCAGTGGCATCGAGCAGAAATTTGTCGATCAATACGGGATGTTGCGGAGAAACCCTGACGGCTTCATGAAAATAATCCGCCAATTCCTCCTCCGTATCAACAATCATCATAGCCCGTCCACCCAAGACGTAGGAAGGGCGTACCAGGATCGGATAACCGATCTTTCGCCCTATTTGATAGGCTTCCTGCAATGAAAAGGCAGTGCCGTTGGGAGGTTGCTGTAAATTCAACTGGTCGAGCAGTTCGGTGAACAACTGGCGATCTTCCGCACGGTCGATGCTTTCAAAGGACGTCCCCAATAAAGGCACGCCCGCATCGTTCAATTGCTTCGCCAGTTTCAAGGGGGTTTGACCGCCAAGCTGTACAATCACTCCAACCGGCTTTTCCAATTCGACGATGTGCATGACGTCCTCGAAAGTGATCGGTTCAAAATAGAGGCGATCGGAGGTGTCATAGTCGGTACTGACCGTTTCCGGATTGCAGTTGACCATGATGGCTTCATATCCTTTTTCTCGAGCAGCCAATGCGGCGTGTACGCAGCAATAGTCGAATTCGATTCCCTGCCCGATGCGATTGGGGCCACTGCCCAGGATGATGATTTTTTTTTGTAGAGAAGGAATCGATTCGTTCTCTTCCTCATAAGTGGAATAAAAATAGGGGGTCTCGGAAGGAAATTCGGCGGCACAGGTATCAACGAGCTTGAAGACGGGAATGATGTTCCAGGCTTTCCGTTTGTCTGAAAGTTGGGATTCTGAACAACCGAGCAGGTTGGCGATGCGCAAATCGGAAAATCCCATCTCCTTCCACTTGAGCAGTTGAGGGCGTTGGATGTCGTCCAGGTTGAGGGGGGCTATCAACTGTTCCTGGTCGACCAGCGTGCGAACCTGGCCCAGGAACCAGGGGTCGATTTTGGAAAAGGCGAACAATTTTTCATCGCTCCATCCCCGCCGGATGGCATCGGCCAGGTACCAGATCCGTTCACTGGTGGGACAACTCAAGCGCTGCTCGAGCAGGGTTTCGATTTCTTCAACGGAGAGGTCTTTATAATCCCGGGGCTCCATTCCTGCGGATCCGGTTTCCAGGGAGCGCAGCGCCTTCTGAAACGATTCTTTGAATGTCCTTCCAATTGCCATGACTTCGCCTACGGATTTCATCTGCGTCGTCAGGCTGGAATCGCTCAGGGGAAATTTTTCAAATGCGAAACGGGGGATCTTGGTCACCACGTAATCGATGGTGGGTTCGAAGGAAGCAGGCGTTTTTTTTGTTATTTCATTGGGTATTTCATCCAGCGCGTAACCCACAGCTAATTTTGCAGCGATTTTGGCAATGGCAAAACCGGTCGCTTTGGAAGCCAGTGCCGAGCTCCTGGAAACTCGGGGATTCATTTCGATAATGATGATTTCTCCATTTTCGGGATTGACGGCAAACTGAATGTTGGAACCGCCGGTATCTACTCCAATTTCTCGAATCACCTCCAGGGCGAGATCTCGCATGCGCTGGTACTCCGCATCGGTCAGTGTTTGCGCAGGGGCCACCGTAATACTGTCTCCCGTATGCACGCCCATGGGATCAAAATTCTCGATGGAGCAGATAATGACAACGTTGTCCTTGGTATCCCGCATGACCTCCAACTCATACTCTTTCCAGCCCAAAATGGATTCCTCCACCACCACTTCGTGAGTCGGAGAGACAGAAAGACCATCCGATACGATTTTTTCCAAAGATCGATGATTTTCCGCAATTCCACTTCCGGTGCCTCCTAAAGTGAAAGAGGGACGAATGATGAGAGGCAGCCCCAATTCCTCTTCGATTTGCCTGGCTTCTTCCAAGGAATGGACCGTCCTGCTCGCGGGCATGCGGATCTTCAATTTATTCATGGTTCGTCGAAAGGCTTCCCGGTTTTCGGCTTTGTGGATTGCTTCCACCTTGGCGCCTATCAATTCAACCCGGTATTTTTTCAGGATACCGGCTTGGTGGAGCGCCATGGCCATATTCAAAGCGGTTTGCCCTCCCATTGTAGGGAGAATCGCATCGGGTTGTTCTTTCCGAATTATAAATTCGAGGGCGTCGACGGTGATGGGTTCGATATAGGTCGCATCGACCAGGTTCGGATCCGTCATGATGGTGGCGGGGTTGCTGTTGATCAAAATCACACGATACCCCTCTTCCTTCAATGCCTTACAGGCCTGCGTGCCACTGTAATCGAATTCGCACGCTTGCCCTATCACGATGGGGCCTGATCCGATAATCAGTATCGATTGGATGTCTGTGCGTTTAGGCATTTTCATTCCTCAGTGTGCTCATCACTTCCTCAACAGCGCTTTTGCCCAGGCACTTGAAGGATTTGGGAAATAGGATACGAAAGGAAATCTATCTTGCTTTCGTCAAAGAATAAAGTCTGGAATGGCGGTCCACATTCTCTTTTCTTATAAAAATTGCCCTTCATACAAATCATCAATAGAAAAGGATAAATCATAGTCATTCCAGTGAAGATGACCATATTCAAAAGTGAATTGTTTAAATCGAGCGGGATCTAAATATTTTTGAATTTCCGGGTGATTTGATTTCTTCAAAAAAGGCCCAAAATCAACAACCTGTTTTTTCCCATCGTTGAAAACAAGTTCCAATTGATAATCGGTCTGATACTGAACTTCTATAATTTCGATGAATTCTATTTCTGCTGTTGTATTCATTGGAATCTTTGCGGTCCTGGGATTGATTCGTTTCCTCGATGGATGAACCCTATTAATCTATTATGACCTCAATACTAAAAATCTGATAAATTTCTGAGTTATAGTCAAATTCTGGGGATGGACTAAATTTGAAGGTGGCTTATCCTGTAGATGAAAGTTTAACATAAACAGAATAACATCAATTAAAAAATTCGCCGATGAGCAAGCATAAGGTGATTGATCTGGAAAAGCCAGAGCAAATTATTGAGGATCATTTGAGTGAACTCTTGAAAGTGAAAGCCAGAGCGATACTCAGGGAAGTGCTGAAATTGGAGGAGGATGAAAAATGATAAACATTGCCTCGTTGGGAGTGCAATTTGTTGATGGAATTGCTAAATACAGGATCGTCGCCTAAACGGCCTTCCCCAGAATTTGCCTATATCTCAATAGGATTGAAAAGTATGAATAAATTTTTAATTCACTCTAATCGTTATTTAAGACGAGATATTGGAGCCTTTTTTCATGTGAAGTTTGTCAAATATAAAAACCCCGGAAATCCTGATTATATTAATACGCTAAAAAACACCTACAACGATTGTCCAAAATCAATTTTAGATAATGCTGTTCAAGAGCTAAGAAGAGTATTATTGGAAGATTTACCACAATTATCACGAATACCACCACTAACAGTTTGTGTGGTTCCAAGAGCAAAAACTAATTATCACCCGAATCAATTATTATTTAAGTCTACTGTTCGAAGTGTTGTTAATCAACTCAACAGTTTTATTGATGGCATAGATTATATTGTTCGACACACCATCACCAGAACCACCCATCTGCGAGCTCACACACCCAATTTCAACAATGACGGTGCAGAACCATATCCAGGAATTACCGCCGAAACTTGTAAAATATCGAATCATGTCAGGGACAAAGATATTTTGTTAATTGACGATGTATACACCAGAAACATAAATATTGATGAAGATGCAATCCAAGCATTATTGGACAAAAGGGCACGTTCTGTGACTTTTTATGCTGTAGGTTGCACAGGAAAAACCAATTTCAGTCAGGTTCATAACATATGATTTATTCAGAAAATTCAATCAATATTTTAACTGCAATGACCTATAAAGGCATTGGCCGAGCTTGGATTGTTAAAAATCTAAGAGGAGATGAAAGAGTAGATACCATTGTGAATTTATTGAATATAGATGCAAAAGAAGACCATCATATAACACTGGAGGACTTTGAAAGGAATAAAGAAAGGATAAGAGAAGATGTTCTGAGATTAGAAGATTTTATGGATGGAATTGTTGCATTTGGGGATGAAAGATTCCCTCACTCCAGGGGAAATGTAAAAAAAAGCGAACAGCCAATCGTTCTGTTTTATCGTGGTGACCTGAGTTTGTTGAAAAAAGCGAATAAAAATATTGCCGTTATTGGCTTACTCAACCCAGATCGTGATATTGAAAAAATAGAACAAGAAGTGGTTTCAAAATTGGTTAAAAATGGTGCTACCATTGTCAGCGGATTGGCTTTGGGTTGCGATTCAATAGCGCACAGGCAGACCTTGCGATCGAATGGAAAGACCGTAGCTATTCTTCCCAGTCCCTTGAATCATATTTTGCCAGCAAAAAACATAGAATTAGCCAACGAGATCGTTAGAAAAAACGGGTTATTGATAACAGAGTATTATGCAGATGCCCAATCCAAAATGGAGTTGGCTGGCAGATATCAAGAGCGGGATCGATTACAAGCGCTTTTTAGTGATTTTATTATTTTGTCAGCGAGTTATGCTAAAAATGACCAAGGCAATGACAGCGGGTCGAGGTTGGCGATACGGTATGCTTTGAATTATTCTATTTCTGTTGCTGTGATTTATGACGATTTGACTGATGGAAATAACCCAAAATACGATTTAAACAGACAATTGCTCAATGAGCAAAAAGAGGAAATAACGATAATCAATCGAAGTAATTTAGATTCAATTGTTAAAAATAATTTATCGAAAAAACCAGTCGCCAGAAACAATCAACCAATCCAAACCAGTTTCTTTGATTAGAAATAAGATTCCTGCTTCATCTCTCCAGGACATCAACTGGTCGATGATTCCTGGGTGCAGATTTCCTGTTTGAATAAGATGGCCAACAGTCAAGCTTTGAATTGATGGACTATCACGTCTGTAGAATAGGCAAACGGTTGGTAGAGAGTATCGTCTTTGAGCATTCCACCAGGAAGCAGCGCGTGGATGTGAGGGTGAAGTTGAAGAGAGAAGCGTGGGATTGGCAACGATCAACAGCTTGCTGCTGGCTGGGATTCGTCGTTGCCAGTTTCGTTTTCCAGGACGTCAATGATGGGTGTGATACGCTCGATAAAACTCCGGATGACCTCGGCAATTTCCCCAGCGAATTTGTCGTCAAGGGCACTTGGGCCAACGTCTACCTCAATCCAGTTTTTCCCAAAGCGCTGCTGGGAGTGAACGACGACTCCTTCCAAAAGCTCGGCAATGTCGTCACGATAGCCGAAATATAAGTTGGCCAGCCACTCACCTTCGCCATCCTGAGGATGAAGGTCTATTTGATAGGAATGTCCATGATTGTCCCAAGGTGGGTGCTCGTACCAGAGACGATAGTAGCGTCCACCCCACCGATGAACACCTCCCAATTGGCTTGTTCTATCAGGCCTTATTTCGTCCGCTAGACCATCCGTGGCCAATTGACCTGCTTTCCTGAGGAATTGCGTGACCTCATCATTTTTGTTCCGCTCGAAAGTCTTTCGCCGTTTGGCTGCGAAACTGATACCGATTCCTCCACTCTCCGGTCGGACACCAGATACTACACTTACCACGTCTACTCCGGGTACAGGGATTATGGTGGACGCCTGTACATACAGGGATTTCGTTTGCGTATCATGGAATGGAGTGAGCTTGACGCAAGTGATGAGGTCTTCGGTGGGAACCTTTTGGTTGAGCCATAGAGCAGCGGAAGTCACTTCGGGGGCGAATCGGTGACTTGCCAGGATGATGCGCTGATCGTTGTTCAGTGCGCTCAGGTCGTCAGCGTCTAAGTGCTCCAACAAACGATCGAATGCTTGTTCCTTCGATTCACTTAGGTAATTCGATGCAAGGTCGACGATTTGCTCTTTAGTAGTCTTGGTGAAATAGCTGGCGTATTTTATTGCCTGCCAGTACGCATCGGCACCTGAATCATCGCGCTTGAGTTCTATGATTACCAACCTGCCATCCCAGTCCACCGCCAGCAGGTCCAACCTTTCGTTCGTGAGGTCGAAATCGCTGAATTCCTTGCCGATTATCAGCAGATCATCGCCCAGGATACCAGGATTTTTTACCACCCAATCCTGGATGTCCCAGCGTTCCTTTAATCCTAGCTGTGTAAAGTCCACCTCTTCAATCCGATCAGATTGCTGGTTTTCCGGGTTAATCCTGAACAACTGCGGTTCGCCACTCATGCTGCCTTTCTCCCACTCCGGTTAAAATAGTCTAAACAGTCTACAACAGGGCTTTGCGATTTTCAAAGAGAAAACAGGATGCGGCAACTCGCAAGCCGCTCCGGTATGAAAAATGTCGCGGGTGAAAGGTTTCATTCGGCATCATAAATCAAGCTTCTTCAAGGATGCGGGCGGCGATGGCTTTCGCTTCGTCCAAGTCTTTGGCGAAGTCCTCGTGGGGAACGTTGTCGAAAATGCCCAGGGTGCCGAGGTTTTCCTCGAGTGGGTCGGAGAGGCCCGAGATGATGCAGGATTTGTCCTGGTCGCGCACGATGGAGTTGATGAGGTCTTCCACCGCCATTGCCGCGCTGTCGTCCATAGCGGATGTCTCGCTGAAGTCGAAGATGACGACTTCGTGGTCAACGAGATCGGGACTGATGACGCGCACGATCTCCCTGGCTGACGCAATCGAGTAGCTTCCGCGGAGTGAGAGGAGGCCCACCCGCGCGCGGAAGGGATCGAAGTCCGGGTCGTCTGCCGCATCGGGGAACAGGATCATGTCCAGCAAGGGCGTGGATACGGTCTGGTTCAGTTGCTGGCCCTGGAGACGCATCGCGTTGGCCATGCCGGAAACGATGAATCCCACGGCAATTGCCGATATGACGTCAAAGACCAGTGAGAGCAGGGCGGTGAGCAGCGTAACCAGACCGATGTCCGGGGAGAGCTTGGGGATACGTCTCAGGAATCGCACGTCCATCATGTCCCAGCCGACCTTGATCAGAATTCCGGCGAAGGCGGCGAGTGGAACGTAGGAGATAAACCTGCCCAGCCCGAAAAGAATAGCCAAGAGGACCCCGGCGCAGACCATGCCGGTCACTGCCGATCTACCCCCTGCACGTGCTGCAAGGAGCGAGCAGGGAGCGGAAGCCGCGCCCGGCAGACCTCCCAAAGCGCCTGTCACGATGTTGCCGATCCCGAGTCCGACGAGTTCGCGGTTGGGCTTATGCGTGCGTCCGGTCAGTGGATCTATGATCAGGGCGGTGAGGAGGTTGTACATCGAACTGAGGAAGGCCAGGATCAGGGCGGGTTGTATGGCATCGATCAGCACCTGGCCGTGGAATACGGGTACCTGGATCTCGGGAAGACCTACCGGGGTGTCCCCCAAGCGCGGCGCGGAGTCGAACAAGAACACTCCCGCGAGCGCACCCACTATCAGCGCTACCAGGGCATCCGGTACAATGCGATGGAACCTGTCCGGCCAGGAGACGAATACGGCCAGTGTGATGACTGCCACCGCGAGCGCGTGAGTGTTGACGTCGAGGATCGCGTTCGGCCAGGAGGCGATAATGTCGAACAGTCCTATGCCGGGTTCGATGGACGAGCCGAGAATCCAGAGCGTCTGGGTCATGAATATATACCCGCCCACGCCTACGAATACTCCCCGCACCACCGAGAAGGGCAACCAGTTGGCGAACCTGCCCAGCCGCAAGAGACCGAAAGCAATCTGGATGATTCCGGCCATCATCACAATAGTGAACGCTTCGGCCAGGCTGTCGGCATAGGAGCTGAGAATGACAGCCGTGAATACGGTTATCAGGGCGCTGGGCCCTGAGATCATGGGAGCTGCGCCACCAAACGCGGCAGTGCAGAACCCGACGATGATCGCGCCGTAGAACGCGGCCACCGGACCGAGCCCGGACAGCGCCCCGAAGCCGAGCGCAACCGGCACCATCATGACGGCGGACACCATTCCACCAAAAAAATCGCCCTTGAGGTTGGCGACGCCGTACGACGACTGCCAACCCGTTATGCGTCTGACCAAGCGGATCATCATGGATAGCCACATAGTTACTATGTAAACCAGACAGTCTCCAACGTCCTTGCGCGATTTTGAAAAGCGCAGGGTACTTCCCGGAATCCCATGGCTAAATAAAAATTGAAAATTGAGGGATTACGTAATAACCTTCGTACTTCTAATTGTCAATTCTAGACTCATGAAAAATTTTTCGTAAGGTGATTTCTGCTTTTCGTATCAACTGAAATTTCTGAGAGCAAGAGGTTAAGTCCATGAAAGAATACAAATCCGCCGATATTCGAAATATTGCTATTGTGGGCCATGGGGCTTCGGGTAAGACGATGTTGAGTGAGGCGATATTAGTTTGCAGCGGTGTGATCAACCGGCTGGGTAGCATTGTCAATGGGAACACGGTTTCAGACTACCATGAAGATGAACAAGCCCGTCAAATTTCTATCCATGCGTCTTTACTGCAGACGGAATGGCAAGGAAAAAAGCTGAACATCATCGACACTCCGGGATATTCGGATTTCATTAGCGAAAGTTTAGGAGCCCTGCGGGTGGGGGATGCTGCTTTGGTGGTCGTTGATGCGGTTCAAGGAGTGCAAGTGGGCACGGACCAGGTATGGGAATTCGCAACGAATTTCGAGATCCCCAAAATCCTGGTCATCAATGGACTCGACAAAGAATATGCTGACTTCGACAAAGTTCTGGCCCAGGTTAAAGAACGATTCGGAAATAATGTATTTCCCATGAATGTTCCAGTCAATGCGGGTCCCGAATTCAATCGGGTATTGGATATATTGTCCGGGAAAGTTTGTACCTATCGAAGCGGAGGTAGCGGTCAATTGGAAAAACATCCGGTGGAAGGAGAGTGGCAAGGCCGCTTAGAGGAGATGCACCAGCAATTGATCGAATACGTCGCGGAATCCGATGACACGCTTTTGGAGAAATTTTTCGAGGAAGGTCTGACTGAGGAAGAAATGCGGGCAGGTATCCACACCGCCGTGCAAAATCAGTCCTTTGTCCCTCTTTTCTGCGCATCTGCCGAATCGAATACCGGTGTGAGCCTGATCATGGATTTCATCGCGCAATACGGACCCTCTCCACTGGACCGCGGCAATGTGAAGGCGACGGATCCGGAGGGGAATGAAGTCGAAATCGCTTTGACCGATTCCGATCCCGTAATGTATGTATTCAAGACGCTGAGTGAGGCTCACTTGGGGGAAATGTCTTTTTTCCGTATCTATTCCGGAACGATCACTTCCGGGATAGACGTACACAACAGCGCGAGGAAGATCAATGAACGCATCGGACAGGTCTACCTGCTCAATGGCAAGGAACGGGAAAGCGTAAAAAACCTGTTCAGTGGAGACATCGGGGCGGTCGTCAAATTGAAGGATACCCACACCAATGAAACGCTATGCAGCACGAAAAAAATAGTAACCCTGCACCCGGTGGAATATCCCAAACCCAATATCCACGCCGCCTTGAAACCCAAATCCAAGGGAGAAGAAGAGAAAATCGCCATCGGCCTGGGTACCCTTCACGAAGAAGACCCTACCTTCATTTACCGGGTCGATGCCGAGTTACACCAGACCATTATTTCGGGTCAAGGGGAATTGCATTTACAAGTGATCACCGATCGTTTGAAAAATCGCTTCAAGGTGGAAATCGAGTTGCATAAGCCCAAAATCCCTTTCCGGGAAACCATCCAGGCCAATGGAGAATCCAAGTATCGTCACAAGAAGCAAACCGGAGGCGCAGGGCAGTTTGCTGAAGTCTGGATGCGCATCGAACCCAAAAATCGAGGAGAGGGGGTGGAGTTCACGCAGTCGCTGGTAGGACAAAACGTGGACCGGGTTTTTGTGCCCTCCGTGGAAAAAGGGGTGATGGCTGCCTGTGAGGAAGGCATTGTCGCAGGGTATCGGGCTGTGGATTTGAAAGTGGATTTCTATGACGGGAAACAACACCCGGTCGACTCCAAGGACGTCGCATTCCAAATTGCAGGCAAACAAGCATTGAAAGAAGCGTTCAAAGAAGCCCGTCCCTGCTTGTTGGAACCGATTTACAATATTGAAGTCAAAATTCCGGAAGATGCCATGGGCGATGTGATGGGTGATATTTCCAGTCGCCGGGGAAAAATCCTGGGTATGGATTCGAAAGGAGTGATGCAGGTCGTCAAAGCGCAGGTGCCCCAGGCCGAGCTCCATTACTATGCCACTACCTTACGCTCGTTGACGGGGGGGCGGGGAATTCATACCGAAGAATTCAGCCACTACGAAGAAATGCCAAGGGATTACGAACAAAAAGTGATTGCAGAGAGCCGGGTACCTGCAGACGAGTGATGATTTTTTTTATTTTTTATGACCACCACTCCCGAAACCTTGCAAAAAGGCGATGCGCTCCCATGCGCTGCAGTCTTTTTATTTCCGCAGCAGCTTGTTTTTGCAGGTCGACCATGGCTTGCCCCAACTTAAAGCAGTATTCCTCGATTTCTTCCCGGGTCAGTGAAGCGGGAACATAAACAGGAGGGCCAAAAACACTGACTGCAAGGGTGAAGGGTTTTGGAATTTTATGTTGATCCCAGCTACTGTAGATGGTCCACTGGTCAAGAGCTTCAAAACACCAGGGAATGATTGGCGCACCACTCATTTTGGAGATCATGATGACACCGGGTTGTACCCGGCAGCGAGGACCCCGAGGACCATCGGGAGTGATGGCGGCAGGCAAAGGACCTTTGAGATAAGCCACAATTTCCCGGAGAGCCCGGCTGCCCCCATAGGAAGAGGAGCCACGAATCGGAACAAAGGAAAAATGCTCTACCACCCTGGTTATCATCTCACCATCTTCGCTTTCACTGATCATGGAACCAAGTTTTCGATTCTTCAAAAGCCAGCAACTGAAATAAATATTTTGGTGCCAAGTGGCAAGGATGTAATTCTGCTCGAGTGAGTCGACAAATTTCTCATTCAAATGGATGGTTTTTGCAGTCCAACCCGTGCCGCGAATCATCCAGACCAAAGATTTGACCAGAAACCAGTTTTTAAGATGGATTTTGGCAGAACGCATGGAGACCATCTTTCATGGGTCGGATAACTCTGCACCTTCAACTTGCTGTGGATTACGCAGAAAATTACGCAGCACGGTATGGAGGATTCCGCCATTTTTATAATATTCGATTTCAACGGCAGTGTCCAAACGGCAAATCACCGGAATTTCCTGTTCATCTGCTTTCACTATCAATTCCTGCAAGGGTTCAATACCATCATCGATGCCGATGACGGATAATTTTTCTTTCCCGGTCAGGTTATAGTCATCCGCATTTTTACCCCCTTTGAACTGAAGAGGAAGGACGCCCATGCCAATCAAGTTGGAACGGTGAATGCGTTCGAAGCTGGAAACGAGCACTGCCTTGACCCCCAATAAAAATGGACCTTTAGCCGCCCAGTCCCTCGAGGAACCTGAGCCATATTCCGCGCCTGCAATGACGACCAGGGGAGTGTTCTCCTCTTGGTACTTCACGGCCGCGTCGTACACCGGTAATTGCTCTCCGCTGGGAAAGTGAATCGTATAACCTCCTTCCTTTCCGGGTATCAACTGATTCCGAATGCGTACATTGGCGAAAGTGCCTCGAGTCATCACCTGGTCGTTTCCGCGCCGTGACCCATAAGAATTGAATTCTTCAGGCCTGACTCCTTTTTCTATTAAATATTTCCCGGCAGGATGCTCGGAAGCGAAAGCGCCGGCAGGAGAAATATGGTCTGTGGTCACGGAATCTCCCAATTTGATCAAGGTATTGGCTCCGATGATGTTTTGCAAGGGGGCGAGGTCCAGGGACATGTTCATGAAGAATGGAGGATTTTGGATGTAGGTGGACTCGTTGTCCCAGGGATACGCTTCTCCGGATTCGCTTTTTATGCGGTTCCATATTTCAGAACTGTCTTGCACCCGTTCATAACGCTCTCTATACATTTGGGGGGTGATCAGTTTCATCACTTCCGAAATTTCATCCGGGTTGGGCCAAATCTCGTCCAATTTGACCTCCCGGCCATTGCAGTCCAAGCCAATGGCTTCTTTCCGCAAGTTGATATCGACCGTCCCGGCAATTGCATAAGCGACAACCAAAGGAGGGCTCGCCAGAAAATTCGCTTTTACATGCGGACTGATCCGTCCCTCGAAATTGCGATTGCCCGAAAGGACCGAAACGACCACCAGGTCTTCCTGGTTGATCGATGAAACGATCGAATCCGCAAGAGGACCGGAATTGCCAATGCAAGTCGTGCACCCGTATCCCACGGTGTAAAATCCCAGTTGCTCCAGATATTCAGTGAGTCCGGATTTATTCAAATAGTCCGTCACCACCCGGGACCCGGGCGCCAGGGAAGTCTTCACCCAGGGTTTGGCAGCCAGTCCCCGTTCGATAGCTTTTTTGGCCAGCAGACCTGCTGCAATGAGCACGGAAGGGTTGCTGGTATTGGTACAGGAAGTGATGGCAGCAATGACGACGGAACCATGTTTCAATCGGCTCCCTCGCTCTCCGGAGATAGGGCTTTCTGCCAGGATGGATTGCTCATCCAGGGCAAAACCCCGCGCTTTGATGGGGGCCTGCATGGTTTGTTGCCAGGTGGACTTCATCTCGGAAAGATCAATACGGTCTTGAGGGCGTTTTGGACCCGCTAAAGCCGGTTCCACAGTGGCGAGGTCCAGACTGATCACGTCGCTATAAGTCGGGTCGGGAGTTTCATCCGTGCGGAACATTCCTTGTTCTTTACAATAACGTTCAACTCTCTGCGCGAGTTCTTCAGAACGGCCGGTGCTCTTTAAATAATTCAGTGTTTCTTCATCCACGGGGAAGAAACCCATGGTAGCCCCATATTCCGGAGCCATATTGGCCAGAGTCGCCCTGTCTGCCAAACTCAAGTTGGAAAGCCCGGCTCCATAAAACTCTACGAATTTTTCCACAACACCTATTTCTCGAAGCATTTGCACGACTCGTAAGACGAGATCCGTCGCCGTCGCGCCAGGATTGAGAGAACCAAAGAGTTTGAATCCCAGAACTTGCGGAATGCGCATGTAGACCGGCTGTCCCAACATGGCCGATTCCGCTTCGATACCACCGACTCCCCACCCCAAGACTCCGGCGCCATTGATCATTGTCGTATGGGAGTCCGTTCCCACTACGGTATCCGGGAAACAAACGCCGTCGCGTAAATGGACCACACTTGCCAGGTATTCCAGGTTGACTTGATGGATGATACCGATTCCTGGTGGTATAACTCGAAAATTCTTGAATGTCTGCTGACCCCATTTGAGGAACTGGTATCGCTCTTTGTTGCGCATGAATTCGATATCCATGTTTTTTTTCAAGGACCGGGCGCTGCCATATTGATCCACTTGCACGGAATGGTCGATGACCAGGTCCACCGGTACTTGAGGATTGATCAGGGTGGGGTCTCCTCCCATCTCGACCATGGCTGAACGCAGGGCGGCCAGGTCCACTACGGTGGGAACTCCAGTGAAGTCTTGCAGGATCACCCGGGTGGGTTTGAAGGGGATTTCCCCCCCTTCCTGGCAACCTCGACTATGCTGCGTCGTCCAATTGGCCAAGGCCGTGACGTCCTTTTCCTTGACTTGGAAATCGTCCAGGTTCCTCAGGGCCTGCTCGAGGAGAATTTTCAAGGAAAAAGGAAGTTTGTCGATGGAGCCGATTCCATTTTTTTCCAGTTCATCGAGACGGAACAAATCCGCAGAACCATTTCCCATATCAAACGACCGCCGGGTTCCAAATTTATTGTCTGCCATGACCTACCTTATTTATAGAAGTTGAAAGAGAACCTTCCGCATCCCCATATTGTTGTGAGAAAAGTGGCATATTGTCAACAAATTGTTCCAACAGCAGCAGCACTTTGTCGGCAGGAGGCATTTTTCTAAATATGAAACCCGCCTTTGAGAAGTGTCGGGATTGATCGACGGCTTGGGCGACTGCGGGATCTTTGAGTAAACTCTTGGCCACGCCTATCATCAAGGGAAAAACTCCTGTTCCGGAGGGACGAGCCTTTTCCAACTGTCGCAATCGGACGGTCAAGTGGGACGCATGCCAGGCATGGAACAATTCCATGAAAACTTCCATGCCGGATGGATGTTTCAGCAAATAATCCGGAAAGCAGTAGAATTCTCCCGTGAGTTGCAAGAATTGCTTGCCAGGTTCAACAGTCCAGGATTGCGACTTTTGTAAAAAGGATTTCTGGAACATTTCGATTTCTTCCGGAATGTAGGCTGAAAATTGCCGGTAATGCGAGCGAATTTTGCAGGATTCATCGAGCAGCAGTGAATATTGTTTACGCTGGTTCAATCGGACCTGAGCCTGGAGTTGCCACCGGGGTTGAAGGAGAATCGCCGGGAAAAAATTGGCCAGGTTGATTCCGTATTTTTGCGTCTGCAAAAAAAGATCGAGGGGGCCGTCAATAGCCAGGCAATATTCACCATTGGCTTCCACAGTGATTTCGGCCAGGAGTTGATGAAAGCGCAAAGACCGGCACAATGGCCTCAGGTGAATGGGGTCTTTGTCGGCGATGCGCAAATACAAGCGATTGCAGCGCTGCAATAATCCCTGCACCTGAGCGCAATTGTAGCGGTGTAAGAGATTTTCCGGGGAAAAGGATTTGAAATGAAGAACCTGCTGGAATGAGGGCAAATCCACGTACAATTGCCGACTCGCGCAGGTGACGAACTGTGTTTCGGATTTCCCCTGATATGTTTCTTGAATCGCTTTATGGTAGTCTTCTAAATTGGTAAATGTCCGTTTGGCAAGTAGCCGGCTCGTATGTTGAAAAAGTTCCTTTCGTAAATCCATCAAAGCGTCATCCGGGGTGCTGTCGAATTCGGTGTGATCGAGTAGAATTTTTTCCAAGCCTCGAGTAAAAATCGCGTCTACGGGAATACGGTCTGCGATTTCTTTACTTTCTTCCAAGAGCACTTCGCGGCTTTTTCCTTTTGCGGATTCAAAAACTTCCAGTAATTGTCGCGCGCAACTGAGCCGAGTGGGATCTTTCGGATCAACCAATGAGGGACGGATCTTCTCTTTCTGGATGGTATAACGCAGTAAATCTTTTGTTAGCATTCCTCATATTAAACGTCCCCGTTGGAAAAACCAACAAATTTTTCCATGGCCGTCTCACGACGATCCGGTACCGTGGAAGAAGTGATCCATTCACCAGAAGAGCCCTGCTCAGATTCAGGTTTGGAATTCGAAAGCCTCCCCTTCATTGCGGTATTCATTCAATTTGTTCCTCAGCGTGCGGTTGCTGATACCGAGGATTTTCGCGGCGTGCGTACGATTTCCACTCGTAGTTTTCAGGGTTTCGAAAATAAGTTTCTTTTCCGCTTCCCTCATGGACATGCCCACTTTGATTTTCATCGATTCCGAATCGGATTCATCTTCCGATACGGTCACTGAACAGATTGGTTCTCCATTGAAAATTGGTAAGTGCTCACCTGAATGTATCAAGAGGTCGGAAGGCTCCACGCTTTCCCCATCTGCGAGCAGCAACGCCCGTTCTATGATATTTTCCAACTCACGGATATTGCCCCTCCAGTTGTAATTCATCAAGACGTTCAACGTTTCCCGGGTGATTTGGGGCCGTGTACGATTATTCAAGCGGGCATGCTTCGCCAGAAAATGATCAGCCAGGAAGGGGATGTCGTCTTTTCGGTCCCGCAAAGGAGGCAGACTCAAAGGAATGACATTCAAGCGAAAATAAAGATCTTCCCGGAATTTTTCTTCCTCCACCAACTTCAGGATATTGCGATTGGTGGTCGCAACTATACGGACATCGATGGGAATGGGTTCTTTACCTCCCACTTTATCCACTTCTTGCTCTTGAAGTACTCGAAGCAATTTGGCCTGCAGCGGCAAAGCCATTTCACTGATTTCATCAAGCAGGATGGTGCCCCCATTGGCTTGTTCAAATTTGCCCCGATGATCTTGATGAGCGCCTGTGAATGCCCCTTTTTTATAGCCGAATAACTCGCTTTCCAACAAAGTGTCCGGCAGGGCCGCGCAGTTAATCGGGACAAAGGAATGGTTCACTCGTTCGGAATGATGATGGATGTAACGAGCCAATAACTCTTTTCCTGTGCCACTTTCACTTTGAATCATGACGGTCGCTTTGCTGCGAGCCACGTTTTTTGAAACTTTCAGCAACTTCATCATATTTTCGTTCTGCGTGACGATTTCCCACTTCGTCTCGCCATCCGTCAATTTTTGTGAATCCAGGGTGCCGGGAGAGGGTTGGTATTCGAGGGCTCGCTCCACCACGAAAGTGAAGGTTTCGAAGTTGAAGGGTTTGACAATATAGTCGAATGCGCCGTGTTTCATGGCTTCCACTGCCGTTTCTATCGTGCCATAGGCGGTCACCATGATGACGGGTTTGAGGGGGTCGATGGCTTTGATGTCTTTCAACAAATCCAAGCCACTGCGCTTGGGCATGGTCATATCCGTGATGACCAGGGAATGACCATTGTTTTTGAATTTCTTGATCGCATCCAGGGCATTGTGAGAAAGCTCTACGGAGTAGCCGCTGTGCTTCAGCGTCTCCGACATTGCGATTCGCATTTCCACTTCATCATCGACAATCAATATAGGTTGCATGCCATATCCTTATTGAGTACATTTTATTTTTGAACGTCCTATGTTCCCTGCGACCTGCAAACCGACGATCCGGTTCGAATTTCAATGATACAGGATTTGATTTTTATTCCAATACCGGAAAAAGAAGCGTCATCCGCGTCCCCTGATCCACTTCACTTTCCACATCCAGTACAGCACCATGAGAGTCCACGATATTATGCACCGTGGCCAGTCCCAAACCAATGCCATTTTCCTTGGTTGTAAAAAAAGGACTGAAAATTTTCTGCCCGACCTCGGGAGGCATTCCCATTCCAGTATCCTGAATACAGATTTCGATCAAGCATAAACAATCGTATTGAATGCCACGGTTTCTCTCCCGTGCTGAATGGAAGCGCTTCAGAATGGTTTCATTACGGGTGAGGAAATTTCTTGTACTGATAAAGATTTTACCGGGTTCATGGGTTGGGTTGTCAAGAATCGCATGAAAGGCATTGGAGATCAAATTATGGAACACTTGTTTCAATAACTCGCGGTCGCCTTTGATCTCGGTGGCGGTGGCTTCCAAATCCGTGATCATGTGGACCTGACGCTCGGAAATCTCATGCCTCGATGCTTCCAGCGTTTCCCTGAGCAATTCATGGACTTCTATGGGTTTCTCTTTTGCAAGCCGACACGGTTTGGTATATTCCAGGATATTGGAAATAATGTGATTCATGCTTTGCGTCGCCGAGGCAATGTGCTCGATCAACTGCTGTTGAGGAGCTTCCGGGTCCAGATCTTTTTTCAGCAAGGCGGAAAAAAGCTCGATGCTGCCCAAAGGATTGCGGATTTTATGGGCGATGGTGGCCCCCATTTCTCCCATTCCGGTCAAACGGTTTTTTCGCTCTGCTTCCGCTTCCAATTTTTTTATGTCCGAAATATCTTGCGCATTGATGATGATCCCCAATATTTCATCCGCTTCGCTACGCATGGAAGAAATGGTAAGCAACAGTCGTCTCTTGGAACCATTTGGGTGCCGAAATTCCAATTCCTGCTCCTTGGCATGGTCAAAAACCCTCAAATCTTCCCGAACAAGCTTTTGAGGGAGGACCGGATGTTGAAAAACTTCATTCAATCCCACACCATGTAATTTTTCCAATGGTTTTCCAATGAGTTGCAAACCCCTCTGATTGACAAAATTCACAACCCCGTGGGAGTCAGTGACGAGACATCCTACCGCGGAGCTTGCAAGAATATTGGCGATGAAATTTTGCCTCTGTTCTTTTTCCAACAGATTCAATTGAAATTCTTCGTTTTTCCGCAGCAATTCTCCATTCAACTCATCCACCTTCTCCTTGATTTCATGATAGTAAGCCTGCAGCTCGAGGGCAGTTTGTTTGAATGCATCAAAGCTTTCTTCGAGGAGATGTTCATTCAACTTCTCTTTATCGTAATTCTTACGGGTTGCAGGAGAGTCTGGGTAATGTTCTGTTTTCATGACATATCCACTCTGGTTGAACCGTATTCTTCCAATACGTGATCCTTCCACACGGATTAGAGCGTCTTTTGGAGATAATCCGATAGATATGCATAAATTGTGCACCGAGGCTATGGACAGGACGTATTTGTCCACATTTTCAGCAATCGATCCTTTCCAGGCGCCTGAGACGGTTTTGATAAGAAAAGATCATACTTCCATCGAGCTCGATCCCCGCCTTGAGCGCCAGTCGCTCGATGACAGGAGGCGTTGCATTGGGATTGTCGAGCAAGGTTTCGTATAAAAACCCCAGAACCTCCATATCCAGTTCTTTGTAATCGTCCTCCAGAAGTTGTTCAACCGCATTGAAAGACAAATTGAAAGCCCTGGCAATTTCATTGAGTGGTTCGTTGTCAGCAAGCAGTTCTTTGATTTCACCCCACTCTTTTTTGGAGAGAGCTTTCAAAGGACGGGGGACTCGTACACCCGCTTTTTTACACCATTGCCGGATGGTAGCAACCGAGATATTGAATTCGAGCGCAATGGGTTCAATTTCCTCTCCTTCCCTGATTCGTACCAGGAGGCGTTGCCGGTCTTCGTCCGCAAGCCGTTTTCTGCGTGTCGTCTTCTTTTTTTCAGGTGGAATCAACCCGGCGGCAACAGCCACTTTACGGATGTAATGGGACGACACGCCGAATTGTTCCGCCACGGCATCAATACGGAGCCCCTTATCGAGCTCGATTGCGATCTCGATATGCTGATATTCCTCGAGAGACGGCATGATTCATCCTTTTTTGAAATCAACCCGATCGAGCGCAACGGAATTCAGGCAGTAACGTTTATTGGTCGGGGCTGGTCCATCGTCGAAAACGTGTCCCAAGTGGGCGTCACAATTGGCGCAGAGCACTTCCACTCGTTTCATGAAAAAACTGAAATCGTCTTTGAAAGTAACCCTCTCTTCATCGAGAGGCATCCAGAAACTCGGCCATCCCGTACCCGAATCGAATTTAGTTTCCGAGGAGAATAATTCGTTGCCACAGCAGATGCAGCGGTAAATTCCCACTTCCTTGCTATTGTGGTATTTTCCACTAAAAGCCCGTTCCGTGCCTTTTTTGCGACACACTTTAAAGGCTTCGGGAGAGAGTTGTTGCCGCCATTCCGCTTCGCTTTTAAATATTTTTTTACGCATCTTCATTTCCAATTCGTTTAAAAATAGCTGCTTGTATTTCTAACACAAAGTCCGAAAAATCGCTTTGAAAAATCAGCATCACATACTTTTTGCCTCTTTTCGCAAATGCTGATAAGCTCTGTGATATTATCTTCAATGCGTATTGTCCGCATTTTGTTTGGGACATGTTAATTTACCAGGAAACGAAACCTGATGGTTGATGCCACGCGTTTTACTTCTCATTCCCAGCACTACCTATCGTACGAGCGCTTTTCTGGATGCGGCAACCCGGCTCAACCTGGATGTCGTGATCGGTTGCGATGAAAGTCAAGCACTGGCACCATTGACTCCCGGAACTTCTTTGGCCCTGGATTTCCGGGATCCCGGAAATGCCGTCGCTCAAATTGTTCAAATGGCCGGGGAATCGCCGTTCCACGCTGTGATTGGTGTCGATGATAAAAGCCTTATTTTGGCCGCAATGGCCAACCACGCCCTTGCCCTTCCACACAATTCAGTCGAGTCGGTCAAAGCGACTCGTAATAAATATCTGATGCGAAAGGCGCTCCGGGGGGGCAATATTCATTCTCCTCATTTTGATTTGCTCAGCATCGAAGAGAATCCGCAGGAATACGGCGCTCGCGTAGCATATCCTTGCGTCCTGAAACCCACGTTCCTCTCCGCGAGCCGGGGGGTGATCCGGGCCAACAACTACGAGGAATTCATACTTGCTTTTCGTCAGATCGTTACTTTGCTCTCCAATCCGGAAATCGAGAGAGAATCAGGAGTACTTTCCAACAACGAATCCAGGCGTGAAATCCTGGTGGAGGATTACATCTCCGGCAGGGAAGTGGCCTTGGAGGGATTGTTGTTTGATGGAGAGTTGAAAACTCTTGCGCTATTCGACAAGCCGGATCCTCTGGAGGGACCCTATTTCGAGGAAACGCTCTATATCACGCCTTCTCGATTGTCACAGAATTTTCAAGACAAGATCGCCTGCGTCACGCAACATGCGACTCGCGCCTTAGGACTTCGGGAAGGACCGGTTCACGCAGAATTACGATTTGACGGTGAGCGAGTCTGGCCGATTGAAATTGCGGCCCGTTCTATCGGCGGGTTGTGTTCCCGGGTCTTGGAATTCAGCAGGAATCTCAGGCTGGAAGAACTGATTCTTCTCCATGCCCTTGGACGCGACGTACAGGCCGTCCAACGCCAACAGGAAGCCGCGGGAGTGATGATGCTGCCTGTGCCTGAACATGGATTGCTGCAAGAGGTGAGGGGTATGGAAGAGGCATGCGATATTCCCGGAGTCGAGGACGTGCTGATTTCCATTCCAACCGGACAGGTGGTAGAACCCTTGCCCTATGGGAGTCGATACCTGGGGTTTATATTCGCCCGTGGAGGCAATCCCGATTCCGTTGAACATGCCTTGCGGAAGGCATTCGAATGTCTGCAAATCGAAATCACAGGGTCTTGAACAGCAATCGTTATGTGATTCTCCGACATGGCTCATGCATGGTACATTTTGCCTCGAATACGATTATAGTTTTTTCTGATGTCGAAAAGATCGCTCAATTGCTCCACCATCGTTTGTCCCAAATCCCCCACTTCCGCAATACGAACGGCTCTTTTGTAATAATGCGTGACGTCGTGTCCAATGCCGATGGCCACCAATTCGACTGGAGAACAATTTTCAACTGCTTCTATCACCGCATGGAGATGGCGTTCCAGAAAGTTTTTTTTATTGGCCAGCAAAGTGCTGTTGTCCACAGGTAAACCATCGGAGATTACCATAAGGATTTTACGCTGTTCATCCCGTCCCACGATACGGTTATGGGCCCACAAGAGGGCCTCTCCATCGATATTTTCTTTCAGCAGATCTTCCCTCATCATCAACCCCAGGTTTTTCCGGGCTCGGCGGTAGGGAACGTCCGCATCCTTGTAGATGATGTGCCGTAAATCATTCAAACGTCCGGGGTTATCCGGTTTACCCCGGGCCAACCAACGCTCCCTGGATTTACCACCTTTCCATGCGGTGGTCGTGAATCCCAACAGTTCGACCCGTACCGAACAACGCTCCAGGGTTTGCGCAAGGATATCCGCGCACATGGCGGCAATGGTTATCGGTCTGCCTCTCATTGAACCGGAACAATCGATCAACAAGGAAACGACCGTGTCTCGAAATTCGGCTTCTTTTTCGCGCTTGAAGGATAAGGAATGAAAAGGGTTGACGATGATCCCCGCCAATTGGGCCGTATTGAGGATCCCTTCATCCACGCCAAATTCCCAACTACGCTGCTGGATGGCCATCAATCGACGCTGCAGCCAGACTGCCAGACGAGTCGTGATTTTTTTTATCGGTTCCAGTTGAAAATTCAGGTGTTTGCGAAGGCGAGTGAGGGATTCGGGATCAGACAGGTCTTCTGCCCGAACCGTTTCATCGAATTCCGTGGTATATGCCTGGTAAAAACCCTTCGTGTTTTCACCAAATTCTGCCCGGGGGCGAGCCATGGGTACCGATTCCGTCGGATCGTCCGAATCCGGCAACTCCCTGTTTGAATCCAAATCATCCTCGCCTCCACCTTCTTCCTCATCATCTTCAAGGGAGTCGGATTCGGATTCCTCCTCATTTTCGGATTGATCGGGTTCTTCTTTTTTTGCGTCCTCCTCACTTTGATTCGGATCTTCTTCGGGAGGGGGGCCCAGTTCGTCTTGGAATCCCAACAACTCGATGATTTGTCGGAACTTCAAAGCGAATGCTTGCTGATTGTGGATCAAGTCGGGAAGCGAATCGAGTTCCCCGGCCAGTTTTTCTTCAAGCCAATCTCTTTTTTGATCGAGCAGGCTTTTAGCGAGCGGCAGGAGGGGGCGAGGGTTCCCGGGCGAAGTGATCAATTTTTCCCGCAAGAGTAAGCCCAACGCTTCACCCAGTTCATCCGCCGCGTTGTTGTTCCGGCTGTTTTGCTGTTGGCGAAGCCGCTCTTCCAGGACGCAGGACAGGTTATGGCTTACCCCTCTCATATGAGTCGAACCAATTACTGCCAGACGCGCATCTTCGCTTGCTTCAAAGATGGATAAAGCCGTACCTGATTCCGGTTTGAGGTTTTGATGAATCCCTTCATCATGATGGCGCAGTCGGAGCGCATACTCATCCGCCGCACCCCGGCTCTTGGCGATTTCAGCGGCAGTGAACGCGGGGGTGGGCAGGGGAATCAGTGAGGACTTTTTTTTCAGCAAGGGGTTGCTGTTACTGAAAGTTACCTGCAGGTCTTTCCGCTCCGCTATGGCACGCATCGTTTCACTGAGCGCCTGTTTGAAGGTCTCCATGGAATCACTGGGCTTTTTCAAATATTCCTCTTTTTCAGGGGATGGTGGGTACAGGCATGCTAGCAGTCGATTTGGGCAAGATTGACGACGGATTCGTTCAACTCTTCTCCCAGACAGCGCTGGTAATACTCGGCAATGGTGGTACGTTCCATTTCATCGCATTTATTCAAGTAGGTGACCCGGAAGGCAAAACCAATATCCTTGAAGATCGATGCGTTTTCCGCCCAATTGATCACAGTCCGTGGGGACATGACGGTGGAAATATCGCCGTTCATGAATCCCCGACGGGTCAGGTTGGCGACGGAAACCATACTGGCGACGGTTCTTCGCCCTGCTTCGTTCTGCCACTCGGGCGCTTTGACCAAAGCCACGGCCATTTCTTCTTCGGGTGGCAGGTAGTTCAAGGTGGTGACGATGTTCCAACGATCCATCTGACCTTGATTGATTTGCTGGGTGCCATGATAAAGCCCGGAAGTGTCTCCCAAACCCACTGTATTGGTGGTGGAGAACAACCGGAAATGAGAGTGTGGATGGATCACCCGGTTTTGATCCAGAAGGGTCAATTTGCCTTCCACTTCCAGGACACGTTGAATGACGAACATAACGTCTGGTCGTCCCGCATCATATTCATCGAAAACCAGGACCACCGGATGTTGCAAACACCAGGGTAAAATCCCTTCGCGGAATTCGGTGACCTGTTTTCCTTCTTTGATCACAATGGCGTCTTTACCGATCAAGTCGATGCGGCTGATATGACTGTCCAGGTTGACGCGGATGCAAGGCCAATTCAAACGGGAGGCGACCTGCTCGATGTGAGTCGATTTTCCCGTACCGTGGTAGCCTTGAATCATCACGCGGCGGTTGAAGGCAAATCCGGCAAGAATCGCCAGGGTCGTTTCCCTGTTGAAACGATACACCTTGTCGAATTCCGGCACTTGCTCGGTGCGCTGCGAGAAAGCCGGCACTTGCAAATCGATATCGATACCGAACGCCTCACGAACGTCGATGGTCGTATCCGGAGTGGTCTCGGGGGAAAGGGCGGAGTGTTCGATTTGCATTGTTGATCGTTTGTTTTTTCCGTGTCTGGCAGGGCTTGTTCCGACGTACCTCGAACTTTGATCCCACACTTTACCTGCATTCCAATGCAAAATCAAACAGTAGTCCACAGGAGCCGAGGATGACTGGCTTTACTTTTTTAAAAAGCCGAAAATGGGAGGATTTGCCCGAAATTCTGAATACCCCTAATGCGCTTCTCACCAAATTTTGCGCCAGACAGTCGGTTCATCTCCAGGACAGGAGATCGTTAAACATCCACAGAAACTGGATGATCGTCCACGAGGCGAGCGAAGGAAATGGCACCTTAGGATGGGTGATACAGGGATTTATGAGCTTGGCTTTCATGAAAAATTCAATCATTTTTCTCCGGAAATTGTGCTATAATGAAAATACTTTTCGGAACCCCATCAATGGAGAAAGTTCAAAATGGATTCAATCCCACTCCCCTCCTTCCTGAAAGGATGTCTGTGGTCGTATGACCTCGATGCCCTTGATGCCCAAAAAGATTTTAAACGTATTGCCACAAATATCCTCATTTACGGCAATGTCAGGCAAGTCAATTGGCTTTTTGACAATTTTCCCAAAAAACAAATTCATGAAATTCTCACGGATCCGCTCAAAGGAGATTGGGATAAAAAGTCTCTTAATTTTTGGTCTAATTACTTCAAAGTCACCCCCGATCAACAAAAAGCACTTAAAAAGACTCTGTAAATTTAGATGTACATTACGACCATTCTCGACTCAAAACGTCAAAAACTCTTGCCCTGTTTTCAAAAACTCCCCTCTCCATTCTATCTTGCAGGAGGGACAGGGCTTGCTCTCCAACTAGGCCATCGTCTTTCTGATGATTTTGATTTTTTTTGTCAAGGAGCATTTGATACGCAACAATTGTATGAACAACTCACGGATGGTATCTTTACCGACAGTTCTCTCACGATTGTTCAAGAATCCGCAAACACGCTGGATGTACTGACGGAAAATCAAATCAAACTGAGTTTTATTCGTTACCGCTATCCTCTCCAATACAAACTCATTGAAACAGAATTTTTCTTTCTTGCTGATTTCCGAGACATTGCCCCGATGAAGGTCATTGCTGCCAATCAAAGGGCGACCCAAAAAGATTATTTTGATTTGTATTGCTTGCTCGAAAAAGTTTCATTACAAGAGATTTTTGAGACCGCAGAAAACAAGTACTCTCAATTTAACCCAATTCTCTACCTCAAGGGACTCACCTATTTTGAAGATTGTGATACCGCGAAGCCCCAAATGATCCATGCTGAAATCTCATTCGAACAAGTCCAGGAAAAACTCATTCAGGAAGCAAATCAACTCTTTCAACATTATCGCAGACGAGAACAAAGGCAAAAATCTCCTGAATGAGGCTTCTTCAAAAATGAATTTATAATAATTTTTAACCCAATCTACAAAGAATTTCCTCTTGAATGTGGTGATTGCCATGGCTTCTCGCCAGCAAGCGAGGGTTTTCACAATTTTTTTGAGTTTACTAATTGAACGGGTTGAGCAGTCTGGAGAGGAATCCTCGTTTGTGTTTCCCTGCGGCGCCATAACTTCCCTCACCGCCCCGCAGCCGGGGATCGAGCAGATCCCGCATGGCATCGCCGAACATGTTGAGACTGTAAACGGTAATAGTCAGGGCAAAACCAGGCCAGAGCGCCAGCCAGGGCGCCTGCTCCATGAACTCACGCCCTTCCCGGCTGAGCATCGCGCCCCAGCTGGGAACCTCGATGGGCAGCCCGAATCCGAGGAAGCTCAGCGAAGCCTCACTGATAATCACCCCCCCGATGTTGATTGAGAAGATGATGATAACGGGAGCCATAATATTGGGCAGGACATGGCGGATCAGGATTTGGATCGTGGGGGTGCCCACGGCCCTGGCTGCCAGAAAATAGTCATTCTCTTTGACACCAATCACGGCGCCCCGGATGACTCTGGAACCGCCGATGCCTCCGGTGATCCCCAGGACCACGATGATCTGGAGGAGACCCTGTCCCACGATGGACATGACGGTCAGCAAGAGCAGCAGCCCCGGGAACGCCATCCAGGCGTCGACAAATCGCTGTACCACCAGGTCCACTTTCCCCCCAAGGAATCCGGAAATGCCGCCGATCAGGGCAGCCACCACCACATTGAGCGTGGTCGCGGCCAGACCAACCACTAACGAAATACGAGCCCCATGGATCAGGCGGCTCAAGAAGTCTCGCCCCAACCCGTCGGTACCCAGCAGATGCTGGGCTGATGGAGCTTCAAGCATGGCTATCAAGTTTATTTCATCATAGGGATAAGGAGCCACCACATCGGCAAAGATAGCGACAAAAATCAATATCAATACGATCATCCCGCAGGCAGTCCCCAGTGGCTTCTCCCGCCGCAGCCTGATCAGGAAATCCGCCAGACGGCCCCGTCGCTTGGGATCACTGACTGCTGATGGTGTTTCTTGGGCGTCCTTCATGTTATAGGTGTCTTCCCTTTATCTAGTGGTTTCACAGGTTTAAATGGACGGACAGAGTTTTTACCCACGCCCCCCTCCTTCGGAGGGGAATTCTCTATTCCCCACTTGGATTGCATCTGAGAAAATCCCCTCTTGGGAGGGGTGGACGCGAAGCGGACGGGGTGGGTCTGAGAAAATCACAGAATACTATTCATACCGGATCCTGGGGTCTAAATAAGGATAAACCAGGTCGACGAGGAGATTGAGCAGCACTACCCCGGTGGCGAAGAACAAGTTGATTCCGGAAACCATTGGGTAGTCTCGGTCCGTGAGGGCATTCAGCAAGAGACTACCGATCCCTGGCAGGTTAAAGATGTTCTCCATGATCACCGCCCCCCCGACCAGGATCGGCAACTGCAGGCCGATCAGGGTGATAACCGGGATGAGGGCATTTTTGATAGTGTGTCGGATCACTATGATCCGCTCCTTGAGCCCCTTGGACCAGGCAGTGCGGATAAAGTCCTGCCGGAGCACCTCCAGCATCATGGTGCGCGTCATCCGCATGGTGGCGGCAGACATGGCCGTCCCCAGAATCAGGCTGGGGACGATGAACACTCCCAGATTTCCCAGGGGGTCTTTCACAAAAGGGATCATCTTCAACGGTGGCGTCCAATTCCACCAGATGGCCGGGTAGAGCATGACCATCAGGGCCAGCCAGAAGTTCGGCGTGGCCAGGCCGATGATAGCCAGGGTGCGCCCCCCGTAATCGGCGATGGTATCCTGGCGAATCGCCGAGTAGATGCCCACCGGCAGCGCGATCACGAGCCCGATGACAATTGCCAGGAGACCCAGCTCAAGGGTGACCGGCAATCTGGCTAATATCTTCTCCTCTACCGTGAAACCGCCCCACAGTGACGTGCCAAGGGTGCCGTGCCGGAAAATATTTCCTGTCCAGCGTCCATACTGCACCCAGACAGGCAAGTCTAATCCCAGCCTGCGCTCAAGAGCTTCACGGTCTACCGTACCCGTGAATTCAGACCTAGCCACCATTGCGTCTATTACACCGCCGGGGATGAAGCGGACGGAAAAGAAGACGATCAGGCTCAAAATAAACAAGGTGGGGATGATTAGCAATAGCCGCCTAATGATATAGGCTCTCATGGGAAACCCCCTAATGACCCATTGCTGCCTTCAGCTCACTATCAATCCAGAGGCGGGACCATATGACAGGAGCACGGTTCATGTGTCCGAGCTCGATTTCCCCGTTAAAACCTATGACCCACGGCTGGTACACTTCGAACCATGGTTGGACAGGACCCCATACGTACCAGTGCTGCTCTACCGAATACATATCTGCCTCTTTGACCAACCTCATCTGCTCCTCGATGGTGGTAGCGGCTGCGACGGCTTCAGCCAGGGCATCATAAGTCGGGTCACTGACTCCCGAGCGGTTAAACTTAGAAAGGGTCGAGTGATGCTCGGAGGTCATCCAAGAGGAAGGGAGATATTTGACCGACGTGACTGCCGTCGTCATACCTTGCTCCAGAGCCTTGATACGAGCAGTCCACGCCGGAATGTTCGCCAGCGGCGTAAGTTGAACCTGTACGTCAACGCCAATCTTTTTCCAGTAGTCGGCGACCGCCGGATGCCATCGTGAAAAATTCCAGGATTCCGTGAAATCCCCGTTGGTCCTAAATCGAATGCCGTCGACGCCCCTCGTATACCCTGCCTCGTCAAGGAGCCTCTCAGCCCCTTCCGGGTCATAGGTATAGTATCCCTTGATCTCTTCGGGCCACTCTTCAAATGGGGTGCTCCATGCCTTTTGCTTCTTGTGTATCATCCCTTGAGGTGTCGGGTCGGGGGCATAAGCCTTCCAGAAGCTAGTGCTCAGTGTCTCGAGGTCCAGCGCCATCTGCATTGCCCGGCGCACCCTGATATCGTCAAAGGGCGGCTTGGTCACGTTAAGGGCATAGCCATGATCCGACCGGAAGGAATACGTATAAACCACGATTTCGGGGTTGGTCTTCTGGAGGCTCTCTACATCTTCGAGATTGGGGGGGGCACTCACGCCCATACCAAGGTAAGCAACCTGACCTGTGCGCATTGCCGCCAGACGCGTTGCCGAGTCCGTCATGAGTAGTCTCTCTACCTTGTCAATATAGGGTAAGCGGTTCTCCGGGTATTTTTCGTCGTAGCCCCAGTAGTTGGGGTTCTTGGTGTAGGTCAGAGAGCTGCCGTCGACCAAGTCAGTTATCATCCAGGGCCCGGTGCCGACCAGGTTCCTCCAATCGTTAGCGTCCCCGTGTTCCTCGATTACCTCGGGGGGGTATATGAACGTGAGGGGATCGTCGATGAGGATCGCCAGCGCAGCCAGGGATGGCTCCTTTAGCTTCATAACAACCGTATATTGGTCGGTGGCCGTTACCGATTCGAATGGCACATTTTGTAAATTGATCCGGAACTCGGAAGGTTCGGTATAGCCGCTGCCCAGACCCGTCATGCGGTGAAAGTTATATTCTACGTCCCTGGCGGTCAATTCCCTCCCATTCATCGGTGCTTTGTCGTGCCAGTAGACGCCCTTGCGGATGTGGAAGATATAAGTCAGGGGGTCGGGTTGCTCCCAGCTTTCCGCCAGCGCCCCCGTTTGGAAAGACTCAGGTGTGAACGCGGTTCTAAAGTCCCATACGTCCCTGTCAAGTCCCCAGTCCCCCATGCCCAGCTTCTCTAAAACGCCAGCGGTGTAGACCGACACTACAAAATGAGCGACGTGGTGGTCTATACCCGGGGGTTCCCAGCCCTGAGCTACCGTGAGTGTCCCGCCGTACTCAGGTGCAGTCACGACCTTACCAGTTGTGGGATCGGTCACATACTTCTGGGCTGCAGCCGGACTGACCCAAAAGGCTGTCACCATCAGGGTGAGGGACAGCAGGATTGCACTGACGGTTGATTTGCTTTTTTGAGTATCCATCTTATTCCTTTCGATTGCATGTTCAAAATTAAGGATTGCTTTAAAACCTGCTTTCGTTCCCGAAAGCACGTTCTCGACGATTCTTCTACTTTTTTGACGATTCATGGTGCTCCTTTCTGCTTTTTGATTAAAAATAAGATTACGTGTTGCTTTAAAACCTGCTTTCGTTCCCGAAAGCACGTTCTCGACGATTTCTCTATACATTGGGTCTCCTTCATTTTGGCGTGATCAAAAAAAGATTCATGGCTCCAGGATTGAGCAATGAACCATAAACCGACGCATTCAGGCGTCGATGATTTTCCAAATACCCCATTACCGTTCCGTTCCCGGAACGGAGAACGAGGGATCTCAAGGATCTCTCCCTGATGTCGAGATGAGATAAGGTGGGACAACCCAATGAACTGGGGACTTGAGATTTAGAACGTGGGAACTGGGTGCCGGGTGCCGGGTGCCGGGTGCCGGGTGCCGGGTGCCGGGTGCCGGGTGCCGGGTGCCGGGTGCCGGGTGCCGGGTGCCGGGTGCCGGGTGATTGAATGATACTCTCATATTAACCTTTTGTCAAGAAATTTTTATACTTGAAACGGGTTAATTTCAGACTTTCATGTCATCCTGATTGATAGCTGACAGCGAAAAGCCATTTCGCGACAGCGACTCATTAAGGAAAATATTTTATATCCAGAAAAAAATCAACATATTTTTTAAGACGGATCCGATTTAGTCATTTAAAGCAAATTTTTCTCATACCTGGAAATAGTATAATCGCTCTGCAAATATATCAAGGTTTTTTTGAAAAGGGTGACTCGTTCATGAATGTCTTCTGATGATCAACGAAAATACTTTTTAATATTGAGAGAAAGAAGTCAACCTTTTTGCCACTTTTCCATTCTCTGTTGAACGTTTCTAAAAATCCTCTGGTGAGGATATGAGGTTTTACCTGACTTTCGGCTAAAATATGAGCGAATTTGAAATAAAACCGTCAGCCCGAGGCGATTTCGTTGAGAACTATCATAAAAGAAAAACTAGCCGAAATTCTTAAAACCCTTCAGCCCAAGGCGTTTTCGTGAGAGTTATCAAAATTGCCCTCCGTCAGCCCAAGGCAGATTTCGTTGAAAATTATCAAAAAAGAAAAAGAAAAACAAGCCGAAATTCTTAAAAACCTTCCACCAAAGACGTTTTCGTGAGAACTACCAAAATTGCCCTTTTGTCAGCCCAAGGCGATTTCTTGAAAACTATCACAAAAGAACGATGATGGCAATATCCTGGTAGATTTCATTATCCCCTTCAGTATCCTCTCTATATAACAATATTCAGAGGAGGTCAATCGATTTTTTTTGCTCACCTTGATTCCTCAGTAGCGAGTGCTGGTGTCATCCTGGGCTTGATCCTCGCTGCTCTCTGTGTCAGTCCTTGAAAATATGGAGCAATCCTGCCCTTCCCGGAACGAAAAGCATGGGATTCAGAGCAAATCATTTCAAAGACTGATGCACTCTCGGCAGGCGTTTCGAGGGTCCGCTGAGATAACTGGGAAACCTCTTTCCGAATTAGAAGGCAGAGGGTATTGATGCTTGTCTTGCCGATGCAGCCTCAGAGACAAATTACAAAATATCAAGAAAGACGCTCCTTCTGAAAAATAATCAAAATCACTGAACAAGTCGTTGCTCCCGATTTACACAACAGCCGGTTCGCTCATCAAGCAACATGAATTTAGAAGTATAATTTCCCTTCTTATGCTATGGTGAAAAATGGGAGAACTTGTCGTTGAAAATCACAAAAATAATCATCTGTATCATAAACGAGCAAGTAATATGGAATCAATCGATCAGGTATTAGAGGAGATTACAAAGCGTCTGGTCGAAGAGTTTGCACCAGAGCAAATTTTTTTCTTTGGCTCTCATGTGTGGGGAAATCCTCATCAAGACAGTGATTTGGATTTATTAGTGATTGTCAAAAATAGTGAACTTTCCCCTGCAAAGCGAGCTTCTTTTGCTTATCGTCTCTTGAGAGATATTCCCTATCCTTTAGATATTTTGGTAAAAACGCGAAAAGAAGTCAAAAAATTTTCTGAGGTTCCGGCCGCCTTAGAATATCAAATATTACACAGGGGTAAACTGCTTTATGGAGGATAAAGCCATTTTGGTCAAAAATTGGCTGATCAAAGCGAGTCATGACTTGGCTGTTTCAAAGAAATTGCAACGTGATGACGAGCAATTCTATGATGTAGCCATCTATCATTGCCAGCAAGCAGCAGAAAAGGCGGTGAAAGGTTTTCTGGTCTTACATGATAAAGAGTTTCCTAAAACACATGATATCCGTTTGCTGGTACAATTGGCAATATCTATAAACTCAGCGTTTGTCAAATATGAAGATTCGGCAGATCTATTAACCCCGTATGCCACGGAATTCCGTTATCCTGGTGAGATCATGGAACCCACGAGTGAAGAGATGGAGGAAGGGCTCAAGCAAGCAGAAGAGATGGTGGATTTTGTGATTTCGTTGTTACCAAATGAACTACAAAAGGCGTTGAAAAATAAAGAAACAACCCAACAAACAGATAAAGACTGACTTGGTGGGTGCGGTTTTTTTCAAGTTGTGTGAAAGATATCCAAATCATCTCATTTCCCATGTTCAGTGGAACCCACCAAGCAGCTTATCCAAAAAGTTAGGCACTCTTGAAGGGACAAAAGAGCAGGATCAAAATCGTGAAGAGGTAGTGTTTGCCATGGCTTCCCATCAGCAAGCGAGGATTTTCAAAATTTTTTGTGCGGTTACCATTTGAAGGGGTTGATCAGTCGGGCCAGGAATCCTCGTTTGCGTTTCACCAAAGAAGTGCCGTAGCTGCCCTGACCTCCCCTGAGCCTGGGGTCGAGCAGGTCTCTTACTGCATCGCCGAACATGTTTAGACTGTAAATGGTAATAGTCAGGCAAAGACCAGGCCAGAAAGCCAGGTATGGCGCCATCTCCATGTACTCACGCCCGTCCCGGCTGAGCAGACCTCCCCACTCCGGAACCGCGGGGGGCAGCCCAAATCCGAGAAAGCTCAGAGAAGCCGCACTCAGGATGACGCCACCGATGTTGATGCTGAATATGATGATGACAGGCGCCATAATATTGGGCAGGACATGGCGTAACAGGATGAGGCTCGTGGGGGTCCCCACAGCCCTGGCTGCCAGAAAATAGTCATTCTCTTTAACACCAATAACGGCGCCTCTGACGACTCGGGAAGCGCCGATGCCTCCGGCGATCCCCAGGACCACTATTATCTGTAGCACACCCCGCCCCACTATGGACATGATGGTTAACAATATGAGCAGTCCGGGGAATGCAATCCAGGCATCGACAAATCTCTGCACCGCCAAGTCGAATTTCCCACCAAGGAATCCTGAAGTGCCGCCGAGCAGGACGGCGACCAAAACATTGAGAGTGGTCGCCGCCAGACCGACAAATAACGAAATACGAGCCCCGTAGATCAGGCGGCTCAAGAGGTCTCGCCCCAACCCGTCGGTACCCAGCAGGTACTGTGCTGATGGGCCCTGCAACCTGTCAATCAGGAATACTTTACCATGTGGATAGGGAGCCAGAACATCAGCAAAGATAGCGACTAGAATCAATATCAATATGATAATCCCGCTGACAGTACCTAGTGGCTTCTCCTTGACCAGCCTGGTAAAGAAATCAGCCAGCCGGGAACGTCTCTTTGGCGCACTTGCTGCTGATGGTATCCCTGTGGCGTTACTCATACTCTCTGTTTTTCCTTTATTTATAACGGACCCTGGGGTCCAAGAAAGCATAAATCAGGTCGATCATGAGATTGATCCCCACAACCACCGTGGCGAAAAACAGGTTGATCCCGGAGATCAGCGGGTAGTCTCTGTCAGTCAGGGCATTCACCATGAGCTGACCCAGCCCCGGCAGGTTGAAGATGTTCTCCATGATAACAGCGCCACCAACCACGATCGGCAACTCCATGCCGATCAGGGTGACTACCGGGATGAGTGCATTCTTCAGGGCGTGTCTCAGAACGACGACCCGCTCCTTGAGACCCTTGGACCAGGAGGTCCTGATATAGTCCTGCCTGAGCACCTCAAGCATCATGGTCCGCGTCATCCGCATGGTGCTGGCAGCCGTGGCCGTCCCCACGATCAGGCTGGGAAGGAGGAACATGCCGAGATTGCCCAACGGGTCTTCGCTGAAAGGAATCAGCTTCAGCGGGGGCGTCCAGCCCCACCAGATTGCCGGGAAGATCATGACCATCATTCCCAGCCAGAAGTTGGGCGTTGCCAGGCCGATGATGGCGACGGTTCGCCCTGCGTAGTCGGCGGCGGTATCCTGGCGAATTGCTGAGTAGATACCAACAGGCAGCGCGATCAACAGCCCGATTACGATTGCCAGGACACCAAGCTCCAGGGTTACCGGCAGTCTACCTATTATCAACTCGTCTACCGCCACCTTGCCGCGAATCATGGAGTGGCCAAGGTTGCCCTGGAGAAGACCTTTGAAGTGGGACTCACCGGTAACCCATTCAGGAGTCGGCAACACTCCTATCCAGCGTCCATACTGCACGTATACAGGCACGTCTAATCCCAGCATACGCTCCAAAGCTTCACGGTCAATCGTCCCACCGGGTTGGCTGCGTTCGATCTGAGCCACCATCGCGTCTACTATATCGCCGGGGATGAAGCGGACGGAGAGAAAGACTATGATGCTCAATATAAACAAGGTGGGGATTATCAGCAATAACCGCCTAATGAGATAGGCTCTCATTTGAAACCTCTAATGCCCCATTTCTTTCTTCAGCGCACTATCAATCCAGAGGCGGGCCGCTATTAATTGACGGTCCACCGATCCCAGTTCGTATTCACCGTTATAACCGATGACCCACGGCTGGAGCACGTTCATCGTTGGAACTCTAGAACCCCATATAAACCAGTGCTTTTCTGTTATGTACATATCTATCGGTTTAATCAGCCTCTTCCGCTCCTCAATGGTGGTAGCGGCTTGGGCCTCTGCAACCATGGCGTCAAAAACCGGGTCCCGGACGTTGGGGGTGTTGTAAGTAGAGTCCGACGTGTTTTGCATTATAAGCCCCATAGCCCCGGTATCCGAACCCGAAGAAGTAGTGATCATATCATAATCACCTTCATCAACCCTTGCCCTGAGAACAGAAGTCTCCGTCTCCCTAACCTCTACATCAACGCCAATCGCAGCCCAGTAGGAGGCAGCTAATTCGGCATTCTGTAAATAGGTTTTAAAAATCGGGAGGCTCACTTCCAAGACGATCTTGAATCTAATGCCGTCGGCGCCGCGCGGATATCCAGCCTCATCAAGCAACGCTTCTGCCCCTGCCGGGTCATAGGTATAGTATCCCTTGACCTCTTCAGGCCAGTCTGCAAATGGGGTGAAATACCCAACCGTACCTGCCCCTATCCTCCCCTGGGGTGTCGTATCGGCATAACCCTTCCAGTACGAAGCGTTAATGGTGTCAAGGTCCAGTGCCATCTGCAATGCGTGGCGTACCCTGACGTCGTCAAAGGGCGCCCTCCTCGTGTTAACAGTCCAAGACGACATCGACCGAAATGAAAACGGCTCTATCACCAGTTCGGGGTTGGTCTTCTTAAGGCTGTCTACCTGGTCCATAGACTTCATTTGACTCCAGCCGAGAAACGCAGCCAGTCCATCAATCTTTCCCGAGCGTAATGCCGCCATACGTGTTGCTATGTCTGGCATAACCAGCATCTCTAACCTGTCAAGATAGGGCAAGCGATTCTCCGGGTATTTTTCGTCGTACCCCCAGTAGTCCGGATTCTTGATCCAGGTCATAGAGCTGCCCTCGACCCAGTCAGTCAGCTCAAAGGGCCCGGTGCCGACCACATTACGCCAATCGGAAAGGTCGCCGTGTTCCTTGATTACCTCAGGCGGGTATATAAAAGTCATGAAGCTATATAAAATTTGCTTTAGCGCGTTGGGGTCTGCCTTCTTCAGCCTGAAAACAACCGTCCGATCGTCGGTGGCCGTTACCGATTCCCATGGCAGTGTAATCATCGGGTGCGTGGCGTACTTGGGATTCGGTGCGGTGAAGCCACTGCCCAGACCCAAATAACGGTGCAAGTTATATTCGATATCCTTGGCAGTTAGCTCCCGACCGTTCATCGGCGCCTTATCGTGCCAGTTAACACCCTTGCGGATATGCAAGACGATAGTTAGTGGGTCGGGTGTATCCCAGCTCTCCGCCAAGTGCCCTCGCCAGACAAATTCAGGCATGTACGTTGTTCTATAGTTAAATACGTCCCTATCCAGTGCCCAGTCCGCGATGGCTAGCGTCTCTACAACCACACCGAGGGCTTCTGCCGCATCGTGATGGATAAAGACGTCAGGACTCGGAGGGTTATAAGGCTGCGAATAGGTCAATGTCCCGCCATACTCAGGTGCACTCACCATTTTACCAGTGCTGGGATCTTTGACCATCTTTTTCTCAGCCCCGACAGCCGAACTGATCCCAAGGGCGGCCACCATCAGGGTGAGGGACAGCAGGATGGCACTGAAGGTTGATTTACTTTTTTGATGATCCATCTTTTTCCTTTCTTTTTTTTGATTAAAAACAAGATTACGGGTTGCTTTAACACCTGCTTTCGTTCCCGAAAGCCCGTTCTCGACGATGCTTCTGATTATTACTTTCATTTTGACCTCTGATATAAAAAGTTAAAAAAGCAATATTCACCATGAATATTACCCTATCAAAAACCGATTCATTGGCTCCAGGAGGGGCCATGAACCATGACCTTTCCATGCACTGGAGGAATTTCCATGTGCTGAAATGAACTGAGGTACAACTTCAAGGATCTCTCCCTGAGGTCGAGATGACACAACGGGGTAGAACCCTATGAACCTGTAAACTGGGAACTGGGTGCTTGGAACTAGAAACTTGGAAATTAGAACTGGAACTAGGAGCTTTGAGCTTAGGAATTGGGTGTTGGGATTGTGCTGTCATTTTAACCTTTTTGTTCAAGATGTTATTATACTTGAAACGGGTTAATTTCAGACTTTCATGTCATCCTGACGGTTCGCCGAGCAGTAAAGAGAAGAATCGCTATATTGCCCTTCCATCCCTAGAATAAAATATTAAATAATCGCTCTGCAAATAATGATCAAGCTTTTTTTGAACAGGGCGACTCATTCATGAGTGTCTTCTGGTGATCAACGAAAATATTTTTTTCATATTGAGATCCAGAAGTCAACATTTTCAGCACTTTTCCATAACTGGACCAAAAGCCGTAACGCCTCTGGTATTATTGAAGAGACAGTCGAACCGATACCGCTCGTCCCACCGGTTATGATTGCAACTTTTCATTCAAGTCTGTCACCCATTGCGTTTTACCTCCTCCAAGTCCCTCAATCGGTCATCATAAACTGACTCAGTCGCTCCGGAATGGGAGCCATGATCCGTGTAACATATACTTGCCCCCTGCATTGTCAATACCAAAACTCATCCTGTGCTCCTATGCGACCGTCACTGCTGAGAGAAGGGGTTGAGCAACCGGGAGAGGAGGCCTCGTTTGCGTTTTCCTGTAGCGCTATAAGTGATACGCACTCAAAATAAACAGTTTTTGCAAAAAGTTGCTTGAGCTTGCTCAGGAGCGATTGATGGGAATCATTTTCAAAAGATCATTGCCGGAAATACAAGACGGGCCTGAACTAGACGATTGTACACAGGATGGGATGTAAACCAGGATCAATAATGGTATCTGAGTTGAGCAATTCTTATATCACTCTTCTCAACTTTGTACACGATCCGATGTTCATCATTGATACGTCTAGAGCAATATCCTGATAAGCCATGTTTAAGAGGTTCCGGTTTTCCAATTCCTTTAAAAGGATGGCGTTGAATGTCTTGAATCAAGGTATTGATACGTTTTAATATTTTTTTATCAATTCGTTGCCAATATAAATAATCTTCCCAGGCACGTTCAGAGAAGACAAGATTCATTGGATTAATTCTCTTATGGTTCCACCACCGCTTTCCAGGTCTGCAATAGATTCAAGTAACCGTTTGGCATTTTTTGGACTACGCAGTAAATAAGTTGTTTCTTCCATGGCTTGATAATCTTCCAAGGACAGCATGACAACCGGGCGTTCATTTTTTCGAGTAATGATGATAGGAATATGGTCATCACAAACTTGTTTCATCGTTTTGGCAAAATTCTGACGAGCTTTGGTATATGAAATTGCTTCCATTTGACCTCCCTTTGATTAAGTACAGTTAAATGTACAATAAAAAAACAATTAATCAAGTTTTTTAAACAATATAAATATAAATCAGATTGCCCAACAAGAGCATTGAACGGACTCGTATATCATGTCCATGATCGGATTATCAACCGCTTCGCGGATCTGTGGAATCCAGTAGTGCGCGTTGTTGCAGGGGATCACCACAAAGGCAGCTCCGCCTTGCTTCAAGATTTGAGTTGATTGTTGGAGTTGGAGAATGATAGAATCGTCCTTAGGACTGAGAATGGCTTGGGTTCTATCCGGAATATGCGGATTGGAATAGATAAGCGTGGGGACTTGATGGTGTTTTCTGACATCGTGTTTTCCTGATAGAGAGTCGGATGATAGGATGGGTCAGGCTGCGCGCCCCTCACTTTTGGTGGGAAATGGCTCACCCTGCTTAACCTTATCACCTCCACCCGCTCACAGCAAGCGCAGGAGATTTCTCCCCAGATAAAAAATTATGGATTCAGCTCGTTTTCCACGAAGAAAGTACCTTGAAGCCCCCACTCCCCTCCACGCCCTCCCGCATTTTTCAAAAGCCTTGGGAGGCTCGAATATTTACATCAAACAGGACGATTTACTCCCTGGCACCGAAGGTGGGAACAAAACCCGAAAACTGGAATTTGTAGTCGGGGATGCGATCGAAAAAGGCGCGGATACCCTGATCACCTGTGGGGCTATTCAATCCAACCATTGCCGGAAGGTATGGGCCGAGGCGCGCTTGAGGATTTTTGAGGTTCGCACCGCCCGCTTGATCGCTTTCTGCACATGCGTTTCATGGAGATGGTAGCGCCGGTATTCCTGGGTGCCGGCCACATAGAGCCATTCCTTTGCCGGAAAAAACCATTGCCAGGTCAATTCCTTTCCCGCATTTTTCTATTTTTTCTCAAGTATCCCGGGCATAAAAACCCCGGCATACCCTCGATCCAAATCTACCTGATGCAGCCTGATCACTTTTTCGAGCTGCCCTTTCATTTCAGGCGCAATCGCCTCAGGCAGCACAACAGTCCGATCCTTTTGCCCTTTGCCATCATGGATGGTCAAAATCTGATGATCAAAATTGAAATGGCCGATGCGCAGTTTCAGGCATACTTTTTTTGAAGCGCTTCCGGTACAGTGATCATGATATCTTCCGATTTATATCATTCAGATTGTAATGTTATCCAGTTAGAAAATTTATAACTTGATACAGAAACCAATTTCCAGTTATCAATACCATGAATGATATCCAGAACTGCGCATCTTCTTGTTGGGAAGGTAAAAAATAGATACCATACTCTACTTATTGTCAGAAGAATGAACCTTACAAAGAATAATAATGTTTTCAGCAGCTTTGAAAAGAATTCAACAAAAAATAAACAAAGAAATGTATCAATTGACGCAACACGCAATCAACGAGCTTAACGACGATGATTTCTTTGTAGAAGATATCGAGCGAGGCATCTTAAGTGGAAGAATTACAGAACGTCAAATAGAGATATCAACAGGAGAGTGGAAATATGTTATCATTGGAAATTCGACTCAGAAAAACAAGCAAATTGGTGTAGTGGTGAAAGAAAAAAAGAAGGTCATCATCATAACAGTCTTTTGGGAGGTTTGATATGATTTGTCCAAATTGCAATAAAGAAACGGCTTATTTAGACAAAACAACTCAAGCAGTTAAAGTATTTGGTAGAAACGATTATATTCTTATGAAGGATATTCCTGTAACAAAATGCAGTTCATGTCATGAAACTCTATTCGATGCTGAAGTTGCAAAACAACTTGATGAATTTAGAAAAAAACCGGAACTAGCAGCAGAGCAACTTGTGAAAGTTGCAAAATTTCCCAAAGTCGCATGACTTTCACTTCAACCAGAATACAACTATCATTTCCCAACACGCTGCTCCAGTTGACCGCTACCCTGCTGCTTGGACATTCAATTTGCAGTTGAAATTTTGTTTATTCCCTCTTATTAACTCAGAGCCAGCGGCAACTGAGCGTCACGTTAACTGCCGGAGAAGCAGAGATTCACCAATTCCTTGCAACGTCGGTCAAGTTGAGGCAAACTAGTCTAAGATCGTGTGTAGATCTATAGACTGATTACGCAACCCAGCACCTAAGGATGTAGTTCTCGCTGCTGGCCTATACGCTGGGATGGTTGGAAGTACCCCCAGAGGTATCGCAAGAGGCAAGCAACGACAACGATAAACCGGATATCTACGAATTTTTGCCTCCAATAAAAGTTAGCCGTGGAAGAAACAGAGAAGAACGCAAACTTGCAACTCATCGCACGATTGAAGCATAATGGTGATCATCTGATCGAAAATACTACGACGGAGAAGCGACAATGCAGTATCCTATCATCCTGGAGACGAAGGCCAACAATCACTATGAAGCGGTACCGATGGGAATACCTGAACTACGAAGGGTGGCCAATACGGAAGCGGATGCGTTGAAAAAAGTCTCACAGGCTTTAGCAGAATGGCTCACTTCGGCTAAGGTCGTTCAGATCGATATCCCAGGATTCGAATCCTCTCATCCATGGCTCAAGGCCTTCGGACGATCGGCGGATGACCCGGATTTCGACGATTTCATCAAGGAAATCAACCGCGAACGAAGAGAGAATGTGTCATAATGGTTGAACGGATTTTTGACACAGATCATCTCAGCCAACTGGAGAGAGGACATCCCACCCTACAGATTCGCTGGCGGTCAGCGTTATTACCGTTGAAGAGATGTTGCGAGGACGTTTAGCCGTGCTGGCACGACGCTCAGAGGGCGAACGCAGAGTTCATGCCTACCGGAAGCTGATGGAAACCGTGCTATTCTTCAGCACAATTCCGACCATTCCCTTTGATCTAGCTTGCGAGCAACAATTCCAAGAATTGCGAAAGCGAGAAATTCGAATCGGTAGTCAAGATCTCCAGATAGCGTCTACTGCCCTTGTCCATCACCTGATTGTGGTAACAAGAAATCAGCGTGACTTCGGACATGTCCCAGGTCTTGTATTAGAGGATTGGTCGGTTTCCTGAGACAATTTCAGCCCCAAGGGGTTCCTGAATCCCATAAAGAATGAGAAGGCAGAATCCTCCTCGTCGCTTCGAACCCGCGAGTCTGTCCAACCAGCCGTTGGTCAAGTCTTGACTCGTGACTTTAATTCAGCAGTCATTGCCTTTTGAGAAAAATTATGTCACAAATCAACACTTGACCCTATTCCCAGGGCTGAGGGCCGCTTCAGTCTAATCCCCTCATTCATACCGCACTCTCGGGTCCAAATAGGGATAAATCAGGTCGATGAGGAGATTGAGCAGCACCACCCCGGTGGCGAAAAAGAGGTTGACTCCGGAGACCATCGGGTAGTCTCTCTCATTGAGGGCATTCACCAGGAGACGGCCGAGCCCCGGCAGGTTGAAGATGTTCTCCATGATCACCGCGCCCCCTACCAGGATCGGCAACTGCAGGCCGATCAGGGTGATAACCGGTATGAGGGCATTCTTGATGGTGTGCCGGATCACCACGACCCGTTCCCGGAGCCCCTTGGACCAGGCGGTGCGGATATAGTCCTGCCTTAAGACCTCCAGCATCATGGTGCGCATCATCCGCATGGTTGCGGCCGCCGAGGCTGTTCCCAGAATCAGGCTGGGAATGAGGAACACCGCCAGATTCCCCAGCGGGTCTTCTGTGAAAGGAACCAATTCCAGCGGCGGCGCCCAACCCCACCAGATGGCCGGGTAGATCATGACCATGATGCCGAGCCAGAAGTTCGGCGTGGCCAGGCCGATGATGGCGAGGGAGCGCCCCAGGTAATCGGCGGCGCTATCCTGGCGAATCGCCGAGTAGATGCCAACGGGCAGCGCGATCAGAAGCCCGATGAGGATTGCCATCAAACCGAGCTCAAGGGTGACCGGTAGTCTCTCTAAGATCGCCTGCTCTACCGATTCTCTGGTCAGCAGGGACTGACCAAGGCGGCCGTGCAGGAGAATGCCTCCCATCCAACGTCCATACTGCACGTGGGTCGGCAGGTCCAGGCCGAGCCTGCGTTCTATAAGTTCCCGGTCGACTACGCCACCAAAGTTCATACGACTGACCATCATGTCGATGACATCGCCTGGCAGGAAGCGCACCGAGAGGAAGACCAGGATACTCAAGATAAACAGGGTGGGGAAGATCAGTAATAATCGCCTGATGAGATAGGCTCTCATGGGACGGACCTCATCATTTTAGAAATTGGTAGGAAAACGCGGGGATTCCTGGAGTGGACGGGGCAGAACGGCCCCTCCACAAGTGCTTTCAATCGGCCTGTTAATAGGTCTTGTCCTTCAGCTCCTGATCAATCCAGAGGCGGGTGAAGATGCGTAAATCTTGACCGGAGCCCCCCAACCTCGTTTCACCGTTAAAACCTTTGATCCACGGCTGGACCGCCAAATAATATGGGGGCATAGGACCCCATATCTGCCAGAACTTCTCTATCGCATACTGCTGCATCTCTCCGACTATCTTGAACGCCTCCTCGAGGGTAGTAGCGGCTTCTAGGGCTTCCTGCATGGCTGTATAAACCGGGTCGTTGACATTGGAGCTGTTCCATAGTGCGGTCGGCGTAAAGCGCCTTTGCGATCCCAATGGAGGCCAAAACCCAGCCGCTTCCGCATTCTGCATTTCGAAATCCTTCTCAGCTCTTCTAGCGACAAAGGGAGCTACTGGCTGTACATCAATCTCCACATCAATGCCAATCTTTTTCCAGTATGAAAGGGCTAATTGGACATAGTTCAAATCGTACCGCTCGATGTGCATCAGCACGGACTTGAATCGAATGCCGTCTGCGCCGCGCTTGTACCCGGCCTCATCCAGCAACGCTTCGGCACCTTCCGGGTCGTAGTCAAAGACCTTCTTGACCTCTTCGGGCCATTCTTCGAATGGGGTGACAACATCTGTAAAAGAACGGTTTAGCTGTCCCTGCGGTGTTATATCTGCATAACCCTTATAGTATGCGTTGTTGATTTCCTCGAGGTTTAGTGCCATCTGCATGGCCTTGCGCACCCGGATGTCGTCAAAGGGCTTCATCTGAACGTTTACACCAAAACCATTATCCGACCGACCGGGGGGAACCGGCCATATCACGAGTCCGGGGTTGGTCCGCTGGAGGCTCTCTACCTGGTCGAGAGTCCTCATGGTAGTCGCGCCGATCGGACCTATGTAATCAACCCTACCCGTGCGTAGTGCCGCCAGACGTGTTGCCACTTCGGGCATAATCAGGGCCCTTAAGCGGTCAATATAGGGCAGGCGGTTCTCGGGGTATTTTTCGTCGGTGCCCCAGTAGTCAGGATTCTTGTCCCAGGTGATCGAGCTGCCCTTGGTCCAGTCCTTCAGCATCAAAGGTCCGGTGCCGACCAGGTTCCTCCAGTCCGTAATGCCCCCGTGTTTCTTGATTACCTCGGGGGGGTGTATGAAGGCCCAGGGGCTATCGAGGATAATAGCCAGTACACCGAGGTTTATCTGCTTGAGCTTAAAAACAACTGTCCATTTGTCGGTGGCCGTGATCGATTCAAATGGCACACCTTTGAAGTCAGGGGTAAGTTCGCCAGGTTCGGTGAAGCCGCTGCCCGTACCCGTAAAACGGTGATAGTTATATACGAGATCATCGGCAGTCAGCTCCCGACCGTTCATCGGCGGCTTATCATGCCAGTGAACACCCTGGCGAACTTTGACGATATACGTCAGTGGGTCGGGCTGCGACCAGCTTTCCGCCAGTTGCCCTCTCGTGTGAGTTGGAACGTTGTGAAACACAAAGTTATATTTGTCCCTGGGGGTTGCCCAGTCCGCCGTGGTCAGCTTCTCTAAAACACCACCGGAGAGAAATTCCGCCCCCCAATGGACCACGACGTCAGGACCCTCCGGAGTATCTTTCCGGGCAAAGGTGAGTGTCCCGCCGTATTCAGGAGCAGTCACTACTTTTCCAGTGGTGGGATCCGTCACATACTTCTGGGCGGCAACCGGGCTGACCCAAAATGCCGCCACCCCCAAGGTGAGGGACATCAGGATTGCACTGAAGGTTGATTTGCTTTTTTGATTATCCATCTTTTTCCTTTCTTTTTTTTGATTAAAAACAAGATTTAGGATTGATTTAAAACCTGCCTTCATTCCCGAAAGCACGTTCTCGACGAGTCCTCTACTTTTTTGACGGTTCATGGTGCTCCTTTCTGCTTTTTGATTAAAAACAAGATTGCAGGTTGCTTTAAAACCTGCTTTCGTTCCCGAAAGCAGGTTCTCGACGTTTTCTCTACACATTGGGTCTCCTTCATTTTCAAGTGATCAAAAAACCAATTCATTGCCTCCAGGATGGGGCAATGAACTATAAACCGACGCACTCAGGCGCCGATGATTTTCCAAATTCCCCATTGCCGTTCCGTTCCCGGAACGGAGAACGAGGGATCTCAAGGATCTCTCCCTGAAGTCGAGATAAGATAAGGGGGACAACCCAATGAACTGGGGACTTGGGATTTAGAAGATGGGAACTTAGAACTTGGGGTACTGGGTGATTGAATGATACTCTCATATTAACCTTTTGTCAAGCTATTTTATATTTGACGGGTTAATTTCAGACTTTCATGTCATCCTGATTGATAGCTGACAGCGAAAAGCCATTTCGCGACAGCGACTCATTAAGGAAAATATTTTATATCCAGAAAAAAATCAACATATTTTTTAAGACGGATCCGATTTAGTCATTTAAAGCAAATTTTTCTCATACCTGGAAATAGTATAATCGCTCTGCAAATATATCAAGGTTTTTTTGAAAAGGGTGACTCATTCATGAATGTCTTCTGATGATCAACGAAACTGTTTTTTTCATATTGAGATCCAGAAGTCAACCTTTTTAGCACTTTTCCATTCCCCGTTGACCGTTTCTAAAATCCTCTGGTGAGGATATGAGGTTTTAGATGACTTTCGGCTAAAATATGAGCGAAATTGAAATAAACCCTTTAGCCCAAGGCTGATTTCGTTGAAACTTATCAATAAAGAAAACGAAAAACAAGTCGACATTCTTAAAATTCGTCAGCCCAAGGCGATTTCGTAGAAAACTGTCACAAAAAACGATGATGGCAATATTCTGTCTGGATATTCCAAGTATTTTTTTATTGCTCTTACTGTTACAGTTGATATAATATGTAACAAATGTAACATTAAATAGGGAGGTAATATGCCATCTACTCCGATTCGTATCGACGATAATATCCTTGCTTCCGCAACTATAGCCTCAAAAGCAAGCCATCGTCCTTTATCGAAACAAATCGAATATTGGACGATGATTGGACAAATATCCGAAGAGTATCCTGATCTGAATTTTGAGGCAATTACCATGCTCCTTCAAAGTGAAGCCGATCTTGAAAATGATAATGTGGAAGCCTATGAATTTCGGAAGAAACGGAGGTCTGATTGAAGGTCGTCAAAACTCGTACATTCAAGCGACAGATCTCAAAACCGGATGATGAGCAACAGGATATATTAGATGATATCATTTGGAAATTAAGTCTGGATCCGACGATGGGTCAACAAAGACCTAATCGATTGAGACGCTATTGGTTCTATGACTATCAAGATTCTCAAGGGAGAATGCAACTCCATTATCAATTTGACCAAGAGACACTCCAACTCTGTGGGGTATTTAAAATATCTCAATTTATCTGATGAATGATAACCGGAAGAAAGGAAGAGCCCAATTAGGCGAAGTAGCCCTAAGCAAGAACAATAAGATCACAAAACCTTCCAGGCTATATGGGGGGTACGCATTTTTTCAAAATTTCGCAGTAGCTTTATAGGTTCTTGCCTTTTCCATTGTTTTCCTTCCCCACACAAGCCTGAACTTATTGTTGGCAAACTCAATAATCCTTATCTTGCAAATTCTTACAACCTAAGCTACACATAGATAAATACAAAAGAATGTGTGAAAGGAAGAATATGGCCACAAATCTCGCCTTGGATGATCAGTTAATCCAGGAAGCTTTAACAATCGGAGGGCATCGGACTAAAAAGGCTGTAGTCACCGAAGCTCTAGAGGAGTATATACAACGTCGTAAACAGTATCAAATACTAGAGCTATTTGGGACCGTTGATTATGCTCCCGACTTTGATTATAAAGCACAACGAAACAAATTATGAAAATTTTGGTGGATACTAGCATTTGGTCGCTTTCTTTGAGAAGGCATAAGCCTGTTGAAGATGAGAATGTGAAGGAACTTCAAGAACTCATCATTTATCGCTGGCGGTAGCCGATTATGAACTTGCTGCTGACTTCTTCATTATAAATCGCCGAAAAGGAGTTCAGGGGTCTAATACAGATTTTTTGATATGTGCAATCGCCGAACGGCATAACCTATCGATTTTTACAACGGATCAAGATTTTTTGCACTTTAGCAAACATATACCGATACGATTGCACCAGCCAAGGGAGTGGCGAGAGCGCCGTTCGCTAACAAGACGATGCAGCCGATTCCCACCACAACCGCTTCGATTCAAGGTTTTCGGTAAACTCAAAATTTATTACATCAGTCAGGAGTTTGGTGGGAAACGGCTGATCTTTGCGTTGTGCCTCAAGGTATTTCCATTCATGAGTAATGGCAGGACCGTATATGCTCCAACGGAGCATCTCATCACAGCATGGGGTGGAGCGTAGCGCAACCCTATCCTGGCCCGGATCCAGGCCAATGGGGGTTCGGACCGTCTCCCAGGGGCCGTCCCGATGCTGTGTCAACCGGGCGATGTGGTGATCATGAACCGCCAGGTGTTGCATGGCTCCCTTGCCAACCCCTCACCGGTCATGCGGGCGACTTACCAGTTTGGCTGTCACCGCCGGGCTTCCCTTCTGAGCGTAAAGGGAAGGGATACCGAACCCTACGACGAGGCGCGGATTCATGAACGCTCCCGCATCATCGCTCTGGCCATCGATGCCCGTCACCAGTGTTTTCCCCATGAACCGCGCTACCATTACCAGCCGCTGGCCGACGAGCTGGATTCCCTCCGCTGGAACGATTTCACACGCGAGCACCTTTTGAAAAACTACAACCTGAAAGACATGGGGATTTGAGCATAAGCAAAAACTCAACTTAATGAAAGGAGTAAATATGAAATCTTTAGCGTGGGGGCCGATTCCAGCACGAACCGGGTTTCGCTCCACCGATCTTGCCGCGCTGCTCAAGTGGGCAAGATCTCCTGGACAAGAGAAGAAATGTTCAATTGCTGAAGGGAACATTCTTTTCAGGTCGAATGGGAACTACCTTAATTACGCATCAATCCGCTGGCCTTGGGGAAAAGAGAGCTTGGAGTGGAGGTTGCCCTTCCATGCGACCGCCGGCTATGCGAAGTGCAGCTGGCGGTTTGTTTCTCCAAGCAACCCATCCCCGACTAAAATCCCATTTCCTTCTTCAGCTCCTGGTCAATCCAGAGGCGGGAGAATATCATGTTACCGTCCATGCCCCCCAAGGTGGTTTCCCCGTTATAGCCTTTGAGCCACGGCTGGTAGGCCGAAAACTGCGGGACCCTCCCACCCCACAGGATCCAGTGCTGTGCCGTGGCATACTGATTTGCCTCTCTGACCCGCCGCTGGTACTCCTCGAGGGTGGTGGCCTCTTGCGTCGCTGCCCACAAACGGTCCATCTCGGGGTCCTGCGCGCCAGTAGGGTTCCACTCGTTGGTCGAGACAAACTGTAGCAGCATGAGGGGGTTGAGCTCGAAGCCTGCGATGTAGCTGATCAGACCGTCGTATTTGTGCTCACGAACACGAGCACTCCAATTGGTCCCATCCGTATTGATCATCTTGACCTCCACGCCAATTCTACCGAAGAACTCGATAGCCAATTCGAAGAAGCTATGATCCCAAGAAGCGATCGGCTCGAGTGTGGTCGAGAATCGAATGCCATCCGAGCCGCGCGGATAACCGGCTTCATCGAGCAGGCGCTCGGCCCTCTGTGGATCATAGGTGTAGTTCCTCTTGATCTCCTCCGGCCACTCTTCGAATGGGGTGGCATAGCCGAGCATAGCGGGCCCGAGGAATTCCTGCGGTGTGATGTCCGCCCAGCCCTGCCAGTAGGTTTTGTTGATCGTCTCCAGGTCGAGCGCCAGCTGCAGCGCATGGCGCACCCGGATGTCGTTCATCGGTGTCTTTCTCTGGTTCAGACCGAATGACGTCTCCGAACGGAACGAGGAGGCCGACAGCACGATATCGGGGTTCGTTCGCTTGAGGCTCTCTGCCTGGTCGATGGTGCGGATCTGCGAGGCACCTAAATTGCCGATGACCTCGACACGACCCGAGCGCAACGCCGCCAGTTGTGTCGCCGATTCCGGCATGACCAGAGCCCGCAACTTGTCTATGTACGGTAAGCGGTTCTGAGGATACTTTTCGTCGAAGCCCCAGTAGTCGGGATTCTTTTCCCAGCTGATAGAGCTGCCCTCGGTCCAGTCAGTCAGCATCAGCGGTCCGGTGCCGACCAGGTTGCGCCAGTCCGTCACAGCGCCGTGGGCCTCGATTACCTCGGGCGGATATACATAGGTGATGCCGTCGATAAAAATACCCTTGAGGGCATCGAAGTTCAGCTTAGCCAGTCGAAAGACGACGGTCGATCCTTCGGCGGTTACCGATTCGATGCCAAGGTCGTCGATCACCCCGCTTACCGCGGCTCCTTCACTCTTCTCGGTGAAACCACTGCCCAGGCCCAGGTGACGGTGAAAGTTGTACTCGACGTCCTTGGCGGTCAGCGCCCGACTTTTCAACGGTGCCTTGGCATGCCAGTGAACACCCTGGCGGATGTGGAAGATATACGTCAGAGGGTCTGGGGTCTCCCATCTCTCGGCCAGTTGGCCTCTGAGGATCTCTGCGGGTATGTACGATGTTCTGAAGTCGAACACGTCCCGTTCGACTGCCCAGTCCGCGATGCCGAGCCTCTCTACAACGCCGGAGGCGACTATCGCAGGGTAGTGATGGAACCCGGTGTCGGCGTTATCCGGTTCCAGTGCCAGCGCGAAGGTGACGGTCCCGCCATACTCAGGTGCAGTCACTACTTTTCCAGTGGTGGGATCCGTCACATACTTCTGAGCGGCAGCCGGACCGGCAAGGAAAACTGTCACCCCCAGGGTGAGGGACATCAGGATTGCACTGAAGGTTGATTTGCTTTTTTGATTTTCCATCTTTTTCCTTTCTGCTTTTTGATTAAAAACAAGATTTAGGATTGCTTTAAAACCTGCTTTCGTTCCCGAAAGCACGTTCTCGACGTTTTCTCTACACATTGGGTCTCCTTCATTTTGGAGTGATCAAAAAAACGATTCATTGGCTCCAGGATGGGGCAATGAACTATGAGCTTTCAATTCTCTCGAGGCATTTCCATTTGCTGAAATGAACTGGGGGGTAATTCAAGGATCTCTCCCTGAAGTCGAGATGAGATAAGGGGGGACAACCCAATGAACTGGGGACTTGGGATTTAGAACGTGGGAACTGGGAACTGGGAGCTTAGAATTTGGGGTGCCGGGTGCCGGGTGCCGGGTGCCGGGTGCCGGGTGCCGGGTGATTGAATGATACTCTCATATTAACCTTTTGTCAAGAAATTTTTATACTTGAAACGGTTTAATTTCAGACTTTCATGTCATCCTGATTGATAGCTGACAGCGAAAAGCCATTTCGCGACAGCGACTCTTTAAGGAAAATATTTTATATCCAGAAAAAAATCAACATATTTTTTAAGACGGATCCGATTTAGTCATTTAAAGCAAATTTTTCTCATACCTGGAAATAGTATAATCGCTCTGCAAATGTATCAAGGTTTTTTTGAACAGGGCGACTCATTCATGAGTGTCTTCTGATGATCAACGAAACTGTTTTTTTCATATTGAGATCCACAAGTCAACATTTTTAGCACTTTTCCATTCCCCATTGACCGTTTCTAAAAATCCTCTGGTGAGGAGATGAGGTTTTAGATGACTTTCGGCTCAATCAACAGGAGCGAAATAGAAATAAAACTTTCAGCCCAAGGCAATTTCTTGAAATCTATCAAATAAGAAAACGAAAAACAAGTCGAAATTCTTAAAAATCTTCAGCCCAAGGCGATTTCGTTGAAAACGATCACAAAAGAAAACGAAAGACCAGCAGCCATAAAGACGATTTCTTGAAAACTATCACAAAAGAACGATGATGGCAAAATCCTGGTAGATTTCATTATCCCCTTCAGTATCCTCTCTATATAACAATATTCAGAGGAGTTCAATCGATTTTTTTTTGCTCACCTTGATTCCTCAGTAGCGAGTGCTGGTGTCATCCTGGACTTGATCCTCGCTGCTCTCTGTGTCAGTCCTTGAAAATACTGGGCAATCCTGCCCTTCCTGGAACGAAAAGCATGGGATTCAGAGTGAATCATTTCAAGGACTGATGCGTACTCGGCACGCGTTTCGATGGTCCGCTGAGATAACTGGGAAAACTCTTTCAGTTCTACGATGCTTAAAACTTTCCTCGAGACATAGGGACAACAAATAAGTCTCGCTGTTGCCCAAACGCTTTGATATACTGATTGAAAACAAGGACTTTCTTGCTCCCTTCTTTGAGGAGTATCCTGGTGAAACATCGCATATCTCCGACAGTCGATTGTGTCTACAAGGCCATTTTGGGAGCAGAGGAAAATAAGAACTTACTGCTTGATTTCCTCAATGCTGTCCTGGCACCACAGTTTCCCATTTCGGATGTCGAAATCCTCAACCCCTACAATGAACGCGAGTTTTATTCGGACAAGTTGACGATTGTCGATGTGAAAGCCAGAGATGAACAGGGAAGGACCTATCAGGTCGAAATTCAATTGGCAGTTTTTTCTTATTTGCCGGAGAGGATGCTCTACACGTGGAGTGACATCTATCAATCCCAGTTACAAAGCGGGGAGCCATTCTCAGAATTACGTCCGGTGATCTCCATTTGGATGTTGACTGAAAATCTGTTTTCTGAAAGTCCGACCTTTCATCATCACTTCCAACTGGTGGATCAAGCGAACGAAAAACGTTTGTCGGAGCATTGTTCCATCCATGTTTTGGAATTGGAAAAATGGCGATATTCCGAGGCATTGAACGCTGAAGATTACTGGCTTTACTTTTTTAAAGAAGCCGAGAACTGGAAGGAATTACCCGAAATTCTCAACACCCCTGAAATGAGGCAAGCTATGGCAGTCCTAAAGAGATTTTCTGACAAAGAAGCTGATTATCACTTATACCAAGCTCGTCAAAATGCCATCCGTGAAGAACAAACAAGGCAACAACTTTTAGAAGATGCCTTGCGGAGAGAGGGAGAAGCCTTGCGAGACAAGGAAGAAGCCTTGCGGAGAGAGGAAGAGGCGGTGAGAGAGAAGGAAGACACTCTGAGGAGAGAAGAAAAGGAAAGAGCTGAGAAAGAAAGGCTCATGGAAATCTTGAAAAAAGCAGGAATTGATCCGGATGAATAAACGGTCTTTCCTTAGTTTCTCATGGCGAGCACACATACAATAATTCAAGAAAAAAGTGCCAACCAGGCGGTTCACTTGACGCCCACCCCTGCGCTTTTCATGAAGTTTTGTGGCAGTCGGGTGGGCGCAAGTGACCTTTGCGTTAGCGCGCCAAGCGAAGCTTGGCGCATCTTGCGGGGTGCAAGTCCCCGTCGGGTAAGACCTAGCCAGTCACCCGTATCGAGTGTTGCGTGTATGGCGGAGGCTCTACTGGGAAATCTTGTGGGTATCACCCAGATACTCAAAGGACATTGGGAGTCGGCTCGATCGACAATCCACCATGAGAGGCACCGGTTATCCGAACAAGATACACGAAGCGTACACAGAGAAACTTGCAGGCCGTAGGGAGAGCCTCCTCCTGAAAGTTGATACAGCCTCGAAACAAGTAGTCGTGGTCGGCGAGGGTGTTAACGAATGCCGAAGCCAACACAAGAGCATCCGTCAATGGCGAGGATGTGAAGGGCCACCGGGGTCCACCTTAGACTATGGCGTGCGAGGGAATTTCGATTCGCTCTTGCATTTTCACAGGCATGTGGGGAGTCTCTGCTTCAAATGGCTGAATCGTCGATCTCAACGACGCAGTTATAATGGGGAAGGGTTCAAACAGATGCTCAAATATGTGAACAAGGTGTTGCCGAAGATCACGGAAAAGAAACGTCTGCAAACTGTTGTTTTAGAAAGACGCTGAGCGGAAGCGAGTACAACCGAAGAGCCCCGTGAGGGAAAACTTCATGCGGGGATCTGTGCGGGGGGTGCCGGGTAACTGGCATTCCTACCGCGTCGGCATCTCGAATCAGTAGTCAGAAGAAATATTCAGGAGAAAATGATGGCAGTCATTTCAATGTTCTATGGAATCATTATATCAATGTATTTTTTCGACAACAGACAGCACAAAATGCCTCACATCCACATTAAATATCAAGAGCAAGAAGCGGTGCTTACAATTCCAGAAGGTGAACTGATTGAAGGCGAATTGAGATCTAACAAATTGAAACTGGTTCAGGCATGGATTGAAATACATCGAGATGAATTGATGGCTGACTGGAAACTTGCTATAAATGGAGAAGCAATTTTTAAAATAGATCCTCTTAAATAAGGAATGATGATGAACCCAAGAGTTAAAGAAGTCTCAGCAAATCCGGATTTCACGATCAATCTTACATTTGATAATGGCGAAAAGAAGGTTTTTGATGTGCGACCTTATTTGGATAAAGGGATTTTTAAAGACCTTAAAAATCTTAAGAAATTCGATTCAGTAAAACCTTTTTTAGGAAGTATTCGATGGGAAGGTGGACAAGATTTTTGTCCAGATACACTGTATTTAGAGAGCATTGCCCAACAAGACGGTCGAGCCGCCACCCACCACGCCACTTCGGTCGAAATTTAGAGTAATTATTTAATTATCCCCTTCAGTATCCTATCCATCTGACGATATTTCAAAACGTGTCTAAAATATGACTTTCGCTCCCAGAATAGCAAAGGCATCCTTCCAGCACAATATAAAAAAATTTAGAGAAGGTCAATCGATTTTTTTACTCATCTTAACTCCTCAGTGGCGAGTGCTTGTCTCATCCTGGACTTGATCCTCGCTCTTCTCTGTGTCAGTCCTTGAAAATACTGGGCCATCCTGCCCTTCCCGGAACGAAAAGCATGGGATGCAGAGCGCATCATTTCAAGGAGTGATGCGCACTCAAAATAAGCAGCTTTCGCAAAAAGTTGCTTGAGCTTGCTTAGGAGCGATTGAGTTGAGAAGGCACAAAGGAGCAAAGGCACAAAGTCATCAGGCACAGAAGTTTTTTTATTTTTGCTCTACTTTTCTAATGAGGCTCCCGAGCATTCATTCAATTTTAGAACACGTTGTCAAAATGACCAACTTTATCAAAGATATGGAGAATTAAGGAAAGATGTCAAGGCGGAGTTTGCCATAATAGGAGATCAAACGTCATGCTAGCGATTTTACACGTGCGTGAGGAATATTAGGACTTGACGGATCGACGGTTACTTCTTTACGACCAGGAGATATCACCAAATCCATATCTTCCATAGGAACCACACCTAACAGAACCTCATCTCCTAGAACCAGCGCCCCGACAAAACATATACGGTTTTTGAAACTTACTTTAATTGGGCCTACATAAGGAACACTCATTTTTCGTCCGTCAGCAACAGACACTTCTCTTTCCGACTCTGTTTTTAGTTTCAATTGAAGGGCTACATGCTCCGGTATACAGAGCATCAATGCACCTGTATCAGCAAGAGCCTTTACCTGAATCGGTTTTAGATCTGATTCACGTGGGTTACTCAGTTCAATATCAGTAAATACATGCCCCATAATTTTCTCCTACTCTTTTAATCACATAATTATAATTCATCATCGTAAAATTGCGTATTCCGCTCACGTCGATCTTCGATTCGGCTAATCTTTGATCATCAAATCAGGTCACTTCGAAGACGCCCTCGGAGCGAAGCGACGCTCTCTTTTAATCATTTTTTAATTCATTCCTTAAAATTGGTCAACTTTGATCGTTTATTCTGACCAATTTAGAGAAAGGAATTGAAGCGCTTATGAAGTCTCTCGGGGAAGTTGACGCAGAACGATTTATTGCTCTGATTCAACGAGAACCATTTGACTACACAGAATGGCAAAGAAATTTGTGGGAAGGCCAAAGTATTGAAGAAATTAGCCACAAGGCGATGGAACTCCGAAGAAAACAAGCCGAACAAGACGCTTGAGGTGGAGTAGAACCCCACGCAAATTACAGTTCCTTCAACATTTTATACTTGCTGGTAAAGTTATCAATTCAGTCGAGATCGCTGTTGGGATTCTGCCCCCTCGAATAAGTTGACAGTCTCCGCCTCTGGTCGTGCAAGTACCAGGAGCGACAGTACAAATACAACGCCGAGTGGCTGGCGACGGGAAAGCGGAAGTTTCTCTTCTAGCCATGCATCCCATTGAGCACCTGATTGTCTTCAGCAGTGTGCTGATTCACTGGATCGTGCCCTCGCATCCCATCCACATGCTGATGAATGCCCAACACAACGCGCTCCCGCCTGAGGGCATTCCGGGTTCCAGCAGCTGGTTATCAAGGGGAACCTTCGGGTTGGCGGTGCCAGCAGTTATTTCCACAATCTGCATCACCGTCACTTTGAGTGCAATTACGGTGAACCCATAATGCCGTTGAATCATTGGTTCGGGACCTATCACAATGGCTCTTCCGAGGCCCACGAAGCGATCCTGAAGAAGCAAGCCCAGAAAAACATGAGGTACAGTGCCTAGAATGCAATAGCTGACTGAAATGGATGTTTGACTACGGGCTCCTCCCCGTTTTCACGAGGACAAGTTTTGTGCACTTACCCATTGAAAGGGTTGATCAGTCGGGAGAGGAATCCTCGTTTGCGTTTCCCTGCGACACCATAACTGCCCTCACCGCCCCGCAGCCGGGGGTCGAGCAGGTCCCTGAGGGCATCGCCGAACATGTTGAGGGAGTAGACGACAATCGTCAGGCAGAGACCAGGCCAGAGCGCCAGCCAGGGCGCCATCTCAATGTAGGTGCGTCCTTCCCGGCTGAGCAGACCACCCCAGCTGGGAATGTTCAGTGGCAGCCCGAAGCCGAGGAAACTCAGCGACGCTTCGGCAATAATGACGCCGCCGATGTTGATGGAGAAGATGATGATGATCGGTGCCATGATATTGGGCAGCACATGGCGGGTCAGGATTCGACCCGTGGGGGTACCCACGGCCCGGGCGGCCAGAAAATAGTCATTCTCTTTGATACCGATCACCGCACCCCGGACGACACGGGAGCCCCCAATGCCACCGACGATCCCCAGGACGACGATGATCTGGAGCAAGCCCTGCCCCACGACCGACATGATCGTCAACAAGAGCAGCAGTCCCGGAAACGCCATCCAGGCATCAACAAATCTTTGCACCGCCAGGTCCAGTTTTCCTCCAAGGAATCCGGAGGTGCCCCCGATCAGGAGCGCAACGAGAACATTGAGCGTGGTTGCGGCCAGACCCACCACTAAGGAAATACGAGCCCCGAAGATCAGGCGGCTCAGGAGGTCTCGGCCCAACTGGTCGGTCCCCAGCAGATGCTGGACGGATGCACCCTGCAGCCGGTCTGCCAGGTGCATTTTATCAAAACGATAAGGAGCCAGAACATCGGCAAAGATCGCCACCGGAATCAAGATCAAGATGATAATCCCGCCAAAAGTGCCAGTGGTTTTTCCCTGAGAAGCCTGAAAAAGAAATCCGCCAGCCTGGCACGTCGCTTGGGTTCACGGATGGGGGAGGGGATCTTGGTGGTGTCGCTCATTTTCTCGATTTCTCTATAGGTAGGGCCGGGTGACGTCCCGGCCTGAAAACGCATCGCTCGCATTGGCCGGGACGTCACCCGGCCCTACCGTTTTCTTGGCTATATTAATCCTAACCCCTCACCCCTTTCGCTTCGGACCCGCGGGTCTGTCCAACCAGCCGTTGAAGCTGACTTTGCATCCTCAACACCATCAAAGATTCACTCAAGGAAGACTGGGCTTACCTCGCTCCATACTCTTGCAAAGCGGCTTAACTAAAATGTTAGCAACGCATAAAAATTCGTATTGCCTTATCGATACGGATCTTTTCTAATTGACATTCTTTCGACAGAATAGGTATGAATGGAAAAAGACGGGAAAATCTCCTTTAAGCTTTATAGAGATTCAATTTAAAAAGATGATTGATCATGCAAAATGGAAATAATTCATTTTAAAAAGAAGCTCGGTATTGGGTTTGGGAAATTGAGTTAGACGGTTGAATATAAGGATATAGAATATGTTAAGCTATCAAGAAATTTACTTAAAATTATTGGATTCACAACAATTTGGGCGTTTAGAGAAACTATTGGAAGAACAAAATGTCTATGGCTCCCTTCGCGCCACAGAATCTTTACTGGAAAGAAAAGATGGATTTCCATATATTTTATTGAGAATTGAAACCGATCAGGTTTTTGCAGCACAAATGGTAGGATTACTCCTTCAAATTCATAACATACTGCCTGAATATACGGATAACTATTATCTGCCCGTCATTACAATGGCAGATGGATATGATCCCAAGATCAAAAACTTGATAAATCAAGAAAATTCAATCACACATGAATTGATTCATATTAAGGATATTTTATCTCTGATCGACAAAGATCCTTCTTACCTTCAGCGTATAACCCTCTACAGTCTGAATAAATTAGAGAGTTCCAAATACCTACCAGAAAGCATCGATATTGAAGTATTTAAATTATTCTATCTTGAGCCCCAAGCCTTTAATAGCGATTTTAATAATGGAGAAAAAACGATCAGGACTATCTTTTTAGGAAAACTGATGGAGTACGAATGTGAGACAAAACAAGAATATATTGAAATGCAAATTAGTGACTATCTAGGTAATCTTTCAAGAGCTTACAAAAATAAGTTTCCAAACGATAAAGAACTCATCGAAAATCATATCGAATCTTCTTTCATTAAATATGGTGAAGACGTATTTGGCACAACTCCCTTAGAAAAATTGAAAAAAGTTCGTAAAGCATATCCACCAAAAATGTTACGTAGTATGCTGAACGCTAGAAAATAGCCTGGTACAAGCTATGTCAATTGCAGAACAGTTGATTGCTCAAAGCGAAAAAAAGGAATCCAAAAGGGAATCCAGAAAGGAATTCAGAAAGGGTTGGATAAAGGCGAGTTGGTTGGTGAAATTCGATTTGCTCAAAAAATGTTAAAACAATCCCCATCTCCAAAAAAAGAACTCTTTGAGAAAACAGCTAAGGAGTTAAAAATCCTACTTGATCAATTGGAAAAGCAATTCACTATGTCATCTCCTCACTGACATTTAACTGACTAAATACTGACCGAGCTTTGTCTTCCGAGTACCAATTGAGTACCACATAAGCGGCTTGACCCAATAATCACTTCCAATGATGCGGATCTATTCTGAAAGCTGCTCCCCGTTTTCACGAGGACAAGTTTTGTGCGTTTACCATTTGAAAGGGTTGATCAATCGGGCGAGGAGGCCTCGTTTGCGTTTCCTCTTTGCGGTGCCATAACTGCCCTCATCGCCCCGCAGCCGGGGGTCGAGCAGATCCCGCATGGCATCGCCGAACATGTTGAGGGAGTAGACGACAATCGTCAGGAACAGCCCCGGCCAGAAGGCCAGCCAGGGGGCTTGCTCCATGAAGCGGCGTCCTTCCCGGCTGAGCATCCCTCCCCACTCGGGAATCTCGGCTGGCAGACCGTATCCGAGAAAGCTCAGAGCAGCCGCAGAGATAATCACCCCCCCGATGTTGATGCTGAAGATGATGATGAGGGGCGCCATAATATTGGGCAGGACATGCCGTAACAGGATTTGGGTCGTGGGGGTGCCCACAGCCCTGGCTGCCAGAAAATAGTCATTCTCTTTAACACCGATCACGGAGCTTCTGACTATTCTTGAAGCGGTGATGCCTCCGGCGATCCCCAGGACCACGATGATCTGCGGCAAACCCCGCCCCACCAGGGACATGATGGTTAACAAGATGAGCAGTCCCGGGAAGGCCATCCAGGCATCGACAAATCTCTGTGCAGCCAGGTCCAATTTTCCCCCAAGGAATCCTGAAATGCCGCCGATCAGGACAGCGACGACCACATTGAGCGTGGTCGCGGTCAGACCGATAATTAACGAAAGACGAGTCCCGTAGATCAGGCGGCTCAAGAAGTCTCGCCCCAGCTAGTCGGTTCCCAGCAGATATCGGGCTGATGAGTTCTGCATCCTGTCTGCCGGGTGTACTTGCCAAAAGGATAAGGAGCCAGCACCTCGGCAAAGATCGCCACCAAAATGAAGAGCAAGACGATGATTCCGCAGAACGTCCCCAGCGGCTTCTCCCTGACCAGCCTGGTAAAGAAATCCGCAAACCGACCCCGTCGCTTGGATTCACGGATGGGGGAGGGCGTCTCTGTGGTGTTGCTCATGATCCCGATTTCTCGATCGGTAGGGCCGGGTGACGTCCCGGCCTGACAAAAGCACCGCTCCCCTTGGCCGGGACGTCACCCGGCCCTACCGTTTTCTGGTCTGTTAAACCTAACACCTAATACCTTTGTCGCGCCAGCGACTATTTATACCGCACCCTCGGGTCCAAATAAGGATAAATCAGGTCGATGAAGAGATTGAGCAGGACTACCCCGGTGGCAAAAAACAGGTTGACTCCGGAGACAATCGGGTAGTCTCGGTCATTGAGGGCATTTACCAATAGACGCCCGATCCCTGGCAGGTTGAAGATGTTCTCCATGATCACCGCGCCGCCGACCAGGATCGGCAACTGCAGGCCGCAGAGAAGTTAGGCGGCCGCAGCGCGGCCAAGAAGCCCAGTTGAATGCGTCACTATCGGGATGAGGGCATTTTTGATGGTGTGCCGAATAATCACGACCCGTTCCCGGAGTCCCTTGGACCAGGCGGTCCTGATATAGTCCTGCATCAGCACCTCCAGCATCATGGTGCGCGTCATCCGCATGGTGGCTGCAGCCATGGCCGTCCCCAGAATCAGGCTGAGAACGAGGAACACCCCGAGGTTCCCCAGTGGGTCTTCCGTGAATGGAATCAGCTCCAGCGGCGGCGCCCAGCCCCACCAGATGGCCGGGTAGATCATCACCATCACTCCCAGCCAGAAGTTAGGCGTTGCCAGGCCGATGACGGCGAAGGAGCGCCCCACGTAGTCGGCGGCCGTATACTGGCGAATCGCCGAGTAGATGCCGACGGGCAGGGCTATCACCAGCCCGATTACGATTGCCAGGAGACCAAGCTCAATGGTTACCGGCAATCTGGCGAGTATCTTCTCCTCTACTGTCAAACCGCCACGCAGTGGTTCGCCAAGGCTGCCGTGTAGTAAGATACCTCCCAACCAGCGTCCATACTGCACGTGAACAGGCACGTCTAATCCCAGCTTACGCTCAGAGCTTCACGGTCTATATCGCCGCCAGTGTGCACCAAATCTGCAACCATTACGTCTATGACATCGCCGGGGATGAAGCGGACGGAGAGAAAGACGAGGATGGTCAATATAAACAAGGTGGGGATTATCAGCAATAACCGCCTGATGATATAGGCTCTCATGTGGCACACCTTATTGCGACTTCCCTCGTCATTACCAACCCTCCTTTGTCATTGCAAGCCCCGATTTCATTCGGGGCGTGGCAATCCCATTGCCGTCTCATTATTCAATGAGTTAGGGAGCTGGGAGGCTCAAGCCTCCGCGCCAAGGACCCCCCGACCCCCTTTTTCCCTAAGGTCACCACAAGCGGTGAAACCCCTAATGACCCATTGCTTCCTTCAGCTCACTATCAATCCAGAGGCGGGCGAAGATGGGCAAGCGGTTCTGGGGTCCCAGGTGGACTTCGCCGTTATACCCCTTGACCCACGGCTGGACCGCCATGAACTTGCCGGCTTTCGGACCCCAGACATACCAATGCTGCTCGATCAGCTTCATATCAAGCTCACTGGCCAAACTGAGTTGCTCCTCCATGGTGGCAGCGGCTTCGGCGGCTTCAATCTTGGCGTCCACCTCAGCGTCTTTGAATTTGTGGAGGTTCCAGTCTGAGGTCGAGTGCATGCGAAAGCGTAGAGCCCCCGCTGCCCCCCATGGAATATTCCAGCCCTGAATCGTCATGGCTATCCCTTCCATTGTACCTTCCATTACCAGAGGGATGAAAGACGCGCGGTCCAAAACCCTAATCTCTACATCAACCCCAATGGCCCTAAAGTATTCGGCGGCTAATTCGGTATAGCTTAAATCGAACTCACCGAAGTGGTTCAAGACGGTCTTGAAGCCGTTGGGATAGCCCGCTTCCTTCAGAAGCTTTTTGGCTCCTTCCGGGTCATAGGCATAGCTTTGCTTGAACCGCTCGGGCCACTGGTCAAAGGGCGTGTATCCGTTGAGCGCTTCCCCGATGACTCCCTGAGGTTGCCACTTGGCGTCGCCCTTGTAGTAGGAATCGTTAATGGTCTTGAGGTCCAGGGCCCTCTGCATCGCCTGACGCACCCGGATGTCGTCAAAGGGCGGCTTGGAGACGTCAAGCGCATAAGAGGTTTCGCTACGGTCCCACCACGGGATCAGCCGGATTTCAGGGTTGGTCTTGCGGAGGCTTTCCACCTGATCGATCGAGACGATGTCAGAGACACCAGCGGTGAAACCCAGGTAATCCACCTTTCCCGAGCGCAGGGCCGCCAGATAGGTCGCTTGATCTTTCAAAAACAGCATCCTCAACTCGTCGATATAGGGCAAGCGGTTCTGCGGGTATTTTTCGTCGTGGCCCCAGTAATCAGGATTCCTGGTATGAGTCATGGAGGTGCCCTCGACCCAGTCAGTCAGCTCATAGGGACCGGTGCCGACCAGGGTCCTCCAATCCTTTACGTCGCCGTGTTGCCGGATGACTTCGGGGGGCAAGATAAATGACGCGTTGTCCGTGATCAGGATCGAATGTAGGGCCGTTAACCTTGGTTCTTTCAGCTTAAAAACAACCGTCGCCTCATCGGTGGCCCTGATCGATTCGATGGGAACCGTTAGGAGAGAGGCGGCAAAGCCCTCGGCTTTTTCGGTGAAGCCGCTGCCCAGACCCAAATTACGATGATAGTTATATTCGATATCCCGGGCCGTGAGCGCCCGACCATTCATGGGGGGCTTCTTGTGCCAGCGAACGCCCTGGCGGATGTGGAAAATATAGGTGAGGGGGTCGGGCAGTTCCCAGCGCTCGGCCAACTGCCCTCTCGCAGCCGAGACAGGGATGAACTGGCTTGAGAAGTCAACTTCGTCCCGATTTATTCCCCAGTTCCCCATGGCCAGTTGCTCTGACACGCTGGCGGTAGCCACGCCCACGCCGCCGTGGAGCACGGGGTCAGTATGCACAGGCTCATATCCCCCCGTGGCAAAAGTGAATCTCCCCCCATACTTAGGCTTGCTCACCATCTGGCCCGTGGTGGGATCTTTGACCATCTCTTGCCCGGTCACGGCGGTCGGGCCTGTCCAAAAGGCAAATGTACCCAAGACGAGGGCCAGCAGGGTTGCACTGAAGGTTGATTTGCTTTTTTGATTATCCATCTTTTTCCTTTCTTTTTTTTGATTAAAAACAAGATTTAGGATTGCTTTAAAACCTGCTTTCCTTCCCGAAAGCACGTTGTCGACGATTTCTCTACTTTTTTGACGGTTCATGGTGCTCCTTTCTGCTTTTTGATTAAAAACAAGATTATTAAAACCTGCTTTCGTTCCCGAAAGCACGTTCTCGACGATTCCTCTACTTTTTTGACGGTTCATGGTGTTCCTTTCTGCTTTTTGATTAAAAACAAGATTTAGGATTGATTTAAAACCTGCTTTCGTTCCCGAAAGCCCGTTCTCGACGATTTCTCTACCCATTGGGTCTCCTTCATTTTGGAGTGATCAAAAAAACGATTCATGGCTCCAGGATTGGGCAATGAACCATGTACTTTAAATTCTCTTGAGGAATTTCCATTGGCTGAAATGAACTGAGGGGTAATTCAAGGATCTCTCCCTGAAGTCGAGATGAGATAAGGGGGGACAATCCAATGAACTGGGGACTTGGGATTTAAAACGTGGGTGCTGTGTGCCGGGTGCCGGGTGCCGGGTGCCGGGTGCCGGGTGCCGGGTGCCGGGTGCCGGGTGCCGGGTGCCGGGTGCCGGGTGCCGGGTGATTGAATGATACTCCCATATTAACCTTTTGTCAAGCTATTTTATATTTGACGGGTTAATTTCAGACTTTCATATCATCCTGATTGATAGCTGACAGCGAAAAGCCATTTCGCGACAGCGACTCTTTAAGAAAATATTTTATATCCAGAAAAAAATCAACATATTTTTTAAGACGGATCCGATTTAGTCATTTAAAGCAAATTTTTCTCATACCTGGAAATAGTATAATCGCTCTGCAAATGTATCAAGGTTTTTTTGAACAGGGCGACTCATTCATTCATGAGTGTCTTCTGATGATCAACGAAAATATTTTTTTCATATTGAGATCCAGAAGTCAACATTTTTAGCACTTTTCCATTCCCCGTTGAACGTTTCTAAAAATCCTCTGGGGAGGAGATGAGGTTTTAGATGACCTTCGGTTCAAAATAGGAGCGACATTGAAATAAAACCTACAGCCAAAGGCTGATTTCTTAGAACTATCACAAAAGAAAACGAAAAACAAGCCGAAATTCTTAAAATTCGTCAGCCCAAGACGATTTCGTAGAAAACGATCACAAAAGAAAACGAAAGACCAGTAGAAATGCTTTAAGCCTCTTTGATGCCTCGGAAGGGGTGAAGGCCTCGTCATGATCAGGTGGGCGCAAGTAACCTTGACGTTAAGCACACTCCCATTTCTCACCTCATATACTTCCTTTATGTCGCCATTATGGTGTCATTTAAATATTTCTAGTTGCCATTTTGACATCACAGTAGTAGAATCTGGACTTTGAACATTTCGACAAAATTTCGTTGTTGAAGGAATAAGGCTTTGAGAACAATGACTGATAATTAAACATGTCATTGTTTTCACACGATGTGACTTATTTTTCGTTCCAATGCTCTGCGTTGGAACGCACTATTTGACCGCTCTGCAGTCAGGACGCGGAGTCGGTCCGCCGCGCGGTCCGTCTTCTCAGGTTCCCATGGTCCCCGTGGGAACCATATGTAAAAATGTTCAAAGTCGAGTAGAATAAATCATTATTTTATTTCAAATCAAGGAGGTCAAAATGTCAGCAGTTAAACGCACAGAACGAGTCTCGGCAAGAATTCCTCTACATGTCTATGAAAAACTGACTGAAGCATCTCAATTGGTAGGGGCAACATTGAATCAGTTCTTAGTACAATCAGCACTTGAAAAAGCAGATCAGGTTTTAGAGAAAGAGCGAGTTATTCATATGACTAAACGAGATGCAAAAGTGTTCTTTGATACAGTAGAGAATCCACCCCCTATTAATGAGAAGCTATTGGAAGCGATGAAATCATATCAAGAGGCATTTTCTAATGTTGAAAATCGAGGAACTCACCAAAAAGCATGATCGCATTAAATTTGATTGTGGCGTAGAGGAATTAAACCAATATCTCAGAAACACAGCGAGACAGCATCTTGTGAAAGGAATTTCCAGAACTTTTGTGGTAGTTGAAGAAGAACAACCCCATGAAATATTGGGATTCTTTACCTTAGCTTTTAGTGAAATCCAGGCAGAGGAATTACCTGCTAAATATGCCAAGCAATATCCAAGCAAAGTACCAGCGTCTAAGCTGGGCCGTCTTGCTGTTTCCAAAAAATGTCAAAGACAAGGGTTAGGAAAATATATGATGATCAATGCCATTGAACGAACACTTCTCATTTCAAAAAACATTGGAATTATAGGATTTTTTGTAGATGCGAAAGATAGAGAAGCACAAAAATATTATGACCAATTTAGATTTATGCCGATGCCTAGCAACGAATTACAACTCTTCTTACCATTGACCATGCTACAGCAAGCTTATGATACAGTATTAGGAAAATAAATTTTTTAAAATGAGTAAATGGATCAATCAAAACATGTTGCTTAACAAGACGTTGAACACGGAGTCAAACCCGTAAAAATTTGTCTCTTTTTCAGGGTTCAACGGAGTTAATCCATTCAATCCAAAAATCTCACTGGGTTTTCCCCGGTTAGCTGGTCGATAGCACTATGAAAAACCTAGGTCTAAAAAAGGAATAGATTCTCTCGGGCTTGATTCTTTCCAATGGCCCAAACTTGACGCAGAAGAAAAAACAGCGATTCTCAGGAAGGAAAAAGGGGGGGGGCTCCGTTGGTGCGCTTACCCGTTGAAAGGGTTGATCAGCCGGGCGAGGAGGCCTTTTTTGCGTTTCGCGGTGGTGCCATAACTGCCCTGTCCGCCTCGCAGCCGGGGATCGAGCAGATCCCGCAAGGCGTCGCCGAACATGTTGAGACTGTAGACGGTAATCGTCAGGGCAAGACCAGGCCAGAGCGCCAGCCAGGGCGCCATCTCCATGTAGACACGCCCTTCCCGGCTGAGCATCCCTCCCCAGCTGGGAATATGGGCAGGCAGACCGAATCCGAGAAAGCTCAGCGACGCCTCACTGATAATCACCCCCCGATGTTGATGCTGAAGATGATGATGAGGGGCGCCATAATATTGGGCAGGACATGGCGGATCAGGATTTGGCTGGTCGGGGTACCCACGGCCCGGGCTGCCAGAAAATAGTCATTCTCTTTAATGCCGATTACGGCGCCTCGGGCTACTCTTGAGCTGCCGATGCCCCCTGCTATCCCCAGGACCAGTATTATCTGTAACAGACCTTGCCCCGCTATGGACATAATCGTTAACAAGAGCAGCAGTCCCGGAAAAGCCATCCAGGCATCGACAAATCGCTGCACGACCAGGTCCAATTTACCACCAAGGAATCCCGAAACCCCGCCTATCAGCACAGCGACAACAACATTCAGCGTGGTCGCGGCAAGACCAACAAGCAACGAAATACGAGCCCCGAAGATCAGGCGGCTCAGGAGGTCTCGGCCCAACTGGTCGGTCCCCAGCAGATGCTGGACGGATGTACCCTGCAGCCGGTCTACCAGGTTGAGTATATCATAGGGATACGGGGTCAACACATCCGCAAAGAGCGCAACAAAAATCAAGAGTAGGATGATCATCCCGCAGAACGACCCCAGCGGCTTCTCCTACCACAACCGGATGAAGAAATCCGCAAACCGGCCTCGTCGCTTGGGCTCACGGATGGGGGAGGGTATCTCTATGGTGTTGCTCATGATCCCGATTTCTCGATCGGTAGGGCCGGGTGACGTCCCGGCCTGACAAAAGCACCGCTCCCCTTGGCCGGGACGTCACACGGCCCTACCGTTTTCTGGTCTGTTAAACCTAACACCTAATACCTTTGTCGCGCCAGTGACTATTCATAGCGCACCCTGGGGTCCAGATAGGGATAAATCAGGTCGATGAGGAGATTGAGCAGCACCACCCCGGTGGCAAAGAACATGTTGACCCCGGAGACCACCGGGTAGTCCCGGTCTTCGAGAGCATCCACCATGAGACGTCCGAGCCCCGGCAGGTTAAAGATGTTCTCCATGATCACGGCGCCCCCGACCAGGATCGGCAACTGCAGACCAATCAGGGAGATCACCGGGATGAGGGCATTTTTGATGCTATGCCGGATGATCACGATCCGCTCCCGGAGCCCCTTGGACCAGGCGGTGCGGATATAGTCTTGCCTGAGCACCTCCAGCATCATGGTGCGCATCATCCGCATGGTGGCCGCCGCCATCGCCGTTCCCAAAATCACGCTGGGAATGATCAACATCCCGAGATTTCCCAGCGGGTCTTCGCTGAAAGGAACCCACTCCATCGGCGGCGTCCACGCCCACCAGAGGGAGGGGTAGAGCACGGCCATGGTAGCCAACCAGAAGTTGGGCGTAGCCAGGCCGAGGATGGCGAAGGAGCGCCCAGCGTAGTCGGCGGCAGTATCCTGGCGAATCGCCGAGTAGATGCCGACCGGCAGCGCGATCAAGAGCCCGATGAGGATTGCCATGACACCCAGCTCAATGGTGACCGGCAGTCTACCTAATATCTTCTCCTCTACCGGCCAAGCGCCCAACAGTGACTCGCCAAGGGCGCCCTGGAGGAGACCTCTAAAGTAGGACTCACCGGTAATAAAGTCAGGGGTCGGCAACACGCCTAGCCAGCGTCCATACTGCACGTGCACAGGCACGTCCAATCCCAGCATACGCTCGAGAGCTGCACGGTCTACCTTATTGGCCGCGAATTCCGGTTTACCCATCATTGCGTCTATGACATCGCCCGGGATGAAGCGCACCGAGAGAAAGACCAGGATGCTCAATAGAAACAGGGTGGGGATGATCAGCAATAAGCGCCGGATGATGTACGCTCTCATGGGAAACCCACTAATGTCCCATTTCTTTCTTCAGCGCACTATCAATCCAGAAGCGGGCGTACAGGACATAGAACTCCCCGCCCCCAAGGGCGCCTGAGTCCATTTCACCGTTATAGCCTATGAGCCACGGCTGGGCAAAATAGAATTGTGGACCTCTAGGACCAAATATACGCATGTGCTTCTCTATCGCGTACATATCTACCTCTGCAATCAGCCTCTTCTGCTCCTCAAGGGTCGGAGCGGCCAGGGCGGCGTCAACCATGGCATTAAGCTCATGCCACTGGTGTCCGCTCCTGTTAAAGGTCGGATGATCCGAACGAAGCCAGAGTGCCATATCCTTAGGGTCAAACTTGGAGGCCGTAATGTCACTGTTGATGCCTTCAAAAGTACCCGAAGTGATCCTCTCGTTGTATTCGGCTTCGGCCAGAACATCAATCTCGACCTCGACGCCAATCTCAGCCCAGTAGGCGGCAGCTATTTCTGCAAAGTCTAAGCTTCCAGCACCTGACGGGTAATTCAGGGTGGTCTTGAATCTAATGCCGTCTGCACCGCGCGGATATCCCGCCTCATCAAGGAGCTTCTCGGCAGCTTCCGGGTCATACCTGTACCATTGCTTGACCTCGGCGGGCCACTCATCAAATGGGATGTAATACCCTTTCACCCCTATCAACCCGAAAGGTGTCGGATCTGCTCGACCCGACCAGAGCGTAGCCGCCGAAGTCTCGTTGTCGAGTGCCATCTGCATTGCGTGGCGCACGTTGATGTCGTCAAAGGGCGGCTTGCGCACGTCAAGGCTAAAAGAATCATTCGACCGAAAATAGAAAAAGTGCGCCTCGATTTCGGGGTTGGTCCGCTGTACGCTCAGTACCGCGTCCAAATCAGTCACCTGCCGATGGTAATCAAGCTTACCTGAGCGTAGTGCTGCCAAACTTGTTGTTAACTCTGGAATGGCCAAAAGCTTTAACTCGTCAACGTAGGGCAAGCGGTTCTGCGGGTATTTTGGGTCGAAGCCCCAGTAGTCAGGATTTTTGGTCCAGGTGACAGAGGCGCCCTCGACTCGGTCAGTCATCATAAAGGGTCCGGTGCCGACCAGGTTCCTCCAGTCCTTAACGTCGCCGTGTTGCTCGATTACCTCGGGGGGCATTATGAAACCAATGTGCCCGACGGTCATAAACCACAGCGCAGGGAGGTATGGCTCCTTCAGCTTCATCACGACCGTCGCATCGTCGGTGGCCGTTATCGATTCCCATGGGACGGTTTTGCCTGCGTAAGCCATTACGGTCGGTCCGGCCTCGGTGAACTTGCCCAGACCCAACACCCGGTTGAAGTTGTATGCGATATCCTTGGCCGTCAAGGCTCTCCCATTCATTGGCGCCTTGTCGTGCCAGTGAACGCCCTGGCGGATTTTGAAGACATAAGTCAGCGGGTCAGGTTGCTCCCAGCTTTCCGCCAGCGCCCCTATTATGAATTCTTCAGGGATGAAGTGACTTTTGAAGTCAAATACGTCCCTATCTATTCCCCAGTTCCCGATGCCCAGCTTCTCCACAACGCCCGAGACGGTGATGACGCCCCAGTTTAAATAGGGGTCAGGAGGCCAATCAGTAGCAATCCCAAACCCGTTGAAGGTGATTGTCCCGCCATACTCAGGTGCACTCACCATTTTACCAGTGGTCGGATCTTTGACCATCATTTTCTCGGCAGCCATGGCTGCCGAACTGACCCCGAGGGCGGCCACCATCAGTGTGAGGGAGAGCAGGATGGCACTGAAGGTTGATTTGCTTTTTTGATTTTCCATCTTTTTCCTTTCTGCTTTTTGATTAAAAACAAGATTTAGAATTGCTTTAAAACCTGCTTTCGTTTCCGAAAGCCCGTTCTCGACGATGCTTCTGATTATTACTTTCATTTTGACCTCTGATATAAAAAGTTAAAAAAGCAATATTCACCATGAATATTACCCTATCAAAAAACGATTCATTGGCTCCAGGAGGGGCCATGAACCATGACCTTTCCATTCTCTGGAGGAATTTCCATGTGCTGAAATGAACTGAGGTACAACTTCAAGGATCTCTCCCTGAAGTCGAGATAAGATAAGGGGGGACAACCCAATGAACTGGGGACTTGGGATTTAGAAGATGGGAACTTAGAACTTGGGGTGCCGGGTGATTGAATGATACTCTCATATTAACCTTTTGTCAAGCTATTTTATATTTGACGGGTTAATTTCAGACTTTCATGTCATCCTGATTGATAGCTGACAGCGAAAAGCCATTTCGCGACAGCGACTCTTTAAGGAAAATATTTATATCCAGAAAAAAATCAACATATTTTTTAAGACGGATCCGATTTAGTCATTTAAAGCAAATTTTTCTCATACCTGGAAATAGTATAATCGCTCTGCAAATGTATCAAGGTTTTTTTGAACAGGGCGAATCATTCATGAATGTCTTCTGATGATCAACGAAAATAATTTTTCATATTTGGATATGGAAGTCAACATTTTTAGCACTTTTTCATTCCCCGTTGAACGTTTCTAAAAATCCTCTGGGGAGGAGATGAGGTTTTTTCCTGACTTTCGGCTCAATCAATAGGAGCGAAATAGAAATAAAACTTTCAGCCCAAGGCGATTTCTTGAAATCTATCAAATAAGAAAACGAAAAACAAGTCGAAATTCTTAAAAATCTTCAGCTCAAGGCGATTTCGTTGAAAACGATCACAAAAGAACGATGATGGCAATATCCTGGTAGGTTTCATTATCCCCTTCAGTATCTTCTCTATATAACAATATTCAGAGGAGGTCAATCGATTCTTTTTGCTCACCTTGAATCCTCAGTGGCGAGTGCTTGTCTCATCTTGGACTTGATCCTCGCTTCTCTTGTAAAAAAAGATGCCCTGATGAAGGCGGCGACCTGTTTGAGTCCAGGGGTCGGTTTTGGGAAAAACGGCCGCCGGATGAAAAGAGATTCGATCAAATCGAAATGCTTCAAACCGACTGGCGAAAACGGCGAGACCTTAAAATTCTCGCTTTCGAGCATGACGGGCCAGGAGAAGAAACTGCAGGATTAATGGGAGCAAGCGCGTCAATTTGCTCTCCTTTCGCTAAGAATTGACAGCCATTGGGATTAAATTTGATTCTCATCATTATGTTTGATACATTGAAATTCAAGGTTAGAAGAGACCTAACTGTCAATCTGTATTGAGTATAAACCTTCGAAAGGAGAATGGTCCTATGCAAATTTCAATTAATTTCCCTGATAACTTCCCACAAGAAGAGTTGCAGCAGAAAATCAAAGAAATAGAAGCCAATCTCAAAAAAGAAGCAGAAGCGAATCAGGAAAAAGAAAAAATAGAAGAAGATCCCTGGGTAGAATTCTTAGAAAACATTGATCAATATGCGGTTGAAACCGGAATTGAAGACCTTGCAGAGAATCATGACCATTATCTTTACGGAACCCCTAAACACTCATGAACTCTATATTTGTTGATACTTCTGCCTTAATTGCCCTTGGGAACAAGAATGATACCTTTCATCAACAAGCCATCGCCGTCCAAAAAGAATACTTACAAAAAAGTTTCATTTCCTCACAACAAATGCTGTCGTTTTAGAATTATTCAACACTTTCAGTCAAGTTCAGCATAAACCGATAGCGATTCGATTGTTCAATTTGATCACAAATTCAAAACGCTGGAATTGTATTCCAGTTGATGACTTGATAGTCCGAGGAAATGAAAGGTTCCAAAAGAGATTGGATAAAAATTGGAGCTTGGTCGATTGTATCGGAATGGTAGTAGCGGAAGATCATCGTATCACAGAAATTTTCACGACTGATCATCATTTTGAACAGGCTGGATGTACTATCCTTTTAAAAAGTTAGTTTTCCATCCAGAAATGTGGATAAGAAAATTGAAATCATAATCTGTTCTCCTACCTTCTTCAGAAACCATTGCCGCCCAGGGCTCATTGAGCCGTACGCATGAATGCAGACCTCGCTAAAAAAGTGTGGCTGGTTATACCAGGTGTGAACGTATCAGAATTTAAAAAAGAAATATTTCATGAGAAGTTTTCCTGAACATGATTGGAAAAAATTGCGAACGATGAAGGACGAACTCCTCGACATTGCCTGCAGTAGAATATTAGATAGGACGCAAAGGATTCTCGTTTTGCGCATTTACCAGTTGAAAGGGGAGATCAGCTTGGAGAGGAAGCCTCGTTTACGTTTCATCCTCGTGGTGCCATAACTTCCCTGACCGCCCTTCAGCCTGGGGTCGAACAAGTCCCTGAGGGCGTCACCAAACATGTTGAGGGAGTAGACGGTAATCGTCAGGGCAAGACCAGGCCAGAGCGCCAGCCATGGCGCCATTTTCATGTACCTGCGACCTTCACGGCTGAGCAGACTTCCCCAGCTGGGAACGTCCGCTGGTAGCCCGAATCCGAGAAAGCTCAGCGAGGCCTCAGAGATAATCACCCCGCCGATGTTGATCGAGAAGACAATGATGACGGGTGCCATAATATTGGGCAGGAGATGGCGTAAGAGGATTTGGCTCATGGGAGTGCCCGCGGCCCGGGCGGCCAGAAAATAGTCATTCTCTTAAAGGATATAAAATTCGTTGGATTGCGAAGAACGAATCATTTTGTTGAGGGAGAAGGCAGAAGACAGCGGTCTATTTCTTTTCTCCAAAATCAAAAGGTTCGGTTTCTTTCTATTGACAATTCTGCTAAATTAGCTGAGGCTATATGAAAAGAACCCACAATAGGGACAATTCCATTAGGGAAACACTCAAAGTCTTTGCACGAAATTGAGGAATCTATGGAAAAACAACTGCTCCCTCTCCAAGCATCTGACGTCTTCAAAAAATTACAATCCTTATCTCCTGAGAGAATCCGGGAAGTCGAAGATTTTATTGATTTTCTGACTCAACGGGAAGAAGAGCGAGGTTTGGTTTTCAATGCCATGAAGACCTCTGAAATGGCTTTTGAGGAGATATGGGACAATCCGGAAGATGCAGTTTATGATCAGTTATAGTTTTGGAGATATTGTTTTAGTCCCTTTTCCTTTTACTGATCAAACCAGTAGTAAAAAAACGTCCTGCCGTTATCATCAGTTCCAATAGTTACCATCAACGCAAACAAGATCTGATTATCATGGCTATAACCAGCCAACTGCATCTTGCCCATTCAAGCATCGAGTATGAAATTCAAAACTGGCAAAATGCCGGTTTGCTCAATCCCTCTATTATTAAATCCGTCGTAACAACTTTAGATCAATCCTTGATTCTTAAAAAATTAGGAAAGCTTTCAGGTGTTGATCAAAAATCATTGAAAAAACTCATCAACACGATTCTTGGTTAACTTTTTGGAAGTCAAATATTTGCTAAAGAGGGTTTATGAGTGAACATTATTTTCACGTGGTTTGTGTCACCCAAGAGCACTCTCTGGAGTGGAAAAGCGTGACGTTTACGAAGCTTTTTTGAACGCGATAGGAATTGAAAAGGCACTGAACAGCATCAATCCGAGGCTCATGTATGGGGGAGGGTTTCTCATTCATACCGGACCCTCGGGTCCAGATAGGAATAGAGCAGGTCGATGAGGAGATTGAACCCCACCACCCCGGTGGCAAAGAACAGGTTGACGTCGGAGACTACCGGGTAGTCCCGGTCTTCGAGGGCAAACACCATGAGACGCCCGAGCCCCGGCAGGTTGAAGATGTTCTCCATGATCACCGCGCCCCCGTCCAGGATAGGCAACTGCAGGCCGCAGAGAAGCTGGAAGGCCGCAGCGCGGCCATTAAGCCCAGCTGAACGCGTCACGATCGGGATGAGGGCATTTTTGATGCTGTGCCGCACGACAACCACCCGCTCCCGGAGCCCCTTGGACCAGGCGGTGCGGATGTAGTCCTGCCGCAGCACTTCCAGCATCATGGTGCGCATCAGCCGCATGGTCTCGCAAGAAGCAGTCGTCCCCAGAATCAGGCTGGGAATGAGGAGCATGCCGAGATTCCCCAGCGGGTCTTCGCTGAAAGGAACCCACTCCAATGGGGCGACCAGCCCCACCAGATGGCCGGGAAGATAATGACCATCAGGGCCAGCCAGAAGTTAGGCGTGGTCAGGCCGATGATGGCCAGGGTGCGCCCCGCGTAATCGGCGAGCGTATCCTGGCGTATCGCCGAGTAGATACCGACAGGCAGGGCTATCAAGAGCGAGATGACGATGGCCAGGACGCCAAGCTCAATGGTGACCGGCAATCTATCTAATAGCTTCTCCTCGATCGCATAACCGCCCAGCAGGGATTCGCCAATGCTGCCGTGACGGAGAATATTTCCGATCCAGCGTCCATACTGGACGTAGACAGGCACGTCCAATCCCAGCATACGCTCAACCGCTTCACGGTCAATCTCCTCGCCACCAGTGCCATACCATTCCATCCTACCCACTATTAAATCCACGACGTCGCCCGGTATGAAGCGCACCGAGAGAAAGACCAAGATAGTCAGGATGAACAGGGTGGGGATAAGGAGCAATACCCTCCTGATGATACAGGCTCTCATGGGAAACCCCCTCCCGCGTTCAGCAGTTTTTACTGGCCACGCCTGTGGCCAAACTGTTTCTCTGCCTCCCGCCAGGGGAGGGAATCAAGGTTTTAACATGGCTTCTAATGCCCCATTTCTTTCTTCAGGTCCTGGTCAATCCAGAGGCGGGTGAAGGGGGTATTAAATTGACCGACTCCCAACGAGATTTCACCGTTATAACCTTTGACCCACGGCTGGTGCACGTTAAACTGTGGGGTTTCGGGACCCCAAATTACCCAGTGCCTCTCTATCCCGTACATATCCAACTCCCTAACCATCCTCTGCTGCTCCTCAACGTCGGCAGTGGCCAGGGCGGTTTCAAACAAGGCGTCATATTCCGGGGCAACGATGCCCCGCCAGTTGCGTGGAGCTTTCGAGTAATACATGCGCATTCTCTCGACAGGTATATACCTGACACCCGTTGACCAAGCCCAGAAACCTTCATAAGTCCCATCGTTTCTCATCGGGATGGCCGCTTGTGAATCCATGAGATTAATCTCTGCTACGATGCCAATCTCACGCCAGTATGCGGCGGCTAATTCCAGGTAGTTCAGGTCGTACCGATACGTACTGTTCAGGACGGTTTTGAATCGAATGCCGTCCGAGCCGAGCGGAAACCCAGCCTCATCAAGCAGCTTCCCGGCCCCTTCCGGGTCATAAGTATAGCCTTTCCTGACCTCCTCGGGCCACTCTGCAAATGGGGTGGTATACCCTTTGATGTCTGCCGCTACCAGCCCGGCAGGTTCCCAGTTTCCATAACCCTTGAAGAAGGTACGGTTAATGGTCTCGAGGTCCAGTGCCATCTGCATGGCCCGGCGCACCTTGACGTCGTCAAAGGGCGGCTTATCCACCACGTTAAAAGTGAAAGCATTATCCGAGCGATACCAATACGGGTGAATCACGAGTTCGGGGTTGGTCTTCTTGAGGCTCTCTACCTGGTCGATAGACCTGAGTTGAGAGTCGCCGGGAGTCCCTGCGTAATCAACCTTAGCCGAGCGTAGGGCCGCCACGAATACGGCTGGTTCCGGCATAACCGCGCCCCGCAACTGGTCAATATAGGGCAGGCGGTTCTCCGGGTATTTTTCGTCAAAACCCCAGTAGTTGGGGTTCTTGTCCCAGGTGATAGAGCTGTCCTCGACGAAGTCAGTCAGCATAAAGGGCCCGGTGCCGACCAGGTTCCTCCAATCCTTAACGTCGCCGTATTGCTCGAATACCTCGGGGGGGTACATAAAAACATTGAAGTGGTCGACAATAAAGTACAGCGCCAGGGGCTGCGGCTCCTTCAGCTTCATCACAACCGTCGAATCGTCGGTGGCCGTGACCGAATCCCACTGATACGTGTGCAGTGGTCCAAACATGGTGCTATGTTCAGTGTAGCCGCTGCCCAGACCCATCGCGCGGTGAAAGTTATATTCGACGTCCTTAGCCGTAAATGCTCTGCCATTCATGGGGGCCTTATCATGCCAGTGAACGCCCTGGCGGATTTTGAAGACATAGGTCAGCGGGTCGGGTTGTGACCAGCTTTCCGCCAGCGCCCCTTTTAAGCCACTGAGAGGGATGTAGGTGGTTTTCCAGTCCACCACGTCCCGATCGATTCCCCAGTCCGCGATGCTGAGCTTCTCGAGCACGCCACTGATGAAGTGGGACGCCCAGCCACCAATGAAATAGACGTCCGTATGCTCACCAACCTGCTTGCGAACATAGGTCAATGTCCCGCCATACTCCGGAGCGGTTACCATCTCCCCGGTGGTGGGATCTGTGACCATCTTTTTCTCAGCCGCCATGGCAGCCTGGTTGACCCAAAAGGCAGTCACCACCAGGGTTAAGGTGAGCAATAATGATTGCATCCCCGCTCCCTGCTTTCGCAGGGACAAGTTTACGGGGACAAGTTTTTGTACAGCAGACCAAGAGCCTGCCGGGTTCAGCCTCGCGATGGAGGCAACAAGTTTCTTTATCATACCCATAGTATCCTCTTTCAATTGAGGGTTTTGAGAACGATTCACCCATGGGGCGAATCGGGTTTTCGCAGCAGACACGACGTCTGCCACGGTCAGCCCCACGAGGGGAGTGAAAATTTTCTTTAAAGACATAAGAGTTGCGCTCAATGTTAAGTTGTTTTTTTGATGATCCATCTTTTTCCTTTCGATTGCATGTTCAAAATTAAGGATTGCTTTAAAACCTGCTTTTGTTCCCGAAAGCACGTTGTCGAGGATTTCTCTACACATTGGGTCTCCTTCATTTTGGCGTGATCAAAAAAACGATTCATTGGCTCCAGGATGGGGCACTGAACCATGAGCTTTCAATTTGCTCGAGGCATTTCCATTTGCTGAAATGACCTGAGGGGTAATTCAAGGATCTCTCCCTAAACGGGTTAATTTCAGACTTTCATGTCATCCTGACGGTTCGCCGAGCAGCAAAGCGAAGGATCGCGTTATTGCGAGATATAGTCGAAAGTTGGGGATGGACTAAATTTGAAGGTGGCGTATCCTATTGATGGGAATTTAAAATAAATAGAATTACATCAAAGAAAGGATACGCCGATGAGCAACTATAACGTGATTGATCTGGAGAAGCCAGAGCAAATTATTGAAGATCATTTGAGTGAACTTTTGAGAGTGAAAGCCAGGAAGATACTTTCTGAAGCGTTGGAATTGGAGATGGAAATATTCATGAAGGAATATCAGTCCTATCGACTCTCGGATGGACGTCAGCGAGTGGTTCGTCATGGTTATCATCAAGATCGGGAGATTCAGACGGGAATTGGTTCTATATCCGTGAAAGTTCCGCGGAGTAAAGATCGTCAAAGCACCTCATCAGAGGAAAGGATTCGATTTTCTTCCAAGTTGATCCCCCCTTATCTGAGGAAAAGTAAAAGTATTGAAGCCCTGATTCCCTGGCTGTATCTGAAAGGGATTTCCACTGGTGGCTTTCAGGAGGCGCTCGCAGCGATTTTAGGTAAAAGAGCGGCGGGCTTGTCTTCAGCGACAGTGAGCCGTCTTAAATCAAGCTGGTATGAGGATTGGAAAGCCTGGAAACAACGGGATCTCTCCCAGAGTCATTATGTTTATCTCTGGGTCGATGGCGTGTATTGCAATGTGAGAATGGATAAAGATAAACAATGCCTCTTGGTGATTGTGGGGGCAACAGAAAATGGAGATAAAGAGCTCGTTGCCTTGGAAGATGGCTACCGGGAAAGTGAGCAATCCTGGAGGGAACTGCTGATGGATCTGAAGCACCGGGGATTGACTGAGGCCCCTAAAATCGCTGTGGGAGACGGAGCGATGGGATTTTGGAAAGCTTTGAAAAAAGTCTATCCTCAGAGCAAAGAGCAGCGTTGTTGGATGCACAAAACGGGAAACATTCTCAACTATTTACCAAAAAGGGAGCATCATAAAGCCAAGGATCGTCTCCATCAAATTTGGATGGCCAGCAGCAAAGAGGAAGCTTTCAAAGCCTTAAAGCATTTTGTTGACATGTATGAGGCGAAATATCCTAAAGCCACTCACTGCTTGATTAAAGATCAGGAGACCTTGATGGCCTTCTATGATTTCCCGGCAGAGCATTGGAGGCATTTGAGAACGAGCAATCCCATTGAATCCACCTTCGCTACTGTCAAACTGAGAACTGCCAAAGTCAGAGGTTGTTTCTCAAGAAATACCGTCTTGACGATGGCATTCAAATTAATGGAATCCGCTCAGAAAAATTGGATCCGATTACACGGATTTAAACGATTAGCCGAAGTGATAGAGGGAGTACAATTTGTCGATGGAATTCCTCAATACAGGATCGCCGCCTGAATTGCCATCCCCAGAATTTGACTATAACTCCGTTATTGCCCTTCCATCCCTAGAATAAAATAATATATAATCGATCTGCAAATGACGGTCAAGGTTTTTTTGAACAGGGCGACTCATTCATGAATGTCTTCTGATGATCAACGAAAATATTTTTTTCACATTGAGATACGGAAGTCAACATTTTTGACACTTTTCCATTCCCCGTTGACCGTTTCTAAAAATCCTCTGGTGAGGATATGAGGTTTTAGATGACTTTCGGCTAAAATATGAGCGACATTGAAATAAATCCTTCAGCCCAAAGCGATTTCTTGAAATCTATCAAATTAGAAAACGAAAGAGCTGAAAAAGAAAGGCTCATGGGCATTTTGAAAAAAGCAGGAATTGATCCGGATGAATAAACGGTCTTTCCTTAGATTCTCATGACGAGCACACATGCAATAATTCAAAAAATAAGTGCCAACCAGGCGGTTCACTTGACACCTACCCCCGCAATGCATACCGCTTGAATGTGGTGTTTGCCAAGGCTTCCCATCAGCAAGCGAGGGTTTTCAAAATTTTGTGTGAGTTTACTATTTGAACGGGTTGATCAGTCGGTCCAGGAGACTTTTTTTGCGTTTCACCTTTGCAGTGCCGTAACTGCCCTGGCCGCCTCGCAGTCGGGGATCGAGCAGATCGCGCATGGCATCGCCGAACATGTTGAGGGAGTAGACGACAATCGTCAGGCAAAGCCCGGGCCAGATTGCCAGCCGTGGGGCCACCTCCATGTACTGACGCCCTTCCCGGCTGAGCAGACCACCCCAGCTGGGAATGCTCGGGGGCAGACCAAATCCGAGGAAGCTCAAGGAAGCCTCTGCCATAATCACCCCCCCGATGTTGATGGAGAAGATTATGATGAGGGGCGCGATAATATTGGGCAGGACATGGCGAATGAGGATTTGAGTTGTGGGGGTGCCCACGGCCTGGGCTGCCAGAAAATAGTCATTCTCTTTGATAGCGATCACGGCGCTTCGGATCACTCGGGAGCCGCTGATTCCTCCGGCGATCCCCAGGACCAGTATCATTTGTGGCAATCCCCGCCCCGCGATGGACATGATCGTTAACAAGACGAGCAGGCCCGGGAACGCCATCCAGGCATCGACAAAGCGCTGCACCGCCAGGTCCAATTTACCCCCAATGAATCCGGAAATGCCGCCGACCAGGAGAGCGACGAGTACATTAACCGTGGTCGCGGCCAGACCGACATAGATGGAAAGACGAGCCCCGACGATCAGGCGGCTCAAGAAATCTCGCCCCAACTGGTCGGTCCCCAGGAGATACTGGGTTGATGGGCCCTGCAGCCGGTCTGCCAGGTGCATTTTATCATAACGATAAGGAGCCAGAACATCGGCAAAGATCGCCACCAGAATCAAGATCAGGATGACAATCCCGCCGAAGGTGCCCATGGGCTTCTCCTTGAGAAGCCTGATGAAGAGATCCACAAACCAACCCCGTCGTTTGGGCTCATGGATGGGAGAGGGTATCTCTTGGGTGTTGTTCATAGTTTAACCCGAGTTCGACATAAATCTTCAATAATAGGAGTATCCTAGTGTAACGTCATCCTCGCTAAACTTGTCCACGCGAATGCGGGGAGCGGGTATCCAGGTTTCTGGTCTGGCTGCATACCTCTGGATTCCTGGTCAAGCCAGGAATGACACAAAAGGGGTTCATTACTCCGTAACACCTGAAATACCAGGCTGAGGACTGAAGTTATGACTGATGCCCTGACAGCCTTCCCCTTTCAGCCTAACCCCTCATACCTGTCGCGCCAGCAACTATTTATACCGGATCCTGGGGTCCAAATAGGGATAAATCAGGTCGATCATCAGATTGACCGCGATCACCACGGTGGCGAAAAACAGGTTCACTCCGGAGACCGTCGGGTAGTCCCTGTCATTGAGTGCCGTGAGCATCAGACGACCCAACCCCGGCAGGTTAAAGATGTGCTCCATGATCACGGAACCCCCGACCAGGATCGGCAACTGCAGGCCGATCAGGGTCACGATCGGGATGAGGGCATTTTTGATGCTGTGCCGGATCACTACGACCCGCTCCCGGAGCCCCTTGGACCAGGCAGTGCGGATGTAATCCTGCCGCAACACCTCCAGCATCATCGTACGCGTCATCCGCATGGTGGCCGCCGACAGGGCCGTCCCCAGAATCAGGCTGGGAATGAGGAACACCGCGAGATTGCCCAGCGGGTCTTCGGAGAAAGGAACCAGCTCCGTCGGGGGCGACCAGCCCCACCAGATGGCCGGGAAGATAATGACCATCAGGGCCAGCCAGAAGTTAGGCGTGGCCAGGCCGATGATGGCCAGGGTGCGCCCTGCGTAGTCGGCGGTCGTATCCTGGCGTATCGCCGAGTAGATGCCGACGGGCAGGGCTATCAAGAGCGAGATGACGATGGCCAGGACGCCCAGCTCAATGGTGACCGGCAATCTATCTAATATCTTCTCCTCGATCGCATAACCGCCCAGCAGGGATTCGCCAAGGCTGCCGTGCCGGATAATATTTCCGATCCAGCGTCCATACTGGACGTAGACAGGCACGTCCAATCCCAGCATACGCCTGACCTCATCACGGTCAATCTCCTCGCCGCCAGTGCCATACCATTCCATCCTACCCATTATTAAATCCACGACGTCGCCCGGGATGAAGCGCACCGAGAGAAATACCAGGATAGTCAGGATGAACAGGGTGGGGATGAGGAGCAATATCCTCCTGATGATATAGGCTCTCATGGCATCCCTAATGCCCCATTTCTTTCTTCAGGTCCTGGTCAATCCAGAGGCGGGTGAAGGGGGTATTATGTTGACCGATTCCCAACCAGAGTTCACCGTTATACCCTATGACCCACGGCTGGTGCACGTTAAACTGTGGGGTTTCGGGACCCCATATTGTCCAGTGCCTCTCTATCCCGTACATATCCAACTCCCTAACCATCCTCTGCTGCTCTTCAACGTCGGCAGTGGCCAGGGCGGCTTCAAACAAGGCGTCATATTCCGGTTCAGCTATTCCCCGCCACTTTTGCCACTCAGTTTTCGAGTAATACCCGCGCATTATCTCGACAGGTATCCACCTGTTGCCCGAAGCCGTAGCCCAGAAACCTTCATAAGTCCCATCGTTTCTCATCGGGATGGCCGCTTGTGAATCCATGAGATTAATCTCTACCACGATGCCAATCTCACTCCAGTATGCGGCGGCTAATTCCAGGTAGTTCAGGTCCCACCGATACGAACCGTTCAGGACGGTCTTGAATCGAATGCCATCCGAGCCGAGCGGAAACCCAGCCTCATCAAGCAGCTTCCCGGCCCCTTCCGGGTCATAGGTATAGCCTTTCTTGACCTCCTCGGGCCACTCTGCAAATGGGGTGGTATACCCTTTGATGTCTGCCGCTACCAGCCCGGCAGGTTCCCAGTTTCCATAACCCTTAAAGAAGGTACGGTTAATGGTCTCGAGGTCCAGTGCCATCTGCATGGCCTTGCGCACCCTGATGTCGTCAAAGGGCGGCTTATCCACCACGTTAAAAGTGAAACAATTATCCGAACGATACCAATACGAGTGAAACACGAGTTCGGGGTTGGTCTTCTTGAGGCTCTCTATCTGGTCGATAGACCTGAGTTGAGAGTCGCCGGGGGTCCCTGCGTAATCAACCTTAGCCGAGCGTAGGGCCGCTACGAATACGGCTGGTTCCGGCATAACCGCGCCCCGCAACTGGTCGATATAGGGCAGGCGGTTCTCCGGGTATTTTTCGTCAAAACCCCAGTAGTTGGGATTCTTGTCCCAGGTGATAGAGCTGTCCTCGACGTAGTCCGTCAGCATAAAGGGCCCGGTGCCGACCAGGTTCTTCCAATCCTTAACGTCGCCGTATTGCTCGAATACCTCGGGAGGGTACATAAAAGCATTGTAGTGGTCGACAATAAAGAATAGCGCCAGGGGCTGTGGCTCCTTCAGCTTCATCACAACCGTCGAATCATCGGTGGCCATTATCGATTCCCATTGATAAGTGTGCAGTGGTCCAAACATGGTGCTATGTTCGGTGTAGCCGCTGCCCAGACCCATCATGCGGTGAAAGTTATATTCGACGTCCTTGGCCGTAAATGCTCTGCCATTCATGGGAGCCTTGTCATGCCAGTGAACGCCCTGGCGGATTTTGAAGACATAGGTCAGTGGATCGGGTTGCGACCAGCTTTCCGCCAGCGCCCCTTTTAAGCCACTGAAAGGGACGTAGGTGGTTTTCCAGTCAACCACGTCCCGATCTATTCCCCAGTCCGCGATGCTGAGCTTCTCGAGCACGCCACTGATGAAGTGGCTCGCCCAGCCACTAATGAAATAGACGTCCGTATGCTCACCCACCTGCTTGCGGACATAGGTCAAGGTCCCGCCATACTCCGGAGCGGTTACCATCTCCCCGGTGGTGGGATCTGTGACCATCTTTTTCTCAGCCGCCATGGCTGCCTGGCTGACCCAAAAGGCGGTCACCACCAGGGTTAAGGTGAGCAATAATGATTGCGTCCCCGCTCCCTGCTTTCGCAGGGACAAGTTTACAGGAACAAGTTTTTGTACAGCAGACCAGGAGCCTGCCGGGTTCAGCCTCTTGATGGAGGCAACAAGTTTCTTTAAAATACTCATATTTACCTCTTTTATTTGAGGGTTTTTGGAATGATTCACCCGTCTTGGGGCGAATCGGATTTTCGCAGCAGACACGACGTCTGCCACGTTCAGCCCCAGGAGGGGAGCCAGGAATTTTGTAATAAGCATCATGGCCTTTCTATGATAGAGCAATTAAAGATCGTGCGTTCGACCACACGAATGAGGAAAATAAGATTCCTTGGGAGGAGGAATTGCTTCCACAATACCTGATTCACTTTCTCTCCTCCTCAAGCAATCGTATTGGTGCGTTAGGTGCAATATATATTATTTAAAGAGTATGTCAAGCACTTTTTTTAATTTTTTTGAATTGAAATTCAAATTACTGATATTATTGAGGATATTGGAATATCTCTTTTTGATTTCTTTTTCTGACCTGTTTCAGGACAGGTGTTGCGGCGTTTTTGGCTTTGGAGGAGTGTGGAGTGCGAGGGGAGATCGAAGCTGCTCGAACGCCGTTTGTATCTCAGAAGATAAATAATCTGAGTTCGACATTACTCTTCAAGAATATGAGTATCTTAGTATTTGTCAACTTTGCGTGATCCCGGATCAAGCCCGGGAGGAATCCAGTTTTCGTTCTGGCTGCATGCCTCTGGATTCCTGCTTCCACAGGAATGACGCGGATACTCTATGATATGAGAATCCCATAACATATTGAATTAATTAAATGTTTATCTCGAACTCAGGTTAGTTTTACCTATCGCTAATCATATCGGGAAAGGGTATATGTTGAATTGGCCGGACGAAGTGGTTTTGAGTTGTTGAAAATTCAGGTTGAATTTCTTTATGAATCGATTATTGATTGCGAGGCATGGGAATACCTTCAAACCGGGTGAAGTTCCGGTTCGCGTGGGACTTCGAACGGATATTCCCCTGGCGGAAAGTGGTTGCGCGCAAGCGGTTATGCTGGGAAAATTCTTAAGAAAAAATTACCCGAACCTGAGCGCGGTCTACAGCAGTAAACTGAAACGAGGGTACCAGACGGCATGCCTGGCTGTAAAGACTGCGAAATTGGCTCTGGACGTGTTACCGCAATCTCAGTTTGATGAAGTCGACTATGACGTCGATGAAGGGAAAACTGATGAAGCAATCATATCACGTATAGGAAAAGAATCCTTGCTAGCTTGGGAGAGCGAAAATATGGTTCCTGCCGGGTGGCGAATCGATTGCCGGAAAATTGTTCAAAACTGGCGTGACTTTGCCAGAAAAATTTGTAAAATGTATCCAGATCAAACAGTCTTGGTGGTGACAAGTAATGGTATTGCGAGATTTGCCTCTCATCTAACAGGAAATTTTAAAGCATTCCGGGACCAATACTCCTTAAAAATTTCTACAGGAGCCATTTCTTCACTCGTGACAGAGAATCAAAACTGGATCGTAGAGTATTGGAACATCAAACCCGATGATTCCGAGTTTCAATAAAGATAAGGTTGCAATTCTTCAGCAGAGATGAGCCCATGCCGGACGATTCGAAAAGGCCTTTTGGTCAAATCGATAATAGTAGAAGGTTGCGATCCCGGCGATTCTCCTCCATCAATCAATAAATCGACGGCATCACCAAGTTGATGCATCACGTCGCCAGGCCTTCGATTCTCTGGTTCGTCGCTCAAATTTGCGCTTGTGCCAATCAACGGGCATCGTCCTAGCGAAATGAGTTTCTGTACAATGGGAGAACTGGAATAACGGATCGCCACGGTATCACCCTGACTTTTCAGGAAGTGAGGAAGTTTTTGATCAGCAGGAACAATCAGGGTCAGAGGCCCCGGCCAGAATTGTCGGATCAATTTCTCCGTTTGCTTTGAAGCCCTGATACTGAATCGAGGTAGCAACATAGGATTTATCAATAGGAGAAGCGGTTTTTCTCGGGGGCGTTGTTTAACCTGAAAAATACGTTCCACAAGAGGAGCCGACCAAGCATTTCCACCCAATGCATAGATAGTTTCCGTAGGAAAAACAATAGTGTTTCCATCTTGCAGGTGAGATCGAATCTCAGATTCAGCTGCTGAAGGCCAAGGGAAGGGAATCACAGAAGTCATCGCCCATTTATCCAATCAGAAATGATTTCAAATTTCCCCGATTTGACTTGAACCACTCTCAATCGAGTGATGGGTAGATGATTTAGAGCGTTGAGAGTGATGGGAGGATTGAGCAGTCCTTGCCATTGATCCAGCTGCTCAGCAGTCTCGATCACTTGCTTGCGGGTCAGTCCGCTGCCACTGCGAGACAAAATTTCCACCATCAATTCAGCCACTGCATGTCCATAAATTGTCCAGCGACTCATTTCTAATTCAGGCGCATATTCCTTGAGCAATGCGTAGTGTAATTGAATACCAGGGTCTTCCCTTTGAGAAGAAAGTGGATGAGCGGTCAGCATTGAAACTCCTTCCATGGCGTGAGGTCCTGCCGATTGCAAGAGTCGGCTGTCCGCCAAATTGAGTCCCAAATAAATTCTTCCTGAAAAACCCGAGCGGTATAGTTGTCGGAGTAATTCCAAAGCGGGTTGCGGAGTGGTAAAAAGCACTAAAATCCGAGGATTTAATTCTTTAATTTGCTCTATACTTGCGCGCAAATCCAACCCAGTCACAGGATGGGATACCTGCTCCACTTGAAAAAGATCCTGCCGCTTCAATTGTCTATGAGTGGAAAATAAGTTAAATACACCTATCGGAACTTGCGATTGCTCCCATTGAAAATGTCCCTGCATCAACAACTCGGAAAAAAATTTGCTTGTTTGCTTCATGGTTGGATCATTACGATACCAAACGACAATTCGACCTCCACGAGAAGCTTTAAGCAGATGTTTGGCCAAAATTCTTCCTTCGATCCGAGGAGTTGGATAGAATCCAAATACAGTTTCTTTCAAAGGTTCAACCCATCGGGTATCCCTGGATCCGACAAAGAAATCCGGGATTTCTAATAATTGCAACCAATCGGATACAGAGGCATGGGGGCGGGTACCCATACCATTGAGTAAAAGAAAAATGGATTCTTGTAATACCAATCGTCGTACTACCTCCTGGGTTTGTTCAGGTAAAAATCCGTCATCCAAATAGAGATATTGAAGACGACGGCCATGGATTCCCCCCTGGTCGTTGATATACCTGAAATAAACTTCAGTGCTTTTGCTGATTACTGAAAATTGAGCTGCTGGTCCGGACAGGGGTTGATGACTGCCGATGAGGATTTCACGTTCAGTCACTCCCGGAGTCGCCGTTAACTGAGAATTCATGAAGAACCACAATACTCCTATTGAAAACAATTGTTTCATAATTTCAATCTAGAGAAAGAAAAGTTCTTACTTTTTCAGATACCGATATGCGCCTTCCCTATAGAAAAAATAGGGAGAGAGTGCGAGGTTTTTGGAAAATTGTGGAAAATAGTCTTCCTCAGGGCTTTGATACGGCACTTTGTTGATGCTCCACTCTGGTGATTGAGGATTCAAAGTCAGTCGATAGACGCCAAAATCAACGAAGGCACGCTGCTGGAGATTATTGAGATAGAGCATATCCGGAATAAATTCGGTTCTTTCCGACGTGACCACAAGAATTTGATCACCTTGGAATTGGAGAGAATAGCGTATAAGGCGGGGAGGGAACCAAGGGGGGACGGCGGCAGACTGGGGATCGACCAGTTGAATGCGATGCGCCAAAATCCCTTGCGGAAGGGCCTCGGATGGAATGTTTAGTTTCCCGGTACTGCCTTCAAAGAGCAGACCGGAGAAATTTACGAAATTCTGGAATTCTCTCTTGATTCTTTGCTTGTCTGTGACCTGCTCCAGTTTCAATCCGATGGCATTAATTGAATAGAGGGAGATCTTTTGAAGGTCCGCCTGGTACAACAAATCTTCTATGAAAAATATTCCTGTTTCATTGGAAATATTCGCAGTCAAGACTTGTCCGGAAGGAGAATTAATGAGGATTTGAAGCTGCATTTCGTCCGCCAATCGAATGTTTGCTCGCAGGCGATCAAATTGAAACATAATTTTCCCCGCAATCAATATTTTATGCCAGTGAGATTGTTCCGATTGCACCTCGATGGATGCGGGGTTTTGAATCAGTGCGGCTTCCAAGCGACGATATGCTTTCTGAAACTGCTCCTGGTCTAAAAAATTTTTATAGCGTTGAATATTTTCTTCTGCCAGTTTTATGTTGTTACGTTGTAATGCTTCCAGAATCTCTTCATTACCCGGATCCTCATTAGAGGCCGATTGGTAGGCAATGGCAGCCTCTTCCAATCGTCCCTTTTCTTCAAGTATCCGTCCTTCTTGATATTGAAAGGTGCAGCCAACGATGAACACGAAGGCAAGAGCCAGGTTGAGTTGTTGGATAGTCCGCAAAGGCTTCATAGTACTAAAATAACAAGGAAAATGGGGAAAAGATCGGGTGAAAATTTACAGTTGTTCATAGAAATTTCAATTCAGAGTCTGTTAAAAAAAACAATCCTTCCCATGTCAAGGGGTGTTAAGTGAGGTTTTTATCAAAGTCATCACCACCGGCAGAGCCGGTGGCTTGAAGAGGCCCCCAGTATGAGGGCAAAACGTGTTCGTCATCGTAAGACGTGCTCGTGCTCGTGAACGAAAAAGGCTGCCATGTTAGATCATGAAAAACTCGATGTATACCAATGTTCCATCGAATTTTTAGCGTTATCTGTCCAAGTCATCGAAACATTGCCAAAAGGATACTCAGCCTTAGTTGACCAACTGAAAAGGGCCTCATGGTCGATTCCTCTCAATATCGCAGAAGGCTGTGGAAAAAATTCCTTTCCTGACAAGCAACGATTCTATGCATTGGCCCGAGGTTCCGCAATGGAATGCGCTGCTATTCTCGATGTTTTAAACGTGTTGAAGATCATCCAGCCTCCTTTATTTGACGAAGGAAAACAGTTACTTCATCGCATTGTTTCTATGTTAACCAAAATGTGCCGTCGAATTCACTGACCGTTCACGAGCACGGCTAACGGACACGGATACGTTTCTCATGTCTGACCGGCAAAGCCTATTAGGTTCGCACCAGCAGAGCTGGTGGTTTAATGAGATTAATTACTCACCCTCAACACACCTTTCCGATGAAGAAAAAATATTTTCACTCATTCCAGCATTTGTAACAGGTTCTTAAAATGAGTCGGATTTCATGGTGGGATAGTTGGGAGCTTCCTCGGTAACGAACACGTCATGCACATGGCTCTCCCTGACACCAGAACTCGTGAGTCTTACAAAACGGGGTTTGCTGCGTAGCTCCTCGATGGTTCGACATCCTGTGTATCCCATACCTGCTCGTAAGCCTCCAATGAATTGATGCAGGGTTTCAGCCAGGGGACCTATATAAGGCACTCGACCTTCAATGCCTTCAGGAACCAGTTTCATATCTTCAACCGCGTTTTGAAAATAGCGGTCTTTACTTCCTTCTTTCATTGCTCCGATCGAACCCATTCCACGATACATTTTATAACGGCGTCCTTGATACAGGATTACCGAACCTGGTGTTTCAGAAGTCCCTGCCAGAGCATTGCCAAGCATCACGGAATGCGCTCCACAAGCCAATGCCTTCACCACGTCTCCCGAAAACCTGATCCCGCCATCAGAGATCAAGGGAATGTCGTAACGATCCGTGACGGAACGTACCTTATCGATTGCAGTGATTTGTGGTGTTCCAATTCCGGCAATCATTCTTGTAGTGCAAATGGAACCGGGTCCGATCCCCACTTTTACCGCATCCACACCAACTTTAATGAGAGCTTGCGCTGCTTCCGCAGTGGCAACATTCCCTCCGATGAGTTCCAGATCAGGATATGTCACACGTAATAGTGAAATATTTTCCAACACGTTTTTGGTATGTCCATGGGCAGTGTCGAAAACGACAACATCTGCTCCGGCACGTATCAAAGCTTCTACTCTTTCCAACATATCCCTGGAAACACCAATGGCGGCTGCTACGCGAAGTCGACCGGCTTCATCTTTGTTTGCGTTGGGGTATTGTCTGGACTTCTCTATATCTTTGATAGTAATCAAACCCTCCAATTCATAGTCGCTCGAAACAACCAACAATTTCTCGATTCGATGGCGGTGTAGCAATTTTTTTGCTTCTTCCGGATCAATACCTAGCGACACCGTAATCAATTTATCCCTTCCTCTCGTCATCACCGCTGCAACTTGCTGTTCAAAATTTGTTTCAAATCGCAAATCTCTGTTGGTTAAAATGCCAACCAGTTCTTTTCCTCGCGTGACCGGCACTCCGGAAATTTGATGTTGTTGCATTAATTCCATAGCATCCCGCACCGGTTGCTCAGGAGAAACAGTAATTGGATCGGTGATCATACCACTCTCGGAACGTTTAACCTTTTCCACGTGATTCGCTTGCTCACTGATGGACATGTTTTTATGAATTGTCCCGATTCCTCCCTCTTGCGCCATGGAAATTGCGGTTTGAAATTCCGTCACCGTGTCCATTGCCGCACTGACCAGAGGAATATTCAAGTTGAGATTTCGCGAGAGTCGCGTTTGGATGGAACATTGATGGGGCAGGACATCCGAATATTCCGGAATCAACAGGACATCATCAAACGTCAAACTCGAATCCATTCTCTCTTGCAACATGGGGTTCTTTTCCAATTCAGGGGGTTGGTGATCCGGAAAACGGTTTTGAAACATACACGTGGATCTTCAAACACATCTTCCATTTTAATGAGATCCCTTGGATTTTTAGTGATTACTATAAGAAATTTTGAAAGACTTGTAAACAGGATGATGTTTGTTTTCATTTTGCAAGGGAGAATTGTTTGATTTTTTAATCTGAACATTTATACTTACTGATTTATTGTCAAGTGAGTTCAATATGTCTTAGGTTACGTTGGGTTATTGAAAAAGATTTCCAGGCAACATCGAGTACGTAAAAAATGGAGTTTGTTGGAGAAAAAATGTTGAAATACATCAAAGTTATTTTCGTTTCGAGCTTCCTGTTATTGATAGCGGTAAAACAGGTGTTTACTGAAGAAGCCGACGTAGAAAATGCCATGAATGCCCTGATGCTTGCGTCGAAAGCGCGGGCTGCAATTGTTAAAAAAGTTCAGGATGCAGTCGTGCATATCGAAGTCGAGATGAACCCGCAAGGTCGGAGATTCGGCAACCAAGACCCTTCGGAAAATGAACTGTTCGATCGTTTTTTCAGGCAACGTCCTGATGCTCCTCCACGATTCAGACAGGAAGGCATGGGATCGGGATCGATTCTATACAAGAATGGCTATATTCTAACCAACAATCATGTGGTGGGCAGTGCCAGTAAAATTCTTGTAATGATGAGTGACGGTAGGGAGATGGAAGCCAAACTAGTCGGCGCTGACCCTTCTTCTGATCTTGCCGTGATTAAGATTGATGGAAACGACCTTCCTGTGCTGCCTTTCGGCAATTCGGATGTGATGGATGTGGGGGAATCCGTAATTGCGATTGGTAATCCTTTTGGCTTGTCCCAAACTGTGACTTTCGGAATCATCAGTGCCAAAGGACGATCCAACATCGGGATCACCGACTACGAAGATTTCATTCAAACGGATGCGGCAATTAATCCGGGAAATAGCGGGGGTCCATTGATCAATTTAAGAGGAGAGATCATTGGCGTGAATACTGCGATCTTTACGAGAAGTGGCAGTTACCAGGGAGTTGGATTTGCGGTTCCGATCAATATGGCTCGTCAAATCATGGAAGACCTGATCACTAAAGGCAGTGTATCGCGAGGCTGGTTGGGAGTCGGGATTCAGGATATTAACGGACAACTAGCGAAAAAGTTTGGCTTGAATAGTACCAATGGTTCTCTTATTACGATGGTCTTTAAAAACACGCCTGCCGGCAAAGCAGGTATTCAAAAAGGTGACGTCGTCATTGCATTGGATGGGAAATCTATACGCAATAGCGCGCAATTTCGCAATATGGTCGCTGTTGCAAGAGCTGATACGATTGTAGAAATTGAAATTTTCCGTAAAGGCAAAACAGAAACCATCAAGGTCAAGCTTGAAGAAAGACCAAAAGATCCTTTGATAGCGCAGAGGCAACCAGAAGAGTCTTTTATGGGCGTCACTGTTGAAGATTTAACGGAAAAAACTGCGGAGCAATATGACTTCGAACTTGGAACAGGTGTTCTGATTACCAAAATCGAACCTCAATCTCCTGCAGACAAGGCTAATTTGAAAGTGGGAACATTGATTGTGGAAGTCGACCGTCGAACAATCGATAATGTGGAAAGTTTCAAAGCAGCAATCAAGGGAACCAATGTTGCGGAAGGCGTCCTGTTCCTCATTCAAAATCAACAGGGATCGCAATATATCATCGTCTCTGAATAACAAATTCTCATTGACGTAAAAGAATGAAGGTTTTAGTGATCGGCAGTGGCGGAAGGGAGCATTCCCTTGTTTGGAAAATAAAGCAAAGCCCCCAAGTGACAAGAGTCTTCGTCGCACCCGGAAACGACGGCATGCGTCCGGATGCAATACCAGTTTCTCTGGATAATCACGATGCCATTTTATCTTTCATTCAGCAAGAAAACATTGATCTCACTTTTATCGGACAAGAAGGCTATTTAGTGTCAGGGTTGGTTGACCAGATAGAGGCCCAAGGTAACAAAGCATTTGGTCCGAGCGCCGCTGCTGCCGCATTGGAAGGCAGCAAAGCATTTGCAAAAGATTTTATGCAACGACACCAAATTCCAACGGCTGACTACGGTATCTTCCAAGAAAAAGAAAATGCCTTTTCATACCTGGAGACCCTCCAGGCTCCTTATGTGGTCAAGGCCAGCGGGTTAACGGCGGGGAAAGGTTCGGTGATCTGTCAAGACTTGGATCAAGCAAAAACTACGGTTCATCAAATGCTCTCCGGAGACGCCTTTGGGGAAGCCGGGACAACTGTAGTCATCGAAGAATTTGTCAGCGGGGAAGAAGCATCCTTTTTCATTTTCACTGACGGGCGAAATTTTGTCTGTCTCCCTTCTTGTCAGGATTATAAAACCATCGGAGAATTGGATACCGGATTGAATACGGGAGGTATGGGTGCTTACTCTCCAGCCCCGGTGGTCACGCCAGTCATTGAAGAAATAGTCATCCACCAGATCGTTAAACCGACCATTGCGGGGATGGCCTGTGAAGGCAATCCCTACCGAGGAGTTCTTTATATCGGACTCATGATTGATGACGAACATGTCAGGGTTGTGGAATTCAATTGTCGATTTGGAGATCCCGAGTGTCAGCCTTTGATGATGCGTTTGAAAAGCGATTTAGTCACGCTGGCGATGGCCACTCTGGCAGGAACTCTGAGTGAGCAGGAAATCGAGTGGTACGAAGAGGCGGGGGCATGCGTGATGCTGGTTTCTCAAGGCTATCCTGGAAAATATGAAAGTGGGAAAATCATTTCAGGTATTGACGCCATCCCCCGGGAAAAACGCGAAGATGAAAAGGAATTATGCCACGTCTTCCATTCCGGTACGCGTCTGGATGGTTCTGTCTATCGAACAAACGGAGGAAGGGTATTGGGAGTGACCGCTTTGGGTGCCACTTTGGAAAAGGCCCTGGCAGAATGCTATAAAGTTGTCAATGGTATCCATTGGGACGGATTGACCTTTCGTCGTGATATTGGAGCAAAAGGGTTATTGTATTTTCGGGACAATCGTCCTGAAAAAAGCGTAGGAATTGTTCTGGGTAGCGCCAGCGATTTGAAAGTGGCGCAAAAGGCTACAGCCATTTTGAAAAAGTTTGGTGTGGGGTACCGGTTATGGATATCTTCCGCTCATCGTTCCCCGGAGCGAACGCGTCAATTTATCAGGGATTCGGAATCGATGGGGATTGAAGTTTTTATTGCAGTGGCAGGTATGGCAGCCCACCTTCCGGGTGTTGTCGCTTCTGAAACATCGAAACCGGTAATTGGAGTGCCCATTGTTTCGACACTCAACGGAATGGATGCCTTGCTGGCGATTGTCCAAATGCCACCGGGAGTACCCGTTGCTACCATGGCAACTAACGGAACAGAGAATGCGGCCATCCTTGCCGTGCAAATTCTCTCATTACGCTATACTGATCTTCGTATGCAGTTGATGCTCCATAAAATTGAAATGGAGCAAAAGATAGTCGCCTCTCAAAAAGTTGCTGGATTGGAGCCCTCCTTATGACTTTCCCACTCCAGCGTACTGCTTTGCCCGTGGGTGTTCTCGTCTCCGGAAGCGGAACGAACTTGCAGGCTATTATAGATCAACAAAAATCTGGTATTCTTCCCATTGAAACCAAAATTGTGCTCTCTAACGTACAAACGGCATTTGCTTTGGTACGGGCAAAACGTCACGGCATCGATGTTAAATTTGTATCTCATCATGATTTCAATTCTCGAGAGGCATTTGATGCCGAATTGACCCGAATTCTTGAAGATTACGGGGTTCAATTGGTTGTGCTCGCCGGTTTTACCAGACTGCTTTCTTCGTCATTCGTCAAGGTTTGGAAAAATCGTTTAATCAATGTCCATCCTTCTCTCCTACCCGCATTCCCGGGAATGCACGCCCAAAGGCAAGCATTGAACTATGGCGTCAAGATCGCAGGGTGCTCCGTGTTTTTTGTGGACGAAGGGGTCGATACCGGGTCCATTATCATCCAAGCGAGTGTTCCGGTTTTCTCAAATGATACGGAAGCAACCCTTTCGGCACGCATATTAAAAGAAGAACATCGTATATTGCCCAAGGCCATCGGCTGGATTGCGGAAGATTCCCTTCAAGTGAAAGGAAGAACGGTGATCTCCCCTTAATTAACCAGACAATACATCGGGTCCAGATGAGCGATAGCATCATAATTTCAAATGTCGGTGATGCCTCCTTTGCAATCGGGGTGGCTTATGGCAAACAACAGGATATTGATATCCAGGACCTGGTATCTTTGAGGAATTTTGCCAATAGTGAGTTCTGTCCCCGCTATTTGTTGGATGAACCCAACGAAAAAAACATGGGACATGGGTTAGCAGGTAAATCCGTCTATATCGTTTCCACCACCTCCCAACATTCATCCCGTAATGAGTTAGCATTGCGTAATTTCCTATTGGCTTCTGCGGCTAAGGAAAATGGAGCGGATTTTGTCACTTTGATCGAGCCTGATTTGTTCTACTCGGCTCAAGATCGCGGACCCCGTACTTTGGAACATCCACAGATTACCGACTTTGAATCCCGAAAAAAATTCATTGGACAGCCTTGGACCGCACGTCTTTATGCGGGACTTTTACGACAATCCGGAGTGGATCTTGTTTTGACCGTCCACAATCACAAACCACAAGTGATGGCCAAGATTTATCAAGAGGTCTATCAAAATCACCCAAGCCAGCCTTCTTTTATCAATCTGGATATTTCCCACATCGTTGCCAACTATATTTTACGTTCGGGACTGGCTCGATTGGAAGAAGGAGGCATAAACGTGGCTTTTGTGGCTCCAGACAGCGGAGCAGTGGGGTTTGTCAGCAGGGTACGTGAATTCACGGGTTTAAAAAAATCGGTTTTAGTCAACGTGGACAAAGTTCGCTACGGACAGAGAAATGTGGAATTAAACATTTCCGATGATGTGAAATTGCTGAAAGGTCGTGATGTGTTTATTTTGGATGACATGGTTCGCACGGGGGGAACCATTGCCGCCAGCATCGAATTACTGATGGAAAACGAAAATTCAAGACCTGCGAATATATTCTTCTATTGTACCCATACCTATATTTCAGCAGAAGGACGCGAGAGTCTCAACTCGCCCCATTTGAATCAATTCATTACAACCAATACCATCCCCAATATTTTGAATCGCGACGACCAGGGGCGTTTACGCAAAAAAACGGTTGTATTGAAGATTGAAAAATGGATTGCCAATGCTATTATCCAATGTCTTGAATATAAAAACGATCCTGACGTTTTTTATGGAAAAACGAGTGTCTCCATAGCAGGGAACTTGTATGAAGTGGATATTTCCTCTAAAAATCCACAACGCTTCAATGCCCGATTTTTTCAATACGAACTGATTTAACAATTCTCTACATTTTTGATTTTAAATGGCTATTCAAAACATCCTGATTTTAGGAGCGGGCGGAATCGGTTACCATATCGCCAAACGTTTGACCCATGAAGAATATGCCGTGACGATTGTGGAATCCAATCGAGACTTGGTGCGAATTGCCGCGGAGACCCTTGATGGCAGAACCATTGAAGGGAATGCCATGGAAACCGAATCCTGGAAAAAAGCGCAAGTTGAGAAAATGGATTTGGTGATTGCTACTACCAATGACGATGCGGTAAATATGATTGCCGCTTTGATTGCCGATCGCTATGGCGTCAAATACAAGATCGTTCGAACCCGTTCTCTTGACTTCGGGGAGACAGGAGAACTCCTGGGAAAAAAGGATTTATGCATTGATTTGATGGTCAACCCAGAGGAGTTGGTTGCTCAGGAAATTGCGCGATTGATCCAACGTACCGCTGCCAATGACGTGATCGAGGTCGGTGGAGATCAGATAAAAGTGCTGGCACTCCGTGTGGCGGAAAAGTCTCCCCTCGCAAACAAGCCGTTGATGGAAATTGCGATGATTTACAACGAATTTCCTTTCCGCGTGGTTGCCATCGGTCGCGGAATCACAACGATTATCCCTGGGGGAAAGCATGTGATCTTGCCCTTGGATCAGATTTTTATTCTTGCACGAAGCGAAGACATTCCCAAACTGATGAGTCTGATGGGAATACGACAGCAAAATATTCAAAATTTGATGATATTGGGGGGAGGATTGATCGGTTCCCGCATCGCCAGCCTTCTTGAAAGAACAGTTCAAATTAAATTGATTGAAAAAGATGCCAAACGTGCCCAGGATTTGGCAACCACTTTGTCCAACACCACTGTTTTACATGGAGACGGTACCGATGCCAATGCTCTGGCGCTAGCAGGTCTTTTGGACATGGAAACTTTTATTGCCACCACGGGAGACAACGAAACCAATATTATAAGCTGTTTACTGGCAAAGCATTTGATCAATAAACAGCACCGGGATATAAAAGGAAGTCGAGGGAAAACAATTGCCTTGGTCAACAAAGAAGATTACCTGGTCCTGGCTTCCACCATAGGACTGGATATCGCTTTGAACGCGAAAATTTCGGCCGCTAATGAAATCCTTAAATTCATTCGTCGCAGTGAACTCCTCGCAGTTGCTCATTTGCACGGCGTCGATGTCGAAGTGATAGAACTGGTTGCCGCTCATGATTCTCCCATCACACGCAAACCCCTGTATAAATTGCATTTATTACTGGAAAAAGGAAGCATTCTCATCGGTGGCGTTTTTCGTAGAAACAGGTGGGAAGTAGCCGTCGGAAAAACACAAATTCAAAATGGGGATCGCGTGATTGTGGTGTGTACTTCTCTCAATTTAAAAAAAGTTCGAAGATTATTTCATTGAGAAAATAGAGGTTGCTTGATCTTAAATTATTTAATCAAGATGATGCGCCAATCCGATTTCACAAGGGGACTTCACAAAAAATTTGCCAGAAAAGGATATTTCTGATAGTAAATCAACCTGCTGAGTTAATATCGTGATTGACAAAAGGTATAAAAGGGATTAAGTTGCAGGTTATGTCCCACACGAAAAGAGGACTTTTCCGTTGAAAAAAGGTAATAGAGCGATCATTCGCCTAAAAACCTGTAAGGTGCATGGATGCCACCACGAAATAAAAATACAAACGTAATTGTTGGGTTAGATATTGGTACAACGAAAATTTGCGCGATTGCGGCAGAATCAGATCCTGGTGAAGTCCTGAACATCGTAGGTGTGGGAACTTCCAAATCAGAAGGATTACGCAAAGGAGTGGTAGTCAATATCGAAAAAACAGTTCAGTCGATCAAAAAAGCAGTAGAGGAATGCGAATTGATGTGTGGGCAGCCCATCAGTTCAGTCTACGCAGGAATCGCCGGTCACCATATCAAGGGGACCAATAGCCATGGGATGGTGACGGTTTACCGCAACCGGGTGGTTTCCGAAGAAGATATCCGTCGAGTGATTGATGCGGCGCAAGTCCTCATTCCCAATGATCGGGAAGTTCTCCACATCCTCCCTCAGGAATTCCTTGTCGATGACCAGGACGGCGTGCAAAATCCCTTAGGCATGTCGGGAACCCGTCTTGAAGTGAACGTTCATATCGTCACTGGTTCAGTGACCTCTGCGCAGAATATAATTAAATGTTGCAACCAAGCAGGGTTAGATGTCGAAGACATCGTGCTGGAACCCCTTGCATCCAGTCAGGCCGTTTTGAGTTCAGATGAGCAGGAAGTGGGGGTAGTACTGGTAGACATAGGGGGAGGAACAACCGACATCACGACTTATTCGGAAGGAAGTATTGTTCACACCGCGGTTCTGTCATTGGGGGGGGATCACCTGACCAAAGATGTTGCCATTGGACTGAGTACTCCTTTAGCAGAAGCTGAAGAGATCAAGCACAACCATGGCGTCGCAATGGTCTCGATGGTTGAAAAAAACGAGATGATTCAAGTCTCGGGAGTGGGTGGTCAGCGAAACCGAAATATCCGCAAACAAGTTTTAGCGGAAATAATCGAGGATCGATTCCGTGAAATTTTTGAATTCATTGCCACAGAAATTGAAAAATCTCAGTACCGCAATGTGATCGCCTCGGGACTCGTTGTGACAGGCGGAACTTGTATTATGCCGGGTTCGGATGAACTGGCATCCGAGGTATTGAACATCCCGGTTCGAGTAGGATTCCCGGAAAACATTTCAGGTATCCAGGAGTTGATCTATTCTCCCAAATACGCCACGAGCGTCGGGTTAGTCAGGTATGGGATCAATAGCCAAAGCAAGCTTCAATTTTCAGGAGATGAAACCAATGTATTTCATAAAGTTTCACGACGCATGAAAGATTGGTTGCATGAATTTTTCTAGTCCAATCCAAAAAGGTGGATTATGTTAGGATTTTCCGATATCAAGCAATCCCAATTTGACACTCCAGTCATCAAGGTGATTGGAATAGGGGGTGGAGGTGGTAATGCAATCAACCGTATGGTTACGATGATGGATGCGCAGGTAGTTGAATTCATTGCGGCAAATACAGACCTGCAAGATTTGAGAAATTCAGCAGCGACCTACAAATTGCAATTGGGAGTCAATTGCACCAAAGGTTTGGGTGCCGGGGCCAAACCCAATGTAGGAAGGGAAGCTGCCATAGAAAATACTGATTTGATTCGAGAATTCGTATCTGGGGCCGATATGGTCTTTATTACCGCTGGAATGGGAGGCGGTACTGGCACTGGAGGCGCACCCATCGTGGCACAAATTGCTAAAGAAGCAGAGACTCTGACGGTTGGTGTGGTGACCTTGCCCTTTAAATTTGAAGGATTACAACGTAGAAAAAATGCGGAGCATGGAGTGCGGGAATTGAAAGACCAGGTGGACACTTTGATTGTAATTCCCAACGATAACTTATTAGAAATGGTCAATCAAAGGACTTCAATGGTAGAAGCCTTCAATTTGGCAGATGATATATTGAGACAAGCTATCCAAGGTATTTCAGACTTGATCACCAATGAAGGAATCATCAATCTCGATTTTGCAGATGTAAAAACGGTGATGCAAAATGGGGGCAAGGCAGTGATGGGAGTGGGATCCGCAAGCGGAGATAATCGAGCTATTACTGCCGCAGAAAGAGCCATTCATAGTCCGCTTTTGAATGATTGTGAAATTATTGGATCCTGGGGTGTTTTAGTGAATATAGTCGGTGGAAATTCTTTGACGCTTCATGAAGTAAATGAAGCCGCATCTTTTATCCAAGGACAAGCTGATGAAGAAGCGACGATCATCTGGGGAGCATCGATTCATCCCGAACAGGGTGAACAAATTCAAATCACAGTGATTGCAACCGGATTTGGAAGGGAAGAGACTCCCTCCGAAATGGCTCAACAGATTGTCTCTGATCCATCATACAAAAGCATGGAGTTGCCTTTGTACAATTCCATGGCAAAAAATGGGGAAAAGGCAACACTGAATACGGAACAATTGAAGAAAACGAGAGAATCACGAAAAGGTAATTTGACCAGCATTGACATCGGAGTCCCAGGATTCTCCGCTGAAAATGATGAGATGAAGACTCTGCAAAACTTACAAAACTCGGAAAATGTCATTCAAAAAGCTGAAAATTTTATCACTCCCTCCCCTGAATCCAGTATTGAAGAGCGGACATCAACAACGAAAAAAGTTGCAGTTTCTCTCTTGAAAGAGACCAAGAGGGACTCGGCTTCCACAAAATCTCAACTTGAAGATGAGAAGGCTGCATTAAAAACTTCACCTGACGATGTCGAGGAAAGTCCCAGGTTCCCGGACTGGGCATGGCGGAAACGGCATCGTAGTGATTTTACCAACGATCTTGATATTCCAACTTTCATTCGCCGGCGGGCAAAAAAATTGGGACACGATTTTAGATAATATCTTTCACTTGAGAATCTTTAAACTTCGGAAACGGCATCGTAGTGATTTTACCAACGATCTTGATATTCCAACTTTCATTCGCCGGCGGGCAAAAAATTGGGACACGATTTTATATCTTTCACTTGAGAATCTTTAAACTTCGAGTAAAAATAAAAATACGCGATAACTGAAGTGATTCACCAAACAGGCGTAGAGAGAAACAAAAACAGAGATGACAAAGGATTCCAACACTATCGAGTTATGAGACGCAAACAAAAAAGACAGAAGAATTTTTAATCTTTGCAAAAAGAAAATCAATAAGAATCTGTTTGAATATACACCGATTATTTTTAAAAATTGAATCTGATGTAACCTTGCAATATTTATCTGGATATAAATACGAATATTGACTCTTTGAAAATCCGGAAGAAAATTCTCTAAATCGAGAGATTCTTCTGTTTTTCATGTGAAGATCAAATCAAAGGATTCTTTCGCTGCCTCTCATTCCGAAATCCTGCCTTCTATTTCACGCCTGAAAAGAACTGCTTCCCCGGTACGGAATTGTCGACTTGGTGTAGCATATCTCCAAAGGGGCCATAGTCCACTAAAAGTGAACTGACTGTGTCTGCTTCATGGCGATGCTTGCCGCATATTAACCGAATTTAAAAAAAAGATACTCTTTTGCGTGTATTTTCAAGCGATCTCGCAGCAAAGGTTGAAACTATGAAAATTATACGATTGATTCAAAATATGTTGATTGGAGGCATTGGCGGACTTTTCAGCTGGTCCCTTCTTCAGGTGTTTTTATATGGAGAGGAGAGGATTGGTCCTTTTCCTATGCTCGATTTATTCATCTATGAAGGAATCATCGTTGGCATAGGGATAGGAATTTTTATCAAATCCAAAGAGGATCTTTTATTTGAAAATTTTTTTGTACTTCGGAAAAGTATTCCCATCGGTATTTGTCTCGGATTAGTAAGTGGTTTCCTGGGTTTTACGATGGGTCAGTGTTTGCTGGCACTGCCCATTGCCATCCCATTCTCATGGGTGCGAGTGGCCAGCTGGACGCTATTTGGATTTTGGTTAAGCCTCTTGATTAATTTCGCAACGCCTTCTTCAAAGAAAAGTATTTCCCAGATTGCAGGTGCCATTTGCGGAGGAATGCTGGGAGGATTGTTTTTCGAAGCATACCAACTGTTGCCAACTGCCATAATGGGCGACCTGGTTGGTCTCATTGTTTTTGGAATGATCTTGTCATTGTCGATTGTTCTTTTCGAGGTTTTTTCTTCAAAAGTTTATTTGCGGGTGTTGACTGGTAAGAGCAAGGGAAAAATCTATCTGATGGACAAAAATAAATATTCAATGGGTTACCAACCTCACAACGACGTGATTTTGAGAGGCTATATTGAAGTGTGCGATACCCATGCGCATTTAATTAAATATAAACAAAATTATCAGATCATCAATGTTTGCCCCGGGGGACAAGTTTATGTCAATTATCGTTTTGTTGAACAACAAACTATGAAAAACGGCGATATCATAAAACTCGGATCAGCATTGCTTCAATTTTGTGAGGTCTCATGATTCCAAATACAGTTTCTTTTATAATCCGTTATCTCTTTTTGCGGGTATTTTGGACTTGTATTGCCTTTTTCCTGATTATCGGGTCAACGGATGCAAGTCAATGGCAAATTCAAATCAGTATGATCGATTCCCATTTGGCTACAATGGGAGGAGAACGATATATTTTTTTACAAATTTATGATGAAAATAACCAACACATTGCCAATTTGTCGAAGGATAACGTCATTTTTAAAGTAAATAACGAACCCTATTTATTTGCTGGTTTTGGTTATCAATTTCAACAATTTGATCAACGGATCGCCTTTCTGGTGGACCCGGAACTGCCCCTTGTTTCTAAAAATTTCGAAACCATTCTGGGTGCTTTAAATCAATTCATTCTACAAAAGGAAGTCAGAGACGAAATCTTTCTCAATTTCAATGGTTCCGGATTACAATCAAAGCCTGTTGGGTCAAAAGAGAAATATGAAACATTTCTCAAAGAATTGGAGCTCGATTCGAGTCATAAAAAAGCTGGGGCCGAGTTCATTTTAGAACAATCCGAATTGTTTCAGCAACGGGGCAAGCGGCAATGGCTCATCCTGATCACTTCTGATTTCACCTCTTGGAATGAATCGGTAATCCTGGAAGATACAATAAACCATTTTTTACAAAAGTATCAGATTTCATTTTTTCCAATCGTTATTGGAGTAGCTCCTCAATGGCTGGAAAGGCTGGTCAGTGAGAGAAGAAGCGAAATTTATCGTTTGGACACAATGGCGCAGCTGCCTTCAGTGCTGCAGAAAATTCAAAAAAAAATATCGCAGGAATATTTACTGACCTATCAATTGAAAACACTGGGCAGCATTCCCCATGATATTGAAATCAAGTTTATCGGGAAACATGGAGTAGAGAGTATTCATCATCATGCGGATTATGTTTCTATCTGGCCTCATACCCAAAAACCTATGCCACTTTCAGGACTTGTCGGTATCGGGGGAATCTTTTTAATCGGTATCGGCAGGCTATTGTTTAAGAACCGTAAGTCTGTCGTTTTATCCAAGCAAACTGGATTTCAAATTATGACACCAGGGGAAAATTTTCAGTTTATTCCTCTCAACCAAAGTTCATATGTACTGGATTTTCTTTCTACCATTCGAACCAAGAGGAATTTACGTTTATCAGCTAATTTGGACAAAGTTCTCTTAACGGCAGAGCAAAATAGTTATTTTCTGGAAGATAAAAACTATAAAAATGCATTGTTGATAAACCGGCGTCGGATAAAGCGTTATTTACTGCGGCATGGAGACGTTCTGGATATTGGAGAAATGACTTTAATTTATCTGAATCAAACCAATTACATCAACAAGGATGTTGAACTCGATGAACAGGTTCCCATTCCCATCTATTTTGACAAACCTTTAGGTCCCATCCGGAAGAAAGTCGGAACATTGATCAATATGACCACGCGCCAGGAGTATTACCTGGTAAAAAATATTACTTTCTTTGGTCGTTCAAAAACTAACAACGTTGTCCTGAACAGTTCTCAAATCGCACTCAGACATGCAAAAATTATTAGAATTGGTACGCAATACAAACTGGTCAGCTTGAGCAATCAGGAAGGAACTTTTGTCAATCGCCGAAGAGTGGAACAACGGTTTCTCAAAGAAGGAGACGAAATCTCATTCGAAAATTGTCTGTTCCGATTTCGAATGCTCAATCACGCTTCCACCCGGGGTGATAAGGCCAAATCAAGTGTCCAACATGCATGAAATTGCCACAGAAGAGAAAAAAAATCTCCTCCTCGAAGCACTTGCCTATATCCAAGAGTTCAAAGATAAGATCGTAGTGATCAAGTATGGAGGGGCAGCGATGATTGAAGAGGACCTGAAAATCCAGTTTGCGCAGGATATCGTTTTGTTACAATCCCTCGGAATGCAACCTGTCATTGTTCATGGTGGAGGACCCGAAATCAGTAAGACAATGCAACAATTGGGACAAAAAGTGTCGTTCATTGATGGATTGCGGGTCACCAGTGAAGAAAATATCAAAGTGGCGGAAATGGTGCTATCCGGAACCGTCAACAAAGAAATCATTGCCCACCTCAATACCTTTGATGGCAAGGCAGTTGGATTGAGTGGCAAAGATGGTTGTTTGATTGAAGCTTTTAAAAAAGAACATGAGAGTGGAGTGGACTTGGGTTATGTGGGAGATATCAAACGAATCAATCCGGAACTATTACATGTCTTGATGCAAAAAGAATTTTTACCCGTCATATCTCCCATTGGTTTGGGAGAAGGAGGCGTCACTTATAACCTCAACGCCGACACGGTAGCCGCTTCAATTGCGGTTGCTGTGCAAGCCTATAAAATAATTTTTATGACGGACGTCAATGGCATTATGGTGGGAGATAAGCTGCAACCAGAACTGGGTGTCGAAGAAGTGAAACGTTTGCTGAGCGTAGGGCTCATTCATGGCGGAATGGTACCCAAAGCAGAGGCAGTCTTGAGCTGTGTTACTGCAGGCGTCCCCTCGGCTCATATCATCAATGGTACAGATCCTCATTCAGTGATTACCGAATTGTTTACTGACAAGGGAACGGGTACTAAGATTATTTATTAGAGTCTCTTCACTCAAGTCGACTGCCATTTCTTGATGGGCATGTTTTTTGAGGGCGTGCTGCTGGTGAGAGGGAGTTGATTTCAAAGCTTTCCACGTTTCACTGATGATGCGAAATTGATCTCCCTCTTTCACCACATAGAGACGTTTCTGACCAACATCATTTATTCCCGAAGAATGAAAATGTTGCACAAATTGAATATTATATATCCCTTTGGCCTTTAAAATGGAAATATCGCGAATGCTGATCAGCCTATTCTGATTTTTCTTATTCGTCCAACTTTTGTATTGTTTCCAACCCGGATAGTTGAATCGAGTTGTTTTGAAATCACTAGAGTAAAATGATAAATATCGGTCCATTTGATCCGATTCCCAAGCTACTCTCCATTTTTCAATGAAATCAAGTAACTCCTTCCTCACATTTTGAATATCAACTGCTGAAACATATTCAATCGATTCTTCAATGATCAATGGGGTTTCGTGCAAATTGATGAAATTTGCAATTTTCAGAAGATCGGCATTGGTCGTAGAAACGCAACCCCGAGTTGCGGAAGGATGTCCTTGATCCGTCCCATGAAGCCAAATACCATATCCATTTTTTCGGAAAAGGACTTTATCCAGATAATTGGGATAATTTAGTTGAAAAGCCCCTGCACCATAAATTTTTGCTGCGGTTCCATAGTTCTGCACCAATTCTTCTCCGGTCCAGGCATCCGTAAAAAAGTACAAGCCCGTGGGAGTTTTTAAATCCCCTTCCTTTTGTTTATCACCCGGGGTTTTTCCGGTCGTACATTGATACTGTTCAATCAATTCCCAGGATGATTTTTTTTGAAATACACTCATATAGCATTGGGTTTTGTCCACAATGAGTAGAGTGGCCGCTGGTTTTTCATACAAAATCAGCCCTTCCGGGATTTGTGTTTGAGCCCACAATGCAGGAGAAAACACTATAAAAAGATGAAACAAAATGAGTTTCTTCATAAGTTTGTCGTTTTTACTTGCAGTTTCCAGCTCCATAATTGGACTGTAGTTAGTTTGACAATCTCGCTAATGGCGCTATGGATTATATGCAACCACAATTCCATTCTCATTCCGATTTTCCTATCCTTATCAGATTCTCGTAAAAATTCCAATCCAATGAGTAGATTCTCTCGAACCCGATTTTCTCAAATACCAAATACGAGGAGGAAGGAAAATGAGCGATTCTCAGGAAGGAAAAAGGGAGGGGTCGTTCCTCTTTTTTACGAGGACAAATTTTGCGAGTTTATCAGCTGAAAGGATTGATCAGTCGGGCAGGAGGTCTCGTTTGCGTTTAACCACCGTGGTGTCGAAACGGTCCTCACCCACTCGTAGATAGAGAGCGATTGTTTAAAATTTAAAGCGATCAAATTTCATCGTTTGCCAGACAATTGCAGGAAAGGACGAACAGTGGTAAACTGCAAGCAGTTATTCCAGTTTGGGGAAAAAGGGAGGTTATGAGAAGATTTTGGATCATTTGGTTGATGGGAGGAGTGAGCTTGTTGTTGAGCCATGTGGCGGTATTCGGGCAACAAACGATGGGATTTACCCAGGAAGATCGAGAGCGTATCATTCGGCTGGAAACCACCTTAACGCTCTTTATGGAAGCTACCGATCAACGCTTTGAACAAGTCGATAAGCGCATTGACGAATTAAGGGAAGACATGAACAAACGCTTTGAACAAGTCGATAAGCGCTTTGAACAGATGATGAATACCTTGCAGCTGATTGCCGGCATTTTTACCGTCCTGACTCTGGGTGTCATCGGATTTGCTTATTGGGATCGACGCACTGTTATTCGCAAAGCAAAACAAGAGACCCTGGAAACGTTGGAGCGGGACGCCGCTCCTAAAGAAGAAGCGATTATCGACCGGGCTGTAGCGCAAGCGGTGCAAGAGATCAAAAAAGACAACCGTTTGCAAGACTTGATCGCTGCCTTACGCAAATTAGCCGCCACCGACCCACCTCTGGCAAACGTTCTCAAAGAATTTCATTTATTGTAGTTTCTCCCATACATCCCAGGGCGTTGTCCTGGGTTAATATGTTAAGCCCTTTCAGGACCACTTCGCGCAGTTTTGCACTTACGATTATGATATGTCCCGCATAGGGAGGGGTTGGCGGTGAGAAGTCGCGGAAGGGGTGAAATTGGGAGGGGACCTCCGGTGACTATTGATGGATGGCAAGCACTCGAAAAAATTAAATTTCGATGCGCCTTCAGCGCCCGGTTCAGGGGGCCGGGAATACTTTCCATGAGGCATCCTCGGCAATTTCCTGACATTTGTGCTATATTTTATGAATTTTACAAATAGAAATCATTGAAATTGCTTTCCAGTCATACTTTTTCTGGAAATACTCGATGATAAGAATGTAAAAAACAGGAGACGAATGATGGATTGGGATTTAGACCCGCCTCCCCCGTCTGAACTGAAAGATCACGACGTCCGAGAAAGAGGCAATCATCTGAGAGGAAAACGGATCGCGCTTTTGCTCACAGGCAGTATTGCCGCATATCGCGCACCAGACCTGGTGCGGGAGCTACGTCGAGAAGGTGCTGAGGTTGTAGTTTTTATTACAAGAGAAGGTCTGCGTTATGTAAGCAAAGACGCTCTCGAATGGACTTCTCTCAACCGAGTGATCGATGAGTTTACTGCGGAAGCCGAGCATTTGAGCGATTCCGCTCCATTTGATGCCTATTTGCTTGCCCCGGCCACTTATAATGTGATCAACAAGTTGGTCCATGGAATTGCCGATTGTGTTGTTTCATCCACATTGGCGTCTGCTCTGGGGAAGCTGGAACAGAACCAATCGACGATTTTGATCGCTCCTGCGATGCATGGTAATTTGCACAACAGGATCCTGAGCGAGTCATTGAAAAAGCTTCGCTCCATGGGAGTCGTTCTTATTCCGCCACGTCAGGAAAACGGGAAAAATAAATTACCCTCCAAAGAAACATTGGTTGCCGAAACAATTCGGGGAATCCCTCCCGCTCCTCTGAAAGGCTTGGATGTATTGATAACAGGAGGTTCGACTCCCGTGTACCTGGATCATATTCGCTGCATCACCACTCGTTTCACTGGCGCTCTTTCCATCGAAATTGCCAAAGAGGCTTATTTTCAAGGTGCAAACGTACACTTGATTTTGGGTGCAGGCAGCCATTCTTCTCCAGACTATGTGCAGACTCGAGTTGTTGAAACTTATGACGATTACAGGGAAACCGTCAAACAAATGATTCAAACTCACCCGATCTCTGCAGGTATTTTTTCAGCCGCTGTTGCGGATTATCGACCAGAATCTATATTTCACGGAAAAATGCCCAGTGGACAATCTCAAACCCTTAAATTGATTCCTACCGAAAAAATCACCCAACAGGTCTCTGAACAATTCCCCAAGCTTTTTATGGTCACCTTTAAGTACGAAGAACAGGTTACCCATGAAAAATTAATGACAATTGCTCGGTTTCATTTGAAAAAAGGATCTTCTCTTGTTGTAGCAAACCGGGGGGAAGAAAAAGGCACGGAGGGGGAGCAAGTGGCTTGGTTGGTAGCACGAAACTCGCCTGTAGAAAAGATGGTGGGAAAACCTCAAATTGCCCAAATCCTGTTGAAACGGCTGGCTGATAAACTATGAAATGCTTCAATTCCTTTCCAAAGATGTGGCGGTTGGAAGAAGCGCCATCCACTGTAACTATTCAGGTATCTTCAGAGAACCCATCGATTTAAGCACAGATTTTGCCTGGCATAGAGTCCGGAAAGGACTTTATGCTCTCGAAAGCTCAAAAATATATTGATTCCCTTTCATCAATTCCCCACCTCGAGGCTCTTCAAGAAGCCTGTCAACAAAGGCAAACCTCTCCTTTTACATCGATACGCTGGAGTTCGTCATTCAATGCTCGTAGATACTTCTGAATTTCTTCTTTTATCATCAGTTGATCCCTCACACTACCATTTGTAAAAGCAATCGCTGGTATCCGAAATCCCAAAGTGATTTCTTTATATAGCACAGCAGGGTTTGATTTACCTTTGCTGTTCCAACAGTCCAATGAGAATTCCGTGGCCTTTCCGCAAAGCAAACGCTGCACCGAAAAAGTGGATCAAGTAGACAGATTGCGTCCTGTTTGCTTACTATTTATTCGTTTGATCAAGATAACCCAGCTCCTGAAAATTCAGAGGAAATGCTATCTATATGCTATCGCATTCAGACCCGATTTCAGTAAGCAACTCAACATCTCATCTCTCCAGGATTCGGCCATCCACCAGACAAATAATTCCGTTGACAGGTTGCGTCCTGTTTGTTTATTATATACTTGCCTGATCAAGACGATCCAGTATTTGATATTGCAGAGGGATTGCTTTCTATTTGCTATCGCAATTAGGCCAGAGTCATGAAAGACAAAATCACTAAACAGGCTGTCGAGTCCCTCAAGCCTGGGGCTAAAGACAGCATTATGTGGGACACGGAGTTGCCGATGTTCGGCTGTAAAATAACTCCCAAGGGCAGACGGGTCTATCTCTTGCAGTACCGCATCGAGGGACGTTCGAGGCGCTATACCATTGGTATTCATGGGTCATTGACCACCAGGGAGGCCCGAAAAATCGCTAAAAAGCTGCTGCATGATATTGCCCTGAATCGTGATCCGGCGGATGCGAAGAAGAATAAAGGAGATCAAGCAGAGGGTAAGATTCAAAACCGTTCTCAAGGCCGCAAGCAGCAGGAGGTTAAACTCAAAACTTCTCACATCCGCGGAAATCCGCGGAAATCTGCGGCCAAAGCGAATAAAACCTCTCCTGTACCTCCAAAACCGGTTGTGAACAAAACGAAGTCCGTTCTCAGTCTGGAAAAACCGGAGATTCCGGGTTATTCGCTGGAGGAGGTCATTTTTGAAAGCAGCCGGGCCTGGTTCTGGCGTGGAAGGCGGCAAAGGGATGGGCTTTTGGTTCTGATCAAGGGACCCATATCCCAGCAGAGCGCGCAGGAGCTGGCGGAAATACGGCATGAGCATGAGATCACTCAGACTCTCAAGATCGATGGGGTCCTCAGGTCAGAGGAGCTGGTGCGGTGTGAGAACGGATGGGCTTTGATCCTGGAAAACACCGAAGGGATTCCTTTAAGAAAGCTGATGGACTCAGCCCGGCTCGACCTGCTGGACTCGCTGAAGGTAGCGCTTTCACTGATCGGTATTCTGAAAGAAGTGCACCGGCAGGGCATCCTGCATAAAATGGTCAATCCGTTCAATATTTTTGTCGATCCGGCATCGGGAACGGTCAAACTGACCGGATTCGGCCTGGCCACCCGGTTGCCTAAGGAAAATTTGACGACGTTGAGTCCCCAGCTAAGCGGGGAAACCCTGCCCTATATCTCTCCCGAGCAGACCGGGCGGATGAACCGCCCCCTCGATTATCGCAGTGATTTTTATTCCTTGGGCACCACCCTTTATGAACTTTTCACTGGAAGGGTGCCATTCCAATCCCGGGAGGCCATGGAAATCATCCACGCTCACATTGCCCGGCAGCCTGTATCCCTGGACCAGATGGCGCCGCAGGTGCCCAAACCCCTTTCTAATATGGTGATGAAACTGCTGGCCAAGCGTGCCGAGGCGCGCTACCAGAGTCACTCGGGTCTGGCAGCCGATCTCCTGACATGTCTGGAGCAACTGGAAAACCAGGGGAGCCTGTCCGACTTTCCCCTGGGCCGCCAGGACGTTCCCAAAGAACTGCAGGTCGCCCCGGGGCTTTACGGTCGGGAGGATGAAATCACCGCTCTGGAGGCTGCCCTGGAGCGAGTCAGCCAGGGAGCGACCGAGATGATGCTGATCTCGGGAAGCGCCGGTGTCGGTAAAACCGCCCTGGTCGGTGAAATTCACCGGTCCGTTGCCCAAAAAAACGGCTTCTTCATCTCCGGCAAGTTTGACCAGCTCCGGCAGAATATCCCTTACAGCGCGCTGATCCAGGCGCTGCGGGAACTCATCCGGGAGGTATCAGTCGAAGAGAAATCTGGAATGGAGCGTTGGAAAAGCAGGATACGGGCTGCACTGGGGCCCAACGGACAACTGATAACCCGGGTGATCCCGGAACTGGAACAGGTGGTCGGTCCGCAACTCCCGCTGCCGGACATGGGAGCGCTGGAGTCCTGGAATCGCTTTACTGGCGTTTTACTGGATTTCATCGACCTTTTCTGTGAAAAGACCCATCCTCTGGTTATTTTTCTGGACGACTTGCAGTGGGTGGACGCCGATACCCTCAAGCTGGTGGAACGCATCGCTCAGGATCCGGAGGGGAAACCTCTGCTTTTCCTGGGGGCCTATCGCGACAACGAGGTGGAGGCCGATCACCGTCTGATGATCAGTCGTGAGGTGATCAAAAAATCAGGTCTGCCTGTGCAAACGATCACCTTAAAGCCCCTGAACCCGGAGAACATCTCACAACTGCTCGTCCATACCTGCCACTGCCATACTGAGGAGGCCAAACCGCTGGCCGAACTCCTGGTGCGCAAAACCGGCGGCAATCCCTTCTTTGTGAGCCAGTTTTTGACCCTACTCTCCGAGAAGAACCTGATCCGCTACTCCCCTGAGGAAAAACGATGGATCTGGGAGCTGGCTGCCATCGAATTCCTGGCGGTGACCGATAATGTGGTGGCGTTGCTGATTGACCGGCTCCATCGGTTTCCTAAAGAAACCAGGCGACTCTTGAGCCTGGCGGCCTGTATCGGCAATACCTTTGACCTGGAATCCTTGGAACTGATCAGCGGAGCCGGAAGCGGGGAGATCGATGAGAACCTGTTGCCGGCCCTGGAAACCGGGTTGATCCTCGGTTTTTCCCAGGCTCCAGAGCCGGATCATCCAACCGACGGAGCGAGCGCGGAGAGCAACAGCTACAAATTCCTGCATGACCGGGTGCAGCAGGCTGCCTATGCCCTCATTGCCCAAAAGGAGAAACAGTCGGTCCATCTTCAAATCGGTCAGAGCCTGCTCAAGCAATACGTTCCGGAGAAAGGTGAAGATCTGCTTTTTGACATCGTCCATCATCTCAACCTGGCCCGGAGGGTGAAGGATAAATGGAAAGAACGATCGCGTCTGGCAGAACTCAACCAGAAAGCCGGTCGTCAGGCCAGAGCGGCTTCGGCTTTTGAACAGGCCCTGGAATATTTTACCCTGGGCCTGGAGCTTTCAGGAGCCGCCGCCTGGAAACGGCAATACCTCCTGACCTTATCCCTGCACGACGAAGCCACGGAGATGTCATGGCTCTGCGGCCGCTTCGAGTTGATGGAGAAGCTGGCCGGTGCCGTAAAAGACAACGCCCAAAAGGACCTGGATCTGGCCAATGTTTATCACTGCCTGATCCAGGCGTACACCACCCAGGGTGAATTAAAGAAGGCCATGGAAACGGGCGAGGAAATTCTGGAGAAATTGGGGTGTCAACTCAGCCATTTGTCTTTAGACCAGTGGCAGCAAACCCTCGTTCAAATCAAATCCAGCCTGGCCGGTAAAAGTGTCGAAGACGTGATGCGGTTTGAGCCGCTCACCCAACCGGATGCCGGGGTCCTTGTCCATCTCCTATATGAGCTTCATGTGGCATATGGCGAGACTAGTGGGGCTACCTTGGATGATGGTCTTTGGCAGCCCGTCGCTTTAAAACGTATCTCTTTTCTGCTCAATCATTTTCATCCGGAACATTCACCCGAATTCTATTGTCTCCTTGGAATAATATATTGCGTGTTTATGCAGGATTTTGAATTTGGTTATGAACTCGGTCGTCTGGGCATACAGATCATGGAAGCGCTTGATCTGAAGGAAATAAACTGTAGAATTTCCAGGGTTTTCAACCGCTCGATCCGGTTCTACCGGGAGCCGCTATCCGCGACATTGGATCCCCTGCTGGAAGCTCATAAGATGGGAATCGAGACGGGAGATTTCACCAATGCCGGTATTAGCGCCGTCACAAGGTGTCAGATTGCGTTTATGTGCGGGAAAGAGTTGAATTGGCTGAAAGGGGAATTATCAACGTTGAAGCTTGCTCTCAAGAAAATCAATTTTATTATCGGGTCTCCCGAGGTGGAAATGCTGATGAAGGCGGTCACGATTCTGATGGAGGAACCTTCTACCCTGTCGACCGGCATCATGGATCAATACCATAGGGTGACGGGTGCAGAGTACCGATATGTTGACCAGACCAGTTTTAATTACCAAAAGCTGGTGCTGCTATACCTATTCGAAGAATACGAAGCAGCCCGGGAGACGGTTTTTGAAATGATCAACCTGATGAAAACCTACAAGGATACCCTTGTTGATCCCCTGGCCAACTGCTACCAATCCCTCGTTCTCCTGGCGGTTTACAGCCAGGTGTCTGATGGGGAAAAGGAGGAGATCCTCACCCAGGTTGATGACAATCAGGATACATTGGAGAAACTGGCGCGCTGCGCATCGTCTAATTATTTGCATAAATACCACCTGGTGGAAGCCGAACGGATGCGGGTTTTGGAGGGTCAAAGGGATGCAATCCTGCCCCATTATGACCAGGCCATCGCTTTGGCCAGGGAGAGCGAATTTATCCACGAGGAAGCCCTGGCCAATGAACTGGCAGCCAGGTACTTCCTCAGCCAGGAGAAGAGCAACCCCGCCCGAACATATCTGCAGGCGGCGTTGGAGAAGTACGAAGCCTGGGGGGCAAAACGGAAGGTCGCGCATCTGAGGGAGCGATATCTCGGGCTGATTTCCGATGATCGTGCCGAAGCAGTGGCGTCCCCATCGGCCAACCTGGATTTGGCGACCATGCTCAAAGCCTCGGAGGCCATCTCCAGTACCCTCGAGCTGGAACCGCTGCTGGAGATCCTGCTTGGCATTCTCATAGAAAATGCCGGGGCCCAGACGGCGGTCCTGATTCTGGAAACCGAAGGTCAGTCTCTCATCGCTGCCAGCGGGAGCGCTGAGCAGGTCGAATATTTCCTGCCGCTTTCCCTGCCTGTGGAAAAGGCTGAATCCCTCTCCCTCTCGGTCATCTCCTGGGTGAAACAAACCCGGGAACATCTGGTTTTGGACAACGCCTCCCGGGAAGAACGGTTTGCCGAGGATGACTATATTAGAAAGGAGCACCCCAAATCGATCCTGTGTGCGCCGATCATTCATCAGTCCACCTTGACTGGAATCATTTACCTGGAAAATAATCTGGTTGAGGGAGCCTTCACCTCCCGGCAACTCGAGGTGGTCAATCACCTCACCTCTCAGATCGCCATCTCTCTGGAAAATGCCAGGCTCTACGACAATCTGAAACGGGCAGAGGAAGAATACCGGGGAATTTTTGAAAACGCCGTGGAAGGCATCTACCGGACAAGCAAGGACGGCCTCTTTCTGAGCGCCAATCCAGCGATGGCCCGGATCTTCGGTTACTCCTCCCCGGAAGAGCTGATGGCATCCATCACCGATGTTGGGCACCAGCTTTATGTGAATCCGGAGCAGCGCGACCGGTTCCTGGATCTCATGCGGCAACGACGCACCGTTTCAGGTTTTGAAGTGGAATTTTTCCGTAAAGACGGCAGCACATTCTGGGCATCCCTGCACACCCGTCCCGTCTATGACATAAAGAACCGCCAGTTGTTGTTTACCGAGGGATTGGTGACGGATATAACCCACCAGAAAAAGGCGATGGACGTCTTGAAAGAGAGCGAAGCCTTACTGCGTGAGGAGAATGTCCGCCTGCGAGCCCACAGCAAAGACCGCTTTCGGTTTGGTGACATTATCGGAAAAAGCGAGCCCATGCAGCGGGTATACGAGCAGATTTTACGGGCCGCGGCCACCGATGTGAACGTGATCCTCTACGGCGAATCGGGAACCGGGAAAGAACTGGTCTCCCGCGCCATTCACGATGCCAGTGACCGCAAGGAGCAAGTGTTTTTTCCGGTGAACCTCGGGGCCATCTCCGAAAACCTGATCGAGAGCGAGTTCTTTGGACACAAAAAAGGCGCTTTCACCGGGGCCGACAGCGATCAGAGCGGTTTTCTGCACCTGACCGACAAAGGGACTTTGTTCTTGGATGAACTGGCCGATATCGGACTGAACCTGCAGGTTAAACTACTTCGTGTCCTGGAGGGCAATGGCTTTACCCCGGTTGGCACCAACGAGGTCATCAAGCCCAATATCCGGTTCATCGCGGCTTCAAACCAGGACCTGAGTCATCGGGTAAAGTCGGGGCAAATTCGAGAAGATTTCTATTACCGGATCCATGTCTTTCTCATTCGCCTGCCCCCGCTCCGGGAAAGAAAAGAAGATATCCCTCTGCTGGTCGAGCATTTTTTGAAATCCACGGCACCGCTTCAACAAGGAAAGCCCATCACATCGGGATTTCTGGAAGCCCTGCAGGCCTACGATTGGCCGGGCAATGTCCGGGAGCTGCAAAACACTCTGCATCGCTATGTCTCCCAGGGAGAGGTTGATTTTCTGGGAGCCCCTTTAAGAGCGCCGGCCCCTTCGCCGGAGATGAAATTTGAACCGATCTGGCCAAATGAAGAGTTGCTCCGAGATGCGGTGGCACATTTCGAAAGAGAATATATCCTGAAGCAATTGGAAAGGTACCATTGGAACCGCTCCAAAGTTGCTTCCAACCTTGGCATTGACCGAAAGACGCTTTTTAAAAAGATGAGGAGTTATGGGGTGTTTGAGCCCCATAATGTGGCGAAATGACCCCAGTTTTAATTTTTCCTTAAATTTCAGTAGGTTACCCTAAAAATCTACGGTAGTATGGGGCCATTTGGCCCCACTTCGCGATCTTTTCAAAACCTGTCGAAACTTCCTCTGTCAATCAATTATTCTAGTGAATTCAGTCACTTAGACTATCCCACGCCGTTTTGGCACTATCATTGCCTAATACTATTCACACAAATCAATTCTTTCCGCTGAGGAAGGGAGAGGTCCCTGATTTAATAAGGAGCGTAACCTTGCCAAAATCTATCTTAGATCGTCTCAGAGGGCTTTTTACGAAGCACCCCGAAGCCGGAGCAGGCGTTGCCACTTTGGTGATGTTTGGCTTCTTCTCATTGTGGGCAGAAAACTTCCTAACATCCCACACACTGACCAACATGATGTTTATAGGGGCTGAATGGGGAATCGTCGCTATGGGCTTCACTCTTCTCATGATTGGCGGCGAGTTTGACCTCTCGGTGGGATCAGTATTGGCATTGAGTGGCGTTCTGTTGATATTGATGGTGAACGCTGGCCTCCCGGCCCCGATTGCTGCGGTCATGACGCTCATCATAGGGGTAGCCATTGGGCTTCTGCATGGTCTTGCCGTCGTCAAATTAGGTGTTCCGTCTTTCATTGTTACGCTGGCGGCGATGATGTTCTGGCGGGGAGTCGTACTGGCAATAACGGAAGGGTTCCCGGTATCACCAGATCATAAGGACCCCTTCTTCCAGATTTTCGCGTATCGGTTTGAGAATGGAATTAACATTTCGGTTCTATGGTTCGTCGGGGTGGCGATTATTCTTTTCTTCATTTTACATAGGACGCGCTTCGGCAACTGGATCTTCGCCACCGGGGGAAATAAGACGGCGGCTATACAAGCGGGAGTGCCCGTCAACCGTGTCAAGTTGATGCTGTTCGGTCTGACGTCCGGACTGGTCAGCCTGGCGGGCATCATTCAAGGGACGCGGTTCGGCGCTGTGGACCCGCTGCGCGGGGAATTTATGGAATTTCGGGCGATCGCTGCGATTGTGATCGGTGGCACTCTATTGACGGGAGGCTTCGGCTCAGTTTTGGGGACCGTTTTTGGGGTGATCGTGATTACCATAATCAGAACCGGCTTGGTTCTGACGGACTTTCCCACCATGCTCTTTGAAGCAATGTTGGGGGTTCTAATAGTGGTCTCGGTTATCATTAACACCAGCGTGTATAGGCGCGTTCTGGGGATTCGTGGTGAGTAAATAAGCAGAAGGAGCGTAAATTCATGTTAAATTCTTCGATTGTTCGTCTTAAAGAATTTCTGGCTAACCACCCCGAGGGAGGAGCCTTTGTTGCCGTCCTGGCTGTGTATCTCGGCTTCGCATTGGGGACAGATCACTTCATGACAGCCAGGTCAACCATCTCCATGCTGACTCTGGCATCTGAAGTGGGAATCGTCGCTTTAGGCGTCGGTCTTCTCATGATTGCCGGCGAGTTTGACCTCTCGGTGGGATCAGTGTGGGGATTTACTTCGATATGCGCGGCACTGATGATGAAAGCTGGCGTCGCGTCCCCGATTGCCATGGGCGTGGTGCTCATTATGGGGGTAGCCATTGGGGTTGCGCAAGGTTTTGCCGTCGTCAAATTTCGTGTTCATGCTTTCGTTATTACACTGGGTACGATGATGTTTTTGCGAGGGATAAATTATGCAATGGTTGAAGCGCCTGTATATGTAAATCGGAAGGATCCCTTTTTTAAGATTTTCAATTATCGGTTTGAGAGTGGTTTATGGATGACGACTCTATGGTTCCTCGGGGTGACGGTTATTCTTTTCTTCATTTTACATAGGACGCGCTTCGGCAATTGGATCTTCGCCACCGGGGGAAATAAGCAGGCGGCTATACAAGCGGGAGTGCCCGTCGACCGTGTTAAGGTGATATTGTTCGGTCTGTGTTCTGGGCTGGCTACCCTGGCGGGTCTGGCACAACTGACGCGGTTCTCGGCGATACACTCTGGGCGCGGTTTCCTGACAGAGATGTTTGCGATTGCTATGGTGGTGATGGGGGGCACCCGATTGTCCGGCGGCTATGGCTCAGTTATGGGCGTCGTGTCTGGGGTGTTCCTGCTTGCCATCATCCAGAATGGCTTGAGCCTCTCGGGAGTGCCTGGCTATTATTATCAAGGAGCCGTGGGAATGGTAATATTAATTGCGGTTACAGTTAACATCACCTCTCAAAAGCGAGCTTTGGGGGGGCGGAATGAGTAATAATAAAGGAGATTGGCTGTTTGAGGGACGGAACATTGTCAAGCGTTTTGGTCCCATACATGCTTTGGACGGGGTTGACTTTCAGATAGGGCGGGATGGTCAGGCTGAGATTGTCGGCCTCCTTGGGGATAATGGTGCCGGAAAGTCAACTTTAATCAAAGTGCTTACTGGTGTTCACTCTCCGAATGAGGGCCAGTTACTGTGGGAAGGGCAGCCCATCAGTTTACATAGTCCCCACGATGCCATGGATCGCGGCATTTCCACGGTCTACCAGGATCTGGGACTCGTTGACACCCTCAGTATATACCGCAATATGTTCCTTGGGCGAGAAGAAGCTGTTTGCTCACAGATAGGGCCTTTTCGCTTCCTTCAGATAGGCAAGGCGCGCAGCGAAACGAGAAAGGCACTAGAAAAAACCGGGATTACTGTGAGGTCTGTCGACGAATTCGCCGCCAAGCTATCCGGTGGCGAACGCCAAGCCATCGCCCTCTCCCGGGCAATCTACTTTGAGACGAAATTACTGATCCTGGACGAGCCGTTCGCTGCTCTGGGATTGAAGGAGACGGCAAAGGTACTGGAAATGATAAAGAGAGCCCGGGAGGAGGGTGTGTCGGTGATCCTGATTGTGCATAATATGCATCATGTCTATCCGATTGCGGACCGTTTTACCGTTCTGTCTCACGGAAGGTTAGCCGGCTCATTCTCCAAGGCTGAAAAAACATTTGATGAACTCTCAGAGTTCATTGTCAGCGGGGTCGCTGAGATAGACTAGTGAGGGGGCGTCTCCGATAGCTTATTCTGGAAAAGGGAAGGAGGTGATATAGCGATAATGAGTTACAAAACATGAAACTTAAATTGGGAATGGAGTAAGTCCGTCCCCAGAATCTAAAATACAGGAGAAAAAAATGAATAAAATACAACAGAAAAAAATGAATAAAATACAACTTGGGAATGGAGTAAGTCCATCCCCGGAATCTAAAACAAAGGAGAAAAAAATGAAAAAAATACAACTAGGGTTTGTGGGTCTGTTTGTAGCTTTAATGCTGGTATTGGCACCCTTCAACTCAACGCTTGCCAAGACCTATGAGCCTGAGAATCCGGAGTACGAGTTCCATCTTGTTATGCAGTCGTCGCCGGGCCCATTCTGGTTTACGCTTGAGAAAGGGGCTTTGGATGCCGGCAAACGGTACAATGTTAAGGTGGTTTTCCATATGTTTCCCAAGGAATCGCATGAGGATCAGGCTAACCGCATAGACGAGGTTCTTGCCTTAAACCCTGACGGTTTGGTGATAGCTATCAGCAACAAAGCCTTAATTGAAGGGCCCGCCATGAGGGCAATTAATAGAGGAATACCGGTAATAGCTGCCAACGCCAAAGACTTTAGTCCAGAGGGAGAAAAAATCCCGTACCTGTTTTACGTCGGTGAAAACTCAAGACTTGCCGGTCAAGTAGTCGCCAAGGAGTTGCTCAAGGCTCGGCCCGGGATTAAACATGTGTTGGTCGCAAACCAAATGCCTGGCTTGAGTATGCTTGAGGCGCGAGTTGCGGGCGTTAAGGATATTTTGGAACCGCGAGGTGTGAAAGTCACCGTTATCGCAATAAACCAGAACCCTACCGAAAACTTGGAAAAGTATCGCGCTCATTGGACGAGACATCCCGAGACCGACGGATTTGTAACCACGTCCTCGTACTACCTTTATAATGAAGTTGCCAGGGATTTCTTCAAGGAGGAGGGCTTAATTGATAAAGTCTCGAATATCACTTTCGACATGGGAGAAGATGTCATGGAGGCGGTCAAAAAGGGAGAAATGCTGGGAATGACTGACCAGCAGCAATGGCTGGAGGGCTATCTGACTATTCATTGGCTGTACCTGTATAAAAAGTGGGGGTTCGTGCCGGCTAATGACATTTTTACCGGGCCTTACTACATCAACAAGGATAATGTGGATGCGGTAGAAGCAGCAATAAAAGAAGGAATGCGGAATTAAGGTAGCGCTACTTGCGTGGGCGAGTGGAGCGCTGAGTTGAGAGAGCATCCGGGGCCCTTCGGGGACCCCGGACGGTATTTGCCAAGCCCGAGGTATACGACTACCCTGAGCTGCGAGACATCGGCTATGCCGTCCGGCTTCCCGTCAACGAGGTGCTGCATGAGCATATTATGTTAGTACATGATTCATTGCCCAGTTTTCCTGGAGCCAATGAATCGGTTTTTTGATATCTCAAATCTTAAATTAATAGGTCGAGAGGTCCCAACTGTTGAGTCTCCACTCCCTCTCTGGACCAACCGCAAGATCACGTTTGAGGGCGAGTACGATCGGGTGCACCACACGGGGATCAAGCCCCTACCGATCGGAAAAGCGGGCTCAACAAATTTCGGGAAAGTGAGGAAGCTATGAAAGATTTTAAAGGTAAGATTCCAACATTCAAGTTCGATGTGAAAGGGCAGAGGGGTGAGCTGCCGCAGGTAGGTCTTGGAACTGCCGAGCTGGATGGTGAGCGGTGTGTCCGTGCAGTGGTAGAAGCTCTGAAGCAAGGCTATCGGGTGATTGATACGGCGTTGCTCTACGGCAATCAGTTGGAGGTGGGGGAAGGGGTCCGCAAGTCGGGGCTGGATCGTAAGGATGTGTGGATTACGAGTAAAGTGGCCTTTTTCCCTCCAAATTCAGACGACCTCTGGGCGGCAGCGGATCACCAGGGGCTCAATGACAAGGGTGGGGAAGAGGCATCTATCGACCTGACGCTCAAGCAACTTGGAGTCGACTACGTAGACTTGCTCCTGATCCATACCCCATTCGCAAGCAAGGAGGAATACAACGCAGCAGCCGTCCCCCAATTCTTTGAGATTCTCACTTACCAGGGCAAGGACGAGCCTGTCAGACCAGAGCGACTGCCCGATGGCGACAACATCCGAGACCTCATCACGCAGGCCAAGCGACAAAGAGTGAAGGAGGCAAAAACAGCTGCTCATGCTCTGACGGTCCGCAAGGGTGCGTGGCAGGCCATGGAGAAGGCGTTGCGGCAAGGCAAGGCGAAATACATCGGAGTCTCCAACTACCCAGTCGAGCTGCTGGATCAGATGCAAAGCTACGCGAATGTAATGCCATGTGTCAACCAGCTGGAGCTTCACCCTGGCTTCTCTTCCCCGCCGTTGCGAGCGTATGCGCAATCCCATGGAATTGCGCTGATCGGCTACGGCTCCCTCATCTCACACTTGATCGACGCTGGCGATCGTCGAACACTGATTGACACAATCGCACAGAAACACGACAAGACACCTATTCAGGTCGTCCTGAAGTGGACGATTTCCCGTAACGTCGCGGTGATCCCTCGATCTGGCTCGACCGAGCACATCGCGGAGAACGCAGCGCTCTTTGACTGGCAGCTAAGCGAGGACGAACTGCTCGCGATTGACAAGTTGAATGTCGATCATCCGTACTATTTTGATCCGGTGGCAACGGTCCTAACCGTAGGATCTGCATGGCTCAAAAATAGTTGACCCATGTCCAACATACCTTAAGTCGTTCCCATGTTTCACGTGGGAATGTCAAGATGTGACCGCTTTGCGGTCAGACGCGAAGCGTCTATTCCCGTGTTCCCACGCAAAGCATGGGAACAATTTGCTATGGTCAGTTACTTCCTGGCACCTGTACTAGGATCTGCATGGCTTTGAAGACCTGGGAGGCGATCCACGGGTTCCAGTATAGAAAAGATAGTATCGGGGGTTATTTGACAACTCCAATCTGGCCGATGCAGGTCGTTGTGATCTGTGTCTGCATCACTGCACATTAAAAGTGCTACACACGAACAAATGAGAGAACAAATGAGTGAAGAACTACCTAAAGACGTGCTTTCGGGCGTAAAATTAATCAACTCGAATACCGTTGTGCTTGATCCTATCGGCCCTAATGCCAATTTACTATCAGGATCTGCGGAGCAAGAAATAAAAATATTATGGAGATCTGAAGATGGATCATGTCAGACTGGTGTTTGGTCGTGTACTGAGGGAAGTTGGCTGGTCGAATGGCCATGGGATGAAATGTGTTTTCTACTTGAGGGCGAATTGGAAGTCACAGAAGTTGACAGGAACAGCGATCATTTAGGACAAACCATACGAATAAATCCGGGTGATCACTTCCATTTTGAAAAGGGTTCTAAAACGGTGTGGAATGTAATAAAACCTGTGAAAAAGATTATGTATATAAGACATAATTCCCCAATTGCGGATCAGGTATGGGATGAAAACGAAGCGTTCAAAGCGAACTATAAAAAAAATAAAAAAAGTTAACGCTTGACACTGTTTCAGAAACTAAAAAAAAGGCAGGGAGCTAATTTGAATCCGTAGTGAAACGCAAAAAAGGCTTCCTCGCCAGACTGATCAATCCGTTCTCCTGGGAGACTGGGTGGCCTGGCACCGCGTCCAGCACAACCGCGTGAAGCTTTTTACAAATCAGCGCACGAGGAAGCTATGAAAGATTTTAAAGGTAAGATTCCAACATTCAAGTTCGATGTGAAAGGGCAGAGTGGTGAGCTGCCGCAGGTAGGTCTTGGAACTGCCGGGCTGGATGGTGAACGGTGTGTCCGTGCAGTGGTAGAAGCTCTGAAGCAAGGCTATCGGATGATTGATACGGCGTTGCTCTACGGCAATCAGTTGGAGGTGGGGGAAGGGGTCCGCAAGTCGGGGCTGGATCGTAAGGACGTGTGGATTACGAGTAAAGTGGCCTTTTTCCCGCCAAATTCAGACGACCTCTGGGCGGCAGGGGATCACAAGGGGCTCAATGACAAGGGTGGGGAAGAGGCATCTATCGACCTGACGCTCAAGCAACTTGGAGTCGACTACCTAGACTTGCTCCTGATCCATACCCCATTCGCAAGCAAGGAGGAATACAACGCAGCAGCCGTCCCCCACTTCTTTGAGATGTTCACTTACCAGGGCAAGGAGGAGGCTGTCAGACCAGAGCGACTGCCTGATGGCGACAACATCCGTGACCTCATCGCGCAAGCCAAGCGACAAAGAGTGAAGGAGGCAAATACGGCTGCTCATGCTCTGACGGTCCGCAAGGGTGCGTGGCAGGCCATGGAGAAGGCGTTGCGGCAAGGCAAGGCGAAATACATCGGAGTCTCCAACTACCCGGTCGAGCTGCTGGATCAGATGCAAAGCTACGCGAATGTAATGCCATGTGTCAACCAGCTGGAGCTTCACCCTGGCTTCTCTTCCCCGTCGTTGCGAGCGTATGCGCAATCCCATGGAATTGCGCTGATCGGCTACGGCTCCCTCCTCTCACACTTGATCGACGCTGGCGATCGTCGAACGCTGATTGACGCAATCGCACAGAAACACGGCAAGATCCCTGATCAGGTCGTCCTGAAGTGGACGATTTCCCGTAACGTCGCGGTGATCCCTCGATCTGGCTCGGCCGAGCACATCGCGGAGAACGCAGCGCTCTTTGACTGGCAGCTAAGCGAGGACGAACTGCTCTCGATTGACAAGTTGAATGTCGATCGTCCGTACTATTGGGACCCGGTGGCAACAGTCCTGACCGTTGTGGGTTAACGCGTTTCCGCATGCGTCCACTCTTGTTGAGGCGTCAAGCGTTTACGATCATTATCGCCATTGGAAAAAACACTGGATTGTGGAGTGAACCTTCGCTTTTTGGTTCATGATCATAAAGAAGCGGATCTCCCTGATTGATAGATTTTTAATTTTATCCACAAAACCATTTTTGCAGACGCTTACCAGGAACCGATGCAGATCAAATATCGACTACGACGCGGCCGCAGCAGCCTGCCCGCGTCCCGCCGCGTGGCCCGAGCCCACGCACGATCACATCGCGCCCGGGTCACGGAAACGCTTAGCGATCATCTACGCTCAGGGGTATAACGGCCCCTTCAGGGTGAGCCCATAACTGGACTCCGGTTATCCTTGTCGTTGTGCTCTTCAATTTTCATCAAATACTTACAGTTCACGATATATCATTGACTCAATCGTACCAAAGATGGTATTTCATAATCTTATGGAAAATTTACGTTTGGAAGTTGTGTTTTACAGGAGTCAAGCAGGAAATGAACCCGTTAGAGAATGGCTCAGATCGTTGGACCGTCGAGACTAAAAGGTAATTGGAAAAGATATAAAAACGGTGCAATTTGGATGGCCACCTGGCATGCCTCTCGTTCGAAAGATAGAAACAGAACTATGGGAAGTGAGATCTGACATCTCATTTGGAATTGCTCGTATCATTTTCACAATTCAAGATGATCTGATGGTTCTCTTACACGGCTTTGTTAAAAAGACGCAAAAAATTCCAAAAAAAGAATTAGACGTGAGCAGGAGACGATTAAAACAGATCAAAGAGGAAACATGAACAAATATGTGGGTAGCAATTTTGATGAATTTCTGGAAGAAGAAAACCTTTTAGCAGAAACAGAAGCAATTGCTGTGAAGCGAGTATTAGCGTTTCAGATCCAACAATTAATGGAAAAAGAGCACATAACGAAAACCGACATGGCTAGAAGAATGAAAACGAGTCGCTCCGCATTGAATAGATTGCTTGATCCCTCAAATGTCTCTGTAACCTTACAAACTCTTGAACGTGCGGCGTTTGCTTTAGGCAAAAAATTACATTTAGAACTGACTTGAATGATATAAATCAAGCTCAATCGGGTAGGTAGTGGTTTTTCTCCGCTACCTCACTACACCACCCCGCAGCCTGCGCGACCCGTTTGCTCCGCACAGGGCTGGGCGCCCCCGAAGTTTTGTTGCTTTGTGGGAGTGATAAGAAATCCCAAGATAAGATGATCGAGCACGCTAAAATATTGGCCAGATTATAACAAGAGAAAATTGGAAAGGGTGGCCGATGAAGTCAAAGCGCTAGGCAGACATTCCCTGGCTATCAAGGCCGACATCACCAAAAAGTTCGATATCGATCACCTTGTTCATAAGGTAATGGAGGAATGCGGTCGTATTGATATTCTGGTGAACAATGGGGGAGTCGGTTCAAAAGTACTCGGTAAACCAGTGCCCATCATTGAAGTGGATGAAGACGAGTGGGACTTGATTATGGATACTAATCTCAAAGGCACTTACTTTTGTTGCCAGGCCGTGGGTAAGAGAATGATCGAACAGAGAAAGGGGAACATTATCAATATAACCTCGGGTGACGGAAAACGAGTGTCTGGTGGGTTGGGGACTTCCTACAATGTTGCGAAAGCAGGTGCCATCATGCTGACCCAGTGCCTGGCTTGGGATTTCGGTAAACACAATATACGGATAAACTCGATTGCACCGGGATATACCAGAACAAAGATGGCTCAACCATATTTGAGTAATCCTGATAACTTGAAGATGCTTGAGAGCAGGAGGCCGTTGGGGCGAATTGGTGAGCCGGAGGAAATTGCCAGTGCTGCGTTATTTCTGGCTTCTGATGCCTCCAGCTTTATTACGGGACAGACAATAAACGTTTGTGGTGGCGTGCACAACTAGATTTATTCGTGGTCTTGGGAAGATGAACAGCGAAACAGCCAAAAAAAACGAGAGTTTGCGAAGTCGCTATAGCCACCATACAGCGGCAACTTCGCTCTTTTTAGAGGCAACTTCCTCTGGCAAGTGAGGCTGGAGGACGAAGGCCGCGTGCAAGTATCTTACAAGCATTCGGCCCACGAGCTCGATCCTGTTCGAAAGACGGAACAAACCCATCGTCTCGCAACGCATTGGGAAGATCCGAAATCGGATTTAAGACCTCTTCGATGTGTTGAGCTCTTCGAGAATCTCTGATGCTTCCTCAATATGAACCTCTATCTTGAAAATAAACTTTTCCCATTCCAGTAACTTTTTTGGATAATGGGCATGGTGTGGCTTTTCTAATAAAACCATGCCATCATGAATCACTTTCAAGATCTGATTTCGTAATCGGGCCTCCGCATTTTTCTCTTCCAACTGTTGCTTGAGTTGCAAGTAGAGTTCTTGGAGTTTCCCAAGAGTATTATGGCTTAATTCTTCCAAAAGGTTTGCATGGGCTTGAGTCCAATCCTCCAGGAGTTGGAGGAGTATCGTACTGGAAGGAAGCGTGTCGCGGTTTGCCAAAGATTCTACTTGTTTTGAGATCCTTGAGAAAGTGGATGCATCGCCCCATAGAACCCCTTGTTGTGGAGAATCCTCCTGAATTGCTTGTATTTTGCTCCAGCATTCCCAGCCGTTTTCAATAAAATCACGCCCCTGTTCCAGAAGTACTTGAAACTGCCGAAGGTCTTCTCCATGACTTATAAAAGCAGTTATCCGTTGAGACAGACCTATGTTGCTCAAAACTGAGGAAATGCAGCGATGTTTGGAGACAAATTGCGAATCAACCTTTGGAAAAGCGTTTATCTTTTTTAAAAAATCCCTTCCCTCTTTTTGAAGTTGGGACAACACTTCCCCTAAAAACAAATGAAGGTCTAAGGCTCCCTCTGCTTTGCATTGAGGGAACAATTCCTGTCCCAAATTCAGGGCTTCTTCCAGGTGAGGAATAGTCCCTTCATCCTTTAAAGTAAAATGAGCCCCCGCCGCACTTTTTGTATTTGTCCAATTCGTCCATTCTTCCCAAGGGAAAGGAGCTCCCAAAATATACAATTCCAAGTATTCTGCTTTGGCGAGCGCAGTGACCAAACATGCGGTTTCCCAAAGAGGCCAATCGGGATAGAGGTCGAGAAATGCCTTTAAAAACTCCTCCAGCGAACCCGTTTCCTGCTGCTCCAGAAGATTAGCAAGCAACCGGCTTTCCTGAGGGTACTTTTCCTGCAAAAAATCAATGGTGGGACCAGGGTCTTCCCAACTCATAAAAATTGATAAATCCTCCAACAAATTGCTGAAATCTACCGGTTGAGACAAAGTCCATTTCGCTTTTGTCAGGGGAGGAACCGATTGGGGGATGTCTGTAGTAGGCGCAGAGAGGGCACTGGAATTGTCCATTTTTTCAAAATCAAACAATAAGAGTTGCTCGGTAGCCATTTTATTTTTATCCAAAGTAACCACAGACTTGTTGAGACTCTATAGATTGCCTCTTGGATATGCCGGAACTATAGCATAATTTATCTGGTTTTCCATATTTGTCGAAATCAAGTGATGGTTTTATGAAATTTTGTATTTTCTCTTTTAAATCGCTTGTTTATGATCCGACGGAACCTCTTGCAATATTTCCAAATTTTTTCAACCTTTCCCCAAGCTCATTTCTGGGGAAATCGAAAGTGAGTATGGGCAGACAACCCTCTTTTGTGATTCGCATCAACAATGAAGATGCTCCGGATTTGGAAGTCCGGTAGGTCAATCCGCGACTCCCGGACGCGAATGGACAGGCAGTTGCGAATCATTTCTGAAGTTCCGGATAATCTTGAAAAGAAATAAAAAAAGAATCATCTTTTATTCATAACCTGCATTGATGCTGATAATAAAATGAACCATGCTCCTTTCGCATTGATTGAACGAAGCCGAATAATCGCCATTCTACGGTTAGACGATCTGGGTGGAGCCGGAATGCTCACTCGCGCCTTATTGAAGGCAGGAATTCGAGTTCTTGAATTCACATTGACCAATCCGCAAGCCATTGCCTGTGTCGAAAAGATCAAAAAAGAGTTCCCGGTTTTTTCAACGGAAGCCGCGCTTCTCGCAACCAATTTTTCCGGCAGAAGAAATCGGGCGTTTGGGAAGAGGGGACGATTTTTCCGCAGGGTTTCTTTATTCCTGGCTATCACAAGATTCGACTCACGATTTATCAAACTGTCTCGCTTGGGGAGCCGCAATGGCAGCCCTGAAATCAACTGTGCCGGGAGACATACCCTGGGTGGATAAAGATATGGTCGAAAATCTCCTCGATCAAAAAGGATCCTTTCTCTCCCTGGAACGATAATCCCCGAGCAGACAAAGAAGGGAACCGAAAACATGAAATCAAATGGCCCCCGGGTAAATAAAGAAAGCAAAGAGAATCCTGCCTTTGCAGCAAATTCAGCATGGTCATTTGCAGGCGCCACTGCCGAGAATTTCGGTGAACACGTGAGACGCTCCATTCCCTTTTATGACGTCGGACATGACGTTGTTTGCAAGCTCAGTGACTTCTTTATCAGGCAGGATTCCCTTGTCTGCGAGATCGGCGTCTCAGTGGGAGATTTATTGATCCGACTGGTAAAGCATCATCAAAATAAACCAGGATGTCGATGGGTGGGATTGGATCTCGAAAAAAACATGATCCATAAATCCCAGGAAAAACTCGAAGGAAAAGAAAACGTTTCTCTGAAAGTCGCCGATATAGTTTCGTATGACCTGGAGCCGACGGACTTGGTGGTGTCTTACTATTGTATTCAATTTATTTCTCCAAAATGGAGGCAGCAAGTGATCGACAAAATTTACAGCGCCTTGAATTGTGGAGGAGCCTTTATCTGGTTTGAGAAAGTGAGAGCAAGTGATGCCAGGTTTCAAGACATCATGACGACGTTATACACGGATTACAAATTAGAACAAAACTATAGCCCTGACGAGATTATTGCCAAAGCTCGAAGCTTGAAAGGCATCATGGAACCCTTTTCCACCCAGGGTAATTTGGATTTGCTCAAAAGGGCAGGATTTGTTCACACCACCATAGTGTTCAAATATCTATGCTTCGAAGGGATTCTGGCCATCAAATAATAGTTCAATCAGCCTGAATTCAAGATTCGTAATCAGGTGCTTCTCATTTTATATTGCGCTTCAATTTCAAAGTTGAAACGGAAATCAAACTCTTTGTCCTACTCCGATTGTTGTCATGCCGTTCATTTCTGTAATTATTCCGACCTACAATCGTGCCGGGTGGCTCGAGTATGCAATTGATTCGGTCCTGTCACAAACTTTTAAGGATTGGGAGTTGATCGTAGTGGACGACGCATCCACGGATGAAACAACGGAATTACTCTCCCATTATGGACCGGCTTCACGTTCCATTACACTTCCTCGCAATCAGGGGGTCAGTGCTGCTCGCAACACCGGAATCCGAAATTCAGACAGCCCCTGGGTGGCTTTCCTCGATTCGGACGACCAATGGCTTCCCCAAAAACTCGAAAAGCAGGTGCGCTACCTGCAGCGTTACCCTCAATCTCAAATCCTGTTTACGGACGAAATCTGGATACGTCACGGACGGCGGATCAATCCCGGGAAAAAACATCGAAAGCAGGAAGGGTGGATTTTTCAACCGAGTCTTTCCCTGTGCCTGATGGCACCCTCCAGCACCATGATTCGACGGAAGGTTTTTGAAACAACAGGTTTGTTCGATGAAAGTTTACCGGTTTGTGAAGACTATGATCTCTGGTTGAGGGTGGCTGCCCGATTTCCGGTAAATTTGTTGGATGAAAAGCTGATGGTACGTTATGGAGGACATAGTGACCAATTGTCTTCCCGAAGCTGGGGAAATGATCGCTACCGGGTTCAGTCACTGCAGAAGATCATCCGCACGGTGCCTTTGATTCCACGGGATCGCGAAGCCGCATTGGAAAAATTGATTGAAAAATGTGAGATTTTGAAACAAGGATTTAAAAAACGCGGCAAACTGGAAGAAGCTGCGTATTACCAACATCTAATTGAAGCATTTTTATGATTGATTTGAATTGGTCTTTTCAGCGGATTCCCCCGGAATGGATTCGGGTGAATGACTCTCCCTTCGACTGGAAAAACGTACAAACGGACCACCTTCTTCAACAGTCCCTGGAAAAAAACGGATTCCTCATGCCTTTGATCGCGCAGGAGATAGGTGTGAATCGATATGTTCTGGTGGATGGATTCAAACGCATGCGCGCGCTTCCTCTCCTGGAAGACCAAACCAGAACCCTTTTTCCATGTCTCCTGATCGCAGCCAATGTATCGAAGCGGGAGGTCGCCCTTTGGCGTTTGGAAACCCAAGTGGCGCAACACGTATTCAAGGGTGTGGAAATTTGCCGTATTTTGAAGGCTCTGGCGGAAGAGGGAATGGAAGAATCGCAACTTATGGAGCAGGTTTTACCACAGTTGGGATTGAAACCTTCCCAAAAAATAACACGGGATTTGCTCAACCTGGCAAAGATTCTGGACTTGGATGAATCGTCCTGTATAGGCAACTACAGTGCGCAGGATTTGCTGCATCTGCTGAAATTTTCCAAAACGGAAATTCCCACACTCGTCCACCACCTGAAAAATCTGGAATTGGGGGGAAACAAATGGAAAACCCTGTTGCAATTGATTCGGGAAGTGAGTCGCATGCGAGGTTGGTCTCTGGAGCATATAATGGAATCCCCGGAACTTGCTCATACTTTCAATGATCGGCAAATACAGTTGCCCGTACGGTATCGGTTGCTCAAACAACGATTGGAATCATGGCGTTTCCCGGAGTTGACCGCATCTCGACAAGAATTTGCGCAATGCCTGCGGCAACTTCAAATACCATCCCGTGCCAATATTCAATACGATTCCTGTTTTGAAAAAGATGACATAGTTCTCAAACTCCAGACAGGTTCTTACGAAGAATTATGCGGGCAGTTGGACATGTTGCGATCCAGCCTGTCGCAACGTGATGAGTGGAAAAAATTATTCCATTTGATTCAAGGTCTTTGACCGGAACGCAGGAGATGGTTTTTAAAAAATCGAGATACAGGTGGATTTTTAAAATGCTTGAATAAATTCAGAAATTTATATATTAGTGAACAGATGCTTTAGCAAATACCTGAATCCATGCGAGTGAGCAAACCCAGTCATTCAGGCCGACTTCCTCTGTTGCCTGAATGAAGGCCGGATCAAAGTGATACCGATTCCATGAAAACGAAAAAACACACCATAGAGGATGTGGAAAACTGGGCAAACGAATATGGCGACATGCTTTTTCGTTTTGCCCTCGTTCGTGTAGGCGATGAAAACATAGCGGCCGACGTGGTACAAAATACGTTGTTGGCCGCAGTGTCCGCCAAAGATTCTTTTCAGGGAAAATCCACCATCAGGACCTGGTTGTTGGGAATTCTGAAACACAAGATCATGGACTATTTTCGTCAAAGACGAAAGGAAAACCTGATCATCGATTCCGAATTAGCCACCCTGGAAACCCCGGAATTCACGCCCGACGGAATGTGGCTGGAAAAACCCCGGGAATGGAATTTCACTCCGGAGCAGGTGCTGGAAAACGAAGAGGCGCGTAAGATTTTGTGGGAGTGCATCGACATGCTCCCGGAGCGGATGCGCTTGCTTTTCATTCTTCGAGAAATCGATGGGGAGAGTACCAAAACAATATGCGAGCGGATGAATATTTCAGCTTCCAATTTTTCCGTATTGCTCTTTCGCACCCGCCACAAACTCCGCAAAGAATTCAACCTCCGTGGAGTCAAAATGCTGCGCATGCTTTGATACCATCTCGCTACCAAAAACACTTTGAACCGTCAGGAGTGATTTCACCAAGTACCGTGGATGAGGTCACCCGAGATCAGCCCGCTCCGGAGACGATCTGCTCCAGGGCGATCGCGAACTAGGCCGGACTGAACGAGCGACCTTCACGAACTTCCTTGCGCAGGGTGACGTTTTTTTACCAGGGTTGCATGTTTACTCCTTTGAGTTTAACGGGTTGAGCGACTCCGCAATGCGGTCGAGTTTCTCGACGATCTCCGGGTGAATCTCATCCTTATGCATTACGCTGGCCAAAAGGTACAAATCCTTTTTTGGCGTGCTCATGCCCAGATTATCCAAAATGGAATGCTCTAACAGCGGAATCAGGAATTCGGTACTTGCTTTGACTCGTACGAGTGATACGTGATCTCCAAAGAGATCAGTGCCGGGTGGTACCTGCCTCCAAAACACGTTTTCGATTACTTGCTCCATCAAAGGGAAATTTACGAATCGTTTGATGACCTCCGGTTGCAGGAGATAGTTCTCGATCTCGTAGCGACGCCAGCGTAAAACTGCCAGACCCGCCTGCGTCGTCTCCTCATCCGGTTCGTCTCGATTGTCCCCATCGAGAAGGCAGAGGGCGCGCGTCTCTTGAAAAACTGCCTGCATGGCGAAGAAGTGCGCTTTCGCCTCGTTGAGACTGCGCCCTCCGAGCCAGTGAACGACGGGCCTGTGGAAGAAATGCCGAGCCGGATGATCGAGGATTCGAGACCACTCTGTCAGGATCTTTTCATCTGACTCTCCTTCGACGTAAAGCACAGCGCCAACTTCCTTGGCAAGTAAGAGATCGGTGGTGGTAACGCGTTTGAGTGCTTCTCGCAGTTGATCGCGCTGTAACTTGCTGGAGAGTGGGTGTGGAGAGTGACCAAAGAATCCGATCACCCGTGCCAGTTCGGTGGCATCGAGAACGACTTCGGATTGCGTAGCGACGATGATTTGCCCTCCACGTTCATGAGCGACCTTACGCACCAGATCGTAAACCTGTTTTTGCAAGATGACGTGTTGGTGGGAATCGGGTTCATCGAGAAGGATCACTGTGGCAGGACGGGCGTACAGAACCGCAAGCAGGAGAAGCACTTGAAGCGTTCCACTCCCAACGTTGGCGAGGTCCAGCGGCCGTGAATGGTTTGGTTCCCGGTATTCGCAGACAATAAAGGGCTGTGCCGGTGAATAGGATGGTTGGAGCAATTCAAACCGGAAGAGTTCGTGAATGTATTTTTTCACTTCCTCCCAGCCTTCCGGGTGTTTTTCCGCAATTTCCCAGAGAAGGTTCCGCAGGATTTCGCCAGGCCTTCCCTGGCCGACAAGCAGGTCTTGCATACCATGGTCATGTCGTGGTTCATCCCGTTCGATCCCGGAGAGCGGAGGAACATGGACAATATCGAGATTCTCAGCGGCTGGTGGTGGAAAATTGAGAATGGCTTCGCGATCGAGAGTTTTTGCCTGCTGTGGCCGTACGTAGACCAATTCGGGATTGGCGTATTGAAACTCGAGACCACAGCTCCATGACTCTCCTTCGACGATGATCTCGATCAATCTCGGTAATCCCGGTCTCTCTCCGGAGACTCGCCGGTCTTCCCACAAGAGATTCATTTCACGGAGAGGCACGGGTGTGAAATCGGCGCGCGTGACAGCGACTCCGGATCGTCTGACCGCCTTGCTCTTCTTGTCTCCTTTACGTTGAGCGATCCACCGGTCGAGCCCCAGCTTCCAAGTCATGATTCCCTGGAGTAAAGTGGATTTTCCTGCGTTGTTCGGACCAGCAAGGACGACAGAGTCGGCCAGCTCGAACGGATGCTCACGAAAGCGTTTGAAGTTCCTGATGGTTACGCGTCGAATCATACGTTATCTCCATCCAGTCTACAGCACGAGCGATTGACGGTTAATTTCTTCGGGATGAATGCGCGACCCTCCCGGACCTCTTTGCGATGGGTGGGACTCTTATACCAGAGATCAAGGGTCATGTTTACTCCTGCGCATTTGTTGTTTGCTGATCTTGCCGCAGCTACTCGACCCGGCACAGATCGTTTCTGCGAAGCAATTTCTTGTGTACTTTTCTGAATTTCTTATTCGGGTTCTTTTCCGCCTCCGTTGAATAAACTTTTCCTGCCGGATTGTTTACCAGATTCCTGTTCCTGAAGTCTTTTTGCAAGTCCTCGTCGTTCGTGTACAGCAAACGGGCGCCGCTGACTTGAGCCAGGGCAATCACATGCGGGTCGTCCGACTCCAGTGTTTGCCCCTCCCGGAGTTCCTCCGACCTCGCATCAACCCTGCCTCTATTCACAATCCGCATCTTTGCGGAATTTACAGCCATTGCTGCCCACTTTCTGAAACTCGGTGAATTCGATTCGAGTTCTTCGAGCAGTTCACCTCCAACCACCAGACGGCCACTTCCCTTCTTGATCCAGTCCAGAAACTTTTCCCCTGACGGACATGGACCAGGACCAAACACTTCGTTGGCGACGTTCAAATCGACGATTGCGCACATTGCTCAGATCCTCACCAGATATTCTATCGCTTCCATAGCGACCTCTGTACCTCTTCCATGAAGAAGCGACGGTAACCCTCGGGAGCGCCAAGGATGTTTCCCTCTTCGTCGATTCGGAGTGAGTGAATGCGAACGTCCAACTCTCCACGTTCGAAATACAGGATAGAGACGTCCTCGGGTTTTAAACCAGTCGTGCCATCGCGAACGTCCATCCGCACCCGGTCGAGCAAATGGTCGCTGTGCGTTTCGATGATCAACTGGCGCTCCGGCCCGGCGACTTGGCAGAATAAACTTCCCAGGGCGGCTTGGGCGCTCGGGTGGAGATGCACTTCCGGCTGCTGCAAGAGGAACATGGGTGGCGCATCCTCGCGTAAAAGTTCAGTTATCACGGGCAGCACCTGACTGACGCCGTAGCCCACGTCGATCAGGTTGCGCGGGGGACCCTTCCGCCGACCATCGAATTTCCTGACCTGTACCTGGAAAGGCTCAATTTCCCGCTTACCTAATGGTTTGATAGATATTTCGTCGAAGAGACCCGCGGCCTTGCCAAAGTCTTCAAGACGCTCATTGAGAGTTGTCCACATCTTTTTATTCCGGAAATAGAGGTCGGCAAGATAACTGGAAACATAATTGCCTTCAGGATCCGATGCAGTACGGGAGGGATCGTTGGTGCGGTGCGGTTTGGACCTGATTGGCGCACCGGCATACAATGCTTGATTTTGATTAAACGTGGACATGGATGCGTCAACAATCAGATTCAATTCTTCCGTTGTGGGTAGATCAATTCCATCCAATGGGGCAACATATTTAATTAATTCTTTTTCATCGTCTCTTAGGCGATTCAGCAGAAATCCAATACTGAAATCGAAAGCAGGAATCCAGCCACCATCAAACTGAGTGTGCAATTCGGGCAACTTTATTTGCCAACGGTTATTTACTGTGCTGAAGCAAAGCAACCACGATCCATCATTTCGCAGACTGTATTCCAGCCAATGATTCTTTCTCGAAAGTCGTCTTCTCACCGGAAACGGCACGGTTCCCTTCTTTCCGAAATCCACCTCAAAGCGACAGGAACCGGTAGCCACATCCATGCCCTTTATGGGGTGACTGGGAGTGAATTCGAATCCCACCTCAAAAGTACTTGCCCGGCTTCCTCTTCCACCCCGGTTATGGGCAATTTCGTCAAAGCTGCCCAAGTCATACGGCTCTTTTTTGAAATCGGGAATGTCGTGCTGGAAGGCAGTGACTAATAGTGCCCGAGTCAATGCCAGGAAGGAGGTTTTCCCGCTGCTGTTTTCGCCTACGAGCAAAGTCAGAGGCGCCAGGCGGGCGGTTTGTTCTTCACGGAAACAGCGATAGTTTTTCAATGTTATTTTCTCCATGACCTCTCCTTTTTACTTGGGAGCCGCCAGCAGCATCGCGTCCAAAAGCCGCTTTTCTTCACTGTGACGAGGGTACAGGGCGGAAAGCGCGTTGGCAAGTCGCAGGAAGTCGAGGCTACGCTCCTGTTCGGCTTCGATCAACTTCCGCAACGCGTTGGTATGACCTTCTGTCTGAAAAATCATAGCCGCGTGCACGCGGTCCAGGGTGGTGGCCTCGAGCGACTGAAGATCGATTTCACCATCAAGGATGGACTTCCTTCTACGATGTCGGATTCTTGACCTGGATGGAGTATCCATTTCGGGGAAAAGTGTCAATTGCAGGTTGGCTTCCGATTCATGCTCGATCCAATCGGCAGCGACACTGGCCCCCTCCTCGCCAAAGAGTTTTCCGGCCCGCTCGGTCACCGGCAGCAGGCGCACCACGCCTTTTTCCTGTTTGATGATTCGGCCGGTCCAGACGTTGAGATCGATGCCCATGGGTTGGGCGAAACGACGCACGACGTCGAAGGGCAGGTTGAATCCCCTTGACGCTACTTGGGCAATCGCATCCTCGTCCTCTTCCGGTTTATCGTTCGCTTCGGAGGTGACCGTGCTTTGCAGCGTCCAGAGGAACAGCGCGGTCAGGCGGGCGTCTTCCTCCAGCGCGCCGGCCAATTCATTGCGCGCTTTCGCTTCCGCCGTACCGAGTACCTGCTGTAATGCGGTGCGCCCGACGACCTCCCAGACTTTTTCAAGGTACTCGGATAGACCGACTTGGCGGCCCTCGGCGGTCTCCACGGTGCGGTAACGACTAAAGATTTCGAGAGCCGGGCCGATGCAGGCAAAGACCAGGTCCGCGCCACGAATGCCTTCTCCCTGCAATCGCTCCATCCAGTCTCCCACACGATTGGGAAACTCGCGCAGCACGTCGGCCCAGTCGCCGATGGGCGCGTCCTTGGGACGCGGGCGGCAGACGAGGTGGATGCTGGTGGCGAGGGCGGCGGAGTCTCGCGACCGCAAAACGATTGGGCCTCTCCGTGGCAATAGGCCAAGAGCCGGTGATAGTCCAACCACCTTGGATCACACCGGAAAGCAGCGCCTCCCAGCCCTCAGTGGTTTTGTGGGCGAAGACGACGGAACCAACCCCATCTGCGTCTAGTACCCGGCGGCCCTCAGCAAACGCCTCCGCCATTGTTTCCTCGAACCACTCCCGATCTTTTGGTCGGCAATCCACTTGTTTGATTTCGTCTTGTACGGCCTCGGCGTCCTTAGGTGAGAGGGAATTGTCTGAATCGAACCGATCGTGTAACAGTGGATTATCGGGCAGCGTGCGCTTGAGCCAAACGAGGAAAAAGTCGGAGAGGTCTGCGTAAGGTACCGCATCATAGTAAGGAGGGTCGGTGAACCAGACTCCAGCAGTCTGGTCAGGTAACGGATGGTCGCTGGCATCAGCAGATTGGACTTGACCGGTGGCTACTATAATTCCCGAAATGGATTGAACCGCGCCTTGAATTTGGTTTGCTACGTTTTTGTAACTTCCCGTAGCTCCTGAAAAAGGCGTTCCCTCAGCAAAATCCCAAACTACTGGCAATGCTTGTCGGTTGAAGACATGGCCGAGTTTCTCACCTCCTACATCCCAACCCACCAATGATGCTAAACGATCAGTGAGGCGAGAGACAATGAGTGCAACAAACTCGCTCGAAATCCCTTTCAGTTGTGATTCAGCAACACTTCTACATATTTCCACCAACACCATCTTTTGCCTTGCCGTGAAGAGGTCACCCCACTGCAGCATGCCATAGCGCTGAACGCTGAACGCTCGACCTGCTCCTGAACCGCCCCCAGCAGGAGTTGGCTCATCCGGTACCGGGCAGAGTCCTTGATTGCCATTGCGCTCCTACTCGTCGGGGATGTCTGCCAACCGAGATTGCGAGCGGCGCACCGCCTCGTAGTCCGCGTTGGTGGGAAGACGATAATGCCGCCCGGTCTGGCCGGATTTGAGAATCACTACCGCCGTCATCCATGCTCCGCCAACGCGGTGCCCCTGCCCATCGAAGAGGACGTCCGCACCACCCCGTTGTGCAGCGAGTTGTTTTCTCACCCGTTCGGGGGGTAACACGGAGCTACAACACAAACACGTCGCCTTCGCGCGAGTTACGTTACCGGTACGCACTTCCCTGTCCGTTTTCGGTTCAAAAATCTCGAATTGGACATGCGGGGGACGGTGTTCGAACCATTCCACCCGGGGACGGAGCGCCCACTTGCGTTTGGGCTTCCTGCACAACCAGAATTATCGCATCAGCGGGATCTCCGCACCGCAGTTGGGGCGCCTCGCAGCGCACCGTCCGCGCCCAGAGATAGGCAATCGGCGTGGCGCCGTCCGGGTCCGGGGGGTAGAGGTCCTCCAATTCCCGCTCGGCCTTCCCTTTGATCTCGCCACCGACTTTGCGTAATGCTTCGGCCAATCCCGGTCCGTGGCGCGGGATATCCTCCAGCATCACCTTGAGGATCAGGCAGGCCACCTGGTTGAGATCGCTGGCGAAGGTTTCACAACCAAGCCGCAGGGCCTCCAGTGGAATCGAACCCCCGCCCGCGAAGGGGTCCACGACTAAAGGAGGTTCATCACCATGGGCCGCCTTCACCAGGGCACGACTCACCTCGAGGTAGCTCTGGTTCGCAGCCAGGTTCCAGTTGGCAAAGTCGGCGATGAACCGCAAGAGTGCCTTACGCAACCCTTTGTCCGTGGCATCCGGACGGCAACCGGCAATTTGCGGTAAATATCTGCGCGCCTCCTCCTTGAAGCTTGGTGGACAATGCTCGTCACACGGGTCTGGCAGCAGCAACGCTACCAATACCGCACGTGACGAAGCCAGCGGTCGTCGCGCCCACCACAGGTGCAGCGTCGAAGGATGCCCGTGCCGGATCGATTTCTCCCGCACCGCATGCCTGGAGACCTCAGCAATAGGAAAGTCCACCTCCGCCAGTCGTTTGCATTCTCTCGGGATCATAGTCGTTCAGTCTCCTTGCTAGTCTTCCTGATAAGCCATTGCAAGCAATCGATTGATCTTTTAAGACTCTCTGAATGTTGGGCAGCGACATCGGGCTGCCAATGATTTCGGACGAATTCCACGAGTCGCGATGGATATGCCGGGCCTACGCGACGTCCGCTTTTTATCCGCGGCACCATGTCTCCACGAATGACCAAACGACGGGACTGACGTGCCAGGTGGACCATAGCATCTTTCGGACGTGCGAGCTGCTCGGGTTCTGCCGGGATTTTGTTTGCTGACACGCCCAGGTAACGAGCGAGTGTCGTGGCATCCGCCATGAGCCAGGCCTCGACTTCACGTACGGCGATTCGGAAACAAAGATGAGTCGCAGGGGCCGGTATCCATTCTTCCCGTACCGTTGGTGCGCAATCGGCATCATTGTCGAGGTCGATGAGTACCAGCCAGGGAGTACGACGAGCCGCATTGTTGTAACCGTTGATATTCTTCCGCAGCATGGATTTCCCGTTCTTACCATACACGTTCCCGATTTGTCCACCCGCATGAGCGACGAGTTTCCGTACAATCGCTTCGTCGACGTCGCCTTCGACCGCAGCGGAGATAACAACAAACACGGACATGCTCAAGAATCCGGGAACAAGGAGAGTTGTTCCACTTGCTCAGGTTGGGTTTTGGGGATCACAACGTCCGCAAGCGAAAGACCGCCTTCCAGCAGATCACGGGATTCCCGGTACGATGCAGCCGCAGTGACATTGACGCCTTCCGCATTGGGAATGATGAGCAGGGTCTCGTCGAGCCCGATACCTTCGTCTTGCAGCAGTTCTGGTGAGTGGGTGCTCAGGAAGATCTGACGGCCCGTTTTCCGTTGAACCCGGGTCAACATCTGGGGTAACTTACGCACCACCTCCGGATGGAGCGAGAGTTCCGGTTCTTCGAGCAACAACGGTCCCTTCTTTTCCATGGTTGCCCAGAGAAGCCCCACCAGGCGTAAAGTCCCGTCCGAGAATTGTTCCTCCGTCTGCCAGGCTCCTTGCGGGCGCCAGTGTTGATATTTTCCTCGCAAGTGCGGCGTGCCACGATCGTCGCGCCAGAGATCAATCTCTTCGAGCTGTGGAACCGCAAACCGCAGTGCGTCCTGAATACGCTTGAATCTCGCGTTACGGGTCCGTTCCGGAGTCCTCGTGACCTGTTCGAGGAAATCGCCGCCGAAGGGATCGTTCAATCGGCCGAGTGAGCGACCGGGTTCCCGCACGAGTTGCGGGACGATGTGCAGATAGCGGATGGAAGTGAAGAATTCGATCAATTCACGAAAGGGCTGGTTGACGTTCACTTGCTCGAGATAGGTCTGTTTCAAGCGCGCGGGATCTTTCTCGTCATCTCCGTTGGGCCGGTCGACGATTAACTCGTTATCACGCGTTACCTGTTCCTTGCGAATTATGGGGCGCTGACGGTTGTCCTGAGAGAAAACGATTTCATATTTCCACTGGACTCCTGTTCTTGAATCCTGCAGTTCGACATACGCTTCTATGTTCGAATGCCGGCGTGCCGCCAGGCATCGAATAGCGCTCACCCCGCGCCGTCGTAAAACCGCGTCCTGAAAACCGCCTCCGGTCGAAGCGAGATCACGCAAGAAGCGGAAAACATCGAGAAAATTGGATTTTCCCGACGCGTTGGGACCTACGAGAAAGACACGATCTTCTATGGCAACCTCGACATCGTGAAAATTCTTCCAATTTCGCAAATGGAGTCTTCGGATTTTCAAGTTATCGCTCATTGCTTTTCCTGGCGTTCATTGTGATCCATTGTACTTTTGTGGAAGTTCGCTGACTTGCATTGGTTGGGTCAGGGCGTTCACTTGGAGCCAGTAGTGTTGCACCTTGGTGACCGGGCGCCAGGGGAAGCGGGCGGGATTTCTGACCGGTTCCTGAAGTTCCGGGTCGCTCGCGCAGTGGGTGACCACGTAGAGCCAGTAACAATCGGGACGGTCTTCGGCGACGCGGCGCTCATTCGGCGTGAGCAGGATGGTACCCGTAGCGGCGGAGAGCCCCTTGACTTCGATCAAACGCAGTTCTCCGGAATCCAGGTCCAGACTGGTCACATCGTAGCCCAGGTTCTTCTCGTGGACGTCGTAGACTTGTCTTCCCCGGGCTTTTTCATGCTCCATGACCCGCCTCATGGCGATCATTTCGGTCTCAGCGTTGGGTCGCAGGCGTCGCACTTCCGGAGAATCGGCTTCCGGGTGGGGCAGGACCAGGACGCTGGCCAAACGCTCGACTCCCTGTAGAGTCAACGCTCGCTGCCGGTCGAGTTCCTGCCGACGCCGGTCTCGCCGCGCCAGCGCTTCGTTGTGACGGATTTCGGCTTGCGCCTGACGTCCCTCGGCACCAAGGACCTGATTCTCCACTTCTTCGGCGGCACGGCCTATTTCCTGGTCGAGACGTTGCAATACTTCGGTCAATGAGAGTTCGACGTGTTCAGCAACGCGCTCGAGCTCGGGCAGTCGTTCCTTGCGCACCTCGTCAAAGAACTCCGATTGTTGACCGACGAGACCCGCATCCCAGGTGCCGGCTCCGTTCATGCGAACGGTTTCCAATCTCATTGTTTCACGGAACAACGGGCCACTCAGAACCTGTCCTTCCCGGATGGGGCTTTCGCTATCCAATGGGGACTCCTTTTCCTCTCAGTTTTGTGTCTCGAGTATGCCGGGCCACCTGCGTTACAGGAGAAATCGCAACTCCTTCACAAGATGGCAATCACCGAGCGAATATAACACGGATTCAACCCAATGAACAATGAGCCTTTTTCAACGACTACTCCACCTGATTAGTCCGAGGGCGTAGACGAAAAGTGGCGCAAACGAGAGATAAATCAAGGAGAATTACGGACTGTGAGAAGAAGTTTCCGAAGAAGGTTCCAGTTCGGACGGTTTCTTTGTATTTCCGAACACGGTGGAAAGGATGAAAAAACACACGCCCACGCTGATGAAACAATCGGCCAGGTTGTTCACGAAAAAACTGAGGTCATACCAACGGAAATGGAGGAAATCCGTCACCGAGCCGTAAATCGCGCGGTCGATCAAATTTCCCAATGCGCCTGCAATGATCATGACCAATGCAGTTTTCATGAAAAAATCATTCGATTTCCAATACGCGATGAGAAAATACAACATTGCCACCACCGCGATTGTAGAAATGGAAAGCAATAGAGGAAGGCGAATGCTTTCCGGCCAATCTGCCATGAAACTGAAACTCACCCCTTTGTTTTGTACCCGCGTCAATTCCAGAAAATCGGGCAGTAAAGGAACGATCTGATATGAATCAATATGCATACGTATCCATATTTTGGACCCTTGATCCAAAAGCACTAACAAAGCAACAGTTAAGAACGCAATTCGCATCGATGTATTCAATGATAAAATCGTAAACAAGAAGAGGTTATTGGTTTTCCAGCAGCAGGTCTTCAATCAAAATATTTTTTTGTTGACGGGTTTTCATATCTCTCACGACAACTTCTCCCTTGGCCAATTCCTCAGGAAATAGCAGGACCACTTTATGTACGTTTAATTCATCAGCCCGTTGCAGAACCCTTTTGATTTTTTTCAGGCTGTAATCACATTCCACCCTGGCACCTTGTTGTCGAAGCTTGTTGCTGATGCCAAGCGCCATGCCCTTCTCTTGCGCCGAAAACGGCACCACCATAAAATCCAGATGACGGCTCAATTCAGGCAAACGCTCCAGGTCCGACAACATGTCCGTAATGGGAATATCTCCGAATCCGAAGCCCACTGCCGGAATCGTATCGCCTCCGTAAGTGGAAAGCAAAGAATCGTAACGCCCTCCTCCACAGAGGGAACGATGTCCTTTTTGAACATCTTTCAATTCGAAAATCACGCCCGTGTAGTAGGACAGCCCCCGAACGATGGAGATATCGAATTTCAGATATTCCCCAAAGCCCGCCTGATTGACCATTTCCATGACGCTTTTTAATGATTCCATCGCTTTGCCACCGCCCAACTTTTCGGCCAACTCGTCTATTCCCGTGATTGCCAGAAATCCAATCAACTCATTGATTTGGGCACGGGTGAGTCGTTCTTTTTGCAATAATTCGGTAAATGCGTCTTCAGAGATTTTATCCCGTTTGTCCATCACGATCATCACTTTATCATGCAAGGATTCAGGGACTTCCAGGACGGTGAGAATTTCATTGAGAACACGGCGATCGTTGAAGAAGAGACGAACGTCTTGCGCGGTAAGCCCCAGGTTTTTACAACCCGACAAGAGCAAAGAAATGATTTCTGCTTCTGCCGTCACGCTCGATTCTCCAATAATATCGGCGTTCCATTGAAAATGTTCCCTTCTCCGTCCACGCATCATGCGTTCATAGCGAAAACATTGGGGAATGGAAAACCATTTCAAAGGGAAGGAGAGGGCTTTTTGTTGTTGCAGGACCATACGGGCCAGTGACGGGGTCATTTCGGGTCGTAAACTCAAATGACGCCCTGCTTTGTCCGGGAAGGCATATATTTGCTCAGTGATTTCATCTCCCGCTTTGCGTGTGTAAAGCTCTTCGTATTCCAAGAGACATGCGTCATATTCTTCGAATCCGAATTGCTGGGAGACTTCGCGCCAAACGCCAAACAACCAATTCCGTAGCCGCATTTCACCCGGGTAAAAATCCCGGGTTCCCTTCACTCCTCGTACGTCAATGGACATCGGCTTTCATCAATGAATGGTGTACGCTTGGTCTGAGCAAAGTGACCTGTTGATCTTCCTGGGGCATTATTCAAAGCACAAGTGACGGATTTTTTTAAAATCGTCCCACGCCAGGGCCATGGCCGAGGGATTGCGTAAAAGATAAGCAGGGTGGAAAGTGGGCAACACCCGCCACTTTTGAAAAAAATAGAGTTGCCCTCGTGACGAGGTAATCCCTGGCGCATTGGGGAGCAAAACCTGGGTGGGAACGTTACCCAGGGTGACAAGCAGCCGGGGTTGAACCAGTTCGATTTGACGCCGAAGGATTGGAAAACATTTTGCGATTTCTTCCGCGTGGGGATTTCGATTGCCCGGAGGACGGCACTTGACGATGTTGGCGATATAGACGTCCGGACGATCAATCCCGATAGATCGAATCATGTTGGTCAGCAGTTTACCCGCCCTTCCTACGAAAGGCTCACCAAGCCGGTCTTCATCGGCGCCGGGACCTTCTCCAATGAAAAGAAGCGTTGCGTGAGGATGACCCACTCCAAAAACAAAGTTAGTGCGAGAGGCACCCAAAGGACATCGTTGACAGATACAGTACTGCTCTTTTAATTCGTCCAGGGACTCGGGTCCGGAAGATGACGTCCTGTGATGAGTTGCAGCGGAGGATGCATCTTGTTCCCGTTTTCGCAGGGGAGAGTCGGCGGGTTGATCAAGTGAGGGAGGCCTCGCCGTTCCCTTACCCATCATGGCTTGCAAGCCCCGGTTCAATTGATGCGATTCTTCCTGAATAAGAGGGGCTAAATTCAAATGGGAATATTTTTGCTTCAGAAACCACTTTAACTGATTTTCCAGGCGCATCAAGAGGGTTTCAGTGTCCATCTCCGTCGTATCCATGCTCACAAAATATATCGTGTCAGGTCTCGATCTTTCAGCAATTCAGAAAGCCGATCCTGAATATACTCAGGTGTCACTGTAATCGTTTGTCCCAGTAATTGAGGTGCCTCAAAACTGACTTCCTCCAATAACTGTTCCATGATCGTGTGCAAACGGCGAGCCCCGATATTTTCTGCTTGTTCATTCACTTCGCAGGCGATCCTGGCGATTTCTTCGATGGCGTCATCCGTGAATTTTAACGTCAGTTTTTCAGTAGCAAGCAGTTCGGTGTATTGCACGATTAAAGCGTTTTTAGGCTCAGTCAGGATACGGATGAAGTCTTCTTTGCTCAAGGACTTCAATTCTACGCGAATGGGGAAGCGCCCTTGCAGTTCAGGAATGAGGTCCGAAGGTTTGGCTACGTGGAATGCGCCTGCGGCAATGAACAAAATATGGTCAGTTTGCACGGGGCCATACTTGGTATTGATCGTCGACCCTTCCACGATCGGCAATAAATCACGCTGGACCCCTTCTCTGGAAACGTCCGGTCCCTGGAGGGAACTGCGTGTGGCGATCTTGTCGATTTCATCCAAAAAAACGATTCCGGTTTGCTCCACGCGGTGGATCGCCTCGCGTGAGACTTCCTCCATGTCGAGCAACTTGTGAATTTCCTCTTGCTCCAAAATACCGCGCGCGTCCCTGATTTTTACTTTTCGACGTTTGGTACGCTTGGGCATCATATTGGACAACATGTCCCGAATGTTCATATCCAGGTTGTCATTGAGAGAAATAGGCATCATTTCGATGAAGGCACCGGATCCCTTTTCGGAAACGTCCAGTTCGACGGGTTTGTCGTCGAGCTTGCCTTTGCGCAGTTTTTCTCGGAATTTTTCTTTGGTCGAATTATTTTCTTCGCTTTCCCTGGGATTTGTCGAGGGAAGCAGCAAATCGAGAATCCGATCCTCAGCCTGGGCTTGGGCTTGGGCTTCTATGCGTTTGGTGTGTTCATGACGTACCATATTGATCGCCATTTCCGCCAGGTCCCGGATGATTGATTCCACATCACGCCCCACATATCCGACTTCCGTGAATTTTGAGGCTTCGATTTTGGTAAAAGGAGCATTGACCAGACGTGCCATCCTCCGGGCAATCTCAGTTTTTCCCACCCCCGTGGGTCCGATCATGACAATGTTTTTGGGCAAGATTTCGTCCTGTAAATCCTCACGTACCTGGAGGCGGCGCCATCGATTTCGCAAGGCGATCGCCACTGCTTTTTTTGCAGCTTCCTGGCCCACTATGTATTTGTCCAATTCTTCCGCGATTTCCCGCGGTGTTTGATTTTGATGCGAAAGAGCGTTTTCCATAAAATATTTAAAATTGGAGTTCTTCAAAAGAGAACCGCTGGTTGGTATAAAGGCAAATATCTCCGGCAATACGCATGGATTTTTCCGCAATAGCTTTTGCCGACAATTCACTATCCAACAAAGCACGAGCTGCCGCAAGCGCATAGGGACCGCCTGAACCAATGGCAATGATGCCATCATCCGGTTCTATCACATCTCCGTTTCCTGAAATCATCAGCGCTGCTTCTTTGCTGGCAACTGCTAATAAAGCTTCCAGGTTTCTCAGCATCTTGTTGGTACGCCATTCTTTTGCCAGTTCCACTGCAGCACGAACGAGCTGTCCACTGTATTGTTCCAGCTTTTCATCAAACTTCTCAAATAAGGCAAATGCGTCTGCCGTAGAGCCTGCAAAGCCCGCAAGGACTTTGCCTCCGTAGGTACAACGAATTTTAGTCGCAGTGGATTTCATCACCGTGTTACCCATGGTCACCTGACCGTCACCGGCCATCACCACAGCATTGTCTTTTCTGATACAAAGGATGGTAGTCATGATAATCACGCTCGTATCAATTTTCGTTATTCAATTGAGACGTTTGTTGTTGTTTCCAAAAGGATGCTTCAACGATATTAAAAACATGGTTGAGGGGGATTTCCTGCGCAAGGGCGATTTTTCGACAGTCTTCAAATTCAGGACTGAATCGAATTCTTTCTTCGAAAACGGATTGTTTGCCTCGAACTTTTCCCCAAGGGGTCTGCACTTCTATGATTGCGCGCGCCAGGAAGGTGCGTTGCAATGTGCGAACCCGGATTCCTAAGGTGGTAGTTTCCTGAAATATCAAACGTTGAATTTGAGAACGAGATTCAGGTAAATGCAAGATTTGCAACAAAACTCCCGGACGATTTTTTTTCATCTGTATGGGGACAAACCACACGTCCAACGCACCGGCGTTCATCAGTTGTTCATGGACGTACCCTAAACGTTCCGGGGGGCAATCGTCGATGTTGGTTTCGGTACATTCCACCATTTCCTGGCCTAATCCGTCCACCGAATCCGGAGGCGTCTTTTGCAGACCGAGAATGCAGCGTACAATGTTGGGAACTTCCTGGCGGTCCTGACTTCCTGTTCCAATCCCGATCCGTTCTATCGTGTACCGTAGCATCTCGGGTGAAGGACTCGCTAAAGCAGCCAAAATGGCCGCTCCGGTCGGAGTCGTTCTCTCAAAGGGAAGTGAATCTTGTATAATTTCAAAACCTTGTAGCAGTTCTAAAGTAGCAGGCGCGGGAATCGGCATGATGCCATGCGTTGTTTTGACAAACCCTGTACCCAGCGGAATGGAAGACACATAAATATCATTTATCTTTAAATAGTCCAGACATAACGCCACACAAACAATATCCGCAATCGAATCCCAGGCGCCGACTTCATGGAAATTCACCTTCTCCGGGGGTTTATGGTGGATTTTGCCCTCAACCCGGGCCAGCTTTTCAAATATCCTGAGCGCGGTTCCCTTCACGGAAGAGGAAAGAGACGAGGCGCCAATCAACTCTTGAATTGTTTGAAAAGAACGATGGGTATGGGATTCCTCAGCCCGGTTCTTGACAAGAAAACGCGTGCCAGAGATTTCATGTCGCTTTGTTTTTTGACGGGAAAGTCCTATTGGCAACGCGTCCAGTTGTTTCATCCCTTCTTCAAGAAGAGAAAATGGGACCCCCAAATCCAATAATCCTCCAACCGCCATGTCTCCGGCAATTCCACCAATGACGTCAAAATGTAGTATTTTTCGCATAGTCCCTTACTGATTTTGCCTTATCATATGTGGATTCCACAAAACTTTCCAGCAATTCCCGGAAATTCCAATGTGATAAAACAGGTCCGGAAATTCTTACCCTGGCATCCCACGCGTCAATCACTGGAAACCTTGCAGTTTTTAAAAAACTTGAGCAAAGCCTGAAAATGAAGGATAGTGCTCTTTAAATTCAGGTAAACGAAAAAACAGGACATTCAACTTATTGATTTTATTAACAATATTAATCTAATTGAATACTTTATAAAAATTATAACACTCAATCTATGCGAATATTTTCTAAATAGCAGGTAAAGACGAAATGTGAAATTTTCTTGACTCGTTGTACCTGAAGTCGTATTTGCTGATGTACTGAAGTGATCGCGATACCAGCAGGGAGGCTGGTATTCAGCGCATGAATCATACTCCCCTTGGTTCAGAAAGCGAAATGGTATGAAAAGATTTTCAATAATTTTTTTAAAAGATTCCAGCGCCGTTGCGCGGCACTATTCATTGAGCTATCCACTTGCGTTTGTCTATATTTTTTCGTTCTTTATTTTCGTAACGGCTTTGGGGTTGTTTTATTATTTGCAACATCAAAAAATCGTTGTTCAACAAAATCAACTGGAAAAAAATGCAGCGCTTCAAGCACAACTGCAAAATGAAATCGATGGCTTTGCCGAAAAAGAAAAACGCCTCAGATTTTTAGAATCTTACTTGGATGAATTAAAATGGACGGCTTATAAAAGCGAATCTTCCTTAAAGAGGTTTATTTCCCAATACAAGACAAGTATCAACAAATTAACGGGGCTCCATCGCTATATTTGTCACACGATGGGTGCAGATTGCATAGACGATCTTGAAAGTGACGAACAAGCGCCCACCTGGATGAATGCCGATCAGGTGAGCACCTGGATGGAAAAAGCTCAAACCAATTTTGAAACGCTTGCCGAGTCCGTCATGATCTTCAATGAAAAAAAGATCACCGTGGAAGACCAGGAAAAAACGATTGCGAGTTTGGAACAACGGATAGACCAAATTGAATCACAAATAAAAAAGCACTTGCAATTGATGAAAGAAAAGGAAAAAGCCATAGAACTATTTTCCAGCAGGATTCATGACGTCACCGGGATCGATATCAATTTAGCAGAACAATTCATGCCCCAAGCGATTGAATTCGAGAGCGAGAAGGGTCGCGGTGGTCCCAGCGGTATGGAGCATCCGGATGATTTAACAGCCTATGGTGAATTCAGTTACTTGCAACGCTATCTTGAAGAAACCGCACGATATTATGAAAACATCGTCAAGTCGGTTGACAAATTGAGGCAGTCGATTGACCAGGACAGCCAACTCTGGCAAAATACTCCCACGATTCGACCGGTCAAAACACGTGTTATATCCGACCGGTACGGAAAAAGGATTCATCCGGTCACCCATAAACCTGATTTTCATCGAGGAGTTGATTTCCCGGCAAGAACGGGAACTTCGATTTTTGCGCCTGCTGACGGAGTGGTCACCCGAGCCGGTCGTTGGGGGGGGTTTGGTCGTTTTGTTGAAATCCGCCACGGTCTTGGATTTTATAAAAACAAACGCAAGAAAGTATATTACACGACTCGATATGGTCACTTGCACCGAATTAAAGTGAAAAAAGGTCAGAGAGTCAAACGAGGGCAGGTTATTGGGCAGGTGGGTAACACCGGCGTCAGTACCGGTCCCCATCTTCACTATGAGATCATCCTCAATAAACATGATAAGAAATACATCAACCCTCTCGAGCTCATTTACCATTTTGAATCCCACCTGAAAAAATAACCAGAGCCTTCTCGAGCTCCGGCTCTCAAAGATTAAAAGTAGAGTTAAGCATGGAACGCTATAAATCTCGTGGAGTTTCGGCAAAGAAAACAGACGTCCATCAAGCAATTCAGCGGGTGGACAAAGGGCTTTTCCCCTTAGCTTTTTGTAAAGTGGTCGCCGATCACCTGGGAGGTGATCCTGCTTATTGCAATATCATGCACGCGGATGGGGTGGGTACCAAAGCTTCATTGGCATACGTCTATTATTGGGAAACAGGTGATCTTTCCGTATTTGAAGGAATCGCGCAGGATGCGACCGTGATAAACGTGGATGATTTGCTATGCGTCGGCGTTTATGATCATATACTTTTATCGAGTACCATTGGACGGCACGTGAAAAGGATTCCCGGCATAGTCATAAAAACAATCATAGAAGGACATGAAAAAATAGCGGCGCGTTATGCCGAGCTTGACATATCGCTTGTCACGACCGGAGGAGAAACTGCCGATATGGGGGACCTGGTTCAAACCATGGTGGTGGATTCCACAGTCATGGCCCGTTGGCCTCGTAACCGGATCCTGACGAACGATCGCATCCAGCCCGGCGACGTCATCATCGGCTTGTCCAGTTCCGGGCAAACCTCTTATGAAACTCAATACAACAGTGGAATTGGTTGTAACGGTCTGACGTCGGCAAGGCACGAATTGCTCCATTCGGATTATGGCAACCGGTATCCGGAAAGTTATGACAGGGAAATGTCTCCGGAGCTTGCCTATGCCGGACCCTACCATCTCCATGATCCCTTACCAGGTACCTCGTTGACCATCGGACGAGCCTTGCTTTGCCCTTCACGGACCTATGCTCCCGTGCTCAAGGAGCTTTTAAAAAATCACTTTCATAAAATTTCCGCAGTGATCCATTGCTCGGGAGGTGGACAAACCAAATGCTTGAAATTCGGACGAGGCATTCATTATGTAAAAAACCGGCTATTTCCAATCCCTCCTTTGTTTCGGACGATCCAGCAAGTCTCTCAAACGTCCTGGCGTGAAATGTATGAAGTGTTCAACATGGGACATCGTATGGAAATCCTGGGATCCCCCGATTTGTTGCCGGTTGCGGAAGCAATCGGGGAAAAATATGAGCTCGACATCCAGCAGGTAGGCTTTTGTGATAAAAGCTCAGGTGGCAACAAGCTGCGAATTGATTCCGAAGTTGGAATCTTTGACTTTGATTAGTCGCGGGAATCATTCATTCAGAAAAAAAGCCGACAATCGAGATACGAATACCACTCCACATCCATTCTTGAAATCAATCCCGGTCCGCTGAAATGGGCAACAACAATGATCCTGGATTGCCTTTAATGAAGGTATCCAACGTGACAGTGAAGTTTGGGGGAATCACCGCACTGGAGCGAGTTTCTTTTGAGATCCGGAAAGGTATGATCTTGGGCTTGATCGGGCCCAACGGAGCAGGAAAGACCACGCTCTTCAATTGCATCAGTCGACTCTACGACACCCTGGAGGGCGACATTTTTTTTGAAGGAAAATCCATTTTAAGACTCCCCACTTACAAAATCTGCGAAGTAGGAATTGGGCGTACGTTTCAAAACCTGGCCTTGTTCAAATCCATGAGTGTTCTGGACAATGTGATGGTAGGCGGGCATCACCACACGAAGAGTGATTATATCAGTAATGCGCTCAAGCTTCCCTGGGCTCGCCAGGAAGATCGTCTGCTGCGAGAAGAAGCGATGGAACTCCTCCAGTATTTGAACTTGAACGAAGTGGCCCATGCTTCCGTCTCGACTTTGCCCTTTGGTACGCAAAAACGCGTTGAACTGGCCCGGGCACTGGCGACCCGGCCCAAGCTTTTACTGCTGGATGAACCAGCCGGTGGTCTGAACCACTTTGAGATCAGCCAGTTGATTGATCTGGTTCGACAAATTCAAATTGAAAAAAATCTAACTATTTTGCTCGTAGAGCATCACATGCGATTCGTGATGAAAATTTCAGACCAGGTCGCAGTGCTCAATTTTGGTCAAAAAATCGCGGACGACACCCCGGAAGTCATTCAAGAGGACCCGGGGGTGATTGCCGCCTATCTCGGTAAGGGATAACCATGGCCGCCTTATTGGCAGTGAAGAGGTTGGAAGCGTTTTACGGGCAAACCCGAGTCTTACACGGGATTGATTTTTCTTTACAACCGGAAAATATCACCACGATCCTGGGGGCCAATGGGGCTGGAAAAACAACCACGTTACGCGCCATCAGTGGTATGGTACGGAGCAGGGGGGAAATTTTGTTCGATGGCATTCCATTGCTGGGAAAATCCACCGAAATCATCGTCCGACATCGTATTGCCCATGTACCCGAAGGACGGGAAATCTTCGAACGGTTGACCACGGAGGAAAATCTGAGACTTGGGGCGATGATCCGTAAAGACAAGTCAGAAATCGAAGCAGACGTCGAACGCATGTACGGGTACTTTCCCATTCTTAAAATACGTCGCAATCAACAAGCTGGCGCGTTGAGTGGAGGAGAGCAACAGATGCTGGTCATTGCGCGAGCCCTGATGCTTCGTCCTCGCCTTTTACTGTTAGACGAACCTTCCTTTGGATTGGCGCCTAAATTGGTCAGGGCCGTATTTGAAAACCTCCGTCAAGTCAATGAAAGGCAACGGGTCTGTATGCTGATCGTCGAACAGAACGCGATACTGGCCCTGGAACTGGCAAACCAGGCTTATTTGCTGGAAAATGGCAAAGTGGTGAAGTCTGGAAGAGCGAAGGAATTCGAAAACGATTTGTCGATACGCCGTTCTTATTTTGGGTATTGATCGCGGGAGAAGGGATGGAGCTTTTTCTACAACAGGTTCTGGCAGGATTGGCCAACGGGGCAATTTATGCCAGTCTGGGACTGGCCATTGTGATGATCTATCAAGCCACCGACCATATCAATTTCGCCCAGGGAGAGATGGCCATGTTCAGCACTTTTATCGCATGGACGCTGATTGCCAACTACGGGGTGCCTTATTGGCTTGCTTTCTTTATCACGCTCGTGACGTCTTTCACAGGGGGAGTGGTGATCGAACGCCTGGTATTCGCTCCACTGGGCAAAGCCTCTTACTTGAGCCACCTGATCGTTTTTCTGGGATTGTTTGCCATCTTCAACAGTTTGGCCGGGGAGATTTGGGATCATACCATTCGCACTTTTCCGAGTCCTTTTCCGGACTATTCATTTCATGGCCTGATAGGGGGTCACCAAATTGGTTCCGTCGGGGTCGTGCTCCTGCTTTTGGGAGTGATCTACGCGTTTTTTCGTTTGACAAGGATGGGTCTTGCCATGCGTGCGGCTGCATCGAATGCGGGAGCAGCCCGCATGATGGGAATAAAAGTAGCTTGGATGGTGGCCTTGGGATGGGGATTGGCAGCGGCGTTTGGCGGTGTTTCCGGAATGTTGATCGCCCCCGTGATTTTTCTGGATCCGAACATGATGGGAGGGGTCTTGCTCTACAGTTTTGCAGCAACCTTGATTGGGGGCATCAACAACCCGGCCGGCGCAATTGGTGGAGGTTTTTTGTTTGGCGTCCTGGAGAACCTGGTTGGCACTTACGTGGAGTTCATTGGCAGTGAATTGAAGCTCACTTTCGCCCTGCTGGTGATCACGCTGGTGTTGTTATTCAAACCCAATGGTCTGTTTGGTCACAGGATCATTACCCGAGTCTGATCATGACAAGGACTGATATCGATTCTCCAGAATCGCAGGATTCGCCGGATTTTGAAGCCACCTCCATGATCTCTCAAAATGCAACCAATCCAGGGACAATGACTGCAGGATGGTACCGGTTGAGTTGTTCGACGTGTCTGGCAATCGCAGTGGCCGTCCCTTTCATTTTTTCTGGGTTCACCGTATTTCAATTCACCTTGGCAGGCATTTATGCCATTGCTATTCTCGGATTGAACCTATTGACTGGGTTCAATGGTCAATTTTCCCTGGGACACAGTACTTTTTATGCGATCGGCGGATACACTGCCGCGATATTGTTGAACCGCTTCGAGCTATGGATCTACTGGACAATTCCCATTGCTGCCGTATTGAGTTTGGGGAGCGGATTTCTTTTCGGGATTACCGTCACCAGGTTGGCCGGCATCTACCTGGCCCTGGCTACCTTCGCCCTCAGCATCGCCACTCCTCAAATCCTGAAATCCAGCTACCTCGAAGCATTCACCGGCGGCGTGCAGGGATTGGATGTGATACGACCGGAAGTTCCTGCCTTTATTCCTTTGAATATGGACCAGTGGTGGTATTTCGTCATGCTGGTGATTCTCTTGTTTTTGTTGTGGGCATCACGCAACCTGGTCCACAGTCGTTCAGGTCGAGCGATGATCGCGATCCGGGACAATCCCATCGCCGCTCGATCCATGGGCATCAACACCACTCTATATAAAGCCATCACTTTTGGAATAAGCAGTCTTTATGCAGGAATCGCGGGAGCATTGTCGGCCATCGTCATAGAATTCGTTGCTCCCGACAGTTTCACTTTTTATATTTCATTCATGTTTCTGACCGGGATGGTCATTGGCGGAATGGCTTCGATTCCGGGAGTCGTCTTTGGTGCTTTATTTGTATTATTTATTCCCAATATCGCTGAAAATTTTTCCAGGAACCTGGCCTATGCGGTATTTGGTTTGTTGCTCATTTTAACGGTCTACGTCATGCCAACCGGATTTTCCGGACTCGTCCGCATGATTGTGGCCTATCTACGAAATAAATCAGACTTTAAAATTCCCATATCCTTTGTGATCAAAAAGAGGTAAGGTTAGGGTAGTCTGAATTGCTTTGCGGGTTGAAAGAAAAGCATAACTAATTCGTTTCATTCCTTTTATTGAAGAATGGAACTTTCTTGGAATCTTATCGAAATACTTGAACGAGGAAATATGAGAAAATTCATAAAACTTTTCACCGGACTTTTTTTCTGCTCCCTGATTTTTACTGCGGGTCTTACATTCGCTCAAAAAAGTTACGGACCCGGGGTCTCCGATACCGAAATCAAAATTGGTAATACTAATCCTTACAGTGGTCCTGCCTCTGCATACAGTACCATTGGCAAAGCCCTCAATGCCTATTTTGACAAGGTCAATGCCGAAGGAGGGATCAATGGTCGTAAAATCAATTTTATTTCACTGGATGACGGCTACAGTCCGCCTAAAACCAAGGAACGATATCGTAAACTGATTGAAAAAGAGGAAGTACTCGCCATATTTAACAGCCTGGGTACGCCGACCAATTCGGCGGTTCACCGCTACGTCAATCAACAAAAAGTCCCGCATTTGTTTCTTGCAACCGGAGCAACCAAGTGGAGCGATCCTGAAAATTTTCCATGGACGATTGGATGGCAACCCAATTACCAGGTGGAAGGCGCGGTTTATGGAACTTATCTCTTACAAAACCGCCCCGAAGGCAAAATCGCTATTCTTTATCAAAACGATGATTACGGAAAAGACTACGTGACGGGTTTGAAAAACGGACTAGGTGATAAAGCCGAATCCATGATTGTTGCAACGGAAAGCTACGAAGTGACCGACCCTTCCATAGATTCTCAAATAATCAAATTGAAAGCTTCGGGAGCAGATATATTTTTTAATGTAACCACGCCCAAATTTTCGGCGCAGGCCATCAAGAAACTGCATGAACTGGAATGGCAACCCTTGCATTTACTGAATAGCGTTTCCAACTCGATTGCCGGTGTACTGGAACCGGCAGGATTAGAAAAGTCACAAGGTATTATTTCTACAAGATACCTGCTCGATCCCTATGATCCCGAACATGCGAAACATGAAGACATTCTTCACTGGCAGGAATTCATGGACCAGTACTATCCCGATGGAGATCGTAAAAGCACATTCAATCTCTATGGATACGCGGTTGCTCAAACATTGGTCCATGTCCTCGAACAATGTGGAGATGACCTGACACGGGAAAACTTGATGAGACAAGCTACCAACATCAGGAACCTGAGAGTCAGGGGACTGAGTATGGGTGTTTTGATCAATACCTCCCCCACGGACTATAACCCCGTTGAATCGATGGAATTGCACCAATTACAGGGAGAAGTAAACGTGAGTTTAGGGGGAGTGATCAAAGTGGGAAATGACCTGAATCCATAGTGGCTGTCAAAATATCATGAAATTCACGGATACGCTGGACGTAGCGCACGGGTTCGGAACCCCGGGCATATCCTCTTTTCAATGTTTTATAATATTCACGCTGCGATAAAAGTGGTAAGACGGTTTTCAAATCGTGCCACTTGTTGGGATTCTTACCAAATCGTTTTGCCAGCGTACGAGCGTCATGAACATGACCCATACCCACATTGTACGCGGCCAGCGCGAACCACAGACGGTCATCGCCTTGCACGTTTTGAGGAACACGATCCAATAGTTGAGCGAGATAGTTGGCTCCTCCCATAATACTCTGTTCCGTATCCAAACGATTTTTGATGCCCAATTGTCTGGCAGTCGTCAGGGTCAGCATCATCATCCCTTGTACTCCCGTGGGACTCGTTGCCCTCGAATCCCAATGGGATTCTTGATAGGCTTGCGCAGCCAAAAGGGTCCAGGATAGATTGTATTTTTCCGCTGCTTTTTTAAAAAGAGGCAACAACGGGGGTAACTGACTGGAAAGACGTTTGTGGAAAGTCCGGATGTCCACGTAATCAAAAATTGCCAAATAGCTGTAATAGCGTTCTTTCAAGAAGGTGAGCTTGTGGTCGGATTCATACTTTTCCAACCATTGGTGGATTTCATCTCTCAAATCTTCGGCGCCAGGACGGATGATCCATGCAAGGGGTGAAGCGTCGGTGAGCGAAAAGGCGACTATTAATTCGGGAAAATAACGAAGATTGATTGACACGATATTTGAATCGGCAACGACGCATTCGAGTTCTTTTTTCGATACTTTTTGCAAGAGCATTTCTATGGATGCATCCGACACCACAGACCAGCGGATTTCAGGCACTTCATCTTGTATCTCACGCATACGTTCTTCATGACCTCCGTCTTTGACGAGGGTGATTTGAAATTTCGGCAAGTCGCTGATTCTTTCCGGGAATTCTCTGCCACGGTTGCATACTACTTGTTGCTCAACCTGGTAATAATCAGGACCAAATAAATATTCCTGCTCTCGTCTTGCAGTTCGAACCAATCCGGCTGCTGCAATATCCCCTTTTCCCTGCTTGATGGCTTCCAGGATCTCTGAAACGTCTTCCAGCACCTTAAACCGGGTTTTAACACCCAAATGAGTCGCAAAATCAGTGACCAGGTCATATTCAAATCCTGCCAGACCATCCTGCTTTTCATAATAGGTAGTGGAAGTATTGTGAGTCAGGACTATCAACACGCCTTGCTGACGTATCTTCTCGAGGGGGGAGAGTGACTCGGTTTTTTGCAAATTATCGCATGCGGATGACAGGAAAAACAGAATTCCAGCGAGACGAAAATACCATTTCATGAAACAACCCTCGTGGCTCTCTGTGAAAGGAGGTTTCACAAACGTCCTGGGGCGAGCATGGCTTCGCTTACGCCAGCTTCCAATACGTGCTTGGGGAAGCAGTGATCCCGGATGAGGTTAGCGCAGCAGACCGCCATGATCGGAGAGGTCTTGATCCCATATCCTCCTTGTCCCACCAACCAGAATAAGTTTCGTACGTGAGGGTCGAATCCTAAGACAGGAGTCCGGTCTTCCACGAATGAGCGCAATCCTGCCCATTTATGACTGACATGCCGTATATGAAAATCGACCACCTCGTGAATTCTTTCGATACCCATCGCAATATCCAGGTCATCGGGTCTGGCGTCATGAGGAGCTACTGGAGTTTCATCGGCAGGAGAAGCGAGCAATTTTCCGGAATCGGGTTTGAAATAGAATTGTTCTCCAATGTCGTTGATCATGGGCCATTTTTCAATTTGGTATTGATCTGGAGGCTTGAAGAGAAATGCCGTTCTTTTTTTGGGGACCAGACCGATTTTTTTAGCCCCTGCCATGGCACCAACTGCTTCTCCCCAAGCTCCTGCGGCATTGACGATTAACTTGCAGGAAAACTCTTCTTTTCCGGCTTTTACCAGCCAACCTTCCTGCAAAGATCGCAATTCGGTCACTTTGACACCTGTCTGCAGAATTCCTCCACGTTTTCTTATGGACTGCAAGAATCCTTGATGGAGCGCATGGACGTCGAGGTCCTTTGAATGCGGATCATAAATACCAGCTATGGCATATCCGGGTTTCAATGCCGGGAAAAGTGAAAACAAATCACGTTCTTGAAGCTGTTCGACATTTCCTCCTCCCGCATTGATCGTACGGATTTCCCTTTCCATTTTCTCATTTTGATCCGCACGAACCAGGAAGAGAGCTCCCCGGTCATTCAGCAGGGAATATTCCGTGAATCCCTTAGGGGGAGATTGCAGAAATGGTTTGCTCAACCTAGCGAGTTTTCGAATCAGAGCGTTCCCATAATATTCGGTGAAAAGAGCCGCGGATCTACCCGTGGAATGGTAGCCGGGTTGGCTTTCCATTTCAAGAACCATCACTTTAAAATCATTGGCCAGTTCAAATGCAGCCGAAGTCCCGGCAATTCCTCCGCCAATGACAACGATATCAACATCTATCATGTTCAATTCTTTCGGGTCTGGAACGGTGGCTCCGATTCCTTCTGTCACCAGCGTTGGTTTGAAAACCGATGCCCTCTTTACAAAGTGGGCACTGGGATTTTAAAAGCTTCTGTATCCCTGTCATTCCTGCGAAGCTTGTCATTCCTGGCTTGACCAGGAATTCAGCAGTACGCAGCCAGACTGAAATCTGGATTCTGGGCGAAGACCCGGAATGACATACACATGAGGATGCTCCTGTTACTCTAAATTTTTCTCGAATTCAGGTTACAATACGAATTTAATAATTGCTGAATTCTCAACAAGGTGACTCATAAAGCTTGCTGCAAACTCGTTTAAAATACAAGCTCAAACTTCTTTTTATGCGGTGGGGGCAGAAACGAACAATTTTTGGTGGGCTTTCAGAAATCTGGGGTTCTTTAATTTGTTCCATCGCATCAATTTCTTGACGGATACCTGGTATTTTTTTGCCAGGGAATACAAATTTGCGCCTGGTTTGACAACAATGATTTTAGGAGTGGGGGAAAGTTTTTCTTGACGCTTTGCTACAGCTCGTAACAATTGATTATAGACTTTTACGTTGGCACGATAGACTTTGAGTTTTTGGCCAATTTTCAGGAATCCTTTCTCATCGAGCCCGTTCCAATGCCGGAGCCGGTCCACCGTGGTGTCATATTTTTTCGAAAGCTTCCAGAGACTGTCACCTTTTTTCACGCGAATTTGAATGGCCGTTCCATATTTCGTCAGGTATTGCAACATCCGGGAAGATTTGTTCAAGCCCCTGATATTTATTTTCCAGCGTATATCGGGATCCGGCTGTTTTTTTAAGGACTTGGCCAGGTGGAACTCATGCTCGCGAGGTATGTGGAGAGTGTATTTTTTTTGATGGATTGGAGGAACCCCCAAGACCAAAGCCGTATTGTGTTCCCGCAATTCCTCAAGCGTCATTTTGCTACGCCTTGCAATTTCCTGCAATGAAAAATTGGTAGAAAGCGTGATGGTTTTCAAGTCCAACGGAGGTGCTTTGACAATATGATCTAACTGGTAATCCTCTAAATTCTTTGAAATAATGGTAACAGCCATATAATCGGCGACATATCGTTGCGTTTCCTTAGGCAGAGGTAAAGACCAGTAATCCGCAGGCCACCCTCCGGCTTTAGCTTTTCTGATATCTCTTCGAACCCGTCCTTCTCCCGCATTGTAAGCGGCCAGCGCCAGATCCCATGAATTGAATTTATTATAAAGGTGTTTCAAATGGCGCGCTGCCATGCGAGTCGACTTGAGGACATCCATACGTTCATCCAACCACTGATTTTGACGGAGGTTGTAACGCAGTCCCGTTGTACTTATGAATTGCCAGAGACCAACCGCCTGTGCTCGAGAACGGGCTTGAGGATTGTAGTTGCTTTCAGTTGCTGCCAAATACGCCAGATCTTGTGGTATGCCTTCTTCTTTGAATATCTTCTTGATTGTGGGAAGATACTTGCCTGAACGTTCGATCCCCGCGGTCAATGTGTCGAAGCCTTCATTCAAATAGAAGCTCAACATGATGTTCACTCGTTTGTTATAAAGGATGGGTACGTCATAACGAGCTCGATTTTTTTCGTCCTTCGACGCGGTAATCTTTGTTTTTTTTAAGGTTTGTGTCTTAAGAGATTGGGAGTTTTTCGTGGAATGCTGTTCGGGAGGGTGGTGTAGAATGTTAGTTTCCCCGAGTGGAAGCTTTGACTCGGAAACGGTACAGGCAGTCACCATAAAAATGGCAACTGCCCATCCCAACCAACTGTATTTCGGTTGATTCATGTCCGACATCCATGTCTGACTAAGAAATACTGGATTCAGCATCATGCTGAAGAAATAACCATTTAAACGGAAAAATATTCTATGTTTACCTTCAATGGTCATTTATATAATTCTCATGCAAATGATTTGCCACGATCCAATATAGATGATCGACCGGACAAAATCAAATTAAATTGTATTTTTGTAAAAAAGATTGCTTGAAAGCGGCAAACTGCTGGTTTTCGATAGCAGTACGGGCATTCTCAACCAGGTTCAGGTAAAAAAACAGGTTATGATAAGTATTCAGGCGCACTGAAAGGACCTCCCTGGAAAGATACAAGTGCCTCAAATAGGCTCGCGAAAAATTCTGGCATACATAGCAAACGCAATCCAGGTCGACGGGTAAGGGATCCTTCCGGTATTGTGCTTGTTTGACGGAAATTTTCCCCCGCGAGGTGTACAAACACCCATTACGGGCATTGCGTGTTGGCAGCACGCAATCGAACATATCGATGCCATATTCGATCGCTTCCAACAAATCTTCAGGTTCACCAATACCCATCACGTAACGCGGTTTCCTTGCCGGAAGCAGGGGAGTAATTTCTGCCAGCATTCCATACATATCTTCTTTGGATTCTCCGACACTCAAACCTCCAATGGCATAGCCATCAAAACCGATTTGCAATAATTCTTGCAAACCGCGTTTACGCAAGTCGAGATGCAACCCACCTTGTACGATAGCAAACAAAGCCTGTGAGGTCGTATGAACACTTTTACAGCGTTTTGCCCAATTTGAGGTCAGAGCAAGAGATTTTTCAATTTCTTTGTAAGAAGCCGGTAGTCGCACGCATTCATCAAAGCACATCATTATGTCGGAACCCAGGTTCTCTTGAATCTTAATCGATTTTTCGGGTGTGAGTAGAATGGTGTCCCCATTGAGATGGCTCTGAAAAACCACCCCTTCCTCGGAAAGTTTGCGCAGCTTTGCCAATGAGAAAACCTGGAATCCTCCGCTGTCGGTCAGGATGGGGTGAGACCAGCCCATGAATCGATGCAATCCTCCTAATTGATGCACCAATTCATCACCGGGACGCAAATGCAGGTGATAGGCGTTTCCCAAAACAATTGAAGCTCCCAATTCCCTCAATTCCTGCGGGGACATGGCTCTCACCGTCCCGAGGGTACCAACTGGCATGAAAACCGGGGTGAGAATCAATCCTCGCCTTGTTTGAATACGGCCTTTTCTTGCATGACCGGATTGCGCCTCCAGTTCAAATGAAATCATAAACGATCTATGCGAGCAGTTGCCGGGTAGCCTTTCTCAGAGTTAAATCTTCTTATTTGATGGCGAGAGGCTGAATGGAACCCGCTCCCCTGATCATCAATCGGGAATGCCCGTAGCGATGATGGTCACTGCGACATCTTCTCCCATCGACTCCAGTGTGGTCAACCCAAAGATGAGATTGACTTCTTTATCCGCCAACTCTTCAATTGCGCTGACAGCTTCGTTGATTTCCAACATCCCGACGTCCTGGTTCCCAACCACGTGTATCAAAATTCCCCTGGCGCCTCTGATATCAGTATCTTGCATGAGTGGACTTTTGATTGCATTTTGAGTCGCTCTTCCCATCCGATCTTCTCCCGCAGCGACCCCTTTTCCAATCACCGCAGTACCCATACCCCCCATAATTGTTTTGACATCCGCAAAATCGACATTGATTTCTCCCACGTTGTTGATCAGGTCCGTAATCCCTTGAATCGCATTGATCAGGACTTCATCCACCAAATGAAAAGCATCCAGTAAACTGGTCGATGGATTGGTCGCCTCCAGAAGCTTGTCATTGGGGATAACCAAGAGGGTGTCTGTGTACTGACGCAATCGCTCGATACCTTCCAAGGCAATCCTCATTCGTTTGCGTCCTTCGAAGGTAAAAGGTGTGGTGACTATTCCCACAGTCAAAATCTCTTGCGATTTGGCAATCTTACCGATGACGGGAACCGTTCCCGTTCCCGTTCCTCCACCCATTCCTGCAGTGATGAATAGCATGTGAGCGCCTTCCATGCTTTTTTCAAGTTCCGACAAACTTTCTTCTGCGGCTTTTTCTCCCGTTTTCGGGTCTGAACCTGCACCCAATCCCCGGGTGAAGTTTCTTCCCAATTCTATTTTGACAGTCGCTTTCGTACTCTTAAGCGCAGTGATATCCGTATTGCATGCCACAAAATCCACGTATTTCACATCCAGGTCCACCATTTTCGTAATGACGTTACAGCCCGCGCCACCTGCTCCTGTGACAACGATTTTGGGGGTAAAGACGCCCTGTGCTGAAACAAAGAGGTTTCCATTGGTTTGCTCTGCCATATTATTTCCCGCTTCTGTCACCAAAGATGGCAATCATTTTGATGAATCTGTTTCTTCGCATGTTATTTTGCACCAGAGCGTTTTCAGCACCGTCGCCATGTTTTATGCTTGCTCTATGGAGAATGTACCATGATGGTGTATTTTTTCAAGAATTTGTCTTTTGCATCCTCAGAAAAATAATGTTAATTTGAGGAAAAGATTTTTTGTTTCCCTCTCCTTTCTCTTGACTGCATGGGGAACCAGGAGGAGCCGGACGGACCACAGTAACCCTGACAAGATCATGGGAACGAATACGGTCATTGAACCGAAAACTCAACCCAAACTCGATCATCCTAAACAATACAAAGTCCTTTTGCACAATGATGACTTCACTCCTATGGAATTCGTCGTCAGAGTGCTGGCAGCAGTCTTCCAGATGAGTGAACCGCAAGCAGTTGAATTGATGTTATACGTTCATTTTCATGGTGTGGGCGTCTGTGGAATTTATAGTTACGAAGTGGCGGAGAGTAAAATCTATCAGGTTCATGAAATGGCGGAAAAGAAAAATTTTCCCCTCTTATGCAGCATGGAAGAAGCATAAACAGCATTTCCCTAAAACGAGTTTATAGATTTCATTCCCAGTTCTTTGGCAGATACCGTTGCTGCAACCTGAAACAATGCTTTGGGAAATTCCGCATGGTGGATTTTTCCATCGTGTTTCCATTCTGTCTCTTCAAAAGTGAAACCGTGGTAGCTCACTTTTTGAAAATCATACCAAACCCCATGCCGTTGAAGCTGCAAATTGTCAGCAACGAAATAAGTTCCTCTTTCATCCTGAAATCCGAGTTTCTGGCTCGCAATCGCTTCAGCCTTGTCGGTTTTCCGGAAGTTTAAACGAAAATCGAACTTTCCCCACAAAAAGTGTACAAAGGGTATCGAAGCATCTTTGTCAAAAATAAAATAACTGTTGTTTTCTATTTCGTATCGGTTCATGGTGTTTACTCCTCTACAGCGCAATTCTTGGAAAAAATGATGTATCTGATATCAATAAAAAAGCTGTACTGGACTGTCAAGTTCAGAAAAAGGCTTTTAGTCTTTGTCGATTCTTTTCACCAGTAAACTGTGGAGTAAGTCCGTACGTACCCTCTATCCCTTTCCTGCTAAACTTGTCCTCGCGAAAGCGGGGAGCGAGAATCCAGGGTATCGAAGGGATGGGTTGATTTTTGTCACGATTATTATGAATTCCGACATCGACCTGCTAGAGATTAAAAGAAAAAGTGTTGTTCGTTTTGTTAATACGGGTTATATATGACTCCATTGATTTTTTAAATTCGGACCTGAGCAGGATTCTGTTGATAAGTTGTAATAATTAAAGAGGAGGAAACCGTGGCAGCCTATGTACTTGTATCAAATAAAGTACTGGACGAAAGTACTTACGAAGAATTTCGTGAACGTGTTGTTGCGACAGTGAACGCCCATGGCGGCCGCTACCTGGCGCGCGGAGGGAGTGTTGAAGTGGTGGAAGGTGATTTCAGCGGCGACCGTGTCGTTGTAATCGAGTTTGAAAACGTCGACAAGGCGCGAGCGTGTCTGAACTCGCCTGAGTACCTCGATCTCAAGAAAATTCGCCAACAAGCTGCGAATGCCACTGTCCTGATTGTGGAAGGTGTTTGACGGTAATCCCGAACAATCGCTTCGCATCGAGATACCGGTATTTGTCACAAGACGATTTATATCACTCCCTATTCTTACTATATTTAACCTGAGTTCGACGTAAATCTTCTATAATGAGATAATCCTGGCGTATAAGTCATCCTCGCGAAATGCCGGGTCAAGCCCGGAATAACAAGGTTGTTCTGAGATATGAGGATCCCATAACATCTTGAATATATTAAATGTTTATCTCGAACTGAGGTTAATGAATTTTTATAAGGAGGTAATTTAAATGAAATTGAAATCAGTAAATTTAATTTCAATCATTCTCATCGCATTGGTTGCATTGACGGGCTGTGAGAAAATACAAAAAATGGTAGGGAGTTTTACAACCGACACCTCCATGGATGAAACGATGACCGGTACGGAGGCGATTCCGGTGAAGTTGGTATTTCTGGTTGACTACCCGGAAGGCGGGAAGGAGGCTTATATTGAATGGATCGCATCGATTGCGGAGACGCTAAAAGCTCCCGGAGAGATCGTGCGGATAAGATCTTACGACAATATCGAGGCAGGTATGAGTCCGGAACGGCTCGTTGAATTTGAATTCAACAGTTATCTTGATTCAGCGACCTATTTCAACCTTCCGGAGATCGTTGCAGTTTTTGAAGACCTACCCAACCGTGCGACGCAGGTGAGCGTCCATACGTTTATCGAGCGTTCTCACTATGCGAAAACCGAAGACGACAATTGGCCCATTAAAGGTGTTCTTCTTATTGACTATCCCCTGGATGGAAAAGAAGCCTACTTGAAATGGGTCGAGTCTGTTTCTTCCAAATTGGTTGCCCCTACCGAGTTGAAAGCGACGTCGGCTTATGACAATCACTATGGTGGATCTCCACACCGCTTTGTCACCTTGGAGTTTGCCAGCCAGGAAGATCTCGAGTCTTTTGAGCAATTGGAAGAGATCAAGGCGATTGAATCCGAACTCGATCTCCAGGCAAGCAGCTGGGTCCTGCATAAATTCGAATTAAGATCCGATTACGTCAAAGAATAACCGCCCACAGTTTACGCTTCTTTTCACAGGCGCGTTTTCCGATAGAACAAACGATAGCTGGTGTTTATCAATTTCTCCAGGCAATGGATACACGTCTGGAAAGAGTGGAAAATATAGCAGACAAACATTCACCCGGCTGCCGACCCTGTCAAAAGGTAAGCGTGCCATAGAACCTGCCCTCCTTTCCTATCCTGGTTTACTCAGAAATTCTTGCAGGAGTGGCAGCACTTCGGGGACCCGGTGCCGGCTCATAGGGAGAGCATTCACCTGTTCTCCCATAAAAACCCGGTAAGATCTGGCCGATTGTTTGATATGAGAAACATGAGCCAGGTTGATCACGTGGGAGCGATGAATTTGTACGAATGGGGGCGCAGGTAATTGTTGCAGCGCCTCCTTGAGAGAAAGCCGCACTTCAATTTCCTCCAATACCTGATCTCTCTTCACGAATATGCGGGAATAATGCTCTTCCACGCTAATGTGACTGATAATTTCCGGGTCCAGGTTTTCCACTTCATTCTTTCCCGGAATCCTGAATAATGATCGGGAGGTTTGTTGAGAGGATGTGAATCCACCCTTCCCATGCGGGGCCTTTGAAAATACCTTGTTTCGTTGCTCGAGGAGCCGGTTTATCTGCCGCGCCTGATCCAAATTGCCTGCCAGCGTTTTCTTGATTTCCATTTCAAAAATGACGAAGGCGACAAAAAACCACAGGGGGAGAATTTTAAAAAAGAGCCCCCACGTCCTGACTTCCTCGCTGACTCCCGTGAATTGCGGATAAACCAATGGAATCATTGTGTCGTTCGCCAGGAAGAACACCCCGTAACCAACGAGGAAATTGAAAAAGGTCAAGGGCCATTGGCACCCCACTGTCCATTTTCCCGGTTCTCGCTTCTGGAGAAAGAAAAAAAAGGAGGCCTCGTTCAAAAGCCACTGGCACACCCCAAAACTCAAAGCCACGATTCCCCAGGCATAAAAAACGCTGAAAGGAAAAAGGAAAAAAGGATGGAATTGCAGCACAACCGTGAGCACCATCCCAATCAATAAAGTGACCTTGATATGGAACTGCAAACGTTCTTGAAAATTTTTTGTGAGTAAAGGGGTAGCCCAGTACTCACGAATTGCCATTAAGAATGCCATCTTATGAATTTGAATTTCTGGTACTTTTGTTGTTGAAAAACTTATCAACTTTTCCCGGAGTTTCCAATCGATTTTTGACGCCGTCCATTCATGAAATCGAGAAAAAATTATTAATATCAATTATTTCCCTGCCTTTCTACCCATTCAAGACAAGATCAATACACTCCAAGGACTTGTCCAACGATGACAAGATCCGACCACTCGTGACATTTCTCTTGTCGGCCATTTTTTCAGTCGTTACCGTGTTGACGTTATCAACTGTCCCGGCAATTTTTTAAACTTTCAGACGAATTGGAAAACTTGGAAAACACGGCTGTCGTCAAATTGAACGACGTATGCAAAAGTTATCTTCTGGGAAAGACCCGGGTCATGGCACTGCAAGGGATTTCCCTGGAAGTTCGGGCGGGAGAATTTCTAGCAATTGGTGGTCCTAGCGGAAGCGGTAAATCAACGTTATTGAACCTCATCGGCGCCCTTGATTCGCCGGACCGGGGATCGGTCGAAATCGTAAACAAGCAACTCCAAAACCTGGGAGACGACGAATTGTCAAAAATACGTGTACGACATTTGGGATTCATTTTTCAATCATTCAACCTGATTCCTGTTCTGACTGCCTTGGAAAACGTCGAATATCCCCTCTTGCTGGCGCAAACTTCCTGCGCGGAAGAACGGGCCTTGCAGGCATTGACGCAAGTTGGCTTGCGGGATCTTGCCAGACGCTATCCCAATGAACTTTCCGGAGGACAACAGCAAAGGGTGGCCATTGCTCGAGCCCTGGTGGGAAAGCCATCCCTGGTCCTGGCCGACGAACCCACTGCTAACCTGGACTCCAAAACCTCACAGGAAATCATTCGACTGATGTTACGGGTCAATGCGGAGGACGGCCTTACCTTTATCTTTGCCAGCCACGATTCCCTCGTTATGCGTCATGCCCATCGTTTGTTGAACCTGAAGGATGGGAGGGTGACCGAAATTGAAATCAAGAAAAAAAGCAAAGGAGCCATTCAATGAAAAACGTCATTTCAATCTCGATCAACGTGTTCTTCTGCGCCGCTCTCCTGCATGCCACTGATTTGCCTGAGTTGACCACGCCGGGGGCTGAGCGAGATCGACTGGAACAAAAATACCTGGCCCGCTTACAATCCGATCGAGACTCGATAAAAGCATTACGCGAATTGGGCATTATTTACCACATGAAGGCCGTGGAGGGGCCGGGCGAGATGGACTCCATCCGCGAGTCTCACTCCCTGCTGAAAAAAGCCCACGCCCGGGATAAAACGCATATGATCACGAAAGCCTTCCTGGGCAGCATCACCACCATGATGGCCATCACCGTCGAGGACGGTCTGCAAAAAATGAAATACGTCAACCGGGGTACGCGTCTCCTGGACAAAGCGATCCGGGAGGAGCCCGACAACCTGGAACTGCGCATCTTGAGGGGTAGGAACGCCCTCAACCTGCCTGAATTTTTCAACAGGGCGCGCATTGCGGTGCTGGATTTCCGGCATGCTTTGAAATTGGCGAAAAATGCTTCAGTGGAATTCAGGGCGAGTCTCCATTTCAACCTCGGTCAAGCCTATGAAATGAGCGGAGATCCTGAAAAAGCCAATGCTCAATGGCAACAAGTCATCCGCCTGGCGCCACATTACCCGGAAGCGGAGAAAGCTCGGGATAAAATCTGAATACAAACTTTAATTTGAGAGGAATGATGGAAACGATTTTATTGGGTTACTTGACAGGATTTGCCATGGCCTGGATTTTCGGAGCGGCCCCGCAAGATTTTCCGCAAACTCCCATGAGTGCCGAAAACAACGCGGAAATTGCCCAATTGAAGCAGGAAATTCGAGACGATCCGGAAGACGTGGAAAGCCGGGTGCGCCTGGGACAAATTTATTTTTTCCATAACCACCTGGAAGCCGCGGACCAACAATTCACAAAAGCGAGGGCGGTCGCCCCGCAAGAAGGAATCGTCCTGGCCTGGTGGGGAACCAACCGGACGAAACGGGCGGGAGCCGCCCTCCCCTGGTGCTGGGGAATCTGTAAGATCGTTTCCCTCATACAAGGACTGGCCGCCCTCGACGAAGCAGTTGCTCTGGCTCCGGACGACCCCGTCGTCCGCCTGGTACGCATCAATACCCTCACTGCCCTGCAAGGACGTTTCAGCGATTTTGATCTCGTATTCGAAGATGAACGGTATTTCATGTCCCAAACTCCCGGAAAGCTCGACTCGCTGCCGGACGAATTGATGGCGGAGGTTTATCTCGCCCTGGCTGCCGCCTATGCCTGGAAGTTCAAGGAAGGGGGAAAGCATCCACATCCCTCTTACCTGCAGCGGGTCCAGGCTTATTTGGAACAGGCGGAACAGGAAAACGGCGCGGTTCGCAAGGAAAGTGAAAAAATTCGTCAAAGTCTCTCCACCGGGAGCACCCCATGACCCTTCTCTGCAAATTGGCCTTGCGCAACATATTCCGTAACAAACGGCGTACGGGATTGACCCTGACGGCCATCGTCTGCGGAAGCGTCGCCCTCATTTTATTTGGCGGATTCATTCAAGCCAATTACCAGGGACTGCGGGAAAGCACCATCCATTCCAGGTTGGGTCATATTCAAATTTTCCAGGCCGGTTTCCAGGAAAACCGGGCCAGGGCCCCAGAAAAATTCTTGCTTTCACCGCAATCCATAAAAAAAATAAATCTCATCCTCGAAGAAATCTCCGGTGTGGAAATCGTCACCGCCCGCCTCGAATTTTCAGGGCTCCTGAGCAACGGCAGGACGTCCATCGCAGTAATCGGGATTGGCGGAGAAGTAGAAAAAGAAGCTGAAATGAGCGTGGGATTGACGCTTATTGACGGAGAAGCGCTTTTCGAAGACGACGAGGATGAAGTGCTCATGGGAAAGGGACTGGCGGCCTCCTTGCATGCCCGCCCCGGAGACGTGCTGACCCTGCTCGCTTCCACCAGCGATGGCGCTATCAATGCAGTCGACGTGGTCGTTGCCGGAATCTTCGAATCCTTTTCCAATGAGTACGATGAGCGGGCGATGCGGATGAACCTGCAGCACACCCGGTTTCTCCTGGACAACGAGGGAGTAACGAATATGGTGGTATTGCTGGACGAAACCGCACGGACGGAGGCTGTTGCCAAACAACTGGCCATCCTGTTTCAACAGGCTGAATTGCAGGTCGAAATCAAAACCTGGAGCGAACTGGCACCTTTTTACCACGCCGTGGTGAGATTGTATGACGGCTTGTTTGGATTTCTGCAGTTGATCGTCATGGTCATCGTCTTTTTGGGAATCGCCAACACCATGACCATGAGCGTGATGGAACGCACCCCGGAAATCGGCACCATTCGCGCCCTGGGTACACGGAAAAAAGGAGTCGTGGCGCTTATTCTCCTGGAAGGAACGTTGTTGGGCGCGCTCGGTGGAGTGATTGGCATTTTGCTGGGGGTGGTCACTGCCACGCTCGTCACTGCGGGACAATTCATGATGCCGCCCCCTCCTGGTTCCTCCATCGGGTTCCCCATCATAATACGAATTGTTCCTTCCGTCCTGGCAGTCGGCTTTTTGCTGGCAGCAGGCGCTGCGCTGCTATCCAGTATTTATCCCGCCCTGAAAGCGGCTCGTTTGAAAATCGTGGATGCCCTGCGATTTACGTAATTGTGAGAAAGGCGATCATGAAGACACCCGCGCTCATCCACCCTATTTTTTTCCACTTCCCTTCACTGCTGTTGGTATTCTTGTTGTGGATTCCGCATTTTGCTCCGGCGGAAGGGCCGGACGGTGAACAATTGATCCGGGATGCCGATAGTTTCCGCGGATATCCCGGACGAAGTTTTAAATTCACCCTGCAAGTGACCAGCATCATTCATGGTGAAGCGAAACACACCAAGCGCATGTCCGTATTTGTCCGGGAGGAGGCCAGTTTGGTCAGGTTTGATGCCCCCGTCCGCGACAAAGGAAAAGCCATGCTTTTCAAAGATCGCGCGCTCTGGTTTCATGTTCCCAAAACCAGGAAGCTGATCCGTATCACTCCCCTCCAGCGTCTCCTCGGAGAAGCCTCCAACGGAGACGTCGCAGGGACGCGCTTTTCCGGCGATTACCAGGCTCGAATAGTGGGTAAGGACACGATCGATGGGGAACCTTGTCATTTGATGGAGTTGAAAGCGGTCGATCGCAAAGTGACTTACGCTCGCTTGAGATATTGGATTTCCCGCAAAGACCATCGTCCGCTCAAAAGCGAACACTATGCCGTCTCCGGGAAACTCCTGAAAGTGGTACACTATCATAAATATACGAAAACCCCCGGTGGACCGAAGCTGGCTCGATTGTTGATTCTCAATCCTCTCCGGGAAGGGCATCGCACCATCATGGACTATAGCCAATGGGAAGCCATTGATCTTCCCCCGGCCATGTTTCAAAAAACGTACCTGAAACGCATGAAATGAGGGCCTCGTACGTCAACGGGATCGGTGGTTGCACCATCGCTTGGCTTCTTTTTGCCATATCCGCCCAAGCTTTGGATTTCCGGGACTCGCGTGGAGAATGGCGGGTTGAATGGCAAAAAAACGAGCAGAGAACAAATGACGGGTGGCCAACGCCGGGAATCGCGCTCTCCCCCTGGCAGGTCGTCGGGTCGCTGCTTGGCGAAATCCAGGGGGAATGGCATCCTCGCTTTCGTTTTTATTTCCGTGGAGAAGCGATCTTCCGGGAAAGCGGGAGGCAATCCGGTGGTCGATTCCGTCTGATCGAAGGCGCGCTTCATTATGAAATAACGCCCCTCGTTTTCTTGGACGTGGGTAAAGTCCTGGAAAAATGGGGGACCGGTTATGCGTTCAATCCGGTCAACGTCCTACTCCCTCCTGAAGATCCTGCGGAGCCCCATGCGAATCACCCCGGAGTGACCCTGTTGAAGCTGGAAATATTAGGGGAGCGTTCCACTTTCAGTGCCATCCTGGCAGGGGTTGGCGACGAAAAAACCGTTGAACAGGCCTTCGTCATTCCGGATTCGGAAAACAAAAGAAGGATTGCTTTCAAGTGGGATCATACGTTTGGCGATTTCGATCTTTCCTGGATTCACGTGCAGGGAGGAATGGAAGGGCATAGCTTGCGGGATTATCTCGAGGGCAGCCCTCTCGCGCCGCAGACGCTGCCTGCAACGAGCGGCCTTGCCTGGAATGCGGTCCTGGGAGAATCCCTCGAAATCCACGGGGAATACGCGTTGCAACGGGGTCGCGGTCACCCGGTCCCCTCGATGAGTGAACGACCATGGAATGCGGAGGTTGAAACCGGAGGAAATTCCCCGTTTTTTGTTTATCGGAACGACCACTCCGGCAAAAACCGGCTCTTCTCCCGGTTTTTAAGCGGAGCCCAGTTCACTTTCAGCAATGGATTCAACCTGGCTGCTGAATGGCTTTTCCATGAACCGGGTTATTCCCGGCAAGAATGGAGACTCATCCGGCAGGGGATTCAAACCGCGCACCGTGCGCAAAAAGAGAATTCGACGCGCATTGTGGGAAGTGATCCTCATTCGGGGTTTCTGTCTCAAACGCAACTCCTTCTGAAACGCAATCCTTTTCGACAAAATTACATTTTTCTGCGTTTGATCAGCAATCGATTTGCCAGCAACTACGAATCGGAAAGCATCGCCTTGTTCAATTTGGACGATTCCAGTTTCCTCTTTCGTGAAAAATTGAGCCAGTTCCGCAGCGACCAATGGACCCTCTCCCTGGAATGGACTACTTTCCAGGGACCCACTTTCAGCGAATTCGGGCTCAATCCCTACCGGAACCAACTCAACCTCGCCATTTCCTGTCTTTTTTAATCGTTGAGTATGATTTCAAAAAGAACAATCTCTGATGCAGATTCACTCAAGAAGACGTGAAAGTGGGATGCTTTTCTTTTCCGGGGGAAACACCCTTGCGGGGTTTGTAGGGAAGTGGATTCTCGAGATGGATGAGGTGTTCTCGTCTGTCGTATTTTTCGTAAAAACGAGCGGGTCGTTCCAGGGATGCGGATTCGCGGAAAGTCCATCCAACGCTGGGGGCGTATTTTTTAAAGTAGGCCAAGGCGTCGACGGGGGTGTCGTTTTCCCGCCAGTCGTGGAAGATGAGGTAGCAGGATCCTCCGGGTTTGAGCAATTTCCGCAGTTTGAAAAGGATTTCCCGAAAATGCGGTTTCCATTGCCTGCCCGACATGCGGCGGGGGCCGATTTCATGGTGTTTCAGATCCTTGTGAGGCAAATCGAGCCATTTCAATTGCAACTCGTAATGGCGGTAATAATCATAAGCGTCCGGCAGGGGAGGGTGAGTGACAATCAAATCCACGGGTTTTTCCAGGAAGTCGTTCTCGCTGGCTCCGAGCCTGTTGATGTCTTTCACCGAAATCGTGGCCGCTTTGGTCTTCAGGGAGATTTTGCGTTTGAAGTCGTTTTGCGCTTTGAGCAACGTCTCCGTTTGCTGGAGCATCCGGCGTGAAATCACTCCTTTGCGGATGGATGGCGTTTTTCGCTCTCCATCCGGGTCTGTGAATTCATTCGAAAATCGGAATACCAGACTGACGAACACCGCGCGGAGCGTGTCACGCACCGGAGACGGGGAAATCTTATCGATGGCGTCGATCCAGGAAAGCAATTCCACGAAAAGGTGAGGGGCGTAATGAGGCTTGAGCCAGGTCACGTTGCGACGGAGGATGATTTTCTTCTCGGCAGAACCTTCTCCGGCAATGATCCTTTGCCGCAACCTGGCGGCCGTCTCGAATACGCCACGGCTTTCCAGGGGAGTGCGCGGACGGCAGCGTTCCCGAGCCGTCAGGGAAGCGATCGGGTTGAGATCGTTACCCAACACTTCAAATTCCCGGCACATCCCCTCCACCAGGAAAGTCCCTCCTCCCATAAAAGGGTCGAAAAGACAGGAACCGTTTCGCGCCTTGATTTGTTGCAGAAGCGCGCGCGCGATATAGGGATGACAGCGTCCCGGGTAGGGATGGAATCCATGGACAGGGGGGAGTTCCAGGCTGCGCTGCTTTGGTATAATCAAAGCCTGCGCCAGACGAGGACTGCCTGCTTCCCGTGAGTGAGATTCGCTTCTCGGGAGAGAAGCGGGCCCCTGGCGGGAAGTTCGTATTGTTGTGCCGGTCTTCTGCCAGACGTGGGAGTCTATTTTCCGCAAAGTGTTTTCGGAGGAATGGGGAGGAAATGAAAATGCTTGAATATAAATGAAATTCTGCCAAAAAGAAAGCTCAAAGTTCTCTATGAGCCCGGACTATTCGCGCAAGCTTGTTGACATAATGCGGACATGCGCTACAATCAGGGCTAAAGAATGCCGAGTGAAAAAAGTCTGCAAAAAGGAGCCTGCTATGTTCAACTTTAAAAACCTGTCCGATTCCACGACGGAAGAAGAAAAATTCGATCCCGAAACCTTTCGTCTGTCTTTTGCCGGATTTCTGGAGAAACGGAAGACGGCGGTACGACCCTACGTGTTTGACCTGAGGACGGCGGAAGAATACGAGCATTCCCATTTGCCGGGCGCGTACTCACTGCCTATGCATCACTTTGATGACGCCATTTACCAAATGCCTTATGAAGGCGACATCCTGCTTTATGGTGGCGAAAACGACGAAGGACGGCAGGCGGCGGAGATTCTCTATGAAAATGGATTCGATACTTTCTATTTCATCGATGACTACCAGGCCCTCGTCGAATCCCTGCGCCACGTCGACTATTCCATTTCAAAAAGCGCCAGGGAGCACATCAGACAACGACTGCAAGATTCCTCCTTAAAAGGGTTTCGCATCGTCGTCAAACCCATCTCGACAAAAAAAGCGAGGTTCGGTTCCGCCTTCGTCAGCGTGGAAGAGGACACCTCCCGGGACACGGTACTCGATAACGGAGATTTCGAGATTTACCTGGATGCGGATGCCATGTTGTTCCTGGAAGATACTTTCGTTGATTATGACGAAAGCTCGGACGAACCCTTCAAGGTCAGCAATGCGGAATGCGAAGTGGCCCCCCTCGATGGGAACGAGAAGGATATGATGGAACAACTGCTCGCAGAACAGATCAATCCCATGGTGGCCTCCCACGGAGGTTTCGTGGAATTGATCGACATCAAGGACGGGCGCGTCTTCCTGGAATTCGGTGGGGGATGTAAAGGATGCGGTATGGTCGGTGCCACTTTGAAGCAAGGAGTGGAAGTGATGGTGAAGGAAAATATTCCGGGGATCGTGGAAATTCTGGACGTGACCGACCATGCCAATGGGACCAATCCTTATTACCAACCTGCAAAATAAGCTCGATGCGACACGCGCTTTTGATTTCCACGTATGACCTGGGACGTCAACCCTTCGGATTGGCATCCCCGGCAGCGTGGTTGCGACATCACGGGTTCAAAGTGAGTTGCAGGGACACGTCCCTGGACCCCCTGCCCGTGGAGGTGATCGAACAAGCCGACCTGGTTGCCTTTTATCTTCCCATGCACACCGCAACCCGCCTCGCGGTGCCTGCGATTTCCCGGGCGAAGCAAATCAATCGGCGGGCTCATCTATGCTGTTATGGTCTTTACGCCCCCTTGAATGAAGCGTATCTCCGCAGGTTGGGCGTAGATACTATCCTGGGAGGAGAATTCGAGGCGGGTCTGCTCCACCTGGCCCGGCGGCTGCAAAAAGAAGAAGGAGCAATGCGGACTCCCGGACAGCATGAACCCCTCATCTCCCTGGCAAGACAGCAGTTCCGGGTCCCGGAACGTAGCGACTTGCCGGAGCTATCCCGTTATGCGCAATTAGCCCGCAGCGTTCATTCTTCACGGACGGTTGGTTACGTGGAAGCCTCCCGGGGATGCAAACATTCGTGTCGCCATTGTCCGATCGTACCCGTTTACGAAGGGAAATTCCGCATCGTTCAAAGCGATATCGTGCTGGCGGACGTTCGTCAACAAGTAGCAGCGGGAGCGGAGCACATCACATTCGGCGATCCCGATTTTTTCAACGGCAGCGGACACGCCCTGCCCCTGGTTCAAGCCATGCACGATGAATTTCCCTGGCTGACCTATGACGTCACCATCAAAATCGAACATATTTTACGCCATGCTCATCAACTGCCACTGCTGAAAGAAACAGGATGTTTGATGGTCACCAGCGCCGTCGAATCCGTTGATAACCGGGTCTTGTCGATCTTTCGAAAGAATCACACGCTTACGGACTTCATGAAAGCGGTTCAATTGCTCGATGAAACAGGGCTGGCTCTCAATCCGACCTTCATTCCCTTCACCCCATGGACGACCCTGCAAGGGTACGAGGATTTGCTTTCCACTATCCACGAGCTGGACCTGGTGGAACGCGTCGCACCCATCCAGTTGGCCATCCGCTTGTTGATTCCGGCGGGATCCCTGTTGCTGGAACTCCCGGAAATTCATCAGTTTGTCGGAGAATTCAACGAAACCTCACTCGCATACGAATGGTATCACCAGGATCAGCAAATCGACGCATTGCAAAAAGAAGTCATGCAAATTGCTTCCGCAAGAATCGAAATGCAGGCTTCCCATCGAGAAATTTTTACGATGATCCGGACCAGGGTGAATCAAAAAAAATCGCCAAACATTCCTCTACCTCAACCCCCATTCATTTCCTCTCGCGCTACCTTTCCTTACTTGAATGAACCCTGGTATTGTTGAGCGGAACCCCTGGAAGAGCAGGTGGCTCGTCTCGGTGGAATTTAAAAATTGCCGGATTTCAGACACGCTCTCCTAATGAGATCTTCCGCTCTTTTCGCATCCTCTGGCGTGTCGACTCCGGACATAGCGGGATGATTCCCATAGCGTACTTTTACCACTCGTATTTGATAACCGTTTTCCAAAAGCCGTAACTGCTCCAATCCTTCCAATATCTCATGAGGAGATTGCGAGAGATTGGCATAGATACGCAACATTTCCAAGGTACAACCATACAAGCCAACGTGTCGATATACAGGAGAGATTTTCGTACGATCGCGTAATTTTTTTTCGTCACGAATCGCAGGAATAATATTTTTGGAAAACCAGACAGCCCGCTCTCGATGGTCCAGGATGACCGTCGTGCCACTAAACGGAGTTGTTTTTTTGTTTTCCCGAAACTGATCCAGTTCTTGCCAACTGAGTTGAGCAACAGGAGTGACCCATTGAATGGATCGATCCGACGAGAGTGCTCGCAGGATTGCTTCCACAAAATGGACGGGAGTCAATGGAGCGTCTCCCTGCAAATTGACAATGGCATCGGGTTGTATTTTTAATTGCTCGACTGCTGCAAATGCCCGATCTGTCCCGGTCTCACAGTCTTGAGGAGTGCGCACCGCTTGCACGCCGATAGATTCCGCATGACTGACAATACGCTGATCATCGGTTGCGACAATCACCTCCACTTCCATCTGAACACGAGTTGCCGCATACAAAGCAATATCACAAACCCGATTCAATAATGTCTTCCCTGCAAGGGAAATCAACGGTTTGCCGGGGAACCGGGTGGAGTGATAACGGGCGGGTATGATGATGACTGCTTTCATGCTCTGAATCGATATTCCCGGAGGTTGAAATTCGTACTGGAATTGCGCTACTGAAATTTCTGCAATATACTGCATTTGAAGGCGACATACTGTAGTAAACAATACGAACGAAGGTTTTGTCAATTTTCAGCACATCGGAAAACTCATGAAAAATTCAAAATTCCGCATTTTTTGTTTTCTCCTGGCATTCCAGATCACAGGAATATTTTTTCAGGCTCATGGGGATCACAATCACTCATCCCATTCCAAACCTCACCCTGACCTCAATCTCAGCGTTGACGAACAAAATTTGCTGAGGAGTCACTTTGTCGAACTGCCTGGAATCGTGCTCAAGGCCGAGAATTTTCAAGGAATTCCCATCAATCACGCCCACGCTGAGTTATACATGTATGAAAACCAGTTCATTTTGCTCAATTTCTGGGCAACCTGGTGTTCTCCCTGTCTGAAAGAAATGCCGGACCTGGAAGATCTTTACCAGAAACTGAAGGAAGAAGGAATGGTGATTCTGGCAGTGAGTATGGGAGAAGGGAAGGAAAAAATTGAGAAATTCTTAAAAAAACATCCATTCACTTTCCCGATCATTGCCGATCCGGAAATGGAAATCAGTCAACTCTATGGAATCCAGAACCTGCCTGCCACCTTCTTGATCGACCGTGACAAGACTATTTTGGGACGGGCATTGGGCCCCAGGGCATGGAGCAAATCCGATTTAGTTGAATTTTTCCACAATAGAATCAAAGGATTATAAACGCTCAGACCACGGTATTTTCATCGTACGTGGAAAAGGCAGGTTCAACTGATCCAGCTGTCCCTTAAATTTTTCGAATGGATTAACAATTCCATCAAACCCTGGTGATTCCTTTCACGTACGAGCGTTTCCATCTGCTCTATAATTTGACGAGTATGTGCCACACTGGCCAGGAGATAATCTCGATTCTCGATAAATATATCAGTCCACATCCGTGGACTCGACGATGCGATTCGAGAAAAATCTTTCAGTCCTGCACCAAAATATTCAAGGATATCCGGAGTACTTCTTGTCCCGATAGCTTCGATGGTCGCATAAGCCAGTAAATGGGGGAGATGACTGACGGATGCGAAAATATCGTCGTGCAACTCCGCATCCATTTCGTACACCTGACACCCTACCGCATTCCATAATTTTTTAATAATTTCCAGTGCCCGAGGAGAGGTGTCGCCTGTTGGAGTTACAATAAATTTTTTATCTTTAAATAAACCCGTTTTTGCGTTTTCCGGTCCAAAATTTTCTGAACCGGCAATCGGATGTCCTCCCACAAAATTGATGCTGGGATAGTTTCGCATCGTGGCAAGAATGGGTTTTTTCACGCTTCCCACGTCCGTCACGATTGCATGGGGATTCAACCATTGGTGGCAATTTTCGATTACAGACGGAACCTGACCTACAGGAACGGCAAGGACCAGCAGTTCCGCATTGAAGAGTTCGTCATTCCAATCGTCAAAAACTTCGTCTGCCAATCCCTGCATTGCGACCCGCTTACCGCGCTCTTCATCGGCATCGTATCCCAGAATATGATCGGTCAGTTTCAGACGTTTCAGATCCAATGCCAGGGAACCGCCAATCAGCCCCAATCCAATCACGGCAACTCTACTAAACATCCAATTCCAATCAGCTCTGGGTTTTGGGAGCTGGGGGTTTGACACTCATTTGCAAAAGGAGCGGGCTTGCCACATAGATGGACGAATACGTCCCTACCAGAACGCCCACCAGTATTCCAAAGGCAAAATCATGAATGATTGCTCCTCCCAGAAAAAACAAAGCCAATACTACAAATAGAGTCGTACCTGACGTCAAAATCGTACGGCTTAGAATTTCATTGATGCTCAGGTTGATCACGTCCTCCAGGGCTTTTTTTCGGAAGCGGGCCATGTTTTCGCGTATACGGTCAAAAACGACAATGGTGTCGTTGAGGGAATATCCCACCACGGTGAGCAGTGCTGCAACGACAGGGAGCGTGAATTCTTTGTCGAATACGGAAAGAAAACCGACCACAACCAACACGTCGTGCGTCAAAGTCAAGATCGCGCTGATTCCAAATTTCCAATGGAAGCGGATGGTGATGTAGATTAAAATCAAACCCAGCGCAATCAAAATCGCGTAAAGAGCGCTCATCTTCAATTCATCCCCCACTTGAGGACCCACGCTTTCCACACTGCGGATCTCCAGGTTCGGATAATCACTGGCCAACAACTCATTCAGATTGCCGGTCAGTTCGGACCCGGTTCCCAAAGGGTTGTCCAAAGGTAAGACGAGTTTGACTTCGTTTGAATCACCAATGGTCTGCAAACTGGTGGAAGTCATCTCGAGACGATCAAACTGACTGCGCAATTCATTCAAATCAATGGTCTGCTCAAACTTGATTCTGACCTGAAAACCTCCCTTGAAGTCGATTCCATAGTTGAGCCCCTGATGGTAAATGACGGAAACAATCCCCATCAGAATGAGTATTACTGAAACAATCAGCGCATACAGCTTTTTTCCAAGAAAATCAAAATGAGTCACTTCCTTGAGAATTCGCATTCATCCTCTTTGCTAAATACTAATGCTTTTCAATTGCTTGCGGTTTAAATATACCACTTGAAACAGGAAGCGGGTAACCACAATCGCCGTGAACATACTTGCCACAATCCCGATCGAAAGAGTGACTGCAAAACCCTTGATAGGACCTCTACCAAATTGTAGTAGAGCCAAAGCCCCGAATAATGTCGTTATATTGGCATCTACAATTGTTAAAAAGGCCTTACTGAATCCTTCATTTATTGCAGCGCGGGGGTGTCCGGAACGATTCAGTTCCTCACGAACCCGTTCAAAAATCAATACATTGGCGTCCACCGCCATTCCCAGAGTCAAGACCATTCCTGCCATTCCCGGAAGTGTCAAAGTGGCTTCAAATCCTGCCAGAACGGAAATCACCAGAATAATATTGAAGATGAGCGCTGCATTGGCAAACGCACCGGCGACTTGATAATAGATCATCATGAATATCAAAACGAGGACCCCTCCGATCAGTAAGGAAATCAACCCTTGTCGAACCGAATCCTCCCCGAGACTTGCTCCCACTGTACGTTCTTCGCGTATTTCGATAGGGGCTGGCAATGCTCCCGAGCGCAGGACCAAAGCCAGGTTGCTGGCTTCGTCGATCGTGAACAAACCGGAAATGGATGCTTCTCCCCCGGTGATAGCTTCCCGGATAACCGGCGCCGACTGAACTTTACCATCCAGAACGATTGCCAATCGTCGTCCTCGATTTTTCTGGGTTATTTTGGCAAACCGATCCGCCCCTACGGAATCAAAGGAAAGGCTGACGTAGGGTTGGTTGTCATTTGGATCAAATCGAACCTGGGCATCGCGAATAAATTCACCTGTGAGCACCGGTTTCTTTTCCAGAACGTAGGGGATGATCCTGAGTACTTCATTGGTTGCGGGATCGACCTCTTCTTCGTATTTTACAGTAGAGGTTTGGGAGTTGTAATTATTTTCGGTGGCGTAATCTTCCACCAGGTAAAATTGAAGAACTGCTGTCGTTCCAATCAGGTCAATGGCTCGTTCTCGATCCGTCAAGCCTGGTAACTGAATCAAGATACTGTTTTCTCCCCGAATTTGGATAGTGGGTTCCGTGACTCCGAATTGGTCGATACGGTTCCTCATTACTTCCAATGCCTGTTCTATGGCTCCCCTTTTGATGCGATCCGCTTCTTCGGTTCGCAAGGTTAAAATTTGTTGATCCGCAGTTTGTTCCAAATCGAATTGAATTAAAAAACGCGCATAAGGTGAATCTTCCAAATCTACCACCTCGTCCGTTGCCAATTCGACAGCAAGTTGGTTTTGGGCGATCACTTCAATATTGAGATAATCCACTTGATTGTCTATGAAAAGATCTTCCAATTCCTGAGCAGTCCTCCGCAACACGGCCGTGACCGCTTCATCGACGATCACTTCGATATCCAGATACATCCCGCCTTGAAGATCTAAACCGAGATTGACTTTTTTCTGCACTTCCTGTGGATTGCCCCCCTCACGGTAAGCCATGTAAGTAGGGAAACAATAGTAAACGCTGATTGCCAGAACTGCAAAAATCAAGAAACCCTTTAAACGTAAATCCATAAACTGCATTGAGTTGAGGGTTGGAATTTGATTGGAAGACGTCAAAGAAGCGATGACGTGCCTCGTTCTATTTCTCCATGACTCGAGCCACCTGCTGACGGTCCAATTGAATACGAACCTTTTCTGCAATCTCCAAAGTGAGCACCGAATCACCCAGTTTGAATATGGTACCATGGATTCCCCCATTGGTGACCACTTTGTCCCCCTTTTCCAGATTTTTAATCATTTGTTGCAGCGCTTTTTGCTTTTTTTGCTGAGGACGAATCAGCAAGAAATAAAAAACAACAAAAATCAGTACAAATGGAATCATCCCAAACAGGGGACTCTCCGTAAGTGACCCCATAGCGCTTTGGGCCAATGCATCTGGTATCAATTGAAACATAAACTCCGACTCGATTCAAATGGTCGTATCAATGAGGGGTAGCGGAGTTTTTCTCCTTTGTCATTCCGGCCCCCGATCCGGAATCCATTCCTTCCATCCTCGTTTTCCGGATCCTGGATCATCCCGCACCGGGAAGAAACATCCATAGAGATCAACTCTTGGATATCATGAGAACAAAAACTCCGTTACTGCTCGTATAAATTAATCGTCGGACGCGTATCCGTACATAATTCCCATCGAGTATCTACCTTATTCAGCCCACTTTGGCTAATGGATCTTTTATGGGAATGGAGTAAAAATTTTTCAGATCCACGCACTCGTTTGATAAGTTTTTGAAAAGCTCAACAGTCTATCATCAAATTCAGAAAAAATCCACACTGAAAAACCAATTTAAAAAAAAACGGAAATGCAGTGATTGAATCGCAAACCCGTTTTAAAATCTCTCTGAATTGTGTTACTATTTTGGAAATTCTTGTCACCCTTTTGAACTCCAATGAATAATATGCGAATCAGGAGTTGAAATTTAATTAATCTCATTAAACCACCAGCTCTGCTGGTGCGAACCTAATAGGCTTTGCCGGTCAGACATGAGAAACGTATCCGTGTCCGTTAGCCGTGCTCGTGCTCGTGAACGGTCAGTGAATTTGACGGCACATTTTGGTTAACATAGAAACAATGCGATGAAGTACCTGTTTCCCTTCGTCAAATAAAGGAGGCTGGATGATCTTCAACACGTTTAAAACATCGAGAATAGCAGCGCATTCCATTGCGGAACCTCGGGCAAATGCATAGAATCGTTGCTAGTCAGGAAAGGAATTGTTTCCACAGCCTTCTGCGATATTGAGAGGAATCGACCATGAGGCCCTTTTCAGTTGGTCAACTAAGGCTGAGTATCCTTTTGGCAATGTTTCGATGACTTGGACAGATAACGCTAAAAATTCGATGGAACATTGGTAGACATCGAGTTTTTCATGATCTAACATGGCAGCCTTTTTCGTTCACGAGCACGAGCACGTCTTACGATGACGAACACGTTTTGCCCTCATACTGGGGGCCTCTTCAAGCCACCGGCTCTGCCGGTGGTGATGACTTATAAAATCAATAATTTAATAATTATGATATATCATGCGGGGACCAGGATGATCCGGCATCCAAAATATCGCCCGTAACCCCTGGATTCCTGGTCATCCCGGACTTGATCCGGGACAGGAACGACACGATTTTTAACTCCTGATTCACGTGAATAAAAATTATTGATATGAATTCTGGTCCGGAGACAAAAATTTCGATTCAATGTGACAACTGTGGTACAAAATACCGAGTTCATCAATCACGGTTTTCTGAAAAAGTTTCAAAAGTCAAATGCACCAAATGTAATGCAATTTTTAGAATTGAAGAATTTCCTGTTCAATCTCCACAAGATTCTGCTGCATTCGAGGAATTTCAAAGGACGTCCACCATTCTTGCAGATGCGGAGAAAGCTTGTTTGGAAGTCACCCGGCAAGAAAAAGGAGAAACGAATGGCTCGCTTGAAGGCCATTCGCATTCTGTACATCAAGAATTTTCCGACGAGGAAGCTGACTCGCTTTTTCGTAAAGACAAAGAAAATTCCGGGAGTTTTTCATTCACAAAGGCGGATTCCAATTCGTTGCAGGGTTCGCCATCGGTGACTCCTGCCGTTTCGGTATCCGTACCAACCCGTATTTCCGGGAATTCCGCATCGACGAATACATCTTCCGAACAGTCTCACGATTTTTCTTTTAAAGTGCCGGAAAGTCCTTTGTCAGTGGTGGAGGAAACCGTCAAACCTCAGGGAATCGATTGGGGAAGAAAAACCGTTGCCTTGATGACCTTGATGGTAGCATTCGCAACACTCTTGGGGGCAAGTATCTATTTGTTATTGAAAGAACCATTCTTACTCGACTATTTTTTCAATCCTGCTGAATTTCCTGTCCATTTTGTGGGAGAGTTGGACAGCAAGCAGGTGGAAAATATTTCCAACCGTCAAACCCTTTTTGTAGTGGAAGGGAAACTGCAAAATCTCTTACCCACTTCCGATCAAGTGAGTTGGATTCAACTCAAGGGGTTGGCATTCGACGAAAATCGAGAGATTATCGAAACTGCTGTTGTTTATGCGGGCAATGTGGCCACCGAGCAAGAAATTTCTTCCTGGAGTTTGGAAAAGATCAAAAATTTTTATACTTACAACAGCGGACGCGAAAGTGCCAATTTCAAGCTGAATAAGAATCAGGTGGTACCTTTTCAAATGACCTTCTTCGAATCAGCCGAGGTGATTAAAAATGTCACCATCCGCCCCGTTAGCTATGTACGTCGAAATAAAATTGAATACATCCGTGGAGGGGGGCAATAATTTTTCCCCGCATCTGTTCATTTCCCTTCTTTCCGACATTTTTCGACAATCGTACCAGCAGGAGTTTACAATTCCAGATCGTTTTTTTGAAATGCCGGTGTTTTTTGTTGTAAGTTGCATTGCTGAACCAAGGTGGAATCCATCAACGGCTCGGTACCTCGTTTGAATTTTTCATAGTAATTCTCCTCACCCGGATCGCAAGGACTGGAACGACGACCGGATTTGTGAATTTTCACGGAAACAATTTGAGGAGGCCGGACAAAGCGTTGGGGTGGCAGATCTCGTGAGGCCGATTTCATATAATTGACCCAAATCGGAGCTGCTGACTTCGCACTGGTTTCCCCTTTTTCCATAGGAACTGCCTGATCAAATCCCACGTTGACACCAGTGATCAGTTGTGGAATAAAGCCTATATACCACGCGTCGACGCTATTGAATGTTTTTCCTGAAATTCCCGCGGATGGACGTTCTGAATATCGCGTGATTCTTCCAGTATCGTCTTGCACCACATCACGCATGACATCGAGAATCAAATAAGCAGTTGCCTTTGAAATCACCGGATTGTTTTGAGGAAATTTTTCTTCCAACACCAAACCGTTGAGATCTTCTATGCGCCTGATATAAATTGGGTTCGAAAGTGTCCCTTCATTGGCAAAAACACTGAATGCCGTGACGATTTCCTCAAGAGTTGTCGAAAAAGATCCCAAACCAATTGACAAGCTGTTCTTCATTTCAGAAGATATTCCGAACTTCTTGGCATAGTTAATGATTCGTCCGGGTTTGAGATCCTCCACCAAACCAATAGTGGGAGGATTCAGACTATTTACCAATGCAGTTCGCAAAGAAACGTTTCCCATCAATTTGTTTCCAAAATTATCAGCAGTCCAGGATTCCTCCTGCCTGGTATCCGATTCTCCATGATAATGTCGAGGACTGTCTACGAGGAGACTGGCCAGGGTATATCCGGAATCCAATGCGGAAGCATAAACAAAGGGTTTGAAAACGGAACCGGCCTGGTGCTCTACCTCAATGGCACGATTGACTCCTCTTGGATCGTAATGATACCCTCCCGACATAGCCAAAACCTCCCCAGTTCGTGGATCCATGGAGAAGATTGCGCCATTGACCAAGGGCTCCTGATGAAGGGTCAGACGAAATTCTTCATTTGCCGGATCCCAGTCTTCCAATTTCACGTGGATGACATCGCCTTCCTGCAGAATTTGGGAGGGATTTTTAATAGAAACCACTTTTCTTCCTTGCCCGTCTCCTCGAGGAAGTGAGTCAGGGGAAGGGAGATCCATGCTATTTTGCGCTAATTTGGCAACTTTCCATTTTTTGAGATTGGCCCAATCCAGGTAGCCGTCGACAGAACCCAAACTCACCTTGGTTTTTTCTTTAGAAACCCGGCTGACCACTCCCTGAATAATACCTCCCAGAATCATTTTATTCTTGTGAGTCACACGATGAATTTCCCAAGGGGGGAGTTGCCCTTGCAAATTCATTTTTATGCGTTCTGAAGGTCCTCGAAATCCCTGACGTCTGCTCAACTCCAAAATGCCTTTTTGCAAAGCCTCATACGCATAAATCTGATATTCCAAATCCATGGCAGAATGAACCCGAAGACCTCCTTTATTCATGATTGCAGGGCCGTAACGTTGCAACAGGTTTTTGCGAATGTGCTCGACGTAATAAGCAGTGGCAACAGAAACGCTATCATAATTTTTGCTGAATTGGATTGGTTCTTTTCTCGCCGATTCGCGTTCATCGATTGAGATAAACCCATTTTCGAACATGCGTTCCAATACAAAATCTCTGCGCTTCTTTACCAGGGTCGAATTTACCGTAGGCACGTTACGCAAAGGCGGAGACAGCAGTCCCACCAACAATGCGCATTCCGACAGGTTCAACTCTTCCGCATGTTTACCAAAATATACTCGAGCGGCAGATTCTACTCCCTCCGCGGTACCTAAAAAAACCCTGTTCAAATACAAGGCGATAATGGCTTCCTTGGAGAATTGGCGCTCAATTTGCAACGCGAGCAAGATTTCCTTGAATTTGCTTATCAGCTTTCCATCCTTACGCCACAAGAAAAGTCGCGCAGTTTTCTGAGTCAGGGTACTCGAATCTTTGATAGATGGCATTGCATCAATTTTGCTCCATAATGCTTTCAAAATGGACGAAGGATCGATTCCATAGTGGGAAAAGAAGCGATTGTCTTCACTGGCAAGTAAAGCCTGGATCAAGTAGGTGGGGAATTTTTCGAAAGGAATGATTATTTGCCGGTGTATAAAAATTTCTTCAATCCGCGTGCCGTTTCGGTCATAAATGATAATGGGATGCGCGTCTTCAGGCTGGTGAAACTCCCTCAAATCGTCTGGCAACTCTTTATTTAATTGGTACAGAAAAAACACTCCGGAAACTGCGAGGCATGTGGCAATAAGGCAAGTGATGATCGCCATCCATTTAATAAGTCTTGTCAGCAGCTTGAATATAGTGAACATTCTCGATCGACTTATTTTATGGGAAGATGCAATGGCAGAAGCCCTTCAATCATCTTTCAGTTTACGATTGCTGTTGAAAAAAACAAGCACCTGTCATTCAAATGTAATTGCTGACAGAATTAAGGATCCATACAGTTTCATGGTGATTACTTGAATCGGGAGTTAAAAAACGTGTCATTTCGGGCGAAGACCCGGGACCGGCATGACACATCATAATTATTAAATTATTGATTTGTAACTATTCGGGTCTCTGAAAAACCCGTTCAGTTAAATATCATTAAAAAGCATCCCGGAGAGGACCGATCGTTTTCATGTCCTCTTTTGGCGATACCCCTGAAGAAGCTTTGAACGAGCAGCTCAAATGACTTGTTCTATTTTAAATTTGGCCAACCTGATAGAGGTATTTTTATAAGAAGGGCTGGACTTCGACAACTTTTTTCGAAATTTTTCTTCAACTCTCTTGACCATAGCGAGGCAGTTCTCTTCGTGGCTGATGTCTGCTTGAAAGGGTTCTGTTCAATGGACACCCTGCCATCCCCTTATTAGCGGGAGCTTCTGAAAATCATTTTAAACTCTTTTTATTTGATATTGGCTTGCTGGGTGCCATGACTCGTTTGAGTCCCGAGAGGATTATACAATATTCATCTCAAAGGTCAGAGACCTTCAGGAATTCTTTTTTCAATACTTCTTTTTTCACCTTGCCGGTGGTGGTGAGGGGGAATTCGTCAATCAACCGGATTTGCGGGACTTTGTAGGTGGCCATGTTTTCTTGACACCAGCTGCGTAATGTTTCGGCACTCAAATCGGAAAACTCGGGTCTCAATTGGATAAACGCCACGGGAACCTCTCCTTTCCCCGGATCCGGTTTTCCCACAACCGCCGATCTATTGATGGCCGGATGGTGGCCTAAAATGATTTCAATTTCAGAAGGAAAGACACTCATGCCTCGCATCTTGAGCATTTCTTTGCGCCGTCCCAGAAAATGCAAAAATCCCTCTTCATCCAACATCCCGATATCTCCGGTGGAAAGCCAGCCGTCCTGAAGCTGGGCTTTCGTCGCTTCCGGTTGATTCCAGTACGATTTGAGCAAGGAGGGGGTTTTGATAACAATTTCTCCTTCCGCTCCCAGGGGGAGCAACTCCCGGGTCTCAAAATCAAGAATCTTCAGTTGGGTCCCGGGCACAGGCAACCCGCAAAAGGTCGGTGTGGTTTTGAGATCCATATCGTCTTTATCCAACCCCGTGGTGAAGGTGTCGATGGTGTGGGTTTCCGTCATTCCGTAGGCGGATTCCCGGAGGGTCAAGCCGGTGAGAGCCTTCCATTGCTGGCGATATTCCGGATTCAATTTTTTGATGAAGGAAGAGGTAGTAGTAGATTTCAGCGAAGAAAGATCATATCGAGGCAAATCCGGATGTTCTATCAGTTCCACCAGATTATCCAGCACGCCACTAAAGGAGGTCACTCGATAACGGTCAATCGCCGTTAAAACGGCCAGGGGATCCCAGCGTGACAACAAAACGAAGGAGTTTCCCGTAAAGACAGGAAGGAGGAGGCCCAGTTGACCGGCGATCCAAAAGGAGGGAAGATAAAGTAAGCCGACCGGGTGAGCAACGTCATCTCCACGCGGGTTATAGGTCGTCATGTTGGCCATGGTATAAATCATATCGCGTTGGGTGTGTTCGCACCCTTTGGGCATCCCGGTGGTTCCCCCGGTATAGTTGAGCGAGGCCAGGTCGTCTAAACTCACGTCGGGTTCAGGATAATCCGGGCTTTGTTCCTGGAGCATGGAGAGCAGATCAATGCTGCCCGGGCAGTCCAGGTGAGGCGCACTGAGCGTCGGATGCAGGGGGATGGTGGGGTGATCCGGTAAAAAATCCGCATAACGAGTGACCACGATTGATCGAACGCTGGTTTCCTTTTGGACCTCCTCCACCAGGGGGACCAGTTGATCCAAAGTCACTATCAATTCGGCTTGCGTATCCTGCAACTCGTAAAGTAGTTCGTGTTTTTTGAACATCGGGTTGACGGGTACATGCACGCAACCCAGCTTCAAAATCCCATAAAAGACGATATAAAACTGAGGACAGTTGGGAAGAAACACAGCCACCCGATCCCTTTTTTGGTATCCTTTGGCTGCTAAAAAAGCCGCAAAACGATGGCTCAAATCGTCCATTTCTTTAAAGGTGATGGTTCTGCCATAATAAATGAGGCAAGGCTTGTCCGGATGTTTCGCGGCCCACTGCTGGAGATATTCGGTGATGAGGATTTCTCCCAGGGGGTAGACCGGGTCGATGCGTAAATGCTCCGGCCAATTTTTTTGCCATAGTTCCTGCAGACGATTCAAATAGGCTTGTTCATCCATAAAATACTCCGTTCTTACCATGTGTCGACATAGGGTCTCTTTTTACCGGTGCGGGGTGGAGGGGAAGGGACACTCCGCAACCCGGCCATGATCCAACGCCGAGAGTCTGCGGGATCAATGACGTCATCAATCCCGAAATAGCTGGCCGCGTGTAAAGCTTTCGCATTTTCATACCTCTCGGCGACCATGGCGTCGTATTGGATCCGTCGTTCTTCCGGATCCTCGATGGCGGCTAATTCCTTGCGATAGGCCAATTTGATCGCACCTTCGATATTCATCCCGGCAAATTCCGCGGTGGGCCAGGCCGCCGTGAAGAATGGAACTAAGGAGCTTCCTCCACACATCGCCTGGACCCCTAACCCATAGCCTTTCCTTATGACTAATCCGAACAGGGGAACAGAAAGGTTGGCCCCTGTATTAAAGAGACGCGCACAATGTCGAACCAGTGCGGTGGCTTCCACCTCAGGGCCGACCATAATGCCGGGGCAGTCCATCAAACTCACTACGGGAAGATCAAAAGCATCACAAAGCTGTAGAAACCGTGCTCCTTTATCCGCTCCGTCACTATCGATGGCTCCGGCCAGGTGGTGGGGATTGTTGGCAATCAGCCCGAAAGGATGGCCTTCGATTCGAATCAATGCGGTGAGAATCCCAATCCCGAAATCTTTACGGATCTCCAGCACCGAATCGCGATCGGCCAGGGTCTCGATGATATCCCGCACATTGTACATTCTGACCCGGTTCTCGGGAATAATGTGCCGCAAAATCCTTTGATCCGGAGACTCCCAGTCCGGGAGAGGGCCTTGAAAGTAGGAAAGGTACTTTTTCGCTGTGGCTACTGCGGCGTCCTCATCTTCGACCAGGATATCAACGACACCGTTCGGAACCTGGAAGGACATGGGGCCAACCTCTTCAGGCGTATAGATGCCGAGCCCTCCTCCTTCAATCATGGCAGGCCCCCCCATAGCTATTGTTGAATTAGCAGTGGCAATGATAACGTCACAGCATGCCAGGAGCGCGGTATTTCCGGCAAAACAGCGTCCTGAGTTGACCCCCACCAGCGGTACGAGTCCACTGAGTTTTGAGAACTGAGTGAAGGTATAAACATCCATGCCCACCGGGGACGCGCCATCGGTATCTCCAGGTCGTCCCCCTCCTCCCTCTGTGAAAACGACTATTGGTAATTGATAACGATCTGCCAGATGAAACATGCGATCTTGTTTGTAATGATTTCGCATCCCCTGGGTCCCTGCCAAAACGGTATAATCATAGGCAATGGCCATACACCGCGCATCCTCTCCTTCAAACAGTTCCCCATTGACCGTTCCGATACCGGCTAATAAACCATCGGCGGGAGTGTATTTGCGGAGCCATTCTTCCTCCCGGCGTGCCCGCTGGGCGGCAACGACCAGGGGACCAAATTCGATGAAGGAATCGGGATCACAAAGATCAATAATATTTTCCCGGGCTGTCCGTTGCCCGGTTTTTCGGCGCCGGGCCACCGCCTCAGGCCGGTTTTCGTCTAAAGTGCAGGCATGTCGTTGGTAGGTCTCCTCCAAGTCAGGCCGGATATAATCCAAGTCAATGGTATCGGCAACCTCGTCTGCATCGGTTTGGTCTTCACTGGTTTCAATAAAAAAGAGAGGATATCCCTCACGGATGACATCCCCAACCGCCAGGGTAACGCGCCGGATGGTCCCACTGTGATCGGCTGAAATGACATGTTCCATTTTCATCGCTTCCAAGACGGCCAGTGGTTGACCCCGGTTGATGGTATCCCCTTCAGCAACCATCACACTGACGATCGTCCCTTGAATGGGGGCAGGGAGGGCGATGGTCCCGTCGGGTCCGGCCAGGTCTGGGGCAGCCGTTTCAGCTTCTGAAGCTGACTCGCTTTGCGCTTTTTTCATGGCCTGATCATGTGAGAAAAGAGCCAGGGGATCCTGGGTATCGATCCGGGCGCCTGCCAAGCCGGCGGAGTGGATATCCGGTTTTTCATTCGACGGGGGTTGGGTCGTGTTAAAGTAGCGGGATTGGCTAGTTGGATCAATTTGAGTGAGCCACGTCAGGTTCTCTTCGACAAATCGGGTATGCACTTGCCAGGAAGCCACATCGGGATGCTGCAGCAGGTTTTGTAAAAAAGGAATCGAGGTGGCGACTCCTTCAATACGAAACTCATTGAGCGCCCGTCTTGTTTTCGAGAGCACCCTGGCAAAATCAGATGAGGGGGTGTGGACGATTAATTTGGCCAGCAAGGAGTCGAAGGCAGGATTCGTTTCATACCCGCTATAGCCGAATCCATCCGTCCGCACTCCAGCACCTCCGGGCACCTCATAAGCAGACAGGGTCCCCCCTGCCGGACGAATGCTGCCATCAGCCGTCAAGGTCTCCATGTTAATCCGGGTTTGAATGGCATAACCCCGAGGTTTGTCGATACCCGCTGTCTCTAATCCCAGGGCGTGCAGAGACTCTCCCGCGGCGAGGCAAATTTGCGTCTGAACCAGGTCGACTCCCGTGACGGCTTCCGTCACGGTGTGTTCAACTTGTAAACGGGCGTTGGCTTCTATAAAAGCAAAGGGCAGCTCTTCTGCTCCGGGATGATTTTTGACTAAAAATTCAATGGTACCGAGATTGGTGTAGGAAACGTTCTTGGCCAATCGCATAGCCGCATCAATCATATCCGAGCGCAACTTTTCCGGCAGGTTGGGAGCAGGGGCTATCTCCACCATTTTTTGATAGCGCCGCTGAATGCTACAATCACGCTCACCCAGGTTCATCACGCTTCCGTTTAAATCTCCAAGAATTTGAACTTCAATGTGGCGGGCCGGATTGATCAGCTCTTCCACGTAGAGATCGCCATTGCCAAAGGCACTGAGCGCCTCAGACTGGCATCTTTGATAGGCCGCTTCAATCTCCTCAACCCGGGTGATCGCTCGAGCCCCCCGGCCTCCCCCTCCGGCGACCGCTTTAATCATCATACCGCTGCCCGGATCGAGGGATGCAAAAAAATCCTGCGCTTCGTCTACAGAGACGGCCTGGTTGATGCCTCGCACAATGGGAACGTCCGCTGCCGCCGCCGCTGCCCGTGCTCGTCCTTTGTCACCAAACAATTCCAACACTTCCACTGCCGGACCAATGAAGGTCAATCCGGCTTCCTGGCAGCGACGGGCAAACATGCCATTTTCCGCTAAAAATCCATAACCCGGGTGGATGGCCTCGCATTGCGTGGTTTTGGCTGCTTGAATCACACCGTCGATGTCGAGATAAGCGGAGACGCCATGCCCCGCTAAGCGGTGAGCTTCATCAGCCATTCGGGTGTGTAATGATTGAGCGTCATCTTCAGAATAAATGGCAACCGTGCGTAACCCTAAGTCGGTTGCAGCCCGAGCAATTCTGATGGCGATTTCTCCACGATTGGCGATGAGAATACGATTGAATTTCATGGAACTCCTATACGATGAAGTAAATTATGTCAGGATGTGAAGTATTGGACCAAAGAAACGGCGTTTTACATTTTCTTCCAATCCGTTCCTTCCTGAAACCCATGGGCGGCATGGTATCAAGAATTTCTACCGCGAGCAAATTCAACAAACCAGTTTTTGGATTCCGGATTGCCCATGGCATCACGGTTGGCTGAGGTATTGGCGGACTGGCCCAACAAAATTTTCTTGACAGGGACTTCCATTTTTTTACCTGAGATCGTGTAAGGGACCGCCTGAATCGCAAAGATCTCATTGGGGGCGTGGCGAGCCGAGAGAAGGAATCGGCCACTTCAGGGAAGGATTCCACCACTCTATAAATCTCACTGCTCCCCATACGAATGCCTTGGCGGTTGATCGTGGCATTGGAGCGGCCGAAAACAATGCCTCCGACAGCCTCTGGATGGGAAATCAATTGCAGCCAGTCCCCGTGCCGCCATACACCAGGAAAGGTGTCGAAATAACTTTCATAGTAACGCCGACACTCAGGATCTCCCCAAAACCCGATAGGCAGGGAGGGAATTGGTTTCGTCATCACCAGTTCTCCAGCGGGTGAGCAAAGGGCACCGGGTTAAAATCAGGTTCAGAGGGTGTGCTGATGGTCTCTGCAAAGGAAACCACTTGGGGTGGTTTGCCTTCCCTCACAGAACTAAGATCCAATTCATTGGATGCATGGAGATAAGGAATAAAAATAACGGTTTCCACCGAGGGCAGTTGTTTGACGAGGAGGACTGGGACGACAGAGCGGTTCTTTTGTCATCTTATTCCTCAACTCTTTCTAAATTCGGCCGACGGGTATTCCATTCCGCCAATGACTTAAAATGAAGCTCTTTAAATTCCTTAACATCCACAATCTTTTCCATCATGTTTTTTAAAAGTTAAAATGTTGTTAATTTTTATCCTTGAGGACAGCCATTCACAATTCCAAAAATTGCTTTTAGAGCCAAATGGAAAATTCAGTTGTATTGAATTGGTATGCTTTTACGCATATAATACCAATTATTAGTATTCATTAACTCAAATGAAATTGTTTTATGTCTAAAAATACAAGCATTACTCTCACTCCCCACTTTGATTCGTTTATCGCCGAGCAAATCAAGAGTGGACGCTATAGCTCGGTCAGTGATGTAGTAAGAGCGGGGTTACGAATTCTTGAAAACACAGAAATCAAGCTTGAAACGCTGCGCAATATGCTTGAAGAAGGGGAAAAAAGTGGATTCGCAGACTATTCTTACGGAAAATTGATTCAAACACTTGATAACGAATCGCATTAATGTCCTTCTATAAAATTACTAAGAAAGCGCAGGCGGATCTATTAGATATTGGTCGGTTCACCGCCGAGAAATGGGGCGAATCTCAACGAAACGCCTACCTCAAACATTTAGACAATTGTTTCTCTCAACTCGCCGAAAATCCCAACCTTGGAATCGTTTGTGATTTTATCGCAAAAGGTTATCGAAAATTTCCTCAAGGCAGTCACTTAATTTTTTACAGACAAGATCTGAAAGGATCGGTTGAAATCATACGAGACCTGCATAAATCAATGGATGTTGAATCCAATTTCTAATAGCCCACTTTCATCCACTAGTGCATCTCAGCCATCCCCTTGGGCGCTTAACAGTTCCACATCGGTATGGCGTATTTGATGCCGAGGAAACAAGAGGGAGATGGCTAACGAGTATCCTTTATCATCAATGATGAAAAAGGTGACTTTCACAGGCTTCACCCTGGTAAAGAGGCAAAACGATATCAGGTAAGAAATGCCAATGAATTCTTAATTAGAGTTGGGGTAACAACATGAATACACTTAGCTATAAGGGCTATACAGCCAAGATTGAATTTGACCCGGAGGATAATATTCTATTTGGTAATATTATTGGTATTCGTGATACAGTTGGTTTTCATGGGGAATCCGTCAGTGAATTGAAAGAGGCTTTTCAAGAAGCAGTTGATTTCTATCTTGAGAGTTGTGAGAAGGCTGGGCGGGAGCCCAACAAACCTTTTTCTGGAAAATTTGTGATCAGGGTAGATTCCTCACTACATGGTGAAATAGCTGTAGCCGCTGTTCAAGCTGGTAAAAGCCTGAACAAATGGGTAGCGGACACTCTTGAACAGGTTCTTCACACTCGTTGAAATACAGCACCAACAAATTATTTTCCTTCATCATAAAAGGTTCCAGGGAGTCTCCTAGACTTTTCCTGATCCCTGAGCCTCTTTCTCGTAATTGGCATAAGAATTTTTGCCTTTTCGGGCAATTCGACAAAGGCTCTGACCTCTTCGCCTTCAACCACCCTATTTAAGCGTGGAAACTTTGGTGATTGTGATTCAGTTGGTCAAAGCGTCTCAGAAATGCGAATTCACATTGGTCCAAGCTATCGCCTATATTTTACGCAAATTGGACCAGTAGTTTATATTCTGCTCTGTGGTGGGATTAAGCGTAACCAACAACGAGATATTGCCAAAGCTTATGACATGGCAATGGTGTTAAAAGAGGAAGAATCATGAAAAAAGAAAATCTACTTGGTATTGCTCCATTTGACGCAAGTGATTACCTTGACAACGAGGAGACTATTGCGGAATACCTTTCAGTCGCGTTGGAAAACCCTGATCCGGATGTGTTTTTAGTCGCGGTTCGAGATGTAGCAAAGGCGAGAGGTATCTCAACAGTTGCTGAAAACGCTGGTCTAGGCAGAGAGAGTTTGTACAAAGCTCTAAAACCTGGCGCGAAACCGCGCTTTGAAACAATACGTCGTTTATTATTTGCTTTGGGTGTTAAGTTTGATGTAGTACCTCCTCAGTCTCATGCATAATTAATCTCATTAAACCACCAGCTCTGCTGGTGCGAACCTAATAGGCTTTGCCGGTCAGACATGAGAAACGTATCCGTGTCCGTGGGCCGTGCTCGTGCTCGTGAACGGTCAGTGAAATCGACGGCACATTTTGGTTAACATAGAAACAATGCGATGAAGTAACTGTTTTCCTTCGTCAAATAAAGAAGGCTGGATGATCTTCAACACGTTTAAAACATCGAGAATAGCAGCGCATTCCATTGCGGAACCTCGGGCAAACGCATAGAATCGTTGCTTGTCAGGAAGGGAACTTTTTCCACAGCCTTCTGCGATATTGAGAGGAATCGACCATGAGGCCCTTTTCAGTTGGTCAACTAAGGCTGAGTATCCTTTTGGCAATGTTTCGATGACTTGGACAGATAACGCTAAAAATTTGATGGAACATTGGTATACATCGAGTTTTTCATGATCTAACATGGCAGCCTTTTTCGTTCACGAGCACGAGCACGTCTTACGATGACGAACACGTTTTGCCCCCATCCTGGGGGCCGCTTCAAGCCACCGGCTCTGCCGGTGGTGATGACTCTCCATTAATTTCCCAAGAAACCAAATCCGCCGGTGTGCCGATACGACCCAACGAACTATTGCCTTCAATAGAAAATAAATCGCTAATTTTAAATGACGGTTCACTCATTGGATTCTCCTGATTCATCTCAAAAGTCAGAGACCTTCAGGAATTCTTTTTTCAACACTTCTTTTTTCACCTTGCCGGTGGTGGTGAGGGGGAATTCGTCAATCAACCGGATTTGCGGTACTTTGTAGGTGGCTATGTTTTCTTGACACCAGCTGCGTAATGCGTCGACACTCCAGTCGGAAAACTCGGGTCTCAATTGGATAAACGCCACGGGAACCTCTCCTTTCTCCGGATCCTGTTTTCCCACAACCGCTGATCCATAAGAAAAATTGCTGTCCTCCGCACAATGTGTTATGTTTTTGAAAAGACGACAAATTTTACCTCTCCTTCCCATCGAGGACATCATGACTACTTTAGAATCCGTCAAAAATCACTCCTCTCCAACACGGTTGCCTCCCTCTGCCAAGGAGCCGCTCAGGGTGAGTGAGGCTGAGTATTGGAAGGTATATTACGAACACTCGGATGGTCAATATGAATGGAACAATGGACTCTTGGAGGAAAAGCCAATGCCAGATTATTTAAGCTTTCAAATCTATCGTTGGTTTTTACAACTCTTGGAAGAGTATCTCAAAGTGTTTCCAACGGGTCAACTGATGGGTTTGGAAATGGGCTTTCGTTTGGATTTGGGGGATAAAGTCAGCATACGGAAACCGGATTTGGCCGTGATTCTCCACTCCAATCCTGTGGAGGCCAAACCGTTGGATCGTTCGTTTCAGGGAGTGTGTGACCTCTGTATAGAGTTTTTATCCGACTCGACTCCCGAGGAGATGGAACGGGATACGGTGCACAAAAAAGAAGAATATGCCAAAGTGGGAGTGGCTGAATATTATATAATAGACCGTTTGCACAAGCACACCGCCTTCTACGCTCTCAATGAGCAGGGGGTTTATGAAAAGATGGAGAGCCAAGAGCCCGGCGTGATTCATTCCGGAGTCTTGGATCGTTTCGCCTTTCGTCTTCAGGATTTAGAAAAACAGGTGGCCTTTGAAACATTAATCGAGGATCCTCTCTACCAACCCTTCCTCCTGAAAAGCCTCCAACAAGAGCGGCAACAAAAAGAAAAAGAGCGACAACAAAAAGAAAAAGAGCGACAACAAAAAGAAAAAGCGCTTGCAGAAGTCGAAAGGCTGCGGGCTCTCCTCCAAGAGAAAGATGTGGATCCCCGCTAAAATTCTATGCCTCTCACAAGCGATACTCCAACTAGTCCTGCTCACCAGTCAGGGTCACTACGATGTCCCCTGGAGTGGAAGACCCTCTGCGGAGCAAAGAGTATCAAGGGATTACCCCACATTTAAACCTTGGATAAAGCAAAAAAGGATTTGACCCTTTTTTTGAACGCTTGACAAGGGGCACCCTTGGAAAGAAGAAGATCGAGAAGAGAAAAGATCTCTATCTATGATACAATTATTGATTGCGTAGGGTTTGTTTTCGTAAACAAGCTCTATTGAAACCCATATTAATCCGTCTTTGAATTTAAATTTCATTTGAGGATGCCTTTGAATGGAACATTCTCAACAATAAATTCTTGTGAGGTGGAGGGCAGGGCATATAGGACATTGAACCCTCGTTGTTTATATTCTCGGTATTTCCTTCTAATCTCTTTCCCATCATCGCTGACTTCTAATACTTTTCCTTCGAGTATTTTCGACTTTGTGTTAGAAATCGACTCTTCGACAAGATTTCCAATCAAAATAAATTTGTCAGGATATTGTTGGCGGATCTTTGACCATTTCATACGATTTTCTCCATTTCGAAATTAGAATGCAGGTTTTTTAGGTAAGGATACCAAAGAGGTCATGAAGATGAAAGTGAGCGATTGGAAGTTCGAGATGTAAGCTTCCCCTCAACATTTAAATAATGCGCACTGATGAAACCGTTTTCAAACAAGGTCTTGCTAAAAATTTCATACAACAGCGGTGAAAACTGGCTGAAGTGAGTCGGTCCTTTCTTGCTCCTCCTTTCCACTCCGCTCAGATAAAAAATAAAATGATTTCAAGATCAGCGTCATCCTTGGCCACAAACGTCATTTGATACAAATCCCCCATCCACCGGAATCACAACACCATTGAGGTAGGAGGCTGCTGGAGAAGCGAGGTAAATATAGAAAATAAATCGCTCATTTTAAATGACGGTTCACTCATTGGATTCTCCTGATTCATCTCAAAGGTCAGAGACCTTCAGGAATTCTTTTTTCAAGACTTCTTTTTTTACTTTGCCGGTGGTGGTGAGGGGGAATTCATCAATCAACCGAATTTGCGGGACTTTGTAGGTGGCCATGTTTTCTTGACACCAACTGCGTAATGCGTCGGCACTCAAGTCGGGAAACTCGGGTCTCAATTGGATAAACGCCACGGGAACCTCTCCTTTCGCCGGATCCGGTTTTCCCACAACCGCTGATCCATTGATGGCCGGATGGTGGCCTAAAATGATTTCAATTTCAGAAGGAAAGACACTCATACCTCGCATCTTGAGCATTTCTTTGCGCCGTCCCAGAAAATGCAAAAAGCCCTCTTCATCCAGCATCCCGATATCTCCAGTAGCAAACCACCCGTCCTGAAGCTTCTCTTTCGTCGCTTCCGGTTGATTCCAATACGATTTGAGCAGGGAGGGGGTTTTGATAACAATTTCTCCTTCTGCTCCCAGGGGGAGCAACTCCCGGGTCTCAAAATCAAGAATCTTCAGTTGGGTCCCGGGCATGGGCAACCCGCAAAAAGTCGGTGTGGTTTTGAGATCCCGATCGTCTTTATCCAACCCCGTGGTGAAGGTGTCGATGGTGTGGGTTTCCGTCATTCCGTATGCGATTTCCCGGAGGGTCAAGCCAGTGAGATCCTTCCATTGTTGTCGATATTCCGGATTCAATTTTTTGATGAAGGAACTGGTAGAAACAGATTTCAGCGAAGAAAGATCATATTGAGACAAATCCGGATGTTCCATCAGTTCCACCAAATTATCCAGCACGCCACCAAAGGAGGTCACTCGATAACGGTCAATGGCCGTTAAAACGGCGAGGGGATCCCACCGTGACAACAAAACAAAGGGGTTGCCTGTAAAGATAGGAAGGAGGAGACCCAGTTGACCGCCGATCCAAAAGCAGGGAACATAAAGTAAGCCGACCGGGTGAGCAACGTCTTCTCCATGCAGGTTATAGGTTGTCATAGTGGCCATGGTATAAATCATATCGCGTTGGGTGTGTTCGCACCCTTTGGGCATCCCGGTGGTTCCCCCGGTATAGTTGAGCGAGGCCAGGTCGTCTAAACTCACGTCGGGTTCAGGATAATCCGGGCTTTGTTCCTGGAACACGGAGAGCAGATCAATGCTGCCCGGGCAATCCAGGTGAGGCGCACTGAGTGTCGGATGCAGGGGGATGGTGGGGCGATCCGGTAAAAAATCCACATGGCGAGTGACCACGATTGATCGAACGCTGGTTTCCTTTTGGACCTCCTCCACCAGGGGGACCAGTTGATCCAAGGTCACGATCAGTTCGGCTTCCGTATCCTGCAGCTCGTAAAGCAGTTCATGTTTTTTGAACATCGGGTTGACGGGCACATGCACGCAACCCAGCTTCAAAATCCCATAAAAGACGATATAAAACTGAGGACAGTTGGGAAGAAACACAGCCACCCGATCCCTTTTTTGGTATCCTTTGGCCGCTAAAAAAGCCGCGAAACGATTGCTCAAATCGTCCATTTCTTTAAAGGTGATGGTTCTGCCATAATAAATGAGGCAAGGCTTGTCCGGTTGTTTCGCAGCCCACTGCTGGAGATAGTCGGTGATGAGGATTTCTCCCAGGGGGTAGATCGGGTCGATGCGTAAATGCTCCGGCCAATTTTTTTGCCATAATTCCTGCAGACGATTCAAATAGGCTTGTTCATCCATAAAATACTCCGTTCTTACCAAGTGTCGACATAGGGTCTTTTTTTACCGGTTCGGGGTGGAGGGGAAGGGACACTCCGCAACCCGGCCATGATCCAACGCCGAGAGTTTGCGGGATCAATGACGTCATCAATCCCGAAAAAGCTGGCCGCGTGTAAAGCTTTTGCATCTTCATAGCCCTTGGCGACCATGGCGTCGTATTGGATCCGTCGTTCTTCCGGATCCTCGATGGCAGCCAGTTCGTTGCGATAGGCTAGCTTGACCGCCCCCTCAATATTCATCCCGGCAAATTCCGCGGTGGGCCAAGCTGCCGTGAAGAATGGAACTAAGGTGCTTCCTCCACACATCGCCTGGCCCCCTAACCCATAGGCTTTCCGGAGGATTAATCCGAACAGGGGAACGGAAAGGTTGGCCCCTGTATTAAAGAGCCGCGCACAATGTCGAACCAGTGCGGTGGCTTCCACCTCAGGGCCGACCATCATGCCTGGGCAGTCCATCAAACTCACGACCGGAAGATCAAAGGCATCACAAAGCTGTAGAAACCGTGCTCCTTTATCCGCTCCGTCACTAGCGATGGCTCCGGCCAGGTGGTGGGGATTATTGGCAATCAATCCGAAAGGATGGCCTTCGATTCGAATCAACGCGGTGATAATCCCAATCCCGAAATCTTTACGGATCTCCAGCACCGAATCGTGATCGGCCAGGGTCTCGATGATATCCCGCACATTGTACATTCTGACCCGGTTCTCGGGAATAATGTGCCGCAAAATCCTTTGATCCGGAGATTCCCAGTCCGGGATGGGGCCTTGAAAGTAGGAAAGGTACTTTTTCGCTGTGGCTACTGCGGCTTCCTCATCTTCGACCAGGATATCAACGACACCGTTCGGAACTTGGATGGACATGGGGCCGACTTCTTCCGGGGTGTAAATCCCGAGGCCTCCTCCTTCAATCATGGCAGGCCCCCCCATAGCGATGGTGGAATTGGCAGTGGCAATGATGACATCACAGCATGCCAGGAGAGCGGTATTTCCGGCAAAACAGCGTCCTGAGTTGACTCCAACCAGCGGTACGAGTCCGCTGAGTTTTGAGAACTGAGCGAAGGTGTAACTATCTATGCCCAAAGGGGACACGTAATCAGTATCTCCAGGCCGTCCCCCTCCTCCCTCTGTGAAAATGACTATTGGTAATTGATTACGATCTGCCAGTAGAAACATGCGATCTTGTTTGTAATGATTTCGTATGCCTTGGGTCCCTGCCAAAACGGTGTAATCATAGGCAATGGCCATACACCGCGCATCCTCTCCTTCAAACAGTTCCCCATTGACCGTTCCGATACCGGCTAATAAACCATCGGCGGGAGTGTATTTGCGGAGCCATTCTTCATCTCGTCGGGATCGTTGCGCCGCGACGGCTAAAGCTCCATACTCGAAGAAAGTGTCAGGGTCACAAAGATCAATAATATTTTCCCGGGCTGTCCGTTGCCCTGTCTTGCGACGTTTAGCCACTGCTTCAGGACGGTTTTCGTCTAAAGTGTAGGCATGTCGTTGGTAGGTCTCCTCCAAGTCAGGGCGGATATAATCCAAGTCAATGGTGTCGGCAACCTCATCTACCTCGGTTTGGCCTTCACTGGTTTCAATAAAAAAGAGAGGATATCCCTCGCGGATGATATCCCCAACCGCCAGGGAAACACGCCGGATGGTCCCACTGTGATCGGATGAAATGACATGTTCCATTTTCATCGCTTCCAAGACGGCCAGTGGTTGGCCCCGGTTGATGGTATCCCCTTCAGCAACCATCACATTGACGATCGTTCCTTGGATGGGGGCAGGGAGGGCGATGGTCCCGTCGGGCCCGGCCAGCTCGGGCGCGGCCCTATCAGCTTCTGAAGCTGACTCGCTTTGTGCTCTTTTCATAGCCTGATCATGTGAGAAAAGAGCCAGGGGATCCTGGGTATCGATCCGGGCGCCTGCCAAGCCGGCGGAGTGGACATCCGAATTCTCATTCAACGGGGGTTGGGTGGTGTTGAAATAGCGAGGTTGGCTAGTTGGATCAATTTGAGTGAGCCTCGTCAGGTGCTCTTCGACAAATCGGGTATGCACTTGCCAGGAAGCCACATCGGGATGCTGCAGCAGGTTTTGTAAAAAGGGAATCGAGGTGGCGACTCCTTCAATGCGAAACTCATTGAGCGTCCGCCTTGTTCTTGAGAGAGATTTGGCAAAATCCGTTGAGGGGGTGTGGACAATTAATTTGGCCAGCAACGAGTCGAAGGAGGGATTCGTTTCATATCCGCGATAGCCGAATCCATCCGTCCGCACTCCCGTCCCTCCGGGCACCTCATAAGTAGAAAGGGTTCCCCCTGCCGGACGAATGCTGCCATCAGCCGTCAAGGTCTCCATGTTAATCCGGGTTTGAATGGCATAACCTCGAGGTTTATCAATGCCCGCTGTCTCTAATCCCAGGGCGTGCAGAGACTCTCCCGCGGCGAGGCAAATTTGCGTCTGAACCAGGTCGACTCCTGTGACGGCTTCCGTCACGGTGTGTTCAACTTGTAAACGGGCATTGGCTTCTATAAAAGCAAAGGGCTGCTCTTCTGCTCCGGGATTCCTCTTGACTAAAAATTCAATGGTACCGAGATTGGTGTAGGAAACGCTCTTGGCCAATCGCATAGCCGCATCAATCATATCTGAGCGCAGCTTTTCCGGCAGGTTGGGAGCAGGGGCGATCTCCACCATTTTTTGATAGCGTCGCTGAATGCTACAATCACGCTCACCCAGGTTCATCACGGTTCCGTTTAAATCTCCAAGAATTTGAACTTCAATGTGGCGGGCAGGATTGATCAGCTCTTCCACATAGAGATCACCATTACCAAAGGCACTGAGCGCTTCAGACTGGCATCTTATATAGGCGGCTTCGATCTCATCAACCCGGGTGATCGCTCGAGCCCCCCGGCCTCCCCCTCCGGCGAGGGCTTTAATCATCATACCGCTACCCGGATCAAGGGAGGCAAAAAAATCCTGTGCCTCCTCGACAGAGACGGCCTTGTTGATGCCTCGTACAATGGGAACATCCGCCGCTGCCGCCGCTGCCCGTGCCCGTCCTTTATCACCAAACAACTCCAACACTTCCACTGCCGGACCAATAAAGGTCAGTCCGGCTTCCTGGCAGCGACGGGCAAACATCGCATTTTCCGCTAAAAATCCATAACCCGGGTGGATGGCCTCACATTGCGTGGTTTTGGCTGCTTGAATCACACTGTTGATGTCGAGATAAGCGGAGACGCCATGCCCCGCTAAGGGATGAGCTTCATCAGCTATTCGGGTATGTAACGATCTTGCGTCATCTTCAGAGTAAATGGCCACCGTGTGTAACCCTAAGTCGGTTGCAGCCCGAGCAATTCTGATGGCGATTTCCCCACGATTGGCGATGAGAATACGATTGAATTTCATGGAACTCCTTACATTTTCTTCCAATCCGTTCCTTCCTGAAACCCATGGGCGGCCCGGTAAATGGTGGATTCGTCTTAAACAAGGTGACCGCCAAGGTCTCCGAAGAGCCGTAAGGCCCTCCCCTGGTCATCACCCATATCAGGTCGAAGGTTGTAAAACTCCCGATGACGGACATCGTGACGCGGAAGAATAATTTGCCTGTCCCCTATTATGAGTGTTCTACTGGCCTTTGAATTGAGCGGAATAAGACTCTTTATTGAGAGGTGTCAGGCACTCTTCGTTATTATTCTTTCTTCTTCGACGACAACCTCTTGCATGCCATCCCATTCGTGCCACATATGGCACATCGCAAATTTCGATCGTTCCCAAGGATTGTTCCCCTCCTCATATTCGAGCCACTCCCCCATGGGACCACGATCTGGGTGATCCCATCTACCACAGACCACTTTGTCGGGTTGACGTTTTTTGTGGCGAATTCGGAAGATGACATTCTTGCGAGATTCGGTACCGTGCTCGTTTCGAGTTGCAGAATGAGGCATTTGATAGACCGTGATGCACGCATCCCCCGGCTCCATCAGAATCTGAGTCGGTTTTGGCCAGCGTTTCCCATCGGGTGTCATTTCGGAAGTTTCGTCGATGAATTGATTGAGAACTACTTCAGGAGTATAAACCAGCCCACAGCGATTCGGAACATCATGATTCAGGCGAGGCCAACCAGGGCCTTCAACACCGATGTGGTTGTTCGTGTCTCGTTGCCAGCGAAAAAATTTTTCGATAGCATGATGCGCACCGGAAAGGAGAGCTGTTTGGCCACGTCCTTCCACCGTTTGATCATTCAAGCAAACGAAGACAAATGCCGTAAAACTGCCCAGTCCGAGTGTCATGTCGGGGTCTTCGAACATTGGAGTTAAGTTGTCTCCAATCACATCAGGGCTTCGCCCGAGATCTCCTTTGGGGCCGGAAGCAATGTAGCGGGTGTAGATTTCCTCAGGAGTGCCTTTTTGCACCTCTTGAGGGATATTGATGGTCATGCTGCCGTCGATGTGTAATGTGGCGCCATAGTACGGTTGGTCTTTATCAAGGTAACCGAGGTTATTGAAATGATTGTCAGGCGGACTCACTTCTCGAATGTTAGGAAAGCAATCGCTAGGCGGATCGAACGGGCCGATCGCTTCTTGGAGAATCGGCGTGATCGAAGAGGCATTAATGAGATCGGTCATTTCTTTCGTTGAACCTGGATTTTCGTCTTTCCTTGCTATTTGAGCTAGAGCTGGTTCAATGAGGTCATGAGGGATAGCGTTTTTTAGGATGATGTAGCCATCGCGGTATAGGGCACGCTTTTGTTTTAGAGTCAGTTTATTCGCCATTGAGTTTTTCCTTAGATAGAATTATGAGAGTTCTTTATTCGCCTGCCGTGGTCAGCACCAGCCCCTTCATAAAATAACGCTGCAGGAGGACAAACAGGATCAACATGGGCAGTGAGCCAATCAGGACGGCGGTCATGATAGTGGGCATCCCAAAATTAGCCATGGTATGAGTGTTGAGTGACGCCAACGTGGGCATGACCGGACGTATCTCAACGGAAATGGTGAGCAACTGGGCGAACAAGAGGTCGTTCCAAATCCAGGTGAACTGGGTGAGGAAGAGGATAATCAAGGGAGCTTTGGACATTGGCAGGACAATCGCCGCATAGACCCGGAATGAGGAGGCGCCGTCGATCTTAGCCGCTTCGAGGTATTCATCCGGGATGGTGGAGAAATATCTGTGAAAAACTAAAAGACAGAACGGAATCATCAGGGTGGTGTAGATCAGTAGCATGCCAAATCTTGAGTCATAGAGATCGGTCACAAGATAACCCTTGAATAAAGGAATCAGGTAGATCTGAAAGGGAAAGACCGTCCCGCTAAAGATAACCATAAACAAAAAAAACCTCATCTTTACCTTTAACTTAACCAAACTGTAGGCCGCCAGCGATGCCAAAAAAACGCCCATGGCCGAACCGCCCGCAGCATAGATAAAGCTGTTTAACAAAGCCGGGGCCAGGTGCAGCTTCTCCATGGCAACTGCCAAATTGCTGAAGAGCGGCCAGATGCTCTCTGGCACTTCCCACAGCTTCGTCACCATGTATTCCCGGTTGTCCTTCATGGAGATTAAGAAAACCATCACGATCGGAATCACCCAAAGCAGGGACAAGAAGGAAAAGAAAACAGCAAATAAATGTTTGGATTTGATCCTGAGTTTCATGGGAGCCCTCCTCTTTGCGCTCGCTCTCGCTTGAAGACTGTGCGCAGGTAAAGGATGGAGAAGCCCAGGGTGCATAGGGACAACACGATGGCGATGGCCGCGCCCGTGCCCACATGAAAAAGGTTAAATGACTCGTTAAACATGGTGACCGCCAAGGTCTCCGAAGAGCCGTAAGGCCCTCCCTTGGTCATCACCCATACCAGGTCGAAGGTTGTAAAACTCCCGATGACGGACATCGTGACGACGATGGTGGTAATCGGCCCCAGGAGCGGCAGCTTGATATGCGTGAATATTTTCCACTCCGAAGCACCCTCGATCTTGGCCGCCTCGACAATCTCCTTGGAAATGGTCTGCAGACCGACCAGGAAGAGGATCATGTTAATACCGGTGATCCCCCAGGTAAAGGTACCAATCATGGCAAATGTGTTAACGGGTGGCCTAAGCAGCCAGGATCGTGCCAGATCCTCCAATCCGATCAATCTTAAAGCTTCATTCAAGAGGCCATCAGATGCGTATATAAAGCTCCAGATGACCCCTAACACCGTCGGGGCGAGGACGCGCGGGAGATAGATCATAAACTTATAGATTCTCTCCCCGGCAACTCTGTCTAAGGCAACGGCCAGCAACAAACCCAGAAGCACCGGAACGAGCATGGTTCCCATCGTCCAGAGCAGCGTATTGCCTAAGGAGGTCAGAAATTTTGAACTCTGAAACACCTTCTGATATTGGGCGAAACCGACCCATTGGGGATCTGAGAGGAGATCCCACTTGGTAAAGCTGATGCCAAGCGTAAAGAAGACGGGCAAAAGGAGCATAATAGAAACGAGGAGCAGCGCCGGGAGAATATAGAGATAAGGCCCTATCGCACTCATCCATCGGATCCTCCTCTCGCCGTAGCGATGGATTCCTTTTATTGGCAAATCCGCAGTGCTCTCTCTCATCGTACTCATTTCAAAGTATCTTTTACCAAATTGCCTTTAAAAGTGTATGATTTGTCATCCTGAGCAAAGCGAAGGATCTCTTTTTGCCGAACGGCACTGCGGATTTGCCTCTGTCATTCTTATTTGCCGTGTTGTTTCCAGTAGTTATCGGCAAATGTTTTCGCTTCTTGGAGAATCTCCCGCCAATCATCGGGATTCAAGGCAATCTTGACCATGAGTTCCCCGCCGATGTGGTCCGCTAATTCAGTCGGGGTGCCTTCAAAGTATCGCCGATAGAACTCAAACTTTCCCTCTTTAACATCGTTCTGGACTCCTCGTATCACTGAATTGAGCTTATCTCCAGACACCTTTCTGTGGGGAAAGGGAATTTGCCTCACATCAGCAAATAAATTCCCTCCTTCTGTGGACATGAAATAATCAACCCATTTCCTGGCCTGTGCCTTTTTATCGGCTGGCGCATTCTTTCCTAACACCATAGGACCGATCTCCAGGATCAAAGCCTTGGCTCCCGCTTCCGTCTTTCCGGGCCAGACGAACATATCATATTCCTCATGGGGCTTAATTCCTGCAGCGAGAATATTACCATCATTCCAGTCACCCACATAAAACATCCCGAATTTCCCCTCACCAAATGCTTTCATATTAGCAGCCCAACCGATTGAATGATCGTAGAAATATCCCCATTTATTCATTTTTGCCCACAATTCAGTCGCACGAACAACGGAGGGGTGGTCGAAACTGGCCTCACCGATCGTCAATTTGTCGTAGGTTTCAGGGTCATCTCGGATAAGGAGTTCCGTCCACACAAGCCCCCCCGCCCAGAGCTTTTGTTCGATTAATGGGAAACCGAAGGGTGCCACCCCATTGGCTTTCAACGTCGCCGCAACATGCCAGAGATCTTCCCAGGTTTCAGGCGCTTCGAGACCATATTTTTTAAAGACCTTCACATTATAAAATACAACAAAGGTGTTGATACTCACCGGTAAGGCGAAGACTCTTCCATCGAAGGGAACATTCCCCAAAGTGCTTTTCAGACCTGCCGGCATATCGCCGCTTTTGACACGGGCGTCGTAAAGATCCGTGATATCTTCCAGCAAATCCGCTTCGATCAAATCCGTCATCTTGTAGTAGTTCCACCATTTAAACAGAGCCGGCGCCTTCGGCGTCCTTAAAAGCTGGCGAACCGTCGCTTGATGGGCAGTATTGTCATTCAGGGTGTTCGTTGAGGAAACACCCGCAGCTTTGCTGAGCGCATCATACCATTCGAGTTCCATACTACCATCTGTTAAAATATTGATAGTCTGGGCAAAGACTGGTGTGCTGAAAAAGAATAACATCAGCAATGGCGTCATCAATAACAATTTTACTTTTTTCATTTCAACCTCATAATTTTTAATAAATTTAACCATTTCAACCTCATAATTTTTAATAAATTTAACCATTTCAACCTCATAATTTTTAATTTTATCTGATTAAACCACGTCCTTTGGTCGTGGTCAGAGATAATCGGCTCTGCCAGAAACGTGCCCGTGTTCGTAATCGTGCTCGTGCTCGATAGAAACGTTCCCGATTCCCTTGAGAGGGGGATTCCGATTAGAAGAGACGGCAGGGAATCCAGGGTTCTCTGGGATGCCGTTTCGTTCACGAGCACGGCTCACGAGTACGATCACGAGACGCCCCTTCCAGGGGCTCATCAAAACCACCTTCTAAGAAGTGGATTCTTTACTTAATAAATTTAACATACACCACGCATGTCAAAGTAGAATTTCTGGTCGTGTTTTATATCTGTTGCTAACACTTTTTTATTTCTCCATAGGCTTCTCCTCATAAGGCAATGCATAAAAATAAGGACGCGTACAGGCGTCGATAGTGTCCAAATGCCCCCCTGATGTTCCGTTCCCGGAACGGAGAACGAGGAATAGGGAACTGGGAACAAGGGCATTGCCCCCTGCCCCTCGTTTTTCGACTGTTTGAGCTTTAGCTTCAAGCAGTGTGCCAAATTTGAGGATATTCAGTTAACTTATTGTAATTATTAACTAATTTTGATAAGAGGAGATTTTGGTATGCGAAGCAAATGTCTAAAAATTTTGACGTTAGTAGGTTGGAAAGAGTGGTTAACTCTCTGATATTCAAGATTTATTCATCAAAATCTAGATTTTTATACGTTTGTCTAATATTTTTGACACTTTTAAATTCTATTATTTAGTTCCTGGGATGGTCCGAATTCCGTACTTTTTCATTTTGTTGAAGAGGGTGGCCCGGGAGATTCCCAGGGCGGCAGCGGTTTTTGTCTTGTGGCCATCATAATTTTTCAGGGCGCTGAGAATCGTCGTTTTTTCACTATCTGCGACGGCCTGATCCAGCGCCATTTTCCCATGGCGGGGGTTATCTCCGAAATTTGAGATTATACCATCTGGGGCGATTGTTTGTTCCCCCAGAAAATCGACCTCTCCCAGGGAGACATAGCGATGCATGGTGTTGATCAGTTCCCTGACGTTTCCCGGCCAATCATAGGAGGTCAGAGCTTCCATGACAGCGACGGTGATTTTGGGCAGGTTCTTTGAGGAAGGGTAGTTTTGCATAAAATGCTCGATCAAAAGGGGGATATCCTCTTTACGTTCCCTGAGAGGCGGCAAGTGAAGAGGGATAATGTGGATGCGGAAAAAGAAATCCTCCCGCATCAATCCCTTTTTCACCTGTTGTTTTAAATCTTTATTGGTGGCACCAATGACGCGAAAATCGGAGGTTTCCGCTTCCAGTCCGCCTACTGGCGTGAACCCTCTGCCCTCAATAGCACGCAGCAGTTTGGCTTGCAGATTGGGGCCAATTTCACCCAATTCATCCAGGAAAAGCGTGCCTTTGTCTGCCTGTTGGAGCAGGCCGCGCTTATCCGTGTTGGCGCCGGTAAAGGCCCCTTTTTTGTAGCCGAAAAACTCGCTTTCCAAGAGGGTTTCCGCAACGCCGCCGGCGTTGACGGGAACAAAGGGTTTTTCTTTTCTATCACTCATCTCATGGATGGCTTCGGCCACCAGTTCTTTACCGGTCCCTGATTCACCGTATACAATGACGCCAGCATCGCTAGCCGCCGCCTTTAAGATCAATTCATAAATCTCCTGCATCACGGGGCTTTTGCCGATGATCTTTCCGAACCGATAACGCTCCTTGATGTTGGCCTTCAGGCGGACATTCTCCTCACGCAAGGAGGTTTCGCTCTTTTTGAGGTTTTCGTGAAGCCTGGCATTTTCCAGGGAAATGGCGATCTGGGAGCTAAGGTGTTTGAGCATCTCGAATCGCCGGGAGGTGAAGGCCCCCTCAACCAGGTTGTTTTCCAGGTAAATGATGCCGCTCAAGGCGGACTGATGCGTGATCGGTGCGCACAGGATGGATTTAGGACGTTCCCGTTTAATATAGTCATCCTCGACAAACCGTTCCTCCCGGGAGGCATTGTCCAAAACCAGGTGTTCCCGGGTTTGTTTCACCCAGGAGATGACCGAGAGGGAGAGGGATTGGGCCTTTTCCACAGGCAGGGAAAGCGGTAGAAAACATTCGATTTGTTCGTTACTCCCGCGGGCAGCGATGAGAGACTGACCTTCGGTTTCAAGAATCAGGGCTGCAGTCTGGGCCCCGGCATTTTCCATGAGAATGCGGAGCAGGATCTCCAGCAGCGGTTCCAACTCGATGGTACTGGAGATGGCCTCCGAGGCTTTGAGCATCGTCGCCAGGTCCAGGTTGGCCGAAGGAGACGCTGCTACTTCGGCACGATCATCGGCAATCAGCTCGGGATATCGAGACTTCAGGTGCGCGACCTTCCGTTTTGCCCCCCAGGCTTCGTATTTCTCCATTGCTGAGCGCAGGTAAGCCCGGGCGGCGTCGTTCTGCCCCTGGTTGAGCAAGTATCTGGCTGCCAGTTCATTGGCCAGGGCTTCCTCGTGGATAAATTCGCTCTCTCTGGCCAAAGCGATGGCCTGGTCATAGTGGTGCATAATGGCATCGGGTTCGCCGCCCAAAACCCGCATCCGTTCGGCTTCCACCAGGTGATGCTTGTGTCGGTAATTGGGCGGTGCGCAGCGCGCCAGTTTCTCCAATATAGCCTGATTGTCGTTAACCTGGGTGAGGGTCTCCTCCTTTTCCCCCTCGCTCCCCTGGTTGCAAAGCGCCAGAAGAGCGAGGGATTGGTAGCAGTTGGCCAGGGGATCAACAAGGGAATCCTTGTAGGTTTTCATCAGGTTGATCATTTCAAAAACCGTCTCCCGGGCTGCTTCGTATTCTCCAAACAGGGTTTGCAGCACCAGCTTTTGGTAATTAAAATGGCTCTGTTCATGATAGACAAACTCTGCACCCGTCACCCTGTGGTATTGATCCATGATGCCGCTCGACAGGGTCGCAGGTTCCTCCATTAGAATCGTGACCGCCTTCGTCTGCATTTCGGCATGGCGAGACCCTATAATATAATCGATCTTCTTGAGAGCAGCCTTCAACGTCGACAATTCCCCTTTCAGCCAATTCAGCTCTTTCCCGCACATAAAGGCAATCTGACATCTTGAGACGGCGCTACGACCAGCATTGTGGAAATCTCCCGTCTCGATTGCCATCTTATGAGCTTCCAGCAAGGGATCCAATGACGCCGATAGTGGCTCCCGGCAGGACCGGATCGCGCCATTGAAACCCCCGGAAACTCTACCGTTTATTTCCTTCAGATCAAGCGCTTCCATGAGCTGTATGCCCAGACGACCGAGTTCATAACCAAATTCAAAATCCTGCATATACACGCAATAGATCCTTCCAAGGAGACAATAGAACTCGGGTGAATGTTTCGGATGAAAATGATTGAGCAGAAAAGAGATGCGTTTTGAAGCGATGGGCTGCCAAAGACCGTCATCCAAAGTAACCCCAGCCTCGCCATAGGCCACATGGAGTTCAAACAGGATAGGGACAAGGACCTCGGCATCCAGTTGGGTGAGCGGCTCAAAGCCCATCACGTCTTTGACGCTTTTACCGGCCAGACTGGATTTGATTTGAACGAGGGCCTGCTGCCACTGATCGAGAGACAAACGGCTCAGTTGACACCCCAATTTCTCCAGAATCTCCGCGCCCGTTTCCATGGCCTTGCTTAATTCACCCTGGTTGGTGTACGCCTTGATCCGGCATTGATAAACATTGGCTAGCTCCGGGTCTTCTCGGGCGTTGTCTTTTACGGCACCGGCCAGCTTCTCCATCAACTCGAAGCGGCCGCAGAGCCATGACATCTCCGTGGCTTCCTCATGCAGGGATAAAGTCAGGGGATATTGCCGTTTCCAGGCGGCGGCTCCTGAAAGCTCCAGGCCGATGGTAAAATACTCCAGGGCCTTTTCAAAAGCCGAAGCCGCCCTGGCCTGACGACCGGCTTCCAGGTTGAGCCCCGCCAGCTTCAATCGTTCTTTCCATTTATCCTTCACCCTCCGGGTCAGGTTGAAATGATGGACGATGTCAAAAAGCAGAGCGTCACCTTTCTCCGGAGCGTATTGCTTGAGCAGGATCTGACCGATTTTAAGATGGACCGGCTTTCTCTCCTTTTGGGCAATGAGGGCATAGGCAGCCTGCTGCACCCGGTCATGCAGGAATTTGAAGCTGCCGCCATCCACGCTCGCTCCGTCCGGGGGATGATCCAGCTGCGGGGCCCGGGAAAGACCGAGGATCAACCCGGTTTCCAGGGCCGGCAACAGTTTCTCATAGAGCTCCCCGCTTCCAGCTCCGCTGATCAACTCCAAGGTTTCCAGGTCAAAGGTATTGCCAATACAGGCCGCCAGGCTTAAAAGTCGCCTGGTTTCAGAGGAAAACCGATGGAGCCGGTCAATCAGCAACGCCACCACATTCTCGGTCACTGCCAGGAACTCGATGGCAGCCAGGTCCCAGATCCATCGTTTTTCCTCAGGGGAGTAGCGGATCAGCTCCTTCTCGGAGAGTACGGTTAAAAACTGGCTCACAAAGAAGGGATTGCCGCCGGTTTTGCGAACCAGGACCTCGGCCAGCGGTTTGGCCTCCTCAAGACGGCAGTGGCAGGTATGGACGAGCAGTTGTGAGATGTTCTCTGGGTTCAGGGGCTTTAAGGGGATCGTTTGCAGCGGCTGGCCTGTTTTTTTAAACACTGCGATAGCAGCCGTCAGCCGATGGTCGGCATCCACCTTGTTGTCGCGATAGGCTCCCAGGAAAAGCAGAGGTTTCTTCTCAGGATCCTGAGCGATCCGTTCCACCAGCTTGAGGGTATCGGCGTCCACCCACTGCAAGTCGTCCAGAAAAATAACCAGGGGATGGGTTTTTTCACAAAAAACAGAGATGAAATCCAGTAAAACGGCCGTGAAGCGGTTGCGGGCCTCCAGCGCTCCCATTTCCGGCAGCGGGGGTTGCGGGCCGATCATCGGTTCCAGTTCCGGGATCACCCGGGTCATCAGTTGTCCGTTGGGCCCCAGGGCAGCCTGTATCCTGCTTTTCCAACGCTCCATTCCGGATTTCTCTTCAACTGATACCTCCCGGATGAGTCCCCGCAGCGCCTGGATCAGGGCGCTGTAGGGGATATTGTTCTGGAGCTGGTCAAACTTGCCGGAGATGAAAAAGCCGTTTTTTTGGGCAACGGACTTATAGATTTCACCAACCAGGGCGGTTTTACCGACACCGGCGCTTCCCGAGACCAGCATCATCTCGGTCGCTCCCTGGCTCACTCGCTCCAGGGCGGCCTCCAGGGCGATGATTTCATCCTCCCGGCCGTAAAGCCCCGGGGCGATCTGCAGTTCTTTAGGTATATCATGGTGAGCAAGGGGAAAGTCGGACAGGCTTCCCTGGTTTTCCAGTTGCTCCACACATGCCAGGAGATCGGCTGCCAGGCCCGAGTGGCTCTGGTAGCGCGCCTCGGCACGCTTGGCTATCAGTTTCATCACCATATTAGAAAGGACTCTGGGTACTTGCGGTTCAATCTCGTCAGGGGGCGGGGGCTGCCGGGCAATGTGAGCGTGGATGATTTCCATGGCCTCCCGGGAGTGAAAAGGCACTCTCCCGCTGAAAAGTTCATAGAGGGTGACGCCCAGGGAATAAAAATCACTGCGATAATCGAGCGGGCGGTTCATCCGGCCGGTCTGCTCGGGGGAGATATAGGGCAGGGTTTCTCTACTAAGCCGGGGACTCAACGTCGTCAAATTTTCCTTAGGCAACCGGGTGGCCAGACCGAAACCGGTCAGTTTGACCGTCCCCGAGGCCGGATCGACAAAAATATTCAACGGATTGATCATTTTATGCAAGATGCCCTGCCGGTGCACTTCTTTCAGAATACCGATCAGTGAAACCGCTATCTTCAGCGAGTCCAGCAGGTCGAACCGGGCGGCATCCATCAGCTTTCTTAAAGGGAGTCCTTCCGTGTTTTCCAGGATCAAGACCGATCCGTTTTCACACGCCACCAGTTCCTCTGCCCTGAGGACCCCATCGATCTCGAGAGCCTGAGTGATCTCATGCTCATGCCATATTTCCGCCAGCTCCTGCGCGCCCTGCTCAGAGGAAGCCGATCCTTTGATCAGAACCCAAAGCCCATCCCTTTGCCGCTTGCCGCGCCAAAGCCAGGTCCGCCCACTTTCAAAAAGGACCTCCTCCAGCGAATAACCCGGAATCTCCGGTTTTTTTCTGTCGGGAATCGTTGGCTCTCTTAGTGGATACGGCTCTTTTGTTGGCTTGGGTGGCGTTTCCATGCCCGGTCCGGTAGAGAATTCTTCCCTGGACCCTTCAGGCATATTGAAGCTTTTCAGCAGATCCCCCAGGAACCCCTGGTCCTTTTCAATTTTGCGGATTTTTCCCAGCATTCTCCGGGCGGCATGGTAGTTCAAACCACTCATCTCAGAGAACTGTTTGGCTGTTACCCCTTGCTTCCGCTCGTTTACCAGGTAGATCCCCCAGAACCAAAAACGAAGAGGAGTCCGTGTCTTGCGCATCAACGTTTTCGCCGTTAATGAAGTCTGGTACTGGCAGCTGCTGCAATGAAATACGGCCCGCGAAGAAACCTTGTAATATTGCCCATTTCCACAGGCCGGGCACTTGAAACCATTCGGCCAATGAATGCTGAATAGATGGCGTCGGCAAGACTCATCAGAATCGAAGTAGTTTTTGAACTGTGCAAACGATGGGAGATCTTTATTGGTTTTCATGTCCGAGCTCATCCGTAGTCGTTGGTGAATCGAATTTGCCTTTTATGATGATACGAGATTTCTGTTACTTTTGCGCAAGTGGTATTTCATTATAGATACCTGTTTGCACCAGGTCAAGTTGTGATTTTCTGCGAAACTAGATGATTATTGGATTTACTGAGGCTCTTCTAAGTGCTAAAGGGTGTAAAATGACCCATCTAAAGTAGCACTTGCGCAAGTTAGTTCGGCAGCTGACACTGATCCGAATCATCGGATCAGCAGTCGAAGGCGGTTCGCGAAGGAAAGAAAAAGGGGTCATTCATCAGGTGCGCTCTTTAACGATATAACGGAAAACTCTGAATTGCTTTTGCCTTTCTCTCAAAGATGCTAAGGTAAAAAATAATTCAAACATCGAGTTAAATTATACAAAACGTGATACCCATTGATCAGAAAATTATGGTAGAGAACCTTCTTTCTGCGTGAGAGAAGACATTCTTTTTAAGGGGATTGTCTTCAATGCTTTGCAAGGGGTTATCGAGGGCTTCCATGAATTTTGTTCCCTTTTTCACTCCCTGGATAGTCCTAAGTGAAGGTTGCCGAGACTACCCCCCTGCTCGATCGTCGGTCCATCTCCACCCAGACGGGTCTGGCGCATGTCGCGCACCTCATCGGGGTCGAACCGACGACCACGATGCATGGTGCAGCGGTTGTCCCAGATGACAAGATCGTTTTGGCGCCAGGAGTGCGAGTACACGAAACAGGGCTGGGTAGCAAACTCGATCAGGTCGTGCAGATACATGCGCGACTCTGGTACCGTCCAGCCCTCGATTACACCAGCATGGGAAGACAGGAACAACGATCTCCGCCCGGTGGCCGGGTGTTGCCGGACAAGTCGCTGTCTCACCGGCTTGAAGTCTTTCCGTTCCTCAGCCGTGATGTCGTCAAAACCCACCAGCTCTCGTGAATAGATCTGCGAGTGCAGACACACCAGATTCTCCACTTCGAGCTTCGTGCGGTCGTCCAGCGCCTCGTATGCTCTACGCATGTCCGCGAACTCGGTATTCCCGCCCCAGGAAGGAATGGCCCGGGCGGAAAGCAACGAGTACTTGGCCGGAATCGGGCGAAACGAGCTGTCCGAGTGCCACAGCCGGTCAGCTAGTTTGAACAGGTGTGCCCGGGTGTTCGCCACAAGCGGCCGGCCCGCATGATCCACATTCGAAAAATCGCCAATGCCTTGACCAAGCGGCCGAGTCTGCTCACGGGTACGAAAGTGAATTCGACCTTTGGTACTGCCCCTCCCCTGGCGCTCGATCTCGCCGAAGTGCAGGGAGAAGGCGAGCTGTTCCTCATCCGTCAGCACTTGGTCGCGTATCACGACCACCGCGTACTGATTCATCGCGGTCTCCACCGACTTCACCGTCTCCGGTGGCAGCGGGCTACGGCAACTGATGCCGATGAGCTCTGCTGCGAATTCCTGGCCGATCGGTCGAACAGAGACGTTCATGGATACCTCCATCTCGATGAAGCGTCAGGCATCCCTGCGATTTTTCCGATTCTTGCCCAATATTCTATTTGCTTAGGAACGGTTCGTTTTTGGACGTCTGAAACAATGTGGGCTGAAGAAATCAAATCTTCATCTGTCGGCCATATTGCTGAAGCCATACTGTTTTCCTGATAAAAGTTATGAATGGGGCCTTGCTTGAACATCCCCAAGAAGTTACCCATATTTATTGCGGTACGTCATCCAACACTTTGGACACTTTTGAGTGTCATCTCGAATGCATGTGAGGGATCTTTAATGATTTTAGTAGCTTATAAGGATCTCTCCCTTCGGAGGGGCCCGCCTAGTGCGTATTCCGCTCACTTCGATCATCGATTCCGGTCCACTTCGATCACTGATTCCGGATCACTTCGATCACCCTCTCGGAGCGAAGCGACGTTCTCTTTAATTTAGTTTTAATTTATTGTTTAGCATTGGTCAACTTGGATCGTTTTTTTCTGACCGACTCTCCTTTCAATTGAAGTTTATAAGCATTGTGCACCACTCTATCGAGGATGGCATCAGCCAGTGTAGGATCACCGATGATCTGATGCCATTTTTCCACAGGAAGTTGAGCGGTAATAATAGTTGAACCTCGGTTATGGCGATCATCGAGGATTTCCAAAATATCTCGTCTTTCCTGGTCGTTAAAGACTGAGAGCCCCCAGTCGTCTAAAATAATCAAATCCATTCGCGCCATCTGGTTGATCATTTTCAGATAGGAGCCATCTCCTCTGGCTAAGGCCAACTGGGGTAGCAATCGAGGGATTCTCAAGTATTTGACTCGAGCTCCCTGCAAACAGGCTTGATGTCCCAGGGCACAGGCAATAAAACTTTTCCCGATGCCGGTTGGTCCGCAGATTAGGATATTGAGATGTTCTTTAATCCACTGGCCGCTGTAGAGGGATTGCATCAGAGCAGGATCTAATCCTCGGGGCAGCGTATGGTCAATGTCCTGGATACAGGCTTGTTGTCGTAAAGCAGCTTGTTTCAGTCTGGATTGCATACGACGGTTTTCTCTTTCACTGGCTTCCCGATCCACTAGCAAGCCCAAGCGTTCCTCAAAACTCAATCGCTCATACTGACTGGAGGCCATTTGTTCTTCGAAAGCTTGGGCCATTCCCCAAAACTTCATCGATTTCAATTTTTCAAAAGTAGGGACAGTAATCATAAACTCCTTTCTGAGGGGCTCATTGGTAGTAATGAGCCCCACGGATATTTTCATGTTCCAGTTGCGGGGTGGGTTCTGGCTTGGAAAGGGGATGCCGATCCAAACCTTTCTTTAAGATCGAATGAACACTGCTATAGCGGAAAGCCCCAATGAGAATAGCCCTCTGAGAAGCCGATTCCACTCGATTGGCCGTGTAGAGTTTAGAAAGGCGCATAATCCCTAAGCAGGAACGGTATCCCTGCTCAGGATAGCTTCTTTGATCCATGATTCCTGCTACCAGTTTAGCGGTGGCTGGTCCGATGGTGGCAGCCCAGTCAATCAAGCGAGAAGGCGACCAATGTAGATGTTCTCGATGTCCTTTGGGCATATGTTGCTCCTGAGTGCTATGAAGCCCGGCACGATCATCACGTTTGTGGGAAGCCACCCGTTTGCCTCGAAAGAAGATTTCCAGCGTTTCGCTGCTATAACGCATTTGAACTTCCTGGTGACAGAGGGAGTAAGGAACGCTGTTGTAATGCCTCTGCAACTCCACATGATAATCGATATTCACTTTCGCTTTTTTCCACTGAGCAAAACTGTAGCGTTGCTGAGGTAGGGCTAGTAAAGCCGGTAATTCCAGCGTTTGAAAACAAGACCAGCGCGATCCGGGTAATTTTTTAAAAGGGCGTTGATTCAAGCGTTCTAACAGACGACGGATTGCTCGATTCAATTCTTCTAAACTGAAGAAACTGCGATGACGTAAGGCGGCTAAGATCCAACGTTCTACAATTTGTACCGCCACTTCTACCTTGGCTTTGTCTTTGGGTTTTCGGACCCTGGTGGGGAGAATCACCGTACCATAATGAAGGGCCAATTCGTGGTAAGTGGGATTGATATCCGGTTCATAGAAGCAGGCTTTTTTCACCCCTGATTTCAAATTATCCGGCACCACCACTTTGGACACTGCTCCAAAAAACTCAAAGGCACGAATGTGAGAAGCGATCCAGTCGGGCAGACTTTGAGTCCAGCTCGCTTCGCAATAGGTGTAGTTGCTCGCTCCCAGAACTGCGACAAAAATTTGAGCCGCCTGAAACTTGCCGCTTTCTCGATTGTAGATCTTGACGCTTTCTCCCGCATAATCCACAAACAGCTTCTCACCGGCCTTGTGAGTCTGGCGAAGCGATCGATTGAGCGTTTGCTTGAAACGACTGTAATGTTCGCAGAATTGGGAATATTGATAACCGCTTGGATGAAGATACTTGTATTCTTCCCACAATAAGCGAAGCGTGACACTTTTCTTTTTCAGCTCTTCGTGAATTTGTTTAAAATCTGGCATGGGAGCCATTTTATAGCAGATAACCTCACTGTTGAGCCCAAGCGCCTTCATCAATTCTTCATCACTGAATTGAGAGACTTGTGTGCCTTCAATCTCTCTTTGTTTGGCTAAATTCAAAAATTTGCTCACACTGGCTTGAGACATATGACAACTTTGAGCAATCCGTCGCTGGGACAGTTGACAGACTAATCCTAATCTCAAAATTTCTCGTACTTTACGCATCGACAATTCCTTTCCTTGTTTCCGGCTCATAGATCCTCTTGGAAAATAATGAAAATATTCTTACTGACAGAGGATCTATATAGCCAATTTTATTGAAATGAAGGAACGGCTTGCTTCGCTGTTGCAACGATCATCCATGATGATCGAAGTGGGCCGGAATCAGTGATCGAAGTGGGCCGGAATCAGTGATCGAAGTGGACCGGAATCGGTGATCGAAGTGGGCCGGAATATGCAGTTTGGCCCGCAAAGGGCGAAACGTTTAAAAAAAGGGGAGTTTCAATAACAAGGAGGCGCAGGTAAAAGCTTGTCCCGGACTGGATCCGGGAGAGACGTGGAAGAGCGCATTCGGCAAAATTTAAATAATGCGCACTGATGCAACCGTTTTCAAATCAGGTCTTGCCAAAATTTTCATACAACAGCGGTGAAAACTGGCTGAAGTGGGTCAGTCCTTCAATAGGCGCGCCAGAAAAACCCAAATCCGCTGCCATTTTGTCGTCGTGAATAGAGCTATGCCCGTCATAGATTTGCTCTTGTAACATCTGACGAGGTATCCGATAGTCACCACAGAGGGCACGTTTGCTGTTAAATGCTTTCATCGTTCTCCCCTTTCTTGTTCCTCCATCTAAAGTTTCTTGGTCATAAAGAGGCTAAGCTACTTCTACATTAAGCTTTTTGCCTAGTGCTTGAGCAAACTTTTTAAGGGTTGATAACTTTATATCATCTGCGTGGTTTTCAATTCGAGAAATGGCAGATTTTTTTGTATTCATCTTTTGAGCAAGTTGTTCTTGGGTGATTCCAGCTTTTTCCCTTGCAATTTTCAAGATAACGCCAATTTTAAACTCTTCATATCCAGCATCGAAACCTTCTGCAAACTCAGAATCTAAGGCTTTGCGTTTTGCTATATATTTCTTCAAATCACTCATTAGTTTTACCCCTTTCTAAATAAGATCTTTTTCTACTTTCAGCCGTCCTTATTGCTCGACTCGGAGTTTTTTGAGTCTTTTTTTGGAATGCATGATTTAAAACTACCAAATCTGGCCCGTCGAAAAACCCTAAAATACGATAGATATCATTCCCTGAAACAATTCGAACCTCCCAAATATCATCAGTATTTGGGAGCTTCTTAAAGTATTTAGAAGGAACGATTTCCATTTCCTCAATTAAAATTAAAACCCATGCAACCTTTTGAGCTTGCTTTGAAGGAAGGGAATCTATAAATTCCTCAACTGGAGAACGGCCAGTTTCTGTTTTAAAAAAATTTATGTCTCTCATAGAAAAATGTTAACACGCATGTTAACTAAAAAACAAGTTCTTGACGGCAAGTTTCTTTCAGGAAGCGAACGATAAAGTCAGCTGCTTCCCACATGCGGTCAAGCACTTCGATATCGCCTTCTAAATCTTCAAAAAAAAGTTGAATGTAAAGGGAACGAACTGCCACGATGTATTCAGCCATTGATCCTCTTTAAAACCCCTGCTGTTTTAATTTTTCCCAAGCTTCTATACATTTTACGGGCATCGCTTGTTGAAGAAAGGCATTGAGTTGTTCCAGATGTTGAAGTTTTTCCTCCGCTGAAAGTGCCATGAACGCCTTGAGCTGCTCCACATCTCGCTCCTCCCCAACCAAAGTATCAGTCTTTTGCATGCAAGATCTCCTCTATTTTTCTTAAAGCCTCAATGTCAATTTTGTCCCGTTCTCTTCCAGAAATTTCTTTCAGAGCAATGAGATCAGAAATAGAAGCGACTGGAATTTGTATATCCTGAAAATCCATCCAAGCCCTTCTTTGAAAGATTCCATCCATCTCTAGCGGCACATCAATCATGACATCAATTGTTTCTATTGTTTGTTTGGGATTGTAAACACTAAACACCTTCATGTTTTTTTGCTGAATCCACTTCTCTCGTTTTTCTGAATCCGCCAAATCTTCCAGATTCACCGGAAGCCTGGGAACAAACCCCATCTGCTGCACGGCCTGGATAAACTTATGAAGCTCCTCCTCATTCAAAAAAATGATAATATCCAAATCCGCCGTGGCCCTGGCAAATCCCTGCAAGTTCACAGCAATTCCACCAATCACGACATAATCCAATCCGGCCTCAGCGAAAGTGTGAAATATTTTTTCATAAAACATGATGCTCCTTGCTGCAACTTTGATGCGGACAAAAGTGTTTTAATCAGTAAAACCAACCACCCAACCCATTCGCATATGAACGCTTCAACAAATTTAAAATCTTTTTTCGTGAATTGCAGAATGAGTCTTCCTCTGCTGAAAAGCTTTTAGAAACTCTCCAAAACTGTTTAAACGTCATTACTTCCTTTCCTAAAGTTGAAAATCCTTTGCACTCGGAGCAGTGTTCCGAGGGAAGGTTGGTCGATGCGAGTAAGATGACCATCCGGCCAAATCACTTCCAATTTCTGCAAGTCGCTGGCTTTGGCCTTGCCCAGACCAAAATGGACCCGAGCCGGGAGGCTGGAGAGATACCCGCTGCTCAGGCGTACCTCACGATGCAGGATCCCCTGGGTGGTGTGCAATCGCAGTTGAGCACCAATGGCTCGTTGGTTGGGAGAACCCTCCCAGTGCAACGCGACTTCCAGGGCACTGCCCACACAAAGTCGATTCTCAAATAAGACCGAAGGTGTGGCCAGGTTGTTGACCACGATATCCAAATCCCCATCGTTGTCCAAGTCTCCAAAACTCATCCCCCGCCCGCTCTCCGTGGCCCCCAGTCCCCATTCCGGAGCGGGGAGGAAGTGCCCGGTCCCATCATTGCGCAAGGCCTGGTTTTCCTGAATCAGTTCATTTCCTGGTAAATGCGCAAAGAGAGTGTCGTCGAACATACCATTGACGACGTAAATGTCGACGGCGCCATCATTGTCCAGATCTCCGAATTGAACCGACCAGCTCCAGCCGGTGGCATCTACCCCTGCCTCCTTGCCACGATCGGAAAAGGCTGAAACGTTGCTGCGGCGAGACTGTAGGGTATTGGCGAGGAACTGGACCCCATCTTCAGACTGCATCGAAACAGGGCCTTCCAATTCCGGCTGCCAAATGGGGTCTGCCAGGTAGGGCTTCATATCGGTCGCCATGATTTCAAATCTTCCGTCGTTGTCGATATCGCCTTCTGCGAAGCCCATGGTATTGGAGGTGGTGCGCTCGAAGGGAAAGGCATCCACCCAACCCTCAGGCTTGTTAAGGATTGCCACGTCAGGTGGGGCAAAGTCGTTGCCGATCAAAATATCCCGCCGTCCATCAGCATCCAGATCGGTTAGCAAGATCGCCAAAGCTTCGGAGGAATTATAAAGGAGAAATGCCTTGAAGCTCCCTCTTTCATTGGTGTAAAGGTACACCCCTCCACCCACTGGAGTGCCAGCAAAAATAGAGCCCAGCCCCAGGGAGTTGAGTTCACGGTCGTAGGATCCCCCCACCATGTCGAGGTCCCCGTCATCGTCCAGGTCGCCCCAGGCCATCACGAAGGGATTTTGCCGGTTGATGAAATCTTGCTTGGCGACGCGCGTGAAGTCAGGCTGCCTGGGATTCCCTCCCGCACGCCAGAAGGAAGGGGAAGCACCGGAGTGCGTGAACACCAAGTCGAACCGGCCGTCACCATCCACGTCCACGGCATTGACCGCCCGCGAACCATCGGCATCCAGAAGTTCACCGCGAAATTTCAACCCACCCTGGTTCCACAAAATAGTCGACGGTGCATGTTGCCCGGCCAAGATGATATCGATCAGGCCATTCTCGTTGAGGTCCGCCAAAGCCACTCCGGCCCCATGACCTTGGTACAAGCCGATGCGCTTTTTGTCACTGCGGGTCACATGAGACAAACGATGGGGCATGAAGGAACCGGTGCACTGACGTGAATCAATCGACAGGGGTTGAGTTTCCACCACGACGGAAGCTGACAGACCGCCAGGCCGCATAGTGTCACACCCTGACAGTAACATTGCGAGGCCGAATAGCGCTATAATAGGAAATTGTTCTGGGAACAGGCACCGCTTCATATAATTCCTTTATGCATCATCGAGCGCCGCTTACTACTTTTATTTTCAACCTTTTACCGCTCCCATTGTCAGTCCGGAAGCATAGTATTTTTGGAATGGAATATAGACAATAGCGATAGGAATGATGATTAAAAGCAGCCCTGCGGACAAAGTAGCGTAATAATAATCATATTGACTGCTATACTCTCTTACAAGTCCCATTGGCACCGTCAACAAGGTCTCACGGGTATTGAGAATCATCACATAGAGCAAATGATTCCAGGAGCCAGGAAGGAGAACATGGCGACCGATGCGATGCCCGGCGTAATCATTGGTACCACAATATTCCATAAGATCCGGAATCTTGATGCGCCGTCAATGATGGCTGCATCTTCCAGGTCTTTATCAAAAGTATCACAAAAACTTTTTATCATCCAAATTGAGAAAGGAAGCACCATCCCCGTAAAAACCATAAGGATTAACAGCCACATTACCCCAAGGGCGCTTGTATATCCAAGATCTAAGACCTTAAATGCCATTCTCTGAGCCAGGACGACCAGTGTTTCAGTTCGAGCAAAAGGCCCTCCTGAAGTGGTCGCATAGATCAGGTCGAAAAAATTAAATCCCCAAAAGATGGAAAGTAAGGTTGTGATCAAAATACGCAACTGGATTCGGGAGAGACGCGGAAGAGCGCATTATGAGCTTACCTGCTGCTATTGAAGAAATACGTTTTAAAGAGGATTCCCATGGAGTCCTGAGAGTGGGTGGCACCAGGGTCACTTTGGATACCCTCATCTATGCTTTCCTGGATGGAGCAACCGCTGAAGAAATTGTTTATCAATATCCTTCCCTCGACTTGGCTGATGTCTATTCCGTCATTGGTTACTACCTACACCACCGCACAGAGATCGAAGAATATTTACAGCAAAGAGAAGAGCAAGCCGAAAAGGTGAGAGAGATGAATGAATCTCGCTTTAATCCCCAAGGAATTCGGGAAAGATTGTTGGCTCGAAAGAAAAGACAAGGATAGCTGGTGCTTCGATTTGCCGCTGATGAGAACTTCAACAATGACATCTTACGTGGGTTGGGGCGACGTAATCCCAACCTGGATATTGTTCGTGTTCAAAATGTTGGACTATCTGGAACGGATGATCCTACCATTTTGGAATGGGCAGCTGAGGAAAATAGAATTCTTCTCACTCATGATGTAGCAACCATGACTCATTTTGCTTACGAACGGGTTCGTGCAGAGCAACCCATCCCAAGAGTATTTGAAATCAAACGTCACCTTCAGGTTCTGAATCATTATCAGGCCAAACCCTTTTTGTTGGCATTGACGTGCATAAGAAGAGTTTTCACGTAACCCTTCGCACCGATCAGATTCGCATGGGCCATATTACTCGCTCCGGCAAAGCGGATCTGCGGGGAATGCTCGTCGAAGCCGCTTGGATACGGCTCTACGAACTTATTCATATCGGAATCCTCAATTTTCCTTATTCTGGAAGATATATTTGATTTTCAGAGAGTTGATTCATAATAATCTGATAGGAATCAATAATTTTTTGACTTTTGGCCCATTTAAAAAGATCTGTTGTAAATATTGGAGCTAGTCCTAAATCTTTTGCTTCATTTCTTGCTTTTTTATCATCAATCAAAACAATGTCTGGTTGCATTTCAAATGCTAAATTTAAGACTCCTTGTTCTCCATATCCCAACTTTCTTTCAAAAGGATGTTGAACCTTTGGAAAGATGACTCTCAAAAAAGTATCTGTTGCTTCAAGAATCCGCTCCCTTTGGGCGATGAGATGATTCTCTGTTACAGTTTCTTGAAAGACTGCTTCAGGGATATAGACCTTCTCAAAAAGTTGGAAAAGAATGTCTAGCTGATCAACACTACTCAGTGCTATAAGGGGACTTGAATTGGAAATGACCATCATTTTTTGGATTGTTCCATCAAGTTTTGGAAGGAGGAATAACTTTCACGCAATTCATCAGGCGTCGAATTTATAAATGAAAGCCCTTTTTTCCCCAACAACTCAAATAATTCAGTATATGTAATGCCTAGCAGTTGGGCCGCTTCCCCAAGGCTTAGATTTCCATTTTGGCGTTGTTCAATTATAAAATCTTCATATATGGTTCGGCGAATTGCCTCAATACTCTCAAATTGACTGACGATATCATCGGGAATTTCTACTATAATCTTTGCCATTGGTTCTTCCTTTTTGATTACCTTAATTGGTTGCTATTTTTCATCATAGAGTACAGTCTACTCTCTTATACAGTCAAGAGTTTTTCACTTCCTTTTATCGACAACAGCGGTGAAAACTGGCTGAAGTGGGTTGGTCCTTCAATAGGCGCGCCAGAAAACCCCAAATCCGCTGCCATTTTATCGTCGTGAATAGAGCTGTGCCCGTCGTAGGTTTGCTCTTGCAACATCTGACGCGGTAACTGGTAGTCACCACAGAGGACACGTTTGCTGTTAAATGCTTTCATCGTTCTCCCCTTTCTTGCTTCTCATATTGAAGGATTTCAATGCGGTGCTTTTTGCATATCTTCATAAATTCATAAATATTCATGGAAGCCAGTTCACAAGCGGCCCCGATTGATATTTTCCCCAGTGGTTAGATCAACGTTGATTTTCCTTCTCAAGTAGTTCTTGAATGACTTTCTTTAGGGGAGGTATCGATTCTTGAACGGTTTTCCATAAGATTTCTTTCTCTGTCTCCCAATAATGATGAATCAAACGATCCCGCATTCCAGCGATTGCTCTCCATGACGGTTCTCTCGCTCATAGATAAACCACCTCATTTAAAATAGCGTCTTTTAACGGAGGTTTAATCCCTTTCTGTGTCACTAAATCGACCTTTGTCTTCAGAATGTCTTCCAGATAATGCTCCAACTCGATCAAAGTAATCAAACTGGGAGCCTCCTCATAATCAATCAATATATCAATATCGCTATTTGGGGTTTGTTCACTTCTGACATAGGAGCCAAATATCCCAACGCGGCTTACCTTATACTTTTCTTTGAGGAGCGATTTTTGTTGGACTAAGCCGTATTTTATTTCTGCTAAAGTTTTCATGATTTTCGAACTCCATGCTGAACAAGATAAACGAGAGAGTTATAGTCAAATTCTGGGGATGGCAATTCAGGCGGCGATCCTGTATTGAGGAATTCCATCGACAAATTGTACTCCCTCTATCACTTCGGCTAATCGTTTAAATCCGTGTAATCGGATCCAATTTTTCTGAGCGGATTCCATTAATTTGAATGCCATCGTCAAGACGGTATTTCTTGAGAAACAACCTCTGACTTTGGCAGTTCTCAGTTTGACAGTAGCGAAGGTGGATTCAATGGGATTGCTCGTTCTCAAATGCCTCCAATGCTCTGCCGGGAAATCATAGAAGGCCATCAAGGTCTCCTGATCTTTAATCAAGCAGTGAGTGGCTTTAGGATATTTCGCCTCATACATGTCAACAAAATGCTTTAAGGCTTTGAAAGCTTCCTCTTTGCTGCTGGCCATCCAAATTTGATGGAGACGATCCTTGGCTTTATGATGCTCCCTTTTTGGTAAATAGTTGAGAATGTTTCCCGTTTTGTGCATCCAACAACGCTGCTCTTTGCTCTGAGGATAGACTTTTTTCAAAGCTTTCCAAAATCCCATCGCTCCGTCTCCCACAGCGATTTTAGGGGCCTCAGTCAATCCCCGGTGCTTCAGATCCATCAGCAGTTCCCTCCAGGATTGCTCACTTTCCCGGTAGCCATCTTCCAAGGCAACGAGCTCTTTATCTCCATTTTCTGTTGCCCCCACAATCACCAAGAGGCATTGTTTATCTTTATCCATTCTCACATTGCAATACACGCCATCGACCCAGAGATAAACATAATGACTCTGGGAGAGATCCCGTTGTTTCCAGGCTTTCCAATCCTCATACCAGCTTGATTTAAGACGGCTCACTGTCGCTGAAGACAAGCCCGCCGCTCTTTTACCTAAAATCGCTGCGAGCGCCTCCTGAAAGCCACCAGTGGAAATCCCTTTCAGATACAGCCAGGGAATCAGGGCTTCAATACTTTTACTTTTCCTCAGATAAGGGGGGATCAACTTGGAAGAAAATCGAATCCTTTCCTCTGATGAGGTGCTTTGACGATCTTTACTCCGCGGAACTTTCACGGATATAGAACCAATTCCCGTCTGAATCTCCCGATCTTGATGATAACCATGACGAACCACTCGCTGACGTCCATCCGAGAGTCGATAGGACTGATATTCCTTCATGAATATTTCCATCTCCAATTCCAACGCTTCAGAAAGTATCTTCCTGGCTTTCACTCTCAAAAGTTCACTCAAATGATCTTCAATAATTTGCTCTGGCTTCTCCAGATCAATCACGTTATAGTTGCTCATCGGCGTATCCTTTCTTTGATGTAATTCTATTTATTTTAAATTCCCATCAATAGGATACGCCACCTTCAAATTTAGTCCATCCCCAACTTTCGACTATATCTCTAAACGAGACTATCGGGCACAGATGCCACTTTGGTTGAGCACCAGCCGCAGAATCTCCCGCGAAATAAGGAAATCTCCTTTACTTTATCGATTTTCATTGTAAAGCTCCAGTGTAGATTTACGAACCACCTTTAATTCAAATTACATTTAAGCTAGAACAACCCAATTAGATTAGTCGGTCAAGAATAATAGACTCAGCGATCCTACCAAGCACCAATGAATGGATTTAAAGTAGGATTTTTTTTCATCATAGCTTGCATTTGCAGTCTCATCCACTTTTTGAAATTATAAGCAGCGGCAGCGAGCATCACATTGATTTGATCACCAAAGGTTCCTCGATAACAATTACGAGCCAGCCTAAACTGTCTCATCGATGGCCTCTTCTTCGAAGGATTTTAAGAAATCATTCTTTTTGCTTGATATTTTCTTTATATTTATTGATATATTCCTGGGGTAAATCTTTAAATTTGTCTATATTTCAAAGAAAACGATACCAAGGGTCGGTCTGATGAAACGTCTGATTGAAAAGCAGTTAATCGATTGGAAAAACAAAGAAAACCGGAAGCCGTTACTGCTTCAGGGGGCCAGGCAAGTTGGAAAAACTTATGTGCTTCAAAAATTTGGCAACGAGGCTTTCCCAAACACGCATTATTTTGATTTAGAAGCCTTAAAAACCGAGTTAGGTCCCCTTTTCCAGGACGCTTCTTTGCATCCCAAACTCATCATTGATGGGTTGAGTTTTGTCTCGGGAAAGTCCATCAATATAGAGAATGACTTGCTGGTGCTGGATGAAATCCAAACCATTCCTCGGGCGGTCACGGCGTTAAAATACTTTAATCAGCACATGAAGCCCTTAGCGGTGGTTGCGGCAGGTTCCAATCTTGGGGTAATCCATGGCGAAGAAGCTTTTCCTGTCGGACAAGTGGAGATACTTTCGATGTATCCTATGAACTTCGAAGAATTTCTGCTGGGAACCGATGAGACCCAAGCGGTCAAGTTTTTGGAGAAATTTCAGGGAGAAAAAACAGGGGATCCCTACCATCGTAAATTGTTTCATTTATTAAAAACATATTTGATCACCGGAGGGATGCCGGAGGTCATCAGGGAATATCACCACCAAAAAGAGAAACCCCTGGAAGCTTTTCGGGCGGCACGTCACACTCAGAATCAGTTGCTGCTTCATTATGTGAGGGATTTTTCAAAATACGCGGGAGCTACCAATTTCAGGCATATTGAACGGATCTTTGAAGCGATCCCTCTGCAATTATCCAATACCCACAATAAACAGTCGAAAAAATTTATATTCAAGGATGTCATTTCCAAAGGATATCGGAGCTATGAAGCGCTTGCGGACCCGATTGAGTGGTTGGTCAAAGCTGGATTAGCCTTCAAGATTCCTCTCAATGGACACCCTGCCATCCCCTTATTAGCGGGGGCGTCTGAAAATCATTTTAAACTCTTTTTATTTGATATTGGTTTGCTGGGTGCCATGACTCGTTTGAGTCCCGAGAGGATTATACAATATGATTATGGCACCTATAAAGGCTATTTTGCGGAAAACTTGGTACTCCAGGAATGTTGATGGCATTGGTAAAGTATACCAAAAACGGCAATTTGGAAGTTTACCACGTAGGTAAGTGGGCAGAGCTATAGGTTGGGTATTGAGCGACAAGAAGTAGGGATGTGATGTGGCCTCATACCTTTTAAACAGCGGATGGAAGGGGCTATATGCCTTTTTTCTTTTATTTCTACGATAGCTTTCTCCTTCTAAAATGATAACCTCCGAATTCATTACCAGTCGATCTGCAATGGCAGTGGCCACAGTGGTCGAATCAAAGAGATTCCCCCATTGGGCAAAAGGCAGGTTTGTGGTGAGAAAGGTTGATTTTCTCTGATGCCTGCGACTAATGACCTGGAAAAAGAGGCTGCTTCCTTGTTGATCCAGTGGCAGATAACCGATCTCATCGCAGAGGAGGAGGTCCGGTTCGGTGTAATGGCTGAGTTTTTTGACCAGGGAATGGTCCGATTCGGCAGCAATCAAATGGTTAATCATGTCGGTTGCTGTGGTAAATAAAGTGCGCATGGCGTTCTGAGTGGCCTCGTATGCCAGGCATAGAGCCAAGTGGGTCTTTCCCACTCCTGGATTGCCAATCAGGATAACATCCTCGCTATTTTTGATAAAGTCCAATTGCATCAATTGTAAAATTCTGCCTTTGTTCTTTTTTCGAGAGGGGTGGTGGGCAAAATCAAAGCTCTCGATGGTGAGAGTGGCGGGCAATTTGGCTTGCTTCAAGCGCAATTGAATGCGCTTATGGAGACGATGGTCCAGTTCGAGATCAAACAAGCTCTCGAGCAATTGATGATGAGTCCAGTTTTTTTGCGAGGCAGTTTTAAAAATCGCTTCAAAATGCTGGCAAAGGCCACTGAGATGGAGGCTCTGACATTGTTTTTTTATTTTTTCACTCATCTCTCCCCCTTCTTTCTCTGCAGGACGAGGGCATCCTATTCGGCCAGCGAATGCGGGGTGAGGGGGATCTTCTTAGTGGAGACAGGGACAAGTGAAGGACCTGCACTAAGGTCTCTTCTGTGGCGATCAGATCCATTTGCAATAAACCACTCAAAGCCTGTTGATAGACATCCCTCTTCATTTTCAGCAGTTGAGTGATGGTCTTGGGACTGTAGTAGGAAAGTCCTTGAGCATCCGCGGCCATCACATAAAAAAAATATAAGATCAATTCCTCAGATCGCAGGCATTCAAAAAAGCCCTCCCTCAAAAATCGGTGAGGAATGAAGCTAAAACTTCCCTCGATCACCCGTCGTCTGCTTTTCATAATCAACTGCTTTCTCATCACAGCTCCTTCTTTTGGATGGATGGTTAACAAGGTTTTCATCTTTTTTAACTCAGCTGAAGGGTGGTGGCAATAAAGTCCTTCTTTGCAATCACGGATAAGTTGTTGATATCTCAAGGTTCTTTTAGGTTAACGCGTCCATCTTTGCAATCAAAGGAAGCTCAACAAAAGCCTTAAAAATCTGGGCAGGGGAGGAATTTGACGCGTCCATCTTTGCAATCAAATCCTCATCGGAGGAGGCGATAAGGCAGAATTGATAAGGGATGGACGCGTCCGTCTTTGCAATCGGCACTGATGAGAGCGAGAAGGGCTTTGATCTGAGCGGAGAGATGGAAGGAATGGTATTCATCGAGAGTTTTTCCACAATATACCCCCGCTGTTTGGCATTGCGGATCAACTGAAGTTTTCGATTGCGCTCAGCCTGAACTGGATGTTTTTCTCGATAGACTTTCCAATAATCGCGGTGGCTTTCTTGCCAAGCCTTCTGACTAGCTTTTCGGTTCTGTTGATAGTCTGGATCGCTGGCTAACTTTTTACGCTCCCAATTCGTCTTGCGCGCACGCTGACACCTCTTCAGGCTGCAGTAACTTTGCTCCTTGTTTTGAGGGCGGCGGAGGAAAAACTGGTGGCAGTTGATGCATCTACCTTTTTGCATAGGATCTCCCGTTGATACTTTGAGGGGCTTCCTTCAAGAAAAACTTGTCTTACAGGAATTTGACTCAAAGTATCAAAGAAATCACTGCCTCCCACTCAAATGAAGAAGAAAAATGAACAGGTAAAACAACTTCTTACACCATGGCTCGCTCCATGTTGGATTCAGCTCTCAGAGGAAGGAAGAACAAGCATGAGAAAGAAAATGGAGAGGAAAACAAAATTTATTGATTGGAAAGTAAATCAATAGAAGAAAAAACGAGGCAAAGTAAAAAGTAGTAAAAAAACATCCGCTAACTATTGGCTATCATTCAAGTCGCCACACTTGGTTAAGTTTTACAGTGGCGTTAACAAGGAATTGGTTTCCTACGGATTCCATCCCCTCGTCACTTGGTCTGGAAAGACTTCAGAAATTGAATTTGTGCTGGAACTGGATGGGAATCTGATTCCGATTGAAGTCAAGGCGGGCATGAATACCAAAGCGAAGAGTCTGCGAGTGTTTATCGACAAATACACGCCCGTTTATTCCCTCAAGTTTACCGGCAGTAAATATGGTTACGACTCCCATCATAAAATTTATAACTTCCCGCTCTATCTGATTTCAAAATTTCCTGAACTGGCAAACCTCCATTTGCCTCAAAAAAAGGATTAAGCTGACCACTCCCCAGCAATTCTTTTTCCGTGAGAATGCCTAACGTTGTAAGTTCTTTTTCGTTTTCCAATTCGTTGTAATAAGGCACGCAACTGTAGGAAAGGTCTCCCAAGGGATGACCCAGGGTGGACAATTCCCAATCTAAAACTGCGACAATTTTGGGTTCTGTGGGATAAATGATGGTATTTCCCAAACGATAGTCTCCATGAACAATCAATCAAATGCTCATAGAGGGCTGCCCGTTCTTTTGGGGTAAAATGGGGGAGAGTCACATCGGGGATCACACGCCCTTCGACCATTTCCATCACAAAAAAGTCAGTGCCAATGATCGAGGGATCCTCACAGAAAAGGTGCATTTGGGGCACCCTCACGTCGGTCTCTGCCAAGGCGGCCATCACCCGATATTCCCGTTGGACCTGATGAGCGGAAGGGAGAATCTCACCAGGGTTTTTTTTGCGCAGGACATAGGGTTTTCCTCCAATGATGAGATGGTAAGTCGGATTGGATTGCCCGCCTTCAAATTGTTGGACTTTCAAAGAGCCTGAGAATTCCGCACTCTGTGAATGAAGATAGGCTTCCAAAGCCGATTCGTCAATGCGGTGGGCACTCCGAACCGGAGTGATTTCTGGTGCGTCTTCCATATTTTATTCCCGGAATTTGGGTTCTTCCCACCAAGGAAAGAAGTCGGGCAGGTCTTTGCTGACTTTATCGGGAAAATCCGCCGGGCGTTTCTCGAGAAATGCTGTTGTGCCTTCGGTCGCGTCGGCCGATTTGCCACGCTGAATCATGCCCTTCGTGTCCAAGCGATGCGCAACAATCGGATCATCAGCACCGAGCATGCGCCAGAACATCTGTCGCATGACAGCAATCGAGACACGCGAGTTCGCCGTAAATTCATGCGCAAGCTCGTAGGCTGCGGGCAACAAGTCCTCCGGTTCATGAATACTGCGCAACAGCCCTGCCTCGAGCGCCTCCTCTGAACGGAACACACGGGCCGACATCGCCCATTCCAACGCCTTGCTAATACCAACCAGGCGCGGCAGAAAATACGACGAGCAGCCTTCGGGAATAATGCCGCGTGCCGCGAACACGAACCCCATCTTGATGTTCGGTGCCGCTATGCGAATATCCGCAGCAAGGGTCATGGTGAGACCAACCCCGACGGCAGGCCCGTTGAATGCCACGATGACGGGTTTTAAACAGCGAAAGAGGCGCCGTGAGGCAGCACCACCGCTGTCGCCGAGCTCATCCAGATCCGGCTGGTTCTCCGCACCTTCAAACGTCGATCCCGCCCCCTCGGAGAGATCGGCTCCTGCGCAAAACCCGCGACCGGCACCGGTGATGACGATGGCACCAATCCCGTCGTCGGCATCGGCATGGTCAAACGCGGTGAGCAAATCATTGAGCATTTGAAGAGTCCACGCATTGAGGCGATCCGGCCTGTTCAACGTGATGGTTAATATTTCGTCTTTGACTTCATACAGAATGGTTTCAAATTTCATAGGGTTTCCTGAACAATTTTCATGAGAGCATTTTTTTGATCACCATGAAAAAAATCAATTTTGATACTTGAGCAATTCGAGCCGGGCCACCACCATCCGGTGGACTTCATCCGGGCCATCGACCAGACGCATGGTTCTGGCATTGGCCCACATCTTTGCCAGCGGGGTCCATTGCGAAACACCCGTTCCTCCATGCATTTGAATCGCACGATCAATAATCTTCAGGGTGATATTGGGCACATAAACTTTGATTTGTGAAATTTCCCCTCGCGCTTCTTTGTTCCCCACCAAATCCATCATCCGGGCCGCTTTTAGCGTCAATAACCGAGCGGTTTCGATCTCGATACGGGAATCGGCCACCACATCAAAGTTTCCTCCCAATTTGACCAATTCTTTGCCAAACCCAACACGAGAGACCCCCCGCTTGCAAAGGAGTTCCAAGGCTTTTTCCGCCTGACCAATCAAGCGCATACAATGGTGAATCCTCCCCGGGCCTAACCGTCCCTGGGAAATTCCATAAACCCTCTTTCTTGGCCTCGTCTTTCAATCCTTCCAAAATTTCGGTCATCCTCGCCGTATACTGCCAACGGTCACCCCCTTTGCCAACTTCGCTGTGGAATTCTTCTTCCATTGGTTCAATTTTTTCTTGGATGAAAGATTTGACATGTGCCAAAACCGGTTGATAGTCGTCTGATATTTGTAAATTGTTCATAATCCATCCTCCTTCTAAGAGATTAGGGTTTCTTAAAAATTAACGCTTCATCATAAAATGTTCTAGGGAGTCTCCAAGACTTTTCCTAATCCCTGAGCCTCTTTCTCGTAATTGGCATAAGAACTTTTTAGGGAGGCTGAGTTGAGTAAACATTCGGCGACTAACTCACCGGTCTTTTCGTCGTACACCCGAGTGAGCGTCCATTGAGATTCCACGCGACGGCTTTCACTCAGCGCCACCACTTCGCGTTCTAAGCGATAGGGATGATTCACAAACAACGGCCCCTGAATCAATTTGATCTCTTGATCGGCAAACAAACCCACCACAGGTCCTCGAACGGGAAAGCTTGCGGAGTGAGAGGTGTACTGAGTGAGCACGCTGATCATTTCAAATGGAATAATGGCGCGGCCCCAAGGGGATTGTCCGCCATCAGTTTGTGTATACCAGGGAGAATTTTCGGTAATACATTGGAGTTTATAATTTAAAGAAAAGGGATAGAGATCCCCCATGTGTTGATCGAAATCCATCATGACCTGTTCAGGCTGTTGACCTTTCATCCCCACCTGCAAATCGGCCAAAATCACCAATTGTTCTGAGGGGCGAAGTTTGGCACGGCGACGATCCAATTCTGTTTCAGGATGATTGGGACCAATGCAGGCGGTGCCTGAAAGGACTGGCGTCCCATCTCGTTTTTCTGCCCAAATGGGACAACTGCTGTGAGCACGGTCAGTTGCCTTTTCGGGCAATTCGACAAAGGCTCTGACCTCTTCGCCTTCAACCACCATATTTAAATAATGCGCACTGATACAACCGCTTTCAAACCAGGTCTTGCCAAAAATTTCATACAACAGCGGTGAAAACTGGCTGAAGTGGGTCGGTCCTTCAATAGGCGCGCCAGAATAACCCAAATCCGCTGCCATTTTGTCGTCGTGAATAGAGCTGTGCCCGTCGTAGATTTGCTCTTGCAACATCTGACGCGGTAACCGATAGTCACCACAGAGGGCACGTTTGCTGTTAAATGCTTTCATCGTTCTCTCCATTCTTGTTCTTCATAGTGAAATCCCGATCCTACCTAACCAGTCCATGAGCATTGGCTGCAACGGCACAGTCGACAAATTTATTGGGTCATGGTCTAAACTGCAAAGCCCTTGGCATGAGATTTCTCGGTTGAGAGACGATTCGATAGGCATTTTCCACCCAATCGCAGACGTAGCGCCTCGTGTCTCGTGGATCAATCATTTCTTCGATTTCGAAACGATTGAGTGGGCCAATGGGACCGCGGGTACTTTCGATACGGGCGTAGAGTTCCGCACGGAAAGCTTCCGGGTCTTCTGCTTCGGCCAATTGGCGTTTGTAGGCGGCCTCAATCCCCCCTTCGGGAGGAATTCCCCCAGTATCGGCCGCAGGCCAGACAATGCGCACTGACGGTCTTTCGAGCGGGGTGGCAAAGTTGTTTCCAGCCACCCCAAAACTGCGTCTCATGAGGACCGTAAAAATCGGAACTTTCATCTGAGCAAAGGCGATCATCCACTCCCCTCCTTTGCGGACCGTCCCCTTGATTTCATGCTCCAGGCCTATCGCAAATCCAGGGCTATCGACGAGGTTCAAAATGGGGATATGGAAGAGATCGCACAAATCCAGGTGTCGCCTCACTTTATCACAGCCATCGGCAGTCAAGGCCCCGCCATTGGCGTGGCGGCTATCGGAGGCAATCACCCCTACTCCCAAGTCTTCCTTGGTGATGTCGTACCCCATGGCGTGTTGCACCACGGGGGGTCCTGCCACAAACAGTTGTGAAATATGGCGGACCATTACAGAAAAATGACCCAGCACCGCTTTTGCAGCCCCGAGCCCTACGACACTTCCCAGCAACAGGTTGACCACGGGCACGGTATAGAGTTGTTTTGCGTAGAGGTTACTGCCCTGATCACCAGGGAGGAAGGACCCACCCCCTCCCGCAACCCGGGGTCTGCCTGACTCGATTGCGCCCGTACTTTCCTTGGCGCTGCTTTCCCCTTCTTTTTTCTGCTGAGGCACCATGGTGGCCACACTGCCCCCTCCCGAGGATCCATCCAATAAACGCAGAGAGGGACATTTCAATTCCAGGGAGAGTTTGTCCAGGTGGCGGCTCTTTTCCCCAATGGCGCCGTCAGAATGTCCTCCTCGGGAGGTGAAGTCATCGGCACACACGATGACGGTGCGTCCTTCGATCTTGCCCCACCCACCAATATGATTGGCGGGGGTGAAAGCGTCAATAAAGCCTTCCTCGTCATACGAAGCGAAGCCTGCCAGGCTGCCCACTTCCCGAAACGATCCTTTGTCCAACAAAAGATCGATGCGTTCCCGACAAGTCAGTTTTCCTCGATTGCGCTGCCGCACCACACCCCGGTCTGTGGAACCTGGAGCCAGCCGGGTTTCTGCGAACTTTCGCAAGGTTTGGATTTCTCTCATCATTGGAGCCCAACTGTGCTCATCTTCCAGTTCCTGCTTGTCGTCGCTGCTTTCATCGGAGGTGATCACGGCAACCACTTGACCCGCGCTCACGGTATCTCCAGCAGAGAGGTGTGTCAATTCAAAGAGGGTTCCGGGACAAGGCGCGGCAACATCCGTTTCCATTTTCATGGCACTGATGACCACGATCGATTCGCCGGTTTTGACAACATCCCCTTCCTGCTTCAACACCTCCACGACGACCCCTGTCATGGGAGCTTCGGCGCCACGTTGGCCGGTTTCGACCGAAAGCCCCGGAGTGTCATGGAGGGTGTCCGTGTATTTTCCAAGCCCTTTGGCACCCGCAACCAGGGTCTGGGCTTCCCGAGTCAGCAAGGTTAAGGCTTTGCTTGGCACCCCACCCCCTTTGTGGTGGAGCAGCTCGGGTTTTTCGAGCAAGAGCGTGGTTCGCGCATCGCCTTCCCGGAGGGAGGGGTTGCCTAAAATGGATCGCAGCTGCTCGAGATTGTTGGGCAAGCCTTCAATATGATAATCGTTGATCGCCGCAAGGGTCCGGTCGAGGGCGGAGGACAAGGTATTTGTGGAGTTGGAAGTGCCAATCACCTTTCCAAACAAAGGATCAAATCGGGGAGGCGGTGTCCAGCCTGCATAGCCGCAGGCATCGACACGAATTCCTGGTCCGGAGGGCTCCTTGTAAGCCGTGATTTTCCCTGCCCCCCGAGCGACGACTCGCACTTGCACGGCAAACCCTTTGGGAGGAGGGAGGATGTCTCGAGGGTCCAGTCCAAGACTGGATAGGCTTGCTCCGGCAGCCAATTGAAACTGAGCTTCCATGAGGTCGACACCTGTGACCATTTCTGTGACCGTGTGTTCCACCTGGATGCGGGGATTGCATTCAATAAAGTAGTGATTGCCCGATTCCGGAGAAACCAAAAATTCCACAGTCCCGGCATTGGAGTATTGAGCCGCTTTGGCGAGTTTGATCGCATCCGCGTATAGGTGTTCCCGGAGGGTGGCGTCCATTTGAGCGGCTGGGGCAATTTCGACCACTTTTTGATTTCTGAGCTGCACCGAACAATCCCGCTCATAAAGATGCACCACTTTCCCTTGCTGATCAGCCAGGATTTGAACTTCAATGTGACGGGGCCGCTCAATGTATTTTTCCATAAACACCGCCCCATTGCCGAAGGCCGCTTCCGCTTCGCTGGAGCAGCGTTCAAAGGCTTCCTGGAGGTCTTCTGCTTGCTGCACCAAACGCATGCCGCGCCCTCCTCCTCCCGCAGAAGCTTTGAGCATGATCGGATATCCCATTTCACCTGCCAGATTGGCTGCCAGATCGGCAGTTTTTAGGGCGTGTTCACTGCCAGGGACCAAACGAAATCCCTGCTGCTTCACAACGGGCCGCCAATTCGGCGTTTTCACTGAGAAAGCCGTACCCAGGGTGAATGCAATCGCAATCCAAAGATTGGGCGACCTCCAGCATCGTATCAACGTTCAGATAAGCGTCGACCGCCTCACCGGGGATTTTGGCGGAGTGGGTGGTATACGTCGGATGTAAGGCTTGTGCATCAATGCGGGGATAAACACTGACCGACTCCATTCCAAGCGATGTGGCCGCTTTGGCAATCCGAATGGCAATCTCCCCCCGATTGCTCACCAGAACACGTTTTAACTTTTTCAAACTTCTTTCCTTTATTGAGAGGTTAAGTAATTATGAATCGAAACTTTACACTTTTGTCATTCCGCACTTGATGCGGAATCCAGGTGCCACAAACGCTTTAAACCCCTGGATTCCTGGTCAAGCCAGGAATGACAACTCTATAAAAGCCAGTGTGTCAAAAACTGAATATTTGAAAGTTTATGTTAGTATTTACTTAAAATTTCACAAAAAAGCTCTAGACACCAATCTTCTCTCGCTTGACCGTGATTCCAGCAACTTCACAATCCCTGGTATCGGGAGTGATTCCTGCCTCTTTGAGCAGGTTTTTTTGTACTTTCCGGGTGGGGGTTTTTGGCAATTCATCGACAATCCGAATGAATCCTGGCAGCATGAAATGAGCCATACGGCGGCTCCAGAAAATGGAAGAGTTCCTTAATTGATATTGAGAGTTTGAATCCGAATCGGTATCATTAAAAGACCGAGAGGAATTCCGAAAAAACATACTGAGATTCCTTGAAATAGCATTTTTAGTAATTATGCCAATGGAAATCAAAATCTAATTATCAGAATTATTGAAGGATAAAGAAATGCTAAAATATATTTTCACAGGATATATTGAGAATGCCTTATCATATGCCGAATTTGATAAACTGGAGGATGGTACATTTTCTGGAAGAATCCCATTATGTCAAGGTGTCATTGCTTTTGGTAAAACGCTCAAAGAATGCGAAAAAGAATTGCAATCCACTTTGGAAGATTGGATTTTAGTTGGATTGAAGTTAGGACACCATATTCCAATTATTGACGAATATGATTTAAACAAGGAACCTCATGACTCAATGGAAGCCGTGTAAACGTCGTATTTTTACTAAGCGACTTCGGAAATTAGGTTTTGAGGGGCCATATTCGGGAACACGGCACCATTTCATGGTTTATGAAAATCATCGTTTGAGTGTCCCATCAAATTCCGAATATTCAGTTCCACAGTTACGCATGATGATAAGTGAGATAGAAGCGATTATCAATCGAACTATTTCACCTAAGGAATGGAATGATTTGACATAACAATGCAATAAAATCCAGGGACACCGCGGATTGGACATTTTTTCAATGTCTGCAGATAATTCTTGGGGGAGTTCGAGAGTGATAGTCATACTTTTTCTCAAGTATCGTTAGTTTGTAAAAACCAATTGTATTGTCATTATCAATGATTCTCTTTTTATCTCACAATGAGAAGATCGCCCACTTTACCCTCCATTGGCGACACGAGAAGCCGTTGAATCACATTTTCTTCCAATCCGTTCCTTCCTGGAACCCATGGGCGGCCCGGTAAATGGTGGATTCGTCAAAATGCTTTCCAATCAGCATTAAACTGATGGGGAGGCCCTCTGACATCCCACAAGGAATGGCCATTGCCGGGTGGTGAGTGATATCAAAGGGGGCGGTATTGGCGGCCATTTCGTGAGCTCTTTGAAAAGATTCCTCTCGACTGGCACCAGGAGCTGGAATTGGTTGAGACTTAATCGCAGTGGTCGGCATCGCCAGCAAATCATACTCATGCAGAACCTTGTCATAGGCAGTTCTCAGCAATCGACTCAGGTTGATGGCCTTTCCATAATAACGGCTACCGTAATACTTTCGTATGTAGGTGCCAAACATCGTCACCAATTTCACGGTTTCAGAGAGTTCATTGGCCCGGTTTCGCCAATTCCTGTGAAAATCCATCAGACTGGTGACGTACAAATCAGGTCTGCTCACTCCATAGCCATCGCCCCACATCATGGTTTGTGTGAATCCTTCCACGCCGATTGGGGTTCCAAGAGCTGGACCAACGAGATGCAGAGGAATGGAGACTTCGTCTACCGCTGCTCCCAAAGATTTCAGGGCAGCAGCGGCTGCCTGGACTTTTTCATTCACATCTTTTTCTGCATTTTCCTGCAGGTACCCTTCTTTGACCACGGCAATCTTCAGGCCTTTCAAACCCTCTGTTCCCTGGAGAGCCTCCCGATAACGCTGTGTTTTCACATTGGTTTGCCTGGGATCATATCCATCGACACCGGCAATCACTTCCAGCATTAAGGCATTGTCCTCAACATTATTGGTCATGGGACCTGTATGGTCGACGGTAACCTCGCCCAACATGATGCCTGTATAAGGGACAAGCCCATGGGTCGGCTTCATGCCATATATTCCACAGTAAGAGGCGGGTATTCGAATGGATCCCCCCTGGTCTCCGCCAATCGCGAGATCGACCTCTCCTGCCGCAACCAGGGCTGCACTGCCAGAAGAGGACCCTCCTGCCATATATCCCATTCTATGGGGGTTATGCACCGGTCCTTTTGCATTGGTATGACTGCCACCGGACCCGCATAAATATTCACAGTGGGCTTTTCCGACAATCGTTGCGCCTGCATCCAAAAGCCGTGTGACCACCGTCGCGTCTATGTCAGGAACATACCCCTCCAAGGTGGCAGCTCCATTCATCATGGGAACGCCAGCCAGCATGACGTTATCCTTCAAGACAACGGTTTTTCCCTTGAGTTTTCCCCGAGAAGCTCCCTTCACTTCACTTTTTACGTACCAGGCATTATACGGATTTTCTTCATCCCTGGGCTGGTATCCGGGGGTTCGTGGGTATTTCACAAGCGGAAGATGATCAGGCATCGCATCAACCACGTTGTAAGCATCTACATTCTTCTGAAACAGACCCCTATAAGATTCAACATCCGCATCTGTCAAATCCAGACCCATTTCATCGGCGAGTTCTCGTATTTGTTGTGGAGTTGGTAATTGTACAGCCATTTTTTCCTTCTGTTAAAATAATAGCCAGTAATCGCTTTCTTTATTTTTTCAAGCGCTCCCACCGGCGTTGGGTGGATTCTTGTAAGACCTTGTGTCGCTCATCCACAGGAGTCTGTTCAAGCGGATCATCGCTTTCCCAGAGTTCCCCGGACGGATAGCGCTGCTCCGGTTGGTTCATAGCAGCCCGGCGCCCTGTGGTCGTGAAGCGCCAGGTGTAGGCGCGGGTGAGTTCCTCTTTGTTGGATTGAGGGCTCAATTTTCCGATACGGATGAAGTTCCCGGCATCAACCGCTTGGCGCATGCCACGAAGCAACCCTGGTTCCCGGCCATGGCCTTCGATCCCACCAGCCCCCACAAACCCAAAGCGTTTGAGTAATTTAAGAGAGGCCTTCTCCAATACTTCCGGGGCCAGGCTGATTAAATGCTGTTCTCCCGGCACGTACCAGGGTTTGGTCGCCGTCCACACAATGATGTGACGCGGTTTGTTGGTTTGGTTAACGCCGGTTCCGTGAAGGATGTGTCCGTTCATCAGTACAATCGTCCCGGCTTTGGCCTCGATACTGATGGGCGGGGGTAATTTTTTGACAGGCCGGTGGTGGCCACTCTCATAGATTATTCTGTGGCTTCCTGGGATCATCAGGGTAGTCCCGTTAGAATAGTCGACGTCATCCAATATCACGAACTGGTTGAGCAAGATGGGCAATTCCGAATGGATCCGGACGTCTTGATGCAAATTTTGCGGTTGGCCGCCTGGATAAGCGATGATGGAAAGTATGTTATTATAAATGAAGTCTTCTCCCAGCGTCTCATGCACCAGTTGCTCGATTAAAGGACCTGCCTGAACGGCTGCCGGATCATGTTCTGCTAAACCCACAAAGCAGTCTCCCTTGTTCATCAGGTTCATGACAAATTGGGTGGCGTGGGTTGTCTTTCCCGTTCCGGCTGCGCCTGAATACCAGAACGCTACCCCGGCCAGGCGTTCTCCTTCGGCCTGTTCGACCAAGCGAGTACGCATTACTTGCAACTGCTCCTCACTGAGCGCATCCTCGACCAGACAATAGCCAAACTGGTGCAAGTCTTTGCGGAGTTGACGCAGATCTTTGGTCGGTTGCGGGAGTGGGCCGTGTTCCTCCCAGTAGACTTTTGCGCTCCCCTGGGTGTTGTAATACAGTGAATCGTCATTCAAGTCCACACCGTTCTCATTGCCAGAGGGGCTGGGCGTAAAGGCGAAACCCTGCTCTCTCCAACTTTTAAGTGGTTCCCCACTCTTCAATAGGCGGGTGTAAAGCTGTTCGTCTTCGGGGCTGTTCGCCTGTACGTTCTCAGGCAGGAATTCTGGGGGAGTTTGGTGCGTATTCATCGTTTTAATCTTGTTAAAGCATGAGTGTGTACACGGCGCCTTGAGCGTCCAATTTTAGGTTCCCACGGAGACCGTGAGAACCATATGTAATATACACAAATTCGATTGTACAGCCATTTTTTCCTTCTGTTAAAATAATAGCCAGTAATCGTTTCCTTTATTTTTTCATCGGTTTCTTATGGATTGTTACAAAATAAATTGATCAACTAGATATTTTGTGATCTACTGATTTCATGACTAACCATGAGATCAGTAAAGAGTGGATTAAGGCGGTCGGCTACCTCAACGAGCCACAGAAAAGGTGGTTCGCAGCAGTAAAAGCAAAAGAGCTTGGCTACGGAGGTGTTTCACAAGTAAGTCGCGCGACCGGACTATCCAGAACGACGGTAACTCAGGGTCTCCGTGATTTAGAAGAAGACGGATCGTTATCACTTGACAGCGATCGTCTCCGTCGTGAGGGTGGAGGACGAAAGTATTCGAGGCACAAGAGTGCTGAGCTGCTCAAAGCAATTGAGGGCATTCTTGAAGAGTCTTCTGCAGGAGATCCGATGAGCCGCTTACGGTGGACATGCAAATCGACCAGATCTATCGCAGATCAGCTAAGAAAATCTGGATTTGATGTATCTTATGTCACGGTAATGAGGCTTTTAAAGGAGCTTGGCTATTCCCTGAGATCGAACAAAAAGATGCTTTCAGGAAAAAATCATCCAAACCGCGACGAGCAATTCAGACACATTAATCGATCCGTCCATCGGTTTTCAAGATACGGAAATCCAGTGGTATCAGTTGATACGAAAAAAAAGGAGCTTGTCGGAAATTTCAAGAATGAGGGTCGAGTGTGGTCAAAGGAAGACAAGAAAGTTCTTGATCATGATTTCAAATCTTACGGAGAGGGGAAGGCGATACCTTATGGGGCCTATGACATAAATCGCAACGAAGGTTTTGTAAACGTTGGCATGTCCTCAGATACCTCTGAGTTTGCTGTCAATAGCCTTTGGCAGTGGTGGAGACACTTTGGAAAAAAGCGCTATCCCAATGCAACTGAGATTCTTGTGTGTGCCGATGGCGGAGGGAGCAATGGGAGTAGAGCTCGGGCATGGAAGTTTTACTTACAAGAATTAGCAAACAAGCTTGGGATACCAATTACAGTCGCGCATTATCCACCAGGGACAAGCAAGTGGAACAAGATTGAGCATCGTATGTTTTCATTCATCAGCATGAATTGGAAAGGCAGGCCACTAGAAAACTATGAGTCCGTGGTGAAATTGATCGCCTCGACTACGACCAAAAACGGCCTCAATATCAAGGCTCGACTTGATCGCAAGCAATACAAAACTGGTATGAAAGTATCCGACGAAGAATTTGATAACATAAATCTAAAATTTGCAAAAAAGTTTCCTCAATGGAACTACACCATTCACCCTATATGAAACTCAAAGATGTTCAACTTATTTTGTAACAAGCCCTTAGCTTTAACTAAAGGTAATGAAACCAATTTGTCATCTTTAATAAAGCAAATCAATCAACTATATGAAATAAGAAAGGTCCATTATGGCAAAAGTTCGCTGGGGGGGGCTCAGTACTGCGAAAATCAGTACAGAAAAAGTCCTTCCTGCTCTGCAGCAGGGAGAGCATTGTGAGGTTGTAGGAGTGGCCTCGCGGAGTTTGGAATCTGCACAAAAAGCCGCAGATCCGTTAGGGATTCCAAAAACCTATGGTTCTTATGAAGCGATGCTGGCAGATCCAGAAATCGATGCGGTGTACAACCCATTGCCCAACGATCTCCATGTGCCCTGGTCCATCAAAGCTCTAGAGGCAGGCAAACACGTTTTGTGTGAAAAACCCATTGGTATGGACTGGCAAGATGGCCAAAAATTAGTCGACGCTGCTCAACAGTATCCCAATTTAAAAGTGATGGAAGCTTTCATGTACCGTTATCATCCCCAATGGCAAAAAGCCCGTGAGTTGGTACGAGATGGGAAAATTGGAGAGTTGCGAACGATTCAATCATTTTTTTCTTACTTCAATGCAGATGCGAACAATATCCGCAATAAACCTGAAAATGGAGGAGGGGGGTTATACGATATTGGATGCTATACCATCTCCTACCCACGTTTTATTTTTGAAGCAGAACCCAAGCGGGTTTGTGGTCTGGTTGAATACGATCCTCAATTCAAAACCGATCGTCTCACTTCAGGAATGTTGGAATTTGAGAAAGGCAGCGCGACTTTCACCTGCTCAACCCAATTGGAGAACTACCAACGGACTCATATTCTTGGAACTGAAGGTCGTATCGAAATTGAGATCCCTTGCAATGCACCTCCGGACCGCCCTTGTAAAATTTGGCTTCAACGAGGAGGTGATATAGAAGAAATCGTTTTTAAAATTTGTAATCAATACACCATTCAAGGTGATTTGTTTTCTCTGGCTATTTTAAACGATACCCCTGTTCCTACTCCCATTGAAGATTCTGTGGCTAACATGAAGGTGATCGATGCGATCATTCGAAGCAGCCAAAGCGGTCACTGGGAGCAACCTTAAAAAATCGAAAGACATTATGGCAAAAAAAGATCTTTTGGTCACGGATGATTTCCATTCCCCCACCATTGCTCTCCTAGATGAATTGTACACCACTCATAAACTTTGGGAAATGGGAGATCCAGAGAGTAAAATAGCCTTGCTTGCCCACATTGCGGATCGTTGTGAAGCCATTGCTACACTGGGTTGGATTGGGGAGGGGACTAGAAATCTTCCTTTTGATGGGATTCGGGTCGGACCGAGCTATTAAGGTGAGCTTTACCATTGCCGTTTTAAATCAGGGGACATTAAATCAGGGGACACAATACTTATAAAATACGGATAAAATCAGAGGACATTACTAATAAAATACGGAGAAAATACTAATAAAAATGGTATTGTGTCCCCTGATTTTCTATGATGATCTGAAAGGACGTAAAGTCCTCAGTTACCGTCTCCTCCCTGGAAACAAAATGGTGTTGCTGTCCATTGATCGGATTTCTTTGAAGCTATGAGGGATCCCCGAATTTGTGTCATTCCCTTTACAAAAGAACCCAAAAGACAAAATGAGATTTGACCCCTTTTGACTTTTCACAACGGTGATTCACTTTCAGGGAAAGCTCATTTTGATCACCGCTGCGAGTCTCGGGTCATTCGATCCAAGACGTTAGTGGTTATTTGCTGGGCCAGAGGATTCACCCCAAAGGTGCCGCCGCAGGCAGATCGGGCCGGAACATGACCGGGCGGGCAGGACAGCCCCTCAGGCCACCAGATGGTGCCGGCATTGAAGACCCAATTACCCTGCCTACCAGGATATACAATCGCGCTGTGTATTGGGTGCGCGACCGGAGGGGTCAAAGATTTTTTCTCTCTCAGGCAGGGATCCAACGGGCTTGAAGCCACCACCTCCAGACCTGGTATGTCAGCCGGGTAGCCGTGATACTCCCAACCGATAATACCGGGAATTTTGTCGCCGGCCTTGGCGCCTGTCCCGTTATAGATCCAATGCTCGGGCTTGATCACCACCCAATCGCCATACCCAACCGCTTCTGACTTGACCCCCATCAGTTCCTCCTCATTGCCCATTGGTTCTTTCCTGGCAAACGCCCGACTCGCCGCTCCCGTCGCCGTACTGTCATACATTTCGAGAGCGTAACAAAGTGAGTTACCGGAGAAGAAGGCCAGACTCAGGCCATCATCCCGGGCCTTCACCGCTTCATCGAACATTTTACGGGACCAGTACTCATCATGCCCGACCGATAAGAACACTTTGCTATACTTCAAGATATCCGGGTCAAGATGCAGGTCCAAGTTCGAACAATAGGTCACATCATATCCTTGCTGCTCTAGCCAGAAGGTCATCGGATGTTCCCATAGCAGATATTCACCCGATCCGGCCGACAGGGGCTCATCCCGACCCTGCTGATATTTGGCATAGGGCCGGTCAAAACTGACCCGGACGTTGGGACCGGTATAGAAGATATTAGGCGTACCATCGTTGTAGAGCGAATCCATCCCCGGCCACTTATTGTAGGCTTGCCAGGTCAGGTCGCTCACCTGGCACAATAAATCTGACGGCCGATGTTCCTTGACCACAAAGATAAAATAACTCTGTACGCCAAATTGCTCATCGCGGGTCAACTTGCCCAGATAAACGCCGCTTGGCCACTCCGTCGGGACCGTAAACGAGGTACATGTTTCCCAGGCACATTCACGTAAACGCTCGATGGTCATCATCGGCACCGGCTGGGTATCTCCCAGAAAGGGCCCCAAGCGGGCCATATGTCGCCCGCCGGTACCCCCATAATAACCCATGCGGTAGAGATCAATGGTAAAGTGGCCGGGCGGATCCAAACTAACCATAAAGTCAATCGTCTCGCCCGGCAGGACACTGGTTTTGGAGGCGTAGCCCTCTATAGCTAACGACCGTAGCTGGCGAATCAGCGGGTGAGAGGCCAGGGTAATCGGGTTATCGAAGCTAGTGTACTGGAGTTGCCACTCGACTGTGCCCGGCTTGCGGTTCTCCTCGACGATACGATTATCTCTAGTATCATTCGTATCCATAAGCTTATCTTCCTTTTAGTTGATTTCTTTTAAAACCTCTCCAACGGTCTCAAAAATTTGGTCAATTTCTTCTTTTTCAATAATCAAAGGAGGAGAAAACGCTAAAGTGTCCCCCAGACTCCTCATGAGGATTCCTTTTTCGTAGCATTTGGCGAACACCTCTGCACCAATTGCCCCAAACTGGTCAGGTCGAGATTCGAGCTCCACAGCAGCCATCAATCCTAGATTCCTTATATCTTTGACATGAGGAAAATCTTTAAGATTGTGTGCTGAGTTTTCCCAGTGATCTTCCAATCCCGCTGTTCGATCAAACAATCCTTCATTTTCATAAATGTTGAGTGTCGCCATTCCTGCCGCGCAGGCTACAGGATGCCCTGAATAGGTGTAGCCATGAAACAATTCCATTCCTTCTTCTGGAATCGACATGAAGGTGTTATAAATATGCTTTCGTACGAAAACAGCTCCCATTGGGATGTTTCCATTGGTGATTCCTTTTGCAGTGGTCATCAAGTCAGGGATCACATCAAATCGTTTGGCTGCAAAACTGCTGCCCAATCGCCCAAATCCAGTGATCACTTCATCGAAAATGAGCAAAATCCCATGCTGATCACAAATTTCGCGCATGCGCTTGAGATAGTTTTTTGGGGGTACGATCACTCCACCCGCTCCTGCCACAGGTTCGACAATCACTGCTGCAATGTTGGAAGGATCATGAAAGGCAACCATCTCTTCAAAGGCCTGACCTAAAAATTCATTTTCGTCCTGCAATCCTCTGGCATATTTTTTTCCTTCGGGAGGCATCGTATGAGGCAAGTGGTCTCGAACAGGCAACAAAGGTCCAAACGACTTTCGATGGGGGGTCAATCCACCCACCGTCAAGCCTCCAAAACCCATTCCGTGGTATGCTTTTTGACGCCCTATGAGCATGATGCGGGATCCCTCGCCTTTGATGCGCTGATAATTCAATGCGATTTTGAGGGCAGTGTCGACGGATTCAGACCCTGAATTTGTGAAGAATACATGATCCAGATCTCCAGGAGCGTGTGTGACCAGTCTTTGAGCAAACTCAAAGGCCAGCGGATGTCCCAATGAGAAACTGGATGCATAGTCCAATTTTTTCATTTGCTCGGTCACCGCTTCTTGAATTTCGATACGACCATGTCCTGCATTGACGCACCATAGCCCTGCAGTGCTATCCATCAGCTTTTGGCCGTCAGAGGAATAGTAATACATCCCCTCTGCAGTTTCGATCAACTTGGGATTGGATTTGAAATTTCGATTGGGGGTCATGGGCATCCAATAAGCGCTCATCCCTTCGTGTGTCGCTGCAGTCATAATGGCTCCCTTTTTGGTCAAATCTTGACTTCGCATTAAGCAAATGGTTTTCAATATAGGAAAATCAAAAATTTGCAAAAGCCCTTACCTTTTGCAAATGAGTGTGTAAAGCGGGTCGGAAAATGCTGATTCATCTTTCGGCAGGCACGCCGAGGGCGTCGGCATGCCTGACTTTTGGCTGTCGAGCTACTTCTTCTTGTAGGTATCACTACCTTTGAACGGTCCGTCGCGCCAGGCCAACGCGTCCTTGAGCCCATGCTCGCGCATCATGTCCTGGTACTGGTAGGTGCGCTCGGTGAATTGGCCCATCGCGTCGAGGTCGGTACTGCTGCGCACGGACGAGTAGATTCCCATGTTCTCGTAGAAGCGATTCATGTTGACCTTGAGGATCGCGAGATGGTCGGCGGACATGATCGCGAGCCGGTCGGCAAACGCGAGGGTTCGCTCGTCGAGTTCCTCGAGCGGCCAGGCGTAGTTGATCATGCCGATCTCCTCCGCTTCCTTGCCGGTGACGTTATCTCCCGTGTAATACAGCTCCTTCGCCTTGCGCATGCCGATGACGAGCGGCCAGATAACACCGGTTCGGGAGGTACCGAGGCGCACTCCCGGGTGTCCGAGTTGTGCGTCCTCGGCGGCAACGACAAGATCGGCCATCATCGCCAGTTCGCAGCCGCCGGCAATCGCATAGCCGTGCACCTGCGCAATCGTAACCTTCGCCATATTCCAGAAATACATGTGGATATCGGTGATCTGTTGCATGCCGGTTCTGAGACCCATCATGAGCCGGCGATCTTTCGCGTCTCGCTGCTTGTGACTGCGGACGACCGCGTCCGCACCCCCGTGCGACGGCGTGAGATCGTAACCTGCACTGAAGGTTCTGCCTTCGCCGCGCACGATTATCACGCGTACGTCGCTGTCGGCCTCCATGTCGTGGAGCGCCTCGTTCAGTTCATACAGCAACTCCTCGGAGAGCGCGTTCATTTTCTCCGGTCGGTTGAGGGTGATACGGCCGACGCGTCCATCGGTACCAACGTGGTCCGTCTTGATAGTTTCAAAATCACTCATGGTTGTTCTCCTTTCATAGTGGATACCTATTCAAATTAATAAAGAATTCGTAGATTCGAGAAGTTCCCTTCAAGGTGATGGTTAATATTTCGTCTTTGACTTCATATAGCATGGTTTCAAATTTCATAGGGTTTCCTTAACAATTCTCATCATAGCAATTTGCTGATCACCCCGAGAAAATCAATTTTGATACTTGAGCAATTCAAGCTGGGCCAGCACCATCCGAGTAGAATCATCCTTACCATGTGTCAACAAAGGGTCTCTTTTTACTGGTGCGAGGGGGAGGAGAAGGGACACTCCGCAACCCGGCCATGATCCAACGACGAGAATCTGCGGGATCAATGACATCATCAATCCCGAAATAGCTGGCCGCGTGTAAAGCTTTCGCGTTTTCATAGCTCTCAGCGACCATCGCATCGTATTGGATCCGTCGTTCTTCCGGATCCTCGATGGCGGCTAATTCCTTGCGATAGCCTAGTTTGACCGCCCCCTCAATATTCATCATGGAAAACTCTGCGGTAGGCCATGCCGCGGTAAAGAAGGTCTCAAGAGAACTCCCCCCACACATGGCTTGTATTCCCAGCCCGTAGGCCTTGCGTAAGATCAAGCCGAACAAGGGTACAGAGAGATTTGCACCGGTGTTGAAGAGCCGCGCACTATGCCGAACCAGGGCGGTGGTTTCTGCTTCCGGGCCGACCATAATTCCTGGGCAGTCCATCAAACTCACGATAGGAAGATCAAAGGCATCACAGAGTTGCAGAAAGCGCGCTCCCTTATCTGCCGCATCGCTGTCGACCGCACCGGCTAAATGGTGAGGGTTGTTGGCAATCAATCCCAGGGGGAGGCCTTCAATGCGAATCAACGCAGTAATAATCCCAATCCCGAAATCTTTACGGATCTCCAGCACCGAATCGTGATCGGCCAGGGTCTCGATGATATCCCGCACATTGTACATTCTTACCCGGTTCTCGGGAATAATGTGCCGCAAAATCCTTTGATCCGGAGATTCCCAGTCCGGGATGGGGCCTTGAAAGTAGGAAAGGTACTTTTTAGCAGTGGCCACCGCGGCTTCCTCATCTTCAACCAGGATATCAACGACGCCGTTCGGAACCTGGATGGACATGGGGCCGACTTCTTCCGGTGTGTAAATACCGAGCCCTCCTCCTTCAATCATTGCGGGACCCCCCATACCGATGGTGGAATTGGCAGTGGCAATGATGACATCACAGCAAGCCAGCAGAGCCGTATTGCCTGCAAAGCAGCGTCCTGAATTGACCCCGACCAAAGGAACCAAACCACTGAGCTTAGCAAACAGGGTGTGAGCATAGGAATCCATGCCCACAGGAGACGCGCCATCGGTATCTCCAGGCCGTCCCCCTCCTCCCTCTGTGAAAATGACCATCGGTAATTGATAACGATCTGCCAGTTGAAACATGCGATCTTTTTTGTAATGATTTCGTAATCCTTGGGTCCCTGCCAAAACGGTGTAATCATAGGCAATGGCCATACACCGCGCGTCCTCTCCTTCAAACAGTTCCCCATTTACCGTTCCGACACCCGCTAATAAACCATCGGCGGGAGTGTATTTGCGAAGATATTCTTCATCTCGTCGGGATCGTTGCGCTGCGACGGCTAAAGCTCCATACTCGAAGAAAGTGTCAGGGTCACAAAGATCAATAATATTTTCCCGGGCTGTCCGTTGCCCGGTTTTTCGGCGCCGGGCCACCGCCTCAGGACGATTTTCGTCTAAAGTGTAGGCATGTCGTTGGTAGGTCTCCTCCAAGTCAGGGCGGATATAATCCAAGTCAATGGTATCGGCAACCTCATCTAAATCGGTTTGGCCTTCACGGGTTTCAATAAAAAATAGAGGATATCCCTCACGGATGACATCCCCAACCGCCAGGGTAGTGCGCCGGATGGTCCCGCTGTGATCGGCTGAAATGACATGTTCCATTTTCATCGCTTCCAAGACGGCCAGTGGTTGACCCCGGTTGATGCGGTCCCCTTCAGCAACCATCACACTGACGATCGTCCCTTGAATGGGAACCGGGAGAGCGATGGTCCCGTCGGGTCCGGCTAGGTCTGGGGCAGCCGTTTCAGCTTCTGAAGCTGATTCGCTTTGTGCTCTTTTCATGGTCTGATCATGTGAGAAAAGAGCCAGGGGATCCTGGGTATCAATCTGGGCACCTGCCAAGCCAGCTGAGCGGAAATCCGGTTTTTCATTCAACGGGGGTTGGGTCGTGCTGAAGTAGCGGGGTTGGGGGATTGGATCAATTTGAGTGAGCCACGTCAGGTTCTCTTCAACAAATCGGGTATGCACTTGCCAGGAAGCCACATCGGGATGCTGCAGCAGGTTTTGTAAAAAGGGAATCGAGGTGGCGACTCCTTCAATGCGAAACTCATTGAGCGTCCGTGTTGTTCTTGAGAGAGATCTGGCAAAATCCGTTGAGGGGGTGTGGACAATTAATTTGGCCAGCAACGAGTCGAAGGAGGGATTCGTTTCATATCCGCGATAGCCGAATCCATCCGTCCGCACTCCCGTCCCTCCGGGCACCTCATAAGTAGAAAGGGTTCCCCCTGCCGGACGAATGCTGCCATCAGCCGTCAAGGTTTCCATGTTAATCCGGGTTTGGATGGCATAACCTCGAGGTTTATCAATGCCCGCTGTCTCTAATCCCAGGGCTTGCAGAGACTCTCCCGCGGCGAGGCAAATTTGCGTCTGAACCAGGTCGACTCCTGTGACGGCTTCCGTCACGGTGTGTTCAACTTGTAAACGGGCATTGGCTTCTATAAAAGCAAAGGGCTGCTCTTCTGCTCCGGGATTCATTTTGACTAAAAATTCAATGGTACCGAGATTGGTGTAGGAAACGCTCTTGGCCAATCGCATGGCGGCATCAATCATATCTGAGCGCAGCTTTTCCGGCAGGTGGGGAGCAGGGGCGATCTCCACCATTTTTTGATAGCGCCGCTGAAGACTACAATCACGCTCACCCAGGTTCATCACGGTTCCGTTTAAATCTCCAAGAATTTGAACTTCAATGTGGCGGGCAGGATTGATCAGCTCTTCCACATAGAGATCACCCTTACCAAAGGCACTGAGCGCCTCAGACTGGCATCTTATATAGGCAGCTTCGATCTGATCAAGCCGGGTGATCGCTCGAGCCCCCCGGCCACCCCCTCCGGCGACCGCTTTAATCATCATACCGCTGCCCGGATCGAGGGAGGTAAAAAAATCCTGTGCCTCCTCGACAGAGACGGCCTGGTTGATGCCTCGGACAATGGGGACGTCCGCTGCCGCTGCCGCTGCCCGTGCCCGTCCTTTGTCACCAAACAACTCCAACACTTCCACTGCCGGACCAATAAAGGTCAGTCCGGCTTCCTGGCAGCGACGGGCAAACATCCCATTTTCCGCTAAAAATCCATAACCCGGGTGGATGGCCTCACATTGTGTGGCTTTCGCTGCTTGAATCACACTGTCGATGTCGAGATAAGCGGAGACGCCATGTCCCGCTAAACGGTGAGCTTCATCAGCCATTCGGGTATGTAACGATCTTGCGTCATCTTCAGAGTAAATGGCCACCGTGCGTAACCCTAAGTCGGTCGCGGCCCGAGCAATTCTGATGGCTATTTCTCCACGATTGGCGATGAGGATACGATTGAATTTCATGGAACTCCTTACTACACACCGATCTTTTCTCGCTTTACTTTGATTCCTACAGCCTCCCGATCCCAAGTATCGGGAGTGATTCCTGTCTCTTTGAGAAGATTTTTTTGTACTTTCTGGGTGGGGGTTTTGGGCAATTCGTCGACAATCCGAATAAATCTGGGCAGCATGAAGTGAGCCATACGCGGTTGGAGAAAATGGAAGAGTTCCTTGGGTTCGATCTGCTGATCCGACACCGGAGCCACCACAACCATCACTTCGTCCTCGCTAAGCTCACTGGGGACGGGAATCGCCGCCGCTTCACGCACTGTGGCGAAAGCGGTGACCTCGCTTTCCACTTCAAAAGAAGAAATATTCTCACCACGGCGACGAATAGCGTCTTTGATGCGATCAACAAAGTAAAAATACCCATTCTCGTCATATTTGAAAGCGTCCCCTGTGTGGAACCAACCGTTACGCCAGGCTTTAGCGGTTGCTTCCGGATTCTTGTAATAACCATGGTTCATCGCCCACGGACGATCGGTTCGTAAGATAAGCTCACCGGTGACCCCAAGGCCGACCTCGCAATCGTTTTCATCAACAACACGAGCTTCCACACCTTCACGGACTTTCCCGCAAGTACCGCTTCCCGGCGGATAGGGTTCTGAAACAATGGGCGAGGATATTTCCGTCATGTTGAAAACGGTGTACATGTCGATGCCATAGCGACGCCCTACTGCCATGGCATCCTCATTCCAGGGAAGGCAGACGGCTTTCTTCAAAAAAAGATCATTGTCATGAGGGCCTGGTGGTAATTTCAGAAGGAACGGGATCATTGCACCCACCAGGCTGGTCGCAGTGGTTTCATTCTCGCGAACGGTCTGCCAAAATTCATTAGTCTTGAAATGAGTGTCTAAAAAACAAGAACCTCCATTGGCAAGTGTGGTGATGAATTGGAGCGTCCCGCCGACATGGAACATAGGCAGGTTGGTCAAAATCCGATCGCTTTCTTCAATAAAAACGCTAGAATCCGGCCCCATGGAATAGCCTTGAAGATAAGAAGAAAGCACCGCTTTGGAGGGACCAGTGGTGCCTGAAGTGAAGATAATATACTGTGTGTCCCAGGGCTCGACCACTTCCGGCATCTCCGAGAGGCCCTGATCGGAGATGAGAGCGGATGCTGGATGAGGGGTCAGGTTTGGTAAGGAGGTTTCCCCATGGGTGATGATGACATCCCGTAGCAAGCCTGTGTCGATGTCATTTAGACGCGGGGCAAGATCGGCATGACAAACCATCAATGTGGCATCGGATAATTGCACCACATGTTGCAGAAGTGTGCCTTTATAAGCGGTGTTCACGGGCACATAGACCGCTCCTAAATAATTGAGACCAAACCAAGTGAGGACCGCTTCCCGATTGTTCGGTTGCCAGGAGAGTACATGATCGCCTTTTTTGACACCCATTGCTTGAAGCCCCTTGGCTGTGCGTTGTGTCAATTCTAAAGTTTGACGCCAGGTCCATGTCTCACCACCATAGAACATGATTGCGATTGCATCGGGTTTCTTGAGCGCCCAGTGTTCGATTTGATAACCAAGAACACAAATTTCACGTGCCGGTATGCGAGGATCATAAGTCATTGAAGTACCTCTATTTGGGGAGTCGATAGTAAGGCTTTTTGAATTACATTTTCTTCCAATCCGTTCCTTCCTGAAACCCATGGGCGGCACGGTAAATGGTGGATTCGTCAAAATGCTTTCCAATGAGCTGCAAACTCACTGGGAGACCCTCTGACATCCCACACGGAAGGGCCATTGCCGGGTGGTGAGTGATATCAAAGGGGGAGGTATTTGCGAGCATCTCGGTCGCCCTTTGAAAAGATGCCCCTGGTTGTCAGGGGGCCAGATACTGCTTCAGTCGATTGTCTTTTTGAATTTCCTTGGCGGAACCGCTTAAAACAATTTCCCCGCGGAGCATGACACAGGCCTTATTAGCCACACGCAAACCCAGATCGATGTTTTGTTCAACAATCACAATTGTCATCTGCCGGGCCAAATCGCATAAGTGGTCTCCAATCTCAGAAACCACACCGACCCACACGCCTTCCGAGGGTTCATCCAGCAACAGCAAGCGCGGTTGTCCCAGCAAGGCCCGGCCGATAGTCAGCATCTTACGTTCACCTCCGGAAAGTGTACCGGCTTTTTGGTTGATACGATCTTTCAACTTGGGGAACATGTCCAGGGCATAACTGATGTCGCTTTTCGGTTTTTTAGAGGGCGTCCCCAAAATCAGGTTTTCCTTAACCGTCAGCGTCGAGAATATGGAAAGATCCTGGGGAACATAGCCGATCCCTTTGGCGACTCGCCTTTCGTGATTGTGAGTGCTAATATCCTCTCCATCGATTTCAATGGAACCACCGGTTTGGGTAATTTCATCCCCTATGATGGATTTTAACAAGGTTGTTTTGCCGACGCCATTGCGGCCAAATATTGCGACTCCGCCTTTTTCCGGAACCGTCATCGATACATCGAACAATACCTGGGAACGACCGTATCCCGAATTTAACTTTTTGATTTCCAAAACTTTTTTATCTTCAGACACGGCTGGCATAGACCTCGATTACTTTTTCCGATGATTCGATCTGAGCGGGGGTTCCCTCATCCAGGACTTCTCCGTTATTCAGAACAGTGATCTGATCACAGATATCTTTGATAAAATCGAGATCATGCTCCACGATAACAATGGCACAGCTTTGTTTTACAAGTTGCAGAATCTCCCCGGTGGTTTTGCGTTCCTCTCGACTCATCCCAGCCGTGGGTTCGTCAAGAAGCAGCAATCGCGGCTTCAGAGCGGTGGCCATGGACATCTCCAGCCACTGCTGCTGGCTGAATTTGAGGTTTTCGACCAGATCATGGGTCGCCATGGAGATCTCCAGCCATTGTTGTTCGCCATGACTGAGATCGCTGACGCGGTCATAGGCACGTTCACGCAGGTGGAATTGTTCCAACACGTTTAAAATCTCATCATACAACAGTCGCTTGCTTTTGGACCACAGCAGCTTCCAGGAAGACTGGTTGGCCTGTTTGGCTATCAGTAAATTGTCATAAACACACAATTCTTCAAATACGGCAGTGATCTGGAATTTGATGCTGACACCCAGACGACTTCGCTGGTGCGGACTCAACCGAGTAATGTCTGTGCCGTTGAATCGAACAGTGCCTTTATCCGGATAGTGGGCTCCAGAAATGACTTTCATCAGCGTTGTTTTCCCGGAACCGTTTGGTCCGATCAAGCCGAATATCCTGTTGGGTTCAACCTCCAAACTGACATCACGTAAGGCGCAAAGCGAACCAAAATATTTATAGACGCCGTTGGCTTCAAGAAGGGTCATATCTTTGGCCCCTACATGCCGGCTTCTTGCGCCCGGTTTTTTCTGAAACGCCACTTGCTTACCTTGTATCCGAAATAACCGATGCGTTCTTTTTCAGAGACAATAAATCCAACAATACCTGTCGGTCGGAATAAGATAACACCAATCATGAGAAGCCCCAATACGATCTGCCAGTAGGCCCGCATCTCCTCAATATCGGTCAAGTATAACCTCGCTAACTCAATGGCCAGGGTGCCGATGATGGGTCCGATCAGGGTTCCGCTCCCCCCGAAAATGCAGTACAGGGCCGCAAAAGTGGAAAAGATCCAGCCTATGGAAGCCGGTCCCACAAAGGCCTCGTGCAGGGAGTATAACCCCCCGGCAAAAGCGGCGATCGCTGCGGCAAAAACAAAGATTAAAAACTTGGGTACTTGAATCCGATATCCAAGAAAATCCAACCGTTCCTCATTTTGACGTACTCCGGAGAGAACCAGGCCAAGCTGTGATTTCACCACAAAGCGACATAGAAGATAGATCACAGCCAATAAAAACAGGATGAAATAATAAAAGGAAATACCGGGATTGAGTTCAACCCCCATAACGTGAACGACTTCCCATATGTTCTGGCCGTTGGCAGCTCCGACCCAAAACCAGCCGTTAAACAGGCGTTCTCCAAGATATGACAGCGCCAGGGTACTGAGAGCGATGAAGATTACCTGCTGCCTTTGACTGCCGAAAAATAAAAAAACGCCAAACAGACCGGCAATTATAATCCCCGACAGTATAGCAGCCGCAGAAAGGGCATAAAAGTTGAGGAACTGGGCCTTATTGATCAGCAGTGCCACTGTGTAACCACCGATCCCAAAGAAGAAGCCTTGGCCGAAAGATAGAATCCCGGTATAGCCCCAGCACAGATCAAAACTGATGGCCAGCATGGCCAGGATCAGAATCGGGGTGAGACTGATGGTCATGAACCTGCTGGCTAATAAGGGTGTGATAAGCAACATAGCCAGCACCACACCTTCAAGAATCGGAGTAATATGATAACGAGGAACGGTTTTCAATTTAAATACACTCCCGAGGATCTACCATTTCATCTTTCGCAATCACTTTCATTTTCCCGCCCTGGTTTTCAGCCAAATACATATTCATCTTGCAATGGTTCTTTATCATTTCAGCCGGTCCCCCTGCATTCAATTCAGTTCTGCTCCCCGGTAAAGCCTCTGCAATAGCATCGGTTCTCAAATCACCGTTGGTTTTGATAATTGCCTGCTCATAAAGCTGAAGGGCTCGCCACGTAGCATTTGCAATTGTCCCCGGTTCTACTTTCATCTTCGGGTCTATGTCGTAGTATGCATTCCGGATGAATTCATTTTCAGGCGATTTCACATCCCAAAAACTAGGTTGAGCACCTAACACATTGGGAAAGAATTTTGAAGGGACATAATCAAATGAAGAATCACTAAAGGCAGGGTGAAATACAAGGCCTCCATTCTTATAAAAACCCGTTTCAAAGACCTGCTTACTGAAAGGCAATAATCCCCCGATAACCGCATTGACGAGACAATCTATTTTTTCAGAGTGGATTTTTGCAGCGGATGCGGAGAAATCCGTCTGGTCCATTGGATAATACTCTTCAAACACAATTTCTATGTTACGCTTTTCCAACTCTCTTCGAGCAGCTTTATTTACATTTCGGGGGTAAATATAGTCACTGCCGACTAGCGCCGCTCGTTTTTTACCCTGTTTTACAATATAATCTCCTGCAGGGGGAAATTGTTGATTGGGTACAGGGCCGGTGCAAAAAACATTTGGGGTGCACTCTCCTCCTTCATAAAGTGTGGGATACATAAACAGTTTTTTATCACGGACAGTGATTTGGTGTTTGGCAGCGTTCCGAGTTGAACTGAATATTGTTCCGCAGATCATATCAACATTCTTTTGTTGTGCCAATCTGCGTGCGGCTGCTGGTGCTTTGGCGGGTTCTGAACCGTAGTCCTCTACATGAAACTCAATGGGTCGGCCAAGAATTCCACCTTGGCCGTTTTTCATTTTTGCCCAGGCCTCGGCCATTTGCACGCAACTTTTGCCGTCCGGAGCATTACTACCTGACGTCGGCATAAGGAGCCCGATCTTAATCGGACCTGCGGCAGCGTTGGCCCATTGGGGACGGAGTACCCATCCGGTGGCCAAAGTACCCGCCCATGCGGCTGACAGTAAAGCACTGTTTCCTAAAAAACGGCGGCGTGTGATGCCATTAGCAGATTTTTTATCCATGTTCGTTTTTTTGCGTTCTTTATCCATAATCAAATTCCTCTCTTTTGTTTTAGCAGATTTTTTATCCATGTTCGTTTTTTTGCGTTCTTTATCCATAATCAAATTCCTCTCTTTATATGCATTATGTATGATGGATGATAGATTTCCTCACTGTTTAGAGGTAAAGATGCCATCCGGACGAAGTTTTACAACAATCAAAATCACGATAAAAACCATTACTTCGATGGAAACTGGAGACGTGAATTGATCAAGGCCGGAAATGTTCCTCAGCCATTGGGAGCCGGAGAGTGAGGAACCCACTACGACAGCCCCTAAAACTGGTTCGATAAACCCTCCGATGCCTCCCAACAGGGCCGAATAAAAGGCTTGAATTAAGAATCTCACGCCTAGATCGGCCGATATCCCGTACAAAGGTACGATCATTGCTCCGGCCAGCCCCGCCAGGCTGGCCCCGAAAGCAAAGGTTAACGAATAGAGACGAGTGGTGGAGATTCCCGAAGTCCGTGCCAATGACGGATTGTCGAGAGCCCCCCGCACTTTGAGTCCCACTGAGGTTCTTGTCAGCAGCAGATAACAAAATATTATAACAATTACGGTTATGATAATAATCGCCATCCGCCATAAGGAAAACTCAACGCCAAAAACCTCAATAGAACCGCCGTAAGAAACAGCCACATAGTATTCCTTGCCTTGCAATAGAGCCCGTACGCCTTCGCGTAAAACGATAGCAAGGGCATAGGATGCCAATATGCCGGTTATCACATTATCATATAGCCTGCGGAATATCGTTTTCTCCACAATGATGCCCAGCAAAGCGACAATCAAAGGAGCGGTCATCATCGCCAGCCAGATGGGAAACTGCCAAAGTTCCATTAGATAAACCCAATATGCGCCCAACGTGACGAATTCAGCATGCGCGATATTGATGATATCCATCATGCTGATAACGACCGCCAGGCCCAATACGATGATGACCATAATGGATGCGTAGGAAAGAACCTCAAAAATCATTTTTACAGCAAATTCCATCAGATCTCCTCAGACCAGACTATATTCAGCATCTATTTATTCTTTGACCGACAACCTTTTCCCGCTTCCGCGTACGGCCCCTTTAGCAAAGGCCGTACGCGGAGGCGGGCGCTAGAAACATCAGAAAGCGATCGTTCTTCTGATGCAATGAGCTTTTTGGCTCATTGCAGGGCCGATACTACCCATTGATGAAGGAGCTTTCAATCGCTCAATCACAGTATTTTTTGCAAAAATGAGGTAGTTTAAATACCCCATTTGCGGTAGGGAAATCTTTTACCTCAAATGAGGGATATACTTTCCACCCGAACCTGGGTATTTCTTTGAAATAATCAATTATCATTTCCACACAAACAGTCATTCATCTGAGTCGCATGAAGATCGACCTTCAAAAGACAATGATGCCAACAGTATCCCTCGCGGTGATATTAGTGATGACGTTTATTATTGCTGTTGTCTCCTACACGACGAATTCACAAAATAGAGCCGCATCCTACAAAATCATTAAAAACTCGTTTTTCGTTTTTTCTGATCTTATTGATAAAAAAAAACGTGACTTAATCGATTATTCCCGTCAATTGGCAAATACCGAGGCCATTACCCTGAGGTTTCAGCTCATTAATGATAAACAATTCTGGGCAGAATCTTCCGTTCTGGAATCATTTTATTATGAAATGCTCAATCAGTTGGTGCTTATCGGTTTAACGAATAAAAACATTAACAAAGTTACCTTGTACAACAATGAGGGGCGGCTGGTGGCGTTTTATCACTTTTACGATAATGTCATCGACATCGGGGCTTACCAGCACTCTCGCAAACACTATATTGTTGCGAGGGGTGAATCGGCAAAACCTCCGACAAAGAGCCTCTTTATTGAACAAACGACCTTGACCGGTTTTGCAACCCATTACGAAAACCCGATATCAGACAAGGAAATCATACGATTTGATGAAGAGGGCCAACAACTGGCGTTGGTATCGCTAATGCCGATGTTTGGTACGACACTACAAAAACAGGATAACGAGTGGATCACTGTAAGAGAGCAGGTTGGCATCCTAAAAGCGATCAGTTTTATTGAACCGGAATTTATTCAAAGAACGGCAATGCTGTCGGGGACACAAATGAATGTGTCTATGAAATCCGGAGAGTCTTTTGGGACACTCAACAATTATCCTCAATTCGATTTCTCCAAGTTCCCCGAAAAAAACGAAAACTGGAGTATTGAAAATGAGACGTTATTGTTCGATGAAATTGAAATAGCAGAGGACAACTTTTTTCTGGGGACGGTTCCCGTTTATTCAGACTCGGGGATTGTTGCAGTCATAAATTCACTCTACACCCAGGAAATAGCGCGTTCAAATACATTCCAAATGGTAAGAATTCTGGGCGTTGTTTATGGGATGAGCATCATTTTGTTAATCCCAATCATCTATTTATTCAGATTGATCGGCAAGAGGGATCAGACAATCCAGGAACAAAATGAGCACCTGAAACTTCTCACCATGAACATCCTTGAAACAAGCGCGCAGGAACGAAAAAGAATTGCTGAGGAGATTCACGATACCCTGACACAGACCCTCACCACCATTCACTATCGGCTGCAGGCATGCGACCTGATGTACCAAGACCCGCAATCGTTCCATAATGAAGTGAAATGGTTAAATACCAAAGTCCAGGAAGCGATTCAGCAATCCCGAAAAGTAATTTCAGTACTGCACCCGGATGTGATTGACAATATCGGCTTGAATTCAGCCCTGGAAAACTATTTCGAAGTTTTTAGCGCAAATACGGGTATCCAAGTAATCAGTCGGGTTGAAGATGGTTTGTCAATGGCCTCCAATGTGAAGTTGGCATTGTACCAGATCATTCGGGAAGCTTTGACTAATATTTCCAAGCATTCAAGTGCGACTGAAATTGAGCTCGATTTGGGCTTCGATGAAAAAGAATTGATTTTGTCCATTCGGGATAACGGGACAGGGTCTGAAAGTGATCCTGAAATGCTGGTCTCTCCGAAAAACGGAAGGTTTGGGTTGTTTTATATGCAGCAAAGAATTGATTCTTTCAAAGGACAAATGAATATTTCGACCCGCTTGAACCAGGGTTTTCACATTCACATCACAATTCCGATCGAGGAGATCAGAAATGGTTCCAGCAGTTAAAATACTGATTGTTGATGATCAACCAATGATTGGCGAAGGGCTGAAACAGATGCTCAGTTTTGAGAAATCATTCACTGTCATCAATTTTGCCAAAGACGGCGATGAATGCCTGGATATGATCAAACAGGGAGAACCTCCCGATTTGGTGTTAATGGATATAAAAATGTCGGGAATGAACGGTTTTGAAGCAACGAAAAATATCAAAAAGGCATTCCCGGAAGTAAAGGTCATTATTCTTACCAGTTATGATGATCCGAAATATGTGGAACAATCGATTCATGCTGGAGCCCATGGATTCTTATTAAAAGACGTGGAAAGAGCCGACCTGATCGCTGCCATCCGGGATGTGGCGAATGACCGGGAGATTATGGATTATAAAATCGTGAAAAAAGTTTTTTTATCCATTAAGAATAAGCGAGCGGTCCGTATAGCGGATGAGGACTTGTCCCTGACCAAACGCGAATTGGAAATCCTGGAATGCCTGGCCCAGGGATACAGTGACAAGGAAATCGCTTCATCTCTCTATATATCGGAACATACCAGCCGCACCCATATCAGAAACATCTATCTCAAGATGGACGTCCACTCGCGTTCGCAAGCAGTTGCTAAAGCCATCAGGGCCGGGCTGATCGATTTTGTATGAAATACAAACCTTTTCTATATTTCGCTTTTCCAATGATAAGACCCTGGGGAGAGTGGGGCTTGGTCGAGCTTGTAATACTGGCCATTGTAGTCGACAGGGCCACTGGCGGTAAAGATTTGGAGAAATTTTTTAATCTTTGTAAGCTCTCCGGCCCGATCTCCGCCTGTCCTTCGTCAGGATGCGATTAGCCTGTCTCACAATAGATCAGTTCCCAGCCGTGAAATACCAGGATCAGGCCGATGGTTTGCAGGGAGGCGTATTGGTTTTGGAGGAGCTCATCCTGCAGGTAGTGAGCCAGTTGCCCCCGGGCCTCCTCTATGGTTTGTTGCAGGAGGGAGTCACTGAGGGCTCCGCGTTTGAGATACTTCAGTTCAATCAGGTAGAGGCAGGGCAGATCGGGATATTTGGCCAGAAAGGGTTCCAGGAAAATATCGGCAAAGCCTTTATTCATCTCCTTGTGGGAAACCTCCAGGCTGAACCATGGAATGCTGAGCATACCGGGGAGTATTCATTCGAATCAGGAACTCTTCAAACTCCTTGTCCCTATCTATAAAAATAACAGTGATTTAATTTACGCTTTTCAGAGCAATTGTCCAACCTTATTCTGTAGAATGGAATGCTCCTTGTCAAACTCCCTCTTTCTTTTTCAACGGATCTTCACCCCAGAGTATAGACCTAACCGACTGATTTTACTATAAATTTTAAAAAATTCTTAGTGTCTACATAACTCTTTGAAAGAACAAACGATTTTGGAAACACTCTAACCCGAAATTGAGTCGTATTCAACGAAAATCTTCCCAAAATTGCACTTTTTAGTGACTACAATTTTTGTCAAAAAATAAGCTCTAGCCCACTATTATCAAGGCATTGCTCAGAAATCACCGAAGTGAAGATCCGTTTCAAAAACCAGATAGCTTCTCGCCTATCCTCATTTGCCGGGCCGTTGCAGGAAAGAAAGAACGGTGGTAAACTGCAAGCGTTTATTCCAGTTTGAGGAAAAATAAGGTTATGAGAAGATTTTGGTTCATTGCGTTGATTGGAGGAGCAAGCTGGTTGCTGTGCCATGGGGCGGTTTATGGGCAACAAACACTTGGATTTACCCAGGAAGATCGAGAGCGTATCATTCGGCTGGAAACCACCTTAACGCTTTTTATGGAAGTCACCGATCAACGCTTTGAACAAGTGGATAAGCGCATTGTCGAATTACGGGAAGACATGAACAAGCGCTTTGAACAAATAGATAAGCGCTTTGAACAAATAGATAAGCGCTTTGAACAGATGATGAATACTTTGCAACTGATTGCCGGTATTTTTACGGTCCTGACCCTGGGAGTGATCGGCTTTGCTTATTGGGATCGACGCACTATTATTCGCCAAGCAAAACACGAGACCCTGGAAACGCTGGAGCGGGAGGCCGCTCCTAAAGAAGAAGCGATCATTGACCGAGCTGTAACCCAAGCGGTGCAAGAGATCAAAAAAGACAATCGTCTGCAAGACTTGATCGCTGCCTTACGCAAATTGGCCGCCACCGACCCACCTCTGGCAAACGTACTCAAAGAATTTCATTTATTATAGCGTAACTATTCAGGTATTTTCCACATTTGCATTTTGTCTTCGTCATCTTTCCTCCTTATTTGACAAAGGTGATCCCTTGAAACAAGGGCTTTTGCGTGCTCAGGAAACCGCTTGGATTTGCGGCCCTGTTTCACCCTCCATTGGGTGAAAGAAAGTGCAGTCTACCCCCCCCCCGGACATGTCAAGCAATAAATGAAAAAAAAGTAGGGTAGCCTTTAAAATAGAGCGGTTTGCCCGTTTGAACATCTTGCCGGATGCGAAGAAAGATCAAACTCCAACAATCATTTCGGCAGATAAAAACGATTTTTTAAAATTCAAAGCGATCAAGTTTCAACTTTTGCCGGGCAGTTGCAGGAAAGGAAGAACAGTGGTAAACTGCAAGCAGTTATTCCAGTTTGAGGAAAAAGGAGGTTATGAGAAGATTTTGGTTCATTGCGTTGATTGGAGGAATAAGCTGGTTGCTGAGCCATGTGGCGGTATACGGGCAAGAATCGTTCGGATTTACGCAAGAAGATCGAGAGCGTATCATTCGGCTGGAAACCACCTTAACGCTTTTTATGGAAGTCACCGATCAACGCTTCGAACAAGTGGATAAGCGCTTCGAACAAGTGGATAAGCGCATTGTCGAATTACGGGAAGACATGAACAAGCGATTTGAACAAATAGATAAGCGATTTGAACAAATAGATAAGCGCTTTGAACAGGTAGATATGCGCTTTGAACAGATGATGAGTACCTTGCAACTGATTGCTGGCATTTTTACGGTCCTGACCCTGGGTGTCATCGGATTTGCTTATTGGGACCGACGCACAATAATTCGCAAAGCAAAACAAGAGACCCTGGAAACGCTGGAGCGGGAGGCCGCTCCTAAAGAAGAAGCGATCATTGACCGAGCTGTAACCCAAGCGGTGCAAGAGATCAAAAAAGACAATCGTCTGCAAGATTTGATCGCTGCCTTACGCAAATTGGCCGCCACCGACCCACCTCTGGCAAACGTGCTCAAAGAATTTCATTTATTATAGTTCCCATCACGCTCCTCATTTGCGTCACTGCCATCAAGCGGTCCATCTCGGGGTCCTGGGCGCCGCTCACCTCGGCATTAGCTAACAAGAAAAATACACTTGATAAAAAATGCTTGCAACCTCGAGTTGCTTGTATATATTAAGGATATACATAATATTTGTAGAGCAGAAAGGAGAATGGACAATGTTATCTAAAGTTCAGCAATGGGGAAATAGTCAGGGGATTAGAATTCCTAAAAGCCTTCTTCATGATTCTCGAATCAAAGTTGGAGAAGAAGTGGATATATCTGTTCAAGAGGGGAAAATAATCATTGAATCTATCAATAAAGTACATGGAAGGTATGATATCAAAGAGTTGGTTGCAAAGATGCCAAAGGATTACAAACCACAAGAAGAAGACTGGGGAGAGCCCATTGGGCAGGAGGTATGGTAAATGCCTCGATATGTTCCACAAAAGGGAGACTTTGTAATAATAACGTTCGATCCACAATCAGGGCATGAACAAAAGGGACGGCGTCCTGCGATAGTTGTTAGCAATGAAGTGTTTAACAAGGCAACAGGTCTTACTATCGTCTGTCCAATCACGAAATCTCATCGCAATATTCCTTTCCATGTTCCAGTACCAAATGACTCATCATTAACGGGTTACATTATGGTAGAACAAGTTAAATCCATTGATTATCACAGTCGTAAACTCAAGTTTGCTGAAAAAGCTCCAACTCAAATCTTAGAAGAAGTTTTGAGTATCTTGGATGCATGCATATATCAAGATGCCTTATAGGAGTCCTGCAGGACAACCTCTCAGTGGGGCCACCTTCGGATTCGTTGATAGGATCATGCAAGGGATGAAAGTTAATTGCTGGTTTTAAGCGTCATGACGCTAGTCGCTCGATATTCGTCTGCCATTTTTACCGGCATTTTAAACTAAGAAGCAATAAGACTATTTTATAAAAAATTGTTTGAAGAAACACAACATCCAGTTTTAAGGCGCTACAGTGGAAGGGTGGAGTGTTCTACGTGCTTACCAGTTGAAAGGGGAGATCAATCTGGCCAGGAAGCCTCGTTTGCTTTTCATCCCCGCAGTGGCGTAACTACCCTCACTGCCCTGCAGCCGGGGGTCGAGCAGGTCCCTCACCGCATCGCCGAACAAGTTGAGGGAGTATACGACCAGCTTCAGGAAAACCCCTGGGCACAGGGTCAGCCGCGGTGCCATCTCCATGTATTGACGTCCTTCCCGGCTGAGCATCCCTCCCCAACATGGAAAGGTGGGGGGAAGACCGAATCCCAGGAAGCTCAGAGAGGCTGCATATTCCGGCCCACTTCGATCACCGATTCCGGTCCACTTCGATCACTGATTCCGGCCCACTTCGATCACTGATTCCGGCCCACTTCGATCATCATGGATGATCGTTGCAACAGCGAAGCAAGCCGTTCCTTCATTTCAATAAAATTGGCTATATAGATCCTCTGTCAGTAAGAATATTTTCATTATTTTCCAAGAGGATCTATGAGCCGGAAACAAGGAAAGGAATTGTCGATGCGTAAAGTACGAGAAATTTTGAGATTAGGATTAGTCTGTCAACTGTCCCAGCGACGGATTGCTCAAAGTTGTCATATGTCTCAAGCCAGTGTGAGCAAATTTTTGAATTTAGCCAAACAAAGAGAGATTGAAGGCACACAAGTCTCTCAATTCAGTGATGAAGAATTGATGAAGGCGCTTGGGCTCAACAGTGAGGTTATCTGCTATAAAATGGCTCCCATGCCAGATTTTAAACAAATTCACGAAGAGCTGAAAAAGAAAAGTGTCACGCTTCGCTTATTGTGGGAAGAATACAAGTATCTTCATCCAAGCGGTTATCAATATTCCCAATTCTGCGAACATTACAGTCGTTTCAAGCAAACGCTCAATCGATCGCTTCGCCAGACTCACAAGGCCGGTGAGAAGCTGTTTGTGGATTATGCGGGAGAAAGCGTCAAGATCTACAATCGAGAAAGCGGCAAGTTTCAGGCGGCTCAAATTTTTGTCGCAGTTCTGGGAGCGAGCAACTACACCTATTGCGAAGCGAGCTGGACTCAAAGTCTGCCCGACTGGATCGCTTCTCACATTCGTGCCTTTGAGTTTTTTGGAGCAGTGTCCAAAGTGGTGGTGCCGGATAATTTGAAATCAGGGGTGAAAAAAGCCTGCTTCTATGAACCGGATATCAATCCCACTTACCACGAATTGGCCCTTCATTATGGTACGGTGATTCTCCCCACCAGGGTCCGAAAACCCAAAGACAAAGCCAAGGTAGAAGTGGCGGTACAAATTGTAGAACGTTGGATCTTAGCCGCCTTACGTCATCGCAGTTTCTTCAGTTTAGAAGAATTGAATCGAGCAATCCGTCGTCTGTTAGAACGCTTGAATCAACGCCCTTTTAAAAAATTACCCGGATCGCGCTGGTCTTGTTTTCAAACGCTGGAATTACCGGCTTTACTAGCCCTACCTCAGCAACGCTACAGTTTTGCTCAGTGGAAAAAAGCGAAAGTGAATATCGATTATCATGTGGAGTTGCAGAGGCATTACAACAGCGTTCCTTACTCCCTCTGTCACCAGGAAGTTCAAATGCGTTATAGCAGCGAAACGCTGGAAATCTTCTTTCGAGGCAAACGGGTGGCTTCCCACAAACGTGATGATCGTGCCGGGCTTCATAGCACTCAGGAGCAACATATGCCCAAAGGACATCGAGAACATCTACATTGGTCGCCTTCTCGCTTGATTGACTGGGCTGCCACCATCGGACCAGCCACCGCTAAACTGGTAGCAGGAATCATGGATCAAAGAAGCTATCCTGAGCAGGGATACCGTTCCTGCTTAGGGATTATGCGCCTTTCTAAACTCTACACGGCCAATCGAGTGGAATCGGCTTCTCAGAGGGCTATTCTCATTGGGGCTTTCCGCTATAGCAGTGTTCATTCGATCTTAAAGAAAGGTTTGGATCGGCATCCCCTTTCCAAGCCAGAACCCACCCCGCAACTGGAACATGAAAATATCCGTGGGGCTCATTACTACCAATGAGCCCCTCAGAAAGGAGTTTATGATTACTGTCCCTACTTTTGAAAAATTGAAATCGATGAAGTTTTGGGGAATGGCCCAAGCTTTCGAAGAACAAATGGCCTCCAGTCAGTATGAGCGATTGAGTTTTGAGGAACGCTTGGGCTTGCTAGTGGATCGGGAAGCCAGTGAAAGAGAAAACCGTCGTATGCAATCCAGACTGAAACAAGCTGCTTTACGACAACAAGCCTGTATCCAGGACATTGACCATACGCTGCCCCGAGGATTAGATCCTGCTCTGATGCAATCCCTCTACAGCGGCCAGTGGATTAAAGAACATCTCAATATCCTAATCTGCGGACCAACCGGCATCGGGAAAAGTTTTATTGCCTGTGCCCTGGGACATCAAGCCTGTTTGCAGGGAGCTCGAGTCAAATACTTGAGAATCCCTCGATTGCTACCCCAGTTGGCCTTAGCCAGAGGAGATGGCTCCTATCTGAAAATGATCAACCAGATGGCGCGAATGGATTTGATTATTTTAGACGACTGGGGGCTCTCAGTCTTTAACGACCAGGAAAGACGAGATATTTTGGAAATCCTCGATGATCGCCATAACCGAGGTTCAACTATTATTACCGCTCAACTTCCTGTGGAAAAATGGCATCAGATCATCGGTGATCCTACACTGGCTGATGCCATCCTCGATAGAGTGGTGCACAATGCTTATAAACTTCAATTGAAAGGAGAGTCGGTCAGAAAAAAACGATCCAAGTTGACCAATGCTAAACAATAAATTAAAACTAAATTAAAGAGAACGTCGCTTCGCTCCGAGAGGGTGATCGAAGTGATCCGGAATCAGTGATCGAAGTGGACCGGAATCGATGATCGAAGTGAGCGGAATACGCAGAGAGGCCTCGGCAAAGATGACCCCGCCAATGTTGATCGAGAAGACAATGATGAGCGGCGCCATGATATTGGGTAGCACATGCCGCCTCAGAGTGGTGGGCAAAGGACTGCCCAGGGCTTTTGCCGCCAGAAAGTAATCATTCTCTTTAATGGCGATCACCGCGCCCCTCACGACGCGGGAGCCTTCCACCCCACCTGCGTCCCCAGCACCAGGATGATCTGGAGTAACCCCTGTCCCACAATGGACATGATGGTGAGCAGCAGGAGTAATCCGGGAAAGGACATCCAGGCATCGACGAACTGCTGCACATAGATGTCCACCCGCCCACCGATGAAACCGGTCGTACCGCTGTCGAGCAGGGCGACGATGACGTTCATCACCGTCGCCGTTAACCCGACCGTGATCGAGAGGCGCGCGCCAATGAGGAGGCGGCTCAAAAAGTCCCGGCCAACGTGGTCGGTGCCGAGCAGGTGCTCGACCGACGGTCCTTTCATCCGGTTTTGCACCCGTCCTCGGTCGAATTCGTAGGGCGCCAGTTGGTCGGCAAAGATGGTGATGAATACCAACGCCAGGACGATCAGGCCGCCAACAGCTCCCAGCGGTTGCTCCTTCAGGAGCCGGCGGAAAAAGCTTGTAACGGGTCGGCGGTGCTCGGCTGCGGGTACGCCCTCCGTGCCTCCAGGATCGACCAGGAGCGGCTCACTCATAGCGAATCCTCGGATCGAGGAAGACGTACGTCAGGTCGATGCAGAGGTTGTTCAACAAACGATGCAGGCGAAAAACAGGTTGGTCCCGGAGACCACCGGGGAATCCCGGTCAGAGAGGACATCCACCAGGAGACGGCCAAAGCCCGGCAGGTTAAAGAGATTCTCCATGATGACAGCGCCCCCGACCACGAGCGGCAACTGCAAGCCGAAGAGAGGCTGGGCGGCCGCAGCGCGGCCGGTAAGCTCAGCTGAACGCGTGATGACCGGGATGAGGACATTTTTGATGGCGTGTCTCGGCACGACCGTTTGTTCCTTGAGTCCCTAGGCCCAGACGGTGCGGATACAGTACTGCCGGAGCACCTCCTGCATCATGTTTCGGGTCATCCGCATGGTGGCGGCCGAGAGGGCCGTCCCCAGAATCAGAATGGGGATGAGGAACCCCCAGAGGTTCCCCAATGGGTCCTATGTGAAAGAAACCAGCTCCAGCGGCGATGCCCATCTTGCCTTTTTTGAAGCTTAGATTTGCTAAATAGCCGGGGATTATGTAGAATTTGAAAAAATAGGGTATAGTCCCTTTGTCACCACAATGATTTTCAAATAGGTTAGCATGGAATTCACCACAACGGTTAGGGAGTTTCCCACTCAAGTCCAACGTCATCACCTTCCCGCTGATGCTGAGATACGAATGATTGTCGAAGCAGAGCAAGCAGAGCAGATGAGTCCGTATATTCAAATTGGGGATAAAGCGGCCTTTGAAGAATTTAAGGCAGTTGATCCTGAACCGGGGGCAAGATTGGCTTCGGATATTATCTATGAACATCGTAAACCCTGAGATGAAGCTCTATTTCGATACCTCTGCCCTGATCAAAGAATTTGTCAATGAGACCGGTTCCGCTGAAGTCAAACAATATGTTGTGGAGAAGGTTCATCAAGAAGATGTCATATTTTCTACGGCTGTCATTACAAAAGCCGAGATTGCCACAGCTTTGTCAGCAATGCACCGCAATCGAGAGTTGACCCAACAAAAATGAGATGAAGCAGTAAGCAGGTTTCAGTAAAGATGGAAACTCTTCAACATTGTCAATGCGTCTCTTGCTGTTATTGAAAAATCGTATCAGATCGGGTTGCCTCATAAAATTAAAGGGAGTGATGCCTTTCAATTAGCTTCGGCTTTGATAGACGGAACGGAATTGCTGATTTCATGTAATCAAGATTTAAACGCAGCTGCAAAAATGGAAGGGATACAGGTCTGGAATCCGATGAATGGCAAGTTTGAACCGATCAAAGAAGAGCCTGAGCCGAGCGATGACCAAGAGAGATGAGCACCAAGCAAATAAAAAGCCCGCCCATCCACACCGTGGGTGGGAGGGTAACTAATGTGAATGGGTAGGTGGTTCGGTTAGAAGCCCATCTCTTACTTCAGATCCTGGTCAATCCAGAGGCAGGCTAAGACGAGCACACGGTTCATTGCTCCCAGCTCATCTTCCCCGTTGTAACCTTTGACCCACGGCTGGCTCACCATATTAGATTGCAAGCCCTGAAATGCAGAAAAAAGGCAGAGCCCGTGCCTAAAAACTGAATTTTTCGATTTTCCTATATAAAACCTGGCTTCCCCACTCAAGAAAGGATCATGGACCATGGCCCAATCGAAAAAGCTCTCCAAACGAAAAGGTACTCCTCACAATGATTTTTTTATTCAGCAGTGGAGCGATTTAAAGGTGGCTGAGGCTTTTTTTAAAGAATATTTGCCTGATTCCATTCAAGCCATTATGGATTGGTCCCAATTACGTCTTGCTCCAGGAGACTTTGTGCAAAAAGCGTTGAAGAGTCGTAAAAGTGATCTCCTTTATGAAACTCGTTTTAAAGGAAGCGCGGGCCAGGAAATCAAAGGCTTCTTCTTGATTCATTTCGAGCATCAAAAAGAGCCGGAAGCCAAGATGAGCTATCGTTACTTGAGCTATTTAGTGGGGATTTATGAGCAATACCAGAAGCAATTTCCTAAAGAAGGGCTCCCCATTGTTTTTCCAATTACGCTTTTTCAAGGTCCTAAAAAGTGGACCGCCGCCCTGCATTTTCATGACTTTCTCAAGGTTCCCGAGGCCCTCAAACCCTATGTGCCTTCCTTTGAGTATCACCTGGTGGATTTATCAGGAATGCGGGATGATCAAATCAAAGGAACCTTGTTTTTGAGAGTGTTTTTGATGATTATGAAACATATCGATTCCCCAGAGCTTTCCGATCTTTTAGCCACGGTCATCTGGCCTTTGTTTGAAAAACTATTTGAAGAAGGCAGTGGTTTGCGGTATCTTGAGGAGGTACTCTATTATTTATTTAAAGCCAGTTCCCATCTCAAAGAAGAGGAAGTGGTGCAACAAGTGCAAACCCTGCTCAGCTTTGAAGAGGCTCACGAGGTCATTATGACAGTCGCCGAACAATTAGAACAAAAGGGAATCGAGAAAGGAATCGAGAAAGGAATCGAGAAAGGAATCGAAAAAGGTCGTCAAGAAGAAGCGCAGCATATTCTCAATAAACAACTCCGAAAGAAATTTGGTGAAACGGCAAAACCTTATCAAGATCGTCTCGCTTCGCTGTCGGTCGACGAACTCGAAATCCTCATTGAGAGACTGATGACAGAATCTTCTCTCGAAGCCATTTTTCAAGGAATTCCCTGGGAGGGCTCTCCCTCAAAACTTTCTTAAATTCTCCTCGTTCCTTCTCCTCTGCTGGTTCCCTCTCCTCCACAGGATCCCTCGCCACTCGGTCATTTCTGTCTCTTTTTTTTGAAGACCAAAAGGACACTTTTAGAGGCTATCAGAGGACGAAACCAAAATCTTTGAGGAGGAAACATTTCTCCTAGCGCTTGCCTCCCTTGAAGATCCCACAAAAGCAAAGATGAGACGTGGTTTCGTGACACAGAAGGTAGAAGACAGGGAACCCCTAAAGCAGTCCCCCATCCCGGAGGCAAGTATGTTACAAAAAATGGCGGGTGTTTGGAAGGCACCGTCCGCTGGCCTTATTCATATCGCACTCTCGGGTCCAGATAGGGATAAATCAGGTCGATGAGGAGATTGAGCAGCACCACCCCGGTGGCGAAAAACAGGTTGATTCCGGAGACCATCGGGTAGTCCCGGTTTTGGAGGGCATTCACTAAGAGACGACCGAGCCCCGGCAGGTTGAAGATGTTCTCCATGATCACGGCACCCCCGACCAGGATCGGCAACTGCAGGCCGATCAGGGTGATAACCGGGATGAGGGCATTTTTGATGGTGTGCCGGATAATCACGACCCGCTCCCGGAGCCCCTTGGACCAGGCAGTGCGGATATAGTCCTGCCTTAAGACCTCCAGCATCATGGTGCGCATCATCCGCATGGTGGCGGCAGAGGAGGCCGTCCCCAGAATCAGGCTGGGGATGAGGAACCCCCAGAGATTCCCCAGCGGATCCTCGGTGAAAGGAACCATTTCCAGCGGGGGCGTCCAGCCCCACCAGATGGTGGGGAAGATCATCACCATAATGCCGAGCCAGAAGTTTGGCGTGGCCAGACCGATGACGGCCAGGGAGCGCCCTAGGTAGTCGACGGCCGTATCCTGGCGAATCGCCGAGTAGATGCCCACGGGCAGCGCGATCACGAGCCCGATGACGATGGCCAGGACACCCAACTCAAGGGTGACCGGCAGTCTTCCTATGATCTGTTCCTCCACCGCCGCACCGCCCAACATTGAATGGCCCAGGCTGCCGTGCCGAAAAATATCGCCGATCCAGCGTGTATACTGCACCCAGACCGGCACGTCTAGTCCCAGTTGACGCTCAAGCGCTTCCCGGTCTATCTCTGTAGCGGACAATTCCATCCGGCCCACCATGACGTCGATGACATCGCCGGGGATGAAGCGCACCGAGAGAAAGACCAGGATGCTCAAGATAAACAGCGTGGGGAGGATCAGCAACAACCGCCTGAGGAGATAGGCTCTCATCTGAAATCCCTAATACCCCATTTCTTTCTTCAGGTCCTGGTCAATCCAGAGGCGGGCGAACAACCAATTTTTTACAGTGAATCCCAACCGGAATTCACCGTTGTAACCTTTGAGCCACGGCTGGGTCGCTTCAAACGAAGGAGCTATGGGACCCCATACGGTCCAGTGCTTCTCTATCGCGTACATATCCATCGCTATAACCAGCCTCTGCTGCTCCTTAATGGTGGTCGCGGCTGCGGCAGCTTCAAACAAGGCTTCATAATCCGGGTCGTTCACTGCGGCGGTGTTGTATACAGTGGTGGACAAAAAGCGGCGCCCAACGAGAGGATCAGACAGACCCCCATAGGCCGCTTCGTGTGACATTATTTCGAAATCACGGTCTTTTCTTTTAGCGATAAATTCAGCTAGTGGCAGTACCCGAATCTCGACATCAACGCCGATCTCACGCCAGTAGGCAGCGAGTAATTCTGTAAAGCTCAGATCGTACCGCTCGATGTGGGAATAGACGGTCTTGAATCGAATGCCGTCGGCGCCGCGCGGATATCCAGCCGCATCCAACAGCGCTTCTGCCCCTTCCGGGTCATAGTCATAGACTTTCTTGAGTGCTTCGGGCCACTCATCAAAGGGGATGTGATACCCGATGCCACCATCCCCTATCAGCCCGTGAGGTGTCGTATCTGCATAACCCTTAAAGTAGCCTCGGTTAATGGTGTCGAGGTCCAGTGCCATCTGCATGGCCTGGCGCACCCGGATGTCGTTAAAGGGCGGGTTATTCACGTTAAGACCCGTACTCGTTATTGAGGCAATGTAAATCTGCCACAGCTTGATTTCGGGGTTGGTCCGCTGAAGGCTCTCTGCTTGGTCGATAGTCCTTATATTGCCGAGGCCCTGCCCGACGTAATCAAGCTTTCCCGAGCGCAGTGCCGCCAGATAGGTTGCCACTTCAGGCATAATCAGGCCCCTTATCTCGTCCATATAGGGCAAGCGGTTCTCCGGGTACTTTTCGTCATAACCCCAGTAGTCGGGATTCTTGGTAAAGGTAAGAGAGCTGCCCGCGACCCGGTCCGTCAGCATAAAGGGTCCGGTACCGACCAGGTTCTTCCAATCCGTCGCGTCGCCGTATTGCTTGATGACCTCGGGGGGGTATATGTAAGCAATCCAGTCGTCGAGGATAGCCGACAGCGCATGGAGATGTGGCTCCTTCAGCTTGAAAACCACCGTCCATTTGTCGGTGGCCGTTATCGATTCGAATGACAACGATTTGAGAACCTGGGCAAAGGTGGTAGGCTCGGTGAAGCCACTGCCGAGCCCCATCAAGCGGTGATAGTTGTATTCGATATCCTTGGCAGTCAGCTCCCGACCGGACATTGGGGGCTTATCATGCCAGTGAACGCCCTGGCGGACTTTGACGATAAACGTCAGGGGGTCGGGCTGCGACCAGCTTTCCGCCAACTGCCCTATCATGGCAAACAGAGGCGTGGAGAGACCTGTGAAGTCCCATTCGGCCCTGTCTATTCCCCAGTTGGGCGTGCCTAGCTTCTCTAAAACACCACTGAAGAACATATTCCCCCAGACACCAGAGAGTGTGACGTCAGGATTCTGATGCTCTGCCACGAAGGCGTGGGTGATGGTCCCGCCGTATTCTGGTGCAGTCACTACCTCACCAGTGGTAGGATCCGTCACATACTTCTGGGCGGCAAAGGTCAAGGTTGTGAAACCAAGTACAATCATGCTGATGAGGGCCAGCATGGAACGCCCTTTTGAGTTTTGATGATGATTTATCATAGCAATCCTTTCTTTCATTTGAGAAAAAGTAAACCAAAAGCACCCCGCCTGGAAATTTTCAAACATCATTTCCGGCTGAGATGCCGTTTTGAGTATGGTCAATCCATACGATTTCCGTTCGTTTAGAGGAACGGAGGTGATCACCCTTTGATCGCAGGCCAGTTCCTGATCCAGGCGGAACAGGCGATAGGCCACATAGATCAACGGGTTGAACCAATAGACACACTTGAGCGCTAAGGCCCAGGTGATGAAGAGATAATCTCTGCGTCGCAGATGGACCAGTTCATGAGAGAGCATGAATTCCATTTCTTGTTGGGAATAGTATCCCGCAAACTGGAAGGGCAGCACCAGTTTGGGATGCAGCCATCCGGTCACTGCCGGGGCCTGAATCCGATCCGAGACAAGCACTTTCCCCTGGAACTTGATGCCCATTTTGCGAGCCAGTTTTTCGATCAGCCATCTCATTTCTTTTGAAGGTTGGCACATTTCTCGTTGCAGTTGCCTCTGCAATCGCAGATGCCCGCCCATGGTGATCAGCCCCATCACCGCGAAACCGGCAAGCCACCCGAAAAAGAGGATCGTCATGCCGTCTATTTCCTCAAAAATAGACCACCTGCCAGCAGGGTCGGATGATGAGGAACCTGAGGCAGGGAGGCTTTGCTCACTGATGCGATTCGCAGGGAAAGGTGACGTCTCTCCCTGCATCACGGCAGTTTTCATGGCTTCCATGCGAACCGTATTCTCTGCTTCAATCTGTTTGAATAAAGCTTCGGAAGCGGTGAGGGGCTTTTTGTTTTGCAGCAGGGCAAATACCCCTTGCTGCATCTTGAAGTTATAAAGGATGGTTTGCCAGGAAGGAAGGAGACTGAGTTGGGTTTGGGGGGTAACGATGATCATCATTTTAAGCGCGGGGAGCAGCCAAAGCGCGTAACCCCATTTTGCTCCGAAATAACGAACCACCGGTTTGCGAATCAAGAACACGAAAACGATTAGCAGACTGGACCACAGGGTGGCCTCCGCTAAGCCGTAAAATAGAGTTGCCATTCAACACCTCCTCAATGGATCAATCCATTTCATCTAATAGTTTTTTCAATTCCTCGATTTCTTGCTTGCTCAATAATTCCTTTGCCGCAAAACTGACCAGTAATTGATGCGAGACTTTGTCACCAAACCAATTCTCCAAAAATTTTTTATTTTCAAATTGCACGTATGCTTTTCGGCTGAGTAAGGGATAATACAGATATTTTCTCTTTTCCTTATCGAACCCCAAAATCTTTTTCTTTAACAAGTGGTTCAACAGCGTCTTCACGGTTTTCTCATGCATGTCCTTTTGCAGGGCAACGGCTTCAACCACCTCTTGGGCCGATAACGGTGATTTTTCCCATAAAACCTCCATCACGACCCGTTCCGCATTGCTGATCTTTTCTACCATTCATCTCCTTATGTTTTTCTGATTTTTGTTAGTATCTGCAATTATTATAATTAATTAATTTTGAAGAATCAAACAATAATTATATTTTTATTTTTTTCTGACCCGATTATCGAATCGACTAACTTAATCTTATTAATCATTGAAATAATTGATATATACGGACAATAGACAATAGTTTCAACCCGTCGATTGCAACCGATATATTTTTTATCATAATCTTTTAGAGACAGATTATAGAAAAAAATTATAAAATGCAAACATTTTTTATGCGAAATCATTTTTTTCGGAAATAGCAAAAATTGATAGCTCAGCTTGTAACACGACACACCGGCATACATGTTGCTCAGCATGCCAATTTATGAACCAATAGAGAAATTCAAAGAATGGATTGAGACGGATGGAGCGTGTATTGGAGCGAAAATCGGGGCTATTCAATCGTTTGTGAACACATTCCTACTCATTCAGCGTCAATCCCATCCCACAAATTTTCAATCGCGAGGGTCTCACCTGTCAGGGTCTCCTCCCAACCCTGACGAAAACTTTTTTCTGAAGATTTCAGGGTCATGCCTTCTTTAAATAATTGCTCCATTTTGAGTAACAAGGGTTGATACTCGATGGGGGTAGTTTCAATTTCTTGAAATAGCTGTGCTGTGGTGCTAGGAAAATTTTTCTGCATTGTCTTTACCTTGTCAAAAAGAATAAATTTGCTTTTTTTATTCACTAACAACAGGTACCCACTTCACACATTTTTTATTGGTGTACTTGAATTAGAATTGCAAAACAATTTCATGATCAAGTCTTATCGAATATTTTTCATTTTTATCAAACCTGAGTAGGGAAGGTCAGCAATTTAAAATTTGGGAATTAGCTTGGTTTTCTTGGGTTCGTGGTCTCCAAACTTAATATTCATCAAATGCTCCCGGCTGTGAGAAAACGGTGTTTACCACAGTTCTACTCTTAGTCCTTGGTACCGTTGAGCTCTGTTAATGACAATATTTTGTCTGGGTTATGATACAACCAAATCTCAATATTCCTCTTTATAGCAACCCATTCACTATCCAACATTGAATACCAGGCAGTATCCCTATTTCGACCTTTAATGATCATGTGCTGTCTGAAGACGCCTTCAAATTTAAAACCAAGTCGTAGTGCAGCCGAACGAGACCTTATGTTCAGGGAATCACACTTCCATTCGACGCGGCGATATTTCAGTCTATCGAAAGCTTCGCAAAGCATCAGATAAACAGCCTCTGTGTTTACCTTCGACCTTTGAGCATCAGGCGAATACCAAATGTGTCCAAGTTCCAGTCTTAGCATAACTGAAGCCATGTTTAAAAAACTCACCATCCCGACACGTTGTTCACTTTCACAATTTTTAACTGTGAAGAAGAGTGGATCATTCGAATTTGCCATTTCCTCGAGCCACTTTTGCATACTGAGTATGCTGTTAAAGGGACCGTAACCCATGTAGGTCCATACCAGTTCTTTTATATACGAACCATGGGAGCATTCATAAAGTTCTTCAACATCGACTTCCGGGTTGACTGGCGACAACACAACATACTTGCCTTTGTAGCTGATCTTTCGAGGCGATTCAACATGAGCAATTTGTCTTACAACTTGTCCAAGCAGGCGGGGGGTGTGTACCAAAGCAGTTTATTTGTTATGTAGGATTCGGAGTAATGAGGAATTTTCTAACTCGGCCATTAATCTCAGGCATTTCGATAATCTTTTTCACTGTTTACAAACTCGGTGACAGATTGCAACGCAAACCGTATTTTATAAGGCATTATTGTCACGTATCTGCATCATCAAATACCCAACTTTCTGCTCGGCATCAATGATTGAATTTGTGAGAACATCGATCACATTTTGCTGGTCGGCATTTGGTCGATTCTGGCTCAGTTTGAATTTGCCCTCAATACGGTTGACTGAAATTTCGAAACCAACAATGGCATTGAGCATGTCCCTATATCTTTTGTCATGCCATGGGATAGACCATGGCCGATTTTGTTGTGATTCGTAAATTGAGACAAGCTTTTCGAGAATTTCACGTAGTGCTGATTCTTCAAAGACCAGTCGTGGCTTTCCGTAAACATGAACTACCGCATAGTTCCAAGTGGGAGGAGCCAATTCGCTTTTGTACCATGTGGGAGAAATGTAACAATGGGGTCCTTGGAAGATTACCAAAACTTCATCTGAAGACTCGAGCCGCTTCCATTGGTGATTTTCCTTCGCCATATGACCCACAAGGTGACCGTGGATTCCTCTCTCGGAGTAATAGATAAAGGGAAGATGGGATCCTTCAATGCCGCTTTCGCTCGAGGTCAGCAGGGTCGCAAAGGCATGCTTTGCAATGAAGGACTTGAGAACTTCCGGGCGCGATTCCTTAAATAAAGTTGGTATATACATATCAGAAGTCGTAATAAAGATTCCTTTTCGAACTCTTTTTCGGTGAAAAGCCATAGAAGAAAATGTGCCGTGTCTAAGCAACTATTTCAACCATCTCCCCCCTGGCAAAGATCCACAAGCAATTCCAGTTCCGTCACCGATCCTCGAACCCAAGTGTCCCTTTTGAATTGTTTGTGATATTTATCAATATCGTGAATCGACTCCTTTGCGACCTGCTGCGCAAGTTCCATGTCTTGGGAACGAATGTAGCAGATGAGATAATCTTCTCCATTCAGCTTAAGAAGAAACCAAGATTCAATTTTTACTCCTTCCACATGCAATGTGGCCAAAGCTTCATCCTTACGCCGATTTATCTCGCTTGCCCACATAAACACTTGGTCCCCAGAGTCTTCCTTCAGCTTGATCAGATAGGCCTTAACGTCCATTTTTTTTCCCAATATATAAATTAAATTCAAATGCATCCCCCACGGGCATATAGCCGATTTTCGAGTAGATGCTGTTAGAAGCTGGATTGGATAAATCAGTAAATAGGCTACAAAACGAGTAGTGATGCGAGAGCAGCTTTTTTGTCAACGACAAAACGCATGACGTCGCATATCCTTGATTACGATGCTCAGGTGGTGTGTACACCGCGTTAATCGTAGTACCATTTTTTGTCGGACGAGACTCTTTGGCAATAGAGACCGGCCCCCTGCGATCCCAAATGTATATTTGCTGATCCTTGATGTGTTGCACTGCCTGACTTTTGGTTCTATTAAAATCGGCAGACTGGCTTGTTTCCTCTGAAAAAGCAGCAAGCCAACGTGCCACAAGTGACAGGTCTTCCATATCAGCCAATCTCAGCTTCCCTGGTGAAAGAGGCACATCCGCTACTTTTCTTGCTTCAAATACACGCATTCGCCTAACCAATCTGGATGATACCTCGTACTTATCTTCAGCCCAACAATCAGAAAATGCCTGGGCTTCGGTTTCTGGCCCGACAACACTGGTGATTGTAGTATCGTTTCTTTTTAAGTAGCGTTTTAATAAAACCATTGACTCTTCGATTCTTTTTTCAAATTTGCTCAAGATGATTCTATAAGGTGGCGTCATTACAACCACGCCAATTACATTTTTTTTCTTCAAGATGGTCAACAGAAGAGGAGACTTGGAGCCGAAATAGAGGGGGTTCTTAGCGAGTGCGAATGCCAGACCATACGGTAAATGATTTTCACACTCATTCAACTCCAGGTAGGCACCTGAAAAAGAAATGAGGTCATCTGCGCAATCATGAGATATTATTTCGATCATTTTATTTTTTCATTTCAATGCTTTCAGGATTCAATTCACAGGAGGGTGTCCTATACAAACAGGATATGAACTGCAGGTTCGCGTATTGAATCGTTTTCTTTTATTCTGCGTTACAATCAACCGCCACTAGCGGATTCTCTTTATTTTAACACTGTTATTGCTTCATAATCCTTAAAAAGTTTGATAAAAATCTAAAAGTTTATTTTTTAAATTTCAGAGGGGAAACTCAGCAGAAAGGAAAGAGACATGGAATCACTCGAGGGAAAAGTGGCCCTGGTTACGGGAGGGGCACGAGGGATTGGGCGCGGTATTGCAATCGCTCTTGCCCAAGCCGGTGTGGATATCGCCATCGCAGATGTCGAGCAGTTATCCAGTACGATGCAACAATATGGTACTGCAGCAGTTGGGGGACTGACTGACGCCAGGTCGACCTCCAGCGACATTCTGGCCCTGGGCCGGCGGGCGATTGCGCTGCAGGCGGATGTCACTAAGAAAGAGGATACGCGACGAATGGTTGAGGAGACAATCGAGCAACTCGGTCACCTGCATATCCTCGTTTGCAATGCCGGGGTGATCACTCTCTCACTCGTCGAAGCATTGAGTGAGGAGGCTTGGGATCTCACTTTTGCCGTCAATGCGAAAGGGGTCTTCTTCTCGTGTCAGGCGGCAATCCCCGTCATGAAAGCCCAAAACGGAGGATGTATTATCAACATTGCCTCGATTGCCGGGAAAATGGGAGTTCCAAAACAAGCTCATTACTGCGCCTCGAAATTCGCCGTGGTGGGTTTCACCAATGCCCTGGCAAAGGAACTGGCTCCTGCCAACGTTCGGGTCAATGCGATTTGTCCTGGGATCATCGGTACGCAAATGTTTGAATATTTATCTGAGGGATATAGAGAGGGCGAGGAGTCAAAAGAGCAAGCCTGGCAACGAATCCAAACGATTCCCCCTCTCGGCCGTCCCCAAACCCCTGAGGACATTGGCCAATTAGCCGTCTACCTGGCAACTGCTGAAAACGTCACCGGTCAGGCAATCAACGTCGATGGTGGCATTGTGTTTCATTGATAGTTCAAAGTCGAGTAGATGGAATATTTCTGAAAATTTTAAGTAACGAAAAATTCAGAAATGTAATCATACTTGCAATATTAGAACTTGGAATGTGGTTTATCCCTTGCCAATGAAATCCCAAACCGGCTATATTTTATGAAACACAATTCCGTAGGGTAAAAGCGAGTACATGTTTTTTCACTTTCCGGTCATAGGCAGCGTTGTCATTCCGGGCGCAGACCCGGAATCCAGGGTTCGTTTCAATACCTTGGATTCCCGTCTGCGCGGGAATGACCATCCCCAGAATCGGTTGCCCTATCTCAGTAACCCTGGATTTCCGTCCGCGCGGAAATGACACAGAGGTCATGTACAGACTTTCGCCGCAGTGTGCCAGTGTGAAAAGACCGCAAAATCAATTTGAAAATTTAATATGAATCAGTCTCTAAAGATCGACAGCCATATCACGCTTCGGGACGGTAATCGTATGCCGTTACTAGGGCTTGGAGTCTGGGAAGCTCACTCCGGAAAGGAGACTTTTAACGCAACATTGTATGCTTTGCAGAGCGGATACCGGCATGTCGATACGGCGCAGATGTATGGAAATGAGAAAGACGTTGGAGATGCCTTTCGCGCGTCGGGTCTCGAGAGAGAAGAGGTGTTTCTCACCACCAAACTGTGGAATTCCGATCATGGTTACGATGCGGCTCTGAGAGCATTCGACAAGAGCTTGAAGAGGATGAAATTGGACTTTGTGGATCTTTACTTGATTCATTGGCCATCAAGGGGATCCAATTTGCAAACATGGCGTGCCCTGGAACGCATCCGGCAAGAAGGTCGCAGTCGTTCGATAGGCGTCAGCAATTTTGCCCCCAAACATATAAAAGAATTATTGGAGAACGGAAACGCGCGTCCCGTCGTCAACCAAATCGAACTCAATCCCTTCCAACAACAACAAACCATCGTCTCATTCTGTCTGCAAGAAAAAATTCATCTCACCGGTTATTGTCCGCTTGTCCGGGGTCATCGTTTCAACGATCCCAGCATTCGACGCATTGCAAAAGAATCTCAAAAAACAGCTGCCCAGGTTATGATCCGTTGGGCATTGCAGCGTGGTCAGACTGTGATTCCCAAATCGGTTCGTCCTCAACGAATTGAAGAAAATGCGGATGTCTTTGATTTCAACCTGAGTGCGTCACAGATGGAGATTCTGAATGGACTGGATCAAGGCTTTCGCAACTGTCCGGATCCGCTTGGAATGTAGGAATGAAAACAGAAGAAGTCCTGGACAAATTATGACGTCTAAAATAACTTCGTTTCTTCCCTGGAATTTCATACCCCGCACTTTCAAATACTACTGAAAGCCTTGCGGAGCAATTTTACTCACCCATTCAGATTCCAACACGTCCACTGCTTTCGCTTGTTTGGTTTTAGTCACAGCACGATGGGCAGTGGGTGGCAAAGGGGTTTCAAATTCATAATTCGGATCTTCTTGCTGCTTGCGCCAGATGGCATGCACCTCTCGCCAGGCACCAATCAAAGTACGGGGTTGGGGCATGTCCTCTTTGGTTGCTTCATGCAATTTTTTCAAATTGTAACAGGGGACCCCTGGATACATATGGTGTTCGATATGCCAGTTCATATGCCAATACAGAAATTCGGATATGGGATCCAAGGTATTACTCCGGGTATTCAGGCGGATGTCGGGTACATTTTGCATCAAACCGGTGTGCATCACACCACCGACGAAGCTTCTCAGCCAGTTTGCCGTAAATGCGCTCCCCGAAATGAGAAGGATCAGTATGGGCTCCCCGATGGCCACTGAAAAAAGTATGACCAGGGCATGAAATCCAAGCACTATTCGAGCCCAATGGACGGCTTTGCTGCGTTTTTCCGGTTCACCTTCGTATAGCGCCTGCAGCCAATCGCCTTCTTCCTCTCCCGCGCCAACGGCTTTGCCTTTCGGATAGCGATTGAGCGCTGAATTGATGAAATAATCGCATCGCGGAATGAGACCGAATGATTCAAAAGTGCTGGTAAAATTGAAGGTGAAAATTTGAATGAAGTCAAAAAGACTCATTTTGGGATTGAGCGGAAGAACGACTTCACGATCACCAATGGGATGTAAGGTATAGAGGTGGTGATAGGTATGACTCATTTTGAAGTCATAGATGTTGATCCAACCCAGGGTGCTGAAAATTTTGTTAAAAAAATCGTTAAGCCTGCGGGTGCGAAAAACCGTACCATGCCCCAATTCGTGCACGGCAGCACCTTGGAAAAAAGTTCCGACCGTACCATGAAGAAAGAGAGCAACGCCAAAACCGATCCAAAGCTCTTGCTTGAAAAAAAAGAATGAGAGCACCCCGGTAACCACCCACAAACCCAGGTGGCCCAAAGTCTGAAAACAGGCTTGCAGGTCGCTGCGCTGACTGAGTTCTCGAAATTTTTTAGAATCAAGGCGAGGTCTGTACCAGTCGGGTCGAAAACTCTTTCGCACCTCTCTCAATGGCGGATATTGCCCTGAGCCTTTTGTCATTCCTTGAAATTCTGCTTTCATGATTTTCGTCTTCAAAAGTATTTTGATGTCTTTTCTATTTTTCATAAAAAATGTTCACATTTTCTATCATGGGATATCGTGAAAATCAAAAAAGGATTATTGTCCATCGCTTTTGTAAAATTCAGTGGCAAGTCGAAAGCCTGTTATTTCTATCGTACTGCGCAAGGTCATCGAGCAAGAATAATTTTAATTTCATCTCCACAAAATCAATACATCTTAAAGCTCCCCCAACTCAAAGATTTGGAAACATTGTTGAGGTATTATGCTGGTGATATCGTTCAGAGGTCGTGAGAAAAAGCGTTTGCAATTCTCTGGTAGAAGATTATTTGATTGAGTGGTTTCAGGGATATGCGGAATAACCGCCTTATGAGGCAAGGCTCAATAAAGTGCATTTGAAAATTCAAGCCATCCCCGTTATTTCTTCCAGAAAAGCTGCCAACGGAGAGACGACTGCATTTCGCCTCACCGGATAAGGCGCATCGACGGGAGCAATGATCCAGGTTTTTTCCAACTCGAGATCCTCGACCACATTCCAAAATCCTCGATTCACTCGAGGTGCGCTGGAGGCTTTGCATTCAATGCCTATTCTGCGGTTGCCCTTTTCCAGGATCAGATCTATTTCCGTATTGTGAGAAGTCCGATAAAAGAAAGCGTTCCAGTCAGGAAACGCAGTCAGGATATTTTCCAGAACAAATCCTTCCCAAGAGGCGCCATAAACAGGGTGTCCCAAAAGATCGTTCAAGGATTCAAGACCCAATAAGTTGTGGAGCAGGCCGCTGTCTCGAATATATATCTTGGGGGATTTGACAAGACGTTTTTTTACATTGGCGTGATACGGTTCCAAAATCCGAATGACAAAAGTTTGTGCCAATAAGTCCAAATAGGAGCGGACTTTCGTGTGCCCTAACCCCAGAGAATCGCCGAGTTTGGAACTGTTGAGTAGTTGTCCCTGGCTATGAGCGCACATCCGCCACAAGCGTTGCATCGTCATTGCCGGGACGTTGAATCCCAATTGTGGAATATCACGTTCCAAAAAGGTTTTCACGAAATCCGTTCTCCACTGAAAGCTGTCCTCTTCCGTTTCCGCAAGATAACTCCGCGGGAACCCCCCTCGCAACCAAAGTTTTCGAAGAACTTCCTGCGAGTCGGCGGAGGCTTCGACTTCGGGATAATAAAAAGGTGTCAATTCCAGGTAGGAAATGCGACCGGCCAACGATTCCGAACTTTGGCGAATCAAATCCCGAGACGCGGACCCCAGAATCAGCAATTGGCCCGGCCGGCTTCTTTGGTCGACAATACTTCTCAATACGGGGAAAAGTTCAGGCCGCCGTTGGATCTCATCCAGACAAATCAAATGACCTTTGTTGATTTCAAAAAAAATCTCGGGATCCTGAAGTTTGTTGAGATCTGCCAGACTTTCCAAGTCTAAATAGATCGAATTTCTCTCACGAATAAGTTGTTTGGCGATCGTTGATTTTCCACACTGCCTTGCCCCCAACACGGCCACCACCGGATATCTCGTCAGCCGTGCCTTTGCAATTTCGTAAAGATTTCTTGGTAGGAAAGTGTCCATCAAAACATAAAGCTATAAAAATAACTGTGAATATTGAGAGAATTTATTATAAATTACACGATTGAAATTGCAAATCAAGACTATGTTCCTTTAGCTCGTCATTCCTGGCCAAAGCCAGAGAGCGTATAAACATTTATCCTGAAATGGTCAGAAAAAAGGAATCAAGCGGAAAACGGAAGGATCAGGTGAGGTCCAGGCCAATTAGCGCGTTAAAATTTTTGTTTGCTCAACAGAGTTAAACCCAGGTGATCCGCCAATCCATCCAAGCGAGTCACGGTACCCGCGTCTAATGGCAATCCGTCTCGCGTGCGCGCCTCCGCAGTACGTTGCTCGGGTTCACCCGGTAGAAAGATTTCGTCTACTCCGGGTTTAGGGGTTGCGGACTTGAGTTGCGTGAAATACTCCTGCTGCAAGCGCTCCATTTCAGTACGACCGCCCAACGCTTCGGGGTCGGCTGCCCAGAGTGAGAAGTTGTTGCTGAATTTGGTATCCATGTTTGCGGCCCCGGCACCACCGAGCATCGCACCGAGCAGGTCGACGATTACCGACAACCCGTAACCCTTGTGTCCCATGGCAGCTCCCAGTGGGAGAATTGAGCCACCTGCGTATAAATCCTCCGGTCGATTCGATGGGTTCCCATCGCGATCCAGAATCTGGTCCGGAGGTAGTCGTTTGCCGGCATTGCGTGCCACGCGAATCTTTCCTTCAGCTGTCACGCTGGTGGTTACGTCGACCAAAATCGGTTCTCCGGATGTCGGCACGGCAATGGCAATCGGATTTGTCGCTAACCTGCGTTCGGTGCTACCCCAAGGGGCCACCAGTGGTGATCCGTTGCCGCTGCAATACACCTGACCGACCAATCCGGCATTCGCCATCTGCATTGCGTATACGCCAGCACGACCAATATGGTTGGCGTTGCGTGCTGTGACGACCGCCGTACCTTGCTCCAAGGCCCGTACGATTACCTGTTCGGTGGTTAATGCGCCGGCTACCTGTCCGAGTACTCCCACGGCTTCATATACCGCAGTGGTGGCTCGCTCATGTACCGGAGTAGGAACTGCCCTGGGATCAACTCGTCCCTCTTGGATAGCATTCACATATTCCTCCAAACGATGGACGCCGTGGGAGTCGTGACCAACCAGGTTCGAACCAGCCAGGTGGTCTGCGACGATTGTCGCGTTTTGCTCTGATGCGCCGACAGACACCATAACCTGATGGGAGAATGAATGGAGGGTTTCGAATGTAAAACGGGTATCAGATGTCACAAGTATTCTCCTTTTAAACTGGTCTCAAAGATGGCTGGTCCACTTCTCTCTTCGTGAGGAAGAAAAGTTAGTAATTGTGAACCAGGGAATTCCTACAAACTGTTGAAGACGCTAACACCTGGAAAACAGAATGTAAAGGACAAATTTTCAGTTTTCACGTGATTCGGGAGGATAATTGAATTAAAGTGTTTGAACCGAAGTCTCCTGTATGTTGTATCAGTCAGGACTCCTTGACGTAATATTTGGGGAATGTTACCTGATTTCCCCTTAGTAATTCGAAATTCTCTTGGGCAAAGGAAAAGAAGTTGCGGAAATGCCAGTAGATGAATGTTTCCGTAGGGTCATAAGTCCATCTGCAAATAAGAAACGATCATAGTTTACATAGACCATTTGAGTCCTTCTTCCCTTAAGAAGAAGGAAAAATCAAAAAACTAAAATGGTTCTCTGAAAAAAGCGAAACAAGCATTCAACGTTAGGGAGATTCCTTTGAGCAGCGAGTGACGGGGTTTGACATTTTGCTTCGATGATGTAAAATTTAAGTATAACTTTAATTTTACATAAATCAAACCATGCGTTATATTCCCCGTATATCCGAATCGTATCTGAAGGATATGGTCCAGCAGTATCCGGTCATCACGGTCACAGGACCTCGGCAATCGGGAAAAACGACGCTGGTCCAACAGGTATTCTCTCAAAAGCCCTATTTGAATTTGGAAAAACCTTCCGTGCGGGAATTCGCGCTGGAAGATCCGGAAGGATTCTTAAATCAATACCCGAGCGGTGCCATTTTAGATGAAATCCAAAGAACCCCTCATTTGCTTTCCTACATCCAAGCCATTGTTGATGAGCAGGAGAGTCAGGGCCTCTATATCTTGACAGGATCCCATCAAATTGGATTGAGAGACGCGATCAACCAATCGCTGGCCGGCAGAACCGCCCTGTTAAGACTCTTGCCCTTTTCTCTGGAAGAGTTGCAGTTCCACAAGAAAAAAAACATGTCCTTGGAAAAAATTCTATATCATGGATTTTACCCCCGGATTCATAAGGATCGCTTGAATCCGACCCAGGCCTTGGGAGATTATTGTGAAACTTATCTCGAGCGGGATGTACGACAGGGGGTCAAACTGAAAAACCTGTATCTCTTCCAGATGTTTATGAGACTGACAGCCGGACAAATCGGGCAAATCATGAATTACCAAAGCCTGGCTGATGCCATCGGTGTCTCTCAGGTTACCATCAAAGAATGGATTTCGATCTTAGAGGCCTCCTTTGTCATCTTTCTCCTGCCGCCTTACCACAAAAACATCCGCAAACGATTGATCAAACGTCCGAAACTCTACTTTTATGATGTGGGCCTGGCCAGCTATTTGCTGGGGATTGAAAAGGAAACCCATCTCCGCTCCCACCCTCTCAAAGGATTTTTATTTGAAAATCTGGTGATTACGGAACTGTTCAAATACCGCCTCCATCGAGGGAGACGGGCAGCATTTCAATTTTACCGAGACAGCAATGGGGTGGAGGTGGATTTGTTGTTTCAAAAAGGGCCTCACCTCTTGCCTGTCGAAATCAAATCAGCAGAAACCATCCATGGGAAATTCAGCAAAGACATCGCATTGTTTGAAAAAATAGAACCGGGAATAGATCTGGGGAAGTGGGTGGTCTATGCCGGTCATACTCATCAAAAACGTCAAGGGGTCGACTATTTCAATTATCATCGAATCGCTGAATTTTTTCAAAAATTTGACCCTGGATAAAAACGGTTGCCCGAGCGGTGGGGGTTACCCCTTTCCAACTCTCAGATTTTACGTCCGGTTAGTCATGAGTATTATTAGGGGTGTTATGCTCTGTTGGACTAATGAAGGGGTTCGCCACAGTGACATTCTCAAAACGTTGACCATGGTTCAAATCTTCTGTGAGTAAAGGGGTAGCATGGCTGTCGATTGCACTGACGACAATCAAACTATCCCACCAAGAGAGTTGATGTTGTTTCTGGAAATCAATTGCCTTTAATAATAATGCTCGAGTCGGAATGATCGCAGGCCATTTGGAAAGATCCTCGGCAATTTCCTTACGTTTTTGAAAATCTACTTGCTCAGCCAATTTTTAAGGAAGCACCTCCTGGAATTCAAAAAGGACTTGAAAACTTAAGGAAGCATGGCCTTTTTGCCACAAATTTTAATGATCTCCTGGGCAATCTTCTGCTTATTTGGCGAATCTTTATCAAGGGAGTAGAGAAATATGTTCGTATCGACAAAACACGATTATCGGTATAATTCATATCGGCTCCAAGGGATGCGATCCTGAAGATTTAAGTGATTATCCTGGCAGTTTAATAGAAAGCGTTCAAGGGGCGAGGAGGCTTCCCGAAGGTACCGCCCGCTGGCCTCTGAAGAGCGGACGGTAGCTTTCTTGTCTGGCAGCTAGAAGCCCATTTCTTTCTTCAGATCCTGGTCGATCCAGAGGCGGGCGAAGACACCATTAAAGTCCATGTTTCCCATTTGCATTTCACCGTTATAACCGATGAGCCAAGGCTGGTTCACGTTAAACTGTGGCGCGCGACCACCCCAGATATACCAATGGTTTTTGATTACGTACATATCTGCTTCGATAATCAGCCTCTGCATCTCTTCCATGGTGGTTGCGGCTTGGGCGGCTTCAACCATGTCGTCATAAACCGGGTCCTGGATATTCGGGGGGTTCCATCCGGAGTCCGATTTAAACCAGGCGATCTGCCCCAGGGGGTTCCACTCGTAACCCGGATTTGAATCGATTACACCTTCATAAGTACGTTCGCGTATGATTGCTCCAAAATTGGATCCGTCCATCTCCCTGATCTCTACATCGATGCCAATCTTACGCCAGTAGGAGGCCACTAATTCTCTAAAAGCCAAATCCCAGCGATCGAGGTGGTTCAAGACGGTCTTGAAGCGAATACCGTCAGCGCCGCGCGGATATCCAGCTTCATCAAGGAGCTTCTCCGCCCCTTCCGGGTTATACATATAGCCCTTCTTGACTTCTGCAGGCCACTCGTCAAAGGGGATGGAATACCCCTTTAAACCCGTGCCATTCACCCCCATTGGTTTCCACTCGGCCCAACCCCTGAAGTAGGTATTGGCAATGGTCTCGAGGTCCAGTGCCATTTGCATGGCCTGGCGCACCTCGAGATCGTTAACGGGCGAGTTGTCGGGACGTACACCAGCCGCAAAAGAAGTTTCTGAACGAAAGGCAAACGCAGTCAGTACCAGTTCGGGATTTGTCTTCTTTAGGCTTTCTGCCTCGTCGATCGTAAATATTTGAGAGACGCCGAGGTGACCGATATAATCCAGCTTACCCGACCGTAGTGCCGCCAGACGGGTGGCGTCTTCCGGCAAAATCAGGGCCCTCAACTCGTCGACATAGGGCAGGCGGTTCCGCGGGTATTTTTCGTCAGTGCCCCAGTAGTCTGGATTCTTGACCCAGGTCATCGAGCTGCCCTCCACCCATTCGGTCAGCATAAAAGGACCGGTACCGACCAGGTTCCTCCAATCCTTGACATCCCCGTGTTGCTTAATTACCTCGGGCGGTTGTATAAACACATAGGGACTGTCGAGGATAGTCAGCAATGCGGTGGGTGATGGTCGTTTCAGCTTAAACACAACCGTATTTTTATCGGTGGCCGTTATCGATTCGAATGGCACAGCGGTGATATCCGCAGTATAGGGGCTCGGTTCGCTGAAGCCACTGCCAAGACCCGTCAGGCGATGGAAGTTGAACACCACGTCCTCGGCAGTAAGCGCACGGCCATTCATCGGTTCCTTGTCGTGCCAGTGCACGCCCTGGCGGACGTGGAAGACAATTGTCAGTTGATCGGGCTGCTCCCAGCTTTCAGCCAGATGCCCCTTCAAGGCAAAGAGCGGTACGAAGTTTGACTTAAAATCGTGTTCGCTTCGATTGATTCCCCAGTTCCCGTCGGCTAACTTCTCGACAACGGCACTGTGGGCGGCGCCTGCTCCGTGCGTGAACCAGGAGTCCGTATGCGGTGGTTCGGGTTTTTTGGCGATGGTCAATCTCCCGCCATATTCCGGTGCGCTCACCATTTTACCGGTAGTGGGATCTTTGACCATTTTTTTCTCAGCCGCGGCGGCCAGGCCCACCCCAAGGGCAAACACACCCAGGATGAGGGTTAATAACAATGATTGGATTTTTTTCGTGATGTGGTTTCTCATAGGTCCTCCATTGGCAGAAGTGAATTGATTATTTTTGATTTGACGTTTCATAGGTCCTCCATTGGTAGAAGTGAATGGTTGTTGATGCATTTTCATTTTTACTTTCATAGTCCCTCTTTTGTCAGAAGTTAATTTAATCTCTTCGGGTCTAATTCCCCGAAGCTTGCTTCGCTTTTTCGTGTGGTGTATTTTCGCTCTCATGAGCGAATATATCCACAAAAGTCATAACGTTTCGGTATTATTGTACCATTTGGTTTGTCCGGCTAAATACCGTCGAGTAGTGTTCACCGATGAGGTGGATATGACTCTAAAAGAGATTAGCTTGGAAATTGCTCAGCGTTACGAGATTGCATTTATTGAGATAGGAACAGATCGGGATCATGTCCATTTCTTGATCCAATCAGTCCCTTCATATAGTCCAACAAAGATTGTAAAGACAGTCAAAAGTATTACAGCTAAAGAAATTTTCAAAAGAGTGCCCTCCATCAAAAAGCAGCTATGGGGCGGCGAATTCTGGTCAAAGGGATACTTCATCAGCACTGTTGGGCGACATGCTGCAAGCGAAGATGCTATTCGCCAGTATGTAAAAAATCAAGGTTCTGAAAACGAGTATCAAAAGCTCCATCATCAGCAATTAGAGTTGGAGTTGTGCTGAGTTCCGATACCCCGTAGCTCTGCTGCGGGGTAGTTCATTTTTAATTTAATTGGATATATTTAATTTACGTCTGGTGCACCTCCTTTCCTTCAAGAGGAATTGCTTCCAAAATACTTGATTTATTTCCTTCATCCCCAAACAATCCCATGGTACGATAGGTGCTATATATGTCAAGATTTTTTGATAATATTTTTTTTGAAATGCAGGTTATTGATATTATTGAGGATGGTTGAACATCTTTTCTTTCTTTTCGATCCCTTTTTCTGAGCTGATTCAAGATAGGTGCAGCAAAACTCTATGGTTTTGGGGCAGGAGTCTGGAATCCGGGGAGAACCTCAGGGGTATTGGTGGAGGGCAATTTAAAGGGGAAAAAAGTGGTCAAGCAAGGGAGGATCCCACTTGATCCAAATGTGTAGCAAGCATGGGAATCTCTTTTCAGGTCAGGGTTCCCAAGCAGGTATTAAATGAATCAACGGTTGAAGCGATGGAAGAGACGGATTGAGAGGAGTGAAAAATTTCCGTAAAAGCTGTAACGTCGAGCAGGCGGGGAATTCAAGGAAGAGGTATCCCCGAGACGAAGTTCCCGGGGACACAATCAACTAACCTGAAAAAGAGAAAAAATTATCCTTGCAAGGCATCGAATAATTCCGGGAACTGATTGGAAAGATCTTCTTCCGTCAGATTTGAGGCTAGAATTTCTCCAGACAGGTCGGTGACATTGTAGCGCTTGTCTTTAGCAGAATAATCTGTCAGTTCCACACGCATGTCATCCAATTCCAACAGGATTATGGTTCGGGAAGGTTGGACGCTCGTCATTTCCTTTTCTGAATGACCACCAAAACCGCAACCACTACCAAATCCACCAGCTACTACAGTTCCTGTACTGAAAACAAACAATACCAATATTGCTAATGTTAATTTTTTCATGAGAATCTCCTCTGAAAAATTGAAATGAATTGAACAGACTCCATCTTTATACATGTTTTAATCGAAGAAAACAACATTTTTTAAAATAAAAATTTTTTTATAATTCACGAGAAAATCCGTGCTTGATGATATTGCAGTTTGACGTCCGTAGCGAATTTGGAAATCAAGACTTCTGTGGCATCATGCTGACTCGCTCGAGTTGGGACTTCTACAAGGACGGCCTGAACAAGGGGCCTGGGACAGTGTAATGGGTGATTCATATTCATGAAGGCAATAGCCGACTGTAAAGGCGAGATACTGGGATTGTATGCGGCATTTTCGGCAATACGCCCTGTGTAGACTGCTCCATCCGAAGTTTTCAGGGCGCATCCCGCATAATTTTTCGTATAAGGCGCATAAGAACGACGGGCGGCTTCCAGCGCTTGCAAAACCAGAGGATCGTTCGAGTCGCTTTTTAATATCAATGGTTGTATTTCCCCGGATGAATGCAATAAACCACCGGCAAAACCCAGGTTATGAGGACCAAAGGCATTGGGTAAATAGTCGGAAAAAGGGGTAATGATTGGTTCTTCATCATCGCCCTCAAGTAAAAGAGTGAGGAGTTCGTCAGCAACGACTTCCTTGAGAAATTGTCGACAATATCCACAAGGAGCTGCCGACGTGGCGAGGAAATGCAAACGAGATTCTCCGTGAATCCAGGCATTGATAACTGCAGATTGTTCCGCATGGATCGAGGTGCTGAGAGCCTGTCCTGCGAATTCGATATTGGCACCGAGGTATAAATCAGCCGCTCCCGAAGCAGATACAACACCGCCTTGCGCCACCACTCCCACCCGGAAGTTCGAAATGGGTACCATGGCGTATTGAGCCGCGAAGGGCAACAAGCGAATCATCAATTGCGCAAGGGGTATATCCAACTCTTTGAGCATCCATTCTACGGTACCTGCTTCCAATACTCCTTTTTTGTGACTAAGACGTACGAGTTCCTTACGGATGGCTATTGGAAAAGATTCGAACCCCGTTTGCATGTTATTCAGTGCTCTTTCAGTCGTGGAATCAATTCGGCAAAATTGCAAGGCATGTGACGATAATCCAACTGCTCCCTGAGGATTTCGTCCCAGCCGGTACGACAAGCTCCCGAGGAACCCGGCAAGCAGAAAAGATAAGTGCCATTACTCACTCCGGCAACTGCTCTTGATTGTACCGTGGATGTTTTTATATCGGTATAGGAAATAGAACGGAACAATTCTCCGAACCCCTCAATTTCTTTATCAAACAAAGGTTGGATCGCTTCCGGGGTTCCGTCTCTCCCCGTGACCCCGGTACCTCCCGTGGAAATCACCACATCAATAGTCTCGTCGGCAATCCATTGAGATACCACGGCTCGGATTTGGTAAATGTTATCCGGGACTATGCATTTGGAGGATAGACGGTGCCCGGCTTCTTGCAGACGATCCACCAGGGTTTTCCCGGACATGTCATTGGCTTCCGTGCGAGTATCGGAAACGGTGAGGATTGCAATGTCTAAAGGTATGAATTGTCTTTCTGCTCCCATTGGTTTATCCTTTCTTTTAGTTGACAGCCACTGGTGGGACCCGCAGCCATATTATTCAGATGATGTCTGCAATTCCAAGGCGCTGTTCGTTTTAGATTCTTTACGCGCATGAGTTGAATAAAAATTTATTTTACCAGTGAAGCGGGCGTCTCACCTGCTAAATTGGGACCCTTACGGTCTTTACTTTTTTCCGGTGTATGAAATATGAAAATCGATTGGGCCTATCTTCGAAAAAATTGACTCTCTTGTAAGCGAGCGCAAGAGGTTCTTGATGCCAGACAAATTCAAATCAAAGCAATCACGGATGCCAGGAAAGAACGCTATGGCGAAAAAAAAGCCTGGGAACTTCTCATTACTACAGATCAAATCACGGTTGCAAAGGGAAAAAAAATCTTGTCTTTTGATCCTCGAGTCGATGATAAAAACTCCATCTTGAAGCAAGTGATGGGGCCGAGTGGCAACTTAAGAGCTCCGGCGTTTCTCATGCAAAACAAATTCATTGTTGGTTTCCATCCTGAATTGTATGCTGAAAAGTTCCAATGAGTCAATCCCCTCTTTCCCCGGGGGTTCCCATCCGATCGACCAAACGACGCAGTGGCAAGCAATTTTTATCGACCGGGATGGCGTCGTCAATGAAGAACCGGGACCAATACTCTTTCCAGAACAATTCCATCCCTTTCCTCGCAGTTTGCATGCGATTTATCAAATCAATCGATGGGGAAGGCTTTGTATCGTTGTCAGCAATCAAGCGGCTTTTGCAAAAGGACAATTGACGGAAGAAAATTTCACGCGGACCGGATTGAAATTGAAGAATGCCCTGGCGGCCATGCATGCGCATATTGACGATTTTTTTTATTGCCCCCATTTTCCGTACTGGCAGGAAGGTTTTGTACGAGAACTTTGTCATCCCTGCCAGTGCCGCAAACCCGGAACGCTACTATTTGAGCAGGCCAGTCACAAATACCAATTGGACATGAAAAAAACCGTGTTCATTGGAGACAAAACCTCTGATTTTGAGGTAGCGAAGCGTTTGGGTATGTTTTCCATCGGGGTCCGTACCGGGCATGGTGGGCGGGATGGTCTATACGATTGCGCACCCCAATACTGGGCGGATGATCTATTGGACGCTATTGATCGATTGAAACGTAACCATTCACATGCAAATTCGCTTTAATTCGAGTCATTGTCCCTACCTTCCCTTCTTGAGACCGAAATAATCTGATGGCAGAAATTCATTTCCATGCGAGCAATGACCAGCAAGCATTGATAGAGGCGTTGGCCGAGGTTGTCAGGCAACCTATGCAAAATGCTTTGCAACCTGAACACATCCTGGTGCAGCATCAAGGTATGATGCGATGGATTTCACTGCAGCTTGCAAAAAAAAATAATATAGAAGCCAATACACGCTATTTATTTCCAAATGAATTGCTCGATCTTGCATTTTCCCAAGTGAATGCTGATTACGACGCTTCCAAAATGATGGAAGCTGACCATTTGGCGTGGTTACTATTTGAGAAACTGCAGATGCGCAAAGACGATCCGGCTTTCCAAAAATTGGAATCTTATCTGAATGAAAAGAATTCCCTTCTAATGTGGCAGCTTGCCGGACAAACCGCCTATTTGTTCAACCAATATTTGTGTTTCCGTCCTGAATTGATCCTCCAATGGGAGAAGCCCTCCCTCGAGGGGAAGGGTGAAATGTTCCACTGGCAGCAAGCGCTATGGAACAGCATTCCTCACTCGGTTCGCACTCGACACAAACCCTACTTGTGGCAATCCATAGTCAGGCAGGTTGAGCAGTTGAGTCCACTAAACCATGCATTACCAGAACGACTTTCGATCTTCGGAATTTCTTCGCTGACCCCGCTTCATGTCGAAGTTCTGAAAACGCTGGAGCGTTTTGTAGAAATTCATTTTTTCTTTCTGATTTCCAGTCCTCATTTTACCCGTTTCCAAAAACCGGTTAAGGAAAGAGAAGGAATGGAAAATGAACGCCATTTATTCGCGAAACTCTGCCAATACGGTTGTGATTTTATCCAGCTCTTACAAGAGAGGAAAATTCTTAAAAATCTGGAAGGGAATGCTGGTTTGGGGAAAAAATTGTTTGTCGAACCCACTGAATATGCACTACTGGCCGAGTTGAAGAATGATATGTTTAAGCCGGGAGTTCAATTAGAAAATAACGAAAGGAAGTGGACGATTTCCAATGAAGATCGTTCGCTTCAAATTCATGCCTGTCATAGCCGAATGCGTGAAGTGGAAGTGTTGCATGACCGGTTGCTGGGACTTCTGGATCAAGATCCTGATCTGACGCCTGATGATATTTTGGTGATGAGTCCTCAAATAGGTGAATACGTACCCTTCATTCATGCGGTGTTTTCATCAGCAGTGAATGGACAACGATCTGACGAAGCATCTTTTCCTTATTCCATTGCAGACCAGGGATTGGAACAGTCGAGTCAAGTCATTTCATATCTTCTGCAACTGCTACGCCTGCCTGCAAGTCGTTTTACCGTGAACGAAGTTTTGGACCTGTTGGAGTCCGAAGCGATCCGGGCACGCTTTAAACTGGTTCTCAGTGATATTGCTTTGTTACGCCATTGGTTGAATCAAGTCAATGTGCGTTGGGGAATAAATGCGTCTTTTCGCAATCAACTCGAAACGCCAGCTACCTACGAAAACACCTGGCAATTTGGCATCGATCGTATCTTGCTCGGCTATGCAATGCCCGGGGATGGCGAAACTCTGTTTGCCGGAATTCTTCCCTTTGCTGACATTGAAGGTGAGTCTGCCTCGATGTTTGCTCGATTCCTGGAATTTTTTTCAAAACTGCAAATGCTGGTGGGGGATGACGAAGGGGCATTGTCGCAAAAACGGACTCTACCACAATGGGCGGAATTTCTCCAAAATCTCCTTGAAGATTTTTTTACAGATGGAGAACCTTGGGAAGAAGAATGGCGATTCTTAGAGAAATTTACTGAAAATTTAAGGAAAACTACGGAATTATGTGAAGTGTCCATAAAAGTTGGAGTCGAGATTCTCACGAATCAACTGGAAACAGAGCTGGAGCGGGACTTGAATAGTAAAGGATTTCTCGGATACGGCACGACCTTTTGTTCACTACAGCCAATGCGCAGTATTCCCTTCAAAGTCATTGCATTGTTGGGAATGAATGACAAAGCCTTTCCACGAGCGAATTCACCTTTGAGCTTTGACTTGATGGCCGACAACAGACTTCTGGGTGACCATCGCATGAAGGAAGAAGACGGATATTTGTTTCTGGAAACCCTGCTTTGTTGTCAAAAAGTGTTCTATATCAGCTATCTCGGCTTTGCAGTAAGGGACAACGCAGTTCTGCCTCCTTCTTCTCTTGTTCGTGAATTGATACATTATCTGAAACAAGATTACGGATTGTCTGAAAATCGATTTCTAACCAACCATTCTTTGCAAGCTTTTGCACCTCGAAATTTTCAAGCAGGTCAAGACTTGTTCAGTTATTCTCAACTCAACTGGAAAGCTGCCAGTCAACTGGTCCCGGGTAATACCGGCACGGACTGGCGAAAAAAGCGGATTGACTTTGACATTCAACTGCCGGAAATCGAAACTTCCTGCATGGAGACCAACCTGGAAGAACTGTTGAGTTTTTTCAATGCGCCTGCGCAATATCTCCTTAAACGAAGGCTGGGCTGCGACTTGGAAGGGAAAGAGGAATTTTCTGAGGAATGCGAACCTTTTGCAATGGATCCACTCCGCAAATATGCCGTTCAAAGCCAGCAACTGGAGACGTTATTGAGCAACCGGAATACCAATGATCTGCGAAGCATTATACATGCTCAGGGAGAACTTCCGCTCAGTCATGCCGGAGAACGAAGTTGGCAAAAGATGGAAGAAGAAACCTGGCAATTGGTTCGGCCTTTACATGAATTTTTGCGAGCCGAACCCCTGGAACCTTTCGTCTATGATTTTCAACTACTCGGAATTCATTTAAAGGGGACTATCGAGAACATTTATCCGGAGGGGCTGATCCGTTTTCGCCCTGCCCGTATCAAAATAAAAGACCGTCTGAGGATTTGGCTGGAACAACTGATATTGCAGCATTGTTCCGCACAGTGTTCGAACGCCGTGTTGATGGGAAAAAATGCCGACAAGAACAAATTACCGGAAATTTTCACCAGTTTGAAAATCGATGCTCCCAAACGATACCTGGAAGATTTACTGAAATGCTACAAAGAGGGACGGCAACGACCCTACGCTTTTTTCCCGGAAAGCGCGCGAGAGTATATGAAAGCATGGATCCAGGGAAACAGAGAAATGGCACGGGAAAATGCTCGTAAAAAATGGTATGGCCAGGATCCCTTCCCTGGTGAAATGGCGAGCAATCTTTATTTCAAACGATGTTTCTCCCACCTGGATTTGATTGCTGAAACTGATTTTGAGTGCAATACCGTGAAGATCCTGCATCCGGTTTTTTCTCACCAAAAAGAGGGTTCCCACCCGATCGACTGAATTATTGTGAGAGGAATTCCACCTGATCCATTTTACAAACCAGGGGAAAGAATGACAGAGAAAGAATTGGATTTGACAACTTGTCCCTTACAAGGTTTGAATCTGATTGAAGCCAGTGCCGGTACGGGAAAGACCTATGCAATTGTTGGTATCTATCTCCGCCTTTTGATTGAAAAATTTATTCCGGTGGAAAAAATCCTGGTGGTGACCTTCACGGAAGCTGCCACTGCGGAATTGAAGGTTCGTATCACCGACTCCATCCAACGATTGCTTTCTGTACTGCAAACCGGAAATACGGATGAACCTTTCTTTCGATATTTTTTGAAGCAGCTATCAGGTCACTCAGGAAAATCACGAATTTCTGCGATGTGCAGACTACAGCAAGCTCTGTTCTCGTTTGACGAAGCTCCCATTCTAACCATTCATGGTTTCTGTCATAAGATGTTGTCTGACTTCGCCTTGGAAACAAACTCTTCTTTTGATGCGAAAGTGTTCAGCAGTCAAGAAGCATTGATTGCAGAATCAGCCCAGGATTATTGGCGGGGTCAGGTTTATTCCACCTGCCCTGACTTCAGTCGGGAGTTCCTCGAACTTTTTGAAGAACCTGGAGATTTGAGCAAGGAATTCAACAAAATCATTTCCCGTTCCCGACTGCAGTTTCTTCCACATATCGAGCAACGGCCGTTTTCCGTGTTCGAGCACGTCAATCGTCTTTTTCAATACCTGCAATCTTCCTGGAACCGCCAGGAGGATTTCCTTATCCGTTGGACCTTGGAAAATAAAATCTGGCGTAGAGACTTCCAAGCAAAATATTTCAAACAGGTCCGGCAGTATTTTGAGGACAACGACCCATTCACCTCCTGTGCTGGACTTGCAAAGCTGACATCCAGTGAGATTCGACAAAAATTCACAGGGAACACTCCTCTCCCTGAATTTTTTGAACAGTGTGACAATTTTAATCGTTTAAAAAATTCCTTGAGATCCGCAATTTTGATGGATTATTTCCAATGGGCTAAAACCCGTTTGAAAGAAAAAAAGCGGGTCTTGAACGTCTATTCTTTCGATGATTTATTGCAGGATTTCCACTCGGCCCTGCAAAGAAAAAACGGCCAGGCACTTGCCCAACTTGTGCGCCGGCGAATCTCAGTCGCTTTAATTGATGAATTTCAGGACACCGATCCCATTCAATACGAAATTTTCTCCATTCTATTCAAGCAAGGAAATCTCTTTTTAATCGGCGATCCAAAGCAATCAATTTATAGCTTTCGTGGTGCGGACGTCTATGCTTACCTGCTAGCAAAAAAAGAAGTGCGACAGCAATTCACCCTGTCGGTCAATTGGCGATCGGATCCCAGGTTGGTGGAGGCCATTGGTCATCTTTTTTCGGTTGTGAAGCATCCATTCGTCCATGAATCGATTCCTTGGTTCGCCTCTCGAGGCGCATCACAAAGTGAGAATCGTTCTTTGTATATCGAGTGGGAACCGGTCATTCCCATGCAGATCTGGTATCTTCAGGCGGAAAAGCCTGTGAAAGTTTCAGAAGCCCGACAGCGGATCATTGATGCGACGGTTGCAGAAATCATTCATTTACTGGACTCGGGCAAAATAATACGTACCTCCTTCCCGCGACATCTCAGCGCTAATCTCTCTTTCCAGGAGAGGGAAATTTCTGAAGCAATGTTGCGGACAAAACAACAGTCTCAATCACTTAAACTGGCAGACATTGCAGTTTTGGTACGCACTCATCGCGAGGCTGAACAAATGAGGGATGCCCTTTCTCAAAAAAATATTTCCAGTATCCTGAAAACCCAGGTCAGTATTTTTCAAACGGACGAATATCGGGAAATCTTGACGATCGCCCATGCTATCGCCGAATTCCATAACCCCGCCCTCGTGAAAGGAGCATTGCTCACCGATATCATGGGATATTCTGGCAGTAGAATTTCTCGCATTTTTGTCGAAGATTCCAGTTCGAATGATCCAACCCTGCCATGGGAGGAAAAACTCTGGGATCGCATAGCAAGCCAGATGGCAGACTATCATCAACAATGGAAAAGCAAAGGATTTTTTCCGATGATGAGAGCCTTTCTCAACAAAGAAGAAGTTCATAAAAATCTTTTGGCTCTACCCGATGGAGAACGCAGGTTGACCAACGTCTTGCATGTCATCGAATTGTTGCACCAGGCAGAAAGTGAGGGCCAATGTGGAATGAGGAGCCTGTTGAAATGGGCTCATGAGATGGAGCGAGGTACTCCCGAATCTCGTGAAGAATACCTGATCCGCCTGGAAACCGATGAGGATGCCTTAAAAATTCTGACTATCCATTCGTGTAAAGGGTTGGAGTTTCCTATCGTCTTTTGTCCGTTTTCCTGGGGAACACGGAGGACGAATGATATTTTTTTTCATGATGAATCAGGTCATTTGTTCTGGGATTTAGAAAAGAAAGAGATTCACCAAAAAAAATGTCTGGAGGAATCTTTAGCCGAAGATATGCGACTGTTCTACGTCGCGTTGACACGGGCCAAGTATTGTTGCTATCTTGCCTGGGGCCACATCAATCATTCCAAACACTCCCCTTTAACTCATCTTTTCGGAGGTGGAAATGCTTGGGATTCATTGAAAAAACTGGAAAACGATTCGCGTGGTACCGTGGCAGTGACGCATCTTCCGGAACGGGATAGTTCCGCTGTTAATGCGGTAAACTTTCAGTCAATGGAATTCAACAACCGAGAGTTGCAATTTGAAACGTTCCAACAGTCTTTGAGGCGGCAATGGCAAGTCACCAGTTTCAGTGCCCTTTCCACCCGCTTGCGAAATCCGTCTTCCGGTATACTCGAGACAGGACAAGACCATGATCAGGGGGAGATGTCGATCATCGAAACAGGTGAGTCGCTGTTTGAAGATGAATCATTGAAGGAAGAATCCTCTGGTTCGAGCTTAATGCATTTTCCAGCAGGGACCGGCACGGGGCAATGTTTTCATGAACTTTTTGAACAACTTGATTTTCAGGAGCAGGATGAGAAAAAAATTATGGAGAAAGTCGAGGAAAAGTTGGCGAAGTATCGATTTAATTCACATTGGATGGACGTTGTTTTTCAAATGACACGTGATACGTTTCATAAAAAAATTCCACTTTTTCAGACTGGAGAGAGCCGTCACCAAAGCAACTCAAAATTTAAGTCATCGTTCGTACTGGCGGATCTCAGTAAACAATCCGTCGTTAAAGAAATGCCCTTTTTTTTCCCAATCGAGTCTCTTGATGCAGATCGTCTGATAAGCTTGCTTGCTGAATGCCAGCAAACGGAAAGCCAAATGGTGCTGCTCCGTTCATTGCATCAATTGAATTTCAACACGTTACCGGGATTCATGAGAGGGTTTCTGGATGTGGTCTTCAGTTACGACGGACGCTACTATATTCTGGATTGGAAATCGAATCGTCTGGGTTATCAGCGAGAAGATTATGCCCCGCATTTACTGAAAATTGAGGTGGAAAAGCACTTCTACGTTTTACAATACTATATTTACGCCGTTGCCCTTCATCGATACTTAAAACATCGTTTGCCCGACTATCGATTCGCTCACCATTTCGGTGGCGTTTACTATTTCTTTTTGCGAGGCATCCAATCCAACGCCGACGACTTTTATGGTATTTACTATGACTCTTTGTCGGATTCGGCGGATGTGATTGAAAAATTGGATGCCGTATTTCAAGGTGAGTAGAAATTTAATTTTCAATAAAGAGCAAGACGATGAAAGATATCGCTCAAGTATCCGGGTTAATGCACTTCGATGCCCTTGAGCACCACTTTGCCCAGAAAATGCTTCAACTTGCCGGGCAGGATTCTCTGGAACTCTACGTGGCCAGTGGCCTTCTCTGCCGGCAAGCTTCCCAGGGTCATGTTTGTCTGGATTTGCAGCATATAATGGTAAACAAAGACGAAGCATTTCAAGATTTTCAAATTCCCTCCCGATACCAGTGGACGCGGATTCTGCAAAAAACGATTGTGGTTGGCTCCCCGGGTTCAGCGACGCCTTTGATTCTGGAGGAGATAGGCAGTAGAAGTCTCCTCTATTTGAATCGTTACTGGCAATACGAAGACCGGCTCGCTTCTCAACTGTTGCACCGTATTCAGAAACCGCCCTTGTTGGATGAATCTTTGTTGCAAGCAGGATTGATGCAACTTTTTCCTCTTTCTGATGCTGAGGAGAACTTACAGCGCAATGCAGCGGAAGTAGCGCTTCGACAACGATTTTGTATCATATCCGGAGGACCGGGAACCGGGAAAACTACCACCGTAATAAAAATCCTGGCCCTGCTGATCCAACAAGACGCGAATATGAGGATTGCCATGGTTGCTCCGACCGGCAAGGCGGCAACACGCCTGAAAAAATCTGTTTTGAGAGGAATAGATGAGTTGGCAGGTGCTGGTTTGCTGAACAGGGAAGAGAGCGCATTGCTCCCTTCAGAAGCCACCACGATCCATCGCTTGCTGGGACCTCGTAAAAATTCAGTCTATTTTCATCATGACCACTTACATCCCCTTCCACTGGAATGCTTGATAGCGGATGAAGCTTCCATGATGGATCTGGCATTGATGAGCAAGCTGGTAAATGCGCTACCTCTTGAAGCACGATTGATCTTACTTGGAGACAAAAACCAGTTGACTTCCGTCGAAGCGGGATCGGTTCTGGCAGACCTTTGTGAGGAATTTGCCGGAAAGCCGCAAATGCTTCGGGAGAGTATCGCGTATTTGCGGAAAAGCCATCGTTTTGACGATCAAAAGGGGATTGGGCTGCTCAGCAAGGAGATCAATCGGATAGACGAGAATGCGGCCTGGAAGCTTCTCCGGCAAGACGAACAGGGGCTGAAGCGTCGTCCTCTGCCAGCACCTTCTTTACTCCGCGAACACCTCAAATATACGGTCCTTCCTGCTTACAAGGCTTACTTTTCTTCTTTACAGACAAAAACCCTGGAAACCATGTTTGCCTTTTTTCGTACCTTCATGGTTCTCTCACCCATGCAAAGAGGGCTTTACGGATCCCGGTCGCTCAATCGCCTGCTGGAAACGATTCTGAGAGAAGATGGCTCTATCGAGGAAGACAGTCACTGGTATCTGGGACGCCCTTTGATGATTTTACGCAATGACTACGATTTGCAATTATATAATGGAGACATCGGAATTGTTTGGCAAGACCCTGGTCAAAATCAGCGTTTGGTTTATTTTGAAAGAGAAAAGAAAGGATCGAGTCATGGATACCTTGCTGTTGCTCCCGCTCGCTTGCCGCAGCACGAAACGGTATTTGCCATGACCGTGCATAAAAGTCAGGGATCAGAATTCGAAAATATCCTGTTAATACTGCCGGATTCTGAAAACGAAATCCTCACTGGCGAACTGTTATATACGGGAATCACTCGTGCCAGGGTTTCGGTCACTTTATGGACAGAGGAGTCGATATTCAAAAAAGCTGTTCGGAAACGCTTGAATCGCAGTTCCGGTCTCCAGGAAAAACTGCGCCAGCATTATATCTTAGCGTTTCAGAAGGGGAAATCGAAGAATTGAAAAGAAAGTAAAATGCAGAACCCTGGTCATCGCAGGGGACAATGACCGAATGACTCCCACAAAACGAGGAATATCAGTTGCCGATGCGATCGAGGAGCAAAATGGTCATCATAAAGAATTGTAGGCATATGATGATGCAGGAACAACCAGACCAAATCCTTGATGCATTGAGTGGGGAGTTTCAAGATTGAGTGTAATTCGAGTGAGTTTTTCAATAATTGAAAATGGATGAATCAAAAAAAATTCAGGGTTATTTTCGGGAATCCAATAATCCCTATTATTCTGTAGTGGCTACACTTCCGCTGTTGATCGCATATGAAATTCTTTTAGCGATCACCCGTCATCCACACTGGCAGATTCGTAACGCGGCAGATATTTGGCTTCGGGAAATACTGACCACATTCAGTCTTTCCTCCCAACAAGCCACTATTGCCATGATTCTCATATTGGTCGTATTGATTCCGTTTGTTCATCGTAAATACGCTCCTTTGAAAAAGCGGTATTTCGCATATATGTTTGCAGAATCCATTGTTTACAGTTTGTGTTTGGGTACGGTGATCAACTTGATTTTGCGTCCATTTTTTCTGGCAGTTCCAATGAGCGGAGGATTTCTACAAAACGTTGCGCTCTCACTGGGTGCGGGTTTGTTTGAAGAGTTTGTTTTTCGAGTGATCCTACTCAATGCCCTTTTTTTTGGACTGAAACCCATTTTGAAGAATGCTCTTTTGAGTGCATCAATAGCTATTTTAATGGCTTCATTTCTATTTTCCCTCAGTCATTATGTGGGAAGCATGTCTGACCCTTTTGACTTTTACAGCTTTTCATTCCGTTGGGTGGCAGGCTTGTTGTTTACGATTGTTTATTTCTTGAGAGGATTTGCGGTGGCCGCTTACACTCACGCTTTATATGATATCTGGATTTTTTTATAAAATTCAGCAGACCGGAATCCCATGTTTCTAAACGAAGTGTTATCACGTAAATAGAATAGCAGTATGGCAAATCAAAAAATCAGCGCAGTTCCAATACTGGATCTAAAAGAACAATTGTCTGGTTTGAGGTCAGAAATCCTCACCGCCATCACCGATGTGATAGATTCCACCCAATTCATTATGGGACCTGAAATAGAAGCATTTGAAAAAGCCATTGCAAATTACACCGGCGCATCCCACGGAGTGGGTGTCTCTTCCGGAACAGACGCTCTCTTACTGTCCCTGATGGTTTTGAATGTCGGACCAGGAGAAAAAGTGATCACCAGTGACTTTTCTTTTTTTGCCACGGCCGGCGTCATTAGCCGGGTTAACGCCATTCCCCTTTTTGTCGATATATCTCCTGATTCCTTTAATATGGATCCCGGCAAACTGGAACTTTTGCTCGAGCGGATGACGGAGAGCGAACGAAACTCGGTCAAAGCCATTATACCAGTGCATTTGTATGGTCAATGCGCGGATATGGAGCCGATCCTTTCGGTGGCAAATCACTATCACATTCCAGTTATCGAAGACGCGGGTCAAGCCATTGGGGCGGAATATGTCCTTTCCGGAGAAGTCAAACGGGCGGGCGTTATGGGACGGATAGGATGTTTCTCGTTTTTCCCCAGTAAAAATCTGGGAGCAGTCGGAGATGCAGGGATGGTTGTGACTAATGATGAGCAATTGGCATTGCATCTCAAACAGATGCGCGTCCATGGCGAAAGTTCCCGATACCATCATAATTCGGTTGGCGGAAACTTCCGCATGGATCCGATTCAAGCTGCGGTTCTTTCGGTCAAATTTTCTAGTTTGGAGCAATGGCACCGAGCTCGACAACGTAATGCAGAGCGATATTCTGTTTTATTCCGGAACAGTGAGTTGCAACAAATCCAGTTACCTTCTCCCATCTACAAAAACATGAATCTCGTCAACTATCATATCTATCATCAGTACGTCATTCGTGTCCCTCAACGGGATGGCCTGCAAGCATATTTAGCACGCCATAGCATCGAGACCCGAGTGTACTACCCCCTCCCTCTTCACCAGCAACGCTGCTTCCAATCGCTGGGATACCGTAGAGGAGATTTCCCCGAATCCGAGAAAGCGGCGCGTGAGGTGCTGGCACTACCTGTTTACCCGGAACTGACTTATGCCATGCAAGAATACGTGGTGGAAAAAATCTCGGAATTTTACCAGAATCAATGATCCTGGTTTAAAGCATTCCTTGAAGTGCGCTGGTTATTGCAAACTGAATTCAAAAAATCTTTTGTCTTCTCTTCTTTCTCATTGAACACGTATTTTACGTTGATTCGCCAGTCTGTAAACATACAGCCGGTAGCATTCGGCAAGAAGAAGTGGAATAAAGTAGAGAAAAGTTACCAGGACGTTGCTTTTTTCTTTGAGAAACAAATGGAGAAAAACAAGAAAAACAGCCAGGTAAACCAAACGATGAAGGTTTTTCCAATTTTTAAATCCCATTTTTTTGACTGCCCAGTTCGTACTGGTGATAGCCATTGCCAATAGAATGATGAATGCCAAAGCGCCGCTGATGATAAAGGGACGTGTGAAGTTTTCAAGCATTACTGCTAGCGTCGTATAATCCAAGAGGTAGATCGTGAGGTGCAATAGCGCATAAACAAAACAACTGACCCCCATCATTCGCCGGTGCCGTACGATGAGCTTCAGCAACCTGGATTTTGGAAAGATCGCCCTCAGGGGAGAAATCCATAAAGTTACCAATAAAATAAGGAGGGTCGTATCACCAGTTTCCAATTGCACGAATTCCACTGGATTGGCAAAGAACCCCCCTTGCAGACCTTGGACAATTGTTAGTACACCCGGTAAGACCAGCAGGAGCAGGATGAACCAGGGAGACCTGAGCAAAATTTCAAGAAATTTCATAATTCAGAACCACTTTGTCAAATCCAGTCCTTCGTATAGGTGCGCCACTTGCTCCTCGTAACCGTTGAATTTGAGCGTATCTTGCCGTTTGAACCAGCTGCCCACGACACGTTCCGTCTTCTGTGACCATCGTGGATGATCCACCTCCGGGTTGACATTGGCATAAAATCCATATTCTCTCGGGGCCAATTCATTCCACAGGTTCAACGGCATTTGATCGGTAAATTCGATTTTAGTGATCGATTTGATACTTTTGAAACCATATTTCCAAGGAACGATGAGACGTATGGGAGCGCCATTTTGACTGGGAACCGGTTTGCCATAAACACCGGTTACCATGAGAGTCAGTTCATTAGTGGCTTCCCCAATGGTCAGTCCTTCCGTATAAGGCCACGGATAATGGGGGGCCCTCACTTGACCAGGCGCCATGTCCGGATCGTGAAACGAAACGAATTTGAGAAACTTGGCCTTTGAGGTCGGTTGCGCCATCTCCACTAATTTATGAAGAGGGAACCCATCCCAAGGCACGACCATGCTCCAGGCTTCCACGCAACGGAATCGATAAATTCGTTGTTCGATTCCAATTTTCTCGACCAATTCATTGACATCATAAGTTTTGGGACTGTTTACCATTCCACTGATTTCCAGGGTCCAGGGCTCTGATACGAAATTCTTGGCTTTCTGGGCCACATCCTCCTTATTAAAAGAAAATTCGTAAAAATTATTGTATCCCGTTACTAAATCTTCTTTGGTCAATGTAAGATCTGGTTGGTAGTTGGGATTCGGCTCAGATGGAAAGCCAGCCGTCGCACCCAGCGCAAAAGTCGGGGGCAACATTCCGGCAGCCAGGGAAAATCCGGCTGCTTTCAATACAGTTCGACGATTAAGGAAAATGGATTCAGGGGTGACTGTGGATTCCGGCAGTTCCCAGTTTTTATTTATTTGTATAAACATATTACACCTCTATCACTGATTATTGGGTTCGATTGTGAAAATCTCTTCGCAAAAAAAATATCATTTATTGGTCTTTTTCCAATATGAAATATTACAAAGTATTAAAAATGAAAATAGCATGGTAGGACGGTGAAGAATAATCCACTACTTCTACTTCCCTTGATCATCTTTAATCATTAAAATATAGTATCCAATCGATATCCACAATAACAGTAAATCCGGTTATAGAAAAGATCTCATGGAGACTCCCTTTCTGGAACGAATCCGCCAAAAAGCGGAAGAATATGAAAAACAACGTGAAGAGAGGTCGCAATTTCAAGAGCAAATGGAGGAAGCCTATCTCGAGCGCATCCGGCAGAAAGCGGAAGAACATGAAAATATGAGAACACGCAATTTGGAATGGCAAGATAAAATTGAGGCCATTCGAGAAACTTACAAACTTTCAAAAGCGGAAATTCAAAGCATTATTTTGGAGGTAGAGCAAGAAGAGTCAAACTCTCTTGCCGGGCAACAAAGTAAAAACGTTGAACCCAGTCTCTTTGACCGCTTAACAACCTTGTTCTTTTCCCCCAGGGGCCGGATTGGAAGAAGTGTATTTGCGTTGTCTCTCATCACAACCACATTTGTTCAAGGAATTCTGGCCTCCATTTCTTCTTTAGGATTCCGACCTCTTGGAATTCTCAGTTTGGTGGTTTTTTATGCTCTGATTGTTCTTTCGATCAAACGCTTTCATGACATGGGAAAATCGGGATGGCTCACCCTTCTTTACTTGATTCCAATCGTCAATATATTTATCTTTTTTCTTCAACTTTTATTCGAAGGAACCGAAGGACCCAACCGCTTTGACGATGAAGAAAATTGAGCGGACTACCCTCTGCAAATTAAAATAACTAAAGCTCTCCTTCTCAAAACATAAACCTCCCCCCATTCACACTGATGGTCTGGCCGGTAATATAGCTGGCTTCGTCCGAGGCAAAGAAAGCCACAGCCGCAGCCATTTCCTCAGGTGTCCCTTTGCCCGTTTTTCTATACAATTTAGGAGTGCTGGGAGGAAGCTTTTTAAAAGCATTTGACTCACCTTTTTGTATGTGCTTCACAAAAAGATCCCCTCCAGGAGTAGTGGCGAAAGGGGAAACACTGTTCACCGTGATATTATGTTCCATGAGTTCTCATGCCCAGGCCTCGCTCACGGTTTCAGCTCCCCGATGATCGGTCTGTCGCGCGAGATGCGCTTCGCATTGTGGTCGCCCCGGTGGCCAATGCCGAACCAGACCTTGAAGCCCAGGAGATCGAGAAGCTTTTGGGAGGCTTCCTCATACACCTCAGCAAGCAACGACATCGGATAGTTCTCGAAGGGCCTGAACATGGGCGGTTGGTAAGCGTAAAAGATAAACTCGGTTCTCATCGCACGGCATCGTAGAATTGGTTCATGGCCTCAATTTGTTGCTCTACCGCGCCAATGCCTAGCTTCGAGGTGTAAAACGTTACATGAGTGGCTCCAACACTCACCCAGCGCTCGGCCTCCGTCTGCCATTGGTCTGGTCCACCTATGTTACTGCGCACCCAGCCATCGAGACCAAATGTGCTTGGCTCCCGCCCCTCGGCCTGTAGATAGGTATGTAGGCGTTCCAGGGGACCTTCCAGCTGCTCGTCCGGCCGAAACCGTGGAAGCCATCCCTGGCCGTATTTCGCAGCGCGTCTCAATACCGGCTCCGCTTCACCGCCAAACCAAATCGGAATCGGCTGTTGAATCGGTAGGGGCTTGATCCCCGCGTGGCGCACCCGATCGAACTCGCCCTCAAACGTGACCGTGCGGTTGGTCCAGAGCTGGTTCATCAGTTCGATCTGCTCCGCCTGGCGACGCCCCCGCGCGCGCCAGTCCTGACTCAGCGCCTCATATTCGACGGGGTTCCACCCCACCCCAATTCCCAGGCGCAACCGGCCGCCGGAGACGATATCGAGCTGGGCCGCTTGTTTGGCAACCAGGGCGGTTTGCCGTTGCGGTAGAATCAAGATCCCGCTGGCGAGGCCGACCCGCTCGGTCACCGCCGCAATGTACGCCATGGTCACAAAGATTTCATGGAACGAGTCATCCACATCGTAACTACCATTTGCTTTAACCAAAGATTCATCAAAGTTGGATAGCGCTGACCAGTCAGCCCCGAGGACGTGGTCCGAGACCACAACAAAATCGAAGCCGATCGCCTCTGCCGCCTGGGCCCAATCGCGGATCGCGACGTGGTCGGCCGGCAGGTCATTGGTCGGAAAAAACGCGCCAATCTGAATACTCATACTCTTTCCTTTCTATTCTCAAAAGTTGCCCGTCACCTGATCTTGTTCACCCTGAAAGGTGGTCGGGAACGAAACGCCCAGTATGTGAAAGTCCCGTTCGACCAAACATTCAAATTTGCATCAAAATCGGAGTTTCTTTCAGCTCCCTCACTCCTCGGTGGGTAGGTACTGATGAGCTTGCCGTTACCTCACCTTCTGAAGTCATTCCCCAGCCGGTTGGTCTGGTTTTGGCCACCCCTTGTCGCCGGCCTTCAGACCCCCGTCAATGTTGATGAACGTTCCCGAAACGAAGTCAGAAGCCGGGGAGGCGAGAAACACAGCCGTCCCCGCTGGTAACGATGGCCACCTTTCCGGTGAGATCAAACATGTCACTCATGTTACTACCTCACATACGAAAATAGAGAAAAATCAAGGAATAAGATAACAAATATAAAATGTGATTAAAAGATTATTTATCCGGGATACGCTAACCATTCTGAGGAGCAATCTAAAAAAAACTACATTTCGCAAAGCTTCTCCCCGCTCCAGGTCTTCATGGGTGTCTCTTACGAATTTCATGTCCTTTGGCCAACAGTTGTTTGATCAAATTGGCCCCAATGCGACCCGTCCCGCCGGTGACTATAATCTTCATAGGTTTCTCCTATTCTTTCTAGTATTCTCTCAACTTTGTTTGTTCCAAAAATCTTGAAGCTCTCTTTAGGCGAGACCTCGCCTGAGACCCGCTATAGGACCCTGCAGCGCCCCGCAACCGGGGGTCGAGCAAATCCCTGAGAGCGTCGCCGAAAATTTAGGGATTATTTCGACTTCATTTCATAATCGGGGAATGAGATTGCTCCATTCCCCGATGGGCTCATTACTTTCCCAATATTTCTGCCTTTAAATCGCTGTTGATCCAGGCACGAGCGAAGATCCCGCCTACAGAAAAACAACAGGTATCAGGGAATCAATATATTTTTGAACATTCGAGAGCATAAAGTCCTTTCCGGACTCTATGCCACGCAAAACCTGTGCTTAAATCGATGGGTTCTCGGAAGAGACCTGAATAGTTATAGAAAGAAAGAATTTCCTTTTCAAAAACAATTCGCACTTGTTCGTTTTTCTATAGGTTGGCATAGTAGAATGACAATCCAATGTATTTTGTCATGCAGCCAATGATAAGGAAAATGATCAACTGGCATCGCCTCTTTGGCTTGGCGCTTACCGATTTTTTTACCGATTCCACCTGGGTTGTAGAGTTGGAAAAGGATCTGTCTCTCAAAAGACAGCTGCTGGATGTCGTCATTTTGAGGAAAGAAACAGGCAATCCGATTGAACTCTTACCGGATGGCTTGGACAATCTGAGGCATTATAATTTGCTAAGCTACAAATCATTGAGAGAACCCTTTGACGATTGGGCCCTGAAAGAATTGACCGGGCATTATGTGAATTATCGCAAACAGATCAGTCCCTCATTTCAAAACCTGTTACCGGAAGAGGAATTTCAACTCTTTGGCGTGAGTTCCCGCTATCCGCAGAAACTCGCTTCCCAGGTGGAGTTCCAGGCGATCCAAGAGGGCGTCTATGAGATTCAGCGGGGGAGTGATCTCATTCGGATGATTGTACTGAGTGAGATCGCTCATGCGGAACATAATGCGATTTGGCATTTATTCAGTGGGATTCCCGGAGAAGTGGAGTTTGCCTCGCGTCAATACCGTGGGCATACCCGGGAAATCAGCACCATATTGAATCAACTCTTTGAGAATTATCACTTGGAAGGATTAGAAATGACCTACACGATGGAAGATTTTCAAAAAGATTATGTGCGTGATCATTTAGGCGTACTGTCAACCGATGATCGCCTGAAAGGGCTTTCAACCGATGAGATCCTCAAACGGCTTTCGACCGATGAGATCCTCAAACGGCTTTCGACCGATGAGATCCTCAAACGGTTTTCAACCGATGAGATCCTCAAACGGTTTTCTCTGGAAGAGATTCAGAAGTATCTGGAAAAGGAGCAAAAACAAAGTCGAGCCATTGCCCCCCAAAAAAATGAAAAGGATTAGCGTATTCTGTTTTCGCCTTTCTACGAGGATGCCGGAAACTTCGGAGGGCACCATCTCCTGCACCACCACCGCCATGGCAACCGCCTCCTGGGCGATGGCATGTTCATGCCGGTAACTGAGGGCCCGTGCGGTCCACAACGATGCCCAACAGTCGCGTACCGCCTCGAACACCGAATCGCTACCGCGTATGTTGAGATAGGTGTCCTGCTGCCCGGCGAACGACAGATCCGGCAGGTCTTCCGCATAGGCCGAGGAACGCACGTCAACCGGTGGTTCGCCGTCGCCCATGGCGGCATAGGCCTCCGCGATTTGCACCTTCAGTGCATCACCCAGATCGTTTTTGGCAAACAACGCCTGGATTTGTTGCGAGGCGGAATCGAAAGACACCGCTGTGCCCACGAGTTCCGGTTTTGCCTGATCGATGATAGCCTGCTGAAGGTCGTTGTCAGAAACGAACTGCCGGTATGCGGCTGTCGTGACCGTAAAGCCTGCGGGGATTGGAAATTCGGCGGCCATCATTCGTGCTCACTACAACCCCTTGCCGCCCACGGTATCGAGGTCGGCAGCAAGTGCGGTGTCTTGAACTACAAAGGGGTATATATGGGTGCACTCATAGGGTCTCCTTGAGAATCCCGGAAGTGCTGAAGTATGAATTTCTAGAAGTCTATATAATACAGTCCCGGAGGGACTTCTTCTGACAGACGAATCTCAAACTGTAATTACTGGAAGCATAACGACTATTCATACCGCACTCTCGGGTCCAGATAGGGATAAATCAGGTCGATGAGGAGATTGAGCAGCACCACCCCGGTGGCGAAAAAGAGGTTGACTCCGGAGACCACCGGGTAGTCTCGGTCATTGAGGGCATTCACCAGGAGACGACCGAGCCCAGGCAGGTTGAAGATGTTCTCCATGATCACCGCGCCTCCGACCAGGATCGGCAACTGCAGACCGATCAGGGTGAGCACCGGAATGAGGGCATTTTTGATGGTGTGCCGAATGATCACGACCCGCTCCTTCATTTCAATCGAGAAAATAAAAGACAAATTAATACTTGACCGTATGCGGTAACGACCGCTCTTCTAGTGGGTTAAAGTCCCACCAAAGTAATTATCCGTACGACTTTGTAGCCGAGGGGAGCAGCGTGGGAGTAATTCCGGGTTGTAAGTTCCCTTAGGCAAAACAACGGGCCGTAACGAAAGTGAACCTATAGGTAGCCTCGAAAATAACTCGAAAACGCTGATCCTCTGGTCATATGGAGAAAGCTGTTATCTCACGAACTAGACAACGGAGTTCATCGTGAGAGTTTTCCGGGGTAGCAGGGATGGCACGCTGTGGAAGAAGAGTGAGTGCAGTGCCGGAGACCCGATGAGATGAGCTTGAGAAACTCAACGGTGAGGTATAAGGCAACGAAATCATCATCGCTCTCATGGGGAGTCGGAGGGGGGTATAATACCGCTTGAGGGAGTGAGACAACAGAACTCATCCTGAGGAAAGGCCCCCTACTTTGTTCATGCAACCAACGCACGAAGAATCAGGAGATTGCCATGAAGCTAACAACTCCAGAGAAGATTAGGCAGTTGCAGAGGAAGCTCTATGAGAAAGCCAAGCAAGATTCCAAGTTCCGCTTCTACGCGCTCTATGACAAGATGTATCGGCCGGACATTCTCCTCCATGCCTATCATCTTGTCCGCGCCAATCAAGGCTCCCCCGGAACTGACAGGGTGAGTTTCAGCGCAATAGAAAGTGGAGAAGGGGTGAGCGAATTTCTCGCTGGGCTGGAAGAACAAACTCCCGACTTCAGCTCCTTGGAAGAAGGCGCATGCTTTGACATGAAGAACATCGGAAAGCCGTGTACGGGAAAACCGTATGCACGGTTTGATGAGAGCGGACTGGAGGAACACACACGATTTGGATATTTAGGCACCGTCAGACGAAAGGGACGGAAACGGATAAGCCATGTCTAAATGTGCGATGCCTGTCTGCTACTCTACCCTTTCCGAGCTACTTCTTCTTGTAGGTATCACTACCTTTGAACGGTCCGTCGCGCCAGGCCAGCGCGTCCTTGAGCCCATGCTCGCGCATCATGTCCTGGTACTGGTAGGTGCGCTCGGTGCACTGTCCCATCGCGTCGAGGTCGGTACTGCTGCGCACGGACGAGTAGATTCCCATGTTCTCGTAGAAGCGATTCATGTTGACCTTGAGGATCGCGAGATGGTCGGCGGACATGATCGCGAGCCGGTCGGCGAACGCGAGGGTTCTCTCGTCCAGTTCCTCAAGCGGCCAAGCGTAGTTGATCATGCCGATCTCCTCCGCTTCCTTGCCGGTGACGTTATCTCCCGTGTAATACAACTCCTTCGCCTTGCGCATGCCGATGACGAGTGGCCAGATAACCCCGGTTCGGGAGGTACCGAGGCGCACTCCCGGGTGTCCGAGTTGTGCGTCCTCGGCGGCAACGACAAGATCGGCCATCATCGCCAGTTCGCAGCCGCCGGCAATCGCATAGCCGTGCACCTGCGCAATGGTAACCTTCGCCATATTCCAGAAATACATGTGGATATCGGTGATCTGCTGCATGCCGGTCCTGAGACCCATCAGGAGCCGGCGATCTTTCGCGTCTCGCTGCTTGTGACTGCGGACGACCGCGTCCGCACCCCCGCGCGACGGCGTGAGATCGTAACCTGCACTGAAGGTTCTGCCTTCGCCGCGCACGATTATCACGCGTACGTCGCTGTCGGCCTCCATGTCGTGGAGCGCCTCGTTCAGTTCATACAGCAACTCCTCGGAGAGCGCGTTCATTTTCTCCGGTCGGTTGAGGGTGATACGGCCGACGCGTCCATCGGTACCGACGTGGTCCGTCTTGATATATTCAAAATCGCTCATGGTTGTTCTCCTTTCATGGTGGATACCTATTCAAATTAATAAAGAATTCGTAGATTCGAGAAGTTCCCTTTTTTTTACCCACCCCTAAATCCCCTCCAAGGAGGGGACTTTCTAGGCAAAATTTCATATCCCCTCTTGGGAGGGGTGGACGCGGAGCGGACGGGGTGGGTAACCTTATCCAGAACTCACATTACGTTAGGATGTGAAGTATTGAACCATAGAAACGACATTTTACATTTTCTTCCAATCCGTTCCTTCCTGAAACCCATGGGCGGCAGGGTATCAAGAGTTTCTACCGCGAGCAAATTCAACGAACCAGTCGATGGATTCCGGATTGCCCATGGAATCACGGTTGGCTGAGGTATTGGCGGACTTGCCCAACAAAATTTTCTTGACAGGGACTTCCATTTTTTTACCTGAGATCGTATAAGGGACCGCCTGAATCGCAAAGATCTCATTGGGGGCGTGGCGAGCCGAGAGATGGGTGCGAATTTTGTTCATGATTCCGCTTCGTAGGATTTCTGGCATTCCCGTGTCTCTCAGACTGGGTTTCTCCGTTGTCGATGCTTTGCCTGCGACGTCAGGGCTGGGAATTGGCGCGGCTTCAGGGTCTGTCAAGACCACAAAAAGTGCAAGATAGGAGGGCTTGCCCAGATATTCCAAATCCACCACCAAGGAATCGGCCACTTCAGGGAAGGATTCAACCACTCGATAAATCTCACTGCTCCCCATCCGAATGCCTTGGCGGTTGATCGTGGCATCGGAGCGGCCGAATACAATGCCTCCGACGGCCTCTGGATGGGAAATCAATTGCAGCCAGTCCCCGTGCCGCCATACACCAGGAAAGGTGTCGAAATAACTTTCATAGTATCGCCGACCCTCTGGATCTCCCCAAAACCCGATAGGCAGGCAGGGAATTGGTTTCGTCATCACCAGTTCTCCTACTTCGTCCATCACGGGCTTGCCGTTATCATCATAAACGTAGGTTGCCACCCCCAGCTCTCTGCAAGACATTTCTCCGGCATAGACGGGAAGAATGGGGCAGGCGCTCAGGAAGCCGGCACCAAAATCGGTGCCGCCAGTGACAGAGAACAGTAGAACATCAGGATGCACTTTTTCATAGATCCAACGATACCCTTCTTCCGACAATGGGGAGCCGGTGGAACCCACGGTCCGTAGAGAACTCAAATCGAAACTTGCTCCAGGCGTAATGCCCGCCTTCCTGCATAAGGAAATAAACGTGGGGCTGGTGCCATAAAACGTGGCTTTTTCTCTTTCGGCATATCGCCACAGGGTGTTGAGATCAGGATAACCGGGATTGCCGTCAAACAGCAGGATGGTGGCCCCGGAAATTAGTGTGGTAATCAAAGAATTCCACATGCCCCAGGTGGTGGAACTAAACCAAAAAAAACGGTCAGAAGGACCTATGTCTAAATGTAATCTAATATACTTGATATTTTGCAAGACGATTCCACCGTGGCTATGGATGATGGCCTTGGGCGGGCCTGTGGTGCCCGAGGAATAGAGTATCCACAGCGGGTGAGCAAAGGGCACCGGGGTAAAATCAGGTTTCGCAGGTGTGCTGACGGTCTCTGCAAAGGAAACCACTGGGGGCGGTTTGCCTTCCCTCACAGCACTGAGGTCCAACTCATTGGACGCATGGAGATAAGGAATAAAAATAACGGTTTCCACCGAGGGCAGTTGTTTGACGAGATCGACCACGACTTCCCGCCTATCGTAGTCCTTTCCCTTGTAACGGTAACCGTCGATGGTGAAAAGAATCTTGGGCTCAATTTGATGGAATCGGTCCAGCACACTGGCAATCCCCATTTCTGGGGAAGCCATTGACCAAATTGCCCCGCAACTGCTGACAGATAACATGGCCACAGCCGTTTCCGGGATGTTGGGCAGATAGGCCACAGCACGGTCGCCCATTTCGAGACCAAGCTGTTTCAAGCTGGCGGTGAGTGCGCCTGTTTGCTCACGCAGGCTTTGCCAGGACACTTCCACGCGGGGGCGAGTCTCTGACTCAGCCACGATCGCGGGTGCATTCACAGATTCTGCTTGAGTGCCAGGGGCCAGGATGTGTTCGGCATAGTTGAGCGTGGCCCCCTCAAACCAACTCACTCCCGGCATTTCTTGCTGATTGACCACCCTCTGGTAGGGGCGATGGCTAATCACCTCCCCATATTCCCAAATGCTTTCCCAAAACGCTTCAAACTCCTCGGTTGACCATTGCCAGAGGGCTTCGTAATGATCGAAATGGAGCCCCTTGTGTTCCTTGAGCCAGGCACGATAGGCCGTCATTTGGGCTTCAGCAATGCGTTGAGGACTGGGACGCCAGAGCGGTTCTTTTGCCATCATGACTCATCTTTTATTTTTTTATAGTTCGCTTTGAACGCTTCGTTTTCTTCCCATGGCTGATCCGCAATTGGGGAATTATGTCTTATATACATAATCTTTTTCACAGGTTTTATTACATTCCACACCGTTTTAGACCCCTTTTCAAAATGAAATTGATCACCTGGATTTACTCGTATGGTTTGTCCTGAATGATCGCTGTTCCTGTCAACTTCTGTGACATCCAATTCGCCCTCAAGTAGAAAACACATTTCATCCCATGGCCACTCGACCAGCCAACTTCCCTCAGTACACGACCAAACACCAGTGACACATGATCCATCTTCAGATTTCCATAATATTTTTATTGATGATTTCGGAGATCCTTCCAGTACATTGACATCAGAGTACTCGAGAGGATCAAGCACAACGGTATTCGAATTGATTAATTTTACGCCCGAAAGGACGTCTTCAGGTAGTTTTTCACTCATTTGTTCTTTCCTTTTTTCGTGTGTAGCACTTTTAATGCGCAGTTATGCAGACACAGATCACAACGACCCGCATCGGCCAGATTGGAGTTGTCGAATAAACCCCGATATTATCTTTTCTATACTGGAACCCGTGGATCGCCTCCCGGGTCTTCAAAGCCATGCAGATCCTAGCTGCCGAGGTCGGTGATGACGGCGCGGCCCAGGTATTTGCCTTCTTCGAGCTCATCCAAGATGGCATCCAGCTCCGAGAGCGGACCGCGGCGGCCGATGTGGCTCTTGACGTCTCCGGCCGCCACCATGTCGACGAGCTCGCGCATCTCCTGCACGTTGCCGACGACCGAGGCGACCAGGGTCGCGCCTTTCTGGTTCCACAAGAAGGGGTCCAGTCCGAAGTGGCCTTCGCTAGTAGGGGGAAGGCCACACGCCACGAACAGGCCGCTTGGTCGCAGCACTTGTAAGCCGAGCTTGAACCCGGCTATGGAGGCCGAGAACACAATCGCGGCGTCCACACCACCGAACTGCTGAACGGTTTCGACGGCGTCGTCCGCACTGACGGCCAGCTTGGCGCCGAGCGACTCGACGAACTTCAGCCGCTCCTCGCCGACGTCGATGCCCACTACCTTGTAGCCGAAGGTCGTCGCGACCTGGACGGCGTAGTGGCCGAGGCCCCCGGCGGCACCCACGATCGCCACGTGACGTCCCGGCTGGATGTGGTGCTTGAAGAGTTTCTTGACAGCGCCATACGCCGTGAGGCCGCCACAGGAGAGCCCTGCTTCTTCATCACCCACCGTGTCCGGCAGTTTTACGAGCGCCTTGGCCCACACGCAGAACTGCTCAGCGAAGGTGCCATTGAGGCCCTTGGCCTGGGAGCAGTGGCGCGGTTCGCCGCCCAGGCAGAACTCGCAGGCGCCGCACCAGTAGGCACCGCCCATGCCACCGAACCCCGTGAAGACCCGGTCGCCCACAGCGGCGTAGCGCTCGGCGCCTGGCCCGAGTTCTTCGACAATGCCAATGGCCTCGTGCCCGAACACACCTGACCGAAATCGAGATGGAAACCCCGCCCAGTCGCCGCGCACGATGTGCACGTCGGAGTGACAAACGCCTGCTGCGGTGATGCGGATGCGCGCCTCTTCGTCCCCCGGGGTCGGGGTGGGCAGATCCTGAATCTCAATTTTTCCGTCCTTAAGTATTATCGCAGCTTTCATGGGATCTCCTTATTCATTTTTAGCGTTTATTCGGTAAACCCAAACGGCCTACTTTGCCGCGTAAACGAGGGTCGAGCAGGTCGCGCATGGCATCCCCGAGCATGTTAACCCCGTAAATCACGATGGCCAGGGCCAGACCCGGCCAGAAGGCCAACCAGGGCTGCTCCAACATATATTTCTGACCTTCCAGGCTGAGCATCCCCCCCCAGCTGGGTTGCGGCGGAGGAATGCCAAATCCGAGGTAACTGATGACGGCTTCGGAGATGATGATTCCCCCCAGGGAGACGGTATACACCACAATCAATGGTGCCCAAATCTGGGGCAGGATATGTTTGATAAGGATGCGCCAGGTGGAACCGCCCACCGCCTGGGCCGCCTCCACATACACGTTCTCCCTGGCACTCAAGACGACCCCTCGTACCGTGCGAATGTTGGCAATTCCCCAAAAGGCGCCCAATACTCCAATGGTCTGAGGCATCCCGGCCCCCAGGGTAGTCATCACGGTCAGAATAACAAATAACCCGGGTAAGGAAAGCCAGGCGTCCACGAAGCGCTGGGTGACCAAATCCACAACGCCCCCGACATACCCGGAAAGCAGGCCAACACTTGTGGAGATGAGAATCAGGATCCCGCAAGCGGAGAGACCCACCACCATGGAAATCCGAGCGCCGTAGATGACCCGGCTCAAAAGGTCTCGTCCAAAATGGTCGGTTCCCATCCAATGCCCCGGCATGGGTCCCTTCAAACGGTTTCTCATATCAAACTCCATCATCCCATAGGGAGCCAGGAAGTCCGCGAAAATGCCCACCAGTAAAAACACCACGACGATGATCAAGCCGATGGCCCCGAGTTTTTTCTCACGAAAGAGCCGGGAGAGAAAGGTGATCAAGGCACTCTTTCTGGCCGGATGCGTGTCTGGTGATGATACGGTTTTGCTTGTCATTTCTATTTATTATCATGTTGATACGGTAGGGCGACCCTATGAGGCTGGCACTACCGTTCGCGTTCACAACACTGAGAGCTGACAGCAGAAAACTGACAACTATTTATAACGTATCCGTGGATCGAGCCAGGCGTAGCTGATATCAACGAGCAAATTGACGCTCAGCACCACCGTTGCCAGAATGATATTGATGCCCGAAATGATCGGATAATCCCGAGTGTTGATCGATTCTACCATCATGTTTCCCAATCCCGGTAAACCAAAGATGCTCTCGACCACCACAGCCCCCCCAATGACGAAGGGGAGCTGAATCCCCACCACGGTGACCACCGGGATCAGTGTGTTCTTGAGCACATGACGCAGTACCACGACTCTCGCCTTCAGTCCCTTGGACCTGGCCGTCCGCACATAATCCTGCCCCATTTCCTCGATGACCAAATTACGGGTCAGCCTCATGATCATCCCGGAAAACGCAAATCCCAGGACCAGAGCCGGCAGGAAGACCATGCCCAGATTGCCAAGGGGGTCCTCCCAGAAAAAAAAATAAACCAGGCTCGGTGAGACATTCCACCAGATAGCGGGGTAGATCACGATCATGGTTGCCAGCCAGAAATCCGGAATGCAGACCAGGAAGATGGCAACACTGCGCAAAAGATAATCCAGCTTTGATTCCGGCCGGATGCCGGCAAGCACTCCCACCGGGATGGCAATGACCAGGGAGAGGAAAACCGCCATAAAACCCAGTTCCAGGGAGACGGGTAGACCACTCAGCAAATTGTCATTGACAGGCGTCCTTGTCCAAAGGGACTCGCCAAAATCACCTCGAAGTACTCCACCTATCCACTTGAGATACTGCTCGTGAACGGGTAAGTCCATCCCCAGATATATTTTTATCTCTTCACGACTAATCCCTGCAGATCCGAACGAAGCCTGCGATACCATCAGGTCCACGACGTCCCCTGGAATGAAACGCAAGCCCATGAAAACGATGATGGAGACCAGGATCAAGGTAGGAATCATGATGACCACTCTCCTGATGATATAGCTTAGCATCATGATATTTTATACCCATGCGGATTCGGAAAATGCGAATTGCGCAATTGAAAAAAAAGGAGGGAATGAAGAACACTCCCTCCCTTTTGTTTGTTCATACACTCAGGAATTACTCATTGGCGCCTCGTCCGCTCTGCTGCTTTCTCTTATCCAAGTCAAGCCAGGTATATTTTAACATATGCAAATTATTCAACGAATCCCAGAAAACGCCACTGTGTTGGTGCACCCAATTTTGTTGAAAGTGAGCGCCCGTTAAGTACATGAGAGGGGCAGACCACACTTCTTGCATCGTCCACATGGCTAATGCAACCCATTTCCTGTAATGCTCATGAGGGTCATCTTCGGCCAGGAAATCATCATACATTGTGATAAAATCCTGTCCATATTGACTGTTTAAAATCTTTTCATGGGGTCCATACCAAGGAAACGGACCACGGGGATCCATGTGTATCTGCCAATGACACGAATAGAACGAATTTATGCATCCGTTGTCCGACCAAGCCATATCCGTGTAGCTGGGATCAGGTTCTTTATTCATGGTCATAGTATACATTTTAGCCATATCCACGACTCTGATCTCCATGTCAATGCCAACCTGGGAAAGATAGAGTGCAACGGCTTCCGAAGTTTCCGCAGAGCCAAACTCCGTCCGCGTAATGATATTGGTCTTAAAACCATTCGGATAACCAGCCTCGGCCAACAGTCTTTTAGCTTCCTCCGGATCGTATCCCCACATCCTGGCGAGATCCGGGCGTTCTTTTTCCATTTGTTCTAATGAAATATGAAAGGGCGCCGTGCCCGCAAAGGTAGGATATGCTGGCCATAAGCCGGTACCATCATACAAACTTTCGTTCATTTCCTCGTGTGGGATGGCCAGCATGACTGCCCGGCGGACACGTTGGTCACTAAAAGGTTTCCTGGTAATGTTGAAGTTAAGCATTTGATTTCGGATGGGACCCCTTGCCGTCACTAAATCAGGGTTGGAATTCATGAGGTCTTTCTCGTCACTTCGGCTCAAGTAAAATTGAGTAAAAGTAGTGTCAATTTTGCCTGTTGCGAGTCCAGCTTTCATTGCCACTTCATCCATTTTGACTAATCTCACCTTATCCAGATAGGGGATAGAATTTCCAGGATTCATCGGATCTGTCGCCCAGTAGTCCGGGTTTTTTTCAAATTCAGTGACACTGCCTTCGACATATTTTGTTGGGTAAAATGGCCCAGATCCGTAGGTATTCCTCCAGTCATTACGATTGGTGCCTTTCTCAATCTCCTTTGGGATAAGACCCCAAGAAGCACCGACAATTTCACCTATTTTATCATATTCCAGTGTAGGGTTTATCCATTCCACTTGAATGGTATATTTATCGAGGACAGTCCATTTATACTTGTCTTGTTCCCCACTCGATAATGTGCCGGGGATTGCAATTGCCGCATTCCAGGTTGCGAGGACATCATGAGCATCCAGTTCTCGACCATTGACTGGGGCTTTATTGCGGAATTTAATGCCCTTTCTCAGATGATAGACTATTTTGTTTGGAGTTGCTTCCCAGGATTCGGCCACGCTGGGCGCCCAGGCTCCATAAGGTGTCCCCGTGACGTTAAAACCATAGGTGCCGTCACCATACGGTCCTTTTTGTTGATGGCAGTAGTAAAGTATACCAAAAACGGCAATTTGGAAGTTTACCACGTAGTTAAGTGGGCAGAGGAGTAGGTTGAGTATTGAGCGACAAGGTGCAGTGATGTGATGTGGCCTCATACCTTTAAAACAGCGGATGGAAGGGGCTATATGCCTTTTTCATTTTTTTCTTTTATTTCTACGATAGCTTTCTCCTTCTAAAATGATAACCTCCGAATTCATTACCAGTCGATCTGCAATGGCAGTGGCCACAGTGGTCGAATCAAAGAGATTCCCCCATTGGGCAAAAGGCAGGTTTGTGGTGAGAAAGGTTGATTTTCTCTGATGCCTGCGACTAATGACCTGGAAAAAGAGGCTGCTTCCTTGTTGATCCAGTGGCAGATAACCGATCTCATCGCAGAGGAGGAGGTCCGGTTCGGTGTAATGGCTGAGTTTTTTGACCAGGGAATGGTCCGATTCGGCAGCAATCAAATGGTTAATCATGTCGGTTGCTGTGGTAAATAAAGTGCGCATGGCGTTCTGAGTGGCCTCGTATGCCAGGCATAAAGCCAAGTGGGTCTTGCCCACCCCTGGATTGCCAATCAGGATAACATCCTCGCTATTCTTGATAAAGTCCAATTGCATCAATTGTAAAATTCTGCCTTTGTTCTTTTTTCGAGAGGGGTGGTGGGCAAAATCAAAGCTCTCGATGGTGGGAGTGGCGGGCAGTTTGGCTTGCTTCAAGCGCAATTGAATGCGCTTATGGAGACGATGGTCCAGTTCGAGATCAAACAAGCTCTCGAGCAATTGATGATGAGTCCAGTTTTTTTGCGAGGCAGTTTTAAAAATCGCTTCAAAATGCTGGCAAAGGCCACTGAGATGGAGGCTCTGACATTGTTTTTTTATTTTTTCACTCATCTCTCCCCCTTCTTTCTCTGCAGGACGAGGGCATCATATTCGGCCAGCGAATGCGGGGTGAGGCGGATATGATTTAAGGCTTCTTGTTTCAAAACCACTGGAGGTTGATGGGAGACGGGCCTCATTTCCTGGTAGAGGATATTTTTGACATAATCGAGGCCAAAAGCGTGGTGATGGATGGCCTTTTCAAGGGCAATGACTAAAGAGTCTAAGCCGTATTGCTCTAAAAGTTTGAGCAGTTGCTGAATCGTCTTTTGTAAAGCCATCCCCGATTGATTGATGCCCTGCAGAAAGGTTTGGCAACAGGGCGCCAATGAAAGAAAATAAACACAGTCCGGATGCGGTAGAGGGGAGCGTTTTTGAGGGTTTCGATGTTTGGGATTTTCCAGCCTTTGTTTGCGTTGCCAAGATCTTAAATGCTGGGCCACACGGCGCTCTTTAATAAAGAGCAAGACCTCATATTGGTCGGCTTTGAGGGTGAGCCGGTGTCCTAATGTCCAGTCGGGTACGGAATAATAATTTGAATCGAAGGTCACGGTGGCATCGGCTAAGACAGTCACACGGCGGGTCAGATAACAATCGGGCAAGCAAGGGGGCAAGGCTCGAAGCGTTTGAGGTTGAAAGCGTTCATCGGGTTTTTCTAAGGTGGTTTGATGCTGGCGCACATTGGCCACTGTCTGCAGCCAATGATTCATTTGCTGCTGGACATCGGCCAGATCTTTGAACTGACGAAGAGGCCAAAAATTATCCCGAATATAGCGGATCACCCTCTCCACTTTGCCTTTCGATCGCGGAAGCCTCGGCGAACAAGCCTTCGGGATGAGCTGAAAGGGGCGGAGAAAATCTAAAAAGGCTCCGTTAAATCGGATGATGGATCCCACTCGTTCAACGACGGCGGTTTTCATGTTATCAAACACCAGTTCTTTGGTAGTTCCTCCGTAGAACTGGAAGGCGGTTAATAAAGCCTGATGGAAAGCCGTCTGGTCTGTCGAATGGCTAAAATAAACAAAGAGTTTTCGGCTATGGCATTCAATGACAGCCAGGGCATAAAGCTTTCGCTGGGTTTGTCCATAGCTGAGTTTGCCAAAAAAACCCCAATCGATTTGGAACTGTTCCCCCGGCTGGCTTTCAAAGCGTCTGATGGGCATCGCAGCGGGTTTGGGGCGAATCTTTCTGAGATAGTCTTTCACAATCCCATACCTCCCCTCGAATCCAAGCCCTTGCAGACGCTGCAAAACCACCGTTGCGCTGAGGCTGGCATCACTTTGCAACCATTGCTCCATATGCGCTTTAAAAGGATTGAGTTTAGATGGTTTTTTAATTTTTTTTCGCACAATTTGAGGATGGCAGAGATGCCGCTTCACCGTCGCACGGGAAAGGTTCAAGCGAAGAGCAATTTTTCGCTGAGAAAGTCCTTCTGCATGCAGGCGATGGATTTCAAAGAGAGTATGCTGATCAATCACAGGGACCTTTACAGTCAGAGGGTGAGGGGGATCTTCTTAGTGGAGACAGGGGCAAGTGAAGGACCTGCACTAAGGTCTCTTCTGTGGCGATCAGATCCATTTGCAATAAACCACTCAAGGCCTGTTGATAGACATCCCTCTCCATTTTCAGCAGTTGAGTGATGGTCTTGGGACTGTAGTAGGAAAGTCCTTGAGCATCCGCGGCCATCACATAAAAAAAATATAAGATCAATTCCTCAGATCGCAGGCATTCAAAAAAGCCCTCCCTCAAAAATCGGTGAGGAATGAAGCTAAAACTTCCCTCGATCACCCGTCGTCTGCTTTTCATAATCAACTGCTTTCTCATCACAGCTCCTTCTTTTGGATGGATGGTTAACAAGGTTTTCATCGTTTTTAACTCAACTGAAGGGTGGTGGCAATAAAGTCCTTCTTTGCAATCACGGATAAGTTGTTGATATCTCAAGGTTCTTTTAGGTTAACGCGTCCATCTTTGCAATCAAAGGAAGCTCAACAAAAGCCTTAAAAATCTGGGCAGGGGAGGAATTTGACGCGTCCATCTTTGCAATCAAATCCTCATCGGAGGAGGCGATAAGGCAGAATTGATAAGGGATGGACGCGTCCGTCTTTGCAATCGGCACTGATGAGAGCGAGAAGGGCTTTGATCTGAGCGGAGAGATGGAAGGAATGGTATTCATCGAGAGTTTTTCCACAATATACCCCCGCTGTTTGGCATTGCGGATCAACTGAAGTTTTCGATTGCGCTCAGCCTGAACTGGATGTTTTTCTCGATAGACTTTCCAATAATCGCGGTGGCTTTCTTGCCAAGCCTTCTGACTAGCTTTTCGGTTCTGTTGATAGTCTGGATCGCTGGCTAACTTTTTACGCTCCCAATTCGTCTTGCGCGCACGCTGACACCTCTTCAGGCTGCAGTAACTTTGCTCCTTGTTTTGAGGGCGGCGGAGGAAAAATTGGTGGCAGTTGATGCATCTACCTGTTTGCATAGGATCTCCTGTTGATGCTTTGAGGGGCTTCCTTCAAGAAAAACTTGTCTTACAGGAACATGACTCAAAGTATCAAAGAAATCACTGCCTCCCACTCAAATGAAGAAGAAAAATGAACAGGTAAAACAACTTCTTACACCATTGCTCGCTCCATGTTGATTCAGCTCTCAGAGGAAGGAAGAACAAGCATGAGAAAGAAAATGGAGAGGAAAACAAAATTTATTGATTGGAAAGTAAATGAATAGAAGAAAAAACGAGACAAAGTAAAAAGTAGTAAAAAAACATCCGCTAACTATTGGCTATCATTCAAGTCGCCACACTTGGTTAAGTTTTACAGTGGCGTTAACACCTTTTGTGACATCTGCTGTTATTACATAATCATGACCAGCGTGACTACCGATATTTCTGGACCCGTCTCCCGCCGGATCAAAACCCACATCCGATTGAGTTGATATAACTAATGTTCCGCCATATTTTTGGGCAGACACACTGCCTGCCAGGATGGCCCCTACCAACAAGGTCAGGCCTGAAGAAAATATTTTTTTCAGATTCATTTTATTACTCCATTTTAGATTCAATATATTCTCCCCCGCTTCACTCGAGAGGGAAGGAATTAAAAAAGAAAATACTTTTTTCGGATTCATTTTGTTACTCCATTTTAGATTCAATATATTCTCCCCCGCTTCGCTCGAGAGGGAAGGAATTAAAAAGAAAATACTTTTTGAGGAATGTGAAATTGGGAACAAGGGAATCTTAAGGATCTCTCCCCCTTGGAATTGGTGTCGACGTCAAGATGACACCAGAGGGTAGAACTTGGGATGGGGAACTTATTGCCTGAGGCTTGGAACTAAGAACTTGAGAATGGGAAGTTGGAACTAGGGGCTTGGTGCACGGGTGCCGGGTGCCGGGTGCCGGGTGCCGGGTGCCGGGTGCCGGGTGCCGGGTGCCGGGTGCCGGGTGCCGGGTGCCGGGTGCCGGGTGCCGGGTGCCGGGATTGTACTATCATTTTAACCTCGTGTCAAATTATTTTTTATACTCAAAACAGGTTAATTTCAGATTTTCATGTCATCCTGATGGTAAGACTACAAAGTGAAGGATCACATGATTTCCCTTCCGTCCTTGGAATATATAATCGCTTTGCAAATGTTAATCAAGCTTTTTTTGGCACTTTCCATTCCCCGTTGACCATTTCTAAAAATCCTCTGGGGAGGAGATGAGGTTTTACATGACTTTCGGCTCAATCAACAGGTGCGACATTGAAATAAAACCTTTCGTCAGCCCAAGGCGATTTCTTTGAGAATTATCAAAAAGGTATGATTTTGGTAATAATATATTATTTTTGCATAATGTCAACCCCCAATTGAAAAAAAAATGCAGGATTTGCAAAAAAAATTAAAAAATTTATCAATCAGGGAGATCCGCTTCTTTATGGTCATGAGCCAAAAAGCGAATCTTCACTCCACAATCCTGCGTTTTTCCAATGGCGATAATGATCGTAAACCCTTTGCCAGGGAGGTAAATCAGAGTGCTAAGCGCTCTTGCTTCCATGGCTCTCGTTCTTTTTCAAAGAGTGTACAGGCTTCTTGAAGAGCCTCGAGGTGGGAAATCGGTGGGTTCTCGGAAGATTCCTGAATAGTTACATCTTTTTTTACATTTAAATCACCATTTAAAAAGAATAGAATGTATTTTCTTGACAAGCGAACTGTAGAGAATTTCGGCAGAAAAAAATGATTTTTTAAATTCAAAGTAATCTGGTTTCAACTTTTTCCAGACAATTGCGGGAAAGGAAGAACAGTGGTAAACTGCACAAGCAGTTATGCTTGTTTGAGGAAATTATGAAAAGATTTGGGATCATATGGTTGATGGGAGGAGTGAGCTTGTTGCTGTGCCATATGGTGGTATTCGGGCAACAAACGATTGGATTTACCCAGGAAGATCGAGAGCGTATCATTCGTCTGGAAACCACCTTAACGCTCTTTATGGAAGCCACCGATCAACGCTTTGAACAAGTGGATAAGCGCATTGTCGAATTACGGGAAGACATGAACAAGCGCATTGTCGAATTACGGGAAGACATGAACAAGCGCTTTGAACAGGTAGATAAGCGCTTTGAACAGGTAGATAAGCGCTTTGAACAGATGATGAATACCTTGCAACTGATTGCCGGCATTTTTACTGTCCTGACTCTGGGTGTCATCGGATTTGCTTATTGGGACCGACGCACCATCATTCGCAAAGCCAAAGAAGAGACCCTGGAAACGCTGGAGCGGGACGCCGCTCCTAAAGAAGAAGCGATTATTGACCGGGCTGTAGCAGAAGCGGTGCAAGAGATCAAAAAAGACAATCGTCTGCAAGACTTGATCGCTGCCCTACGCAAATTGGCTGCCACCGATCCACCTCTGGCAAACGTTCTCAAAGAATTTCATTTATTGTAGTTTCCCAATTGCTCAACTCTTGCGAAAACCGCATTTCAAGTTCAAATACAACTATCATTGAAACAATATGCAAAATGGCTTGTTCACGCAGAATCTACCAGAGGATTTGATTAAATCGAATTTAACAAAACCTAATCATTGCGAAGATCCCGAAACGGGAAAAAATAAAAAATTTTTATCGGGGGATGCCCTATGAAAACAATTGAAACCACAGCAACGGTAGCAGATAATGGTTCGTTGACTTTGCAAATGCCGCCTGAAATTGTTCCTGGAAAACATAAGGTGGTCGTCGTGGTCGATGAAGAAACGGTGGAAGCGAAGAAACAACGATCCTTAGAAATCCCTGTCATTCATTTGGGAAAATGGCCGGAGAATCTATCGTTGAGAAGAGAGGATTTGTATGGCGACGATGGGAGATAAGGAGATTTTTAGACACAAATGTCTTGGTTTATGCGAGATATAGTCGAAAGTTGGGGATGGACTAAATTTGAAGGTGGCGTATCCTATTGATGGGAATTTAAAATAAATAGAATTACATCAAAGAAAGGATACGCCGATGAGCAACTATAACGTGATTGATCTGGAGAAGCCAGAGCAAATTATTGAAGATCATTTGAGTGAACTTTTGAGAGTGAAAGCCAGGAAGATACTTTCTGAAGCGTTGGAATTGGAGATGGAAATATTCATGAAGGAATATCAGTCCTATCGACTCTCGGATGGACGTCAGCGAGTGGTTCGTCATGGTTATCATCAAGATCGGGAGATTCAGACGGGAATTGGTTCTATATCCGTGAAAGTTCCGCGGAGTAAAGATCGTCAAAGCACCTCATCAGAGGAAAGGATTCGATTTTCTTCCAAGTTGATCCCCCCTTATCTGAGGAAAAGTAAAAGTATTGAAGCCCTGATTCCCTGGCTGTATCTGAAAGGGATTTCCACTGGTGGCTTTCAGGAGGCGCTCGCAGCGATTTTAGGTAAAAGAGCGGCGGGCTTGTCTTCAGCGACAGTGAGCCGTCTTAAATCAAGCTGGTATGAGGATTGGAAAGCCTGGAAACAACGGGATCTCTCCCAGAGTCATTATGTTTATCTCTGGGTCGATGGCGTGTATTGCAATGTGAGAATGGATAAAGATAAACAATGCCTCTTGGTGATTGTGGGGGCAACAGAAAATGGAGATAAAGAGCTCGTTGCCTTGGAAGATGGCTACCGGGAAAGTGAGCAATCCTGGAGGGAACTGCTGATGGATCTGAAGCACCGGGGATTGACTGAGGCCCCTAAAATCGCTGTGGGAGACGGAGCGATGGGATTTTGGAAAGCTTTGAAAAAAGTCTATCCTCAGAGCAAAGAGCAGCGTTGTTGGATGCACAAAACGGGAAACATTCTCAACTATTTACCAAAAAGGGAGCATCATAAAGCCAAGGATCGTCTCCATCAAATTTGGATGGCCAGCAGCAAAGAGGAAGCTTTCAAAGCCTTAAAGCATTTTGTTGACATGTATGAGGCGAAATATCCTAAAGCCACTCACTGCTTGATTAAAGATCAGGAGACCTTGATGGCCTTCTATGATTTCCCGGCAGAGCATTGGAGGCATTTGAGAACGAGCAATCCCATTGAATCCACCTTCGCTACTGTCAAACTGAGAACTGCCAAAGTCAGAGGTTGTTTCTCAAGAAATACCGTCTTGACGATGGCATTCAAATTAATGGAATCCGCTCAGAAAAATTGGATCCGATTACACGGATTTAAACGATTAGCCGAAGTGATAGAGGGAGTACAATTTGTCGATGGAATTCCTCAATACAGGATCGCCGCCTGAATTGCCATCCCCAGAATTTGACTATAACTCGGTTTATGCTTCCGTGGCAGAAGCACCTTTTCACCACATTGCTCGGGAAAGAATCCAGCCCCTGAAAAACCCGGAAACGGAGTTCTGGATTAGTCGTTAAGTGCTACGTGAATATCAGGCTACCTTAACTCGCCCTCAAGTTTATGCAGAACCTCCAACTACCGAAATAGTGATAGGATCCATTCAGCATTACGCTTCTTTTTATCATATTGCTGAAGACGGTCTTCAGGTCACCGAGAAATTATTACAATTGGTGGAACAGGTGTCCATTGGCGGTAAGCAGATTTACGATGCTAACATTGTTGCCACCATACAAGCTTATGGGATTGCCACACTCCTCACTCAAAATGTGGACGACTTTCGTCGTTTCTCCAAATTGATTACGGTGATGCCCTTGGAAAGTAATAACTCTGCAAATGAGACAAAAGATGAGCAAACTGAGTCCCACCAGGAAGGAGATACTGAATAGTGTTTGTAATCACATTTGTTCCTCATTTCGCCATAACTGTCCTGTCCGCCCTGCAACCCAAACCTTGAATATCTTTCACAACAGCGACTATTCATACCGCACTCTCGGGTCCAGATAGGGATAAATCAGGTCGATGAGGAGATTGAGCAGCATCACCCCGGTGGCGAAAAAGAGGTTGACTCCGGAGACCATCGGGTAGTCTCGGTCATTGAGGGCATTCACCAGGAGACGACCGAGCCCAGGCAGGTTGAAGATGTTCTCCATGATCACCGCGCCTCCGACCAGGATCGGCAACTGCAGGCCGATCAGTGTGAGCACCGGGATGAGGGCATTTTTGATGGTGTGCCGAATGATCACGACCCGCTCCCGGAGCCCCTTGGACCAAGCGGTTCGGATATAGTCCTGCCTTAGCACCTCCAGCATCATGGTGCCATCATCCGCATGGTGGAAGCCGCCGAGGCCGTCCCCAGAATCAGACTGGGGATCAGGAACCCCCAGAGATTTCCCTTACTTGACCCCTCGTCTAATGAGTGATCCCCCTATTAATTTGTAAAACATTTGATTGACACTGTGCCGCTTTCATTTTACAATTTTCATAAAAACATGATTTAAGGAGATTGCATGCAAACATTAAATCTTGAGGGAGTCTTTCAATTAGCAAAAAAAGAAATCGAAAAATCGGAAAAAAACAACTCCCCAATTGCTAAAGAACTTGATTTATCTCGTCAAATGATCAGTCTCATTGAGAGCTCCTTCAACCCGTCATATCAAGTCAATCATTAAAATACTACGTTATTTCGGATATGAAATTTCAGAAAATGTATTCTTAGTGCAAAAATGTAAAACATCTGTCTGACCTTGTAAATCAATTCATTGACAATACTTGAATAGTAAAAAAGCCTCTTGAGCCGTCAAGGTATCAAGTCATGCCAATATTCAATATCAAATTCCAACGATTGGGGGAAATCACCTTTCTGGATTCAATGGGTAAGTTGAAGGACAAAAAGCTGATTCGGGAATTAAATCAAAAATATGGAAAAGCACGATGGATTTATAACAAAGGCATGGCTAAAGTTTTGCTGGAAGAGACAGGAACCACCTGGATAGCAGAAATTCACTATATCACCGCTCATGGAAAAGGCATCTGTCGAGAAAGAATCAAACGTTTTATCGAGAAGGTTTATGAATAATGATATTTTTTTTGTCATTTGTACGACAAAAGAGCTTCATCCTGACTTTCAATTTAGAAAAGTCTATAAAGCCCAACATGACGAACTGGAAAATCAGACTGGATTTATCCGTGTCTTCAATGAATTTGAAGAAGATTTTTTATATCCTCAATCTTCCTTTCATCAGGTTCCCCTCTCCAAAGAAACTCAGGATGTGTTATTAAAGGCAAGCAGACGGATCGCATGAAAATTCCTCCCACCAGCTGGACCGGAGGGAGGGAGAAACAGAGGCGAGTCATATTGCCTAAAACCCCATTTCTTTCTTCAGCTCCTGGTCAATCCAGAGGCGGGAGAACATCATGGTGCGGTCCATGTCTCCAAGATCGGTTTCCCCGTTGTAGCCTTTGATCCAGGGCTGATGGACGTTAAATTGGGGAACCCTCCCGCCCCACAAGATCCAGTGTTGTGCCGTGGCATACTGGTTTGCCTCTCTCATCAGCCGATGGTACTCCTCGAGGGTGGTGGCGCTTTGTGCCACTTCCATCAAGCGGTCCATCTCGGAGTCCTGGGCGCCGGTGGGGTTCCATTCGGACCGCTCTCCAGTGGCCGGGTTGGCAGTAAAGAGGACGCCGGAGACTTCGGAGGGCACCATCTCCTGCACCACCACCGCCATGTCAACTGCCTGCTGGGCGATGGCATGTTCATACCGGTAACTGAGGGCCCGTGCGGTCCACAACGATGCCCAACAGTCGCGTACCGCCTCGAACACCGAATCGCTACCGCGTATGTTGAGATAGGTGTCCTGCTGCCCGGCGAACGACAGATCTGGCAGGTCTTCCGCATTGGCCGAGGAACGCACCGCAACCGGTGGTTCGCCGTCGCCCAGGGCGGCATAGGCATCCGCGATTTGCGCCTTCTGTGCATCACCCAGATTGTTTTTGGCAAACAACGCCTGGATTTGTTGCGAGGCGGAATCGAAAGACACCGCTGTGCCCACGAGTTCCGGTTTTGCCTGATCGATGATAGCCTGCTGAAGGTCGTTGTCAGAAACGAACTGCCGGTATGCGGCTGTCGTGACCGTAAAGCCTGCGGGGACTGGAAATTCGGCGGCCATCATTCGTGCTAACGACAACCCCTTGCCGCCCATGGTATCGAGGTCGGCAGCAAGTGCGATGTCTTGAACTACAAAGGGGTATATGGGTGCTACTCATAGGGTCTCCTTGAGAATCCGGGAATTGCTGAAGTATGAATTTCTAGAAGTCTATATAATACAGTCCCGGAGGGACTTCTTCTGACAGACGGATCTCAAACCTGTATTTACCGGAAGCATAATGACTATTCATACCGCACTCTCGGGTCCAGATAGGGATAAATCAGGTCGATGAGGAGATTGAGCAGCACCACGCCGGTGGCGAAAAAGAGGTTGACTCCGGAGACCACTGGATAGTCTCGGTCATTGAGGGCATTCACCAGGAGACGCCCGATCCCCGGCAGGTTGAAGATGTTCTCCATGATCACGGCGCCCCCGACCAGGATCGGCAACTGCAGGCCTACCAGGGTAACTACCGGGATGAGGGCATTCTTGACGGCGTGTCTGATAATAACTACCCTCTCCTTGAGTCCCTTGGACCAGGCCGTCCTGATATAGTCTTGCCTGAGCACCTCCAGCATCATGGTGCGCGTCATCCGCATGGTGGCTGCAGAAACAGCCGTCCCCAGAATCAGGCTGGGAATGATGAGAATCCCGAGATTCCCCAGCGGGTCTTCCGTGAAAGAAACCCACTCCATCGGCGGCGACCAGCCCCACCAGATTGCAGGAAAGATCATGACCATAATTCCCAGCCAGAAGTTAGGAGTTGCCAGGCCGATGACGGCGATGGAGCGCCCCACGTAGTCGGCGGCAGTATCCTGGCGAATCGCCGAGTATATGCCGACCGGCAGGGCTATCACTAGCCCGATTACGATTGACAACAAACCAAGCTCAATGGTTACTGGCAGTCTACCTATTATCTTCTCCTCTACCGCCCAACTGCCAAGCAGTGATTTGCCAAGGGTGCCGTGCCGGAAAATACCTCCTATCCAGCGTCCATACTGCACGTAGGCAGGCACGTCTAATCCTAGCCGACGCTCAACAACTTCACGGTCAATCTCCCCCATTGTTTGGTATTCCATCCTACCTAGTATTACGTCTATTACATCGCCCGGGATGAAGCGGAGCGAGAGAAAGACCAGGATGGTCAATATAAACAAGGTGGGGATTATCAGCAATAACCGCCTGATGATATAGGCTCTCATGACACACTACTCCTTGTCATTGCGAGCCCCGATTTATCGGGGCGTGGCAATCTCGTCGCCCTCTCTGACCCGTCATTCCGGCGAAAGGCGGAATCCACCTCCCCCGTCATTGCGGTGAGAAACCTGTCCCGGACTGGATCCGGGGCCGGAATCCACTTAGACCATCCCCTTGCCCGGCTGGCGCGGCACTCTCTAAGGTGCGCATGACCTCTGCCAAAAAAACCTGGCCTCTCACTGTTTTGGGGAGTCCAGAGGGGTGAAACCCCTCTGAAACGGGGAATCAAGGGGGTGTCCCCCTTGATTCCCCCTCTCCTTATTATAGGGAGCGTCTAAGAGGGGCGAAGCCCCTTTGAAACGGGGGTTCAAGGGGGTGTCCCCCTTGATTCTCCCCGTCATTCCGCCGAAAGGCGGAATCCAGCGTAATTTCAAATGGTCCCGTTTTCTGGATTCCGGGTCTTCGCCCGGAATGACAAGTTGCCCTCTCATTATTCAACGAGTATGGGAAAACTGGGGGGCTTGAGCCCCCCAGCTCCCTTAGACGTTTCAGTTATCGCCGAGAGCAGGCACTAATAACCCATTGCTTCCTTTAGCTCACTATCAATCCAGAGGCGGGTGAAGATGCGGAAATCTTGACCGGTGTTTCCCAACCTCGCTTCACCGTTAAAACCTATGACCCACGGCTGAATAGCCACATACTGTGAGGCCGCAGGACCAAATATCGTCCAGAACTTCTCAATCCCATACTGATCTAGCTCTCCAGCTATCCTGTTTTGCTCCTCGATGGTGGTAGCGGCTGTGCCCTCTTCATACATGGCGGCATAAACCGGGTCGTTGACATTGGAGCTGTTCCCTGGTGAAGCAAATCTTCGCTGTATTGCGAATGGGAACCACCTATTGGCCGCTTCCGAACTGAGCATTTCGAAATCCCCCTCACTTCTTCTAGCGACCCAGGGAGCTACTGGCAGTACAGCAATCTCTACATCAATGCCAATCTTATTCCAGTATGAAACGGCTAATTCTGCATAGTTCAAATCGTACCGATCGATGTGCATCAACTCGGTCTTAAATCTAATGCCGTCCGCGCCGCGTTTATACCCGGCCTCATCTAGCAACGCTTCGGCACCTTCCGGGTCATAGTCGAAGACCTTCTTGACCTCTTCGGGCCAATCTTCAAATTGGGTGACACAACATGTAAAAGAACGATTTACCAGCCCCTGAGGTATTATATCGGCATAACCCTTATAGTAGGCGTTGTTGATTGTCTCGAGGTCAATTGCCATCTGCATTGCCTTGCGCACCCTGATGTCGTCAAAGGGCTCCAACTGAACGTTCATGCCAAAACAATTTTCCGACCGACTGTAAAATGGCCATATCACGATTTCGGGGTTGGTCCGCTGGAGGCTCTCTAACTGTTCGGGAGTCTTCATTTGAGTCACGCCGATCGGACCGATGTAATCCACCTTACCCGTGCGCAGTGCCGCCAGATAGGTTGCCTCTTCTGGCATAACCAGGGCCTTTACCTCGTCAACATAGGGCAAGCGGTTCTCCGGATATTTTTCGTCGTAGCCCCAGTAGTCAGGATTCTTGTCCCAGGTGATAGAGCTGCCCTCGGTCCAGTCAGTCAGCATAAAGGGACCGGTGCCGACCAGATTCCTCCAATCCGTAACGTCCCCGTGTTCCTTGATTACCTCGGGGGGGTATATAAAACCGATTCTGCCGTCAAGGATAGCAGTCAGCGCACCGAGGTTTAGCTCCTTCAGCTTAATAACAACCGTCCATTTGTCGGTGGCCGTTATCGATTCCACTTCCACACCGCGCCAGCTATTAGCAAATTCGCTAGGTTCGGTGAAACCGCTGCCCATACCCGTCACACGGTGATAGTTGTACTCGATATCTTGGGCAGTCAGCTCCCGACCGTTCATCGGCGGCTTATTATGCCAGTGAACGCCCTGGCGGACTTTGACGATATACGTCAGTGGGTCGGGCTGCGACCAGCTTTCCGCCAGAGACCCTATCGTGTTAGTTGGAGGGTTGTGAAACTGGAAGTCATATTTGTCCCTGGGCGTTGCCCAGTCAGCGTAGGCCAGCTTCTCTAAAACGCCAGAGACGTAGGGTATCGCCCAAAAACCAGAGACCACGGCGTCAGGACCCGCCCCCTCTTCTTTTAGGGCGAGGGTTATTGTCCCGCCATACTCCGGCGCGGTCACCATCTTGCCGGTGGAGGGGTCTTTGACCATGTCCGAGGCGGCAAAGGTCAAGGTCGTGAAACCAAGTACAATCATGCTGAGGAGGGCCAGCATGGAACGCCCTTTTGAGTTTCGATGATGATTTATCATAGCAATCCTTTCTTTCATTTGAGAAAAAGTAAACCAAAAGCACCCCGCCTGGAAATTTTCAAGCATCATTTCCGGCTGGGATACCGTTTTGAGTATGGTCAATCCATACGATTTCCGTTCCTTTTGGGGAACAGAAGTTAAAACCCATTGATCACAGGCCAGTTCCTGATCCAGGCGGAACAGCCGATAGGCCAGGTAGATCAACGGGTTGAACCAATAAACACACTTGAGCAACAAGGCCCAAACGATGAAGAGAGAATCTTTGCGTTGCAGATGGGCTAGTTCATGAGCGAGAATGAATTCCATTTCCCGTGGGGAATATCGTTCGTCAAATCGGAGGGGTAGCACCAGTTTGGGATGCAACCATCCGATCATCGCAGGCCCCTGAATCCGGGCGGATAGGAACACGTCTCCCTGGAACTTCAGGCCCATTCTGAGGCACAGTTTTTCGAGCAACCTGCTCATTTCCGGGGAAGGTTCCCGCTTTTCTCGCAGCAGTTGCTTCTGAAAATGCGCATGCCGGTGTAATGTGAAAAGTCCCATCATCACGAATCCCCCAAGCCATACGAAGAAAATGATCGTCATGGCATCTATTTCCGAAAGAAGAGGCCACCCGCCAACCGAGGCGGATAATGGGGGATCTCGAGGGGGGAAACCGGGCTCACTCAAACGCTCCGCAGGGAAGGGAGACGCTCTTTCCTGCATCTCCGTTTTCATGGATTCCCACCGAGCCTTATTCTCTACGTTGATCTGTTGGAATAAGGCTTCGGAGGGGGTGAGGGGCTTCTTGTTTTGCAGCAGGGCATACACCCCTTGCTGCATCTTGAAATTATAAAGGATGGTTTGCCAGGAATGAAGAAGGCTGAATTGTGTTTGAGGGGTGACGATGATCATCATTTTAAGAGCAGGGAGCAGCCAAAGCGCGTGACTCCATTTTGCCCCAAAATAACGAACCACCGGTTTGCGAATCACGAACACGAAAACGATTAAAAGACTGGACCATAGTGCGGCCTCAGCTAATCCGTACATTAGAGTTGCCATTTCAACACCTCCTCAAGGGATCAATCCATTTTTTCTAACAGAATCTTCAATTCCTCAATTTCTTGCTTCGTTAATAATTCTTGTTCGGCAAAACTGGTGAGCAGCGGGGAGATTTTTCCGCCAAACCAATTCTGCAGAAAATTTCTACTTTCCAAATGCAGATACACTTTTCGACAGACCATGGGATAATACAGATACTTCCTCTTGTCCTTTTTGAACCCTAAAATCTTTTTCTTTAACAAACGATTCAACAGCGTCTTCACCGTCTTGGCCTGCCAATCCTTCTGAGGAGCAAGGGTTTCAATCACCTCCTGGGCCGATTGCGGTGATTTTTCCCATAGCACCTCCATCACTTCACGCTCTGCATTGCTGATCTTCTTTGTCATCTTCCTCATTTCTGTTTGTTACTTTTCATGCCTGATTACTTTTGTAATCATTTATTAAGAATTACACAAGTAATCATGAAAAACAAGTATTTTTTATTGGATTTAATTTTTTTTCTGATTTTGAAAAAAATTTTATGAGATATTGAATAGTTATTTTTTGTCGTGGAGAAATATGATTTCGTTTGTAATCTTTTTATTAGAATTACATAAGTAATCTCAAAAATCAAACTTTTTTTGTATGCTTGAACTCTGTAGATGACAAAAGATTCAGTCAGCGTTAATTTTCAGGGGAGTTTGGGTCCGGCCGCAAGGATTTCCGTACTGGCGCTTTGTTCGTAGGAGCTGAAGTTTTCTTGAAACAAAGTAACCAACTTCTCAGCTTGTCGGTCATAAGCATCCGGATCGTTCCAGCTGTTTTTGGGAAGCATGACCTCATCGGGAACTCCGGGGCAACGGGTGAGCACTTCATATCCAAAAATGGCATCAGTTTCAGTGGGTTGATTGTTGAGAGTACCTTGGAGAATCGCTGCTATAATGGTACGAGTGATGGAGAGCTTCATACGAGAACCGACGCCATATGGTCCACCGGACCATCCCGTGTTGACCAACCAGACCTGCGCGCCGGTCTGTCGAATACGCGCTGCCAATAGTTCGGCGTATTTAGTTGGGTGCCAGACGAGGAAGGCAGCACCGAAACATGCGGAAAAGGTTGCTTGTGGTTCCTTCACACCCATTTCAGTTCCCGCCACTTTGGCGGTATAACCACTGATGAAATGGTACATAGCTTGCGCTGGAGTCAACTTGCTCACGGGAGGCAACACGCCAAAAGCATCACAAGTGAGAAAAATCACGTTTTTGGGGTGCCCAGCGATACAGGGGATTTTGGCATGGGATACATATTCGATCGGATAGGAAGCCCGGGTGTTTTCTGTGATGGCGCTGCCCATGTAGTCCACCTCCCGGGTCCGGGGATCATAAACCACGTTTTCGAGAACACTGCCAAAACGAATGGCACGAAAAATTTCAGGCTCCTCTTCCTCCTGAAGTCCGATACATTTGGCGTAGCAACCTCCTTCAATGTTGAAAATACCCTCTTCACTCCAGCAGTGTTCGTCATCCCCAATAAGCCGGCGCTCGGAGGTTGCGGAAAGGGTGGTTTTCCCCGTACCGGAAAGACCGAAAAATAAGGCAACCTCACCATTGGCACCTTCGTTGGCGGAGCAATGCATCGACAATACGTCTTGTTTGGGCATGAGGTAGTTCATGATGGTGAAAACCCCCTTCTTCATTTCACCCGCATATTGAGTTCCCAGAATGACAAATTCCCTGCTTTCAAAATTAACGTCGATACTGGTCGCAGAGGTCATTTGAGAGGTAAATTTATTCGCAGGAAATTCGCCTGCATTGTACACGGTATAGTCCGCTTCTCCGAAATTGGCCAATTCTTCCGGGGAGGGGCGAATGAGCATGTTGCGCATAAAAAGCGCATGGTAGGGACGGGAACAAATAATCCGTATCTTGATGCGATACTTGGGATCCCAACCAGCAAATCCATCGCATACATAAAGTCGCTCACGGGTATTTAAATAATCGATGGCTCGTGCCTGGTTGATCTGAAAGGTATGCTCATCCAATGCAATATTGATATTTCCCCACCAAATGTGCTGCTTACTTTCAGGTCCTTTGACGACCCTTTTGTCCTTAGGACTCCTTCCGGTTTTTTCTCCGGAGGAAACGATCAACGCTCCTGTACTGGAGATTGCAGACTTTTTTTCGTATTTGATCGCTTCTTCATACAAAGTCGCAGGGGAGGCGTTGCGCACAAGGGAGTCCACGTGAATGCCATGGGTGTGAAGTTTGAAAGGTGAGGACATGAATTTTTCTGGAAGTTCCTGTTCTGAATCCTGATGTCGACGCGATGCGCGTCCACCATTCTTCATGAAGGGAGATTGTGTCTTCTGGGTTTCGGAATCACAGGGTCTGAATTGAATTTCTTATATATTGCGTGATTATGAGCTCATTCGGATTACTTATTTTTTTTTACCTTTCCGAGAATCTTTCCGATGGTTGTTAATGAACAGGAGTATTTAGCAGCCAATTTTTGCTGAGGTATCTTTTTCTGAAAATAATCATTGATTATTTCACTTTCCAGTTTCCAGGCTTTCGAAATTTTGCGCCCACTGAATGGATAGAGTTTGACTCCTTCAGACCTGAGAATGGTGGCAATGTTGGCGGGAGAAGAGCCATATTTAGCAGCAAGTTTCACAGTGGATGTTCCACCCCGCTTGTATTCCTCAGCAATTTCATTGGCATGCTCCCAGATGGGTGATTTTTTTGCCCCCCCTCTCGAGCGAAGGCTCAATCCTTCGGCTTTGAGAATTTCACTAATGGTTTGGTGAGATACCGTGATCTGGTAAGTCGATTTCACCCACAGCACGAGTTCTCGAAGGGATTTACCTGCTTGATATGATTCCGCAATTTCAGTGGAATGCCGCCATGCCTCGCTTTGGTTGGGTCGTAGATGTTTTTTTCGTCTGACTTTTTTGCGGACTGTCCGTTCCTGTTTCGCAACCAGGTTTCTTGCGTCTTTAGAGGATTTTTTTTTACTTTTGCTCATGCTCCAACTCTTTTTTCTTTGGATAACAATTTATTCTCATGATAAGAAAGATTTCAGGAGATGTTAATGATATTTCAAAGCAACCTCTTTTTCAAGTGAAATTTGTTTTAGTCATTATATTGTGGGATTTTGGTATGACTGATCCGGTTCGTGGATTTATTTTTCAGGCCAGTTATCGTCTCCATGACAACATCCCAGTCGTATATCTTTATGGTATTCTGGAAAGCGGTGGTACTTTTCTGGTACGAGACCACAACCAGGTCCCGCATTTATACATTCGCCAAAGGGACTCGGCGCATGCTAAGCGTTTAGGTGCTTCACGTCAGGTCGAAACCGGGTTCCAGACATTTAACGGCGATACCGTGCTACGCGTCGATTTCGACCTGCCCCGGGATTTACCGTCGATACGTGAGCGCTTGGAAGCAAACCAAATCGATACATTCGAAGCAGACGTTCGTTTCGCAATACGTTATTTAATTGATCGCGATATTCGGGGGGGATGCGAAATCACAGGTGTTTGGACAACTGGTGAGCAAATTTCTCGAATTTACGACAATCCGAAACTCCGCTCCGCAGAGGTGAAAGTGGAACCAACTGTATTGTCTTTCGACATCGAAACGAATCCCTCCGCCAATAGACTGCTCGCCATTGCACTTTACGGAATAGGCGTCGACGAAGTTTACATTGTCGATGCGAAGAAAAGGCCCATGCCAGAGAAGGCTATTGGTTTCAGTAACGAAAGCCGAGTGCTCGAAGCCTTTATCTCCCGAATCCACGAATTGGATCCGGATGTACTCACCGGGTGGAATGTGATTGACTTTGACCTCAAGGTACTTGAACAAATTGCCAAAGGTCTACGTATGTCAATACAGATTGGCAGAGATGCGGGTCCAATTCGACTACGCCCACCACAGGGCTACTTCGGCGGTGGTCAAGCGTCCATTCCCGGTCGCTTGGTACTGGACGGTATCGATCTTGTACGGGGCGCATTCATACGCTTCGACGATTATTCTCTGAACAATGTCGCCGGTGAGGTCCTGGGCGAAGGAAAGGTCGAAATTGGGAACACTGCCAATCGTGCCGAGGATATCCTGACTCGCTATCGAAATGATTTGGACACTTTTGCGGAATACGCCCGTACCGATGCTCGTTTAGCTCTCGAAATCGTGGAAAAACTCAATCTTGTCACGCTGGCCATCGCTCGCAGTAAGTTAACGGGTATGACACCGGATCGAGTTGCTGCCAGCATCGCTTCCTTCGATTTCCGCTACCTTGCGGCGCTTGGCAAACGCAAAATCGTCGCACCAAGCGTACGTTCCGGAGACAACCGTGTTTCTCGCCATCAAGCCGGGGGTCACGTCTTCGAACCGGTCACGGGTATCCACGAAAATGTGTGGGTGTTCGATTTCAAAAGTCTGTATCCGAGTGTGATCCGTACCTTCAACATTGATCCCTTGGGCTTTGTGACGATTCAAGAGTCCGACGATGAGGTCGTCAGAGTCACCGACGATGCCGCTTTTCGCCGTTGTAGCGCTATTTTGCCGGAGATGCTCGATGAGTTGTTTCCGCAAAGGGAAGCGGCCAAACAAAACGGCGATGCGATAGCTTCCCAAGCCATCAAGATCCTCATGAACTCTTTTTATGGTGTTCTCGGTACACCAGCCTGCCGGTTCCACAATGTCGCCATCGCCAATGCCGTCACTGGTACGGGTCGTCACCTCCTGCAATGGTCGAAGCGCTGGTTTGAAGAGCGAGGTTTTTCCGTGCTTTATGGAGACACCGACAGTGTCTTCGTGGGCTCCGGGATGCGCTTGGAGGATGCCCGGAATGCGGGAGGACGCTTGTCGGTCGAATTGAACGAGGCGATCGCGAATTATATTGAAGCAACCTGGCAAGTGACGAGTCGCCTGGAAATGGAATTTGAAAAACTATACCTGAAGCTTTTCCTGCCCTCTGTTCGCCATGGTGCTGCTGGCGCGAGAAAACGTTATGCCGGGCTGGTTGATGGTTACAATGAGGTCGAATTTACCGGAATGGAAGTCGTGCGCCGCGATTGGACGGAACTCGCCAAGGACATCCAGCGTGAACTATACAAGAGACTTTTCGCAGACGAACCCGTCGACGACTATCTCACGAATATCACAACCTCACTGCGCAAAGGCGAACTCGACCATAAGCTGGTTTACCACAAAGGACTGAGAAAGAGTCTCTCAGCCTACACTGCCAATACGCCACCACACGTCGCCGCAGCTCGTAAATCCCGCAGTCCGGGTCGCGTCATTTCCTACCTGATGACCGTTGCCGGCCCCGAACCCCTGGACGCATTGCAAAACAAGCCGGATCACGAACACTATCTCGACAAACAAGTAAGACCTGTGGCAGAACCGGTACTTGCCATGCTCGGCCTCGATTTTGATGAAACCATCGGAGCCAATCGACAGATGTCTTTGTTTTAATCGTTGAGTATGAATTACCCGTGGACAGGTAAAATGGGCTTTTGTTTCTTGAGATAGAATCTTCTGGTCTTCTTATTACCGGGGAAGTTGGCGAATGGGTTTAAACACTTGCCTCAATGAGATTGTGAGCGATCAATTCATCAAGGAGTGGCCTTTCATATCATTTTTTGAGAAGTTCTGTTTGATGGTGAGTCAGTAAGGTATCGACAATTAGATCCATATTTCCCATGAGGACGTTTTCCAACTGGTATAAAGTGAGATTCACTCGATGGTCGGTAACACGACCTTGTGGGAAATTGTAAGTTCGAATCCGTTCACTGCGATCGCCACTGCCAACCATATTTTTTCGACGCACCGCGGTGGAATCCTGCTGCGCTCTCATTTCGTTTTCATAAAGACGAGCCCTCAACACTTTTAATGCCTGGTTTTTATTTTTCAGTTGAGATTTTTCATTTTGGCAAGTAACAACCAAACCTGTTGGCAAATGGGTGATACGTACCGCCGAATCGGTCGTATTAACGCTTTGTCCTCCAGGACCGGAGGAACGAAAGACGTCAACCCGGACGTCGCTGGGATTGATATCGATTTCAACATCTGCCACTTCAGGTAAAACCGCAACAGTTGCAGCAGAAGTATGAACCCGCCCTTGAGTTTCGGTTCTGGGGATGCGTTGTACGCGATGGACGCCACCTTCAAATTTCAAGCGACTGTAAACATCTTTGCCTTCGATAGCGACAATGATCTCTTTGAATCCCCCAATATCGGTTTCGTGTTGTTCAATGATTTGCAAACGCCATTTTCTCAATTCCGCATAACGAATATACATGCGAAACAAATCCGAAACAAAGAGTGCAGCCTCCTCTCCTCCAGTACCGGCTCTTATTTCGAGAATAGTGTCTCGGGCATCATCGGGATCTTTAGGAAGCAGGAGCAGTTTTGTTTTGTTTTCCAGGGTTTCAATCTTCTGGGACAGCAATTCAATTTCCTGCTGCGCCATTTCATGTAATTCCGGATCTTCTCGAGGGTCGGCTATGATTTCTTGATTTGCTTGTAATTCTGCCTGCAAGGTTGCGTAGTCATCATAGGCTCGGACCAACTCTGCAAGATCGGCATGCTCTTTGCTCACATGCCGGTATTGTTCCGGATCGTTCAGAATTTCCGCCAGTGTCAAGGTATGCGTGAGCTGTTCATATCGAGTTTTCAGGTTTTTCAATTTGTCCCACATAGGCCTTCTCAGCGATACGCATTTGCATCTGGCAACAATTTAAGAAGCCCGCTTGTAACGGCGATTGAACTTTTCAATACGACCTGCCGTGTCAATCAAAGTTCTTTCTTTACCACTGAAGAATGGATGACATTTGGAGCAAATTTCAATATGGTGCTCTCCCCCAAGGCTCGAGGAAGTTTCCAAAACATTGCCACAGCTGCAACGAAACACGGTGGGTTGGTAGTCAGGGTGAATTTTGCTTTTCATAGAGTCTTTTAGAATAACAGGACTGGAGGATAAACATAAAATGCTATAGTAGACTGGATTACTTTATTTGTCCATCATATCTAAGAATTGAGCATTTGAATCAAATTTAACCAGTTTTTCATGAATGAATTCCATTGATTCGACTACGCTTAGTTGAGAGAGGACTTTACGCAGTACCCAAATGCGGTCCAAATCGTTTTTCGCGGTAAGAAGTTCTTCTTTACGAGTACCGGATTTATTGATATCCATGGCAGGAAAGACTCGTTTTTCAACGAGTTTTCGATCCAAGTGAAGTTCCATATTGCCTGTTCCTTTGAATTCTTCAAAAATCACTTCATCCATGCGGCTTCCGGTATCAATCAAGGCTGTCGCGATGATAGTGAGAGAACCCCCTTCTTCAATATTGCGTGCGGCACCAAAAAATCGTTTGGGTTTTTGCAGCGCATTGGAATCGACACCCCCAGAAAGTATTTTACCACTGGGAGGGACTACCGAATTATAAGCCCGGGCCAGGCGAGTGAGGGAGTCGAGCAATATTACCACGTCTTTTTTATGTTCCACTAATCGTTTGGCTTTTTCAATGACCATCTCTGCCACTTGTACGTGACGTGTAGAAGGTTCGTCGAACGTCGAGCTGATCACCTCCCCTTTGACGGACCGCTCCATATCGGTTACCTCCTCAGGACGCTCGTCAATCAGCAGGACTATCAAATAAACTTCAGGATAGTTGGTGGAAATGCTATTCGCAATATTCTGTAAAATCATCGTTTTGCCAGTACGTGGTGGTGCAACGATGAGGCCGCGCTGTCCCTTTCCGACCGGAACCACCAAATCAATCAAGCGTGCCGTCAGCGCTTCTTTGCCACATTCCAGGGTCAGTCGTTTTTCAGGATAAAGGGGAGTGAGATTATCAAAGAGAATTTTATCTTTAGAGAATTCGGAAGTCTCGAAATTCAAATTTTCCACCTTCAACAATGCATAATAGCGTTCGCTGTCCTTCGGGGCGCGGATATGACCTGAAATCGTATCTCCGGTTCTCATATTGAATCGTCGGATCTGCGAAGGTGAGACATAAATATCATCCGGACCTGGAAGGTAGTTATAATCCGGGGCACGCAGAAAGCCAAAACCATCAGGCAAGGTTTCTAAAACCCCTTCTCCATATATCACGCCATTTTGTTTGGTTTGCGCTTGCAAAAGGCCGAAAATCAATTCCTGACGACGCATACTGCTGGCATTTTCAATGTTGTATTCCCTGGCAATTTTGACCAATTCTGCGATCTCTTTGCGTTTTAACTCAATTAAATTGAGCGTGGGGACATCATTGTTTTGTGATTTGTGGGAGTCTGAATGGTTTTGAGAACGGAAATTATTATAACGGCGGGCTGTTGCTTGATTTTTCATATATTTGATTCAGTTGGAATTTTTTAAAGTAAGCGGAAATGTGGATCAAATGCAAGGATGCAATTGATTCAACAAATTAACCACTGGTTTTTTATTTGAGTCTTTCACTAAAAATTCATTGAGTTCTTTGAAAAAGGCACCAATAAAGGATTGAACTCTTATCTGTTTAGATTAGATCAATAAAATTCAGGTTAGTGTTAGAGGATTCAGTTGGGAAAAAATTCAAGTATCAACACGGAAGGAAAATATTGATGTGTGCTTATAATGCTTGATTGCGAAAGAAACTGTCAAGTATTTTTTAGGACGAATTTAAGGATTTAGAGTAGGATGCGTTGTATCATTTTCAGTAACTCGCATGGGTTCCATCTTGACGATGGTACTCCCTTTTCTAACCCATAGCTTGACATATTCTACCATCACACCATCAGGTCCAATTTCTGTAGGCATTTCATCGACGTGGAGAATGTCATCTACTCGAATTTCAAAAGCAATGCTTTGTTGACGAGAATAATATGGACTTTTGATCAACAACACGATATGAGGATTATAGTGTTGCCGAAGAATCCCGGAAAAGGGAATCGCTTCGTGCTCGAGGTTTCCATCACCGCGATAGACTTGTAGTTCATAGTATTTTCCATCGCCAATTAATTTAGATCCACGCTTTTCCATTTATTCGCGAAAAGGAGCGAGTGACTGCGTTTGGAATTTTTCACCACATTTCCAGAAGACCAGTGGAGAATATATTTTTTCATTTATTTATTGCAAGAGGTTTTCTGGTCTCAGGGCACGTAGAATTCGTCCAGCTCGCCACATTTCTTGATTGTTGACGGCTTCCAGTTCTTTCTCCAATTTCTCTCGGTAATCCGACTGGGAATTTGATTCAATGGCGATTTTAGCTTCTTGGCCACTGGTAACCCGCCGGTAACATTCACTGATTACAGGTTTGAGTACGTCTCGAAAACGAGGGGCCCAATCTAAAGCACCGCGTTGAGCCGTTGTTGAACAATTGGAATACATCCAGTCCATTCCTTTTTCCGAGACCAGTGGATAAAGACTCTCCAATGCTTCTTCTATGGTTTCATTATACGCTTCCGATGGGGAGTGTCCATTTTCCCGCAGGGTTTCATACTGGGCCAGGAAAGCTCCCTGAATCAAACCCATCAGTACGCACCGTTCGCCTGTAAGATCGCTATGGACTTCATTTCTGAAATTAGTTTCAAAAAGATGACCGGAACCAATGGCAAAAGCAGTTGCAATACAACGTTCTTTTGCCTTTCCTGTGTAATCCTGGTGGACAGCCCAAGAGGAATTGATTCCTCGTCCTGCTTCAAAATGAGAGCGCACAGTCAGTCCGCTTCCCTTTGGGGCAACCAGTATGACATCGATGTTTTCCGGAGGAATGATGTGCGTGTCTTCATGAAAGACAATGCCAAAACCATGAGAAAAATATAGCGCATTACCGACCTCCAGACAATTCTGAATGGCAGGCCAGGTAGCTATTTGTCCGGCATCGGAGAGCAGAAATTGAATAATAGTGCCGCGTTGAGCAGCTTCCTCTACCTCGAACAAATTGATTCCTTCTTGCCATCCGTCCGCAAGCGCCTTGTCCCAGCTACGTCCTTTACGGATTCCTAAAATTACTTTAAAACCCTGGTCACGCATGTTCAATCCCTGGCCACGACCTTGTGGACCATAACCTAAGATGGCCGTGATTTCGTCTTTGAGGATTTCATGACATTTTTCGATCGGATAATCGGATCGTTCGATGATGACTTCTTCATGACTCCCGATATTGATAGTTTTCATGGATCTGGCTCCTCGTTTATCAAAATAATGGATTGAAGCGTAATAATTCCTCCAGACCGGCGCAACCTGATTGATGGCAAAAACGGAAAAGTCATTGCCTGCTTTTTATGCAAGCACTTGCTTTAACAATTTTTTTGCTATACATGTTGTTCAACTTGGTAACCTGGATTACATGCATTTAAGAGATGATGCGCATTGCTGGAAACATTTTCTACCCTACAAAAATCCGGAGGTCAAGTCCAAATCAATTCAGGCATTGAATTAAGGAATAAATAAATGAAAGAAGTTGCCGTACAAGGATTTCTTTGACTGTATTCAGTCTGAATACAATTGGACCACAATCAAGAAGAGACAGTTTTAATCATATGAAGATCAATCAAACAACGAAAAAATTTTTGCGATACTGAATTGATTTTCCGCGAACTCTCAAAAACGAGCGAAATTATCCACTTTGGCAATATAGGGCAAGTTGCGATAGGACTCATTAAAATCCAGTCCATAACCTACCACGAATTCATTTGGAATACTGAAACCAATATAATCTCCTTCAATGGCTGTCTCTCGTCTCTCCGGCTTATCAAGCAAAGCGCACACCTTCAATGAAGCGGGCCCTTGATTTTCCAGTTCTTGCAGAATGGAACGGAGCGTCAATCCAGTATCAAGGATGTCTTCAATGACCAGAACATGTTTGTCGACCATGTTGAGATTATGCTGAATTTTGACGATCCCTGAGCTACCTTTTCGATTTTCATAGCTTGAAGCGCGCATGAAGTAAATGAAGGATGGAATATTCAAAGCGCGGGTCAAATCGGCTAAAAAAATGAATGCCCCTTTCAAGACTCCGACCAGGTGCAATTCTGTGTGCGCATAGTCATGGGAAATTTCTTGCGCCAGTTCCTCAATGCGTAAATGGATTTGTTTTGCAGATATAAAAGGAGATGGAATTGCAAAAGACATCGCTATTTTCTTTCAGATCGATTAAGCATTCAAAGCTGTCTGATGCGCATGCGCATATGAATTGATTTGCAAATCAATTTCAATAACGGGAAAATAAAATGCACAAAAAATAGAATTTTATTGGAATCATTCAAGTTATTGTTTAGCAATGTTCCTGCCACAGGTATAAAGTAAATTTAAAAATTCATAATATGGAGAAAGTATGGAAAAGGAAATTGTCAATACCAGCAATGCCCCGAAACCGGCCGGACCCTATTCCCAAGGAGTCAAAGCCAATGGTTTCCTGTTTCTGGCCGGACAGGTGCCCATTGTCCCGGAAACAAATGAATTGCAAACAGGGACATTCAGCGAACAATGCCATTTGGTTCTGACAAATATCAAAGGTATCCTGGAAGCAGGAGGCTCCTCCTTGAGTGACGTAGTCAAAGTGACCGTTTTCCTGAAAAATATGGAAGATTTTGAAGAATTCAATGCCATTTACAGCGAATATTTCAAAGAAGCTGAACCTGCTAGAACTTGCATTCAAGCAGGTCGTCTACCCAGGGATGTGAATGTGGAAATTGAGGCAATTGCCCTCTGCCGATGATCGGAATTTCCTGCTTGAAGATCTTGTCATATTGCTCCTGTTCCTCCGGAGGTTCTATCTTTCAATACCGGGGCATACTGGGATCCACCAACTCGGCCCATCGGTCGATTCCCCCTGTCAGGCTTTTAATTTTTTTGAATCCTTCCGCGTGGAGTTGCTTCAATGCTTTCATGGAGCGAGTGCCCTTGTAGCAGTATAAATATATTTCATCATCTTGGTGTAGCTGTGGAATGTATTTGTCAAACTCCTCTACCGGCATCAGTTTAGCTCCTTCAATATGACAAATATCCCATTCATTTTGATCACGCACGTCCACTAGCACAATCTCTTTTCCAGAATCCAAAACTTCCTCGAGTTCCGGGGCCTCGATAACAAAATTTTCTTCATCAAAATCTTCTTGAATGCTGCTGGTCGGCATAGGTATGTCGCAAAAAGCGACATAATCAATCAATTCGGTAATTGTGGGGTGCTCACCGCACAACTCACACAAGGGATCTTTGTAAATCTTGACTTCTTTAAAGGTCATTTTCAAAGAATCAAAGAGAAGCAACCGACCTGTCAAGGAATTTCCCATATCCAAAACTAATTTCAGAGCTTCTGTCGCCTGAATCAAACCAACGGTTCCCGGGAGCACGCCCAGGACTCCTGCTTCCGCTCAACTGGGAACTAAAGCAGCGGGTGGAGGACTCGAGTACAGGCATCGATAACAAGGACCTCCCTGGTGTGAGTCGAAAACGGTAATTTGTCCTTGAAACTTGAAAATGGATCCATAAACGAGCGGTTTCTTTGCAAAAAAAGCCGCATCATTGACCAAATAGCGTGTTTCAAAATTATCGGATCCGTCAACGACGAGGTCATACTCCGTAAAAATCTCCATCACGTTTTCACGAGAAAGGCGAGTATCATAGATTTCAACCTCAATTCCTGGATTTCCTGCCAGGATAGTGGCTTTGATGGACTCCACTTTGGAGCTACCGACATCTGCAACGCCATGAGCGATTTGTCGCTGGAGGTTGGAACTATCGACCACGTCGAAATCGACGATTCCCAGTTTTCCAATACCAGCCGCTGCCAGATACATGCCTGAGGGAGAGCCTAATCCTCCGGCGCCAATGAGAAGAATTCTGGCAGCTTTAAACTTGAGTTGTCCCTCCATCCCCACTTCAGGCAAAGTCAAGTGTCGGCTATATCGATTGATTTCTTCGTTGTTGAGTTTCATTTTCCCATCGCTCAAACAGGGTTTTTATTGGGCAACTGATAAATCGCGTTGTTCAGTGATCTTTCATTCATTGAAAATATGATAATTTTTTTTAAATGTCAACAGGATACAGGATAAATGATCAAAAGGGCATGATGGGCAATTCGTATGATTTCGCACCAGATTTAAAGCATGAACAGGCTTAATTAATCTCATTAAACCACCAGCTCTGCTGGTGCGAACCTAATAGGCTTTGCCGGTCAGACATGAGAAACGTATCCGTGTCCGTTAGCCGTGCTCGTGCTCGTGAACGGTCAGTGAATTCGACGGCACATTTTGGTTAACATAGAAACAATGCGATGAAGTAACTGTTTTCCTTCGTCAAATATAGGTGGCTGGATGATCTTCAACACGTTTAAAACATCGAGAATAGCAGCGCATTCCATTGCGGAACCTCGGGTAAACGCATAGAATCGTTGCTTGTCAGGAAGGGAATTTTTTCCACAGCATTCTGCGATATTGAGAGGAATCGACCATGAGGCCCTTTTCAGTTGGTCAACTAAGGCTGAGTATCCTTTTGGCAATGTTTCGATGACTTGGACAGATAACGCTAAAAATTCGATGGAACATTGGTATACATCGAGTTTTTCATGATCTAACATGGCAGCCTTTTTCGTTCACGAGCACGAGCACGTCTTACGATGACGAACACGTTTTGCCCCCATCTGGGGGCCTCTTCAAGCCACCGGCTCTGCCGGTGGTGATGACTTCCTATTTGCAAAGTAGGATTATTACTTTAATAGCTCGTGCAAAGCTCCTTGATTCCAATTTGTTCGATATCCCGCTTTACCAACTGCGTAAAAGAGAATAAAGTCCCACGCATCAGCAGTCGAATCCAAGCCATTTTTTTTCAATTCAGAGAAATTTCATTTTTCCGCCAACATGTTGTACCCTGTGAATAACACTATTTGACTGCGTAAGAATTGATGCGGTGAATCGTTCTGGATGAAAAGAGGTTCCATTGCGCTTCAAACCTGTCTCGCAGCGACGGCATATGGTGCCGCGGGGTCGTACACTGAATGCCATGCGTATCCAATTCAAGGAACAGGCGGTCCCCCTGAGCAGGCTGCCACCTCGAAGGTCTTACAGAAAATCGTAGCCCACGTCCAACAAGTTCACTAAACGGCTCAACACTATTTTTTCAATTCCGACCAGGAATATACAGCAAAGTAAACGGAGGTGCACCATCATGGCTAAATTATTTGCTATCGACTCAATGGCAATTCTATATCGTAGTTATTTTGCCATGATTCGCAATCCTTTGATCAACTCCAAGGGAATCAATACAAGCGGTCTTTTTGGCTTTCTCACTCAAATTGTCAAAATCGTTGAAACCGGGCCATTGGATTATCTGGCAGTCGCGACAGATTTACCGGACCCGACTTTCCGTCATCAGCAATTCACTGCCTACAAGGCGACACGCGAAAAAATGCCGGATGACTTGGTGGAACAACTGCCTTATCTTTCGCGTCTCATCAATTCCCTTGATCTTCCCTATCTTTCAATGTCCGGATACGAAGCGGACGACATCATCGGCACGCTGATGCGACTTTGTCTGGAAAAAGACATCGAAGGTGTGATGGTAACCGGGGACAAAGATTATATGCAATTGATCACAGAGCAAACTGTAATGCTCAATCAAAAAAATGAGATCGTGAATGTTGAAAAAGTCGACAAACGATTCGGATGCGCACCCCACCAAGTGATAGAAGTCTTGGGATTGATGGGAGATACTTCCGACAATATTCCAGGTGTGAAAGGAGTGGGTGAGAAAACAGCGGTGAAGCTGATTCAACATTTTGGCAGCATTGACAATCTCTATGAAAACCTCGACCTGATACCAGGGAACAAATTGAAAGAAAAATTAATTGCAGGCAAAGAGGATGCTTTTTTGTCCAGAAAACTGGTCACCATCGATTGCCATGTTCCCCTGGAAATTGAATTCGATTCTCTGACATTCAACCAATCGATACTCTATGAAAGTACGGGTTTTCATACCATTCTGGAAGAATTGGAATTCAAAACGTTTTTGAAACGTTTCACGCAAGAAGGAAGCGTGTTTGCTGGATACGGTAGTCCATCACAGTCAGTCCCCCGGGAATCCGAAATGAGTGTACAGCAATTCGCTGCTGCACGTCATGAGCGGGTGGATACACCGTCTGCCGTGCAAAAAATGGTTACGGAATTGGAAAAAGCCCGAATTGTAGCATTTGACCTGATAACAAGCGGGAAAAATGCGATCACGGACAAAATTCTGGCAATGGCCTTTTATACCAACGCTGGAATCGCTTATTATCTTCACTTTCCTGCTGTCGCCTTTCAATCCGATAACTCTGATCTCCCTGAGGAGGTGCACCAACCGGGGATCCTTACTACTCTCAAACCACTTTTTGAAAACCCAACGCTACTGCTGGTGGGGCATGATTTGAAGCCGACGATTCAATTCCTGGCACTACGGGGAATTCGGGTCCAGGAAAACATTTTTGATACCATGATTGCTGCCCATATGGTAGAAGCTGAACGGGATTACAGCCTGGAAAATCTGGTAGTGACCAAATTGAAGCAATCCCGCCGTTATGGCTTGGAAGGATCTGCTCAAACGCAACAGCTTGCCATGAAAATCGTTGAATCTCCTCAGGTAGAAGACGAACAGCTTCAGAATTTTCTTTGTGAGAATACGGAAATTATTTTAATGCTCCAAGCCTTTCTCCAGAAACAATTGACACAGACCCAAATGCTTCTGCCTTTTCAGAAAATTGAGCTCCCCCTGCTATTCGTACTGGCTTGGATGGAATTGACAGGGGTACGTTTTGATCAGGACCATGTAATGGAAATCTCAAAGGATTACAGTAAAAGATTGGAGGAGTTGAGCGAGAAGATCTACCAGATGGCAGGGGAACGCTTCAACATCAACTCGGTAGTTGAACTTCAAAACATCCTTTATGAAAAACTGGCACTCCACAAAGTATACAATATTCGACCAAAAAAGATCAAATTGGGAAACGGGATGTCGACCGGAGAAGAGACCCTGGAAAAAATGAATAAGTCTCCTCTCCCCTGGTCCATTCTGCAGTATCGCGAGCTCAATAAATTGAAGAATACTTACATCGACCAACTCCCTTCTTTCGTCAATCCTTCCAATTTGCGTATTCATTCCAATTTCCGACAAGCCGTTGCCGCCACTGGCCGGCTGGCTTCCGACAACCCCAACTTGCAAAATATCCCGGTCCGCACGCCGGAAGGAAGGAGGATTCGCAAATTGTTTATCCCTTCCAGCCCCGGTCACGTGCTGGTATCAGCAGATTACAGTCAAATCGAATTGCGCGTAGTGGCGCATTATTCCAAGGACCCCACTTTCCTGGAAGCCTACCGCAATAACCTGGATATCCACGCATTGACGGCTTCAACCATTTACGATGTGCCCGTGGAGGCAGTGAAGCGGGAAATTCGCGCCAAAGCAAAGGAAGTGAACTTCGGTTTAATTTACCGTATGGGGGCCGATCGCCTGGCCATTGTGACGCAATCCTCTAAAAAAGAAGCCAAAGAATTCATTGAAAAGTATTTTCAAAAGTATGCCACTATCCATGCGTTGCAGGAAATTTTTTTGGAGCGCGCGCGAAAGGAAGGCTATGCTTGTACCTTGATGGGAAGAAGACGCTATCTTCCCGAAATCAATGGCAATGGCCTGGCAAAACGAATTGCGGAAGGAGCCGCCATCAATACCCCGATTCAAGGAAGCGCTGCCGAAATCATCAAAATGGCAATGGTCAATATCGACCGTCGACTTCGGAGGGAACGGTTACAATCCAAAATGATTCTGAGCGTGCATGATGAATTGGTCTTTGATGCCTTGCAGGAGGAAGAGGAAGTCCTGAGTCGGTTAATCAAGGAAGAGATGGAGAACGTCTTGATTCTCGAGGTTCCATTGGTCGCGGAAATTGGCGTTGGAAACGACTGGTTGGAGGCTCATTAATCTGCTTTGGTTGAGGAGTTCCGGATGCGCTATCGTCCCCCGGACAACCGGGATTTACCGGAAGAAATCTTTCAAAGAAAGGTCCGCAACAACGATTACATACGGCAGATATATAACTATTCCGATATTATCCTGCCTCATCCCACCCCCAAACAATTTCAAGAAATCTGGATGCGCCGATGCCCCTCAACTGCCGTGGTGCACGTGGAGATCGGTTGTGGATCGGGAAGATATCTACTCGAATTGAGTTGCAGTTTTCCCGGTCATCAATTTGTTGGCTTTGAATTGCGTTATAAACGACTGGTATTGTCAGCAAAAAAACTGAAGAAAGCCCAATGTACGAATGTATTGCTGCTCAAAGACCGGGGTGAGTATTTGTCGGAATATTTCGCTCCGCATTCGATTGACAAAATTCATATCAACTTTCCGGATCCCTGGTATAAAAAGAAGCAACGCAAGCATCGGTTATTGAATGCGGAATTTCTTGAAAAAATCGTTTCACTGCTACGGCCGGGGGGAGAGTTTTTATTCAAAACCGACCATCAGGAATATTTTCAAACGGTGCGAAACCTGCTTTCTGCCCTTCCTCAATTTCAGTTCCTCCAACAAACTACCGATCTGCAGCTGAGTGACTACCAGTCGGAAAATATTGAAACCGAATTTGAACACTTGTTCAAATACAAACGCAACCCACAAATTGCCTTTTTGAAAGCGCAATTAAAAGCTTAGAATCGAAAACAGTTCACCTGTTTTTCTTTTTCGTACTAAAGCAAAGGGGCTGGTTTGTATTCAGACGCTTCCGGATAACGCCCTGTCAGTTTGTGGACGTCTTGGACAAATCGTAGTACTTGACTTTCTGAAGAGGCAACGAAACGTGAGGGGTCTCGTAGAATCTCATTTATTTCTCCTGCAGAAAGAGGAATGCGGGAGTCGGCAGCAAGGCGCTCTGCCAGGTCATTTGAAACTGTACGAGAGGTCCTCATCGATTCCACTACGGCAAGGGAATGTGTTTTAATGGCATGGTGGGCTTCTTCGCGACCACATCCCCGTCGAGTGGCTTCCATCAGTAAAGTAGTGGTGGCTAAAAAAGGAATATACCGTGCTACTTCCTCATCAATGAAGGATTCAAAAAACCTCATTTCATCAAGAATAGTGAGTATCGTTTCCAGTTGCCCGTCCATGGCATACATGGAACCGGGGAGGGCTACCCGCCGTGTAACCGAATCCGAAATATCCCCTTCGTTCCATTGATCTCCACTAAGCCCCATCAACATGTTCAGGTAGCCATTGAGAATTTGATGGAATCCATTGATACGTTCACAATTGCGCATATTCATTTTGTGCGGCATGGCAGAAGAACCCACTTGCCCTTCCTGAAATCCTTCGCTCACTAATTCCAGTCCTGCCATCAAGCGGAGGGTTTTAGCCAGGTTTGCTATCCCCGAACTCAGATGGTAAAGCGTGCTTACCACTTCAAAATCCAGACTTCGTGGATAGACTTGTCCCACCGCGTTCAAAACTTGGGAAAATCCCAAATGCTGACGAATTTTTTCCTCGAGATCCGGCAAGGATGCCGGGTTATTTTCCAGCAAAATCCACAGGTCCAGTTGAGTACCAACAGCGCCTTGTAATCCTCGCATGGGATAAGAATCCATCAGGGTTTCCAGGTTGGCAAATGCCAGCAGCATTTCTTGTCCGAACATAGCTATCCGTTTGCCAAGGGTGGTGGGTTGGGCCGGAACGAAGTGGGTCCTTGCTACCAGCGTCAAACTTTGATAGCGTTCCGCCCAACGAGCAAGCGCCTGCAGAACAGCGACATATTTAAGGCGAATCAGTCGCAGGGATCTGACAATTTGCAGTTGCTCCACATTATCGGTTAAGTCCCGGCTTGTCATGCCTTTGTGGATGTGTTCGTATCCTGCCAACTGACAAAATTCTTCTATACGGGCTTTCACGTCATGGCGTAGACGCCGTTCACGCTTTTCAATGCGCTTCAGATCAATCTGACTTTTGACCTGCTCATAAGCCACAATGGCCTGGGTGGGAATAGTGATTCCCAATTCCTGCTGGGCTTTCATCACGGCAATCCAAAATTCCCGCTCCAACAAAACTCTACCGGATGCTGACCATATCTCACACATAGCCGCACTGGCGTAACGCCAGGCCAGGACATCTGGGATGGGGACCTTATCAGAAGACATCAGGGGAGAATGGTTGTGGAGAATTAAAAGAATTACAGGCCAACGCGATTGCGTACCCGGTGGAGAACTTGACGTGCAACCGGCCGGGCCCGGTCCCGACCAGTTTCCAGGATCCCATCCAGTTTTTGGAAATTTTCACGAATTTCGTAATAATATTCCCGGTATTCTTTGATTTGCTCATTGATAATTTCAAAACAGATTTGTTTGGCTTCTCCATAACCCATGGAACCTGCGCGATAGCGATCTGCCAGAGCTTGCTGTTGCTCGGCATTGGCAAAAAAGACATATAAGGCGAAAACGTTGTCGCTTTCGGGATCTTTTACTTCTTCAACGGTCTTGGAGTCGGTAACAATTTTCATGATCAGCTTGCGAAGCTCCTTTTCAGGCGCAAACAGGGGAATTGTGTTGTTATAGGATTTGCTCATTTTCTGTCCGTCCAAACCCGGAATCGTGGCCACTCGCTCTTCAATCAAGGCTTCGGGGACCACCAGGGTCTCTCCGAAGAGGTGATTGAAACGGATTGCAATGTCCCGCGTGATTTCGAGATGTTGCCGCTGGTCCTGACCGACTGGGACAAAATGAGAATCATAGATTAAAATATCAGAAGCCATCAATACGGGATAACTGAATAATCCATGATTGACTTCCTGGTTTTTAGCGATAGCATCTTTGAAGGCATGCGCACGTTCCAACAATCCTTTGGAAGTGATACAGGAAAGAATCCATGTCAACTCGGTCACTTCAGGAACGTCGGATTGCTTGAAAAAGGCATGGTTTTCCACATCCATTCCCAATGCGTAAAATGTCGCTACCAACTCGTAGCAATGCGCTTTCAGTTCCTGGGGGTTTTGCACGGTGGTCAAGGCGTGATAATCTGCAATGAAATAGAAGGTTTCGTAATTTTCTTGCAGCTTCAGAGCAGGTTTGATCATCCCCAGGTAATTACCCAGATGGGGGTCGCCTGTAGGTTTAATGCCGGAAAGGGCACGTAAGTGGGTCATTGTTGAGCAGGAATGACGTTGATGAACTTTCGTTCTGAAGTAGTGTGTCTGTGACGCTTTCTCACAAATTCGACAAAACCGTCGCTGAGCGCAAACAACGTAAAGTCTCTTCCCGTCCCCACATTTCTGCCTGCGTGAAAGGTCGATCCTACCTGACGCACGATAATCGTGCCACTTTTTACGAATTGACCTCCAAATCGTTTAACGCCTCGACGTTTACCGGCCGAGTCTCTACCATTGCGGCTGCTGCCACCTGCCTTTTTATGAGCCATGATTCCCTTTCTCAGTTTATATGAATCGAATCAATTTTAATTCGCGTGTATTGCTGTCGATGCCCCTTGGTGCGACGGTATCCTTTGCGACGTTTCATTTTGAAAACAACAATTTTCTTTCCTTTTGCGTGTTCCAGCACAGTCCCTTTGACCACCGCTCCTTCGACTCTCGGCACACCCACATGGGTTTGGGAACCATCATGCATCAACAACACTTGATCAGTTTCAAAAGACGAACCGGGTTCGTTCGAGAGAAGATCGACCTGAATCTCTCGCCCTGGCTCCACCCGGTATTGCTTACCTCCTGTCTCGATAATGGCGTACATGGAATTCTCCGGCTTCATTTAGAAAGTCTATCAGTCTGAATTATTATCCAATAAAGTAAATTATATCAAGAAATTTTTTGTTTTTCCTTCTCTCTGCCCGGTCACTTCTCGTTGATCGACGAAAGGATGGTGGAGACGAGGGGAATCGAACCCCTGACCCCGACGCTGCCAGCGTCGTGCTCTCCCAGCTGAGCTACGTCCCCGATGATACGACTTGATGGGATATGAAATGCTTTCTTCTGGCATCCCCAAGGGGATTCGAACCCCTGTTGCCGCCGTGAAAGGGCGGAGTCCTTGGCCGACTAGACGATGGGGACGCAACAAAGACTCATGAGTTTAAGCTGAAAAAAATTGTTTGTCAATCTAAAAATAATTAATCTCATTAAACCACCAGCTCTGCTGGTGCGAACCTAATAGGCTTTGCCGGTCAGACATGAGAAACGTATCCGTGTCCGTGAGCCGTGCTCGTGCTCGTGAACGGTCAGTGAATTCGACGGCACATTTTGGTTAACATAGAAACAATGCGATGAAGTAACTGTTTCCCTTCGTCAAATAAAGGAGGCTGGATGATCTTCAACACGTTTAAAACATCGAGAATAGCAGCGCATTCCATTGCGGAACCTCGGGCAAATGCATAGAATCGTTGCTTGTCAGGAAAGGAATTTTTTCCACAGCCTTCTGCGATATTGAGAGGAATCGACCATGAGGCCCTTTTCAGTTGGTCAACTAAGGCTGAGTATCCTTTTGGCAATGTTTCGATGACTTGGACAGATAACGCTAAAAATTCGATGGAACATTGGTATACATCGAGTTTTTCATGATCTAACATGACAGCCTTTTTCATTCACGAGCACGAGCACGTCTTACGATGACGAACACGTTTTGCCCTCATACTGGGGGCCTCTTCAAGCCACCGGCTCTGCCGGTGGTGATGACTTTATGGATACAAATCTATTCCTGTAGTTTTCGTAATGTATCTAAAACCAATCTTCCATGCTGAACATCGTGCAATCTGAGCAACGAAGCGCCTTGCCAGATTGCAATACTGGTGGCAACAAGGGTTGGAACTTCTCTTTGTTGAGGAGTTAAAAATTGTCCGGGAGAAACCTCGGCTAAAAAGGATTTACGGGAAGCACTCACCATAATGGGAAAGCCCCATCTAACCAGTTCTGGCAACCGGCGCAAGATTTCAAAACTGTAACGAGAATGACCACTGACGAAATATCCCATTCCTGGATCGAGAATTACGTTTTGCAGTGGGATTCCCTCACTTCGTAACCAACTCAAACGACTCTGAAAAAATGTTTCAACGGTTTTTACGACATTCAGGTAAGTGGTGCGGGTTTTGGTGGTGCGGGCATTTGGATCTTTTGAGTAAGTGATTACCAGGGGAACCCCGCTTTCAGCCACAGTCTGAATCATTTCGGGATCACCTCTGAGTGCGGTGACGTCATTGATTGCATTGGCACCAGCGGCGATGGCCTGTCGAGCGGTTTCTGCTTTATAGGTATCCACGGAAATCCAAATATCGCTTTCCCGACGCAATGCCCGGATGATGGGAAGCGTGCGCTGCAACTCCACCTCCAATGACACAGCTTGGCTACCAGGGCCCGAAGATTCACCTCCAATGTCGATCCAGTCGGCCCCCATCTCGATCATTTGACGCGCATGCAGGAGCGCGGATTGCGGATCGGCAAACTTTCCTCCATCTGAAAAGGAATCCGGGGTTACATTCAAGACCCCTACCAATAGAGGATGCTCCAAAGACAACCTGCGATCTCCGGACTGAAGAAATCGGGGTTTTACCTTGATAAACCGCTCCACCTGAATTCTCCGATAATTAATCTCATTAAACCACCAGCTCTGCTGGTGCGAACCTAATCGGCTTTGCCGGTCAGACATGAGAAACGTATCCGTGTCCGTTAGCCGTGCTCGTGCTCGTGAACGGTCAGTGAATTCGACGCCACATTTTGGTTAACATAGAAACAATGCGATGAAGTAACTGTTTCCCTTCGTCAAATAAAGGAGGCTGGATGATCTTCAACACGTTTAAAACATCGAGAATAGCAGCGCATTCCATTGCGGAACCTCGGGCAAATGCATAGAATCGTTACTTGTCAGGAAAGGAATTTTTTCCACAGCCTTCTGCGATATTGAGAGGAATCGACCATGAGGCCCTTTTCAGTTGGTCAACTAAGGCTGAGTATCCTTTTGGCAATGTTTCGATGACTTGGACAGATAACGCTAAAAATTCGATGGAACATTGGTATACATCGAGTTTTTCATGATCTGACATGGCAGCCTTTTTCGTTCACGAGCACGAGCACGTCTTACGATGACGAACACGTATTGCCCTCATACTGGGGGCCTCTTCAAGCCACCGGCTCTGCCGGCGGTGATAATTCACCCTTCAATCAAACCTGTTGCGATGCCGTTAACGCAATTTCTGTCATCTTAAGCCGCTATGGTACACCATAAAATAATTAAAGATAGTGTCTGACTGAAAACGCATTCATCGATACTTAATCTTTTTATTGCCTTTACTTTCTGTTATATCTTAACGCTTTAATAATCTAAGCGCTATCGTACCTCCGTTCAAGAATTGAAAAATGAGACTGTCGTACGTGCAGGATTTTGAGATTTTTTCTGTCATTAAAAAAAGAAAGGAAGCAATTGAGTGAAGAAAAATTGGTATTTGATGGTGTAGTACTTGATTCTTCAAAAGGAATATTTCGTGTTCAACTGGAAAATAAGCATGTCGTCATCGGACACCTGTCCGGAAAAATGAAAATGTACAAAATCCGTGTTTTGCCAGGGGATACGGTAAAAGTGGAGTTGTCCCCTTATGATTTGGATCGTGGACGTATCATTCAAAGAGAACGGGTGTCCAAACAGAAATAGCAAGATCGCGATCAGGCAACGGGACGCACCAGGAATAATGACAGTGCCGTCAGTCTCAAAAAAATCAAATTTCAAAATTTTGGTTTCTCCGGTTTTTTTAACCAGCTCGGTTGGCAGAAGGAAACAAGTCAGGTCGATAAAGATATGGAATAGCGACGAATCCTTTCTAAAAATATTTTTTTGCCTAATTCATTGAAGAGGAGATATGGGTGTTTTCAGTTCATTCATGAATTATTTTTCAGAGGACCTGGCGATTGACTTGGGAACGGCCAATACGCTGGTTTTCATGCGTGGGCATGGGATTCTGATCCGGGAACCGTCGGTAGTAGCGATTAAAACGGACGCAAGAAATTCGGTAAAAGTTCTGGCAGTGGGAAAAGAGGCGAAAACTATGTTGGGAAGGACTCCCGGAAGTATTGTTGCCATTCGTCCTATGAAAGATGGAGTGATTTCCGATTTCGAAATTGTTGAAGAAATGCTGCGTTATTTCATCCGGCAGGTACAAAAGCGTAGGGAGCATTTATTCCGTCTGAGACCTCGAATCATCGTGGCTGTTCCTTCGGGTATCACTCAAGTGGAAAAACGAGCCGTCCGGGAATCGGCTAAATCTGCAGGCGCCAAAGACGTTTTTTTGATTGAAGAACCGATGGCGGCTGCCATTGGTGCAGGACTGCCGATTACAGAAGCCAGCGGAAATATGATCGTAGACATTGGTGGGGGGACCACGGAAGTGGCAGTGATTTCTCTGGCAGGTATTGTTTTCAGTGATTCCACTCGAGTGGGTGGAAATAAAATGGATGAAACCATCGTGCAGTATGTGAAACAGAAATATAACGTGCTCATAGGCGAAAGAACTGCAGAAGAGATCAAAATCAAGGTAGGGTCCGCTTTTCCCCTCGACAAAAATAAAACAATTGATGTGAAAGGACGGGATTTGGTCACCGGGATTCCCAAAACCCTACCCCTCAACGACGAAGAAATTCGCGAAGCTTTGTCCGACGTGTGTGAAGCCATTGTGTACACGGTACGCAATGCATTGGAAAAAACACCTCCCGAATTGGTATCGGACATTGTCGACAAAGGCGTTATCCTGGCTGGAGGTGGTTCTCTGTTGCAGGGTTTGAATGTATTGCTCAGAGAACGTACCGGTTTGCCGGTTTCTCTTGCGGAAGACCCATTGACCTCGGTCGCCATGGGGAGTGGAAAAATGCTCAGTCAGATGAATCTGCTTTCTACGATTGCACTGGACTGAACGGTTCTTGTCTGAATTCCCTGGATATCGACAGGGAAACATCTTGCCTATGAATAGTTTTAAAATTGCCATTTGCCAACTCATTGCCGATTCGCTCCGGGAACTCGACCCGGAGCAAGGTGATTATTCAATAAAAGAACTGGAAAGGTTGATTGAACGTCCTCCCAAGCAGGAAATGGGAGATTATGCTTTCCCCTGTTTCACCTTGAGTCGTTCTATTCGTAAATCGCCTTCTCTGGTTGCGAAGACCCTCGTTTCCACCATACAATCCCACCTGTCACGACACAAAGCCCTGACAGGAGTCTATGCGCTCGGCCCATACGTCAATTTCCGGGTCTCGCTATCTTTGATGGCTTCACTCACTTTGCCTCGAATAGCCGATGGTGAATTCTTTAAATACAACGAACGACTTACTCGGAAAACCGAATTGCAACCGCGCATCATGATTGAGTTTTCTCAGCCAAATACGCACAAGGGATTTCATATGGGCCATATGCGTAATATCGCCTTGGGAGACAGTCTTTGCCGCATTTTTCGTTACAATGGTTATGAGATCGTGGCTGCCAATTATATTGGTGACTCAGGGGTCCACATTGCAAAGTGTCTCTGGTATTACCTGAATTTCAATCAAGAGCCGGTTCCGGAGATTTTGCGAGGAGAATGGCTGGGCGTGCTCTATACGAAAGCTGAACAAAAAATTGCGGACGCGACTGAAGAAGTTCGGAAAAATTATCTGGAAGAAGCAGGTCTGATCCTGAAACTCCTGGAAGCAAAGGAACCTGAAATTACGAAAACCTGGCAAGAAACCCGGCAATGGTCTTTGGATGATTTCGAGAGTATTTACCAGTGGCTCGATGTCCGGTTCGACGAGATTTTCTTTGAATCCCAATTCGATGAAGAGGGGAAGCAAATTGTGTTTCAGGAACTGCAAAAAGGAACATTCGAACGATCGAAAGGTGCCATTGGTATCAATTTGGAAACGGCGGACCTGGGATTTTTCCTCCTGTTGAAGTCTGATGGCAATACTTTGTATTCCACTAAGGATTTGGCGTTAGCAAAACGGAAATTCGATGATTTCCATATTGATCGTTCCATTTATGTGGTTGGGTCAGAACAAAACCTGCACTTCAAGCAAGTCTTTGAAACTCTGAAGCGCATGGGATATGAACAAGCCAGGCAATGTATTCATCTTTCTTATGGACTCGTGCGCTTACCCTCCGGAAAGATGAGTTCACGCACCGGAAACGTTTTCTTGTTCTCCCTGCTTCAAAAAAAAATGAAAACATATATTCAGGAAAACTATTTGGATAAATTCCGGGGTGAATGGCATGATGACGAGATTGAGGAAACCACACGTCGGGTGGGTGTTGCCGCCATTAAATATGGAATGCTCAATCAAGATGCCGGCAAACCCATTGTTTTTGCCATGGAAGACTGGTTGGTGTCAGAAGGAGATACCGGAACTTATCTGATTTACGCCTATGTTCGCATTCGCAGTATCACTCGCAAGCTTGTACGAAAAAATCACCCCGGTCAACTTGCAGTCTCGAAGGTTTCCACCGATGTAGATTTTAATTTGCTGGTACATCCGAATGAGCAGGAACTGATCCGTTTGCTCTATGATTTCAATGACACGGTATGGGAAGCCGGAGAACAATTCAGACCGTCGATGATAGCGCGTATGCTTTTTGATTTGGCCAAGATGTTCAGCCGCGCCTATACGACTTGCTCAGTCCTCCATGCTGAGTCTCCTTCCCTGCAGGAAGCGCGATTATTGCTTTTTCATTGCGTGGCGGAGGCCTTGAAGGAAGGTATGTTTTTATTGGGAATTACGCCTCCTGAACGGATGTAAAATCGATGAACAATAGTAATTCGCTTAAACAACGGGATCAAAGCGAGAGTCAAACCCAACATAATTCTTCTATCGTTGTGAATCCCCCTGGACAATTTTGCACAGTCCGCACGGCTATTGAAAGAGCTTGCCGCTGCTTCGAAACGCATCAAATTGCTTCTCCCCGCCTCGATGCTGAACTGCTCTTAGCATTCGTCGCTCAATACAGCCGGGTTGATTTGTATCTGAATTACAACAAACCGCTACTGCCAGAAGAACAAAAAAACTATCAAGCATTGGTGAAAAAACGCATCCAGGGAACTCCTGTTGCCTATTTGCTGGGAAAAAAAGATTTTTGGACGTTGACCTTGATTGCGAAAGAAGGGGTTCTCATTCCTCGTCCCGATACGGAAACTCTGGTGGAACAGCTCTGCTCCGCCGTGAACGCATGGCAGTCCATTCATGATAAACAGCCTTGCAGGATTCTGGAAATGGGTACGGGGACAGCCGCCATTCCGCTGGCTTTATGCAGCAGTTTGAAGAATCTAATCATTGTTTCGATTGACATCTGCATAAGCGCATTGCGAATCGCTGCAAAAAATATCAAATTCTATTCCCATTTGATCACACCACGGAAAAACCGCATCCATCTGGCTCGAGGAGATCGTTTTGACATGCTCAACGATTCCACAAAATTTGATTTTATCGTGAGCAATCCTCCCTATATTCCCACAGCGCATATCTCCGGACTGCAAAAAGAAATCACCCTTTACGAACCCCGACAAGCGTTAGACGGAGGAGAAGACGGCTTGGATTTTTATCGTTATCTATTTAATCAGGGAAAATATTTTCTCAAGCCGGAAGGACAAATGCTCCTCGAGATTGGATACAATCAGGCCCCGGATTTGGAAGCTCTGTTGCCTGGTGGTTGGCATGTTTTACAGATTGTCAGAGATTTGCAATCCCACCCGAGAATATGGCATGGAAAACGAAGCGAGTGATTATCTCATGCTTCCCAAGGTCCTTCAGGAATTTTTAACGCCGGAGATTTGCTCCAATGCCAGTATCAGGGCATGAGTGCCTTTTTTACCATGCCCCTGAGCCTGAACCGCCAGGTAGAGTTGGTGGACCAGCGCCAGCCCCGGGAGGGCAATGCCCATCTTTTTTGCTTCAGCAAGAGCCAGGCTCATGTCTTTGATGAAGTGTTCGACAAAGAAACCCGGGTCGAAATTACGTTTGAGAACGCGAGGTGCCAGGTTGTCCAGGGTCCAGCACGCTGCGGCCCCACCGCTTATGGACTGGAGCATCACTTCAAGGTCCAATCCCGCTTTGTGACCATAAAGCAAGCATTCGCAAACCCCGATCATGGTTCCTGAAATCGTGATCTGGTTGCACATCTTGGCGTGTTGTCCGGCTCCGGCAGGTCCCTGGTAGACTATTTGCTTGCCCATCAATTCAAACAAAGGCATGACGATTTCAACTGCAGTTTGGTTCCCCCCTACCATAATGGAAAGTGCTGCGTTGCGTGCGCCTACATCCCCTCCTGAAACCGGAGCATCCACAGTAGAGATCCCTTTCTCCCGGGCAACTTGGTCGATCTCTTGAGCCAAACTGGGAGCGGTGGTGGTCATATCCACAAGAATGCTTCCCGACCTGGCACCCGCCAGGATTCCATTCTTTCCTAAATAAACCTCTTGCACGTCCTGAGGAAATCCGACGATACTGAAAACTATGTCCGATTGTCTGGCAACCGCCTCGGGAGAATCCGCAAGTTGCGCTCCTTGCTCCAGCAAGGGTTGGGCTTTTGAAATGGTACGATTGTAAACCGTGGTTGCATATCCACCCTTCATTACGTGTCCGCACATGGATAGACCCATGACCCCTGTGCCGATCCAACCAATACGGGTTTGACCCCCTAGTTGATGCAACTGTGTTTCTCTTACTTCACTCATTGTTTTTTTCTCCAAATAAAAATTGGGATTTGAATGGATAATAGAAATATTTAAAACAAAAAAAGACTGGGGTCAATAAGACAATTTTTTGCAACATTCCGTGGATGGTATGAAAAAGGTTCAATGAGGAAGACAATCTATGGTAAGGGGCAATCAATCTCCAGAATCCAGGCGCGCTTGTACGGCAGCAGCATGGGCGTACAGCTCTTCCGCTTCGGCAAATCCGATGATGGATGGGCCTTCTTTTTGCAATCGTGCCTTTGAATAATGGAGTACCGAGCTGGTTTTGAGAAAATCCTGCACCCCCAGGGGGGAAGAAAATTTAGCGCCTCCCGAAGTGGGCAAGGTGTGGTTGGGGCCAGCAAAATAATCACCCACAGGCTCAGGAGTATTTGCTCCCAGGAATACGGCACCTGCGTTTCGCACTTTATATAAGTCCCGGAATGGATCGTTGGTGATAATCTCCAGGTGTTCCGGTGCAATTTCATTAACAACCTCAAATCCGGCATCATTGTCGTCAACGACGATAATCGCGGAATTCACTTGGAAGGAAGCCTCGACGAATTCACGCCTTTCCAGCTTTGGAAACAATTCCTGCAACCGGTTAGCAACAGCAGTTGCCTGGCAGGAAGAGGTAGTGACCAGCAATGCCCGGGCATCGGGAGAATGCTCTGCTTGCGACAGCATATCCCAAGCCAGATACTCTATGGAAGCGTCTTCTTGGTCACACAGGATCAAGATGTCACTAGGGCCCGCTATGGATTCAACGCCCACTGTCCCGTAAACTTGTCTTTTTGCCTCGGCCACGTAACGATTTCCGGGACCAGTGATTTTATAGACTCGAGGAATACTTTCCGTGCCAAACGCCAATGCAGCAATCGCTTGCGCCCCTCCCACTGCATAGAATTCCTTCACCCCGATCAGGGCGGCGGCGGCCATCATCAAAGGAGAGGGTAAACCGTTTGCTTGAGGGGGAGAGACCACTGCGATACGTGGCACTTGCGCAACTTGGGCGGGAATGACGTTCATTAACAGGGTGGAAAAAAGGACGGCTTCACCTCCGGGAACATAAATTCCAACCGCATCAATCGGTGTCACTTTCCAGCCAAGCACGGTGCCATCGTCGCAAAATTCCAACTGGCTCTCAATTTTTTGTCGCTGGTGGAAGCGACGAATGTTTTTTCCTGCATCGACGAGAATTTGTTTGAGTTTGGGATCCAGGTATGTCAATGCCTGTCGCAGTTGCTTTTCTGAAACGCGAAATTGTTCAGCACAGGCGTTATCGAATTTTTCAGTATAGGCACGGAGGGCTGTATCTCCGTTTCGACGAACATTTTCTATTATTTTTTGAACGACCTCTGAAATATCGACTGGCGCCAGGCTTTGCGAATGAGCCTGGTAGCTTGCGAAATCGTTGAAAATGTTGACATCCATCATTTCAGTACTTGCTGGAGTGAAAACCTGTCATAAGTCATCACCACCGGCAGAGCCGGTGGCTTGAAGAGGCCCCCAGGATGGGGGCAAAACGTGTTCGTCATCGTAAGACGTGCTCGTGCTCGTGAACGAAAAAGGCTGCCATGTTAGATCATGAAAAACTCGATGTATACCAATGTTCCATCGAATTTTTAGCGTTATCTGTCCAAGTCATCGAAACATTGCCAAAAGGATACTCAGCCTTAGTTGACCAACTGAAAAGGGCCTCATGGTCGATTCCTCTCAATATCGCAGAAGGCTGTGGACAAAATTCCTTTCCTGACAAGCAACGATTCTATGCATTTGCCCGAGGTTCCGCAATGGAATGCGCTGCTATTCTCGATGTTTTAAACGTGTTGAAGATCATCCAGCCTTCTTTATTTGACGAAGGAAAACAGTTACTTCATCGCATTGTTTCTATGTTAACCAAAATGTGCCGTCGAATTCACTGACCGTTCACGAGCACGAGCACGGCTAACGGACACGGATACGTTTCTCATGTCTGACCGGCAAAGCCTATTAGGTTCGCACCAGCAGAGCTGGTGGTTTAATGAGATTAATTATTCTCAGCATAAAAGTTAGTCTGGGAGAAGTCAAGAATCATGAAACTGGCTGGAGTTGTTGATGCATTGCGGAATCTGGGACGGATTCAGGTATCCGGGATTCTGGAATCTCGCGGAATGATGCCGGTTAAAGATTATTCAGTCTGGCTCAATCAGTATCAGGTCCCTTGCCCCTTGGAACCGGAATTGCGTGACGCGTTTGATGACGAGCTGAAACGCCTGGATTATACGCCGGTGCGACGGGAAGAGATTACAAATGAACTCGAGCAAACACGGATCCTGCAAACTGCCACCCATCTCACCGCCACAGAAGGACCGACTTTTTTTGCCATTCATTGGTTGGCCAGTCTGGGAATCGAACCGGGATGTTTTTATCCCGTTGCCGCCTTTTCCGGAGTTCCTTTTTCCAATAATGCCTGGTCGGGATGCCTGAATTATAGTAACCGTCATTCTCTGGAGCAATTGTTTTCAAGCAAGTCTCCTTTTTTTTACGAACTGGATCGTGCGCAAAAGGACCGCTTACGGGATTCATCCGCGTCAATGGTTTACGAACGTCGAATTTCTCTCATTCCCGGCGTTTTGCGGGATGCGTTGGTTTATCAAACGGTCGTTCCACGGAGAATGCAACAACTCCTGCTGCATTTATCCCCCAATTTGTCCTCTTTCTTTCCTCCTGTTCAAGCAGGAGCTTCGTTCAGCCGATGGGCGATTCGCAGTTGCCAGAACCTCAATCAGTCTTTGCTGAAACAAACTCGCATGGTCTGTATGGATCTCAATGAAGTGATTACCTCGTATTTGCAAATTAAACTTTTTCAACCAGGACACCCTGTTTTTCAATTTTTTTTCAATTCACGTTTCCAAGCACGGGTCTTGCAGGAATTTGGGCCGGAACTTTCTATTTTTACGGCACCTTACTGGGAGAAAGATAGAGAAAAGATTGCGGTACTGAGAATCCGGAGCAATTGTTTGGAAAGTCCCTGGCACCGCTTTGAACTGACCCCCGAAATCCTCGTTGATGCCCTCAAAACCCGCAGACTCTGTCCCGGAATCTTTCTCACCTTTACGATTTTGAGTTTTTTAAATGGTTTCAAATGTTTGGGGAGTTTTGAACAGGTTGAATATTTATCCGCATTCCAGCAAAAATGGATGCGTACCGGGCTTTTGGATCAGGAAACGGTACGACGTGTTGCCACGAATGGACTGAATGCGGGGCGTTTTATCGATGACAGCGGAGTACCTGTTTTTCCCTTGGATCTCATCCTTGGTACACCTTGGAATTTCCCGGAAGAGCAATGCATGCAGGATCTCATTCGTCCTCTCATAAAACGCCTGCTCCAGATCGGATAGAGTCGTTTCAAGGCCTTGACTCCCAGAATTTTGCTTCAACCAGCAATTCTTTTTTATAGTGCAATTTTGCGAAAAAGTTTCCTTTTTCGAAAATTCGGGGCGTAAACAATCGATCACCTTCCCACATGGGGAGGTCGATCAGGTGATCCCGAGCTATCCATGCCAGCGCCCCTTCAGAACATTCCTTCTTCATTTTTCCACTGAAATGCATCGTATAAAACACAAATACCTGCCACTCGTCCCCGAATGGAGAATCTCCTTCGTCTGGAAAACTGAGAATACTGGTTAACTCCATTGATTGAAGGATTAGCCCTGTCTCTTCCCGCACTTCTCGTATGGCAGTTTCAACAGGCGCTTCGTTTTTTTCCATTTTCCCTCCGGGGGCTAACCAAAAACCTTCATGTTCGTCTTTTTTTTTTCGATGAATCATGAGGATTTTGCCCGCTTTTTCAATATAAACCAACACTCCCAATTTCATGACGCCTTCAGGTTTAAGGAACAGGGTTGCATTTGCGAATGACGAGTTCAACTTTATGAATCAAGGCAGGCTCTCAGGTGGTTGGAATCTCTGTCAGGATCAATTCCGCGTAATCAAGGAGGTTGGCGAAAGGAACTTCAACTTTTTTTGACTTCTTTTACTCGTTCTTTCAAATCTTTGCCAGTGCGGAAAACGGGAAGAATTTTTCCGGGCACTTCTACTTTGTCTCCCGTTTTGGGGTTGCGTCCTTTGTACCCCTGGTAGCTCTTGAGGAAAAAAGAGCCGAATCCCCTGATTTCCACTTTATCGTTTTCTGCCAGTGCGTTTTTAATACTTTCGAAAAAAAGGTTGACTGCTCGATCTTTTATCTGCGCGTGACGTTCGGATTTTTTTGCTAAAGTTTCAATCAATTGAGATTTGTTCATGCTGGACGCTCCAAAATTGTATAAACTGGCGTGAATCAGGAGTTAAAAAACGAGTCATTCCTGGCCTGACCAGGAATCCAGGGGGATACGGGCGACATTTTTGATGCCGGATCATCCGGATCCCGGATCATCCCGGACTTGATCCGGGACCAGGATGATCCGGGACCAGCATGACACATCTGAATTATTAAGTCATCACCACCGGCAGAGCCGGTGGCTTGAAGAGGCCCCCAGTATGAGGGCAAAACGTGTTCGTCATCGTAAGACGTGCTCGTGCTCGTGAACGAAAAAGGCTGCCATGTTAGATCATGAAAAACTCGATGTATACCAATGTTCCATCGAATTTTTAGCGTTATCTGTCCAAGTCATCGAAACATTGCCAAAAGGATACTCAGCCTTAGTTGACCAACTGAAAAGGGCCTCATGGTCGATTCCTCTCAATATCGCAGAAGGCTGTGGAAAAAATTCCTTTCCTGACAAGCAACGATTCTATGCATTTGCCCGAGGTTCCGCAATGGAATGCGCTGCTATTCTCGATGTTTTAAACGTGTTGAAGATCATCCAGCCTCCTTTATTTGACGAAGGGAAACAATTACCTCATCGCATTGTTTCTATGTTAACCAAAATGTGCTGTCGAATTCACTGACCGTTCACGAGCACGAGCACGGCTAACGGACACGGTTACGTTTCTCATGTCTGACCGGCAAAGCCTATTAGGTTCGCACCAGCAGAGCTGGTGGTTTAATGAGATTAATTATTGATTTTATAAATTAAAATTCAACTCCTGATTCACATATAACTGAGAGTATTTTACTTTCAATGAATGAGAATCTGAAATGATTCAGTGGGTTTTTTACACGTTTTAATATAATTCATTCTGAAAAATCAATACTTTTTCCCTTTTTTTCATGCGTCCTACATCTCTGAAAGCGTTTGAGAACCGCTCATGGCCTGGTAAATCTCTTCATCTGCCAGTGAGAAGATAAAATTATGGTCTGCATGAGGAATTTCCAGGTAAGTTACCATGGAAGAAAAATTTTTTGCCAGTAATTGTCCCATGGCAACAGGTATCACCTGGTCGCGTGTACCGTGAATGATATGGACTTGGGGCATGGGGTCACGTTTCGCAAGTTCCGACAGACGGGACATATTGTCGAAATGATGGCGAAGCAAATAGCACAAGGGTTTTCCAACCGATCGACAAGCCATTTCCTGCAGGCTGGTGAAAGGGGAGATCAATATTATTTTTTGCGCAGGATGCCGTACCGCAAATTGCAAACCTGCTCCACTTCCCAGAGAATGTCCCAAAATATGCAGTTTCTCCTTCAAGAGACCACGCTCAACTGATAAATGTTGCGCCAGACGGTCCATTGCGGCTTCAGTCGAAGCCAGGATTGATGCAGGTGAAGCTTTTCCCTCACATTTGCCGTACCCGGGATATTCGATCAACAAGATCCCGGCAGCTTGGTTAGGATAACGATATACAAAATCATAAAAATCCAAAGCCAATGCGGCATTGCCTCCAAAGACAAACCAAAGTTCCTCTGGGAGTGAGTTGGATTTTTGCCGGGGGGGTATGTAAAATGAAACCTGACGTCCTTCTGCAGTCTCGTACTCCAATTCAACGACATTTTCATATTTTTTCAAGTCATACGAGGAGTCATATGCACGCGGAAAATAAATGAGGTGACGCTGAAAAAGATACAAAATGAGGATCAATCCGCCGATTCCTCCCGCAATATACAAAGTAGTCGTCCACACTTTCACTCTCACTTCCTCACGCATTGGAAGAATACGCATTTGCTTTTTTTAAAGCGTACGTCAGGCCAATGCAATAATATAGTTAATCAAAAAAAATTCCGATGGTTTAGGGCAGGTTATCTCTTTGAAGAGCAAACCAACCTTTACGCATAATTACAAGAAAGTGGACTTTTGACATGGTTGGTATACGAGGAAATATTGACAACAGACAGTAGATCCTTGATCAGATAGTGTTGGTATGATATACATTTTACACGCAAAGAATAACACATTTGGCGACAATACGTCCCGGTTTTTATCTTGAACCAGCCCTCAACCGACTCCGCCCCGAATGGTGTAGCATATGTTAGAAGCTGAGAAACCTTACACCGGGTTTTGGAGGTGTACCGCACCGTCATCGGCACCTTGCAAAGCATTGCGTGGATGCTGCTGGTGTTCTTTGTGTTCACGCTCATTGCGTACGTGATAGTTCGAGGTCTGGAAGCAAAGCATTCCAAGTCGCCTGCAGAAAAGTAAAATTACCACCTGATCAGGAACATGACGCAAACTGAAAAATCACTAAAGCTCGGTGTCGATATAGGAGGGACATTTACCGATGTCTTCTTGACTGATGACGAATGCGGAAAATACTGGGTTGGTAAAAAGTTAACGACTCATCAGGATCCCTCCATTGCCGTTATTCAACTGGTAGATGAAATTTTACGTGAAGCTGGATATGAGTTTTTACATTTACGCCAGATAATCCATGGCACGACCTTGATCAGCAACGCGCTCATCGAGCGAAAAGGAGCAAAAACCGCATTGATCGTAACCGAGGGATTCAGGGACATTCTGGAAATAGCAAGAGAACTGCGTTTTGACATGGATGATTTATACCTTGAAAAACCCCTTCCTTTAATACCCCGGTCATTGAGAATACCAGTCAAAGAAAGAGTATTATCCAATGGACACATTCTAATAAAACCTGCTAAAAAACAACTGAGAAAAGTAGTTAATTTCATTAAAAAGAATGAGATTGACTCGATTGCGATCTGTCTCCTTCATAGTTATGCCAATTCGACCAATGAAGAAACAATCGCATCTTGGATTAAAGGGATCCTTCCAGGTCTGAACGTTTCCCTCTCCTGTCGAGTGAGTCCTCAAATCAGAGAATTCGAAAGGATGTCGACCACTGTAGCGAATGCCTATGTCCAACCCCTCATCATGAAGTATCTGACAAGTTTTGAAAACACGTTGAAACAATCAAACTTCGATGGACGATTTTACCTGATGCTTTCGAACGGCGGTATCTGTACTCCCGATTTCGCATGTAAATATCCGATTAAAATTCTGGAATCCGGCCCTGCGTCTGGTGCATTAGCGGCAAAGTATTACATTAAAAATAACTTCAATAAAAATGCGTTATCTTTTGATATGGGAGGCACGACGGCAAAGGTTTGTTTAATAAACAACGGCCAGATTATGACATCCAATGTATTTGAGGCAGCCCGGGAGTACCGTTTTAAAAAAGGAAGTGGCATTCCGATAACTGGTCGGGCGGTGGACATGATCGAGATCGGTGCGGGCGGTGGCAGTATTGCTCGAATCAATGAACTTGGTCTGTTAAAGGTGGGACCGGAAAGCGCTGGCAGTGACCCGGGTCCGGTTTGTTATGGCAATGGGGGAAAGGATCCCACTGTGACCGACGCAGATCTCATCTTGGGATATTTGAATCCGGATTTTTATCTTGGAGGAAAACTGCAACTCGATTTGAATGCGGCAAAAAAATCACTTCTGGAGAATATTTCAAAAAAATTAAGAATCAGTCTAACCGATGCCGCATGGGGCGTGCATCAAATTGTGAATGAGAATATGGCCAACGCGGCTAAAATTCATACCACTGAAAGAGGAAAGGACGTTCGTAATTTTGCCATGGTCGCATTTGGAGGGGCAGGACCCGTTCATTCTTATAAGTTGGCTCAATTATTAAATATCTCCACTGTCGTCATTCCACCCTTTGCAGGTGTCACTTCCGCGTTTGGTTTCCTTTGCACACCGATGAGTTTTGACTTTGTTCACACCTACAGGATCAATTTGAATGAATTGAAATGGGAAAAAATAAATTCAATATTGAATACGATGAAGCAAGAGGGACGGATCATTTTATTGGAAGCAGGGATAAATCAGTCAAATATCGAATACGAATTGAATTGCGATATGCGATTTATTGGACAATCCCATGAAATAAGCGTCAACATTCCTATTGCCGTGGTTCAACAAAAGAACCATCAAAAATTCAAAGAACTGTTCAAAAAAGAATACTTGAGACAGTATTCCAAGTTGACTTCCAATATGCAAATTGAAGTTTTAAATTGGAGAATCATTGCTTATTCCAGGACTCCAACCGTGGAAATCGCTTCTGCCAACAGAAGTAGATCGAAGTTGAAGCAAAATGTTTCTCTCAAAGGATATCGTAACGCTTATTTTCACGAATACAAAAAATTCATCAAAACCCCCGTCTACAATCGCTATCAACTCGATGTCGGAAATCAAATCAAAGGACCTGCCATCATCGAGGAAAACGAATCGACGACCATTATGGCCCCCCACTCCAGCTTGGAAGTGGACGAATCACTGAATTTACGTATCAATGTTCGATAAACAGTCAATGGGGAAAAAAAGTCTGACTATTGATCCAATTCTTCTTGAAGTGGTTTGGAACCGCTTGATATCGGTTGTCAATCAACAAGCAGCGACCTTGGTTCGAACTTCCTTTACCCCTGTCGTCAGCGAAGCCGAAGATCTTGCAGCAGCCATATTTGATGCAAAGGGTAGAATGCTTGCTCAATCCATCAGGGGAACTCCAGGACATATAAACTCAACGGCCAACTGCGTGAAAGAATTCTTGAGGATATTCCCGGGAATCAATCTCGAAAATGGCGACGTTCTCTTAACCAACGATCCTTGGAAAACGTCGGGACATCTCAACGATATCACCATGGTGACCCCTGTTTTTTACAAAAAGCAATTGATCGCTTTTTTCGCAAATACTTGTCATTCCGTGGATATTGGCGGGCGACCGATGTCTGCGGAAGCAAAAGACGTCTATGAAGAGGGTTTGTGGTTGCCTCCTTTAAAACTTTTTCATGCAGGTAAACCCAATGAAGACGTTTTTACGATTATAAAAAGTAATGTGAGGAACCACGACGAAATGTTGGGGGATCTCAATGCGCAAGTATCCGCAAACGAAGTCGGAGGTCGTGAATTGTTGAAATTCATGAAAGAATTTGCCCTGGAGGACCTTTCCGAAATTTCGGATGAGATCATCAATCGTTCTGAGAATTCAATCAGGAACGCTTTAGAATCCTGGCCCAGTGGAATTTACTACAATGAATTGACTTCTGACGGTTTTGATAGTCCGATAAAAATTGTTGTTAAAGTTACTGTAAAGAAAAGGGATGGAATTCTGGTTGACTATACGGGAACTTCACCTCAAAGTTTCTACGGAATCAATGTGGTGAGCAATTACAGCCATGCCTATAGTATTTTTGCGCTGAAATGCTTAACTGCCCCTGATCTTCCCAACAATGAAGGAAGTTTCAGACCCTTCAAAATATTTGCGCCCGAAGGTTGTATTCTCAATGCCGTACACCCCGCACCCGTTGCTGCGCGACATACGATTGGACAGTTGTTGCCAAGCACGATATTTGGCGCCCTGGCGAATGTCATCCCTGAAAAAGTGACCGCGGAAGGCTATGACGCGGATTGGACGATACAACCTTATGCTACGGATCCCGGTGTCACTTCTCATTTTCATTTGGTTTGGACCGGGGGAACAGGCGCACGATTCCATAAAGACGGACTCTCCACCACCGCATTTCCTGCACGTTCCCAATCCGTTCCAGTCGAAATTGTGGAGGATCGCTCCCCTCTTTTCTTTTTAAAAAAAGAATTTATAAATGACTCGGGTGGTGCGGGAAAATATCGTGGAGGTTTGGGACAAGTTATAAAATTTGAAATAAATTCAAAATATCCTTACTCCATCAGTCCGAAGTGCGAAAGAACCAGGTATGCTGCTGCAGGGTTAAGAGGGGGGCGTCCTGGCAAAAAAGGTGAATTTCTGATAAACAAAAAAAAGATCAGAAACTCTAAGCAGGACGTAGAAATTCAATCAGGCACCACTATTACGCTCAAATTGCCGGGTGGGGGTGGATACGGAAATCCTCTGGAAAGAAGTACGCAATCCGTTTTCAATGATGTCGCGAACGGAATCGTTTCAAGACGATCCGCCAGAAAAATATATGGGGTCGTCATTGAAAAAAGGGGGAATCAATTAAAAGTGCTTCAAGAAGAGACTGATAAACTGAGGCGGAATCTAAAAATCGGTTAACTACCTCGATGCGGCAAAAATATTAAATACAGGAACGATTAACAATTACGGGAAATAATAAAATGAGAAATGAATCATTGAAATTGTCATGGGAGGATGTGGGATCTTTGGATCCGATTTCCTCGACCAAAACCGCCTTGCATATTGTATTGCGCTCCAATTTGTACGATTGTTTGTTCAAGCGAGATTATAACGGCGTGATAAAACCTCAGTTGTGTAAAAGCTGGAAATGGAAAGGTAACGCTATTTTAGAAATTGAACTAAAAAAAGACATTGAATTTCATAACGGAAAATCGTTTGATGCCGAATCCGTCGAATACACCTTTCACAAACTAAAAAGTTCAAGAATGAATTTTTTATACGAAAGTATTGAAACCATTAACGTCATAACCCCAAACCAAATTCAGCTGAAATTGCGCCAATACGACGCCTCACTGGTTCCAAATCTTACTATTTTGCCTTTGCTCACTCCCGTCAATGAAAATCAAGAACCCATTGGTACGGGACCTTACAAATTTGCAGGCTATCAAAGTGGGGATTACTTGGATTTTATTTCAAATGATCAGTATTGGGACGGAACGCCCTGCATTCCCCACATCCACTATCTCTGTTGCAATGATCCTTACCAAAGATTTGAAAGTTTTTTATCAGGGAAAGTCGATCTTATTTTTCAACCCCCTCATGAATACATTGAAACTCTGCGCGCTGACTTCCGCCTTGAAGAAATGAATGGTCCGGACACCATTGTTATTTCAATAAATTGTCGGAAAAACTATTTTGACGACAACATCAGAAAAGCAATAAATCTTGCAATCGACAGGGAGAAAATTATAAATGACGTATTTCTCGGGCATGCTTTGGTCCCGAAATCCGTCCTCTCCCCGCCTGTGTTCGGGTATAATACAAAAAATCCCGGTATTGAATTCAATTTACGGAAAGCAAAAGAACTGATGGATTTGAGTGCTTATAAGAATGGTTTTGAATGCAGTTTGATTCTACCTGGAGGGGCGGTACCCAAACTCATGGAGACCGCAACGATCCTGAAGGAATCATTATCGAAGCTGAATATATCCGTTGATATTCTCGACTATCCGGAGAAGGATGCATGGCCGCTCATGAGTGACGGGCAATACGACATGTTTATCAATGGCTGGTCCGAAATTACCCTTGATCCGGACTACAACCTGAAATCCAACTTTTTGAGTGATAATCGAGAAAATCTTATTAATAAAAATTTATTCAAAAGTATTGACAAGGTAAAAAGGATCACTGATGAGAAGGAACGCTTTTCCGCATATCAAAATATTCAAGAGAACCTGTTGAATATACAATCAAGAATTCCTGTTTATCATGCAAAAGATGTTTGGGTTTATAACAAAAACATCGAATTCAGGGCAAGGCAAGACCGTTTAATCGATCTGAAGAATATTAAAATCGTCTGAATGATTCATGGATCTTGGTTTAAAAAATAAAATCGCTTTGATAACCGGAGCCAGTCGCGGAATTGGAAAAGCAGAAGCTTTGTCATTAGCGGGCGAAGGCGCTGTCGTTTACTTGACCGATAAGGAGATTACAGAACCGTTGAAACAAGCGGTAAACCAAATCAACGATAAAGGATGGCTGGCTTTTTCTGAGAAGTTGGACGTGACCAACGAAAATGAAGTGAATCAAATGGTTGAAAAAATTGTGGCAGAACGGGAAAGAATTGACATTTTTATCAACAACGCGAGTTTAACGGGATCTCAATATGTTGGACCTCAATTCAAGATTGATTGTTTGAACCTGGAAGACTGGAATGAAATGTTGTCCGTTGCATTAACGGGTTCCTTCATTTGTACAAAGTTTGTTGCGCGTCACATGATCAAGAACAAATGGGGAAGAATCATCAACACTTCGTCCATTCATGGTTTTGTTGGTTCTGGCTTGGGAGCCTCACATTATGCGGCTGCGAAAGCAGGTTTGATTGGTTTGACTAAGTCGGCTGCAAAAGAGCTGGGCCCTTTTGGAATAACTGTTAATGCAATTGCGCCTGGATTTATAAAAACTGAAACACTGGCTGACAGTTCCAGTGAAGATGAGCTGGCCGATTATGCGAAACAGGTACCATTACGAAGATTGGGGAATGCCGGTGACGTTTCGGCCTTGGTCACTTTTTTGTGTTCGAATCAAGCCGGCTTTATCAACAGTGAAACCTTTCCCATAACCGGTGGCAGGATGGAGTATTCATATGGGAAACAAAATACTCACTGAAGTAAACCTCTTTTGGTATTTAACCTGAGTTCGAGTTAAATCTTCAATAATAGGAATGGGAATCAGGGGTTGAAAAACGTGTCATTCCTGGCTTGACCAGGATCCAGGGGAAACGGGCGATATTTTGGATGCCGGATCATCCCGGCTTGATCCGGGACCAGCATGACACATCATAATCAAAATTATTGATTTTATAAGTCATCACCACCGGCAGAGCCGGTGGCTTGAAGAGGCCCCCAGGATGGGGGCAAAACGTGTTCGTCATCGTAAGACGTGCTCGTGCTCGTGAACGAAAAAGGCTGCCATGTTAGATCATGAAAAACTCGATGTATACCAATGTTCCATCGAATTTTTAGCGTTACCTGTCCAAGTCATCGAAACATTGCCAAAAGAATACTCAGCCTTAGTTGACCAACTGAAAAGGGCCTCATGGTCGATTCCTCTCAATATCGCAGAAGGCTGTGGACAAAATTCCTTTCCTGACAAGCAACGATTCTATGCATTGGCCCGAGGTTCCGCAATGGAATGCGTTGCTATTCTCGATGTTTTAAACGTGTTGAAGATCATCCAGCCTCCTTTATTTGACGAAGGGAAACAGTTACTTCATCGCATTGTTTCTATGTTAACCAAAATGTGCCGTCGAATTCACTGACCGTTCACGAGCACGAGCACGGCTAACGGACACGGATACGTTTCTCATGTCTGACCGGCAAAGCCTATTAGGTTCGCACCAGCAGAGCTGGTGGTTTAATGAGATTAATTAAATTTCAACTCCTGGTTCACGTAATAGGAGTATCCTGTTGTCTATGCCATCCGCGCGAAGCTTGTTCCCGCTAAACTTGTCCCTGCGAAAGCAGGGAACAGGGAGCGGGGATCCGGATTTCTGGCTGGCTGCATGCTTCAGGATTCCTGCTTTCGCAGAAATGACAAGGTTTCTCTAAGATATGTAGATTCCATTATGGTTTTTGGAAAAATCACCTGCAATTGGAAGCAGCAACTTTTTGCTCTGCGGATTTCAAAAAAGTTTCCCGTTTCTCCGGATTGGGAAAATTCAGAAGGAAATAAAAAAATAAAGCGACCATGCTCACCAGTAATAAAAAAAGCCAGGAATGGTGCTCACGGTACCACAATCCTGCTAAAACGGCTCCTGCAAAATTGCCCATAAAATGGGAAAAACTGTAAATGCCACTGGCGGTTCCTTTGGTTTGGGGAGTCGTCATACGAGTCAATAAGCTCGGAAAGATTGGCTCAAACACATTGAATCCCATGAAAAATGAAAACAAGGCTGCCAGGTAAAGCGGCACGGCATTCCATTCTTTTCCTGCCCAAAACAGTAAAAATGAAATCAACAGCAATCCAGCGCCTGCCATCATCACGGCTCGATAACGATTTCGCGTTTCCGCGTAAATCGTCGAGGTGAACATGGCTATGCCTCCAAGCAGCAGCATGGGAAGATAAACTTTCCACAGATCCGTTTTTGCAAAACCATGTTCGTATAAAACCAACGGGGTGATAAAGAAAATGGAAGACAATCCCACGGTGGTGATGAAAGCGCCGAAATCGATCTTCAAAAGCACGGGCATCCCTAACACTGTTTTGATCCTGGACCACATCGATTCCGAAACGACGACTTTTTGCTGAGGTTGGGGCACCCAACAGACTAAAATGACCAGGCTGGTGAGAGCCATCACGGTGATCAGTGTAAAAATGCCGGTCAATCCCATCCATCCTCCCAAAACAGGGGCGACTAAAAATGCAACGCCAAAAGCCAGACCCACGCTTGCGCCTAACCCCGCATTGGCTCGCGCGCGGACTTCCGGACGCGTCAAATCGGCGATCAGGGCGAACATGGTGCTGCTGATTGCCCCGGCCCCCTGGAGCAATCGCGCGACTATCATCCAATAGATGTCTTCGACCACCACGCCCATGGCGCTTCCCAGAATAAATAATCCGAGCCCCAAGGCAATTACGGGTTTCCTGCCTATTCGATCACTCCAGATACCGAAGGGAATCTGTAAAAAAGCCTGCGTCAGCGCATAAGCCCCCAGTGCCACTCCAATCAGTAATGGAGTGGCGCCTTTCAAGTCCAAGGCCAGCAGGCTGAAGACGGGAATCACTAAAAAAAGCCCAAACATCCTGAAAAATAAGATGCAACTCAGGCTATAGATGCCCTTTTTTTCCGAACTTGTAAAAAGTGATTTTTTTTCAGGACTGGCCAATTAAGTTTATAGATAAAGCAATTGCAGACGACTCTGAAGCGACAATACGCTTTCTTTTCCAGAATGTTCCCTGTAAAATCAGGGAACGCAATCTCTCAGTCAAACACTGATATTGTCTGAATATTCAACCTGGAACAAGTTTTTAAAGCCAATTCATGAAAAGGCATTCATGGAATTTGAACCCGTCATTGGTTTGGAAATTCATGTCCAACTAGCCACAGAGTCCAAAATATTCTGCCGTTGTTCTACGGAATACGGGGCGCTTGCAAACAAAAACACCTGTCCGGTCTGTCTGGGGCTACCGGGGGTTTTGCCGGTATTGAATAAAAGTGTTCTGGAATTTGCGGTGCGCTTGGGATTGGCCACCCATTGCGCGATTCGACTCGATTCTCAGTTTGCGCGCAAAAATTATTTTTACCCGGATTTACCCAAAGCTTACCAGATATCACAATTCGATCGCCCGATTTGTGAAAACGGGTGGCTTGACATCTCAGTCAATGGGAGTCTCAAACGAATTCGCATCACGCGTATTCACATGGAAGAAGATGCCGGCAAATTGCTCCATCACGAGGGAAACGGTTCCAACAGTTACGTGGATTTGAATCGTGCGGGAATGCCTTTGCTGGAGATTGTCAGCGAACCCGATATTCGTTCTCCGGAGGAAGCAAAAGCGTATATGGAAAAAATCCACTCGCTGGTAACTTACCTCCGCATTTCTGACGGAGATATGGAAAAAGGAAACCTTCGCTGCGACGCCAATGTTTCCATCCGTCTGAAAGGACAGCAAGAACTCGGCACTCGCACTGAAACAAAAAATATCAATTCGTTTCGTTTTGTACAACAAGCTCTCGATTTTGAAATCGAGCGGCAAATCGGGGAAGTCCTGGATGGTCACGAAATCACGCAAGAAACGCGTCAGTGGGATGCGGATAAAAAAGTGACTTATAGCATGCGCAACAAAGAGGAAGCCCACGATTATCGCTATTTTCCCGATCCTGATTTACCTGTTGTCCATATTTCTCAGGCATGGGTCGATCACATCGCGCAAAAACTTCCGGAATTGCCAGATGCCAAACAAAAACGATTTGTAGTCAAGTATCAACTGAGAGATGAGGATGCAAGACGCCTGGTGGTCAATCGCGCGATTGCCGACTTCTATGAAGCGGTGGTAGCCGAGAACACGGATTCCAAACTGGCCTTCAGTTGGGTGATGGTGGAAATGGGTCGGGTGATGAACGAAACCAAATCCGGCATCGATGAAATCGGTATTTCCCCTCAGCGGTTGGCAGAATTGATCGGGATGATCTCGGAGAACTCCATCAGCGGAAAAATCGCCAAGACCGTTTTCGAGGAAATGCTTGAAAATCCTCAATCTCCCCGGACCATCGTAGACTCCAAAGGCTTGAAACAAATTTCGGATTTCAGCGCCTTGGAACGCCTGGTCCTGGAAACCATCAATCAAAGCCCTGCGCAAGTTCAGCAATACCGGAATGGGAAACAAAAAGTATTCGGTTTTTTTATAGGCCAAATCATGAAAGCCACTAAAGGACAGGCCAATCCTCGAATTGTCCACCAATTGTTGAAAGAAAATCTTGATGGATAAAGAACAAATCGAAAAATCGCGGATGACCCGCGCTATAACCATCCTGGAACCCCTCTCCTTGCTGTGTCTGCTTGGATGCGGGGTATGGATTTTCTTCGCCACTCCCATTGAATCGGGAATGGGATTCGTACAAAAGATCATGTATCTCCACGTGCCCTCGGTCATCGTGACGTATACCGCCTTTTTCATAGTATTTGCCTGCAGTATTGCCTATTTATGGAAACATGATTTGTTTTTTGATCAAGTGGCCAAGTCTTCTGCTGAAATCGGCTTGATTTTCTGCGGGCTTGTCCTGGTCACGGGAGCCATCTGGGGTAAGCCCACATGGGGGACCTATTGGGTTTGGGACGCCCGTCTGACTACCACGCTGTTGCTCTTTCTCATTTTCGCCGGATATTTTCTCCTTCGTACTTTTTCGAAAGAAAGAGAAAAAGAGGCGCGATTTGCTTCGGTTTTGGGTATAATTGGTTTTTTGGATATCCCCATCATTCACAAATCAGTGGAATGGTGGCGTACCCTGCACCAACCCAGCACTTTACTCAAAGTAGGAGCAACAGGAGAACCTCAACCATCCATGCCTTCGGAGTTACTTCTACCCCTGCTGGCCAGCATGGGGGCCATGTTGATTTTTTATCTCTATCTTCTTTTCTTACGTCTCCACGTGGAACGTCAGTATCATCGTTTGCAAGAGCGGATGGTCAACAGTGATGGAGCATTGTAACCATGCCAATGAATTTGGAATTCGTCTTCTCCACCTATGGAATATGGTTGGTCGTTTTGGTCATCTACGTCTGGGTTACGAGACGCAGGCTGAAAAGCTATACCAATGCTTTGGAAAATCTGGAATATGAGAAGAAATCGTGAAAAGTACTTATAAATTTTTAATCGGAGGTCTGGTAGTCTTTGCTACGCTGGCGGCAATTTCCATTCAAGGCTTGCAAGAAATGACGGTGTTTTTCCACACGCCCAAAGAAATTCTCATCTCTCCCGCCGATTTTGAAAATAAAGTGATTCGCATCGGCGCGCTGGTGCAACCGGGTAGTGTGAAATGGGATGCCGAAACTCTCCATCTTTCTTTCAGGGTCACAGAAGATTCGAAACACTTCATCCCGGTGGTTTACCAGGGGGTGAAACCCGATATGTTTCGTGAAGGGCAAGGGGTGGTCGTGGAAGGGAAAATGCAGGGCACGGTATTCAAAGCGCATCAACTGTTGGTCAAACACAGTGAAGAGTATAAATTGGATCCGGAAACGCATAAATCCAAAAAGGACTTTTACAAAACCCTCGCCGAATCCTGAATGGATCGCGATTTGCGCCATTAATTAATCTCATTAAACCACCAGCTCTGCTGGTGCGAACCTAATAGGCTTTGCCGGTCAGACATGAGAAAGGTATCCGTGTCCGTGAGCCGTGCTCGTGCTCGTGAACGGTCAGTGAATTCGACGGCACATTTTGGTTAACATAGAAACAATGCGATGAAGTAACTGTTTCCCTTCGTCAAATAAAGGAGGCTGGATGATCTTCAACACGTTTAAAACATCGAGAATAGCAGCGCATTCCATTGCGGAACCTCGGGCAAATGCATAGAATCGTTGCTTGTCAGGAAAGGAATTTTTTCCACAGCCTTCTGCGATATTGAGAGGAATCGACCATGAGGCCCTTTTCAGTTGGTCAACTAAGGCTGAGTATCCTTTTGGCAATGTTTCGATGACTTGGACAGATAACGCTAAAAATTCGATGGAACATTGGTATACATCGAGTTTTTCATGATCTAACATGGCAGCTTTTTTCGTTCACGAGCACGAGCACGTCATACGATGACGAACACGTTTTGCCCTCATACTGGGGGCCTCTTCAAGCCACCGGCTCTGCCGGTGGTGATGACTAATCTCATTAAACCACCAGCTCTGCTGGTGCGAACCTAATAGGCTTTGCCGGTCAGACATGAGAAACGTATCCGTGTCCGTGAGCCGTGCTCGTGCTCGTGAACGGTCAGTGAATTCGACGGCACATTTTGGTTAACATAGAAACAATGCGATGAAGTAACTGTTTCCCTTCGTCAAATAAAGGAGGCTGGATGATCTTCAACACGTTTAAAACATCGAGAATAGCAGCGCATTCCATTGCGGAACCTCGGGCAAATGCATAGAATCGTTGCTTGTCAGCAAAGGAATTTTTTCCACAGCCTTCTGCGATATTGAGAGGAATCGACCATGAGGCCCTTTTCTGTTGGTCAACTAAGGCTGAGTATCCTTTTGGCAATGTTTCGATGACTTGGACAGATAACGCTAAAAATTCGATGGAACATTGGTATACATCGAGTTTTTCATGATCTAACATGGCAGCCTTTTTCGTTCACGAGCACGAGCACGTCTTACGATGACGAACACGTTTTGCCCTCATCCTGGGGGCCTCTTCAAGCCACCGGCTCTGCCGGTGGTGATGACTGTTCTGAAATGGGATTTAAATCACTTGAATTCGATCATGAATCGTTTGTATTCGGAAATCTTTCATGCTAATATGTCATTCATCTCCAAACAAAGAGGGCCACAGTATGAAATCCAACAGGTTCACGTTGATATAGAACAGGAAGGTCTTGAAATCGAACGGGGCCGCCGGGAAGTCAAGGATTGAGATCCCGAATGGAGATACGTCTCAAAGATATGGAATTTTGTTTGATGACGCAGCTGGGTGGAATGCTGATAATCGGTATTGCCATATTCACTGCATTCGTCAAATTGTTTTAGCCTCCTCACACCACACCTCTTTTTTTCTTTAAACAGGAATCTCACAGGTAGCGTGGTGAAGCAGATAAATCGTTGCTTCCTTTGAAGCCGTGTTCTGCCAGGGTACCATTTTGGGCAGTCGCTTCGAATAAAGGATGGACGATCTTGCTGAGTGGGATTTCTATTGCTGAAAAACCAATGTTTGTTTTAGCTGATTGCTACTGGTGTTCAGCAAAGCGCATCGTATCCCTTTAAACAATTCATTTGAAACTCAAACACGAAAGTATCGTCGAAAAAGCTATGCAAAGCACCTCTCAAAAATCACAACTTCTGGATGGGTCCATTGGGGAAACCTTGATCAAGCTGTCCGTTCCCATGATGTTCGCAATGGTTTCCGTGATGTTGTTCAACATCGTAGACACATTTTTTGTCGGTAAGCTCGGAGTGAATGAACTGGCAGCTATCAGTTTTACTTTTCCCGTTATCTTCGTGGTGACGAGTTTCATGATTGGATTGGGAGTTGGAACGTCCGCTGCCATTTCACACGCCATCGGTTCGGCCAATCATCGACAAGTACGCAGGTTCACCACCGACAGTATGATCTTGGCGGCACTTGTCGCGTTAATTGTTGTCTGCGTGGGCATCAATACGATTGATCCAATATTTCGGATGATGGGAGCGACGGAGGAGTTACTCCCGCTCATCCATGAATACATGCGAACCTGGTACATGGGAGTGGGATTTATCATGATCCCCATCGTCGGAAACAATGCCATGCGCGCCACAGGAGACACCAAAACACCCAGCCTGGTGATAATTGTCATAGGAGTGGTCAATGCTATTTTGGATCCCTTGCTGATTTTCGGGATCGGTCCTTTTCCTCGCATGGAGATCCAAGGGGCGGCCTTAGCCACTGTGATTGCCTATTCAATGGCCTTTTTCGCTGCAATTTGGTTTTTGGGAATTCGGAAAAAAATGTTGGATGTTGCCATTCCCGAGTTAAAGTCAGTCCTACATTCTTGGAAGCAGATTCTTCATGTGGGGTTTCCTGCTGCCGGAACTCAAGCGCTCATTCCTCTTTCAACGGCGGTTATCACCCGGATCGTCGCAAATTTTGGTCCCGAAGCGGTAGCAGCCTATGGGGTCGGAACGCGCCTGGAATTTTTAGCCATGATTGGAATATTGGCGATGTCCCTTTCACTGGGTCCCTTTGTGGGGCAAAACTGGGGAGCCGGACAATGGAACCGTGTCCTGAGAGGGATTCAATTCAGTTTGCAATTTTCCTTGATTTGGGGCGCTGTGGTTTATCTTATTCTGGCTATGGCCGCTATTCCGCTTGCGCGAATTTTTTCAGACGATGAGAAAGTGATTGCCATTGCAGCGCAATTTTTTTGGATTATTCCACTCGGTTATGGATTTCATGGCATGGTCATGTTGATCAATGCAACCTGCAATGCATTGAAAAAGCCACTATACTCGATGGCATTGATCACGATTCAATTGTTTATTTTAGTAGTTCCCCTGGCCTTCTTAGGCTCTTGGTTGTGGGACGTGCCGGGTATATTTTCCGGAATTGCTTCTGCCAACGTAATTATGGGTTTACTCGCTTATTGGAGGGTCAAACAATCTATCCACAAAGCCGCCGTCCCTGCTTTGACATAAGGAACCCGAGTCCGCCATATCTCTTCAATAACAGGACTATCCCGGTGTCTGGGTCATCCGCGCGAAACTTGTCCCCGCTAAACCTGTCCCTGCGAAAGCAGGGAGCGGGGAGCAGGAAGCCAGATTTCTGTCTGACTGACTAAATCTGGATTCCTGATTCCGCAGGAATGACAAGGCTTCTCTGAGATATGAAGACTCCATAACATCTTGAATGGATTAAATGCTTATCTCGAACTCGGGTTTGGATAGAAAATCTCGTCAATTGTGCTACGATAGGCCCTGCTGGAGTATACGGTGAATTTTAATGAAAGAAATTCAAGGGAGAAGAGCAATGGAAGCGATCAATAAGATCATGGTCCCCATAGACGGATCGGATACCTCAAAAGAAGCAATGGTCTATGCCGCGGCATTGGCAAGGGCCTTTCACGCCTCCGTTACCATTTTAGTCGTCGCGGACGATCAGTACCTGGACTGGATTGGCCCTGCTCATTTTACGAATGAAATGATGAAACAGATCGACGACAACTCTATCGTGCAGGCAAGAAAAATTTTGGATGAATTCGAGTTCGACTCCTCGTTGAAGGAGGTCGAAAAGGTGGTACGACGAGGTGTTCCTTTTCAGGAAATTATCGACTATGCCAGTAGTGAACAGGTGGATATGATCGTGATGGGTACTCGTGGCAGAAAAGGAGTTCCCCACTTAATGATGGGCAGCGTGGCGGAAAAAGTGGTTCGTCTGGCGCCCTGCCCTGTTCTCACCGTCAAAAAAGAAAAATAAAAGGTTGCGCCTCGTCCTCGAACTCCGTCACGGTATCGTTTTTTCGAACTAAATCACTCCATAAGCCAGCATGGCATCCGCTACTTTGACAAAACCTGCCAGGTTGGCACCCTTGACGTAATTGACGTGATCCCCGTCACTACCAAAATCCACGCATTTTTCGTGGATTTGACGCATGATGTCTTTCAGACGGCTTTCCAATTCTTCTCGTTCCCAAGACATCCGAATACTGTTTTGGGTCATTTCCAAACCCGAAATTGCCACCCCGCCGGCATTGGAAGCTTTACCTGGGGCAAAAAGGATATTGGCATCGTGCAATATCTCAGTCGCCTGTGGAGTAACCGGCATGTTCGCCCCTTCCGCAATAGCGAGACAGCCATTGGCCGCCAGCCTGCGAGCATCCACCGCCTCCAGCTCATTTTGAGTTGCGCAGGGAAACGCCAGGTCACACGGAATTTCCCAAGGACGTTTTCCTGCAACGAATTCACATCCGAACTGCTCGGCGAATTCCCGAATTCGACCTCGTTTGATGGATTTCAAATGGATCAAATAGGCTATCTTTTCGGGATTCAGTCCCTGCGGATCGTGTATATAGCCACTGCTGTCAGACAGTGCGATTACTTTACCTCCCAATTGACCGACTTTTTCTGCCGCGTATTGCGCGACGTTTCCCGAACCGGAAATTACCACTTGCTTGCCTTCAATGGCGTTTCCCCGGCGCTTCAACATTTCCTCCATAAAATAGGCTGCCCCATAACCGGTGGCTTCTTTGCGAATCAAACTGCCCCCGAATTCCAACGCCTTTCCGGTTAAAGTACCGGTGAATTCGTGAGTCAAGCGTTTGTATTGCCCGAACATATAACTGATTTCCTGCGTGCCAACCCCGATATCCCCTGCAGGAACATCAATGTTTTCTCCGATATGCAGTGCCAATTCCGTAATGAATGCCTGACAAAAGCGCATGATTTCCCGGTTCGATTTACCTTTTGGGTTGAAATTGGCACCCCCTTTCGCCGCGCCCATCGGCAATGACGTCAAACTGTTTTTGAAGGTTTGTTCAAATCCCAGAAATTTGAGAATGCTGAGATTTACCGATGGATGGAATCGCAACCCCCCTTTGTAGGGACCAATCGCATTGTTGAACTGCACCCGGTAACCACGATTGACCCTGATATTTCCTTTATCGTCTTCCCAACATACGCGAAATATGACGATACGGTCGGGCTCGGTCATGCGCTCGAAAATCCTTGACTCGAGATACCGGGGATTCTGGTTGATGTAGGGAATCAACGTCTCCGCCACTTCGAAAACTGCCTGGTGAAACTCGGACTCACCCGGATTTCTCTTTTTCAGACCTGCCATGAACTGATCCAAATCCGTTCTTTTTTTGCGCATAGTCTTTTGCTCCATGAATTGGTGAAGAAAAAATTTTTTTGAAAACGTAGAGAACGCTTCCTCTTCATGTAAGTCGCCTTATTGTGAGCAAGGTTCCCATGGGAAGGCTGGTTGATTTACGATACTCCACTGCCCGGCCTGATTATCTCCTGAAAAATTGCTCTCAACCTTTTGGAAAAAGTATGATAATTAATCTCATTAAACCACCAGCTCTGCTGGTGCGAACCTAATAGGCTTTGCCGGTCAGACATGAGAAACGTATCCGTGTCCGTGAGCCGTGCTCGTGCTCGTGAACGGTCAGTGAATTCGACGGCACATTTTGGTTAACATAGAAACAATGCGATGAAGTAACTGTTTCCCTTCGTCAAATAAAGGAGGCTGGATGATCTTCAACACGTTTAAAACATCGAGAATAGCAGCGCATTCCATTGCGGAACCTCGGGCAAATGCATAGAATCGTTGCTTGTCAGCAAAGGAATTTTTTCCACAGCCTTCTGCGATATTGAGAGGAATCGACCATGAGGCCCTTTTCAGTTGGTCAACTAAGGCTGAGTATCCTTTTGGCAATGTTTCGATGACTTGGACAGATAACGCTAAAAATTCGATGGAACATTGGTATACATCGAGTTTTTCATGATCTAACATGGCAGCCTTTTTCGTTCACGAGCACGAGCACGTCTTACGATGACGAACACGTTTTGCCCTCATACTGGGGGCCTCTTCAAGCCACCGGCTCTGCCGGTGGTGATAATTCAATGAGTCACGCAAAAAATTTCCACCATATCCAACGCAACCCCAGAGGATGAGGTTGATGGTATGAAAATATAAAAATTCAGGGAAAAAATAAACGGAAAATTAGTGCTACTATGAAAACCAATGTCGGATCAATCGTTCATATCAACCTATCATGGGGAGTGAGAGAAAAAGATGAAATGTTCAAAAATAATACAGGGTCTGATTACTGGTGCCAGCGTACTGATTTTTTTAAATTCCGCACTCGCGGATGAATGTGAAAAACTCGTACTCGGCTCTGCGATATCTTTGACTGGAAAATATGCCACGAATGGCGTTCATGCCAGGAATGGTTATGAATTCGCAATCCGGAAAATCAAGGAATCCGGCGGCGTCCGCATTGGTGACAAGTGTTACGACTTCCATTTAATCTACTATGATGACGAATCCAAAGGTGACCGGGGCGCGACGCTTGCTGAACGATTGATCAACCAGGATCAGGTACGGTACATGCTCGGACCGTATTCATCTGGTCTGACGAAAGCCATCGCACCGGTAACTGAAAAATATCAGATTCCGATGGTGGAAGCAGAAGGCGCCAGTCGTTCACTCTTCAACAAGGGATACAAATATCTGTTTGCCGTGCTCTCGACTTCTGAACAATACCTGGCTTCCGCCATTACGCTTTCTGCTGAAAAGGCCAGGGAAATCGGCGTCAGTCCCTCCGATGTCAAAGTGGCGGTGGCCGTGGAAAACGACCCCTTCTCACTGGACGTCCGCGCGGGTGTTCTGCAAGATGCCGCCCGCTTCGATATGAAGATCGTCATTGATGAAAAGCTGCCACGTGATCTTTCCGACATGAGCGCCATTCTGACGAAAGTCAAACTTCTCAAACCGGATTTGCTGGTTGTCAGCGGGCACTCCAAAGGAGCGGCAACGGCTGTTCGTCAAATTCATGAACAGAAGGTCAAAGTTCCCATGATCGCCATCACTCATTGCGAGTCTGCCGATGTGGTCGGCAATTTCGGAAGGGCTGCCAATGACATCCTGTGTTCGACGCAATGGGCGGAAACATTGACATACAGCGATCCGATCTTTGGTACGGCGGGAAATTACGAACGAGAGTTCAAGGCCGCATTCCCCGAGTACGCCGATAAAACCGTCCCATACCAGGTGGCGCAGGCATCGGCTGCCGTTTACGTTTTCAAAGATGCTTTCGAACGAGCGGGAACACTGGACAAGCAGCGAGTACGTGATGCGATCGCTGAGACGGACCTGGCAACTTTCTATGGACATATCAAGTTTTCCGAAGTTGGCAACAATATCGCCAAGCCAATGGTCCTGCGGCAGATTCAAAACGGAAAATACAACGTAGTCGCTCCATCCGAGTTCGCATCTCACAAACTCAACTGGCCGCGCAACTGACCATTCCACGTTTATGGAGCAAATACTGACCAACATCTCTTTGCTGATTCAGTTCCCCATCGTCAATCTGAAAATCATCATTGACGGCGTGATGATCGGCGCCCTTTTTGCGCTGGCTGCTTATGGCCTGGCCCTGGTCTGGGGTGTCATGAACATCAAAAACCTGGCACAAGGTGATTTTGTGATCGCAGGTGGCTATGCGGCATGGTGGCTGGCCAATCAAGGACTGAATCCGTTATTGGGCGTTCCCTTTGCTTTCCTGGTACTCTGGGGAATCGGGTGGTTCATCTACAAACTCGTCATTTGCCGGGTCATAGAACGGGACCTGTTTACCTCGCTGCTGGCGACATTTGGCATCGCCATCATGATTGCGCAGGTCCTGAACTTGCTTTTTGGCTCTGACACGCAAAGCATCTCACTCGGTTATGACACTCTGTATTTCGCAGACGGTTTTATTGACGTCCCGGTAGCCAAAATGCTTGGAGTGCTGATAGCAGCCGTACTGGCAACCGGAGTCATCGTTTTTATGAAATACAGTCGGATGGGGCAGGCTGTCCGCGCTACGGCGCAGGATCCGCGAGCCGCCCGCGTACTCGGTATCGATACCGAAAAGGTGTATTCCTTTACGTTTTCGCTGAATTGCGCAATTTGCGGTGCGGCCGGTGCCATCATCGTCATGGTTTGGGTCATTCAGCCATTCTATGGCATCACTCATTCAATCCGATCTTTTGTGATCGTAACGGCCGCGGGTCTGGGAAATTTTCCGGGCGTTATTGCTGCCGGACTCGGCATCGGTGCGCTTGAATTGTATGGCGCGCATGTATTTGGTATCGGTTACCAGCAGGCCATCGCCGTGCTGTTGCTGCTACTGGTTTTGTTGATCCGCCTGGTACAGCGAAAACGCCATCGAAAAAGTTTGCAGTAAAGGTCAACCATGAATTGGAGAGGACCGGCTTTTTACGGAATCCTGATATTTATGATTCTTGCAGCGCCTTTCGTATTTCCCGCTTTCAAGACCCAGCTGGCGACTTTGTGGTTGATGATCATCGTAGCCCTGACATGGGACATGACAGGCGGCCAGATGGGTTACAATTCACTCGGGAACATCTTTTTCTACGGAACCGGTATGTATGTAGCGGCTTTGATCACCATTGCCACTGCCTTCGATATTGGGGATTACACCAATGCATTCAACGACACGATCTATGAATTTACCGATTTTCAGTATTTTCTGGGGGTATTTTCAGGCATTTTGGGAGCCGGAGTCTTCTGTGCTGTTGCAGCGCTGATTATCGGCTGCATTACTTTTGGATTCAGGGGTCCCTATTTCGCTATCGGTACGTTGGGAATCGCAATCGCTGCCGGAGAACTGGTTTCCAATTGGGATTGGGTCGGTGGTGGTCAGGGCATCTCCCTGCCCGTGTTTCCATACGACCTTGAATGGGGCAAGGTATTTTTCTATTACCTTTTCGCATCAAGCGGCGTGCTGCTATTTCTCTTCCTCGGGTGGCTCTACGGTACGCGCTTCGGCGCTGCAATCAATGCCATTCGCGATGACGAAGAAAAGGCCGAAGCCATTGGCATTCATACCATGCGATACAAGTTGACCACTTGGTCTTTGTCGGCATTTTTCATCGGGGTGGCTGGGGGTATTTCCGCATTCCAGTTGATCCATTTTGAACCTTTGGAAACAGCCTACCAGACCATCAACCTGGGAATCTTTATGGTTGTCTGCGTACTGCTTGGCGGCAAGGGCACGCTTTGGGGACCGGTGATCGGAGCAATCGTATTTCACGTCTTCAAAGAGATCACCTGGAACTATTTTCTGGGTTGGCAGTGGGTCGCGCTCGGTGCCTTGATCGTTGGAACCGTAGTTTATCTCCAAGATGGAATCATGGGATGGTTGAAGCATGCGCGACCAGAATGGTTTGGAATCCGGATAGAAACGAAAAGTCGGGAGAAATCCGCTTCATGACAGGTATCCTTGAAGTCAGCAAAGTCACGAAATCGTATGGCGGCGTGATTGCGAACAATGCGATAACCATGAATGTCGAACACGGCGGTATCACGGGTCTCATTGGTCCGAATGGGTCCGGAAAGACGACCTTATTCCATTCCATTGTCGGATACCACCCGATCGACTCCGGTTCCATCAAATACAATAACCAGGAGATTTCCCACAAATCGGTACAGGAAATCGCCCGACTCGGTTTGATTCGAACGTATCAGCAAACCCGGATTTTCAGCGCCATGAACTGCTTAGAGAACGTCTTGATATCACTCCCGCACCGCAAGATGAAATTCCTGGAATCCTTCATCCGCAACAGCCGCGTGGATTACGAAAAGGCAGACAGGTTACTTGAATTCGTTGGACTGTATGAAAAACGCTATCTGACCGCCGGGTCACTCTCGTTTGGACAGCAGAAACTTCTCGAATTCGCAATGGCATTAATGAACGAACCCAACGTCCTGCTGCTCGATGAACCGACAGCAGGTATCAATCCGACCCAGATCAACGGTTTGATTGAACGGCTGAAACGCGCCAATAGTGAATTTGGGATCACGTTGTTTGTCATCGAACACAACATGAGGGTCATCATGAATCTCGCGGACAGGATCTATTGCCTGGCCCATGGAAAACTGCTGGCTGAAGGTACGCCAGCAGAGATTCAGAGAAATCAACAAGTGATCGATGCCTATCTCGGAGCACCCTGAAAACGTAACAGAACCGAATGAATGATGAATAATCCGGACAAACCAGGAGACGTCCAAGGTTATGGGGGAGGCGGCATAGATACGGTCCTTTCCGTCGATGAAGTGGCTCGCCAGGCCGCCAGCGTCGCTAAAGTGATTTCCATTGATCAACTGGAGGAACTCGCGGGCCTTGAACCGTTCGTGTCCATAGAAAATCTCAACGCCGGATACGGCAAAATGAAAATTCTCCACAATCTCAACCTGCGGGTCGGACAAGCGCAGTCATTGTGCCTGATTGGTCCAAATGGCGCGGGCAAATCAACGATTCTTCATTCAATATTTGGATTCACGAACATCTTCTCCGGAAAAATCACCATCGGCAGTGGAAAGGACAGGAAGGACATCACCTCCCTTACGCCTAATCAGAAACTTTCGGATGCCGGAATTGCTTATATCCTGCAAGACAAATCCATTTTCCCGGAAATGACTGTTGAGGAAAATCTATGGATGGGGGGCTATCTCAAAGCCAGCCCGGATCAAGCTAAAAAAGCAGCAACAATGATTTTTGACAAATATCCCAGACTGGCGGTCCGGCGAAAACACCAGGCAAGGGTGCTTTCAGGCGGCGAACGCCGTCTGCTTGAAATCTCCCGGGCACTGGTTATGGAACCTCGGTTGCTGCTGGTGGATGAACCTTCCATCGGATTGGAACCAAGATTCATCGATATGGTATTTGGAATCCTCGCTGACCTTCAGCACCAGGAAGGTAAAACCATCATCATGGTGGAACAGAATGCAAAAAAAGGTCTGGAATTCGCGGATTTGGGATATGTGCTGGTTTCGGGTGAACTGGCAATCGCAGACAAGGGGGATGAATTGCTGGCAAACCCCAAAGTTGCTGAATTGTTCCTGGGAGGTTGAATTGCTTTGGAGGCAATCGTACTGGCTCTACGCAAGCAGGTCCTCAGTTTCGAACAAATTTTGAGTTGAAGTTCTGGAATGCTCCAGCCCTTGATGGCAATGAAGGTCGGGCGGAATCAATTCAAATCCACTGCGAATTCTTGAAGTAATTCCAGCGGAATGATATCCAGGGCCCTTTTGTGGGTCCGCGTCAGGTAAATTTTAGGCGCCATCCCATGTTGGTACGCCTCCAACCAACGAGCCGCGCATAAACACCATTGATCCCCTGCGCGCAATCCCGGGAAACCCAACTCGGGATGTGGAGTGGAAAGATCGTTTCCGCGAAAACGAGAGAATTCAAGAAATTCCTCGGTCACTTGCGTACAAACCGTGTGCGATCCCAAATCTTGCTTGCTGGTGTTGCAACAACCATCCCGGAAGAATCCCGTCATGGGCTTTTCACTGCAAGTCTCCAATGACTCGCCAAATACATTCACTGATTCGTCTTTATCCATTTGCGTTTCTCTTTATCTGCTGTGACAGGGAAATTTAAATGGAGAATAATGGAATTCAGAGAAATGTTCAACACTCTCCAGTGAGTTCGTTTTCTTCCTCTCTTGATAAATCCCTCCTTGTGGATTATTTTAGCCTATACTTCTGGTATCATTTCAAAGTCATCACCACCGGAAGAGCCGGTGGCTTGAAGAGGCCCCCAGTATGAGGGCAAAACGTGCTCGTGCTCGTGAACGAAAAAGGCTGCCATGTTAGATCATGAAAAACTCGATGTATACCAATCTTCCATCGAATTTTTATGGAATGCGCTGCTATTCTCGATGTTTTAAACGTGTTGAAGATCATCCATCCTCCTTTATTTGACGAAGGGAAACAGTTACTTCATCGCATTGTTTCAATGTTAACCAAAATGTGCCGTCGAATTCACTGACCGTTCACGAGCACGAGCACGGCTAACGGACACGGATACCTTTCTCATGTCTGACCGGCAAAGCCTATTAGGTTCGCACCAGCAGAGCTGGTGGTTTAATGAGATTAATTAGAACAAGTTAAACAAGCTATAGATTTCCCATTGGGGTTTCGGGATTAAAAGACCGGTGAACCCACTAGAGATTTTATCGATGATGACTTTACTTTCAATAGGAGCAGGGGGATTTGTGGGCAGTATTTCCCGGTATTTGCTTTCCACCCAGGTCCATCTTCGGCTGGGGACCGATTTTCCCTATGGGACCTTGATCGTCAATGCCCTCGGATCGTTGGTTTTGGGTGCGCTTGCAGGTTACTTGCGGGAGCACCTGGCCGTCAGCGAAGAACTGAGGTTGGGATTGACGGTGGGATTTTTGGGCGCATTCACTACTTTTTCAACCTTCAGCTACGAAACGATCCTATTGATGCAAAGTGGGGATTACTGGAAAATGGGGATGAACATATTGAGTAATGTCACTACCTGTCTGATTTTGTGTATACTTGGATTACTGCTTGTCAAATCATTCTGATGTTTGCGCCTTTGTGCCTTTGTGCCTTTGTGCCTTTGTGCCTTTCTTTGTGCCTCTGTGCCTCTGTGCCTTTCTTTGCGCCTTAGTTATCAACGATTTTTAGTGAGGTTTTGTGAAACATACGATTCAAACGATCCAGGCGTTGGAAATCCTGGATTCCCGAGGTAATCCGACGGTTCGGGTAAAAGTGACTCTGGAAGGGGGTTGTAACGCGTCCGCGTCGGTGCCGTCGGGGGCTTCCACCGGGGAAAACGAAGCTTTGGAACTGCGTGATGGAGACCTCGATCGCTATGGAGGAAAAGGCGTGCTCAAAGCCATACGCAACATCAACGAGGAAATCGCGCCCGAGTTGATCGGTCTGGATGCCACTCGACAGGCGGAAATCGACGGATTGATGCAGTACCTGGACGGAACGCCTTTCAAGCATAATCTGGGAGCGAATGCCATTTTGGGTATTTCCATGGCAATCGCCGCCGCCGCAGCCAAATCCGTTGATCTTCCTCTCTATGCTTACTTGGGAGGCGTGGACAGCTTCACTATCCCCGTGCCGATGATGAACGTCATCAATGGCGGGGCGCATGCCGACAACAGCGTGGACCTGCAAGAATTCATGATCATGCCCTCCGGGGCGCCGAATTTCACGGAAGCGCTGAGATACGGCGCAGAAACGTTCCATGCCTTAAAAAAAATCCTCCAGGCCAAAGGATACGCCACCAACGTCGGAGACGAAGGGGGGTTCGCCCCCGACTTGAAAAGCAACGAAGAAGCGTGTGAACTGGTTGTGGAAGCCATTGAAGCTGCCGGATACCGGCCGGGTGTGGAAATCAACATCGCACTCGATGCCGCCGCGAGTTCTTTCTCAGAAAGAAATTTCTACAACCTGGCCAAATCCGCTCAAGGACAAAAAAGTGGGGAAGAGATGATTGCTCTTTATAAAAAATGGTGCAGCCGCTATCCCATCGTTTCCCTGGAAGATCCTATGGATGAGCACGACTGGGATGGATTTTGTCGGATTACGAAGGAGATCGGGGACAAAATCCAGATTGTGGGAGATGATCTCTATGTGACCAATAAGGAATTCGTTAAAAAAGGAATTGAAAAAAAAGCTTCCAATGCCGTCTTGATCAAACTCAACCAAATCGGCAGTCTCACCGAGACCATGGAGACGGTCGCTCTCTGTCGCAAAGCAGGTTGGAATTATGTGGTGTCCCATCGCAGTGGTGATACCGAAGACACCTTCATCGCGGATTTCAGCGTTGCGATGGGTGGTGGTCAAATCAAAGCAGGGTCTCTCAGCCGCAGCGAACGAATTGCCAAATACAACCGTTTACTCGAAATTGAAGCAGCACTGGGAAAAGCCGCTGTTTACGGTCGTTGATTTCAATCAATTAAGCAGTAACGAAGAAAAAACTCCGCTACCCCTCAATCAATCATCGAATGAGATCGTGATCGTTTTTCGTCTCCGGGAATTTGAAACAATTCCAGGGTCAATACCCGCGGAACAGGGGACTTGGATTGCGGCCATGTCCCCTGTTGCCTGAGAGTCGTATCCGTCCGGTGGATAATCCTTAGTTCAACTGGTAGGCATGTTCGCCATGGGAGTTGATATCGAGTCCTTCACGTTCTTCATCCTCTTCGACTCGCAATCCCATGGTTACATCCAGGATTTTCACTATAATGAAGGTCACCACGGACGCATAGATCATGGTTGCCAGAACTCCAACGATCTGCGGTCCCATCACGGCAAGGTTGCCTTCAAACAAACCGGGTGTTCCACCAATGGCTTCTGCAGCGAACACCCCGGTCAACAGGGCGCCCAACAGTCCTCCGATTCCATGGATTCCGAAAGCATCGAGAGAATCATCGTAAGTGTATTTTCTCTTCATCAAAACGGCGCCGTAACACACCAGGCCGCCAATCAGCCCCATCAACAAGGCTCCCATGGGAGAGACGAATCCGGCTGCCGGGGTGATGGTAACCAAGCCGGCAACCACGCCGGAGGCAGCGCCCAAAATACTCGGCTGTCGTCGGAACCACCACTCTGCGAAAACCCAGGAGACCATAGCGGCGGCAGCGGCAATGTGGGTGGTGACGAACGCGTTTGCTGCCGAGGTACCGGAACTCAACGCGCTTCCGGCATTGAACCCGTACCAGCCAAACCACAACAAAGCGGCGCCCAGGACGGTGAAAACCAGGTTGTTCGGATAGATCGGCGTCTTACCATAATCCACGCGTCTGCCAATCATAATGGCCAGTACCAATGCCGAGAAACCCGAAGACATGTGCACCACCGTTCCCCCTGCGAAATCCAGAGCGCCCATTTCGAGCAACCAACCTCCCGATCCCCATACCCAGTGAGCAATGGGATCGTAGACCAGGGTTCCCCAAAGCAAAATGAACACGCAGTACGTGGAAAACTTCATGCGTTCCGCAATGGCGCCGGAAATCAGGGCGGGCGTGATGATGGCGAACATGCCCTGGAACATCATGAAAACCACGTGTGGGATCGATCCACTCGCTTCGGTTCCCACACCCCTGAGAAACAAGTGATTGAGCCCGCCAACCACACCTCCCACATCCTCTCCGAAAGCAAGGGAATATCCCAGCACCACCCATTGGATGGACATCAGTCCCATTGCGAAGAAACTGTGCATCAGAGACGACAGCACATTCTTGGAGCGAACCATCCCGCCGTAGAATAATGCCAATCCCGGCGTCATGATCATTACCAGGGCGCAGGCCACCATCATCCAGGCCGTATCCCCGGTATCAATGGATCCTTCCTCGGCAAATGCGAGCATTGGAAAAAACAATAACATTTGAACGATTTGAATAACACGAAGCCATTTTTTCATAAATTTCTCCTCTCATTTGAATGCATTTTAAATTATTTTCCGTAAGCCGGGCTCATGTTATCACATGATAACCCTTTTCCCTACCCCTTGAAGTTGAATTTGAATAGATTCTTTTTTATCAGGTACCGGTATTAAATACAAACTTTCAAGAAGATTTCTCCTTCGATCGTGGCAATATAAACAAGGAAAACGTGCCGGAGTCTCTGACGAATTCGACAAGGGGATGCTCTTTTTTGAGTTTTTTCTTATTTTTCCGCTCCGTAATCACGAACAACGCGCCCTCTTGCGGGTTGTCTAAAATTTCAGGATTGCCGGGAAATTTGTAGGTATGCAGCATTTCGATGGGCTGTTTCCCATAAAACAGGGCCGCAAAGGAAACATAGCGATATAACACCACTTTCCCTTGCTGCGCATACGCGCTCTGGACCATTTCTATCAACGGCTGCTGCGTATAGCGGAGATAAACGGGCGCATGAAAACGCCAAATCCCTTGAGTCACCACGAACATGGAGGCTACCGTGATCCAAATCGGCACCCGGAGCTTCTTTTTCCACAAAAACCAACTGGCCACGCTCACCCCCGAGAAAAGCGCTATTCCCGTCCCATGGATTTGCCAGGGACTCTGAACATCGATGACGACCCCTTGCCTCTCGAAATGAGTCTCCAGTAAAAACGGAAAAAACGCGAGCAAGGCGGAAAAAATCGTACCCATCAATAAATAGAGCAGGATCACGCCTTTTGGAATGCGTGACCGAATCTGCAGGCACCGTTCCAGGCACAGGGCAATGGCAAATGACAGAGGAATGTAAATCGACGCGGAATAATGGGGCAATTTAGTGGTCACGATACCGAACAGAACCAGGACAAATACAATCCAGCCCGTGCCCATGATGAGTAAAGGACGCGCATGGAGTTGGTCGGGAGGGAAATGCTTCCACCTGAAGAGGATCAAAAAGGGAGTCCACGGAAATAAACCGGGCAATGCAACCAGGATATGGTAGTAAAAGGGCCCTCGATGCCCTTCCAGGGGTCTGGAAAAAAGGGCTTTTTGAAACTCGATGAATTCTGCAATGAAGTGAACTCCGTAGACCCGCCAATTGACCAGGTACCAGGAAAGCGCCACACTCAGGGAGAGCAGCGCGCAATAGAGAAAATGAAGGAGGGAAAGACGAGGATAACGATAAAACACTTTATAAACTGAAAACGCTACCAGCGGAATGACGGCGCCTACCGGACCTTTGGTCAAAACCGCCAATCCCATGCTGATACTGGCGATCGTGAGCCATCCCCAAGTTCGCCCCTTGCCCCCTCGTTGCCGTGAATCGATCGTTTCCCTGAAATTGACGTCATAGGCATACAATGAGTAGGCAGCCAGCATGATCAAGAAATTGAAGGTGTGGTCTATCACCCCACTGCGTGCGAAAAAAGCGGGCAGCAAGCTTGTCAGGTAAACAATCGCCCACAACGTGCCAAACGGGTACGAATGGATTTTTCTTCCAAAGAAAAAACAAAACCAAACGCACGCTACTCCGGCAACTGCGGAAGGAAACCTGGCAGCGAATTCATTGATCCCGAAAATATGAAAGCTGAGTGCCTGCAACCATAAAAAAAAGGGAGGCTTTTCAGCAAAAGGATAGTCGTTGACGTATATGTTGAGATAATCGCTTCGTAGCAGCATCTGACGACTGGCCTCCGCGTAAATATTTTCATCCCAGTCGATCAGGGGTGCGGCTGCCGATCCCCCCATCAAAAAAATGCCAGCGAAGAGCGACAAGAAGCCGAATCCAAACCATTCAATTTTCTTGGAGAATCCCATAAAACGCGCATTCCTCTTCGTCTTCCCCGAGCAAGCGGAAATCCAACCGGATTTTGCTTGACAGCGCTCAGTATGCATTGTAGGTTATATCCGGCAGGGGTTCGAATCCGTTGCAGAGCAATTTATGCTTGCAGGTGAAGGTACCTCTGGTAATTTGAATTGGTCAATATAATTTTTTTTTAATTTCAGGAGGAATCATGAAAAAAATACTATCTCTGAGTTTAGCGACGTTCATGAGTATCGCATTCAGTCTTTCCGTTCTGGTAGGTCAGGGTACTGCGGCTCAATTTGTCACCATTGGGACAGGAGGCGTGACTGGCGTGTATTATCCCACGGGAGGGGCAATCTGTCGCTTGGTCAACAAAGGACGCAAGGAACACGGCATTCGCTGTTCGGTGGAAAGCACCGGGGGGTCGGTTTATAATTTGAACACGATCCGCGCGGGTGAATTGGATATGGGAGTGGCGCAATCCGATTGGCAATTCCACGCATACCATGGATCCAGCAGGTTCGAAGATCAAGGCGCCAACATGGAACTGCGCGCCATCTTTTCAGTGCATCCCGAACCCTTCACCGTGGTAGCCCGCGCAGACTCGGGAATTGAATCATTCGATGATTTGAAAGGTAAACGAGTCAATATAGGCAATCCCGGATCGGGCCAACGGGGTACCATGGAAGTGGTCATGGCTGCGCTTGGTTGGGAAAAATCCGATTTTGCCCTTGCATCCGAATTGAAATCCGCGGAACAATCGCAAGCGCTTTGCGACAACAAAATCGACGCCATCGTTTTCACGGTGGGCCATCCCTCGGGTTCTATCAAAGAAGCGACCACTTCCTGTGACAGCATGCTGGTTTCGGTCGCCGGTGCCGCCATCGAAAAGTTGGTTGCGGATAATGATTATTATCGTACCGCCACCATCCCGGGTGGAATGTACCGTGGAAATCCCGATGACGTCGTCACTTTTGGCGTCGGGGCAACTTTCGTCAGTTCAACCAACACGTCGGCCGAGGTGGTTTACCAGGTCGTCAAGGCGGTATTTGAAAATTTTGAAGATTTCAAGAAGCTTCATCCCGCTTTCAGTGTGCTCAAGAAAGAAGAAATGATCAAGGACGGGTTGTCCGCTCCCCTCCATGACGGGGCACTGAAATATTATAAAGAAGCTGGACTGATGATGTAGTTCCAATGGGGTAAAAAGGAAGCATCATGCTTCCTTTTTACCCTCACCCGCCTTGCCGATGGCGTCGAGATGCGTATGGTGGCTCTCCGGAAATATTTTCTTCCTGTGTTCGCGTCTTGACAAGAGGAAAGGAAAATGGCTGAAAATGCAAAAAATGGGGAGAGCGCTTCTCGTCAAGTACTCCAGGCAATGGTTGCGGAGTCCGATAGCGGTGCGCGATCCGTTGCCGGTATTTCTGGAATAGTATTGTTTTTCGTACCCTTGGTCTGGGCCTTGTTTCAATTATGGTACGCATCTCCCTTGCCATTCATATTTCGAATAGGCGTGTTCAACGACACGGAAGCCCGTTCCATTCATCTCGCCTTTGCCATTTTTCTGACCTTTACGGCATTCCCTGCATTTAAAAAATCCGCCAGGAACGTCATCCCGCTCCATGATTGGGTCATGGCGCTGGTTGGGGCATTTTGCGCGGCATATATTTATTTATTCTATACCCAGCTTTCGGATCGCTCGGGGGCTCCCATCACGATGGATCTCGTGATTGCCGGAGTGGGCATGGTCTTGCTGCTGGAAGCCACCCGGCGGGCGCTCGGTCCGCCATTGATGGTTGTCGCTCTTGTTTTTCTCTGTTACACCTTTTTTGGCCCTTATATGCCGGATGTCATTGCTCACAAGGGCGCCAGTTTCAACAAGACCATGTCCCATCAATGGTTGGGGACCGAAGGCGTATTCGGTGTGGCCTTGGGGGTTTCCACCAGCTTCGTTTTTCTCTTTGTTTTGTTCGGCGCCTTACTGGACAAGGCGGGGGCGGGAAATTACTTCATCAAAGTGGCGTTTTCCCTCCTTGGACATTATCGTGGCGGTCCTGCCAAAGCCGCCGTCGTTTCATCGGGATTGAGTGGATTGGTTTCCGGTTCTTCGATTGCCAACGTGGTGACGACCGGGACTTTCACGATTCCTTTGATGAAACGCGTGGGATTTCCCGATTACAAAGCAGGCGCAGTGGAAGTAGCCGCGTCTACAAACGGTCAATTGACCCCTCCCATAATGGGGGCAGCCGCTTTCTTGATGGTGGAGTATGTCGGCGTCTCCTACATCGAAGTGATCACCCATGCTATTTTACCCGCGCTCATTTCCTACATCGCCCTGGTTTATATCGTCCACCTGGAAGCGTGTAAGGCCAATATGCAGGGACTGCCCCGGCGTCATAAACCGACGCTGGCGCAAAGCCTTCTCTCCTTTGTCGGCACCATCCTCGGATTGATCATTCTCAGTGGTATCGTTTATTACGGGATTGGTTGGATGAAAGACCTTTTCGGAAGTGCCGCCTTCCCGATTGTCTCCATCCTCACTCTCCTGGTTTACGTCTTGTTGATCTGGTATGGGACCGGGTTCCCGGAATTGCAGATGGACGCTCCCGATTCGGAAGTGGTCGAATTGCCGGAAACCGGACCGACGATCAAAGCGGGTTTGCATTTCTTGCTGCCTATCGTGGTGCTCGTCTGGTGTTTGGTAGTGGAGCGATTTTCTCCCGGGTTGGCAGCATTTTGGGCCGCGTTGTTCATGATTTTCATCGTCGTTACCCAGCGTCCTTTAAAAGCCTGTTTTCAGAAACGGGGCCATCTCGCTTCCGAATTCAAAGCCAGCGCCCGGGAATTGATGGCAGGGATGGTGGCCGGTTCCAGGAACATGATCGGCATTGGAGTGGCCACCGCTACGGCCGGGATTGTCGTGGGAACGGTCACGTTGACCGGGATTGGTCTGGTGATGACCGAATTCGTAGAATTCATCTCGGGTGGCAACGTCTTGCTGATGTTGATTTTTACCGCCTTGATCAGCCTGATCCTGGGAATGGGTCTGCCCACCACAGCCAATTATATCGTTGTCTCTACCTTGATGGCTCCCGTTATCGTCACGCTCGGAGCCGAAAGCGGTTTGATTGTTCCTTTGATTGCCGTGCACCTGTTCGTTTTTTATTTTGGTATCCTCGCCGATGATACGCCACCCGTGGGTTTGGCGGCATTTGCCGCCGCCGCCATTGCGCGAAGTAATCCCATCCGGACCGGAATCCAGGGTTTTACCTATGATATCCGAACTGCCATCCTTCCCTTCATGTTTATCTTCAACACGCAGTTGCTGCTGATCGACATCGTGAACGTCTGGGCTTTACTTTCCGTAATATTTGGCGCGGTAGTCGCCATGTTGGCCTTTTCTGCGGCCACGCAAGGATTTTGGCTGGTAAAAAACAGGATTTGGGAGTCGATCGCCTTGTGTCTGGTTGCCTTCGTTCTCTTCCGCCCCGGGTTTTTCTGGGACATGGCCTTTCCGAAATACCAGAACATCGCCGCTTCCCAAATCGAATCGATTGCCGGGCAAGTCCCTGAAAATGGCACCTTGCGTTTGGTCGTGGAAGGAGAAACCATCGATGGCAAACTCGTTAAAAAAACCGTTCAATTGCCCTTGGGCGCCAGTGGTCCCGGGTCAGAGAGATTGATGGATGCCGGTCTTGAAATTGTCATGGAAGACAACAAGGTGCTGTTGGACTTCGTCGCTTTTGACAGCGCTGCTCAGAGAGCGGGATTGGATTTCGACTGGGAAATTTTAAACGTCGAGGTGCTCTCCGACCGTCTGCCCAAGCAATTGATGTTCATCCCGGCATTGTTGTTGCTCGCTTTGCTGGCATTGTTACAAAAACGCCGCGTTCCACCCGCTCCGCTAGCATCCGACCAAACCGTATGAATAAAGAGCCATGGCTCCTGAAAAACGAAACCCCTCTTTGTCCGAGTGGAATAAACTCGCGACGACGGAACTGAAAAACAGGCCCTTGCGCGACATTCACTGGAAAACGGCAGAGGGGCTCGAGATCAAGCCCTTGTATACTGCGGAAGATCTGGAAAAGCTGGAACATACCAATACCTTTCCCGGCATCTTTCCTTTCGTTCGAGGCCCCCAAGCCACCATGTACGCCGGACGCCCCTGGACCATTCGACAATATGCCGGTTTTTCCACCGCGGAAGAATCCAATGCCTTCTACCGCCGTTGCCTGGCTGCCGGACAAAAAGGCTTGAGCGTCGCTTTTGATTTGAAAACTCACCGGGGCTACGATTCGGATCACCCCAGGGTTCGCGGAGACGTGGGCAAAGCCGGAGTCGCCATCGACACCGTGGAAGATATGAAAATTCTCTTTGACCGCATTCCCCTGGATCAAATGTCCGTTTCCATGACCATGAATGGCGCGGTCCTTCCTGTATTGGCATGTTATATCGTCGTTGCCGAGGAACAAGGGGTTTCCCGGGAACAACTGACCGGTACCATCCAAAATGACATATTGAAAGAATTCATGGTGCGCAACACCTACATCTATCCCCCGCAGCCTTCCATGAGGATCATCGCGGATATTATCGCATACGCCAGTGAATGCATGCCCAAGTACAACTCCATCAGTATCAGCGGCTACCATATCCAGGAAGCGGGAGGGAATGCGGTACAGGAACTCGCGTTCACTTTAGCGGACGGACTCGAATACGTGCGACTGGCCCTTGCGCAGGGAATGGCCATTGATCAATTCGCTTCGCGACTTTCCTTTTTTTTCGGAATTGGCATGAATTTCTTCATGGAAATCGCCAAATTGAGAGCGGCTCGTTTTCTATGGGCCCGACAAATTCAGGCTTTCCATCCGAAAGATCCGAAATCGATGAAATTGCGCACGCATTGTCAAACTTCCGGGTGGAGTCTGACGGAACACGATCCTTTCAACAATATTGTCCGTACCACGATTGAAGCCATGGCGGCGACCCTGGGAGGCACTCAATCCCTGCATACCAATGCTTTTGACGAGGCCTTGGCGCTTCCTTCCGAAACATCAGCCCGCATTGCCAGGAATACGCAGTTGATCCTTCAAGAGGAAGCAGGAATTCCACGGGTGATCGACCCCTTGGGAGGCTCCTATTTTATCGAATCACTCACCCATTCTCTCATCGAAGCCACAAGTAAGCTGATGGCGGAAATTGAGCACCTGGGGGGCATGACCCGCGCTATCGAAGCGGGTTTGCCCAAATCACGCATTGAAGAATCGGCAGCCAAACGACAAGCATTGATAGACCAGGGTTACGAAACTATCGTTGCCGTCAATAAATACCAGTTGCCAGAACAAGCTCCCATAGACACCCTGGAAATCGACAATACCGCTGTCCGGGAATCCCAGGTCTCCCGCTTAATAAAAATCAAAGCAAGACGGGATTCAACCCGGGTTGCGGCCTCTCTCAACGCTTTGACCGATGCAGCCGGATCTGGCGAAGGCAACTTGCTCGCCTTGGCCATCGAAGCGGTCCGATCTCGCGCCACGGTGGGTGAGATTTCGGACGCCCTGGAGAAACAATTCGGACGTTACAAGGCCCCGGCTCATACCATTTCGGGAGTTTACGGCAATTCGTACCGGAAGGAGGAATTGACGGTTGTCCGGGCCCGGGTTGAAGCATTTGCTGAAAACGCAGGACGGCAACCTCGCATCCTGGTTGCGAAAGTCGGACAGGACGGGCATGATCGCGGAGCCAAAGTGATTGCCTCCGCACTTTCCGATTTTGGTTTCGAGGTGGAAGTCGGCCCCTTGTTTCAAACCCCGGAGGAAGTGGCGCGACAGGCCCTTGAAAATGATGTGCACGTGGTGGGAATTTCGACCCAGGCAGGGGGGCACCAGACTTTGATTTCCCAATTGATCCATGCCCTCAAAGCGGAGAAAGCCGGTCAAGAGATTGCCGTTGTGGTCGGGGGGGTCATTCCTCCCAAAGATTACAATTACCTGCAACAACTCGGAGTCTCTTGTATCTTTGGCCCCGGCACCCCCATTCCTCGTGCAGCGCTACAAGTTCTGGAAGCGATTCGGAGATGAAAGTTTTCATGAGGCGCACCGCCGCGGGTGTTAAATGTTAAGAATTCTGCTATGCTGAACCATTTCGGTTTGAACAATGTTCGCACCGTCTGCCGGAAAGTAAGCCATGTCCTTTGAAACGCTTCGTGAAGAGTGCGGGATTGCCGTCATCTACCAGTTGGACCAATCCAAAACAGCGCCGCTCAACGTCACTCGTTACATTCCCGGTTTTTTGCTGGACCTGCAAAACCGTGGTCAATTGAGCGCCGGACTGACCAGTTTCAATCCCCGTCGCGACCGTCTCTTACAAACGCACAAAGACATAGGTACGGTGGAGCAGGTTTTCCGCATGTACAGCCCCGGGAAATATCGAGCCTTGCTTGAAGAATTCAGCGGCACCATTGCCATCGGGCATGTCCGTTATGCGACCAGTGGTCAGGAAAACTGGAATTTTGCCCAACCCTTTGAAAGGGTACACGGACGCAAATGGAAATGGTTCTCTCTGGCCTTCAATGGCAACCTCGCCAATTTTGAGAACTTGAAAACGGAGCTGGTCGAGAAAGGCTACCACATCACTTACAACAGCGATACGGAAGTGATGATGCATTACCTCAACAAAGAACTCATGGGAGAAGACCAGCGCAGCTTCAAGGAAATCTTTTCCTCCCTCGCCCGATGCTTTGATGGCGCATTCAACATTGTTTTTTTGAACGCCTGCGGGGATTTGGTCGCCCTCCGGGATCCCCTGGGAATCAAACCCCTCTGTTATGGAGTGAAGGACAACTTGCTCGTGGTGGCCTCCGAAAGCGTCGTTTTGACCCGCATGGGAATCGTGGACCATCAAAACCTCGAACCGGGTACGCTTTTGATTGCCACCCTCGACGGCCATTTTCGTATTGAACGATTCTGGCAAAAACAGGAACCGGCGCATTGCCATTTTGAATGGGTTTATTTCGCCAACCTGGCCTCCAATCTCGATGGTCGCTCCATTTTCAAAGCGCGCAGCAACATGGGGCGTTTGCTTGCGGAAACGGAAGAAGAGGACCACCGCCAGGCCCTGGTGGTTCCCGTGCCCGAAACCGCCAAAGTGGCAGGAGTCGCATTCGGGTACAAACTCGGTATTCCGGTGATTGAAGGGATTGTCAGAAATCGCTATGTGGGACGCACTTTCATCGAAGGCGAAAATCGCCAGGATGTTATTTTACGCAAATTCACGCCGCTTCGTGAACTCCTGGAAAACAAGAAGATCTTTTTAGTGGACGACTCCCTGGTACGCGCGGCCACTTTGAAAAACATCATAGAGGATTTGCACCAAAGAGGGAAAGCGGCAGAGGTGCATGTTCGCATCGCTTGTCCTGCAATCATCGCTCCCTGTTTTTACGGCATCAACATTCCCACCGTACAGGAACTGTTCGCTGCCCGTTTCTGGCGCCCCGGACAGTCCCTCGAACTCTCCAGTGAAATACTGGAAACCATGGCGGGGGAACTCGGAGCCGCCAGTTTGAAATTTCTGACGATCGAGCAACTCACCCGGGCCATCGGCCTGCCGCAGAATCAACTTTGTACGGCCTGTATCAGTACCCAATATCCCACTCCTGCCGGAGCGGAACTCTACGCCAGACAAATTACGAAAAGAATTGAATGAAAGGGAACATGATTGATCCGGAATTGCTCGAAATATTGGTATGTCCTGAAACCAAAGAACCCGTTTCGCTGGGAAGTGGTGCGTTGATCGAAAAAATCAACGAACAAATCAATGAAAACAAACTTCTCAACCGCGGAAAGCAAAGGGTCACTGAAACCATAGACGGCGGCTTGATCCGTCAGGATCAAAAATTTCTTTATCCAATCCGGGACAATATTCCAATCATGCTCATCGAAGAAGCCATTCCACTCGATGGACTGATCGAGTAGCATCCATTCATTCAAGGAGCCGGGGCCTTCCCGGTGACGGGATACCCTGTTTGATTTTCCATGCGGATCATTTTTTGCACCATCGAAACGAGTCGCCACTTCACGCTGCCGGATCTCCGGCCGCTGAATGCCAACGATTATTTTGATTCACCCACTTCCGGGAAAGACCCCAAAGGACCCTATGCAGACCGACACCCCTGACCATCGCTCGAGCATCCGTTACCAACCCGATGAAAAGCCGCCGAAACCACTCGCCTTCGGTCTCGGTTTGCAGCTTGCCATTCTCTGTATCGCAGGCATCGTCTTGACCCCGACAATCATCATACGAGCCGCCGGAAGTACCGACGAAACCTACCTCTCCTGGGCCGTTTTTTCAGCCGTGGCGATTTGCGGTATCACCACGTTGATGCAGGCGATCCGGGTGGGACGCATTGGTGCCGGCTATGTTCTCCTGATGGGGACTTCGGGAGCTTTCATCGCCGTCTGCGTCACGGCGCTCGCCAAAGGGGGCCCGGCGATGCTCGCCACCCTGGTGGTCATTTCGTCGTTTTTCCAGTTCACCTTCGCTTCAAGGCTCTCCTGGCTGAGGCGGGTGCTCACCCCGACCGTATCGGGAACGGTGATCATGCTCATATCGGTCACGGTGATGCCCATCATTTTCGATATGTTGGAACAGGTGCCGGACGCTTCCCCCGCCTTGGCCGCCCCGGTGAGCGCCCTGGTCACCCTACTCGTCATCGCCGCTCTCGCCCTGAAAGCCACCGGACCGTTACGACTCTGGGCACCCGTCATCGGGGTCATCGCGGGTTCCTTGGTCGCTGGATATTTCGGAATCTACGATGTGGGAATCGTGCTCAAAGCAGAATGGATCGGGATTCCGCAAGGGGGATGGCCGGGCTTCGACCTCGAGTTCGGACCTGTTTTCTGGTCGCTCCTTCCGGCATTCGTATTCGTGACGCTGGTGGGGGCCATCGAAACCATTGGGGACGCCATCGCCATCCAACACGTATCCTGGCGTCGACCCCGGGCGGTGGATTTCCGCGCGGTGCAAGGCGCCGTGGCTGCGGACGGAACCGGGAACCTGCTCTCCGGACTCGCCGGGACGGTACCCAACACGACCTACTCGACCAGCATTGCGGTCACTGAACTCACCGGAGTCGGCGCGCGTAGCGTCGGGGTTGCCATCGGGTTGATCTTCATCACCGTGGCCTTCTTGCCCAAGGTGCTCGCAGTGATCCTGGCGATCCCGGGGCCGGTGGTCGCGGCCTATGTCATGGTGCTGCTGGCCATGCTTTTCGTCACGGGCATGAAGATGGTCGTCCAGGACGGGCTTGATTATCGCAAGGGCCTCATTGCCGGGGTCGCGTTCTGGGCCGGGGTCGGATTCCAGAGCGGCGTGATTTTCCCCGTCTATTTTTCCGAATTTGCCGGCGGGCTCTTGCAGAATGGAATGACAGCCGGGGGTCTGGTGGCGATTCTCATGTCCCTCTTTGTGGAGTGGACCTCACCCCGCCGCAGCCGGGTCGAGGTCGAATGCGATCCTTCGGTCCTGCCGGAGATCCGGGAATTTCTCGGCAAATTCGTATCCCGGAACGGTTGGGACGCCATGATGGCGCAGCGTCTCGATGCGGCCTGTGAAGAGACGCTGTTGACGCTGGTCGAACCGGACCAAGCCGGTGAAAAACAAGAACGGCGTCGATTGCTCCTCACCGCCCATAAGGAAGATGGCGGGGCGATCCTCGAATTCATTTCCTCCTCCGACCAGGAAAACCTCCAGGATCGGATCACGCTGCTCGAATCGCGATCCGCGGAAGTCGAAGTACCGGATGAACGGGAAATTTCACTTCGGCTTTTGCGGCATCTCGCCTCCTCGGTGAGCCACCAGCAATACCATGGCACGGATATCGTCACCATCCGCGTGGAAACCCCGCGGCACGACCAGTAAATCGGGCAGGTAAACGTACAATACGGGTAAAACGACCTGCTGTAACCCCGTTATTTAAAAAATGATGTGTCATCCTGTACTTGATCCGCGATCCAGGGTTGGGTACAATACCCTGAAGTTCTGAAAGTCGATTCGCAAATTGGAGAGAAAATGCTGGGCGCCATTATCGGAGACATTGTCGGTTCCATCTATGAGTGGCACCGAATCAAAACAAAGGAATTCGCTTTTTTCGGGGATGACTGTGATTTTACGGACGATTCGGTTTGCACCGCGGCGGTGGCGGACATTCTGATGCGCGAAGTCCCGCCGGCGGAAACGCTGCAAGAGTGGTGCCGCCGTTTTCCGGGGCGCGGCTACGGCGGTTACTTCAGTGACTGGATTGATTGCGATCAACCAAAACCTTACTGTAGTTACGGGAATGGAGCCGCGATGCGCGTTTCACCCGCAGCATTCTTCAACCGGGACGACTTGGATGCGGCACTCGTCGCTTCCGACAAAGTAACCGCCATCACCCACGATCACCCCGAAGGCATCAAAGGCGCGCGAGCGACTACGCACGCCATCTGGCTCGCCTTTCAAGCCAAGAACGCAATGTCCATCCGGGAAGTCATCACCACCGAATACGGCTATGACCTGACCCGGACTGTAGACCAAATTCGGCCTGGTTACTGTTTTAACGAGACTTGCCAGCGCACCGTGCCGGAGGCGATCACCTGCGCGCTGGAATCGGATAGTTTTGAAGATGCGGTGCGCAATGCGGTCTCCCTCGGGGGCGATGCCGACACCCTCGCCGCCATTGCGGGTCCGATTGCCGAGGCGCTCCATGGGATTCCTCGAGAAATCGAAGAACAAACAAAAAAACGCTACCTTGTCAACGCTCCGGAAATCCTTGCAGTCATACGAAAGATGTACCGGCATTACCAGGGAAAGCGTTGAATCCGTTGATGTAATCGCTGAATTCAAACAGGAATCTCATTTTTATCACTACGAGCAGGAATATGTCCTCAAACCATCCACCACGAGTCGTAATTTGCGGGGGAGGCGTTATTGGAGCATCGATCGCTTATTTTCTCAGCCTCCGGAACGTGGAAACGCTCGTCGTCGAACGCACGGCGATTGCCAATGCCGCCTCCGGTAAATCAGGCGGTTTCCTCGCGCTCGACTGGTGCTAGGGGACGCCTGTCGATGCCCTGGCGCGGCATAGTTTTTCTCTCCATGGGGAATTGGCATCGACCCTCGGGTCCGAAATGAATTTGGATTGGGGTTACCGTCGCTTGGACACCTTGAGCGTTGTTGCCAGTGAAGGTCGTGATCTCAGCAAATGGGCCCGCATGAAATCGCCAGGCTGGCTCGCGCCCCATGCAGTGGTCCACGCGCGGATCGGAACGGAGGAGACGACGGCTCAAGTGAACCCGGCGGAATTCACGCGAGGGATGATGACGGCAGCCGAAGCGAGAGGCGCGCGCCATCTCTCGGGCGTGGTGCGAGAGGTCGTCTTGGATCCCAGTGGCCGACGAGTGAAAGGCGTATGGGTCGACAACGAAATGCTGGAAACGGCTAAGGTGGTCATCGCAATGGGGCCTTGGTCGATTCTCGCATGCCGGTGGTTGCCGTTACCCGCCATTTATGGTCTCAAGGGCCATAGCCTGGTCTTCCGTTACGCACCGCCCGAACCCCGTGCGCTCTTTGTAGAGATCGAAACCGACGCCGGCGTTCACCCGGAAGTGATGCCCCGGAGCGATGGCACCACCTACGTTTGCGGCTTGTCCGGTGATGAGCCCTTACCCATCGATCCCTCCAGGGTAAACGTGGAAGCGGGCGCATGTGACCGCTTGCGCGCCATAACGACGACCTTCGCCCCGCAATTGGGAAAGTCGGAAGTCTTGGCCGGGCAGGCCTGCTATCGTCCCATTACCGAAGATGGTCTGCCCTTGATCGGACCCGTGCCTGGAGTGGAAGGGGCATTCGTGGCAACCGGGCACAGTGTCTGGGGAATGCTCAATGGACCCGCCACTGGCGAAGCAATGGCAGAATTGATCGTAGACGGTCAGACCTCCACGGTCGATATCGCCCCTTTCCATCCGGAGCGTTTGAATGCGTTCCGATTTGAATCCTGAATCAGTGCAACTGGTTGCCTCCATCCACGTTGACTGCCTGCCCGGTGACGTTTTTTGCGCAGGCCAGGTAGACTGCCATCTGACCGATGTCTTCCGGGGTTTGCGGGCGGCCGAGCGGGATCACGGTCCGCACGAGTCGCTGCCAGGATTGCTCTTTGGTTTCGTTTTCCTGCCTGAATCCATCCGCCAGGTACTCCCACATCTGCGTACGGAGGATTCCCGGACAAATCGCATTGACCCGGATATCGTCGGGCGCCAGCTCTTTCGCAAGGGCATTTGTGAAACCGACCACGGCAAATTTCGAGGCGCAGTAGTGCGCCAATCGAACGTTGCCATTCTTCCCCGCATCGGAGGCGATGTTGATGATACAGCCTCCGGCGTCCTGGCTTTTCAAAACCGGAATGGCTGCCTGACACGAGAGGAACACCCCTTTGGCGTTCACGTCCAGGATCAGGTCCCAGCTTTCCTCACTCAACTCCTCAACTGTGGATATACTGATAACCCCGGCATTGCAAACGAGGATATTCAGAGCGCCGAGTTGCCGCACGGTTTCCGCCACCATACCTTGCGTGTCTGCTTTCTTTCTCACATCAGCGTGCATGGCGATGGCCCGTCGACCCATGGCCGTGATTTCGTCCCGGGTCTTTTGAGCCGCGTTCAAACCGCCAATCTCCTCTGTTCCGTATTGCTGCTCCGCACTGGCGATTTGATCAACGTCGGTGATCGCGATGTCGGCTCCGGCTTTTGCCAGCGCCATGGCGATTCCGCGTCCGATCCCGCGTCCCCCTCCGGTAATCAGGGCGACCTTCCCTTCAAGTGTTGTCATGGCTACCTCTCATTTTTTGAATTCCAAGCGATTCGAATTTATGAATAACCTGAATTCGACTTTTTCCAAACTCTCCAGCATGACCTCATAAAAGGCGAAAAACCCCAATCCAAGTGCGTGTCATTACAGGCAAAAAACGGCCAAAAACGTGTCATTCCGGCCAAAAAACACCAATCCAGGAGCATGTCATTCCCGGCGAAAAACCCCAATCCAGAAACGTGTCATTCCGGGCCCAGACCCGGAATCCAGCCTGCCTTTGAGTCCTTCCCCCCTTTGTGCCTTTGTGCCTTTGTGCCTTTGTGCCTTCCCCTTGTGTCATTCCGGCAAAAAAACAGCCAAGTGCGTGTCATTACAGGCAAAAAACGGCCAAAAACGTGTCATTTCCGGCGAAAAACCCCAATCCAGGAATCCAGCCTGCCTTTGAGTCCTTCCCCCCTTTGTGCCTTTGTGCCTTTGTGCCTTTGTGCCTTCCCCTTGTGTCATTCTTGGCCCAGACCAGGAATACAGTCTGCCTCTGTGCCTTTGTGCCTTTGTGCCTTTGTGCCTTCCCCTTGTGTCATTCCGGCAAAAAAACAGCCAAGTGCGTGTCATTACAGGCAAAAAACGGCCAAAAACGTGTCATTTCCGGCGAAAAACCCCAATCCAGGAATCCAGCCTGCCTTTGAGTCCTTCCCCCCTTTGTGCCTTTGTGCCTTTGTGCCTTCCCCCCTTTGTGCCTTCCCCTTGTGTCCTTCCTGGCTTGACGAGGACTCCATTCTGCCTCTGTGCCTTCCCCTTGTGTCATTCCCGGCGAAAAACCCCAATCCAGGAATCCAGCCTGCCTTTGAGTCCTTCCCCCCTTTGTGCCTTTGTGCCTTTGTGCCTTTGTGCCTTCCCCTTGTGCCTTTGTGCCTTCCCCTTGTGTCATTCTTGACCCAGACCCGGAATCCAGCCTGCCTTTGAGTCCTTCCCCCCTTTGTGCCTTCCCCTTTTGTCATTCCGGGCAAAAAACGGCCAAAAGTGTGTCAATTCCGGCCAAAAACGGCCAAAAACGTGTCATTTCCGGCAAAAAACAGCCATCCAGGAGCATGTCATTCACGGCTAAAAACCCGAATCCAGGAATGTGTCATTCCGGGCCCAGACCCGGAATCCAGGGGCGCTCAAGACATTCAGGATTCCTGCTTGCGCGGAATATTGCCTGGTATTTCTTCAGTTTCTTCACTCGACCTGAAAATCCGATCTCCTCTTCTGAATAGCTAAAAGCTGCCATTCCGTGCAAAAAACGGCCAAAAACGTGTCATTTCGTGCAAAAAACGGCCAAAAACGTGTCATTTCCGACGAAAAACCCCAATCCAAAAGCATGTCATTCCGGGCTAAGACCACCAATACAGGAACGTGTCATTCCGGGCCCAGACCCGGAATCCAGGGGCGCTCAAGACATCCAGGATTCCTGCTTGCGCGGAATATTGCCTGGTATTTCTTCAGTTTCTTCACTCGACCTGAAAATCCGATCTCCTCTTCTGAATTCCTTAAGCGTGTCATTCCGTGCAAAAAACGGCCAAATACGCGTCATTCCCGGCGAAAAACCCCAATCCAGGAGCATGTCATTCCCGGCGAAAAACCCCAATCCAGGAATCCAGCCTGCCTTTGAGTCCTTCCCCCCTTTGTGCCTTTGTGCCTTTGTGCCTTCCCCCCTTTGTGCCTTTGTGCCTTTGTGCCTTCCCCTTGTGTCATTCCGGTCCCAGACCCGGAATCCATTCTGCCTTTGAGTCCTTCCCCCCTTTGTGCCTTTGTGCCTTTGTGCCTTTGTGCCTTCCCCCCTTCCCCCCCTTGTGTCATTCCGGGCCCAGACCCGGAATCCAGGGGCGCTCAAGACATTCAGGATTCCTGCTCCCTGCTCCCTGCTTTCGCAGGGACAAGTTTCGCGGGGACAAGTTTCGCGAGAATGACATAGAGGGCATCTACGGACTCACACCGTAGCGTGCCAGGAGTTTCTTATAGGGAATCTCAGCTAGTATTTCTACTCTTCCTTCAACCTTTTTTATTATCTCATTATCCCTTCTACATATCTTAAATGAATCCATATTTTGGTTGCAATCAAAACGGAACATACCCGGCACTATTTGCCGTAATTTCGAATAGTTATCTACTAAAGACCAATCAAGATCAATTGAAATAGAATAACCTTCAATACTGTTCAACTCTTCCATACTCACGCATCCGCAAGGTATTATGGGGGGTTTGTGAAACTGCCGGCAAATGCAATTTACCGGTCTTGCCACAAACTCTTCTAAACTCTCCGCAATATGATTCTCGCAGGTACATTTGCACTCGACCCCGGCATGATCACACCTTTTAGCAGTACAGAGTATTTCTTCCAGTGCTGGCTTTGACTTTTTCTTATTTTCCAGTTTTGCCACGCGCTTAAACAATTCACGCATTTTAGCCTTTGTCAATCTCATCCTATTACTCTTCCGAAGCTGCTTCCAGTTTCACGATCCGCTCTTCCAACTCTTCGATCCCCACCCAGCTTCCGGAGAAACGGTGGGACAAGTACCATTGCGCCGCCTTGGAGTTTTTTGCAATCTCAGATGTCAATGTCTGTAAGGCGATATCCACCGCGTGCGACGTCGCTTCTTCAGTCGCGAGCATAAAATCCAGGTAAATTGCTTCCTTTGGGTCCGCACCATCCCCACTGGCCCTACGTTTTTCTTCCGCCTGCCCTCGCGCCAGCCAGCTTTGCGCGCTTCGTGCGGATACGCCGGCTAGCGGAGCCGCAGTTCTCATGTAGTGCCCTCGTTTCAGAGCATCGCAAATTTTTCTTTGTATTTTCAGGTTCAATTTCGTATTTCTTGCCATTTTTTTCATCCTTAAAAAAAATCAAAATACTGACAGGGAATTTACAAAACTTCCTACTATCCCCAATTTTGCGTCTCACTCCACACCTTCAGAGTATCACGCACGACTGGTGCATAAAAACGCGCCGTTGATTATGGGTGCCCTTTTTTGCATGTACCATTTAATTATTGACGCATTAATACTATAAAATTCTGACAATGTCAAGTTTTTTTTTACATGGCTCATTATTTACGACCTCTCTTCATCATTCTTCCGACTGATCATTTGGAATCATCGCCTTCAGCAGACCATGGGAATATCGTTCCACCCGGACAGGTAGCGAGAGAATCCACAGAGAGCGATTTTTAGCATGAAGCAATAGTTCTTGTCAGGTGAAAAAGGATAATTTCATTGACTTTGAAGATGGCCGCATCCCAACGCATAAATGATCCAATGCAATTCATCGAGCCCCCGTAGATCCGGTCTTGTCAGTAGAATCTCAGAATACTTAAAGCTCTTGAATTGGCAGAATCGATTTTTTAAAGAGAGTTACGAGAGGACGTCTATCAAAAACGTGTCAGGCTTGGATGTTTGGAACTTCAAGCAGGAATTTGACGTTTCAGTTCCTCTGATTGATCTCATTAAACCACCAGCTCTGCTGGTGCGAACCTAATAGGCTTTGCCGGTCAGACATGAGAAACGTATCCGTGTCCGTTAGCCGTGCTCGTGCTCGTGAACGGTCAGTGAATTCGACGGCACATTTTGGTTAACATAGAAACAATGCGATGAAGTAACTGTTTCCCTTCGTCAAATAATCGACCATGAGGCCCTTTTCTGTTGGTCAACTAAGGCTGAGTATCCTTTTGGCAATGTTTCGACGACTTGGACAGGTAACGCTAAAAATTCGATGGAACATTGGTATACATCGAGTTTTTCATGATCTAACATGGCAGTCTTTTTCGTTCACGAGCACGAGCACGTCTTACGATGACGAACACGTTTTGCCCTCATCCTGGGGGCCTCTTCAAGCCACCGGTTCTGCCGGTGGTGATGACTTTCTCTCAACAGCCTCAGCTGAACTGAACAGGGCATCCCGAATCCGTAGAATCGACAGAGAGCGATTCTTTAGCATGAAGCAATAGTTCTTGTCAGGTGAAAAAGGACTATTTCATTGACTTTGAAGATGGCCGCATCCCAACGCATAAATGATCCAATGCAATTCATCGAGCCCCCGTAGATCCGGTCTTGTCAGTAGAATCTCAGAATACTTCAAGCTCTTGAATTGGCAGAATCGATTTATAAAGTGAGTTACGAGATGACGTTGATCAAAAAAGTGTCAGGCTTGTAAGTTTGGAACTTCAAGCAAGTATTTGAAGTTTCAGTTCCTCTGATTGATTATGGAGCCCCTCGGATTCCTTCAATTGTTTTCTCGAGCGGTTCACGGCCAAGCGGATCGTCGAATCGTCTCCATAGAAAGGATTTCCAACCTTCCTGTCTTGAGCAGGACTCCAATCCCCCCTTTGTGCCTTTGTGCCTTTGTGCCTTCCTCTTGTGTCCTTCCTGGCTTGACGAGGAATCCAGTCTACCTCTGTGCCTTTATGCCTTCCCCCCTTTGTGCCTTTGTGCCTTTGTGCCTTTGTGCCTTCCCTCAGTGCCTTTGTGCCTTTGTGCCTTCCCCCCTTTGTGCCTTTGTGCCTTTGTGCCTTTGTGCCTTCCCTCAGTGCCTTTGTGCCTTTGTGCCTTCCCCTTGTGCCTTTTTTTTAGACTAAAAAACAGGATTTTAAGTGAAAAATCTCGTTTGAATGGATCTTCACCCCTGATGATGAGGGCTGATTAAGATTTAAATAACTGATATTTAATAGATTGATCGATCATTTATGCGCTTTTTTCTAGTGACTACAGTCACTTTTCGATGAGGTAAAGCATGAGGGAGCCTTATGTTGAGGGCTTCCAATAGTTTCTGGGAATCTTCACGGGGAGTTGGAATTTTGAGATAACTTCCCTGTCCTTTGAGTTTCACTTCGATGGCACCAAGAGTCGCCAGTTGTTTCAGTCCTTCTGCAGCAGTCAAATCAAGGCCTTCCCAAGCTTGCTGTAAGCGGCGAAGCAACAGGTAAGCCAACATGAGGACCAAGGCACGTCCGCAAGTATTTTTTTCCCTCTGCGCATAAAAGGGTCGCACTTTCAGACGGGAGGTTTTAGAAGAGCGGAAGGCCTTTTCGACTTGAGCTGAATCCCGGTAACGATCAAGAACCATCTTCTGGTCAGCCTTCTTCTTTGGCAGGTTGGTTTGAATGACGTAGCATCCATCCAAGAGTGCTTCTTCTTTCAGAGCCTCTTGATCCGGCACTAAACTCAAGGTTCTTCCTTGTTGTTGAATGCGCAGCCATTTATCCACTTTGAGCTCGTTGATCTTCCCTTCGACTGCTTTGAGGGCGGTGGCCGGTTTGGCCCTCGAATGCTCCTTGAGATAAAGATTTTTTCTGTGGAGCAATGCTTCCAGAGCGTGCTGATTAGAGAGACGAGTCTCCTTCATTTCCCGAGCTTGGATCGGATTGCGCTTCAGGAGGTAACGCACCGCTTTCTTTTGCACTTCACAGGGTTGTTCATCAAAAAGACCCGGGTGGATCAGTCCTTTTTGGATCAGGGTGTGAATTTGGGGTTGGGTGATGGCGGTAATATAATAAAATCCTTTTGGTAGATCCGCAATCTGAATACTTTTAATAATTCCCCGGTCTCCGACAAAAGTGATTGTTTGGCAACCAAAGAACCGGGCAAGTGTTTTCAAATGAGAGGCAAAGATTTGGGGATCTTGGGTATTTACCTCGTGGACCCCCGCAGAGACCGGGTCTCCTTGACAGTCACACAGCAATCCCATCACGATTTGTTCTTTGCCTTTCTTGCCATCGCGATTATAGCCATAGGGCTCAAAAAAGTTGCCTTCTCCTTCTAAATAACTGCTGGTCACATCGTAGAAAAAGAGGTCCACCGAGCGCTCTGCTTGCCTCTGGGAGAAAAGCGCCTGTTCGATCAGGACTGGATTATTGGCGAGCCATTGAAGATTCTCATAGAGATCTTTTTCATCAAAACCGCGAGCGAACCCTAAGAGCGAACCCACCTCATGCGTTTTGGCCAAGCGCGCAGCAGAGAGGACGGGGCCTTGATCGATGAGGCGGGCCATTACCTGCCAGAGGGCCAACTTTCCGGAAAAAGTTTTCCCTAATGCTTTCTCCATTCCCAGAGTTTTGGCCAATTGATAAAGGGTCCATACCACCCCAACTGAGCGACCTTCTTTTAACTCGACTTCCTCTTTGATCGACTCCGGCGCACCCGGATCACCCTTATTTTTCAGAGCCAGCTTGATGGCGGCAATTTCCTCAGCAGTGCAATGGGAAAGATCGGCAAGGGTCTGCTTTTTGACCTTACCATTTTCACGGTAGGATTCCCGAAGCAAAACGGAGTGGTAAATTTTTTTCCCAACTTTGGATATATTTTCTACAACATGCATGTCAACAATATAAACAGGATATCCAGTTTTGTCAAGGTCTTATTTGTAAATATTATTTAATTTTAGTGACTACAAGTTTGACGCTAAAATAAAATTCTATCCCAGTATACTAAAGGTTTTGATCAGAATACACCGGGGTGAAGATCCGCTGATTCACCCAACGAGCGTTAGGTTCGACGGCGCAGGGTATGGAAGAAATACGTTTAACGTATAAGGATTTGATTGCTTAATCTGACATGGATTTAAAGTTTGGGAGGACAAAATGTCCATATTTTCTCTAACATATCAAGTAAGGATTTAATATAATTGATCCTATTCAATATTTATCGAATCTTCAGGAAAATCTCCAAATTCCTGAGCAAGTATTTGAAGTTTCAATTCCTTTAATTGATTTTGGAACCCCTCGCATTCCTTCAATCGTCTGAATGATCTCGCTGGATTCGGTGAGATATTTTGCAACAATTTCGGGCTTGAAAGTCAGGAAAAAGCGGTTTAGGAATGGGATGACTGATGGGACAGGGTTCATCCATTGAGGAATCGAATCAATCCCGGAATCTCCAAGATCGTCTCGAACCCCTCCAGGTTCGAATCTTTGCTTGAAATTCAAAACTTCCAGGTCTGACCCCTTCAATAATCCACCAGCGAGAAGGAAAAACCAGCATGGGCGCGACATACGTTGACGTAACCATCCGCAATCCTGCGGATCGACGGAGAAGTTGGACGGGAAAATTCCTGGTTGACACAGGCGCGTTCGACTCGCTCGTACCAAGGGAGTGTCTCGAAGAGATTGGTCTGGAATCGAGAGGGCGTCGCGAATACGTGCTTGCGGATGGCCAGCGCGTCGCCTTGGACATCACCGTCGCCGAGATCGAGTTCAAGGGAGAAATCGTAGGCGGCACTATCGTCTATGGTGACAAAGGGGCGGAACCGCTGCTCGGCGTCACCGCATTGGAATCTGGCGGATTCGAAGTGGACCCGCGCAACGAAGAACTGAAGCGACTGCCGGCCGTTCTGCTGAAAACTGCGGGTATGAAAAACTCGGCTCCACAGTAGTAAGTCCATATAAGAATATGCAACTCATCCCCACCAGTGCTTCAGATACTGTTAAGCCGGAGAGTTATGCGTTTTCGATCTTCATAGACTACCTTGGTCTGCCTGAGATCGCTAATTAATCTCATTAAACCACCAGCTCTGCTGGTGCGAACCTAATAGGCTTTGCCGGTCAGACATGAGTAACGTATCCGTGTCCGTGAGCCGTGCTCGTGAACGGTCAGTGAATTCGACGGCACATTTTGGTTAACATAGAAACAATGCGATGAAGTAACTGTTTCCCTTCGTCAAATAATCGACCATGAGGCCCTTTTCAGTTGGTCAACTAAGGCTGAGTATCCTTTTGGCAATGTTTCGATGACTTGGACAGGTAACGCAAAAATTCGATGGAACATGGGTATACATCGAGTTTTTCATGATCTAACATGGCAGCCTTTTTCGTTCACGAGCACGAGCACGTCATACGATGACGAACACGTTTTGCCCTCATACTGGGGGCCTCTTCAAGCCACCGGCTCTGCCGGTGGTGATGACTTTCCAAACTTTCAAGCCAGACCCCCTTTACTGAAAGGAAAATAATATGAAAAACATGATTTTTGCGATTGCTTCTGTCTTTATGATTGGAATTTCAGGACAGGCCATTGCTGAAGATGAATTTTTGATTGGCGACGCCCAATCAACAGAGCATGATACATCAAGCAATTGGTTTCCAAATTTACATGCTGACTTACCACGAACATCAAGGGATGGAATTTATATTAGCTATCCTGATCATGGAGGGCATGTAAGTGTTGATATGAAATTCTCACCTGAACTTTTTGATAGATTGGAGCCTCTTTGGAGATATGATGCTGCAACGCGACAAAGATTGGAAAATGCCAGTAATGTTTTATGGCAAATTGTTAATATGTCATACATGGAATGGTCCAAACATTTAGATTATGACCATGGGAAAGTTATTGTTCTAGTGGGAAATACAGGGGATTACAATTGTGGTCATGGAAACTCACCTGCATGTTATTCTGATTTTTTTGATGCAGTAATATTAGATACCAATTGGATTATTGAAAATTATTTTTACTTGACTAGCTCTAATGATTTTTTACGTCAAGGAGCTATTAGAGAATTATTTGCAGTAATTATGCATGAAGCAGGACACCAATTTGGTTATCAAAACCCTACTGGAATGACAGAAGGCTGTGGCGGCGGTAATAATAAATGCCATGATCACTATGGTTCCAATGGAATTATGAGTTATGACACTATCATAAATTTTGATGTAACACCTGAAGATGTCAGATATATCAATCATGCAACATGGAATGATGAAAAATATAATACTTTCATTATATGGAAAACCGGAAAACCTGATTCAATTAGATCATGGGGTGTTTGGTTAGATCAAGATTTTGACATATCCGGGCAACATAACAGAAGAACATTTACTGGTTTATTAGATTTTCAAAATACCATTACAGCAAATGGATTTATAGAGGGAACCCCTTCCAACACATTGCCTTCAACATCAGCCACATATAGTGGAACAGATAACTTTCTTGGTGTTGACATGGATCCGAATTATCTTGGTGCATTACTTCGAGCCGACGCCAATTTGCGCTACACTTTCCATACTCAAAATATGAATGTACGTATCAATGATTTTGAAGCTCATTATAGTAAAAATGGTGTATCCACATGGCACGATCACAATTACAGAGATTGGGGAGATTTTTCTTATGACTTGAATTGTGTAGCAAGTGGATGTTCTGGTAATGAAGTTCAAACCAAATGGTATGAAAGTGATGCTGGCGATCCAACTGGATGGGTCGGAGGTGTAGTAAATGATACTGGCAATGAATATGTCGGTTCATTTGTCGCTGAAAAAGACTAACTTCAATTGGAAGGGGGTCTGGCTTGAAAGTTTGAAACTTCAAGCAAGTACTTGACGTTTCAATTCCTTTAATTAATCTCATTAAACCACCAGCTCTGCTGGTGCGAACCTAATAGGCTTTGCCGGTCAGACATGAGAAACGTATCCGTGTCCGTTAGCCGTGCTCGTGCTCGTGAACGGTCAGTGAATTCGATGGCACATTTTGGTTAACATAGAAACAATGCGATGAAGTAACTGTTTCCCTTCGTCAAATAAAGGAGGCTGGATGATCTTCAACACGTTTAAAACATCGAGAATAGCAGCGCATTCCATTGCGGAACCTCGGGCAAACGCATAGAATCGTTGCTTGTCAGGAAGGGAATTTTTTCCACAGCCTTCTGCGATATGAGAGGAATCGACCATGAGGTCCTTTTCAGTTGGTCAACTAAGGCTGAGTATCCTTTTGGCAATGTTTCGATGACTTGGACAGATAACGCTAAAAATTCGATGGAACATTGGTATACATCGAGTTTTTCATGATTTAACATGGCAGCCTTTTTCGTTCACGAGCACGAGCACGTCTTACGATGACGAACACGTTTTGCCCCCATACTGGGGGCCTCTTCAAGCCACCGGCTCTGCCGGTGGTGATGACTCCTGCTCCGGTAGTTGATAAACTCGAGCCACTTGATGAATGATCCATCCTAAAGAGGAAGAGAGCAGAGAGGGACATGTTTGATTGCTCATAAAACAAAAGGCGTAAATCCGATGATCAAAGCGTTGGGAACCTTCTTGGAGCAAGTCATAAAATTGTCGATAGTAGGGGGGACTGAAAAAAATGGATTGCCCTCCATTGCCACGAAGCATCACATGATAAAGCGCACCGGGATAGTAAAGGCGTGGTTGACGAGCCATCTTCAGAAACCAGCGAGAAGGAGTATCAAATCGATTTTAAAAAAAAAATAACGCTACTTTTCCAAACTTTCGAGCCAGACCCCTTTTTTAAATCTAAAATTTGCAAAAAAGTTTCCTCAATGGAACTACACCATTCACCCTATATGAAATTCAAAGATGTTCCACTTATTTTGTAACAAGCCCTAACCAGATATGTTTGCGCAAATTAGACAATCATCCCACATTGTAAATTGCCTCAATTTCTCGGATCATTAACTCCATTTGTACTGAAGTTTTTTTAAGGTCATTAAACGATGCTGCGGCTTTCCGTGCAATTTCGACCGATTTGCCCTCTTTGTCTATGCCGATGTATTGTCTTGCTTCACTCAGAGCAGCAACCACGGTGGTTCCACTACCGATAAAACAATCAAGTACAATATCACCAGGGTCTGTGAAGAGTTTGATCAATCTTCTTGGCAACTCGACCGGGAATTTAGAATCATGATCAGAATTACTACGAACAGATGAAATCTCCCAAACTCCTCTCGAACCCCAATTAATCCATTCCTGTTTAGTCAATCTAGATCGATCAACTTTAGTAATTCCTGGCTTCCAGAATATGTAAATATATTCGGATTCATCCACTGAGCGATATGATATCGTGTGCCATCTTGAGTTCTCCCAAGCTGCGTCTTTGATCCATATGCGACGGTCATATAAGTAAAAACCCGCTTCCAACGCCGCTTCTTCAATAAAACCACCAACCAAGAAGACTCTAGTCTGAGATTGATATTTCCCCCCCCTGATATTGTTGCCCTTGAGTCTTCTGTCTATGGTTTGTTCACTGCAATTGAAGTATTCAGCCAGTTGGTATCTATTCCAATCTGGATTCTTCTCTTTAACCTTTATTATTTCTTCCCTTGAAAGATTTATTTTCCTTCGAGATACATTCTCTGCCATAATCCTCGGCATTGAGTCATCTTTAAAACATAAAATGTCAGCAATGTTGATTACCAGAAACCCTCCCGGATTTATAATCGGAAAATGGGAATGAATGACCTCTCTCAATAGTGATTGCCAAGCCTTAAAAGTTAAGTCCTTCTCATAATTTTTTCCGACATAGTAGGGTGGTGACCATACACTAAGAGCAATCGATTCCTCTTCAATTCCTTTGAGCAATACTTTGGAATCTCCGCAATAAATGGAATTAGGTTCCAGCTTTTTTGAAATATCTATGATTGCCATAATCCAATACACTCTTCATTGTAAGTCAACACTTGCACACGCCATGCTGCCTTGGATTTTAATTTATTGAAACTGACTCTTACCCTGAAATCTTCCCGCAAAGTAGGAGCATTCCTTCCCGCCAACCATATTCCATCATCAACATCGGGATTGTACCTATTTTGTAACCGACCATTGGGAATAGCAACTATAGTAACATTGCGTAAATGATGAGCACCAGTGGCATCATCATTATATTTAAAATGTACAAGACAAGTGGTTGTTAAATAATTTTTTCCACCATATTCAGAAATTTCCGGAAGGGTGCCCTTTTCATTTACTTCAATTCTTGCCCTCCGTTGTTTTATGCACATGGAGGTCTGGGACATCTGGATTGTAGCAGATCGGTTTTCTTTTTCTGCTTTTGAGTCAATGAATAATGCCTGTCTGATTGTTTGTTCAGGTAAGATAACGTATCTGGCTTTCTTATAATCAACAGTGCCATATATTCTTTGTTGAACGTTAAATCCTGAAAGTCTATCAAGCAATTCCCTTGTTACATCTTCTGCAATGTCTTTCACACTATCCGGTGATTTGAGAAATATTTCATGAGCTTCCATGCCAAAATCAAGCACCGACTGAAATACCCATCGCAGTGTAAGCATTTCAATTTCTTCGATTTCTTGCAATGAAATATCCATGTATTTTTTGTCTATCATTCTTCGACAATCCAACTGTCTCTATATACAGCGACGTTCTTCTCACAAAGTTTGTCTCTTTCCGATTTTTTTAATGATCAGATTTGTTTTTTCTGCCACGATAAAATCCGAACTCATTTAGGAAAATTAAAATTTTTACAAGAACGTAGCATCTGAAAATAGATTTATACCTAAATCCTGCAATTAGATGACAAACGAAGATGGAAATGGTAATATGCTCAAATAGTTAACAGTAGAATCAACATTTCGAGAGATCACCATTTCCATGAAAAACAAAGGTAGCACAAGATCGGCAAGAACGAAAGCAAAAAACATCCATATCCGCCAGGGAGGCAGAGACCTGACCGCGCAAGCAGGCTTGATTCCGGTTGTCAAATTTTTTCACAAACACGGGATTGTTTCGAAGACAGAGCAGAGCATAGATCATCAGCGTGGCGCCACGAGTCTTTATGACGCGGTGGACATGGTCATTTTATCGGTGGTTGGCATTATTGGCGGCGCCCGTTCGATTCGTTCGATTGTAACAGTTTGGAACGACCGTGTATTGAGTCGTGCGGCCGGTTGGCTGAGGATTCCGGATGAAACCACATTCGGTCGCATACTGCGTACTTTCACACAGAAAAACATCCATGAGATGGAGAGCTTGAACCATCGGATTCGAGCCGGTATCTGGCGCAAGGCGCTTCGAAGCGGAGCAAGCAACGTTGGGGGGTTACGCCGTTTTGTGATTGACGTGGACTCCACTGTGAAAACGGCCTATGGCAAGAGTGAGAGGCAGGCTTGTAAGTTTGAAACTTCAAGCAAGTATTTGACGTTTCAATTCCTCTGATTGATTTTAGAGCCCCTCGGATTCCTTCAATCGTCTGAATGATCTCGCTGGGTTCGGTGAGATATTTTGCAACAATGTCGGGTTTGAAAGTTTGGAAAAAGCGGTTTTGGAATGGGATGACTGGTGGGACAGGGTTCATCCATTGAGGAAACGAATCAATCCCGAAATCTCCAAGATCGTCTCGAACCCCTCCAGGTTCGAATCTTTGCTTGCAATTCAAAACTTCCAGTTCTGACCCCTTCACATTTGGAAAAGTAAAATAAGGTTGAAGTAAATTCTCGTTACTCAATCATGCTCGCTCAAAAACCTTTCTGCAACCAGGACGTTCTTGAAATTCTTTCCTTTGTTGGAAGCACCATCCCTTTGCCTGCGGGTGATTTGAAAATATCCAGCACCAACCGATTCCCCTCTGCCAGGCAAGCAGCTTGGTGGTTCTCCCAATTGCCAGTAACATGCAACCCCTCAATCTCGTCCGAAAATCGGTACGCTGAAACAGGAACCTGTTTGACAATCCCGCAGAGGAACCAAATTGTTCCCTTGACACTGAACGACAATTTGCATTATATTGGTTTGTCTTCTTTACATTCTTTAAAAGGTTTATCTGTGATTTATTACGCCCACACTGCCGAAACAGAGGTAAGGGAAATTGATCCAAATCAGCTACGCTGGCACCCACTCGCCAAACACCTGCGAAACGTGGGTAATAGAGCCCGAGATTTCGCCGAACCGTTGCTCGCCGATTCTGCTGAGCAAGCAGGCCTGCTTCATGACTTGGGTAAATATCGAATTCCCTTCCAGGAATATCTGGCAGGAGAACGTCCGGGATCAATCGAAACCCATCATGCGGTGTATGGAGCTGCCCTGGCCTTCAAAAGAGGGTGGCTGGGGCCGGCTTTCGCCATTGCGGGGCACCATGCGGGGTTGCACGATCTGGATGGTTTGCAGGAGTTGGTTTGTGGAGAGAAATACGATGCGCTGAATCGCCTGATTCCTCTTGAAGAGATGTTTGAATCGGAAATAGGGAAAATTCCCAGGAACCTTAAGGAGCCAGAATTTGCCAATCCTGATCGGGACAAAGCCGTCTCTGAATTTTATGTACGGATGCTATTTTCCTGCTTAGTGGATGCGGATTTTCTGGATACGGAACGATTCAAGACCGGTAAGGAACGACATTCTGTAAAGATTGACCTTGAATTGCCGATTCAACGTATGCAAGCACACTTAGGCAAGTTTGATTCCTCGGGGGAACTCAATAAGCTGCGCAATCGCGTGTGTCAAGAATGCATGGCAAAGGCAGCAGAGCCGAGAGGATTCTTCACACTGACCGTGCCCACCGGCGGTGGTAAAACATTATCGGGCATGGCATTTGCTCTGGAACATGCACGGCGGCATGGAATGCGTCGAATCATAGTCGTGATACCTTATTTGTCAATCATTGAGCAAAATGCTGCTGAATACCGGGAAGTACTTGATCCGGAAGACGTAGGCATCGTGATTGAGCACCATTCTTCGGTGGGTTCAAAAGCTGACTCAGAAGAGCGAGGTCGATCGCCGGAGGAAGTAGCCTCGGAAAACTGGGACGCGCCTGTCATCGTCACTACTTCGGTGCAGTTCATCGAGTCTCTCTTTGCCAACGGTACCTCCAAGTGTCGGAAACTACACAACATCGCGAACTCCGTGATACTACTGGATGAGGTGCAGACACTGCCTTCTCATCTGCTTGCTCCACTTTTGCACGTGCTGAGGGACCTCAAGGAGCATTATCATACGAGTTTTATTTTCTCGACCGCTACTCAGCCTGCCTTTAGTCGAAGCTCATCGTTGAAACTGGGTTTTGATGCAAATGAAGTACAAGAGATTGTGTCACAGCCTGACGAATTATTCCGGAAGTTGGGACGGGTGGTCTACGAGGTACGGTCTACACCGAGCGATTGGCGGGAGTTGACCGGAGAATGGGAAATCAACCCCCAAGCACTCGGAGTGGTAAACACCCGCAAACAAGCGGCTACATGGTGGGAGTCACTACGGCAGCATCAACTGGAAGGGGTTTTGCATCTTTCTTCGGCCATGTGTGCCGATCACCGTACTGAGGTTTTGAAGGAGGCGAAACGGCGTTTGGAAAACGAAGAACCTTGCAGGCTGGTAGCCACGCAGGTAGTCGAGGCCGGGGTGGATATCGATTTTCCCACAGTCTATCGAGCCTTGGGGCCACTGGATTCTATCGTGCAGGCGGCCGGCCGCTGCAATCGAGAAGGACGCTTGAAGGACAAAGAAGGACACCCAACAAAAGGGCGCGTAGTCGTATTCCGACCAACGGATGCCAAACTTCCCGGCGGCGTGTATCGTGTAGCCACAGAAATTGCGGCACGGCTGTTGGATCAATTGTCTATGGACGATTTGTCTGACGATCCGAATTTGTTCAAACGTTATTTTAGTGAGCTTTTTCAATACGTACCTATGGATTATAATCGTCGGCGGGAATGCCCCATTCAAGAAGATCGGGAATCTTTGCGCTTCCGCGAAGTAAACCGTAAAGCAAAAGTAATTTTTGATGACACCCAAGCCGTCATTACGCCAAGGGCAAATGCTTTGGATATGGTGACTGCAATCCGGGAACGCGCCAAATCCAACGGTCCACGTTTCACTCGTGAAGATTTACGCGACCTTCAGCGCTTCATGGTGAATCTGCATAAGCGAGACTTCCAAAAGCTGGACGCGATGCACCTGCTCCATCCGCTGTTGCCCGGCATGGAACTGAGAGTGTTGGACGCGGCCGCCTATCACGAGCATCTAGGCGTGATTATCGCCCAACGACCAACCGAGGATTTCTTGCAATGAACGACTATGTACACCTGAGAGTGTGGGGCGACTGGGCCTGTTTCACGCGCCCTGAAATGAAAGTTGAGCGCGTCAGCTATCCGGTCATGACGCCTTCTGCTGCCCGGGGTATCTTGGAAGCTGTTTTCTGGGAGCCGCAAATCTGTTACCACGTTGCTGCTATCCGGGTAGTGAAGCGCGGCCTCTGGACCTCAATTCGACGTAATGAAGTGCAATCCGTCATAAGCATACGCAATGTCGGTCAATGGATGGCGAAACCGGAAAGTGTCTCGCCCATTGAGTCCGGAGGTGGAGCGCCCAACAGCACTCAGCGCAACATGTTGGCGCTGAAGGAGGTGGAATACATTATTAGCGCCGAACTGCGCCCCACACCGCTGGCGAATCGCCCGGCAGACACGCCGGCGAAGTATTTTTCTGAATTCAAGCGCCGCGCTCAGCAGGGCAAGTGTTTCCACCGGCCCGCCTTGGGCATGCGTGAATTTGCTGCGGATTTTGAGTGGGTAGACGATCCCCAAATTGCTCTGGAAAAGCGAGCCGCTGAATTGGGAACCAATTGGCGGCAATACGAGGAAGACTTGGGTTTGATGCTTTACGACGTTTTTTCGCCCGCGGTCCGTGCTCATGGTTTTCGCTGGAAGCGCCCTGATGAACTGGAAGCTACGTCCAAGAAGTCCTCGCGTTTTGTCGGCGAATTAGCGCAACCCAAGGCTTGCTTTTTCCGTGCCAGGCTCAAGGATTCCGCCTTGGCTTGTCATCCCGACGAAATCGAAATCCTCGAATCTACAGGAGCTTAATAATGCTGCTACAATATTTGAACGATTTTGCGAGCTCTCGAAAACTTCTCGACAACTTGGCATTCAGACCCAAGGCCGTGCGATGGATCATCACCTTGGACGACATCGGGAATCTCGTGGGACAAGGGCCAGTGGAAACTGTAGGAGAACGGAACCGAGGTAAGGAATTTGTCTGCCCGCAGACAACGCGACCCAAGGTGTCCGGCGGAGTAGCCGAGTTCTTGGCGGACGGCATTACGGCGGCATTCGGACTGGACACAAACCCGGAACAGCCCATGTCCGAAAAGAAGCGCAAGGGGCGGGACGAAAACAATCGCCGTAAATACGATGACTTTTGGGCGCAGATTGAAAAGGCTTACAAGACAACGCTCAGCCCGGCCCTCAAGAGCCTTTTGGCCTTCAAGCCCGAGGCAGGGCAAGTTCCAGCTTTTTTGCGCTGGGGTGTTGATTCTAATGCCAGGGCTAATGAGAAACCCACTTGGTGGGTTACTACGGCAGATGGCAGAAAAGTTAGGGCAAGACCAAGTGATAACTTTTCGTTTCGCGTGGCAGAAACATTGTTACTGGAAGACGGAATTCATATCCGGCCCTTCTGGCGAAAACAGGTCATAGGAGACATGGAAACAGCCGAAGAATCCGCAGAACGGGGCATTTGCCTTATTACGGGTGAAGAGGACGTCCCTATCGCACGTACCCATACGCCGATGGTTACTGGTTTACCCAACCCTGCTAAAGGTACTGGTGCTGGCATTGTTGGATTTGAGAGTGCTTCATTTCGTTCTTATGGATTTAAAAAGAGTTACAATGCTTCGTCTTCAATATCGGCCTCGAAGAGTTACCTTCTTGCTCTGCAGTATTTGTCCTCCCACGAAAACCATTGGCTACAGATTGGCCCAGCCTGGCTCTGTTTTTGGGTGGTTGAAACTGAAGAAGCATCTGGCCTTTTTTCTTCTCTGCTGCACAAGCCTACTCCTCTCACTGTTAGAAGATTCATGACCTCCCCATGGAGTGGGCTACAAAAGATGCCACCTAAGTCGGATCAATTCATATCGGTTGCTCTTACTGCGACTGGTCCACGCATTGTTGTCAAGGATTGGCACCAAGCTACTTTGGATGAGGCTGTAAAGAATTTCCAGACGTGGTTTCGCGACTTGGATATTCAAATCATCGCTTGGGGCGACGTGAAAAATGATAGTACAAATGCACCTTTTTCCGTTCGCCGCTTAGCATGTACGACTCTGCGACCAGACAGCAAAGGATACTTTGATTATGACAAGTTGAAGCCAAATCTTATGGCTCAACTCTATCGAGCTGCACTGACGGGCAGTGCGCCCTCCATCACCCTCCTGAAGCCGTTGTTGGAACGGCTCCAAGTCAATGTAGCGAAGGAAGGAACTAAGGCACTCTACGACCAGTCGCGATTTGCCCTAATTCGGCTTATCGTCAACCGTCATCATCGAAATCGGAAGGAATCAAACATGGAAATTCCATCAAATGTACCAGCAAAAACTGATGACCCTGCTTACAACTCCGGCCGTTTATTATCGGTTCTCAACAGCCTCCAGCGATCCGCCCATGATGGAAAACTACAAGGGGCAAGCATTGCGGAGCGGTATTATGGCTCCGCCTCGACGAATCCAAACGCTGCTTTTTCCATTTTGTGGCGACTGCATCAACATCACCTAAAAAAGTTGCGGCAGAAAGGTGAAAAGGGCCAAAAAGCCGCCCACCGAATCAGAGAGAATATCACGGAGATTTGCTCACGGATCACACCGACAACTTCGGGCCAACCTCCGCAGTTACCGCGTGTTTTCGTGATGATTGAACAGGCGCGTTTTGCCTTGGGATTCTACCATCAGGAGGCCGCTCGGGCCGAAGCTGTTCGGTTTTGGAAAGAAAAGCAGCAAGCGGCCGGTAAGCCGGATTCCGATGAGGATTTTCCAGAAGAAGATTTATTCACGGACCATCCCATTTAATTACAACAAGGAGTACTGACCCCATGAACACAAATATCCTGACAAACCGCCACGACATTCTGTTACTCTTCGAGGTCACGAATGGCAATCCTAACGGCGACCCAGACATGGGCAATATGCCTCGCCTCGACCCGAACACTAACCGCGGTATCGTCTCCGATGTATGCCTCAAGCGCAAGGTGCGCAACTTCGTTGAGATGTTCCCGCCCGAGCGGGCTGGGGACGATGCCAACGGCTACAATTTGCTTGTAAAGCAGGGGGCCGTACTCAACAACGAGATCGACAATGGCATCAATAAAAGTGGCAAGAGTTTGCCTTCGAGTGCTTCGGATCCTCAAAAACAAGAAGCTGCCATGAAATGGCTGTGCCGCGAATTCTTTGACGTGCGAACATTCGGTGGTGTACTCTCTACAGGTTCCGATATCATGAAAGGCTCCGCTTGGGGCCAAGTGCGTGGCCCAGTACAGTTTACCTTTGGCCAGTCGTACCATTCCATCACACCGCTGGAGATCTCAATCACTCGCATGGCCGTCACTAAAGAAGAAGATGCCAAGAAGGAACGCACTATGGGAGACAAACACATCGTCCCCTACGCTCTCTACGCAGCCAAGGTTTACATCTCGCCCGCATTCGCCGAGCGTACCGGTTTCACCAACACCGACCTGAAAGTCCTATTCGATGCGCTCAACCACATGTTTGAGCATGACCGCTCCGCTGCCCGAGGCGAAATGGTGGTGCGTGGAATCTATGACTTTGAGCATGTCGGTACCCAACATGAAAACAACGCCGGGCAAAACAAACGCGAAGCCCGCCTCGGCTGCGCCCATGCCCACAAGCTCTTCGAGAGAGTCAAGGTGAAACTGAGAGATGGAGTGGAATTCCCTCAATCCTTCATCGATTATGAAATAATCTGCGAGTGGGATAACACCGAAAAACCCGCTGGCGTGTGCTTGCACAAGCTTCATGAATAGTTGCTTTTCTTTGCTTGGATAAGGGAAGATGACCGAACTTGGGACGCGTCATGAACAATGTTGAACTCGATGGTGGAGAGAACATCATCCCACTCTCTGCCATAAACCAGTACCTTTATTGCCCACGTCGTGCGGCTTTGATTCAGGTTGAAGGTATTTTTAGCGATAATGAACATACCCTGGTAGGAAGACAAGTCCACGAACAGGCTGACGTTCCTGGCTACGAAACCGTCAGGGGTGTGACTTTGCTACGCGCTTTGCCCGTCTGGTCGGAGCGACTCGGGCTCAGCGGCAAATGTGATGTCGTCGAACGACATCCCGATGATTCGTTGGTTCCGGTCGAGTTCAAAAAGGGCAGGCGCCGCAAGTTCGACAATGACGACGCCCAACTGTGCGCTCAGGCCCTGTGCCTTGAAGAAATGTTCGGTCGGGACATTCACCATGGAGCCATTTTCCACGCCAACAGCAAACGTCGCCGGGAGGTGGTATTTACTGAAGACTTGCGTCGCTTTACAGAAAAGACAATTGAAGCCGTGCACCGGCTTATCGAAGAGGAAGCGGTTCCAAATGCCGTTCATAAACCCCAGTGTTCGCAGTGCTCGCTTTTTGACCACTGTATGCCTGAAATCACCAGTTCACCGCCAATACTGGCGCAGGCATACCGGAGCGTTTTCAATACGGCTGATTAGAGATTTTAATGCAATTATCCACCGACGGGAAAGAAAAACCAGCATGGGCGCGACTTACGTTGACGTAACCATTCGCAATCCTGCAGATCGACGGAGAAGTTGGACGGGAAAGTTCCTGGTTGACACAGGCGCGTTCGACTCGCTCGTACCAAGGGAGTGTCTCGAAGAGATTGGTCTGGAATCGAGAGGGCGTCGCGAGTACGTGCTTGCGGATGGCAAGCGCGTCGCCTTGGACATCACCGTCGCCGAGATCGAGTTCAAGGGAGAGGTCGTTGGCGGCACTATCGTCTATGGTGATAAAGGGGCGGAACCCTTACTCGGCGTCACCGCATTGGAATCTGGCGGATTCGAAGTGGACCCGCGCAACGAAGAACTGAAGCGACTGCCGGCCGTTCTGCTGAAATCGACGGGTGTTAAAAATTATTTTCCACGGTAGTAAGTCCATATAAGAATATGCAACTCATCCCCACCAGTGCTTCAGATACTGTTAAACCGGAGAGTTTCGCGTTTGCACTCTTCATAGACTACCTCGGTCTGCCTGAGATCGCTAACGCTCCGCTGATATTTCTACAGGCATGTCGCAACGTGTTCGATACGGCTGCACAGAAATTGTTCGATTCATGAACTGGAAGATGAAAAACGACTCAGCATGGCAGTCATCCAAAACGTCCTTTACCTGACAACACCGGGAACCGTGGTGGTTAGAGACCATCTCACCCTCCGGATCGAAATCGAAAAGAAAACCCGTCTGACTGTTCCCATCCATCACTTGGAAAGCATTTGTATTTTTGGACAAGTCGTGGTCACGCCTCCGGCTATGGCTCTGTGCTGGGAGCATCAGGTATCGGTGCATTATCACACGGAAAACGGTTACTTGTTGGCTCAGGTCTTGGGAAGTGGAGACACCCGCTACTTGCTGCGACGTGCTCAATATACTACGGCAGACAACCCGGAGGACGCATCACGGATTGCATGGCAATTCGTTGTCGGGAAGCTGCAAAACGCGCGTTCCAACCTTTTACGATCCTCCCGGGAAGCCGGAGATTTTTCAGACCGTGAGAAGCTGGCGGGAGCGGCTGATGAACTCGCCCGACTGATCCGTCAATTCGACGATGCGCCGGAACTCGCCCAAGGTTGCGGGCTCCGGGACGCGCTTGATCCCATTAGAGGAATGGAAGGGCTGGGTGCCAGGATCTATTTTTCGGTATTCCAATATATGCTCAAACAACAACGAGAAGATTTCAAGTTCGTAACCCGTACCCGGCGTCCACCACGGGACCGGATCAACTGTCTTCTATCCTTCATCTATGCCTTGGTACGTCATGATTGTCTGGCCGCTTTGACTACTGCCGGACTGGACCCGTACGTCGGATGGCTCCATGCGACGCGTGCCGGAAGACCTGCCTGCGCCTTGGATTTGATGGAGGAGTTCCGACCTTGCCTGGCGGAGAGGTTGGCATTGACCCTGATCAACCGTCGTCAAATCGACTCCAGCCATTTCCGCGAACGAGAGGGCGGTGCCGTCGAATTCACCGACCGGGGCAGGAAAAGCGTCATCCAGGCATGGCAACAACGCAAGCAAACTGAAATAAAACATGCCTTGTTCAAGCAAAATATTCGTTTAGGTCAGGTGTTCAGTATCCAAGCCAAATTGCTGGCCCGCAAACTGCGTGGTGATATTCCCGATTACATTCCATTTATTCCAAAGTAATGTTTATCCTGATCGCATACGACGTTTCCACGGTCGATAAATCCGGACAAAAACGGCTGCGACGAGTGGCAAGAGCATGCGAGGACTATGGGGTCCGTGTTCAAAAATCGCTATTTGAATGTCAGGTGGGAAAAACGGAATGGGCGGCGCTTAAAATCCGTCTCTTGAAGGAATTCGACCCTGAACAGGATTCTCTCAGGTTTTATCATCTGGATGAAGACGCCAGAAACAAAGCTGAACACCATGGTGTCAAAAAACCCGTAGACCTGAACGCTCCACTGATTTTATAGCCCCCGCGAAGCTAGAGTGACGGAATTATACCCTTGCTTTCGCACGACCAGAAACCCTTTGCAAAACAATAGCTTACGGTGCTCTTTGAAAATCGAAGAAAGGTAAATCGGAAATAATTTGACCGGATCGCGCATTTATTGTTATAACTTCTTGATATTTTGCTGGTTTTTGCAACCAGCGTCTCCCCTCGCTTCGGTGAGGGGAGCGGATTGAAACGAATTAACACACAAAAAACTTGACTATTAGATAAAGTCTCCCCTCGCTTCGGTGAGGGGAGCGGATTGAAACTGTCTCACCTGATATTGAAGCCCGGTTACTGATTAAGTCTCCCCTCGCTTCGGTGAGGGGAGCGGATTGAAACTAGTTTCAGGAATGTGCAGTCAACGTTTGAAGCCTGGTCTCCCCTCGCTTCGGTGAGGGGAGCGGATTGAAACACTGATAGGCTTGTGGATCAGGATTATTTGATCGAGTCTCCCCTCGCTTCGGTGAGGGGAGCGGATTGAAACATCTCAGTAAAATTGATTGTGCTAAAGCAGTTGTGTCTCCCCTCGCTTCGGTGAGGGGAGCGGATTGAAACTTCCACTGTACATAATATCCTGTTAATGTACTTCCGTCTCCCCTCGCTTCGGTGAGGGGAGCGGATTGAAACCTATTATTGGAGACATTAATCAATATCCAATTCAGTCTCCCCTCGCTTCGGTGAGGGGAGCGGATTGAAACGGTTATCTTGTGTCAGTCATATCTTTGGATATTTTGTCTCCCCTCGCTTCGGTGAGGGGAGCGGATTGAAACCTTTCTCAGGCTTTCGGGAGGAACAACGGGAATAGTCTCCCCTCGCTTCGGTGAGGGGAGCGGATTGAAACCGGCAGTACGAACTGGAGCGAGCCCTGGAATACGGTCTCCCCTCGCTTCGGTGAGGGGAGCGGATTGAAACTCACCAAGAGGACTTATGAAAAAATCCGAATTAGGTCTCCCCTCGCTTCGGTGAGGGGAGCGGATTGAAACAAACGGAAACAAGGGGGACACGATCAACATCACGGGTCTCCCCTCGCTTCGGTGAGGGGAGCGGATTGAAACAAGATACCGTTTCCAATCTCCAACCGGTTTATACAAGTCTCCCCTCGCTTCGGTGAGGGGAGCGGATTGAAACTGGCAAAACGGTTGGGCATAAGTGAAAATCCGGATGTCTCCCCTCGCTTCGGTGAGGGGAGCGGATTGAAACTCGATGGGATAGGCTGACCTATCCGAGTTTGGAAGTCTCCCCTCGCTTCGGTGAGGGGAGCGGATTGAAACCACTTGTTTCAAATTCATGTTTCATATTCTTCATGTCTCCCCTCGCTTCGGTGAGGGGAGCGGATTGAAACGTTATATCAAACGTCCGCCTGTTGATTTTCTAGACGTCTCCCCTCGCTTCGGTGAGGGGAGCGGATTGAAACTACTACATGGAAGGGGATACGGAGGCATTGCCGAAGTCTCCCCTCGCTTCGGTGAGGGGAGCGGATTGAAACATCGTTGTAAGTTTCTTACTTAAAATACGATTGTGTCTCCCCTCGCTTCGGTGAGGGGAGCGGATTGAAACGAAAAACAACAGCGATATCGAACCCGACAGACTGAGTCTCCCCTCGCTTCGGTGAGGGGAGCGGATTGAAACTTGATAAATCAAACATATGATACTGTTACCCATAAGTCTCCCCTCGCTTCGGTGAGGGGAGCGGATTGAAACTTTTTACCATCATCCTTTTCCCCTTTCACTTCTTGTCTCCCCTCGCTTCGGTGAGGGGAGCGGATTGAAACAGTATAGGCGCAACATTGTGGCATGGTTAAATGAGTCTCCCCTCGCTTCGGTGAGGGGAGCGGATTGAAACTGATAAACCAAGTTACTTACTAGCTTCTTTATAGCGTCTCCCCTCGCTTCGGTGAGGGGAGCGGATTGAAACCAATTCAGTCAACTCATTCAATATTGCTATTTGAGTCTCCCCTCGCTTCGGTGAGGGGAGCGGATTGAAACCCAATTCATCACGTTTCCCGCCTCGGAGCTCCTCGTCTCCCCTCGCTTCGGTGAGGGGAGCGGATTGAAACTCAGGAATTAATGGTGATGCGGTTATTGTAGTTGCGTCTCCCCTCGCTTCGGTGAGGGGAGCGGATTGAAACACAAGCCCGTCGGGGTCAAATCTTTTTTGTATTGCGTCTCCCCTCGCTTCGGTGAGGGGAGCGGATTGAAACTGGTAAGTAGGATTGTCAGTTCCTTGATCTGATTCGTCTCCCCTCGCTTCGGTGAGGGGAGCGGATTGAAACAGATCCGGGCTTTGGATTGAACATAATTTTGCTGAGTCTCCCCTCGCTTCGGTGAGGGGAGCGGATTGAAACACTGCTGGCCATGATTAAATCCTCTCATTATGGGGTCTCCCCTCGCTTCGGTGAGGGGAGCGGATTGAAACATGTATTCGATCGTCTTGATGCTTAAAGATGAGATGTCTCCCCTCGCTTCGGTGAGGGGAGCGGATTGAAACATGGCGTAGTAGGGGATCCGCACGAACCCGGGTGAGTCTCCCCTCGCTTCGGTGAGGGGAGCGGATTGAAACTCGAAATCGTCCCCGAGGGCGACCGCCTGTTCGATGTCTCCCCTCGCTTCGGTGAGGGGAGCGGATTGAAACTATTTAAAAGGGCCGCCAGAGCCCGGAAAGATGGGTCTCCCCTCGCTTCGGTGAGGGGAGCGGATTGAAACAGTGTTGCGGACGTGCCAAACAGCTATGCCGTCGCGTCTCCCCTCGCTTCGGTGAGGGGAGCGGATTGAAACTGATGACCGCCAGGCCATAAGGCGGGAGCTTACTGTCTCCCCTCGCTTCGGTGAGGGGAGCGGATTGAAACCAGCAGTTTGTCTATGGTTCTCCATTTTCTGTTAAGTCTCCCCTCGCTTCGGTGAGGGGAGCGGATTGAAACCCGGTAAGGGAACCGACATCGACCACTCCCAAAATGTCTCCCCTCGCTTCGGTGAGGGGAGCGGATTGAAACCAGGCTGACCGTGACGGATAACGACGGCAACAGCGTCTCCCCTCGCTTCGGTGAGGGGAGCGGATTGAAACAGTCCACGTTCCCTCGTAGGTCTGGATGTTGAAGGTCTCCCCTCGCTTCGGTGAGGGGAGCGGATTGAAACTCATGGCTTTTTTATTTCCTACCGAGCGGCAATATGTCTCCCCTCGCTTCGGTGAGGGGAGCGGATTGAAACTTGAATACTTGTCACCTGATACAATTTTGAGCCAAGTCTCCCCTCGCTTCGGTGAGGGGAGCGGATTGAAACATGATTGAACCAGTCATCAATCTTGACTTCAATCAGGTCTCCCCTCGCTTCGGTGAGGGGAGCGGATTGAAACTTATCAGATGAGTTAAGCTTTTGCCTCATGACAGGTCTCCCCTCGCTTCGGTGAGGGGAGCGGATTGAAACCAGTCAAACGCCCCTTAAGCCCACGTTCCTTACGGGTCTCCCCTCGCTTCGGTGAGGGGAGCGGATTGAAACTTGAAAAAGATTGTTGCGGATTCGATTTACTACGGTCTCCCCTCGCTTCGGTGAGGGGAGCGGATTGAAACCTCGCGAATGTTACTCAATTGATCGATGCAATTAGTCTCCCCTCGCTTCGGTGAGGGGAGCGGATTGAAACTACATTCCTGTTTGATGATCCCAGGGAATTGATCGGTCTCCACTCGCTTCGGTGAGGGGAGCGGATTGAAACCTCAAGACTACGGATTGTGTTTTTGATATGTTGGAGTCTCCCCTCGCTTCGGTGAGGGGAGCGGATTGAAACTCTGAATAAAGAGAAGGAAGGTACAAATCGGAGGAGTCTCCCCTCGCTTCGGTGAGGGGAGCGGATTGAAACTGCAAATATCCGCACTGACAAAACAGACTGTATTGAGTCTCCCCTCGCTTCGGTGAGGGGAGCGGATTGAAACCAGTATCACCGCGTGAATGTCCACAAATCATTGAAGTCTCCCCTCGCTTCGGTGAGGGGAGCGGATTGAAACCTTCCGCTTGCGTTTCCATTTTCACTACACTTTAAGTCTCCCCTCGCTTCGGTGAGGGGAGCGGATTGAAACTTTATGTAATGCAGTTGTTCGCGTATGGTTTTCAGTCTCCCCTCGCTTCGGTGAGGGGAGCGGATTGAAACATGGACATGCTCCGAAAGGAAAATGGCTTCTACCAGTCTCCCCTCGCTTCGGTGAGGGGAGCGGATTGAAACTCTATTTTATAGATAACATCAAGCATTCCCTGATGTCTCCCCTCGCTTCGGTGAGGGGAGCGGATTGAAACGGGAAATGTCCGTAGTAGCGTGCCAAATCGGTCTTGGTCTCCCCTCGCTTCGGTGAGGGGAGCGGATTGAAACTATGAGGACAACGAAGCCGAAATCCTGCACGTCGAGTCTCCCCTCGCTTCGGTGAGGGGAGCGGATTGAAACTACGCTCACGATCAGCAAGATCGCCTCCCCGATGCGTCTCCCCTCGCTTCGGTGAGGGGAGCGGATTGAAACCCATCCTCAGGACGGCATACGGCGCTTATACCCCGTCTCCCCTCGCTTCGGTGAGGGGAGCGGATTGAAACATGGTTCTTAGGTTAAGTGACGTCGGCATCAACGGTCTCCCCTCGCTTCGGTGAGGGGAGCGGATTGAAACACGATAAGAGTGGCCGAAAGATCCAGGTTGACATTAGTCTCCCCTCGCTTCGGTGAGGGGAGTGGATTGAAACATTTTTCACCACGAACAGCAAGCCCCTTTTCAGAGGTCTCCCCTCGCTTCGGTGAGGGGAGTGGATTGAAACTCCAGAATAGAATCACAAGAACACCATTAGCCCAGTCTCCCCTCGCTTCGGTGAGGGGAGTGGATTGAAACAATTAAAATATCGAATGACTAAAACGGGGATAGCGTCTCCCCTCGCTTCGGTGAGGGGAGTGGATTGAAACTTTTTTATGTACCTTGTTTTTAGGAGAGCGATATGTCTCCCCTCGCTTCGGTGAGGGGAGTGGATTGAAACTTCAAAAACAGGTTATTTGCCGCAGATATTATAGCGTCTCTCCTCGCTTCGGTGAGGGGAGCGGATTGAAACAACGCAAAGAGTGGCGCTCAACTGTTAAAACTTGGTCTCCCCTCGCTTCGGTGAGGGGAGCGGATTGAAACTAGAAATGCCTTTATGTTTGGGAACCGAGGCTGGGTCTCCCCTCGCTTCGGTGAGTGTTAACGCCACTGTAAAACTTAACCAAGTGTGGCGACTTGAATGATAGCCAATAGTTAGCGGATGTTTTTTTACTATTTTTTACTTTGCCTCGTTTTTTCTTCTATTCCTTTACTTTCCAATCAATAAATTTAGTTTTCCTCTCTATTTTCTTTCTCTTGCTTGTTCTTCCTTCCTCTGAGAGCTGAATCCAACATGGAGCGAGCAATGGTGTAATAAGTTGTTCTACTTGGTCATTTTTCTTTTTCATTTGAGTGGGAGGCAGTGATTTCTTTGATACTTTGAGTCAAATTCCTGTAAGACAAGTTTTTCTTGAAGGAAGCCCCTCAAAGCATCAACAGGAGATCCTATGCAAACAGGTAGATGCATCAACTGCCACCAATTTTTCCTCCGCCGCCCTCAAAACAAGGAGCAAAGTTACTGCAGCCTGAAGAGGTGTCAGCGTGCGCGCAAGACGAATTGGGAGCGTGAAAAGTTAGCCAGCGATCCAGGTTACAGTGCCGATTGCAAAGACGGACGCGTCCATCCCTTATCAATTCTGCCTTATCGCCTCCTCCGATGAGAATTTAATTGCAAAGATGGACGCGTCAAATTCCTCTCCAAATCGATTGGGGTTTTTTTGGCAAACTCAGCTATGGACAAACCCAGCGAAACCTTTATGCCCTTGAACGCTTTCAACCTCAAACGCTTCGAGCCTTGCCCCCTTGCTTGCCCGATTGTTATCTGACCCGCCGTGTGACTGTCTTAGCCGATGCCACCGTGGCCTTCGATTCAAATTATTATTCCGTACCCGACTGGACATTAGGACACCGGCTCACCCTCAAAGCCGACCAATATGAGGTCTTGCTCTTTATTAAAGAGCGCCGTGTGGCCCATCATTTAAGATCTTGGCAACGCAAACAACGGCTGGAAAATCCCAAACATCGAAACCCTCAAAAACGCTCCCCTCTCCCGCATCCGGACTGTGTTTATTTTCTTTCATTGGCTCCTTGTTGCCAAACCTTTCTGGAGGGCATCAATCAATCAGGGATGGCTTTACAAAAGACGATTCAACAACTGCTCAAACTTTTAGAGCAATACGGCTTAGACTCTTTAGTCATTGCCCTTGAAAAAGCTATCCATCACCACGCTTTTGGCCTCGATTATGTCAAAAATATCCTCTACCAGGAAATGAGGCCCGTCTCCCATCAACCTCCAGTGGTTTTGAAACAAGAAAGCTTAAATCATATCCGCCTCACCCCGCATTCGCTGGCCGAATATGATGCCCTCGTCCTGCAGAGAAAGAAGGAGGAGAGATGAGTGAAAAAATAAAAAAACAATGTCAGAGCCTCCATCTAAGTGGCCTTTGCCAACATTTTGAAGCGATTTTTCAAACGAGAGCTTTGATTTTGCCCACCACCCCTCTCGAAAAAAGAACAAAGGCAGAATTTTACAATTGATGCAATTGGACTTTATCAAGAATAGCGAGGATGTGATTCTGATTGGCAATCCAGGAGTGGGAAAAACCCACTTGGCTCTATGCCTGACATACGAGGCCACTCAGAACGCCATGCGCACTTTATTTACCACAGCAACCGACATGATTAACCATTTGATTGCTGCCGAATCGGACCATTCCCTGGTCAAAAAACTCAGCCATTACACCGAACCGGACCTCCTCCTCTGCGATGAGATCGGTTATCTGCCACTGGATCAACAAGGAAGCAGCCTCTTTTTCCAGGTCATTAGTCGCAGGCATCAGAGAAAATCAACTTTTCTCACCACAAACCTGCCTTTTGCCCAATGGGGGAATCTCTTTGATTCGACCACTGTGGCCACTGCCATTGCAGATCGACTGGTAATGAATTCGGAGGTTATCATTTTAGAAGGAGAAAGCTATCGTAGAAATAAAAGAAAAAAATGAAAAAGGCATATAGCCCCTTCCATCCGCTGTTTTAAAGGTATGAGGCCACATCACATCACTGCACCTTGTCGCTCAATACTCAACCTACTCCTCTGCCCACTTAACTACGTGGTAAACTTCCAAATTGCCGTTTTTGGTATACTTTACTACTGCCATCAACAGTTTGAATGGATTCAAAGTGAAGTATCTTAGGATCCCCAGGCTGTTTCAAGAATTGACGATGGCCAGAGGGGCAGGCAGTTATGCTAAATCGATCGATGCCCTGGCCAAAATCGATTTGATCATCCTCGATGATTGGGGACTATCGACCTTCAATACCCAGGGACGCAAAGATTTATTAGAGATTCTTGAAGACCGATATGGATTAAAATCCACCCTTCTCGTCTCTCAACTGCCCATTGAGCATTGGCATGAAGTGATCGGCGATCCGACCTTGGCCGATGCCATTCTCGACAGGCTCGTTCATAATGCTTATCAACTCAATATGAAAGGAGACTCCGTGAGAAAGAAAAATTCTAAGTTGACGAAGTCAGAAAAAAAAAAGGTTAATTTATTAAAAACTGAGAATAGCGTCGCTTCGCTCCGAAAGTTATCCATTCAATACTGATAGAGTGTTCATTAAACTTCGGAGCAAGTTTCCAAAGCCTTCGGATTCACTGTTCATTCAGAACGGAATAGGCAACTTGTCAACACTTTTTTGCGTGTTTTTTTAATTTTTTTGCATTTTTTTATTTTTCAGAATTTAAACTTGATAACGTTTCAAGAATAATCAAAAGTAAGAAAGTTATTTTTTATCTTGACAATTATATAATAAATTGGGAACTTTAAACATGAATTTTAAATATCACGAATAGAATCCATTCTTTCAGGAGATATATAATGAAATGAAATTAAGAAGACGTTGGATTTAATAATTGATCCTGCTGAAAGGCAGGTTATTAACAAAATATTAGGAGATTGAAAATGGAAGAAAAAAGCTGGAAAAGACAATCAATGAAAGTCAGTAAAGATAATATTGATATTGAATTTCATCAATTTGAAGAAATTCTTAAGAAGAAAAATAATGAAGAGAAGCAAGATCATTATTCTCTATATTCAATTATTGGGTTACTTGTTCCAATAGTACTTGCAATTCATCAGGATTATTTATTACCTCAAGAAGACAGAAAAAAGGAAGCTATACTTAAACTAATAAATGAAAATATTGAATTTGTAGCAGAAGGAGATGTAATCCCAATCAATGAAAAAGAAAATCTTTATAAGTTAAACAGAATTTTCAATGAAATATTTGATAAGTATTCAGATGACAAACGTTTTTCAAATCAATAATAATAAAGGAAAGATGACTGAAAAACAAAAAATTCGATTAAAAATTATTTCCATTCAGCCATTTCTGGGAGCATCACGCGTTCGCGTCCAGTTATCAAGTCCAGAGGCGTCCCTTCATTTTCCAAAAGAATTACAACTTTCTTTAAAACACTATGGAGTAAATCCACGTGATTTGACAATTCTTGATATTTTTGAAGAAGTTGTTCGGGAGATTCAGATGTCTTGCAAGGAAATTCTTGAGTCAAAGATTGAATTTGATCTTTGACAATTACTTCTGATTTATCTATTTTTTTATTGACACCCATAATACCTTTTATATGATTATAATTTTAATTTTTCAATAAATTTAATTTGAGTATATTATATGGAAAAAATAATAATATCAATAATTGATGAGCCTGAAATAGTTCGTGGCCCAGGAGTACCTATTTATAACTATACTTTTTCTTACGATATTGGCCGATTAAATGCAGGCAGGAAACGTTGGTCATTAGATTTAACCCCAGTTGGATATCAAAAATTATTAGAATTAAAAGAAAAGAAAGTTGAAATTGAGGTCCCAAATCAAGTTCATACAGATGAATTTTTAGTAATATTTTTAGAATATCTTCTTAAAAATTTGAATATTTCGTCTCCCTGAATAACATCTTCTTTCCCCTCCCGTGAGCCGGCGTTCTGCCGATTCATATCTTGACATTTGTGATGGGCAGGGGTAAGGTCGCCAATGTTTACCTTTGTATATAATCTCCTATTCAAAAATGGCCAAAGTCCAGGGGAAGGGGCTCAGGCTTGAAAGTTTGAATGATCAAGCAAGTATTTGACGTTTCAGTTCCTCTAATTGATTTTGGAGACCCTCGCATTCCTTCAATCGTCGTCTCAAGCGGTGCACTCCAAAGCGGATCGTCGAATCATCTCGATTGAAAACCCTTCCGACCTCACGAATCGTTGCGGACTTCCAGCCGAAAGCCAACATGCCAATCATCTCGCGGGCTTCACTCGACTTTCGCGACTGCCCGGCACTGCTTAATTCCTGCTCCGGTAGTTGATAAACTCGATCCACTTGATGAATGATCCGTCCTGAAAGACGAGGAGAACAGGGAGGGACATGTTTGATTGCTCATTAAACAAAATGCGTGAATCCGGTGATCAAAACGTTGGGAAGATTCTGGAAGCAAGTGATAAAATGGTCGATAGTCGGGGGGACAGAAAAAAATGGTTTGCCCTCCATTGCCAGAAGCATCACATGGTGCAGCGCACCGGGATAGTAAAGGCGCCACGCTGATGATCTATGCTCTGCTCTGTCTTCGAAACAATCCCGTGTTTGTGAAAAAATTTGACAACCGGAATCAAGCCTGCTAGCGCGGTCAGGTCTCTGCCTCCCTGGCGGATATGGATGTTTTTTGCTTTCGTTCTTGCCGATCTTGTATTACCTTTGTTTTTCATGGAAATGGTGATCTCTCAAAATGTTGATTCTACTGTTAACTATTTGAGTATATTACCATTTCCATCTTTGTTTGTCATCTAATTAATCTCATTAAACCACCAGCTCTGCTGGTGCGAACCTAATAGGCTTTGCCGGTCAGACATGAGAAACGTATCCGTGTCCGTTAGCCGTGCTCGTGCTCGTGAACGGTCAGTGAATTCGACGGCACATTTTGGTTAACATAGAAACAATGCGATGAAGTAACTGTTTCCCTTCCTCAAATAAAGGAGGCTGGATGATCTTCAACACGTTTAAAACATCGAGAATAGCAGCGCATTCCATTGCGGAACCTCGGGCAAATGCATAGAATCGTTGCTTGTCAGCAAAGGAATTTTTTCCACAGCCTTCTGCGATATTGAGAGGAATCGACCATGAGGCCCTTTTCAGTTGGTCAACTAAGGCTGAGTATCCTTTTGGCAATGTTTCGATGACTTGGACAGATAACGCTAAAAATTCGATGGAACATTGGTATACATCGAGTTTTTCATGATCTAACATGGCAGCCTTTTTCGTTCACGAGCACGAGCACGTCTTACGATGACGAACACGTTTTGCCCCCATCCTGGGGGCCTCTTCAAGCCACCGGCTCTGCCGGTGGTGATGACTGCAGGATTTAGGTGGATCATTGTACCATTCCTATTGGCGGCGTATTTCGATTGACATCACTCCTTTGTTGTTGCGATACCACACGTCATTGACCAGAAGCACGAGTTCGCCGTTATCCGGGACTTTGAAGCTTGATTCAACTTGATCATCTTGTCCATGGAAAATCGGGAAGACCTTGTTACTACCATCGACACGTCCTACAATCTGAAACCATTCCCCCTCAGGATACGGCCGAAGCCACTTTACCCACCAAGCTAAAAAGCGGACGTACTCGTCGAATTTGACGCCACCTGGTTTTGCCGGGTAATTGCCGTCACACCAATGCTCACTACTGACGAATCGCGCCGAATAAGTCTCTCCGCCTTTAACGAATATTCCTGTCATATTGTGCTTACGATTTGATGCAATCGTGACGCTGATTGTTCCACCGGCACCCAATCGACAGGGACCACGAACGTTGTCGCAGAACATCTCAGGACTATTAATAGCCACTCCTGACAGAGGGCAATCGTTGTCATCCTTACATGTAGACAACAAAATCGACAAAATCAGAGTGAGCAGCAAGATCAACAAAAACAGTGCGAAAAACAGCACAGTAACTATGGAAAGACATTTAGGAGGCGCCATCCATCCAACAATTTTTACAATGAAACTGAGCTTTGGGAGAAGATAGTATTGTCCGCAATAAATACGTTGCCATATCTGAAAGGCGAGTTCATTAGCCTCGACCTTTACCTGCTTGTTCATCATGTACATTACCCATATGACCAGTATGAGCACAATCGACTGCAGTGGAAACTTCACTGCCGAATCGACTAAATTTGCCGGAATTCCGGGTAAAACGAAACGAATGAGATCTGCAAGCAATGGCCAACGCGGTTCAACAGAAGTACCCAGAACCATCACCATGATCAGAAAATTTAGCGTAAACATGTTGATTGCGACGTACAACCAGTAGAGCTTTGTTTGCGCTTTCTCAAGTCGCTCCTTCCATTTTACAGCATCATCAAATTTCACTTGTTTTCTCAGTTAGAGACAATTGGAACAGAAATGGCTATTGCAAATTATGTAGTTACAATCTCGAATAATCTTCGGTGCGTAGTAGTTGGTTCCACGCTCGATCCGCTCAAATACGCTCTTGTGGATTAACGAATATTTGGGAAGTTGACGAAGAGCTGGACGATAGAACACACCCAAACCAGCACGAGAGTCGTATAAACGTCCATGCGGATCTGCAGCCTCATAATATTCCTTGCACTTACTTTTAAAAAATTTTAACCCACATGCATTCGCTTTCCCCATCATCCAGAGGAGCGGAACCAAAGACAACGAATCTTTAGGATATCCACCACCAACGTTTGAATGCGCGCCGGCAAACCAGACTTGCTCGACGACTTGTTTTTTACGGTCATCTGATTCACTCTTTTTACAGTCTCCCTTCCAGACATTGGGGTGAAAAGTTTTTCGTTCATCATCAAGCGCAAGTGCTTGGTACAGGTGGTGAATATCGTAATGCGGGACTTGATCGTAAAAACCCCATAGTCGTCGTTTAAAAAGCTTTCTCCAAATTCGATCTACCCATTCTTTTAATTCGTCGACCGGCACCCCGACTGCGTCGACTGTATCCCACACTCCTACGAAGTGAATTGGTACCGATTGAAGATGACAAACAGTTAATCCCAGATTTTTACGTATGTTCTTCGCCTTTTCTTTCTTCGTCACACCGGAATTTTTGTTGTTAAATTCCTCATTGCTTCGATAGGCATTGATGATTTTATTTACCATCCGTTTTCGCTCTTGTCGTCCAGCTTGAAGAAGTATTTCTCGTCTGAGAAGCCCACACCGGCAAATCAAACCAGCAAGGGATCGCACAGTGAATGCACCTCGACTGAAACCAAAAAGAAAGATCTTGTCGCCTTCCTGGTAGTTCATTGTAAGGAATTCATAGGCCTGGCGAATGTTTTTTTGCAATCCCCATCCAAAAGCACCACTCAACAGACGTAACAGACGGAGGTCATCTGTTCCGACACCATCATCATAGTAGGTAATTTGTAAATTACTGTCGTCGTGGCGATCGATTGAATTGAAGATACGCCAGACGTTTGTACCACGTGTTTTTCCGCCTCTGTTTCCAGTTCCATCTGAACAAATGACTATGTTTTTCGACATCGGATTCTCCATTGAAAGTGTTGAATTTCTATTTGCCTAGTCCCGATCTCGATCTATCCTGAAGCTTGCGACAAATGGTAGGTGGTCGGACACCTCCTTACGGAATCTCCCAAGCCCCAAATCCATTGCCCAATGCATGGGAAATACTCTTAGACTTCCCTTTATATACTCAGTGCTGTATTTAAGGCTAATTGCGAATCCATCTACAAGGTTGGCTCGTCCAGCTTTTAAAATATGAGAAAATCCATCCTGCAGATCCCAAGAGGATAAAATATTCATCAAATCATCACCACCAAGATGATGAAAATTGCTCACGTCCTGGCCCGGAAACATATTGAAGTCACCCACCAAGAGGATATCTTTCATACGCTTTTGTTGATTTTGACGTTTCGTGATGAACTTTCCAATAACCTTCGCTTGTTTGTCTCGAATATTCTGTTCGTTTTTCTCACGTCCGATCTTCAGATGCACAACGATCCATAGAACGTCGAATTTACCTACATTCATGTCCACCAGAAACGCCTTGCGATTGTCTTCATCATCAAGATCGGTCTTCACATAGAAGGGGGTCAGGCTTGAAAGTTTGAATGATCAAGCAAGTATTTGACGTTTCAGTTCCTCTAATTGATTTTGGAGATCCTCGCATTCCTTCAATCGTCGTCTCAACCGGTGCACGGCAAAGCGGATCGTCGAATCATCTCGATCGAAAACCCTTCCGACCTCACGAATCGTTGCGGACTTCCAGTCGAAAGCCTACATGCCAATCATCGCACGGGCTTCACTCAACTTTCGCGACTGCCCGGCACTGCTTAATTCCTGCTCCTGTAGTTGATAAACTCGATCCACTTGATGAATGATCCGTCCTCAAAGAGGAGGAGAACAGGGAGGGACATGATTGATTGCTCGTAAAACATAAGGCATGAATCCGGTGATCGAAGCGTTGGGAAGCCTCTGGGAACAAGTGATAAAAATTTCGATAGTCGAGGGGACAGAATAAAATGGGTTGCCCTCCATTGCCACGAAGCATCACATGGTAAAACGCACCCGGAAAGTAAAGGCGTGGTTGACGAGCCATCTTCAGAAACCAGTGAGAAGGAATATCAAATCGATTTAAAGAAAAAAATTACGCTACTTTTCCAAACTTTCAAGCCGGACCCCCCTTTTTACGGAAACGGAGCAAAACGTGGCAGTTGATTCGATCGTGGGGAAAGTGCTATATTTCTCATTCGTGTGGAAAGCATTGGATACGGTAACGTCGTGAATTCAAGAAGGCGCATTGTTTTGAATAATCCATTTTTTGAACAGCCTGTCCTCAACTCGCCTTACGTATACCCGAACCGTCATTGGGAACTCGACGACACGGGGCAGCCAACCCAAAAGATCCTGGACAGCCGGAGACAGGCTGAGTTCATCACTCCGATTCCAAAACCAAAGAAGCAAAAAAAATCATCAGTGGAACAACGAGTGCTGGTGTTGGACGAAGGAAAAGGGCTTTCCACTGCTGTTCAGCAATATGATCACACGGCAATAATCAGTAACGTTCGAAGGCAGGTCGACAGTTGGCGGGGCATATCGGATCCGAATCATTGGCGGGTTACGCCTGAGACAGCCCGTCTGCTGCAACACTGGCGGCATCACCGCTTCAGTGGCATGCGCCCCTTCTTCTGCCAGATCGAAGCGGTGGAGACCGTCATCTGGCTCAGCGAAGTGGCGCCTCGTATGGGCAAAGTCGGCAAAGACTTCCTCGAGCACCTGGTGAACGCCAACAATGACGCAAACCCTCAACTGTCCCGCCTGGCGCTCAAGTTGGCAACCGGCGCTGGTAAGACCACCGTCATGGCCATGTTGATCGCCTGGCAAACCATCAACGCGGTACGTCGCTCCCGAAGTCGCAGATTCACGCGTGGATTCCTGGTAGTCACGCCCGGTATCACCATCAAAGATCGCCTGCGCGTGCTGCAGCCGAACGATCCGGATAGCTACTACAAAAGCCGGGAATTGGTACCGAGCGACATGCTCCCCGACCTGGAGAAAGCAAAAATCGTCATTACCAACTATCACGCCTTCAAACTGCGTGAACGCCTGGAGCTATCCAAAGGCGGCCGCTCGCTTCTGCAAGGTCGGAACGATGCCCTGAACACCTTGGAGTCTGAGGGGCAAATGCTGCAACGGGTCATGCCCGAACTGATGGGAGTCGGGAATATCCTGGTCCTCAACGACGAGGCGCACCACTGCTATCGCGAAAAACCGGGAGAAAAACTGGAAGACGCGCTCACTGGAGATGAGAGGAAGGAAGCCAAAAAGAATACGGAAGCCGCCCGACTTTGGATTTCGGGTCTCGAAACGGTCGGCAACAAACTTGGCATCAACCGCGTATTGGATCTTTCTGCAACACCTTTCTTTCTTCGTGGTTCGGGCTATGCGGAAGGAACGTTGTTTCCCTGGACGATGAACGATTTTTCACTGATGGATGCCATCGAATGCGGTATCGTCAAACTTCCCCGCGTGCCAGTAGCCGATAACATCCCCGGTGGCGAAATGCCCAGGTTTCGCAATCTTTGGGAACACATACGCACCGAAATGCCGAGGAAAGGGCGGGACAAGTCCGGGCATCTTGATCCTCTCAGTCTACCCGTGGCGCTTCAAACCGCCCTGGAAGCCCTGTACGGGCATTACTGCAAGACTTTCGAACTCATGCAGGAAGCGGGTATTGACGTCCCACCATGCTTTATTGTGGTTTGCAACAACACTTCCACCTCCAAGCTCGTATACGATTATATCTCCGGTTTCTACCGTGAAAACGGGGATGGTTACACGACGTTTGAAAACGGACGTCTTGAACTGTTTCGAAATTTTAACGAGTCCGGCAACCGGTATCCACGACCCCGCACTTTGTTGATCGACAGTGAACAACTGGAGTCCGGGGACGCTTTGGACAGGAATTTCCGTGCTTTGGCCGCCGGTGAGATCGCGCGCTTTCGACGGGAAATCATCGAACGCACCGGTGACCGCCGCCACGCCGAGCGTATCAGTGACCAGGACCTGCTCCGCGAGGTCATGAACACCGTAGGCAAACCGGGTCGCTTGGGAGATTCGATTCGCTGTGTCGTATCGGTTTCTATGCTCACTGAAGGATGGGACGCCAACACTGTCAGCCACGTGCTGGGCGTTCGTGCTTTCGGCACTCAATTGCTCTGCGAGCAGGTCATCGGCCGGGCCTTGCGTCGCCAATCCTACGCCCTCAGACGCTCGACCCTGCTCTTTTAACTGACCAGGCGGCTTCTCTATACGAAATGGCGCGACCCGCATGAGGAACCCAAACTGCACCTCTTCGGACAGCTCAAGCGCATCAGCAAACAATGGCTCGATGAATGCTTAGTTTGCAAGGGTGATACTTTCCCTGCGCAACTCATGTACCAGGACCTGGCCGACGTAGCCTGCGAACGAATCACGGCCGCCATCACGCGCGCGGTTCGGATTCACACTTTCGATCTCACAGCGCTGATGGAGATATGACAGAGGTATGCCCATGCATGGAATTCAGACAGAATTTACCTTTGAGGTAAAAAATCTGGGCAGCATCAACAAAGGTGAGTTTAGGCAATAGTTCCTCGCTATTTTTACGGCCCAATAATAACAGAAAAACAAGTTTAGACCGCTCCTGATTGCTTCGGTCCCTGGATATATCAATCTCCTTTTTAAAAAAATGAAAATTTGGCAATCAAGCAATCATAGTCAAGCAACTCCTAAGCTTCTCGATATGGGTGTCAATCCAGTGACTCCACCAGATTCGCATGTCACAGGCTTGACACTGATAAACGAATGATTTAAGTAACGAATTTTCATTAATTACGTAGCGATAAACCGATTTACTTGCGGGTAATCGCCGAAAGACGCTGGACAACGAGAGATATCTCATGGCAAGTGCCGAGCAACTCAAGGCATTATTGAAATCGCATCTGGAAGGCGACGACGACCATTTTTTCTCGGTCGCCATGCAAGTTGCCGCTCATGAAGCAAAACTGGGTCATGGCAAGCTCGCCAAGGAATTGCGTTCCCTGATCGATAAATCCAAAGGCCGAAGCGGGAAGGATTCGCTGGTGCCGATTGGTCGTCCGCGTGGTGAGTTGGCAAATCTTTTGGAAGCTTCTTACCCGAAATCACGGCTGGGAGAGATGATTCTGAGCGACAACCTTGCCATTCAAATAGTGCGTGTCATTCGTGAACAACGTCATGCTCAGCGGATTGTCGAGCATGGTCTCTCGCCAAGACGCAAGTTGCTGCTGACTGGACCTCCCGGCACGGGCAAGACCCGTACGGCTGCCGTCCTGGCCGGGGAACTTGGCCTTCCACTCTTTCAGGTACGGCTCGACAGTCTCATCACCAAATTCATGGGAGAAACTGCAGCCAAGCTACGACAGATTTTCGACGCTACTAGCCGTACTCGCGGCATCTACTTCTTCGATGAGTTTGACGCTATTGGGTCGCAGCGAGGACTGATTAATGATGTAGGGGAAATCCGCCGGGTGCTGAACAGCTTTTTGCAAATGATCGAGCAAGAACGTTCTCACAGTCTTGTTGTTGCCGCAACGAATCATCTCAGAATACTTGATCCGGCACTATTTCGGAGATTTGACGACATTTTACACTACGATCTGCCCAACAGATCGCAAATCGCAGGGCTCCTGAAAACGCGTCTCGCTGGATCCGTAGTCAAAGGACTCCGTTGGGAGAACCTGGCCGATTTGGCGTTAGGATTGAGCTACGCGGATGTCAGCCGCGCCGCAAACGAGGCCTTGAAAGACTCACTGATCCACCATCGCGCTACAGTCCGTACTGAAGATATACGAAACATGCTCAACGAGCGCAAGAACATCGCCGAGAGACTGCATGAGAATAAGGTGTAGTGGACAGAATGGCGAACGGAACTGAAGAAAAAAAAGACACTTCATCCTCGAAAGAGTCACAGAAACGGAGGCTTATCGATCTCCGCAGCAAGGCGGGGGGCAACATCTCGCGATTCCTGAACGCGATCGAACCCGACATGGCGGAGTGTTGCGGAGGCAGATCGACGGGCTTCGGAAGGAAGCAGAATCCGCTCGGCAAACCCAGCAGGCAGCAGGAATCAACGAAGGTCTGGGACTTCAAGTCGAGTTCGAGAGCTTCCCCGATATAGAATTTGCCTTCGAAAGTTTGGCTCGAGAGCGATCGGGAATCGAATTACTGAATGTCCGTCATGATGATCGAATAAGGGCTACAATATTTGTACCAGACGGAAAGCTCGATCACTTCGAAAGCCTCATCCGCGACTATTTGGAGAAAAAACAAGACAGCCTCGGCCGCTTTCGCGATAACAGACGGCTGATCAACGCAATTTTACAGATCCGGGCGGCGAGCCTTCGAGCGCTTTGGACGGACACTGCCGAGACATTTCCCACAAATGACGAAGGACCGGTCTGGTGGGAGGTTTGGTTGCCAGTCCGTGGGGACCGGCAAATAACTACCACAGCATTTCGTGAGTGGGCCGTGGCACAGGAGATGCGTGTAGCACCGGGGGAGATTATATTCCCGGAGCGAACGGTACTGTTGACGTACGCATTGGTCGAGCAAATGCAGCGTTCCATGGTAACGCTCAACAGTATTGCCGAATTGCGGCGCGCAAAGGAAACAGCGGATTTCTTCGATTCGATGCCAGCAGATGAACAGGCTTTGTGGCTTGACGACCTGATGGAGCGTACCCGATTCTTGCCTGAGACTGATCGGACGCCTTATGTTTGCCTGCTAGATACGGGTGTCAATCGCGGCCATCGGTTACTCACTCCTGCGCTCGCTGTCAGCGACCTTCATACGGTCGAACCCGGTTGGGGCACCGACGATGACGACGGCCACGGAACACGGATGGCGGGGTTGGCTATTGCGGGAAACCTGACAATGAGCCTCGCCGGCAGTGATCCTATGGAAATTAATCATCGCCTCGAATCGGTCAAGTTACTGCCTCGGAATGGTGAAACCGGAACGGATCCCGTCCAACATGGGTATTTGACAAAGGAAGCAATAGCCCGGCCTGAAATCACAGCTCCATTCCGCCAAAGAGTCTTCGGGATGGCCATTACAGCCCGGGACAATCGGGACAGGGGTCAGCCTTCTTCATGGTCGGCGGCTTTGGACTCGATGGCGGCCGATGTCGATAGACATCGTGAACATCCGCGCTTATTGGTAGTTTCTGCCGGAAATATCGATGACATTAACGCATGGCCAGCATATCCGCACAGCAATGATACCGACGGAGTTCATGACCCAGCCCAGGCATGGAACGTGCTCACTGTTGGGGCCTGCACCGACCTCGTACGGATTACCGAACCAGATGCGAGCGGCTACACGCCCATCGCGCCAAGCGGTGGTCTGAGCCCGTTCAGCACGACTTCTCTAACATGGCAGGCACACTGGCCGCTGAAGCCCGATATCGTACTTGAAGGTGGTAATGCCGCAAAGGATTCAATAAGTGCCGTTTGTATGAACAGTCTCAGCTTGTTGACGACCCATTATCGCCCCCTCAACCGGCCATTTACGACAGTCAATGGTACCAGTGCAGCCACTGCGCTCGCATCCCGCCTGGCTGCGCAGGTAATGGCGGTCTATCCCGGATTATGGCCGGAGACGATCCGCGCGCTGATCGTGCACTCGGCAGAGTGGACAGACGCGATGAAGTATTTGTTTCTACCCAAGACTGGCAACCCAAAGAAGCAGGACTATTTGCGTCTGATCCGGAGATGCGGCTTCGGCGTACCGGATCTCGACCGTGCGTTGTGGAGCCTTGAGAACTCACTGACGATGGTCGTTCAGGCAAGCCTCCATCCCTTCAAGAAAGAACCTTCCAAGCAACCCACATTTCGCGACATGCATCTCCATAATCTTCCTTGGCCATGTGACGCTCTGGAGAGTCTTGGAAATACAAAGGTCGAAATGCGGGTGACGCTCTCCTATTTTATCGAGCCCAATCCGACGCAACGGGGAGTTGGTTCCCGATATCGCTACGAGTCTCACGGCCTCCGGTTCGATGTCAAACGACCTCTAGAATCGACTAACGAGTTTCGGTCTCGGATCAACCTTATGGCTAGAGACGAGGAACAAGGAACTACCAAAAGCGGGAAAGATCCATTTTGGATGATCGGTACGCGAGAACGCCACAGAGGCTCGCTGCACGGAGATATCTGGCAAGGAACCGCCGCTGATCTGGCAAGTAGAGGGATCATCGCCGTCTATCCCGCCATCGGCTGGTGGAAAACACGTCCCGCACTCGATCGATACGATCAAGCTGCAAGGTATGCCTTAGTTGTCAGTATCAGGGCTCCGGAAAGCGATGTCGACCTATACACCGAGGTGGTAAACCTGACCAGCATAGAGATTGCGACGGAAACATGAGTTTGTTAAGAAAGGATTAAGATAAAACATCAGTAATCGATTATTAAATGTGTTTAACGAGCAAAATACAAAACGGGTGTATCTCAGTGACCTCATCCGGGCTCTACTCTGAAAAATTTTATTGACCAGCAAAATAATCATTGCATAACTAAAGAACAATGGCCGGAACGTCCAAAGTGAATAAACAAGTGGAAAGCTTCACTCACGGTGATGCCTCGCGGAAGAACATCCCCACCGCCGAGTACCAGGCCGTCATGGAAAGGGACGACCGCAGCCCGCTCCGGGTTGCCTACCAACGTCGCAACCGTGACCTCGATCCCCAACTCGTCTGGCGGGGTAAGGACGAACAAGACACATCCGACCTCCTCGTGCAGGCGCCACCGCTCTTCATCCAGGAAAAAGTCCACCCCAAGGTGCTGGTCGACGACCTGGTACGCCACAGCAAGGAAACGGAAACATCCTCTCAACTCGACCTCTTTGCTGACTTCAACGGGCTGCCGGATGAAGACGCCCGTACCGAGTTCTACCAGCATGACGCCAACTGGTCCAATCGCATGATCCTCGGAGACAGCTTGCAGGTGATGGCCTCTCTCGCCGAGCGCGAAGGATTGCGTGGCAAAGTGCAGTGCATCTACATCGACCCTCCTTACGGCATCAAGTTCAACTCCAACTTCCAGTGGTCCACTACCAGCCGGGACGTCAAAGACGGCAACGCCACCCACATCACCCGTGAACCGGAACAGGTCAAGGCCTTTCGTGACACCTGGCGAGACGGAATTCACTCCTACCTGACGTACCTGCGGGATCGCCTGACCGTAGCCCGGGACCTGCTCACGGAGAGTGGTTCGATCTTCGTGCAGATTGGAGATGAAAACGTGCATCGTCTAAAGGCTCTGCTTGAAGAAGTCTTTGGACAAGAAAATTTCGTTTCTCAGATTTCAGTAAAAAAGACTGTCGGTCTTGGTTCATCAGGTCTTACGGGAAATCTCGATTATATTCTTTGGTTTACTAAAAAGAAAGAGTCCATGAAATTCCATCCAGTTTATGGAAACGCCAAATTGGAGAGGGAACTGGATATACATGGATCGAACAGAATGGTCGTTTTCGCAGGAAGTCTAAAAGCGAGACAGAAACCTTAAATGAAACGTTTAAGGACTTGTTACAAAATAAGTTGAACATCTTTGAGTTTCATATAGGGTGAATGGTGTAGTTCCATTGAGGAAACTTTTTTGCAAATTTTAGATTTATGTTATCAAATTCTTCGTTGGATACTTTCATACCAGTTTTGTATTGCTTGCGATCAAGTCGAGCCTTGATATTGAGGCCGTTTTTGGTCGTAGTCGAGGCGATCAATCTCACCACGGACTCATAGTTTTCTAGTGGCCTGCCTTTCCAATTCATGCTGATGAATGAAAACATACGATGCTCAATCTTGTTCCACTTGCTTGTCCCTAGTGGATAATGCGCGACTGTAATTGGTATCCCAAGCTTGTTTGCTAATTCTTGTAAGTAAAACTTCCATGCCCGAGCTCTACTCCCATTGCTCCCTCCGCCATCGGCACACACAAGAATCTCAGTTGCATTGGGATAGCGCTTTTTTCCAAAGTGTCTCCACCACTGCCAAAGGCTATTGACAGCAAACTCAGAGGTATCTGAGGACATGCAAACAGCTGATCTGCGATAGATCTGGTCGATTTGCATGTCCACCGTAAGCGGCTCATCAGATCTCCTGCAGAAGACTCTTCAAGAATGCCCTCAATTGCTTTGAGCAACTCAGGACTCTTGTGCCTCGAATACTTTCGTCCCCACCCTCACGACGGAGACGATCGCTGTCAAGCGATAACGATCCGTCTTCTTCTAAATCACGGAGACCCTGAGTTACCGTCGTTCTGGATAGTCCGGTCGCGCGACTTACTTGTGAAACACCTCCGTAGCCAAGCTCTTTTGCTTTTACTGCTGCGAACCACCTTTTCTGTGGCTCGTTGAGGTAGCCGAACGCCTTAATCCACTCTTTACTGATCTCATGGTTAGTCATGAAATCAGTAGACCACAAAAAATCTAGTTGTTCAATTTATTTTGTAACAAGCCCGTAGAGAAATAGTCTAGGATTATAGCTGTTAAATCAGGAATTTTAGCATTATTCATAATACTTAAAATGCCTGGAATCTCAATGCGTCAATGAATAGTTGGGAATGCATCGTACCCATTAATCGTCAGCGCATGGCAAAGTATATTCAATGATAATTCCAATTATACCCGATAATTTATTCCCTAGTACCGTATGGAAAAAGTGTATACATGTTCTTCTCCTTCCGGCTGTTCGGTGTTGCCATTCCTGGCAGAAGTCCGAAATCTAGGGTACGATTCGATACCCTGGATTCCTGCTTTTGTTGGAATGATATAAAGAGTATTTACGAACTATCACCGTGATGTACTAGAGGACGATTGAACCAATTTTATTGAAATGGGGGACTACAAACGATATGGTAAGATTGATTTATTGCTCTTTACCCGTTTCAGAATATAAGTTTTATGCCTGCGCTCAATCTCAAACCCAGCCACAAGGTCATCAAAGATCTATTGTCAAATTGAGTTCCGGTAGCGACCGTCACGCCACGTTTTTCATCACCTCACGTCTATTTACAGGATTTTATATTCTACTTACGATTTACAAGCAATGCGTTATGCTTGAAGAGGAAAAAGAAGGGTGGCAAGTCTTGGAAGTCTACCGTTTTCGCAAAAATTGACCGATCATATGCTACCATGTTAACTTTTTTTAAAAATTAGTGTATAAGTTAATTTTTAGTTTAATTCTAATAAGGGGAAATAACCATGGCAGCAGTGGATCAACATGAATAGGGTTTCATGTTCGAACAAGAACAATTATTTGGAGTGCTGACACAGGTCTATGGAGACTACCCAGTTGTTTTGTGAGGATACCGGAGTCTAAGCTCAGTGACAGGAAGTCCTTGACAACCATAGCTCAGCTCATTAATAAAAGAGTACGATGATGTCATGCAACAAGAGGCAATATGATGAATAAGGCATCGAATTCCTCATCTGATAAATTTGGTGGACAGTGGACAGTCGAAAAGTTGAATATACTGGAAAAGTACTTGGACGCCTATACCACTGCACTGAAGAACCAGCTCTTCAAATTGATGTACCTTGATGCCTTTGCAGGCACTGGTGAAATCAGCCTGCGAAACGAAGACGAAGACGCGCGGGACTTTATCGAAGGGTCAGTAAGACTGGCGACAAAGATTGCTGATAAACCCTTCGATCGCTTAATCTTTGTCGAGAAAGACCCTCAACAATTTGCTAAGCTGCAGTCCTTGCACAAAGAATATCCCGGTAGAGACATTTGGATTAAAGAGTCCGACGCAAACTTTTTCTTGAAAAATCTGCAGGAAGACTGGAAGGCATGGCGAGGCGTACTCTTTCTTGATCCATTCGCAACTGAGGTTGAGTGGGCTACGATCGAAAAAATAGCAGGATTCGAGGCCCTTGATACCTGGATACTTTTTCCAGTGTCTTCGATTAGGAGAATGTTACCAATATCGAAAAAGCCTGAAGATATTTCGGAAAAGTGGGTAGATCGTCTGAATCGAATCTTTGGTGATCAAAGTTGGAATAAACTATATTCCATTATCCCTCAGCAGTCATTTTGGCTAGAGGACGAACAGTATCAAAGTAAATCAGGTGTTGACGGAATCATCAGAATATACAAAGACAAGTTAAAAAGTCTGTTTGGCCCCAGATACTTAGAGACTTCGAAGACCTTTATGAATTCAAGGAAGTCCCCATTGTTTGAGTTTATGTTCTGCGCTGGTAACCCAAAAGGAGCAAAGCTTGCCAAGAAAATAGCCAGTCATATTTTGAACTCGCGTATGTAAGTCCATGGCCAGACTATCCAAAATTGAATGGACGGAGACTACTTGGAATCCCGTCACCGGTTGTACAAAAATCAGCTACGGTTGTAAGAACTGCTATGCCGAACGGATGTCCAAGCGACTTCAGACCATGGGCATGGAAAAGTACCGAAGAGGGTTCGAGGTCGTTGTCCATGAGTCCGTCGTTAAGGAACCTCTGAAGTGGAAAAATCCGAGTGTCGTGTTCGTGAACTCGATGAGCGACTTATTCCACAAGGTTGTTCCCTCAGAATTCGTACAATCAGTCTTTGAAGTCATGAACCTAGCGTCGCAGCACACGTTTCAAATCCTTACCAAGCGCCCTGGACGGGTGATGCAGATAAACGCACGCCTCGATTGGGGGCCAAATATCTGGTTGGGTACAAGTATAGAGTCGGAGAGGTGGCTAAATCGATTGGATCAGTTGAAGGCCACTGGTGCCTATATCAAGTTCCTCTCCTTGGAGCCTTTACTGGGACCTCTACCTGATCTTGACCTGTCAGGCATTGATTGGGTCATCGTGGGTGGCGAATCGGGGCCAGGCGCAAGACCCATGAACGCCGACTGGGTAAGAGAAATCCGAGATAATTGCCTCAGCAGTGAAGTCCCGTTTTTTTTCAAGCAGTGGGGAGGCGTGTTTAAGAAGCGCACTGGTAGAACTCTCGACGGTCAGACTTGGGACGAGATGCCTCGAGATCGAAGCGGTTGACGTTTAACTGGATTGGGAAGCTGCTGACGATGTAGCCCGGTCTCGTCAACTCCACCGAGGAGGCGCCCCCTCCGCTTCACTGGGCGATCTACCGAGACAAACGAAGCGCGGTCGAAGCGTTACTGAACCACGGGGCGGATTTCGCTCTCCGGGATCGGGATCGTAATGCAACGCTACTCGACTATGCGGTCGTTTACGCGCGAAAGGAGCTGATCCCGGTGCTGATCTCGCGCGGTGCCAGCCTCAATTGTGGAATACGGGTTGCCCTCAAAGATGCTTCTGGTGGGTTCGAGAAATACCCGGAGTTGCCGGACCGTTGACAGTATGAAGGGATTGTGGAGCTGTTCGGTGAACTTGGTTCACCGGGGTCTCGGTCCGTCAGGCACTGGTCCTCAGCGAAACCCTGCCTTGATGAACGCTCGCCGGAACGGGAATGAGAACAGCATTTCTGATTAAACACTGTAGAATCGCCGTAGCGCCACGTTTTTTCATCAGCTTCTCACTATGTCCATATACGGGATTTTTTACCATTCTTATGATTTACAAGCAATGAGTTATGCTTAAAAGGAAAGAGGGCTAGCAAATCTTGGAAGTCTATCGTTCTCGCAAAAATTGACCGATCATTGCTACACTTTTAAATTTGATGTGCTACCGATTCGCGAAATATTGCAATTAGCCGATGTGAAAACCGATCATGTGCTACCCTGTCAACATCGTACCTGCAGTCCCTTGGTAATACTGCCACAAATTTCTCAGAACAGAGAGCAAGCACCCTATTATTCTGGTTCTAATTGTTTGCACCATGGAATATAGAAGTCTCTTAGAAAAAATTTTCTTTTTAACCATTTGTCAATAGATTTTTCATCAACTAGGACATCACATTGCAAATCTGCAAAATCTGTTGTTTTTTGACATTTGACAAGATCTATTATTTTTGAGTTTATGAAACGATTTTCTAATTCGGAGAGTATTATTTGAGCATAACGATATTCGGCCATGCATCCTGGATCGATATTATTGGGACCGTAGGTTTGAGTAATCATAATTGAAAGTTGACCTTTAAAGTTTGAATCAGATTTACTAACATGAAATAGACATGTTTCTATAGTAAAGCATGACTTCCATTTTACATTATGAAAATGCACATATTTGATAGGAGTGCTTGTATAAATGGAATCTTCATGACTTCTCAAATTTCCCATTGGAATTAGAAATATCATTACAATAAAAAAATAGCGCATGTTTTCTCACGGAGATAAAGAGCTATTGTATTGATCAGATTGCATCTGTGCGGAGATATTTTATTCCCCTTGCCCCGATGTAATTAATTGTAATTAATGCACAATCCGTACCTTAAACTAAGCCAACAAATGAAGCGCTGGGCGAAGGTATCATCGGAGAATTTCGTGATCAGGTGGTTGCGACAGCAAGGTGTTTAAATTTATAGGGAAAGAGAAGTATGTCGAAAGGAAAAGATTACGAGATTTTCGTTAAGAATCTACAGCAAGCCATTTTGAACTCAGAAGAATATGCAAAGCAGAAAAATATTGAAATCGAACTCAACAAAAAGATCATAGATAATTCAGGAATCGAACGCGAATTTGACTTGTACTGGGAGTATGAGTTCGCTGGAATCGAATATAAAACGGTTATTGAATGCAAAAACTATAAAACAAAAATATCCGTTGATAACATTGATGCTCTGATAGGAAAAATTCAGGACATACCTGATCTGAAACCTGTTTTTGCAACTAAAATTGGTTATCAAAAAGGAGCGGAGACAAAAGCCAGACACAACAGAATTGATTTGTTAATTGTTCGTGAGCAACGTGACGAAGACTGGCAAACGAAAGATGGATTACATCGACTTCGCGAAATAAATATTCAAATGACGGTTGACTTATGTCCAAGTATAAAAAGGTTTAATCCAATTCTTGACGGGCACTGGGTTGCAAAGAATACTGACTTGAAACCGGAAAATATGTCTGGCATTCCGGTACTGCATAATGAAATATACATTGAAGATTTAGTAAAAAATGAAACTTATTCCCTTTATGATCTCCAGGAGCGCCTAAGATCTATTTCAGGTGATAAATATGGCGAATTGATCCACAAGGAATCATTTGTAGATGCTTATTTGATATATAATGACCTCAGATTGAAAATGATGTCTTACGAGGTGGATTATGAGCGCTCCAAACCTTTTATGATATCAATTCCCTTTGATTATGCAAAAGAGCTAATTGGTGTAATTGAATACGTTTATAAAAACTCATCTACAGCTATTTTCAGGGATAAGATTGTCAAGGATTGGAAATAAGGGACTGTTTGGATAAAAAATTGCATGTTTACTAAATTTCCATTTTTTAAAAAAGGAGATAGATGTATTCAAGCAATTTAAGCGATCAAGAATGGTCTGAGATTGAACATTTTTTTAGACGTTCTGACCCCCGAGGGGCCAAGAGTATTCATAGCAAACATACCATCGTCAATGCGGTTTTATATGTCGTGAAATCGGGTTGTCAGTGGAGAATGCTTCCCCATGATTTTCCTCCCTGGCAAACCGTTTATGATCATTATCGCCGCTGGAATCAAAGAGGGATTTGGCAAAAGGTTTTGGATTACCTCAATGCCCGCACTCGTGTGAAACAGGGCAAGAAGCCTTTTCCCAGTTACGCCATCGTCGATTCTCAAAGTGTGAAAACCCAATATGCTTCCAAAGAGCGGGGCATCGATGGGGGAAAAAAAAATCAAAGGACATAAACGCCATATCAGTGTGGATACTTTGGGCAACCTTTTATATGTGAAAGTCCATGCAGCGAACCAATCTGACACCAAGGAAGGGTGCGCTGTTTTTGAGCAAACCACTCGCAAATATCCAAGCTTGAAAGCTTTTTCCGCGGACCAAGGATATTGTGGCACCTCGCTGGAATTTGTGGAAAAGGTATTGGGACTGAAACTCGACATCGTTAAAGGAATCAAGGGCCAGTGGGTCCTCTTGAAAAAACGGTGGGTTGTCGAGCGCACATTCGCTTGGTTCGGCGGATTCAGAAGACTATCCAAAGATTTTGAAATCCTCACAAACACTGCTGAAAATATGATTCGTATTGCCATGATCAAAGTGACCTTAGCAAAGTGTCTTATTTAACCAAACGGTTTCTAAATGATTCGGATCAGGTGGTATCGCAGGTCATAATGGACGCGCTACAAAACTACAATGTGAGACCCGTGATGTGGAGCAAGCGTGAGGAGGTGCTGGAGGAACTCGCGGCATGAGCAACGGAACATTCCCATGACCACCATCACCGAATCCGACGTAGAACAGAGCGCGCTCGGTTGGCTCGAGAGACTGGGCTGGAGGATTGTTCGGGGATTCGACATCGCCCCCGGCACCCTCACTGCGAAACGTTTCGACTATGGGCAGGTTGTGCTGGAAAGACGTCTGCGTGATGCGCTGGCCCCGCTCAATCCGGATATTCCGAGCGCGGCGAGGGACGATGCTTTCCGCAAGCTGATTCGCGCGGAAGGTGCAACGCTCGAAATCCGCAACCGTTCGTTCCACCGCATGATCGTGGATTGGGTCACCGTCATACATCGTGTCGACAACGGGGGAATCCGGGGTCTGCAGGTTCGCGTGGTCGACTTCGACAATCTTGCCAACAACGACTGGCTTGCGGTCAACCAGTTCACTCTGGTCGAGAACAAACACGAACGTCGACTCGACCTAGTGCTGTTCGTCAACGGCTTGCCCCTGTGCCTAATTGAACTGAAGAACCCGTCAGTCGAGAAGGCGACGATCTGGACCGCCTGGCAGCAATTCCAGACCTACAAATTTGCCATGAATACGTCCCAGGTGGTCTCGGACGAAGTGGAGGCGCGGGTCGGTACACTCACCGCGGGGCGGGAATGGTTCAAACCCTGGCGTACCATATCGGGTGAGAGGCTGGCTGCTGCTCACCTGCCCCAATTGCAGATGATGCTGGAAGGTATTTGCGAGCCGCGCCGCATCCTTTCACTGGTTCGTGATTTTATCGTGTTCGACGATGACGACAGTGGAATGCTGGCCAAAAAAATGGCAGGCTACCACCTATTTTATGCAGTCGAGGTGGCAGTCGCCGAGACCCTGCGCGCTGCCGAGTTGCAACATCTGGTCGTAGATTGAGGTCAATATTGCAAACCAATTTGAGGATCATTCTTCAACGCCGATCGACACACCTGTTTGTCAATCGCAGTAGCAAGCGGATTTCCCTGCCAATCAGTGGATAGGCGTGCAAATGTTCGTTTCAATTCTTGTGCCATTAACAATGCTGATATGCCTTGTACCTTGGTTTAGATTACACTATAGGTGGATCTGTAAACGGGCATTTTTTGTATTCGGCTACCTTATATTGCATTCGCTAATTGCGTTCCCGATAGATTTATTGGTTCATTTATTGAATATTGGCCAACCTTCTGCCTCCATTGCATTTTATCCTTTGGTGATTTTGAACGTATTTCTGGGTCCACTACTAATTACTCTTGCCACGATCTATGAGGTATTCCAATTTTGGAAAAATGGCGGAGAAGGAACATGCTACATTGCGTCCGGATTAATTTCATGGTCGCGGAGAATTGTTACTGAGAAGTACGAAACGTATCCAGAGGTGTATCTGTTGCTTATGTCACTAGGCCCATCTATTGGCGCGACACTGGAAATCCTATGGGGGATTCTAGTTTTCTGTTGGAGAATTATTGTAAGACTGGTAGCTGAAGACATTATTCCGTCCCTACAATTACCAACATGGGAGTATTTTTCGGTGCAGCTACCCCGTCTAGCGGAATTGATACCACCAATAGTAATCGTAGTAATAATAGTTTCTTGTTCATTGTGAGGTAAGTGAGTGAAAAGACGGCTCAATCCCAATTCTAGTTGAAATATTTAACGACACACACGCTGCTTTTTTATTCATTTGATTGACATTCGCCATTGCTTCTTTGAGCTGAACGAGATGTTTATAGCCCTTCACTCTTCTGAGATTGCCTTCAATCTCCAATAAAGCAGTTGCCACCCAGCGTTGTCGCTGTTTACTATTCTGCCAATAACTCACTCGTCCGGTAAAAATTTCTAACTGTCGATTGAGAGATTAAATACAATTGGTCGTTCTGAAGCTCACTGAGAGCTTTTCCGCCAAACCAAGGCGATGGAGCGTAAGTGTTTTCTCCTGCCCTTCTTGCAAACTGTTCACAGCGGAAAGATTGATCAGCTTCAATTCTATTCTTACTCTATTGAGAGCTCGTTTGGCATCTTTGTAGACCCACTGATTGTAGGCCTTTTGCAGTTTCTGGCGAAATGCGCTTTACTGCGATTTAGGCAAATAGGCCACCACGTTTTCACGCTGTAGAGTAGAGCAGTGGCGTAGGTATCTTAGGTATTCCTTGGCAGCGTATCCTCTGTTTCCAGCTTCGTGCCCGTTTAGGTAGACCATAATTCTATTTCTGCCGCCCCCTCATCAATCCGTACGTGAAGTTTTCCTTAATACGGCTTTCCGATGATTGGCGCGAATGACAATATCTTAAGTAGCATTCAAAGTTAGTAAACATAGTGAATCGAAAATGGGGTCACTCATTAGAGGAATTTGCAAGATAAAAAACACTTTTCCGTCCACAAATCAGGGTAACCCATTTGCGTGTAGTCTTCAGCACTTGGCACTACAATTTTTTATAAACGCACCATTTATTTCAAGAGTTGGAGTCATTTCTTCAAAATGGATCAATGGACGAAATCCACGTCTACTGAGGCTTCCCCAAACATGAATTCATAACCACAGTGATAAGGAAAATGTAAGAGGCTTTGTCACGACCATAAGATTTATGTGATTATCCAATACAAAAAGACAATGAATATAAGAAACAGCACAATTGGAATAATCCAATTCAACAGGTTATCAATAAATTCTTCTTTCAAGTGTTCTTTTGCGTCAATTTGTTCCTTACTCCATGCTCGTCCTTTGTAAAAATAGCGTGTGGCACGTTTGACCTCTTCTTCAATGTGTTTTTCTTCGTGGCAATCGGCACATAAAAGTTCAAAATTGGAATTATCATAATCCCATGCCACCCGACCCCGAATGTAACGTTTATGATGGACTTGCAAGCGGTCGGACGTTCCACAAAACTGACAACGCTTTTGAATAGATATGATTTCCGCCCTTTTCTCATGCCATTTTTCATGCTGAAGCTGTTCTTCATAAGAAGAAAAGTTTTCCCAGGATAATTCTTCTTCGCGGTTTGTCATTGCTTAACATTCAAAATATTTAAAAACCATGAAATATGGTTTTTTCTGGTAATCGGTTTTGCCGATTTCGATTATTTGCGTTTTCTACTCACTGGATATAGTCGGCAAAATTTTTGTTTTTAATCAAAAGGAATAAAACTTCCCCAGTTTGATCATTTATTTTGAAATTGCAAATAAAACCGTAATTGATTTGCGAATGTTTAGCCTGAGTTCGAGATAAGGATTTTGCAGTACCTCCTGAAAAAGGATATGAGCAATAAAAAATAAAACAACACTCATATCCAAGGAGATACCATGAATAAGTTATTAGAACTTTTCTGTGATGTCGATGATTTTTGTCAAATATTTCTACCCTGATGACATCGACAACAATGGCACTATGGAGAAAAACGGCGTTTGAAAGCATCGAGTTTATCTCCGAGTGAAGTCATGACGATTTTGATTCATTTTCATCAATCCCATTATCGGGAGTTGAAATCATATTATCGCGAATATGTTTCTAGTCATCTTCGCGCAGAATTTCCCCAATTAGTGAGTGACAACCGATTTGTCGAACTGCAAAAATCGGTGTTGTTACCTTTGTGTTACTACCTTCAAAGCCGCCAAGGTCATTGCGAGTTATAGTCAAATTCTGGGGATGGCAATTCAGGCGGCGATCCTGTATTGAGGAATTCCATTGACAAATTCACTCCCTCTATCACTTCGGCTAATCGTTTATATCCGTGTAATCGGATCCAATTTTTCTGAGCAGATTCCATTAATTTGAATGCCATCGTTAAGACGGTATTTCTTGAGAAACAGCCTCTGACTTTTGCAGTTCTCAGTTTGACAGTAGCGAAGGTGGATTCAATGGGATTGCTCGTTCTCAGGTGCCTCCAATGCTCTGCCGGGAAATCATAGAAGGCCATCAAGGTCTCCTGATCTTTAATCAAGCAGTGAGTGGCTTTAGGATATTTTGCCTCATCAATTTTCTCGTCTGAATCTCCCGGTCTTGATGATAGCCATGACGAACCACTCGCTGACGTCAATCCGAGAGTCGATAGGACTGATATTCCTTCATGAATACTTCCATCTCCAATTCCAACGCTTCCCTGAGAATCGCTCTGGCTTTCATTCTCAAGAGTTCACTCAAATGATCCTCAATAATTTGCCCTGTATATTTCCCATAACATATTGAATTTATTGAATTCTTATCTCGAAATCAGGTTCGCTTAAACCTTCACGACCGTCTCCGTATCGCCGGCGGCGAGGGCGTTCATGTAAGCGAGGATCATGGTTTTGGTGCGGTAGCGACCGAACACAGCTTCGTCTTGTTTGCGGACGATAGGGAAGGTGTCGAGAATATAAGCGGCGTCCTCCCGGTTGAGACCGTAGAGGTGGAAGTAGAGCGCGTCGAGACGGGCGCGCAGGTGGCGGCGTTCTTCTTCGTTCCAGATGAACGGAGGTCCGTCGTGACCGAGGTCGCGGGCGAAGGCTTCCATGTCGTGGGCGGTGTAGGTGAGCCTCAGCACGTGGTCACGCACCAACTCGCGGGCTGTCTTTTCGCCGAATCGGCGCTCATACTCATCGGACTCTATGACTGGAAGTTGCTCAATCAGGAACAAATTCAAATTTTGACCCTGTACTTTTTGTCGTGTCACAAAATCGAAAGCGAAAGCATTTAAATTTGCGACAAGTAAATGTCCTGACCATTCTTTGCTGGGGAAAATTTCGGATAAAAATATCGTAAATGGGGTCAGGCTTGAAAGTTTGAATGATCAAGCAAGTATTTGACGTTTCAGTTCCTCTAATTGATTTTGGAGACCCTCGCATTCCTTCAATCGTCCTCTCAACCGGTGCACTGCAAAGCGGATCGTCGAATCATCTCGATTGAAATCGTTTCCGACCTCCCGAATCGTTGCGGACATCCAATCGAAAGCCAACAGGCCAATCATCGCGCGGGCTTCACTCGACTTTCATGACTGCAGAGTAATCGTGTCATTCCAGGCTTGAGCAGGACTCCATTCTGCCTTTTGTGTCATTCTTGGCTTAATCAGGAATCCAGGGTTATGCAACCAGACTGAAATCGGGATTCCACTTTCGTGACTACAGAGAAACCGTGTCATTCCTGGCCCAGACCAGGAATCCAGTCTGCCTCTGTGCCTTTGAGCCTTTGTGCCTTTGTGCCTTTGTGCCTTCCCCTTGTGTCATTCCTGGCCCAGACTAGGAATCCAGTAAGCCTTTGTGTCATTCCTGGCCCAGACCAGGAATCCAGAGGTATGCAGCCAGACTGAAATCGGGATTACGGCATGCCCCCTGTTCTTCTCCTCGTCTTCGCCCGGAATGACATATAAGCCAGGATACTCCTATTATTGAAGATTTATGTCGAACTCGGGTTAATTCCTGCTGTCGGGGGGACTGAAAAAAATGGATTGCCCTCCATTGCCACGTAGCATCACATGATAAAGCGCACCAGGATAGTAAAGGCGTGGTTGACGAGCCATTTTCAGAAACCAGCGAAAAGGAAAGTCAAATCGATTTGAAGTAAAAAAACGCTAATTTTCCAAACTTTCAAGCCAGACTCCTTTTTTGCCAGATCTTCCTCTTTCCCGAAGAAATGAAAGTCCGCCAATCAGTGGTTGGCGGAATGGTATCAATTATCTGTTTCTTTTTATCCTGAACTGTTATATCTTTTTCCATAAAGATTTCTACCTGTTGGGATGTGTTAGATTTTGTGAATGTTTTTGTGTTAGCCACTGAAATATAACATATTTTTCCCAAGGTTGGGAGCTTTTTTTATTACGAATCGCTCAACTTAGGATATAACAAGCATGGAAGAAACAATATGAAAACAGCAAAAGGCACTTTTAATCCAGATTTAAAACCGAAAGAATTCTTTAAAAACCAAGAGGGTTGTGCTCGAATGACAATAGACAAGACTTTTGATGGCGCACTAAGTGGACATAGTTATGGAGAGATGCTCAGCAGTATAGGCTCACCAGCAGAAGGTAACGGTGGCTATGTCGTCATTGAGCGATTTCAAGGCGAGCTTGATGGCAAGAAGGGTGCATTCACTCTCATGCACTGTGGCAAAATGGAAGATGGAAAGGATTCACTCATCCTCGAAGTTGTACCGGGTACGGGCAAAGAGGAGATGACAGGTATTAAGGGATCAATGACAATAGATGTCGATGAGTCTGGTGGACATCACTATATACTCTCCTATGAGAATGTTTAGATGTCACTACTTCTTTGATTTTGGACTCTTTCCTGCTCTCATAGATGCAGAAAACAATTCTAAAACGGGGTCACTCATAGAGGAATTTCCAAGATAAAAAACACTTTTCCGTCCACAAATAAGGAAAGGGGACAGGCAAGGATGTTTGGATATTCAAGCAAAGAATCGAATCTGGAGAGTTTCGGGTTGATCTTGTAGGTTACTGGATTGCTTTATCCGTTTCCTCAATTGATGAACCCTGTAACTCAGGGATAAAGAATGGGGTCAGGCCTGAAAGATTGGAAATTCAAGCAAGTATTTGACGTTTCAGTTCCTCTAATTGATTTTGGAGACCCTCGCATTCCTTCAATCGTCCTCTCAACCGGTGCACGGCAAAGCGGATCGTCGAATCATCTCGATTGAAAACCCTTCCAACCTCACGAATCGTTGCGGACTTCCAGTCGAAAGCCAACATGCCAATCATCGCACGGGCTTCACTCAACTTTCGCGACTGCCCGGCACTGCTTAATTCCTGCTCCTGTAGTTGATAAACTCGAGCCACTTGATGAATGATCCGTCCTGAAAGAGGAGGAGAACAGGGAGGGACATGTTTGATTGCTCATTAATCAAAAAGCGTGAATTCGGTGATCAAAGCGTTGGGAACCTTCTTGGTGCAAGTCATAAAATGGTCGGTAGTCGGGGGGACCGAAAAAATGGGTGGCCCTCCATTTCCACGAAGAATCATAGGGTAAAAAGCACCAGGATAGTAAAGGCGTGGTTGACGAGCCATCTTCAGAAACCAGTGAGAAGGAATGTCAAATCGATTTAAAGAAAAAATTACGCTAATATTCCAAATTTTCAAGCCAGCCCCCTTTTTGTTCGGCCTACCTTAGTACAATGATGATAAAAGAAATAGACGGTTAGGATAATAAGTTCAGAACGGTTTGCGGAGATTTATCGATAATATGGAGTAAGACTAATGCTGGACCACGAGGGATTCGGTCTCCTCTTTCCCAATGACGGAGAGTGCCTAAACTGATTCCAAAGGTTGCTGCAAACTCGTTTTGTGTCATTTGAGCTTTCTTTCGAATCGCTTTTACATCGACTTTAGAGGGATGGTAAACTTTTCCTCCTTTTTCATTTCCTTGCGCATAATCTAAGGCTTCCTGGAGACCCTTTTGGATGGTATCAAAAGCTTTACTCATTTTTCCTCTTATAAGATTGAAGAATTGATTTCGTTAATTTAGCCAAAGCATTTCGCTCAGCTCGACTGAGATTCTCTTTTTCATTTTTACCAAAAATGGTGAGTAAGAATAAGGGGAGGGTCTCATCATGAAAATAATAAATAATTCTGACTCCCCCAATTTTTCCTGTGCCTTGACGTGTCCATCGAATTTTCCTAATTCCACCAGTACCTTGCATGATAGCTCCTGCTTTTGGATGAGTGGAAAGATAATCAATCAGATCATCTCTTTCTTTTTCACCTAAAAGCACTTCAGCACGTTTGATATACTCCGGTAACTCAACGATTGTAATATACATACAAACATAGTAATCCAATGGATTAGTTGAGTCAAGAAAAATGATAGAATTTCTTATCTACATGCCGAACAAATTATTCTACGCTGATTTGCTCCTTGTCCATGATTTTCCCCTTCCCTTGAGATAACCCAAATCAGTTACCGCTTTTCAGGTTCTCACTGATCATATTTAAAATATGTTCCTTTTGTGAAATATCAAAACTGGAGAACTCCGAAACACCAGTGAGTAGCGCATCAAATTGGATATCGCTTAATTATTTGCGTATTCCGCACTTTGTTGGACAGCGATTCCGGCCGATCAAGGAATATGCCCTGCCAAAAGGGTCATAAACTCCAACTTTCACACTTGCGCGTTTTTCTATAGATTGGCATCATTAAATGACAATCCAATGTATTTTGTCATGCAACCGATGAAAGGAAAATGATCAACTGGCATCGCCTCTTTGGCTTGGCGCTTACCGATTTTTTTACCGATTCCACCTGGGTTGTAGAGTTGGAAAAGGATCTGTCTCTCAAAAGACAGCTGCTGGATGTCGTCATTCTGAGGAAAGCGACAGGCCACCTGATCGAGCCCTTGCCGGATGGCTTGGACAATCTGAGGCAATACAATTTGCTCAGTTACAAATCTCTGAGGGAGCCCTTTGATGATTGGGCCTTGAAAGAACTGACCGGGCATTATGTGAATTATCGCAAGCAGATCAGTCCTTCGTTTCAGAACCTGTTACCTGAAGAAGAATTTCAACTCTATGGCGTGAGTTCCCGTTATCCACAAAAACTCGCTGCCCAGGTGGAGTTCCAGGGGATCCAAGAGGGCGTCTATGAGATTCAGCGGGGGAGTGACTTCATTCGGATGATTGTACTGAGTGAGATCACTCATGCGGAGCGTAATGCGATTTGGCATTTATTCAGTGGGATTCCTGGAGAAGTGGAATTTGCCGCGCGTCAATACCGTGGGCATACCCGGGAAATCAGCACGATATTAAATCAACTCTTTGAGAACTATCAATTGGAGGGATTAGAGATGGCCTATACGATGGAAGATTTTCAAAAAGATTATGTGCGTGATCATTTGGGGGTGCTTACGACTGATGAGATCCTCGAACAGTTTTCGGCCGATGATCGCCTGAAAGGACTTTCGCCCGATGAGATCCTCGAACAGTTTTCGACCGATGATCGCCTGAAAGGACTTACGCCCGATGAGATCCTCAAACGCTTTTCGACCGATGAGGTCCTCAAACGCTATTCGACCGATGAGGTCCTCAAACGCTTTTCTCTGGAAGAGATTCAGAAATATCTGGAAAAGAAGCAAAGTAGATCTCGTTAATTGTCTCCAGATCCAGTGCCTTCTGCAGTTTCGGTGTCACTCATTAGAGGAATTTCCCAGATAAAAAACACTTTTCCGTCCACAAATCAGGGTAACCCATTTGCGTGTAGTCTTCAGCACTTGGCACTACAATTTTTTTAGGGAATTATATACAAAGTTAACCATGGATTTGCAGGCCGGGCGCTACGCCTCGCCTAATCCCAGTCCAAAAATAATAAACAAAAATGAATAAAAACGCATTTTTTTGTTGACAGACTGTGATTTATTGGTTAATATACTTCTAAAATTATTAACTTTTCATGGAGTTGAAAAATGGCAGAAGCACCCGGAAAAAATCACAGAAAAGGCATCACGGTTTTGGAACTGATGGACATGTTCCCAGATGACAAGACGGCTGAAAAAATGTTCATTGATAAGCGATGGCCTGATGGGATACGATGTGCACATTGTGAAAGCGAGCGAATTATAAAGTATGAAAATTCTAAAAATCCGATGCCGTTTCGTTGTAAAGATTGTAGGAAGTTTTTTTCAGTGAAGACCGGAACGGCTATGGAAGCTTCTAAAATTGGTTACCGGAAGTGGGCTTTCGCTTTCTATCTGATGGCCACGAATATCAAAGGGGTTGCCAGTATGAAGCTATACCGGGAATTGGGATTTACTCAAAAAACGGCATGGTTTGTCAATCATAGAATCCGGGAATGCTGGAATAATAACAAACCTCTTTTTAATGGTCCGGTTGAAATGGACGAGACTTATGTAGGGGGTAAGGAATCTCTGAAACATGAGTCTAAAAAGAAGAAAGAGGGACGGGGTACGGTTGGCAAATCCCCAGTTGTAGGTATTAAGGATCGAGAGACCGGACAAGTGGTAGCCACCGCAACGGAAGATACAAAGAAGCCGGTTATTGAGAAGATGATCCAGGAATATGTAAAACAAAATTCCATGATTTATACAGACGAAGCTACCGTTTATAAGGGGCTTCCTAATCATGAATCTGTCCGGCATAGCCACGATGAATACGTGAGAGGAGATGTCCATACTGCTGGTATTGATTCCTTCTGGAGTATGCTCAAAAGGGGACACAAAGGGACATATCACAAAATGAGTGCCAAGCATTTGGATCGCTATGTTAAGGAATTTGCTGGTAGGCAAAATCAGCGAGAGCTTGATACCCTGGCACAAATCGAATCAATGGCCAAAGGCATGGAAGGAAAACGGCTTAAGTATAAAAATCTGATAGCTTGAATATTTGCATTCCTGCATGATCAGATTAGCTACTTGATTGTGAAGGAATGTCAACAATATATCAGGAGATTTAAAATGAAAACAAAAGAGAAGAAAAAAGTAGGAAGACCCGCCAAGCCGATGCCGGAAAAGATTAACGCAACGGCAGACGAGATCATAACTGTGTTTTTAAAATCCCCGCCCCGGCGTTCTGATCAATGGAAATTTATGCAGAAGGAAGAAAGTAAAGAGTAGGCCGTGATTACTCTTTACGTTGGGATGTCAAGTGTGTGAATCCGTGGTTAACTTTGTATATAATTCCCTTATTTTTTGTACTTTAAATTCAGAAAAGACGCGACGCGCTCGTTTGCATCTTCGGTCTTTACAGGCAGAGGAACTGCCTCAAGACCGGTCGCGTCGTGGCTGACCAGAAGCCATTGTCCTTTCCCAAACTTAAATGTCTGGTTCAGAATCTCATTGCCAAAACCAAATGCCTCAGAAACGGCTTCTTGGTCGGTGGCTCTCGGCAACTTTGAGATAAAATAGGTATGCGGCTGGGACATGATGTTGGTTTCGAGATAGCGTATCCGTTGGGTTGCAATGCCAAGCCCAATCCCAAATTTCCTTCCGCGCCGCGCGATTATTTCGGCAATCTTAGCCGACCGTTCATAGCTGTCCGAGCCGCGCTGACGGATAAATTCATCAGCCTCGTCAAAAATGAAACCGACTGTTGGATCAATGACACCATTTAGTCTTCGGCTCTCATATAGTTCATTTCCAAGATTATGCGAAAACTCTCTCAGATCGTCAGGGTTGTGAGATTGGATGATCCAGAGAGAATGGTGGGTTTTGTCATTTAAATCATCTATGATTTCAGGCAGTGTTGTACTCGCAGCCAGGTTCTCGGCTGTTGATCGTTCAAGTTCTTCAAGTTTGGAAATATGATTTGTAAAGTCCTCTTGGAATTCGACATATTCTTGCTGTTCAAGAAGTTCCTGCAATTTTTCCTTAATCCGCTTCGCTAAGTCTGGGCTAAAACGGGTTTCTTTATAATTCTGGATGTTCGATTCTCTCAATGCTTTCTTGGTCACCTCCGATCGATTTTTAAACTTCGTCTGCCGTCTCTCTTTTGTCCAAGTAACCACATTGCTAGTGAAGAATAGATCAAAAACATTTACACTTTTCGATTCATTAAAGTAGCGTAATTTTTTACCCTTAATAAAATCAAGAAGTCCCCACGCCATCTCCCTACGGCTACCCAGAAGGGCTTTAGGAAGAAGTGTATATCTTAAGAATTGCTTTGTAGCCTCTTTATCAGTTGGCGAGTCATCTAGCTCATTAATATACTTGAAAGTTCCTTCAGGTAGAGTATTCCTGCCAATAGTAAGAAGACGTCCATCAACCTCGTCTGAAAGAAGTTGATCAATTAGCAGGCCAGTGTATTCACTCATTAAATCAAAGAAAACCAACTTAACTGGCTCTTTTGCTGATTTAAAAATTTTTGCCACTATGGTAGATAAAAGATTGGATTTTCCCACTCCAGTAAAGCCGAAAATTGCAAAATGAGTACGAAGCAATTCGTCAATTCGCATCAGAATCTCAACCTGTGGGTCACGTGCGAGTGTTCCGATTTTGGTGATGTTTTCTTCAATTTTTTGATCGATTCCATTGTTGGCAATCAGATTTGTTGTTTTACTGTCGAGAGCACGAACTTTCGATCCAACCATTGCCATGTTCGTCTCTGGTCCAATATCAAAGGATGTATCGTTGTCGTAAGATTCCGGTTCGACTATTTCCAATAGCGTCGGAATTGCAGCAGCTTCTATTTTCGTCGTTTCCTCCGTAGATTCTTTTTCCTGAGACTCCCAATCTTGGGCCGCGCTGCGGGCAGCTTCAACAACAAACCCCGGATAACCCGAGTTTCCACTCTGCAAGGCAAAATGTGAAGGCATCACTGAGGTAACTTCCAAAATGGACCAGCGGCGAGACTTTGCATCTGTACCAAAATTCGCCACCGCCAGCATTGTCCCTTCCTGGATTTCATTAATCGCTTCACGTGTATAATCAAACCAGATAGTGTACCGGAATCGTGTATCTGGTGATTCCCGCATCGACATCAGAGTGCCCTCGAGTTTCGTAAACATCACTACCTCTTAGCAGAATCTCTCGTCGTTCTGAGAGTATCGCTGAGCGGATTGCTACTCAGCACCTTTGTTGATGATTCGATTGTTTTTCCAACCCATCGTCCCATACTTTTAGCTCCCCAATCGGCTTTGTGCAGCGGATCTGGATATCCAATCGCCTCGGCAAAATGATTTTTGGTGAGGACGGATAACAAGTACATCATCACTGTTTGTCCTCGGTTTAGATGTTCGGCATCTCTCCAAGCAAATGGCTCGACACGACCTATTGCCCTTGTCTCGATTGAAATTTTTACAGGCGAGGCCTCTACCCCAAGAGAATCGAAGAACGGTTGTAAGAGCCTTTCTATAAAAACAACGTGGCCCATTAATGGATTTCTCTTTTCTCGGCTTAAAAAAACTGTCCCAGCGATTTCATAAAAAGACGCTCCTGGTTCACAATCCGCCCCAATACTCCACCAACTTGAGTCGTACCTGCATCATCTTGCTCGCGATGAAGAGTCATGAATGCTGAATCAAACTCGATTGTTGCCCATGGAGCTTCTATTTTATCGTCAAAAAGTGGCAATGCCTCGCAAAGCATTCGATCCGTCCAAGGCAGTGTATTGACCATCAGGTCACGAAGCTGAGGGTGAAACCCTGTTTCCAGAGTAACCCCGAAATAGTTGCGTCCAAAATAACGAGATGCGGAATCTTTGATGATTCCATACAGCAAAACTTTGCGTTCCCAGCTTACCTCAATCAGTTCGCGTATCCCAACAGCTACGAGAAAATTCAAATCGTTGGAAGACATCCAATGCTTCCGCAAGACTCCAGAATAATTATCAGATGTCTCATATTGAAGGGCGGTTGGATCCTTCTGAAGGAATAATCGCTTACAAATATTCTTGAAGAGGGCCTTTGTATAATCCCAAGATTCACGAACATTTATCAAAGGAACTCCGTTTTCATCTAACACTCCGCGCTCAGCGAGCCAGTGAAGCGCACTTTCGAGACTTGTAATTTTTACACCATAGACTTGAGCAATCGCATTGAGATCAACTCGAGAACTGGGTTCTCTTAAGAGTGAAGCAATAATAGTTCTATGTCGATCCATATTTTTACTTGAAGGAATGCCAAATACATCATGCACGGGTTGCGCATAAGCGACTGCTATATCGGCCGTTGTCAGTACTCTTCGGTCATAAGGATAACCAATCAAACCAACCTTATCTTGAGCTTGGGCAACATTTGCCAGAATTGAAGAGAGAGACATATCCATCAAAACAAGATGAGGAGCATCCAGTGCCGATGACGTAATGGTATTGATTGCTAAAAATATTTCAGCCAGTTGCATTATCTGAGTGTGTACACTTGCTATGTTGGCTTCTTCTTCATTTGTCGCAAGAAATTGCTCTCCCTGTGGTTGGATCTCTTCAAGTCTTGCAAACGGTACGGGGACCCAAGCAACCATGGATACATCCTGTTCCAGACTCCAACGCTTGTATTGAACTCTATGATCACCAGCCTCCAGTTCGAGTTCTCCGCGCGCTCCATATGCTCCTCCAAAAAAAGTCAGCATATCGGAAAATTGTTCTCTCCTGCATGTTCCGTCTATCGCAATGAATTGGAGTCGACGTGTTCCCAAATAACGTTCAATATATTCCTGTAGTCGGTCGCGGCCTCGCAACGACGAAAACCACTTGCGAAAATGAACGACCTGAGTTGACAGGAATTGTTGATAAAATTCTTCGGCGGCCGCAAGACGCTCTGTGACAAGCTCGTAATATTGATCTCGTCCAACGTTTAAAGCATAACGATAGGCCGAACTAATGTCAGATGCCCTGGACATACCTTCCTTTTAGAACTCCTCGATATAACATGAGCGTGTTGTGCGCTCCCCGTCTCTTGTTGCGGTTCGCACCACGAAAGATTAGAATATGTATCCCGATATCCTTGCAAAAAGTGCATTCGCACGCTCTCCAAGGGCGTTCCTCTAGTGTTTCTTTATACTTTTTTCGCATGGACTGTGTCTCAGTCGACCTTATAAGGTGGTGGTCATAGCTGAGGACGGCATCCAGAACTTCGCTGATTCCGACTTCATCCCTGTCGTATTTACATAACAGGTTTAAAACTTCACGTTCTTCTTTCTCCAATTGAGCAATGTCCAGATTTGCGTCTATCAACTGTTGGCGCGTACGTCCATCCCTGGTCATTGGTACCCGCAATGCCGCATACCAATTGCCATTGGCACCGATATAATTCTGATTGGAGCGAAGCCACGCTTTTCGGAAGTAGCTTGCGCTGTCGAAGCTATCGATCTTGAGTTCTCGGAATAAATCTTGAAGTTTGGGACGGAAGATTCCGAAGAGGTGAATCCAGGGACGCTCCTTGAGTTCATTGGCAGAAGCAATCACAGCCTGTACAATGTCCTCAATCTCACCATCCTTTAATGGAACGAGACCACCAATAGCAAGGTGGCGATATCCCAGGTCATAATATTCTTGAACAGATTGACCATACTGCTCCGGGTTGAGTGCCTGGATAGTACCGACCGGATTGAAACCGGCCTTGCGTTTTTTACTAGCTTCTATAAATTGCTTTGCGTTATTTCTCGTAATTTTCACCCTCTCCTGACGTTCCTCATCGGAAAGAATAGTTAATCTGCTATTTTTTTTGATTTTTCTGACTGGAATGTGGTCAACCGACGCCCCAAAATCAAATCCATGTAATTCGTAAAGCGAGACTGCTTGCTCTACGGAAATCGTTGGATAGTCCTCATTCACGTAACTGAAAGCGCCACAATCGCCAAAAAGGTATTGACCAGTTGAAAGTCCGAAATGTTTTCGTAGTGGAGGAGGTGATAGCGCCCCGAGTTCGCTTCCTTTCCAACTCCGTAATTGCCCCTTTGATGTTCCTTGCTGGGCAAGGCTGACTAGAATCCCGTCGTACATTTTTTCAGGACGCATCAAAGCGCCACAGTGTATGTCCTCTCTCTCTGCAGGTTTTTTTCCCGAGAAGGAGTCTTGCTCAAAGTCGAAATTTTTATCCAAGAGGTCGTCCCAATCCGGAAGGAAATAACGATACTCACCGGTGCCACCCTCAACCTCGGCTTTCACACGAGAGCCAGGCGAGTTGCTATCAAGGAAAGAATTGATTTGATTTCTCTTAATGCCAATAGGACCTTTGAAAATCTTTGTTTCGAACATCAAATTTTTCAGCGCGGGCTGAATAGCGGGGAGATAGTCCTTCCCTAGCGACAGGTGAGCAATGTAATGATGAGGTTCCCATTTTTTAAGTGTTCTACGACACTCTGAAATTTTTTCATCAACCGTGGATGCGTTCATCTTCATGTTATAATGTTCGATACCTTTCAGGATTCCAAACAAACCATATTTTGCAGAAAGAACCGCAATAGAGACATCTTGTGGCCACTGGTTGTCTCGCAAAAACTTTCTCAGGGATTGGTACATCGGGCCGTTGTAACGGTCGATCGCAGGAAGCAAACCACTGTCTTCTCTTTTGGCTTGTGAGCAACCCAGAATGAGCAATTGTTTCTTATCCATAAACGCGACTCCCCTTTCTATGTGCGCAATTCAATTAAAATCAGCTGAGGAAAATGGAGGCCATGCAAGTCTGATATATGCCATAATTCTCAAAAATATGTCTAAAGTCCAGCCCGGCATATCCTGATTTGTTCAAGACTTGGGATCTCAACCTGCCAGGGGGTGAAATCACGGCACCACCGCCACCCGGCCCGTGACCCCACCAGCCTCCAGTTCTTGCAGGGTGTGGGTGATATCCGTCATGGACCTGGTTTGGACGGGAAGCGCCTGGACTTTTCCTGCCTGGGTGAGCGCAACGAGCTCCTGCATTTCAGCCAGGTTTCCCACGTAGGAGCCTCGCAGGCTCACGTGTCTCAACGGTAACAAGGGAATGGAGACGGAAATTTCGCCCCCATAGAGACCCACTGCGACATATTTTCCTCCCTTTCGGATGGCGTCAAAACCCAGTTTGGCGGTTTGCGGCGACCCCACAAAATCGACGACTGCGCCTGCGCCGCCATGGGTCAGGTCCCGGATTGCCTGCACGGCCTTGCCATCGCTCGAATTGATGGTTTCTATGGGATGGTTTCCTGCCGTGCTGCGAGCGGTGGCGAGTTTCCGCTCCTCGACGTCGACCACGATCACTTCCCGTTCGAGATAGCCCGGGGCAATGCCGATGCCGGTCAGTCCCAGGCCGCCGGCTCCAATGATTACGACCTGGTCGTCCCCGGCGAGGGGCAAGGTCTTGCGCAACGCGCTGAAGGCGGTGATCCCCGCGCAGGCCAGGGTACAACCATAAATGGGATCGATTCCACTGGTGTCGAGGAGATACTTCGGATCCGGGCAGAGCACATGATCGGCATACCCTCCGGGTCGGAAAATGCCGATCGTGCGCATGTTGTTGCAGTCATTGTCATGCTCCTCCCTGCATCGCTCGCAGTGGCCGCAGCCAATCCAAGGGAAAATGAGCCGGGTTTCCCCGATGTTCACTCCCTCCGCGTCCGGGCCCAGGGCGATCACCTCGCCGATGGGTTCATGTCCGAGCACCATGGGAAGTTTCATCCCACGGGCTTGTAAGGACAAAAAATTACCGCCGCCGAGATCAAACCCGCCATGCCACAAATGCACGTCCGAATGACAGACACCGCAGGCAATGGTCCTCAAAAGTACCTCCGTGCCAACAGGTTCCGGGGTTTCGCTTTCCACCAACTGCAAAGGTTGGCTGAGTTCCATAACTTGATAACTTTTCATGGTTGGCTCCTTCTTTTTTGATTCGCAATTCCTGACTCCACCTCCTGCTTTCCACTGAGAAAGGGATTTATAGCATCCGGGTCGATTTTTCACCAGAACAAAATCAGGCAGGGCTTTAAAAATTCCGCTGATGTTCTCCTTCCATTTCGGATGGATTCCTGGTCAAGCCAGGAAGGACACAAAGGGAAGGCACAAAGGCACAAGGGGAAGGCACAAAGGCACAAAGGCACAAAGGCACAAAGGGGGGAAGGGACAAAGGCAGACTGGATTCCTGGTCAAGCCAGGAAGGACACAAGGGGAAGGCACAAGGGGAAGGCACAAAGGCACAAAGGCACAAAGGCACAAAGGGGGGAAGGGACAAAGGCAGAATGGATTCCTGGTCAAGCCAGGAAGGACACTGTGTATCTGTCATACTCGCTAAACTTGTCCCCGAGAAAGCGGAGAGCGGTGAGCCAAGCTATCGAAAACGACCCTGGATTCCTGGTCAAGCCAGGAATGACACAAGGGGAAGGCACAAAGGCACAAAGGGGGGAAGGACTCAAAGGCAGAATGGATTCCTGGTCAAGCCCGGAAGGACACAAGGGGAAGGCACAAAGGCACAAAGGCACAGAGGCAGACTGGATTCCTGGTCTGGGCCAGGAATGACAATGCGGAGAATAGATGGATGGAGAATAACATGTATGCGCTTTGACCCTGAGATAATAACCGAGGGTATGATACAAAAACAGGCTTGAAGAATAACAAAAAACATTATAATGTGTTATTATTTGATTCGTCCAAGCCCCATGAATGGCCTGGTCCCTGCTCCAACGCAGTTCATTCGGGAGGTTCGCACATGGATTCGATCACTTGGATCTGGCTCATTGCCGGAATAATTCTGATCCTCTCGGAATTCCTCATTCCAGGTGCCGTTGTCGCATTTTTAGGAGCCAGCGCCCTCATCATCGCCTTGGGAAGATGGAGCGGGTGGATCGACGGCCTGGTGGAATCATTCACGTACTGGTTCGTACTTTCCATGAGTATGGTTCTCCTCTTTCGAGGGTCGTTGACCAAATTCTTTCCCAGCGAAAGTCATATCGAATACGTGGACGAGGACCTGGACGCTTTTGGTGAAATTGCCGAAGTGGTGGAAGAAATCAGTCCGGAGCACGAAAACGGACGTATCCGCTTGCGTGGGACGACCTGGGCTGCGACCACCGGCACGGACACCATTCCTCCCGGCGAAAAAGTGAAACTGATCGAACGGGAAGAACTGCTCTGGTACGTCGAGGCATGCCCTGCGGATAATACTCAATCCTCTGATTTATGAAAGGAAGCGATGACATTCCTCACTCTCTTAATGATTGCGATCCTGATCATCTTGAAATTGTCCATGGTGATTGTTCCCAATCACCTGACCATGATCAAGGAGCGTTTCGGAAAATTCCAGAAAGTCTTGCATCCCGGTTTTCACCTGCTGATTCCTATGATTGACAAAATCGCCTATCGAGTGGACATGCGGGAGCAATTCCACGACGTGGAAAAGCAAAATTGCATTTCACAAGACAACATCCAGATGAGCGTCGATGGGGTGGTTTATTTGAAAGTGATGGATCCTTACCGGGCCTGCTATGGCATCGAAGATTACGTGCGGGCGAGTACCAACCTCGCGCAAACTACGATGCGTTCGGAGATCGGCAAATTGAGCCTGGACCAGACTTTTTCCGAGAGGGACAGCTTGAATGAAAACGTGGTCAAGCAAATCGACCACGCTTCCGATCCCTGGGGCATCAAGGTCTTGCGTTATGAAATCAAGGACATCACGCCTTCCAACACCATGATTGCGACCCTCGAACAGCAAATGGAAGCCGAACGGGAAAAACGGGCGGAAATCACCCTCGCCGAAGCCCAGAAGCAAGCCACCATCAACGCCTCCAATGCGGATCGTCAGGAAAAGATCAATCTCTCGGAAGGTGAACGGACCCGGCGTATCAATGAAGCGGAAGGGAAGGCGCAGGAAATTCAGTTGCTCGCGGAAGCCACTGCCCGCGGAATCGCCGTCATTGCCGGGGCCATTGCGAAACCGGGCGGGAACGAAGCCGTGGCCATGCAAATCAAGGAACATTTTATCGATGAGTTCGGCGAAATCGTACAAAATGCCAACGTGTCGGTGGTACCGGCGCAACTGGCCAACATCAAAGGTTTTTTTGAAGGCATCACTCAAGTGGCGGATAGCATTCCTTCCGGAGAAAAAAAGGAATAAAATCGACTGAAGTTTGCAGTAAAAATGAAGATCATTCGGAAATAACGTTCAGCAGGAGGAAATATCATGGACTGGTCAGCAGGAATCGATTTTATGGGCGCGTTCAACTTCATATTCTGGGGTGTGTTATTCCTGATATTCGTCACCCAGTTTATCAGGGCCATCCAATTCGTACCGACAAAATCCTCTTACATCGTGGAGCGTCTCGGCAAATACCATCGTACCCTCGATCCCGGACTGCACGCCTTGATCCCCTTCGTGGAGAAGGTGGCCTACAGACAAAATGAAAAGGAGCAATCCATCGAAGTCCTGCCACAGGAGTGCTTCACGAAAGACAATGTCAAAGTGGAAGTCGATGGGATCATGTACCTCAAAGTGGAAGCGCCTCGCAAAGCGAGTTATGGCGTGATGGATTACCATGAAGCCGCCATTCAACTCGCGCAAACCACCATCCGTTCCATCATCGGCACGCTTGAGCTCGATCGGACTTTCGAAGAACGAGATTTTATCAGCGCGCGAGTGGTCGACGTCTTGAATGAAGCCAGCAATCTCTGGGGCATCCACGTCAATCGTTACGAAATCAAGAGCATCGTTCCTCCCGATACCGTCAAAGATTCGATGGAAAAGCAAGCCTCTGCCGAGCGTAAACGGAGGGCGGTTATTGCCGAATCGGAAGGACAGATGATCAGCCGGATCAACCGTTCGGAGGGAGAGAAAATGGAGCTGATCAACCAGTCGGAAGGAGAAAAGCAGCGGCAAATCAATGAAGCGGAAGGAAGAGCGCAAGCCATCCGGGCCATCGCCGATGCCACTGCCCGGTCGATCACGGAAGTGGGCGAGGCCATCGCCCGGGAGCATGGCGACGAATCCATCCGCCTCCAACTGAGCAAGAAATATTTGACCCAGTTCGGTCAACTTGCCAAAGGCGACACCAACGTCTTGTTGCCTGCCGACCTCAGCCAATTGGAAACCCTCCTCCAATCCGCAGGATTGAATGCGGGGAAAAAAACTTGAACCCGCTCGGAGGAATTTTTTAAGATGGTCTTCATTTTTTAAATACGCAAATCTTTATCCCTTAACGTTGAAAAATCACTATGAGCAACGAAACAATCCGTATCGGCGTGGTCGGCGCGGGAGCCAACACCACCAAATTTCACATCCCCGGTTTGCAGGCCATCGCAGGCGTGGAAGTAACCAGCGTCTGCAATCGCAGTCATCAATCCTCGAAACGAGTGGCCGACCAATTCAATATCCCGACCATCTACGAACACTGGTCCCAGTTGATCGAGGCGAGCGACACCAATGCCATCGTCATCGGAACCTGGCCCTACACCCATTGCGAAATGACCCTCGCCGCCTTGCAGGCCGGCAAACACGTCTTGTGCGAAGCTCGCATGGCCATGAATGCTTTCCAGGCCCATGCGATGCTCGAGGCTTCACGCGAGAGACCGGATTTGATCACCCAGCTCGTCCCTGCCCCTCACACCCTGAAAGTGGACAATACGATCAAGCGAATGATCGCGGAAGGGTTTTTGGGAAATTTACTGGCCCTCGAAGTCAGACACTATGGCAATTTTATCGAGCCCGATGCCCCCCTGCATTGGCGTCAGGACGTCGATCTCAGCGGTCTCAACATCATGACGATGGGAATATTTTATGAAGCCGTCATGCGTTGGGTGGGGAATGCCCGTAAAGTCATGGCAATGGGAAAGACTTTCGTCAAAATGCGTAAAGACCCGCAAACCGGCCTGCAACGCGCAGTGCAGGTTCCGGAACACCTCGATGTGCTCGCGGATATGGTTTGCGGCGCCCAGGCGCGTTTTGGAATCTCCAACGTCACCGGGTTGCAACCGGCATTCGAAATCCTCCTTTTCGGTAGTCAAGGGACCCTGAAATTCGTGGACGACCAACTGCTTGGAGGACGACGATCCGACCCATCGCTTTCCGAGATTCCCATCCCCCCCGGGGAAGAAGGAGGATGGCGCGTCGAGGAAGAATTCATCAGCGCCATCCGGGGAAACGAAGGGATCACGCACACATCATTCGAAGACGGCGTCAAATATATGGAGTTCACCGAAGCCGTCAACCTCAGCCTGCGTGATGAACAGGCCATCACGCTTCCGCTCCTCTGAAAATCATCAAAAGCGCTAGAGACAAATCACCGCTTCTTTCCGTGACTCCCAACCTTCGAATTGAGCGCCATATTCTTTTTCAATCACGTGGCGCTTGATTTTCAAGGTTGGGGTGAGGAATCCATTGTCGGGCTGCCAGGTTTGCGGAATGACAACAAAGGAAGCGATCCGTTCATGGTTCAATAAGCCTCGGTTGACCTGCTCCAGGAAACGCCCCAGGTCGTCGGCAATCGATCTCTGGTCTCTGCCATATTCCGCCTGCCCTTGTTCCGAAAGATTGACGAGACAGAGGGGTTGGTTCAATCCCTCCCCGCAAACGCAGGCCATTTCGATTTTATCATGCTGCATGATCGAATCTTCAATGGGAGCAGGGGCGATGTATTCTCCCTTCGTGGTTTTGAATTGCTCTTTCACGCGCCCTGTCAGGGTCAGCCGTCCTTGTTCGTCGAAACGCCCCATGTCGCCGGTGCGCAGGTAACCGTCCTCCCTGAGCGCTTCTTTGGTTTTTTCGGGATCTTTGAAATAACCGGCCATATTGCTCGGACTTTTGATGAGCACCTCGCCGTTTTCGTCGATTTTGCTTTCCACCAGGGGATTGTTTTTTCCCACGGATCCGAATTTCACGTTCCCCGGTTCGTTGACGTGTGAATAAGCGAAATTTTCAGTCATACCATAACCTTCTATGATTTCCAGCCCCAACTTCTGGTACCATTCCAGTAAACTCCGCGGGATGGGCGCCGCCCCACTGCCTGCATAACGCACCGCATCCAGACCCAATCCTTTGATGATCTTTTTTTTCAGGAGCGACGAGAGAATGGGGATTTTCAGCAGGAAATCCAGTTTCTTGCGGGGCACTTTTTCAAACACTCCCATTTGGAATTTTATCCAAAGGCGAGGTACGCTGAAAAACAGGGTCGGGTGGGCCCTTTGCAAATCTTGCAGGAAGGTATCCAGGCTGTGGGCGAAGAAGACCTCGAAACCTCGATAGACCGAATTCACATCCACCAGCATCCGTTCAGCGACGTGGGACAAGGGGAGGTAGGAAATCATGCGGTCGGCGGGAGATAAAACCAGGATGTCCTTGAATCCAATTGCAGCCATGGCCATGTGACGAAAATGGATCATCACCCCCTTCGGCGTCCCGGTGCTCCCCGAGGTATAGATGATGCTCGCCAGTTCATCCATCTCCCGGTTTGGATTACCGGAAAGGGGAGCGGTCTCCGCCACGATTTTATTCCAGGACGGGACCTGGTCGTCTTGGTTGTGGGGAAAGGCGATGCAAGGGATGCTGATCCCGGGTTTGACTTGCTCCCAGTGTTCCATTTTTCCTGCAAAGAAGACTTTCGATTCACTGTGTTCGACGATGTAGTTCACTTCGTCTTTTCCCAGGGTCGGAAAAATGGGGACGGACACGTGACCCGCCATCCAAATGGCATAGTCCGCCATCAACCAGTGGGCGCAGTTGGCGGACATCAAAGCAACCTGGCTCTTGGGTTCGAGTTTTAAAGACTGTAAATGAGCCGCCATGCTGCGGGCTTCTTTCATCACCCGGCCCCAAGTGAAAGTTTCCACCCGGCCGTCGGGCCAGGGCTGGTGCAAGTAGTTGGCTCCGGGTCGTTCTTTTTCCCAACGATAAAGACATTCCAATGGAGTGATGAAATCTTCTGAATTTTTTTGATTGTTCGCGTCCATGGTTCCTCCTCTATTTTGATCGTGGCAATACGGACAATTTTAACTGGTTTGAACTTCAATAACCCATTCCGGGTAAAAAATCAATAGTTCCGGGAGGGGCCGGGAAATTTTTCAGAAAAATGGAAAATTGACTATTCGCATGAAATATGGCAAAAAATGAAATACCCGGATTGCGAACTCGAGGAACCCATCCCGCATCTTGCCCCAGGTTGTCTTCGATCTTCCTCTCCGGGTGGAAACGCCACGGAGGGGAAGGAGAAAGCACACTCATGGAAAAAAACAAAGCGCAAATCGTGGAAGCGATTCTCTTTTCATCGCCCCAGTCGATTCCGCCGCGTCAACTGCTCGAACTGCTGGGAATGGAAAATGCGCGAGAGGTGCGGAACCTCGTCGCGCAACTCAATCGAGATTACCACGAATCCGGACGGGTTTTTCGCATCCGGGAAGTGGCCGGAGGCTTCCAGATGCGCACCGAACCCGAATTTCGCCCTTGGATTCAAAAACTGGAACCGGTCAAACCGGTCAAGCTCTCGTTGCCCATCCTGGAAACCCTGGCTATTGTGGCCTACAAACAACCCGTCACTCGCACCCGGATTGAATTTGTCCGCGGGGTGGATTCCTCCCATACCTTGAAAGTCCTCCTCATGCGTAAATTGATCCGGGTGGTGGGTAAAGAACAAACAGCGGGACGTCCCATTTTGTATGGCACGACCGATTTTTTCCTGGAAATCTTCGGTTTGAATAAACTCAGCAATCTCCCCAGCCTGGCGGAATTGGACATGGACCCGGATGACGGGAACACCGTCCCACCCGGGGCTGAAAATGAAAAAATGGAAAAACTCCGTTCCCTCACGGAACAAGCGGAACTCCCCAACCTGTCCGGTGCCACCCATTGAGCTCAATTCATGCAGGTCCTGATCCCCCTGATTTTATTCCTCCTGGTGCTTTACCTTCCCAATTACTGGGCTAAAAAGACCTTGTCCCGTTATAGCGCCTCCCGCAAAGACATTCCCGGTACCGGGAAGGAACTCGCCCTTCATTTGCTCGAACAATTCGACATGCGCGAGGTGCGCGTCGAGGAAACCGAGTTGGGAGACCATTACGACCCTCTCACGAAGACTGTCAGGTTGTCCGCGAGCAACATGAACGGGAAATCCCTCACGGCCGTGGCCACTGCCGCCCACGAAGTGGGCCATGCGGTGCAGGATCATACGGGGTACCGTCCTCTGGCATGGCGTACCCGGCTGGTGCTGCTCTCACAAAAAATGGAAAAATTCGGCTCGCTCATCATCCTGGCCACTCCCGTCCTCGCTTTGATCAGTCGCGCCCCGGCCTTGGGATTGCTCACTTTCCTCGGAGGGTTGTGCGCGCTGGGCGGACCTTCCCTGGTGCACCTGATCACCCTTCCCGTGGAATTGGATGCCAGTTTCAAAAAAGCCCTTCCCATCCTCCAGCAGGGGGAATACATCGAAGAGAACGACCAGAAAGTCGTCCGTCGAATCCTGACCGCGTGTTCCTTCACCTACGTTGCCAGTTCCCTGGCAGGACTGCTCAACTTGTGGCGCTGGTTGGCCATTCTACGCCGTTGAGTCAACCAGGAAAGGAGGAATCCTTGAATGCCTGGAAAGCATCCAGGCAGTCCGGGTTTTCCAGGGCGGACTTGTTCAGGATCGCTTCTCCCTCCAGTACCTGGCGCACTGCTTTTTCAACCTTCTTCCCACTGATGGTGCGGGGAATATCCGCTACTTGGTGGATCAAGGCTGGCACGTGCCGGAAGGTGGTCCCCACCCGGATGGTGGTTTTGATTTTCTCCCGCAATTCATCATCGAGGCCGAGGTCGGAACGGAGCACCACGAACAGTACGATCCGCACGTCGTTTTCCCATTTCTGCCCGACCACGATGCTGTCCAGCACCTCGGGCATCGCTTCGACCTGCCGGTAGATTTCCGCCGTACCGATGCGTACCCCCGCGGGATTGAGGGTGGAATCACTCCGGCCATGAATGACGGCTCCCCCCCGCTCCGTGATTTCGATGAAATCCCCATGGGTCCAGACCCCCGGGAAAGAGGCGAAATAAGCCTCGTGGTATTTTTCGCCATCGGGATCGTTCCAAAAACAGACCGGCATCGAAGGAAATGGTTTCGCGCAGACCAGTTCCCCTTTTTCCCCCCGCATCGATGCTCCTCCTTCGTTGAAGGCATGCACGTCCATTCCCAGGGCTTTGCATTGGATTTCCCCCTCGTGGACCGGCAAGTTCGGATTTCCCAACACGAAACAGCCAATCAGGTCGGTTCCTCCCGCAATGGAGGCCAATTGCAGGTCGGATTTGACGTGCTCGTACACCCACCGGAACAATTCTTCGGAGAGCGGTGCCCCGGTGGACATCAGCATTTCCAGGGATTGCAGGCTGTGCTGCGCTTTGGGACGATATTGCGATTTTTGCGCGACTGTGAGGAACTTGGGGCTCGTGCCGAAATGCGTGATACGCAAGTCGTCGACGTGTCGCCACAAGTGACCCACGTCGGGGTAAGTCGGCGAACCTTCATACAAAACGATGGTCGCCCCACTCGCCAATCCACTGATCAACCAGTTCCACATCATCCAACCACAAGTGGAGAAATAAAACAGGCGGTCCTCTTTTTTCAAGTCGCAGTGGTAGCGATGCTCGCAGAGGTGCTTGAGCAAGGTGCCGCCCGCGCCATGGACGATCGACTTGGGCACTCCGGTGGTGCCCGACGAATAGACGATATAAAGAGGATGATCGAAAGGCAGTTGCTCGAACCGTTCTTCCGGCTCCGCCATCTCGAGCAATTCCTCCCATCGCTGGCTTTTGGGAAAGGCTTCGTAGGGCTCGTCGAGAAAGGAAACGATCACTGCCCTTTCAATCGATTCGATTTTTTGCAGGATCCCCCTGGTTTTCTGCAGGCAATCGATGGTTTTTCCATTGTAGTGGTAGCCATTAGTTGTGAACAGGACCTTGGGCGTGATTTGTCCCAGGCGGTCATGGACTCCATTGATGCCAAAATCCGGGGAGCAGGAAGACCAGATCGCGCCGATGCTGCTGGTGGCCAGCACGGCAATCACGGTTTCCGGACAATTTGGCAGGAAGGCCGCCACCCGGTCCCCCACTCCCACGCCATGGGCTCGCAGTCCGCTTGCGCATTGGAATACTTTTTCCGCAAGTTGCGGGTAAGTCAGGGAAGCGCGCCGGCCGCGCTCATCAAAAAAACAAAGGGCCTCTCGCCTTTCATCACGGAAACGCAGTAAATTTTCCGCAAAATTCAATCGAGCTCCTTCAAACCAGACCGTACCGGGCATTTTCGCCTCCCCCATCACCCGTCCGTGAGAGCGGGAAGCCACGATCTCGCAATCCTGCCAGACCTGTTCCCAAAAAAGCTCCGGGTGGTCGACGGACCATTGGTGGAGTGTGGCGTATTGGTTGTCGTCGAGCGAGTGAAGCTGCCGGATACGTTCCGTCAAACGGCTCATCTCGCTCCTGGCGATTTGTTGCGCGGAAGGTTGCCACAATAATTGGCTCATGCTGTTCTCCTCGATCTTCAAACGCGGTTCCGGTGTTGGGAATGAAAAAGGATAGCAAATTCGGCTGCCAGGCGCAAACCATATTATAAAGCATCCGTCTTTTCTTGCTTTTCAGGAGAAAATGCGTAGAATAGTTTTTCGATTGGGCTCACGCGCGTTGCCTTCCCTCTCAAACGTAGATTGATCCATGGCTGTGGAAAAACGAAAAACGGTGTGTCCTCTCGATTGTCCGGACGCCTGCGGGATGGTTGCCACCGTGCGGGATGGGGTCATCACCCGCTTGGATGGCGACCCTGACCACCCTTTTACGCAAGGATTTCTCTGCAAAAAAGTCCGCACCTACCACCATCGCGTACAATCTCCGCAAAGGGTGCTCTATCCTCAACTGCGTACCGGCAAGAAAGGAGAAGGGAATTTCACCAGGATTTCCTGGGAAGAAGCCTGGCAAAGACTGGTGGAAGAACTGACCCGCATCAAAAAGGAACATGGAGGGGAAGCCTTATTGCCTTATACCTACGCGGGCAATATGGGAAAGCTCAACCGTTTTGCAGGGGATCCCTTTTTCTATAAATATGGCGCTTCCCGCTTGCTGAAAACCATTTGTTGCGCTGCCGCCGATGCGGGATGGGAACTGCATTACGGTTCCGGACCCGCCAGTCCTCCCGAAAAAGCATTGGATGCCGATCTCATCTTGGCCTGGGGCATCAACGTGAAAGTGACCAATATCCACTTCATGCCCTTCGTGGTCAAGGCCCGGCGTCGAGGCGCGCGGTTCGTGGTCATTGATCCCTACCTGAACGCAACGGCGCAAAACGCGGACCTCCACTACCCCGTCAAACCGGGTGGAGACGTGGCGCTGGCCCTGGGCTTGCTCAAGCTCTTGCTCGAAAAAGATGCGGTCGACCACGACTTCATCGCCCGTTATACGGAAGGATTCGACGAACTCTCCTCTTATGCGCGAGATCTGCCACTTGAAAAACTGGCAAATGACTCGGGACTCGATTCTTCTCGCATCAGAGAACTCGCGGAGATGCTGGCAAACACACCGAAATCCTTCATCCGCATCGGCATCGGATTGACTCGCAACACGCAAGGGGCCATGGCGGTCCGGGCTATTGCCTGTCTTTCCGCGGCCTTGGGATTGTTCGATGGCGGGAGTGGCCGGGGCGCCTTGCTTTCGAGCAATGCTTTTTCCCTACCGTCCGATTATTTGAATTTCCGCGCCTTGAGTGAATCGCCCACTCGCAAAGTGAATATGGTGCAGTTGGGAGACGCCCTCACCCGCTTGACGCCTCCCGTCAAAGGACTGTTCGTCTACAACAGCAACCCCCTCAGCGTCGCTCCCGACGCCAGCCGCGTACGAGCGGGGATGGCGCGCGAGGATCTCTTCACCATCGTCCACGAGCAGTTTCTCACCCCCACGGCGCGTTATGCGGACCTGCTCCTGCCGGCCACCACCTCCTTTGAAAATTCCGATCTCTACACCGGCTACGGCCATTTCTACTTGCAGCGCGTGGCGCCGGTCCTTCCGGTAAAAGGAGAAGCCCTCGGCAATTTTGAACTCTTTCAAACCCTCGCCCGCAAAATGGGATACGACGAGACGCTCTTCCAACACGGAGTCGAGGAACGCATCGAAATGATCGTCAACAGCCTGCAAGGCGTCTCCCGGGAAGTGAAAAAACAAGGACTCGTTCCCGGCGAAGCGCTTCCTTCCCAAATGACAGAGGCCGGTGGAAATTTCGCAAAATCCGGAGGCCAACGCTTTCGATTTGCCGCCAATTCCACGGAACCGGGGACTCCCCGCATTCCCACTCTCCTGCCCCGGGAAGAGTTCGACGATCCCCGTCTCTCCAGGCTCTTCCCTTTTCAAATGATCACCCCTCCCCTGGTCGACTTGTTGAATTCCACCTTCGGCGAGCGCTATCCAAATGAAACCGGCAGCCTGCTGATCCACCCCCGGGACGCCCGTTCCCGCTATATCGAAGACGGGGTCCTGGTCGAAGTCTTCAATGAACGGGGGCGTAATATCCGGAAGGCGATTGTTTCCGAAAAGACTCAACCCGGTTTGCTGGTCCTCGAAGGGATCTATTGGGAAAGTGAAGCCTCGGGCATGAGCAGCGTCAATGAGTTGACGTCCCAGAAAACAACCGACCTGGGAGGAGGAGGCACTTTTCACGAAGCGAGAGTCAACGTGCGAGTACTCGAATCGTAGCTTTTCTCCGTTTTCCGGCACCCTGCCTGTCATGACCCCCGCAATCTCACCCTGTCGCAGCATTGTCTTTCCGGACGAAAACCCGGTATCCAGCAAGGTGTCATTCCTGGCTCAGACCCGGTTCCAGCAAGGTGTCATTCCTGGCTCAGACCCTGAATCCAGCAAGGTGTCATTCCTGGCTCAGACCCTGAATCCAGCAAGGTGTCATTCCTGGCTCAGACCCGGTATCCAGGGACCGTTCTGCTGAAAACGGCTTTTCATGGAACAAACGATTTGTCATTCCGCGCGAAGACCCGGTATCCATGGTTGACTAGACTTGCGCATTTTCAATCGTCTCCGGTTTGACACCGAGTTTCAACAAATTGCGGATAAATCGAGGGGTATAGTCTTGGGGAGGAATTTTTTCAAGATCTTTTCGCAATCCTTGACTGATATAAGCCCGCATTAATGCTTGATATCCGGCAAAATCAAGTCGGTCCGCCATAAATTTAAGATCTTCTATCACATCTTCGGGAATTCTCAGCGTGACCGCTTTCATCGGTCGTTTTTTATTACGTACATTTTGACTCGTCATCTGTCCCTCTTTCTTATTGTCGGTGGTATTCTTTTTTTTCTCGACCCTCCGCTCGACGTACGCTAATGATCCGGAAATGGCTATTTTTATCATGAACTTCACGGGTATAGGCGACATGAGCGATGACGTTCGCATCATTTGAAGCAATGATCGCCTCACGCGCCTCATCCTCCATGAAATCCGGTTCAGCTTCCAGTCTGAAAGGGTCGTTAAAGGCGGAACAACCTGCTTCAAAGGCCATTCCATGCTTCCACATATTGATTGCTGACTTGATTTCATCCCACTCAAATTGAAACCAATGAGTGTGGTGAATCACCTTACAATTTTCTTATTTTTGCACGTGAACAGTCGCAAGTTCTCATAAGTCACTGAAAATACTAAGTCTATCTTGAACACTGTGTCATTCCTGCGAAGCTTGTCCCTACGAAAGCAGGGAGCAGGAATCCAAGAGTGTGTCATTCCGGGCACAGACCCGGAATCCAGGGATTCGTAAACAACCCTGGATCCCGGATCAAGTCCGGGATGACAAAAATACTTACGATTCTTGAGTTTCTACTTTCTTCCTCAATATTTTTCTATAATACGTTTTGTATTTAATTTGTCAATACATTACAACTACGAACAAACAATCGCATTCGGGGCGAAGAAAATTCACCACAAATTTTTCTTGACACGCCTTCCATGTTATGTCTTCTTCCGCGGAAGAGTTCAAATCCGGGCTCTCAATCCATGTCTTCGCCGGGTCGGCGAGGACAATTCAATCATCCATACTCCGAAATGGAGAGAAAGGAACAAGATGTAAGTGTATAAAGACAACGCGAATTTCAATTCAATCCTTTCAACTCTGATCCTGGTGGTGCTCACCTTCGGAGTCGGTTCGGCAATGGCCGACTCCCACATGGTGAAAGATCCATCCACCGGGGAGATGATAACTGACCCCAAGTATGGCGGTACGATTCGACCGATCGTCAATTTCAAAGTCGAGGGAATCGACCCCTATGTCCGGTACACGGCGGGAGCCTGGATCGGGCTGGTCAACGAGAAACTGGGTATTGGAGACTGGGCGATCGACCGGGACGTGTTCAGCTATAACACGCTATACCTGCCCGTCGAGGTCATCGCCGGGCAACTGGCGGAGAGCTGGGAGACCCCGGATCCTTTGACCTTCGTGTTCAAGATCCGCCAGGGAATCAAATGGCACGATAAGGCCCCAGTCAACGGTCGACCCCTGACCGCGCACGATGTCGCCTACAGCTGGCAGCGTCTCCTTGACTTCGGCGGCGGCGAGCCGGGCAAGGATGTCGTGCAGTCTGACATCGGCCTGCTCCCACTCGATTCGGTCACTGCTACCGATGATCATACGGTCGTATTCAAGTATAATAAGCCCTATCTCGACGCCCTGAGGACCATGCTCATCGGACTGCATGGGTTCGCGGTCGCCCGCGAGGTGGTCGAGCAATTCGGGGACATTCAAGATTGGCGCAACGTCACCGGAACGGGCCCCTACCAGCTCACCGACGTGGTGGAGGGCAGCACCTGGACCTAAGAAAAGATCGATGATTACAGGGGCTTTGACCCGAAATTTCCCGAAAACCGTTTGCCTTACGCGGACAAAGTCGAGTACATCATCGTCAACGATCCGGCGGCTATAACCTCCCTCATGCGCTCGGGGCAGGCGGATTTTATCGGGTTCGGGCTCAACTCGCATCTGACCAGTGTCGATGCGGCGGTCAACCTACAGAAGACCAATCCCGACCTGGTGCTCCACCCCTTTGCCTACCGTTCGGAAACCGCTATCAATTGGAACAACCAGAAACCGCCATTCAACGACATCCGCGTGCGCCAGGCCATCAACATGGCCATCGACTTCGAGGCCATTGCCGAGAACTACATGCAGGGGTGGGGCGATGCGAGCCCTGTCGGCGGGGTTGGCAAAGCGGTGCTCGTGTATTTCATGCCGTACGAGGAGTGGCCCGAGGAAGTCAAGCAGTACTATCGCTTTGACCCCGAAGCAGCCGAGAAGTTGCTGGACGAGGCCGGCTATCCGCGCGGTGAAGACGGCGTACGCTTCAAGACCATCTATGAGCACTACGAGTTCTTCGACCTGGGCTACTACCAGATCGCCATGGATTACCTCCGGCAGATAGGCATTGACGTCGAGATCCAGGCCATCACCCGTAATGACATGATCCAGAAGGCCCTGAAGCATGAATTTCTCAGGATGCGCTCGGATGTATGGGCCGCCGAGTATCAAAGTGCCACGGCCACGATCGCGATGTACTGGTTGCAAAACGGATGGCGCCCCGTGAATATCAACGACGCCATGTTTGACGAGTATTACGAGAATGCGCTGAACGCCACCACGGCAGAGGAGCAGAAAAAGTGGATGCGGATGGCCGACATGCGCGTCACCGAGCAGCTGTGGTCGGTCAGGGGACCCATCTCTCCCCTCTTCGGTGCCACCCAGCCTTGGATCAAGGGCTATAACGGGGAAGGCGAACTCGGCGCCATGAACCGGGTCAATATCTTCATCTACATGTGGGTCGACAAGATGTGATGCCCGCGATGAAGTCCTGGCGAACGCCGTCCCCCTTCGCATGAACTACCTCCCATCCGCTATGCGGGTGGGAGGTTTTTTCTGAGCTAAATCACCTGGCATTCATAGGCTCTGATTTGATGATCATCGGTCATAATGGGGTAGCGATTGGTCAGACTCTGAGCAATCAGCATCCGATCAAAGGGATCTTTATGATGAAAGGGCAAATCAAATAAGCGTAGCGCATCACTTCCGGTAAAATTCAGCAACTCAAAACCACTTTGTTGAGCCAATTCCACCGGATCAAAATCGATCTCCAGTTTGCCAAAAGACGCTTTTATCATGATCTCAGCCACAGAAATGGAACTGACATAGATGATATTGGACAGGGATTCTAAGGCGCTGCGTTTGGATTTTGAAATTCGGGCAGGATCGGAGAGAGCCCAGAGAAAAATATGGGTATCAATGATGATTTTCATTTAGAGGGGATTTCATAGTTGCTGTAAAACATCTCATTGATTGATGAATCTTCAGCCATGATGTCTTCTGGCACGCTAAACTTCCCCTTCAACAGTCCAAGCTTTCGCTTCCCTTCAGGTTTATGGATGACCAGGTCCACCAGTGGTGAATTATTTTTGGCAATGACCACCTTTTCCCCCTGGTAGACCAGGTTGACCAATTTCGACAGATTGGCTTTGGCTTCCGAGATATTCACAATCATAATACGCTTCCTTTCTCCCTCTTGATTTTTTGTTGGTCTATTGTACCCGAGTCAGTCAATATGGTCAAATTCTATTTGCGAGAATTAGTGATATGACAGCCCCTTGCATTTTATGCGGAACAACCAGCTTCAAAGGTCATTGATGAGCAACAGGCCTTGTTTTGCCCTTCAGGAAGTGATTGATTTTATCTACAATACCTGGACCATAGAAAAACTCTCCACAATTTAAACATATCTGGTGCGGAACATTGATCAGTCTTCCTTTCAGAGCATCGGTAAAGACGGTACGCTATACGGTTGACGCTTTCCGCCCTTTTGTCATGGAGGGAGCGATAGACCTTCCATCGTTCTATAGAAGCGGGATAATCGTCATTTTTTATGCAGAGTACGAAGTGGGCTGATTCCATCGCAATACCTCAATATTTGATTTTAATTTCTTTTTTCCCTTACTGCTCAAATAGATTAAGCTACCTGTTTCAAAGTGGATTTTATCAATTCCGGTGCTTTTACAATCAGTCTCAAGTAGGTTTGATTCGCTCCATCCGGTTTGGTTGTTCCACTTTCCCAACTCTCGATTAAATGAAGAGGAATTTTATAAAATTCCGAAAACTCTTCTCGAGAAAGTTCCAATCTCATCCGGATAAGCTTCACATCAACCGTGATCCGGTTTCTGTCTCTTGTTAACCGAACTTCATCAGTGGTTTGTTTCGGCATTCAACCGCTCCTCATGGGGTTCAGTTTTTCTGGCGGATATGATTCTTATTTTGTCTCTATTCCACAGTAGCTCACCTACAATTAGCTTCAAATCTGCAAAAACCGATTCGATTCAGTCTGAATTCCCCTTTTTGAGTGTCATCCAGGTCAATTCCCCATATGTCATCAAAAACTTTGCTGGCCTCTTGAAATACCATTGTGTTTTTTCATATTAGCTTGGTTTTTGTTTTCATCCCATTCAAATTCCAGCATTGAGGTCTCCTTCTCCTTATTCTTTTACCACAACTCCTGTTTTTCTACCAGCGTGAGTGGAGAAGCGCCGTGAATATTCTTTGATTCACGAAGCAGGTGCCTTTTGTCACCGTCCAAAGAAGAAATTGTTATTTCTCTGGATATCGACCTGAGATCAGTCTATATTCAAGTTGAATTTTGATGGTAAGGGAAATTCAAATCACTTTCCCGAATTTTTAAAACAGTGAGACGTCAAATCCAAGAGGACAATCCATGACGATCGAAAAAATCACCAAACGGCAATTCCTTCAATCACTCGGCGCAAGCGCCGGGGCCGCAGCGGTCTACCGGGGCATGGCCGCCCTGGGCCTGGTCAGCCTGGCTACCTCGAGCCGCGCTTCGTCCCCAGCCCCCCGGGACGCTGGCAAGGGGAAACGCGTCATCATCCTGGGAGCGGGAATTGCCGGCTTGACCGCTGCGTACGAGTTGTCGAAAACCGGCTATGGGGTCACCATTCTGGAGGCGACCGCCCGGGCGGGGGGACGCAGCCTGACGGTCCGCGGCGGAGACCGGATCACGGAATTCAAGAGTACGCAAAGGGTGGATTTTGACGACGAGGCTCACCTCTATGCCAATCTCGGACCCGCTCGCATTCCTTATCACCACCAGACCATTCTTGGTTATTGCAAAGAATTCGGCGTCGAGTTGGAAGTCTTTACGAACGACAATCGCGCCGCATTTTTCCAAAGCCCGGACAGCTTCGACGGCAAACCCGTGGTGGCTCGGCAACTCCATACCGACCAGCGCGGGTACATTGCCGAACTGCTGGCCAAAGCGGTCCATGGCAACGCCCTGGACGAAGAGCTGACGGAAGAGGATAAGGAACGACTGCTGGACCTGCTCAAGGGGTTTGGCAATTTGAGCGACGACTACCAATACGGCGGATCGGGGCGCGCGGGTTACCAGGGAGAGCACGTCCACCAGGGGCTTGGGGGAGCGACGCCGGTTTCCCCCTTCACTTTGAAACAAGTGCTCGGCTATGACCTCTCCTGGTACACGACCTACTTCACCCATTCCGTCAACCAAAACCCCACGCTTTTTCAACCAGTGGGCGGGATGGACGCCATCGTCGAAGCCTTCAAAGTTCGCGTGGGCCGTCTCATTCGCTACCAGAGTATCGTCACCCGCATCGACAACCTGACCGACGGCGTTCGCATTGCGTATCGCAACAAGGAAGGCGTGATGGAATCCCTCGAGGCGGACTTCGCCGTCTGCACCATACCGGCCACTGTCTTGCGGGATATTCCGAATAACTTCGCGGCGGAAACGCAAAATGCGATCGCTTCGACGCCCTACGATACCGCATTCAAAATCGCGTTCCAGACCCGGCGTCGCTTCTGGGAGGAGGATCATGCGATTTATGGCGGCATTTCCTGGACCACTCCCAGCGGCGTCGAGCAGATCTGGTATCCTTCGTACGGCTACCATCGCAAAAAAGGCGTCATACTGGGATCCTACCTCTTTGGCGCAGAGGGCTTTGACCGGGAATCTTCCCTGCGTTTTGCGGCCATGTCTCCCCAAGAACGTTTGGAGGCTGCCATCGCCCATGGCGACCAAGTGCACCCCGGCTACCGGGCGGAACTGGAAAGTGGGGTCAGCCGCGCCTGGTCCGAAGTCCCCTTCCAGAAGGGAAGCTGGCCCAGTCGCGCTCCGGTCGAGGCGCTCCAAAAACCCGATGGAGCGATCTATTTCGCCGGCGACCACACTTCCGCATTGTCTGGTTGGCAGGAAGGATCCGCCCTCGCGGCCTTGGCGACCGTGAATGCTATCCACGAATGCGTCATGGCCTGAAAAAAGCCGGCATGTCATTCCATACAAAGACTATGTCATTCCGGGCAATGACCAGGAATCCAGGAAGGGGACATGCCGGGCTTAGACCAGGAATCCAGCAGGAGGTCATGACGGGCAATGACCAGGAATCCAGCCCCCCTTTTCATATTGTCAATGATATGCAAAAATGAAATGTACGCAACCAGGATAAGAAACGATTCAGCAGAAACGACGGGTTTGTCACTCAATAACCCGAAGATCTCAAACCAACTCGAATTTATTGAAAGGGAAACATGATCCACGTCATTGCGAAAATAAAAACCAAGGCCGGCCGGCGCGTTGATTTTTTAACCGAGTTCAAAAAGGTGGTCCCGCCGGTGTTGAACGAAGCGGGATGCGTTGAATACGGGCCGACCCGGGATGCCAGGACGAACATCGCCGCCCAGCAGTTGGCTGGAGACGAGGTCACCGTGATCATTGAACGGTGGGAGAGCCTCGCCGCTTTGGAAGCGCACCTGGAAACCGACCACATGAAAGAATTCCGTGGACGCGTTGCAGACCTCGTCGAAAGTTCCGTTTTGGAAATCTATGAAACTGCCTGAAGAACGGGGATTGAGGATTCAATGGTCTTTTTATACTCAACCCTTTTCAATCAAACCGATTTTTTGGAAGATTGAAATGCCGAAGGTTTAATTAATCTCATTAAACTACCAGCTCTGCTGGTGCGAACCTAATAGGCTTTGCCGGTCAGACATGAGAAAGGTATCCGTGTCCGTTAGCCGTGCTCGTGCTCGTGAACGGTCAGTGAATTCGACGGCACATTTTGGTTAACATAGAAACAATGCGATGAAGTAACTGTTTTCCTTCGTCAAATAAAGGAGGCTGGATGATCTTCAACACGTTTAAAACATCGAGAATTGCAGCGCATTCCATTGCGGAACCTCGGGCAAACGCATAGAATCGTTGCTTGTCAGGAAGGGAATTTTTTCCACAGCCTTCTGCGATATTGAGAGGAATCGACCATGAGGCCCTTTTCAGTTGGTCAACTAAGGCTGAGTATCCTTTTGGCAATGTTTCGATGACTTGGACAGATAACGCTAAAAATTCGATGGAACATTGGTATACATCGAGTTTTTCATGATCTAACATGGCAGCCTTTTTCGTTCACGAGCACGAGCACGTCTTACGATGACGAACACGTTTTGCTCCCATCCTGGGGGCCTATTCAAGCCACCGGCTCTGCCGGTGGTGATGACTTTAATTAATCTCATTAAACTACCAGCTCTGCTGGTGCGAACCTAATAGGCTTTGCCGGTCAGACATGAGAAACGTATCCGTGTCCGTTAGCCGTGCTCGTGCTCGTGAACGGTCAGTGAATTCGACGGCACATTTTGGTTAACATAGAAACAATGCGATGAAGTAACTGTTTTCCTTCGTCAAATAAAGGAGGCTGGATGATCTTCAACACGTTTAAAACATCGAGAATTGCAGCGCATTCCATTGCGGAACCTCTTGGCAATGTTTCGATGACTTGGACAGATAACGCTAAATATTCGATGGAACATTGGTATACATCGAGTTTTTCATGATCTAACATGGCAGCCTTTTTCGTTCACGAGCACGAGCACGTCTTACGATGACGAACACGTTTTGCCCTCATCCTGGGGGCCTCTTCAAGCCACCGGCTCTGCTGGTGTTGATGACTTCTGCTGACCTGGATATATTTCAGTCTGATCACCATGAAACTCGATCGGATACTGTCTTGCTTTACCCCATATATCCGGTGGACTGACTCGATTCCCTGGATTCCCAGGCACAGCCAGGAATGACACAATACTCGATACCCTGGATTCCGGGGCGGGGACTGGTAGGATAAAAGAAATCGACCCGTGTTTTTCCAATAAAAAAAGGGGTCAAAATGAATAAATATTGACCCCTTAAAAAGATAGGAAATTGAAGGAGGACTGTTGGTACGGTCCTCCTTCCAGAGAACAATATGCTTTATGGCGGGTGTTTTGATGGCACCGCCCGCTGGCCTCGAATGCCTTCAAATGGAAGTGGGAAACCCATTTCCCGCTTTTCTCTTCCTTATTGTTTGGAATCATTGCGCGTTGCGCAACGAACGCGCCAATTCAGAAAGGAAATAGATGGAGGACCGTTGGTACAGTCCTCCATCCCGAAAGGTTCTTATGTATCGGCGGGTGTTATATCGGCACCGCCCGCTGGCCTGGAATGCCTTCAAAAGGGAAGTCCTGAACGAAATTCAATGACGGCTCCTGTTTGAAAAACGCCTTTTCCCCTTGTACGGAATGGAGACGCATTTTTCATTAAACTTGAAAAATCCGCAAGAACGCAGATGGAGGACCGTTGGTACAGTCCTCCATCCCGAAAGGTTTTCATCATGAAAATGCGGGTGTTTTGATGGCACCGCCCGCTGACCTCGAATACCTTCAAAAGGGAAGTGGAAAATTCATTTCCATGACCACTTCCTCCTTCCTTTATTATTTGGAGAAATGCGCGCTGCGCAATAAGGCACCAATTCAGAAAGGAATTTGATGGGGGACCGTTGGTACAGCCCCCCACCCGAAAGGTCCTTAATGTATGAAACGGCGGGTGTTATATCGGCACCGCCCGCTGGCCTCGAATGCCTTCAAAAAAAAGTCTTCAACGAATTTTAAGGACGGCTCCTGTTTGAAAACCACCCTTTCCCTTCGTTCCGTAAAATAACGGATTTTATAATGATCTCGAAAAATCCGCAAGATCAGATGGAGGACCGTTGGTACAGCCCCCCATCCTGAAAGGTTATTATGATGAATTGCGGGTGTTTTGATGGCACCGCCCGCTGGCCTGGTTTGCTTTCGCATTCATGCGTTTTTTCCATTATTGCATGATTCGATGGTACCGGTCAACCTTTTTTTAGAAAAAATCAGAAAAAAAACGTGAATCCGGAGTGAAAAAACGTGTCATTCCTGGCTCGACCAGAAATCCAGGATGATCCGGAATCAGCATGACACATCATAATTATTATATTATTGATTTTATAAATTTCAACTCCTGATGCGCATAATAAAAAGATATGCAATTATATTGCCATACGGCATCAAAAAAGTCAAGCATTTTTTTACATTTGCGTGTAAATTTTTCATGTTGGAGTTATTCAATCAATACGCAGCCTTGTCATTCGTTCTTTGGCGTTGATTCTTGATTCGGTTTTGTTATATTCTTCATATGACCTCCGTGTTGTTTTGGTGATAATTAATCTCATTAAACCACCAGCTCTGCTGGTGCGAACCTAATAGGCTTTGCCGGTCAGACATGAGAAACGTATCCGTGTCCGTTAGCCGTGCTCGTGCTCGTGAACGGTCAGTGAATTCGACGGCACATTTTGGTTAACATAGAAACAATGCGATGAAGTAACTGTTTTCCTTCGTCAAATAAAGAAGGCTGGATGATCTTCAACACGTTTAAAACATCGAGAATAGCAGTGCATTCCATCGCGGAACCTCGGGCAAACGCATAGAATCGTTGCTTGTCAGGAAGGGAATTTTTTCCACAGCCTTCTGCGATATTGAGAGGAATCGACCATGAGACCCTTTTCAGTTGGTCAACTAAGGCTGAGTATCCTTTTGGCAATGTTTCGATGACTTGGACAGATAACGCTAAAAATTCGATGGAACATTGGTATACATCGAGTTTTTCATGATCTAACATGGCAGCCTTTTTCGTTCACGAGCACGAGCACGTCTTACGATGACGAACACGTTTTGCCCCCATCCTGGGGGCCTCTTCAAGCCACCGGCTCTGCCGGTGGTGATGACTTTAATTAATCTCATTAAACCACCAGCTCTGCTGGTGCGAACCTAATAGGCTTTGCCGGTCAGACATGAAAAACGTATCCGTGTCCGTTAGCCGTGCTCGTGCTCGTGAACGGTCAGTGAATTCGACGGCACATTTTGGTTAACATAGAAACAATGCGATGAAGTAACTGTTTTTCTTCGTCAAATAAAGGAGGCTGGATGATCTTCAACATGTTTAAAACATCGAGAATAGCAGCGCATTCCATTGCGGAACCTCGGGCAAACGCATAGAATCGTTGCTTGTCAGCAAAGGAATTTTTTCCACAGCCTTCTGCGATATTGAGAGGAATCGACCATGAGGCCCTTTTCAGTTGCTCAACTAAGGCTGAGTATCCTTTTGGCAATGTTTCGATGACTTGGACAGATAACGCTAAAAATTCGATGGAACATTGGTATACATCGAGTTTTTCATGATCTAACATGGCAGCCTTTTTCGTTCACGAGCACGAGCACGTCTTACGATGACGAACACGTTTTGCCCTCATACTGGGGGCCTCTTCAAGCCACCGGCTCTGCCGGTGGTGATAATTCTTGCGATAAATTTGACTTTAGCGCAAAGTATGACGGAGATTGCGTAAAATCAACTATCATAGAATATCAGACGAGGAAAAAATAAAAACAAAAGAAAAGAAGAAAAGGTAGCGCCCGGCAAGGCCGTAGCCAGAAAAGATTCCTGACATGCCTGAGAAGTGGCCCGGAAATTGAAGGGGTTACCCCTTTGAAGAAGGAAGAATCCAAGGAAAGCGAACTGGAATGAAAATAAGTGGTGGTGAAGCCCTGGCGAAGTCTCTCGCGAACGAAGGCGTGGAAGTCGTCTTCGGGATCCCGGGCATACAGATATACGGAATCGTCACGGGCTTGAGGGATGAGCCTGGCATCCGAATGATAACGACCCGGCATGAGCAGGCAACGACTTACATGGCGGATGGCTACGCCCGCGCATCCGGAAGGCCAGGCGTGGCTTTGGTTGTTCCAGGCGTAGGACTTTACAACGCTGCCTCGGGCCTGGCAAACGCATACGCGCGTTCGTCGCCCGTACTGCTCATAGCGGGCCAAATCCCGCGCAGTTCAATCGGAAAGAACCTTGGCGTCGTTCACGAAATATCGGACCAGCCCAATGCCCTGCGCTCCGTTATCAAATGGCATCGCATGGTGCTCAGACCCCGGGAAATCCCCGACGCGGTGTTCGAGGCCTTCAGGCAGATGCGTACCGGCCGATCTCGCCCGGTTCTGCTGGAGATTCCGCCCGACACCGGAGTCGAACGGGAGGAAGTCCTCTTGCGAAATCCCGCTCGTATCCCCCGAATTTTGCCAGGCGGGGAATCCCTTCGAGAAGCGGCTGATGTCATAGTCGGGTCCAAGCTACCCCTGATATACGCAGGAGGCGGCGTCGCGCGATCCGACGCGGAAGAAACGCTTGTCGGGTTCGCGGAGACGATGAACATACCCGTCATCACATCGAGCGGTGGCAAGGGAACTATTTCCGACGACCATCCCTTGTCTTATGGCTCCTGCTTCAGCCCACGGGGTGAGCGGATGGAGATGAACCAACTCTATGAAGTCATGCAGTCTGCGGATGTCGTCATAGGAATCGGCGCTCGCTTTTCGCTCGGCAATCCGGCAGGCGAATCGTCCACGCTGGTGAACATCAATATAGACGACAACGAACTCACACGGGTTCAGGCGAATACGATCCCCTTGCACGGAGACGCAGGGGCAACCATCGAGGCCCTGCTTCCTTTCTTGCTGGAAGCGAATGCCGGAAAGCGACCTTCGCCAGCAGAGGCCGTCGCTGCTGCGCGCAAGCTGATAGCCTACTACGACATCAAACTGAAAGAGCCCCAGTACGCCATTATGGATGCCATCCGCAACGCAATACCGCAAGATGCATTTGTAGTCTGGGATGTTTCGCAACTCGGATTTTACGCACGCACTCACTGGCGCGTGACCCGTCCCAAGACCTACATAGATCCCGGTTATTCTTTCAATGTGGGCTACGCATTTCCCACCGCCTTGGGCGTGAAAGTGGCTAAGCCCGATAGTCCGGTAGTGTGCTTGACGGGTGATGGTGGGTTCATGTTCAATTCATCCGAGCTTTCCACCGCCGTCAAGTATGGCATCAACGTGGTGACAGTCGTATTCAGAAACGATTCTTATGGCAATGTGGCCCGCGACATGGACGAGGCATTCGGGGGAACCTACGAGACCGACTTGCGCAACCCGGACTTCGTCAAATTTGCGGAATCTTTCGGCGTGACCGCAATGCGCGCGGCCGACCCGTTGGCATTGGAAACTTTGATACCCCGCGCCCTCGAATATGAAGCGCCGGTAATCATAGATGCCCCCACAGGCAATTTGCCAATTCCTCCGGCTCCCCAAGTCGCCCCCCTCTATAATCTCCCCTGGACTATGCCCCAAAACGGGCTTATAACCACATAAACAAAAGAACAGGACATCGGGATAGCGCGAATACGCCCAATGTCCTCATTCTTTTGTGATAGATTTCAATGAAATCGCCTTTGACTGAAGGTTTTATTTCAATTTCGCTCCTGTTTATTGAGCCGAAAGTCATCTAAAACCTCAAATCTTCACCAGAGGATTTTTAGAAACGGTCAACGGGGAATGGAAAAGTGCTAAAAAGGTTGACTTCTGGATCTCAATATGAAAAAGTATTCTCGTTGGTCACCAGAAGACACTCAAGAATGAATGAGTCGCCCTATTCAAAAAAAGCTTGACCATCATTTGCAGAGCGATTATACAATATTTTCTTCCAAGGACGGAAGGGTAATACGGAGATCCTTCGCCAGGATGACATGAAAATCTGAAATCAACCCGTTTCAAGTATAAAAAACATTTTGATAATGAGGTGGTTATGAAAGTAAACTCAAAAGCCAGCTCCCAGCTCCCAGCTCCCAGCTCCCAGCTCCCAGCTCCCAGCTCCCAGCTCCCAGCTCCCAGCTCCCAGCTCCCAGCTCCCAGCTCCCAGCTCCCAGCTCCCAGCTCCCAGTAATAAGTTATAAGCTCTCAGTTCCTGGTACTGTAGGGCAAAAGCGCGTACACGTTTTTCGCATTCTGACCATTCGCGCCGTTTTTATTCCGGGCGAAGAGCCGGAATCCAGGGTCCGTTTCGATACCCTGGATCCCGCGTTCGGCAGTTTTTATTGGCCACACTGCGGCCAAACCGCCTCACTGCGCGGGAATGACATAGAGGGTATGTACGGACTTTCGCCGCGGTGTACTGCTTCCCCGTCACAAGCTCCTTGTTCCAAGCACCAAGATTCCAGTTTTAAGTTCCCAGTTCCAAGTATACAGGTTCATTGGGTTGTCCCCCCTTATCTCATCTCGACTTCAGGAAGAGATCCTTGAGTCGCACCTCAGTTCATTTCAGCCAATGGAAATGCCTCGAGAGAATGAAAGCTCAGGGTTCATGGCCCAATCCTGGCGCCAGTGAATCGTTTTTTATCACTCCAAAATGAAGGAGACCCCATGTGTAGAGAAATCGTCGAGAACGTGCTTTCGGGAACGAAAGCAGGTTTTAAATCAATCCTTAGTTTTAAACATCAAATCAAAAGGAAAAAGATGGATAATCAAAAAAGCAAATCAACCTTAAGTGCAATCCTGCTGTCCCTCACCATGATGGTGGCCGCCCTCGGGGTCAGTTCAGCCGTGGCGGCTGAGAAAAAGATGGTCAAAGATCCGACCACTGGTAAAATGGTGACAGCACCGGAGTACGGCGGGACATTCACGGGTGTCTATGGATATACGGGCTGGCCTGGCCGTACTGACTCCTGGTTTGGCGGTGGTGCGGGGTATCTCGTCAGTGGCGTTATAGAGAAGCTAGGCATCGGGAACTGGGGAATAGATAGGGACGAATTTAACTTTCACCCACTGTTCATGCCTGTATCTGCCATAACAGGGCTGCTGGCTGAAAGCTGGGAAACGCCCGACGACAAAACCTTTATCTTCCACATCCGCCAGGGCGTTCACTGGCACGATAAGCCACCTATGAACGGTCGGGAGCTGACTGCCTATGATGTCGAATATAACTTTCACCGTTATTTTGGTCTGGGCAGCGGCTTCACCGAACCTAGCCCCCATCTTCTTACTTCTGGTGAATTCGTCTCTATACCATACGAATCGATAACGGCCACCGACAAATGGACGGTTGTTTTTAAGCTGAAGGAGGTATACCTCCCTGCGCTGAAGGATACCCTCACCCACTGGGGTGCTTATATCAACCCCCGCGAGGTAATCGAGGAACACGGCGACGTTAACGACTGGAGGAACGTGGTCGGCACCGGGCCCTGGATGCTGACTGACCTTGTGGAGGGCAGCTCTTACAGCTATACCAAGAATCCTGACTACTGGCGCGACGACGAAAAATACCCGGGGAACCGATTGCCCTATTGCGACGAGTTAAGGATGCTGCTTATGCCAGAAGAAGCAACACGTCTGGCGGCACTGCGCTCGGGTAAGGTTGATCACCTGGGTTTCATCTCCGGTTACTTAACATCTATAGACCAGGTAGAGAGCCTGCGGCGAATCAACCCCGAAATCGAGCTGACCTCGTGGGATTATCGCTCGGATCTTGCTTTTGGTTTTAACCAGCGCGTGCCGTCGCCCCCTGCTAACGACATCAGGGTGCGCCACGCACTGCAAATGGCATTGGACCTTGAGACAGTTAACAATACCTACTTTAAGGGTTATGCCCAGTGGATACCTCAGGGGCTGCTAGGGAAGGATGTCATCGGGTATAACAACCCATTTGAAGGGTGGCCCGAGGAGGTCAAGCAATACTGGATCTATGACCCGGAAGGGGCGGAGAAGCTCCTTGATGAGGCTGGGTACCCGCGCGGCGCCGACGGCATTAGATTCAAGGTCCCCTTGATGCATGGCGAATTTGCCGATCTAGGCTATACGGAATTAGCTGCAACCTACTGGCGTGAGATTGGCATTGATGTAGAGATTTGGCTAGCTGACCGAGCTACTTGGAGCGGTATGCTTCGGGAACACACTCTTGAAGGGTTATTCTCAGGACAGGTTGCGGGCTTAGACTATCCCCCTCTCGTGCCACCGGTATGGTATCAATCCGAAGGATGGTCCCCCACCGGAGTCCAGGACCCGGTTTATGACGCCATGTATGCCGCCGCCGCAGCCGCTACCACCATTGAGGAGCAGATGAGGCTGGTTAAAGAGGCAGATATGTACATTATAGAGAAGCACTGGTATATATGGGGTCCTAAGAATCCAGTATTTAACGCGACCCAGCCGTGGGTCATAGGTTATAACGGTGAAGGCGAAATGGGACGGCAGGATCGTAGTGCTGCCCTCTTCGCCCGCCTCTGGATTGATAGTGAGCTGAAGGAAGCAATGGGTTATTAGGGGGGGTCACACCTTGCTGAGCTCAGGGAAAAAAGGCAGCTGGGGGGTTCAGGCTTCCCAGCTCCCTTACCCGTTGTCATCGTCCTTTACTTTACCTGGTTTTAGAAATAGCCGTTAGCCCTCCCGACACGTCGGGATCGGGGCGTGCGCCTTGAACCGGTCGATTGGTAACGCCGACTATCGCAAGGAAGTATTGTGAAGGAACTTGAGGAAGCCCCGATAAATCGGGGCTCGCAATGACAAGGAGGAGTATCACATGAGAGCCTATATCATCAGAAGGCTATTGCTGATAATCCCCACCATGTTTATATTGACCGTCCTGGTCTTTCTCTCGGTCCGCTTCATCCCGGGCGATGTAATAGACTTAATGGTGATGAGGATGGGCTTCTTCGAGGGCGAGGGGGTGGTTGACCGTGAAGCTATGGAGCGTATGCTGGGATTAGACGTGCCTGTCTACGTGCAGTATGGACGCTGGATAGGAGTGTTGCCGACCCCTGACTGGGTTACCGGTGAGTCCCGCTACAACGGTCTCCTCCACGGTACCCTTGGCGAATCAATGATGTACGGTTGGCCGATAGAGGAGACGATATTAGGTAGATTGCCAGTAACCATTGAGCTTGGCGTCATGGCAATCATAATCGGGCTCTTGATAGCCCTGCCAGTCGGCATCTACTCGGCGATTCGCCAGGATACCGCCGCCGACTACGCGGGACGCTCCATCGCCATCGTCGGCCTGGCCACGCCTAACTTCTGGCTGGCCCTTATGGTCATGATATACCCGGCAATCTGGTGGGGCTGGTCGCCGCCGATGGAGTGGGTTCCTTTCACCGAAGACCCGCTGCGGAATCTCGGGTTGTTCATCATTCCCAGCTTGATTCTGGGGACGGCCTCGGCTGCAGCCACAATGCGGATGACGCGCACCATGATGCTGGAGGTGCTCAGGCAAGACTATATCCGCACTGCCTGGTCCAAGGGGCTCCGGGAGCGGGTCGTGATTATCCGGCACACCCTCAAAAATGCCCTCATCCCGGTGGTGACCCTGATTGGCCTGCAGTTGCCTATCCTGATAGGCGGCTCCGTTATCATGGAGAACATATTCAACCTGCCGGGGTTAGGTCGTCTCTTGCTGCTTGCCCTCATTGACAGAGACTACCCGGTGGTCTCCGGAGTAAACCTGGTTTTCGCCACCGCGGTTGTGGGGTTCAATCTAATAATCGACCTGATTTATCCTTATTTAGACCCCAGGGTTCGATATAAATAGTCGCTGGCGCGACAAAGGTATCAGGTGTTAGGTTTCAGGTATTAGCGCAAAGCCGACACCTGATACTTTATACCTGAAAACCTTCATCCTGAATACCTAAACTATGAGTGATACCACAGGGATACCATCAGGAGTAAGCGAGCCAAAGAGACGTGCCGGGGTGGCTGATTTCTTTATCAGGCTGGTCAAGGAGAAGCCACTGGGTACTTTCGGCGGGATTATAGTATTGATATTGATTTTTGTGGCTATCTTTGCCGATGTTCTGGCCCCTTATCCATATGATGAACCGCACCTGATAGACAGGCTGACTGGCTCATCAGCCCAGTATCTCCTGGGTACCGACCACTTGGGGCGAGACTTCTTGAGCCGCATTATCTACGGGGCTCGTATTTCGTTAACTGTCGGTCTGGCGGCGACCGCTCTCAATGTTGTCGTCGCTATCCTGATTGGCGGCATTTCAGGATTCTTTGGAGGTAAATTGGACCTGGCTGCGCAGAGGTTTGTCGATGCCTGGATGTGTTTCCCGGGACTGCTCCTGTTGTTAACCATAATGTCCATAGTGGGGCAGGGTTTGTTACAGATGATACTGGTCCTGGGTATATCAGGAGGCATCGTCGGCTCCAGAGTCATCAGGAGCGCCGTGATCGGTGTCAAAGAGAATGACTATTTTCTGGCCGCCCGGGCCGTGGGCACCCCCACGAGCCAAATCCTCCTGCGACATGTGCTGCCCAATATTATGGCACCGATCATCATCGTCTTCTCGATCAACATTGGCGGGGTCATCATGGCCGAAGCCTCGCTGAGCTTCCTGGGATTCGGACTGCCCCCCAAGGTTCCTAGCTGGGGAGGTCTGCTCAGCCGGGAAGGACGTCAGTACATGGAGATGGCGCCATGGCTGGCGCTCTGGCCTGGTCTTTGCCTGACTATTACCGTCTACAGTCTAAACATGTTCGGCGATGCCATGCGCGATCTGCTCGATCCCCGGCTCAGGGGCGGAGAGGGCAGTTATGGCACCACCGCGAAACGCAAACGAGGATTCCTCTCCAGACTGATCAACCCGTTCAATTGGTAAGCGGACTAAAGGAGCCCCTCCCTTTTTCCTTCCTGAGAATCGCTGTTTTTTCTTCTTCGTCAAGTTTGGACCATTGGGACATGCGACCTCTTGTCGCACGCTAACGTTGAGTTCACCTGTTGCTTTTTGCTGAGCGAGCTTGCGAGCGGCGCAGAAAGCAATCAGGTACAACGTTTTGTTCGGCATTTTGTTCCAAGAAGTTTATTGAAATGATTTAGGATGAAAATTTTCGGGTACTCGAAGTGCAAAAGTCTCATCACGGATCTTAGCTAAGTAAATCCCTGACTGGATTACTCGTTTTTCTAATTCTTCGGGACTATCTACACAGGCTAAGATCCCATAGAGTTCATTGTCTTGATGTTCAGGAAAGAAGGTAGGAAAAGTTTCTAAGTGTTTTAATATTTGTTGCAGCCCCTCTTCACGTAAGTGGCTTTTTATCTCAACGATAAAGGCTTGATGAATATCAGAATTGCCATAAGCCAAGACATCTAATTCCATCGTATGACCATTTTTTCGAGATTTGACTCGTAGACCAACCACATCCATTTTAAATTGTTCACGCAACAATTTTTCCATCGAAGGGAAAGCGATCCCTTCTGTGAAGCTTCCAAATTTTTCTCCCAGTCCTCCAATTTGTTTGCCCAGTTCTTTCAACTGTTTATCGGTTTGTTCCTGCGATTTTGTCAAACGTTCCTGAACTGTCGCGATCTTGCTCAATAACTCATTTAGTTCTTGATCTCTCATGATTCCTATTTAGTCTATGATCCAAAAAACATTCTCATAGTATCATATTCTCAGTTGACTACAATTTAATTAATCTCATTAAACCACCAGCTCTGCTGGTGCGAACCTAATAGGCTTTGCCGGTCAGACATGAGAAACGTATCCGTGTCCGTTAGCCGTGCTCGTGCTCGTGAACGGTCAGTGAAATCGACGGCACATTTTGGTTAACATAGAAACAATGCGATGAAGTAACTGTTTCCCTTCGTCAAATAAAGGAGGCTGGATGATCTTCAACACGTTTAAAACATCGAGAATAGCAGCGCATTCCATTGCGGCACCTCGGGCAAATGCATAGAATCGTTGCTTGTCAGGAAAGGAATTTTTTCCACAGCCTTCTGCGTTATTGAGAGGAATCGACCATGAGGCCCTTTTCAGTTGGTCAACTAAGGCTGAGTATCCTTTTGGCAATGTTTCGATGACTTGGACAGATAACGCTAAAAATTCGATGGAACATTGGTATACATCGAGTTTTTCATGATCTAACATGGCAGCCTTTTTCGTTCACGAGCACGAGCATGTCTTACGATGACGAACACGTTTTGCCCTCATACTGGGGGCCTCTTCAAGCCACCGGGTCTGCCGGTGGTGATGACTTCTGAAAGTTTGCAAAATTTCAATTAAGAATCATGTGATATTGGATAGAGGAGATATCAATGGATGTCGAACGTTAAGGTGAGCAGCGCCCACCATTAGCATTGCTGTTGAGATAAATTGGAAAATTACTCTAAACTCTGACCGAAGCAGCGTGGAGGGCGTCAGCTCAACCGACTGGTAAGCCAAATTCTCTTTTTTATAAAATTTTTCCTTACATCTTCACGAAGCGCTGATGGTTTTGGAACCTTTGGTCTTGGAGAGTCGGGAAGAATTGGCAGAAAAAATACCGCAATGGAAAGCCACTTTGGAGACCTTGGATTTCCCGGAGTCCGAAAAGAGACATTTGAGAGAATTGTTAACCTATGCTATTGTAGAGAAGTTTTCTAAACTGACGAGCGAGGAGATAGAGAAGATGCTCAAACTGACTCCTCAATCGCTCCTGACTAGCTCAAGCAACTTTTTGCGTAAGCTGCTTATTTCGAGTGCGAATCACTCCTTGAAAAGATTTGCTCTGAATCCCCTGCTTTTCATTCCTGGAAAGGCAGGATTGCCCCGTATTTTCAAGGACTGACACAGAGAGCAGCGAAGACCAAGTCCAGAGGGAAAATTATGTCGAAAAAAGTGTTAATCACAGGAATGAGTGGTCTGATCGGCGGGCTCGTTCGTCAACATTTACAAGGCCGGTACGAATTAAGCGGGCTCAATCGAAGCAACGTCCCGGGAGTGAATTGCGTGCAAGCGGACCTGTCCGATTCCGAAGCGATCCGACCGGCTTTCGAGGGGCAAGACGTTGTTGCGCACCTGGCAGCCAAATCCGGGAATGATTTCACATGGCAGGAGTTTCTCGAAACCAATATTCAAGGCACCTACAACGTTTTTCTGGCAGCGCTGCGGGCCGGCGTGAAGCGCGTCGTCTTTGCCAGCAGCGGGGCTACCACTTCCGGATGGGAAAGCGATGAACCTCTCAAAGCCATTGTCGAAGGGCGTTACGAAGAGGTCCCGGATCAATGGCCGCAGTTCGACCACAAGACGCCGACACGACCCAGTGGAGTGTATGGAGCCACCAAAGTCTGGGGAGAAGCGTTGGGTCGGCACTTCGCCGACACCTGCGATTTATCCGTTATCAGCCTGCGGATCGGGAGGGTCAATGTGGAGAATAAACCTCTCCATTCCCGCGATTTCTCGGTCTGGTGCAGTCACCGGGACATCGTCGGGATGATCGAAGCCTGCATCGAGGCTCCGGAGAGCATCGAGTATGACGTTTTCTACGCGATATCGAAAAACAAATGGGGCTACCGGGATATGAGTCGCGCCAGGGAAGTGTTGGGATTTGAAGCGCAAGATGCTGCTGAAGACTACCGGTAGCCCCTCCCGTGAGCCTGATTGGAAAAGTAGAGCATAAAACCCTCTGCGCCTGGTAACTTTGTGCCTTTGCGCCTTCTTGTGAATCTGAAGCGCTTCAGGAATAAAATCGATCTGCTGCAAGTTCAATACTCCTGACATGAACGAAGTAATAAAAACTTATCTGGAAAACGTCCCGGAGGAACGTAGAGAGATGGTTTTGAAGTTGCACGAAATCATCACCGGGTTGTTTCCCGATGCCAACGTAGACCTGTCCTACAAGATGCCAACGTATCGCGCGGAGGAAGGTTGGGTGGGGATAGCCAACCAAAAGCGTTATGTTTCGCTCTATACCTGCGGTGCGCACCATCTTGCCGATTTTAAGAAAAAATACCCCAAAATCAAAACCGGAAAAGGGTGCATCAATTTCAAACCCACTGATCCCTTGCCCGTTGCTGCCTTGAAAAAAGTGGTCCGGCACGCGATTCAACATCCGAAATAATTAATCTCATTAAACCACCAGCTCTGCTGGTGCGAACCTAATAGGCTTTGCCGGTCAGACATGAGAAACGTATCCGTGTCCGTTAGCCGTGCTCGTGCTCGTGAACGGTCAGTGAATTCGACGGCACATTTTGGTTAACATAGAAACAATGCGATGAAGTAACTGTTTCCCTTCGTCAAATAAAGGAGGCTGGATGATCTTCAACACGTTTAAAACATCGAGAATAGCAGCGCATTCCATTGCGGAACCTCGGGCAAATGCATAGAATCGTTGCTTGTCAGGAAAGGAACTTTTTCCACAGCCTTCTGCGATATTGAGAGGAATCGACCATGAGGCCCTTTTCAGTTGGTCAACTAAGGCTGAGTATCCTTTTGGCAATGTTTCGATGACTTGGACAGATAACGCTAAAAATTCGATGGAACATTGGTATACATCGAGTTTTTCATGATCTAACATGGCAGCCTTTTTCGTTCACGAGCACGAGCACGTCTTACGATGACGAACACGTTTTGCCCTCATACTGGGGGCCTCTTCAAGCCACCGGCTCTGCCGGTGGTGATGACTTTAATTAATCTCATTAAACCACCAGCTCTGCTGGTGCGAACCTAATAGGCTTTGCCGGTCAGACATGAGAAACGTATCCGTGTCCGTTAGCCGTGCTCGTGCTCGTGAACGGTCAGTGAATTCGACGGCACATTTTGGTTAACATAGAAACAATGCGATGAAGTAACTGTTTCCCTTCGTCAAATAAAGGAGGTTGGATGATCTTCAACACGTTTAAAACATCGAGAATAGCAGCGCATTCCATTGCGGAACCTCGGGCAAATGCATAGAATCGTTGCTTGTCAGCAAAGGAATTTTTTTCACAGCCTTCTGCGATATTGAGAGGAATCGACCATGAGGCCCTTTTCAGTTGGTCAACTAAGGCTGAGTATCCTTTTTGGCAATGTTTCGATGACTTGGACAGATAACGCTAAAAATTCGATGGAACATTGGTATACATCGAGTTTTTCATGATCTAACATGGCAGCCTTTTTCGTTCACGAGCACGAGCACGTCTTACGATGACGAACACGTTTTGCCCTCATACTGGGGGCCTCTTCAAGCCACCGGCTCTGCCGGTGGTGATGACTCCGAAAACACCGACTTCGCCCCTGTAGGAGTACCGTCTCATCGGGAATAAGTGCGTACATGATTCTGGATTCCTGGTCGGAGCCAGGAAGGACACACGCAGGGAGTCCCGATTTCCCGGGTACGACATGCTCGTTACTCTGGATTCCTGTTCAAGCCAGAAAGGACACTTTCCTCGATTCCCGATTGCGAGGGAGGGAAGTGAGCAGGGGAATCATGGCGTTCCGGGGCGGGTGTCGAGGAAACGGTCGAGGAGGGCGTAGAACAAGTTGGCGTAAACGCCGTCCTGGAGCATCAGTTCCGGGTGGCTGCCCCTTTCCACGATTTGTCCTTCCTGGAGCACGAGAATCATGTCGGAATGTCGAATCGTACTCAATCGATGGGCAATGGCGATGACGGTTTTTTCCTGGAAAACTTTCTCGGTGGCCTTTTGAATCAGGTCTTCCGTGACGGAGTCCACCGAACTGGTGGCTTCGTCGAGGATAATCATTTCACTGTTTCCGGCCATGGCCCGGGAAAAAGAAATCAATTGAGCCTGGCCAGCCGACAGGTTTTTGCCATTGTCCAGCACCTGATATTCGTAACCTCCGGGCAATTTCTCGATGAAGGAATGGGCATAGACGTATTCGGCGGCTTCCCGGATGAGCGCCGGCGTGGTTCCCGGACGGTCGAGCCCGATATTGAATGCCAGGCTCTGGTTGAAGAGGTAGACGTCCTGCTGCATCATGGCCATCAATTCGAGCAAGTGTTTTCGTGGAATGTCGGACAATTCCACTCCATTGATCTTCACGGAACCCTGGTAATTGGTGTAGGCTTTCGTGATAAGACGCACGATGGTGGATTTCCCGGACCCCGTGGCGCCGACAATGGCCAACCGGTCTCCTTTTTTGAGGGTGAAGGAAACTCCCTTCAAAATATAGGGACCATGGTCACTGTAGCGGAAATAGACCTTTTCGAAACGCAATTCTTCGAAGCTCCGTAAACGAGCGAGCTGGTTTTCATCCAGGATTTCGCTTTCTTCGGGGGCTTCTCCCAAAAGCAGGTGGATGTTTTCCAGGGCGGATAAAGCGCGTTGGATGGTCGATATTTGCTGGGTAAATTCGCGAATCGGGATAAAAATACGGTGCAGGATATTGATGAAACCAATCAATACCCCCACGGTCGTCGTACCGGCAAGGATCTGCCGCGCGCCATACCAGATCAACAAACCCAGGCTGATGGAAGTGATGCCTTCGACGATGGCATACAAGGAAGAATCATAATAATTGGTACGGGTTTGCGCCTTGAGGAATTCATCATTTTTACGGGTGTAGCGCCGGATCACCTTCTCTTCCGCCGCGTACAATTGCACCGTCTTCACCCCGTTCAAACACTCCTGTAAAAAGCCGGTCGAGGCGGCCAGTATCTCTCGTGTGAGGTTGTAATAGTAACGGAGTTTGCCCCTTAATAAATTCGCAATCCAATAGATGGGGGGCAAAATGAGAAGAATGACCAGGGTCAATTCCCAACTGAGGTAGAGAAGGAATATGAAAAGGGCAATGGTTTTGATAAAATCGGTGACAATGGAAAGAACCCCCATGGCCATGGATTCCCCCAAGGCTTCCATGTCCGTGGTGAGCCGGGTGAGCAATACGCCGACAGGACGGTTGTCGTAAAAAGCGCGGGGCAGTTGAAGGATGTGGGCGTAGAGATCTTCCCGCATATCGGAAATCGCCATCTGCCCGGCTTTTTGCAAGGCGTAAGTATAGACGGCGTCCGTCAGGTATCCCAAAACCACGGTTGCCGTGAGTAAGGAAATATACAGGTACAACCCTTCCATATTCCTCACCACCAGGTAATCGTCGACAATTCGAATGATCAGCCACGGCAAGAGCAAGGTAGCGCCTACGGAAAAGGGAATCGCGCAGAGGCTGAGGGCCACCCATTTCCAATACGGACGAACGTATCCGAAAAATCGAAGCAGCAAGGACCAGTCCCTGCTTTGCTGGACGGCTTCCCCGCCGGGAGTCATCGCTTCGACCGGGTCGGGACCTGCAGGCTTTTCCGCCATTTCCGCAGGAGGCGGTCCATCGGTGAGGGGAACTGTTTTTTCAGGAGGGGGTCGGCGATCCATAGACGATCAGGCTAAGGCGGTTTCATTTTGCAGGAGCCAGGTTTCCCGGTAATATCCCGGACGATCGATCAATTCCTGGTGCTGGCCCTGGTCGACGATTTTTCCCTCCTCCAAGACCAGGATCCAATCGGCGTTTTCCATGGTCTTGGCGCGGTGGGAGACGATCAGCAAACTGCGCGCGTGTTGTTTACGCAGGATTTGCTCGAGGAGAAAACTCTCCGTTTCCGAGTCGACGGCCGAAAGTACGTTGTCCAGGATGAGCAAATCACAAGGGGCCACCATCGCGCGCGCGAGGCTGATTCGTTGTTTTTGCCCTCCGGAAAGCATGATTCCTTTTTCTCCCACCATCGTTTTCTCTTGTTGAGGGAAGCGGCGAACTTCATCTTCCAAGGCGCATTCATAAAGGATATTTTCCAGGTCCGTGGGCACCAAATCCTGGTTTTCGATACTGCCAAAGTGGATATTTTCCTCAACCGTGTCGGAAAATAAAAAAGGGTCCTGGGTGACCGTTCGAATCGTACGGCGGATATCCGAGTGAGCGAGGGAATTGATCGCTTTTCCTGAAAGAAAGATCTGGTCGTCTCCCGCCTCGACGTAGCGATTCAGGCAATGGACCAGGGTCGTTTTTCCGGAGCCGATGCGTCCCAGAATTCCAATGGTCTGTCCGGGTAAAATTTGAAAATCAATCCCTCGCAGCGTATCCGAGGTCTGGTTGGGATAACGAAAATGGAGGTTCCGAACGAGCAGGCCTTCGTCAAAAAGATGAGCCGCTTCCTTGGCAGGCAATGCGGGAATCTGACGATGAGGCGCTTTTTGCCTGGCCACGGTTTGCAGGCTTTCGATGCCGACCATCCCTTGCTGGATCATGGTGGAAACCCAACCCAAGGCCATCAGGGGCATGGTCAGCAGGGCTGCGTACGTGATGAAAGCCGTCAATTCGCCGATGGTGAATTCTTCTTCAATGACAAAAATACCCCCCACGAACAAAACGAGAATTTTAAGCACGTGCTCCATGTTACTGAGCAGGGACAGGAAAAAAGAGCGAATCCGGGCCAGGTTGAGGGAGAGACGGCGCATGGATCGATTTTTTCCGGAAAACTCCGTTCGCGACCAATCGTGCATTTCAAAGCCCTTGATGACGTCGATCCCGGATAACGAAGAAACGGTGAAGGCGGAGAGCTCCTGCAAGCGCTGCATTCTCTGGCGCATGTTGATCACCATGAAATGCATGCCAAAACGCACAATGATGAAAATGAAAATGATGGGGATGATACAATAGAAGGTCAGGGCCGGAGAGAGCTGCCACATTTTGTAGGGAGTGAGGGAAAGGGCGGTGCAGATGTTGACCACCTGCATCAGACCAAATCCACACATCATCCGCAAACCCATGATGTCGTTATTGAGCCGGGAAATGACGGTACCGGAAGGGTGCTGCTCGTGATAATCTTTCTGCAATTCCATCAGCTTCGCGAATAAGTCGTTTTTCACTTCACATTCGATGGCGCGACCCGGGGTGAAGAATAAAGTCCGCGAAAGGGTGCGCACCACGATCATGGCGCAGGCCAGGGCGAGCATGATGAATAAATAGCGAAGCAACAATTCCTGGTTTTTGGTAAGCGTGTCCGTGAGGTAGGTATGCTGGAAGATGATCTCCTGGAAACGCTCCGTTTCGTCCGTTCCGAGGACATTTCGCAAGACCTCGAGAAAACGTTCCTCGTCTTCGAATGACTGGTTTTCCAGACTCTTCAAGACCTGCATAATCTCCGCTGAAAAGCCGGGTCGTGAGACGAGTTCGGATTCGATACGGGCCAGGGAGTCGGGAGTCACCTGGTATCCTACGACGAGCAAATCAATGCTTTTCTGCACGTATTCCGGAATGGTGACCGCGATCCAATTGGTGGCGATCACAAAGGCGATGCCTGCGCTGTAAGACAAGGTGTGCGCACGTATGTATTTTAATAAAAATACAAGCTTGTCCATCAGGTTGATACTCTAAAGCAAAAATGCGTATAAGGTTTTCTCCCGCCGACCCGCCTCAACGTTGTCATTCCGACCAGGCGCTGACTTCTCATTCCTGGTTCCGACCAGGAATCGTGGTAGGGGGCGAGCGCTTCACTCGTTACGTGGAAATGACGAATTGAAATTTCAATCACCGGATGAAAGGTTGCGGGAGTCATGGAGCATCCTTATTTGCCGACGATGTCGGGCAGCGCGAGGCATTCGGGCAAGCGAATGGAGCCATCGGACTGCTGCCCGTTTTCGAGAAGGGCGATCAACGTACGGGAGACGGCGATGGCCGTGCCATTGAGTAAGTGCGCAAAGCGATTTTTACCCGTTTTTTTGTCCTTGAATCGGATGTTCAAACGACGCGCCTGGTAATCGCCGCAGTTGGAGGCCGACGTGATTTCTCCCCACCTGCCTCGTCCCGGCATCCAGGCTTCCAAGTCGAATTTTCGATATGCCTGCGCCCCCAAGTCCCCCGTGCAGACGTCGACAATGCGGTACGGGATGTTCAAATCCTGATAGATTTTTTCTTCGAGAGCCAGCAGTTCGTCGTGCATCTCCTCCGAATGGTCCGGGTGGCAAAATATGAACATTTCCAATTTAGTGAATTGATGGACCCGGTAGAGCCCCTTCGATTCACGACCCGCTGCGCCGGCTTCGGTGCGAAAACAATGGGAAAGTCCGGCATGGCGTAATGGCAAGTCGGTCTCCTGGAAAATCGAGTCGCGCAAGCGGCCGCCGAGGGTGATTTCAGAAGTGGCAATCAGGCATAGATCGGAATTTTCGATAGAATAAATTTGACTTTCCTCTCCGCGTGGATTGAATCCGATGCCATCCACAATATCCTGCCGGGCCACGTCGGGCGTGATGAAGGGCGTGAATCCTGCGTTTTTCAAGATTTTCAAACCATGTTGAACCAATGCCAACTCGAGCCATACGGCTTCGTTTTTCAAGTAATAGAATTTTTGTCCGGCAACCCGGGCGCCTCCGCCAAAGTCAGCCAGGTCATGCGCTTCCATCAACGAGAGGTGATCCCGGGGCTCAAAATCAAAGGCAGGGGGAGCGCCCACTTGCCGGAGGACGCGATTGTCTTCATCCGTCTTTCCCACCGGCGTTTCCGGGTGGGTCAGGTTGGGTACCCGACGCAACAACGACTGCAAGGCGTGCGCAGTCTGGTCGAGTTCCCGTTCCTTGAGCGTGACTTTTTCTCGCAGGTTTTTCGCCTCCTCGATCCAGGGTTGCCGTTCATTGCGGGTGGATGGATGCTTCAATCGTGCGCTGAGCGCATTGCGTCTTTGGCGCAAGCTGTCCAATTCTCCTTTCAATTGCCGTGATTGCTCGTCGAGCGTCATCAACCCGGGAATGTCGACCTCGATTTGCCGGTTGCGGCAGTTTGCCACAACCTGCTCCATGTTGCTGCGGATGATCTTGATATCGAGCATAAAGGTGATTTCGTCTGAACGGAGAGAAGTACTTATTCCGGAAGATGCAGGAATGAATTACCGGAGAAATCTAGCATGAGCGATCGGCAATGCCAATACAATTTCGAGAGAGTGAAAGTCCGTAATTCCCGCTATGTCATTCCCGCGAAACTTGTCCCCGCGAAAGCGGGGAGGGTTGGTTGGTTTCATCGATCTCTTCCATGCTCAAATTCAACACCGAATGGCCCATTTCCCGTCCAGCATCTCGCGTAGTCGCAGAAGAACCGTCTGGCGGGGAAGACCCATTCGCGGATGCCGCTTCGTGTTTTGACGAATCCGGTACGAGATCCGGTAAGGGAGCTGATTCATTCCCGGTATCGAATATTCTTGAAATTTGTGGATTGGAAGGGGAGGGAGTGAACCTCAGCAAATATCCCAGGTTGGTAACGCGATTGGCATACAAGTTCAATTTGTGGGATTCGGATTGCAGCAAGCGGTCGAGATCCTCGAGGAGCGTTTTCAGGGGGAACTGACGTTTATTGAGCTGGCGCAGAATGTATTTATCGGAAATACGCCAGCGCAAGTATTTTCTTTCCTTGAAATGCAACTCTTTCACCCGGTTTGCCGTGACGAAGGAAGGATCCAGCTCGGCTTTTTCGAGTTGAACCGGCAAATTCTCGAGGGCCGAATTGGCGCTGCGAAACTTGTTGTGAATGCGCAAACGATCCGAAGCATATAAAAAGAATTTCTTCATTTTTCGTGCTCGATGCTGCTGGTCTTCGATTTCATCGAGCAGTGCCGCCAAGGCCGTCCGGGAGTGTTCCAGTTTTTCGACGTCGATGATCGACTGGCGTTCCGCAGGAGAGACGTCCGCTTTGACGACAGCCAGCGCGCCACGTCGAATCGTATGGCGCAATTCCCCATAAGCGCGGTTCAATTGCTCCCAAACCTGCCGTGAATCCCGCTGTTGCTCCTCGAGTCGCTTATATCGACGATACGCATCATGGGTTCGCGTCCACTTGAGATAACGCAGCCACTTGAATTGAGTTTCCAGGTACTCCCACAAATGGACCCGGCCCGATTCGAGCAAATTCAAATGAAATTGCAGGTATGCCAGAGAAAGCCAGGTCACGAACAAAATGTCTTTCAAACCGGCCGGCTCGATGGGAAGCGCGTCCGACTTGATCGTGGAGACGGTTTTCCTCAACATTTCCAAAAGGGAGCTGTGATTGATATAGGTGATGCGGCTCGGGTCGATGCGAGCGCTGTTTTTGGGAAAGCGGTCTCCCGCAAAACGAAAAATACCCTGCATGGTTGCTTTCAAATTGATGGAATGAGGGACGGAATCCGCAGGGGATTTTTCACTATGCTGGATCATATTCAAACCTTTTTCAGATCGGAATCGTATTCCGGAAAGGTGATCTTCCAACCCGGGAAGGTGCCGCTCGGGATACGTAGTCATCACCACCGGCAGAGCCGGTGGCTTGAAGAGGCCCCCAGGATGGGGGCAAAACGTGTTCGTCATCGTAAGACGTGCTCGTGCTCGTGAACGAAAAAGGCTGCCATGTTAGATCATGAAAAACTCGATGTATACCAATGTTCCATCGAATTTTTAGCGTTATCTGTCCAAGTCATCGAAACATTGCCAAAAGGATACTCAGCCTTAGTTGACCAACTGAAAAGGGCCTCATGGTCGATTCCTCTCAATATCGCAGAAGGCTGTGGAAAAAATTCCTTTCCTGACAAGCAACGATTCTGTGCATTTGCCCGAGGTTCCGCAATGGAATGCGCTGCTATTCTCGATGTTTTAAACGTGTTGAAGATCATCCAGCCTCCTTTATTTGACGAAGGGAAACAGTTACTTCATCGCATTGTTTCTATGTTAACCAAAATGTGCCGTCGAATTCACTGACCGTTCACGAGCACGAGCACGGCTCACGGACACGGATACGTTTCTCATGTCTGACCGGCAAAGCCTATTAGGTTCGCACCAGCAGAGCTGGTGGTTTAATGAGATTAATTATTATAACGCAATGGGAAATGTCTGACCAGTCCCCGATCCAATTTCTCTGCAGTCATCGCGTCCGCTTGACATGTCGATGATTTTATGTAGAATTCAGCTTAATGGGATTTTCATTCATGTTCTAACAAAATTTCAGCAAAGGATTTATGAGTATTCACATTGCTTTCAAAAACATGAAACATTCGGAATCGGTCATCGAACACGTGCATGAGGAGATGCGGGAATTGCTTCAAATCACCGAAAATAAATACACTTTCCATATACATTTGATCAAGGAAAGCGATGAGCGACACCACCACGCGGTGATCAATTGCACTTATATGGGAAAATCCCTCTCCAGCAACGCCACCCACGAAAATTTATACAAAGCCATTGGAAAAAGCGTGGATACCATGAAAATCCAAATCTTGCGGAAAGCTCAAAAAATACGTCACCATTAGCATGGATGCTGACCGGAACGGTGGTCGGATTGTTCCCGGCTCTCCCGTGGTTGAGGTGGAAAGCTGGAGATTCTCCGGAAAACGGAGTGAGAATCGCCGGGATGGGAAGTGCACCGAGAAGAGCGATTTCACCCGCAACATTCAGTTCTCGACTCGAACGCTTATTTCTTTTGAGGTCCTTCTCCCGGAACGACGAGATTGGAAACCGGAAATGGGGTGACGTTGTCTGACTTGGAAGAGAACGAAGTCACGCGATTGGCACCTCTTTTTTCAACTTCATCGATGCGTATCACGGCATTCATCGGAATATAGGTCCTTTCCACTCCTGAAAATTCCCCCTTGAGCCGCTCTTCGACCGGATCGATCAAGACTTCGGATTTTTCACCAAAAAACAACCCTTCGACTTCGATGAAACCAAAGATTCCACTTTGGTTGACTTGTCTTGCATAAATTTCATAGATTTTCCCCTGGTTGAGGAAAATGATTTTATAAACGAGTTTCTTCCTGGGCATCAATCATACTCTATGAATGCGTATTTTTTAAACGGCAGTTGGTTTTTTACCGGGTTCAAGGCAATCAGGTTAACAGGTTTGCGAATAAAAATCAACCTTCGGGCTCTTTTCGGAGGAGATGGGGAAGAAAAATCACTTGTAATTCCCCCGAAACCTTTTATAAAGTACCACTTGTAACCCGATTTCGACATTACTCTTCACGAATAGGAATATCTTAGAGTATTTGTCCTCCTCGCATAAGCGGGGTTGCTCGATTCCGAATAGCTCTGGATTCCTGATTTCGCAGGAATGACATATTTGATTCCCTGGATCCCTGGTCAAGACAGGAAGGACAAGGATTCTCTATGATATGAGGATTCCATAACACATTGAATTGATTGAATGCTTATTTCGAACTCGGGTTCTTTTACAATTCGCCGAAGTGGTGAAACCGGTAGACACGCTGTCTTGAGGGGGCAGTGGGCTATGCCCGTGGGAGTTCGAGTCTCCCCTTCGGCACCATTCTCACATGCTCTTTCGACGTTCGAGGGTGAGTCTGATCCGTGATACTCGATTCACAACTATCATTATTGGATGTTACCGTGAAAATATTGGGATAACCCTTTGAAATTATTTTCATTCTCTGGGGTGGAAAACTTTTCCATGAAGGTTACGTGAAGAAATTTTGCAACCAGAGCTCCATTTGGGATTCATGGAACATTTCAGGCACAAAAGTGACTGCGGTATTGGTTATTTTGTGGGGAAGTGATTGCTTATTGGAGGAGTGGTGAGATTTTGATGATCAAAACATATTTTTGCAGATCGCTAATGGATCCTTTCATGGAGAGAAAAATATCGTCAGGAGCGCTGAATCCGAGGTTCGATTGTGAATGAATCATTTATTGGAGGCAAAATGAGACAGGTAAGAAGGTGTCAAATCTTATTACTGTCACTGATCTTAACAGGGTGCGGGGGCATTTTTACTACGCAGAAGCTGAGAGACGCGCAAGAGACGAGCGCCCCGATTTTTATCAGTTCCATCATGCTGAAACCCAACATCGTCACCCCGGTGGAACTGATCTGGTACAATCCCGGTCCCAAAACCATTTACCGTGCGCGTTTTTTTATTTCCGTTTACGACAAAGACGGAAAAAAACTCCTGGATGAGCAATCGACGTTGAGCGGAAATTACCCTCCCATGGATAAGAAAGAGGGCGCTCCCTTCAACCGGGTCCTGTGGCTTGGTGATTGGTATCGATCTTCAATGGTTTGCTTACAGGTCGACAAGATCGACGTCACCTTCACTGATAACTCGAAAATCGTCCTCGATTCCAAAAAAGCGTTGAAACCGCTTCTCGGTATCGACGTCGCCCAGGAATGCGAAGCCTCCGAAAATGAATAAATGGAAGCCATGCGGATTTGGATACTGGCATCCCGTCCCCAGACATTATGGGCTTCCGTTTCTCCCGTGCTCATCGGCAGCGCCATGGCTTTCGAAGCAGGTCTCTGGCATGGGCCTTCCGCGCTCGCTGCTTTACTAGTGGCCGTTTTGATTCAAATCGGGACGAATTTCGCCAATGACTATTTCGATTTCCTCAAAGGTGCGGATACCCGTGAAAGAGTGGGTCCCTTGCGTGCCACCCAAGCGGGATTGGTGAAACCGGAAACCATGAGGAGGGCATTTATCCTGGTATTCGCGCTGGCCATCTTTTGCGGATTGTTCCTGGTCTGGCGTGGAGGTTGGTTGGCCTTCTGGATCGGTCTGACGTGCATTCTCTCCGGACTGCTCTATACCGCCACTCCTTTCGCTACGGCCTACACCGGGTTTGCCGATCTCTTCGTGCTGGTTTTCTTTGGTCCCGTAGCTGTGGCGGGTACGTACTACGTGCAGGGCTTGAATCTCAACGTACCCGTCCTGGTCGCGGGTCTGGCTCCTGGTTTGATTTCCACTGCCATTTTAACAGTGAACAATCTACGGGATAGGGATCAAGATCGTGCTGCCCGGAAAAATACCCTGGCCGTGCGTTTCGGTAAACGGTTTTCGCAGGTTGAATACCTGGTTTTGCTCACCCTGGCCGGGTTTGTTCCCATCGTGCTTTACTTTTATACGAAAGAGCATCCCTTTGCCCTCTTTGCCATCCTGACCCTGGTCGTGGCCATTCCGGTAATAAAAACCGTGTTCACTCACAGTGAAAGCGTCCTGCTCAACGCGACCCTGGCGGATACCGGAAAGTTGCTATTGATATTCAGTATCGTTTTTTCGCTCGGTTGGAATTTATGACGGTCTCTTTTTTCAAAACCTGCGTTCGTGACTCGGAATCAGGCTCAATTAATAAGGGTGTCCTTCCTGGCTTGACCAGCAACCCAGACGACGAGGATGTGGAAATTCGGCGCAATCCCTGCATACCGGTTCCCGTCCGGCATGACACAGCAAAATTATTAAATTATTGATTTTATAAATTAAATTTCAACTCCTGATTCGCATAACTTTTTATCACGTTTTTAGTTGTAGGTAACAAGTATGTAGATATATGTTTAAAAATTATAACGTAACTGTTAAAGTTTTTAACCGTAAACAAACCAGATCAGGAGGAAGAAATTAAATTCGGGGGAAGTAAGATGGAATTATCGTTCAAAGTTTTAGGGGTGCCAGAGGACGGTGGTTGGTATGCCATTGCGGTCGATATGAATCTCAGCGGATATGGCAAGAATTTTGAGGGTGCATTGGATGATCTTAAAAATGCCATCAAATTTCAAATAGAATACGCTATAGACAACGGAACATTGGAAAATATATTTGTCCCGGCAGAAAAAAAGTATTGTGATATGTATTACAAAACGGCGATTCAAGAAATAACCCACCACTATTTCACCCATGAGAGCACGGGGAAGACACAATCAGAAGATTTTGGGAAGGGCTGCCTTATACGCGATGTATTCATGTCGTCAATAAGTCCGAACTATTCTCAACATCTGTAAAAAACGCGCGTGAATGAGTGCAAAACTGGAAAGGGATCGAATGAAAGTAATTTGTTATAAAAGATGGATTGATTTAAGCAAAAAAGTGGGATAGGGAACTCTGGGCCGTTTCCGCTTGGAGGACACGGATCGCGGAAGGTTGGCTTCAATATGGCAAAATTGATAATTAATCTCATTAAACCACCAGCTCTGCTGGTGCGAACCTAATAGGCTTTGCCGGTCAGACATTAGAAACGTATCCGTGTCCGTGAGCCGTGCTCGTGCTCGTGAACGGTCAGTGAATTCGACGGCACATTTTGGTTAACATAGAAACAATGCGATGAAGTAACTGTTTCCCTTCGTCAAATAAAGGAGGCTGGATGATCTTCAACACGTTTAAAACATCGAGAATAGCAGCGCATTCCATTGCGGAACCTCGGGCCAATGCATAGAATCGTTGCTTGTCAGGAAAGGAATTTTTCCACAGCCTTCTGCGATATTGAGAGGAATCGACCATGAGGCCCTTTTCAGTTGGTCAACTAAGGCTGAGTATCCTTTTGGCAATGTTTCGATGACTTGGACAGATAACGCTAAAAATTCGATGGAACATTGGTATACATCGAGTTTTTCATGATCTAACATGGCAGCCTTTTTCGTTCA